>NZ_CP191251.1:2500-3240000 GCF_050410825.1 Micromonospora fluostatini
ACGGTGAGAGTCCGGTAGGTGAAAGTGGCTGGTCTCCTGTGGGTGTTCCCGAGTAGCGGCGGACTCCTGAAATCTGCCGTGAATCTGCCAGGACCACCTGGTAAGCCTAAATACTTCCTGGTGACCGATAGCGGACGAGTACCGTGAGGGAATGGTGAAAAGTACCCCGGGAGGGGAGTGAAATAGTACCTGAAACCGTTCGCCTACAATCCGTCGGAGCCTTGCGGGGTGACGGCGTGCCTTTTGAAGAATGAGCCTGCGAGTTAGTGGCATGTGGCGAGGTTAACCCGTGTGGGGGAGCCGTAGCGAAAGCGAGTCTGAATAGGGCGATTCAGTCGCGTGTCCTAGACCCGAAGCGGAGTGATCTAGCCATGGGCAGGCTGAAGCGCGGGTAAGACCGCGTGGAGGGCCGAACCCACCAACGTTGAAAAGTTGGGGGATGACCTGTGGTTAGGGGTGAAAGGCCAATCAAACTCCGTGATAGCTGGTTCTCCCCGAAATGCATTTAGGTGCAGCGTCGTGTGTTTCTTGCCGGAGGTAGAGCACTGGATGGTCTAGGGGGCCCACAAGCTTACCGAAATCAGCCAAACTCCGAATGCCGGTAAGTGAGAGCGCGGCAGTGAGACTGCGGGGGATAAGCTTCGTAGTCGAGAGGGAAACAGCCCAGATCACCAGCTAAGGCCCCTAAGCGTGTGCTAAGTGGAAAAGGATGTGGGGTCGCATAGACAACCAGGAGGTTGGCTTAGAAGCAGCCACCCTTTAAAGAGTGCGTAATAGCTCACTGGTCAAGTGGTTCCGCGCCGACAATGTAGCGGGGCTCAAGTACACCGCCGAAGCTGTGGCATTCACATTTTAACCCCGCGGAGGCTTTCGGGTTTCCGTGCAGGTGTGTGGATGGGTAGGGGAGCGTCGTGCCGGGGGTGAAGCAGCCGAGTGATCGAGTTGTGGACGCGGCACGAGTGAGAATGCAGGCATGAGTAGCGAAAGAAGGGTGAGAAACCCTTCCGCCGGATGACCAAGGGTTCCAGGGCCAGGTTAATCCGCCCTGGGTGAGTCGGGACCTAAGGCGAGGCCGAGAGGCGTAGTCGATGGACAACGGGTTGATATTCCCGTACCCGCGAAGGAGCGCCCGTGATGAACCTCGTTGTGCTAACCACCCAAACCATTTGAGACCTTCGGGTTGATGGTGGGGAGGCTGGGAACCTGGCGGGTAGTAGTCAAGCGATGGGGTGACGCAGGAAGGTAGCTGAGCCCGGCCGGTGGTTGTGCCGGGGTAAGCGTGTAGGCCGTGTTGTAGGCAAATCCGCAACACATTGAGGCTGAGACGTGATGCCGAGCCGATTCAGGTGAAGTCAGTGATCCTATGCTGCCGAGAAAAGCCTCTAGCGAGTTCCGAGCGGCCCGTACCCCAAACCGACACAGGTGGTCAGGTAGAGAATACCAAGGCGATCGGGTGAACTGTGGTTAAGGAACTCGGCAAATTGCCCCCGTAACTTAGGGAGAAGGGGGGCCGGAGACGTGAAGCCCCGTGCGGGTGGAGCGTTGTATGGCCGCAGAGAGCAGGGGGAAGCGACTGTTTACTAAAAACACAGGTCCATGCGAAGAAGTAATTCGATGTATATGGACTGACGCCTGCCCGGTGCTGGAACGTTAAGGGGACCTGTTAGCTCTTCGGGGCGAAGCGGAGAACTTAAGCGCCAGTAAACGGCGGTGGTAACTATAACCATCCTAAGGTAGCGAAATTCCTTGTCGGGTAAGTTCCGACCTGCACGAATGGCGTAACGACTTCCCCACTGTCTCAACCACAGGCCCGGCGAAATTGCAGTACGAGTAAAGATGCTCGTTACGCGCGGCAGGACGAAAAGACCCCGGGACCTTTACTATAGCTTGACATTGGTATTTGAGTTAGCTTGTGTAGGATAGGTGGGAGCCGGTGAAGTCCATACGCCAGTATGGGTGGAGGCAATCTTGAAATACCACTCTGGTTGATTCGGGTATCTAACTTCGGGCCGTTATCCGGTTCAGGGACAGTGTCTGGTGGGTAGTTTAACTGGGGCGGTTGCCTCCTAAAAGGTAACGGAGGCGCCCAAAGGTTCCCTCAGCCTGGTTGGCAATCAGGTGTTGAGTGCAAGTGCACAAGGGAGCTTGACTGTGAGACTGACAGGTCGAGCAGGGACGAAAGTCGGGACTAGTGATCCGGCACTTGCGTGTGGAAGCGGTGTCGCTCAACGGATAAAAGGTACCCCGGGGATAACAGGCTGATCTTCCCCAAGAGTCCATATCGACGGGATGGTTTGGCACCTCGATGTCGGCTCGTCGCATCCTGGGGCTGTAGCAGGTCCCAAGGGTTGGGCTGTTCGCCCATTAAAGCGGTACGCGAGCTGGGTTTAGAACGTCGTGAGACAGTTCGGTCTCTATCCGCCGTGCGCGTAGGATACTTGAGAAGGGCTGTCCCTAGTACGAGAGGACCGGGACGGACGAACCTCTGGTGTGCCAGTTGTCCCGCCAGGGGCACGGCTGGTTGGCTACGTTCGGAAGGGATAACCGCTGAAAGCATCTAAGCGGGAAGCTCGCTTCAAGATGAGGTATCCCACCACACTTTGTGTGGGTAAGGCCCCCAGTGAGACGACTGGGTTGATAGGCCGGAGATGTAAGCTCGGTAACGGGTTGAGTTGACCGGTACTAATAGGCCGAGGACTTGACTACGAAGCTGCTACGCGTCCACTGTGCAACTCTTGACAAGCGAACAGCAGACCCGTGTGGGTGTTGTTTGATATGTCGATAGGGTTACGGCGGTTATGGCGGAGGGGAAACGCCCGGTTACATTCCGAACCCGGAAGCTAAGCCTTCCAGCGCCGATGGTACTGCACTCGGGAGGGTGTGGGAGAGTAGGACGCCGCCGGACATTCTTCACGTGAGGGCCACCCCTATGGGGTGGCCCTCACGTCGTTTTTCCCGGACCCGACAACCGGCCGGCCCGGCCCGTCCACCTGGAACGGGCCGGCGACACGGGTCAGGGTCGGGTCTGGATCTTCTCGCGGACGGCCCGGAGCAGGTTTCCCGCGTCGGTGACGGTACGGCCTGGGAACATGGCCATCACCACACTGCCGTGGTCGGCCCAGCCGCACACCGGAAGGTCACCGCCCTCACCGCTGGTGGCGCCGCACTTCATCACCCCGCGGAGGGGGCCGGCGGACACCTCGCGGATGTCGGTGACCTCGCCGGTGTCGCCCGCGGTCAGCGTGAAGAGCGTGTCGAGGTCCCGCTCCGGCTGCCAGAGCAGGGTGGCCCCGCCGAAGACGAGTACCGGCCGACTCTCGTCGTCAGGATCGACGTACACCGCGCCGAAGCTGCGGTCCAGGTCGATCTGGGCGGCGAACCCGCTGCGCAGGTAGTCCGCCGTGCTGCGGGCCCGTTCGCGGTCGTCCCGGACCAGGCTCCCGATCTTGTCGGGGGTGGCCAGGTCGGCGTCCTTCTGCTGGGCCACCCGCCAGCCGGCCACGCCGAGGCTGCCCACGCCGGCCAGCCCGACCGCCAGTGCCACGGCCAGCGCCCAGCGGGCCCGGCGGGACCGGAGGAGCTTTCGCTCGGGCTCGCCGTCCGGGTCGTGGTTGCTGAGCTCGATGGGCTCCTCGCTCAGCTCGATCAGCGGCGCGTTGTCGGCGTAGGGCTGCCCGGTGGCGGGTGCGGACCCACCGGCGGCGGCGCCACCGGTGACGTGTGCGTCGGACATGACCGCCACCGTACGCGAAGCACCGGTGGCGCACGTCGGCTCCGCCGAAGCGGTTCGTAGACTTTGAGGGTGACCGAGAACCTGGATGCCCGACGCCCCGACGCCCCGACCCTCGCCGGCCAGTACCAGCCCGGCGAGGTAGAGCAGCGACGGTACGAGCAGTGGGTAGCCGCCGGCCACTTCCGGGCGTCGGCGGAGAGCGACAAGCCGCCGTTCACCATCGTCATCCCGCCGCCGAACGTGACGGGTGTACTGCACATGGGCCACGCCCTCGACCACACCGTCCAGGACGCGCTGATCCGGCGCAAGCGGATGCAGGGCTTCGAGGCGCTCTGGCTGCCCGGCATGGACCACGCCGGCATCGCCACCCAGAACGTCGTCGAGCGGCAGCTCGCCGGCCAGGGGCTGTCCCGGCACGACCTGGGCCGGGAGAAGTTCGTCGAGCGGGTCTGGCAGTGGAAGGCCGAGTCCGGTGGGGCGATCCTCGGCCAGATGCGCCGGCTGGGCGACTCCGTCGACTGGGACCGCGAGCGGTTCACCATGGACGAGGGGCTGTCCCGGGCGGTACAGACGATCTTCAAGAAGCTCTACGACGATGGCCTGATCTACCGGGCGAACCGGATCATCAACTGGTGCCCGCGCTGCCTGACCGCCCTCTCCGACATCGAGGTGGAGCACACCGACGACGACGGTGAGCTGGTCTCCATCCGGTACAGCGACGACGTGGTGGTGGCCACCACCCGGGCCGAGACGATGCTCGGCGACACCGCCGTGGCCGTGCACCCGGACGACGAGCGGTACCGGCACCTGATCGGCACCGAGGTGGAGCTGCCGCTCACCGGGCGGCGGATCCCGATCGTCGGGGACGCGCACGTCGACCCGAGCTTCGGCACCGGCATGGTCAAGGTCACCCCGGCGCACGACCCCAACGACTTCGAGATCGGCCAGCGCCACGACCTGCCGGCCGTGACCGTCATGGACGAGCGGGGCGTGATCACCGCGCCCGGCCCGTTCCAGGGGCTGGACCGGTTCGAGGCCCGGCCGGCGATCGTCGCCGCGCTGCGCGAGCAGGGCCTGATCGTGGCCGAGAAGCGGCCGTACGTGCACGCGGTGGGGCACTGCTCCCGGTGCAAGACGACCGTGGAGCCCCGGCTGTCGTTGCAGTGGTTCGTGAACACCACCCCGCTGGCGAAGGCGGCCGGGGACGCGGTGCGCGACGGCCGGGTGGCCATCGAGCCGGCCGACCTGGCCAAGCGGTACTTCGCCTGGGTCGACAACATGCACGACTGGTGCATCTCCCGGCAGCTCTGGTGGGGCCACCGCATCCCGGTCTGGTACGGCCCGGACGGCGAGGTGGTCTGCGTCGGCCCCGATGAGGAACCGCCGACCGGCGAGGGCTGGCACCAGGACGAGGACGTGCTGGACACCTGGTTCTCCAGCGCGCTGTGGCCGTTCTCCACCCTCGGCTGGCCGGACCCGACCCCGGACCTGGCGAAGTTCTACCCGACCAGCGTGCTGGTCACCGGGTACGACATCCTCTTCTTCTGGGTCGCCCGGATGATGATGTTCGGCCTCTACGCGATGGACGGCCGGCAGCCGTTCGACGTGGTCGCCCTGCACGGCATGGTCCGCGACGAGTTCGGCAAGAAGATGTCCAAGTCGTTCGGGAACGTGGTCGACCCGCTGGACTGGATCGACCGGTACGGCGCGGACGCCACCCGGTTCACCCTGGCCCGGGGCGCGAACCCGGGCGGAGACGTGCCGGTCAGCGAGGACTGGTGCCAGGGCTCCCGCAACTTCTGCAACAAGCTCTGGAACGCCACCCGGTTCGCGCTGCTCAACGGCGCGCACACCACCGGGCCACTGCCGGCGGCCGAGCGCCTGTCGACCGTCGACCGGTGGATCCTGTCCCGGCTGGCGCACGTCACCGCCGAGGTCGACGAGCAGTTCGAGAAGTACGAGTTCGCCAAGGTCTGCGACCTGCTGTACCACTTCGCCTGGGACGACGTCTGCGACTGGTACGTGGAGCTGAGCAAGCCGGTGCTCGGCGCGGGTGGCGAGGCCGCCGACGTCAGCCGTCGGGTGCTCGGGCACGTGCTGGACCAGTTGCTGCGGCTGCTGCACCCGGTGATCCCGTTCGTCACCGAGGAGCTGTGGACCGCGCTGACCGGTGGGGAGACGGTGCTGACCGCCGCCTGGCCGGTCGCCGACCGTACCCTCGTCGACGACGCCGCGGAGGTCGAGGTCGGCACCGTGCAGCGGGTGGTGACCGAGATCCGGCGGTTCCGCTCCGACCAGGGGCTGCGCCCGACGCAGCGGGTCGTGGCGCGGCTGGACGGCCTGGCCGGGGCGGGCATCGCGGCGCACGAGCCGCTGATCCGCTCCCTGGCCCGGCTGGACACCGGCGACGACGGCTTCCAGGCCAGCGCCACCCTGACCATGCCGGGCGAGGTGAGCGTCGCGCTGGACACCCGGGGCTCGATCGACGTGGCCGCCGAGCGGGCCCGGCTGACCAAGGACCGCGCCGCCGCCGAGAAGGAGGTGGCGCAGGCCAGGGCGAAGCTGGACAACCCGGCGTTCGTCGGGAAGGCGCCGGAGCCCGTGGTGGCCAAGATCCGGGACCGGCTCGCGGTGGCCGGGGCCGACCTGGTCCGCATCGACGCCGCGCTGGAGGCACTGCCCTCGTGACCGACCGTACCGAGCACACCGACGACAACGAGCACACCGACGACACTGACGGTGCCGGCGCGGCCGGCCGGGCCGCCCGTGGCGGGCGCCCGGCGCGGGCGGAGCGTACCGACCGGGGGGTCCGCGCCGGGCACGCCGACTTCGCCGCCGTCGACGCCGAGCTGGCCGGGCGCGGGTTCACCCGGATGGTCTTCGAGCTGGACCGCATCGAGAGCCTGCTCGACCTCCTCGGCAGCCCGCAGCGGGCGTACCCGTCGATCCACCTGACCGGCACGAACGGCAAGACGTCGACGGCCCGGATGATCGACTCGCTGCTGCGGGCGTTCGGGCTGCACACCGGGCGGTACACCAGCCCGCACCTGGAGACCGTCCGGGAGCGGATCAGCCTGGACGGGGAGCCGGTCAGCGAGGACCGCTTCGTCGCCACGTACCGGGAGGTGGCCCCGCTGGCCGGGCTGGTCGACCAGCGGTCGGCCGAGCCGCTGACCTACTTCGACATGACCACGGCGCTGGCGTTCGCGACCTTCGCCGACGCCCCGGTCGACGTGGCGGTGGTCGAGGTGGGCCTCGGCGGCGCCGAGGACGCCACCAACGTGATCCAGGCCGGGGTCTGTGTGCTCACCCCGATCGGGCTGGACCACACCGAGTGGCTGGGCGACACGATCCAGGACATCGCGCTGGCCAAGGCGGGCATCATCCACCCCGGCGCGACGGTGATCTCCGCCGCGCAGGAGGAGGAGGCCGCCCGGCCCATCCTGGAACGCTGCGTCGAGGTGGGGGCGACCGTCGCCCGGGAGGGCGCGGAGTTCGGCGTGCTGCGCCGGTCGGTCGCCGTCGGCGGCCAGGTGCTCACCCTCCAGGGCCTCGGCGGGGTGTACGAGGAGGTCTTCATCCCGCTGCACGGGGCCCACCAGGCGCAGAACGCGGCCGTGGCGCTGGCGGCGGTGGAGGCGTTCCTCGGTGCCGGCGCGCGCCGGCAACTGGACGTGGAGACGGTCCGGGAGGGCTTCGCCACGGCCAGCTCGCCGGGCCGGCTGGAGCGGGTACGCACCGCCCCGACCGTGCTGCTCGACGGCGCGCACAACCCGCAGGGCATGGCCGCCACGGTCACCGCGCTCCAGGAGGAGTTCGCGTTCAGCAAGCTCGTCGGGGTGCTCGGCGTGCTCGCCGACAAGGACGCGGCCAGCCTGCTGGAGCTGCTGGAGCCGGTGCTCGACTCGGTGGTGGTCACCCGCAACAGCTCGCCCCGGGCGATGCCCGCCGCCGAGTTGGGCGCCCTGGCGGCCGAGGTGTTCGGGCCGGACCGGGTGGAGGTGGCCGAGGAGATGCCGGACGCGATCGAGGCGGCGGTGGCCGCCGCCGAGTCCGACGTGCCGGGAGAGCTGAGCGGGGTGGGTGTGCTGATCACCGGGTCGGTGGTGACCGTGGCCGACGCCCGCCGGCTGCTGAAGCGATGACCGGCCCGCAGCGACCCGGCCCCGAGCCGGACGACGTGCCGGCCGAGGCGCCGACCGAGGGGGCGCCCCGCTCCGGGCTGCGTGACCCGGAGCGGGCGGTCCGGGGGCTGGGCGCGGCGACCCTGGGCCTGGAGGCGCTGGTGCTGCTGCTCGGCATCCAGCCGATCCGGGTGCTCGGCGGGGACCTGAGCGGGGCGACCATCGCGGTCGTCGTGGTGATCGCCGTGGCGGCGGTGCTGCTCGCCGGCATGATGCGCCGGCCGTGGGCCTGGCACGCCGGCACCGTGCTGCAGGGGGCGCTGATCCTGTCCGGCCTGCTGCACTGGTCGCTGCTGGCGCTCGGCGTCATCTTCGCCCTGGTGTGGGCGTACGCGCTGCACGTGCGGCGGTTGATCCTCGGGCCCGCCCCCGGGCCGACGACCGGCCGGCGGGGCGGGCCCGACGCCTGACAGGGCGGGGCCGGCGGGTCAGGCCCCGGTGAGGGTCCGCCACTGGGTCAGGGCGATGCCGTGGCCGTCGGGGTCGCGGAACGCCGCCGCCCAGACCTCCAGCTTGGTGCCCCGGTTGACCACCCGGGGGGCGTACGTGAAGCGGAGCCCGTTGTCCCGCAGCCGCTCGTACGCCGCCTGGATGTCGTTGACCTCCAGGTTGACGTGGACCAGCCGGCGGCTGATCGGTGCCGCCTCGCTGACCTCCCGCAGCACCAGTCGGGTGGTGCCGGAGGCGAGCACCGCGTTGCCGGAGCCCCGGTCCACCTCGGTGAAGCCGAGCACGTCCCGGTAGAAGTCCAGGGACCGGGTGAGGTCGGTGACCAGCACGGTGATCCCGACGCCGCTGATCGGGGCGGCCGGGTCGAGGTCGACGGTGTCCGGGTCGTACCCGAAGATCGCCGCGTCGAGGTCGGCGTCGCCCAGACCGGGGTCGGTGGCGCGGGCCGTCGCCGGGTCGTCCAGCGGCAGGTCGATCGGGTCGCTCTCCGGCCGGCTCGTCGGACCGCTGTTCGGTCGGCTCGGCGGGCCGCTGTCCGACCGGGCCGTGGGGTCGGTCGCCGGCTGGTGGACCGGGTCGGCCGGCGACCGGTCGAACGGATCGGACTCCGGCAGGTCGGAGCCGGTGCGCTGGCCGGGGGCCGGCGAGTCGAGCGGGTACCCCGAGCCCTGCCCGGCCGGGACGTCGACCGGGTCCACCGGGTACCCCGAACCCCGCTGGGCGGGCGGGACGTCCACCGGGTCGGCCGGTGCCTCCTGCCGGGTCGCGACGGGGGTGTCGACCCGCTCCTCGACCGGGGGGTCGGGCTGCTCCTCGGCGGGCGGACGGGGGCCGGGGGTGGCCCGGCGGGGCAGCGTCCCGGCGGGCTGTTCGACCAGGGTGCCCTCCAGGACGACCGGGCCGCCCGGACGCTGGTGCACCACCACCGGCTCCCGGCGCTCCGGCCGGGCGCCCAGGTCGTCGTCGAGCGGGTCGAGCACCGGCGGGTCCCGGAAGTCGTCGCGCAGGTCGTCCCGGAGGTCGTCGCCGACCCGGTCGGCCCAGGGCGGGGCCTCCTGCTGGAGCAGCACCTCGTCGACCGGCTCGGCCGCCGCCGCGGCGGCGAACTCGGGCGGCAGGTCGGCGGCTGCCTCGGCGTGGGTGGGCACCTCGTCCCAGAGCACCCGCACGTGCCGGTGGTCGTCGAGGGCGACCCGGATCGGCAGCGTCTGCCCGAGCGACGGCCACTTGGCCACCGGCACCCGGGGCTCGATGATCTTCTTGGTGCGGGGCGGCATCCCCGGCGCGTCGATCACGAGTTGCAGCTCGCAGCGACCGAACGCGTACTGGGTGGGTGGCTCGGAGACGCTGTGCACGTGCCCGACGCCGACCACCCAGGTACGGCCGCCGCCTTGCACGGTGCCCAGCGCGATCGCGAGCGCCACCAGGGCGACGCCGAGCGCCACGATGGCCCAGCTCGTCATGCCCAGACCGAACAGCACCACGAAGGTCGCCACGGTGCCGAGCACGGCGGCGATCAGCTTCCGGACCGGCGCGATGGGTCGACTCCCGCCATTCGCCACAGTGGACCTCCCTGGGGTCGGGACCAGGCTAGGCCGGACCGGTGACGGAGCGGAAGAGCAGCCGCCGCGCCGGTGGCCGGACCGGGTCGCTACGCTGACCGTACCCAGCCAGACCGCCTTCGGCGTACAGGAGGAACCCAGCGTGTCCAGCAGCAGCCCGGACGAGCGCACGCTTGTCCTGATCAAGCCCGACGCCGTCCGGCGGGGCCTGGTCGGCGAGATCGTCTCCCGCTTCGAGCGCAAGGGGCTGCGGATCGACGCCATGCAGACGCGGACCCTGGACGGGGACTTCGCCGACCAGCACTACGCCGAGCACGTGGACAAGCCGTTCTACCCGCCGCTGAAGGACTTCATGACCAGCGGGCCGCTGGTCGCGCTGGTGCTCTCCGGCGACCAGGTGATCGACGTCGTGCGGGGCATGATCGGCGCCACCGACGGGCGCAAGGCCGCCGCCGGGACCATCCGGGGCGACCTCGCCCTGTCCAACCGGGAGAACCTGGTGCACGCCTCGGACTCGCCGGACAGCGCCAAGCGCGAGATCGCGCTCTGGTTCCCCGAGCTGGGCTGAGCACCGCCGCAGGAGCTGTCGGGCGGGGCCGGTCGGCCCCGCCCGTGGTGTCTCGACCCGACCGGTCGATCACCCGCCCGGCCGGCTCAGCCGCCCGCCGGCACCCCGGTCAGCCGGGCCACCTTCTCCGGGTTGCCCACCACGTACAGCCCGGTGATCCGCCCGCCGGCGGCGGCCACGGTGACCGCGTACCGCCGGCCGTCGGGTCGGTGCAGCAGCAGACCGGGCTGGCCGTTCAGCTCGACCGGGGTGGCCAGGAACAGCGGCCGGCGGGGGCCGTAGATGCCGGCGAAGAAGCGGGCGACCCGGTCGGCGCCGGAGACCGGCCGGCGGGCCGCCGTGACCCGGCCGCCCCCGTCGGTCCACGCGACCGCGTCCGCCGCCACGAGGTCGGTCAGCCGGGCCAGGTCGCCGTCGCGGGCGGCGGCCAGGAACGCGTCCAGCAGCCGGCGCTGCTCGGCCGGGTCGGCGCTGAACCGCCGGCGGTCGTCGGCGATCCGGGCCGCCGCCCGGTGGTGCACCTGCCGGCAGTCCGCCGCCGGGCGGTCCAGGATCTCGCCGATCTCGGCGTAGGGCAGCGTGAACGCGGTGCGCAGCACGTAGACCGCCCGCTCCGGCGGGGTCAGCCGCTCCAGCAGGTGCAGCAGCGCCACGGAGAGCGAGTCGCGCAGCTCCGCGTGTTCCAGTGGTCCGAACGGTGCGGTCGCGGTGGGGACCGGCTCGGGCAGCCACGGCCCGACGTACGTCTCCCGGGCCGCCTGTCGTGCCCGGAGCCGGTCGATCGACAGCCGGGTGACCACCCGGGACAGGTACCGGCGGGGTTCGGCCACGGCCGCCCGGTCGACGCCCAGCCAGCGCAGGTACGCCTCCTGGAGCACGTCCTCGGCGTCGGCGAGGCTGCCGAGCATCCGGTACGCCAGCCCGAGCAGCATCGGCCGGTGCGCCGTCAGCACCCCGGCCGCCTCCTCCTGCCCGGGGCCGGTCTCCGGCCCCGTCGACGTCCCGATCCCCGTCGTCCCGCCTCCCGTCGTCCCGGTCCCCGTCGTTGCGCTGCTGCCCGTTACTCCTGCACCGGCGGCTGGAGCCGGGTGGCCGCCACGATTCGGTTCCACACGTTGATTGTGGCGATCGCGACCACCAGGTCCGCCACCTCCTTCTCCGACCAGACCCGCGCGGCGGCGTCCCAGACCTCGTCGGGCACCCCGTGGTCGCCGAGCCGGGTGAGCGCGTCGGTGAGCGCGAGCGCGGCGCGTTCCCGCTCGTCGAAGAAGGGCGCCTCGTGCCAGGCGGCCACGGCGAACAGCCGCCGGCTGGACTCGCCCGCCGCGAGGGCGTCCCGGCTGTGCATGTCCACGCAGAACGCGCAGCCGTTCAGGACCGAGGCGCGCAGCTTCACCAGGTGCAGCACGGTGTGCTCGACGTTCTCCCGGCCGTACCGCTCGAGCCCGAGCACCGCGCGGTACGCGGCCGGCGCCACCGCCTCCAGGTCGATCCGACTCATGATGTCCTCCCGTCGCTTGGGGTCCACACCCCCACGACGTCCCCCGACCCCCCGAACGTGACCACCCCCCACTGTGACCCCCACCACCCCACCCCCACCCCACCCACCCCACCCACCCCACCCCACCCACCCCACCCACCCCACCCACCCCACCCACCCCCCGCCCCCTCCCTGCCGGCGGTGATCATGGAGTTGGCGGTCTCGGCTAGCGCCCTGGGCCGCCGCCAACTCCATGATCAACCCGCGGGGGCGGGGGTGGGGTGGGGGTGGGGGTTACTTGGGGGCGGGTGGGGGTGGGGTCGAGTAGGCTGGGCGGGACAGTGGCGACGATCCGGCCATCACCGGGGAGCCTCCGGAAGAAAGGGCGTCCGCGCCCGAGTAGAACCGGACGGGTCCGGCCCGTCACAGCCGGCCAACGAGCGGGCGGTCGATCTCGGCCGCCAAGCGGGGTGGTACCGCGGGCCTGTCCCGGGGGCGCCGGCACGGCGTACCCGGTCCGGGTTCGTCCTCGCAGACCCACACGACAGTGAGCTGCACGAGGAGAGCGACCCCCGATGGCCTATCCGTTGCACGACCCGACTGCCGCCGGTGTGCCGGCGAGCCCCGACCTGCCCGCGGTCGAGCGCGGGGTGCTGGAGCACTGGGCGGCCGACAAGACCTTCGAGGCCTCCGTCGAGGCCCGGCCGGCCGGGGTGGACGGGGACAACGAGTACGTCTTCTACGACGGCCCGCCCTTCGCCAACGGCCTGCCGCACTACGGCCACCTCTTCACCGGGTACGTCAAGGACGTGGTGCCGCGCTACCAGACCATGCGCGGCCGGCACGTCGAGCGGCGGTTCGGCTGGGACTGCCACGGCCTGCCCGCCGAGGTGGTCGCCGAGAAGCAGCTCGGCATCACGAGCAAGGCGGAGATCCTCGACCTGGGGGTGGCCCGGTTCAACGAGGCGTGCCGCACCTCGGTGCTGGAGTTCACCCACGACTGGGAGCGGTACGTCACCCGGCAGGCCCGCTGGGTCGACTTCGGCAACGACTACAAGACCCTCGACCTGGACTACATGGAAAGCGTCATGTGGGCCTTCAAGACCCTGCACGACAAGGGGCTGGTCTACGAGGGCTTCCGGGTGCTGGCGTACTGCTGGCGCTGCGAGACGCCGCTGTCGAACACCGAGACCCGGATGGACGACGTGTACCGGGACCGGCACGACCCGGCGCTGACGGTCTGGTTCGAGCTGACCGGTGACGAGTCCGCCCCGGAGCCGGTGCGCGGGCCGGTGCGGGTCGGCGTCTGGACCACCACGCCGTGGACCCTGCCGTCGAACCTGGCGCTCGCCGTCGGCCCGGACATCGAGTACGCGGTGCTGGAGCGCGACGGCCAGCGGTACGTGGTGGGCGCGGCCCGGGTCGCCGCGTACGCCAAGGAGCTGGAGGGGTACGAGCGGGTCGGCACGGTGTACGGCCGGGACCTGGTCGGACGCCGGTACACGCCGCTCTACGACTTCCTGGTCGAGCAGGCCGGGGAGAACGCGTACCAGGTCCTCGGCGCGGAGTTCGTCACCACGGAGGACGGTACCGGGGTGGTGCACCTGGCCCCGGCCTTCGGCGAGGACGACCAGAACGTCTGCACCGCGGCCGGCATCCCGACCATCGTCACCGTCGACGACCACACCCGGTTCACCGCCCTGGTCCCGCCCTTCGAGGGGGAGCAGGTCTTCGACGTCAACAAGCCGGTGATCCGGCAGCTCAAGGAGCGGGGGGTGGTGCTCAAGCAGGACACCTACACCCACTCCTACCCGCACTGCTGGCGCTGCGACACGCCGCTGGTCTACAAGGCGGTGTCGTCGTGGTTCGTCGCGGTGACCCGGTTCAAGGACCGGATGGTCGAGCTGAACCAGCAGATCAACTGGACGCCCGGCCACATCAAGGACGGCTCGTTCGGCAAGTGGCTGGCCAACGCCCGGGACTGGTCGATCAGCCGTAACCGGTTCTGGGGCTCCCCGATCCCGGTGTGGCGCTCCGACGACCCGGCCTACCCCCGGGTCGACGTGTACGGCTCGCTGGCCGAGATCGAGCGGGACTTCGGGGTACGCCTGACCGACCTGCACCGGCCGGCGGTGGACGAGCTGACCCGTCCCAACCCGGACGACCCGACCGGCCGCTCGACCATGCGCCGGGTGCCGGAGGTGCTGGACTGCTGGTTCGAGTCCGGGTCGATGCCCTTCGCCCAGGTGCACTACCCGTTCGAGAACCGGGACTGGTTCGAGCACCACTACCCGGGCGACTTCATCGTGGAGTACATCGGGCAGACCCGGGGCTGGTTCTACACCATGCACGTGCTGGCCACCGCGCTGTTCGACCGGCCGGCGTTCCGCAACTGCCTCAGCCACGGCATCCTGCTCGGCTCGGACGGGCGCAAGATGTCCAAGAGCCTGCGCAACTACCCGGACGTGTACCACGTCTTCGACTCGTACGGGTCGGACGCGATGCGCTGGATGCTGATGTCCTCCCCGGTGCTACGCGGCGGGGACATGGCGGTGACCGAGGCGGGCATCCGGGACGCCGTCCGGCAGGTGCTGCTGCCGCTGTGGAACGTCTGGTACTTCTTCTCGCTCTACGCCAACGCCGACGGCCACCGGGCCAAGCGGAAGGTCGACACTGAGCCGACCAGCGGCGGCCCCGCCGCCAGCCACCTGCTCGACCGGTACGTGCTGGCGAAGACGCGGGAACTGGTCGAGACCGTCCAGGGGCAGATGGACGCGTACGACATCTCCGGTGCGTGCGCCACCGTCCGGTCGTACCTGGACGCGCTGACCAACTGGTACGTGCGCCGGTCGCGGGACCGGTTCTGGTCCGGTGACGCGGACGCGTTCGACACCCTCGCCACGGTGCTGGAGACGCTCTGCCGGGTGGTGGCGCCGCTGGCGCCGCTGACCGCCGAGGAGATCTGGCGCGGGCTGACCGGCGAGCGGTCGGTGCACCTGACCGACTGGCCGTCGGTGGACGAGTTCCCGGCCGACCACGAGCTGGTCGCCGCGATGGACGCGACCCGGGAGGTCTGCTCGGCGGCGCTGTCGCTGCGCAAGGCCAAGGGCCTGCGGGTGCGGCTGCCGCTGGCGAGGCTGACCGTGGCCTCGCCCCGGGCCGAGGCGCTGCGCCCCTTCGCCGACCTGGTCGCCGACGAGGTCAACGTGAAGGAGGTCGAGTTCTCCACGGCGGTCGCCAGCTACTGCCAGCAGGTGCTGACGGTGGTGCCCCGGGCGCTCGGCCCCCGGGTCGGCAAGCAGGTGCAGCAGGTGATCCGGGCGGTCAAGGCGGGTGACTGGGAGCTGGTCGACGGCGCCCCGGTCGCCGCCGGGGTCACCCTCGCCGAGGGCGAGTACGAGCTGCGCCTGGTCGCCGCCGACGCGGAGCACTCCGCGCCGCTGCCGGCCGGTGAGGGCGTGGTGGTGCTGGACACCGAGGTCACCCCGGAACTGGCCGCCGAGGGGTTGGCCCGGGACGTGGTCCGGGTGGTGCAGCAGGCCCGCCGCGACGCCGACCTGGACGTCTCGGACCGGATCGTGCTGCTGCTCGCCGCCTCCGAGACGGTCCGAGCGGCGGTGTCGGCGTACACCGACTTCGTCGCCGGGGAGGTCCTGGCCGGGTCGGTCGACTTCGCCGACGGGGTCGAGGGCTTCACCGGCGAGGTCGGTGACGGCGAGCAGGTGACCGTCGCCGTCCGCCGCATGTAGGTGTGAGCAGGGGCCCCTTCTCGACGTTTCCGGTGGAGGAGGGGCCCCTTGTCGACCGCGTTTCCGGCGCGCCGACGTGCGCCCGGATGCCGTGGACCCGGGGTGGGCGCACGGTGGCCCGATCGGGCGGGCGTGACGGCGTCGGCTAACGTGACAGCGCTCGGCCAACCACACCGCCTGTTGGGGTACGACCGTCCGGAGGACCAGTGCCGCTGCTCTACACGATCGGCAAGCTCACCGTGGGGCCCGCACTGCGGTTGGCCTTCCGTCCCACCGTGGAGGGGCTGGAGCACATCCCGAAGTCCGGGGGTGCCATCTTCGCCGGCAACCACCTCTCGGTCGCCGACGAGTTGTTCCTCGGCGCGGTGGTTCCCCGGCACCTGGCCTTCTGGGCGAAGTCGGAGTACTTCAAGGGCCCCGGCGTGAAGGGCGCGTTCTCCCGGTTCGTCTTGACCGGCCTCGGCGCGATCCCGGTCGAGCGGGCCGGTGGGCGGGCGGCGCTGTCGGCGTTCGACGCGGCCATCCCCGCCCTGCGGGGTGGTGACCAGGTGGCCATCTACCCGGAGGGGACCCGGTCGCCGGACGGCCGGCTCTACCGGGGACGCACCGGCGCGGCCCGACTGGCCGTGGCCGCCGGGGTGCCGATCGTCCCGGTCGGCATGATCGGCACGGAGAAGGTCCAGCCGATCGGCGCGCGGGTGCCCCGGCCGGGCGCCGGCAAGATCACGGTACGGTTCGGCAAGCCGCTGGACTTCACCGGCCGGCCGGACGACCGGACCTCGCTGCGGGAGATGACCGACGAGCTGATGAGCGAGATCCAGAAGCTCACCGGCCAGGAGTACGTGCCCCGCTACGCGCCCAAGCGCGACGAGCCCACCCCGGGCGAGGCCCCCGCCTGACCCGTCCCGCCGGCGCCGGCGGACGACCTCCGGTCGTCACGGGGCGGCGTCGCCGCGCTGCTTCTCCTGCGCGAGCACCGCGTCGACGTCGGTGAGCCGGTCGAGCTGCTTGATCGACCGGGCCATCCGGGCGTTGCCGGGGATCCGCTGCCGGTTGCGGTGCAGGAACGACCAGTACCCGGCGGTGAACGGGCAGGCGGTGTCGCCGAGGGGTCGCTTCGGGTCGTACGGGCAGCCGCCGCAGTAGTCGCTCATCCGGTTGATGTACGTCCCGCCGGAGGCGTACGGCTTGGTGGTCAGCTGGCCGAGGTCGGCGTACTGGCTCATGCCGATGACGTTGCCGGTCATCACCCACTCGTACCCGTCGACGAAGTTGCGGTGGAACCAGTCCACCAGTTCGGCGGGCCGCCAGCCCCGTTGCAGGGCGTAGTTGCCGAGCACCATCAGCCGGGGGACGTGGTGCACCCAGCCGTGCTCCCGGACCCCGCTGAGCACGTCGGTGAGGCAGTGTGCCCGGACCGCGTCGGCGTCCAGCTCCTGCCACCAGGCGGGTACGGTGCGCCGGGCGGCCAGCGCGTTGCTGTCGCGCCAGCCGGCGTCGTGGTACCAGTACAGGTTCCAGACGAAGTCCCGCCAGCCGAGGAGCTGCCGGACGAAACCCTCCACGCTGGGCAGCGGTGCCGCCTTCGCCCGGTACGCCTGCTCGGCGCCCCGGATCGCCTCCATCGGGTCGAGCAGGCCCAGGTTGAACGAGGAGGAGAGCATGCTGTGCGCCAGCCACGGGTCGGTGGAGAGCATCGCGTCCTCGTACGGGCCGAACAGCGGCAGCCGGTGCCGCAGGAAGTGCCGCAGGCGTGCCTGGGCCTCCCTGCGGGTCGCCGGGAACCGGCGCGGGCCGTCCTGCCCGGCGAACCGGATGCCCTCCCGCTCCCAGCGGTCCAGGTCGGCCCGGGCCTCGGCGTCGATGTCGTCCTCGCGGGGCGTCGGCGGGGCCGGTACCGGCAGGTGGTCGGCGTCCTTCGGCGGTGGGTGCCGGTTCCCCTGGTCGAGGCTCCACCGGCCGCCCGTCGGCTCGTCCCCCTCGACCAGCACGGCGTGCCGCTGCCGGGCGAACCGGTAGAACGCGTCCAGGCGCAGCGCGCCCCGCCGGGCGTCGGCCCAGTCGGCGAAGTCGTCCAGGCCGGTGACGAAGCCGCGCGCCGGCAGCACCCTCACCCGCTCCTGCCGCCGGACGAAGTCCAGCGCCCGCCGGGAGGTGGGGTGGCAGACCTCCAACGGCTCGCGGACCCGGCGCAGCCCGTCGCGGTACGTCTCGGCGCGCAGGTAGCGCGCCTGGTCGCCGAGTTCCGCCGCGCGGTGACGCAGGGCGGAGAGCACCAGGTGCGCCTTCTGCCGGTGGAAGACCCGACGCCGGAAGACCGCCTTCGACTCGATCAGCAGCACCGGCTGGTGCCGGTCGTCGAGGAAGTGCGGCCCCAACTGGTCGGCGAAGAGCCAACGCCGCGACATGTCCTGATGGTGGCCCGGGGGCCGGTTCCGTGTGGGCAAGAAGTGAGAACCTTACGTGTTGGGCATCACGCCTGTTCCACGGTGATGATCTGGCTGCGGAGCGTGCCGAGCAGGGCGGCGCTGTCGTCCACGGAGAGGCGGGTGAAGACCGCGGTGGTGATGCTGCCGTGGTCGACCGAGGCGCAGACCACCACGGCGGTGCCGTCGGCGCGGCCGGTGGCGCAGCGCACGTGCCGTCCCCGGACGCCGGTCTCCACCACCGTCGCCTCGCCGAGCTGGTAGTCGCCGGTCAGCCGCTCGATCTCACCCTCGGCGTCGCTCTCCGGGGTCAGTCGCAGGCCGGTGCCGCCGACCACCGTCACCCGCTTGCCGTCGCGGGTGGTGTAGAGGCCGCCGAAGGTGTCGGTGGCCAACAGGTGCGCCTCGGCGAAGCCCGTCTCCAGCCGGCGCACCGTCTCGTCGCCGTCGGGGCGCAGGCGCAGGTCGGCGACCTCGGCGGGCAGGCTCGCGCGGGCCGGGTACTGGTCCCAGACCGGCTTGCCGAAGTACGCCGGGCAGCCGCAGCAGCAGGCCACGGTGAGCAGGAACGTCATGAACATCCGCAACGGCCACCGGCGGCGCCGGCGGGGTGGGGCGGGCGGCGGATGACCGGGGGGCCGCTGGCCCGCCGCCCAGGGGTTGGCCGGCGGCGCGGCCGGCGGCCCGGCCGGCGGTGACACCGGCCGGGGCGGTGGCGGCGACACCGGTGGCGGCACGGAGACCGGCCGGGCGGCGACCGGCGGGGGCGGCGGGGACACCGGCCGGGCGACCGGCGGCGTCGGATGACCGGCGTACGGCGGGTGGTGTGCGGCCGGTGGTGGCGCATACGGCGCGGCCGGGGGCCCCGGCTGGTACGGCGGGGCGGGGGTGTGCCCGGCCGCCGGGAACCGGTACGGCTCGGGCGGGGTGGACCCGGCGACCGGGTACGGCTCGGGCGGGGTGTGCGAGTACGGCTCGGATGGGGTGCGCGGGGCCGGCGGCTCGGGCCAGGCCGGCTCGGGCGGCGCGGCGGGAGGGCGGCCCGGCTGCGGTGGGGCGGGGTGGGACGCCGGGTCCGGCTCGCCGGCGGGGTGCAGCAGGGTCGGGGGCAGCGCCGGATAGCTGGTGGAGGGCAGGTGCCAGCCGCTGGTGTCGGCCCCCGCCCACGGGTCCACCGGTGTCTGCTCCTCCGGTGGCGGCTCACTGGGCCGGGGCGGCAGCGGGGTGGGCTCGGCGGACTGGCCCCAGACCCGTCGCCGGGGCGGCGGTGGCGGGACGGCCGCCGACCCGCTCACCCGGTGCCCGAGCAGGTCCTCGGCCGGCCCGTCCCACACCCGGGTGCGCGGCATCCCCGGCGCACCGGCCTGGTCGGCCGGGTCCGGCGCCCCGCCACCACCCGGCCCGCTGGCCCCGGCACCGGGCGTACCCGGGAGGTCGCCGGTGTCGGCCCGCGTGGGCTCGTCGGCCCGGCGCGCCGGGTGCTCCGCCCGGACGGTGTCGTCCGGCGGGGTGGTGCGGTCGGCGTCCACCGTGGGCAGCTTGCGCGTGCCCTGCGGGCCGGTCCGGGGACCGGCGGTCGGTGGTGCGGGGGACGGCGGCCCGTCGGCGACCGCCGGATTCCGGCCCTCGCCCGTCGCCGGGGTGGCCCCCTCCGCCGGCCGGTCGTGTTCCGGCTGCGGCTCCGGCATCGCGGCAATCTCCTCTCGCGCCGGTTGCGAGGTTAGTACCGACGTGCCACGCCGACACACCCGGCCGCCCGCCCGTCGGATCCGGCCCGGGGACGGGCCGTCGCCCGGCGGCGACGGACGCGGTCGAAAGCGGTGGGTGCGGTGCGGCGCGGTGGTCGACGGGTGGGCGCGTACCCTTGGGGTCCATGAGCGTCCCGTCGACCACGCCGCGCCCTGTCGCGACGAACTCCGTCTGGCCCCGTCTGGAGCCGCTGCTGCCCCAGGTGACCAAGCCCATCCAGTACGTCGGTGGCGAGCTGGGTGCGGTGGTCAAGGACTGGGACGCGGCGACCGTCCGGTGGGCGCTGATGTATCCGGACGCGTACGAGGTGGGCCTGCCCAACCAGGGCGTGCAGATCCTCTACGAGGTGCTCAACGAGCTGCCGGACGTGCTGGCCGAGCGGACGTACGCGGTCTGGCCGGACCTGGAGGCGCTGATGCGCGCACACGACGTGCCGCAGTTCACCGTCGACGCGCACCGGTCGGTGCGCGACTTCGACGTCTTCGGCGTCTCCTTCGCCACCGAGCTGGGCTACACCAACCTGCTGACCGCGATCGACCTGGCCGGGATCCCGCTGCTGGCCGCCGACCGGACCGACGCCGACCCGGTGATCGTGGCCGGCGGGCACGCCGCGTTCAACCCGGAGCCGATCGCCGACTTCGTCGACGCCGCCGTGCTCGGCGACGGCGAGGAGGCGGTCCTGGAGATCACCGGGATCGTCCGGCAGTGGAAGGAGGAGGGCTCGCCCGGCGGCCGCGACGAGCTGCTCCTGCGGCTGGCCCGCACCGAGAGCGTCTACGTGCCGCGCTTCTACGACGTGGACTACCTGCCCGACGGCCGGATCCAGCGGGTCGTGCCGAACCGGGCGGACGTGCCGTTCCGGGTGCACAAGCGCACGACCATGGACCTGGACGCCTGGCCGTACCCGAAGAAGCCCCTGGTCCCGCTCGCCGAGACGGTGCACGAGCGGTTCGCGGTGGAGATCTTCCGGGGCTGCACCCGGGGCTGCCGGTTCTGCCAGGCCGGCATGATCACCCGCCCGGTGCGGGAGCGGTCGATCACCACGGTGGGGCAGATGGTGCGGGAGGGGCTGGAGTTCTCCGGCTTCTCCGAGGTGGGTCTGCTGTCGCTGTCGTCGGCCGACCACTCCGAGATCGGTGACATGTGCTCCGGCCTGGCCGAGCAGTACGCGGGCAGCAACGTGTCGCTGTCGCTGCCCTCGACCCGGGTGGACGCGTTCAACATCGACCTGGCCCAGGAGCTGTCCCGCAACGGCCGGCGGACCGGGCTGACCTTCGCCCCGGAGGGCGGGTCGGAGCGGATCCGGCGCGTGATCAACAAGATGGTGTCGAAGGAAGACCTGATCCGCACCGTGGTCACCGCGTACACCAACGGCTGGCGGCAGGTGAAGCTCTACTTCATGTGCGGCCTGCCCACCGAGACCGACGCCGACGTCCTCGAGATCGCGGACATGGCGCACGAGGTGATCCGGGCCGGTCGGGCGGCCACCGGCAGCAAGGACATCCGCTGCACGGTCTCCATCGGCGGGTTCGTGCCGAAGCCGCACACCCCGTTCCAGTGGGCCCCGATGGAGCGGCCGGAGGTCATCGACGGCCGGCTCCGGCTGCTCAAGCAGGCGATCAACGCGGACCGGTCGCTGGGCCGCGCGATCGGCTTCCGGTACCACGACGGCGAGCCGTCGCTGATCGAGGGCCTGCTGTCCCGGGGCGACCGCCGGGTCGGCGCGGTGGTCCGCCGGGTCTGGGAGAACGGCGGCCGGTTCGACGGCTGGAGCGAGCACTTCTCGTACCAGCGCTGGGTGGAGGCCGCCGACGAGGTGCTGCCGACCTTCGGCGTGGACCTGGACTGGTACACCACCCGTGAGCGTGAGGAGCTGGAGGTCCTGCCCTGGGACCACCTCGACTCCGGCCTGGACAAGGACTGGCTCTGGCAGGACTGGCAGGACGCGCTCGGCGAGTACGAGCAGGACGACTGCCGGTGGACCCCGTGCTTCGACTGCGGGGTCTGCCCGTCGATGGACACCGAGATCCAGATCGGCCCCACCGGGAAGAAGCTGCTGCCGCTCACCCCGGTCAACAGCCTGCGGGTGCCCACCGCCTGACCCCGCGCCCGCACCGCCCCCACCCCACCTGCGGTCGATCACGGAACCTGCCGGCGGCGGCCCGCCCGGGTACGCCGCCGGCTCCGTGACCGACGTGACGACCGAACGAGGAGTACGACGATCAGCAGGAAACCACAGCCGGAGGGCGGCCAGGCGCCGGTCGTCCAGCGGGTCCGGATCCGGTACGCCAAGCGTGGGCCGCTGCGCTTCACCTCGCACCGGGACTTCGCCCGCGCCTTCGAGCGCGCGCTGCGGCGGGCCGGTGTGCCGATCGCCTTCTCCCAGGGCTTCACCCCGCACCCCAAGATCTCGTACGCCAGCGCCGCGCCCACCGGGGTCGCCAGCGAGGCGGAGTACCTGGAGATCGGGCTCCGGGAGCCGGTCGACCCGGCGGCCCTGCGCGCGGCGCTGGACGCGGCGCTCTCGCCCGGCCTCGACGTGCTCGACGCCGTGGTGGCCTCGGCGGGCAGTCTCGCCGACCGGATCGAGGCGTCCCACTGGCGGATCGAGCTGCCCGGGGTGGAGCCGGAGGTGCTGGCCACGGCGGTGACGGCGTTCACCGCGGCGGCGGAGGTCCAGGTAGAGCGGATGACGAAGCAGGGCCGCCGGACGTTCGACGCCCGGAGTGCGGTGATTCACGTCGATCTGGTGGGGCCGTCGGAGACGCCTTCCGAGAACACGGCCGTACCGTGTGCGATACTCGAACTGGTCGTACGGCAGGTCACCCCGTCCGTGCGGCCCGATGACGTCCTTACCGGCCTCCGCGTGGTGGCCGACCTGGAGCCGCCGGTCTCACCTCGGGTGACCCGACTGGCGCAGGGCACGCTGACCGCGCAGGGTGCGATCGTGGATCCGTTGGAGGCGGACCGCGACGGGGCAGCCATCGGCGAGCGTTGACCGACGGTCAGCGTTCGAGGCAGGCAGACTTCGGCGGTCGCGCACATCGCGCGCTCGCGGAACACTTTTGCGGCGACCCTGCGTGGCAGCGCTCACCCGCGCCCGGGGTAGCCAGAACTGGAGAACGTCCATGCTCGAGAACGAGCCCGAGGGCGGCGAACAGCCCGTTTCCCCGTCGGCCGGCGAGACCACCGACACCACCGCCGCCGGAGGCGGCACCCCGGGTACCACCGCTGCCGGAGGCGGCAGCACGGACCGCAGCGGCACCGCCGCCGCGCCGGTCGAGGCGGAGAGCCCGACCGTGACCGGTTCGGCGGAGATCGGCGCGGCCAGCGCCGCCGTCGGCGAGCCGGTCGCCGAGGACGCGCCGAAACGCCGGACCCGGACCACCCGCCGCAAGGTGGCCCCGGTCAGCCCGCCGGAGCAGACCGACGCTCCGGTCGAGGCGTCCAGCGCCACCGCAGCGGCCAGCGGGGAGGCGCCCCAGGCCGAGGTGCTCGCCCCGGTAACCGGGGACCTGGACACCGCGCCGAAGACCCCGCGTCGCCGCCGCAAGGCCACCACCACGCAGAAGGCGGCCGAGGAGCCGCTGGTCGTCACCGGTGCGGAGGAGGCCTCCGCGGAGGTCGTACCGCCGGTCAAGGTGACCCGGACCCGCCGGAAGAAGGCCGTCGCGCCGGTCGAGCCCGTCGCCGAGGCCGCGCCGGCCCCGGCCGACGCGGACGTGGCGCCCGGCGAGCCGGTGGAGCCGGTCGCCGCCGAGCCGACCCCCGCCACCCCGGAGCCGGAGCCCGCCCCCGTCACGTCGGAGCCCGCGCCCGCCGCCGGCCGGCGGCGCACCCGGGGCAGCGGCGCCCAGGCGCGCTCCGGCGAGGTGCCGCCGGGCGTCGAGCCGACGGAGCCGACCGGGCCGGCCGTCGAGCCGGCCGCGCCGACCGCCGAGGCGGCGGAGCCCGCCGCCGAGCCCACCCCGCCCGCCGAGCCGCGCACCCGGCGGCGTCGTGCGGTGCTCTCCGCGCCGACCGTGCTGTTCATGGCCCCGCAGCCGGAGGAACTGCCGCCGCCCCGGGCGGTCGAGCCGGTGACCCCCGCCGTCGAGCCGGAGCCCGCCGCCGCCGAGGAGCCGGCCGAGCCGGGCCGCCGCCGTCGCCGGGGCCGCCGCGAGGCCGAGCCGGTCGAGGTCGTCGAGGTGGAGGAGGAGCCGACCGACGAGGCCGACGAGACCGCCGAGGCCGACGAGGACGAGGACGAGCTGGGCGCCGGCCGGCGCCGCCGGCGGCGGGGCCGTCGGGGTCGGGGCCGGGGCAAGGGCGGCGCGGACGAGGCCGAGGACGAGGAGTCCGAGGAGCCGGTCCAGGCCGAGGGGGCCGAAACCGAGGCCGAGACGGACGAGGGCGACGAGGAGGAGGACGGTGGCGACGGGCTGACCCGCCGCCGGCGTCGCCGCCGTCGTCGGGGTGCCGGCGAGGCCGAGGGGGCCGCCGACGACGGCGTGCCGACCGTGGTCAAGATCCGCGAACCGCGCAAGGCCGTCGACGAGGTCCAGGGCGTCTCCGGGTCGACCCGGCTGGAGGCCAAGCGCCAGCGCCGCCGGGACGGCCGTGAGCAGCGTCGTACCCGTCCGCCGATCCTGAGCGAGTCGGAGTTCCTGGCCCGCCGCGAGGCGGTCGACCGGGTGATGGCGGTACGCCAGCGCGGCGACCGGACCCAGATCGCCGTCCTGGAGGACGGGGTGCTGGTCGAGCACTACGTGACCCGCAACTCCGCCGGCACCATGGCCGGCAACGTCTACCTCGGCAAGGTGCAGAACGTCCTGCCGAGCATGGAGGCGGCCTTCGTCGACATCGGCCGGGGGCGCAACGCCGTGCTGTACGCCGGCGAGGTGAACTGGGACACCACCGGCCTGGAGGGGCGGGCCCGCTCGATCGAGCAGGCGCTCCGGTCCGGCGACTCGGTGCTGGTGCAGGTCACCAAGGACCCGATCGGGCACAAGGGCGCCCGGCTGACCAGCCACATCGCGCTCTCCGGCCGGCACCTGGTCTACGTTCCCAACGGCAACGCCTCGGGGATCAGCCGCAAGCTGCCCGACACCGAGCGCAAGCGGCTGCGGGACGCGCTGAAGAAGCTGGTCCCGGACGGCGCCGGCGTGATCGTCCGGACGGCCGCCGAGGGGGCCAGCGAGGACGAGTTGGCCCGTGACGTCAAGCGGCTCCAGGCCCAGTGGGAGGACATCCAGGCCAAGGCCGCCTCCGGTGGCGCCCCGGTGCTGCTCTACGAGGAGCCCGACCTGGTCATCCGGGTGGTCCGTGACCTGTTCAACGAGGACTTCCGCGAGCTGGTCATCGAGGGCGACGAGGCGTTCGGCATGGTCGAGTCGTACCTGTCGCACGTCTCCCCGGACCTGGTGGAGCGGCTGCGCCGGCACGCCGGCACCACCGACGTCTTCGCCGAGTACCGGATCGACGAGCAGATCCTCAAGGGCCTGGACCGCAAGGTCTTCCTCCCCTCCGGCGGTCACCTGGTGATCGACCGGACCGAGGCGATGACCGTGGTCGACGTGAACACCGGCAAGTACACCGGTGCCGGGGGCAACCTGGAGGAGACGGTCACCCGGAACAACCTGGAGGCCGCCGAGGAGATCGTCCGTCAGCTCCGGCTGCGCGACATCGGTGGCATCGTGGTGATCGACTTCATCGACATGGTGCTGGAGTCGAACCGGGAGCTGGTGCTGCGGCGGCTCACCGAGTGCCTCGGCCGGGACCGGACCAAGCACCAGGTCACCGAGATCACCTCGCTGGGCCTGGTGCAGATGACCCGCAAGCGGATCGGCGCGGGGCTGCTGGAGGCGTTCAGCGAGAACTGCGAGTGCTGCAAGGGCCGGGGGCTGATCATCCACACCGAGCCGGTGCCGGAGAAGCCCCGGGCCGGTGGCGCGGGCGCGGGCGAGAAGGTCAAGGCGGTGGCCTCCGCGGTCGCCGCCCCGGCGGAGCCGGCCGCTGCCGGTTCGTCCCGGCGGCGGGGCCGCAAGAGCGCCCCGCCGGAGCGGACCGTGGCCGAGATCGCCGAGACCCCGGAGACCGGCGGCGAAGCCGACTACCACGACACGATGGGCTACGACCTGTCCCGGTACGAGACGGAGACCGCCGCCGCGCCGGAGATCGCCGACGCCCAGTCCGGCGAGTCCGCCCGGCTGGCGGCCCCGGACGACCCGGACGCGCTCGGCGACGGGGAGGGCGAGGCGGACGGTACGGGCCGTCGCCGGGCCCGGCGCACGGGCGCACGTCGGCGTACCCGTCCCTGACGGGTTGACGGGTCTGGCATGGTGACAGGGCCCCTTCTCTCGGTGACACCGGGGGAGGGGCCCTTGTCGTACCCGTCCGACCCCGCCCCACCGGCCTGACCGGTCACCCCGGCTAGGAGAACCACATGCGCCGCCTGCTCGCCACCGCCGTCGTCCCCCTGGTCCTGCTGGCCGGGGTGGGCTGTTCCGCCGACCCGGACCCCGCCCCGCCGGGCCCGGCGGCCCCGGCCGGCCCCGCCGTCGCCCTGCCCTCGGCCGGGGCCAGCGCGTCCCAGGTGTGCGCCGCCGCCCAGCAGGCCGGCACGCTGGCGGTGCAGACGTACGTCGACGAACTGGGCCAGATGGTGGCCGCGACCGGGGCCGAGGACGCTCCGGGCGCCCAGGCCGCCCGGGACCGGGCCGGGGCGGCTCTCACCGGCTGGCGGAGCGCGCTGCGTGAGCTGTCGACGCGGGCGACCGACCCGCCGTTGAAGACGCTGCTCACCGACATGGCCGACGAGGTGGAGGCGAAGGGCGCCGACGTCGACGAGATCGACGAGGCCGACCTAGAACGCCTCCGGCAGCGCCTCGACCAACTCTGCGCCCGCTGAGCCCGGCCCCGCCCCGCCCCGCCGGCCAGCGAAAAAGGGGTGGGCGGTTTGGGCGTCGGGGTGGGGATGGCGTACGCTATCTTGCGGCGCACTTTTGGTGCGCTGAGTTCTCGCTGCCCGGGCCGCCGTGCCCACGGCGACCGGTGTGCACACCACGGCGTGCCGGCCCACGACGTGCAGACCACGGCGTGCCACACCAGCCGGCGTGTCACACCGACCGGCGCGTCGGAGCGGGAACGACCGCCAGCAGCCTCAACGACAGGGAGTCCGCCTCCGATGTACGCGATCGTCAAGACCGGCGGCAAGCAGTACAAGGTCGCCGAGGGCGACGTGATCGAGGTCGAGAAGCTCGTCGGTGCCCCCGGCGACGCGGTGCAGCTCACCGCGGTGCTCCTCGTCGACGGTGACGACCTGGTGACCGACGCGGCCAAGCTCGCCAAGGTCGCGGTGTCCGGCGAGATCGCCGCCCACACCAAGGGCCCGAAGATCCGGATCCACAAGTTCAAGAACAAGACCGGCTACCACAAGCGCCAGGGTCACCGCCAGCCGCTGACCCAGGTGAAGGTGACCGGCATCTCCAGCGGGAAGTAGGTCGTCCTCCAATGGCTCACAAAAAGGGTGCGTCCAGCTCGCGTAACGGCCGTGACTCCGCGGCCCAGCGGCTCGGCGTGAAGCGCTTCGGTGGTCAGGTGGTCAGCGCGGGTGAGATCCTCATCCGGCAGCGGGGCACCAAGTTCCACCCCGGTGACCTGGTCGGCCGTGGCGGAGACGACACGCTCTTCGCGCTGGCCGCCGGCTCGGTCCAGTTCGGTACCAAGCGCGGTCGCAAGACCGTCAGCATCGTACCGGCGGAGCAGTAGTCTCACGGCGAAGCGGGCCGCGGACCGGTGGGTCCCGGCCCGCTTCGCCTTTTCTCCGACCGGACGGGGCCGCTCCGACCGGTGGATCTCACGCGCGGGGACGAACCCCGTGGGAAGGACTGCGACGTGGCGACGTTCGTTGACCGGGTCGTCCTGCACCTGCAGGCCGGCGACGGCGGGCACGGTTGTGTCTCGATCCACCGGGAGAAGTTCAAGCCCTTCGGCGGCCCCGACGGCGGCAACGGCGGGCACGGCGGCAGCGTCTCGCTGATGGTCGACCCGCAGGTGCACACGCTGCTCGACTTCCACTTCCGCCCGCACGTCAAGGCGGAGAACGGCACGGGTGGCGCCGGCTCGAACCGGGACGGGGCCAACGGCCGCGACCTGGTGCTCAAGGTTCCGGACGGGACGGTCGTGCACGCCCCCGACGGGACCGTGCTGGCCGACCTGGTCGGCGCCGGCACCACCATCGAGGTGGCCCGGGGCGGCCGGGGCGGACGCGGCAACGCCTCGCTGGCCAACGCCCGGCGTAAGGCGCCCGGCTTCGCCGAACTGGGCGAGCCCGGTGACCGCCTCGACGTGGTGCTGGAGCTGAAGAGCGTCGCCGACGTCGGCCTGGTGGGCTTCCCGTCCGCCGGCAAGTCGTCGCTGATCTCGGTGCTCTCCGCCGCCAAGCCGAAGATCGCCGACTACCCGTTCACCACGCTGGTGCCCAACCTCGGCGTGGTCCGGCTGGACAACCACACCTTCACCGTCGCCGACGTGCCGGGGCTGATCCCCGGGGCGGCCACCGGCAAGGGGCTCGGGCTGGAGTTCCTGCGGCACGTCGAGCGCTGCGCCGTGCTGGTGCACGTGATCGACACCGCCACCCTGGAGCCCGGCCGGGACCCGGTCGCCGACATCGACGCCATCGAGGCGGAACTGGCCGAGTACGGCGGGCTGGCCGACCGGCCCCGGCTGGTCGCGCTGAACAAGGTCGACGTGCCGGACGGGCGGGACCTGGCCGAGATCGTCCGGCCCGACCTGGACGCCCGGGGGCTGCGGGTGTTCGAGGTCTCCGCGGCGACCCGCGAGGGGCTCAAGGAGCTCACGTACGCGATGGCGGAGCTGGTCGCGCAGTCCCGGGTGGTCCCGGACGTGGAGCCGACCCGGATCGTGATCCGGCCGAGGGCGGTCGACGACGCCGGGTTCACCATCGAGGCGCAGCCGGACGGCTCGTACACCGTCCGGGGGGACCGGCCGGAGCGCTGGGTGCGCCAGACCAACTTCGACAACGACGAGGCGATCGGGTACCTCGCCGACCGGCTGGCCCGGCTCGGTGTGGAGGAGCAGCTCGCCAAGGCCGGCGCCCAACCCGGTGACCTGGTCCGCATCGGCGAGCGCGAGTTCGACTGGCAGCCGACGCTCTACGCGGGGGCGGAGTTCGTTCCCGGCAACCGGGGCACCGACCACCGCCTGGAGGACAAGTCGACCCGGGCGTCGGCCGCCGAGCGGCTGGCCGCCCGCAAGGCCCGCCGCCAGCGCCCCGCCGACGAGCAGGACGGGGCCGATGAGCCCGCCGGCTCCGACGAGGCGACCGACTCTGACACAGAGTGACGGTACGGTTTGGCGGGTCGCGCCGCCGAACGTACCGTTCGTCGCTGCCATCGGGACGGATGTCGGAAACCTGCGCGAAATCCGCGACACCTACCGTGACGGAATGCTGATCGAGGCCCGTCCCGCCACCGACCCGGAGATCCTCGCGCTGGTCACCGCGCAGCAGCGGGAACTGCGGGAGGCCGACGGCGGGCTGGACGGGCAGGCGACGGTGACCCGCGACGACATCGACTACCTGGTGTTCGTGGTCGCCGGGCGGGCGGTCGCCTGCGGCGGCATCCAGGAGCTGGACCGCACCACGGGTGAGCTGAAGCGGATGTACGTCCGGCCGGCGTTCCGGGGCCGGGGGGTCGGCCGGCAACTCCTGGTGGCACTGGAGGAACTCGCGTTCCAGCGGGGGTACCAGACGGTGTGCCTGGAGACCGGGACGTACCTGCCGGCGGCGATCGGGCTGTACACCTCCAGCGGGTACGAGTCGATCCCGGTGTACGGCGAGTACGTCGACAACCCGTACAGCGTGTGTTTCGCCAAGCGCCTGCCGGTGGCCGCCTGACGGCTGACGCCGGTACCGGCCGAACGGCGGGGCCGGCCGGCCGGCGGGACCGGGCCCGGCGGGTCAGGGACGGTCGAACGGGCGGTCCAGCCGCTGCGCGGTGGCGCCGGCGCCGGGGGAGAGCAGCAGCCCCAGCAGGAGCATGCCGAAGCCGAGGCCGAGGTGCAGCCAGTTGTCGGCGGCGTTGACCGGCAGGACGTTCGCCGACGCGGGGGTCTCGCCGTGCGACAGCACCAGCCCGTAGAGCCAGAGGGCCAGGTACACCGCGCCGCCGACGGCCAGGAACACCCGGGCGCCGGCCACGCTGCGGGCGAGCACCAGCCCGACCAGACCGAAGAGCAGGTGCACCGCGTTGTGCAGCACGGAGACCTGGAACACCCCGAGCAGCTTCGCCCCGGAGCCGTGTCCGGCGACGGTCATCTCGTCGTACCCGGTGGTGACGCCCGGGACGAAGCCGAGCAGTCCGACGAGCACGAAGACCCCGGCCACCGCGAGGGCGGCGGTACGGACCCGGGGCCGGTGACCGGTCGTCCGGTCGTCGCGCGTACCACGCGCCATCGCTGTCACCTCCGTGCTGCGGGCACCCGACCGACCGCCGTCGACGCCGGAACACCTCCGGCCGGCTCCGGAGGGCGGTGGTGCCCGCTCCGATCCTCCATCCTGTCGTCCCGACGGCGGGGACCGCAGCGAAACCGTGAACAGGCCGCGACGACGATCGGGCGACGCGCCCGGACCGGCTCGGGGCCGGGGCTCAGCCGGCGCGCCGGACGTCGGTGACCACGAAGCCGCTCGGCGGCAGGACCGGCATCCGGCGCAGGTTCAGCGCGAGGTCCTGCGGCGGGACCACGTACCGCATGGCGGCGGTCAGGTTGGTCACCGCCCGCTTCATCAGCTCGATGGTGATCCACTCCCCGGCGCACCGGTGCCCGCCGAGGTGGTCGCCACCGCCCTGCGGAACCAGGTCGTACCGGTCGCCGTGCCAGGTGGCGAAGCGGTCCGGCCGGAACCGGTCCGGCTCCGGCCAGAGGTCGGGATGGTGGTTGGTGCCGTACAGGTCGAGCAGCACCCGCCGGCCCCGGGGGAAGTGGTAGCCCTGCCAGTCGAAGGAGTCCCGGACCCGGGCGGCGACGACCGGGAAGAACGGATAGAAGCGGCGGACCTCCTGGACGAAGCGCTCGGTGGGCTCCTCGCCGGCCCGGACCCGGTCCCGCCACCCGGGGTGCTCGTGCAGGGCGAGCGCGGCGAAGACGACGTACCGGTCCACCGCCACCGTGGGGCGGAGCACGTTGAGCAGTTCCACCGCGGCGATCCGGCGGGGCAGCAGCCGCCCGTCGGCGTCGTGGTGCCCGGCGACCGCGGCCAGGGCACTGCCCGGCGGGGCGGGCAGGGTGCCGTCGCGGGCCCGGTCCACCACGTCGGCCAGCCAGCGCTCGGCCCGCTGCCGGGCCAGGCGGCCCCGCCAGTGCCGGGGGCCGAACGCGGCCGGGGCGGCGATCATCGCGTGCAGGTCGGCGCAGCGGCGCGCCACGGCCGAGGCGGCCAGCGGTACGCCGGCCCAGGCGCAGACCGCCCGGGTGAGGATCCGGCCGACCTCCTCGTGGAGCACCACCCGACCGGCCTGCTCCCAGGCCGGGATCCGGGCCCGCCACTCGTCGTCGAACAGTTGGCCCAGGTGCCGGACGGCGGACGGCGTCATGATCGACATGAACATCGCCTTGCGGGCCCGGTGTGCCGGGCCGTCCAGCCCCTGCACCCCGCCGACGCCGACCAGGGTGTGCTGGCCCCGTTTCGGCATCGCGCCGTGCCGGACGAACCGGTCGGTGTCGGAGAACAGCATCGCCCCGGGCCGCCCGCGCAGGCAGATGGTCCGTTCCAGCAGTAGCCGGGTCTGGAAGATGTCGCTGCCGAGCCGGGCGCAGCGGTTGCCGATGAACCGGTACCCGTCCCGCAGGAACGCGACGCTGCTGTCCGGGCTGCCGTCCCCCGGGATCGTGCCCATCCGGCGCCCTCCTGACCCGGTGTCGGCCGCCCGTCGACCGGACCGCTGGGCGACTTCTACCCCGGTGACGGCGGCTGAATCCGGGCCGCGTCGAATCCTGCGGGCCGAACCGGGCCCGGCCGGGCCGGGGAGGGGCCAGCCGGGCCGGGGAGGGTCCAGCCGGGCCGGGGAGGGGCCAGCCGACGACAGATCGGCTGGCCCCTCCCCGGACGCCGGAAACCTGGTCTGCTGTCCGGGTACCGCCCGGCGGACCGGTCGGGCGGGACGCCGCTGTCGGCGGCCGGCCGGGTGGACCCGGGCCACGCCGACGCGGGACCGGACGGACGACGGTGGGGAGGCGGCATGCGGGAGAACGGTTCGCCGTACTGGCGGCGGGTGACGACCGGAGCGGACGGCGCCGGCCGGGCGGGGGCGTCGGTGGCGGGGACGACGCCACCCGTCCCGGCACCGGCCGGCGCGGGTCCCGGGACGCCGGCCGGCACCGGTCCGGCCCCCGGGGGCCGTCGGCCGCAACGGTTCACGGTGCATCTGGGGTTCGAGGCGACCGGCCCGGACGAGGCCCGGGAGATCGCCGTCGGGTACGCCGAGGCGCTCGGTCTGCTCCGCCCGGAACTGGCCGTCGGCGCGTCGGCGTTCTCCCCGGCCCACGCCTGGCACCGGGCGGAGCGGTTGTTCTGCGGGGCGGCCGGCCCGGACGGCGAGCACTGTGCCGACGTGGCGGGGCACCCGGGCTTCCACCACGCGCCCGGCCTGGCCGGGCTCGGCTGGGGCGACGGTGACTGACCGGCCGCCCGGTGGTCAGTCCAGGTCGAACTCGCCGTCCTGGGCGCCGGCCACGAAGGCGTCCCACTCGGCCTGCGTGAAGACCAGGACCGGCCCGTCCGGCTCGGCCGAGTTGCGCATGCCGATCAGGTCGTCGACGAAGGCCACCTCGACGGCGCCCTCGGAGGTGTCCCCCTCGGCGCGCTGCCAGACCGCTCTGGACAGGTCGAAGTCGCCCTTGGGGTGCTGACTCATGGTTCGTCCTCCATCGCGAAGCGTTAAGGGGAACGTCTCCGGCTCCCCATCGGGCAGGATAAGCGGATGCCGAGCCTGACCCGTGTAGAGGCGACCGCGCGTGGCGAGTTGATTACCGTCACGTCCTATCAGGTGGACCTCGATCTCACCGGTGGCGCGGAGCGGTTCCGCTCCCGCGTCACCATCCGGTTCCGGGCGACCCCCGGTGCCGAGACCTTCGTCGAGGTCAAGCCCGCGACCCTGCTGGCGGTACGCCTCGACGACGACGACCTCGACCCGGGCGCGCTGGTCGACAACCGGTACCCGCTTACCGGCCTGCGCGCGGAGAACACGCTGGTCGTCGAGGCCGAGATGGCGTACTCGAACACCGGCGAGGGGATGCACCGCTTCGTCGACCCGGCCGACGGCGAGACCTACCTGTACGCGATGTCCTTCCTGGACGAGGTGCAACGGATCTTCGCCGCCTTCGACCAGCCCGACCTGAAGGCGCCGGTGACGCTGACGGTGACCGCGCCGCCGGGGTGGACGGTCGCGGCCAACGCCGACGTCGCCGCCACCCCGGCGCCCGGCCGGTGGGAGTTCGCCCCCACGGTGCCGCTGCCCACGTACCTGTTCACCCTGGTCGCCGGGCCCTGGCACGTCCGCCGGGACAGCCACGACGGCATCCCGCTCGCGGTCTACTGCCGGCGGTCGCTCGCCCCGTACCTGGACGCCGAGCTGGCCGAGATCCTCACCGTCACCCGGCAGTGCCTGGACCGGTTCCACCAGCTCTTCGCCGAGCGGTACCCGTTCGGCACGTACGGCCAGGCGTTCCTGCCCGAGTTCAACCTCGGCGCGATGGAGAACCCGGGCCTGGTCGGCCTCCGCGACGACTACGTCTTCCGCTCGGCGGTCACCGACGCCGAACGGGAGCGGCGGGCCACCACCATCGCGCACGAGATGGCCCACATGTGGTTCGGCGACCTGGTCACCATGCGCTGGTGGGACGACCTGTGGCTGAACGAGTCGTTCGCCGAGTACCTCGGCACCCGGGTCACCGCCGAGGCGACCCGCTTCGACCGCGCCTGGACGACCTTCGCGCTGCGCCGCAAGGCCTGGGGGTACGCGGCCGACCAGCGGCCGTCCACCCACCCGGTGGCCCCCGAGGAGGTCGTCGACGCCGCCGAGGGGCTGCTGAACTTCGACGGCATCTCGTACGCCAAGGGCGCGGCGGTGCTGCGGCAACTCGTCGCCTGGCTCGGGGACGAGGCGTTCCTCGCCGGGCTGAACGCCCACTTCGCCGCGCACCGGTTCGGCAACGCCACCCTGGCCGACCTGCTGGACAGTCTCGCCGCCGCGGCCCCGGGCCGGGACCTGCGGGGCTGGGCGGCGCGGTGGCTGCGCCAGGCGCAGGTCAACACGCTGCGGGCGGAGGTCGCGGTGGCCGCCGACGGCCGGTACACCGAGGTGGCGATCGTGCAGAGCGCCCCCGCCTCGCACCCGGTGCTGCGCCCGCACCGGGTGGGCGTCGGCCGGTACCACGCCGACGGCACGGTGACCCGCGACGAGGTGGACCTCGACCCGGACGTCGACGGCGGCCGGACCGTCCTCACCGGACTGGCGGGCCAGCCGGCGGCCCGGCTGCTGCTGCCCAACGACGGTGACCTGACCTTCGCCAAGGTCCGCCTCGACCCGGCCTCGGTGGACGCCCTGCCGCTGCTCCTGCCCGACCTGGCCGACCCCCTCGCCCGGGCCGTGCTGTGGGGCGCGGCGCTGGACGCGGCGACCGACGGGGAGCTGCCGGTGACCGCGCTGGTCACGCTGATCGAGACGGCCCTGCCGGCGGAGACCGAGGTGGTCCTCGTCGAGGACGTCCTGTCGTTGAGCCGGTCGCTGATCGACCGGTACCTGGAGCCGGCGGCCCGCGCCACGGCGCTGGAGGTGGTGGCGCGCACCTGCGCCCGGATGGCGTCGGCCGCGTCGCCCGGCGGGTCGATGCAACTGGCCACCGTGCGCGGGGCGGTCGCCGCCGGCACCGACGTCGACCTGCTCGTCGGCTGGCTGGCCGGGCGGGACGTGCCGGCGGGGCTGGCCGTCGACGCGGAACTGCGTTGGCGGGTGCTGCGCCGACTGGTGGTGCTCGGGGCGGCCGGCGCGGCGGTGATCGACGCCGAGGCCGCGGCCGACCCCAGCGCGACCGGCGCGGAGCGGGCCGCCCGGTGCCGCGCGGCGCTGCCCGACCTGGCCGCCAAGGAGGCCGCGTGGGAGATCGTCGTCCGTGACACCGCGCTGTCCAACCGGCTGGTGGAGGCCACCGCCGAGGGGTTCTGGCATCCCGAGCAGGCCGAGCTGACCGCGGGGTACGTGCCGCGGTACTTCGCCGAGATGCCGGCGGCGGCCCACCTGCGTACCCCGTGGGTGGCCGACGAGGTCGCGAAGCTGGCCTATCCCGAGTTCGCCGTGGCGCAGAGCACCCGGGAGTCGGCCGCGGCGCTGCTGGCCCGCGACGACCTGACCCCGGGGGTGCGCCGGGTGGTCACCGACGCGGACGACGACCTGCGTCGGGCGCTCGCGGCCCGGACGGCGGTGGCGGCGATCGTGGCGACCTGACCCCCGCCCCGCCGGCCCCGGCACCGGTCCCGTTTCCGCCCGCCGCCGGTGGGCGGGCACGGTGGTCGGGGTCGGGGCGGCGGGGGCGCGGCATACGATCACCAGGTGGAGGAACGTATCCGGCGGGTCGGGATCATGGGCGGCACCTTCGACCCGATCCACCACGGGCACCTGGTGGCGGCCAGCGAGGTGGCGAACCGGTTCGGGCTCGACGAGGTGGTCTTCGTGCCCACCGGGCAGCCGTGGCAGAAGGCGGACACCCCGGTCAGCCCGGCCGAGGACCGCTACCTGATGACCGTGGTCGCCACCGCCTCGAATCCGGACTTCCAGGTCAGTCGGGTGGACATCGACCGGGACGGGCCGACCTACACCGTCGACACCCTGCGCGACCTGCACGCCCTGTACGGCGCGCAGGCCCGGCTCTTCTTCATCACCGGTGCGGACGCGCTGGAACGGATCCTCTCCTGGAAGAACCTGACGGAGATCTTCGAGCTGGCCCACTTCATCGGGGTCACCCGGCCCGGGTTCGAGCTGACCGCCGCCCACCTGCCCGCCGACGCGGTCAGCCTGGTCCAGGTCCCGGCGATGGCCATCTCGTCCACCGACTGCCGCGCCCGGGTCGCCCGGGGCGAGCCGGTCTGGTACCTGGTCCCCGACGGTGTGGTGCAGTACATCGCCAAACGCGGCCTCTACCAGGAGAAGTAGGGGCCGGCATGGGCTGTCTGTCCCGGTATCCGACCAGAACTGACGCGTCGGGACGGCGCGGCGTGTGAGACGCTTGGAACATCGCACGGTTGATCGAAGGAGAACGGTGACAGTTTCCGAACGCGCTCACGAGCTGGCGATCGCCGCCGCCCAGGCCGCCGCCGACAAGAAGGCGCAGGACATCGTCATCATCGATGTGGGCGACCAGCTCGCCATCACCGACGCGTTCCTGCTCGCCGCCGCCCCCAACGAGCGCCAGGTGCTGGCCATCGTCGACGCCATCGAGGAGCGGCTGCTCGACCTGCCGGAGAAGGCCAAGCCGGTCCGGCGCGAGGGCGAGCGCGGTGGGCGCTGGGTGCTGCTCGACTACGTCGACATCGTGGTGCACGTGCAGCACACCGAGGAGCGCGAGTTCTACGCCCTCGACCGGCTCTGGAAGGACTGCCCGACCATCCCGTTCGTCGACCGTGACCTGGTCGACGCCGAGGCGGGCGGCTCGACCTCCACCGCCGAATGACCCGGCTGGTCGTCTGGCGGCACGGCAACACCGACTGGAACGCCGCCAGCCGGGTCCAGGGGCAGACCGACGTCCCCCTCAACGACCTGGGCCGGGAGCAGGCCCGCGCGGCGGCGCCGCTGCTCGCGGCGCTGCGCCCGGACGCGATCGTGACCAGCGACCTGAGCCGCGCCGCCGACACCGCCGCCGCCCTCGCCGCGCACACCGGCCTGCCGGTCCGGTCCGACGCCGGGCTACGGGAGCGGTACTTCGGGCGCTGGCAGGGCCTGCTGCTCACCGAGGTGGCCGAGCGGTACCCCGAGGAGTACGCCCGCTGGCGGGCCGGTGACCCCGACCCGGGCGCGGACGTCGAGAGCCTCGCCGACCTGGGTGCCCGGCTCGGCACGGCGTTGCAGAAGGCTGCCGACCTGGTGCCCGGCGGCACCGTCGTGGTCGCCACCCACGGTGCCGCGGCCCGGCAGGGCTGCGGTCACCTGCTCGGCTGGGACGCGACGGTGCTGCGCGCGCTCGGCTCGCTGGAGAACTGCCACTGGACCGAGTTGCGGCACAACGCCGTCCGGGGCTGGCATCTGCGGGCCCACAACGTCGGTCCGGTCACCGCGACCGTCCCCGTCGAGGCGGTCTGAGCCGGACACGCACCGGGCCGCCCACCAACCCGCCCGGCCCGACCGGGGTCGGCATCGGCTAGCGTGCCGGGCATGTCCGTCGCGGTCGTCACCGACTCCACCGCCTACCTGCCGTCCGAGCTGGTGCGTTCGCACCGGATCACGGTGGTACCCCTGACCGTGGTGCTCAACGGCGCGGAGGGCCTGGAAGGGGTCGAGACGTTCCCCGCCGACGCCACCCGGGCGTTGGGCGCGCGGCGGGTCTCGGTGAGCACCTCCCGCCCCGCCCCGGAGCAGTTCGCGCGCACGTACCGCCGGCTGCTCGACGCGGGGGCGGAGGCCGTCGTCTCCGTGCACCTGTCGACGGGGCTCTCCGGCACCGTCGAGGCGGCCCGGCTCGCCGCCGCCGAGGTGGGCGCGGAGCGGGTCGCCGTCGTCGACAGCCGGTCCACCGGGATGGGGCTGGGCTTCCCGGTACTGGCCGCCGCCTGCGCCGCCGAGGCGGGCGCCGACCTGTCCGGGGTACGCCGGGCCGCACTGGACGCCGTCGCCCGCACCACGATCTTCTTCTACGTCGACACGCTGGAGTTCCTCCGTCGGGGTGGCCGGATCAACGCCGCCGAGGCGCTGCTGGGCACCGCCCTGTCGGTGAAGCCGATCATGCACATGCCGGACGGGACGATCGAGGTCCGGGACAGGGTGCGTACCGCCAGCCGGGGCGTGGCGAAACTGGTCGACCTCGCGGCCGAGGCGGCCGGCGACGCCGACGTGGACCTCGCGGTGCACCACCTCGCCGCGCCGCAGCGGGCCGGGGCGCTGCTCGACGCGCTGACCGCCCGGTTCGGCGACCGGCTGCGCCAGGCGTACGTCACCGAGGCCGGTGCGGTGGTCGCCGCGCACGCCGGGCCGGGACTGGCCTGCGTGGTCGTCCACCGGCTCCCGACCGCCCCGGACACCGACCCCCGATAGACCCGCCCGGCCTGGCTCCTGCGTGGCCTGGCCTTCGCGCTGGCTGGGCTTCGGGCCGGCGGGGGCTGGCTGGTGGGGCCGGCGCCATAGCAGACAAGTGCATGATCAGGCGGTTGTCCACAGTCGCGGTCGTCGTCCACAGGGGGTGGTCGACCGGCCGCGCCGAACGGATGGCCGGCCGTAGCGTCGCCGCGTGTCCGACGACGAGGCGACGATGGCGCACCAACGGCTGTGGCGGCTGTTCGAGCCGACCCCCGCCCACCCGACCGCCACCGATCCGCAGGGCCTGCTGCCCGTGGTCGAGCGGTTCGCGTCCCCGGCGCGGCCGACGCCGCACCTCCCGCCCGTCGACGACGACCACGCCGGCCGCGACCACGTCCGTCACGAGCAGGCCCGTCACGACGACGGCTGGCACGACGACGCCCACCACGATCGCGCCCACCACGATCGCGCCCACCACGATCGCGCCCGGCACGTCCACGGCCGGTACGCCCGTGGTTGGCACGACCGGGTCCGGCGCGACCACCACGACCACGGTGACCGGCCCGGCCACCCCGCTGGTCCCGGCGTCGCCGGGCACGGCCACGTCGACCCGGACGAGCACCACGACCACCCCGGCCACCACGACGACGGCGCGGACGGGCCGGTCGACCCGCCGGCCGCCCGACTGCCCGGGCCGGACGCGTTCGATCCCGGCCGGCGGGGTGTCCGGGTGCTCGCCGTCGTCGGGGTGCTGGTGGTCCTCGGCGCCGGGGTCTGGGCGTGGCGCGCCAGGCCGCAGGCGGAGCCGGTCGCGCCGGCGACGACGGCGACCCTGGCGGTACCCGAGGCGTCCGCCGAGCCGAGTGAGCCGTCCACGGACGATCTGGTGGTCGCGGTGGCCGGCAAGGTCCGCCGGCCAGGGCTGGTCCGGGTGCCGGCCGGTGCCCGGGTCGCCGACGCCGTGGCCGCCGCCGGGGGAGTCCTGCCCGGGGTGGACCTCGCCCTGCTCAACCCGGCCCGCAAGGTCGCCGACGGTGAACTGGTCCTGGTCGGGGTCACCCCGCCGCCCGGCCAGCCGGCCGCACCGGCGGGCGGTGGGGCGCCGGGCGCGGCGGGGCAGCCGGGCGGGGCCGCCCCGGGTGGCCTGGTCAACCTGAACACCGCCACGCTCGCCCAACTCGACGGGTTGCCCGGGGTCGGCCCGGTGCTCGCCCAGCGGATCGTCGACCATCGGGAGCGGCACGGCGGCTTCCGGACCGTGGGCGACCTGCGCCAGGTGAGCGGCATCGGCGATGCCCGGTACGAACAGCTCAAGGAACTGGTGACGGTGTGACGGGCCGCCTGCCCGCCGTCGGCACCCGGCCGGCCGGTGCGCGCTCCGGTGGTCCGGTCGACGGGGGCGACCCGGCCCCGCCGGACCTGCGGCTGGCCGGGCTGGCGGTGGCCGCCTGGCTGACCGCCCTGGCCGGGCTGTACCTGACCGGGTGGACGATGCTGCTGGTCGCCGGGCTCGCCGCCGGCCTCGCCACCGTTGCCACGGTGCACCTGACCGGAGTCCTGGGCCGGCCGGCGGCCCCCGTGCGCCGGTACGGCTGGATCGCGGTCGCCGCGCTGATCGGGGTGGTCTGCGGTGCGACGGCGACCGCCGCCCGGCTCGGCGTCCGGGACGCCGAGGCGATCCGGGCGTTGGTCGACGAGCGGGCCACCGTCACCGTCGCGGCGACCGTCACCGACGACCCGCGCCCGGTCCGCCGGGTGCCCGGCCGGCCGGCGGCCCTCCTGGTGGCGGCCGAGCTGACCACGCTGACCGGGCCGGACGGCCGGCGGGTGCGCGCCCCGGCCCGGCTCCTGCTGCTCGCCACCGATCCGGGCTGGCAGGGGCTGCTTCCCGGGCAGCGGGTCACCACCGAGGGGCGGCTGACCGAACCCCGGGGCGGCGACCTGACCGCGGCGGTGGTGCTGGTCGACGGGCCGCCGGTGCGCCACGGGCCACCGTCCTGGCTGCAACGGGCCGCCGGTGACCTCCGCGCCGGGCTGCAACGCGCCTGCGAGCCGTTGCCCGACGAGCAGGGTGGCCTGCTGCCCGGCTTGGTCGTCGGCGACACCAGCCGGCTGCTGCCCACCGTGGAGGAGGACTTCCGGGCCACCGGCATGACCCACCTCAACGCGGTCTCCGGCTCGAACGTGGCGATCGTCGTGGGCGCGGTGCTGCTGCTGGCCCGGTGGTGCCGGGCCGGGCCGTACCTGGCGGCGGGGCTCTGCGCGGTGGCGCTGGTCGGCTTCGTGGTGCTGGTCCGCCCGTCGCCGAGCGTGGTCCGCGCCGGCACCATGGGTGCGATCGGGCTGGCCGCCCTCGCCGCCGGGCGACCCCGGGCGGCGCTGCCCGCGCTGGCCGCCGCGGTGGCGGTGCTGGTGGTGCTCGATCCGGAGCTGGCCGGGGACGCCGGGTTCGCGCTCTCCGTGCTGGCCACCGGGGGTCTGCTGCTGCTCGCCCCGCGCTGGCGGGACGGGCTGCGCCGGCGGGGCGTGCCGGCCGGGCTGGCCGAGGCCCTGGCGGTGCCGGCGGCGGCGCAGCTCGCCTGCGGCCCGGTGGTGGCCGGCATCTCCGGCACCGTCAGTCTGGTCGCGGTGCCGGCGAACCTGCTGGTGGTGCCGGCCATCGCGCCCGCCACGGTGCTCGGGGTGGTGGCGGCCGTGGTCTCGCCGTTCTGGCCGGCCGGTGCCGAGGCCGCCGCCTGGCTGGGCAGTTGGCCGGCCTGGTGGCTGGTGACGGTGGCCCGGTACGGAGCCCGCCTGCCCGGCGGGAACCTGCCCTGGCCGGGCGGGGTGGTCGGGGCGCTGCTCCTCGGGGCGCTCACCGTGGCGTTGCTGGTCGCCGTCCGCCGTCCGGTGGTCCGCCGGCTGGTGGCGGTGCTCGTCGTCGCGGTGGTGCTGGGCACCCTGCCGGTGAGGCTGGTGGCCGGCGGGTGGCCGCCGCCGGGCTGGGTGGTGGTGGCCTGCGCGGTGGGGCAGGGGGATGCCCTGGTGCTGCCGGTCGCCGAGGGGCGGGCGGTGGTGGTCGACGCCGGCCCGGACCCGACGGCGGTGGACGGCTGCCTGCGCCGGCTGAGGGTCCGGGAGGTGTCGTTGCTGGTGTTCAGCCACTTCCACGTCGACCACACCGGCGGGGTGACGGGGGTGTTCCGGGGGCGCCGGGTACGCGCCGTGGTCACCCCGGGGTGGTCGGAGCCGGCGGGCGGGCGGGACCTGGTCCGGGCGGCGGCGGGCGGGACGCCGGTCGGGGCGGCGACGGTGGGCTGGACGTGGCGGGCCGGTGCGGTGGAGGTGACCGTCGTCGGGCCGCCGTACCCGCTGCGCGGCACCCGGTCGGACCCGAACAACAACTCGCTGATCCTGCGGGCCACCGTGGCCGGGGTGCGGGTCCTGCTGGTCGGGGACGCCGAGACCGAGGAGCAACGGGCGCTGCTGGACCGGCCGCCACCGGGTGGGCTCCGGGCCGAGGTGCTCAAGGTCGCCCACCACGGCTCGGCCTACCAGGAGCCGACCTTCCTGGACGCGGTCCGCCCGGTGGTCGCGCTGGTTCCGGTGGGGGCGGAGAACGACTACGGGCACCCCGATCCGGGGGTGCTGGCCCGGCTGAGCAGGGGCGGAGCCCGGGTGCTGCGGACCGACACCGACGGCGACGTGGCGGCGGTCCGGGATGGGGCCGGGCTGGCGGTGGTGGCCCGGGGCCCCACCCACCCGGGCCGGTAGCACTGCCCCACCTCGACCGGTAGCTGCGGCTTGCAGGCTTTGGTGAAGAATAAGGTCGAATGTCTGGATTTGCGCTGTGTGCGGGGTCTGCCGTGGTCGCGTCGCCGAGCAGGGTGGACCCGTTCCCGGGGCGTGCGAGTATGGGCGGCGTGACCGCCAGTCCCGCACCTATTCTGCTCGTTCTCGGCGACGAGGAGCTGCTCGCCACGCGCGCGGTTTCCGAAGCCGTGGCGACAGCCCGCGCCGCCGACCCGGACGTGGACGTCCGGGAGTACCAGGCCGGGGTGCTCACCGTGGGCGAGATCGCCGAGATGCTCAGTCCGTCGCTCTTCGGCGGGCGGCGGCTGCTCGTGCTCCGCTCCGGCCAGGACGCCCGCAAGGACCTGGCCGCCGCCCTCCTGGCGTACGCGAAGAACCCCGACCCCGACGTCCAGTTGGTGGTGCTGCACCTCGGCGCGGCCAAGGGCAAGGCGTTCGCCGACGGGCTGAAGGCGGCGGGCGCGACCGTGGTCCCCGCCGCCAAGCTGAAGGGCCACCGGGAGCGGGTCGCCTTCGTCCGGGAGGAGATCCGCCGGGCCGGCGGCCGGTGCGCCGAGGACGCCGCCGAGACGCTGATCGCGGCGGTCGGCACCGACCTGCGGGAGTTGGCCGCCGCGTGCGCGCAGCTCATCGCGGACACCGACGGTCGCATCGGTGCCGACACGGTGGCCCGGTACTACCGGGGGCGGGCGGAGGTGAGCGGCTTCACGGTCGCCGACGCGACGATGGTCGGGGACGTCCCCGCCGCGTTGGAGGCGCTGCGCTGGGCGCTGCACGTCGGCGTGGACCCGGTCCCGATCGCCGACGCCCTCGCCGACGGGGTGCGGACCGTCGCCCGGGTGGCCTCCGCCGGCCGGGGCAGCGCGTACCAGTTGGCGAGCAGCCTGGGCATGCCACCGTGGAAGATCGAACGGGCGCAGCGGCAGGGGCGGGGGTGGACCCCGGAGGGCCTGGTCCAGGCAATGCAGGCGGCGGCCGAGGCCAACGCGGCGGTCAAGGGCGGCGCGGACGACCGGGCGTACGCCCTGGAACGGGCGGTCTTCGCGGTCGCCGCCGCCCGGCAGGACGGGGCCAGGTGAGCGGGGCCACCCGGACGGGCTGGGCCACGATCCCGGTCGACGAGGAGCGGTACCGGCCGCTCTACGCCCGGCTCCTCGGCCTGCGCTTCGTCAACCCGGGTGGGGTGCTCTGCTTCCTCTTCTTCGAGGGCTCGGTGGCCCTCGCCGCGCTGCTCGCCCTGGCCGAGCTGGTCAGTTGGTGGTCGGTGCTGCTGTTGCCCGCCGCCGTGGCGGTCATGGTCAAGCTCAACGACATGGTGGCCGAGACGGTGGTCCGGTCGGCGACGCTCGTGCCCGAGCAGGAGCGGGACCGTTTCCGCCGGCAGATGGAGCCGGTGGTCGGGCGGGTCCGGGTCGCCCACGCCCACACCGTCGTGCCCGGTGTCGTGGTCGCCGTCGAACCGGCACCCGGGACGCGGGTCGAGCCGGCCGGCCGGGGGGCCGATCCCGCCGGCAGCGGTCGAGGCCAGGGCGGGTAGGGGGGGCCGGGCCCGGTGGCGTGGCCCGGGGCCTCGGAAGGAACCAGCCGCCGGGGTGAGTCCGGACGGAGACGGCCGGAACCCCCGGGACTGGTCAGCCCCGGGGGTTCCGGTCAGGTCAGCGGTCTGCTGGTCGCCGGCTCAGGCGGCGAGCGAGTCCACGCGCTTGGCGATCGCGGACTTGCGGTTCGCAGCCTGGTTGGCGTGGATCACGCCCTTGCTGGCCGCCTTGTCCAGCTTGCGCGCGGCGTCCCGCATGAGGGTGGTGGCCTTCTCGACGTCACCGGTCTCCGCAGCCTCGTGGAACTTGCGGATGGCGGTCTTCAGCGACGACTTGACCGACTTGTTCCGCAGCCGGCGCTTCTCGTTCTGCCGGTTGCGCTTGATCTGGGACTTGATGTTCGCCACGCGACAGCCTCGTCTTGATAGCTCGGGTTGGTCTGCTTGCTGCGCGCGACGAGCATGCGTCATCGCTGCGCGAAAAGCCAGGTTACCAGGTCGCCCCAGACGAGCCAAAACGGCTCGGGGGACACGGTCCCGCCGGGCACCCCACCACCTCGGGCACGGGGCGGTGCGCCGTCGCCGGCCCGGTCACCGTCAGCGGTCGGGCGGCGGGGCGTCGCCGGGCCGGCGAGGTGCGGCGCCGAGGGACCAGCCCTGCCGGCGGGCGAGCCAGTCGAGCGCCTGCTCCCCGCTCCACCGCTGGTGCGCCGACCGGTACGACGGAGCGGCCGGCGGGGCCGCCGCCGCGCCGGTGAGGAAGTAGCCGCAGAGCGCGGCGAGGGTGACGTCCAGGGCGTCCGGGGGCGCGTCGGCCGCCGCCGGGTGCCCGGTGAAGAGCGCGTCGGCGTCCAGCCCACCCGCGTACGCGGGGAGCAGGAGGGTCACCAGGTCGAACCAGGCCGGCCCGTGACAGAGCCAGGCCCAGTCGCAGAACCAGACCCGGCCGTCCGCCCCGACCAGGACGTTGTCCGCCCGCAGGTCACCGTGGAGCAGCCCGGTCGCGGCCGTGGCGTACGCCGGCAGCCGCGACTCCAGGGCCACCAGGTCGTCGAGGCGGTCGGGGACTCCGGCGGGTACCGGCGGCAGCGGCTCCCGGCCGGCGGCCACCTCCACCCACCAGAGGATGTCCTCCCGGGCCAGGTCGGCCAGGTGCGGCAGGCCCAGCCCGGTCAGCGCGGCCGGTGGCGTGGCCAGGGCGGCGGCGACCTCGGCGTACCCGGCGAGGGTGGCGGTCAGCTCGGCCGGGTCCCAGGGCAGCCGGGGCATCCGCCCGTCGACGGCGTCCAGACCGATCGCGTACCAGCCGGCCGCGTCCAGGGTCCACCGGGGCCGGGGGACCGGCAGCCCGGCGGGCAGCCCGGCGAGGACGGCCACCTCGCGGGCGTACCAGTCGGCGAGGTGCCGGTCCCGGGCCAGCTCCGCGGCCTTGACGAAGACCTGGCCGCCGTCGGCGGTGGTCAGCACCGCGGCGAAGCCCCGGGTGAACCCGCCACCGGCGGTCCGGGCCCCGACCACCGGGGCGCCGAGCCGCGCCGTGACCGCCGCGCGCAGCCCGGCCGGCAGCGCCGACCAGGCGGGCCGGGCGGCGGTCGCGTGGTACGGCACCGGGGGCGAGGTCGGGCGCATCCGTCCATGGTGCCGGTCGGCCGGGCCGGCCCGCGCGCCGATCCTGCGGGGCGGGCGGGAGGCCGCTCTGTCAGACTGCCACTCCATGAGGACCGACGACTTCTGGCGGCTGATCGACGAGGCGAGGGCCGGGGCCGGCGGTGCGCCCGACGCGGTCGCCGCCCGGGCGGTCGCCCTGCTCGCCGCCCGGGACCCGGCGGAGATCCTCGGGTACGCCCAGCACCAGCAGCGGGTGCTCGCCGCCTCGTACACGGTCGACCTCTGGGGCGCGGCGTACCTGATCAACGGGGGCGCGTCCGACGACGGCTTCGAGTACTTCCGGGGCTGGCTGATGACCCAGGGTCGGGCGGTCTTCGCCCGGGCGGTCGGGGCTCCGGACTCGCTGGCGGAGCTGCCGCAGGTCCGGGCCGCCGCGCTCAGCGGCGAGGAGTTCGAGTGCGAGGACATGCTGGCGGTGCCGTGGGACGCGTACCGCAAGGCCACCGCCGCCGACCTGCCGACGGACCGGGACCCGGTGCCGGTGCCGAACCTCGACGACTTCTGGGACTTCGACGACGAGGACGCCGCCCGGCAGCGGCTGCCGAAGCTGGCCGCCCTCTTCGTCGAGCCGCCGGTGGAGTGACGGACCGCTGGGCGGCCGGTCAGGTGGCCGCCGGAGGGTGAGAAGGGAACCCCTCTCTACCGTAGGCGTTAACAAGGGGCCCTTCCTTCCACCGCCGTCGGTCGGTGCCGGGGATCGCCCGCACAGCGGAGGCGCGGCGGCGACGTGGGAGCATAGAGGGGGCCGGCGCCGCGCCGGCCTGCTCACGTCAGCCGACCAGAACGGACCGCTGTGCCACCGAAGCTCGATTCCGGCGCGAACGCTCCTGGTGCCACCGACCCGGCGCGCATCCGGAACTTCTGCATCATCGCCCACATCGACCACGGAAAGTCGACCCTGGCCGACCGGATGTTGCAGCTCACCGGGGTGGTCGACCCACGGCAGATGCGTGCGCAGTACCTCGACCGGATGGACATCGAGCGCGAGCGCGGCATCACCATCAAGAGCCAGGCCGTCCGGATGCCGTGGACGATCCGGGAGGGCGACCGGGCCGGCGAGCCCGCCGTGCTCAACATGATCGACACCCCGGGGCACGTCGACTTCACCTACGAGGTGTCCCGCTCGCTGGCCGCCTGCGAGGGGGCGATCCTGCTGGTCGACGCCGCCCAGGGCATCGAGGCGCAGACGCTGGCCAACCTCTACCTGGCGCTCGAGAACGACCTGCACGTCATCCCGGTCCTCAACAAGATCGACCTGCCGGCCGCCCAGCCCGAGAAGTACGCCGAGGAGTTGGCCCGGCTGATCGGCGGCGACCCGGCCGACTGCATCCGGGTCTCCGGCAAGACCGGTGAGGGCGTCCCGCACCTGCTGGACGAGATCGTCCGGCAGTTCGTCCCGCCGGTCGGGGAGGCCGAGGCGCCGGCCCGTGCGATGATCTTCGATTCGGTGTACGACGTGTACCGGGGCGTGGTGACCTACGTCCGGGTGGTCGACGGGCACATCAACGCCCGGGACCGGATCAAGATGATGTCCACCGGTGCGGCGCACGAGCTGCTGGAGATCGGGGTCATCTCGCCGGAGATGGTGAAGGCCGACGCGCTCGGCGTCGGCGAGGTGGGGTACCTGATCACCGGGGTGAAGGACGTCCGCCAGTCCCGGGTCGGTGACACGGTCACCATCAACTCCAAGCCGGCGACGGCGGCGCTCGGTGGGTACAAGGACCCGAAGCCGATGGTCTACTCGGGGCTGTACCCGATCGACGGCTCCGACTACCCGAACCTGCGTGACGCGCTGGACAAGCTCAAGCTCAACGACGCGGCGCTGACCTACGAGCCGGAGACCTCCGGCGCGCTCGGCTTCGGGTTCCGCTGCGGCTTCCTCGGCCTGCTGCACCTGGAGATCATCCGGGAGCGGCTGGAGCGCGAGTTCAACCTCGACCTGATCTCCACCGCGCCGAACGTGGTCTACCGGGCGATCACCGAGGACGGCCAGGAGATCACCGTCACCAACCCCAGCGAGTACCCGACCGGCAAGATCGCCGAGGTGTACGAGCCGGTGGTCCGGGCGACCGTCCTCACCCCGAACGACTACGTCGGCGCGGTGATGGAGCTCTGCCAGGGGCGGCGCGGCAGCCTGCTCGGCATGGACTACCTCTCCGCCGACCGGGTGGAGCTGCGCTACACCCTGCCCCTCGCCGAGATCATCTTCGACTTCTTCGACCAGCTCAAGAGCCGGACCAAGGGGTACGCCTCGCTGGACTACGAGACCTCCGGCGAGCAGTCCTCCGACCTGGTGAAGGTGGACATCCTGCTGCACGGCGAGCCGGTGGACGCGTTCAGCGCGATCGTGCACAAGGACAAGGCGTACGCCTACGGCACCAGCATCGCCGCCAAGCTGCGCAGCCTCATCCCCCGGCAGCAGTTCGAGGTGCCGATCCAGGCCGCGATCGGCAGCCGGGTGATCGCCCGGGAGACCATCCGGGCGATCCGCAAGGACGTCCTCGCCAAGTGCTACGGCGGTGACATCAGCCGGAAGCGGAAGCTGCTGGAGAAGCAGAAGGAAGGCAAGAAGCGGATGAAGATGGTGGGCCGGGTGGAGGTCCCCCAGGAGGCCTTCATCGCCGCGCTCTCCTCCGACTCCGGAGACGGGAAGGCCACCGGCAAGAAGTGACCGGTTTCCGGTCACGCTCCGCTGTCGAAGGGTCGGGGTGATCCGTGGTCGAGGTCGCCCCGGCCCCCTGTCGACGGTGCCGTGCCGCCGATTCCGGTCCCGTCACGCTACCGCCACGACCATCTTGACACCGTCATTCACCTGGTCTTCCGTGCGGCGGCGCGAGGCCGGCGATCGAGGCCGGTCGAGATCGGTGGGGATCGGTCGGTTTGGTTGCGCCCGGACCCGGGCATCCAGAGGTCACCAGAGAAAGCACAACACCGTGTGACCTTGCTGGAGGAGGACGACCGTGGAACTCACCGTCTGGGGCATCATCACTGCGCTCGTCGTTGGTCTGATCGTCGGCGCGCTGGGCCGCCTGGTCGTCCCGGGCCGCCAGAACATGCCGATGTGGATGCACATGCTGATCGGCGTCGGCGCCGCCCTGCTGGGCACGCTCATCGCCCGGGCCAGCGGGTTCGCCGAGACCGCCGGGATCGACTGGCGTGAGCTGATGTTGCAGGTCCTGCTGGCCGCCGTCGCGGTGGCGCTGGTCGCTGGCGTCGGACGTCGCCGCCACGTCTCCCACCGGTAGGGCACGTACCCCGCAGTCCGTCCACGGGCACCCGGCCATCGGCCGGGTGCCCGTCGCGTTGTGGGGCTTACCTCCCGACCTGCGGCCTTCGTGGTGAGGATGCCGCCCCGCCCGCCGACGGGTGATTCGTCCACCGGACCGGTTTGAGTTTTCAGCGGGTCGGGAACTGTGGGGTCACGACACTGAACGACCCGAGACATATTGAGGAGAACGATCGTGACCGTCACCGGAATCATCACCGCGCTCATCGTCGGCCTGATCGTTGGTGCGCTGGGCCGGCTGGTCGTGCCGGGCCGCCAGAACATGCCGATCTGGCTGCACATGCTCATCGGTGTGGGCGCCGCGCTACTCGGTACCGTGATCGCCCGCTCCACCGGGCTCGCCACCGGGAGCGCCCTGAACCTGGGTGAACTGCTGATCCAGGTCCTGCTGGCCGCGGTGGCGGTCGCCCTGGTCGCCGGGGTGGGTGGCCGGCGCCGGGGGGTCACCCACCGGTAAGCACCGAACGACACCGACGGGCGCCCGACCATCCGGTCGGGCGCCCGTCGCGTGTCTCCGGGCCGTCCACTCCCGACGGGTGCCCGGTCGCCGTCGTCACCGCTGCCGGGGTCAGGTCCCCTGCGGTACGGTCGCCTCGCCGTCGGGCTCGCCCCTGTCGTAAAGGATTTTTACCTACTAAGGTGCGGCGGAGAAGGTAAGTGCCGGACGGTGCGAGGGAGACGTGGCGTGAACAGGTGGAAACGGCTGACCCCGGTCACCGCCGTGGTGGCCTCGGTCGCGATGCTGATCGCCGGGTGCGGTGGTGCCGACGACCCGGCCGCCGACGACAGCCGGCTGACGGTCTGGATGATGGGCGAGGGGAGCGAGGCGCAGACCGCCTTCCTCGACGGCGTCGAGACCGAGTTCCGCACGAAGCACCCGGACACCGACGTCGTGGTCCAGTACGTCCCCTGGCTGGAGGCGCCGAAGAAGTTCCAGGCCGCGCTCGCCGGTGGGGCGGGGCCCGACGTCACCGAGCTGGGCAACACCGAGACCCAGGGCTGGGCGGCCCAGCAGGCCCTCGCCGACGTCACCGACCGGTTCGGCGGCTGGGCCGAGGGGCGGGACGTCCTGCCCGACCTGGTCCGCAACGCCCAGCTCGACGGCCGGCAGTACGGCGTCCCGTGGTACGCGGGGGTGCGGGCCGTCTACTACCGGGCCGACTGGTTCGCCGAGGCCGGGGTGCGACCGCCGACCACCTGGGACGAGCTGGTCGCCGCCGCCAAGGCCGTCCAGGCGAAGAAGCCCGGCACCTACGGCATCGCCCTGCCCGGCAACTCGGAGCTGCCCTTCTACTCCTTCCTCTGGGGCGCCGGCGGTGAGATCGCCACCGAGCAGGGCGGGACCTGGACCTCCGGGTACACCTCGCCGCAGGCCCGGCAGGCGGTGACGTTCTGGACCGACCTGGTCACCGTGCACAAGGTGGCCCCGCCCGCCGCCGCCGGCTGGAACGAGATCGACGCCCGTACCCAGTTCGCCACCGGCAAGGCGGCGATGGCCTTCGCCGGGAGCTGGCAGGCCGGCGCCATCAAGAAGGACAACCCGGAGATCGAGAAGGTCTGGGGTACGTTCCCGATCCCCGGTCCGGACGGCCGCCCGGCCCCCGCCTTCGCCGGTGGCTCGGACCTCGCCGTCTGGGAGGACAGCCCGCGCAAGGACCTGGCCTGGGACTACCTGACCGTGCTGCTCACCAAGCAGAACGCGAAGACCTTCGCGGACAGCCTCGGCTTCTTCCCGGTCTACCAGGACCTGGTCAACGGGGGCGGGTACGCCGACGACAAGCTCATGGCCGCCTTCGCCACCACCATCCAGCGCACCCGGCTGACCCCGCTGACCCCGAAGTGGGTCGAGGTGAGCCGGACCAAGACGGTGACCCAGGCGATGAACAGCTCGGTGATCAAGGGACAGAAGACCGTCGAGCAGGCCACCGCCGACGCGGCCGGCGAGATGGAAAGCATCCTCAACGCCAAGTGACGACGCTGACCGACGCCCCTGGCACGTCCGCCGCGCGGGAGACCCCCGCCCGGCGGCGCCGCCGGGCCGACCGCCTGCCGTACCTGCTGCTCCTGCCCTGCCTGGTGGTGATCGGCGGGCTGCTGCTCTGGCCGCTCGGCCAGGTGGTGTGGATGTCGTTCCACCGGCTGGACAACGTCCGGCAGGTACGCGGTGACCGGCCCTGGCCCTTCGTCGGGCTGGAGAACTACCTCCAGATCCTCGGCGACCCGTTCTTCCACACCGTGCTGCGCAACACGGTGCTCTTCGCCGTCGCCACCGTGGCGCTGACCATGGTGCTCGGCACGCTGGTCGGGCTGCTGCTGAACCAGCTCGGCCGGCGGATGGCCACCTTCGTCGGCAGTTGCGTGATGCTCGCCTGGGCCACCCCGGCGCTCACCGGCACGATCGTCTGGAAGTGGATCTTCGACGACACCAGTGGACTGGTGACCTGGCTGTTCAACGCGCTGCCCGACGGGCTCTCCACCGCGCTGTTCGGGCGCAGCGACTGGACCGGGTACGGCTGGTTCAACTCGCCGCTGCTCTTCTTCGCCATCCTCACCCTGGTGGTGGTCTGGCACTCGTTCCCGTTCATCGCGGTCAGCGTGCTGGCCGGGCTCAAGAGCGTGCCCAGCGAACTGCACGAGGCGGCCCGGGTGGACGGGGCCGGCCCGTGGCGGGTCTTCTGGTCGGTGACGTTCCCGCTGCTGCGGCCGGTCTTCGGGATCCTGGTCGTGCTCTCCACCATCTGGGACTTCAAGGTCTTCACCCAGCAGTTCGTGCTGGCCGGTGGCACCCAGGACCGGTCGACCTTCATGCTCTCCATCTACTCGTACGCCGAGGCCTTCTCGCCCCCGCCCAAGTACGGCCTCGGCGCGGCGATCGCGGTGATCCTGACGGTGATCCTGCTGGTGGTGACCGGGTTCTACGTCCGCATGGTGCTGCGCCAGGAGGAGTCGTGAAACGGTTCGCCCTCAACGGCGCCGGCCTGCTGGTGGCGCTCTTCGCGGCCTTCCCCGTCTACTGGATGGTCGCCACCTCGCTCAAGCCGAGCCGGGAGATCTTCTCCGCCACCCCGCGACCGGTGCCCGCCGAGCCGACCCTGGCGCACTACCGGGACATCCTCACCGGCGACCTCATCCCCGGGGTGTCCTTCGTCGACTTCTTCCGCAACAGTCTCCTGGTCGCGGCGGCCACGGTCCTGCTCAGCGGGCTGGTCGCGCTGCTCGCCGCGACCGCCGTGGCCCGGTTCCGGTTCTCCCTGCGGACCAGCTTCCTGATCATGCTGCTGGTGGTGCAGATGATCCCGCTGGAGGCCCTGGTCATCCCGTTGTTCCTGATGATCCAGCGGCTCGGGCTCTACAACACCCTGCCCAGCCTGATCCTGACGTACCTCGGCTTCTCGCTGCCGTTCGCGGTCTGGATGCTGCGCGGGTTCGTCGCGGCGGTGCCGAAGGAACTGGAGGAGGCGGCGGCGATCGACGGGGCCAACCGGGGGCAGATCTTCCGGCGGATCCTCTTCCCGCTGGTCGCCCCCGGTCTCGTCGCCACCAGCATCTTCTCCTTCATCACCGCGTGGAACGAGCTGATCTTCGCGCTGACCTTCCTCAACGACCAGGAGAAGTACACCCTGCCGGTGGCGATGACCTTCTTCTTCGGCCGGGACGACACCGCCTGGGGTCCGGTGATGGCCGCCTCCACCCTGATCACCCTGCCGGTGATCGTCTTCTTCCTGCTGGTGCAGCGTCGGATGGTCACCGGCCTGGTCGCCGGCGCCGTCAAGGGCTGAGGTGTAAGGAAGGCCCCCTGTTAACGCATTCGGTAGTAGAAGGGCCCCTTCCTAACACCCGGATCCGGAGGGCGGGGCGGCGGCGGGGGTGACGGTCGCGCCGGCACGGGCCACGATCTCCTGCAACGCCGCGACGTGACCCGCGAAGGCGTCCCGGCCCCGCCGGGTCAACGTCACCGAGGTCCGGGCCCGTTTGCCCACGAAGCTCTTGCGGATCTCGGCGTAGCCGGCCCGCTCCAGGGCGGAGAGCTGCTTGGAGAGCGCGGAGTCGGACAGGTCGAGCTGCTCGCGCAGGTACCGGAACTCGGCCCAGTCGGTGGCGGCGAGGAGGCTGACCAGGGACAGGCGGGTCGGCGCGTGGATCAGCTCGTCGAAGCGGGCCCTGGTCACCGGCCGCCGCCGATCGGCCGGGCGCTCATCACGCTGCGAAGGTACCCCATCAGCCGGTGCCCGCTGAGCGCCATGGTCAACCCGGTGACGCCGGCACCGATGGTGGCCGGCCAGGGCAACCCGGCCGCGTCCGCGGCGAACCCGCTGCCGAGGCCGAGGACGACCAGGGCGAGGACGTACCCGACGATGGCGAGGCCGCCCCGGACGCCGAGCAGGTCGTTGCGGACCTGGGCGCGGTGACGCAGCGCGACCCGGGTGACCAGGGCGTACCCCGGGCGTACCCGACGGACCCGACCGCGACCACCCACGGCCGGGCGGTCTCGACCGCGGTGGTGAAGGCGACCATCAGCCCACCCACCGCCAGCCGGGTACGAGGGTGGCGCCGATCGCCTGGCGGATCTCGGTGAGCGCGTCGGCGGAGGCGGGGGAGATGGCGGGCTCGGTCACGGCGGTCTCCTTGCCGAGGAGAAGAGTGCTTTCCTGTCAGGAAAGCAGACCGCGTACTTTCCTGCTGGGCAAGTGCTTTCCGGTTCGGCGAGACGTTACGCTGACCGCCATGGGCAGGGTGACGGCGGTGAACCTCGGCGTGGTGACCGAGGCGCAGTGGGCGGGCGACGCGAGCGGTCGCAGCGGGATCGACAAGCGGCCCGTCGAGGGGCCGGTGCCGGTGCGGTTGCACGGGGTGGTCGGGGACTTCATCGCCGAGCGGGCCCACCACGGTGGCCCCGACCAGGCGCTCTACGCGTACGCCGAGGAGGACGCGGCCTGGTGGGCGGCCGAGCTGGGCCGCGAGATCCGGCCCGGCGGCTTCGGCGAGAACCTGACCACGCACGGGGTGGACGTCACCGGCGCGGTCGTCGGCGAGCAGTGGCTGGTCGGGTCGGCGCTGCTCCAGGTGACCAAGCCGCGGACGCCGTGCCGGACGTTCGCCGGCTTCTGGGGGATGCCCGACCTGATCAAGCGGTTCACCGCGCGGGCCGTGCCCGGGGCGTACCTGCGGGTGCTGCGCGAGGGAGAGGTGAGCGCCGGGGACCCGGTGCAGGTCGTGGCGCGGCCGGAGCACGGCGTCACCATCGGTGAGGTGTTCCGGGCGACCAACCTGGAGCCGGAGCTGCTGCCCCGGCTGCTGGACGCGCCCGAGCTGCCCGAGTCGATCCGGGAGAAGGTCAACCGCCGCCTCGCCGGCCGGCCCTGACCGCCGCCGGCCCCCGACCGCCGGCCCTGACCGCCGGGCGGGCTGCCCGCCGGCTGCCGGGCGAGCGCCGGCGGCGGGTGTTAAGAAGGGGCCCCTGCTATACCGGAAGCGTTAACAGGGGGCCCCTCCTTTCAGCTCAGCGGAGCCAGGGGACGCTGCGGTCGAGCAGACCGCGCTCCTTGAGCTCCTTGCGCAGCGGGATCTCGTCGTCGATGTACCCGTTCCAGTTGATGCCCCAGTAGTTGGCGGTGTGCGTACCCTCGCCGCAGAGCTGGCGCTGCACCGGCGAGCGGTTGGCCCACCACTCGCCGTCCTTGTCGATGTGCAGCTCGTCCAGCGGGCGGATCCACCGGTACGTGTACCCGACGAAGAGCATCTTGCGGGTGATGGTGGACAGGTTCGTCGACCGGGAGTGCCACTGGCGGCGGTCGAAGATGAACGCGTCACCCGGGTTGGCGGTGATCTCCACCGTGCCCTCCGGGTCCGGGTTGTGCACCGTCAGGTCGTCCGGCCGGGGCAGGGAGTTCCACAGGTGGCTGCCCGGGATGACCTTGGTGGCGCCGCGCCCGGTCTCCGAGAGGTCGGACAGGACGTACGCGACCTTCAGCGAGAACATCGGCCGGGGCAGGTTCGGGTCCATCGTCTCCGGGTCGGAGTTCTGCCGGTACCCGTCCTGGTGCCAGCCCCAGTACGGCTTCTCCGGCTCGGCGGCCGGCGGGGTGACGTCCAGGTGGTTGTGGTGGGTGTAGATGTTCCAGCCGGCCAGCCCCCACATGTACGGGAAGGCGATCGGGTGGGTGAGCAGCTCACCGAAGAGCTCGTCACGCTCCAGGAAGCCCAGCAGGTGCAGGGTGCCGTCCTTGGTGGTGTTGCCCTTGGCCTTCTCCTCCGCGTAGACGCGGTCGACGGCTTCCTCCAGGGCGGCCCGGTGGTCCTCCGTCAGCACGTTCCGCAGGAGCATGAAGCCCTGCTCGTGGAACTCCTTGCGGTCGGTGTCGCTGATCGGTTCGTAACCGGTCCGGCCCTCGTAATCGAACACCGCGTCGTACCCCTCCCCATGAGGTGGAACCATTTCTGGCACAGGTCGCCGATGGTAACGCGCGGTCGCCGGGGCGGGGGAAGGGCCACAGGTCCCGGATCCGCACCGCCGTTGACCAGGGGCGATGGGTCGACTCCGGCGAGTGCTCGCGGCGCGGTGGTATGCCGCGCTATCCGGCTGCTTGCCGGATGTGGGCGATTGTGCGTTTCGTGCGGTTCCGATGGTGATCGCCCGGATCGGCGGGTCAGAGGTCGCCGAACACCTCGGCGACCACCCGGGACTCCGAGCCGCCGTCGGCGGCCCTGCCCCAGCTCCCCTGCTTCGAGGTCCACTCCAGGCCACCGAAGCTGACCCGCTTGACCCCGTGGTCCCGGGCGTGCGCGACGAGCCAGTGCGCGTACCGCCAGCCGTCGCGCTTCTTGGCGGCGGGCACCACGAGCCCGGTCAGGTCGGCCGGCGACTCCGCGCCGGGCAGTCCCCAGTCCAGGGTCAGCGCCCGGGTCAGTTCCGCCGTGGCGGCGTCCCCGCGCATCGCCGGCTCGGTGCCGATCGTGCAGGCCACCGCGCCGGTCGCCTGGCCGAGCAGGGCGCGGGTGAGCACCTGCGAGTCGTCCGCCCACTTCTCGTACGCCTCGGGGAAGGCCGACCGCTGGACCGCCTGCGCGGCGTCGGTGACCCGCATCTCCTCCCAGCCCCTGACCTTCTTCAGCGCGGCGTAGAAGCGCTTGGCCGCGTACCGGGGGTCGCGGATCTGGGCCGGCGTGCCCCAGCCCTGGCTGGGGCGCTGCTGGAACAACCCCACCGAGTCCCGGTCGCCGCCGGCCAGGTTGCGCAGGCTCGACTCCTGGTACGCGGTGGCCAGGGCGACCACCACGGCCTGCTCGGGCATGCCGCGCTGGATGCCGATCGCGGCGATGGTGGCCGCGTTGGCCATCTGGTGCGAGTCGAGGCCGACCCGACCGTCCGCCTGGACCGTGCAGCCCCGGCTGGCGAAGGTGACCTGGAACTGCCCGACCTGTCGGGCGACCACCCAGATCCCGAGAACGGCGACGACCGCGAGAACGACACCGCTTGCGACGGCTGCCCGTGTGCGCACCCACACCCCCTGTTCGACGCTCCGACAAGAGTACGTCTCGGGTGGCGCTGATCAGCCCGTCCGCCCGGATCGTCACGTTCCGCCGCGTGTCCGCGACAGTCGGCGGTCGGCGACCGGCGTTCCCCCGCCCGGTCCGGTGAAACGGCCGGGCGGGGGACCACCGGTCGGCAGCCCGGCCCCGGTCGGCCCGGGCCGTGGCCGGTCCGGGCTACGCCGGGGGGTCGGCCGGGGCGGGTGCCCAGCTCGCGTCCCGCTTCTCCCGGAACGCCTGCACGCCCTCACGCCCCTCGGCGGAGAGGAAGTAGCCGGTGGACAGGGCGGCCAGCGCGGCGATCTCGTCCCGCAGGTCGGTGGCGGCCGGCCGGCGCAGCAGCTCCTTCGCCCCGGCCAGCGCCCCGGGGGCGCCCCGGACCAACGAGGCGCAGTACCGGGCCACCGTCGCGTCCAGCTCCGCCGCCGGCACGGCGGTGGTGACCAGGCCGATCCCGGCGGCCCGCCGGCCGTCGAAGGTGTCCCCGGTCAGGTACAGCTCGGCGGCGGCCCGGGGGAGCAGCCGGGGCAGCACGGTCGCCGAGATCACCGCCGGGATCACCCCGATCCGGACCTCGGTGAAGGCGAAGGTGGCCCCCTCGGCGCAGACCGCCAGGTCGGCCGCCGCGATCAGGCCCAGGCCGCCGGCCCGGGCCGGCCCGGCGACCCGGGCCAGCACCGGCTTGGGGCACTCCCGGACGGCGGCCAGCACGTCGCCGAGCATCCCGGCCGGCACGGTCCCGCTGGCGTACGCGGCGGCGGTCTCCTTCAGGTCGGCGCCGGAGCAGAAGACCGGGCCGGTGTGGTCGAGCACGACGACCCGGACGGCGTCGTCGGCGACGGCGGCGGCCAGCCCGGCCAGCAACTGGGTCATCAGCGGCGTGGAGAGGGCGTTGCGGTTGTGCGGGCTGTCCAGGGTGAGGGTGGTCACCCCACGGGACGTGGTGACCCGCACCAGGGGGTCGGGAGAGGTCATGCGGGCACACTAGTGGCTGTGCCCGGCCTCCTCCCAGAAGGTGAGACCGTCCCCGTCGACGGTTCGCTGCCCGAATCCGCCACCGCCGCCGTCGGCGCGCGGGGCTTCGGCGTCTACCTCCACGTCCCGTTCTGCGCCAGTCGCTGCGGCTACTGCGACTTCAACACGTACACCGCCGCCGAGCTGGGCGGCGGGGCCAGCCGGGAGGAGTACGCCGACACCGTCCTGGCCGAGCTGGCGCTCGCCGGGCGGGTGCTCGGCGACACCCCGCCGCCCCGGGTGTCGACCGTCTTCGTCGGCGGCGGCACCCCGACCCTGCTCCCCGCCGACGACCTGGCCCGGATCCTGGACGCGATCGACCGCACCTGGGGGCTGGCGGCCGACGCGGAGGTGACCACCGAGGCGAACCCGGAGTCGGTGACCCCGGAGTCGTTGAAGACCCTGCGCGCCGCCGGCTACACCCGCATCTCGCTGGGCATGCAGTCCGCCGCGCCCGGGGTGCTGGCGATCCTCGACCGGCGGCACAGCGCCGGCCGGGCCACCGCCGCCGCCCGGGAGGCCCGCGACGCCGGGTTCGACCACGTCAACCTGGACCTGATCTACGGCACCCCGGGGGAGCGCGCGGAGGACTTCGCCGCCAGCCTCGACGAGGTGATCGCCGCCGGGGTCGACCACGTCAGCGCGTACGCCCTGATCGTGGAGGACGGCACCCGGCTGGCCGCGCGGATGCGCCGGGGCGAGTTGCCGTACCCCTCCGACGACGTCGCGGCGGACCGTTACCTGGCCGCGGAGGCCGCCCTCGGCGCGGCCGGCTTCTCCTGGTACGAGGTCTCCAACTGGGCGCGGACGCCGGCCGCCCGGTGCCGGCACAACCTGCTCTACTGGACCGGCGGGGACTGGTGGGGCCTCGGCCCGGGGGCGCACAGCCACGTCGGTGGGGTGCGCTGGTGGAACGTCAAACACCCCACGGCGTACGCGGGCAGGCTGGCGCAGGGACGGTCCCCGGGGCAGGCCCGGGAGGTGCTCACCGCCGCCGAGGCGCACATGGAGGACGTGATGCTGCGGCTCCGGCTCGCCGAGGGGCTGCCGCTGGCGGTGCTCGACGAGCCGGGGCGGGCCGGTGCCGAGCAGGCCCTGGCCGCCGGGCTGCTCGATCCGGCCCGGTACGCCGACGGCTGGGCCGTGCTCACCCTCCGGGGCCGGCTGCTCGCCGACGCCGTGGTCCGCGACCTGCTGCCCTGAGCCCGCCCGGCGGCCGGCTCACTTCACGAAGTGGTACGTCATCGGGTAGCGGTACAGCACGCCCTCGTTGGCCTTGACACCACCGACGATGCCGAAGATCAACGGGACCAGGCCGACGAGGAACGGCACGAAGGCCAGGAGGCCGCAGGTGATGATGCCCAGCACGATGCTGGCGGCGAGCGCGATCACCCAGGTGAGCTGGAAGTTGAGCGCGGCGACCGCGTGTGCCCGCGCGGTGGGCGACTGCGGCCCCTTGACCGTCAGCGCGATCAGCGGCGCCACCCAGCCCAGCAGGCCGCCGCCGACGATCACGCCGAGCGCCCCGCCGAAGTGGGAGACGAGCGCCCAGGTCTTGTCGTCGGCGGTGGGGTACCCCGGCGGAGGCGGCCCGTACGGCCCGCCGCCGTATCCGCCGCCGCCCGGTCCCGCGCCGTACTGGCCGCCGTCCGGAGCCGCGCCGTAGCCGCCGCCGGTCGGGTACCCGACGCCCGGCGGGGGATATCCACCGGCCGGGGGATAGTTGCCGGGCGGGGGAGCGTCCGACGGGGGGTGGGCCCCGCCCGACACCGGCTGCTCCGGTGGCGGATATCCACCGGGTGGGGGGTAGCCGCCCGGGGTGGGCGTCCCGGACAGTGGGGCCGTGGGCGGTTCGTAGCCGGACGGGCCGGCGGGGGGCAGCGGCGAGGTCGGGTCCGGCGGGATGCCGGGGTCGCCCGATCCGGGTGGGCGAGGCGGTTCAGTCATGGAGGTCACGGTAGGTGCAGCCGGCAAGGCGGCACCAGAGCGACACCGGCTCGATCGGCCGGCACGATCGGCCGTCGTCACTCGCAGACATCGACGTGCGCGTGGTCCGTCACTGATCATCGCGCCGGTGGGGGCAGCCGACGTAGACTGGCACTCGCTACAGTCGAGTGCCAGGGCGCGGCCTCGACCCCGGCCGGCACGGCCGGGGCGGGTCGGTCCGGCCGTGCCGGCCCACGGGCGGGTGCGGCGTGGCCGACGTGCGACAGGAGGTGGGGAGATGGGTCTCGACGACCGCAAACTCGCCGTGCTGCGCGCGATCGTCGAGGACTACGTCGCCACCCAGGAGCCGGTCGGCAGCAAGGCGCTGGTCGAGCGGCACCAGCTCGGGGTCTCCCCGGCGACGGTCCGCAACGACATGGCGGTGCTGGAGGAGGAGGGCTACATCCGGCAGCCGCACACCAGCGCCGGCCGGGTGCCCACCGACCGGGGCTACCGCCTCTTCGTCGACCGGCTGTCCCGGGTGAAGCCGCTCAGCCCGGCCGAGCGCCGGGCCATCGAGCGGTTCCTGGTGGGGGCGGTCGACCTCGACGACGTGGTGCACCGCACGGTCCGGCTGCTGGCCCAACTCACCCGGCAGGTGGCCGTGGTGCAGTACCCCAGCCTGGCCCGGTCCTCGGTCCGCCACCTGGAGCTGGTGCCGATCTCCACCACCCGGCTGATGCTGGTCATGATCGCCGACACCGGTCGGGTCGAGCAGCGGCTGGTCGAGCTGCCCGCCCCGATCTGCGCCGACGACGTCACCGACCTGCGTCGGCTGATGAACGAGAAGCTCGTCGGTACCCGGCTGTCGGAGACCCCACCGCTGGTGCAGGCGCTGGTGGAGGAGGCCCCGGCGCAGGTGCGGCCGGCCATGACCACGCTCTCCACCGTGCTGCTGGAGACGCTTGTCGAACGGCACGAGGAGCGGATCGCGCTGGCCGGCACCGCCAACCTGACCCGGGGCGGCCTGCTCGACTTCCAGGGTTCGCTGCGGCCGATCCTGGAGGCGCTGGAGGAGGAGGTCGTGCTGCTCAAGCTGATCGGCGAGGCCGAGCCGAGCACGACCCGGGTGCTGATCGGCGACGAGAACGAGATCGACAACCTCCGGGCCGCGTCGGTGGTCAGCACCGGCTACGGCCCGGGTGCCACCATCGTGGGTGGCCTGGGTGTGCTGGGGCCGACCCGGATGGACTACCCCGGCACCATCGCCACGGTGCGAGCCGTGGCACGCTACGTGGGCGAGCTGCTGGCCCAGAACTGATCAGTCGGGCCGACGACCGGCGCAGAGCGAGACGAACATGAGGACACGGGACGCAGTGGCCAGGGACTACTATGGCATTCTCGGCGTGAGCCGGGAAGCCTCCGATGACGAGATCAAGCGCGCCTACCGCAAGCTGGCGCGGCAGTTCCATCCGGACGTGAATCCGGACCCGGAGGCCCAGGAGAAGTTCAAGGACATCAACGCCGCGTACGAGGTCCTCTCGGACGACCGGAAACGGCAGATCGTCGACCTGGGCGGGGACCCGCTGGCCCCCGGTGGCGGGGCGGCCGGTCCGGGCGGGCCGGGTGCGGGGCCGTTCGCCGGCTTCCAGGACATCATGGACGCGTTCTTCGGTGGTGCCGCCGGTGCCACCCGGGGGCCCCGTCCACGGACCCGCCCCGGGGCCGACGCGATCCTGCGGCTGGAGCTGGACCTGAACGAGACGGCGTTCGGGGTGGAGGCGCCGATCACCGTCGACACCGCCGTGCTCTGCACCACCTGTTCCGGGGCGGGCACCGCCGCCGGCACCCACCTGGCCACCTGCGAGGCGTGCCAGGGGCGGGGCGAGGTGCAGTCGGTGCAGCGCACCTTCCTCGGCCAGGTGGTCTCCGCCCGGCCCTGCACGGTCTGCCAGGGGTACGGCACCACGATCCCGCACCCCTGCCCGACCTGCGCCGGTGACGGCCGGGTCCGGACCCGCCGCTCGCTGACCGTCAAGATCCCCGCCGGGGTGGAGGACGGGATGCGGATCCGGCTGGCCCAGCAGGGCGAGGTGGGCCCGGGCGGCGGCACCCCCGGCGACCTGTACGTCGAGATCCACGAGCGCCCGCACGACGTCTACTCGCGCAAGGGCGACGACCTGCACTGCCGGGTCACCGTGCCGATGACCGCCGCCGCGCTGGGCACCCGGCTGACCATCAAGACGCTGGACAGCGAGGAGTCCGTCGACGTCAAGCCCGGCACCCAGCCGGGCAGCACGCTGCGGCTGCGCGCCCGGGGCGTACCGCACCTGCGCGGCACCGGCCGGGGTGACCTCTACGTCCACCTGGACGTGCGGACCCCGACCAAGCTCGACGCCGACCAGGAGCGGATGCTGCGCGACTTCGCCAAGACCCGGGGCGAGGAGGTCGCCGAGTTGAGCAAGCAGGGCGGCTTCTTCTCCCGGATGCGGGACGCCTTCAACGGGCACGCCTGAGGTGTCGGCGCCGCTGTTCCTGGTCGAGTCGCTGCCGACCGGGGACCAGCTCACCCTCGACGGCCCGGAGGGCCACCACGCGGCCACCGTGCAACGCCTGCGGGTCGGCGAGGAACTGCTCCTCGCCGACGGCCGGGGCGGCACCGCCGCCGCCGTGGTCACCGCCGTCGGCCGGGGCAACCTGGAGATCGAGGTCACCTCCCGGGGGTACGTCGACGCGTCCGTCCCCCGGCTGGTGGTGGTGCAGGGCATCGCCAAGGGCGACCGGGGCGAACTGGCCGTGCAGGCGATGACCGAGGTCGGGGTGGACGAGATCGTGCCCTGGGCGGCGTCCCGCTCGGTCGTGCAGTGGCGCGGTGACCGGGGCGTACGGGCCCGGCAGAAGTGGACGGCCACCGCCCGGGAGGCGGCCAAGCAGGCCCGGCGGGCGTGGCTGCCGGTGGTGGCCGGCGCACCGGACGAGCCGACCCCGACCGTGGCCCGCCGGCTCGCCGGGGCCGCCGCCGCGTTCGTGCTGCACGAGGGGGCGCGGGAGCGGCTGAGTACCGTCGAGCTGCCGACGGCCGGGGAGATCGTCCTGGTGGTCGGCCCGGAGGGCGGCGTCAGCGAGGCGGAGGTGGCGACCTTCACCGAGGCCGGTGCCCGCCCGGTCCGGCTCGGCCCGACGGTGCTGCGTACCTCCACCGCCGGGGTGGCCGCGCTCGCCGTCCTCGCCACCCGCCTCGCCCGCTGGTGAGTGTGTAAGGAAGGGCCCCCTGTTAACGCATCCGGTAGAGCAGGGGCCCCTTCTTAACGCCTTCGGGCGGCTCGCTCACAGCCGGGGGAAGATGTGCACCGGCTGGTCGTCGGGGCGCAGGTCCAGCCCGGCCGGCCCGACGATCAGCGGGTCCGGCGTCCCGACCACCTCGCGGTCGGCGTCGGCGTACCCGAAGCGGTTGAGCACGTGGCGCATGGCCTCCAGCCGGGCGCGCTTCTTGTCGTTGCTCTTCACCACGGTCCACGGCGCGTCCGCCGTGTCGGTGTAGAAGAACATCGCCTCCTTGGCCTCGGTGTACTCGTCCCACCTGTCGAGTGAGGCGATGTCCATCGGCGACAGCTTCCACTGCCGTACCGGGTCGACCTGCCGGACGGCGAACCGGGTGCGCTGCTCGTTGCGCGACACCGAGAACCAGAACTTGACCAGCCGGATGCCCGAGCGGGTCAGCATCCGTTCCAGCTCGGGGGCCTGGCGGAGGAACTCCAGGTACTCCTTGCGGGTGCAGAACCCCATCACCCGTTCCACCCCGGCCCGGTTGTACCAGGACCGGTCGAAGAGCACGATCTCCCCGGCCGCCGGCAGGTGGTTGATCCACCGCTGGAAGTACCACTGGGTGGACTCCCGCTCGTTCGGCTTCGTCAACGCCACCACCTTCGCCCCGCGCGGGTTCAGGTGTTCCATGAAGCGCTTGATCGTGCCGCCCTTGCCGGCCGCGTCCCGGCCCTCGAACATGATCACCAAACGCTCGCCGGACTCCTTGATCCAATCCTGGAGTTTGAGCAGTTCGATCTGGAGCAGCCGCTTCTGCCGGTCGTACTCGTCGCGCTCCATCCGGTGGTCGTACGGGTAGTCCTCGCGCCAGGTGTCCACCGGGCTGCCGTCGGGGCGGAGCAGGACGGGGTCGTCGTCGTGGCCGTCGGCCACCCGGTAGTCGTCGGCGAGGTCCAGCAGCGGGGTGTCGGCCATGTCGGTCTTCCTTACCCCGTGACGGCGCCAGCCATCCTGCCCGGCGCGATGCTGCGCGGCCGCTCCGGCACTCCGCGCTGCCTCGGTCGGAGAGGTGTTAAGAAGGGGCCCTTCCTCTACCGGAAGCGTTAACAGGGGGCCCTTCCTTGCAGCTCAGGAGCGGAGGTAGGAGGCGCCGTTGAGGTCGACGATGGTGCCGGAGGCCCACTGCGCCGCCGGAGAGGCCAGCCAGTGCACGGCGGCGGCGATCTCGGCCGGCTCGGCCACCCGGTTGAACGGGCTCTGCGCCCGCACCGCCGCGCCGCGCGGCGCCTTCAGGTGCTCGTTGGTCATGTCGGTGGCCACGAACCCGGGCGCGACCGTGGCCACCGCGATCCCGTACGGGGCCAGCGCCACCGCCAGGGACTGGCCCATGCTGTTCAGCCCCGCCTTGCTCGCCCCGTACGCCGGGTTGGTCGGCTCGCCCCGGAAGGCGCCCCGGGAGGAGACGTTGACGATCCGCCCGCCCCGGTCGCGCATGTGCTGGGCGGCGCACCAGGCCGCGTTGGCCGCGCCGAGCAGGTTGGTGTCGACGATCTCGCGCCACCGCTGCCGCCACTGGTCGTAGCCGGTCTCGAAGACCGGGTGCGGCGGGTCGGCCGGGCCGAACACCCCGGCGTTGTTGACCAGGACGTCGAGCCCACCGAGCAGGTCGGCGGCCCGGTCCACCATCGCCCGGACCGCGTCCGGGTCGGCCAGGTCGGCCTGCACCACCACGTGCCCGTCGCCGGGCAGCTCGGCGCGGAGCCGCTCGGCGAGGTCGGCCGAGTCGCGGTGGTGCACCGCCACCCGGTCGCCCCCGGCCGCGAACACCTCGGCCACCGCCCGGCCGATGCCGCGCGACGCCCCCGTCACCAGTACCGCTCGTGAAGTCACGCCGACATCATGCCGGCGCGTCCGCGACCAGGTCGGACCGCCCCCGTGGTGGCGACGCCCGGGAGGCGTACGGCGGGCCGGGCGGACCGCTTAGCATGCCCGGATGGAGAGCGACTGCCTGTTCTGCCGGATCGTGGCCGGCGAGATCCCCGCCACCATCGTCCGGGAGACCGACAAGACCCTGGCCTTCCGCGACATCACGCCCAAGGCGCCGGTGCACGTGCTGGTCATCCCGAAGGAGCACTACGCCGACGTGGCGACGCTCGGGCAGGGTGACCCGGCGCTGGCCGGCGAGGTGCTGGCCACGGCCGCCACGGTGGCCGAGGAGGAGGGGCTGCTCGGCGACGGCTTCCGGCTGATGTTCAACACCGGGGCGTACGGCGGCCAGGAGGTCTTCCACGTCCACGCGCACCTGCTCGGCGGCGCCCCGCTCGGCCCGATGCTGGCCCGCTGAGCGGCGGGGTACGCACGGTGACGGCGTCGAACGACCGCCTGGCGCGGCTGGTCCGGCAGGTGCAGGCGCGGGCCCGGGTGCCGGCGGTGGCGGCGGCGCTGCACCGGGCGGACCGCCCGGCGTGGAGCTGCACGGTCGGCGACCCGGGGGACGGTGTGGGGCTCGGCCCGGCGACCCGGTTCCGGATCGGCTCGGTGACCAAGACGTTCACCGCCGTCCTGGTGCTCCAGTGCCGCGACGACGGCCTGCTCGACCTCGACGACCGGGTGGGCCGCCACCTGGACCTGCCCGCGCACGGCGGGGCGACCGTCCGCCGGCTGCTGTCGCACACCGCCGGCCTGCAACGCGAGCCGTTCGGCGACGTCTGGGACACGCTGCGGACGCCGGACGTCGCGGGGCTCGTCGCCGACCTGGCCCGCGCCGAGCGGGTGCTGCCCCCGGCCCGCCGGTTCCACTACTCGAACCTGGGGTTGGCCGTCCTCGGTGAGCTGGTCGCCCGGCTGCGCGGCGGCACCTGGGACGAGGTGCTCGCGGAGCGGGTGCTGACGCCGCTCGGGTTGACCGCCACCGGACCGCAGCCGGGGCCGACGGCGGCCACCGGGTACCTGGTCGACGCGTACTCCGACGAGGCGCACCCGGAGCCCCCGACCGACCTCGGCGCGCTCGCCCCGGCGGCGCAGCTCTGGAGCACCGCCGCCGACATGGCCCGCTGGGCGGCGTTCCTCGCCGACCCGGCCACGGTCGACCCGACCGGCGCGGTGCTGGCCCCGGCCACCCTCGACGAGATGCGCTGGCCGGTGACCACCACCGACGAGGCCCACTGGGCGGCCGGGTTCGGGCTCGGGCTGATCCTGGTGCCGCAGCCGGACCGGGTGGTGCACGTCGGGCACGACGGGGCGATGCCCGGCTTCCTGGCCGGGGTGTACGGCCGCCGGGGCGGCGACGGCACCCCGGCCGCGATGGGGTGCGCGGTGCTGGGCTCCTCCGGTACCGCCGCCGAGCTGCTGGACCTGCCGCACCGGCTGCTCGCCGCCGCGGTCGAGGACGACCCGGCCGACGTCGAGCCGTGGCGACCCGGCCCGCCCGCGCCACCGCACCTGCGCGGCCTGCTCGGCCGCTGGTGGGGGGAGGGCTTCGAGTACGTCTTCTCCTGGCACGACGGCACCCTGCGGGCCCGGGGCGCGGACGACCCGGCCGGGAAGCCGCCGGCCGTCTTCGAGCCGGTGCCGCAGCGCCCGGACGTGTTCCGGACGGTCTCCGGCCGGGAGGTCGGGGAGCTGCTCCGGCTGACCCGGGACGAGCGGGGCGCGGTGGTCCGGATGCACTGGGCCACGTACCGCTTCACCCGGGGCCAGGAGGCCTTCGACCGGTACGACTTCCGCGCCGGGGACTGAACCCGCTCCCGCCGTCTCGGCCGGGTCGGCCGCCGGGGGCGGCGGGTCCCGGCCGGGGCCGCACCCGGCCGAAATGGGCGAGGTGCGGTCCCGGCGGACCCGATACCATGGAAGCAACGTTCGTACGCCGCGCGTCAGCAGGGCTGGCGCAGAGATCGAGAGCAGGTGGCGCAGGGCCCCTCGGCCCGACCTATGACCGGCACCCCACCTCCCGGCCCGCCCCGGGTGCAGACCAGGATCACGGTTCCCGACTCCAAGATCATGGTCAACCTGCTCGGCGCGCGGGACGAGATCCTGCGGCTCGTCGAGCGTTCGGTCGTCAGCGACGTGCACGTACGCGGCAACGAGATCACCATCACCGGTTCGCCGGCGGACAACGCCCTCGCCGAGCGGCTCTTCGGTGAGCTGCTCGAACTCATCGAGAAAGGCGAGACCCTGACCACTGACGCCGTCCGGCGTACCGTCGGCATGCTCGAGCAGGGCACCGCCGAGCGGCCCGCCGAGGTCCTGACGCTCAACATCCTCTCCCGGCGCGGTCGCACCATCCGTCCCAAGACCCTCGGGCAGAAGCGCTACGTCGACGCCATCGACGCGCACACGATCGTCTTCGGCATCGGCCCCGCCGGCACCGGCAAGACCTACCTGGCCATGGCGAAGGCCGTCCAGGCGCTCCAGGCCAAGCAGGTCAACCGGATCATCCTGACCCGCCCGGCGGTCGAGGCCGGCGAGCGGCTGGGGTTCCTGCCCGGCACGCTCAACGAGAAGATCGACCCGTACCTGCGGCCGCTCTACGACGCGCTGCACGACATGCTCGACCCCGAGTCGATCCCGAAGCTGATGGCCGCCGGCACCATCGAGGTCGCCCCGCTGGCATACATGCGCGGCAGGACGTTGAACGATGCGTTCATCATCCTGGACGAGGCGCAGAACACCACGCCCGAGCAGATGAAGATGTTCCTCACCCGGCTCGGCTTCGGTTCCAAGATCGTGGTCACCGGTGACGTCACCCAGGTCGACCTGCCCGGTGGGACGAAGAGCGGGCTGCGGGTCGTCCGGGAGATCCTGGAGGGCGTGGAGGACGTGCACTTCGCCCAGTTGTCCAGCGCCGACGTGGTACGGCACCGGCTGGTCGGTGAGATCGTGGACGCCTACGCCCGCTGGGACGCCGAGCAGGAGAACGAGCAGGCACAGAACGTGCGCGCGGTGCCCGGTCGGGCCGCCCAGGGTGGCCGGGCCGGCCGGCGTCGCTAGAGCAGGAGAGTCAGTTGTCCATCGAGATCGCGAACGAGTCCGGCGCCGAGGTCGACACCGACGCCGTCCTCGCCGTCGCCCGGCACGCCCTCGACGAGATGGGGGTCAACCCCCTCGCCGAGCTCTCCGTGCTGTTGATCGACATCGAGTACATGTCCGAGCTGAACCACCGCTGGATGGGCGGCGACGGGCCGACCGACGTGCTGGCGTTCCCGATGGACGAGGGGAGCGTCGACCACGGCCCGGGGGAGGCCAACGGCCCCGGCGGCGAGCCGGCGCTGCTCGGTGACATCGTGCTCTGCCCGGAGGTGGCGGCCAAGCAGGCGGCGACCGCCGGCCACACCCCCGCCGACGAGCTGCACCTGCTCACCGTGCACGGGGTGTTGCACCTGCTCGGCTACGACCACGCCGAGCCGGAGGAGGAGCGGGAGATGTTCGCCCTCCAGGCCCGGCTGCTGTCGAGCTGGCGGTCGACCCGGTCCCGGTGATGGACACCCCGACCCTCGCGGCAGCGACCGCCGCCGGCCTGCCCGACCTGCAACTGATCTTCTTCGCGGCGGGTCTGGTGGTGCTCGCCGGCCTGATCGCGATGACCGAGGCGGCGCTGACCGCGGTCTCCCCGGCCCGCGCCGCCGAGCTGGCCCGCGACGGGGCGCGCGGCGCGCGGACCCTCCAGGTGGTCGCCGGTGACGTGGTCCGGCACCTCAACCTGCTGCTCCTGCTCCGGCTGCTCGCCGAGCTGACCGCGACCACGCTGGTGGCGCTGGTCGCGGTGGACACCTTCGGGGCCGGCTGGCGGGCGGCGCTGATCACCGCCGGGGCGATGACCGTGGTCAGCTTCGTGGTGGTGGGCGTCGGCCCGCGTACCCTCGGCCGGCAGCACGCGTACCCGGTGGGTCGCGCGGCGGCGCCGCTGGTCCGCTGGCTGGGGCGGGTGCTGAACCCGCTCGCCTCGCTGCTGATCCTGATCGGCAACGCGGTGACCCCGGGGCGCGGCTTCCGCGAGGGGCCGTTCGCCACCCAGCTCGAACTGCGGGAGATGGTCGACCTGGCCGAGCAGCGCGGGGTGGTCGAGCACGGCGAGCGGCAGATGATCCAGTCGGTCTTCGCGCTCGGCGACACGATCGCCCGCGAGGTGATGGTGCCGCGCACCGAGATGGTCTGGATCGAGCAGGGCAAGACGCTCTCCCAGGCGCTGGCGCTCTTCCTGCGCTCCGGTTTCTCCCGGATCCCGGTGATCGGCGAGAACGTGGACGACGTGCTCGGCGTGCTCTACCTCAAGGACCTGGTCCGGCGCACCCAGGGTGGCGCCCCCGAGGACCTGCGCTGCCGGGTCTCCGAGCTGATGCGCCCGGCGACCTTCGTGCCGGAGTCCAAGCCGGTCGACGACCTGCTGTCGGAGATGCAGGCCGCCCGCAACCACCTGGTGATCGTCGTCGACGAGTACGGCGGCACCGGTGGGCTGGTCACCATCGAGGACATCCTGGAGGAGATCGTCGGGGAGATCACCGACGAGTACGATGTCGAACGTCCGCCGGTCGAGCACCTCGACGACGGGTCGGTCCGGGTCACCGCCCGGCTCCCGGTCGAGGATCTCGGCGAGCTGTTCGACACCGAACTGCCCACCGACGAGGTGGAGACGGTGGGTGGCCTGCTGGCCCAGGCCCTGGGCCGGGTTCCGATCCCCGGTGCCGAGGCCGAGGTGGCCGGGCTCCGGCTGGTCGCCGAGGGCACCACGGGCCGGCGGAACCGGATCGACACCCTGCTGGTCAGCCGGGTCGCGTCGACCGGTACGCAGGACGAGTCGGGGCAGGGCGCGCAGGCCGAGCCCCGGGACAACGAGAACCGATCCGAGGAGAGGCAACCCGCTGATGCCTGAGTCTTCCGCCGTACCCGCCAGCCGACCCACCCCGGCCGAAGCGGCCGAACTGGGCGCCGAGGACGCCAAGCTGGTCGTGCTGGCCCGGGGCGCGCGGGGCCGGGTGGGCGCGGTCGAGGGCGCGGCGGTCCGGGACCAGGACGGCCGGACGTACGCGGCGGCGAGCGTCTCGCTGCCCTCGCTGACCGTCACCGCCCTCCAGCTCGCCGTCGCCTCGGCGGTCGCCGCCGGTGCGACCCGGCTGGAGGCGGCGGTGGTGGTGACCGAGGCCTCGACCCTGGACGGCGCCGGGCACGCGGCGGTCCGTGACCTCGCCACCGACGCCCCGATCCACGTGGCCGCCCCGGACGGCTCGCTGCTCGGCACGGTGACCGGGTGACCGGGCGGGGCGACCGGCCGACCGGGCGGGGTGCGGCATGAGCGACGCGACGGCGCAGCGGCCGTACCGGGCCGGGTTCGCCTGCTTCGTGGGGCGGCCGAACGCGGGCAAGTCCACCCTGACCAACGCGATCGTCGGCCAGAAGATCGCGATCACCTCGAACAAGCCGCAGACCACCCGGCACGTCATCCGGGCCGTGCTGCACCGGCCGGACTCACAGCTCGTCCTGGTCGACACGCCCGGTCTGCACCGTCCCCGGACGCTGCTCGGCGAGCGCCTCAACGACCTGGTCCGCACCACCTGGAGCGAGGTGGACGTGATCGGCCTGTGCATCCCGGCGGACGAGCCGGTGGGGCGCGGCGACCGGTTCATCAGTGGTGAGCTGGCGGCGCTGAAGGCGACCGTGCTGGCGGTGGTGACCAAGACCGACCTGGTCGACAAGAAGCGGCTGGCCGAGCAGTTGCTGGCGGTCAGCGAGCTGGGCGAGTTCGCGGCCGTGGTGCCGGTCAGCGCGGTCTCCGGGCACCAGGTGGACACCCTGGTCGACGTGATGACCGGTTACCTCCCCCCGTCGCCGCAGCTCTATCCGGACGACATGCTCACCGACGACCCGGAGCAGGTGCTGGTCGCCGAGCTGATCCGGGAGGCCGCCCTGGAGGGGGTCCGCGACGAGCTGCCGCACTCCATCGCGGTGGTCGTCGAGGAGATGATCCCCGAGGGCCAGCTCATGAAGATCTACGCCGACGTGTACGTGGAGCGGTCCAGCCAGAAGGCGATCGTGATCGGTCACCGGGCCAGCCGCCTCAAGGAGGTGGGCACCACCGCCCGCCGGCAGATCGAGGAGCTGCTCGGTACCCGGGTCTATCTCGACCTGCACGTCCGGGTGGCGAAGGACTGGCAGCGGGACCCGAAGCAGCTCCGCAAGCTGGGCTTCTGAGCGGCATCCCGGCGTCACTTTCGGTGGTCGGACGATGTCCGTAGGTCACCGTCGTGGCCCGGCCGGTGGTCTTCGACTATGGGATGTCTCACGATTCGTCGGGTCGCGGCCGGTTTGCCGGGACGAGGGCGGAGGGTAGGGGACTGTCGTTCCCCGCCTCCCCCGGAGATAGACACAGGCTGATGCGAAACAGATACCTGGACCTGCTCCGATTCCTGGCCATCATCCGTGTGGTGGTGTATCACGTCACCGGGTGGGCGAGCCTGACCCTGATCTTCCCGGCGATGTCGGTCATGTTCGCCCTCGCCGGCTCGCTGATGGCGGCCTCGCTGACCCGGACCGGCCCGTCGGCGGTGGTCCGCCGGCTGCGCCGGTTGCTGCCGTCGCTGTGGGTGGTGGCGCTGATCTTCGTACCCGCCATGCTCTTCACCGGCCTGGAACCGACCTGGCGGGTGGTGCTCTGGCTCTTCCCGGTCGCCGACCCGCCGGCCAACCACTGGGGTGCGCTCGCGCTGAGCGTGATCTGGTACCTGCGGGACTACCTCTGGTTCGTGCTGGCCTCCCCGATCGCGCTCTGGCTGTTCCGCCGCGCGCCGCTGCCCACGCTCCTCGCCCCGTACCTGCTGCTGCTGGCGATCCAGGTGGGGGTGCTCGCCGACCCGTCCCTGGTGCTGCGCGAGTTCGGGCTCTACTTCGGAGCCTGGCTGCTGGGCTTCGCCCACCACGATGGACTGCTGCGCCGGCTCACCAACCGGGTGCTGGTCCCGACCGTGCTGGTCGTCGGGGGCACCGGTGCGGCGTGGGTCCTCACCCACCCCGGCAACCGGGGGTACGACCTCAACGACATCCCACTGGGCAACGCGCTCTGGTCGGCGGCGTTCATCCTGGTGGCGCTGGGCCGCGCGCCGGCCGGGGCGGCCTGGGTGGACCGCAACGCGGTGTTCGGCCGCGCGGTGACGGTGCTGAACCGGCGGGCGCTCACCGTCTACCTCTGGCACATGCCGTTCGTGGTCGCGCTCACCCCGCTGGTCGACGTCGTCGGCTGGTCCCACCAGGACCCGGTGGGCCTGGCCATCCGGGTGTTCCTGGTCTTCGCCCTGGTCGGGCTGGTGACGATGCTGGTCGGCTGGGTGGAGGACGTGGCCGCCGGACGCCCACCGGAGATGCTGCCCGGCGGGCGGCGCCCGGCCCCGGCCGGCGGGCCGCCGGCCGCGCCGGGTCACCCCGGGGGCGTCGACCCGCCGGGTCGTTCCGGGGCCGCCGGGTCGGCCTGGCGGCCGGCGGAAGCCGGGGCGGACGGGCCGGCGCGACGCCGGGCGCCGGTCCCGGGGGCCCGGGTCGCGGACGACGACGAGGAGGAGACCGTCCAGAGCCCCGCCCGGTGACCGGCGGCCCGGGGGTACGGGGGAGAATGCCCTGATGGCCGGGTACCGTCGACAGCTCTACCGCGACGACGCGGTGGTGCTGCGTGTGCAGAAACTCGGCGAGTCCGACCGGATCATCACCCTGCTGACCCGTCGGCACGGCCGGCTGCGCGCGGTCGCCCGGGGGGTCCGCCGCACCACCAGCAAGTTCGGCGCTCGGCTGGAGCCGTTCGGGCACATCGACCTGCAACTGGCCGGTGACCCGAAGGGCGAGCAGGGCAGCTCCCTGCACAGCGTCAGCCAGGTCGAGGGGATCGACCTGTACGGCAAGCGGTTCCTCGGCGACTACCCCCGGTACACGGCGGCCAGCGCGATCGCCGAGACCGCCGAACGGCTCACCCCGGTCGAGCGGGAGCCGTCGCTGCGGCTGTTCCAGCTCACCCTCGGCGCGCTGCGTGCGCTGGCGGTGGGGGAGCACGCCACCACCCTGGTGCTCGACGCGTACCTGCTGCGGGCGATGAGCCTCGCCGGCTGGGCCCCGGCGCTGACCGCCTGCGCCGTCTGCGGCACGCCCGGCCGGCACCGAGCGTTCTCGGTGCCCGCCGGGGGGAGCGTCTGCCCGGACTGCCGGCCACCCGGCGCGGCCCACCCGGCCCCGGCCACCGTCGACCTGATGTCCGCGCTGACCACCGGTGACTGGCGGATCGCCGACGCCACCGAGACCGGGGTACGCCGGGAGTGCAGCGGCCTGGTCGCGGCGCACCTGCAGTGGCACCTGGAGCGCGCGTTACGCTCGCTGCCGCTGGTCGACCGGGGCACCTCGGCGACCGGCCCGGCCCCGGCCCCGCGCGGTGGTGTGGCCGACCCGGTCCCGCCGCCCGGCGTCGGGGCCGGCGCGGAGGGCATGACCAGGGAGATGACCGAGTGATCCGATCGACGAGGACCGGCCGGCGCGAGCCGGTGCCGCCGACCCCGCACCCGTCCGGTGCCCGGCCCCCGGCGCTGCCGGCCGGGGCACTGCCGAAGCACGTGGCCATCGTGATGGACGGCAACGGCCGCTGGGCCAAGGAGCGTGGCCTGCCCCGCACCAAGGGTCACGAGCAGGGCGAGTACAGCCTCTTCGACACCGTCGAGGGCGCCATCGAGCTGGGCATCCCGTACCTGTCGGCGTACGCGTTCTCCACCGAGAACTGGCGGCGCTCGCCGGACGAGGTCCGGTTCCTGATGGGCTTCAACCGGGACGTCATCCGTCGCCGCCGGGACCAGCTCGTCGAGCTGGGCGTCCGGGTGGTCTGGTCGGGGCGGGCCGGGCGGCTGTGGAAGAGCGTCATCTCCGAGTTGCAGACCGCCGAGGAGATGTCGAGGGACAACAGCACCCTGACCCTCCAGTTCTGCGTCAACTACGGCGGGCAGGCGGAGATCGCCGACGCCGCCGCCCGGATCGCCGCCGAGGCCGCCGCCGGCCGGCTGGACCCGGCGAAGGTCACCGAGAAGACCGTGGCGAAGTACCTGTACCACCCCGAGGTGCCCGAGGTGGACCTCTTCCTGCGCCCCTCCGGGGAGCAGCGGATCTCCAACTTCCTGCTCTGGCAGACCGCCTACGCGGAGATGGTCTACCTGGACACCCTCTGGCCGGACTTCGACCGCCGGCACCTCTGGTACGCCTGCGAGCTGTACGCCCAGCGGGACCGCCGCTTCGGCGGCGCGCTGCCCAACCCGGTCGCCCCGCCGGTCTGAGGCCCGGTCACCCGGCTCAGGCGGCCGGAGGCCCGGTCAACGGCTCCGGCGGCCGGAGGCTTACCGGCGGACCCGGTTGGGTATCACCAGGTCAGGAGCGACTGACGGAGGTGAACCGAGATGATGCGCAAGCGGATCGGCCAGTACGCGGTGATGGCCGTGGCGGTGCCGCTGGCGGCGGCCGGTGCCCGCCGACTCAGCCACACCCTGGAGGCCCGGCGCGGCCCGACCGGGGTGAGCCGGCTGCTGACCAGGGGCGCCGACATGTTGCGCCCGCAGCGGGCCAGGCGCCGCCGGTTCTGGTGACCGTCGGCCGACGGAACGAGGGGATCGAGGGATGTGCGGGTGCCGCCCCGGCGGGGTGACCGGGGTGGCACCCGCGCGGGGACACCGGGTACGGCACGGGGCCGTCCGCTCCGACGCTCACCGCGTCGGAGCGGACGGCCCCGTCGTGTCGAGCCGTGCCGAGGGCCGGCGGTCACCGCCGGCCCGTGGCGACCGTCAGCCGGCGACCTCGGCGCGGCCGGCGGCCCAGAGGGTGTGGAAGCTGCCCTCGCGGTCCACCCGCTGGTAGGTGTGCGCCCCGAAGTTGTCCCGCAGGCCCTGGATCAGCGCGGCCGGCAGCCGGTCCGCCCGCAGCGCGTCGAAGTAGGACAGCGACGAGCCGAAGGCGGGCGCCGGGACGCCGGCCCGGGCCGCGTCGGCCACCACCCGTCGCCAGCTCGGCACACCGGCCGCCACCGCCTCGGCGAAGTACGGCGCCACCAGCAGGCTCGGCAGGTCCGGCTGCTGGTCGTACGCCTGCTTGATCCGGTCCAGGAAGCGGGCCCGGATGATGCAGCCGCCCCGCCAGATGGTGGCGGTGCTGCCCAGGTCGATGTTCCAGTCGTACTCGCTGCTGCCGGCCCGGATGTGGTCGAAGCCCTGCGCGTACGCGACGATCTTCGAGGCGAGCAGCGCCCGGCGGACGTCCTCGACGAACGCCTCCCGGTCACTGACCTGCCACTTCTCGCCCGCGTCCGGGAACGCCCGGCGGGCCGCCTCGCGTTGGCCGGCGTGCCCGGACAGCGACCGGGCGAAGGTCGCCTCGGCGATGCCGGTGATCGGGATGCCGAGGTCGAGCGCGCTCTGCACCGTCCACCGGCCGGTGCCTTTCTGCTCGGCCCGGTCCTGTACCACGTCGACGAAGGGCTTGCCGGTGTCGGCGTCGGTGTGCGCCAGCACGTCCGCGGTGATCTCGATGAGGAAGGACTCCAGCTCACCGGTGTTCCACTCGCGGAAGATCTCCGCGATCTCGGCGGGCGTCGCGTCCAGGCCGGCCCGCAGCAGGTCGTACGCCTCCGCGATGAGCTGCATGTCGGCGTACTCGATGCCGTTGTGCACCATCTTCACGAAGTGCCCGGCGCCGTCCGGCCCGACGTGGACGCAGCACGGGGTGCCCTCCACCTGGGCGGCGATCTTCTCGAAGATCGGGCCGAGCTTGGCGTACGACTCGGCGGAGCCGCCGGGCATGATGCTCGGGCCGAGCAGCGCGCCCTCCTCGCCACCGGAGACCCCGGTGCCGACGAAGTGCAGCCCGTGGGTGCGCAGCGCCTCCTCCCGGCGGCGGGTGTCGGCGAAGTGCGCGTTGCCGCAGTCGATGACGATGTCGCCCGCCTCCAGCAGGGGGATCAGCTCGTCGATGACCGCGTCGGTGGGCGCGCCGGCCTTGACCATGATGATGACCGCGCGTGGCCGCTCCAGTGCGGCCACGAAGTCGGCCAGGGACTCGGCGGGGACGAACGTGCCCTCGTCGCCGTGCTCGGCCACCAGCTTGCGGGTCCGCTCCGGGGACCGGTTGTGCACCGCCACCGTGAACCCGTTCCGGGCGAGGTTGCGGGCCAGGTTCCGGCCCATCACCGCCAGCCCGGTCACGCCGATCTGCGCCGTCGCCTGTTCAGTCATCCGTTCCGCCACCTTCCAGTCGGCCTGCTGATGCAGACGGTATCGCGGCCGGTCGCGGACCCGGCGGGGAGACCGAGACGGTGTCACCAGGTGGTCGCGCCGGCACCACCCGCAGGTGCGTCCGCGTGTCGCCACCTCCGGTCGCGGCGCACGGATCGGCCGGGCCCGGCGGGCCGTCGACGGTGGCCGGTAATTCGGGTGCGGGTCGGCGGGCGGGTCGGATACCGTCCGGTCATGCGCAACTGACGCCCCTGCCGAGCCCCGGGACCACCGCCGTCGCCGTGGTCCCCTGTGCCTGCGGGCGTCCGCATCCCGTCCACCGCCACGTGCGCTGTCGACGTCGGGCCGACCCCGGGGGCACCCCTTCTCCCCGCTCGCCCGACCGTGCCCGGCCGGCCCGGCCGGCCCGGACGGTCCCGTTCCCACGAGGAGCCACCAGATGCCTGCTGCCCGCAACCCGAAGAAGTCCCGTACCCCGTCGCCCGCACCGTCCCCGGTGGACGCGCCGCCGGCGACCCCGCCGGCCAGCCTGGTCCCGCCGGCCAGCCTGGTCCCGCCGGCTGGCCCGGTCCCGCCGGCTGGCCTGGTCCCGCCGGCGGGCGTGCCGGCCCGGCCCGCCGACCTGCCGGCCCGGCCCGCCGACCTGCCGGCCCGGCCCGCCGACCTGCCGGCCCGGCCCGCAGGGCTGGTGCCGTCGGCGTCGTCGGTCGAACCGGTGGTCCGGCCGGGCGGACCCGCCCCGTCGGCGACGCCGACGGCGGGACCGCGGCAGGACGGCCGGCGCGGGGCGATCTCCGGCCGTGGCCGCTCCGCCGGTCAGACCCGCCGGTACGCCTTCCGGCGGAGCTGAGCACCGCCGGGGAGGGTCAGCCGATCAGGGGGCGGAAGGTGCCGAGGGCGACGCTGACCGCCAGCGCGGCCCCGGCCAGCGCCGCCGCCCCGGCGACCAGCAGCCCGTCGGCGACGGTGAACCGTTGCCGGCGGGCGACGGTGCGCGGGGTGCCCGCGTCGAAGCCCCGGGCGTCCATCGCCACCGCCAGCCGGGTACCCCGGCGGATCGCGCCGACCAGCAGGGCGAACGCGGTCGAGGCGAACAGGCGCAGCCGGGCCACCGGGTTGCGCCCGGCGTCCACCCCGCGCGCCCGGCGGGCCATGCTGATCATCTGCCACTCCTCGGCGAGCAGCGGCACCAGCCGGAACGCGGCCAGCGCGCCGATGGCGAACCGGGCCGGCGCCCTCGCGTTCTGGATCAGCGCGTCGGCCAGGTCCGTCGGGTCGGTGGTGGCGAAGACGATCACCCCGGGCAGCGCCACCGCGAACATCCGCAGCACCAGCCCGAGCGCGGTCACCAGGACCCCCGAGGTGACCAGCACCGGACCCGCCGCGACCAGCGTCGTACCGGACCGGTCGGCGGCGAAGAGCACCAGCGTGACCAGGATGCCCACCGCGCCCACCAGCAGTGGTGCCGCCCGCCGGGCCAGCACCCGGTAGCGGACCCCGAACAGCGGGAGCAGCGCCAGTTCGACGGCGATGGCGATCGCCGGGGCCACCGGGTCCAGGGTGGCGATCAGCAGTACCGAGAAGACCAGCGCCGCCGCCAGCTTCGCCACCGGGTTGCGCCGGGCCAGCGGCGCGCCCGGCACGGCGACCGGCTCAACCTGGAGCATCGTCGCCCCCGACGGTCCGGTCGGCCGGGGCCGGGCCGGTGCCCCCGTCGGCCCGGGACAGGACGACGGTCCGGTCAGCGAGCGCGGCGACGAAGTCCGGGTCGTGGGTGACCGTGACGACGCCGTGCCCGGCGTCGCGCAGGTCGGCGAAGAGGTCCAGCAGCTCCAGCCAGGTCCGCCGGTCCTGCCCGAAGGTGGGCTCGTCGCAGATCAGCAGGCGGGGCGCGGTGGCCAGGGCGGTCGCCACGCTCAGCCGTCGCGCCTCGCCACCCGAGAGGGTGTACGGGTTGGCCCCGGCCAGCCGGGTCAGCCGCAGCCGCTCCAGCAGTTCGTCCACGGTGGCCCGGACCGCCTCCTCCGGTCGACCGGTACGGCGCGGGCCGAGGGCGAGTTCGTCGCGGACGGTGGCGGTGACGAACTGGTGCTCCGGGTCCTGGAACACCGACCCGATCCGGCGGGCCAGCGCCGGCGCCCGCCACCGGTGCGGGGGAGTACGGGCGTCCCGGCCGGCCAGGTCGGCCCCGGCGGTCACCCGGCCGGTGCCGGGGCGCAGCAGTCCACCGAGGAGCAGGGCCAGGGTGGACTTGCCGGCGCCGTTCGGCCCCCGCACGGCGAGCGCCTCCCCGGCCCGTACGGTCAGGTCGGTGGCGGCCAGCCGGGGCGGCAGGCCGAGCCGGTCGGCGGTGAGCAACGGGGCACCGGCCGGGGTGCGGGCGCGGCGCGACGGCACCGGCCGGCCCGGCACCCAGACCCCCTCGGCCGCCAGGGCGTCCCCGTGCGCGGCGAAGACGGTCTCCGGTGGCCCGTCCGCGCGCACCCCGCCGCCCGGTTCCAGCACCACCACCCGGTCGACCAGGGGCAGCGCCTCGGCGACCCGGTGCTCGACCAGGACCAGGGTGGTGTCCTCGTCGAGCGCGCCGGCGATCGCCGCGCGGACCAGGTCCGCCCCGGCCGGGTCGAGGTTCGCGGTCGGCTCGTCGAGCAGCAGCAGGCCGGGGCGCAGGGCGAGCGTCCCGGCCAGGGCGAGCCGCTGCTGCTCGCCGCCGGAGAGCGCGGCGGTGGGCCGGTCCCGGTGGTACGGGAAGCCGACCCGGCGCAGCGCCGCGTCGACCCGGGGCCAGATCTCGTCCGCCGGCACCCCCCGGTTCTCCAGGCCGAACGCGACGTCGTCGCCGCTGCGGGCCATCACGAGCTGGGTCTGCGGATCCTGGAAGACGATGCCGACCCGTTCCCGGTCCTTGCGCGGGTCGACCCCGTCGACCTCGACGCTGCCCTCCTGCTCACCGGAGTCCTCGGGCAACAGCCCGGCCAGCGCCGCCAGCAGGGTGCTCTTACCGGCCCCCGACGGCCCGAGCAGCAGCACCCGCTCGCCGCGCTCGACACGCAGGTCCACCCCGCGCACGGCCCACCGCCTCCGCCCCGCGTGCCGCCACCCGAACCCCCGCACCCACACCCCGCTCACGCCCCGCCCCCTCCCTGCCCCGTCGCCCCGCCCCCTTCCGGCCCGTCGCCCCGCCCCCTTCCGGCCCGTCGCCCCGCCCCTCCCCGGCCCGTCGATCATGGAGTTGACCGGCCGGCACGTCGTGTCGCGGGACGTCAACTCCATGATCGACACAGTGGGCGGCCGGGTCAGACCGGGGTGCGGTCGCGGGCGGCGGGGAAACGGTCGAGGACGCCGGTGCCGGCGAGGGCCCGGGTCAGGTAGTGCCCGCCGACCCCCGCGATCAGGGTCGCGCTCACCACGGTCAGCGCCGCGTAGGGCAGGCGGTAGGTGACGAGGTCGTACTCGGCGTTCCAGACGACGAAGTCGAACAGGGCGGCGCCGAGGCCGGTGAGCGCGCCGGCGAGCGCCGCGACCGGCAGCCGGAACGAGCGGTACCGGAAGGCGGCGAAGGCCAGTTCGGCGCCGAGCCCCTGGATCAGGCCCTGGACGATGGTGATCCCGCCCCACTCCGAGCCGAGCAGCGCCGAGATGGTGGCGGCCACCGCCTCGCAGAAGAGGGCGGCGCCGGGCTTGCGGATCACCAGCCCGCCGAGGACGGCCGGCACCAGCCAGACGCCGTACATGATGGCCTGGGTCGCCGGGGCGGCGGCGAAGGCCGGGTCGGCGGCCCGCCAGACCAGGCCCCAGGCCCAGAAGATCACGCCGAAGGAGACGGCGATCACGGCGGCGACCACGATGTCGATCGTCCGCCAGCGGTGCGTGTCGGTGCGGTTCACGTGATTGCTCCCAGTCCGGACTGCGAACCAGGAGAAGACGCACGCCGCGTCCGGTTGGCCGGACGACGGCGCGGCTGGAGGTCGACCGAACTCCCTGCGCTGGCATTACCCAGATCAGGTTCGAGGGTCTGCGGGCCCCGGCCCGCACTCTCAGCGCTGTGCGCTCCCCTGTCGGAGGTGAAGTTGTCTCATCGACGCTAACACCTCGGAAGATCGCCGGGCAAAGTGATCTTTTCGCTGCTCACCGCAGCGGGCGGAGTCGCCCAGGCGCGCTCCTGCCGGTGTCGCGGCGCGCTTGTCCCGATGGCTCGACGGGCTTCTCCCGGCGTCGCGACCCGCTACTTCAGGTGTCCCGACGCGGTGCGATGCGCCGATCCGGCGGCTTTTCCACAGGCCGCGTGGCACGCATCGACGCGGTCCCGTCGCGGGCAGTACTCTCAGGCGGCCGTCAGGGCCCCGGCGGCGGGGCGGGACGGCGTGACGATCGACGAGGCGGGCGGGTGTCACGGGTGGACGGCGGATCTGTCGAGGGCGGCGAGCGGGCCGCGACCGGGCAACCCGGTCGACTGGCCGCGCCGGCCCCGCCACCGGGCGCTCCCGACTCCCCACCAGATGCTTCCACCCCGCGCCCGGGCGCTTCCGACCCGTCGTCGCCGGGTGGGCCCACCGCGCCGCCGACGGGCGGGCCGGTGGGGGGCGGGAGGCCGGACGGGGGCCGCCGGCTGCTCGGCGACCGGATCGGGTCGGTGGAGGTGCTCGCCGCCCTGCTGGTCCTGCTGGTGATCTTCCGCGAGCCGGTGGCGGGGCTGCTCTCCACGCCCCGGTTGCAGACCTGGACCACCGTCTTCGTCTCGATCATGGTGCAGGCCGTGCCGTTCCTGGTCTTCGGGGTGCTGCTCTCGGCGGTGATCGCGGTCTACGTGCCCCGCTCGTTCTGGGCCCGGGCGCTGCCCCGGCGACCGGCGCTGGCCGTGCCGGTGGCCAGCGCGGCGGGGGTGGTGCTGCCCGGCTGCGAGTGCGGCGCGGTGCCGATCGCCGGGTCGCTGATGCGCCGGGGCGTCACCCCGGCCGCCGCGCTGGCCTTCCTGCTCGCCGCCCCGGCGATCAACCCGATCGTGCTGACCGCCACGGCGGTCGCCTTCCCCGGCAACCCGGAGATGGTCCTCGCCCGGGGCCTGGCCAGCCTGGTCGTGGCGATGATCATGGGATGGCTCTGGCTGCGGCTGGGCCGGACCGACTGGATCCGGCTCCCGCACCGCCCCGACCTGGACGGGCTCTCCCGCGGGGCGGCGTTCTGGTCGGCGGTCCGGCACGACGTGGTGCACGCCGGTGGCTTCCTGGTCCTCGGCGCGATGGCGGCGGCCAGCATCAACGTCCTGGTGCCGGAGCGCTGGTTGCAGACCCTCGCCGACAACCCGGTGCTCTCCGTGCTCGTCCTGGCCCTGCTCGCCGTGCTGCTCTCGCTCTGCTCCGAGGCGGACGCCTTCGTGGCGGCGTCGCTGTCCCAGTTCTCCCTCACGTCCCGGCTGGTCTTCCTGGTGGTGGGTCCGATGGTCGACCTCAAGCTCGTCGCGATGCAGTCCGGGGTCTTCGGCCGCCGGTTCGCGTACCGTTTCGCGCCGGCGACCTTCGTGGTCGCGGTGACGGTGGCGGTGGCCGTCGGGGCGGTGCTGCTGTGAACCGGCAGGCACAGGCGGTCGTCCTGCTCCTGCTCGGCGGGGCCGTGGTCCGGGCCAGCGTCACCGACCTCTACCTGCGGTACGTCAAGGAGGGGCTGCGCCCGTTCCTCGTCGCCGCCGGGATCGCGCTGATCGCCGCCGCGGTGATGACCCTCTGGTACGAGTTGCGCCCGCTCCTGCCCGGCCGGGGCGGCACGCCGAGCGGCCAGGGCGACCACGCCGAGCCCGGCGAGCCCGGCGACCACGGCGGGCACGGCCACCACGAGCCCCGGGTCGGGTGGCTGCTCCTGCTGCCGGTGCTCGGGCTGCTGCTGGTCGCCCCGCCCGCGCTCGGTTCGTACGCGGTCAGCCAGGCCGGCACCACGATCCCCGGTGACGGGTTGCCCGACTATCCCGCCCTGCCCGACGAGGATCCGGCGCGGATCACCGTGCTGGACTACGCCTCCCGGGCGCTGTTCGACGCGGGGGCGTCGCTCGGGGACCGCCGGGTCCACCTCACCGGCTTCATCGCCACCGGCCCGGACAAAAGGCCGATCCTGGCCCGGATGGTGCTCTCCTGCTGCGCCGCCGACGGGCGTCCGGTCAAGCTCGGCCTGACCGGTCAGGCGCCGGTCGGGCTGCCCGACGACACCTGGGTGGAGGTGGTCGGCCGCTACAGCGACCGGGTCGGCCGTGACCCGGTCAACGACGCGGAGATCCCCTACCTGGACGTGGAGACCTGGCGGGAGGTGCCCGCCCCGAAACGCCCGTACGAGTAGGACGCCCCGGAGTGGGTAGGCTCCCGATCATGCGGATCGACGCGCGCGGGCTCACCTTCGAGGTACGTTCCGGCGGGCCGGCGACGGGTGAGCCGGTGCTCCTGCTGCACGGCTTCCCTCAGCACGGCGGCGAGTTCGACGACGTGCTCCCGGCGCTGCACGCCGCCGGGCTGCGCACGTACGCGCCGGACCAGCGGGGCTACTCACCCGACGCCCGGCCACCCGAGGTCGCCGACTACCGGATCACCGAGTGCGTCGCCGACGCGCTCGCCCTGCTCGACGCCCTCGAAGCGCCCCGGGTGCACCTGGTCGGGCACGACTGGGGCGCGCTGGTCGCCTGGCACCTGGCCGCCGGGCACGCCGACCGGGTCCGCACGCTCACCGCCGTCTCCGTCCCGCACCCGGCCGCGATGGCGTACGCCCTGGGCACCGACCCGGAACAGCGGGACCGCTCGGCGTACATCGGGTTGTTCCGGCAGCCGGGGAAGGCGGAGGACGTCCTGCTCGCCGACGACGCGACGGCGCTGCGGGCGCTGCTCACCGGGGTCGGCGACGCCGACCGGGTGGACCGGTACGCCGCGCCGATGCGCGAGCCCGGGGCGCTCACCGCCGCGCTGAACTGGTACCGGGCGATGTCCCCGACCGACCTGGCCGAGGTCGCCCCGGCCCGGGTGCCGACGACGTTCGTCTGGAGCGACCAGGACCCGGCCGTCGGCCGGACCGCCGCCGAGGCGTGCGCCGCCCAGGTGACGGGGGAGTACCGCCTCGTCGAACTGACCGGGGTGAGCCACTGGATTCCCGACGAGGCCCCCGCCGCGCTCGCCGAGGCGATCCTGGCCCGGGTCGGTACGGCCCGGTGACCCCGACGGACGGAGGACGCATGACGGTGAGCGCGGACGCGTACCTGGCGGCGGTGACCGAGGCGATCGGGCGGGTCTCCGCCGGCCAGCGGGAGGCGGTGACCCGCGCGGCGGACCTGATCGCCGACGCGGTCCGCGCCGACGGGGTGGTGCACGCCTTCGGCACCGGTCACTCCGAGGCCCTGGCCATGGAGATCGCCGGCCGGGCCGGCGGGCTGGTGCCGACCAACCGGATCGCGCTGCGGGACGTGGTGCTGCGCGGCGGCGAGTCGCCGGACCTGCTCGGGCCGATGCTGGAACGCGATCCGGCGGTGGCGCACCGGCTGCTCGACCTCACCCCGGTCAGCCCGTCGGACGTCTTCGTGCTCGCCTCCAACTCCGGGGTCAACGGCGCGATGGTGGAGTTCGCCGCGCTGGTCAGGGAGCGCGGGCACGGCCTGGTCGTGATCACCTCCGCCGCGCACTCGGCGCGGATGACCTCCCGGCACCCCTCCGGGCGCAAGGTGGCCGACTTCGCCGACGTGGTGCTGGACAACGGCGCCCCGTACGGCGACGCGACCCTGCCGTTACCCGGCGGCGGTGCGGTGGGCGCGGTCTCCTCGATCACCGCCGCGTTGCTGGCGCAGCAGATCGTGGTCGAGGTGGTGGCCCGGCTGCTCGACGTCGGTGTGCCCGCGCCGGTGTACCTGTCGGCGAACATTCCCGACGGGGACGCGCACAACGCCGCCCTGGAGGCCCGGTACGCAGGGCGGATCCGCCGGGGGTCGTGACCCGCCGGTCGCCCCGGCCGACACCGGCCGCAGCGACGGACATGAGTTGGTTTCGTGGTGCCCGGTGCCGGGCACAGGCGTTGTCGCCAACCGGGGGTGGACCCCGTGGGCGGTACGTCTTCACGGAGGTTGCGCGTGTCGAAGGAAACCGAGAAGCAGCGCTGGCAGCGCAACTTCGCCGACCTGCTCCAGGAGTTGCGGGTCGCGCAGACCGGCGTGCAGATCCTCTTCGCCTTCCTGCTCACCCTGCCGTTCAGCGCCGGCTTCAGCGAGACCACGAACTTCCAACGGGACGTCTACATCGTCGCGCTGCTGGCCGCTGCCGCCGCCACCGCGATGATCATCTCGCCGGTCGCCTTCCACCGGGCGTTGTTCCGGCAGGGTCGCAAGCCGGAACTGGTCCGCTTCGCGCACCGGATGGCCAGCGGTGGTCTCGCCTTCATGCTGGTCGCGATGGTCAGCGCGGTCCTGCTGGTCACCGACTTCGTGTTGCCCTTCTGGGTGGCGCTGCTGCTCACCGGGTGCACCGGGGTCTGGTTCCTGACCTTCTGGGCGGCGCTGCCGTTCGCTCGACGCAACTGGGGCGAGGACGACCTCGACGACGACGAGGACACCCCGGCCTGACCCCTGGTCGCCGCCGATCCGCCCGGCCGGCTCGGACCGTTCGCCCACCTGGGCACAACGGTGACGGAACCGAGGGGCGCAACGGTGACGGAACCGACGCCGGGGCCCAGTGAGGGCCGGGCAGGTCCGAATAGAGGCGTACCGGACGCTACTCCTGGGTAACTACCCGGGAGTAGCGCTCGTTCGGAGCCACCGACCGTGCAGCCGGACCCGAGGAGGCAGCCCGTGACCACCATGCGCAACGACCGAACCGGGGCCGACGCGGACCCCGCGCCGGCCCCGGCGACGACGACCGAGCACCCCGTGCCGGCTCCGGCGGCTGGGCACGCCGCGTCGCCCGAGTCGGCCGGACCCGGTGACGGGGCGGGGCCGCTGCCCGGCGAGGCGGGGCAGGTCAGCGAGAAGGAGGCTCGGCAGGTCGCCGAGGCGGCCCGCGAGGCGGCCTGGGACCGGCCCAGCTTCGGCAAGGAACTCTTCCTCGGCCGGCTCCGCCTGGACCTGATCGACCCCTGGCCGCGCCCCGACCCGGCCGACAGCGCCCGCGCCGAGGAGTTCCTCGGGCGGCTGCGCGCGTACGTAACCAGCGAGGTGGACGGCGCGGCGATCGAACGGGACGCCCGCATCCCCGACGAGGTGTTCCACGGCCTGGCCGACCTCGGCGCGTTCGGCATGAAGATCGACCGAGAGTACGGCGGCCTCGGCCTGACCAACCTGCACTACTGCCGGGCGCTGATGCTGGCCGGGTCGGTCAGCCCGGCGATCGGCGCGCTGCTCTCGGCGCACCAGTCGATCGGGGTGCCGCAGCCGTTGAAGATGTTCGGCAGCGCCGAGCAGAAGCAGCGCTTCCTGCCCCGGCTCGCCGCCGGTGAGGTCTCCGCGTTCCTGCTCACCGAGCCGGACGTCGGCTCCGACCCGGCCCGGCTCGGCACCACCGCCGAGCCCACCGCCGACGGTACCGGGTACCGGCTCAACGGGGTGAAGCTCTGGGCGACCAACGGTACCGTCGCGACCCTGCTGGTGGTGATGGCGCGGGTGCCGGCCACCGAGGGGCGGCGCGGCGGGATCACCGCCTTCGTCGTCGAGGGGGACGCCGAGGGCATCACCGTCGAGCGACGCAACTCCTTCGTCGGGCTGCGCGGCCTGGAGAACAGCCTCACCCGCTTCCACGACGTCTTCGTCCCCAAGGAGAACGTCATCGGCGGCGAGGGCAAGGGGTTGAAGATCGCCCTCACCACGCTGAACACCGGCCGGCTGTCGCTGCCCGCGATGTGCGTCGGAGCCGGCAAGTGGTCGCTGAACGTGGCCCGGGAGTGGGCCGCCGACCGGGTCCAGTGGGGCCGGCCGGTCGGCGAGCACGAGGCGGTCGCCCAGAAGCTGGCCTTCATCGCCGCGACCACGTACGGCATGGAGACCATGCTCGACCTGTGCTGCCTGCTCGCCGACGACGACCGCAACGACATCCGGATCGAGGCGGCGCTGGTCAAGCTCTACGCCAGCGAGATGGCCTGGACCATCGCCGACGAGCTGGTCCAGATCCGGGGTGGTCGCGGGTACGAGACCGCCGACTCGCTCGCCGCCCGGGGCGAACGGCCGGCCGCCGTCGAGCAGATCCTGCGGGACCTGCGGATCAACCGGATCTTCGAGGGCTCCACCGAGATCATGCACCTGCTCATCGCCCGGGAGGCGGTCGACGCCCACCTCTCCGTCGCCGGGGACATCATCGACCCGGACGCCGGTCTCGGCCGCAAGGCGAAGGCCGGGGCGCGCGCCGGGGCGTTCTACGCGAAGTGGCTGCCCACCCTGGCCGTCGGCCGGGGCCAGTCGCCGACCGCGTACGCCGGGTTCGGCCCGCTCGCCGGGCACCTGCGCCAGGTCGAGCGGTACAGCCGCAAGCTGGCCCGGTCGACGTTCTACGCGATGTCCCGCTGGCAGGGCAAGATGGAGCGCAAGCAGGCGTTCCTCGGCCGGGTGGTGGACATCGGCGCGGAGCTGTTCGCGATGAGCGCGGTCTGCGTACGGGCGCACGCCGAGCGCGACGCCCACCCGGAGAACCTGGAACTGGCCGACCTGTTCTGCCGGCAGGCCCAGCTCCGCATCGACCAGCTCTTCACCGCACTGTGGTCGAACACCGACCGGGTCGACGTGGCCGCGGCGAAGCGGATCCTCGCCGGTCGGTACGCGGCGCTGGAGGAGGGGGTGGTGACGCCCCCCACCGACCAGCCCTGGGTGGCCCCCTGGACGCCCGGCCCCAGCACCACCGAGGACGTCCGCCGCCGCCTCCGCTGAGGCGCGCTGAGGTGTAAGGAAGGGCCCCCTGTTAACGCATACGGTAGAGAAGGGAACCCTTCTCACCCGCCACGTGTTAATAAGGGGCCCTTCCTTGCACCCCGGCACGGGCGGGGCGGGGGTGGGTCAGCGGCGGCGGACGCCGAGGCGGCGGAGTTCCAGCTCGGCCAGGGCGTCCACGGTGGCGTCGTCGCCGCGCCGCCACGCCTCGGCGACGTCGGGGGTGATCCGGGTCAGCCGCCGTACCGGCTGGTTGGCCAGGGCGCGCAGGGCCAGCAGGTCCCGGCCGGCGGGGACGCCGGCCAGCGCCGCCGCCGCGCCGGCCCGGCGCATCCAGCGCACCCGCAGCGGCAGCCAGCCGACCAGCACCAGCCCGAGCGGGAAGATCAGGACGGCCACCGCGAGGGCCAGGGCGAGCTGGTCGATCAGTTCCTGCTGGTCGCGGCCGGCCTCGGCCAGCGCCCGCGCGGCCCCGGCGGCCCGTTCGAAGGGCGCGGTCAGCTCGTCGCCGACCAGCGGTACCCGGCCGACCTTGCCGCCCGCGTCGGCCAGGTTGTCGGCCAGGCCACCGCCGGCCCCCTCCATCTTCTGCCCGGGTACGGCGAGCTTCTGCACCAGGTCGTGCAGCCACAGCGCGCCCCGGATCGAGGCGTACACCCAGGCGACGACGAGCAGGTCGGTGAGGAGCTGACGGAGGGCGACGGGGGAGCGGTCAGCGTAGATTTTCACGCCGGACAGCGTGTCACGCCCCCGCCCACCCGTCGATGCCCCGACCACCGGCCGGGGGACGCCGCGCAGGGCGCGGGCAGCGGGCGGGGTCAGGGCGCGCAGGCCGGGCAGGTGCCGAAGATCTCCAGCGTGTGGCTGACGTCGGAGTACCCGTGTTGCGCGGCGACCCGGTCGGCCCAGGACTCCACGGCCGGGCCGGCCACCTCGACGGTCCGCCCGCAGGAGCGGCAGACCAGGTGGTGGTGGTGCCCCTCGCTGCACCGGCGGTAGAGGTGCTCGCCGCCCGGCGGGCGCATGACGTCGATCTCGCCCGCGTCGGCGAGCCCCTGCAACGTCCGGTAGACCGTGGTCAGGCCGACCCGTTCGCCCCGCTCCCGCAGCATCGCGTGCAGATCCTGGGCGCTGTGGAAGCCCTCGACCTCGCCGAGCAGGGCGCTGACCGCGCTGCGCTGGCGGGTGTTGCGGACGGTGGTGCCGCTCTCCTCGGTCACGATCCCTCCCCGGCGTGATCGACCGCGTCGGCCACGATGTGCGCGACGTGCTCGTCGACCAGGGCGTAGGCGATCTCCCGGCCGCGCCGCGAGCCGCGTACCACCCCGGCACCGCGCAGCACCCGCAGGTGCTGGGAGACCAGCGGCTGGGTCGCGCCGAGCTTCTCCACCAGCTCGTGCACGCAGCGTTCGCCCTCGGCCAGTTCGCTGACGATGGCCAGCCGGATCGGTGCCGAGAGCGCCCGCAGCAACTCGCTCGCACCCTCGTACGAGTCGTAGCCGTTCGCGCTGGTCACCCTGCAACGGTAACCGTTACCAGCCGGCGGCCGGAAACCAGGATCAGCGCAGCACCACCTCGTGCGGCTCCGGGGCGGGCGCGGCGACCGGGGCCCGGCGGCGGCGCAGCACCCGCCAGGCCGCCCCGGCGACCGCCACGACCAGGAACGACGCGATCGCCAGCAGCACCACCGAGGCTCCCGGCGCGGTGTCGACGTTGGCGGCGACGAAGACCCCGCCCCCGGCGGCGAAGAGCCCGAGCGCCATCGCTGCCGTCATGGTGCTGCGGAATCCCCGGGTGACCTGCTGCGCGGTGGCCACCGGCACCACCATCAGCGCGCTGATCAGCAGCACCCCGACGGCCCGCATGGCGATCGTGACGGTCACCGCCGTGGTGACCGCGATCAGCAGGTTGAGGGTACGCACCGGCAGGCCGGAGACCCGGGCGTACTCCTCGTCGTGGCAGACCGCGAAGAGCGCCGGGCGCAGCGCCAGCATGACCACCGTGATCGCCGCGCCGAGCACCGCGATGGCGGTCAGGTCGGTCGACGAGATGGTGGTCAGCGAGCCGAACAGGTACGCGTTGAGGTTGGCGTTGGTGCTGTCGGAGAGCCCGACCAGCATCACGCCACCGGCTATGCCGCCGTAGAAGAGCAGCGCCAGGGCGAGGTCCCCGCTGGTCCGCCCCCGGGCCCGGACCAGTTCGATGGCGACCGCCCCGATGATCGCCGCGACCACCGCCACCAGCACCGGGGACCGGTTGAGCAGCAGCCCGGCGCCGACCCCGGTCAGCGCCACGTGCCCCACCCCGTCGCCGATCAGCGCCAGCCGGCGCTGCACCAGGTAGATGCCGAGCGCCGGTGCGGCCAGGCCGATCACCAGGGCGCCGATCAGGGCCCGCTGCATGTACGGGTACTGGAAGAGTTCGATGCTCATCTGCTCCACAGCCCCACGGGCTCGTCGGGACCGTGCGGGTGCACGTGGTCGTGGTCGGGCTCGGCGTGGTGCCCGGCCGGCTCCGGCACCGCGCCGTCGTGGGCGATGCCGCCCTGGTGCACCACCAGCGCCCGGCTGGTCACCGGACGCAGCGGGCCCAGCTCGTGGGCGACCAGGAGCACCGTCCCGCCGCCGACGACGAAGCCGCGCAGCGCCGTGGCGAAGGCCTCCTGGCTGGCCGCGTCGACCCCGGCGGTGGGCTCGTCGAGGACCAGCAGGTCCGGCTGCCCGGCCAGGGCCCGCGCGATCAGGGTGCGTTGCTGCTGGCCGCCGGAGAGGGTGGCGACCGGGTCGCGGGCCCGGTCGGCGAGGCCGACGGCCTCCAGCGCGGCGGCCACGGCGGCCCGGTCGGCGGCACCGGGGGGCCGCAGCACCCCCCGGCGGGCCAGCCGGCCGGAGGCGACGACCTCCCGGACGGTGGCCGGTACGCCGCTGCCGGCACCGAGGCGCTGCGGGACGTACCCGATCCGGTGCCACCGCCGGAACCGGCGCTGCGGGGTGCCGAACAGCTCGACGGAGCCGGCGGTGAGCGGGACCAGCCCGAGCACCGCGCGGATCAGGGTCGACTTGCCGGAGCCGTTGGCCCCGAGCACGGCGACCACCTCACCGGCGGTGACGGTGAACGAGACGTCCCGCAGCACGGGGCGGCCGTCGTAACCGACCGCCCCGTGCGTGACGGAGATGACAGGTGTGCTCACGAGCAGCTCAGAGCCGTTCGGAGAGCCTGGAGGTTGGCGCGCATCACCGAAAAATAGTCGCCGTCGCCCGTCGCGGACAGTCCCTCCAGCGGATCCAGCACGGCGGTCTTCGCGCCGACCTCGGCGGCGATGGTCTCGGCGACCTTCGGGCTGACCAGCGTCTCGAAGAAGATCGTGGTGGCCTTGTGCGCCCGAGCCTCCTCGGCGACCGCGGCGAGACGCTGGGGAGAGGGCTCGTTCTCCGGGGTCAGCCCGGTGATGCCGATCTGCTCCAGCTCGTACCGCTGGGTGAGGTAGCCGAAGGCGGTGTGGCTGACCACGATCTCCCGGCGCTGGCAGGTCTCCAGCCCCTTGCTGAACTCGCCGTCGAGCTGCTCCAGCTCGGTACGGAACTGCTGGGCGCGGGTGGTGAAGTCGGCGGCCCGCTCCGGGGCGAGCTGCCCGAGCCGCTCGGCGAGCTTGTCGCCGATGGTCGCCAGGCGGGTCGGGTCGAGCCAGACGTGCGGGTCCTTGGCCCCGTCGCCCTCCGCGTGCTGCTCCTCGGCCGCCGGCTTCTCGTCGGCGTGCTTCTCCTCGCCCTCGTGGTCGTGATCGTGGTCGTGCCCGTCCTCGCCCTCGTGGTCGTCCCCGTCGCCGTGGTCGTGGCTGTGCCCGCCGGCGGCGGCGTCCAGCAACGGCTGCACGGTGGCCACGTCGAAGGCCCGGTCCTCGGCGTTCTGCTCGACGGCGGTGTCCACCGCGGGCTGGAAGCCGTCCAGGAAGACCACCAGCTCGGCCTGGCTGATCTGGCCCACCTGGCTCGGGCTCAGCTCCATGTCGTGCGGATGGGATCCCGGCTTGGCCAGGTTGGTGACGGTCACCGCGTCCCCACCGACCCGCTCGGTGACGAACTGCAACGGGTAGAAGCCGGCGACCACGTCGATGCGGTCCGGGGAGCTGCCGGCAGTCTCGTCGGTGCCGCACGCCGCCGCGCCGCCCAGGGCGAGCAGGGCGGTGGTGACGGCGGCCAGGGTGCGGGGAGTGGAGCGGCTGTTCATGCCCCCACTCTCCGCCCTAACGAAATTGATTGTCAAAGCCGCATGATTGCATGAGCCCTGCTCGGGACCGGTGCGGAGTGCCGGCGTGCCCGGCCGGCGCGGCGGATCGGCGGGATCACAGGATCCTGGCCAGGGCCAGCCCGACCAGCGCCGTGATCACGATCAGCCGGATCGCCCGGTTCGCCGGGGTCTGCACCGGCCAGGTGGTCACCGACAGGGCGACCAGACCCCCCGCGAGCAGCAGCAACAACATTCCGCCCAACGGGCCCGGCGCGAAGAGCGCCACCAGGATCAGCGCCAGGGTGGCCAGGAACACCGCCGTCGGATTCAGCCGGGCCAGTCGGGCCGGCAGGGACCGCTGCGTACGCTGCATGCCACAGACTCTACGAGGAGGACCCGGGTGCTGGTCACCAACCGGTTCGTGGTGGAACCCGACGCCGCCGACACCTTCACCGAGCGGGCGCACGCCGCCCTCACCGCTCTCGCCGCCCGCCCCGGGTACCTGCGCGGGCAGTTGCTGCGGGCGCTGGACGACCCGCGCCACTGGAGCCTGCTCACCGAGTGGGAGTCGGTCGGCACGTACCGGCGGGCGCTCGGCGACTTCGACGTCAAGATCCACGCCACGCCGCTGCTCGCCGAGTCGATCGACGAGCCCTCCGCGTACGAGGCGCTGGCCAGCGCCGCAGCCGGGGGCGCGGTGGTGGTGGCCGCCAGTGATCGGGCGGCTGAACCGTACCGCTGAACTCTGGGCACTACCCTGCACGTATGACCGATCCCGGACCGGCCACCCCGCAGCCGTACCCGGTGCCGCCCGGACCGGCGACGGACGGGCCGCCACCGCCACCGCCGCCGCCGGGGCCGGGGGTGGCCCCACCCTTCGCCGCGCCCCCGACCGAGGGCGGGCAGAAGCGGCTCTGGCTCGGGCTCGGCGTCGGGGCGCTGGCGGTGCTGCTCTGCTGCGGTGGCGGCGGCGCGGCGGTGGTCGGCCTGGCGGTGACCAACGTGCGCGCCCTCGACGAGCAGGGGCGGGCGGTCACCGACGACTACTACCGGGCGCTGGTGGAGAAGAAGTACGGCGAGGCGTACGACATGCTCTGCCCCGCCGAGCGGCGCCGCGAGACGAAGCCGGACTTCGAGCGGCGGACCGCCGCCGAGCCGGAGATCTCCTCGTTCCGGGTGCAGAACGTCGACGAGGTCAACCTCACCGTGACGGTGGACGTCAGCTACGCCGACGGGGACCGGGGCACCCAGCGGGTCACCCTGGCACCGGACACCCAGAGCGGCGGCCTGGAGGTCTGCGGGGTCGACTGACCGTCACCGGTAATGTGCGGGGGTCGGGACCGTGGTGGTCGTACCGTTGTCCCGACCGTACGTACCGTCCACCTCACGTCCCCGCCGACCGCCAGTCGGCGTAGGAGGAAACATGCCAGCCGACCGTATCGACGCCGTCGTCAGCCTCGCCAAGCGCCGGGGTTTCGTCTTCCCCTCCAGTGAGATCTACGGAGGCACCCGGTCGGCGTGGGACTACGGTCCGCTCGGCGTGGAGTTGAAGGAGAACGTCCGCCGGCAGTGGTGGCGGACGATGGTCCAGCAGCGCGACGACGTCGTCGGCCTGGACTCGGCGGTCATCCTGGCCCGCAAGGTCTGGGAGGCCAGCGGCCACATCGCCGAGTTCGTCGACCCGCTCACCGAGTGCCAGTCCTGCCACAAGCGGTTCCGCGCCGACCACCTCGAAGAGGCGTACGAGGCCAAGCACGGCAAGCCGCTGACCTCGCTGACCGAGCTGAACTGCCCCAACTGCGGCAACAAGGGGACCTTCACCGAGCCGAAGATGTTCAACGGCCTGATGAAGACCTACCTCGGCCCGGTGGAGAGCGACGAGGGGCTGCACTACCTGCGGCCCGAGACCGCCCAGGGCATCTTCGTCAACTACCGCAACGTCGAGACGGTGGCCCGGAAGAAGCCGCCGTTCGGCATCGCGCAGACCGGCAAGTCGTTCCGCAACGAGATCACCCCGGGCAACTTCATCTTCCGGACCCGCGAGTTCGAGCAGATGGAGATGGAGTTCTTCGTCGAGCCGGGCACCGACGAGACCTGGCACGAGTACTGGTTGCAGGAGCGCTGGAACTGGTACGTCGACCTGGGGCTGACCGAGGGGAACCTGCGCTTCTACGAGCACCCCAAGGAGAAGCTCTCCCACTACTCGAAGCGCACCGTCGACATCGAGTACAAGTTCCAGTTCGGCGGCAGCGAGTTCGCCGAGCTGGAGGGGATCGCCAACCGGACCGACTTCGACCTCGCCACGCACAGCAAGCACTCCGGCGTCGACCTGTCGTACTTCGACCAGACCAAGGGCGAGCGCTGGATCCCGTACGTGATCGAGCCGGCCGCCGGCCTGACCCGGGCGGTGCTGGCCTTCCTGCTGGAGGCGTACGACGAGGACGAGGCCCCGAACACCAAGGGCGGGGTGGACAAGCGCACCGTCATGCGGTTCGACCCCCGGCTCGCCCCGGTCAAGGTGGCCGTGCTGCCGCTGTCGCGCAACGAGGCGCTCTCCCCGAAGGCCAAGGGGCTCGCCGCCGACCTGCGCAAGCGCTGGGTGGTCGAGTTCGACGACTCGCAGGCCATCGGCCGCCGGTACCGCCGCCAGGACGAGATCGGCACCCCGTTCTGCGTCACCGTCGACTTCGACACCCTGGACGACAACGCGGTGACCGTCCGCAACCGGGACACCATGACCCAGGAGCGGATCTCCCTCGACCAGGTCGAGCGGTACCTGATCGAGCGCCTCCCCGGCTGCTGACGGTGTAAGGAAGGGCCCCTTCTTAACCTCTACGGTCGAGAAGGGGCCCCTTCTCACACCCCCTCCCGAGGGGCCGTCGCCCCGGGCGGCGCGTCGTGGGGTGCCCCGGCGAGAGGTTCGGCGTGGACTCCGGTGGTGGCGCCGAGCCCGCGCCGGGACTCGTACGCCTCCTCGACGGTGCGGCGTACCCGGGCCGGCTCCCGCCGGACCTGCGCCGGGGTGAAGTGCAGGATCAGCACGCCGTACCGGCTCAGCTCGTTGTGCCGGTCGAGCGTCCGGGCCCAGTCGCCGGGGCTGAAGTGGAACTCCTGCGAGTCCACCTCCACCGCCACCGCCGCGTCGGCCAGGTACCCGTCCGGGGTGGGCAACGGCGTCCCGGTCGCGCTCGACAGGCGCGGGTTCCACAGGACATCCGGCAGCACCCGGCTGCCGGCCAGGCACTCCCGCAGCTCCGCCTCCGGCGCGGACCGGGTACCGGCCAGGACCTCGGCGAACGCCTTGCGCACCAGCGCCGTGCGGCTGCGCCGGGCCCGGCGGATCTCCGCGTCCAGCGCGCCCAGGTCGGCGTACCCCCGTTGCACGGCCTCCGCGACGACGGCCCGGACCGGCCGGAGCTGGCGCAGGTCGCGGGCTGCGTCGACCACCGCGCGGGCCGGCGAACAGACCGGGTAGAGCGCCGTGTGCCGGGCCCGGCCGTCGAGCGCGAGCGCCCGGGAGATCGTCGCGTACCCCGACGACCGGCGCCGGGCGTGGTGCGGCACGACGAGCTGGACGGCGTCGCTGCGCGGGCTGTACCGGAAGCCGTACCAGCCCAGCGCGGCCAGCCCGGTGAGCTGCGCGTCCGGGCCGGCGTAGAGGGCGGCCGAGATGCGCCGCTGCTCGTCGGTGAGGGCGCCGGTGAACAGGGCGTACGTCGCCGGGAGGACCCGCTGCCACCGTCCGCGTCGGGTCTGCCGGTACAGGTGCATGTCGTCGAGGCCGGCGGACAGGAGCTGGGCCCGGGTGACGATCTGCTGCTGGCGCTCCGCCGTGCGCTCCAGCTCGGGTGGGTGTTCAACCATGCCGCGCAGCCTGCCGGGCCGCCCCGGTCGCCGTCCGCCCCGTCGGCTCCGCCTGTGGACGACGCCGCGCCCTGGGGACGACGCCCCACCGACCGGCCCGCTGTGCTATGCGCCCTCCGCCCCGCAGGCCGGCCCGCCTGCGGTGTGCCGGTGTTAACAGGGGGCCCCTGCTATGCAGAAAGCGTTAAGAGGGGGCCCTTCCTTACACTGGGTGGGTGAGTGAGCGTGGGCTGGTCCTGGGGCGGCACGAGGTGTGGCCGCCGGTGGTGCTCGCCCCGATGGCCGGGATCACCAATGTCGGGTTCCGGCAGCTCTGCCGGGAGCAGGGCGGCGGGATCTACGTCTGCGAGATGATCACGACGGTCGCGCTGGTCGAGCGGAACCCGAAGACGCTGCGCATGATCGCCTTCGGGGACGCCGAGCGCCCGCGCAGCCTCCAGCTCTACGGGACCGACCCGGAGACCACCGCGCAGGCGGTCCGGATCGTGGTGGAGAAGGACCTCGCCGACCACATCGACCTCAACTTCGGCTGCCCGGTGCCGAAGGTCACCCGGCGCGGCGGCGGGGCGGCCCTGCCGTGGCGCCGCCGGCTCTTCGCCCGGCTGGTCACGGCCGCGGTGGACGCCGCCGCACCCGCCGGGGTGCCGGTCACGGTGAAGATGCGCAAGGGCATCGACGACGACCACCTGACGTACGTCGAGGCGGGGCTGGCCGCCCAGGAGGCCGGGGTCGCCTGGGTCGCCCTGCACGGGCGTACCGCCGCGCAGCGCTACTCGGGCACCGCCGACTGGGACGCCATCGCCACCCTGAAGCAGGCGCTGGACGTGCCGGTGCTCGGCAACGGTGACATCTGGGAGGCCGACGACGCGCTAAGGATGGTGGCGCACACCGGCGTGGACGGGGTGGTGGTCGGCCGGGGCTGCCTGGGCCGACCGTGGCTCTTCGCCGACCTGGAGGCGGCCTTCGCCGGCCGCCCCGAGCGGCGGCTGCCCACCCTGGGCGAGGTGACCCGGACCATGCGCCGGCACGCCGAGCTGCTGGTCGACCAGTTCACCGCCGGAGCCCGCAACCCGGCCCGGGGCGAGCGGGACGGCTGCACCGACTTCCGCAAGCACGTCGCCTGGTACCTCAAGGGCTTTCCGATCGGCAGCGAGCTGCGCCGGGCCCTCGCCATGATCGACAGCCTGGCCGAGCTGGACGACCTGCTCGGCAAGCTCGACCCGGACGCGCCGTTCCCGGTGGAGACGCTGGGCCAGCCGCGCGGTCGGACCAACTCGCCGGGCAAGGTCTTCCTGCCCGACGGCTGGCTGGCCAGCCGGGACGACGACACCGCCCCGGAGGGCGCCGAGCTGGCCGACTCCGGCGGCTGAACCACCGGCGCGGTGACCGCGCCACGGAGGTCAGGGGCGCGACGACGGTCCTGCCACGCCGGGGCCGGGCGTGGGAGGATCCCCGCGCGACGACACGCCGGACGGGGAGGCTGATCATGTTCGCGGTGCCGCTGGGCGACGACGCGGAGCTGCGCCCGCTGGAGCCGTGGCGGGCCGGGGAGTTCCTGGCCCACCTGGACCGGGGCCGCGAGTACATCGGCCGGTACGTGGGGCTCACCGACGTGGTCACCGACCTGGCGTCGAGCCGGGCGTTCCTGCGGTCGTACGCGGAGAAGACCGCCGCCGACACCGGCCGGATCTACGGCATCTGGCTCGGGGGTCACCTGGTCGGCGGGGTGCTCTTCCGGACGATGGACCTGGTCAACGGTGCCGCCGAGGCGGGCTGCTGGCTGGAGCCGGCGGCGGTGGGCCGGGGCCTGGTCACCCGGGCCTGCCGCGTGATCATCGACTGGGCGGTCGAGGAGCGGAGCATCCACCGGATCGAGTGGCGTGTCTCGTCGGCGAACGCGGCCAGCATCGCGGTGGCCCGGCGGCTCGGCATGAGCCGGGACGGGGTGCTGCGGGAGAGCTACCTGTACCGGGGCCAGCGGCAGGACATCGAGGTCTGGTCGGTGCTGGCCCCACAGTGGCGGGCCGCCCGCCCGGCACCGAACAGCTGAGCCGACGACCTACGGCCGCGCAGCTACGGCAGTGACCCCGCCGGCTGGGCACCGCTGCGGCGGGAGCCTGCGGCTGCGCCCCGGCCAGCGGGTCAGTCAGGTACGGGGTGGGCCGGCTCCCGGGGCGTGGGCAGGGTCGGCGTGGGCGGCCAGGGCACCTCGGGGGCGCGGTGGTAGGTGATCCCGGCGGCCGTCCAGCGGGGGCCGTGCCCGGCCAGCCGGTCCCGGAACCCGGCCCAGTCGTGTGTCGACCGGGGTGACCAGCCCAGTTCGGCGATCGCGGGCAGCCGGGGGAAGAGCATGAACTCGATCTCGGCCAGCGAGGTCACCGACTCCGTCCACAGGGGTGCCTCGACGCCGAGGACCGCCGCCGCCGGTACCCCGGCCAGGTGCGCGCCCGGGTCCCAGGCGTACGCCCGGTGCACGTCGAGCAGGCCGGCCCAGTCGTGCCCGATCGGGGTCTCCGGGGCGTACTTCATGTCCAGGTAGGCGTGGTTGGCGGGGGAGAGGATCAGGCGGGCGCCCCGGCGGACCGCCTCGGCGGTGCCCGGGTCGTCGCCGTCGGTGCCCCACCACTGGACGACCCGCCCGTCGACGTGCGCGGCCGGGGCGATCTGGTGCCAGCCGACGACCGTCCGGCCCAGGCCGGCGACGATCCGCTGCACCCGCTCGACGAACCCGGCGTACGCGGCGGTTGGCACCTTGAACGCCTCGTCCCCGCCGACGTGCAGGTACGGGCCCGGGGTGTCGGCGGCCAGCTCGGCCAGCACGTCGGCGACGAAGGCGTACGTCCGCTCGCTGGCCGGGTCGACGTAGCTGAACCCGACCTCGGTGCCGGTGTACGGCGGCGGCGCGACCCGGTCCGGCGCCAGCTCCGGGTACGCGGTCAGCGCCGCGTTGGTGTGGCCGGGCAGGTCGATCTCGGGGACCACGGTGACGTGCCGCCGGGCCGCGTACGCCACGATCCGCCGGTAGTCGTCGCGGGTGTAGTGGCCGCCGGGGCCGCCGCCGACCTCGGACGCCCCGCCGACCGTGGCCAGCCGGGGCCACGAGTCGACCGCGAGCCGCCAGCCCTGGTCGTCGGTGAGGTGCAGGTGCAGGTGGTTGAGCTTGTACCGGGCCAGGTGGTCGACCACCCGGAGCACGTCGGACACGCCGAAGAAGTGCCGGGCCACGTCGAGCATCGCGCCCCGGTACCCGAACCGGGGGCGGTCGACGATCGTCCCGCCCGGCAGCACCCAGGGGCCGGCGACCGGTGTGCCGCTCTCGACCGTGGCCGGGAGGAGCTGGCGCAGGGTCTGCACGCCGTGGAACAGCCCGGCCGCGCTACCGGCGCTGATCCGGACCCCGTCGGCGGTGACGTCGAGCCGGTACCCCTCCGGGCCGAGCCCCGGTCCGTCGCCGCCACGGTCGCCGCCACAGTCGCCGTCGCCGTCGCCGTCGCCGTCGCCGTCGCCGTCGCCGTCGCCGTCGCCGTCGCCGTCGCCGTGGCCGTCGGCGGTCCGGGGAGCGGGGACCCGGCCGGCGGGCCGGGGGGCGGGGTCGGGCGCCGGGGCGAGCAGCAGCGGGTCGAGCACCAGCGCGATGCCGCCGCGTGGCTGCGGGTCGGTCGTGTCGGCCACCGGAAGCGGGTACCCGGTCGCCGGGCGGAGCAGGTCGGCGAGCTGCTCGGCGACGTCCCGGGCGGCCGGGTCGGTGGTGACCCGGAGCACGGCCGTCTCCGGCAGCAGGAAGTCGGCGTCCGGGTCGGGCTGCACCCGCTCCGGCGCCGGTACCACGTCGGCGAGCCGGACGGCGGGCGCGGCGAGCCGGGCCTCGGCGACCCGCGCGGCGGCCTGTGCCAGCTCACCGAGGCCCGGCTGGCCGGTGGGCAACGCGGACGGGTCGAGGACCTGCCCGACGGCCGGCTCGCCACCGGACGGGTCGGGGGTGGCGGGGGGCGGCGGGGTGGGGGCGGACGGCACGGGGACACCTCCGGCGGGGTGTATTCGCGGCGAATATGGCAAACACGAATTTTGACGTTGGGTGCTGCCAAGGATACGAGGAGCCGTGGCATTGCGTAATCGTGCGCGTGGGATCGTTCCCAGATACCCGTACGAACGCGGATAGTCGTGATGTCTGTGCGGATGGTCACCGAATGGTCCCCAAGGCAGGCGAAGTTCGCGTAACCTTCGCCCACTCCCATTGGCGTCGATTCCCGGGATTCCGGGGTTGGCGTCGGTGCGAGTGGAAACTGAACCTTCGTTAAGTGTCGGGTCGGCGCGTGTGGGAGGGCTCGGGATGGCGGCACAGCAGAAGGCGCACCAGCACCCGGCGGGACAGCCGGGACAACCAGGGCGGCCGGACCAGGCGGGGCACAAGTACGTCTACGACTTCGCCGAGGGCAACAAGGACCTGAAGGACCTGCTCGGCGGCAAGGGGGCCAACCTGGCCGAGATGACCAACCTCGGCCTGCCGGTGCCGCCCGGCTTCACCATCACCACCGAGGCGTGCCAGGCGTACCTGGCCACCGGTCGGGAGCCGGACGGCCTGGCCGCGCAGATCGCCGACCACCTCGCCGCGCTGGAGCGGGCCATGGGCCGGCGGCTGGGCGACCCGCAGGACCCGCTGCTGGTCTCGGTCCGCTCGGGGGCGAAGTTCTCCATGCCCGGGATGATGGAGACCGTCCTCAACGTCGGCCTGAACGACCGCAGCGTCGTCGGCCTCGCCGCGCAGGCGGGCGCCGGAGCCGCCGGCCGGGACGGGGGCGGAGCCGCCGCCGGCGGGGGGCCGGACGGGGCCGCCTCCGGCGGGGGTGAACGGTTCGCGTGGGACTCGTACCGCCGGCTGATCCAGATGTTCGGCAAGACCGTCTGCGAGGTGCCGGGGGAGGAGTTCGAGCACGCCCTCGACGCGGCGAAGCGGGCCAAGGGGGCCGCCAGCGACCTGGACCTGACCGCCGACGACCTGCGCGAGCTGGTCGGGGCCTACAAGAAGGTCTTCGCCACGCACACCGGCCGGGAGTTCCCACAGGACCCGCGCGAGCAGCTCGACCTGGCGATCCGGGCGGTCTTCGGGTCGTGGAACGCCGAGCGGGCGGTGCTCTACCGCCGCCAGGAGCGGATCCCCGCCGACCTCGGCACCGCGGTCAACGTGGTGGCGATGGTCTTCGGCAACCTCGGCCCGGACTCCGGCACCGGGGTCGCCTTCACCCGCGACCCGGCCACCGGCAACCAGGGCATCTACGGCGACTACCTGGCCAACGCCCAGGGCGAGGACGTGGTCGCCGGCATCCGCAACACGGTGCCCCTCCAGGAGTTGGCGCGCATCGACCAGCGCTCCTACGACCAACTGCTCGACTTCATGGCCCGGCTGGAACGGCACTACCGGGACCTGTGCGACATCGAGTTCACCATCGAGCGCGGCAAGCTCTGGATGCTCCAGACCCGGGTCGGCAAGCGGACCGCCGCCGCCGCGTTCGTCATCGCCGGTCAGCTCGTCGACGAGGGCCTGATCGACCTCGACGAGGCGCTGCACCGGGTCACCGGCGCGCAACTGGCGCAGCTCATGTTCCCCCGGTTCCAGCTCGACCACGGCATCGAGCCGGTCGCCACCGGCGTCGGGGCGTCCCCCGGAGCGGCCTGCGGGAAGGTGGTCTTCACCTCGGCCCGCGCCGTCGAACTGGCCGGCGAGGGCGAGGCGGTGATCCTGGTCCGCCGGGAGACCAACCCGGACGACCTCAACGGCATGATCGCCGCCCGGGGCATCCTCACCTCACGCGGCGGCAAGACCAGCCACGCCGCGGTGGTGGCCCGGGGCATGGGCAAGACCTGCGTCTCCGGTGCCGACGAGATCGACGTGAACGTCCCGCAGCGGCGGTTCACCGTCGCCGGGCGGACCGTGACGGAGGGCGACGTCGTCTCCGTCGACGGCACCACCGGCAAGGTGTACCTGGGTGAGGTGCCGGTGATGCCCTCCGAGGTGGTCCGGTACTTCGAGGGGGACGTCGACCCGGAGCGCAGCGACGACGCGCTGGTCCGCGCCGTACACCGGATCATGACGCACGCGGACGCCCGACGGCGGCTGGCGGTCCGGACGAACGCCGACACCGGCGCGGACGCCGCGCGGGCCCGGCGCTTCGGCGCCGAGGGCATCGGCCTGTGCCGGACCGAGCACATGTTCCTCGGGGACCGGCGGGAACTGGTGGAACGGCTGATCCTGGCCCGCACGGACACCGAGCGCGCGGACGCGCTGGCCGCGTTGCTGCCGTTGCAGCGCGCCGACTTCGAAGAGATCTTCCGCGAGATGGCCGGGCAGCCGGTGACGGTCCGGCTGATCGACCCGCCGTTGCACGAGTTCCTGCCCCCGCTGGAGCAACTCGCGGTGGACGTCGCGGTGGCCCAGGAGCGCGGCGAGGACGTGGCCCGGGAGGAGGCGCTGCTCGCCGCCGTCCGGCGGATGCACGAGGAGAACCCCATGCTCGGCCTGCGCGGGGTCCGGCTCGGCCTGGTCATCCCCGGCCTCTTCGCGATGCAGGTCCGGGCGATCACCGAGGCCGCCGTCACGGTCACCCGGGCCGGGTCGGTGGCCCGGCCCGAGATCATGGTCCCGCTGGTCGGCGCGGTCCAGGAGCTGGAGACGGTACGGGCCGAGGCCGAGAAGATCATCGCGGAGGTGGTCGGGGAGAGCGGGGTGGAGGTGCTGATCGGCACGATGATCGAGGTACCCCGGGCGGCGCTGACCGCCGGGCAGATCGCCGAGGCGGCGCAGTTCTTCTCCTTCGGCACCAACGACCTGACCCAGATGGGCTGGGGGTTCTCCCGCGACGACGTCGAGGGCGCGTTCTTCTGGCGCTACCTGGAGTTGGGCATCTTCGGCATCTCCCCGTTCGAGTCGATCGACCGGGACGGGGTCGGGCGGCTGGTCCGGATCGCCGCCGAGGAGGGCCGGGCGGCCCGGCCGGACCTGAAGCTCGGGATCTGCGGCGAGCACGGTGGCGACCCCGACTCGGTGCACTTCTTCCACGACGTCGGGCTGGACTACGTCTCCTGCTCGCCGTTCCGGGTGCCGGTCGCCCGGCTGGAGGCGGGCCGGGCGGTGGTGAGCAGCGAGGGCTCGGACAGCCGCTGAGTCGGCAGTGGCCCGACGGGCGGGCCGGTCGCCGGTCAGACGGGCGGGCGGCGCCAGGCCGGGGGTCGGGTGCGGCGCAACTGCGCCGGCAGGGTGGCCATCGGGGTACGGACCGCCAGCGGCGCGTGCCCCTGGGTCAACTGGATGCTCTCCACGCCGGTGCGCTGGACCTCGAAGCGGGCCCCGGCCCGCGCCGCCACCTCCCGGGCCTCCCCGCGCAGCGCCGCCAGATCGGTGGTCGGGCCGATGACCAGGGTGAGCAGGGCGTGCAACCCGGCCGGGCAGACCACCACCGTGCCGGTCGAGGTGTTCAGCACGAAGTCGTGGAACTCGCTGCGGTCGATGGTGTCCGCCATCCGCTGGCCGAGCCCGAAGCTCGCGGCGGAGAGCGCCGCCAGGTGGGTGGCGTCGGTGGTCGGCAGGTCGCTGGCGATGAGCAGGCCGTCCGTACCGGCCAGCACGCCCCCGGTCACCTCCGGCCGGCGGTGGCGCAGCGCCCGCAACTCCGTCACCATCACCGCGTCTGCGTCCACGATCGGCTCTCCTCGAGGTCGTGCTTCAGGCGTACCGGTCCACTGGTCACGTTCTGCTGCCAAAACGCTACCGGTGGCTGTGCGTACGACGCGATCCCCGAGGGGTTGACGATCGGTCCACAAAGGTTGCCTGATCGGAGGTTGCCAGTGTGTCCACACTCGATTCCCGCCGCGCCGGGCGGCCCGGTCCGGCGTAACCTGAGCGGGCTCGAACTGTCGGATCCGGGAGCGAGGGGTGGCCAGATGATCGAGGCCAGCGGTCGGCGCGGGGCGGTCGGTGCCGGGATCGGCCGGCGGGAGGTCCGGGCGTGAGCAGCACGTGGGCCCAGGTGACCGTGGACGCCCGGGACCCGGCCCGGCTCGCCCACTGGTGGGCCGAGGCACTCGGGTACCGGGTCGTCACCGAGACGCCCGACGAGGTGGAGATCCGGCCCTCCCTGGCCGGCGCACCGGGTCTCGTCTTCGTGCCGGTACCCGACGACAAGAAGGTCAAGAACCGTCTCCACCTCGACCTGCGCCCCAGCGACCAGGAGGCCGAGGTCGAGCGCCTGGTCGACATGGGTGCCCGGCACGTGGACGTGGGCCAGGACGAGGAGGTCGGCTGGGTGGTGCTGGCCGACCCGGAGGGCAACGAGTTCTGCGTCCTGCCGGCGGCGTGAGTCACCTCTGTCCGGGGGCACGGGGTCGTCCCGGGGAGGTGCTGCCACGGCTGCCCGGTCCACCGGTCGACATCGTGCGTCCCGGCACCCGGGCATCCGTTTCCACCCCGCAGCGCACGAAGGGGTCGGAACGCCGCGACTGAGCACCGACGGTGCCGCCGGTGACGTGGCCGCCCTCGCCGTACCGCCGGCACGCCGGAGGCCGGACGGAGCACGGGGCGGATCCCGGCCACCCGTGCCCCGACGAGCCCCGCCACCCGTGCGCCCACCGGTGCCGGGCCCGGCCCCCCGCGCCTGCTGCCGTGGGCACGTCCGTCCCCCCGGCCGCTGTTCGCCCTCGGTCCGCCCCGGTCGCTGTACCCCGTCGGTCCGCCCGGCTGCTGTACCCCGTCGGTCCGCCCCGGCTGCTGCACCCCGTCGGTCCGCCCCGGTCGCTGTTCGCCGCCGTGGCCCGCCGCGCCGTCGTGCAGTCGGGCCCGCTGCCGGGGCGGGGCGGCTCCGCCGGCAGCGTTGCTTGCCCGCCCGAGGCCCGGCCCCCACCCGGCGGGGCGTCCCGCCGTCCACCCGGCCGGGCCTCCCGCCGTCCACGCGGCGCGGGGTGTGAGAAGGGAGCCCTTCTCTACCGCAGGCGTTAAGAAGGGGCCCTTCCTTCCCCCCGGTCGGAGTCGGACATGGGCTGTCACCAGGCATGACGCAGGCAGGAAACAACGAGAAACTCGCTCGTATCCCCCGTTGACGCTCGGTGAAACCGAGTGTTAACTGTTAACAGTTACCAGGAGGACAATCGTGTTGGACGTCAGGCCGATCAGGGCGGAGTCCCTCGGCGAGAAGCTGGCCACCGAGCTGCGCCGCCGCATCATCGTGGGCGACGTACCCTCGGGGACCCGGCTCGTCGAGGAGGAGCTGGCTGATTCCTTCCGGGTCAGCCGGGGTCCGGTCCGGGACGCCATCCGCATCCTGCGGGCGGAGGGACTGGTCACCGGCTCCGGCCGCAACGCGGTCACCCGCTCGCTGAGCGACGCCGACATCGAGGAGCTGATGGCTCTCCGGGAGGCGTTCGAACTGCTGGCGGTGGAGCGGGCCATCACCGTCCGGCGCGAGGTCCTCGCCCACCAGTTACAGGCGGCCCTGGTCGACATGGACGCGGCCCTGGCCGACCGTGACGCCACCGCCTTCACCACCGCGGACGTCCGGTTCCACAGCGCCTTCTTCGAGGTCGCCGGGCTGACCCGGCTCAGCGTCCTGTGGAACCAGTTCCGCCCCACCATCGAGGGCCTGCTGCACGCCTCCGGCAAGCGGCTGGCCGATCTCGCGCCCTCGGCGCGGGAGCACCACGACCTCGCCGACCTGATCGCGGCCGGCAAGGTGCTCGAAGTCAAGGCCGAGCTGCACCGCCACCTGCAGACGACCTGTTCGCGACTGCGGTCCGCGATTCCCCCGACCCCCGTCCAGAGAGAGACCGATCAATGAGATCACGCATGCTGCGGTTCGCCGCTGTCGCCCTCGCCGGCACCTTGGTCATGACCGGTTGCGCCAACCGGGGCGGTAGCGACTCCGGCGACGCCGAGAACTTCCCCGCGAAGGACTTCACCCTCGTCGTGCACGCCGGCGCCGGCGGTGGTTCCGACCTGACCGCCCGTACCCTGGCCAAGGAGCTGGAGGCGGACCTCGGCCGGTCGATCGTGGTCGAGAACCGCACCGGCGGCGGTGGCCGGGTCGGCCTGACCTACCTCAAGGACCGCCCCGCCGACGGGTACTCCATCGGGTTCATCCCGGTGGAGGTGTCGATGCTGGGCCACCAGGGCGCCGACATCAAGCCGGAGCAGTACACCATCCTCGGGCAGGTCATGAACGCCCCGGCGACCCTCTCGGTGCCGACGAACAGCCCGTACCAGACCCTCGACGAGCTGCTCGCCGCGGCGAAGCAGAACCCGGGCACGATCACCGTGTCGAACTCGGGCGCCGGGGCGATCTGGGAGGCCGCCACCCTGGCCCTCGGTGAGGCGGCCGGGGCGACCTTCAAGCCGGTGCCGTACGACGGTGGTGCCCCCGCGGTGGCCGCCGCGGTCTCCGGCGAGGTCCAGGCCGTGATGGCCGGGGTCAGCGAGTCCGCCTCCGCGGCCGCCAACAACCAGCTCCGGGTCCTCGGCGTGCTGGCGCCGGAGCGGGTCAGCTCGCTGCCGGACGTGGCCACCGCCAAGGAGCAGGGCATCGACGTGGTCATCGGTGGCTGGGGCCTGATGGGTGCCCCCGCCGGGCTGCCGGACGCGGTCAAGGAGCGGCTGGCCGCCGCCGTGCAGAAGGCCGCCTCGTCGCAGACCTTCCAGGACGTGATGACCAAGGCCGGCAACACCCCGCTGGCGACCTCGCCCGACGAGGCCACCCAGTTCGCCCAGTCCGAGTTCGAGCGCTTCGGGGAGATCTACGGGTAATGGCTACCGTCCACCCGCCGACCCAGGGTGACTCCGGTGCCGCCTCGCGTTGGCGCGAGGCGGCACTGGGGGCGATCTGCCTGGTGCTGGGCGCCGCGCTGCTCTGGATGGCCCGCTCGATCGAGCTGCCGGCCCGGGCGATGGCGGTGAGCCCCCGGATCTGGCCCGAGGCCCTGGCCTACGGGATCATGGGCCTCTCGGTCCTCCAGATCGTCTCGTCCTTCGTCAGCACGCCGAAGGTCGATGACGACGACGAGGAGGAGGGCCCCGTCGTCCGCTCGGGGATCGTGCGGGTGGTCGGCTTCGTCCTGGCCACGGTCGCCTTCGGCTTCCTCTGGTACTTCGTGCACTTCCTGGTCTCCGGGCTGGTCTTCGTCGCCGCCCTGACCTGGATCGCCGGGGGCCGGGGGCTCAAGGACCTGGTTCTCTTCCCCGCCGGGGTGACGGTCTTGATCTACGTCCTCTTCGGCCTGCTGCTGAGGGTCCCGCTATGAACCCACTGGTCGAGGGCTTCGGTGCCCTCCTCTCCCTGGAGATGCTGCTCTGCGTCCTCGCGGGCGCGGCGATCGGCATGCTGGTCGGCGCCTTCCCCGGGGTCACCGCCACCATGGCGGTCGCCCTGGCCAGCGCCTTCACCCTGACCATGGATCCGCTGCCCGGCCTGGCCGTGCTGCTGACCATCCTGATCGGGGCCCAGTTCGGTGACCGGGTACCGGCCATTCTGATCAACACCCCGGGTACCCCCGCGTCGATCGCCACCACCTTCGACGGGTACGCGATGGCCAAGCAGGGCAAGGCCGGCCTCGCGCTGACCGCCTCGGCCTTCGCCTCGGCGATCGGTGGCTTCGTCGGCATCGCGGTGCTGATGGTCGCGGCGATCCCGCTGAGCACGGTGGCCATGCGGTTCGGGTCCCCGGAGATGTTCGCCCTGGTGATCTTCGGTCTGACCATGATGGTCGAGGTCTCCGGCAAGCAGCTCGTCAAGGGCCTCATCGCCGGTCTCTTCGGCCTGGCCCTGGGCGCCATCGGCCGGGACCCGATGGACGGCTCCGACCGGTTCACCTTCGGCATCCCGCAGCTGGTGGAGGGGGTCCCCTTCATCGCGGTGATCATCGGCCTCTTCGGCATCGCCGAGGTGTTCAGCCAGATGATCTCCAAGAAGCACGCCTCCCAGAAGCCGATCACCAACTTCGGCCGCTGGTGGCCGAACAAGCGGGAGACCCGGCAGTTGGTCAAGCCGATCGCCGTCGGCTCGGGCGTCGGCACCGTGGTCGGGGTCCTGCCCGCCGTCGGCGGGGACATCGGCGGCATCGTCGCCTGGAACCAGGCCAAGCGGGTCTCCAAGGAGCCCGAGAAGTTCGGCAAGGGCTCGATCGAGGGTGTCGCCGCCGCCGACGGCTCCTCCAACGCCGGGGTCGGTGGGTCGGTGCTGACCACCCTCGCCCTCGGGGTGCCGGGTGACTCGGTGATGGCGGTCATGCTCGGCTCGATGATCATCTGGGGCATCCAGCCCGGTCCGGGCCTCTTCAGTAACCAGCCGGACCTGGTCTACTCCATCGCCGGCATCATGTTCTTCGCCACCGTGCTGACCCTGGGGCTGAGCCTGCTGCGCATGCGCGGGGTCGCCAAGCTCCTCGAACTGCCCAACCGGTTCCTCTGGACGGTCATCCTGACCTTCTGCGTCGTCGGCACGTACGCGGTGAACACCAGCGTCTTCGACGTCGGGGTCATGCTCGTGTTCGGCGTGCTCGGGCTGCTGCTGCGCCGGTACGGCTTCCCGGCCGGCCCGATCGTCCTCGGCCTGATCCTCGGCCCGCTGGCCGAGCGGAACTTCCGCCGGTCGATGGAGCTGGGCGGGCTGGAGACCATCTACACCAGCCCGATCGCGGTGGGTCTGCTGCTGCTGGGCGTGGCGGCCGTCGCGCTGCCCCGGGTCCGCGCCCGGATCAAGGCCCGCCGGCAGCGCCCCGAGGACAGCGACACCCCGACCGACCCGCCGGTCCCCGCCGGGGCGAGCCGGTGACGGCGAAGCACGCCGTCGTCCGGGACGTCCCCGGTCAGTGTCACGGCAGCACCGTCTGCCCGGTCGACGGATCCCTCGTGGTCGCCTGGTTCGCCGGTGACCACGAGGGGGCGGCCAACTCCCGGATCTGGCTCGCCACCGGGGCCGGTGCCGACTGGTCGGCACCGGTGGTCGTCAGCGGGGACCTGGCCCCCTGCTGGAACCCGGTGCTGCACCGGCGGACCGACGGCGATCTGGTCTGCTGGTTCAAGGTCGGCACGACCATCTCGGCCTGGGTGACGTACGAGGTGACCTCGGCCGACGGGGGCCGGACCTGGTCGACCCCGCGACGGGTGGGGGAGCCCGGCGGCCGGGGCCCGGTCCGTACCCCGCCGCTGCGGCTGCGCTCCGGCCGGCTGCTCGCCGGGGCCTCCACCGAGACCTGGGGGGAGCGCCCCCGCTGGGACTGCTTCGTCGACCTCAGCGACGACGACGGCCGGACCTGGCGGCGGCGGCCGGACATCGCCCTCGACCACGACACGTTCCCCGGCGCCGGCGCCATCCAGCCGGCCCTCTGGCAGACCCCGGGCGGCACGGTGCGGCTGCTGGCCCGCAGCACCGCCGGCCGGCTGGTCGCCGCGAGCAGCGACGACGAGGGCGAGACCTGGTCGCCGGGGACGCTCAGCGGGGTGCCGAACAACAACTCCGGCGTCGCCGTCGCCCGCCTCGGTGACACCGTGTACCTGGCCCACAACCCGACGGTGGGGGACTGGGCCAGCCGCGCCCCCCTGGTCGTCTCCACCTCCACCGACGAGGGAAAGACCTTCCAGCCCTGGCTGACCCTGGAGGAGTCCCTCGGCGAGACGGCGGGCGAGGGCTACCGGCCCGCCGACTCCGGGGTGCAGACCACCGGGGACAACGAGTTCTCGTACCCCTGCCTGGTCCCCGTCGGGGACCGGCTCGTCGTGACCTACACCTGGCAGCGGCGCGGCATCGTGCTCGCCCTGCTCGACCCCTCGGAGCGCACCCCATGACGGCCCATCCCGCCGCGAACCTGATCAGTGCCCTGCCGATCCTCTTCGAGTCCGACGGCGCGGTCGACCTGAAGGCCACCCGGGCCGCCTACGACCAGCTCGCCCCGCAGCCGCTGGACGGGGTCTTCGTGGCCGGCACCACCGGGGAGTTCACCACCCTCACCGACGACGAGCGGCTGGCCGTCTGCGTCGAGGCGGGCGAGGCGTTCGGCCCGGAGCGGACCTACTGGCACGTCGGGCACGCCTCCACCCACCAGGCGGTCGCGCTGACCCGGGCCGCCGTCGACCGGGGGGCCCGTTGGTTCGCTGCGCTGACCCCGCACTACTTCCCGGCCACCGAGGCGGCCCTGCTGGGCTACTACGAGGCCGTGGTGGCCGCCGCCGCCGGGCGGCCGGTGTACGGGTACCTCTTCGCGGCCCGGACCACCACCACGGTCTCCCCGGCCCTGCTGGCCCGGCTGGCCGGCACCGGACTGGCCGGCGTGAAGATCAGCGGTGAGCCGACCGACGTGCTGGGCGGGTACCTCGCCGCGCTGGCCGACCCGGCGGTGCCGGTCTACTCCGGCGCCGACGCCGAGTTCACCGAGGTCGTCGATGCCGGTGGGGCCGGGGTGGTGTCCGGGGTCAGCTCGGTGCTGCCCGGCCCGTTCCTGGCCGTCCGGGACGCCCTGCGCAGCGGGGACGCCGCCGCCCTGACGGTGGCCCGGGAACGGTCCCTGCGCGCGGTGGCCGCCACCCGGCAGGGCAACCTCGCCCACCTCAAGGCCGTGCTCGAACTGCGCGGCCTGCCGGCCAGCGGGCTGCGGGCCCCGCTCGACCCGATCTCGCCGGCCGACCGTCGCGCCCTCGAAGCCGACGTCGCCGACCTGCTCTGACCCTGTCCGCACCCGTCCCAAGGAGCCCTTCGTGAGCAGCTACGCCTTTCCCGCGTCGACCGAACAGCCCCAGGCCGAGCCGGGGGTCGTCTACACCGTCGCCAGTGGTGACCAGCGGCTGAGCGCCAACGTCACCTGCTGGCCCACGCAGCGGCAGTTCGAGGCCGACCTGGAGCGGGCGGTCACCGCCCTCGGCCACCGGGTCCAGCGGGCCCACCCGTACGACGCCGACGCCGGGCACGGCTTCATCGCCAGCCAGCGGCAGGGCATCGAGGTGTTCAGGTCGATCCCGCCGGACGCCCCGCTGATCGTCGCCGAGGCGGTCTGGCAGTTCAGCCACCACGTGCTGGCCGGGCTGCGGACCCACCGGGGACCGATCCTGGTGGTGGCGAACTGGAACGGCGAGTTCCCCGGCCTGGTCGGCCTGCTCGGGCTGACCGCCAGCCTGACCAAGGCGGGGGTGGCGCACTCCGTCCTGTGGAGCGAGAAGTTCACCGACGACTGGGCGGTGGACGGGCTGCGGACCTGGCTGGAGACCGGCACGCTGGAGCACGACCTGAGCCACGTGCGGGACCTGCCGGCGCTGCCGGAGACCGAGGAGGTCCGGCTCGGCCGGGCGCTGGCCGAGCAGCTCCGCAGGGACAAGGCCATCATCGGCGTCTTCGATGAGGGCTGCATGGGCATGTACAACGCCGTCATCGACGACGAGCTGCTCAACCCGCTCGGCATCTACAAGGAGCGGCTGTCGCAGAGCGCCCTGGTGGCCGAGATGGGCAAGGTCACCGACGCCGAGGCCCAGGCCGTGCGGGACTGGCTCGACGCCGCCGGGCTGACCTTCCACACCGGCACCGACGAGGCCACCGAGCTGACCGACGCCCAGCTCCACAGCCAGTTCAAGATGTACGTCGCCGCGCTGCGCATCTCCGACGACTTCGGCCTGGACGCGGTGGGCATCCAGTACCAGCTCGGCCTCAAGGACGTCGTGCCGGCCAGCGACCTGGTCGAGGGGCTGCTCAACAACGTCTCCCGGCCCCCGGTGCGCAGCCGCGACGACGCCCGCGAGCTGTACGCCGGCGCGCCGCTGCCGCACTTCAACGAGGTCGACGAGGGGGTGGCCGTGGACTCCCTGGTCACCAACCGGATCTGGACCGCGATGGGGCTGGACCCGGCGACCACCCTGCACGACATCCGGTGGGGCGAGGAGTACGACGGCCGGTTCGTCTGGGTGATGGAGATCTCCGGCTCGGTGCCCGCCTCGCACAACGGCGGGTACGACAAGAGCTGGAGCATGCGGCAGCCGCCGATGTTCTTCCCGCTGGGCGGTGGCACCCTCAGCGGCGTCTCCAAGCCCGGGGAGATCGTCTGGTCGCGGGTGTTCATCATGGACGGCGTCCTCCACGTCGACCTGGGCCGGGGCAGCGCGGTCGAGCTGCCGGCGGAGGAGACCCAGCGCCGGCTGAACGCCACCAACCCGCAGTGGCCGATCATGCACGCGGTGCTGCACGGCGTCGGCCGGGACCAGCTCATGGCCCGGCACAAGGCCAACCACCTCAACGTGGTGTACGCCCCGGACGCCGCCACCGCCGACAAGGCCCTGGCCGCCAAGGCGGCGATGTTCGCCGAGCTGGGCCTGGTGGTGCACGTCTGCGGCGACGTGAGTCTCTGATGGACCCGCTGCTGATCGGCATCGACCTGGGGACGGGGAGCAGCAAGGGGGTGCTCACCGACGCGCAGGGGCGGGTGGTGGCCACCGCCGTGCGGCCCCGCCCCCGGTCGATGTCCCTGCCCCGACCGGGCTGGGCGGAGGTGGACCCCGAGGGGGTCTGGTGGGCCGACGTGGTCTCCATCGCCGCCGAGCTGACCGCCGCCGCCCAGGGGGCCTCGATCGCGGCGGTCTGCGTCAGCGGGGTCGGCCCCTGCCTGGTCCTCTGCGACGAGCAGGACAGCCCGGTCCGCCCGGCCATCCTGTACGGCATCGACATGCGGGCCACCGCCGAGATCGCCGAACTGACCGGGCGGTACGGGGCGGAGCAGGTGCTGACCCGGGCCGGTACCCCGCTGACCACCCAGGCGGTCGGGCCGAAGGCCGAGTGGGTACGCCGGCACGAGCCGCAGGTCTGGCAGGCCGCCCGCCGCTGGTACAACTCCAGCTCGTACGTGGTGCGGAAGCTGACCGGCGAGTATGTCCTGGACCACCACACCGCCAGCCAGTCGGTGCCGCTGTACGACATCGAGGCGCGGGACTGGCACCAGCCCTGGTACGCCGAGATCATGGGGCACCTGCCCCCGCCCCGGTTGGCCTGGTCGGCGGAGATCGTCGGCGGGGTGACCCGGGCGGCGGCGGAGGCCACCGGCCTGCCGGAGGGAACCCCGGTCTGCGCCGGCACGGTGGACGCCTGGGCGGAGTCGGTCAGCGTCGGGGTACGCCGCCCCGGTGACCTGATGCTGATGTACGGCTCCACCATGTTCTTCGTGCAGCAGCTCCAAGGGATCGCCCGGCATCCGCAGCTCTGGAACACCGCCGGGGTGGCCCCGGGCCAGCACTGCCTGGCCGCCGGGATGGCCACCTCGGGGAGCCTGACGAGCTGGGTACGGGACCTGGTCGGGGAGGTGCCCTTCGAGACCCTGGTCGCCGAGGCGGCCCGGGTGCCGGCGGGCTCCGACGGGCTGCTGCTGCTGCCGTACTTCGCTGGGGAACGCACCCCGATCTTCGACCCGGACGCCCGGGGGGTGATCGCCGGGCTGACCCTGCGGCACGGCCGGGGCCACCTGTTCCGGGCCGTGTACGAGGGCATCGCCTTCGGCATCCGGCAGATCCTGGAGCTGCTGGACACCCCGGCCAACCCGGTGCGCCGGCTGGTCGCGGTGGGCGGGGGGACCCAGGGCGGGCTCTGGACCCGGATCGTCAGCGACGTCACCGGCCGGGAGCAGGAGGTACCGGAGGTGACCATCGGGGCCAGCTACGGCGACGCCCTGCTGGCCGCGACCGGGGCCGGGCTGGTCGCCCCGGACACCGACTGGACCCGGCCGGGCGAGATCGTCCGTCCCGACCCGGCGGTGCGGGGCACCTACGACACCCTCTACGCCGGGTACACCAGCCTCTACACCGACACCCGGGCCCAGGTGCACACCCTCGCCGCCCTCCAGGGCGGCACTCCCGCCTGAACCACCCGGGCCGGGTCTTCGCCCTGCTCGTGGGCGGCCGTGGCGGCCAGCGGGTTCCCCGGGGTCAGGCGGGTGACGTCTCGCCCCGGGCTTGTCGGTGGGATGGCCTCGACTTCCTGTGGAACTGCCCGCACAGACGGGGCAGGGCGCGGTACGCCGGTGCGGGTGGAGAGCGTGTGACGTCTGCGTGCGCCGACGCTGACCCGGCACTCAGTGCCGGCCGCAGCTCGCCGTCGTCGGATCCGTGTGGGCGTGGTCTGACAGGTGGGGCAGCTCGAAAGGATCGGGCTCGTGGACACTGTGCCGGCCGTACTCGGCCCGGCCGTCGCGTCGTCGCCGTCGTCGGGTTCCCCGGTCGACGCACCGCTCCCTGATCGTGAAACGCCCATGCTGCGCCGCCTGGCCGGATGGCCGGATGGACGATCCTGAGTCGTGGTTGAGTGCTCGGGGTAGGGGTACCGTGCAGGCGACCGCGCCCCCGGCGGCGCGACCGAGGTCGAGGGGTGATCAGCGTGGGTTCTCCGGCGCGGCCGACCGCCCCCGGTCTCCCGGACCCGGCCGACCCGGTGGTGCCCGAGGAGGCCCGGCGGCGGGTGCCCGAGCCCGCGAAGGACAGCGGGTACGGGCGCTCCGCGTACGAACGGGACCGGGCCCGGGTGCTGCACTCGGCCGCGTTCCGCCGGCTGGCCGCCAAGACCCAGGTGCACACCGCCGGCACCGACGACTTCCTGCGGACCCGGCTGACCCACTCGCTGGAGGTGGCGCAGATCGCCCGCGAGATGGGCGCCCGGCTGGGCTGCGACCCGGACGTGGTGGACACCGCCGGGCTCGCCCACGACCTCGGTCACCCGCCCTTCGGGCACAACGGCGAGGCCGCCCTGGACCTGCTGGCCGGCGGCTGCGGCGGGTTCGAGGGCAACGCCCAGACGCTGCGGGTGCTGACCCGGCTGGAGGCGAAGGTGCTCGCCCCGGACGGCACCTCGGCCGGGCTCAACCTGACCCGGGCCGCGCTCGACGCCACCGGCAAGTACCCCTGGCCGCGCCGCCCCGGCCAGCGCAAGTTCGGGGTGTACGCCGACGACCGGCCGGTCTTCGACTGGCTGCGGGCGGGCGCCCCCGCCGACGGGCGGCGCTGCCTGGAGGCGCAGGTGATGGACTGGGCCGACGACGTGGCGTACTCGGTGCACGACGTGGAGGACGGTGTGCACTCCGGGTACGTCGCGCTGCGTCCGCTGCTGGTCGACCCGGCCGAGCGGGCCGCGCTCTGCGCGGACGTCGCCGCCACGTACTCCGGGGAGTCCGCCACCGACCTGGCGGCGGTGCTGGTGGACCTGCTCGCCGAGCCGGCGCTGGCCGGGCTGGCCGACTACGACGGCAGTCACCGGGCGCAGGCCGGGCTGAAGGCCACCACCAGCCTGCTGACCGGCCGGTTCGTCGCGGCGGCGGTGGCCGCCACGCAGGCCCGGTACGGCCCCGGCCCGCACCGGCGGTACGCCGCCGACCTGGTCGTCCCGCGTCGGATCCGGGCGCAGTGCGCGCTGCTCAAGGGGATCGCCCTGCGGTACGTGATGCGCCGGCCCGGCGCCGAGGCCCGGTACGCCCGCCAGCGGGAGGTGCTCGCCGAACTGGTGGCGGCGCTGGTGCGCCGGGCGCCGGAGGGGCTGGACCCGGTCTTCGCGCCGCTGTGGCGGGCCGCCGACAGCGACCCGGCCCGGCTGCGGGTGGTGATCGACCAGGTCGCCTCGCTCACCGATCCGGCCGCCGTCGCCTGGCACCACCGGCTCACCGGTCGGCCGGGGGCGGGTCCCGCTGTCGGTCACCCGCTGGACACCGACCGTACTTAGGATAGCCTAACCGCATGACGGAGCGCCCGAAGAAGGTCACGTCCACCCGGGTGGTGCGCACCGAGCGGCCCACCCCGCACCTGGTCCGGCTGGTGCTCGGCGGTGAGGACCTGGTCGGCCTGCCGGTGGGCGAGTACACCGACCACTACATCAAGCTGGTCTTCCCGGTGCCCGGGGTGACGTACCCGACCCCGCTGGACCTCGCCGAGATCAAGCGTGACCTGCCCCGGGAGCACTGGCCCCGGCTGCGGGCGTACACCGTGCGGGCCTTCGACCCGGTGACCGCCGAGCTGACCGTCGACGTGGTGCACCACGGCGACGAGGGGCTGGCCGGCCCGTGGGCGGCCGGGTTGCGCCCCGGCGACCCGGTGCACTTCGTCGGCCCGGGTGGGGCGTACGCGCCCAGCCCGGCGGCCGACTGGCACCTGCTCGTCGGCGACGAGAGCGCGCTGCCGGCGATCGGCGCGGCCCTGAAACGGCTGCCGGCCGGCGCCCCGGCCCGGGTCTTCGTCGAGATCGCCGACGCGGCCGAGGAACAGCCGCTGGACAGCCCCGGGGCGGTGGAGCTGACCTGGCTGCACCGGGGCGACCGCCCGGTCGGCGAGGCGCTGGTCGCGGCGGTGCGGGCACTGGACTTCCCGCCCGGCACGGTGCACGCCTTCGTGCACGGCGAGGCGACCTTCGTCAAGGACCTGCGCCGGCTGCTGCGCGTCGAGCGGGGCGTCCCCCGGGAGTGGCTGTCCATCTCCGGCTACTGGCGGCGGGGCATGGACGACGAGGGCTGGCGCTCCACCAAGGCCGCCTGGAACCAGCAGGTCGAGGCGGAGGAGGCCGCCGTCGTCGGCTGATCCGGGCGGTAAACGGAGATCAACAATGGATTTCGTCACCGCGACCGTCTGAGGCTCGATCACCATGGGTATGGGCCCCGCCAAGAGTGAGACGAGCGAAGATGGCTGACACGACAGACCCGGTGACGGAGACGGCGCCGCAGCCGCGACCGGAGGTGGACCGGCGGCCGGACCCGGTGCTGCTGGCGTTGAGCATCGGCGGGGTGCTGGCCGTGGTGGCCTGGGGCTTCCTCGGCCGGGACTCGCTGGCCAGCTTCGGCGAGGCCGGGCTGAGCTGGGTGATCGACACCTTCGGCTGGTTCTTCGTGGTCGCGGCGAACATCTTCGTGGTGCTGGCCGTGCTGGTCGCGGCCTCCCGGTTCGGCCGGATCCGGCTCGGCCGCGACACCGACGAGCCCGAGTTCAACACGCTCGCCTGGACCTCGATGATGTTCGCCGCCGGGATGGGGATCGGCCTGGTCTTCTTCGCGGTCGCCGAGCCGATCCAGCACTACGCCACGCCACCCCCGGCGACCGGGGTGCAACCGGAGACCGGGGCCGCCGCCTCGGCGGCGATGCAGTACACCCTCTTCCACTGGACCCTGCACCCGTGGGCGATCTACGCGGTGGTGGGGCTGGCCCTGGCCTACTCGACGTTCCGCAGGGGGCGGGACAACCGGATCTCCTCGGCGCTGCACCCGCTGCTCGGGGAGCGGGCGGACGGGCCGATCGGCAAGGGCGTCGACCTGCTCGCCGTCTTCGCCACCGTCTTCGGTACCGCCACCAGCCTCGGCCTGGGTGCCCTCCAGATCGCCGCGGGACTGAACCTGGTCGCCGGGGTGCAGGAGAGCGCCGCCGTCGAACTGGTGATCATCGCCGCGCTCACCCTGGCCTTCGTGCTCTCCGCCTTCTCCGGGCTGCACCGGGGCATCAAGTGGCTCTCCACCACGAACATCCTGCTCGCCGTCGGGCTGATGGTCTTCGTCTTCGTGGTCGGGCCGACGGTCTACATCCTGGAGGTGCTGCCGGCCAGCGTCGGCGACTACCTGAGCAACCTGCTGACCATGTCCACCCGGACCGGGGCCTTCTCCGACCACGCCTGGCTCGGCAGTTGGACGATCTTCTACTGGGCGTGGTGGATCTCCTGGGCGCCCTTCGTCGGCACCTTCATCGCCCGGATCTCCCGGGGACGGACGGTGCGCCAGTTCGTCGTCGGCGTCCTGCTGGTGCCCAGCGGGGCGAGCGCGGTCTGGTTCGCGGTGCTGGGCGGCAGCGCCCTGCGCACCCAGGCCACCGGCACCCGGGACCTGGTCGCCGACGCGGCGGCCGGCTCCGAGCAGGCGCTGTTCGGGCTGCTGGAGGCGCTGCCCCTGGCCGGGATCACCAGCGTGCTGGCGATGGTGCTGATCGGGCTGTACTTCGTCACCAGCGCCGACTCGGCCTCGCTGGTGGTCGGCTCGCTGACCTCCCGGGGGGCGCTACGCCCGCACCGGGTCGTGGTGGTCGTCTGGGGGGTGCTGATCGGCGCGGTGGCGGCGGCGCTGCTGGTCGCCGGCGGGCTGGACGCCCTCCAGCAGGCCACGATCATGGTGGCGCTGCCCTTCGTGCTGGCGATGCTCTGCGTCGCCGCCGCCATGCTGCGGGACATGTCCCGCGACCCGGCGGTGAACCCGCCCCCCTCCGGGGTCCGTCGTCGCGGCGTGGCCGAGGCGCTGCGCACCGCCCGCTCCTATGACGAGGAGGACGCCCCGCCGGTCCGCCGCTACCTGCGTCGCCGCGACCGGTGACCGGCCGCCCGCCGGTGCTCCGGCCGGCCCCGGGTCCGGGTCACCGACGGGCGGGCGGCGCGGGCGTACCCGGCGGTACCACGATCACCGGCGCAGGGCAGGATGGAGGGCCGAGGGGGTGGGGCGATGGCTGGGCGGATCCGGGACGAGGACATCGCACTGGTCCGGGAGCGCACCGCGATCGACGACGTGATCTCCGAGACGGTGACCCTCCGGTCGGCGGGTGGCGGCAACCTCAAGGGGCTCTGCCCGTTCCACGACGAGAAGAGCCCCTCGTTCAACGTCTCGCCCGCCCGCAACGTCTGGTACTGCTTCGGCTGCGGGGCCGGCGGGGACGCGATCAAGTTCCTGATGGACGCCGAGCACCTCAGCTTCGTCGAGGCGGTGGAGCGGCTCGCCGCCCGCGCCGGCATCCAGCTCCGCTACGTCGAGACCGAGACGGGCAGCCCCCGGCCCCGTGCCCCGCAGGGGCAGCGGCAGCGCCTGGTCGCCGCGCACGCCGCCGCCGTGGAGTTCTACCAGGCCCAGCTCGGCACCGCCGGGGCCCGGCCGGCGCGGGAGTTCCTGGCGCAGCGGGGCTTCGACCGGGCCGCCGCCCAGCGGTACGGCTGCGGGTTCGCCCCGGACGCCTGGGACCTGCTCACCAAGCACCTGCGCCAGCAGGGTTTCAGCCACGACGAGCTGGTCACCGCCGGGCTGTCCCGGCCGGCCCGCTCCGGCTCGCTGATCGACCGGTTCCGCCGCCGGCTGCTCTGGCCGATCCGGGACCTGACCGGCGACGTGGTCGGCTTCGGCGCGCGCAAGCTCTTCGCCGACGACGACGGCCCGAAGTACCTGAACACCCCGGAGACCCCGATCTACAAGAAGTCGCACGTGCTGTACGGCGTCGACCAGGCCAAGCGGGAGATCGCCAAGCAGGGCCGGGTGGTGGTGGTCGAGGGGTACACCGACGTGATGGCCTGCCACCTGGCCGGGGTGCCGACGGCGGTGGCGACCTGCGGGACGTCCTTCGGGGCCGACCACATCGGGGTGCTGCGCCGGCTGCTGCTGGACACCGACGACGTGGCCGGCGAGATCATCTTCACCTTCGACGGGGACGCCGCCGGGCAGAAGGCCGCGCTGCGCGCCTTCGAGGAGGACCAGCGCTTCGTCGGCCGGACCTTCATCGCGGTCAGCCCGGACAGCATGGACCCGTGCGACCTGCGGCTGGCCAAGGGTGACCTGGCCGTGCGCGACCTGATCGCCCGGCGGGAGCCGCTCGTCGACTTCGCGCTGCGGCACGTGATCGACCGGTTCGACCTGGACACCGTCGACGGCCGGGTGGAGGCGATGCGCCGGGCCGCCCCGCTGGTCGCCAAGATCAAGGACCGGGAGAAGCGCCCGGAGTACGTCCGCAAGCTCGCCGGGGACCTCGGCATGGAGATCGAGCCGGTGCAGCGGGCCGTGCTCGCCGCCACCGACGGCCGGGACGCGGCGTCGGCCCCGGGCCGCCCCACCCGTGCCGCGCGGGTCGAGCCGGCGGTGGACAGCCCGCAGTCGATGGTCGAGCGGGAGGCGCTCAAGCTCGCCCTCCAGGTGCCGGTGCTCGCCGGGCCGATGTTCGACGCGGTCGAGGCGGCGGCGTACCGGCACCCGGTGCACGCGGTGGTCCGGACGGCGGTCGCCGAGGCCGGCGGCGCGGCGGGGGAGACGGCGGCGGCCGGCGGCGCGGTCTGGATCTCCTCGGTCCGCGACGCCTGCGCCGACCTGGCGGCCCAGGCGCTGGTCGGGGAGTTGGCGGTGGAGCCGCTGCGGATCGACGGCGAGCCGGACCCCCGGTACGTCTCGATCACCATGGCCCAGTTGCAGTGGGGCTCGGTCACCGCCCGGATCAGGGACCTGAAGTCCCGCATCCAGCGGATCAACCCGGTGGCCAACAAGGACGAGTACTTCGCGCTCTTCGGGGAGCTGCTCTCCCTGGAGCAGCACGCGCGGGCGCTGCGCGAGCAGGCCGCGGGAGGGCTGTGATGGGACTGTTCCGACGCCGACCGAAACTGCCACCGGCCGACCGGCCGCCGCTGGAGACCGACGAGCGGGTGCTGGCCTGGGCGGCGGCCGGCACCGGCGAGGGCGACGGGGTGCTGGTCGCCACCAACCGGGGGCTCTGGCTGCCCGGCCGGGCGCAGCGGCTGGGCTGGCACGAGATCCTCAAGGCCACCTGGTCGGGGAAGGAGCTGGGCGTCACCCCGGCGGAGCAGGTCGCCGAGCGGAACGGGTACCTGGTGGTGGCGGACCTGCCGGTGCAGACGTACCCGCTCGTCGACCCGGGTGACCTGCCGTACCAGGTGCGGACCCGGGTGACCAAGTCGGTGGCGTACACCCAGCACCACCCGGTGCCCGGCGGCGCCGGCCGGATCGCGGCCCGGCGGGTGTCCGGGGTGGACGGCCTGACCTGGACGGTGCGTTTCGACCCGGGGACGCCGGTGGCGGACGAGGCGGTGCTGACCGAGACCGACCTGCTGGTCGCCGCCGCCCGCGCCGCCACCGCACCGGCCGACCTGTGACCGGTCCCGCCGCCCGGCCGACACGGAGCGGGGCGGCGGGATCGCGCTGCGGCGACTAGGGTCGGGGCGGTGACCGGCGCGCGACCCCTCATTCACGCCCGGGGCCTGGTGAAGCGGTTCGGCGACTTCACCGCGGTGGACGGCATCGACGTCGACGTCCGCGCGGGTGAGGCGTTCGGCTTCCTGGGCCCCAACGGGGCCGGCAAGACGTCGACCATGCGGATGGTCGGCTGCATCTCCCCACCCAGCGAGGGCGAGCTGCGCATCCTCGGGCTGGACCCGGTCCGCGACGGCGCGGCGATCCGGGCCCGGCTGGGCGTCTGCCCCCAGGTGGACAGCCTCGACCCGGAGCTGACCGTCCGGGAGAACCTGGTCGTCTACGCCCGGTACTTCGGCATCCCCCGCCGGGTGGCCCGCCAACGGGCCGCCGAGCTGCTCGACTTCGTGCAGCTCACCGAGCGCGCCGACAGCAAGGTCGAGCCGCTGTCCGGGGGCATGCGGCGCCGGCTCACCATCGCCCGCGCGCTGGTCAACGAGCCGGACATCGTGCTGCTCGACGAGCCCACCACCGGGCTGGACCCGCAGGCCCGGCACCTGGTCTGGGAACGGCTGTTCCGGCTCAAGCAGCAGGGCGTCACGCTGGTGCTGACCACCCACTACATGGACGAGGCCGAGCAGCTCTGCGACCGGCTGGTGGTGATGGACGGCGGCCGGATCGTCGCCGAGGGGGCACCCCGGGCGCTGATCGAGCGGTACTCCACCCGGGAGGTGGTGGAGCTGCGCTTCGCCGCCGAGTCGCAGGAGAAGTACGCGGGCATGGTGGCCGGCCTCGGGGAACGGGTCGAGGTGCTGCCCGACCGGGTCCTGCTCTACGTCGCCGACGGGGACGCGGCCGTCGCCGAGGTGCACGGGCGGGGGATGGCCCCGGCGAACGTCCTGGTCCGGCGCAGCAGTCTGGAGGACGTCTTCCTGCTGCTCACCGGCCGGACCCTGGTCGAGTAGAGGGGGCGGGCGCAGTGGACGGGACCGACCTGGCGGGCCGGCCGGTGACCCGGCCCCGGGTGCCGGCGTGGCCGGTGCTCGGCTACTACCTGACCAGCTACCGGCGCACCTGGCGGTCCGGCGTCTTCACGTCGTTCCTGCTGCCGCTGCTCACCGTCCTCGGCTTCGGGGTGGGCGTCGGGGCGTACGTGGAGCAGGGCGTCGGCGGGGTCGACTACCTGGACTGGGTGGTGCCCGGCCTGATCGCCTCCACCGCACTCCAGGTGGCGGTGCTGGAGTCGACCTACCCGGTGTACAGCGGCTTCCACTGGTCGCGGGTCTACTCCGGGCAGCAGGCGGCGCCGCTGCGGGTCGGCGACATCCTCACCGGGCACCTGGCCTTCGTGCTCCTGCGGGTGCTCCTCTCCACCACGGCGTTCCTGCTGGTGGCCGCCGTGTTCGGGGTGCTGCGCCCGGGCTGGGCGCTGGCCGTGCCGCCGGTGGTCGCCCTGCTCGGGCTGGCTGTGGCCGCGCCGGTCTTCGCGGTCAGCGCGGTGGTGCCCACGGACAACCACCTGACCATCCTGTTCCGCTTCGCGGTGCTGCCGATGACCCTCTTCGCCGGGGTGTTCTTCCCGGTCGAGTCGCTGCCGGTGGGGCTGCGCGGGCTGGCGTACCTCTCCCCGCTCTGGCACGGCGTCGAGCTGTGCCGGGCGGCGACGCTGGGGGTCGCCCCGCCCTGGCCGACACCGGGGCACCTGCTCTACCTCGCCGGCTGGGCGCTGGTGGGGTGCCTGCTCGCGCTGCGGGTGTTCCGCCGCCGGCTGGTCGTCTAGGGAGGCGTGATGGTCGCTCTGGTGCTGCCCCGGCTGGTCGCCGCCGCCGGCACGGCCCGCCGCTCGGCCCGGGTCGCCGGGCGCAACGTGACGGCGATGAAGCTGTCCTACTGGCTGCTGCTGGTCTCCGGTCTCCTGGAGCCGCTGCTGTACCTGCTCGCCATCGGCGTCGGGGTCGGCGCCCTGGTCGGCGACCTCACCCTGCCGGGCGGGCAGGTGGTGTCGTACGCCACCTTCGTCGCCCCGGCGATGCTGGCCTCCGCGGCGATGACCGGGGCGCTGGCGGAGACCACCTTCAACTTCTTCGGCAAGTTCAAGCAGCTCAAGCTCTACGACGGGATGATCGCCACCCCGCTGCGGCCGATCGAGATCGCCCTCGGCGAGCTGGGCTGGGCGATGGTGCGGGGCAGTGCCTACTCGGTGGCCTTCGTGGTGGTGCTGGTGGCGATGGACCTGACCACCCTGTCCCGGGGGCTGGTCGTGGTGCCGGCCGCGGTGCTGGTCGGGTTCGCCTTCGGCGCGGCCGGGCTGGCGCTGGCGACGTTCATGCGCAGTTGGCAGGATCTGGACCTGCTCGGGTCGGTCCAGTTCACGCTGTTCCTCTTCTCCGGCACCTTCGTGCCGGCCGAGGCGTACCCGCAGGTGCTGCGCTGGCTGGTGGAGGTGACCCCGCTCTACCGCGCGGTGCACCTGATCCGGGGCGTCTGCGTCGGCGCCGACGGGTGGGGCTGGCTGCCCGACGTGGCGTACCTGCTGGTGCTGACGGTGCTCGGCCTGGTGGTCGCGGCCCGCCGGATGGCCACCCTGCTCTACCGGTAGGGGGTTACCGCCGCAGGTCCCGGGGCATGTCGGAGGAGCACACCACCGACCCCCGGGAGGACCGATGGCCGCCGACAAGTCGTCCCGCGACGTTCACGACATTCCCGACACCCCGGCCGACCGCCGCGAGCGCCCGGCCGACGAGGGCGCGGCGGCGCGGGGGTCCGGCGGTGACCGGCCCACGGGGCGGCGGCCGGTGGGCCCGGACGAGGGGCCGTCCAGCCCCACCCGGCTCTCCGGTGGCGAGTGGGTGGCCACGCTGCGCCGCACGGTCCGGGAGTTCTCCGCGGACGGGCTCACCGACTGGGCGGCGGCGCTGACCTACTACGGGGTGCTCTCCGTCTTCCCCGGGATGCTGGTGCTGGTCTCGCTGCTCGGTCTGCTCGGCCCGGACGCGACCCAGGGGGTCCGGGACACGGTGCGCGACCTGGTGCCGGAGGAGAACATCCGGCAGATCATCGACACCGCGATCAGTCAGGCCCAGCAGAACGGCGGGCTGGCCGGGTTCGCGGCCGTCATCGGTCTGCTGGGCGCGTTCTGGTCCGCCTCCGGGTACGTCGCGGCCTTCATCCGCGCGTCCAACGCCATCCACGACGTGCCGGAGGGGCGGCCGATCTGGAAGACCCTGCCGCTGCGGGTCGGCGTCACCGCGGTCATCGGGGTGCTGCTGCTGGCCAGCGCCGTGATCGTGGTCTTCACCGGGCGTCTCGCCGAGCAGGTCGGCTCGGCGATCGGGCTCGGCTCGACCGCCGTGACGGTCTGGAACGTCGCCAAGTGGCCGGTGCTCCTGCTGCTGGTCAGTCTGGTGTTCGCGATCCTCTACCGGGCCTCGCCGAACGCCCGGCAGGGCGGGTTCCGCTGGGTCAGCCCGGGTGGCCTGCTGGCGGTGCTGATCTGGGTGCTGATCTCGGGGCTTTTCGCCCTGTACGTGGGCAACTTCGGGTCGTACAACAAGACCTACGGCGCGCTGGCCGGTGTGATCATCTTCCTGGTCTGGCTCTGGTTGAGCAACGTCGCCGTCCTGCTCGGCGCCGAGTTCGACGCGGAGTTGGAGCGCAGCCGGGCGGTCGCGGCCGGGCACGCCCCCGACGTCGAACCGTACGTGGAGCTGCGGGACGACCGGAAGCTGCGCAAGAAGCGCAATTCGCGCGGTCGCTGACGGCCCGCCGGCCCGGCTCCGTCGGGTGGCGCGGGAACCCGTCACCGGGTCACCGCGAACCGGGTCGATCCGGGCCGACCAATCCCGCCACATGTCACAAACCGCACCGGTCGCCGGTGCCCCGTCGTGGGGGTGCCGGCGACCGGTGTCTTGACAGCCGGTGTCCGGGTCCTCGACGCTCCGGGGGCGTGGCCGCCGGTCCGGTACGGCCCGCGCCGGTGACCTGACCGCCCGCGACCCTTTCCTTGATCCACTCATAGCTTTTGCTCGGAAGGACAAAAGTTTGGATCAAAATGGTTGAAGCTCTGGACAGGGCTCACCGAAGGCTCCTACTGTGTCGAGCACAACAACTCGACGTTTCGTCGATGTGACCAACTCGCTGCTGTGGAGGTGAGCCCTGTGCGGTCCGAGGACCCCCTGCACGTGCGGCTACTGCGGTTGCTTCGCGACGAAGGGGCGGTGTCCCGGGCCGAGCTGGGCGACCGGCTGGAGATGCCCCGTCCCCGCCTGCTGGCCGAGCTGGAACGACTGGTCGCGCTCGGCTACGTGGCCGAGGCCGGGCTGGCCGCCTCCCGGGGCGGGCGGCGCTCCACCCTCGTCGAGCTGAACCCCAACCTGCGCTTCGCGGCCGTGGACATGGGTGCCAGCTCGATCGACGTCGAGGTGGTCAACGGTCGGCTGGAGCCGGTCGCGGCCTACGCCGAGGCGGCCGAGATCCGCTCCGGGCCGAAGGTGACCCTCCAGCGGGTCAACGAACTGCTGCACAAGGCCCGGATCGACGGCGTGTACGAGCGGTTGCACGCGGTCGGCATCGGGGTGCCGGGGCCGGTCAGCTTCCGCGACGGCGTCCCGGTCTCTCCGCCGATCATGCCCGGGTGGGACCGGTTCCCGGTCCGGGAGCTGCTGACCCGGGAGCACGGCTGCCCGGCGGTGGTCGACAACGACGTCAACATCATGGCCATCGGGGAGCGGCACGGCGGGGTGGCCCACTCCGTCGACGACTTCCTCTTCGTGAAGATCGGCACCGGAATAGGGTGTGGGATCTTCCTCAGCGGCGACGTCTACCGGGGCACCGACGGGTGCGCCGGGGACATCGGCCACATCCAGGTCGACTCGCACGGCCCGACCTGCTCCTGCGGCAACATCGGCTGCCTGGAGGCGCTGTTCAGCGGCGCGGCGCTGGCCAAGGACGCGACGGTGGCCGCCCGCAGCGGCGCGTCCCCCGCGCTCGCCGAGCGGTTCGCGGCCCGGGGGGTGGTGACCGCCACGGACGTCGCCGAGGGCGCGGTCGAGGGGGACGTCACCTGCATCAACCTGATCCGCGACGGCGGCCGACGGGTCGGTGGCGTGCTCGCCGGCCTGGTCAGCTTCGTCAACCCGTCGATGATCGTGATCGGCGGTGGCCTCGCCCAGCTCGGCCACATCCTGCTGGCCGAGATCCGCAGCGTGGTCTACCGCCGCTCGCTGCCCCTGGCCACCGGCAACCTGCCGGTGGTCCTGTCCGAACTCGGCCCAAGGGCCGGTGTCGCCGGAGCAGCGGTGCTCGCCAGCGACGTCGCCTTCGGGGAGGCATCATGAGTGAACCGACCGAATCCCTGGTCGAGGCCCCCGCCGACGCCGTCGCCGGCGAGGTGGTCCTGCGACTGACCGACGTGGTCAAGACCTTCCCCGGCGTCCGCGCGCTCGACGGCGTGCAACTGGAGGTACGGGCCGGCGAGGTGCACTGCCTGCTCGGGCAGAACGGCGCCGGCAAGTCCACCCTGATCAAGGTGCTCGCCGGGGTGCACAAGCCGGACTCCGGGCAGGTCGAGTGGCGCGGCGAGCCGGCGAGCTTCGCCAACCCGCAGGCCGCCATGCGCGCCGGCATCGCCACCATCTACCAGGAACTCGACCTGGTCGAGGACCTGTCGGTCGCGGAGAACGCCTTCCTCGGCCACGAGCCGAAGGTGGCCGGCTTCGTCCGCCGGGGCCACATGGCCCGGCGGACCCGGGCGATCCTCGGTCGGCTCGGGCACGCGGAGATCCCGCCGGGCCGGATGGTCCGGGCGCTGCCGGCCGCCGGCAAGCAGGTGGTCAGCATGGCGCGGGCGCTCTCCCACGAGGCCCGACTGATCATCATGGACGAGCCGAGCGCGGTGCTCGCCCACGACGAGGTCGGCAACCTGTTCCGGATCATCCGGGAGCTGACCGCGCAGGGCATCGCCGTCATCTACATCTCCCACCGGATGGAGGAGATCCGCGAGATCGGCGACCGGGTCACGGTGCTCAAGGACGGCCGGACCACGGCGGCGAACCTGCCCGCCCGGGACACCCCCACCAAGGATCTGGTGAGCCGGATGACCGGCCGCACCATCGAGTACGTCTTCCCCGACCGCCCGGCCGGCGGGCCGGCGGCCGACGAGCTGCTCGTGGTGGACGGGCTGACCCGCGAGGGCGAGTTCCAGGACGTCTCGCTGACCGTCCGCCCGGGGGAGATCGTCGGCATCGCCGGGCTCGTCGGCTCCGGCCGGTCCGAGCTGATGGAGACGATCTACGGCGCCCGCCGGCCGGACGCCGGCACGGTCCGGATGAGCGGCCGGGCCCTGCGTCCGGGCAGTGTCGACGCGGCGGTGAAGGCCGGCATGGGGATGGCGCCGGAGGAGCGCAAGAGCCAGGCGCTGCTGCTCGGTGAGCCCATCTACCGCAACGTCACGCTCGCCACCTTCAGCCGGTACGCCCGCCTGGGCTTCACCGACAACGGCAAGGAGAAGGCGGAGGCCAGGCGGATCGCGGACAGCCTGGAGCTGCGGCCCCGGGAGGTGCTGCGCGCGGTGCGCACCCTCTCCGGCGGCAACCAGCAGAAGGTGGTGGTCGGGCGCTGGCTGCTCGGCGACACCAAACTGCTGCTGCTCGACGAGCCCACCCGGGGCGTGGACGTCGGCGCCCGCGCCGAGCTGTACCAGGTCATCCGTGACCTGGCCACCCAGGGCGTCGGGGTGCTGTTGGTCTCCAGCGAGGTGCCCGAGGTGCTGGGGCTGGCCGATCGGGTGCTGGTCATGCGGGAGGGCCGGATGGTCCGCGAGGCCCCGGCCGGCGAGTTGGACGAAGACACCGTGCTCGACCTCGTCATGGCGGGGTCCCTGATGGAAGGCGCACCAGCATGAGCGAGGACGCTCCCACATCCACCGCGACCTCGGAGCGTTCGGCAGGGCTGCCGGCGCAGTCCCCGCCGGTGGACCCGGCCGTGACCCACGCGGCGGCGGGCAAGACGGCCGCGCCCCGGCTCTCCTGGTGGAGCGGGGACGGTGGCGAGGGCGCCAAGCGTAACCTCGGCCTGATCGCGGTGCTGGTGGCGCTGGTCGTCATCGGTATCGCCACCCGACCCGACCTCTACTCCGACTCGAGCTGGGTGTGGGGGAACTTCCTCACCATCCTCAAGCTCGCCTCGGTGGTCGGCGTGGTCACCGTGGGCATGACCTTCGTGATCATCGGCGGTGGCATCGACCTCTCGGTCGGCGCGATCATCGCCATCGCCGGGGTCTGGTCCACCACGGTCGCCACCCAGAACTTCGGCGCCGGTGGCATGATCTTCACCGCGCTGGTGGTCGGTCTCTCGGTCGGTCTGATCAACGGCCTGCTGATCTCGTACGGCAAGCTGGTCCCGTTCATCGCGACGCTGGCCATGCTGGTCGCCGCCCGGGGCCTGGCCGCCGAGATCTCCAACAAGCAGACCCAGGTGTCGGACAACGACTTCATCAACGGCATCGCCGCCAACAGCCTGCTCGGCATCCCGCTGCTGGTCTACATCCTGGCCGCGGTGGTCATCGGTGGCTGGGTCCTGCTCAACCGCACCACCTTCGGTCGCCGTACCGTGGCGGTCGGCGGCAACCCGGAGGCGGCCCGGCTCGCCGGCATCAACGTCAAGCGGCACACCGTCCTGCTCTACGCCCTCTCCGGGCTCTGCTGCGGCATCGCCGCCATCATGCTCACCTCGCAGGCCACCTCCGCCCAGGCGGCCATGGCCAACCTCTACGAACTCGACGCGATCGCCGCGGCGATCATCGGCGGCACGCTGCTCAGCGGCGGCCGGGGCACCATCGTCGGCTCGCTGCTCGGCGTGCTGATCTTCTCCACCATCACCAACCTGTTCGCCATCAACGGGCTCTCCACGGAGGCCCAGAACATGGTGAAGGGCGGGATCATCGTCGCCGCCGTGCTGATCCAGCAGGTTCAGTTCGGCAGCCTCGGCAAGTTCCTGCGCCGAAACCGCGCCACCACCGCCTGATTCCCCTACCCTCCCGAATTCCCCCTCCGCAAACCCGGTCCCACCCGCAGCACCCGGCGGGCCACCCGTGTCGGTGGCCGGGCCAGCTACACCCTTCTTCACCCCCACCACGTCATTCTGGAGGTCGTCATGACCCAGCACAGTCGTCGTCGGCTGCTCTTCGGTGGTGCCGCCATCGGCGCCGGTGTCCTGCTCGCCGGCTGCACCAGCAACGAGGAGTCCTCCAACGAGGCGCAGATCAACACCAACAGCGGCGGCAACGCCAACGCCGAGCCGGGCCAGGCGGTGACCATCGGCTTCTCCGCCCCGGCCGCCGACCACGGCTGGCTCGCCGCCATCACCACGAACGCCCAGGCCCAGGCCAAGGCGTACTCGGACGTGACCTTCAACATGGTGGAGGCCGGCGCGGACGCGGCGGCCCAGCGGGCGGCCCTGTCCACGCTGATCTCCCAGAAGCCCACCGTCATCGTGATGCTCCCGCACGACGGCAAGGAGCTCAACGCCGCCGGCCTGGAGGCCATGCAGGCCGGTATCCCGGTGGTCAACCTCGACCGGGCCTTCCCGGACGACAAGGCCTACCGCACCCAGATCCTGGGTGACAACTACGGCATGGGCGTCTCCGCCGCCAACTTCATCATCGCCCAGATGAAGGCCAAGGGCGTCAGCTCCCCGATCATCGGTGAGATCGCCGGCATGGACGAGCTGGAGCTGACCCAGGAGCGGTCCCGGGGCTTCAGCGAGACCCTGGCCCAGGCCGGCTTCCGGGTGGCCAACCGCCGGGCCGCGCGGTTCACCGCCGACTCCGGCCAGCAGGAGGCGACCGGCCTGTTCCAGGCCGTGCCGAAGCTGGACGCGGTCTGGAACCACGACGACGACCAGGGCATCGGCGTGATGGCCGCGATCAACCAGGCCAGCCGCACCGAGTTCATCATGGTCGGTGGCGCCGGTTCCAAGAAGGCCATGGAGGACATCCAGGCGGACAACACGCCGCTGAAGGCCACCGTGACCTACAGCCCTTCGATGGCCTCGTCGGCCGTCTCGCTGGCCCGGCTGATCGGCCAGAACCGGGGCATGTCCGACCTGGTCGAGCTGCAGGTGCCCAAGTCGATCGTGCTCGCCTCGGAGACGATCACCAAGGAGAACGCGAGCAACTACCTCAAGCTCGGGTTCTGACACACCGGACGGAGACCCACCTTGTCCACGACAGACAGAGAACTGCGGGTCGGCATGGTCGGCTACGCGTTCATGGGCGCCGCGCACTCACAGGCGTGGCGCACCGTGAACCGTGTCTACGACCTGCCGGCGCGGGTCCGGATGGCAGCGATCTGCGGCCGGGACGCCGGGAAGGTGGCCGACGCCGCCGACCGGCTCGGCTGGGAGACGTACACGACAGACTGGCGGGAGTTGATCGCGCGCGACGACATCGACATCGTCGACGTCTGCACACCGGGAGACAGCCACGCGGAGATCACCCTCGCCGCGCTGGCCGCCGGTAAGCACGTGCTCTGTGAGAAGCCGCTGGCCAACTCGGTGGCCGAGGCTCGGGCGATGACCGCTGCGGCGGCCACCGCCCAGGCCGCCGGGATCCGGTCGATGTGCGGCTTCAACTACCGCCGGGTACCCGCGGTGACCATGATGCAGCAGATGGTGGCTGCCGGGCGGCTGGGCACGATCCGGCACGTGCGTGCGGTGTACCTCCAGGACTGGATCGTGGATCCGCAGTTCCCGCTGGTCTGGCGGTTGCAGAAGGACAAGGCGGGTTCCGGTGCGCTCGGCGACATCGGGGCGCACATCATCGACCTGACCCAGTTCGTCACCGGACAGCGGATCAGCGGCGTCAGCGCGGTCACCGAGACCTTCGTCAAGGAGCGGCCGCTGCCGACCGGGTCGAGCGGCCTGGCCGCCACCGTGGACGGCAGCGGTCCGGCCACCGGGCAGGTCACCGTGGACGACGCGGCGATCTTCCTGGCCCGGCTGGACGGGGGAGGGTTGGCCACGTACGAGGCGAGCCGGTTCGCCACCGGGCGCAAGAACGCCCTGCGGGTCGAGATCAACGGCTCGCTGGGCACCCTGGTGTTCGACCTGGAGCGCCTGAACGAACTGGAGTTCTACGACGCCACGCGGCCCGCCGCGGAGCAGGGCTTCAGCCGGATCCTGGTCACCGAGGGCGACCACCCGTACATGTCGGCCTGGTGGCCGCCGGGGCACATCATCGGGTACGAGCACTCGTTCACGCACCAGATGCGGGACCTGGTCGAGGCGGTCGCCACCGGCGCCGACCCGGCACCCTCCTTCGCCGACGCCCTCCAGGTCCAGCTCGTGCTGGACGCGGTGGAACGGTCGGCGCGGCTCGGTTCCGCGTGGACCGAGGTGGAGCCGGCGTTGGCCCAGGTGGCCGTCTGACCCGACGCGGTGGCGGCCTGGCACCGCCGCCACCGCCTGCGGAAAGTCCGGACCGACCGGCGAGGGTCCGGCCACGGTTGCGCCCCGTGGCCGGGACGAGGCTCGGACCGGACGGGCGGGACACCGGGGCCACCACGGCCCGGTCCCGCCCACCGGATGGTCGTCCGGTACGGCCGGAAACGGGATTCCCCGGCCGTACCGGAGGGCCGCTATTGTGCCAGACGTCCGGTCGACCAAGACCGGGCGGATGCGGGGGAGGCAGGGACGAGACGCCGACCGGCCCTGCCTGCCAGCCCCGTCCGTCGCCACCCCCGGGGACACCCCGGCCGGTGTCGGAGCCGCCGACTCCGACACCGACCGGTCCCCGGGGCCGTGGTCGATGGACGGGGCCCATCCGCACTGACTGGGGGAGGAGCACCATGCGTACTGGTGTCTGGCTGGTGGGGGCGCGCGGTTCCGTCGCGACCACCAGCATCGTCGGGGCGCTCGCCCTGCGGAGTGGGCTCACCGCGCCGATCGGCTGCGTGACCGAGCTGCCGCAGGTGCGTGGCCCCGCCCTGCCGTCCTTCTCCGACCTGGTCTTCGGCGGGCACGATCCGGTGCTCACGCCGCTGGCCAAGCGGGCCGAGGCCCTGGCCGCCGCGGGTGTGGTGCCCGGCCGGCTGGTCGCCGCGCTCGCCGACGACCTGGCCGTGGTGGAGGACGACATCCGTCCCGCGCCCAGCGGTGGGACGCCCGCCGAGCGGGTGGCCCGGGTGGTGGCCGACCTCGCCGACTTCCGTCGCCGGCACGACCTGGACCGGGTCGTGGTGGTCAACGTCTCCGCGACCGAGCCGGTGGTCACGCCGCACCCGGCGCACGCCGACCCGGCCGCGCTCGCCGCCGCCCTCGACGGGCCGGACGAGGTGCTGCCACCCAGCTCGCTGTACGCGTACGCGGCGTTCACCGCCGACTGCCCCTACGTGGACTTCACCCCGTCGACCGGAGCGCGGCTGCCGGCCCTGGCCGCGCTCGCGACGCATCGGGGCCTGCCGTACGCCGGGCACGACGGCAAGACCGGGGAGACCCTGGTCAAGTCGGTGCTCGCCCCGATGTTCGCGATGCGCAACCTCCAGGTGCGCTCCTGGTCCGGGATCAACCTGCTCGGCGGCGGCGACGGGGCCACCCTCGCCGACCCGGCCGCCAACGCGGCCAAGGTGGAGAGCAAGCAGCGGGTCCTCGGCGAGACGCTCGGCTACCACCCGCAGGGCGACACCCGGATCGACTACGTCGAGGAGCTGGGCGACTTCAAGACCGCCTGGGACCTGGTCACCTTCGCCGGTTTCCTGGGCACCGGGATGCGGCTGGAGTTCACCTGGCACGGCTGCGACTCGGCGTTGGCCGCCCCGCTGGTGCTCGACCTGGCCCGGATCACCGCCGCCGCGCACGCCGCCGGAGCCAGCGGCCCCCTCGCCGACCTGGCCTTCTTCTTCAAGGACCCGCTGGACGCGGCCACCCACTCGCTCGGCGAGCAGTGGACCCGGCTGTGCGGGTTCGTCGCGGGCCTGCACGCCGCCGCCGGAGGTACCGATGCCCAGGCTGGCTGACGTCGCGGAGCTGGTCCGGGCCCCGGCCGCGCTCTCCGTCCCCGGGGACGTGGTGGCCGGCGCCGCGGCGGCCGGCACGCTCGGTCCCCGCACGCCGGCCCTGGCCGGCGCCTCCGTCCTGCTCTACTGGGCCGGCATGGCCGCCAACGACTGGGCCGACCGGGACCTGGACGCGGTGGAGCGGCCGGAACGCCCGATCCCCAGCGGCCGGGTCAGCCCGACCGCCGCCCTCGGGCTCGCCGCCGGCCTGACCGCCGCCGGGGTCGCGCTGGCCGGCGCCGCCGGGGGCCGGCGGGCCGTGGCCGTCGCGGTGCCGCTGGCCGCCGCCGTCTGGGGGTACGACCTCAGGGCCAAGAACAGCGCCGCCGGGCCGCCGGTGATGGCGCTGTGCCGGGGCCTGGACGTGCTGCTCGGCGCGTCCGGCGGGCGGCCCGTGCGGGCGCTGCCGGCGGCGCTGACCGTGGCCGCGCACACCTGGACGGTCACCGCCCTGTCCCGCCGTGAGGTCAGCGGCGCGGACGCCGCGCTGCCGCTGGGCACCCTGGCCGGCACCGCGCTGGTCGCCGCCGCCGCCGGGCTGCCCCCGCGCGCCGCCGACCGGGCCACGGTGCCCGGGGCCGCCACCGCGTCCACGGTGGACGGTCAGGGGGCGTCGGGCCGGCGGCCGGGGCGCGGGAACGACCCGCTGGCGGTGGCCCGCACCGTGCTGCCGGCGGCGCTGGCCGCCTGGTACACCGCCCGGTACGGCACCGCCCAGGCCCGGGTGGTGGCCGAGCCCACCGCCGGCCGGGTGCGCGCGGCCGTGGGAGCCGGGATCACCGGGCTGCCCGCGTTGCAGGGGGCGCTGACCGCCCGCGCCGGAGCCGGCCTGCTCGGGGTGGCGGTGGCCGCCGCCGCGCCGCTGGCCCGCCGACTGGCCCGGAAGGTCTCCCCGACATGAGCGGGCCGGCGGGCGGACCCCCTACCCCCGGCGAGGCCGCCGGGCCCGACCCGGCCGGGCTGCGGTTCGGGTACGGGACCAACGGCTTCGCCAACCACCGGCTCGACGACGCGCTCGCCGTCCTGGCCGACCTCGGGTACCAGGGGGTCGCGCTCACCCTGGACCACGACCACCTCGACCCGTTCGCCCCCGGGCTGGCCGGGCGGGTGGCCGCCGTCCGGCGGCGGCTGGCCGACCTCGGCCTGGCCGTGGTGATCGAGACCGGCGCCCGGTACCTGCTGGACCCGTGGCACAAGCACGCGCCGACGCTGCTGCACGACGACCCGGCGCGGCGGATCGAGTTCCTGCGCCGGGCCGTGCGGGTCGGGGCCGACCTGGGCGCCGAGGCGGTCTCCTTCTGGGCCGGGGTGCGCCCGGCCGGGGTGGACCCGCAGGTCGCCTGGGACCGGCTGGTCGCCGGCTGCGCGGTCGCCGTCGAGGCCGCCGAGGCGGCCGGGGTGCCGCTCGGCTTCGAGCCGGAGCCGGGGATGCTGGTGGAGGACATCGCCGGCTGGCGGCGGCTGCGGGCGGCGCTGGGCGAGCCGGCGGCCTTCGGCCTCACCCTCGACATCGGGCACTGCCGCTGCCTGGAGCCGGTGTCCGTGCCGCAGTGCGTGTACGACGTCGGGCCGCACCTGGTCAACGTGCAGATCGACGACATGCGGCGGGGGGTGCACGAGCACCTGGAGTTCGGCACCGGCGAGATCGACTTTCCGCCCGTGCTGCGGGCCCTGGCCGACGTGGGCTACCGGGGCCTCGTCGCGGTGGAACTGCCCCGGCACTCGCACGCCGCCCCGAGCGTCGCGGCGACGTCGCTGGACTTCCTGCGCGCCGCCGAGCGTGCCGGCGCGGCGGCGGGCGGGGAGCCGACCCGGGCCCGCTGAGGCGGCGCGGGGACCTGAGCGGAACACCCCGGTTCGGCCACCGGCCGACCGGTACGAGGGGAGGACAGGCGGATGACACCGGACCGGCTGCGGGCCGCGTTGCGCGACGTACCCGATCCCGACTGGCTGGACGCGGCGCTGCGCCGGGTCGCGGACGAGCCGGCGAGCATCGACCGGTTCTTCCCGGCCGCCGGGCGGCGGTGCGGGCGTGGCCCGCTGCCCGACCTGCCCGGCTGGACGGCCGACGAGGCGGCCCGCGCGCTGCTGCTGACCGCGTTGCCCCGGGGGCACGCCGAGTACGCCGAGGCGCTCTACCGGCACGGTGACGCGGCCGAGAAGCGGGCCGTGCTGCGGGCCCTGCCGCTGCTGCCGATCGGCGCCGCCGGGGTGCCGCTGCTGCACGACGCGATCCGGACCAACGACACCCGGCTGGTGGCCGCCGCCCTCGGCCCGTACGCCGGGCACCTGGACCCGCCGTCCTGGCGGCAGGCGGTGCTCAAGTGCGTCTTCATGGACGTGCCCCTGGCCGAGGTGGCCGACCTCGACGACCGGGCGGACGGCGAGTTGGCGGCGATGCTCGCCGGGCTGGCCGCCGAGCGGCACGCCGCCGGTCGGCGGATGCCCGCCGACGCCACCGACCTGCTCGACCAGCTCACCGCCCGGGAGGCGTGATGCGCATCTTCGACCCGCACATCCACATGACCTCGCGCACCACCGACGATTACGAGCGGATGGCCGCCGCCGGGGTCCGCGCGGTGGTGGAGCCCGCCTTCTGGCTGGGGCAGCCCCGCACCAGCCCCGCCTCCTTCGCCGACTACTTCGACTCGCTGATCGGCTGGGAGCCGTTCCGGGCCGGGCAGTTCGGGGTGCGGCACCACGCCACCATCGCGCTGAACCCGAAGGAGGCCAACGACCCGCGCTGCCGGCCGGTGCTCGACCTGCTGCCCCGGTACCTCGACAAGGACGGGGTGGTGGCGGTCGGCGAGATCGGGTACGACTCGATGACCCCGGAGGAGGACGCCGCGTTCGCCGGGCAGCTCGCCCTGGCCGTCGCGTACGACCTGCCGGCGCTGGTGCACACCCCGCACCGGGACAAGGTCAAGGGCGTGGAGCGTACCCTGGCGGTGGTCGCCGAGTCCGGCATCGCAGCGGGCCGGGTGGTGGTGGACCACCTCAACGAGGTGACCGTGAAGCTGGTCCGGGACACCGGCTGCTGGCTGGGCTTTTCCATCTACCCGGACACCAAGATGTCCCCGCCCCGGATGGTGGAGCTGCTCAGGACGTACGGCACCGAGCGGATGCTGGTCAACTCGGCGGCCGACTGGGGGCGCTCCGACCCGCTGCTGACCCGGGCGACCGGGGAGGCGATGCTGCAGGCCGGCTTCACCGAGGACGACGTCGACCAGGTGCTCTGGCGCAACCCGGTCGAGTTCTACGGCCAGTCCGGGCGGCTGGACCTCAGCGACCTGGACGCCCCCGCCCCCACCTTCGAGGGCAACTCCATCCTGCGCGGCGGTAGCTGATGCGCCTGCGGCACGCCGACGGCAGCACCGTGCACCTCGGCTACTGCACCAACGTGCACCCGGCCGAGGACCTGCCCGGCATCCTGGGGCAGCTCGACACGTACGCGGTGCCGGTCCGCGAGCGCCTCGGCGGCGACCTGCTGGGGCTGGGGCTCTGGCTGGCCGCCCCGGTCGCCGCCGAGCTGGCCGCCGACGCGGGGCTGCGCCGCCGGCTGCGTACCGAGCTGACCGTCCGGGGGCTGGAGGTCGTCACCCTCAACGGCTTCCCGTACGCCGCGTTCCAGGCCCCGGTGGTCAAGGGCGCGGTGTACCACCCGGACTGGAGCACCGCCGAGCGCACCCGGTACACCCTGGACCTGGCCCGGGTCCTGGCCGACCTGCTGCCCGACGACGCCGGCCGGGGCTCGGTCTCCACCCTGCCGCTGGCCTGGCGGACGCCGTGGGACGCGGAGCGGGCCGACGCCGCCCGCCGCCGCCTCGACGAGCTGGCCGACGGGCTCGCCGCCGTGCAGCGGGAGACCGGCCGGGTGGTCCGGGTCGGCTTCGAGCCGGAGCCGGGCTGCGTGGTGGAGTCCACCGACCAGGCCGCCCGGCTGCTGTCCGGGCTGGACCCGCAGCGGCTGGGGATCTGCCTGGACCTGGCCCACCTGGCGTGCGCCTGGGAGGAGCCGGCCGCCGCCCTGGCCCGGCTGCGCGCGGCCCACCTCTCGGTGGTGAAGGTGCAGGTCTCCGCCGCCCTGGAGGCGGCCGACCCGACCGGTGGGGCGGACCCGCTGCGGCCCTGGGTGGAGCCCCGCTTCCTGCACCAGACCCGGGGCCCCGGCTGCGCCCACGCCGCCGACCCGGCCGACCCGGCGTACGCCGCCGACGACCTCGACGCCGCCCTGGACGCCCGGCTGCCCGGCCCGTGGCGGGTGCACTACCACGTGCCGCTGCACGCCCCGCCGGAGCCGCCGCTGACCTCCACCCTGCCGGTGCTGCGCGCCGCGCTGCGGGAGCTGTTCGCCGGCCCCACGGCCGGCTGCGACCACCTGGACGTCGAGACGTACACCTGGGGGGTGCTGCCGGCGGCGCGGCGGCCGGGCACCGACGCGGAGCTGGCCGGCGGGATCGCCGCCGAGCTGGCCTTCGCCCGCGACGAACTGGCCGCGATCGGCCTGGAGACTGCGTTGGAGGTAGGCACGTGAGCCGGAAACTGGTGGTGCTGGACGTGGTCGGGCTGACGCCCCGGCTGCTGGCGCACATGCCGAAGCTGCGGGCGGTCGCCGACGGCGGGTTCACCGCCCAGCTCGGCACGGTGCTGCCCGCGGTGACCTGCACCGTGCAGTCCACGTTCCTCACCGGGCAACTGCCCCGGGAGCACGGCATCGTCGCCAACGGCTGGTACTTCCGGGACCTGGGCGAGGTGTTCCTCTGGCGGCAGCACAACGCGCTGGTCCAGGGGGAGAAGCTGTGGCACACCGCCCGCCGCGCCCGCCCCGACTACACAGTGGCGAACGTCTGCTGGTGGTACGCGATGGGCGCGGACGTGAACTGGACGGTGACCCCGCGCCCGATCTACCGGGCCGACGGGCGCAAGGAGCCGGACTGCTACACCGACCCGCCGGAGCTGCACGACGCGCTCACCGACAAGCTGGGCACCTTCCCGCTGTTCAGCTACTGGGGGGCGAACGCCGGCATCCCCTCGTCGCGGTGGATCTGCCGGGCCGCCGAGCAGATCCTCGCCGAGCACTCGCCGGACCTGACCCTGGTCTACGTCCCGCACCTCGACTACGACCTGCAACGCTTCGGGGCCACCTCGCTCCAGGCCGCGGTCGCCGCCAAGGAGCTGGACGACGTGCTCGCGCCGCTGCTGGACGCGGCCCGCGCGGCGGACGCGACGGTGGTGGCGCTCTCCGAGTACGGCATCACCGACGCCTCCCGGCCGGTCGACGTCAACCGGCTGCTGCGCGCCGAGGGGCTGCTGCGGGTGTACACCCAGGACGGCATGGAGTACCTCGACCCGTGGACCTCCCGCGCCTTCGCGGTCGCCGACCACCAGGTCGCCCACGTCTACGTCAAGGACCCGGCCGACGTGCCGGCGGTGGCGAAGCTGCTGGAGGGGCTGCCCGGGGTGGCCGAGGTGCTGGACGCCGAGGGCAAGGCCGCGTACGGGCTGGACCACCCCCGCTCGGGCGAGCTGGTGCTGGTCGCCGAGCCGGACGCCTGGTTCACCTACTACTACTGGTTGGACGACGCCCACGCCCCGGACTTCGCCCGGCTGGTGGACATCCACCGCAAGCCCGGTTACGACCCGGCGGAGCTGTTCTTCGACCCGGCCAACCCGGGCGCGGCGAAGCTGCGGGCCGGGGTCGCCCTGGCCCGCAAGAAGGCGGGGATGCGGTACCTGATGAGCGTCGTCGGGCTGGACGCCGGGGCGCGGGCGGTGCGCGGCTCGCACGGCCGGCTGCCCGCCGATCCGGCCGACGGCCCGGTGCTGCTCTGCTCCGACCCGTCGGCCGCCCGGGAGTCGCTGGCGGCCACCGAGGTCAAGGGGCTGCTGCTGGAGCTGGCCGGGCTGGCGGGGGACGGGACACCCCGGGAGACGCCATGACCGTCACCGCGCCCCCACCCCTGGACGCCGGGCGGCTCCGGGCCCGGGTCGACGCCGAGCTGGCCGCGTTCCTGGACCGGCAGGGACCCGAGTGGCCCGACGGCGCGCCCCGGGGGGTCTTCACCGCCCTGCACCGGTTCGTCCTGGCCGGCGGCAAGCGGATCCGTCCCCTTTTCTGCTACTGGGGCTGGCGCGGGGCCGGTGGCGAGGACGGCGACGAGATCGTGGTGGCCGCCGCGGCGCTGGAGCTGTTCCACGCCTTCGCCCTGATCCACGACGACATCCTGGACGGCAGCGACCGGCGGCGCGGTGAGCCGTCGGTGCACCGGCTCTTCGCCGACCTGCACGCCCGCTCCGCCTGGCGGGGCGACCCGGAGGCGTACGGGCGCAACACCGCGCTGCTCTGCGGGGACCTCTGCGCCGCCTGGTCCGACCAGATGTTCCACGAGTGCGGGCTGACCATCGAGCAGGTGCACCGGGGGTACGCCGTCTTCGCCCTGATGCGGACCGAGGTGATCGCCGGCGAGTACCTGGACCTGGTCTCCGGGGTCGGCGACGGCTCGGTGGCCAGCGCGCTGACGGTGATCCGGATGAAGGCGGCCCGGTACACGGTGACCCGGCCGTTGCAGATCGGGGCGACCCTGGCCGGCGCGACGCCGGAGCTGGTGACGGCGCTGGCCGATTTCGGCGACCCGCTGGGCGACGCCTTCCAGCTCCGCGACGACGTGCTCGGGGTCTTCGGCGACCCGACCGTGACCGGCAAGTCGGTCCTGGACGACCTGCGCGAGGGCAAGCCGACGGTGATGATGGCGCTGGCCCGCAGCTCCGCCGACCGGTCGCAGAGCGCCCGGCTGCGGGAGCTGTTCGGCAACCCGGACCTCGACGCCGACGGGGCGACCGAGCTGCGGGAGATCATCGAGGCCACCGGCGCCCGGGAGAGGATCGAGCAGATGATCCGGGTCCGCACCGAGGCGGCGCTCGGGGTGCTGGACACCGCGCCGATCCACGGGGAGGCGCGCGCGGCGCTGGCCGCCCTGGCCGGGCACGTGGTCGACCGGCAGAACTGACCTGCTCCGCGCCGCCGGCCGGCGAACGTCGGGTCGGGTACCGGCCGGACGACGGTCTCGGGACTTTTGGCTGAGTCAGCGAAAGTCCGCGGCGACACATCGAAAGGTGTGGACATATCGATGGAAGGCATTTAGTGTCGTCGCTGTCACGCACCTGTTTCGTCGAGGTGAACCGGCGGCGCGGTAACCCATCGACCGGTGACCACCGAGCCTGCGGACCCCCTCCGTCGGTGGTCACGGCCCCCCGGGCGGCACCCGGTACGGGCCACGGGTCATCCGCAACGGCTTCCGGCGCGACGGCGCGCGCCCCGCCCTGGCACGTCAGGTCAGGAAGGGACAGCAGGACGATGTCCACCCCCACCCCCACCCCCACCACCCGAGCCCGCCGCTGGGCCGCCACCGGTGCCGCGCTGCTCCTCGCGGCCACCGCCGGCCCCCTCGCCCTGAGTGTCGCCCCCGCCCCGCTCGGCGGGGCGACGACCGCCTCGGCCCACCCGATCGCCGCCACCGACTTCCAGCAGGTCGAACTGGCCCGGGGCGTCGCCGAGGTCGGCGAACCGATGTCCCTGGCCGTGCTGCCCGACCGGTCGGTCCTGCACACCGCCCGCAACGGCACCGTCCGCCGCACCGACGCGGCCGGCACCACCACCGTCATCGGCACCGTGCCGGTCTACACCCACGACGAGGAGGGCCTGCAGGGCATCGGGGTCGACCCGAACTTCACCACCAACCGGCACGTCTACCTGTACTACGCCCCGCCGCTGGCCACCCCCACCGGGGACGCCCCGGCCACCGGCACCGACTTCTCCGCCTGGCAGGGCGTCAACCGGCTCTCCCGGTTCACCCTCGGCGCCGACTTCAGCCTCAACCAGGCCAGCCGGGTCGACGTGCTGGACGTCCCCGCCGACCGGGGCATGTGCTGCCACGTCGGCGGGGACATCGACTTCGACGCCGCCGGCAACCTCTACCTCTCCACCGGCGACGACACCAACCCGTTCGACTCCGCCGGGTACGCCCCGATCGACGAGCGGACCAACCGCAACCCGGCGTACGACGCGCAGCGCAGCTCCGCCAACACCAACGACCTGCGCGGCAAGATCCTGCGGATCAGGGTGAACGCGAACGGGTCGTACTCGATCCCGGCCGGCAACCTCTTCCCGCCCGGCACCGCCCGGACCCGGCCCGAGATCTACGCCATGGGGTTCCGCAACCCGTTCCGGATGAGCGTGGACAAGGCCACCGGCCACGTCTACGTCGGCGACTACGGGCCGGACGCCGGCACCACCAGCGCCACCCGGGGACCGGCCGGGCAGGTCGAGTTTAACCGGATCACCGCGCCCGGCAACTACGGCTGGCCGTACTGCACCGGCAGCAACACCGCCACCGAGACCTACACCGAGTGGGACTTCGCCGCCGGCACCGGCGGCGCGCGGTACGCCTGCGCCACCGGCCCCACCAACAACTCGTTCCGCAACACCGGCCTGAGCACCCTGCCCGCCGCCCGACCCGCCTGGATCCGGTACGGCGGCGACGCCGGCTCGCCACCGGAGTTCGGCGGCGGCTCCGAGTCCCCCATGGCCGGCCCGGTCTACCGGTACGACGCGGCCAACCCGTCGACCACGAAGTTCCCGCCGTCCTTCGACGGGCAGTTCTTCGCCACCGAACTCGGCCGGGGCTGGGTCAAGCCGATCCACCTCACCGCCGACGGCGCACCCGGCGTCATCGACGCCTTCCCCTGGGTGGGCAAGCAGGTGATGGACTCGGCCTTCGGCCCGGACGGGGCGTACTACCTGCTCGACTACGGCACCGGCTACTTCAACGGGGACCACAACTCGGCGCTGTACCGCTTCGACCACGTCGGTGGGGGCAACCGCGCGCCGACCGCCGTGGCCACCGCCGACCGGACCTCCGGGGCCGCCCCGCTCACCGTCGTCTTCTCCTCGGCCGGCTCGACCGACCCCGACGGCGGCGCGTTGACGTACTCCTGGGCCTTTGGCGACGGCACCACCTCGACGGCCGCCAACCCGACCAAGACGTACTCCGCCAACGGGCGGTACACCGCGACGCTGACCGTCCGGGACCCGCAGGGCGCGACCGGCACCAGCAGCGTGCAGATCACCGTCGGCAACACCGCCCCGACGGTCCGGATCGACGCCCCGGGCGAGGGCCGGCTCTTCTCCTTCGGCGACACGGTGCCGTTCCGGATCACCGTCACCGACCCGGAGGACGGCCCGGTCGACTGCGCCAAGGTCACGATGACCTACATCCTCGGCCACGACCAGCACGGCCACCAGATCACCGCGAAGAACGGCTGCACCGGGGAGATCACCGTCCCGGTCGACGGCGAGCACGACACGGCGGCGAACATCTTCGCCGTCTTCGACGCCGAGTACACCGACTCCGGCGGGCTGACCACGCACACCCAGCACATCCTCCAGCCCCGCCACCGGCAGGCCGAGCACTTCCGGACCGCCTCCGGGGTGAACGTCTTCGACAAGCCCACCGCCGAGGGCGGCCGGACCGTCGGCGACATCCAGAACGGGGACTGGATCTCCTTCCAGCCGTACCACCTGGGCGACGCCACCTCGTTCAGCGCCCGGGTCTCCTCCGCCGGGGCGGGCGGCACCCTCCAGGTCCGGGCCGGCTCCGCCACCGGGGCCGTCCTCGGGTCGGCGACCGTGCCGGTCACCGGCGGCTGGGACGTCTTCACCACGGTCACCGGGACGCTCGCCGGCGCACCCGCCGGCACCACCACCCTGTACCTCACCTTCGCCGGCGGGGCCGGCGCCCTGTACGACCTGGACTCGTTCACCTTCGCCACCAGCCCGAGCGGCAACCGGACCGGACCGGTGGTCGGGCTCGGCGGCCTGTGCCTGGACGTCCGCGGGGCGGGCACCGCCGACGGCACCCAGGTGCAGGTGCACACCTGCAACGGCACCGCCGCGCAGACCTGGACGGTGACCCCCGGCGGGCCGGTCCGGGCGCTGGGCAAGTGCCTGGACGTCTCCGGCGGCGGCGCGGCCGACGGGACGAAGATCCAACTCTGGACGTGCAACGGCACCGGCGCGCAGAACTGGTCGGCCCAGCCCGACCGCACCCTGCGCAACTCGGCCGCCGCCAAGTGCCTGGACGTGTCGAACAACAGCGCCACCAGCGGGCAGGCCGTGCACCTGTGGACCTGCCACGCCAACGCCAACCAGCAGTGGACCCTGCCCTGACGTGAAAGGAAGGGCCCCCTGTTAACGCATGTGGTTAAGAAGGGGCCCTTCCTTACACTGAGACCGATGGGAGAGCGACAGATGCGTCGACGTACCCGATCCCTGCTCGGTGTGGCCCTCGCCGGCCTCGCCGCCATCGCCTGCACCACCCCCGCCACCCCGGCCAGCGCCGCCGACGAGCCCTTCGACGTGCTGGTCTTCTCCCGCACGGCCGGCTTCCGGCACGACTCCATCCCGGTCGGCACGCAGACCATCCGGGACCTCGGCGCGGCCAACAACTTCACGGTCACCGCCACCGAGGACCCGACCACGTTCACCACCGGCACCCTGTCCCGGTACGAGGCGGTGGTCTTCCTCAACACCACCGGGGACGTGCTCAACGACAGCCAGCAGGCCGCCTTCGAGGCGTACATCGGCGCGGGCGGCGGCTTCGTCGGGGTGCACGCCGCCGCCGACACCGAGTACGGCTGGTCCTTCTACGGCAACCTGGTCGGGGCGTACTTCGCCGCGCACCCGGCGATCCAGCCGGCCACCGTGACCGTGCAGGACCGGGCCCACCCGGCCACCGCCCACCTGCCGCGCGCCTGGAACCGCACCGACGAGTGGTACGACTACCAGACCAACGCCCGCTCCACCGCCCGGGTGCTGGCCACGCTGGACGAGTCGTCGTACTCGGGCGGCCGGATGGGCGCGGACCACCCGCACGCCTGGTGCAAGACGTACAGCGGGGGCCGGTCCTTCTACACCGGCGGCGGGCACACCCAGGCGTCGTACGCCGAGCCGGCGTTCCGGGCGCACCTGCTCGGCGGCATCCGGTACGCGGCCGGCCGGGCCAAGGCCGACTGCCGCCCGGAGACCGGCTACACCCCCCTCTACGACGGCGCCACCACCGGCTGGTCGCAGGCCGGTCCGGGCGGCTTCACCAACGCCGACGCCACCCTCACCTCCACCGGCGGGATGGGGCTGTACTGGTACAGCGCGAAGCAGTTCACCAACTACTCGCTCAAGCTGGACTGGCGGATGGCCGGGGACGACAACTCGGGTGTCTTCATCGGCTTCCCGCCCTCGTCGGACCCCTGGTCGGCGGTGAACAACGGGTACGAGATCCAGATCGACGCCACCGACGCCGCCGACCGGACCACCGGCGCGGTCTACACGTTCAAGTCCGCCGACCTGGCGGCCCGCGACGCGGCGCTGAACCCGCCCGGCGAGTGGAACACCTACGAACTGCTGGTCGAGGGGGAGCGGCTGCAGATCCTCCTCAACGGTGTGAAGATCAACGACTTCACCAACACCGACCCGGCCCGCTCGCTCGCCGGCCACGTCGGCCTGCAGAACCACGGCGCGGACGACGAGGTGTCGTTCCGCAACGTCCGGATCAGGGAACTGGGCGCGCCGGGTGGGAACACCACCGTCCAGGCCGAGGCGTTCAGCACCGCCCAGGGCGTCTCCCCGTACGCCAAGGCCGGGGCCAACGGCGGACAGACCCTGGGGCACGTCGACCCGGGCGACTGGGCCGGCTACGCCGGGCTCGACCTGACCGGGGTGACCGCGCTGCGGGCCCGGGTGGTCTCCGGCGGGGCGGGCGGCACCATCGGGGTCCGGACCGGCTCACCCACCGGCCCCCTGCTGGGGCAGGTGGCGGTGCCGAACACGGGCGGCTGGAACACCTTCGCCGACGTCACCACCACCCTCACCGGGGTGCCGTCGGGCCCCCGCGACCTGTACCTGACCTTCACCGGGTCCGGCTCGGGGCTGTTCGACGTGGACGACGTCACCCTGGTCCGGGGCGGCGGCACCGGCGGCTCGGGCCCGGTGCGCGGCCTCGCCGGCAAGTGTCTCGACGTGCGCGGCGGGGCCACCGCCGACGGTACCCAGATCCAGCTCTGGACCTGCACCGGCGCCGCCGCCCAGACCTGGACGGTGACCCCGAACGGGCCGGTCCGGGCGCTGGGCAAGTGCCTGGACGTCTCCGGCGGCGGCGCGGCCGACGGGACGAAGATCCAGCTCTGGACGTGCAACGGCAGCGGCGCCCAGACCTGGTCCGCGCAGCCGGACCAGACGCTGCGCAACCCGCAGTCGGGCAAGTGCCTGGACGTGTCGGCGAACAGCTCCGCCGACGGCCAGCCGGTGCACCTGTGGACCTGTCACACCGGGGCGAACCAGCGCTGGACCCTGCCCTGACCGGCGGTCCACCCGGGGCGGGCTGGCCTTCCGCAACGGGCGGTGGTGGTCCTAGAGTGGAAGCGGCGACCGTCGAGGTGGCCGGTGACCCGGCGGGAGGCGCAACCCGCTGGGCCCAGGTGCGGACCGTCGCACCCACCGGTGCTCCGAGGCGGCAGCCGCCCACACCGGCCCGTCCCGGTCACCCTCGCCCCGGTCCGTACAGGAATCCCCCACACCCATAGGGGAGAAGGACACATGGCGCGACCCATCACGCTCTTCACCGGCCAGTGGGCCGACCTGCCGTTCGAGGAGGTCTGCCGGCTCGCCTCCGAGTGGGGCTACGACGGCCTGGAGATCGCCTGTTGGGGTGACCACTTCGAGGTCGACAAGGCACTCGCCGACGACTCGTACGTCGACCGGAAGCGGGAGACCCTGGCCAAGTACAACCTCCAGGTCTGGACGATCTCCAACCACCTGGTCGGCCAGGCGGTCTGCGACCACCCGATCGACGAGCGCCACCAGGACATCCTGCCGGCCGACATCTGGGGCGACGGCGAGCCCGAGGGCGTCCGCCAGCGGGCCGCCGAGCGGATCAAGGACACCGCGCGGGCCGCCGCGAAGCTCGGGGTGAAGACGGTCGTCGGCTTCACCGGCTCGTCGATCTGGCACACCCTGGCGATGTTCCCGCCGGTGCCGCCGGCCATGATCGAGCGGGGCTACCAGGACTTCGCCGACCGGTGGAACCCGATCCTGGACGTCTTCGACGAGGTGGGGGTCCGCTTCGCCCACGAGGTGCACCCCAGCGAGATCGCCTACGACTACTGGACCACCAAGCGGACGCTGGAGGCGATCGGGCACCGGCCGGCGTTCGGGCTGAACTGGGACCCGTCGCACTTCGTGTGGCAGGAACTGGACCCGGTGAACTTCATCTTCGACTTCGCCGACCGGATCTACCACGTCGACTGCAAGGACGCGAAGGTCCGTACGGGTGACGGCCGGCGCGGCCGGCTCGCCTCCCACCTGCCCTGGGCGGACCTGCGCCGGGGCTGGGACTTCGTCTCCACCGGCCACGGCGACGTGCCGTGGGAGGACTCCTTCCGGGCGCTGAACGCGATCGGCTACACCGGCCCGATCTCCATCGAGTGGGAGGACGCCGGCATGGACCGCCTCGTCGGCGCGCCCGAGGCGCTCCAGTTCGTCCGCCGGCTCGCCTTCGACGCCCCGTCGGCGGCGTTCGACGCCGCGTTCAGCAGCAACCGGGACTGAGTAGACCGACGGGCCGGACACCGCGAGGTGTCCGGCCCGTCGACACGTCGTGCCCGCCGCGTGGGGTCGGTCAGGGCGCGGTGCCGTTGGCGCCCGTCCCGGACGGCCTGGTCCGGGCGGTACCGCTGCCCGACGTCGACCCGGTGGACGTCGACCCGGTGGAACTGGCCGGGCTGTTCGCCTTCGCGCCGACGGTGGCCGGGGTGCCGGCGTGGGCGCTGTCGGCGGCGGTCAACTGCCCGCTGCCGTTGCTGGACAGCTTCTCGCCGAGCTTGGAGTGGTTGAGCCGGTCCTTGCCCTCGCTGTAGAGCCGGGTCGCCTGGGCCTGCGCGACCCCCGCCGCCTCCTGCACGGTGGGGTGGTCCAGCACCTTGCGGCCCCGGACGACCAGCTCTTCGTACTTCTCCCGGCCGGCACGGGCGCCCAGGACGAATCCCGCAGCCAGCCCGCCAAGGAACAAGATCTTTCCGCGCATGGCGGCTCCTTTCGTACCTGACGCACCGGTCGCCCGGCCGGGTACCCCGGCGGGAGCGACCATTTCGCGCCTACGTCCTCTGTCGGCAGCTAACTACCCATCCTTCTCCGCCGTCATACCTCCAGGCGCCAGGATGGCGATTTGTCCCGTTCTCCGGGCGCGGCGACCATGATCGGGAGCGGTCGGCCGTGGCTCCCCGGCAGCTCGTGGCAGTTCGCGGCCCCCAACCACGGTCGACCGGTAACCCCCTGGACCGAAACCCGGGGAAGTCCTGTACTCTTGTGCCGTCGCACGGTGCCGGAGAGATCCGGGGCCGAGCGGACAGCGGTCCCCCGTAGCTCAATTGGCAGAGCAGCCGGCTGTTAACCGGCAGGTTTTTGGTTCGAGTCCAAACGGGGGAGCCATCCCACCACATGCCCGTCGGCCCCGCCGACGGGCATCGTCGTCTCCCACCACAGCCGCCCCACCCCTCGCCCGCCTTGCCCGCCCGCGTGGTGGCCGGCGTGGCCGTCGTGCCCGAGGTGGCGGGCCTGCTGGGATGTTTGACCGGTTCCAGGTCCTTACCGTCGCCAGAATGAGTACGTAACGGAGTCGCCACTCGGCGATCTTGCAGGTGCGGCCCCCGGGATGCGGCTTCTGCGGCATATGCGGGGGCCGTACGTGCAAGATCGCGCGGGGCAGGGGGCGCGGGGCTAGGGGGCGGGTGGGTGTGGAGACGGATGTGGTGATCGTGGGTGGGGGGTTGGCTGGGCTGGCCGCTGCTCGGCGGTTGCATCGGGCCGGTGTGCCGTGGCGGTTGCTGGAGGCCGCCGATCGGCTGGGTGGTCGGGTCGCGACCGACGCGGTGGACGGGTACCTGCTGGATCGGGGGTTCCAGGTGCTCAACACCGCGTACCCGAGGCTGGGCGGCCTGCTGGACACGGGGCGGTTGGGGCTGGGCTGGTTCACCTCGGGTGTGGCGGTGCGCCGGGGGGAGCGGCTGCACCGGCTGGTCAACCCGGTCCGCGAGCCGGCCGGGGCGGTGCCCGGTGTGCTGGACGGGGTCGGCTCGCTGGCCGACCGGCTCCGGTTCGCCGCGCTCGCCGCCGGCTGCGCCACCCTGCCGGCCGACCGGCTGCTCACCGCCCCGGAGACCAGCACCGACCAGGCGCTGCGCCGGGCCGGCCTCTCCGCGGCGTTCGTCGAGGAACTGCTCCGGCCGTTCCTCTCCGGTGTGCTGGTCGACCGGGAACTGGAGACCTCCAGCCGGGTACTGGCCATGGTGTTGCGCTCGTTCGCGCGGGGCCGGGTCGGCGTGCCGGCCGAGGGGATGGGGGCGCTGCCCCGGGCCGTCGCCGGCCCGCTCCCCGCCGACCTGATCGAGACGAACACGCCGGTCGCCGAGGTCGCGCCCGGCCGGGTCCGCACCCAGGCCGGCGACCTCCGCTGCCGGGCCGTCCTGGTCGCGGTCGACCCACCGACGGTCCGTACCCTGCTGCCGGCCCTGCCGACGGTACGCATGCACGGGTACACGACGTACTACCACAGCACCGACGAGGCACCGCTTGACGAGCCGATCCTGCTGCTCGACGGCGACCGTCGGGAACTCGTCGCCAACACGGTGGTGGTCAGTCGGGCCGCGCCCACGTACGCCCCGGCGGGGCGGCACCTGGTGGCCACCTCGGTGGTCGGCCCCTCGGCGCCACCCGAGTCGACCGTACGGTCGGAACTGGCCCGGCTCTACGGCCGGTCCACGGCTGGCTGGACCCACCTGCGTACCGTCTCGATCCCCGCCGCGCTGCCCGCCACGCCACCCCCGCAGGGCCGGCTGCGCAAGCCGGTCTCCCTCGGCGACGGCCGGTACGTCGCCGGCGACCATCGGGACAGCCCCTCCATCCAAGGGGCCCTGGCCAGCGGCTGGCGGGCGGCGGGGGCGATCCTCGCCGACCTGCGGGCCGGCTGACACCGTCGGACCGGCCGCCGAGCCGGGCGCACCGGTCATCCCGGTACGGATGCGCACTGTTATCCTCGCGTTGCCCACCGTGCGGATCGTCGCGGGTGTCGCGCTGGACGGCGCGTCCCTGGTCGCGCGTGGGCGAGGGCTCGTCCGCCCCCTAAGGCGGTGGCTGTGATCGACTGGCCGGGTTAGGATCCGGCGCACGAAACAGGGGGCGGTAGCTCAGCGGGTTAGAGCAGGGGACTCATAATCCCTCGGTCGCGGGTTCGAGTCCCGCCCGCCCCACCGCGTTCTACAAGGAAAAACGGCCCCTCGGACATCGATCCGAGGGGCCGCTGCTCATCGTGTGGGGACATCCTGGGGACAGATGGGCCTTAGTGGCCAGGCTCCCGGAGGGCCGCCGCGAGCGTGTCGATGGTCCGCTGGACCCCCGACACGCGACCTGCGGTCCAGACGCCGACCTGGATCAGGGCCAGACCGACAACGGCCGGAACGAGGAGCTTGGGCGTCACGGTGTGGATGAGGAAGGCGGCGACCGTGAAGGTGGCGATGAGCAGCGCGCCGAGGGTGATGAGGGTGGTGGCGACGGCCATTGGGCCGAAGCGGCGGTGCATGTGCGTCTCCGATCGGTAGAGCGAACGAGTGATCGGAGGTCGGCTCGCGGGTCCGGCCTCCCGGGCCCGGCGCCGTCGCGGGCGGTCGGCCGGGCCTTACGGGGTGGTGCATCGACGATCAGTACGGTGGGCGGGACTGTCCCTTGGTACCTCTGCCCTGCCCGCGGGGGTGATTAGGAGATCACTGTACGAGATTCGTGCATCTCTCGCGGACCACTTACCCTGACCGATTGGTCAGGCTGATCACGAGACGTGAGGGGTTCGATCTATGCCGTAGTCATGCATAGACGGCGCACTATGCAGAGTAGGGCCGAATCGGTCAATTCGACCGTCGTACGTGTGTACGATATGCGGATGCGCCCAAAACGGGCATTCATGATGAGCGGATCGTGACGGGACGGGCGTGTCGGGCAGATCAGGACCCGATCAAGATCGACGATCTTGGGATGCTCAGGCGGACGTGAACCTGGTCCGGTCCGCGCGGTAGATCCTTGACCGGCCCCCGATGGACACCTCGGCCACCGCGACCACCATCGACAGCGGCAGCCCCAGGTCGTATCGGTCCTGCTCAGTGGCCTGGCGGATGTCCAGTGTCGCCCCCCGGGGCAGCCGGACGGTCTCGATCTCGCCGCCGTCGTCGCGCTCCAGCACGACCGGACCGTAGCCCTGACGTACGACGATCCAACCCTCCCCGACCAGCACGTCCAGGGCGCGGCGGGCGGTGATCCGGTTGATACCGAACTCCTGGCTGATGTGCAGGGTGGACGGTACGCCCTGACCTGCGCGGATGCGCTCTTTCAGCACGTCAGCGACCTGCCGGTAAACGGGGCGGTCAGCGCCCGGGTTGATCACTAGTAGACGGTAGGTCGCGCGACTCACCGAGGGAGTTAGGTAGTCATGTAGGCATGCAGGCCTACGCTGCGGGGAGTGACTACCCCTACGCAGGGAGGCACCATGCGCGAGCGCCCCACCGACGGCCCCTGCCCCGGCGCGCACCCGGTCCCCGGTGGCCCGCCGCCCCTCCCCGACGGCCAGGGCGTGCCCATCCCGCCCCGCCCGACCTCCCCGCCGGTCACCCGCTGGCAGTACGCCTACGGCGTGCTCTGCGCCGTCGTGGTCCTGGTCCTGCTCGTGGTCGGCGTCGTCTGGTGACCCGGATGGACGTGGTGCTCAGCCCCGAGGTGGTCCGGTCCGCCGTCCGCCTCACCCTGGCCGCGCACCGGGGCGGTCGCCGGTGCCGGCACTGCACGGCGTCCGCCTGCGAGCAGCTCGCCTGGGCGCGGTCGGAGGCGGGGCGGCCCTGACCCTGGACGCGAGACAGCCCCCGGCCGGCGTGGTCGGGGGCTGCGGTGTCTGGGGCTACTGCTCCGGCCGGCCGGCTTTCCGTTCCACCACCGACCGCCGGAGCTGGTATAGGCCCCGGGTCGACAGCGGCTTGTGCCGCCAGCCCTCACCCTCGGCACCCCACTCCCGGGCGCGCTGCTCCTCGTCCTGGAGGGAGCGCTGAACGGTGCGCTCGGAGACCTCCAGCAGCTCGGCCGCCTCTCGTGGGCTGATCCATACGCTGCTGTTCACCCTGCGCTCCCCGATTCGACGACGTCTCCTTCGGGATGATCTCACGCCAGTCGCGCCACTGATAGCCACGCCGACACGCTACGTCAGTCACGACACTTGCGCCAGAAGCGACAGACACGCCATGATGGCGGCATGAAGACGACCGAGACCGCCGAGCAGCTCGCCGAGCGCCTCGCCGAAGAGCGGGCCGTCATCGACGTGCAGCGCACCGACCAGCGCGAGCGCCGCCGCCTCGACGCCGAGCACCGCGACGCCCTCGCCGACCTCGACGAGACCTCCACCAGCCGCCGGCGTGCCCGCCGTGAGCGCGACCGCGACGAGACCGAGGGCGCGGAGCTGGCCGCCCTGTACCGGCGGGCCGCCCGGTCCGGCACCCGCGCCCGCATCCGCGCCGACATCCAGCGGTCCGCGGAGGTGCGGGCGCTGCGGGTCGCCGGGGTCCGCCGGTACGCGCTGCTGGCCGGCCTGCCCCTGGTGGCCGGGTTCGCCGCCTACTCCACGCCCGGTGTGCAGCGGGGCATGGTGACGCTGCTGGGCCTGGAGAAGCACTCGGCCGGCTGGTGGGCCGCGTGGGCGGTGGAGCCGCTGCTGATCGCGGTGGCCGTCGGGATCATCCTCGCCGGGTCGGTGCTGCGGATGTCCGGCGGGCAGACTGACTGGCGGGCGGGGGTGGCCAAGTGGGGCGCGCTGAGCTTCTCGGTGCTGCTGAACCTGCTCGGCGGGTGGACCGGCCAGCACGACCGGGTCGCGGCCGTCGGCGAAGCCCTGGCGCACTCGGTGGGGGCGATCGGCGCGGCCGTGGTCGCCTGGCTGATCGGGGTCCTCGTCGACTACGCCAGCAAGGCGAAGCCGTGGGCTGACGCGCCCCGGATCGCCGACCTGGACCTCACCGCGCCGCTCGTGACGCACCCCGCGCCGGCCGCCGCTGACGCGCTCCCGGCCCTGCCGGTGACGCAGCCGGCAGGGCCGGTTGACGCGCCCGTGACGCAGCCCGGTGACGCACCGGTCGAGCAGCCCGCGTCACCCGCCCTGCCTGCGGTGACGCACCCCGTGACGCAGCCAGCAGCGCGCACCCTGACGCGCCTCGACGCGGGGGCCCGACGCACCCGCGAGGTGGTGATGCGGCGCCCAGTGAGCGCCCCGCCTGCCGACCGTGACGCGGCCCTGGCGCAGGCCGCCGACGCGGTGCTGACGCGGCGGGTGTCGATCCGTGGCGCGGCCCGTGACGCGGACGTGCCAGAGGCGACGCTGCGCCGCCACGTCAAGCAGCTCACCGAGACCAAGCCCGTCAACGGCCACACCCACTGACCCGAGGAGTCCTGATGACCGAGCCCAAGCGCTGCCTCCAGGGCGGCTGTGAGGTCGAGCTGCCCGACGTGCCCGCCGACCCGAACTGGCCGGAGCACTGCGCCCAGCACGCCGCCAGCAAGGGGCCGGGAGCCGCGGCGATCCGGTCCCTCCTCCGCCGCTCGATCGGCCGCTGAGGAGGCCCGCCATGACCCGCTACCTGATCACCGGCACCGTGCCGGCCGGCTCCCCGGCCACCGCGCTGACCGGCCGCACCGTCACCCTGCCCGCCACCAGCCTCGGCGACGTGGCCGCCCGGCTCGCCGAGGCCACCCGCGCCGGCATCCGCGCCCGGATCACCACCCAGTAGACCGCGGTGCCCGGCCAGCACCTCCTACAGCCCGGCCGGGCCCCGCACCACCTCACCAAGGAGGCACCACCAGCATGACGCAACCCCAGCAGCCCGGCGGCAACCGCTACTTCGTGTCCGCCGACGCGATCACCGACAACGTCGCCCTCCTGGAGTGGTGCGAGAACACCCGCAGGGTCATCCACGCGGGCGCCCTGGAGCTCGGGATCGTCGCCAGCGAGATCGACGCCCGACTCCGCGCCGTCAACCCGGGCTTGGTCGGCGGCATGTCCGGCCGGGCCCGCGCCCGGCAGGTCGCCCGCCCGATCCAGCAGGCGTCCGAGTCCCTGGTCATCGCGTCCCGGTACATCGTCACCGCCGCCACCCGCTTCCAGGCCGTGTACCTGCCGGAGCTGGAGGCCGCCGGCCACAAGCCGCGCCGCAACGACTTCCGCTTCAAGGCCTGACGAGGAGCCAGCCATGGGTAAGACCACGACCCGGATGCCCCGCAACGCCGGCTACGACGGCGTCTCCACCAGCGCCCACACGGTGCGGATCCCGCTGTGGCCGTACCTGGTCACCCCGGCCGGGGCCGCCGGCCTGTGGCTGGCCTCGGCCGGTGCGCACGCCTACTGGGCCGACAGCGCCCCCGTCGCCGGAGCCGCCGCCGCCGGGCTCACCCTCGCCGGCACCGCGCTGACCGGGTTGACCTGGCGGGCCGCCGCCGCCCGGGGCATCGTCCGGCAGGCCGTGTCCACGCTGACCTGCGTGGCCGCCAGCACCTGGACGATCGGGGCGATGCTGTCCGGGCCGTGGTCCCGCCCGTGGCTGGACATGTGGCTGATCGGGGCCCCCACCGCCAGCATCGCCATGGCCGCGATCCGGGTGCTGCGGTCCGGGCAGAGCGGCGAGCAGCAAACCGAGCAGGGCGGTGGCCTGGCCGAGGCGGTCAAGACTCTGCGCGGCGCCCGCCTCGGCCGCACCCAGATCGTCGGGGCCAAGGCGAGCATGCCGGTGCGAATGGAGCCGGGCACGCCGATCAGCGAGCTGGCCGGCGACCGGGAATCCCTCGCGTCGGCCCTGGACGTGGCCCCCACGGCGGTGCGGGTCATCGCCGACCCCGACTCGGCCCAGCGCGGCCGGGTCGAGGTCGTGCCCGTCGACCAGCTCCGCACCGCCAAGCCGTGGCCGGGCCTGTCCGCACCGAACGAGTCGATCGCCGCGCCGATCGAGCTGGGCGTGATGGAGGACGGAGAGCCGCTGCTGATCTGGCTGCCCGGGGACCACGCCGCCAGCCGCAACGCCGCCCACTACCTGGTCGTCGGCATGTCCGGAGCCGGGAAGACGGAACTGCTGCTCACCCTCGCCGCCGAGGTGCTCTCTCGGCACGACGCAGAACTGTGGTTCGGGGACCCCCGCAAGGGGGCCCAGTTGCCGGAGTGGCTGCGGCGCGGCGCCACCCGGGTCGCCACCACCGAGGACGAGGTCGAGGACATGCTCGACGCCCTCCACCAGGACGTGGCGCGGCGGGCGAAGTGGCTCGGCGACCGGAAGTTCAAGCAGTGGACGCCGGAGGCCGGGCGGCAGGGCCTGCGCTACCGGGTGGCGGTGGTCGACGAGGCCGCGCAGGTGTCCGCCGGGAACAGGGCCATCACCGACCTGACCGAGGAGTGCCGGTCGGTGGGCATCAGCCTGCTGTTCGGCCTGCAAAGGGCCTCGTACGACCGGTTCCCGACCAGCGCCCGCGCGAACATCGGCGGGTCGCTGTGCCTGGGCGTCGAGTCCGCCGACGACGCGGATATGGCCCTGGCCGAGCGGACGCTGCGGGCCGGGGCTGCGCCGTGGGAGTGGAAGGCCGACCGGCCGGGCTGCCTCTACGCCGAGGTGCCCGGCACCGACCCGACCCGCTGGGTGCTGCCCGGACGCACCTACCTGGTCGACGAGGACGACCGGGCCTCGGCGGTGGCCGCCTGCCGCACCGTCCCGCCGGTCGCGCCGGCTACCACCCCCCGCCCCGAGGAGCCGCCCGTGGTCCAGCAGCCCGCCGACGACGAGGCCCAGGAGGAGCGCCAGCTCAACCGGGCGCTCAACCTCGCCGAGCCGCCGGACGACATCGACCCGACCCAGCCCATCGACATCCCCGCCGACATGCCCCGGCTGGCCTTCGGACAGCTCCGCACCCCGCCCATGAAGACCGAAGAGGCCCGGGCATGGATGCGGGACTACCTGCTCCGGCTGCACGCCGCCGGCACCGACACCATCGCCCCGTCCGAGCTGGGCGACGTCATGGAGGCCACCGGCCTCACCAGTAGCTGGATCCAGTCCGAGCTACGCCGACTGTGCAGCGGCCCGGACGCCCTGCTCCAGAAGCCGTCACGGGGCGTCTACAAGATCCGCGTACCCCAACCGGCGTGACAACCAGTGACCACAGCCCCGATCGTGCGGACGGTACGGACGCTCCGCACGATCGGGGCCGGGTCCAGATAGAGGGGCGTACGGACGGCGTACGCACGCCCGGTGTACGGACGGTCCGTACGCCACCAGGAGACACGGAGAGTGAGACATGAGGGCCATGGTCATCGCCTACGGGGCGGGGATCGCGACGGGCGCGCTGGTCACCTGGGAGGCCGCGCGGCGGTGGGAGCGGGCGGCCTGGGCGTGGTCCTGGGCCGCCGGCTGGCTCGGCGAGGCGATGTGGCTCGCCCGGGAGGCCGCCGGCTGGATCGTGGTCGTGCTGGTGGTGCTCGGCGGTGCCGGTGCGCTGGTGTGGCTGGCGCTCTGACCCAGGTACGACGAAGCGGCCCCGCCCCCGGTGAGGGGAGCGGGGCCGCAGTGCGTTTGGGCGGGGCTACGCGGGGTCGATCCCGGCGGCGCGGCAGATCTGCCTGACGCGCTCCCGGGTGTACCCGCTCGCCTTGACGATGTCGCCCTGCTTGCGGCCGGCTCGGGCGGCGGCGACGACCAGTTCGGCGAGGCGGGCGCGGGTGGCCTCGTACGCGGCCTTGGCGGCGGCGTGCTCGCGGCCGGCGGTCTCCAGTTCGTCCATGCGTCGAGTGTGACACAACCGACTTGGCAAAACAAGTTGGCCTAGCCCCTTGCGTGATGCCAAGTGGCTATGCCAAACTTGTTGGCAGAGGGGCAAGCGAGACAGCGAGCGAGGGAGACACGAGATGGCCACCACCACCCGGACCCGGATGACCTACAGCGAGATCGAGACCGAGATCCAGGCCATGAGCGTCGAGCAGGTCCTCTCCACCCGCTGCCGCCACTGCCGCAACACCGGCTGGATCGTGTGCCCGGACCACTGCGCCGAGGGCAACTACACCACCGACCCCGAGACCGGCTACCGGTGGTGCCACACCTGCGACACCGCCGAGGAGCGGGCCCCGAAGACGAGCTGCCCCTGCGCCAACCTGGACTGACCGGGCGGGGGCCGGGGAGACCCGGCCCCACCGGCACGCCCGGTCAGACCAGCCGGAAACCGCTTTCCCCCGCCCGCCCTACCACGCCGCCCGCATGATCAGGCGTCTGTCCACAGCCCGGCCGTCATCCACAGCCCGCCCCGCCCGCGGTTGCTCCCCGCCCCGCCGCCCCGGCACGCTGGCCCCGTCGGCGCGGCCACCCTCGAGCCGACCTTCTCTCATCAACTGGAGCCGTCGCGTGACCATACCACTACCTAGCGTGGCCTCCGTGTCGGCGCGGTGACCGACGCACAGGCTGTCCGACCAGCGCGGGGCAGGCGGCGGCACCCTGCACCCATGACCCCCACCGAGTCCATGGCCCACGGCGTCGCCCTCCTCACTCTCGTGCAGCAGGGCGAGATCGACGCCTTCAACGGTCTGGTCGCCCGCGAGCCGGAGGCCGCCATCCCCGGTCTGGTCGCCGTCGCGCTGGCCCTGCTGGAGACGACCGCCCTGCACACCGCCCGGACGCCCGAGCGGGTGCCTGCCCGGTGCCCGGCTGCCGGGTGATGGGCCGGCAGTGGCGGTGCCGCCGGCAGGGATGCGGGCTGGTCACCCAGGACCGGCACCGGTGCGAGCCCCGTCAGGCCGGGCAGTCGTAGAGCCGACGCAGGTAGCGGATCTGCTCCGCGATCTCCCTGCCCGCCGGGGTCTGCGGCGGTGCCTGCCGGTAGGCGCTGTCGAACGCGATGACCAGGGCACACGAGCGGGCCTGCGCCTCCGCCCGCGCCTCCTCGGCAGCCCGCAGCGCCCGGCCCGCGACGGCCACCGCCACGCCGAGCGCCACCACGGCGGTCACGAGCACCACCAGCAGCACCCGCCAGCCGCGCTCCGTCACCGCACTCACCCGCCCCGGATCAGGTGGCTGGCGACGATGAGGACGGCGGCGACGGCGAGGGCTGCGACGGTGAGCCAGACCCGCTGGACGTGCTCTCGCCCGTCTCCCGCCGCAGCCCCAGGACGCCGCCCACCGCCGGGCCGGTCAGCAGCGTGACGGCCGCCAGCAGCAGCGCCTCGGACGGGACCGCCGCGACCCACGTCTGGTGGTAGATCACGCTCAGGCCAGCCACGACGCAGCCGATATCCCTGAGCCCCCGTGAGATCCGCTCCAGCCTCACTCACGTGCCGTGCCCGAGCTGGCGGTGAGCAGCTCGCCGATGCGGCGGACCACCTCGTCGGCGGCGAGCTGCCCGGTCTGGCCGGCGCGGACCAGCTCGACGAGAGCGGCGTCCCGCGATGCTGCCTCGGCGGCGGCCTGGTCGATGCGCGCCAGCACCGCCTTCGTGTCGAGCCCTTCCACCGCCGCGAGTACCGCTGCCTGCCCGGCGCGCACCGCGCGGACCTCGGCGAGGGCCGCCCGGGCCGCCTCCACCCCGGCCTGCAGGGCGTACCCGACCGTCCACTCCTTGTTGCCCTGGGTGGCCTTGGCCGGGTCGCCGTAGTCGCTGTTCTGGTACGGCGGACGGGCCGCCGGCACCGTGTCGGACCGGGTCACCTGCTTGCCGAGCGCGTTGGCCCCGTCGGGCTTGAGCAGCGCGTCGAGGCTCCCGGCGAGGGTGCGGCCGTCCGGTGTCTTGTACTGCTCCATCAGGTACTTGCCGACTTCGGCAGCAGTGGGCATGTCGTCGTCCTCTCCGGCCAGCAGCGCGGTCACCCGCGCCCGGAACTGGCGCATGTCGAAGGTCGGGTCGCTCTTCGTGCTGGTCTTCCCGGCCGGCGGCGGGTACGGCTGGTGTTCCTTGTGGCCGGCGACCCGGTCGGCCTTCCAGCCCATGCGTCGGCAGATCGCCGCCACGCCGCGCTGGTAGGCGTTGAGCTGCGCGGCCGGCCAGGGTTCGCCGCGGTTGTCGTTCGCGGCCTCGACGCCGATCAGGTTGGTGTTGCCGAGGCCCTTGAGCGGGCCCGCCCAGCCGGCGAGGGCGTGGTTGCAACGGCCGGACGCGATGACGTGCCAGTGCCCGTTGCGGCCCACGTAGAGCTGCGCGATCGGCGGCGGCGCGCTGGTCGACCCGGTCAGCAGGACCCGGATCTCGCCAGCGTCGGTGCTCGACCGGGAGCCGGCGGTGGCGTGGCAGATCAGGCCGCGCGGGGTGAAGCTGTCGGAGCCCCGGCTGCGCCAGCCGTCGACCTCGTGCACGGTGAGGCCAGCCGCGCGGAGCGTCTGCGGCAGCCAGGTCAGGCGGGTCATGCCGGTGCCCCCTCCGGCTCGGGCTCCGGTTCGGGCGGCGGAGGCGGGGCCGTCACCGTCCCCGGATGCACCGCGTACTTCATCCGGAACAGATCGTCGGGCAGCAGCTCAGCGACGCGCGGCGGGTCGGCCAGGGACGCGATGACCCAGTTGTTGTAGCCGATCCACACCTTCTCCACGTCCCGCATCCACCACACCTCGATGGCGGTCGGGATCGTGTCGGTGATCTCGGTCTGGAGCCAGTCGAGCAGCTCCTGGGTGTTGGTGCCGTCGAAGTACAACGCCTGGAAGGTGGGTACGACGTGGACCGGGGTAGCCATGGTGCTCCTCGGGTCAGAGCGAGTAGGACGCGCGGATGCGGATGTTGGAGGGGGCGGCGATGTTGACGGTCGCCGACCGCAGCACGACCGCGCCGGTGGGCTCCACCACGCCCTCGCCGTGGTTGACCCCGTTGCCCCAGCCGCAGCTCGAGAAGTCGGGTGGGGCGACGCTGGCCGGCACGGTGAAGCAGGTCGTGTCGGTGATGTTGGCGCCGGCCAGGATGTTGATCGCGACGTCGTTACGGACGTAGATCCACAGGGTGACCTCGCCCGACGACGGCCGGACTCTCGCCCGCCACCCCAGCAGGGTGAACCCGGCCCCCACCGTGTGGCCGGTGGTGATGTCTTCGTACCAGGACCCATTCATCCTGGCGGGGGTGATCCTCATCCCCGACGCGAACTGGACCGGCATGGTGCTCCTCTCTACAGCGGGACGACGGCCGGGTACCAGACGTCGACCTCGGTGCCGGCCGGCCACGCCCTCTGGATGCCGTTGCCGCCCCGAGCGGTCAGGCTGACTACCTGCGGCTCTCTGAGCGCGAGGTTGTCCACCCTGACCGTCGGGCCGGGGGTCGTGTTGGTGTTGCCGGAGGCGGCCCGGCCGATGATCCCGACGCCGGTGCCGGTGGTCAGGTCCGTGTCGGTGACCACCAGCGGCCACGGCGCCCACTGGGGCTCCGGTTCGTTCGCCGGGTGGACCTTCGCCCGGATGACCGAGCCGTCGACCCGGGCGATGAGCACCCGGGCGATCGCGGTCGATCCGCCGACCGGGGCCGGCATCGTGGCCACCTGCGTGATCATGCCGCCGACCCGCTTGACCAGCCGCAGCGTCAGCGCGCCGGACGTCTCGTACTGGAGGTCGATCCAGTAGTAGTTGCTGGCGTCCTGCCGGCGCAGCAGCGCGCCCGCGTTGATGGGGGCGCCGGTCGGCACCACCGGCACCGTCAGGTGCACCCGCAGCTCCTGGGTGGCCGCCGACCCGCAGTCGACCACGATCCGCCGCTCCGCCGACCCGACCAGCGAGATCACACCCACCCCGCCCGAGACGGAGTAGTCCGCGCCGCTCCCCGAGTCGATCGTCCAGGAGTGCCCGGAGTCCGCGACGCCCCAGCCCGACGCCACCGAGCGGCTGTACGAGTCGCGCACCGCCGACGCGATCGCCGACGCGACGACGCTCTCTCCGACGCCTGCCCCGATCCGCAGGTCCACCGGGAAGTCCTGCGCATCCGTCGTCCAGGACCCGTTGTCCACCGTCGACCGGATCAGCATCTGGCTCGCGCCGGCCGGCAGGTCAGCCGCCAGCACCGTGCCGTCCGCCGCGACCCGGTCCTCACCGTCGACCACAGCGATCCGCCACGGTGCCGCCGGCGAGGTGGACAGCGCCACCGTCCACTCGGTGGCGTCCAGCCGCTCGGTGTAGCCCTCGATGACCTGGTCGAGCAGTCCGGCCGGGGACAGGCCGGCGGGCACCCCGGAGACGGTGACCCGGCCGCCGATACCCGTGGCCAGCCACGCCGGGATGACGGCCTCGAGACCGGACCGGGCGAAGTTCAGGCTGATCGCCGGGTAGCGCAGCTCGTCGCGGGTGCCGTGATGCACCCGCCAGCCGGCCTGGTTGGGGAGGTCGTCGTCGGTCGCGGTGTTGACCTGAACCGACGCCTCGTACCTGCCGCGCCTGGCAACGTGCTGCTCGTCGGACACCTGCGCCTGGCCGCCGCCCGGCCGCGTCGCCGTCCAGTCGTTGCGGACGTGCTGGTCGGAGCGGGCCGGAGCCAGCGGCGGGGCGAGCTGCCCGTAGGTCAGCGCCAGCGCCACCGTGGGGTTGTACCGGGCGACCCGGGCCAGGTAGGCCAGCCTGCCGTCGAAAGCCTCGTAGAGGATGCCGCCGTCGGTCTGCTCGACCTCCCGGGCCAGCTCGATCAGCGTGCCGGCGGTCTGCGCACCCATCGGCGTCTCGGTCGTGGCGACCGGGGCGAGGGGAACCTCCTGCTCGGCGCACAGCCGGACGAGGCGGGCTCCGGCTTCCTCGCCGACGTAGCCCGACGCCGCCCAGGCGGTGCCGGGCAGGTCGACGCTGTCGTTGAGGACGTGCAGGTGGGAGTAAGACGTGCCGACAACGCCGGCCGCGAGCAGGGTCACCTGCGTCATGCCGCCGAGGCTGCCCGTCGAGATCCCGGTCGACGTCGAGGTGGTGATGGTCGTGCTGCCCACCGGGTACGTCCTGATCCGGATCAGCACCGTCGGGGCCAGCGTCGGGCGTTCCAGGACGACCTGGACGCCCACCCAGCCGGCGCGGGGGTCCGCCCCGGTCGGCCACGCCCGCACCACCGTGTCGAGCTGGACGTCATCCCGGTCGTATGCGGTGACGCGCAGGCCACTGGGATTGGCGCGGACGATCAGCCGGTCGATGACCAGCGAGGCGACCGCGATCCGCGCCAGATCCTGCTCGGTGTCCAGCGACGGGCTGGTCATGAAGAAGCCGACCGTGCTGACGATTCGGCTCGCCACCGTGCCGGCACCGACCGAGCCGACCGTCATGTTGATGGTGCTGGTGGTGGCGTCCATGCGCACCACCCGGGCCGCGCCCGGGATGTCGCCGTCCACCACCCCGTACGTCACCAGCGTGGCGCTGGCCCGCGGCTGGCCCGGCACCCGCACCTCCGGCCGGGCCACCCCAGGGCCGTCCTCCAGCGGCAGCCACCCGTCCAGGGGCAGCTCACCCAGGAGCCGCAGCAGCGGGCTACGGACGGCGCTGCCCTGCCCCACCCGCCGCAGCAGACCGCTTGCCAGCACCCCCACCTCGAACGGCGCGGACGGCGAATCCTTGCCCACCGCCCGGTCCGGCAGCGTCGGCTCGATCTCCGCCACCAGACCCGTGTAGCGGGTATACCACTGGCCCGCCCACCACACCTGCACCCGCAGCGGACACCCCACATCCCAGCCCGGATACTCCGGCGACAGCGGATGCCCCGGCATCCACCGGCCCGCCGGCGACCGGAGGGTCAGCGAGCAGGAGCCCGGCTGGGTGGTCGCCGTGTCGTCGGCCCGGCCCCGGGTGATCCGCACCCCGGCCCGGACCCACGGGGTGATGTCCCGCCACGGCCAGCCGCCCGGGTTGGTGGCGAGGTCCGCGCCGGGCGCGATCAGCACCCGGACGCGCAGCGGGAAGATCGTCACAGGGTCCTCCGATCGCCCAGGACAACCCGGGGGTCACCGCCGCCGAGCTGGATGGTCTTGCTGATGTGCCGCATCACCCCGGTGCCCTCGATGACGAGGGTGTGGCGATGCTCGACGACCTGCCGGGACGTGCTGGCCATCGCGCCGACCCCGGGGACCACGGTCTCCGGGCCGCGCTCGGCGAAGCTGTACGAGGCGCCCGAGTAGACGCCACGGCCTATCACCGGCTCCCGGATCACCCCGCCGTCGGCCATGGCGAAGTGGTTGTGGGCGTTGCCGTAGCCGAAGGCGTGCTGCCGCCACACCGCACCCGTGTAGCGGTGTGACCTGCCGTTATGCACGTTGTACTCGTGCCACGGGGTGATCGCTTCCTTGAGCCGGGCCTTGTAGTTGCGGTACATCCACGCGGCCAGGTCCCGGTCCGGCGGGTAGTCGACCGCCCGGTTCCTCGCGTGGTACGACAGGTTCCCGGACAGCGTCCGCGACCCAGGCCGGTACCCGGAGATCAGCCGCAGGTCAGGGAATGCTGCCCGGATCGCTGCCACCATCTGCGGTGCCGTCGCCCCGCCGCCGATCCCCGGCACCACGGCCCGTGACACCTCACCCCACGACGGGATCCGGGTGTGCCGGGCCGTCACCGGGTACGGCCACCGCACGGGCCCGCCGTCGGCCAGCATCAGCGCCTGGAGGTCCTCGGCCGGGATCCGGCGGTGCTGGATGGCCTCCATCACCTGGTCGCCGTAGTACCGGGCCGACGCCACCGGGTGCACCCACTCGTCGGCGGTCAGCCACGCCGGAATGTTGTCGGCCCGGGTGTTCGGCGACCAGCCTTGCACCCGGCCGCCGGCCGCGTACCCGCCCGGAGCGTTGTTCTCCGCCGACTTGTACTTGCGGTACTCGTGGGCCGGGGTGGTGCCATTCTTCAGGGCCATCTGCCGGTAGAACAGGTCGTTCAGCTTCTCCTTCGCGGCCTTGTCGCCGACCACCTTGACGCTGGTCTCGGCCTCCTCCGGTAGCTGGCGATACGCGCCGGTCAGCTCCTCGATCTGCTTCTTCGTGAACCCGGCCTGCTTCATGCTCCTGCGCAGGCCGTCGATGTCCTTGACGTACTTCTTGTTCGCCTCGTCGAGGGTCATGCCGTGGGCCAGCCGCGCCTGCCGCTCCGCCTGGATCGACTCGATGCGCTCCAGGATCGCGGTCCGGTTCGCCCGGCCCTGCTCGGTGTTCAGCCGCGTCTCGGTGCCGTTCTTCTTGATCGATGCGCTGAGCCGGTCGATCGCCTCCGCGCCCTTGATCGCGGCCTGGTCGGCGGACATCTGCGCGTCGAAGAGCTTGTCGAACTCCTCGGTGAGTTTCCGGATCTCCTCCTTGGCCGCCGCCGCCTCGGCCGACAGCTCACCCGTGGAGGTGGCCGTCTGCTGGGCTGCCGACGACGCCGAGTCGAGCGCGGACACGTACTGCGGCATCGCCCGCCGCAGCTCGTCCACGGACACCCCGGACTTCTGCGCCTCGGCGGCGAGCCGCTCGAACGCCCGCTTCGCTTCCTCGCCGCGCCCGGACTGGACCAGTTCCGCTAGCGCCCCGTCGAGCGCCGAGATCCGCTCCCGGGCCTTGGTGAGGGACTGGTCGGCGGTGTTCCCGAGACCGGTCATGCCCTCCACGAAGCCGGCGACGCCGTTGCCCAGGTCGGTCCAGAAACCCGAGTCGAGGGTGCCCAGGTCGTACCGCAGGTTCTCCAGGTCGTCACCGAACAGGCGGGACGCCTCCCCGGCGGCCTCGGCGCCTTCCCCGTACTTGGCGAGGTCGTTGGCGAGCACCGGAATCCGGGCGTTGGTGCTGTCGCCCAGCAGGGCGGTCGCGGTCTGCATCGCGGCGATCGCCACGGCCGCCCGGCCCGCCCACTGCGCGGCCCGCTCCAGGCCCTTCGCGGCCCGCTGCCCGCCGCTGCCCATCTCCGACAGCTCGGCGGTCGCGGTCGCGGTCGCGGCGCGCATCTTCGCCGCCCCGGCCGCCGCGAGCAGCGCCGCACCGGCCACACCGGCGATGACGATGGTCGCCGACTGGACCGGCGCGGGGATCGCGGTCACGCTGTTGACGAGCCGGTCGGCTGCCTGCACCACGGTCCGCAGGCCGGACGTGGCACCGGTGGACGACTCGATCGCCAGGGTCTGGAGGCTGCCGGTCAACCTTTCGATGTCGCCCGCGAGGTTGTCCGTCTTCATCGCGGCGGTGGTCGCCGCGTACCCCTGGTCGTTGACCTTGTCGATCCACCGCTGGATGCCCTCTTCGCCCTGCTCGTACAGGATGGAAGCGCCCCGGACGGCGTCGGCGCCGAAGATGGTCGCCATCGCGCTGGCCCGCGCCTCGGGCGTCAGCGACGACAGGCTCTCCCGCAGCTCGCCGGCGAACTGCGCGAGGCCCTTTGCGTTGCCGGAGGTGTCGTACAGGCTGATGCCCAGATCGGTCATCAGCTCGGCGGTCGAGTCCGCCGGTGCCTGGAGCATCAGGAGCATCTGCTTGAAGCTGGTGCCGGCGTCGGAGCCGGTCAGGCCAGCCGAGGCGAACGCCGCCAGACCGCCCGTGGTCTCCTCGATGCTCAGTCCGGTCTGCGCGGCGACGAGGCCGGCCTGGTTGAGCGCCATCCCCATGTCGTGCACGGAACCCTGGGCTTTTCCGGCGGCGGCGGCGAGCAGGTCGGCGATGTGCGGGACGTCGCTGCCGGACAGCTTGAACTGGGTCATGGCCGACGCGGCGGTCTCGGCCGCCTCGGCCACGTCCAGGCCGCCCGCCGCCGCCAGGTCGAGCGCGCCTTTCAGGCCGCCGGACAGGATGGCGGACGTCTCCACCCCGGCCTTGGCCAACTCCTCGATACCCTGGGCGGCCTCCGTGGCGCTGTACTGGGTGTCCGCCCCGGCCTGCAGGGCGGCATCCCGCAGCTGCTCCAGATCACCCGCGCTGGCCTTGGTCGCGGCCTGCACGCTGGACATTTGCTTCTCGAAGTCCATGCCGAACTTCACGGCCATGCCGCCGGCAGCCAGCAGGCCCACGCCCATCCCGGCGGCCTGGGTGGCGACCGCGTCGAGGTGACCGGCCCGCGCGGCGCGGTCCATCTCGCCGGCGAAGCCCTTCGTGGCGGTGCCGGCCTGCCGCAGGCTGGCCATGTACCCGGACACGTCGGCTTGGAGCTTCACCCCGACGGTACGCAGTGCCACCAGGTCACCTCCCCACCATGCGGACGAGCCACAGCCGGGAGCCGGCGATGGCGGGATCAGACGTCTCAGCGGCCTGCTGCGCCTCCATCAGCGCCAGCCGGGCCCGGCACACCACCCGCTCGGCCGCAAACCGCGGGCCGGTGGCCTCCGGGCTGGTCGTGTCCGCATACCGGTGCCCGCACCCGCACGGGCACAACTCCCGCCGGTACAAGGCCAGCGCGAGGACCTCGGCGCGGTCCTGCTCCGTCCACTCCGGCTCCCGAGTCGTCACAGACCGAACCAGCCGGCCCCGCCGGTTGTAGTAGTGCCGGGTCGTCGAGGACGGCTCCCGGCCGTCGAACCTGCTCGGCGGGATTCGCAGCCGGTCGGCCGCCTCTACTCGGTCCCGGAACCCCGGGTCATCCGCGAGGCGGCGGGCGAGAAAGGGACATCGATGTCCCGCCGGTTCAGCCCCCACGCAGCGTCGGCGAGGTCGTCGAACTGCCGGGAGGTGAGCCGGGCCTCGACCGCCAACGTCTTGCCCTGCTCGTCCTGGACCTCCCCGCCTAGCAGGTACGCCCAGTCCTCCTCGTCCAGCGCCGGGTCGACCACCGACTCCCGGATCAGCGCGGTGTAGAAAGTCTCGGTGTTGACGCCGACGACGCGGTCTCGGTCGTCGATTCCGCCCTCGTCGTCCTTGCGGGGCGGGTGCTCACCCACGAACGCCCGCCAGCGGGGCTTCGGCATCGCCCGTAGCCGGAACGGGGTGGTCTCCGCCTGCATCTGCTGGCGCAGGTCCTCCATCCGCTCCGCGATCGGCCCCGACCCGTCGCCCTCCAGCGACGTGCTCGGGGCGCGGAGCGCTTCGGTGAGCTGCCGGTCGAGTTCCTCCCATTCGGCGACCAGGTCGCCGCGCAGGCAGATCGGGACGGTGCGCTCCGGCAGGCGGGCCGCCTTCAGCCGGTCCTTGAAGCTGGTCATGATGTCCTGGCCCTTCCGTCCTGGCCCGAGACGTGCAGCGGGGACGGACCGGGCCAGGTGGTCCGTCCCCGCCGATCAGGAAAGAGGTCAGGCGACGGTGACCCGCAGAGCGGGGGGCATCCGCATCTTCAGCGGCACCTCGTACCGCTCTACGACGTTCGGCTCCGGGTCCAGCCAGGCCGTCTCGCCGCAGATCACCGGGTAGATGCCCTGCAGGTGCTGACCCGGGGCGTACGCGGTGGCTGCGGTGATCGACCGGCGGACCGCGATGAAGCCCTCCACGTCGGGCAGCAGCGTCAGGTAGGCGGCGTCGGAACCGGTCTGCTTCTTGATCCGCAGCAGAGTGCCCGAGAAGCTGCGACGACCGTTCGTGGCCGTGTCGAAGTTGTCCTCGATGCCGCTGGTCGGGACGTCCGCCGTCTCCGGACGGAGGCCGACCGCGCCGTCAGCGGTCATCCACTGGCTGACCCGGAGCCCGGAGTTCAGCTCGGATGCCAGCGGGTTGTAGATGTTCGCGACGGCCGGAAGCCAGTCGAGGCGGAACTTGCCGTCGCCCGGGATGTCACCCATCCTGCTTCTCCCTGCTCTTCGTCGATGGGGCCGGCGGCGCCGGCTCGGACACCGGCGCGACGACGTCGGCCGGAACCTCAGCGGTGAACGGGTCACCCACCGGCGGCGGGCCGCACTCCGACCAGCCGCGGGGCCGCCACAGCTCCACCGACGCCAGCGGGAACTTCGCCCGCCCTCCGTGCTCGGCGTGCCGCATCCACACCTGCTGGTCGGGTGCCGGCGGCTCGGAGTCCGCCCAGCCCAGCGGGATCAGCCGGTCCCGCTCCTCGGCCCCCTCGACCAGGGCCACCGCGCCCTGCCCGTCGGCCATCCAGTACGTCTTCTTGCTCGTCATCTCCGCCTGCTCTCTCAGCCCCGCACCAGCTCGGCGGTGACCGAGGTGGTGCCGGAGTAGGTGACCGTGGCGACCCCGGTCGACCGGTTGACGTGGCCGGGCAGGATCCGCAGCCACCGCCGGGCCCCCGCCGGGACGCTCTGCGCCACCGTGGTGCCGGCGTTCCCCACGGCCGTCACGCCGGGGTCGGTGATCGTCACGGTGATGGACGACCCGCCGCCGTTGTTGACGACCAGTAGCGCCCCGTACATGCCCACGTCGGAGGCGGCGATGGTGTCGGTCGAGTTGACAGCCACCGGGGCGACGTTGACCGCCGTACCGCCGGGGACCGAGTTCGCGGTGAGCAGCGCCATCGGCACGCCCCTTTCTGTCGTGATCCCGTCTCCGGGCAAGATCGCTCTGCCGGGCCCGCTACGGTGCCCGGCATGGGTGCTCTGAAGCCGTGGCACATCGCCACGCTGTGCTGTCTGCTGTCCGTCATCCCGCTCATCGGCGGGGCCGTCTGGCTCGCCGTCAGGCCAGCCACCAAGAAGCGGCGCTAGGCCGGGACGGACTCCAGTCGGTACACGTCCACCTGGTCCATCACCAGGACGCCGGTGGACTCGTCCCGGTCCGGCGGGTCGCCGTCCTCCCGGCGGATCGGCCAGCAGTCGCGGCCCGCCACCACCGGCACCACCCCGAGCAGCGCCGACCGCACCCGGGTAGCCACCGCCCGTGCAGCGTCCGCGTTCCCGCCGACGTTGTGGCAGTACACCCACAGCACGTACCGGTCCTGCCGGTCCTCCAGCGATCGGTCCTCCGGGTCGTTGTCGGCGAAGTACACCAGCACGTACGGCGGCACCCGGCCCGCCGGCACATGCCCGTCGAGTGCCACCAGCGGAGTCGTCCCCGGTGCGCCCTGCAGCAGCGCCAGGACCGCCGCTGTGTGCTCCCGGATCACCGGTCCTCCAGCAGCTTCGCCGCCAGGTCCTCCAGGGCGGCGGCGAACTTCGGTGCCTCCCGCTCACCGGCCGGGCGCATGTGCGGCATCGGCGCGCTGGTCAGCGACCCGTTCTCCGCGATCGCGCCGAGCGTGCCCTGCAGCCGGGTGCGCGTCTTGTCCGGGCCGATCTCCGCCGCCGGGCCCCGCAGCCCCTGATAGACGTCGTAGCCGATGGAGTACGGGTAGCGGCGCAGGTGAGAGCGCCGGCCGGACAGCTTGCCCTTGATGATGCGCTGCGCGTCCTTCTTGATGTTCAGAGCGCCCCGGGCCACCACCCGCGCGGTCTCCTCCGGGGCCTTCGCGAGCGCGCTCTCGATGGACTGCCGCCACTCGTCCCAGTCGCCGTGGTCGATGCGGATCGGCATCAGCTCGTCCTCTCCTCCACCTGCAGCCGCCGCATCGTCGCCTGCGAGGCGTTGTGCAGCCCGGACACCACGAACTCCCTGCCGACCGCGTCCGGGTCGTGCCGGGACGCGGTCACGGTGACCACGTCGTCGGCCTGCACCCCGACCGCCGAGACCGGAAGCTGCAACTCACGGCGCAGCATCAGCACCGTGGCCTCCCCGGCCTCGTCGGGGCGCGGTATCCCGGTCGGCTGCCGCAGCCGGCACCGCCCTACCCCCTCGGGCGGCGGGTACACGGTCTGCCAGGTGGGGGTGATGTTGCCGTCGTCGTCGGTGGCCTCACCCGTCTTGCGGCGGACGACGCACCGGTCGACCATCAGACGCTCGGCGGCCCGGCGGCCCCGAGCCAGCGCAGCACCCACGACCACCGGTCACACCTCCAGGTCAGCAGCGGGGCGCGGTCTCCCACGACCAGTCCGGGGCGGGAAACGACCACTGCGGGCCGGACCCCGTCGGGGCCGCAGACGGGTAGGCCGCCCGGGCCGCGGCGAGGATCTGCTCACGGCGCTGCGCGTCGTTGACGACCTTGTAGTCGTCGATCTGCTCGCTCTGCGCCCCGTCGGGGTTGTTGTAGGCGATCGCGGCCAGCTCGATCGCCCACGACCACAGCCGCTCCGGGGCCGGGTCGGGCCACACCGTCAGGCCGGTGGCGTCGGACAGCCACCCCCCGGCCTGACGGCGCGCGATCCCTGCGGCGGGGGTGTCGAACTCGTCAGGCGCCAGGCGGAGCAGCTTCCGCAGGTCCTCCAGCTCGAACAGCTCCGCCACCGGTCAACCCGAGCGTCGGGTACGCCGACCCTCGTCGGCGGCGGGCCCCGATCGCGTCTGGCCCTCCGTGGAGGGGTTCGGCGGCTCCCCGGGCTTGGGGGTGCCGGCCGGCACGGCGAGCAACCCGGCCTCCCGGCTGCCCTCCTCGGCCACCAGGTTCTTGCGGACGTGCCGGTCGAGGTCGTCCTGGTTGACGCCCTCCGGGACGGTCGCGCCCTGGTGGAAGCCCTGCAGAACCTCCTGCCCCAGTCCGTCGGCGACCCGCAGGGTCACGTACGCCGAGATCACCTTGTACGTCTTGCCGCTCATCAGGACACCACCCCGCTGATCTCCTCGACCGCGCCGGACTCCTGCACGATCGGCACCGTCTTGCGGCGGCCCTGCAGGTCCCAGGCGTCCTGGTCGTCCTTGCGGATCGCCTTGACCTGCACGGCCAGGTCCGACACGGCGTAGCCGGGCGCCCCGTCGGTCTCGTCCGCCATCCCGCCGAGCTGCTGGGAGTCCAGCACCAGCGCACCGGTGCCCAGCGACGGGGTCTTGATGACCGTCAGGCCGGCCACCGTCTCGATCTCCCCGGTGTAGACCGGATTGTCGGTCGACTCCCGCTGCCGCAACTGCGCGATCGCGTCGTTGAGCATCAGGTAGGTGTAGGCCTTCGGCGACACCACCAGGGTGTCCGGGCGGTAGCCCTGGTTGCGGTCCTCGATCCGCTGCACCGCCAGCAGGATGTCCTCCAGCGGCTTGCGGTTCGCGGCGGTCGCGTTGTCCCACGACCCGGCGGTGGCCGTGTCGGCCGCCGCGGACTGGATCGCCGACATGGCGATCGCGTCGACCTGCTTGATGATCGAGTTGACGACCTTGCGCATCGACCGGTCGATGGCCGACCCGGCGTAGGCGTTGCGGGCGATCTCCTCGTCGGTCAGCAGGACCTTCTGGCCCCACTTCGAGATCGCGGCGACCGCGGCGGTGCCGGTGGCCAGGTTGGCGTACGGGTACACCGACCCGGCGCCGACGGCCTCGACGGCCCGGTCGGTCAGGAACGGCTCCGACTGCTCGTACAGCACGGCCCCGCCCTGCGACCGGAACCGCTGGGTGAGTAGCTGGTCGGAAACGAACCGCAGGTCACGGTAGTCACGCAGGCGGCGCTGGATCAGCGCCGGGTTCTGCAGGAAACGCGAGATGGTCAGCGAGTCACCCGAAAGGGTCGGTGCCGCTGCCGGGAAGGTCCCAGGCACTTTCTATCTCCTCTCGGTGTCTCAGCCGCGGCCGATGAAGCGCACCTTGTTGGGCGCGGTCGCGGTGGTCGTGGCGGTGCCGATGAGCGTTCCCGCCGCGGCGGCGGTGGCGACCGTGGCGGTGGCGGCGGTCCCGGCCGCGCCGGTCACCACACCGTCCCCGGCGGTCACGGTGCCGGCGGCGACGACGGTCACCTCGTGCTCGACGTTGGTCAGGGGCCACACGGTGACGCGGGCGCCGTTGGCCGCGTCGTGGGCGGCGACGCCGACCACAGTGGTGGCGGCGGCGCCGGCCGGGGCGACCGTGCTGACGCCCGAGGCGGCGACGATCTGTCCACCGGTGATGGTGGCGCTGGCCGTCTTGGTGATCGGCTGGGCGCCGCCGGCGTAGACCGGGCTGTAGTCGGCCATGGTCAGTTTCCCTTCCGGTTCGGCGGGAACAGCCCGGCGAACTCCAGGTCGAAGTCGACGTCCGCGCCGTCACCGGCGTAGCCCAGCGCGGTGACCGGCACGACGTTCTTGGCGAGCCCGGCGATCAGGTCGCGGGCGCCCTCCGGGTCGGCGTCCCAGACCCGCTCGTAGTGCTGCTTGCGCGACGGCGGGAACTTCCCGTCCGACACGGCCTGCGCGATGACGCTGTCGCGCTCCTCGCGGCGGCGGCGCGCCTCGGCGGCCTCCAGCCGGCGGATCGTCTCCTGCTGGGCGTCCCACGCCGCCTGGTCGATGACCATCTGCCCACCGCCGGCCGAGGGTCGCGGTGAGGTGGGCTGCGGGGCGGGGTCGTCCGGCGACGGGCTCGGGGCCGGCGGGGCGGGCTGGCTGTTCTCGACGAGACCAGCGGACCCCAGGGCCGCCTTCACCTCGTCGTCGGAGGCACCGGGAGCCAGTCCCAGCGCCTCTCGGATCTTCGCCGGATCCATGCGGCCGGCTCCCTTCTGCTGTACGTCCCCCGCCTGGTTGGCGGTGGTGGTCTTCCGTGCCGCGGCGTGGATACGCCGGGCAGCCTCCGCGGCGGTCACCCGCAGCCGGACCGAGTTCGTGGCCGGCGGGGCGTCCGGGTCGGCGGCGACCTCGTCGGCCAGGCCCTCGTCCACGGCCTCCTGGGCCGTGTACCAGGTGTCGCGGGCCATCGCGGCACGGAACTCTGCCACCGGCCGGCCGGAGCGGGCGGCGTAGATGCCGGCGATGGAGTCCGACACCCGGTCGAGGACCTCGGCCATGTCCCGCATGTCCCGGGCGTTGCCGATGGCCAGCCCGGCCGCGTCGTGGATCATCATCTGCGCGCCGCGGTTCATGGTGATGCGGTCCCCGGCCTGCGCAATGAAGCTGGCCGCGCTGGCCGCCAGGCCGTCGACCACGACGTGGACGCTGGCCTGGTGGTCCTTGAGCGCGTTGAAGATCGCGATGCCGTCCCAGGCGTCCCCGCCCGGGGAGTTGAGCCGCAGCGTGATCGCGTCGGCGTCCAGGGCCCGCAACTCGGCCGCGAAGTCCTTCGCGCTGGTGCCCCAGTCGCCGATCTCGTCGTAGATGGACACCTCGGCCGTGCGGGCGCCCGCCTTGGCCTTGATGCGATACCAGTCGCCGGCCTTCGCCGTCGGTCTCGCCCGCAGCCGTTCCAGGTGCGCCGGCAGTTCCGGCAGGGCAACCTCACCCATCAGGGTTCTCCTCAGTCGATGCCGGCCGTGGCCGGTAGTCCTTCGGGGGCAGCCCGTACGCCTGCCGGGCGGCTTCCTCCAGCGACCGGTCCGGCAGGAGGATCCCGGCGTCGGCGAGCATCTTCAGCGCCTGCGCCGTGGCGGCCTGCCGGGAGCCGATCTCGTCGAACACCACCCGGGGGGCCGGCTCCGACTCCCCGAAGTTCAGGTCAACCAGGTCCTCGACGATGTGCTGCGTGGCCACGTCGGCGATCTGCTGGGCGAGGGTCTGCAGCGACAGGGTGAAGAAGTCCGCGAAGGTCGAGCCGAGCGCCCAGCTTCCCGTCTGGGTGCCGAGGTTGAGGAAGTGGGCCAGGACCGCCCTGGCGATCTGCTCGTCGTGGTAGCGGATCGGCTTGTCCGCGTCCGGCAGGTCCCCCTCGACGCCCAACAGCCGCATCTTCGCCCCGTGGGGGATGGCCGACCCCGCGGACTGCCCGGCACGCCACGCCTGCGCCATCTGCGCGCCCTTGCTGAGGTCCGTCTCACCCGGGGCCCCCTCGTACAACGGCACGCCCATCCCGTTGCGCTCGATGGTCTGCGCCTGGACCCGCAGCAGCCGGTCCTTGATGAGCCAGTTCTTGTAGCAGGACCGCAGCACCGACCGGCCCAGCCAGTTGCCGCCCTCACGGTCGAGGACGTACGCCACCAGCCGGCTCACCGGGATCGGTTGGGCCCGGCCGCCGGTCCTCGAGCTGTACTGCAGGACCGAGACCAGGCCGCCGTCCGGGGCGGCCTCGATGCGTTCGATGGTGCGGGGCATCCGCTCCGCGAGCTTCCGCAGCCGGGCCCGGCCCTGGTCGTCGATGCGGTACACCTGCTCGAAGATCATGAAGCCGAACGGCAGCATCAACAGGGCGAGTCTCAGGTGCTCCGGCCACGAGAACCGGTCCCGGGTACGCACCACCGGACGGACCGCCTGCCCCACAACCGGAAGCCCGAGGTCCTCGGCGACGAGCTGCACCACCTCATCACGGGCACCCGCTGGATCCAGCCGCCACGGTGTACGCCGCAGCGGGTAGGTGACCGCCCGCAGCACCGACCCGACCTGGGCATCCTGCGACCGCATCGCGTCGTAGACGGCCACCGACTCCGGCCAGCGCAGCTCAGGGGTCGGCTCATCGTCGGTGGTCCACCACGACCCGGGGACATGGGCGTAGCCGATCTCGCTCACCGGCGTGACCACCATCCACCCTCCTCATCCTCAGAACCCGACCGTGGCCAGCCCGCTCGTCTCCGACCATCCCGCCGCCGCCGGAACCGACATCGGCGGGGCTGGCGGCGGGGCGTCCGGGGTTAGCCCACCGTCCTCGATCGCCCGCCCCCGCGCGTGGTAGGCCAGCACCGCGGCGACCGCCGCGTCGATCCACAGCCCGTCGCCGCGCTTGGCCAGCTTCAGGTAGTGCTGGGCCAGGTCCGTTTCCTCGCCGGGGCGCAGCTTCTTCCGCGAGCCCTTCACGATCACGGCGTTCTTGACGTGCCGGGCCAGGTCTTCCGACCCGTCGTGGGTGATGTCGGCGGCGGCGGTCTGGAACCGCTCGATCGCGCGGTCCATGCGCTGCTCGACGTTCGTCGGGAACTCCAGCACCCGATCGCCGAAGTCCGCCGACCACAGGTCCAGGTAGTCCTGCCACCGGTACGGATCCGCGTACATCAGGACCACCTGGTAGGCGCCGAACGCCTCCCGGACCCGCCGATCCACCTCGACCCGGTCCACCCGCCAGTCCCGGTCGCCGCCCTTCGGTGACTCCCACACGCCGAGCTGGAACAGCCGGCCGTCGGACAGCCTGGCCGCGATCAGCGCGGTGGCGTCCCGGTTGCGAGAACCGTCGAACCCCAGCGCGATCCGGTCCCCGGGCCGGAGCTGGTCGACGCGGGCCTGCAGGTCCCAGTGCGTCGGATCGGCCAGCGCCGCCTGGCCGACGACGATCTCGTTGAGGAAGAACCGGCGCCGGTCGGACTCCATGTGCCGGGCCGAGCGGACCTCGTGGAAGATCCGGCCCCGGATGTTCACCCAGCCGCCGCGCTCCCGCGCCGAGTCGCCGTACTGCCGCAGCAGCTCCGCGTAGAGCGCCTCGTCGTCGGTGAGGCTCTCTACCCGCTGCGGCTCGACGGTGTCGACGTGCACCCGCTCGTCCCCGGCCTCAGCCGTGACCTGCGCCTCGCTGCCCTCGGTGGGGTCCCAGGCGTTCGTCAGCTCCAGCCACCGGCCGTCCATCCCGGCGACGTTGCGCTTCACCGCGCCCGCCACCTTGCGGAAGCCGCCCTGCAGGGTGAACAGGTGCGACTCCGTCAACGTCACGAACGTCATCGGCGCACCCAGGCGGGCCCGCGCCGACGTGGTCACCGGCTCGATCTTCCCGCCGCTGGGCAACTCCACCCGGGTCTGCCCGGCGTCCATGCCCGGCAGGTCGATCAGCGGCCCACCCCGGATCATCGACAGCAGGGGCCGCCACGTGTTGTCCGTCTGGTCCTCAGCCGTGCCCAGGCACACGATCAGCGGCGACGGGTACGGCGACCCCACCGGATCCCCGTCGCCGTTCCACCCGTCGAAGCGGGTCGGGCCCAGCGCCTCGGCCAGGATGATCGCCGCGCCGAACGGGTCCTTGCCCCACTTCTGCGACCTGCGCAGTTGCCCGCCGACGTACCGGAGGGCGTCCGGGGCCGGCCACGGGCCCGCGTGCGGGTACAGCCGGTAGAAGTGGACCAGGAACGTCCACATCTCGTCGGTGAGCCGGTACGGCTGGCCCATCCGGTAGCCGTCCGGGACGACGCAGTGCTCCTCGATCCACTCCCCGACGTCGTACCCGAGGGTCGGGAACTCGCCGTCCTCGGCCGGGCCGCGCCAGGGCATCAGCCGACCGCCTTGATCCGCCCGCGAGCCGATCCGGCCGCACGCTCCTGCCGCTTCTCGGCCACCTCATCGGCGGCGACCCGCCACCGCAGCCGCAGCATCGCCATCGGCGACAGCCCCAGCCGGTCCGACCACTGCCGGGCCTCCCGGGCCGCGTCGAGGTCCCCCAGCTCGGCGAGGACCTTGTGACGCACGTACTGGGCGACGTCCCGGGTCCAGCGCTGCCGCTCCCACTCCACGGCCTGCGGCAACGCCCACAACTCCGCCCACAGGGAGGTCTCCAGCTTCCGCTGCTGCCGGAGCTGCGCGTCCAGGATCGCCAGGCGCTCCCGGGCGGCGTCGAGCTTGCGCTCCAGGCCGCTCGCTTTCGCCGTGCCCTCTGCGTCGGCCAGGTCCGCCTCCAGCCCGGCGACCTTCGCCGCCGCCAGCTTCTTGCGGGTCGTGAGCACCACGTCCGGGGTCAGCGGCCACTTCGGAGGCGGGCCTTTTCGGCCCTCGGCGGGCAGCGCGGTCATCGACACCGTGGCGTTGCGGCGCACCCGGGCCGTCGGGTCCTTCGGAGGGGGGCCCATACCGGCCATGACGGATCACCTCCCGCTTCACCGTGAGTGACAAACAGGCGGGCGGTATGCATGGTTATGCACCATTGGGGGCACCCAGACCCGTACAGATTTCCAGCCCCCTGCCCCGGGGGTCCGGCAATTCGGACATCCTGGATTTTTTGAGCATGCATATCATCCGCATGACTGCATAACCATGCAGAGCGGCGGTCACTCACCGTGACGGTGGGATGGGTGGGGTCGCGTCGGCGTTACCCCGCACCTGGTTGCAGCGTACACCGCAGGTCCCACACGGCTCCGTACCGTGCGCCGGTCGCAGGTTGGACAGCGCGCTGGTCCCGCCCTTGGACTTGGGGATCACGTCGTCGGCCTGGTCTGCTCCCTCGTGGCCGCACAGCCAGCAGACCGTGGACCCGCCGAGCACGATCGCCCGGTTCCGTTCGTGCTCCGTGGTGTATCCCCGCTGCCGGGGGCCGGGACGGTTGCGTGTCCGGCCCCGGGCCAGCCGGCAGGGCTCGCACCTGGTGGCCTGGCTTGGTCGGCCGCAGTCGAGGCAGGGCTTGGCCACGGTCACCTCCGGCGGTGGTCGCGGGCCGGCCGTCACCGCCGAGCAGCCGGCCCGCTCTCCACCATCCCCGGGAAATGTCTGAGGTCCTCGGCTCAGGGCGCCCAGGCCAGGACGGTCAGGTTGGCGGAGGCGACGGCCAGGCCGGCGGTGACAGTGAGGACCGCGCCGGTGGTGGTCTGCGTCTTGAGCGCCACGGTGATCCGGCCGAGCAGCGAGGCGGGTATCGCCCAGTCCACGGCGTAGGTGGCATTGGGCATCGGGGTGCGCCAGGTGGCGGTGATGTCGGCGCTGGCTCCGAGGATGAGCGCGGGTACGACCGGGGTGGCGATCCGCATCGCGCCGACGGTGCCGGTGAGGCCGCGGTCGCCTTGGATGCCCTTCGGGCCGGTGATGGCGGCCAGGGCGACGAGGTCTGCCCAGGTGCCGCCCGTCTGCCGCCACTGGATAGCGGTGCCGGTGGCCCGCAGTTCGACGGACAGGCCGTCGGTGCCGTCCTTGCCGGGGGTACCGGGCGCCTGGTGCATCTGGTCGATGCTGGCGGCCATGCGGTTGATCTGCCGCCAGAGGGATGCCCGGTCGGTGTACATCCCGTCGTCCACGGTGCCTCCTCCCTGACTGGGTGGTGCGGGCCGGCCGGCCACCACGACGACCGGCCCGCTTCCCACCGCCCCCGAGGATGGTCTGTTGGCGTACCCGGCCCGACTTGCACGGGCTGCAGTCGCGAGGAGGCACCTGCCGTCCCGGCGTCAGGGAGAGCCTCGACGTGTGGCGGGCACGAGTCTGGGAAACGTGACAGCCCGGGGCGCGGGCGCTCTACCGGGCTGTGGACACACTCCTGCTACGGAGTGGATGTGTGAGAAATGATCGCGCGGTCAGGCGGCGGGCGTCAACTCGACGCCCCGCGCCGCGCCGGCCCGGCTGGTGCGGGTGAGCATCTCGACCTGGGCGGCCTGGTCGATGCGGTACCAGGTGGTGCCCCTGCCCTGGCCGGGTAGGTGATGGCCGGGCAGGAGTCCGTGGAGCCGGTCACCTGGGCGGCGGGAGCGGCGGGCCCAGTCGCGGACCCGGGCGGCGGTGATGTCCTCGCCAAGCCGGTGCGCGATCTGCGCGGCGGTGCCGTACTCCTGCCCGTTGTGGTCGAGGAGCGGGGTGTCGCCGGGGCAGCGGCCGGTGGGGGCGAGGACGGAGCCGCAGTGGGCGCAATGGCGGGTGGTCACAGGCCGATCCCGGCGGCCGGGTTCTTGCGCCACCGGTCGACCTCTTCGAGGTACCCGAACAGCGCGGCGCTACCCTCCTTCCAGCCGCCGTGCCGGGCGATCCGGACGAGGTCGGCGTCGGGTGCGGCGTACGCAGCGGTGGCGAAGCCCCGGCGCAGCGAGTGGCCGCTGAACGCGCTGGCGGCGTCGAGGCCGGCGGCGACGGCAGCCCTACGGATGATCGCGGCGACGGTCTCACCGGTGATGCGCCCATCGGGTGAGCCCTTGCCGGTGGCGACGTGCCCGAGCCGCCCGTGCCGGTCGATCCGCAGGAACAGTGGGCCGGACTCGCGGCCGTGGTGGGCGAGGGCGGTGCGCCACTGTTCGACGGCGCGGACGGGGCAGGTGGCGAGGTTGGAGCCGTAGGGGACGGCGACAATCCGGCCGGCGCCGTCCTTGTCGGTCTTGGAGATGCGGACGGTGACCTGGATGCCCTCGGCGTGCGGTTCCAGGTCGGTGAGATCCAGGGCGGCCAGTTCGGAGCGGCGGGCGCCCATGGCGAAGCCGAGGACGATGACGGCCCGGTCGCGGACGCCGACGAGGGTGTCGGGGTCGAGGGTGGCGACCATGGCCCGCAGCGCGGTGAGGGTGAGGGCCGGGGCCCGCTTGGTCTTCCCGCCGGCCTTGGCGTACCGCTTGCGGTAGCCGCGGAGCACCTCGCGGGCGCCGCGCCGGTCGACGGGGTGTCCGGCCGCCTCGTGGGCCTTGGCGATGGCGGCCATGGCGCGGCCGATGGTCGCGGGCGCCTTCCCGTCCATGGCGAGCGACGTGGCGTACTGGGCGAGGGTCTCGGCGGTGGCGGGCAGCGGGGTGCGCTCCTGGGTGGCGCACCATCTGGTGAAGCGATTCCAGTCGTCGCGGTACGCCCGCCGGGTGGTGGCGGGGGTGGCTTCGAGGATGAGCGCCCAGGCGTCTTCGGACAGGTGGGTGTCGCGTTCGGCGAGCGTCTGTTCGGCCGGGGCGAGGGCGTGAGATTCGCTCACCTCGTGTCCTTTCTGGTCTTTGAGAATGTCAGTTATCACGATGCAGGGCATGGGGGTTGTGGATCACACCCTTGGATGCCGGGTATCGGGTGCCTCAGTGGGCGACGGTGGGGACGAACCACGCTCCGCACGAGCAGAGGTGGTCGGCGCCGAACTTGCCGTCCCGGCGCTCGACGTGGCCGACGGGCTCGATGCAGACGCACACCTCGCCGCCGAGCTTCCAGACGGGTCCGGTTCGGGCACCACACAGCGGGGTGGGGGGTCGGGGTCAGGTCGGTCACGGCTTGCGGCCCTTGCAGTCCGGGCAGAGGTCTTTGCCGCCGGGGCGGCCGGTTGACCAACCCTGGCGGCGGAGGGCTGCACGGACTGCAAGGCCGGATCCGTAGTCGGGCACAGTGAACTCGCAGCCGTCGCAAGTGACCTCAACGATGTGCCGGACGGTCATGTCGATCTCTCTTTCCGGTTCGTGGGTTTCGTTTCGGCACGACCCCCGCGACCGCGCCGAGGACCCGGGCGCGCGGCCAGATGTGCGGGGCCCCCTCCACCGCGCCGGGCATCCCGCAGCGGCAGCCCTGGCCGGTGCAGGGCCGTCCGGTGGCGCACACGACGACCCAGGCGTCCACCGGCCCGGCGCAGAGCACCTGGAGTTGCCGCTCCCCGCAGTGCGGGCACTCGACGCCGGGCAGCGGCGTGGTGGCGGCGGGCATCCGGCAGGCGGCGCGCACCCAGGCGTCCTCGTCGGCCAGGTGAGCGGCGACCACCCGGGCGGTGCCGGGCTGGAGCGTCGGCAGGGCGGTGAGGATGCGGCCGAGGGCAGGGCCGTCGGGGCAGCGGAGGGTGTCGCCGAGCCAGCGGAGCCGGTGGTCGAGGCGGTCGAGAAGGTCGGCCCAGGTGGTGATGCGGGGCTCGCGGGTGCCGGCCCACTGGCCGGTGGGGTCGCCGTGGTCGCCGCTGGAGTGCCGGGTGCCGTAGGTGGGCGAGCGCAGTGCGCTGGCGGCGGCGAGGAGGCCGGCGTCGGCGAGGCGGACCTCGTCGCGGGCGAGCTGGGCGAGGCGGCGCCGGGCCTCCTGGAGGGACCAGGCGGCGGCGGTGGCGGCGAGGTGGTGCGGGGTGGTCAACGCGGTGCTCCTCAGACGTTGAGCGGGTTGCGGATGAAGCGGTGGAGCCGCAGGGCGACGGCGGTCTGGACGGGGGTGAGGGTGGGGCTGGGGGGGCCGGCGACGTGTCACAGCAGCTCCTGCGCGTGTGTGAGTGGAACCGGGGCGGGTCATACCGAGTCCCTCCAGGCGGCGGAGGGCTCGCTGGGTTCGGCCACGATCTGGATGCCGTACAGCTCCCGGGACATGCACCGGACCAGCTCGGCGGTGGCGAAGGCGGCGTCGGCCTCGGGGACCATGGCCACGATCTCGTCGTGCACGGGCAGGACCACGCCGCCGCCCCAGCGGGTCTGGTCCCAGGCGAGCAGGGCGTCCACGAGCAGTTCGCGGGCGGTGCCCTGGATGGCGTAGTTCGGGGCCTTGTGCGGGTAGTCGCGGGGCAGGTGGATGATCCGGCCGGCGTAGGTGGGCATCTGGGTGGCCCCAGACCGGACCATGCGCTTCATCTCGTCGGCCCAGGCCACGTACGCCGGGGCGATCTGGCGCAGCGCGTCCACGATGGCCTGCATGACGTCGGCGGTGACCCCGAGCTGGCGGGCGAGGCTCTCGATGCCGCCGCCGTAGGCCCAGCCGAACACGCCGCGCTTGGCGGTGTACCGGTTGGCCTTGGTCCAGCCGGGGCCGAAGGCGAGTTCGGCGACCATGGCGTGCAGGTCGACCCCCTCGCGGAGCTGGCGGATCAACTCCGGGTCCTGGCTGAGTGCGGCCATGACCCGGATCTCGACTCCGCTGAAGTCGGCGGAGACGAGGGTGTGGCCGGGGTCGGCGGTGATGCAGGCCCGGACCCCGCCCTCCCGGGGGAGCTGCTGGAGGTTGGGGCGGACGCAGGACATCCGGCCGGTGTCGGTGCCGAGGGTGTAGACGGTGGGTCGGGCCCGGCCGTCGCCCGCCTCGCAGAGGACCCGGTAGGGCTCCAGGAAGGTGGTCAGGACGGTCTCGTGGTGCCGGTAGTCGAGTACCGCGGCGATGAGGTCCCCGGCCGGGCCGGGGGTGCCCTTGAGGCCGTCGAGGACTCCGGCGGCCACGCTGGGCTGGCCGTTCGGGTGCCGGGTGCTCGGCTGGGTGCGGGGCAGGGTGACGCCCAGCTCGGTGAGCCGCTCGGCGAGCTGCCGGTCGCTGCCGGCGCTCTCGACACCCAGCGCGCGGAGCCGCTCGGCGGCGGCGTGCATGGCCGGGGTGTGGACCGCCTCCAGGTGGGTGACCTGGTCGCGGTCCACCCGCAGGCCCCGGTGGGCGACCCGGGCGGTGATCCGCTGCACGGCCCTCTCCCGCTCGGTGACGGCCGGCGGGGGCTGTGGGAGCCGGACGGCCAGGGCGGCGGTATCGAGGACGTCGGAGGCGGCGTAGCGGATCATGGTGGCGCACGTGGAGTCGACCTGCGCCCAGCCGGAGCGCTCCACCGGGGTGAGGGCCTTGGTGTCGGTCAGCCACCCGTGGGCCTTGAACAGCGCGGCGCGGGCCTTGTCCGCCTCCGGCGCGGTCGCCGAGTCGGCCAGCACCGTGCCGGCGAGCTGCTTGAGCCCGGGGTCGCTGCCGGTGCTGGTGGGGTCGGCGAGCTTGGCGGGGATGACCGTGTCGTACATCCGGTCCCACGCGGACTCGTCGAGCAGCCCGGCGTGGGCCAGGGGGACCAGGTCGGCGGTGGCCGAGTGGGCGTGCAGCCGGGGCGCGGCGGCCAGCGCGGTGCGGATGACCTGCGCCTGGGCCGGGTCATCCGGGTCGAGCACCACGGCGGTGTGCTCGTCGCCGAGCTGGACGGTGCGCAGCGCGGCGTTCGCGTGCCCGACCGGATACCCGGAGGTCTCCACGTCCACGGTCAGGGCCCCCGCCCGGCCGATGGCCTCGGCGACCACCTGGCCGGCGGCGGCCGGCGCGAGGCCGGTGATGGCCCCGGACCGGTCCACGGCCACGGGCAGCGGCACGGACTCCCCGGCAGCCGCCCGCCGGGCCTCGGCCCGCTCCACCTCCTTCTGGGCCGCCTTGGTGTAACGCCCCGTAGTCGGGTTGGTCTTGTAGGTGGGCCGCTTCGCCCCGGTGGAGGGTCGGGTGGTCTGTGGGGGGTTCACCAAACCCTCCACAGACCCCTGTTCACCCTGCTCAGAGGGAATTTGCGTAGAGGCAGGTGTGGAGGGTTCGCTACAACCTCCGGTTTCCGTGAGAATTTCCGTGTTTTTGTGATCTTGGACTTTTTTAGAGATTGTGTGTTGAGGGGGGAACAAACCCCCCACACCCTCCACACATCCCTCAGAAAGTGCCGACTGAGCTGGGGTTATGTCCCGTGGAGGGTTGGTAGTCGAACCCTCCACCAACCCTCCACCAACCCTCCACGCGGAGGCGTCCTGCGGGCCGGTGGTCGGTACCGGTGCGGTCGCAGCGGGCGGGGTGGTGCCGGGCATGAACCCACCACCGGCCTGCTGGATCCGTAGCAGCCTGTAGTTGCCGTCCCGTCGCTCGTCGGGGGGAAAGCCGAGTCGGGTGAGTTCCCGGCCCCACTTCGTCATCGTGGGCCGGGCGTTGTCCTTGATCCCGTTGTTGCGGCACCAGCCCACGAAGGACTCGTGCAGGGCGCTGGCTTTGGTGCCGGGGTCGTACGGCTCGCACAGGGCGTTCAGCCACTGCTTCACCGGGTCCTGTCCTGCCGCCAGAAGGTCGGCCCGGTTGCGGATGTGCTCGGGTGCGGCGGCGGTCATGGCGGTGTCGGGGTCGTCGATCCACCGGGCCGCTTCGATGATCATCTTCCAGAGCACGCCCGGCGCCTCCGCCCGCCAGGCCATGCCGCCGGTGTCGCCGATGGCCCGTCGGGCGGCCCGGACCGCTGCTTCGTCGCCCTCGCAGGGGATGAGGCGGACGCGGGCCCGGATGGCGGGGTCGGTCAGGGGCGGCTCGTCGTTGGCGGTGAGGACGAGGGTGTGGGTGGGGTTGAAGGTGACCGGGTCGGTGCGCATGGCGTTGCCGGTCAGTGCGGTGCCGCCGGTGAGCTGCTTGAGGCGCTCCTGCGCCCACCGGCCCTCCCGGGGGCCCTCGTCGATGAAGGCCAACCGCCGGCCGAGCAGGGCGTAGACGATGCTGGCGTGGGCGTTGTCGCCGTTGCCGAGCAGGCGGGGGTCGGCGGAGAGCGCGTAGGAGCCGAGGACGGTCATGAGCAGGTGGACGACCTGGCTCTTTCCGCGCCGTTCGGGGCCGAGCAGGATCGGCAGGGCCGCGTCGGGGACCCCGGTGACGGCGATGGCGAGGACCCGGATGGCCCAGGCGCGGACCTCGGGGTCGGGCCAGACGATCTCCAGGAAGTGGTCCCACAGCGGGGTGGGAACGTCGGCGGGGGCGACGGAGGCGCTGTGCAGGTGCGGGAGGGTGTGGTCGATCCAGGCGGGTACCGGCCGGTCGGTGCTGGCGCGTAGGTCCCAGGGCACCCCGCCGGCCCAGAGGATGCCGGGGTCGGTGTCGAGGTCGCTCAGGCGTAGGGCGCAGGGGTGGGTGCCGGCGGCGACGGCGGCGTTCATGGTGGCGGCGACCCCGTTGCGGCCGGCGGTCATCATGAGGCGCTTGCGGCGGTCGGCCTGGCGGCGTTCGTCGGTGCCCTTCTCGGCCTCGGCGTCGCCCCGGGGCATCAGCTCGGCCAGCTCGTGGACGGCCCACTTGGTGAGGTCACCCCGGACGTCCCAGCGGTCGGGTCCGCGGAGCAGCCAGGCGCCCGCGTCGACCGCGTAGCGCAGGACGGGGTGCATCCGGGCCAGGACGGCGGCGCTGATGCCGTGGTCGAGGTCGGAGCGGGGGTCCCAGGTGTGCGCGCCGATGACCTCGCGGACGGACCACGGGACCGCCTCGGCGGGTACCCCGAGCGCCGGGCCGGGCACGGAACTGCCGGGGGCGGCGGGGGCCCACATCTCGCCGCCGGAGAAGCAGGGGTCCCGGTCGACGGGTACGGCGCCGACCACAGTGACGGCCTTGCGGGCGGAGGTGAGCATCATCCGGTCGAACTCGTCCTCGCGGCCCTCGCCCGCAGTGAGGTCGCACCACTGTTCACGCAGCTCCAGCAGGGCGGTGGCCGCCCCGGGGTGGCCGGTGGCGCCGAGCTGGACGAGGTGGTGGGTTCGGGCGGTGGCGGTGTCGTGCCGGGATCCGGACGAGGCGGCCTGCAGTTCGCCGACGGCCTTGCGGGTGGCGTCGGCGACCTCGGCGCAGGCCTCGCGGTGGTCGCGGAGCAGGGCGGCCAGGAGGGTCTGTCCCCGGCCGACGTCGGAGGCGGCGGGTCCGGCCTCGGTGGCGCCCTCGCGCAGCCCGGCCACCCACGCCTCGGGCAGCTCCGGGAGTTCGGTGGGCTTGGGGACGGTGGCGCTGACCGCGCCGGTGGGGTCGTACCAGCGGTAGGGGGAGGCGTCGGCGTCCGGGTTGACCGAGGGCCACACCACGGCGTACCGGTGGTGGCGCTGGATAACCTCGATGGACTCGCCGAGGTTCGCCGCGTACCGCCCGGCCGGGACCCGGTAGAAGCGGATCCCCGAGGGCCACTCCCGGGCGCTGGAGCGCCAGGTGGGCGGCAGGGCCCCCCAGCGCTGCTCGTAGGCGGCCAGGGAGTCCGCGCCGCGCTTGGCCACGGTGGCGGTGGTGCCGTCGGGCAGGGTCTTGACCTTGTCGTAGTGGTCGACGTCGAGGCCGATCACGCCGTCGGGCATCCGCAGGGCGATCGACTGGTCGGCGTGGGTCCCGGACCAGGTGGTGAGGGTGGCGGGGTCGGTGTCCCGCCCGTCGGCGCCGGTGTACCCGACGGGCGGGGGCCACTTCGCGGCGACCGGCACCGGCAGGATGCAGGTCCAGCCGGCCAGGGCGTAGTCGACGACGCCGTCGGCGTAGGGGCGGGGGGTGTCAGGCATCGAGCCACGCTCCGCTGAGCAGGAGTCGGCCGACGTGCTCGGCGACGGGGGGGGCGACGGCATTTCCGAGGGCGGTAACCCGGTCCACCCGACCGGGAAGCCCATGAGCCACTCGACCCACTCCGGGTTCAGCGGGCCACCGACCCTCTCCGACAGCGGTCGGCCGGGCCGGTCCCACCCCGCTCCACGCCGGCCGTCCCGGGCGGTTGGTGTGGGCCAGGACGAACAGTCGGGGCCGTGGGTGTGACGCCCCCATCTCGCAAGCGCGGACAATTCCGGCACGGGCGGTGTATCCGAGTCGTTCGAGGTCTCGGAGCACGAAACGAAGTCCCCGGGTGCGGTGACCGAGGACGTTCTCCCCGATGACGAACCAGGGTTGGACGGCGTGGATGACTCGGGCCATCTCGGGCCAGAGCCACCGGTCGTCGTCGGTCCCCCGCCGCTTCCCTGCCAGGGAGTCCGGCTGGCAGGGATAGCCGCCGGCGACGACGTGCACCGGGGGTCGGGGCTCGCTGAGCCACCAGGCCACGGCGGTGCGGACGTCGTCATGGCGGGGTACCTCCGGCCAGTGTCGGGCGAGTACGGAGCGGCAGAACGGGTTGATCTCCACCTGACCGACGACGGTCATCCCGGCCCGTTCCAGGCCGAGGGAGAGACCGCCGATGCCGGCGAACAGTTCGAGGGTGTTCACCGGGCACCGGCCCGGCGGCTGAGCGGGTCGGCCAGGCCGAGGTCCCGGACGGCGCAGTAGAGGGCGTGCCGGGCGGCGTCGCGGGCGTGACGCATCCCCTTGGTGAGGTCGAGCAGTCCGGCGGCAGCGAGGCGGAGGTCGGTGGCCCAGGGCTTGACCTCAGCGGCAGACCTGGCGTAGACCCGTCGCCACTGTGCGCCCCGGGCCCACGCCTCCACCTCGCCGACCATGGTCCGCGTCCGCTCGCCGGCCGCCGCGCTGCTCGACTGCCCGGCCCGTCTGCCGACGACGAACCGCTCGTAGGCCACCACCTCGACCCCGGTCGCCGCGTTGATCCCCTCCAACACGGTGACCATCAGGCCGGGTGTCACCTGCAACGCCTGCTGGTCGACGAGCCGGGTGCCACGGTCGGTCACCTGGAGCTGGAGCCGGACGATGCCGGGGGTGGGCCCCGGGTCGATGCCGATGACGTACATCAGGCGGCCTTCCTTATGTCGGCGTGCCGTCCCCCGAGGAGCTGGGAGACGATGCGCTTGTCCTGGAGCAGGTCGGCCAGTTGACCGGCCTTGTCGTGCAGCACCGCGCGGATGCGGGTGTCGATGGTGTCGGTGGCCACGACGTCGATGACCTCGATGGAGTCGTGGATCTCGCTGCCGATGCGGTGGCAGCGGTCCTCGGCCTGGACGGCCTCGACGAGGGACCAGGGGCGCTGGAGGAACACCACGGTCCGGGCGGCGGTCAGGGTCAGGCCGACACCGCCGGCGCCGGTGGTGACGCAGAGCAGGTCGAGCTTTCCCTGCTGGAACGCCTCGACGGCCTCGCTGCGGGCCTTTGCCGACTGGCCGCCCACCACGTAGCCGACCTGGAGCCCGGCCCGGGTGGCCTGCTCACCAGCGAGGGCCATGAGCTGCCGGGACGGGGCGAACGCCACCACCGGGGAGCCGGGGCGTTCGGCGAGGACGTCGAGGAGGGCGTCGACCTTCCAGCTCGGGGCCCGCAGCTTGACCTCGGTGTGCTCGTGCAGTTCCCCGTCGGCGCCGACCTCGCGGGTGACCGTGACGTCGGCGGCGGCGCTGGCGAGCTGGTTCAGGCGGGTGAGCTGGGCCAGCACCGACATGACCGACAGCTCGGTGCCGTCGGGCAGCTCGGCCAGCATCTGGTGTTCCAGTTGGTCGTACGCCCGCCGGTACGCCGGGGGCAGGTCGACCTCGCGGACGCTGTAGACCTTCGGGGGAAGCTGGGTGAGCACGTCGGCCTTGGCGACCCGCCGGTGCTGGCCGAGCAGGGTGGCCCGGAACTCCGGCTCGGCGAGCTGGTTGAGGCCGATCACCCGGGCGCTGTAGTCGCCGGGGATGGTCTCGCAGTACCGAGCCTTCCACCTCTCGCCACTGGGCCAAGCCGTGGGGGCGAGGGCTTCCAGGGTGGGCCACAGGTCGCCGGGGTGGTGGGTGATCGGGGTCCCGGACAGGGCCACGAAGTTGTCTGCGCGTTTGGCCAGCCGGCGGGCGGCGATGGATCGGGCGGCGTGGCTCGATTTGATCAGGTGGCACTCGTCCACCACGACGGTCTTCGCGCCCAGCCGGTCCAGGGGCTTGCCCTTGGCGGCGTCCATCCGGGCGGTGTCGTAACTGGCGACCACGACGTGCGCCGCCGTGCCGGCCGGCCGGGCGGCCAGCCGCCGCCGGTGCTCCGGGGTGCCCCGCCACGCGGTGACCCGCCAGTCGGGGGCCCAGGTCCGCCACGCCTCCACCCACGGGTTCACCACGGACGCCGGAGCGATCACGATGATCGGCGCGACCGGGTGCCCGGCGGCGGCCCGCTCCAGCAGGCCCAGGATCGTGGTGATCGTCTTGCCCGCGCCGGGGTCGTCGAACAGCAGGGCCCGGCCCAGCTCGGCGATCATCCGGGCGCCCTGCACCTGGTACGGACGGGGGGTCAGCCCTTCGGGCAGGGTCACGGTCAGCTCGTCACCGGCCCGGGTGCGGCGCCGCATCTCCTCGGCCAGCCAGGCCAGCAGCCGGGGCCCGGGCCGCCACATCGCGCCGAACAGGTGGGAGAGCTGCACGACCGCCGCCCAGGTGGTGGGCAGGACGAGGGCGCCGGGCGGGTCGCTGGGCTTGATCAGCGGGGTGGCGAGCTGGAGCCGGGCCGCCATGTGGGCGATGGCCGCGTCGGGGCCGACACCGATGAGCACGATGTGCGCACCGTCGGCACTCAGCTCACCGTGGAGAGCGGCCGACGGAGGATCTACGTACGTCACGGTCACCTCCGTGGTAGGGAGTCGGGGAAGGTCTGAGAAGGTCACCGCCCGGCCCGAGGCGGGGAAGGGCCCCGGGCCGGACAGTCACCCGCTCAGGCCGCGGCCTGGCCGGTGAGCTTGGCGAACAGCTCGGCCTGCTCCGGGCTGAAACCCGCCGGAGCCGCCGCCGGAGCGGGCTGCTGCGGGATGGGCAGCGGCTGCTGCACCGGGGCCGGCTGCTGCACCGGGGCCGGCTGCGGCATCGGCTGGACCACCGGCTGGGCCGCCGGGACCTGCTCCGGGGCCTGCTGCTGCGGGGCGGGCGGCGGCTGCATCACCGTGCCGGGGTACGCCTGCTGCGGCACCGGGGCCGCCCCGCTGGGCCGGATGTACTCCACCCGGTACTGGTTGGCCGGGTTCATGTTCGGCACCGGCCGCTGACCCACCAGGGTCACCCGGATCGCGGCCCCGGCCTCCGGGGCACCCGCCGGGGCACCCGCCTCGGCCATGGCCCGGGCCAGCTCGTCACGCGCCTGACCCTTCACCCACCAGGTGGCGACCCCCTCGGGGTGCTCCGGGCTGGGCTGCACCTGCATCGGCACGACCATGACCAGCTTCGGCCGGCCGTCCCGGTAGGTCTGGACCTGCCCGGCGTTGTTGGTCTGGTGCCGCACGTCGGCGTTGGTCACCGGCCGCGCCACGATCCCCGCGAACGAGGTGCCGATCGGCTTGCCGTTGAACTTCCAGGCCGCACCGCCGCCGCTGCTGGGCTGCCCGAAGAACCCGTCCAGGGTGCCCGCCGCCGGGGGCGGGGTCGCCGGACCGGCCGGGAACTGCTGCGGCACCTGCGGGGCGTACTGCTGCGGGAAACCCCCCGCCGGGTAGCCCGGGGCCGCCGGGTACTGCGGGGCCGGAGCGGCCGGGTACGCGGGCTGCTGCGGGTAGCCCGGCTGCTGCTGAGGGAACTGCGGCATCATCGGCTGAGTGGGGTACTGAGGCTGCATCGCTGTCTCCTTGTCAGGTGGTCGGACCCGGGCACCCGGGGCCGTTGTCGCGCTTGGACTGAGGTCGGTAGAAGGGGCAGAAGAAGCAGTTGTCGTCGTCAGGGGAAACCGGGACGTCAGTGAACTTCGTCGATCCGTTGAGGATTTCCTCCGCCATTGCCTTGCGGCGGTCGGTGAGCCGGAACACCTCCTCGATCAGGGCGTCGTCCTGCGGCCCCGTCGCCCGCTCCCAGACGTAGAGGCCGTCCAGGCTGGCTGCGGTGCGGGGGTAGGCGGCCAGCGCGACGCGCGTCACCGGCAGCCCGAGAATGCGGTAGCCCTTGCCGTAGAGCAGGAGCTGAATCTGGTAGTGAGCGGGCGGTCCGGAACTGCTGCGGACCTTCGCCATGGACGACTCACCGAGGATCTTGTGGTCGACCACGGACTTCTCCACGGCGTCGTACAGGTCGGCGGTCCCGGGGTGCTCCGGGTGCGGCACCACCCGCTGCTCCGCCAACCACCGGGGGAAGTCCAGCGCGGCGTTGGCGGCGGTGAAGGCGTCGGCCAGCCAGGCGTGCACCGCCGTGCCGATCACGCTGGCCCACGGGTCCACCACGTGATTGGTCACCGGCAGCCCCGCCAGCTTCCCGACCACCTGCCGGTCGCACGGCACCCCCAGCTCCGACGGGCCGAGGTGACGCTGCCGGTTGCGGGCCGAGCCGTTGGCCTGGTCCACCACCACCCGCCGGAGTTCCGAGGCGTACCGGCTGGCCCAGGGCGTGTTGCCCCCGAGCCGGGCCGGGGCCGCCTTCATGAACTCCTCGACGCTGACGGTCATGACGGGTCGCACCGGTATCCAGGGCAGCCAGCCACAGGTCCGACCCGGTGACCGCAGTCACCCGAGGCCCAGGGGGTATCGAAGTTGTGCGGCTGGTTCGCGTTGGGGTGGAGCAGGCAGTCAGCGCCGTGTGTGCACTCCTGCTCGGCGAGTGCGTTGTGGAGGAACTTGCGGACTGCCGGGTGTACACCGTCCCCGGGGTCGAAGGTGAGGTCACCCGCGTCGATGACGGCCTGCACGAGGACGCTGATCGAAGAGGTGACGTAGCGATGCTCGGCGAGCTGAATCCGCAGGGCCTCCAGCGCCATCGGGCTGAACTCCGACCGGAGAGCAGCGACCAGCGCGACGTACGAGGGTTGGGTGTTCTCGTTCACGGCTGGATCCCCCGCAGGTCCCACTTGCCACCCTTGCGGGCGTACCGGACGTAGACCTCGGGCATCTCCGCCTTGAGCGCCTTGGTGTCCAGCCGCCAGCTATCCACGTACGTCAGCCGCAGCGGCTGGGCCAGGGACCCGTGCGCCACCTCGATGCGCTGCACGTCCGGCAAGGCGGTGGTCAACTCCGCCTTGATCGCGTCGGTCACCGTCTTCAGCCGTGCCGCCGCCTCGTCGGCCGCCGGCTTCAGCACCGCGTACGCCGCCAGCAGGTCGTCCAGCCGGCTCCCCGGCGCCACCTCCGCCTGCGCGGTCGGCCAGGCCGGGGCCGTCACGCCGCCACCTCGCCGACCAGCGGAGCGAACGCCTTCAGCGGCAGCGACCCGGGCCGCACACCGATCCTCTGCGTGGTCTCCGTCTTCGCGGCCGACCCGAACGTCGCCAGCACGCCCCTGGCGAACCGCTCGACGCTCGGCCAGTGCCAGCCGTGGCAGTGTGTCCGGTTGTGCTCCCGGTTGGCCTGGTTGTCGACACGGGCGTGGTCGGCGGGCTTCGGGCAGGCCGTCACGGCGCCCGCCGCGCACTCGTCCCGCCAGCAGGCCGGCAGCGTCGCCCGGTAGCCGCTCGACGCGGTCACCTCGAACCGCACCGGGTACACGCCGCGACTGGACACGGACAGAACCTCGCGGACCAGCACGAACGCGAGCCCCTTCGGGTGGTCGAAACGCTTCTCGGTCACTGCTCCTCCAGGTGGGGGTGGTTGAGGTCGTTACGCAGCTCGGCGAGCACCTCGGCCGTGTCCGGACGAACGGCGGGGATCACAGCGGTGGGCGCGTCAGCCGGCCGGCGGGCGGTGGGCCACCAGTCGGGGCCGACCTTCCGGACGGTCTCGGGACGGTGCAGCCCGATGTACGCCCGGTTCACGGGGTCACCGCCTCGGCGACCGCGTGCCACTCGGCGGAGCGACGCAGCACGATCAGCGCGGCCACCAGCAGGTCGGTGCCGTGGAACGGAATGCGGACGATGTCGGTCACGGAAGCCCTCTCGGTGGTGTCAGGCGGCGCGGCGCCGCTGCTGGCGGCGGGCGACCCGCTCGGCGGTCTTCGCCAGGTCGCTCGATCGCTGGCTCGGCACCGTCATTGCGTCGATGAAGGCGGCGAGCTGGGCCTCGGTGAAGTACCTCTCGCGCCCGATCCGGACGTGGTCGAACTGCCGAGCCCAGGACCTCTCGCGCAGGCTGCGAAGCGAGATCCCGAGCCGCTTGGCGACCTCCGGGAACGGGTGGAGGGTGGGCAGGGTGGTCATCGCGTCTCCCTCGCGGTGACGGTGTGGGCGTCGATGTACTCGCGGTAGCCGCTGAGCGGGACCCGGTAGGACCCGTTCGGGCCATCCGTCTTCGTGGCTCGCAGAGCGCCCGACTGGATGTAGCGGCGGACCGTCCACTCGGAGATCCGCAGCAGGTCGGCAACCTCGCCGACGGTCAGGTGCTGCTCTTCCACGTGTTTTCCTCCCGGCTGTTCAGAGTTGCAACGTGCCGTGCAGAGAGCACGTTACAGAGCTTTACGACTCTGCACAACTCTGAGCACAGGAGGGTGGCGTGTGCCGCCATCCGGGCAGGGGCTATGTCCGGATCGGTAGGCCGTGCTACAACCTGCACGTGACTAAAGAGGCTGTGGCGTACCAACTCTGGGCGGCCGTCGAAGACGAACGGCTGAAGAGAGGGTGGACAGCCGTGCGCATGGCGGAGCATCTCGGTCTGCCCCGAAACACGATCAGCCGGCTGAAGACCTCACCCCGTCCGCCGCACGTCGGCACAGTGCACACCATCGCCGACTCGCTCGGGATCGACCGCGAAGAGGCCGAAGAGATGGCCGGGCTACGCCCCCCGACATCAGCCCGTACCGGTGCCGTCAGCGTCCGTGAGGCTATCCAGCGGGACTGGTTCTACACCGAGGAGCAGCGGCGGGCCATGCTCGCGATAGTCGACGCCTTCGACAGGGACAACGGCGGCCGTCAGGACTGACGGGCACCCTTCCGCGCATCCGCAACCGCGTCCACCGCAGCGTCGATCGCCTGCGGCATCAGGTCCCCGTAGATCTCGCTCGTCGTGGCGAGTTGCTGGTGTCCGAGCAGCCGCGAGATGGCCAGCGGGGTCATCCGGGGGTCGCTGAACAGCCAGCTCGCATACGTGTGCCGCAGGTCGTGCCACGAGGGGGCCTGGTGGAGCACATCGGCGCATTCGCAGGTCGACACGGAGCCCGGGGGAGGGCCATAGTGGGCCGCGCACCGGGTGGTACCGACCACAACTCGGGAGCCGCATGGCTCACCGGCCCAGGTGGTCCCGCCGTAGTCGCGGCACCGGCCGCGTGCGCCCTCGAGGTGCTCTCCGTCGCCGACCGGGGGATGGGTGGCACACAGGCGGGCCCGGCGTAGGGCCGGCTTCCACACCTGGTCGTAGAGCACGTCATAGCTCAGGGCCTGGCCGTCATCGTTGCGGAAGAGCAGCGTCTCCGGGGGCTGCCCGTCGACGAGCTTGGTGAGGGCGGCGTACAGGTCCGCGCCGATCGGCAGCACCCGCCGGGCCCGGCCCTTCGTGGTGCCGAGATACCGCTTGCCGTTCGCCTCCTTCCAAGCCCGCCACACCCGGATCCGAGGCCCGGCGGTGGCGGTGGCCGGAACGAGGTGCATCGCGGCGAGCGCGGTCACCTCCGACCAGCGCATCCCCGTCTCGATGATGCAGTCGAGTAATTCGTGCCACCGATCGGCGAACTGTGCGCGGAGCAGCTCGAACTCGGTGGGGGTGAGGTAGACAGCACGATGGCCGGCGGTGCCGTCATCGTCGTCGGCGACCTGGTCCCGGACGAAGTCCGTGCCGTGGCACGGGTTCACGCTGAGGTGGCCGTGGCGGACGGCGGCGCCGAGCGCGGTGTGCAGCAGCGAGTAGTACCGGGTGACCGTCTTTGGGCCCATCTGCGTGCGCAGATCATTGAGCCAGCGACCGATCAGCACCGAGGTGATCTGCGACAGCGGCAGGTCGCCGAAGGCCGGGTATATCCTGTCGCGGAGCTGTTGCTCGTACCGCTCTCGGGTGCCCGGTGTGATCCGGGTCTTCGACGGGAGCCACTCCTCGCACCAGGCCCGCAGCGTGATACCCACGGGGGTATCGGTGTCCCCCGGTACCGGGATGCCCATGTCGGCGTAGACGCGGTTCGCGGTGATCCGGGCCCGGTGCCCCTCGACGATGGCGCGCGCCTGCTCGGCGTACTCCTCGGACGGCCAGGTGGTGTACTGCTTGCGACCCTCGTGTCGCCAGACGACCCGCCAGGAGTCGCCGCGCTGCTCGATGCTCGCCATGGGGACAGATCATGGTCCCCATGGGGACAGTCGTCCAGTTTCCGCGCGGGTTTTGCCGTTACGGAACGTGCTGAATGCACGTACCACTACGAGGTCAGAGCCCTTACGGGCAGGTCAGGGCCTGAGTCGCCGATCAACTCATAATCCCTCGGTCGCGGGTTCGAGTCCCGCCCGCCCCACCAGGCAAAACCCTAGTTCCGCGATCGTCCGGGGAGCTGTTCGGCCAGGGCGAGGAACACGTAGGAGTTCGGGACGGCGGCGGTGTCGACGGCCGGCAGCGCGATCCGCAGCCCGGCTCGTCGGAACGCGCGCCGGTGTCGTTCACCTGGGAATCCGAGGGGTCGCGGCCCGGAGTCGCCCGTCCGGCCCGGTGGGCACGCGGGCCCCGGACGCCGTCCGGCTCCGGCCGCTGGACGTCCGTACTGTAGGCGGTACGGCTATCGGTCGCCGTGGATCGGTAACCGGCCGGGGGTCGGGTGGCCGGGTGTCCCAACGGTTTCCCAGCCGGATCCCAGACCGGGCCGGTTCACTGCCGGCATGAGACGTTTCCGCGCATTCGTCGTCGGGGCGGTGGCGGCGGTCGTCGCCGTCGTCACCGCCGCCGCACCGGCTGCGGCCAGGCCCGACTGCGACGTACCCGTACCGCCGCCGATCTGCAACCCGATCGAGGACCCGCCGCCGCCGGAGGGCAGCGACAAGTCGCCCACCGGCCGGGTCGAGTCGTACGGCTTCGCCAACGGCGCCTTCCACGTCCGGGGTTGGGCCCGGGACGTCAACGGCGGGCCGGTCACCATCTGGGTCAACGTGGACGGGCCGTTCGTCGGCGGGTACCCCGCCGGGTTGTGGCACGCCGGTCAGGGGGCGAACGTCGGCTTCGACATCACCGTCCCCGCACCGTCGACCGTCGGCACCCACCGGGTGATGATCACCCTGGTCAACGTGCCCGACGGCACCGAGCCGGCGGCGCCGTACTCGAGCATCCTGAACTACCTGACGTACACGGTGGAACCGACTCCACCGGCGAACCTGAGCCTGACGCCCGTCGTCGTCAACAGCCGGGACGCGGTCGTCGTCGGCTTCACCGACCTCTCCACCGCCGAGGAGGGCTACTCGATCACCTACGACTGGATGGTGCGGCGGATGAACGACGACGGACACTGGGTGCTCACCCCCGAGTCGCGCACCGTCCACGTCGGCCCCAACCCGGGGACGGGCTGGTACACCCACACGGTGACCGGACTGGTGTCGAACACCTTCTACCGCTTCTACGTCCAGACGAAGGAGAACGGGCGGCTCTCCACGCCGACGACCGGCGGCGTGTCCACCCTCGACTGACCCGGCCGCCGGCAGGCTGGTCGGTGCGGTCGCTACCCACGGCCGTACCGGCCGGTCGCCGTCGGGTCCCACCACCGTCCGGGGCGGTGGCGCCGGTCGATGGGAGACTATCCTCGGACGGGGCGCCCGGGGCGACCGTACGCCCCCGGTCACCACGTCGAGCGGCGGAGGGCGGCGGTGATGGTCGAGATCCCCGGTGCGCGCGCGGAGTTGGAGAACGCGTTCCGGATCCTGTACGCGAACATGCTCTACCTGGCCAGGGCCCTCGAACCGGACCAGGAACCCGACGACGCCCTGCTGCCGGAGCCGGCCGTCCTCGACCGGCGGGAGCCGCTGCGGCACGCGTACCAGGTGACCCTGAGCCTGCTCGCGACGAAGCAACCCTGCGCCGCCCACGCGGTCGACCGGGGCGGCCTGCTCCTCGCCGAGGACGGCTGGAGCGTCGAGACCGCCACCGGCCCGACCGGGAGACGCGCCGTCGGCCGCCGCGACGGATTCGTGATCACGGTGAGCGCCCCTGACGGGGAGCACACGGCCTGCCGCCTCGGGGAGGGCTTCGCCATCACCGGCGAGACCCCGCACGTCCTGCTCCACGAACCCGTGGAGTTCGTCCCGCCCGAGCCCTGCGTGACCGCCGAGACCCTGCCGGCCGGGGCGCTCCTGTGCTACGAGTGCGACGGCCTCGGCTGGTGCCCCTGTTGCCTGGGGCGGGGCTTCGTCCTGGACGACGACCGACGTCGGCAACGGTGTCCCTGCTGCTTCACGAGGCAGGTGTGCCTGATCTGTGAGGGGGCCGGTCTCAAGTGGATCCACATGATGAGCTGGTGGGCCCGTGAGCAGTATCCCGAGCTGCGGCAGGACCGGCCGGAGGGTGGCGGGTAGGCGGCCGGCCGGAGCGCCCCGGCCGGCCGCGCGCCGACGACTGCCCGAGACGACGACGGAGCCGGCACCGGGGCGGGTCGGGCCAGCGACGACACGGCCGGTCAGGCCGGCTCCAGGAAGGCGCGGCGGACCCGGTGCAGCCACGCCTCGACCGTGGCCCGGTCGGGTTCGGCCGGCAGCGGTGAGGTCACCGCGTCGAAGCGCGGGCCTCGGCGGCGGCGAGCGCCGGGCGGGCGGCCTCCGGGTCCGTGGCCACCGCCTCGCCGAAGTCGAGGTACCGCCGCGGGTCCGCGACCCGGATCGGCAGGGTGCCGGTGGCGTAGAGGGCGAAGCCCTGGTCGAGGAGGCGGAGCAGGTGCCGGCCGTGCTTGGCCTGCCGCCTGCGCATCTTCGACTGGAACCGGCCGGTGGTGACCAGCCGCTTGAGCTGGGCGGTGGCGTACCCGAAGTAGGCGTCCCGGACGCGGCTCGCGGACAGGAACGCGGCCCGGATGTCGATCATCTCGGCGCCGAGGGGGCTGCGGACCTCGTACAGGTCGTCGGGGAGCCAGAGGATCTCGGTGACGGTGGGGTTGCCGGCGAGCAGCAACGTCGCCGCCTTCGCCGCCTCGTGGTACGTGACGTCCGGGTCGTGCCGCACGATCGAGGCCTCGCGGCCGGTGGGCGGGGTGAGGCCGTGGAAGGCGACGGTGGGGGCGGCGTAGACGCCGAGGCGGTCCACGTCCGAGTCCGTACCGGCGAGCCCGTACGCGGTGGAGCCGACGATGCCGCAGAGCAGCAGGTTGGGCACCACGTCAGAAGTCTCCCTCGGCGACCTGGAGGCAGGTGAGGCCGAGGTCGTGCCGCCACATGTGGACGACCTGGTCCCGGTCGTCGATCACGAAGGCCACCTGGTAGCGGTCCTCGACGAGGGTACGGTACATCTCCGCCTTGACCACCGAGTCCTTGCGGTTGTCCTGGTGGGGGCGCATGTGCAGTTCGTGGTACGGGACGTGCTGGGCGTCGAGCCACAGCTCGGTCTGCCACCGGCACACGTCGTCGCGGCCGGTGAGCAGGATGACCCGGTGCCGTCCGGCGGCGGCGATGGTCTGGACGAGCTCGACGACGGCGGGGTTGGGCCGGTCCTCGCCGACCCGGGACCAGTCGTACGGCGAACGGTCGCCCCGGTGGGCGAGGGTGCCGTCGATGTCGACGAGGACGGCTCGGGGCAGGGTCACGGCGGGCTCCTCGGGTACGCACGGCGGTCACCGGCGTCGCTCATGATGGCCTACCACGCGGGCGTCGGCGGCCCCGGCCGGTCGGGTCGGTGGCCCGGTGTGCCACGGACCCGTCACCGCCGTGTTTCCAGCCGATCTCAGTCCGCAACAACAGTCACCAGGAGCGACGAATTTCGTAGATCCTAAAGAGTTCTACGACGATTTCGTCAACTCTATGGACATGAACTGGCGTTCCTCGTAGAGTCCCAACATCTTCCGATCCCGTGATCCTGGAGATGATGTGAACACTGCCGCCGCGGAAGCCACCACCCTCTCGGCAACCGAGCTGCACGCCGCCGCCACAGTGGTGGACGGCAGCACGGTCATCGAGCTCAGCGACGCCCACCTCGACCGGATTCGGCGTGGTGGCGTCACCGCCGTCAACCACACCGTCACCAAGCCGTACGTGGACACGGCCACCGCGTTGCGACAGGTCAACCGGTGCCGCCGGTGGATCGACGAGCACCCCGACGACGTGCTGCTCGCGCTCACCGTGGCCGACATCGAGCGGGCCAAGGCCGAGGGCAAGGAAGCCGTCATCCTCGGTCCGCAGGACACCGAGATGATCGGTGTCGACCTCGACCTGCTCGGCACCTTCTACGACCTGGGCATCCGGGTCCTGCAACTGACCTACCAGCGGCAGAACCTGCTGGGGGCCGGCTGCGGCGAGGAGGTCGACCCCGGGCTGACCCACCGGGGTCGGGCCTTCGTCGGGGCGATGAACGAGCTGGGCATCCTGGTCGACGTCTCGCACTGCGGCGAGCGCACCGGCCTGGACGCCATGGAGGTCTCCGAGACCCCGGTGGTGGTGACGCACTCCTTCTGCGACGTGCTCTCACCGCACATCCGGGCGAAGTCCGACGCCTTCCTGCGCCGCCTCGGCGAGCAGGGCGGGGTCATGGGCATCACCACGCTGTCCGGATTCCTCTACTACCCGGACGCCCCGTCCCGGCGTCCCGACCTGACCCGCTTCGTCGAGCACGTCAAGCAGGTGGTCGAGGTGACCGGCGGCGTGGAACACGTCGCCATCGCCACCGACTACGACGAGACGTGGACCGAGCCGATGCGGATCGCGCAGTTGCAGTCCATCGCGCGGTCGACGTCCAAGGAGCAGCAGAACCTCCTCGGCGACTTCGGCTGGAACGAGCGCCGGGCGATCGGCATGGACGACGCCTCGGACTTTCCCAACTTCACCGAGGCACTTCTGGCCGGCGGCTTCACGCCGGACGAGGTGACCAAGGTTCTCGGCGGCAACTGGCTTCGGGTTCTTGGGGAGGCATGGAAGCCGGGTGACCGGTAAGCGCCGCATCGTGACAGGCAAGGAGACCCATGCGAACTCGACTTTTGACCAGAGTGCTGGCGGTGGGCGTCGTGGCGGCGCTCGCGGCCGGCTGCTCCGGAGGTGGTGAACCTCCGTCCACCGACACCGGCGACAGCGGCAACGACGGCCTGATGGCCAGTGTCCGGCTGGAGGACGAGGCGCAGCCCGCGGGCAGCCCGAAGTCCGGCGGCCGGCTGCGCATCATGATCCGCCTGGACGCCAACGAGCTGGACCCGCACAAGATGTCGGAGACCTCGGCCTTCGTCATCAACGAGCAGATCTACGAGTCGCTGGTGCAGTCGTACCGGGGCGAGATCAAGCCGGCGATCGCCGAGTCCTGGGAGCAGAGCGCCGACGGGCTGACGATCACCTTCACGCTCCGCGACAACGCCTACTTCCACAGCGGGCGCAAGGTGACCGCGGCGGACGTGAAGTACTCGATCGAGCGGATCAAGGACCCGGCGACCCGGGCCCCGCGCGCCCGCAGCTACGAGGGCATCACGTCGGTCGAGGCGGTCGACGAGCGGACCGCCGTCTTCACCCTCGCCAAGCCGAACGCGGCGATCCTGACCCTGCTCTCCACCGCCGCCTCGTCCGTCGTGGACAAGTCGGTGGTCGACGCCGAGGGCGGGCTCAACGGTGACGTCGACGGTGGCAGCGGCCCGTTCAAGCTGGCCTCCCGGGTCACCGGCCAGGCCATCAAGCTGGACAAGCACGACCGGTACTGGGAGTCCGGCGTGCCGTACCTCGACGGGCTGGACTTCAGCTTCAACCCCGACGACAACGCCCGCGCCGCGGCGGTCCGCAGCGGTACGGTCGACTTCCTCTGGCGGCCCGCGCCCGAGTTCATCGACGCGCTCAAGCGCGACGAGGCGCTCAAGTGGTACGGCGGCTCCGGCTCGCTCTCGCTGCACCTGCGGCTGAACACCTCCAAGGCCCCGTACGACGACGTGAAGGTCCGGCAGGCGATCTTCCTGGCGCTGGACCGGCAGGAGATCCTGAACGTGGCGAACTCCGGCTTCGGGACCGCGCTCAACGCGGGCTACCTGCCGCCGGACCGGTTCGGCGCGCTGACCGAGCCGGTGTACGGCCAGCCGGACATCGAGAAGGCCAAGACGCTGCTGACCGAGGCGGGGTACCCGGACGGCTTCGAGGCGAAGCTGATGGTGATCGCCACGTCGGCGTTCCAGGTGCGCTCGGCCGAGGTGGAGCAGCAGCAGCTCGCCAAGATCGGCATCAGGGTGACCATCGAGTCGGTCGAGTCGACCATCGCCGACACCCGCACCAAGTCCGGTGACTTCGACATGTACCAGTCCGGGTTCGGCCTCACCTACGACCCGGACGAGCGGTTCACCGCCAGCTTCCTCGCCAACGGCGGGCTGAACTACGGCAACTGGAGCGACCCGGAGTACGAGAACCTGGTCGTGCAGGCCCGCTCGGAGCTGGACAAGGACAAGCGGGCCGCCCTCTACCAGCAGGCCGAGAAGATCCTCGCCGAGCGCGGGCCGGTGGCCATGACCTTCCTCAACGCCGACTACGACGTCGTGCAGAAGGACGTCATGGGCTACCGGGGCGACGCGACCCCGACGTACCGGTTCTACCGGAACATCTGGCTCGACCGCTGACCAGCGGTGGTGGGGGCGTCGGGTGCCCGGCGCCCCCCACCATCGCTCCCCCGCCGGCCCCCGGCCATCCACCCCGTGACGAAAGGCAGGTCAATGTCGTCCGTACCGCTGACCGAGCGCTACATCATCGCCGCCCGGCTCAAGGGCTACCTCAACAAGCACGCCGAGTCGGTGGCCCTGCTCACCGAGGCGTTGGAGCTGGAGCCGGGCAGCGCGCGACTGCTGCGGTTCCGGGGGCACCGGCGGATCTCGACCGGTGACTACACCGGCGCGGTCGAGGACCTGCGCGCCGCGGCCGACCAGCTCGCCGACGTCGAGGACGAGTACGAGATGTACCAGCCCGAGGTCGAGAAGGACGTGGTCAGCCTGATCCTCGGCCGGCCCGAGCAGGTCCGCCCGCAGCACCTCACCGACACCATGGCCGCGCAGGACCCGGCGGCGCTGGACCGGTACCTGACCACCCTGCACACCGGCGTCTGGTACCACCTCGGTGTCGCCCAGTACCTGCTCGGCGACTTCGAGGGCTGCCTGCCCAGCTTCCGGGCGGCCGAGCAGTCGTCCCGGCACCAGGAGGGCACGGTCGCCTCGCAGGACTGGCAGTACATGGCGCTGCGCCGCCTGGGCCGCCCGGCCGAGGCCGAGGAGGTGCTCGACCGGTTCCGCGCGATCGCCCTGGTCGAGGAGGACCACCTGGTCGGGTACGAGGGCCGGATGCGCCTCTACACCGGCGAGATCAGCCCGGAGCAGCTCTGGGCGATGTGCGACAACAACAGCCTGCGCACCGTCACCCAGGGCTACGGCCTGGGCAACTGGCACTACTACAACGGCGAGATCGACAAGGCCCGTGAGGTCTTCGACGGGGTGCTGGCCACCAACGTCCGGCACGCCTTCGCCTACCTGGCCGTCCAGGCCGAGTACTCCCGCAACCCCGACTTCGCCGGCGTCGCCGCGACCGCGAGCAAGGAGAACTGAGGACCATGGCCATCATCCGTGCCGAGATCAGCCCGCGTGACCAGGAGACCAAGGACGCGATCATCGCCGAGCTGACCGACGTCCTGGTCAAGTACGGCTCCCCCCGGGAGAACACCCACGTCCTGCTCTACGAGGTGTCCCACGACAACTGGGCCAAGGGCGGCCTGTCGTACACCCGGCGGGCGGCGCAGGCGCAGGCTCAGGCCAAGGAACCGTCGTGACCGTCGCCGGTCCCGGCCCGCACGTCCTGCTCACCCCGAACCTGGCCGGGCTGCTGCCGCAACTGCGTGAGCGCTACCCCACCTGCCGGTTCACGGCGGTGGCCGACGACGAGCCGGCCCGCGAGGAGTACCTCGACGCCGAGGTGATCCTGCGCAGCGCGATGAACGAGGACCTCTTCGACGTGCTGCTCAGCAAGTGCCAGGGGTTGCGCTGGGTGCAGATCACCGCCGCCGGCTTCGACTGGGTGGGCGGCGACACCTGGCACCGCCGCCTCGACGAGGGGCTGATCTACACCCGTTCCCCCAACTCGTACAACGTGCCGATCGCCGAGTACGTGGTCGGCGCGGTGCTGCTGCACGCCCGCGCCTTCCCGGAGTACGCGGCGGCGCAGCGGGACCGCGAGTGGATCCGGGTGGTGGCCCGGGACGTCATCGGCAGCACCATGCTGGTCTTCGGCACCGGGGCGATCGGGCGGGAGGTGGCCTGGCGGGCCCAGGCCCTGGGCGTCACGGTGATCGGGGTCAACCGGGCCGGTACCCCGGCCGAGGGGTTCGAGCGGGTGGAACCCTTCGCCGGGCACCTCGCGCTGCTGCCGGAGGCCGACTCGGTGGTGCTGGCCATGCCGCTCACCACCGAGAACCGGCACTTCTTCGACACGGACCGGTTCGCCGCCATGAAGGAGTCCGCGGTGCTGGTCAACGTCGGCCGGGGCGCGCTGATCGCCGAGGACGCCCTGGTCGACGCGATGCACGCCGGCCGGATCGGCGGTGCCGTGCTCGACGTGTTCGAGCAGGAGCCGCTGCCGCCGGAGAGTCGGCTGTGGGACCTGCCGCGCACCACGCTCACCCCGCACACGTCGTTCCGGGGCGACGGCAACCTGCAACGCCTGTACGCCGACTTCTGCGCCAACTTCGACCGGTACCTGGCCGGCGCGGAGCTGCTCGGCACCAAGCGGCAGCCGGAACTCGGCTACTGACCCCCGGCTCCCGCCTCGGCGGCCCGCGTGCTCCGGCACGCGGGCCGCCGCCGTCTCCGCCGCTGCCACGCTCGCTGCCGGTGCCGTGCTCGCTGCCGGTGCCCGCCGACGCCAGGTGAGAAGGGGACCCTTCTCGACCGTATGCGTTAAGAGGGGGCCCTTCCTTACCCGAGCAGCGCTCGGGCGGCGGTGAGGACGTCGGGGTCGCGCAGGAGCACCCGGTCGGCGGCGGGGCCCAGTGGTACGTAGCTGTCGACGCTGGTGACCCGGGCGATCCGGCCGGCGAAGCCGCCGTCGACCAACGCGGTCACCACCGCCTCGGAGACCCCGCCGCTGCGGCGCGTCTCGTCCACCACCAGCACCCGGTCGACGCCCTTCAGCGCGGCGTGCAGGCTCTCCGTGGGCAGTGGCGCCAGCCACTGGAGGTCGACGACCCGGGCCTGTACGCCGTCGGCGGCCAGCGCCCCGGCCGTGCGCAGGCTCATCGGGACACCGTTGCCGAAGGTGACCAGCGCCAGGTCGCCGCCGTCGCGGACGGTACGCACCTCGCCCAGCGGGGCCGCCGGCCAGTCCGCCGGTACGGCGTACGGCGCGAGCCATCCGCCGTCGCCGTCGGTGTGCAGGTCACGCTGGTGGTACAGGGCGATCGGCTCCAGGAAGACGCAGACCCGACCCTCCTGTTCGGCCAGGGCCAGGCACTGGCGCAGCAGGGCCGGGGCGGTGGCCGGGTGGCTGGCGACGGCCAGGGCCAGCCCGGGGATGTCCCGCAGCACCGCCACCGAGTTGTCGTTGTGGAAGTGCCCGCCGAAGCCCTTCTGGTACGCCAGCCCGGCGATCCGCACCACCATGCCGTTCTGGTACTGCCCGGCGGAGAAGAACCGCAGCGAGGCGGCCTCCCCCCGGAGCTGGTCCTCGGCGTTGTGCAGGTACGCCAGGTACTGGATCTCGGGGACGGGCAGGGTGCCGGCCAGCGCTCCGCCGAGGGCGACGCCGAGGATGGTCTGCTCGTCGAGGAGGGTGTCGAAGACCCGGTCGGCGCCGAACGCCTTGCGCAGGCCCCGGGTGGCGCCGTACACGCCGCCCTTGCGGGCCACGTCCTCGCCGAAGACCTGGGCGGCCGGGAAGCTCAGCAGCGCGTCGTGCAGCGCGGCGTTGATCGACTGGGCGAGGGTGAGCGGGCCCCGGTGCTCGGGGAGCTTCCCGCCGAAGACCCGCTCCCGGCCGACGCCGGCCCGGCGCGCGGCGGCCCGGACCTCGGGGACCCGGCGGGCGGTCAGCGGCGCGGTCACCGCCGCCGCGCTGTCCAGCCGCTCGACCCGGCCCAGCAGCAGGTGGGCCTGCTCGGTCACCAGCTTGCGGGCGTGCTCGTACCGGTCGAGGGTGTCGGCGGGGGTGAGGATCCCCCGGTGGGCGAGCAGCGCCGCGGTGGCCAGGATCGGGTCGCGGGCGTGGTCGGCGAGGATCTCCGCGCGGCTGCGGTACGCCAGTTCGGCGTCGGAGCCGGCGTGCCCCATGAACCGGACGGTGCCCAGGTGCAGCACGGCGGGCCGGCGGGTGGTGCGGACCCGGTGCGCCACCTCCGCCGCGGTGGCCAGCAGCCGGGCGGGGTCGGTGCCGTCGGCGGCCACGTACTCGATGCCGGGCAGCGCGGCCAGCGCCCGGCGGATCCAGCCGCGCGGCGAGCGGGTGCTGATGCCGATGCCGTTGTCCTCGCAGACCAGCAGCAGCGGCAGCGGCAGGCCCTGGTGGGCGCACCACCCTGCGGCGTTCAGCGCCCCGGCGGCGGTGGAGTGGTTGGCCGAGGCGTCGCCGAAGCTGGCCACCACCACGGCGTCGTCCGGGTACCCGGTGGGGGTGGTGCCCCGGCCGAGGGCGAAGGCCATGCCCACGGCCCGGGGCAGGTGCGAGGCGATGGTGGAGGTCTGCGGGACGATGTTCAGCGCCCGGTGGCCGAAGACCTTGTGCCGTCCACCGGAGATCGGGTCCCGCCGGGACGCCGCCGCCGAGTGCAGCACGTCGGTGACTCCGGTGGCGCCGGGTACCTGACCGGCGCGGGCCGCGTAGAAACCGCCGGAGCGGTAGTGCAGCAGGGCGGGGTCGGTCGGGCGCAGCGCCAGGGCGACGGCGGCGTTGCTCTCGTGGCCGGCGGAGCCGATCGTGTAGAACCCCTCCCGCTGCGTCTGCAACCAGCGCAGCGCGAAATCGAGGTGCCGGCTCTGCACCTGGGCGTCGAGGTACGCCAGCAGCAGCGCCGGGTCGACGTCGACCTCCGGCGCGACCGGTTCGGGCAGCGGCCCCGTGGACCATTCGGTGAGCCGGCGGACCAGGTGCTCGTCGACGGTTTCCACGGGGGTGCTCCTTGCGGTGGGGGTGGCCGGGGTGGGTCAGCGGCCGGATCTGCCGCGCAGTCGGGGGTCGAGGACGTCGCGGAGGGTGTCGCCCAGCAGGTTGAAGCCGAGGACGGTGATCATGATGCAGATGCCGGGCACCACCGACGGCCAGACCGACATCTCCATGAAGGACTTGCCGGAGGAGAGCATCGAGCCCCAGGAGGGCTGCGGGGGCTGCACGCCGAGGCCGAGGTAGCCCAGCGACGCCTCGATCAGGATCGCGTACGCGAGGCTGGTGGTGAACTGCACCGCGATCGGGGCGACCGAGTTGGGCAGGATGTACTTGAAGATGAGCCGGGTGTTGCTCAGCCCGACCGCCTGGCCGGACTCCACGTACGGCTCCCGGCGGATGGTCATCGCGGTGCCCCGCACGATCCGGGCGAAGCTGGGGATGAAGACGATGACCAGGGCCAGGATCAGGTTCTCCGTGCCGGGCCCGCGCGCGGCCACCACGGCGAGGGCAAGCAGCAGGGTGGGGAAGGAGAACATGATGTCGGTGGCCGGGGTGATGATCGCGTCGAGGACGCCCCGGTAGAAGCCGGCGAGCAGGCCCAGCACGACGCCGATCGCCCCGGCGCAGGCCACCACGATCAGGCTGACCGTCAGCGAGGTCCGCGCGCCGTACAGCGCCCGGCTGAGCAGGTCCCGGCCGGCCTCGTCGGCGCCGAGCGGGAAGGTCCCGCCGGGCGGGGCGAGCCGCTGGTTGGACATCGCGGTCGGGTCGTACGGGGCGATGAGCGGGGCGAAGACCGCGGCGGCGGTCATCAGCACGACGATGACCAGCCCGATCGCGCCGACCCGGTCCCGGGTGATCAGCCGCAGGATCTGCACGGCCCGGTGCTCGGGCCGGTCGGCGGTGTCGGGGCGGCGGCGCCAGGGCCGGCGGCTGGGGGCGGCTTCAGTGACCACTGCGCAACCTCGGATCCAGGTAGGTGTAGATGAGGTCGACGATGAGGTTGACCACGACGTAGAAGAAGGCCAGGAAGAGCAGGGTGCCCTGGACCACCGGGTAGTCGCGCTGGCTGATCCCGCGGATGACCATCGTGCCCAGGCCCGGCCAGGCGAAGACCTGCTCCACGATGACGGTGCCGCCGAGCAGCGCGCCGGCCTGGATGCCCAGCACGGTCACCACCGGGATCAGCGAGTTGCGCAGGGCGTGCCGGGCCACCACGGCCCGCTCGGCGAGGCCCTTGGCGCGGGCGGTCCGGACGTAGTCCTGGTTGAGCACCTCCAGCATGCTGGAGCGGGTCATCCGCATGCTGATCGCGGCGAGGCTGGCGCCGAGGGTGACGGCGGGGAGGATGAGGTACTTCAGGCTGCCCACGAAGCCCTCACCCTCGCCCGCGCCCTGCGAGGGCAGCCAGCCCAGGGAGACCGAGAAGACGTACACCAGCAGGATGCCCAGCCAGAAGTTCGGCAGGGACAGGCCGATCAGCGAGCCGATCCGGGTGCCCGCGTCGAGCAGGCCGTTGCGCTTGGTCGCGCTGAGCACCCCGAGCGGGATCGAGATGAGGATCGAGACCACCAGCGCCGAGACCGCCAGCAGGAGCGTGGACGGGAAGCGCTGCACGATCTCTTCGAGCACCGGCTGGCCGGTCCGCATCGAGGTGCCGAGGTCACCCTGGAGCAGACCGCCGAGCCAGTTCAGGAACTGCTGGTACACGGGCATGTCGAGCCCGAAGTAGCGGCGCATCTCCGCCTCGATCGCGGGATCGCCGAAGTCCTGTCCCATGATCGAACTGACCACGTCACCGGGGATCATGCGGATCACCAGGAACGAGATCACCGAGATCCCGAACAGGACCGGTACGACCGACAGCAGGCGGATCAGCATGATGCGCAGCACGGCTCGTTCTCCCTGTTCCGGCTCAGGCCCCGGGACCGGCGGCGCCGGGCTCCGGACCTGCGTCCAATGTGGACTCCTCGTCCCCCGTGACGGCGATGTCACGCGCCCACTCGTGGGCGCGCTTGGCGACCCGGAGCACCATCACCGACCGGCTCTCCATCACCCCGTCGAGGTGGCCGAGCCGCTCGGTCCAGAACCGGCGCATCGCGTTGCTGGAGGCGAAGTAGCCGACCGCGATGATGTCGAACTGACCGGTCACGTGGTAGACGTACGCGATCTCCGGCATCCCGGCCAGCTTGTCGATGAGTTGCTCGGTGGCACCGGGGGAGCTCTGGATCTCGAACAGCGTGTGCACCGGGCGCCCCATGAAGGCGGCGCTGGGGATCATCGCGAACTGCACCTGGCCCTCTGTGATCAGCCGGTCCAGTCGCCGCCGCACCGAACCCTCGGAGAGGCCGACCTTCACCGCCAGCGCGACGTTGGTCTGTCTCGGGTCCTGGACCAGCTCCCGGATGATGCTGCGATCCTTCTCGATCGAGCTCTTGGATGCCATCTCGCTCCAACTGATGTGAGTGACGTAATTCGTCGCTGCCGGGAGCCTAGACGACGAACATCGTCTGTGCAACACTCCCGGTTGACGAATGGCGGCGTTAAGGTGAACTAACTGCTGGGGGGTTCGATGGCCTTGCTGGAGGTGCGGGACCTACGTACCGAGTTCCGTGCTGCACGCGGTTCGGTGACCGCTGTGGACGGTGTCTCGTTCACCGTCGACGCGGGTGAGACGGTGGCGCTGGTGGGGGAGTCCGGCTGCGGGAAGTCGGCGACCGCGCAGTCCATCATGGGCCTGATCGTGCCGCCGGCCGGTGAGGTGACCGGCGGGCAGGTGCTCTTCGAGGGGCGGGACCTGCTGCGGTTGCGCCCCCGCGAGATGCGCGCGGTCCGGGGCAAGGGGATCGCGATGATCTTCCAGGATCCGATGACCTCGCTGAACCCGGTGCTGACCGTGGGCCGGCAGCTCACCGAGTCGCTGCAACTGCACCTCGGGCTGAGTCGCCGGGCCGCCCGCACCCGGGCGGTCGACCTGCTGGAGATGGTCCGCATCCCCGCCGCCGAGACCCGGCTCGGCTCGTACCCGCACCAGCTCTCCGGCGGCATGCGGCAGCGGGTGATGATCGCGATGGCGCTCTCCTGCGACCCCCGGCTGATCCTCGCCGACGAGATCACCACCGCGCTCGACGTGACCATCCAGGCACAGATCCTGGAGCTGCTGCGGGACCTGGCCCGGCAGACCCGGACCGCCGTCCTGCTCATCACCCACGATCTCGGGGTGGTCGCCGGCATGGCGGAACGGGTCAACGTGATGTACGCCGGCCAGATCGTGGAGCGGGCCGAGACGGTCGACCTGTTCCACCGCCCGCAGATGCCCTACACCTGGGGGCTGCTCGGCTCGGTGCCCCGGCTCGACCTGGCCCGGGGCGGCCGGCTGCGCCCGATCGCCGGCCGCCCGCCGGAGCTGTCGCAGATCCCGGCCGGCTGCCGGTTCGCCCCCCGCTGCGCCCACGCCCGCGAGCTGTGCCACGAGAGCCCGCCCGACCTCACCACCGTGCGCGAGAGCCCGGCCCGGGGCCAGCTCACCCGCTGCTGGGGCACAGGCCCCAGCGAGCAGGGCGGCTGGCTCACCACCCAGGACCGGTACGCCGACCAGATGACGGAGGCACGCTGATGTCCGAGGCCCCGGCCACCGCGTCCGACACCACCGACACCGCCGCCCCGGTTCCGAGCCTGCTGCGGGTCCGCGACCTGGCGGTCGACTTCAAGGTCCCGGTCCGCGGCTCGCTGCGGGCGGCCCGGCTGCGCGCCGTGTCCGGGGTGGACCTCGACATCCGCCGGGGCGAGATCGTCGGCGTGGTGGGGGAGTCCGGTTGCGGCAAGTCCACCACCGGTCGGGCCATCCTCCAACTCCTCAAGCCCAGCGAGGGGTCGGTGGCCTTCGACGGCACCGAGCTGACCACCCTGTCCCGGGGCCGGATGCGGGCGATGCGCCGCCGGATGCAGATGATCTTCCAGGACCCGTTCGCCTCGCTGAACCCCCGGATGAGCATCGGCGAGCTGATCGAGGAGCCGCTGCTGGTCCACTCGGACCTCTCCGCCGCCGGCCGCCGGGCCAAGGCGCTGGAGACCATGCAGCTCGTCGGGCTCAGCTCCCGCTGGCACGACCGCTACCCGCACGAGTTCTCCGGCGGGCAGCGCCAGCGGGTCGGCATCGCCCGGGCGCTGGTCAGCAACCCGGAGTTCGTCGTCGCCGACGAGCCGGTCTCCGCCCTCGACGTCTCCGTCCAGGCCCAGATCGTCAACCTGCTCGAACAGCTCCAGGAGGAGCTGGGGCTGACCATGATGTTCATCGCCCACGACCTGGCGGTGGTCCGGCACCTCTGCGACCGGATCGCCGTGATGTACCTCGGCACCGTCGTCGAGGTCGGCGAGTGCGAGGACATGTACACCTCGCCCCGGCACCCGTACACCCAGGCGCTGCTGTCGGCGGTGCCCATCCCCGACCCGCTGGTCGAGGTCGAGCGCAAGCGGCGCATCCTCAGCGGGGACGTGCCGAGCCCGCTCAGCCCGCCGACCGGCTGCCGGTTCCGGACCCGCTGCTGGAAGGCGCAGGACGTCTGCGCCACCCAGGAGCCGAAGCTCACCACCACCGGGGACGGCCACCAGGTCGCCTGCCACTTCCCGGAGAACCCCGGCCCGCAGGACCACCCCCTCGTCGCCGTGGCGGGTGACCGGTGAGCAGCCCCGTACCGCGGCACCTGAACCTCGTCGGCGGCGGGTGGGTCGACGGCGACCGGCGGGCGAACACCAACCCGGCCCGTCCCGGTGAGACCGTCAGCGAGTACGCCCAGGCCGGCCCGGAGACCACCCGGGCGGCGATCGCAGCGGCCCGCGCCGCCCAGCCCGGCTGGGCCCGCCGGCCCGTCGCGGAGCGGATGGCGCTGCTGGACCGGATCGGCACCGCCGTCCTGGCGCGGGTCGACGAGCTGGCCGTGCTGCTCGCTCGGGAGGAGGGCAAGCTGCTCGCCGAGGCCAGGGGCGAGGTCACCCGCGCCGGCCAGACCTTCCGGTACTACGCCCACCAGCTCCTGCAACCGGCCGGCGAGGTGTACGCCTCCATCCGGGAGAACGTGCACGCCGAGGTACGGCGACGCCCGCTCGGCGTGGTCGGGGTCGTCACGCCGTGGAACTACCCGCTGGCCATTCCGGCGTGGAAGGTCGCGCCCGCGCTCGCGTACGGCAACACGGTGGTGCTCAAGCCGGCCGAGCTGGTGCCCGCCTCGGCCGGGGAACTCGCCCGGATCATCGTCGACGCCGGCGCCCCGCCCGGCGTGTTCAACCTGGTGTTCGGCGCGGGCCGGGTGGTCGGCGAGGAGCTGCTCACCTCGCCCGACGTCGACGGCGTCTCCTTCACCGGCGGCGTGGACACCGGCGCGCACGTGGCCCGGCAGTGCCTCGCCCACGGCAACAAGCGGTTCCAACTGGAGATGGGCGGCAAGAACCCGCTCGTCGTGCTCGACGACGCCGACCTGGCGGTGGCGGTGGGCTGCGCGCTCGACGGCAGCTTCTTCAGCACCGGGCAGCGCTGCACCGCGTCCAGCCGGATCATCGTGCAGGCCGGCATCCACGACCGCTTCGTCGCCGCCCTCGCCGCGGCCGCCGACGCGCTGCGGGTCGGTGACCCGCTCGACCCGGCCAGCCAGCTCGGCCCGGTGGTCAGCCCCGACCAGCTCGCCCGCAACCTCGACTACGTGCGGATCGGCGCGGACGAGGGGGCCAGGGTGGTGGCCGGCGGCACGCACGACCCCGACGCGGGACAGTTCATGCGCCCCACCCTCTTCGCCGACGCGCGTTCCGACATGCGGCTGGCCCGGGAGGAGATCTTCGGCCCGGTGAGCTGCGTGCTCCGGGTCGAAGACCTGGACGAGGCGGTCGCCGTCGCCAACGACACCGCGTACGGGCTCTCCGCCGGCATCGTGACCACCTCGCTGGCGGCGGCGGAACGCTTCAAGCGGGACGCCCGCGCCGGCATCGTCACCGTCAACCTGCCCACCGCCGGGACGGAGCTGCACCTGCCCTTCGGTGGCACCGGCGCCTCCAACCACGGCCCCCGGGAGCAGGGCACGTACGCGCGGGACTTCTACACCGTGCCCGTCACCTGCTACACCGGCTGGTGAGCGGCGTGCCGACCCCGACGATTTTGCTCACCGAGCCCATCGCGGCCGCCGGGCTGGACCTGCTGCGCGCGGCCGGTGACGTGCGGATCGCCCACGCCACCGACCCGGCGACCCTGGCCGGGCCGCTCGCCACCGCCGACGCCCTGGTGGTGCGCTCCTCACCGGTGACCGCCGCGATGCTGTCCGGCGCACCCCGGCTGAAGGTCGTCGGCCGGCACGGCGCCGGGCTGGACGGCATCGACCTCGCCGCCGCGCAGCGGCTCGGCATCCCGGTGGTCAGCACCCCCGGCGCCAACGCCGAGTCGGTGGCCGAGTTCGTGATCCTGGCCGCCCTCGCCCTCGCCCGGCAGGCCCCGCTCGCCGCCGCCGCGCTGGCCCGGGGCGACTTCCCGGCCGGGCGGTCGCTGCCGTCCGCCGTGGTCGCGGCGGGCCTGACCGGCACCATGCTCGCCGGCCGTACCCTCGGCCTGGTCGGGCTCGGCGCGATCGGGCGGGGCGTCGCCGCCCGCGCCCGGGGGCTCGGCATGACCGTGCTCGGGTACGACGTCGCCGCCGTCGCCCCGCCCGAGGGGGTCCGCCTGGTCGACCTGGACCGGCTGCTGGCCGACTCGGACGTGGTGAGCCTGCACGTGCCGCAGACACCGCAGACCACCGGGCTGGTCGGTGCGGCCGCGCTGGCCCGGATGCGCCCCGACGCGCTGCTGGTCAACACGGCCCGGGCCGGGGTGGTGGACGCCGGCGCGGTCCTCGCCGCGCTCGACGCCGGCCGACTGCGCGGGTACGCCGTCGACGTGTTCGCCCCCGAGCCGCCGGACCCCGACCACCCGCTGCTGCACCACCCCCGGGTCTTCGCCACCCCGCACATGGCCGCGATGACCCAGGACGCGCTCGACGCCATGGCGACCGCCGTGGCGCGGGGCGTGATCGCGCACCTGACCGCGCGCTGAGCCACCCGACCTGGAACCCCGCCGGAAGGAAACCGACCGTGACCCTGCCCGTCCCCGCGCCCGCCCTCGCGTACGTCGGTGTCGACGACCTCGTCGACGACGAGACCCGGGACCTCCAGGCCGCCGTGCGCGAGTTCGTCGACCGGCGGATCCGTCCGCACGTCGCCACCTGGTACGAGGAGGGCCACCTGCCCGCCCGGGACCTGGCCCGGGAACTCGGCGAGCTCGGCGTGCTCGGCATGCACCTCGACGGGTACGGCTGCGCCGGCACCTCCGCCACCGCCTACGGGCTGGCCTGCTTCGAGTTGGAGGCCGGTGACTCGGGCCTGCGCTCACTGGTCTCCGTGCAGGGCTCGCTGGCCATGTACGCCATCTGGCGGTTCGGCTCCGAGGAGCAGAAGCAGCAGTGGCTGCCCCGGATGGCGGCCGGCGAGGCGATCGGCTGCTTCGGACTGACCGAGGCGGACTTCGGCTCCGACCCGTCGGGGATGCGGACCCGGGCCCGCCGCGACGGCGGCGACTGGGTGCTCACCGGCACCAAGATGTGGATCACCAACGGGTCGATCGCCGACGTCGCCGTGGTGTGGGCGCGGACCGACGAGGGGGTCCGGGGCTTCCTCGTCCCCGCCGGCACCCCCGGCTTCACCGCCCCGGAGATCACCCGCAAGCAGTCGCTGCGCGCCTCGGTCACCTCCGAACTCGTCCTCGACGACGTGCGGCTGCCCGCCGACGCGATGCTGCCCGGGGCCGCCGGCCTCTCCGGGCCGTTGTCCTGCCTCAACGAGGCCCGGTTCGGCATCGTCTTCGGCGCGCTCGGCGCGGCCCACGACTGCCTGGAGACCACCGTCGCGTACGCCCGCAGCCGGCAGATCTTCGACCGGCCGCTCGCCGCGTACCAGGCCACCCAGCTCAAGCTCGCCGACATGGGCCTGGAACTGGGCAAGGGTATGCTGCTGGCGCTGCACCTGGGCGCCCGCAAGGACGCCGGCACCCTCGACCACCGGCAGATCAGCCTCGGCAAGCTCAACAGCGTCCGGGAGGCGATCGCCATCGCCCGGGAGTGCCGGGCCATCCTCGGCGCGGCCGGCATCACCCTGGACTACCCGGTCATCCGGCACGCGGCGAACCTCGAATCCGTGCTCACCTACGAGGGCACCTCGGAGGTCCACCAGCTCATCATCGGTCAGGTGCTCACCGGCCACGCCGCGTTCCGCTGAGCCCCGCGACGGCCGGGCCGACACCGTCGATATTACTGAGGGTGACTCTCGTCGGGTTGACGGGGTTATGGATGTAATGCCTGTTCAAAGTGGTGTTGTGGGCGTCGCGTGAATGGTACTCATGGGGTGCTTCCTGCATTAATTCGGACATCGTGCGTTGGTGGAGGCGGTCGCCGGCAATAACTTTGGGTCATCGTCCGACGCCGAACCTCGCACCGGCCGGGACGCACCTTCGGATGTCCACATCCCCGCGTCAGGCGTCAGACCAGCGTGCCCCGGCCCCGAACCGGAGGGGGGTCCCGATGACTCGGGCCCCGGCAAACCTGCTGGCTGTTCGCAGCCTGCTCCTCACGTACCTCAACACCGACCCCGCCCGGGTCCGGGAGGACGACCTCGAGCCCGCCGAGGTGGGCATCGTCGGGGACGCCTCGCACCGGGGCGGCTACCACTGCGGCTCCGACCGGGTGGTGCCCAACGACTACTCGGTGGTCGAGTCGCCCCGGGACCGTAACGGCCTCACCATCGACGCCTCCGCGCTGGACGTCGGCTGGTTCGCGGTCCGCTCCGGCGGCAGCACCCACGACCTGCGGACGTTCTCGCGGTGGTGCGTCGCCCAGTGTGTCGCCGGCACGGCCGACACCCGGGACATCCGCGAGATCATCTACTCCCCGGACGGCACGACCGTCCGGCGCTGGGACCGGCTCGGCCGGCGCAGCACCGGCGACAACTCGCACCGCTGGCACACCCATTTCAGTTTCTTCCGCGACGCCACGAAGGCGGGCCGGAACCAGACCCCGCTGTTCCGCCGCTACCTGAGCACCATCGGACTGATCCAGGAGGACGACATGCCCAGCGCAGCCGAAGTGGCCAAGTACCTGATGGAGCAGTACCGGACCCCGGACGGGCGTACCCTCGCCGGCAGCCTGGACGCGCTGCTGCGCCCGGACGGGGGCAACAGCCTCGGCCGGCAGGTGACCCGGTCGGACACCGTCCCGGCGGTCCGCCCGCCGCACCACAACAGCGACTACGGGGACCCGGCGAACCCCAAGGTGGGCAACAAGGAGTGGACCGTCGGGTACACGTTGCAGACCATCGCCGAGACCGGGCGGGCGACCCGCGCCCAGGTCGCCGAGGTGCTGGCGCTGGTCGCCCAGCTCAGCGGCCAGGACCCGGTGGACGAGCCGACGATCGTCGCCGGGGTCCTGGCCGGGCTGTCGCCGGCGGCGATCGCGGCGGCGATCCCGACGGAGCTGGCCCGCCAGGTCGCCGACGAACTGGGCCGCCGGTTCAGCGGCGGCGGCAGCACCCCACAGGCGGCGTGACCGAGCCACCGCCCCGCCTGCCGGCACCATCACCGCCATCACGACCACCCCGACCAGCGCGACCATCACGACCACCACCCCGACCGCCACCGCCACCGGCGCCGCCCTGATCCGTGCGGCGCCGGTGGCGGTCGGGCCCGACCGCGCGCGCCGACCGACCGGGATCCTGTTTGAACCGTCCGGACCCCACTGCGTAGAAGGGAGCCGGGACGGGAGGATGGCGATGGACCGAGGGTGTGGAAGGCGATGGTGGTGATGCGGCGAGCCCTGGCTCCGGTGCTGCTGCTGGTCGGGGTCGTGCTGGTGGGTGCGGTGGTGCTCGCGACGGCGACCCCGGTCCGGGCGGCACCCGCTGCCGAGACCGGCAGGTACTACGTGGTCGGGCCACCGGTCGACGGCCAACGGGAGTACCTGTACGCCATCGCCCTGCGCACCCTCGGCAACGGCAACCGGTTCCGGGAGATCGTCCAGCTCAACGAGGGCCGCGCACAGCCGGACGGGGAGACCTTCACCGACGGTCTGACCCTGCGGCCGGGCTGGCTCCTCGTCCTGCCCCGGGACGCCAGGGGTCAGGGGGTACGGATCGGCCCGCTGCCGGCGTACGCGCCCCGGTCGACCCGGCCCACCCCCGCCGCCGTGGCGTCCAGCCCCACCCGGCCGAGCCCGCCGCCGAGCCGCGCCCCCACCACGGCGGCACCCTCCAGCACGGCCCCCACCACGGCGGCGGCCCCTGCGGCGGCCCCCTCCCGTCCCGCGTCCACCCCGCCGGTGGAGCCGACCCAGGCGGTCGCCCGGCCGCCCGCGCGACCCGACCGCGCCGGTGACCCGATCGACCCGCTGCTGATCCGGGGAGGCGCGGGCCTGCTGGCGGTGCTCTTCGCCGTGGCCGCCGTCGTCCTGCTGCGCCGGGGCGGGCACCGCCGGGGCGGGTTGGCGTTGGAGGACAACGGCCCGTGGCCGCCGCAGCGGCACCACACGCCCACCCCGGCCGAACTCGGCGCGGCCCCCGCGCCGCCGTCCGCTGCCGTCCCCGCGCCGCCGTCCGCGCCGCCGTCCGTGCCGCCGGTTCCCGCCTCCGTCCCACCGCCGGTACCGCCGCCCGCCCCACCGTCCACGGCCCCGCCGGCCGAGCCTGCATCGTCGACGCCTGCGCCGCCCGAGCCGGCAGCACCGAGGGCTCAGCCGCCCGAGCCGGCCCCACCGACGGCCCCGCCGCTGGTGTCGGCACCGACGGCCCCGCCGCCGGTGCCGACGCCGACTCCGCCCGCGAATCCGGCTCCGCCTGCGGTGCCGGGGTCGCCCGACCCGGCGGAACCGTCCCCGGTGTCGCCGGTGCCGCCACGTTTGCCGTCGGTCCCGGCACCGGTGTCGCCGGGGGCGGCCGAACCATCGGTGGCGTCCCGCCAGCCGGACCGCCCGGCGGTACCGTCCCCGCCGGGTACCACGGAAGGACTGTCGTCCGTGGCACCCGGGCCGGTGCCGGCGCCCGTCCCGCCGCCGGTGCCGCCCGGGAACCCGCCGGTGGCGGCGGCAAGCGGGCGGGAGATCCCCCGGCCGGTGGTGCCGGCGGAGGGGGAGGTGCCGTACCTGAGCGTCGACCTGGAGACCGAGGCCGGACCGATCCACGTCCGGCTGGTGGGGGTGGCGGCGGGACGGGGCGCGCCCGCGTACGCCTGGCTCGGGGAGGGGGAGCCCGCGCCCCCGGCGACCCTGCCGCTTCTCCTGGGCCGCAAGGGGCCCTGGCGGCTGCACGTGGACCTCGGCCGGGCCCCGGACGTGCTCACCCTCGTCGGGGCCGGCGAGGACTGCCGGCGGACCGCTGCCCTGTTCGCCCGGCAGTTGCGGGCTGCCGGGGTGGGGGTGGCCGTGCTCGGCGACGCGCTCGGGGCGGAACGGGTCGAGGGCCAGCGGAGCCTGTCCACGCTGCCGGAGCCGCCGGCCCCGGGACAGCAGCTACCGGAGCCCTCCATCGTGATCACCGCCGGCCTGCCGGACGGGACCGCCGCCGGGGCGCGGGGGCTCGCCGCCGCCACCGGGGGCCGGTGCGTCCCGGTGGTGATCGGCCCGGTACCCGGCGGGCGGTGGTCGGTTCAGCTCGGGGCGGGAGCCGGCCCGGGGGCGGGCGCCGGGGACTGAAGCCCGCCGACGGCGGCCGGCAGCGGGCCGGGTACCACCTCCGGGATCCGCTGCCAGGCCCCCGCCGCGGGCCGGTAGGCGCGGTGCACCCGGACCCGGTCGTAGAAGCGGCTGCCGAGGACGAGCTGCACCCCGGCCCGGTGCAGCCGGTCCGCCCGGGTCCGGACCAGGTCCAGCCCGGTCAGCATGGCGGCGGTGGAGCCGACGTCGACGGTCCGGCCCCGGGGCACCCGGACCTCCACCATCAGCCGGTCGGGCCGGACGGCCGGAGGCTTGCGGTACAGCCGGAGCCAGCCCCGGGGCAGTCCCCGGGACCGGGCCGGGAGCAGGGCGTACGCCCGCCGGGTGCCGAACCCGGGCCAGCGCCGGACGTCGTTGGGGAGCCCGGCGACCGACCGGGCGGCGGAGGCGCCCCGGATCCGCAGCGGCCCACCCGGCACCCCGTCGACGGGCGCCAGCCGCCCGAAGCCCGCCGACCGGAAGCCGCCGACGACGTGTACCCGGTCCAGCCGGGCCGCCGGGAGCAGGTAGGTGTCCGGGGCGCCGAGCAGGTACTGGAACCGCGCCGGCACGTGGGAGCGCAGCGCCGCCATCGGGATCGCCCCGCCCGGCCCCACCCTGATCCGCAGCAGGTGCCCGCCCGCCGGGGCCGACCGTGGGTCGAGGGAGGCGACCAGGAACAGTTCGGCGCTGGGCACCCCCTCGGTGGCCGACCGGGCGAGGTCGGCGGGGGCGGGCACGAAGGCCTCGAACTCGGCGGCGTTGACCTGCTGTCCCCCGCGCAGCCAGGGCGGCCCGTAGGCGGGGGCGCGGCGGCGCTCGGCGACCAGCGGCGGCCGGGGGACGGCGGGGACCAGCACCGCCACCGGTTCCCCGGTGACCTGCTCCGGCGCGGGGCCCGGGGCGGGCTCCGCCCCGGCCGCAGGGGCCGGGGACGGTCCGGCCGCAGCGGGCACGCCGGCCCCGGTGTCCGGCCCGGCGACGGGGGCGGCCGGGGCGGTGGGGGTGGCGACCGGGGCGACGACGATGCGCTGCCGGGCCAGCCGGGACACCAGCCGCCCGTCGGGGGTGGCTGCCAGGGTCGGCGGGCCGTCGGCGTACCTCGGCCGGTGGGCCTGCCAGGGCACGGCCGCTCCCGCCGGGTCGAGGGCGCGCAGGTCCCGCTGGTGGTCGATCAGCTCGGCCCGGCCGCCGGGCGGCGGGGTCCAGACGGTGGCCCCGGTGGTCTCGGCCAGCTCGGCGGCCTGCTCGGCCAGTTTCGCCTGCTCACCGGAGTCGGACGGCCAGGTCAGCCAGAGCCGCAGGTCCGCGCCGTAGAGGGGGAGGTCACCGAGCAGGGCGGCGAGCTGCCCGCCGCTGTGCACCTCCTGGGTACCGCTGTAGTTGCCGACCAGGAAGCCCCCGGAGCGGGCCGTGACGGCGACCGTGACCAGGTCCTCCGAGCCGCCGCCGAGCCGGTGCGCGGTGGCCCGCCGGGCCACGAAGTCCGCCCGGGTGGCCAGGGCGAGCCCCGCCGGCAGGGGCAGGCCGACCACGCCGGTACGGGGCCGGACCAGTCCCTCGTCCACCGCGAACCACCCCGGCAGGGGGGTGGCGAGGTCCGGGGGCTGGAGCACGATCCAGTCCATCGGCCGCCGGGTCACCCGGTCCAGGGGCAGGGCGTGCAGCGGTCCACCGCCGTCGGGGCCGTCTCCCGGGTCCCCGCCGCCAAGCTTCCGGGCAGTGATGTGCCGGATGTCGGAGCCCTCCGGGCTGATCAGCACGTCGTGCCCGAGCAGCCCGGCGACCTCGGTGAAGAGGTCGGTGTGCCGGGCCCCGTCGTCGGTGAGGATGCGGACGTCGTCGGCGGCCTCGCCGCCGCGCCGGACCAGGTCGGCGACGCCCCGGGCGTCGAGGGAGCGGCCCGGGTCGGTGGGCACCACCAGCCGGCCCTCCGGCCCGGGGGCCAGCCAGAGGTCGAACAGCCCGGCCACCCGCCGGTGCCGGCGCGGGTCGAAGCGTCGGGTCGCCGGTAGCCGGTCGATTCCCAGGTCGCCCGCCGTCCCCGTGCCCTGCCTGAGCGCTGTCACCCCCGCACCCTGCCTTCGTCTGCGCCGCGCGTCGCCGCCGGTCCCTTGTCGAGGGGCGTCCGTGTCCCACGGGCGGTTCGCGCCGGCGGACGCCCGGGACGCTCCCGGGTGTGCGCCGGAGCCCGGTCGCCCGGAGGAGATCTCCGCGTCATCGACGGCCGGTACCCTCGGCTGACCTCATGACGAGGATCATGGAAATCTGGTTCAGATTGATTTGAACGAACTCGGCCCTGATCCGCAATAGATGGTGAAGGCCGGCGACGCACGGCCGTGGTGACTGAAGGAGGACACCCAGTGCTGGCGAAGCGCTCGATCCTGGCCCGCCTGCTCGTGGTGGTGATGGCCGGCTGTGCGGTCCTGGCCCTGCCCCGGCCGGTGGTGGCGGACGCCACACCGGACGCCCAGGCCTACGTCAAGTTCTACGTGGTCGCGGCGGAGTACCAGGGCCAGCCGGAGAGCCTGACCGAGATCGCCCGCCGATTCCTCGGCAGCGGTGAACGGTCGGCGGAGATCTACCACCTGAACACCGGACGGGTGCAGCCGGACGGCGGCCGGCTGACCGACCCCGGCCGGCTCAAGGCCGGCTGGCACCTGGTCCTGCCGTGGGACGCCGCCGGCGAGGGGGTGCGGTACGGCCAGCTCCCCGCCGGGCCGAGCCCCACGCCGAGCCCACGCCGCAGCGGTACGGCGCGCCCCGAGCCCGACCCGGAGCCCCGCCCGAGCAGCCCGAAGCCCAGCCCCAGCCGGACGAGCGCCAGCCCCAAGCCCACGGGCGGCGGCTCGGCCGAGAAGTGCACCACCACCGTCACCGGGTCGCGCAGCCGCTCGGACTGGGCCCAGCTCCGGATGGCGGCCGACAGCGCCTGGAACCTGACCCGGGGCAACGGGGTCAAGGTGGCCGTGGTCGACACCGGGGTCGACGCGTCGCTCCAGCAGCTCAGTGGCCGGGTCGCGGTCGGGGCGGACGTGACCGTCGGCAACGGGCGGGGGGACACCGACTGCTTCGGCACCGGTACCGCGATGGCGGGCATCATCGCCGCCGACACCAGCACCGGGAACACCCCGGTGGGGCTCGCCCCGGACGCCACCATCCTGCCGGTACGGATGGTCCGGGCCTCGGGCAACGCCCGCCCGGCCGACGCCGCCACCGCCGTCGAGGTGGCGGTCAGCGCGGGAGCCTCGGTCGTCGCGCTCGGCTCCCACGTGGACCTCACCGACCCCGCCGTCCTGGCCTCGGTGGCCACCGCCCTCAACCACGACGTGCTGGTGGTGGCGGGCGCCCCGACGAAGCCGGTCAGCCTCCCCTCGCCCAGCGAGCGCTCCGGGGCGGGGGCGCTGCTGCTCACCGGCGGGGTCGGCGCGGGTGACCAGCTCGCCGAGGAGTACCTGGAGGGCATGGTGGAGGTCGTCGCCCCGGGCGTCGACGTGGCGAGCCTCGGGGTGGGCGGCGGCCGGGTGCTCAGCAACACCGGCACCGAGTTCGCGGTGGCCTTCGTCGCCGGTCAGGCGGCCCTGATCCGGGCCGCCTACCCGGAGCTGACCGCCGCGCAGGTGGAGGAGCGGATCCGCGCCACCGCCGACGCGGTCGGCGGGGAGCAGGCCGATCCCCGGTACGGCTCCGGCATGATCAACCCGGCCGCCTCGGTGTCCCGGCCGACCCAGGACAACCCGGTCTCCTCGGCACAGCAGGAGGAGGGGGGCAGCACCGGTGCGGCGATCTTCCTCGTCCTGATCCTGGCCCTGGCGGTCGGCGGCGGGGTGGTCTTCGCCATCCGGCTGCGGCGGCGGTGACCGACCGCCGCGACGCTGCGCGACGGCCGGTGCCCGGCCGTTCCTCCCCGCGCGGGAGGGACGGCCGGGCACCGACGTGACCGGGTCCGGTTACCGCACCGTCCAGGTCTGCTCGGGGTTGAAGACGCACCACCAGAGGTTCAGCGGCGCGCCCAGCTTCACCCCCTCGTGGTCCAGGCAGGACTGCGGAGCGAGCCCGCTCATCAGGGACTTGCGCTCCGGGTGCCACTGCCACTTCTGGGCCGCGTTGCCGGAGCAGTGGGCGAGCTGCACCGGCGTGCCGTCCGCCGTGTCCGCCCAGGCCACGTCCATGCAGAGGCCCTGGGAGCGGACCGTGCCGTCGGTGCGGAACACCCACCACTGCGAGGCGTCCTCGCGGCACTTCTGCAGGGTGAGGGGCGCCCCGTCGCCGCCCTTGCCCGAGCTGACGCAGTACCCGGTCCGGGCGTTGACCAACTGCTTGGCGCCGGTGGGCCGGCCCGGCTTGACGTCCTCTTCCTCCTCTTCCGGCGCGGGCGGCTCGTCCGGCTCGCCGGCGGGCGGCTTCGGGCTCGCGCTGGGGCTCGGCGACGGGTCGGCCTCGTCGCCGGTGGGCGAGGGCTCCGGTGAGGGGCTGGGCTCACCGGAGGGGGTCGGCGACGGGGACGCCTTCGGCTTGAGCCGGCCGTCGAGGGCGTAGAACTCGGTGAAGTCGCGCACCGTACGCGCGAAGGACTCGGTCGCGGCGTCCAGGTCGCCGCCGGCCTGCCGGACGGCGGTCGGCCCGTTCCGGAACGCCGCCAGCGCCAGCAGGTACGGGTCACCCTCCAGCCCGGAGAGGTCCTCGTGCAGGCCACACATGGCGAGGCCGACGGTGGGGATGGCCGCCTCCGGGTTCCAGGCCGAGGTCCCGTCCGGGCCGTACGTCTGCCACACCTCGGGCAGGAACTGGGCGATGCCCCGCCGGTCACCCGCGCCGAGCAGGTTCACGTCGAACCCGGACAGCGCCATCACCTGGGCGGCGACCGCCGGGGGTGGCACCTGCCCGCAGACCGAGCCGGCCTGCACGATCAGCCGGGTGTACTCGGCGGGTACGGCCTTCGGCTTCTGCGGGTCGGCGGTCGGCCGGACATCGCCGGAGCCCCCGAACGGCACCAGCCTGCCGTAGTACGCGGCGTACCCGGTGGCCTGGTCGACGTACTCGACGGCCGCGGGCGGGATCCCGTCGGTCTCGCGGACCGTGTCCAGACCACGGTGGAAGGCGGCCAGGGAGAGCCGCCAGGAGTCCCCGGCGACCTCCGTCAGCCTGAGTTGGCCGCTCAGGTCACACATCTTGTGCGCCAGCGCGATGATGTTCGCGGCGCTGTCCGAACGCTTCGCGCCGGGCCAGGGAGCCCACTTCTTCCAGGCCTCGTCGGTGAGCCCGGCGATGCCCTGACCACCCGAGGCGGTCCGGGTGGCCCGGGGGTCGAGCCCCGACTCGGCCATGAGCTGGCCGGCGAGCCGGGCGGGGGTGAGGGCGGGGCACGAGCGGGCGGCGGCCTGGATGGTCGTCAGGTGCTCGTCGGAGACGGGGCGGCCGGTCAGGTCGTCGTCGCGGGCCGAGGCGACGCCCCAGCCGACGGCGGCGACCACCATGCACAGCACCGCGAGACCGGCGGCGACGGCTCCGGCGGTACGGCGTGGGATCCGACCGAGTCGTGATCGGACGGACGCGGAATCGGGGTTCACGGGGTCATCCCTTCCGGCGTGTACGACATCGCTCACGTGACGGACGGGCGATGTTCCTGGTTCACCGGGTTCGAATCGGATCAGTGGATTTTTGGTCCGGTCGATATTGAACCGACGGCGGTGCCGAGCCGTCAACGTGGCGGGCGCGGGGTTGCTCGAAAGGTCACGCCACGGGCCTTCCCGCTGGTCAGGGCGTTAAGTGGAGGTTAAGTCCATGTTGACTCGACGTAAGGTGCTCGGGCTGGGGCTCGCCGGGGCCGCCGCCGTGGGCGTGCCGATGCTGGCGGCCCCCCTCGTCTCCCGGGCCCGGGCCTCGGGCGGCCTGCCGCTGACCGTGGTGAACAGCACCGGACGGTTCGACAACGCGGCGATCCACATGTACGTCGTCGGGACGAGCCTGGAGACCGGCCAGATGGGGTACGTCCGGGAGAGCGGCCGGTTCACCCCCGCCAGCCCGGCGGACAACGGGGCGGACGGCTTCGCCGCCATCGGGGTGCCGCTGGCCGCCGCCGGGGAGACCCGGTTCGCCCTGCCGATGATGTCCGGCCGGATCTACTTCTCGATCAACGGACGGCTCCGGTTCACCGTGGTCACCGACGGCGAGGGCCGCCCGGCGCTCCAGTACCCGGTGGGGTGGGTGGAGGGCGACCCGGCGTACGGGGTGCTCCACGACTGCTGCGAGTTCACGTACAACGCGGCGGGGATGTTCTGCAACACGACGATGGTCGACATGTTCAGCATCCCCATGTCGATCCGGCTCAGCGGCAGCAGGGAGCAGTCCACCGGGAAGCTGGTCGACGGGGGCCGGGACGCCGTCTTCGCCGAGCTGTCCCGGCAGCCCGGCTTCGAGCGTCTGGTCGTCGACGGGCTGCGGGTCATCGCCCCGGGCAAGGGGATCGAGACGGGCCGCTTCGCCCCGACCTACTTCGACGGTTACGTCGGCGAGATCTGGGACCGGTACAGCCGGACCGACCTGCGGATCACCACCGACCGGGGCCGGTTCACCGGCCGGGTCGTCGACGGGCGGCTGACCTTCGACAACGGGGTGTCCCTCGCCCGGCCCTCCACGCTGGACGTCTTCTTCTGCCACGGGGCGCTCGCCGCCCCGAACGACGGGGTGACGGGGCCGATCGCGGCGGTCGTCGGCGCCGGCTTCAACCGGTCCGTGCTGGACCAGCCCGACCAGCCCACCACCAACCGGGACGCCTTCTACCAGCATCCGGTGACCAACCACTACTCCCGCGTGCTGCACCGGCACTCCGCCGACGGCAGGGCGTACGGCTTCCCCTTCGACGACGTGGTCGACGACGCCTCGTTCATCCAGGACCACGCCCCGGGCCAGGTGACCATCACCCTGACCCCCTTCGGGGCCGGGTCGGGCGAGGACCCGCCGCCCGCCCCCCGGGAGACGGTGGTCGTGCCGCCGGTCCCCGTCGACGGCGGGCCCCGGGGTGACCGGGGAGTCGACCGGGAGATCGCCGCGGCCAGCTTCGACCACGAGCACGGGGTCCGGAAGGAGCCCTCCGCCGGGGGTGGGGAGCACGTCGGGTTCCTCGCCGCCGGCGACTGGATCGGGTTCCGGGGCGTCGACTTCGGCGGCGAGCCGGTGACCCGCTTCGAGGTCGCGTTCGCCTCCGGGGCGGAGGGCGGGATCTCCGGCCTGATCGAGGTACGCCTCGGCGATCCGGGCGGTCCGCCGGTGGGGACGATCGCGGTCGCCAACACCGGGGGCTGGCAGAACTGGCGGATCGTCCCCGGCACCCTCGCCCCGACCACCGGGCGGCACGACGTCTACCTGACCATCGCCAGCGGTCAGCCCGAGGAGATCGGCAACATCCGCTGGGTGCGGTTCGCCCGGTGAGCCCGTCCCTCGCGCCCGCTCCCGAGCGGCGCCGCGTCGCCTCCACAGTGGCAGCCGTCCGACCGGTTGACCCGGCCGGCCGGCGTGCCGTCCAGCGGCGGCACCGCCTCCCGGTCGATCGACGGCCCGGCGCACCGTCCGATGGGTACGGTTATCCTCTCCCCTTGAGTGGGCTCGGCGTCGATGCGTCGGCGCGACCGTACGGGTGCGACCCGTACGTCAGGGGGAGGCGTTCTGTGTCGGCGGTGCCCAACGAAGCGCTCGGGCCGGGGGCCGGTGACGCCGTGGCCGAGCGGGTCGCCCCCGAGACACTGATGCGGCGGATCCACGAGCAGTACCGGACACCCCTGCTGCGGTTCCTCACCCGCCTGGTCCTCGGCCAGCAGGAACTCGCCGAGGACCTGGTGCAGGAGACCTTCCTGCGGACCTGGCGGAACCTGGAGACCCTGGCCGCCGACCCCCGTCGGATCGCCCCCTGGCTCTACACGGTGGCCCGGCACGTGGCCATCGACGCCATGCGGTCCCGGCAGGCCCGGCCCGCCGAGGTCAGCCTCCCCGACCTCAACCGGCTGTCGTCGGTCGAGGACGAGATGGACCGGGTGGTCAGCACCCACACGGTCCGGCTCGCCCTGCGACAGATCAAGCCGGAGCACCGGGAGGTGCTGATCGAGATGTACTACAAGGGAGCCTCGGTGGCCGAGGCCGCGGCGAGACTCGGGATACCGGAGGGTACTGTAAAATCCAGGACGTACTATGCGGTGCGCGCGCTGCACGCAGCGATCGGTCCGACCGAGCCCTCCTGATGTCTCCTGGCCTGTTGTCTCCCGGAGCCGTCCGGATGCCTCGTCGCCCCGGATCCTCGCTCGATCACCGGCACGGATGCCGCCCTGGGGGCCGTCACACCGGCTGCGGTGTCGTCGGGTGGGGAAGGGGGGCATGATGCGCACCAGCGGTGAGAACCCGACCGCCGAGCACGCCGCGCTCGCTCTCTACCTGATCGGCGCCCTCGACGAGGCCGAGCGGGTGGCCTTCGAGGAGCACCTCGCCGGCTGCTGGGAGTGCCTGTCCGCGGCCGGTGACATGGGCAGCGTGACCAGTGCCCTGGGCGGTCTGGACGCCGCCGACTGGGCGGAGTTCGCCGACCTGCCGCCGTTCACCCTGGACCCGACCGCGGGCCCGGCCCCGACCGCGGGCCCGGCCCCGACCGCGGGCCCGGCCCCGACCGCGGGCCCGGCCCCGACCGCGGGCCCGGCCCCCACCGCGGGCCCGGAATCGTCGGACGCCCGGGGCCCGCTCCCGGACGTCCCCGAGCCCGCCGCCGGGGCGGCCACGATCGGGCCGGCCGCCGTGGAGACGGCCGCCGAGCAGCCGTTGCGGGGTGAGCCGGGGGACGGTGACGGGTCCCCGGCCGAGCCGGCGGGGGCCGGTCCGGCCCCGGTCGGCCGACAGCGCCCGGCGCGGGGCCCCGGGCCGCGTACCGTCGGGTCGGTGCGACCGGGCGGAACCCGGCCGGAGGCGGAATCGGGTCCGGCGGCCCGCCCACCCCGGGGGCGGCCCGCCGGTGCGTCCCGGCGTCGCCGGTTCCTGCTCTGGGGCGGGGTGGCCGCCGCCGTCGTGGCCGTGGCCCTCGCCGGTGGACTCGTGGCCGGCTTCGGCCTCGGCGACCGTAACGACGTGGTGCTGACGGCGACCGGAGAGGCGCGTGACCAGGGGGTCAGTCTCTCGGCCACGATCACCACCGACGAGGACCGGGGCTCCACCATCCGGATCACCGCCACCGGCCTGCGCCAGGGGCTGCGCTACCGCCTCTTCGCGGTGACCCGGGACGGCAGCACCCACGTGGTACGCGACTGGACGGCCTCCACCGGCACCCAGGAGGTGACCGGCGAGCTGGCCGTACCCGTCGACGACCTCGCCTTCGTCACGGTGGGGCTGGTCGACGGCACGGCCGTCGTCACCGCGCCGATCTCCCGCTGAGCCCACCCGTCCGCCCCCTTTCCACCGGGGCGGACGGGCACCGGCAGATCGCCGTGAACCTCCGCTGGGTGCTGACCGTAGAGCCTCGGACGGCCACGACCGAGGCGCCCGGAGGCACCGATGACCACACCGATCCCGCCCCTCCCGTACAGCGAACGTGACCTCCAGGTGCAGGCGCTGGAGATCCTCCGCGCGGATCTCGACCGGGTCCGGTTGGACTTCGTCACGTCGAGGCAACTGGGCATCGCCGGGGAGCTGCGCGAGGCGATGGACTTCGTGGTGGCCAGGCAGGACGTGATCGACGGCGAGCAGCGCCGGGAGTACCGCGACCGGCGCGCGCTCGACGCCGCCCGGCGCAGGCTCGACGGACCCGAGGTGCTGCGCCGGCAGGACCGCGGCCCCCGGCATCCCGACGCCGGCCTCCGGGGCGCGGTCCGCCGGCAGGTCGACCTGGCAACCCGGATGGTCAGGCGGCTCCGCAACCGGCTGGACCCCGACCGGCCCCCGAGGTGGCCCGACGCCGGGCAACGCCGCACGGCGCCGGCCGCCCACCCGGGCTGGCCATCCGCTGCTGTGGGCAGCAGGGGCGGGGCGGACCGCCTGCCGACCACCGGCACGGTCCTGGGCCCGGCCGTGGGGTACGGGTCGGGCGTCGGCGGTGGACCGCCCATGGGGACCGGGCCGGACATGGGCGGTGGGCTGCCCATGGCGGGTGGGCCGGACGTGGCCGGTGGCCGGTTCACCGGCGCTCCCGGCGGCGCTCCGTACGGCCCGGCCGGGGTCGTCCCGGCCCCGTACCAGGTGCCGGCCGGGCCGGTGGTGCTCACCGCCGAGCAGGAGGCCGTCCGGCGCAGCCTGGTCGCGCGGGAGGTGGCGAAGCTGATCAGTGCGAGCGAGGCCCTGCGGCTGCTGCACGACAACGACCGCCTGCGGGTGGTGTCCGACTTCCTGCTGCCCACCCGCGCCCCGGCGGGCCAGGCGACGGGCCACCTCCCGACGTCACCGCTGGAGACCACCCCGGAGCGGACGCGGTCGTCGCCGACGACGCGCGTCGAGCCGCCGCGACCCGAGATGACGAACGTGTCCCCGACGTCCGACCTGTCCTCGCCCGCGCTGACGGCCGTCGGTCCACCGGGCCCCGCCCAGGGGCAGCGCAACGATCCGTCCCGGCAGACGCCCGCCACCGTGGCCACGATGACGTACGCGCCGGGCGGCGGCGGGTCCCTCACCGAGGGACGGCGCAGCGGCGACTGGGACGTCGCCCGCGTCAGCACCCAGGCGGCCCTCCGGTCCAGCGGCTACGACTCCGTCGAGATCACGCCGATGCCGTCGCCGGTGCTGAAGGCGGCCGAGCCGACGACCCCGGCAGCGAACCGCGGCAGGCGCTGACCATGGTCCCCGCTGCGGCGGGTCGGCCCGTGTCGCCGTGGGTCCGTGGTGCCGTGGGTCCGTGGTGCCGGTGCGGCGAGCCCGGTGCCGGTGCGACGGCCCAGGGCACCCGCACCGGGCCGCCGGTCAGAACGGGTCCATCTGCGGGATCTCCTTGGGGCGGTGCGTGCCCGCCTTGCAGCCGGCGAACGGGCCGGAGGGGTCGCGGAGCGAGTTCATCACCGGGCCGAGGTAGTCCCGGTGCCAGTTCGCCGGCCCGCAGAACCCCGCCTGCGGGCGGGTCATCTCCTGCCAGGCCATCCACAGCCCGTAGAGCTGGGCGACCGCCTCAGGATGCAGCCACCACCGGGGACACCAGGGCGCGCCCGAGGAGACCTCCCGGAGGTAGACCGGTACGAGCAGGTGCCGGACCCACATGGTGAGCATCCGTAGCGCCTCCAGGTGCTGCGCACCGTCGAGGTAGAGGATGAACGGTGCCACCGGCGGTGGTGGGCTCTGCGGTGGCGCGGCCTGCGGTGGCGCGGCCGATGGCCCGCCGGGCTGCGGAGGGCCGGGCTCGGGTGGTCCGGCCGGCGCCGGCTGCCCGGGGGCGGACGGCACCGTCCCGGCTGGCGCCTCCCCGTACCCCGGTGTCCCCGCGGCGTGGTCCTGGATCGTCACTGCTGCGTCTCCCTCCCGCTTCGCTGGTCTCGATCGGTGCTGGCGTGCCGTGCCGCTGGTCGGGTCCGGGCGGCTCAGCGCGGTGCGGCGAACTTCTGGGTCCAGTACGTCTGGTCGCCCCGGGTGACCATGCCGACGCCGAGTTCGGTGAAGGCGCAGTTGAGGATGTTGGCGCGGTGGCCGGGGCTGTTCATCCACGCCTCCATCACCGCCTCCGGCGAGGCCCGGTTGATGGCGACGTTCTCCCCGTAGGTGCTCCACGAGTAGCCGGCCCGGTCCAACCGGTCCCCGACGGTGCTGCCGTCGCTGCCGGTGTGCGACATGTTCCGGTGGTCGGCCTGGTCCTGGCTGTGCCGCTGGGCCGCGGTCGTGAGCCTGCCCTCGGTCCGGACCGCCGGGCAGCCGGCCCCGGCCCGCTCGGTGTTGACCAGGCCGAGCACCTGCTGTGCCTGCCCGGAGGGTGGGCTCTCCTCCGGCTCGTCGCCGTCCCGCGCCTCGTCCGGCGCCTCGTCCCCGCCGCCGGCCGCGCCGCCGGGACCGCTGGTGGTGGGCGTCTCGTGCGGCGGGCCGATGATCCCCATGTACTTGGCGAAGTACGCCCGCACCCGGACCACGTACTCCTGGGCGTCGCTCTCCGGCGGGATCCCCCCGGCCTCCCGGACCGCGTCGATGCCCACCCGGTAGGCGGCCAGGGTCAGGTCGAGCGGGTCCCCGATCGCCTGGTTGTCGTCCAGCAGTTGCTGGACGTCGTCGGCGAGGTCGCACATGTACGTCGCCTGCGCCATGATCGAGTCCTCCGGGTCCAGGGCGCTGGTCTCGTCGTTGTCGTCGGTGTCCTCCCCGTACTCGTCGAAGATCTCGGGCGTGAGCTGGGAGATGCCGAGCCGCCCGTCCTCGCCGACCTTCGCGGCGTACCAGGCGGACTCCACCTCGATCTGGGCGGCGATGACGACCGGCCCGATCTCGCCGCAGGTCTCCCCGGCGTCCTCCAGGGTGTCGCGCAGCCCCACCGGGATCTGGGCCGGGTCGAGTTCCCCCTTGCCGTCGCCCCGGCTCGCGGTGATGGACTCCTCGGCGGCCTGGTTGACGTCGAAGGCCGGTGACCCCCCGCCGGTGAACAGCATGATCAGCAGGATCAGGGGGAGCAGCAGGATGTAGATCGCGCTCATCACGAGGACGAAGGCGCCCCCGATGAGCAGCGCCGGGGGTGCGCCGAGCAGCACCAGCGCGAGCAGGATCAGTCCACCGATCACCGCCGCCTTGCTGGCGCCCGACTGCTCGTTCACGTCGTCTCCCGCAGGGTCGTGCTCGCCGACAAAAATTTCCGAACTCGTCTTGAACCGGGGGCCGGGACGCCCCGTAGAGGCGTCCGTCGACGACCCGGACGCCCTACCAACGGGGCCGGAACCCGGTCGGTTCACGGCGGGTCGTCGACGGGTCGGAAATCAGACGTACGGAGGAGGTGGGTGGCATGGGGCCCACGACGACCCTCGGCCCGGCGCCGCACGTGCCACCGGGACGGGTGCCGGTGCCGCAGGGGTACGGCCCCGCCGCGCCGCCCCGCCGGTCCCTGTCCGAGGAGGGGGTCGGCTGGATCGCGGCGCACGGTGGGGCCGGTACGACGACCCTGGCCCGGCTGTTCGGCGGCGTCGACCTCGGCTGTCGGTGGCCGGACGCGGCGCTGGCCGAACCCGCGGCGGTGATGCTCGTCGCCCGGACCAACGCCGAGGGGATGCGCGCGATGTCGCGGGCCCTGAACGCGTTGCGGGAGGGGCGGCACCCGCCGGGCATGCGGCTGACGGGGTTGGTGCTGCTGGCGGACGCCCCGGGTCGGCTCCCGCTGGCGCTGTCCCGCCGCATCCGGGTGCTGCGCTCGGTCGCGCCGGTGCACCGGGTGCCGTGGATCCCGTCCTGGCGGCTGGGTCAGCAGCCCGCGAAGACACCGAACGCCCTGCTGCGGCTGGCCACGGCGGCCGGTCTGCGCCTCGACGCGAAGGGGGACGGTCGTGACCGGCGTCCGTGAGCTGTGGTGGCATGTGTCGGTCCTCGCCGCCGAGCCGCCGCGACCGGAGATCGACCGTCCCGTACCGCCGGGTCAGTTCAATCCGCTGGCCGGTGACGGTGAGGCCCTCGACCTGCTCAACCTGCTCGCCTGGTGCATGACGGCGGCGGCGGTGGGCGGCCTGATCATCGTCGGCATCCAGATGGCCATCCAGCTCAACCGGGGTACCCCGGGTGAGGAGTCCGACCACTTCCGTGGGCTGGCGTTCATCGCCCTGGCCTGCATCCTCGGGGCCGCCGCCGGCCCGATCGTCTCCATCTTCGGCGACCTCGGTCTCTGACCCGGTCGTACCCGGTGCCCCGACGCGGGGCACCGACCCCCCGGGCCCGCCCCCGGCCCGGTCCAGCCCGTTCCCAAGGAGAAACGCCATGTTCGAGAGCCTCGCCCTGCTCGCACCGGCCGGCCTGGTCGCCCGCCTCCCACAGGCCGTACCGCAGCCGGAGCCGGGTGGTGCGCCGGAGGAGCTGACGGGTCTGGTGGACACGCTGCTGAACCTGCTCGCCTGGACGGGCACCGCCGCCGGGGTGGCCGGTGTGCTGATCACCGGCGCGATGATGGGCATCTCGATGAAGCGGGGCGAGAGCTCCGAGCACCTCTCCCGGCTCGGCCTGGTGCTGTGCGGCTGCATCCTGGTCGCCACCGCCGGCCCGGTGGTCGAACTCTTCTTCGAGTGACGGCGGGGATGTCGAGTAGTGCGGGCCGGCGGCGTCAGCGGGCGGAGCAGCCGTTCTGGACCGAGCGCAGCTTCGTCCTCTCCGCCTTCTTCGTCGCCGGCATCCTGGTGATGGCGGGGCTGGTGCTGGTCACCCGGTCCGCCGACGAGCCGACGACGCCCCGCGCCCCCGCCGGGCAGGTGGCGCTCACGGACTGTCCGCCGGTCCCGGCCGCGCCCTCGGGCCGGGCCCAGCCGCCGGAGGACGCGACGTGGCGGACCTTGGAGGCGGGCCACGTGATTCCGCTCTCCGCGACCGAGGGGCCGACCCGGGCCGAGGGGGACGTGCTGCGCTGCTTCGCGCGGTCCCCGATGGGTGCGGTGCTGGCCGCGTACACCATCCCGGTCCTGTTGCACGGCCCGCAGTGGCGCGCGGTGCTCGACCGGCAGGTGGTGGCGGGGCAGGGCCAGGAGATCCTGGCGGCCCGGCTGGAGATGCTCGCCGGCGGCCCGGTGCGTCGGGTCGACGGCCGGTACGAGGGCTTCGCCGTCGACCGGTACTCGCCCGAGGCGGCCACGGTGCAGCTCCTGGTCCGGGGCTCCACCGGCGGCTACTCGGCGAGCCGGATCGAGCTGCGCTGGGACGGTGCCGACTGGCGGCTCCAGCCCTCCGCCGTCGGGCAGTTGTACCAGCCGGTCGGCGAGGTCCTGGGCAGCGCCGGCTACACCCTGTGGAGGCCCTGACGTGGACTGTGGACTGTCGCCCTGGACCAGCGTCTTCGACATCTTCAAGCTGATCGGCGACCCGATCGGCTGGCTGGTACGGATCATCGCCAACCTGGTCCTCGCCGCGGCGATCACCCTCTTCCAGGAGTTCACCAACGAGGTGCCGACCCTCGGCGAGGGGCCGGGCGGTGGCATGACCGTACCGGGACTGATCAGCGACCAGGTCGAGTGGCTGATCGTGTACCTCGCGGTGGGCTCGATCATCTTCGCCGCGGCGAAGATGGCGATGGACCGCCGTGGCGAGGCCGGCAAGACGGCCCTGTACGGCTTCCTCCGGGTCATCCTGGTCGCCGGGGCGGGTTCCTGGGTGGCGATCAAGGCCGCCGCCGTCTCCGACAACTTCACCAGCCACCTCTTCACCGAGGCGTCGCTGACCATCATCAAGAGCATCCCCTGCATCGAGCAGGGCACCAACCTGGAGGGCTTCCTCCTGCTGGTCGTGGCGTTCCTGCTGCTGATCTCGGGGATCGTCCACGTGCTGATGCTCTACATCCGGCTCGGCGTGATGATCCTGCTGCTGGGCACCCTGCCGCTGGCCGCCGCCGCCTCGATGACGGACTGGGGCGCCGGCTGGTGGCGCAAGCACATCGGCTGGACCATCGCCTGGCTGCTCTACAAACCGGCGGTCGGCCTGATCATGTTCGCCGGGGCCGAGATGCTCGCCGAGGGCAACCGGCAGAGTTGGGCGCACGGCCGGATCGCCGGGGTCGGCATCCTGCTGCTGTCGGCGGTCGCGCTGCCCGCGTTGCTCAAGCTCGTGGTGCCGGCGACGGCGGCGCTGGGCACCGGGAACCCGGCCGGCACCGCGATCTCCGCCACCACCGGCGCGGTGGCCTCCGGCGCGAAGAAGATCGCCGGCTCGGCCCTCAGCCACAGCGGCGGCGGAGGCGGTGGCGGCCGGGGCGGTGGTCCCTCCGGATCGCGGGACACCGGCGGTGGTCAGGGCCCCGCCGGGCGCAGTTCCGGCAGCAACCCCCGCACCGGGCGGGACGGCGGCTCGGGCCGGGACGGCGGCGCCGGCTGGGGCGGCGGCAACGGCTGGGACGGCGGCTCCGGCACGGACGGCGCGTCCGGTGCGGACGGCGGCCCGGGTCGGGACGGCGACGCCGGCTGGGACGGCCGTGCCGGGGGCACCGGCAGCAGCGGCGCACGCGGGGCGGGCAGCGCCGCCGCCCGGCTCGCCGGGCCGGCCGCCGCCGCGATCGAGGTGGCGCACCGCAGCGCCCAGGTCGGCCGCCAGATGGCGACCGGCGCCATCGAGGGGGGCGACGGCGAGGCCGGCCACAACCGCTGACCACCGCCGCCACCGGGGAACACGCCCGGCCGGCCGCCGAGCGCCGGCACGGAGAGCACCGACGGTACGGGCCCACGGGGGCCGCCGGGACACCCGGCGCGCCCGCCGGCCCGGGGACAGGGAAGGGACAGGCACATGTCGACGGATGCCGCCATCGAGCCCACGTACGGCAACTGGCGCCGGCCCCGGCGGGCCGGGTTGGGCCCGTTGGGGCTGGCCGGCACGGTGGGGGTCTTCGGCGGGTTGGTGGTGGTCCTGCTCGCCTCGCTGATCTCGATCCAGGCGGCGCTGGTGGTCGGCGCACCCTTCCTGATGGGGATCGCCCCACTGGCGGTACGCACCCAGGACGGGCGCAACCTGTACCAGCTCGTGGCCCTGCGGATCGGGTGGTCCCGGCGTCAGTCCAGGAAGGAGCACCTGTACGTCTCGGGGCCGCTGTCGGCCCGCCCCGAGGGCCGCTTCCAGCCTCCCGGGCTGCTCAGCGGGGTGGTCTCGCGGGAGGGGCGGGACGCCTACGACCGGCCGTTCGGAGTGCTGCACCACAAGAACCGCCACCTCTACACGATCGTGCTGCGCTGTGAACCCGACGGCGGCTCCCTGGTCGACCCCGACCAGGTCGACACGTGGGTGGCGCTGTGGGGGGAGTGGCTGTCCCGGCTCGCCCACGAGCCCGGCCTGCGGGGGGCCTCGGTGGTGGTGGAGACCGCACCGGACCCGGGCACCCGGCTGGCGACCGAGGTGCTGCCCCGGCTCGACGACTCGGCCCCGCCCGCCGCCCGCGCGGTGATGGAGGAGGTGGTCGACGACTACCCCTCCGCCTCGTCGGAGATGAACTCGTACATCACCCTCACCTACGCCCCGGTCGGCGGTCCGCGCCGCGATCCCGAGGACGTGGTCACCGACCTGGCCATCCGGGTGCCCAGCCTGCTGACCGGGCTGATCAGCGCCGGTGGCGGGGTCGCCGAGCCGCTCACCGCCGAGGAGATCGCCGAGGTGGTCCGGGTCGCCTACGACCCGGGCTGCGCCGGTGAGGTGCTCAGCGTCCGGGCCGAGCACGGCCACACCGGCCTGGAGTGGGCCGACGCCGGGCCGGTCGCCGCGGTGGAGACGGTCGACGCGTACCAGCACGACTCCGGGGTCTCCCGGACCTGGCTGCTCACCCTCGCCCCCCGGGGCACCGTCCGCTCCAGCGTGCTGCGCACCATGCTCGACGCCTCCGCCGGTACCCGGCGCAAGCGGGTGGCGCTGCTGTACCGGCCGATCGACCCGGCGACCTCGGCCCGGATCGTCGAGTCCGACCGGCGGACCGCGCAGTTCATGGCCACCTCCGGGCGGGGCATGGTGCAGGCGCGGGCCGCCGCCGAGGTCCGCGCCGCCGAGCAGGCCGCCGCCGAGGAGGCCACCGGGGCCGGGCTGGTGGAGTTCTCGCTCATGCTCACCATCACCGTCGACCGCCACGACCAGCTTGACGACGCCTCGGTGCTGGTCCGCAACATGACCGGGGCGACCCGGATCGCGATGCGCCCGGCCAACCGGATGCAGGCGGCGGCGTTCACCTGCACCCTGCCCACCGGGATTCTCCCCTGGGAGCACACCATGCTGCCGCACGAACTCCAGGAGGCGATGTGACCGGCAGGACCGACCTGCGCGCCGGTGTCCGGACCGGCGACCTCGGTACCGGTTGGCCGGCCGGCAGCTCCGGCGCGGCCACCGCGCTGACCGGCGTGGTCGGCGACCCGGACGACGAGGCGCCGAAGCCGCCGAAGGAGACGAGGCCCGCCCGGCCGTCCCGCAGCCTGCCCGTGTCGAACCGGGGCTGGGAGGGGCCCGGCGGCGGCAAGGTCGGCTACCTCGACGCCCCCACCATGTGGCGGGCCACCACCGTGCAGGCCTGTGGGCTCTGGCCCTTCTCCGCCGGCTCCGGGGCGCCGATGTCCGGGGTCCCGCTCGGGCAGCACCTCTTCACCGGGGCCACCGTCTGCGGGGACCCGATCTCCTGGTTCACCCGGGCCCGGTACATCTCCAACCCGTCGCTGTTCATGCTCGGCATGCCGGGCCTGGGCAAGTCCACCCTGATCAACCGGATGGCGGTGGGCCTGGCGGCGACCGGGGTGGTGCCGCTGGTCCTCGGCGACCTCAAGCCGGACTACGCCGACACGGTACGGGCCCTCGGCGGGCAGGTGATCCAGATCGGCCGGGGGGTCGGCGGGATCAACGTGCTCGATCCGGGGGCGATGGGGCTGGCCGCCGAGCGCATCGGTGGGCAGGCCGGCCAGGCGCTGGCCGCCGAGACCCACGGCCGGGTGCTGAACATGGTGGCGGCCCTGCTGACCATCGTGCGGGGCCGGGCCCTGGACGACCACGAGCAGGCGGTCCTCTCGGCCTGCCTGCGGCACCTGCGGGAGCACACCCCGAAGCACCGCGCCCCGCTCCTGCCCGACCTGCTGCGGGTGCTGGAGGAGGGGCCGGACCGGGTCCGGGCGGTGACCCTGGACCGGGGTCAGGAGACCCGCTACCGGGACGCGGTGGACCCGTTGCACCGCTCCCTGCTGGGCATCCTGGACGGGGCGCTGGGGGACACGTTCGGCTCGGTCACCTCCACCCGGATCGACCCGGACGCCCCCGCCGTCTGCATCGACATCTCCCGGATCGGAGAGGCCGACACCCAGCTCACCGCCGCGGCCATGCTCGCCGCCTGGTCGGACGGCCTGGGTACGGTCGCCGCCTCGCACGCCCTCGCCGACGCCGGGCTGGCCCCCCGGCGCTGGTTCTTCACCATCCTGGACGAGCTGTGGCGTCCGTTGCGGGCCGCCTCCGGCATCGTCGACCGGATCGACGCCCTGACCCGGCTCAACCGGTCGCTGGGTCTCGGCGATGCGAAGATCACCCACACTCTCAAGGACGCCGAGGCGCTCGGCTCCGACTCCGACCGGGCCAAGGCCCGGGGTTTCGTCGAGCGGGCCGGCATCGTGGCCTGCGCCGGCCTGCCGGCGGCGGAGATGCAGGAGCTGGGCCGGGTGATCGGGCTGTCCCGGCGGGAGGTCGAGCTGGTCTCCTCCTGGTCCTCCCCGCCTGGCTGGGCGAGCACCGGCAGCAACGAGGAGCCCCCCGGGCGGGGCCGGTTCCTGATCAAGGTGGGTGGTCGGCCGGGTATCCCGATCCGGGTCTCCATCACCGACACCGAACGCCGCCTGCACGACACCAACCAGCGGTGGGTGCAGAACGGGTACGCCGCGCAGCAGGCGGCCGAGCGGGCGGCGGCCCGGCAGGCGGCCTTCGAGGCCGAGGCGGAACTGGGCAACCTGGGTACCCGACCGGAGTTCGCCCACCGGGCCGACGGGACCGCGCCGGCCGACCGGGGGTGGCGGGCGTGAGCGGGCCGTCGGGGGGCCCGCCGAAGGGGTCGGACCTGTTCTTCTGGGCCTTCAGCCTGGTGGCCCTCGCCAACCTGGGGATCTTCCTGGTCGCCTGGCTGGGCGGCAGCCTCGGGGCCGGGCTGACCGGACACGGCTGGCACCTGCCGCCGTTCACCCTGCGCTCCTACCTGGCCCTGGTCGGCGGGGACACCGGGGCGCTCTGGCCGGGGGCGCCCGCCTGGGCCGTCTACACCGGGACGGTGGTGACGGCGGCCCTCATAGTCACCCCGCTGGTGGTCGGCGGGCGGGCCCTGCTGGACCGGCGGCGGCGCGGCATCGGGCTGGCCCGGGCCCGGGACCTGGCCTCGCTGGCCCCCGCCGGGATCGCCGCCCGCGCCCGGGAACTGCGCCCCTCGCTGGCCGGGATGAGGCACCTGCCTCCGGACGAGACCGGCAACCTCCTCGGCGACCTCGCCCCGAGCGGCCCCGAGCTGCGCTCCTCCTTCGAGGACGTGGAGCTGGACCTGATGGCGCCCCGGGCCGGCAAGTCCACCGGCATCGCCATCCCCCGGGTGCTGCGGGCCCGGGGCGCGGTCCTGCTCACCTCCAACAAGTCCGACGTGTACGCGGTGACCCGGGCCGAACGGGAGCGCACCGGCACGGTGTGGACCTTCGACCCGCAGGGCATCGCGCACAGCCACCGGGAGATGTGGTGGGACCTGCTCGGCGACTGCGGCACCATCGAGGGCGCCCGGCGGCTGGCCGGGCACTTCGTGGCCTCGGTCAACGACGACACCACCAAGAAGGACTTCTGGATCTCGGCGGCGCAGAACACCCTGACCGCGCTCTTCCTGGCCGCCGCCCGGGGCGGGGCCTCCGTCGCCGACCTGCTCGGGTGGCTGGCCGACCCGGCCGACCGTACCCCGGTCGACCTGCTGCGCGACGCGGGGCTGCACGCCATGGCCGAGCAGTTGCAGGGCACGGTCCGGGGCGCGGTGGAGACCCGCGACGGCATCTACGAGACCGCCCGGCAGTGCGTGGCCTGCCTGCTGGACCCGGAGATCCTGGCCTGGGTCACCCCGGACCCGTACCTGCCGCAGTTCCGCCCGGACCGGCACGTGCTCGGCCGGGACACCCTCTACCTGCTCTCCAAGGACGGCGGCGGGTCGGCGGCCGGGGTGATCGCCGGGCTCGCCGACGCCACCCTGCGCGCCGGGGTGGTCGCCGCCGAGCGGATGGGCGGGCGGCTGGACCCACCGATGACGGCGGTGCTGGACGAGGCGGCGAACGTCTGCCGCATCTCCGACCTGCCCGACCTCTACTCCCACCTCGGCTCCCGGGGCATCAACGTGGTCACCCTGTTGCAGAGCTACCGGCAGGGCTCCCGGGTGTGGGGGGAGGCCGGGATGGACGCGCTGTGGGGGGCCGCCACCATCAAGCTGCTCGGCGCGGGCCTGGACGACGCCGACTTCGTGGAGAAGGTCTCCAAGCTGGTCGGCCAGCACGACGTCAGCACGGTCAGCGTCTCCCGCAGCCGGGACGGCTCGTCGCGGTCCACCTCCTACCGGCAGGAGCACGTGCTCCCGCCGGACCGGATCCGGGCCCTGTCCAAGGGCACCGCCCTGCTGCTGGCCACCGGCATCCGCCCGGCGGTGATCACGCTGCGTCCCTGGTACAAGGAGCCGGACGCCGGCCGGATCTCGGCGCAGGCCAAGCGGGAGGTCGCCGCGATCACCGAACGGGCCGCCGCGCGGGCGCTGCCCGGCGCGGCGCACCCGGGGCCCCCACCGCCCCCACCGTTCCCACCGGTAGTCGACGGTGGCGAAAAGCACCTCCGGAGCGCCTGAACCGGGGTGCCGGGCCGGCCGTAGAGAGAGCGTCATGCTCCCACGCAGCAGAGAGGTACGCGGATGCCCAGACAGAGCCAGTCGGGAAGCGGGTCGAACAGCGGCGACGAGATCGGCCCGGAGCAGGAGCAGCAGTACTCGTACCAGATGTACCCGTACCAGACCACGAACGCCGCGTCGAGCAGCGTGTACAGCCACGCCAGCGACAGCAGCTACTACCAGGAGTACCAGCCGAGTCCGGTGGGGAGCACGAGCACCACGTCGTTGCCCGCCGGGTACGGCCAGTACACGGCGAGCGACTACCAGGCGTCCCTGCCCAACGTCTCCGCCAACTCCTCGGTGGAGCGCCTGGAGAGCGCCTTCGACGGCCACAACTTCGACGTCGAGGGCCAGTTCTACCGGATGGAACCCCGGGCCAACGGGCGGGGCTTCGACCTCCAGCACTGGACCGGCCAGGCGTGGAAGGCCATCAAGAACGAGGAACGGCGCAACCAGGTCCTGCTGGGGGCGGCCTTCGTCACCCAGGCGATCGGCACCCTGGCGGGATGGCCGAACGTCTACGCCGGTGGGGTCGGCGCGGGCGGGGCGCAACTGATGAACACCGTCCTGACCGCCGCCTACAACCAGTGGCAGATCCACCGGAACCCCCAGAACCCGCACCCCAAGCCGAACCTCTGGCAGATCGTGCCCGCCGTGGCCAACGCGGTGGGTCAGGGCGTCTACGGTGGCCTGACCCCGTCGAACCCGCAGGCCGCGGGGTACGGCGCGGCCGTGGCCGGGCTGAGCTACGTGGCGAGCGGCCTGCTGCCCCAGCAGGGCCAGTACGTCCCGCCCACCACCCAGCCGAACACCTCGTCCGGGCAGCAGAACCAGAGCAACACCACGGGGACGCAGCTCCCGCCCTCGGGCAACGTCCGCCGACGGTGACCCGCGCCGAGGCAGGGTCGGGCGCTCACCGGCCGGGGCGGTCCGTCCGGTCGGCGAGCGTGGTGGCCTCCCGGCCGAGCGCGTCGACCCGCTCCCGGAGCCGCCGGACGGCGGCGGCGTCACCGTCGACCGTGGCGAGGTCGTCGAGCAGGGCGACGTACCCGGTGGTCAGGTTCCGGTAGCCACGGAGGAACGCGTGGTCCTTACCGGCGCGGGTGGCCTGGCGGTGCACCTGGGCGTACCGTCGATCCAGGTCGATGATCTGCTGGGCCAGGACGGCCGCGGCGGCGCTGAGCGCGCTGCGGCCGTCCGCGCTCTCGTCCCGGCGGGCCCGGCGCACGGCCGCGAGCCGGCCGGCCCGGCGACCGCCGACGTAGAGCGCGGTCGCGCCGGCGACCACCCCGACCAGCGCCGCGCCGGCGAGCAGGAAGCGGGGCAACGAGGGGCTGATGGTGCGCCCGCCGTCCGGGACGATGGCGGCCCGCACCAGCCGGTCGTAGTTGACGACGACGACCTTCAACGCCTCCAACGGGCGGTCGACGAACCCGTCGGTGCCCCGGGAGATGGTCGTCTCGGCCACCACCGCCTTGCCGAAGTCCTTCGCGTCGTCACCGGTGTACCGGGCGCAGCCGTAGGTGTCCCAGTCGTCGCCGTCCGCGCTCATCACCAGCACCAGGGTGCCCTTCGCCGCCTGGCCCACGTCCTGGCAGGCGGCGCGCAGGTCGGCACCCGGCGCCATCAGCAGCACCACCAGCCGGCGGTTGCCGATGATCCGCTCGGCGGCGGCCCGGTCCAGGTCGACGCCGGGGGCGGCGTACACCGAGGAGGTCCGCACCTGGCGGGCCATCGGCCCGTCCAGCAGGCCGCCGGACCACAGCGCCCAGCCGGCCAGCACCACGCAGGCCAGCACGGCCAGGCCGAACGGGGTGCTGACCAGGTCACCGAGCCAACGTCGGACGGCGGGGCGGGTGAACCACCGGCGTGCGGCGGGGATCACGACAGCCTCCCCTGGAGGTAGAGGTGCGGACGGTAACCGGCGATGCCCAGCGTGCGGGCGGTGTCGTCCAGTTCGGCCGTCGCCGTGTCGAGCAGGCGGGTCACGTGCCGGTCCGGCAGCCCCTCGTCGAGCGCCTCCCGGGCCGCCTGGAGCGTGACGATGCCCCGGGTCAGCGCGGGGTTGCTCCGTGCGTCGGTGAGCAGGGAGACCTCCAGCGCGAGGGCGGTGAGCCCGGCCAGCCGGGCGGGCACCCCGCCGCGCTGCGGGTCGCCGGGACGGGCGAGCAGGCCCCCGCCCGAGCGGCGCAGCGACCGGATCGACAGGACCAGGAACGCGGCCACGCAGCCGGCGAAGACCCACGGCAGGGCGGGCAGCGCCACCCGCAGCGGGTCGAGCGGCCGGTACGGCAGGGGCCGGTCGAACAGCCCCGCGTACCGGATGTCGGTGACCTGGTTCAGGTACGCGGTGAGCACGTTCTGCTGCGGATAGGCGTACCGGCTGAGCCGGCTGCCGAACTGGGCGTAGAAGCTCGCGGCGGCCAGTTCCGCGAACTCCTCCCCGGCCGGGCCGTGGTACTCGATCCAGGTGCCGTACATCAGCACGATCGGCTCGTCGGGGAAGAGCCGGGTCAGCACCGGCCCGTACGCGGGCAGCGGCTCGCCGTGCGGCTGCGCGGGCAGCACCACGTACCGGGCGCCGTCCGGGAAGGCGTTGCGGGCGGCGTCGGCCGGTACCCGGGTCAGGGTGGCCCCGGCGGCGACGTGCGGCCGGTCGGCGCGCAGGTCGGCGGCGACCCGCTCCACCTCCGCGTCGGTCGGCTCGCGCCAGCGCAGCTCGTCCCGGTCCTCCGGGCGGGGGTCCTTGTTCAGCGTGGTGATCAGCGTGACCAGCAGGTCGGTCACGTCGTGGGTGGCGAACTGCGCCCGCCAGCCGGGGATCCGGTCCGGGGTGACCTCGTACAGGCCGCCGCTGACCTGGGTGCCGATCACCCGGATGGTGGCGTTGTCGACCTCGCGCAGGTGCTTGCGCTGCTCCTCGTCGAGGCCGGGCGGCGCGACCAGGATGCGCACGTCGTGCGCGCCGATCGCGTCCCTGACCCGGGACTCGTTCCAGGCGGCGACGGCCCCGGGCAGCCGGACCACCGGGTCGGCGGCGACCAGCGCGGTCATCTCCTCGACCGAGGGCAGCGTGACGTCGCTCAGCTCACCGGCCGACCCCTCCTCGATCCGGCCCGACGCCGACGGGGACTGGCCGTAGCTGACCTCGACGCTCTGGTGCTGGGCGAGCAGGAACACCACCAGGACCACCACGGCCACGCCGAGGAAGACCCAGCGCAGCCGGTCGGCCCGGCGCAGGAGCTGACGGCCGGTCACGCCGTACCTCCCCCGGCCCGGTGGCCCGCCCGCCACAGCTCGTCGGCGCGGCGCGCGTACCCGGTCGCCGTGCGGGCCGCCGTCGGCCCGCCGCGCCCGGCGGCGAGGTGCTCGGCGCGGGCCAGCAGGTGCTCCGCCTCCGGCACCGGGTGCCGGGCCGCGTCCCGGCTGACGGCGGCGCTGTCGATCGCCGCCCGCGCCGCCGACCAGGCGACGACACGGTCCTGCGCGCGGGCCCGCCACCGGGGCAGCAGGGCTGTCACGAAGCCCGCACCGAGCAGCAGGACGCCACCGAGCAGCCAGACCAGGAGGGGTTGTGCCATGTGCTCCAGCCGTCCCAGGAGGTGTTGTCTGCGTTCCTGTCTAGCGCAGGTGCGCCAGTGCTGCTCAGGTGGGGTGCGCGGCGGGCCGGAGGGTCGCCGGGCGGTGCCGGGGCGGTGACGGATGGTGTCGGACGCTACGGGTTGCGGGCCCGCTCCAACACCTCCTCCACCGTGAGCGGACTGGCCGGGTGGTGGCTCAGCGACAGCGGGGTACGGATCTTGACCGGGGCGGCCCCCTCGGCGGCGAGGTAGAACTCCCCGGTGCCGAGCCGGGAGATGTCGGGGACGTCACCACCCTTGGCGCGGGCCATCTCGCGGGCGGCCTCGATCTGCACCGGGGCGTTGAGCCGGCCGTAGAGCTGGGTCGCCGCGTTGCCCGGGATCCGGTTGTGCAGCGACTTCGGCGACTGGGTGGCGAAGACCAGCCCGAGGCCGTACTTGCGGGCCTGGGCGGCCAGGGCCAGCGTGCTGTGCGTACAGGCGGTCATCGCGCCGGAGGGGGCGAAGGTCTGCGCCTCGTCCATCACCAGCAGGCCGAGTAGCGGCCGGTCGTGGGCCGGGTTCCGCTTGATCCAGGCGAACAGACTCAGTTGCAACTGGTTGACGAAGCTCTGCCGGGTCTCGTCGGAGTTCAGACCGACCAGGTTGACCACGGAGATCCGGGCCGAGCGCCCCGGTGGCGGGGTGAGCAGCAGCCCCGGGTCCACCGGACTGCCCTCCCCGCCGAACAGCGGGTCGTTGACCATCGCGGCGGCCAGCGACTGCGCCAGGGCGGCCCCGATCCTGTCGGCGCCGTCGATGTCCACCAGGCCGTCCGGCAGGTCGGCGAGCAGGTCGACCAGCCCCTGGACCCGGCTGCCGCCCCGCCGGCCGTAGTGCTCGACGGCCTTGCGCAGCACCGCCAGGCCCAGGTGGGCCCGGCTGGTACGGCCGGTGAGCTGGGCACGGGGCGCCAGCGCCGCGACGGCGGCCTCGACCGCCTCGGTGAACTCGTCCGGGTCGTCGAGCACGGCCCGGAAGTCCGGCAGCGGCTGGAAGCTCAACGGGCGCCCCGCCGAGCGGCGCGGGGTCCAGACGGTCACCTCGGTCCCGGCGAGGTACGCGGCGGCCCGCTCCGCGTCCCCGGGACCCCAGTGCTGCGGGGGCTGCGGCCACGCGTCGCCGAGCCGGGCCAGGTCGTTGTTCGGATCCAGCACGATGGCGGAGACGCCCTGGAGGGCGCACTCCTCCAGGATCCGGCGGATGAGCACCGTCTTGCCCGACCCCGAGCCGGCGAAGATCGTGGTGTGCTTGCGCAGCGCCTCGAGCGCGAGCCGCACCGGCGTACCGTCGCCGTGGTCGTGCCCGACGGTGAACACCGGGCCCTCGTCCCGGGGCCGGGCGGGCGTCACCCGACCACCGCCCCCGTCCTGCCCGGTGGGGGAGCTGTCCGGCCCGGCGGGGGAGCCAGCGGAGGGCTCGGCCGCTGTGGTGGCGCCTGCTGTGGTGGCGCCTGCTGTGGTGGGCTCGCCGGGGGGCGGTGCGGCCGGGAGCCAGTCCCCGACGTCGGCGAGGGCCCGGCGCAGGACGGCGACGTCCCGGGCGGGCCGCCGCGCGGCCAGCCACCCCCGGACGTCGACCGGCGCCTCCGCCAGCAGGCCCCGCAGCGCCCACAGGGTGCGCAGGTCCTCGTCGGTCAGGGGCAGCGTGGTCCCGCCGGCCCGGTGGAACGCCTCGACCGCCAGCTTCGTCTTCGCGCCGCCGGACCAGGCGGCGTTGCGCAGCAGGAACAGCCTGCGTCTGGCGACCCGTTCGTCGAGCCCGGTGGCGGTGCACGCCTTGCGCAGCCGGGTCAGCGCCGCGATGGCGTGGTGGCCGTCGCTGACCGCCCGGAAACACCAGTGGACCTGGTCCTCGGTGGCCTCGTCGAGGGTGAGCCGCAGGCGCGCGTGCAACGGCGGGTCGGCGCTGGGCGGCGGGTCGACGCTGAACACCCCGCCGGTCTCGCCGCGCTCCAGCACCCAGGCGGTGAGACCGGCGGCGAGCAGCGCCGGGACCGTGCCGTCCTCGGTGTCGCGGGCCAGCGGGGCGGCCACGTCCGCCTCCGCCCGGAGCTGGGCGAACCGGGCGTCGAAGCGGGCCAGGTCGGCCGGTGCGCAGACGTCGACGGGCGGCGGCGGGGCCGGGTCGGTGCCCGGGTCGCCGAGCCGGGCCAGTTCCCGTACCTCACCGGCGGCGAGACAGGCCCGGATGTGCCGGTCGATGTCGATCAGCAGTTGCCGGGGCGTCATCGCGCCGGCCCCGGCGAACGCGTCCGGCAGCACCGGCCAGGACGGGTACGGCGGCACGAACCCGAGGTCCGCGAAGTGGAGGGCGAAGCGCTTCTCGATGATGGCCCGGCCCAGGTCGACGTCGTCGATCGTCTTGAGCTGGGGCGGCTGGCGGAACCGGTCACCCACCGTGTCCACGGTCTGGTTGCGGATGATCGTCCAGGACGTGGGCAGGCAGGCGACCAGGGTCAGCGTGCGGCGGGTCAGTTGCCGCAGGGTCATCAGCCCGTCGGCGAAGCGGGCCAGCGCCGCCGCCTGCTCCGGGTCGTCGCGGACGTCGACCCGCTGCTGGGCCGGGTCCGCGACGAGCACCGACTGCGCGATCATCGTGTCGATCTGGTCGACGGCGATCACCGTCGGGCCGGTCAGCGCGAGCAGCCAGGAGAGGTCCTGCACGAGCTGCTGCGGGGGACGGGGCGCGCGCCGCATCCCCCACGCCGCCCGTTCCGCCGGTGTCTCCTCCTCGCCCGAGGCGAAGTAGTTCTCGGCGATGTCCCGGTGCGCGACGTCCTCCGACACGCTCAGCGCGAGCGCCCGTACCGTGTCCTGGCAGCGGGTCACCACGTGCCGGTCCAGCCGGGTCAGCCCCGCGACGAACGCGTCCAGCGCGGCCCGGGTCAGCTCGGTCTCCCCCATCACCGCCCGGCGCGCGGCGCGGGGCGCGCCCACCATCGCCGACAGCCGGCGCAGCAGCAGCCGGAGCTGGGTCTGTCCGGCGGACACCGGCCGGGCCAACCCGTCGAGGACGGCGGTCAGCACGCTGTTCCAGAAGCCCTTCGGGTCGAGCAGGCCGACCAGGAAGAAGTACCCGTCCTGCGCCTGCACCTGCTGGCGGGTCCAGCCCAGCAGGTGGGTCTTGCCGGAGCCGCGCTGCCCCTGCAACACCAGGCCGATCGGGCTGCCGTCCACACTGGCGCGGGCGTCGGCGAGCCCGTCGAGCACGTCCCGCACCACCGCGCCGTGCAGCCCCTCGACGTGGAAGGGGGAGGGCCGCCAGACGTCGTCGGGTACCGGCGCCCAGTTGAACCTGATCGCCGCCAGGGCGGCGCGTTCCGCCTCCCGCATCACACGCCGATCGCCAGCAGGTGCTTGTCCTGGCCACCGATCCGTACCGCCGCCGCGACGTCCTGCGGGGTCAGCATCTTCTGGTTCGACTCCGGCACGATGTTCACGTCCGGCTCCCGCTCCAGGCGCCGCAGCGCCTCGTCGAGGTCGGCGACGTCGACGTCGCCGAAGAACGGCCGGAGCCGGGTCAGGCCGACCCACTCCCCGGGGCCCGTGGCGAGGGCCGCGTACGCCTGCCGGAGCCGGGTCCGCAGGACCTGCGGTCCGCCCGTCGGCGGGGTCGCCGCCCGCAGGTCGGTCAGCGCGAACAGCTCGCCGAAGGACCGGTAGTCGTCGCGGGGGGCGATCCGGTCCCGCAGGTTCGCCAGCAGCAGGGTCAGCGCGCCGCCGAGGGCGCGGGCGCCCCGGGCGTCGAGGGGGAGGTCGTGTTCCACCCGGGCCCAGCCCCGGTCGGCGAGCTGGTGCAGGTACGTCCGGCCGGACTTGCGGCTCTCGACGTACCGGAGCCGGTTGAGCTTGTCCCGGTACCCCTTGCGGACGTCGATGTGGTACCGCTCCTTCAGTTCGGTGTTGGGGATCTCCCGCGCCACCGCCATCAACGCGACCAGGATCGCGCTCTCGCTCGGGGTGAGGTCATCGCCGGGCATGGAACCTTCCTTCCGCCATGGCACGTCGCCGGTCCCGCAGGTAGGTGCCGATCTGGTGCACCACCGAGCCGACGTCGTGGCTGATCCGTGCGTTGGTGAAGCGCAGGACGGCGTAACCGTCCAGTTGCAACCGGACGTCGCGCTGCCGGTCCGCCTCGAACCGGGCCGGGTGGCAGTGCTCCGGCCCGTCGACCTCGACCACGCAGCGCTCGGCCGGCCACACCAGGTCCAGCCGGACCGGCGCGGTGAGGACGTCCGACTGGTACGACTGGTTCCACCGGCGCCCCGCCGCCCAGCTCTCGGCGGCCAGGGCGGCCTCCAGCGCGGCCTCGGCGGCGCTGGCCGGGTGGGGCCGCCCGACCACCGGCGGCGGCGCGGACCGACCCGGCGTCCCGCCGCCCGCCGGCCCGGTGGCAACCGGGCCGGGCCGGGCGAGGTGGACGACGGGGACCCGGTCCACCCGCAGCGCCCCGCCCACCAGCCAGACGCCCAGCCGGCCGTGCTGGGCCAGCCACTCGGCCGCCGCGACGAGGGCCTGCTCCGCCTGCTCGGTCGGGTCGGCGGGGAGGTCGACGAGCAGGACGAGCCCGGACCGGTCGAAGCCCTCCGCGACTACCCGGGCCAGCCCGAGGCAGCGCTGCTCCAGCGCGAAGGCGTCGCCGCGCGGGCGTCGGCCGGTGAGCGCGGCGGTGGCGAGGTGCGTCAGGAAGGCCGCGGAGTGCCGGGAACCACGGGCCCGGCCGGTCGCGGCGGCGCGCACGGCCGCCAGGCTGAGCGGATCGGTACGGCCGACCTGCGCCGCCTCGGGGAGCCATCCGGGCAGCAGCGCGTACGCCACCTGTTCGAGCCGGTCCAGCGTCGTGCGGACGACGTCGAGCGGGCCACCCGAGCCGGGGTCGAGGACGACGGCGGCATGGTCGGTCAGGCACCGGGCCGCCGTCTCGGCGACCACCTCGACGGTGGGGCCGCCGAGGTGGACGACCCGGTCGGTCGGGAGGCCGGCGAGGTCCCGGGCGAGCGTCATGCCGGGCCGGGCGCGCGCGGGGGACGGGCGGCGGATGTCAGCGTTCTCAACCCCTCGGGCGGCCGGCGTCGGGCGAACCCGAACACCCTACGAACCCCGACGGTGCCGCACCATAGCGATCCGGGTCACCGGCTCCGCCGGGCCGGCTGCCCGCCGGGTCGTCCACCGTGGCCGGTCCGCCGGGGCGGGGGCATCCGCGCTGGTGGGGACGGCCGTTCCGGGTGGCCACCGACGGGGACCGGTGCGCCGCCACCGATCAGTCGGGCATCGGACACTCGCCGGGACCGGGCTGGCCACGACACCACCGGACCGGCGGGCTGAGTACGGGTACCCATCCGTTCCGTCGGGCGGACCGGAATGATCAGGGCCGTGGACACGTCGACACGTACCCGCTCCCTCGCCGGGGCTCTGCTCCTCGCCGCCGCGACGGTGGCGGTGTGGTGGGCGTGGCTGGGCTGGCACACCGGCCACCCCACGGACCCGCGGACCGGCTCGGCGGCCGGCGCGTACGCCGGTTGGCAGGTCTTCGGGGTGGTGCTCTCCCTGGTCGCGGTCGCCGCCGTCGCCGGGTGGCTGCTCAACCCGTGGCTGGTGGTGCCGGTGATGACGGCGGCGTTCACCGTCGCCTGGTCGCAGCAGGCGTCGGCCGGCGCCGAGTCGGGCCTCTGGGCGATCAGCGCGATCCTGGTCCTGGTCGGCATGGCGGCCGGGGCGACCCTGGTCAGCGGCGGAAGTCACCTGCTGCGCGGCTCCCAGCACCGTTCGGGGGTTCCCGCCGGGACCTGACCCGGCCCCCGTCGGCCGGTACCGGCGCGGGGGAGGCCGACCCCGGGGGGAGCGTCGTGGGGTCGGCGCCGGTACCGGCGTCCACCGGCCCCGCACGCGGTCCTGGTTGGTCGCCCCGCACGCCGTTCTTGTGCGGGTCGGCCTCACGCCGTCGGTCTGCGCCCCGGCCCCGGCGGCCGTGCCGGTGCCGTCCGGTCCCGTCGGGTCGCGGCGAGGGTGCCGAGCAGGGTGAGCGCCTCGGCGCTGCGGCTGCCCGGCTCGGCCTGGTAGACGATGAGCTGCTGGCCCGGGGCGTCCCGCACGTCGAAGGTCTGGTACGTCAGGGACAGCGCGCCCACGTCCGGGTGGTGCAACTCCTTGCCGTCGGTGGTCTTGCCCCACACGTCGTGGGAGTTCCACAGGGCGAGGAACTCCTCGCTGGCCCCGCCGAGGGTCCTGATCAGCGCGTGCAGCCGGGGATCGCCGGCGTCGTGCCCCACGGCCTGCCGCAGGTGCGCCACGGCGGCCCGCGCCGCCCGGTCCCACCGGGCGTGGAACCAGCGCCCCGTCGGGTCGACGAAGATCATCCGGGCCAGGTTGTCCGCCGCCGCGAACGGGGCGAACAGCGCGTCCGCCAGGGCGTTCGTCGCCAGCACGTCGAGCAGCCGGTTGGTGACGAACGCCGGTGCGGTGAGGTGCAGGTCCATGAGCTGCCGCAACGCGGGGGCGACGGTGTCGCGTACCGTGCCCCGGCGGGCGGTGGCGGTGAGCCCGGCCAGCCGGTACAGGTGCTCCCGGGCGTCCGGGTCGAGGTCCAGCGCCTCGGCGAGCGCGTCGACCACCTGCGCCGACGGGTGCCGTTCCCGGCCCTGCTCCAGGCGGGTGTAGTAGTCCACGCTCACCCCGGCCAGCACGGCGAGTTCCTCCCGCCGCAGCCCCGCGACGCGGCGCTGCCCGTACCGGGGCATGCCCACCTCCTCCGGCCGACGGCGGGCCCGGCGGGCCCGGAGGAATTCGCCGAGTTCGTTGGCTGCCATGCCTCGACGGTAACCAGCCACCCGGCCGGCTGCCTGGGTGTGTCGCACCCAGGCAGCCGCCGCCCCGCCGGTCCGTGCCCGGACGGCGCGCACCCGGGCGGGGTGCGCCCCGGCGCGAGGTGCCCTGCCGCCGGCCGCCGGAGCCGCCGACAGTGGGCCACGGCAGGCGCGTTTCTTCGACCCCGGAGCAGCTGACATGACCAGGACCACCCCCGACGACCTGCGGCAGGCCCACCGGACCGGCCGCCCGATCCTGCTCACCGGCGGCACGATCGTCACCATGGACCCGGACCTCGGCATCCTCGACCGGGGAGACCTGCTGATCCGGGGAGACGTCGTCGCGGCCGTCGGCACCGACCTGCGATCCGGGGCCGCCGTCGGCACCGACCTGCGGTCCGGGGCCGCCGTCGGCACCGACCTGCGGTCCGGGGCCGCCGTCGGCACCGACCTGAGGACCGGGGCCGCAGCGGGCGGTGCGCGGCCCGGGGCCGCGACCGAGGGCGCGCTCGTCGTCGACGTCACCGGCGACATCGTCGCGCCCGGGTTCGTCGACACCCACCGGCACGCCTGGCAGGGGCAGTTGCGCCGGATCACGCCGGACGTGGACGACCTCGGCGCCTACCTCGGCACCACCCTGGCCGGGTACGCCCCCGCCTACACCCCCGAGGACATGTACGTCGGCACCCGGCTCGCCGCGCTCACCGCCCTCGACTGCGGCATCACCTGCCTGCTCGACTTCTCGCACAACTCGCGCTCGGCGGCGCACTCCGACGGGGCCGTCCAGGCGCTGCTCGACACCGGGATCCGGGGCGTGCACGCGGCGATGCGGCCGCACTTCGGCGCGTGGGACCGGCAGTGGCCGGCCGACCTCGCCCGGCTGGTCGACCGGTACGGCGACGACCCGCTGCTGACGGTCCGGCTGGCCGCGCTGGCCACCGACGAGATCGCCGGCCCGGACCTGGCGTACCGGCCGGAGCTGGCCCGGCTGGCCGGGGAGCTGGGGATCGGGGTCAGCGTCGACGCCGTCTTCGGGGCCACGTCGTCGTCGGCGATCCTCGGCTGGGCCCGGGACGGCCTGCTCGGACCCGACATCACCCTGATCCACTGCACCGGGCTGACCGGTGCGGCGTGGCGGGCGATGGCCGACACCGGCACCACGGTCTCCCTGGCCCCCACCTCGGAGCCGCACCTCGGGCTGGAGAACGCCGTGCCCGCCGTGGACGAGGCCCTCGCGGTCGGCATCCGTCCCGGGCTGGGCATCGACGTCGAGGTGGCGCTGGCCAGCGACATGGTCACCCAGATGCGGGCGCTGTACGCCATCCAGCGGATGCGGGCCGTCGAGGCCGGGTACGGCTCCGGCGCGTCACGCCCCCGGCTGCGCGCCGCCGACGTGCTCGACTTCGCCACCCGGCAGGGGGCCCGGACCAACGGGCTGGGCGACGTCACCGGGTCGCTGACCCCGGGCCGGCAGGCCGACCTGCTGGTGGTGGGGGCGGCGGAGCTGAACACCATGCCGCTCAACGACCCGGTCGGCACGCTCGTGCTGGGCAGCGACGCCCGCAACGTCACCGCCGTGTTCGTCGCCGGCCAGGTCCGCAAGTGGGACGGCCGGGTGCTGGACGTCGACCTGGACCGGCTCCGCGCCGACGTCCACCGGTCCCGCGACCGGATCCTGCGCGCCGCCGCGCAACCGGCTGGCTGACGCCGGCGGGGTCCGATGGTTGACCGGCAGCAGCCGGCGCCCGGTCGTTGTACCAGGTGAAACCGGGTTCCACCTCCACCCGGGGCGGACCCGGTCTCCCATCCGGCGCCGCCGGTCGTGCCGACCGGCCGGAAGAAGGGAGGCGGGGATGGCCACACCCACCGTCACCGCCACGTTGCACAAGTCCAGTTTCGTCTCCGGCGAACCGATGCTGCTGACCGTGCTCTACGGCCACCCGGACGGCCACCCGGTGACCGTCACCGTGGTGCTCACCGACGCCGCCGGCCGCAGCAGCGCGCCGGTGAGCGTCACCACCGGCTTCGAGCCGCTGACCGTCACCGTCACCGACGACTCCGGCCGGGTCTGGAGCCGGCTGTCCGACGACGGGGCCACCGCCGTCCACCAGGCGGTGGCCTGATGCCCCGGGTCACCGTGGCGGTGCGCGACAGCGCCGGGCGGACCGCCACCGCCCACGTCGACTACGCCGTCCTCGCCCCGGTGCTCGGCGGCTACTACCTCTCCGGCAACGCCGACCCCACCGCCGACATCGCGGGGAGCAACATCCGCTCGCTGACCCAGTACCGCAGCCTCGCCGACGGGTACGTCTTCCCCGGCTGGCAGAAGCCCTGGCTGGTCACGCTGGGCCGGCAGGGCGTCCGGCTCAACATGGTGCTGGAGCTGAAGCACTACGGCGCCCCGGACGCCGGGCCGCAGACCGTCACCGTCGACGGGGTCAGCTACCCGGTGCCGGCCCCGAACATGACCATCCAGCAGCGGCCGGGCACCACCTGGCCGAGGGCGTACGGGTACGGTCAGGTCCTCGCGGGTCAGTGTGACGGCCTGCTGGCCCGCGCGCTGTCCCAGTACCGGACCCTGGGTTTCGGGGTGAACCTCCAACTCGCCTCCGAGCTGGACACCGACCACGAGTTCGGCACCACGGAGGGCGGGGTCGGGTACACCTGGGCGCAGGCGGACGCCCGCGCGGTGAGCGCGATGCGCTACGTCGTGGACTGGTTCCGGGCCCGGAGCCTGCCGGTCGGGACGACCTTCTCGCTCGGCGTCGGAGGCTGGGACCGGACCGCGTACCGGCGGCTGCACCCGGAGTCGCTGATGAGCCGGCTCGACTTCCTCCAGTGGAACGCCTACGCCACCGACGCCGCGCACACCGCCCTGGCCCGGTTCCGTCGTACCAAGGACTGGGTGGTGGCCGACCTGGGGCCGGTGGCCCGGTCCCGGCCGGTCCTGATCGCCGAGTGGGGCGTCCGGGCGGCGGAGGTACCCGACCAGGCCGGCTGGATCGCCACCGTGCCGGCCGCCGTCGCCCAGCTCAACGCGGAGGGCGGCCCGCAGATCGTCCGGACCAACTACTTCAACTCCGGCTGGGGCACGCTCACCCCGAAGTCGACCGGCCTGGTCGCACTGCGCGCCGCCTACCTCCGCCCCCCGTACGCCTGACCCGCCCGCTGAGAAGGAAGGGCCCCTTGTTAACAGGCCGAGAGTGAGAGGGGTGACCTTCTCTACCGTAGGCGTTAACAAGGGGCCCTTCCTTACACCTCAGCGCCAGGTGCCGGTGATGGTGCCGCCGGCGGTGGAGACCCGGTTCGCGCCGCTCTCCCAGACGGTCTGGCCGTTGCCGATCTTCACGAGCTTCCACTCGAAGGAGGCGCCGGCCGGCAGGTCCACCGTGCCGGTCCAGCTCGGGTAGGTGCTCGTGCCGGTGCTGAGCTTGACGCCGCTGCCCGGGTTCCAGTTGCCGAGCTGCGGGATCGAGCCGACCACGTAGACCTCCTGGCCCCAGTTGGTGGTGGCGGTCACCGTGAAGCGGGTGGCGCCGGCCGGGATGGTCGGGCTGGGGCTGCTGGTCGGGGTGGCCGTCGGGGTCGGCGTCGGCGTGGCGGTGGGGGTCGGCGTCGTGCCGTCGGTCCGGGCGTTGACGTGCAGCGCCACGCCCCGGTCGGCGGGGATGCTGGTGGTGAAGCTGCCGCCGGTGACCGTGATCGTGCCGCCGGTGCACGCCTTGGTGGCCGGGTTGAAGGTGCCCCGGGCGACGTTGCAGTACGTGCCGTTGGGCAGGTTGGTGCTGAACGACCGGCTCCACGCGCTGCCGGTGGCGTTGAAGGCCGCGTACCCCCGGTTGCCCCGGGCGAAGGCGAGCCGGCCGTTGCCGTCGGTGAGCTGGTTGCTGATGCCGGTGCCGGCGACCGCGTTGCGGAAGCCGGGCATCCCGGCGACCTGCTCGTTGCGGTGCTCGCAGATCCACTCGGAGCTGGCGCAGTTGGTGGCGTTGGTGGTGCCGTTGCCGCTGCTCGGCGGTCCCTGCCCGTGCACCGACCCGAAGGCGTAGCTGGACATCAACTGCGGCCGGCCGTACGGGTGGGCCATCATGAACGAGTCGGCCAGGTAGTACCGGGCCCCGCTCTTGTAGGTCAGCGTGGGGCTCTCGCGCTGGGTGTCGTGGTTGTCGATGAACACGATCGCCTGGCTGGCGGTGAGCCCACCGTAGTTCGGCATGTTCCCGAGCTGAGCGATGTTGCCGTCGCGGAACGCCGAGGCGACCGAGCGCTGGTAGTCGAAGTTGGTCACCCCGCCGTACGGGGCGTACGCGGTGTAGGGGATGGTGCCGTCGCCGTACACCTCGTGGAACAGGTCCGGCTTGCCGCCGAAGACCGGGACGTCCTTGAGCCGGCTGATGATGTCGGCCAGGTGCGACTCCTGCACGTGCTTGGCCGCGTCCACCCGGAAGCCGGCGACCCCGAGGTCGATCACCGAGTTCATGTACTTGGCGACCTTGCGCCGGACCTCCGGGTCGGCGGTGTTCAGGTCGGCCAGGGCGAGCAGTTCGCAGTCCTGCACCTCGGCCTTGTTGCCCCAGTTGCTGATGGTGCGGTAGCAGGGGCCGAAGTCGGCGTACCGGTAGCTGTCGCCGGAGCCGTCGTTGAACAGGTTGGGGTACTCGTACTTGCTGTAGACGGTGCCCGCGCTGCCCGGACCGCTGCCCACCGAGCCGGTGCCGGTCATGTGGTTCAGCACCATGTCCACGTAGATCTTGACGCCCTGGTCCCGGCACCGCTGGATCATGTCGACGAACTCGGCCTTCGTGCCGCGTCGGGTCTGTTCCACCCGGTACGACACCGGCTGGTAGTCCTGCCACCACGGGTAGGTGGCGCCCTCCGCGGTGGGCAGCACCACGTGCTCCTGCGGCGGGGAGACCTGCACCCCGCCCCAGCCGTTGGGGCCGAGGGTGGACTCGCACTCCTGCGCCACCGAACTCCAGCGCCACTGGAACAGGTGCACGATCGAGTCGCCGTTGGCCTGGGTGGCGGCGGTCTGCGCGACGGCCGGCGGTCCGGCGGTGAGGGCGGTCAGGGTGGCCGCCACCATGGTGGCGGCCAGGGCGGCGGCCGGTACGGCGACCTTGGGTCGGGGAAGTCTCATCCACACTCCTCGGGGGACGGAGGGATGCCGCGGACAGGCAACGGCAAGGTTTCCTGCAAGTTGCGCAAGAAGTTGCGGGTTGCCGAGACCGTAACAGTGATGCGGGTGATTGTGAACCACGGATTTCCGGGCAACCGCCTGATGGCATCGTTGTTGCCAGGGCTGCAAGCTCCTGCAAGACTTTGCGAATGCCGTCTTCCCGGGTGGGTGTCCGGAGACGCGGTCGGGCGCGTCTCCCTATGCTCGGCTCATGGAACTGCGGATCTTCACCGAGCCCCAGCAGGGCGCCAGCTACGACCAGTTGCTCGCCGTGGCCCGCTGCGCCGAGGACGCCGGGTACGGCGCGTTCTTCCGTTCCGACCACTACCTGAAGATGGGCTCCGTCAGCGGGGACCCCGGACCCACCGACGCCTGGATCACCCTGGCCGGCCTGGCCCGCGACACCAGCCGGATCCGGCTCGGCACCCTGATGACCGCGGCCACCTTCCGGCTGCCCGGCCCGCTCGCCATCGCCGTCGCACAGGTCGACGCGATGAGCGGCGGCCGGGTCGAGCTGGGCATCGGCACCGGCTGGTACGCCGAGGAGCACACCGCGTACGGGATCCCGTTCCCGCCGCTGGCGGAGCGCTTCGACCGGCTGGAGGAGCAGCTCGCCGTCATCACCGGCTTCTGGACCACCCCCGCCGGGCAGACCTTCGACCACGCCGGCCGGTACTACCCGGTGACCGCCTCACCCGCGCTGCCCAAGCCGGTGCAGCGGCCCCGCCCGCCGATCCTGCTCGGCGGCATGGGCCTGAAGCGGACCCCGCGCCTGGCCGCCCGGTACGCCGACGAGTTCAACCTGCCCTTCGTCTCCGTCGAGGACACCGTCGACCAGTTCGGCCGGGTCCGCGCCGCCTGCGCCGCGATCGGCCGCGACGCCAAGGAGCTGACCTGGTCCAACGCGCTGGTGGTCTGCTGTGGGCGGACCGAGGAGGAGATCGCCCGGCGGGCCGCCGCCATCGGCCGGGAGCCGGCCGAACTGCGTGCCAACGGCCTCGCCGGCACCCCCGCCGAGATCGTCGAGCGGATCGGCCGGTACGCCGAGGCCGGCAGCCAGCGGATCTACCTTCAGATCCTCGACCTGGCCGACCTGGACCACCTCGAACTCGTCGCCGCCGAGGTGGCGCCCCAGGTGTAAGGAAGGGCCCCCTGTTAACGCTTCCGGTAGAGGAAGGGCCCCTTCCTAACCAGCCGGCCGGCCCGCCCCGGCGCGCGGCGGCGGGCCGGGTGGCCCCGGCGGGGGAGTGGGGGAGGGCGCGGGTACCGGCGCCGGCGGTGGTCCCGGCAAGGGCGCCGGCTCGGTGTCGTCCCGGAACGTCACCCGGTACGCCGGCCCGGGTGGCGCGCTCGACGGCAGCGGGCCGATCCCGGTCGGGTCGAGCTCCTCTTCGGACGGGTGGACGTCGCCCCGCAGGGTGGGGTCGCGGTAACTGCTCATCGTCGTACTGTTCCCCGTTCCCACGACGGCAACCGTGGACGGCCGGCGGCCGGTATCGTCGCCGGGATGGCGACGACTCCCGTGGCGGACGACGTACCGCGACGCAACTGGGCGGGCAACGTCCGCTACACCGCCCGGCGGTACCATCGCCCGACCTCGCTCGACGAGCTGCGCCGCCTGGTCGCCGGCAGCACCCGGCTGCGCGCGGTCGGCAGCGGACACTCGTTCAACACCCTCGGCGACACCGCCGGGGACCTGGTCACCCTGGCGGGCCTGCCGCCGACGCTCCGGCTGGACCCCGAGCGGCGTACCGTCACGGTGGCCGCCGCGCTGCGCTACGGCGACGTGGCGACCAGGCTGCACGCGCAGGGGTACGCCCTGGCGAACCTCGCCTCGCTGCCGCACATCTCGGTCGCCGGGGCGGTCGCCACCGGTACCCACGGCTCCGGCCCGGCCAACGGCAACCTGGCCACCGCCGTGGCCGGCCTGGAGCTGGTCACCGCCGACGGGGACCTGCTGCGGGTGGACCGGCACACCGGCGGCGACGAGTTCGCCGGCATGGTGGTCGGCCTCGGCGCGCTCGGCGTGGTCACCGAGGTCACCCTGGACGTGGTGCCCGCCTTCGAGGTGCGCCAGTACGTCCACCACGACCTGCCCCGGGACGCGCTCGACGCGGCGCTGTCGGCGGCGTACAGCGTCAGCGCGTTCACCGACTGGCGCTCGCCGCGCTTCGGCCAGGTGTGGCGCAAGCAGCTCGCGGCGCGGCCGGCGCCCCCGCCGGACTGGCTGGGCACGACGGCGGCCGACGGCCCCCGGCACCCGGTGCCGGGGATGCCGGCGGAGAACTGCACGGCGCAGCTCGGCGAGCCGGGCCCGTGGCACGAGCGGCTGCCCCACTTCCGGCTCGGCTTCACCCCGAGCAACGGCGACGAACTCCAGTCGGAGTACCACCTGCCCCGCGCGGCGGCGGCCGGGGCGCTGGCCGCGCTGGACCCGGTCGCCGACCGGATCGCCGCCGTGCTCCAGGTCTGCGAGCTGCGGACGGTCGCGGCGGACCGGCTCTGGCTCAGCCCCAACCACGGCCGGGACAGCGTCGCGGTGCACTTCACCTGGGTCGGTGACCCGGTCGCGGTGGCCCCGGTGGTGGCCGAGGTGGAACGCCGGCTCGCCCCGTTCGGGCCGCGCCCGCACTGGGGGAAGGTCTTCCGCCTCGATCCCGCCTCGATCGCCGCGACCTACCCGCGCTGGGGCGACTTCGCCGCCCTGCTGGCCCGCCTCGACCCCGCCGGCACCTTCCGTACCGACCTCCTGGACCACCTCTTCCCCCGCTGATCCCGGCCGGTCGGCTCAGCGGTCGGTGGTGACCTGGTCGCGCAGCGTTCCGCGCTGCACCGCGCGGCTGATGTCGGTGGGCGAGACGATGCCGACCAACTGGTCACCGGTGACCACCAGCGCCCGGCCGTCGGCGCAGGCGCTCAGCCGGGGGAGCAGGTCGGTCAGCTCCTCCTCCGGCCGGGCCAGCACCAGGTCGTCGGCGCGGCAGGCCACCTCGGCCAGCCGGGTGGTACCCCGCTGGTCGGGTGACACCCCGCGGACCCGGTCCAGGGTGACCAGGCCGACCGGCCGGCCCTGCTCGACCAGCGGCAGCGCGGTGTGCCGGTACGCGAAAAGGTAGTGGTCGACGAAGTCCGCCACGGTCATCTCCCCGGAGGCGGTCTGCGGCTGCGCGGTCATCACGTCACCGACCCGTACCCCGCGCAGCGCGCTGCCCACCCGGGCCTGCCGCTCCTCCAGGCCGGCCGCCCCGATCAGGAACCAGCCGATCAGCGCCAGCCAGAGCCCGCCGACCCCGGCGCCCACCAGGAACCGCCAGAGCCCGAGACCGATCAGCGCCACCCCGAGGACCCACCCGGCGCGGGCGGCCACCACCGAGCCCTTCGTCCGGTCCCCGGTCGCCTTCCACACCGCCGCCCGCAGCAGCCGCCCACCGTCGAGCGGGGCCGCCGGCAGGATGTTGAAGACCGCCAGCAGGACGTTGATCCCGGCCAGCCAGGAGAGCGCGCCGAGCAGCAGCCCCCGCTCCCCGGTGACCGCGACGGCCAGCGCGATGCCGCCGAAGAAGAGCCCGAGCAGCAGGCTGACCAGCGGGCCCACCCCGGCGATCCGCAACTCGGCCCCCGGGTCCTTCGCCTCGCCGCGCAGCTCGGCCACGCCCCCGAAGAGCCAGAGCGTGATCCCCTCCACCGCCAGCCCGTTGCGCTTGGCCACCACCGCGTGCGACACCTCGTGGGCGAGCAGGCCGAGGAAGAACACCACCGCCGCGCTCAACCCGGCGAGCAGGTACGCCCAGCCGGGCCGGCCCGGGTACACCTGGGGGAACTGGCTGGCCGACAGGGCCCAGGCGATCAGGGCGAAGATGACCAGGACGCTCCAGTTGACCCCGACCGGTACGCCGGCGACCCGACCGATCCGGAAGCTCGCCCTCATGCCCGGCTGGTACCCGTTTCCGGCCCCGCCATGCTCGCGGGCGAGGTGTCGGCAGGATGCCCGCTCGGGCCGTGTCGAGCTGAGTCGTCTGCGTCGTCAGGTCGACAGGGTTTGGCGGGTGCGTCGGTGGCGCACCGCAGGCTTCTTGGTGTGGTGCCCTGCGGCTCCTGTCGACCTGCACTCATAGACGGGGCAGGGCGCGGCGGGCGTACCAGGCTGAAGGCGGGCCGGTGCGGTGGTTGCCACTCGTGTAACGCCAGCACCTGGATGTCGATCGCTCGATCCCGGAGCTCGTCGGGCATCGGAAGCCGCTGAGGAGGACACGCCAAGGATGGTGCCATTTTCGTGTACCGCGCATAGGCAGCGGTCGGGGGCGGCCGAACCAGTGGTTCTTCGGATCGTTGTCCGGCAGGTAAGGTGCGGTGGCTGGGCCGGACAGCGGGTGGAGGGAGCGGCCGGTGCGTGAGGACTCGCCGCGCTGGAAGCAGATCAACGCCAGTGCCTACCCGTGGGAGCAGGACGGGCTGCGGGAACTGGCCAGCTACCTGCCGGACGCCGACCCGTACCACGTCTGGGCGAACGTCGAGTTCGTCGGGACCGACGGCTCGATCAACGAGGTCGACGCCCTGGTGCTCACCCCGAGCGGCCTGTGGGTCTTGGAGCTGAAGCACTGGCACGGGGAGATCCGGGGCGACGGCGCACAGTGGGTGCGCCGGGCACCGAACAGCCGGCTCATCCCGGAGGACAACCCGTACGTCCTGGCCAACCGGAAGGCCAAGCGGCTGGCCAGCGTGATCCGCTACTACGCCCGGCAGCAGGGCCGGCAGGACGACACCCCGTACGTCGGTGCTGCCGTGTTCCTGCACGCCCGGGGGATGCGGGCGGACCTCGACGCGCTCGGTGGCCAGCACGTCTACGGTCTCGACGGGCACGACAGCGGCCTGCCCAGCCTGAAGACCTTCCTGACGGCTGCGCCGCGCAACCCGGCGCATCTGGTGGGGGAGGAACGGGGCCGGCAGATCGTGGAGCTGGTCCGGGGCGCGAAGATCAAGCCGTCGGTGGCGGACCGTAAGGTCGGCCAGCTCCTGGTGCATCCGAAGCCGTTCGCCGAGGGGCTGGGCTGGCAGGACTTCCTCGCCGGCCACACCCTGGACACGTCGTTGGTCCGGCGGGTGCGGTTCTATCTGACCAGCCGGGCGGCCGAGCACGAGGTGCCGAGCATCCGCAAGGCGGCGGAGCGGGAGTTCCGCCTGTTGCAGGGCATCCACCACCCCGGGGTGGCCCAGGCACACGACCTGGTCGAGCACGCCTGGGGGCCGGCGGTCGTCTTCGAACACCAGGAGGAGTGGGTACGCCTGGACCAGTGGCTGCTCCGCCGGGGTGACACCCTGACCCTGGCCCAGCGGCTGAGCCTGGTGCAGGAACTCGCCGAGATCATCCACTACGCGCACTCCCGGCGACTGGTCCACCGGGCCCTGTCACCCCGGGCGATCTTCGTGAAGGACCCGGACGGGTCGGCGCCCACGCTGGTCGTGACGGACTGGCAGACCGGGGGCCGGATTCCGGTCACCAGCCTGACCCGGCTCGGCCCCTCCAGCGACCCCGCCAGCCTGGAGCTGTTCTTCGACGACGAGGTACGCCGCTACCAGGCCCCGGAGGCGGAGAACGCCGCCCGGCTGCCGGGGCACCAGCTCGACGTCTTCTCCCTCGGTGCGCTGGCGTACCGGATCTTCGCCGGGCGGGCTCCGGCGGCCACCAGGGAGGAGCTGGTCAACGAGGTCCGGGACAGCGGTCTACGGCTCGACGCCGCCGTCGACGGCATGCCGGACACCCTGGTCACGCTGGTCTACGACGCGAGCCGGGGGGATCCGGCGCAGCGCCTGTCGGGGGCGTCGGCCTTCCGGTCGGGCCTGGAGAAGGTGTGGGAGGAGTTGACCGCCCCGGATCCGGAGCCGGTGGTCGATCCCCTCTCCGCCCACCGGGGGGACCTGCTCGACGGCGGGTTGACGGTCAAGGACCGGCTCGGTTCCGGGGCCACCGCCGTCGCCCTCCTGGTGACCCGCGAGGGGGACAGCCGTGACCTGGTGCTCAAGGTGGCCCGGGACGAGCAGCACGAGGAACGGCTGACCGCGGAGGCCCGTACCCTCGGGGGTTTGAAACACCACCAGGTGGCCGCGCTGGTCGACGGCCCGGTGCGGGTCGGTGGCCGGACCGCCCTGCTGATGGAGAGCGCCGGGCCGCGGACCCTCGCCGAGGAGCTGCGCGGTGGCCGGCTCGCCCTGGACCTGCTGGAACGGTACGGGCGGGATCTGCTCGACATCGTCAACTACCTGGATGGGCAGGGGGTCTGGCACCGGGACCTGAAGCCGGCCAACCTGGCGGCCCGCCCCCGGCCGAAGGACAAGCAGCAGCACCTCTGCGTCTTCGACTTCTCCCTCTCCGCCACCCCGGCGGACCAGATCGCGGCGGGGACCGTCGGCTACCTGGATCCCTTCCTGGGGCCGCCGCGCCGGCTGCGCTACGACGCGGCGGCGGAACGCTTCGCCGCCGCCGTCGTCCTGTACGAGATGGCCACCGGCAGCCTGCCCCGGTGGGGCGACAACGCCAACCCGGCGGCGATCAGCGGCGAGGTGACCCTCGACCCGGCGGTCTTCGACGCGGCGGTCGCCGACCGGCTGGTGGAGTTCTTCCGGCGGGCCCTGGCCCGGGACGCGGCGGCCCGGTTCGACACCGTCGACGAGATGACCGACACCTGGCGGGCCATCTTCCAGCAGGTGCCACAGCCGGCGGTCACCCCGGTCGGGCCGGTGCCGCCGGTGGTGGGGGTGACGGTCGAGTCGCCGCTCACGGCCACCGACCTGACGGCCCGGGCCCGCTCGGCCCTGGAACGGCTCGGCCTGCACACGGTCGGCGAGCTGCTGGATGCCGAACCGTCCGCGTTGACCCGGGCCAAGGGGGTGCCGGACGCCACCCGTAAGGAGATCCTGGCGCAGGCGCGGGCGTTGCGGGCGATGCTGGTCGTCGAGGACGGCGGGCCGGCCCCGGTCGACGACCAGCCGCAGGGGCAGGGCGTCGAGAAGCTCTGCGCGAGCCTGCTGCCCGCCCCCAGCTCACGCCACCACCGGACGATCGCCGTCCTGCTCGGGCAGGCCCCGACCGCTGAGGGTCGGTTCCTGTCGTGGCCGGCGCAGACCGATGCGGCCAAGGCCACCGACCGGTCCCAGCCGCAGATCTCCAAACTGCTCGCCACCTGGTCGAAGACGTGGCTGGCCAACCCGGGGGTGACGGCGGTCCGCGACGAGATCGTCGCCCTGCTCGACACCCGGGGCGCGGTCATGTCGGCCGAGGAGCTGGCCCGGGCGCTGATCGCGGTCCGGGGTTCGTACACCTCCGGTCCGAAGCGGCTGCCGCAGGCGATCGGCCTGGTCCGCGCCGCCGTCGAGGCCGAGCTGAGCACCGGCGGCGACTCCCGGGTGGACCTGTACCGCTGCCGGCCCTCGGGGGTGGTCCTGGTCGGCCGGGAGCCGGACGACCCGACCGCCGAGTTCACCGCCGCCGACTTCCTCGGGTACGTGGTGGAGCTGGGTAACCGGGCCACCGAGCTGGCCGGTGCCGATCCGTTGCCCAGCCCGCAACGGGTGGTCGAGGAGCTGCGCCGGCTGGAGCCGCCCGAGGGGATGCCGACGCTGCCGGACCTGCGACTGGTGCAGCTCGCGGCGGTCGGCTCCAACGACCGGGTGGACCTCAACGCGCAGGGGCAGCTCTACCCGGTGGACATGCCGGCGAAGCGGGCTCTGGAGCTGTCGATCGGCACCCTGACCGGCCACAAGCTCAGCCCGACCCGGATCCAGGAGCGGGTGCAGGGCCGCTTCCCCCGGGCGCAGTCGATCCCCGGCCGGACGGCCCTCGACGACCTGCTCAGGGAAGTCAAGGTTCCGCTGACCTGGCACGTGGACGACCGGGTGTACGTCCCGGTGATCGCCGAGACCGCGGCCACGGCCACGGCCACCCGGATGTCCACCTGGACGCCTACCCCGCACGCACCGCTGCTCCGCCGATCCGCCGCCGACGAGGTGGCCGCCCGGCTCGCCGACACCGTGGACCGCAACGGTTTCCTCACGGTGCTCGCCCCGTGGCATCGACTGGTCGAGTCCCGGCGGGCCCTGCTGGCCCGGTTCCCGCTGACCGAGGTGGACGTCACGGCGATCCTGTTGGACCGGCTGCGCGCGCAGGGCCTGCCCTGGGATCTCATCGTGGCGGCGGACAACGGCCAACCGCTGGACCCCGACTTCCGGAGCCTGGTGGACCTGGTCCGCCACCACGTGGTCCCGGCGGTCGACGCGGCGATCACCGCCGCCGACGGGCCGGTGCTGATCACCGAGGCGGCCCCGCTGGCCCGCTACGGTCAGCTCGAACTCGTCGGAGAGCTCGCCGACCCGACCCGCCCCCGCCCGGCGGCCCGACTGCTGCTGGTCCCGGCCCGCCGGGTGAACCCGGTGGTCCTGGACGGGGTCCAACTGCCCCTGACCTCCCCGGCCAGCCAGTCCCTCTGGCTCGCCGCCCCCTGGATCGACGAGCCCCGGACGCACGTCGGGGCCACGTGATCAGTCGACGTGGCCGGTCAGGTCGGGTAGCCCTCCGCTCTTGAGCCAGTCGGCGAACTGCCGTCGCTTCTCCCGGTCGACGACATTCTTGAGGGCGGCGTTCACGGTGGCCTTCTTGGTCGTGGTACCCAGGATTCTGCCCGCTTCGGCGAGCAGTTCGTCATCGACGTCCAGGACCGTCCGGCTCACGGTTCGCTCCTCCGGTAGGCGGCACCCGGTCCCTGATCTCAAAGTCGCCCCAGATTGATATCACGGCCGCAGGTCGCGTACGGCGGTCTACCCACTCGCAGGGTCCACAAAGGATCACCGGCTGTGGTAGGACTCTAGGAATGCCCCTCAGCAAGATCGTGTTGGAGAACTACCGGTGTTTCCGGGAGCGGCAGGAGATCGAGCTGGCCCCGGTGACGGTGGTCCTCGGCAAGAACAACTCCGGCAAGAGCGTCCTGACCCGGGCGCCGTTGGTCATCGCGACCGGCTTCGACACGACGAGCACCGCGCCTCTCGACCTGGACCGCCTCGGGCCGGAGATGGTCGACGACTTTCGTGAGCTCTTCCACGACCACCTGACCGGTCGCCCCATCAAGCTGGGCCTGACGGTCGAGGGCGGAGCCCGGCGCTTCGCCCTCGAAGCCGCCATCCAGTACGTCGACAGTCTCAACAGCGCGGTGGTGTCGAGCCTGGACCTCATCTCCCCGGAGTTGAACGCGCTGTTCCTCTCGACCCGGCTGACCGGGACCGAGCAGTACGACACCCCGGACATCGACGGCATCTCCCCGACGCCGCAGGCCCGCATCAGCGCGGGAGAGAGCCTGGAATACGGCATCGAGGTGATCAGCCGGAAAATGAAGAGACAACGGTTGACCCGACGGGTGGGCTTCCGGGGGCTGCTGCCGGACCTGACCACCGTGCCGGAACTCGAGAAGTTCGGTGCGCCCGAGCTGAGCCCGGGGCCGGTCCGCTACCTGAGCCCCTACCGGGAGCGGGTCGCACGGCACCACCGGTTGCCGATGGGCACCCCGAGGGAGTTGGGTGTGCAGGGGGAGGGGACGGCGGGGATTCTCGCCGACGATGCCAGGCGGGCCGGTGGGGCGCTCGTCGACCGGGTCAACGAGTTGTTGGCCGACATCGTGCCGGGCTGGCGGATCGAGGAGATCCCTGCCGGGCCGCTCTGGTCGACCGTGTTGACCCGAGGCGGCAGCGACGTGCGGGTCAACCTGGCCGACGCGGGCACCGGGCTGGCCCAGATGCTGCCGATCCTGGTGCAGTGCGCCCTGGACGAGTTGCGCGGCAAGCCGCTGCGGGCACCGTTGCAGATCATCGAGGAACCGGAGATGCACCTGCACCCGGCGGCGCACGCCGAACTGGCCGACCTCTACCTGAACACCTCCCGGACGACGAGGACCCGGTTCCTCATCGAGACGCACAGCGAGACCCTGCTGCTGCGGCTACGGCGACGGATCGCCGAGACCGACAACGACATCACCGCCGACATGGTGAAGGTCTACGTCGTGGAGCAGCAGGACGGCGCCTCGACCGTGCGAAACGTCGACATCGACGAGCTGGGCAACCTCGACGACAGCTGGCCGGACGGCTACTTCTCGCAGGACTACCTGGAGGTCAAGGCGCTCGCGGCGGCGCAGATGGAGCGGCTCGACGATGCTTCTTGACATCCAGGTGGAGGTCTTCGACGGGCCCGATCACTCGCCGCTGATCCAGATTCTCACCCTCGTCGCGAAGGACCGACACGAGTGGCGGCCCAGCCCGGCGGCGGCGGTCCGGGCGACCTCGTTCGTGGCGAGCCTGGACAAGGCCAGCCTCAGGGTGCCGGTGCTGAAGCTCTGGGCGCAGAAGGAGGCCGAGGCGGCCGCCGATCGGGGCCGATCAAAGGCGGCTGCGCCTGCGACGGGTCGTCCGGTCGTCCGCATCACCCCGGAGACGGTTACGGCGATGGCCGAGGACCTCGGCAAGCCCGCGGTGCTGGTGGTGGAGAACCGGATCGGTGACGGCGGATTCGTCCGGGCGGTGGCCGCGGCGCTGCAGGATGAGCGGGTGGTGCGTGCCCTCCGGAAGCGGTGGCTGAAGTTCTGTCACGCCGGGGGCACCGGACAGATGGCGGAGCTCGCGGTCGACGAGTGCGGGGACTTCAATCTCGTGGTCCGGGTCGCGATGCTCATCGACAGTGATCGGAACAGCCCGGGACAGCCGAGCGGCAACGAGAGGAAGGTCGACCGGGCCCGCGCCGGTGGGGTCTCCCACGTCCACATGTTCACGTGGCGGATGGTGGAGAACTACGTGCCGTACCGGGTGTGGGAACGGCACTTCGCCACGACGAAGGCTGACAAGATCAGGGAGCTGCGGAGCTGGCCGCCCGCGACCCGGGGGTACCGGCATCTGAAGACCCACTTCGTGGGGGACCGGAAGATGCCCTCGCCGCTCATGCCGGAGGGGATGCGGCTCACCGAGGCCGACTTCGACGAGTTGGGGCCGGGAGTGGTAACCGAGCTGCGGCAGGTGCTCGCCATGATCCACATGATTCTGTAGGACACTGGCAGCCATGTTGAGCGACCGGGGCGAGAGCCGGCTCGATTCCACCATCCTGCACCTGGACGATGTCCTGGACGACATCGCCGAGGGCAGGATTCAGATCCCCGTCTTCCAGCGGCCGTTCGTCTGGCGGCCGGAGCAGATGCTGGAGCTCTTCGACAGCATCGAGCGCGGCTACCCCATCGGGAGCGTCCTGGTGTGGGAGACCAGGCAGCCGATCGAGTCGCTGCCCAGCGTCGGTGACGTGCAGGTGCCGCCGGCACCGGCCGGCCAGATGGTGTCCTACGTGCTCGACGGGCACCAGCGGCTCTCCACCCTCTTCGGGGTGCTGCGCCGGCTGGGTCGCCCGCCGCGCGCCGACGACCAACGGGAGTGGAAGTGGCGGGTCTACCGCGACCTGACGCCGAAGTCCGACACCGAGCGCTACCGCCACCACCGGGCCGCAGGCGAACCACCGCCCCCGGCACCGGACCACTACCTGCCGATACGGGTGGTGGGCAGCACGTTCGACTTCCTCAACTTCAGCCGTACGCTCGAACTGCGGGTGGGGCCGGCGCGGGCGGAACGTCTGGTCCGGGAGGCGGACCGGGTCGCCCAGCGGATCCGCAGCTACAAGCTCAACCTCATCCGGCTTCAGGGCGGCAACCTGGACCAGGCGGTCGACGTCTACACCCGGCTGAATCGCAAGGGTGTCCGGATGGACGCCGACCAGATGGTGTCGGCGTTGACCCACCGGCAGGACAAGCCGACCCTGGCCAGCCGGATCGACGAGATCGTGGAGTCGGTGGCCAGCACCGGGTTCGGGGAGCTGCCGAGACTGGCCCTGTTCCGGGTGGTGCTGGCGTTGGCCGGCGAGCAGGACGTGATGACCCCGAGATGGGAGGCGGTTGCCCGGCGGCTGCAGGACCACCTCGTCGACGCGGTGCCCGACGCCAGCCTGGCGGTCCACCGTACCGTCGACTTCCTCAGGTGGGCAGGGCTGCCGCTGGCCCAACTGCTGCCGTACGCGCACCAGCTCGTGGTGCTGGCCAAGTTCTTCCACCACTGTCCCGAGCCGAGCGAGGAGCAGCGGTACGAGCTGCGGCGCTGGTTCTGGGTGACCGCCTGGGCGGGGTCCTTCGCCGGAGCCACCTCGACCACCCTGCGCACGAAACTGCGCGAGATGCAGGACTTCGCCGAGAAGGGCACGACGCTGCCGCTCGACCTGGCCGACGTCCAGCCCATGCCGGACACCTTCAATCTGAACAGTGCCCGGACCCTGGCCTACGTGGCGTGGGAGATCGGGGAGTTCCCCAAGCGGCGGAACATCCTGGGGCGCGAGTTCGACGTAACCCAGCAGATCGCCGCCGGTGCGACCCAGGCCTACCGGCCGGTGGTCGCGGTCAAGGACATCCAGTCCAAGCCGGCGAACCGGCTGGTCCTGCCGACCGTACCGGGGATGAGCCTGTTGAAGTCGTTGCTCGAGCTACAGGTCGTCGGTGGGCTGCCGAACGACGGCTCCTTCAGTGTGCTCACCTCGGACGGGGCGAAACGAGTCCTGGCCAGTCACGGCATTCCGGAGCGGGCGTGGTCGGGGCTGCGGCAGTCCCGACCTGAGGTGTTCGTGGAGGAGCGGACCCGGCTGCTGGAGGAACGGATGCGGGCGTTCGCGGCCGGCATCGGGATCCCGCTCGGGGACCGCCTCGAAGGTGTGGCCGACGACGACTCGACGGAGTAGTGGTGGCGGGCACGACAGGCCATAGAATCTGGCGGTGCCGACGGTGAGAGAGCTCCAGGAACAGGCCAAGAAGCTCGTGGAGGACCTGAAAAGGGGCATCCTCGGCAAACTTGTCGACGACCTGCGGGTGCAGGTCGCAGGGGATGCGACGCTGCGGGCGGAGCTGCTCCAAGAGCACCGGGACGCGCAGGCGGCCGAGCGGGTCGGGGCCAGCTTCGAGACCTGGCTGGAGGACGTGCTCGACCAGGCGGCGGTGGCCTGGGTGCTCGGCTGTGTCTTCGTCCGGTTCTGCGAGGACAACGACCTGCTCACCGGAAAGCTGTGGATCGGCGGGGCCGAACCGGCGGCCCCGGCCGAGCAGGCGATGCAGCACCGGCAGGCGTACCTGATCGCCAACCCCCGGCACAACGACCGGCACTGGCTGCGGGAGGCCTTCGGCTACCTGGGCGAGCTGCGGGCCACCGCCAAGATCTTCGACCGGCACAACCCGCTGTGGCGGTTCGACCTCTCCGGCCCGGCGGCCGAGGAGCTCAGCGACTTCTTCCGCCGGGGCCCCGGCCAGCTGTCGCTGCGCCGCGACGACCTGGACACCCGCTTCCTCGGCGACCTCTACCAGGACCTGTCGACGCACGCGAAGAAGACGTACGCGCTGTTGCAGACGCCTGAGTTCGTGGAGGAGTTCATCCTCGACCGGACCTTCGAGCCGGCGGTGAAGGAGTTCGGCCTCAGCGAGACCAGCGTCATCGACCCGACCTGCGGCTCCGGCCACTTCCTGCTCGGGGCCTTCGGCCGGCTGTTCGACAAGTGGCGGGACCGGGAGCCCGCCACCGACGCCAAGATCCTTGCCGAACGGGCGCTCGGCCAGGTCACCGGGGTGGACATCAACGCCTTCGCGGTCGCCATCGCCCGGTTCCGGCTGCTGATCGCCGCCATGAAGGTCACCAACACCCGCACACTCGAACGCACCCCGGCCTGGCCCATCCGGGTCGCCACCGGCGACTCCCTGCTCCCCTGGGACAAGTACCGCTCCCGCGCCCAGGGCGATCTGTTCGCCGAGATGGAGGGCAGGGAGATCTTCGCGTACGACAGCGAGGACGCGGACCTGCTCGCGGAGTACCTGGCGGAGAACCAGTACACGGTGGTGGTCGGCAACCCGCCCTACATCACCGTCGCCGACGGCACCCGCAGCAAGCTCTACCGCAGCATCTACCCGACGGTCTGCCACCGTCAGTACGCCCTGACGGTGCCGTTCGCCAAGCGCTTCTTCGACCTGGCCAAGTGGTCCGACGAGCACGGCGAGGGGGCCGGTCACGTCGGCCAGATCACCGGCAACGCCTTCATGAAGCGCGAGTTCGGCAAGAAGCTCATCGAGGACTACTTCGCCCACGAGGTCGAGCTGACCGAGGTCATCGACACCTCCGGCGCCTACATCCCCGGCCACGGCACCCCCACCGTCATCCTCATCGGCCGCCCCAACAAACGCCGCCGCTCACCGGTCATCCGCACCGTCCTTGGTATTCGAGGCGAGCCGGAGACGCCAGAAAACCCGGCTGACGGCTACGTCTGGAACGCCATCGTCAACCAGGTCGACGGCCAAGCTTCCGAGTCTGAGTGGGTAACGGTTGCTGAGCTGGCACGCACGAGGATGCAGGTGCACCCGTGGACCCTTAAGGGGGGAGGTGCAACCGAGCTTACCCGTTTACTCGAATCGGGTGGACGAATTCGTTCTCTCTTATTAAGGGTTGGCTTCTTCGGGGACACCCATTCTGATGAGGCGTTTACGCTACCAGCTCGCGGGCCGCTTGCGAGGCGTGCAGAGGGGCTGCTGGGGCGTTTTTCAAGTCGCGGCGACCAAGTAAGGGACTGGGCGGCGATCGAGTCGGATATTGCGGTCTTTCCGTACGATGAATCGAAGAATGTTCTGGCATCTAGAGCCCTTCCCGGCGGTTTTGTTCAGCATTTCTGGCCACTCCGAACTGATCTTTGGTCGCGTGGAACCTTTGGTGGTGGAACCTACAGGAGTTCTGGGCGCGAGTGGTGGGAGTGGCATCAGCTTCCGAAAGACATTGGCGCTCATCCGTGGTCAATTTCGTTTGCATTTGTGGCTACGCATAATCATTTTGTGTTGGATCGGGGTGGGAAGGTCTTCAACCGGTCGGCGCCGGTGATCAAGTTGGCGGAGGGGGCGACGGAGGACGATCACCTGCGGCTGCTCGGGGTGTTGAACAGCTCGACCGCCTGCTTCTGGCTCAAGCAGGTCAGCCAGAGTAAAGCCGGCAGTGGTATCGGGCGTGGGATCCAGCCTGAGGCATGGATGGATCGGTGGGAGTTCACCGGGACCAAGTTGGAAGAGTTTCCGTTGCCGTCGGCGTACCCGGTGGGGCGGGCTCGGGAGCTTGATGGGCTGGCGCAGCGGTTGGCGGGCTTGACCCCGGCGGCGGTGGCCGCCTCGGGGGTGCCGACCCGGCAGCGGCTTGCGGAGGCCGAGCGGGAGTACCACTCGGTGCGGGCGCGGATGATCGCGGTGCAGGAGGAGTTGGACTGGGAGGTCTACCGGCTGTACGGGCTGATCGACGAGGACCTGACCTGCGCCGACCCGCCGGAGCTGGCGTTGGGGGAGCGGACCTTCGAGATCGTGCTGCACACCAGTGGGGCGCAGGCCGAGTGGTTCACCCGGCACGGGTCGAAGCCGATCGACCGGCCGAAGGCGGAGTGGCCGGCGGAGTACCGGACGCTGGTGGAGAAGCGGCTCGCCGCCATCGCCGACAACCAGCACATCAAGCTGATCGAGCGGCCGGAGTGCAAGCGGCGGTGGTCCACCGACGGGTGGGCGAAGATGCAGAAGGAAGCCCTGCGGGACTGGCTGCTGGACCGGTTGGAGGCTCCGGAGCTGTGGGGTGGGCCGCCGACGCCGCTGTCGGTGGCGCAGCTCGCCGACCGGGTCGCCGGTGACCAGGACTTCCGCGCGGTGCTGGAGCTGTACGTCGGGCACGACACCTACGACCTGACCCGGGAGCTGCGGGAGCTGGTCGCCACCGAGCACGTGCCGTACCTGCCGGTGCAGCGGTACAAGCCGGGGGGGCTGCGCAAGCGGGCCCAGTGGGAGCGGACCTGGGAGTTGCAGCGCCGGGAGGACGCGGGGGAGACCGTCGAGATCCCGGTACCGGCGAAGTACACCTCGGCGGACTTCATTCGCCCGTCGTACTGGAAGGCGCGCGGGAAGCTGGACGTGCCGAAGGAACGGTTCATCTCGTACCCGGAGGCGGGGCGGGACACCGACGGCACGGAACTGCTCGGCTGGGCCGGGTGGGACCACGTGGCCCAGGCCCAGGCGCTGGCCACTGTCTATCTTGACCGGCGAAACCAGGAGGCGTGGCCAGCACACCGCCTGCTGCCGCTGCTCGCCGGCCTGGCCGAGATCGAGCCCTGGCTGCACCAGTGGCACACCGAGGAGCGACCGGAGTACATGGGATCGCCCGCCGATTTCTTTACGATGTTCATCGACACCGAGGTGCGGCAGCTCAGCTCCGACCGGACGGCCCTGTCACTGCTCAGGGGAGTGCCGGAACTGCCCTGAAGGTGCCCTGACCTCAGTCCGGATGGACGGGTGGAAGCAGCCGCATGATCGGCCTAGGACACGGCCGAGCGCTTCGGCGTCGAAGTCGCCCGGGTGCAGGTCGTCGTCAGATGTCGGCGACCATCAGGAACCCGTAGTTGCCAGGACCGACCGACCGGTCGAGGGTCCGCCTGACGCGGTCGGGGTTGTCGGAGGGACCCTGCACGAAGTGGGGACGACCCTCCCAACCGAAGGTGATCCGGCCGGGTGGTTGCCACGGCCCCAGGTGGGCCGCCGCCGAGTAGTAGTCCGGGTGCGGTTCGAAGCCCAGACCCCGGGCGTACGCGACGGAACCGTGGACGAGCTCCTCAATCAGGCTGATGGGGGCGGGCATCGGCGGACGGGAGTACGCCCCGAAGAACTCGTCGATGAAGGGGGACACGTCCGGACCCGCCAGCGTGATCGCAGGCAGGGCGTTCTTCGCCCCGAGACAGTAGGTGTCGAGCAGGAAGCCGACCAGGCTGATCCGCTCGCCCTCCTGCCGGGCCACCACGATGGCGGTCAGCCCGGCGGTGTCAAACACCTCGGCCGGACGGGTCAGATCGCGGCTCGGTAGGCGGCCAGGCCGTCGGCGCAGCCGGTGAGTTCGCCGACCGAGTCGAGCACGTGACCGCGTGCGTCTTCCAGCCGGGCGTCCAGGGTGAGGACGATCTCGGGTCGGCCGCCGGCGAGTACGGCGTTGAGGGCGTTCTGGGCGTCCCACATGGCGTTGTGGATCTCGACGAGCTGCTTCGAGGCTGCGTTGAGCTGCTTCACGACCGCGTCCAATCCGCCGATAACCTGCCCGACGATGCTGACCGGGGCTCGGGAGCGCGCAACGGACGCCACGGTGCCGGGAGATCCGGCACTCCCCCCACTCGCATGACGCCAGCTTCGGGCCGCCCCGGCCCCCGTGGACGAGGTAGTCGCGGCCCGTTGCTCCCGCCGCTCCCGGATGTGGTCGAGGGACGCGGCGATGAAACCCTTGCCGACGCTGCCGAGCGCTCCACCGACGATCGCGCCGGTGATCACCGAGGCCGACGGGGGCAGGCCGGCCTTGCTGCCGAAGAGGCCCGCCAGGGCTCCGAGCGCGGCTCCGGCCTGTTGCACGAGGTTCCCACCACCCTCCTTCGCAGTCTCGAAGCCGATCCGTCGGACGTAGGCGCGCTCCGGCCTTTCCCCGGCTCGGTACTGCCGACGACGCCAGCTCATTGAAGGACGGGATCGAGGAAGCCGCATCCCGTGGCGATGATGAGCGGAAGGTGGTTCGCGACCTCGGTGGCAACTTCGGCAGGGGTCATGCCGAGTGGCTCCTCGTCCTCCATCAGTTCTTCCTGGTCGGCTGCGGCGTAGTAGACGCAGGCCTCCCACAGGCTGGGGCTCTGGAACGAGAATGACCAGAGACCGTAGACGCTGTTGGGGACAGCCAGGATGGGTTGGTTGGCGAGCCCTACCCGATGAAGGTGGGGTGCCTCGGCGGTGGAGCCGAGGCCCTGGCCGAGGGGTAGGAGCTTGTGGCGGCGGAAGATGGGTTCGAGGTTGCCGTCGGTGTCGAACTCGACGAGGAGGCCGCGTTCGATGAGTCCGTCGACCAGGGTGGTGGCCTGGGGCTCCGGCTTGGGGGCGGTCTCCAGGAGCCGGATCAGGGATTCCCGGTTGACCTGGAGCTTGGCGTGCCGTTCGGCGTCAACGAAGGCGGCGGCCCAGACGGCGGCCTCGGTCTCGGTCAGCTCAACCAGGTCGTCGCCGAGGTGGATCTCGTAGCACTCGGGGATGGGGTCCGGGGGGCGCACGTAGCGGAAGCGCGGGCCCATCGACAGGCCGGCCGGGACGATGACGCGGGGCATGGGGAGCCTTTCCGGGGGATCAGAAGCCGCTGGAGTACCGCTGGGTGGCCTCGACGGCACCCAGCGCGAGCTGGGATGCCTCGCCAAGTTTGGCTCTGACCTGCTCCATCCGGGCGATGGCTTCGCCGACGGCGGGGTGGCCCGTGCCGGCGGTGACCGCGCGGAGCATGGAGAGGCTCTGTTCCAGCGAGTCGTGGATCGCGCGAAGCTGGGCCACGTTCTGTTGGGTCTCCTGGCCGAACCGGTTGATCCCGGCCTTGACCTCCTCGATCGACGCCACGGCGACGGCTCCTCCCCAGACCATGAGCGTTACCGTGCGACCGTACCGGATCATGCACGCTGAGTCAGCCCCAGTCGCCTGTCGGACAGTGTGCGTGCACGGGCGCTTCAGGATCGGAGGGCTGTGAAAGCGACCGGTGGCCCGACGGTGGCGACAACGGCCGGGCCGGGTGCGGCGCTCGACCCCGCCCGGCCCGGCCTTGTGCACGCCGACGTCGCACGTTCTTCGCTCTCACCGACGTGCCGAGCCCTGCCCCGTCTATGGGGGCAGTTCGAAAGCCGGGAGGTCGGGCAGGGCTCTCGTCGGTACTCCGCTCAGTCGTGCTGCTTGACACCTTCGACGAACCGGGACCACGCCGCCGGCCCGAAGGTGAGGATCGGGCCGGTGGGGTCCTTGCTGTCGCGCAGGCCGACGACGCCAGGCAGGTTGTCGGCGACCTCGACGCAGTCGCCACCGTTGTTGCTGCGGCTCGACTTGCGCCAGATGGCACCGGTCAGGTCAGGCACGGGAGTACTCCTCTGCGACATCGTGAATGAGCTTCTTCGAACGGGATTCGTCGAGGGCGCGGTCCGCCAGGTCGGACCAGATGCTGTCGTAGGCGGCGGTCTCGTGAGGTTTGTCGAGGTAGATGGCACCGGTTGCGGCCTCCAGGTATGCCACCGGCGGCTCTGCCTCCTTGCCGTTGCTGTCCTCGGGGAACTCCATGATCGAGAAGGCACCCGCCATCGCTCCGGCGTGTAGCCCGGCAGAAAAGTCCAGCACCCGGACCGTCACGTTCGGTAGCTCTGCTGCCTTCAAGATCTGGTGGAGTTGTTCCACCATGATCGTGGCGCTACCGGCTGGGCGGCGCAATACTGCTTCGTTCAGGATCACGCTCAGTTGCGGAGCGCCGAAGCGGGTGAGCAGGCCCTGTCGCTCGATCCGAAGTTGGATGGCACGTTCTCGCTCTTCGTGATCTGCCGCGTTGACCGAACCTCCGGGCATTTCGAAGACCTGGGCCGCGTAGGCGCGAGTCTGGAGCAGGCCTGGCACCAGTTCAGGTTGGTACTTGCGGATTTTCGTGGCTGATGCTTCCAGACCGATGTAGAGCTGAAACCAGCGCGGTAGGCCCGAGCCGACGTAGTCGTGCCACCAGTTCTTGTTCTCCCGCGTGGCTGCGGCCATCGCCAAGACCAGCTCGGTGTCGTCATCCGATGCGCCGTACAGATTGAGCATCTCCTTGACGTCCGCTGCTCGGAAGCGGACGTTCTCTGCGCCGTTCTCGATCCGGTACAGGGTGGCCCGAGCGCGATCGAGCGCTTCGGCTGCCTGTTCCATGGTCAGTCCGGCCGCCTTGCGCAGGGCTTCGAGCTTCCTGCCGAGTTGTCGCCGAAGCATTGTAGATCCGGTCACGGACTGTGACACCGCCTGCCTCCGTTGTTTCGACCATGGTGGACGTGTCTCGTCTAATTAAAACCACTTCGTGTATCAGAATCAATAGACACGTCACGCTGAGTTCTATAGCGATGCGAATCTCCGAGAGAGTGGCGATTGTTAGACGTTGCATTTAAGGGTCGCTGATGCTTGACTGCGTTCGCGGCCACTGTGGATATGCGCAGGTCAGAGCCGTGTGGAGCCCTGCTGTCGTACTGCTGGTCGTGGCTGCGGTGGTAGGTGCCGGGGTGGGGCCGTCGGTTCGCGGCGGGCCGACGGACCCATCCCTCCCGACAGGTCAGTACCGACGGTGAGAGGCGGGTCCGGTCATGCCCTTTCTTCTTCAACTCAGGCGTCGCCAACTGCCGGTTCGGCAGCAGCCCACCTGCTACCGATCGGCGGCGTACCGGCCGTTGTCGCCCGGCCAGGTGCGGCAGCGGCGGTTCGGCTCGACCTCGGTGGGGCGGCGTGGGCTCGACCCGGCCGAGGTGTACGCGTTCCTCGACCGGATCGCCGGGGAGCTGTCCGCCGCGTACGACGCCCTGGCCCGCAGCCGGGAGGAGGCCGACCGGGTCAGGGCCGCCCTGCGGCGGTGGCAGTCCGAGCAGTTCCAGGCCCGCAGCGAGGGGCGGTGGCAGGGATGAGCGGGCGGTGGGTCATCCACCTGCCGGTGGGTGCGCCGGACCTGGCCGCCGCGCAGCGGATCGCCCGGGTGATCGCCCGGTGGGCCCGGATCCTGCCGCAGGTCGACCCGGGGGAGCTGACCGTCTCGGCCGAGGACGGCCAGGGCGTACGCCATCGGGTCTTCTGTGACCGGTTGCTGCCCGGCGGCCGGCGGTGCCAGCTCCGGGCCGACCACGACGGTGACTGCGCGGGCCGGATGGTGCTGCGGTGACCGGCGCGCCCACGGTGACCTGCCCGGACTGTTCCGGGCTGAGCTACACGATCACGCGGTGCGAGTGCGTCGGCGGCGGAGACCAGCTCGTCGTGGACGGGGCGGCCTACCGGGGCGAGCCCTACCGGGACTGCCGGCTGTGCCGGGGCGACGGCAGCGTGGTGCGGCCGTGCGTCTGGTGCGGGCGGACCGGGACACGCCGGGCGGAACTGGTGGTGTCGGTGGTGAACGTGGACACCGGGGCCGCCGCCTCCGAGCGGATCCGACCCGGCCGGATCACCGCGCGGTGCGACCCCGACGGTGCCTGGACGATGCCGATGCGCCCGGTCGTGGACCGGCTCGCCGCCCGGGTCGGTGCCCTCGACCTCCACCCGGCCTCGGTGGCCGGCGCGGAGCCGGACGGCCCGCTGGTGTGGCTGCCCCGTGACTGGCGGCCGGACCTGCCGGACGAGCAGCGGAAACGGATCGAGGCCACGGCGTTGGTCCGGGGCGACCACTCGCCGTGGCGGGTGCTCCTCGGCCGCAGCACCCCGGCGGCAGGTGCGCCGGAACCCGGCCGGCACCTGGGCTGGCTCTGCCGGGTGGCGAACCTGCTCCACCTCGACCTGGTGGTCGAGGCCCGGGAGCAGCACGGCCAGGTCGGCTGGGACGTCCGGTTCGAGATGCCCGGCGGGGTGGTGCCGGTCGACCCCGGCCAGTACGGGACGGACCTGGCCGCCGCCGTCCGCGCCAGCACCGTCGGCACGGCGACGGCCCGGCTCGCCGAGGCCGGGCTGACCGCCCCGGCGTACACGGTCCGCTCCTCGCTGGGGGTGCTGCCCGCACCCGAGGTCGTCGACCTGGCCGAGCTGGACCGGTGGATCCGGGTGGACCTCGCTGGTGGGCCGGGTGCGCAGGCGATCTGGCGCAACGGCCGGTGGTGGCACACCCCGTTGCGCGCGGGCACCCCGGTCGAGGAGCTGCACGAGTGGGACACCGGGCAGATCGTCCGGTTCGTCACGCCCCGCCTGCTGCGGGCCACCGAGCCGCCGGAACCGGCCTGGTGGGGTGCCCCGGTCCGGCACCGGCAGTGCCCGGACTGCCGGCCCGACAGCCGGCTGCGTCGGTGCCCCTGTCGGCGCGGGGACGCCGACCCGGACCGGGACTGTCCGCGCTGCTCCGGGGCGGGGATGGCCCCCGGCTGGGGGAACTGCGCCACCTGCGGGGACAGCCGCCGCCTCCCCTCGGCGCTGACGGTGACCGTCACCGACCTGACCCGCGCCGCCCACCGGCTGTGGCGGCCCGCCGCCGGTGAGCCGGTGACCCACGTCGGCACCAACCCCGACGGCACCCCGGTCCTCCAAGTGGGCGAGGACCGTCGGGTCGGCGGCCTCGCCGCCGCCTTCGGGGTGGCGGCGGAGCACCTGACCCGGCTCGACGACGGGCACCCCCTCAGCCAGAGCCTGCTCGACGGCACGGTCAGCGGCGTCGGGCCGGAAGAGGACCCGGCGGTCCGCCACGTCGAACAGGCCGCCCGGGGGTTGCCCGGGGCCCGGCTCGTGGTGCTGGCCCAGCCACCGGCGGCCCCACCGGTGACCGACCTGATCCGGGCCGGGACCGGGCTCGACCTCGCCGTCACGGTCGTCGCCTGCGACCACCGGCTCGACGACGCCGACCCGAACCGGCTGCACGGGAGGCGCTGGCGGGTCGACGTGACCGCCCCGGTGGTCCCGCCCGACCTGAGCCCACCCTGGTGGCCAAGCCTGGAGGCAGCCGTCGCGGACCGCCTCGCCCACCTCGGTACGGCGCTGCGGGAGTCGGTGCCGGCCGCCCCCAACCGCCCGTTGCCGGCTCCCACGACCCTCGGGCCGGTGGACGTCGGAGACCCGACAGCGGCACTGCGCCGGCTGGCCCGCCGGCACGCCGGACTGGTCGTCGCCGCCCGCCTCGAACGGAAGGGCTGCCAGTTCTGGCTGGCCGGGTCGACCGGGCCACGGGCGTTGACCCCGCCGGTGCCCCTGACGACCGCGGTGAGCACCCTCCGGCTCGACTGACGCCTGCTCGTCGCCCCGCTGTCCACGCCAGGTAGGCACTAAGATGCGGCGGGTCGCCGGTCGACCTCCGGCGGCCCGGGAAGCGGCTGAGTTGAGGAGCGGTATGACCCTGCTGCGCGACGTGATCGACATTCCGACCTCGGTCGGGGACGGCGACTTCGTGGTCAAGGCCGCCGAGGGCGCCGACCTGCGTCGCTATGTCGTCACCGACCAGCTCCGGGAGAGCTTCGCCGCCGCGCTCGGCAGCATCGGTCACGCCGTGACCACCGGGCGCTCCCAGGCGGTCTTCCTGCACGGCTCGTTCGGCTCCGGCAAGTCACACTTCATGGCGGTGCTGCGGGAGATCCTCCAGCACAACCCGCACGCCCGCCAGATCCGGGGCCTGGCCGAGCCGGTCCTCGCCGCCGATCCCTGGCTGCGGGACCGCAGGCTGCTCACCCTCACCTTCCACATGCTCGACGCCCGGTCGGTGGAGCAGGCGATCCTGGAGGGCTACCTCAACCAGGTCACCGTGCTGCACCCGGAGGCGCCCCGGCCCGCCGTGCACCGCTCCGACGCGCTCCTCGACGACGCGGCCCGGCTGCGGGCCCGGATGGGGGACGAGGCGTTCTTCGCCGCGCTGCACGACGGGGGCGGCGCGGCGGCCGGCGGGGGGCTCGCCGCCGCGCGGGCCCGGGCCGCCGGCTGGACCCCGCAGCGCTACGCCGCAGCCGCGGCGGACCCGCCCGGCACGGCCGAACGGGACCTGCTGGTCACCTCGCTGACCAGCAGCTTCTTCACCGGGGCGGTGCGCAGCGGAGAGTACCTCGACCTGGACACCGGCCTCGCCGTGATCACCCGGCACGCCACGTCCCTCGGGTACGACGGGTTGGTGCTCTTCCTCGACGAGCTGATCCTCTGGCTCTCCACCCGGATCAGCGACCACACCTTCGTCAACACCGAGGGCGCGAAGCTCAACAAGCTCGTCGAGTCCGCCGACGCCACCCGTCCGCTGCCGCTGATCTCCTTCGTGGCCCGGCAGCGCAACCTGGAGGACTTCCTCGGCCCCCAGGTCGGCGGCACCGAGCGGGAGGCCCTGGCGCACCTGATGCGCAGCCTGCAGGGCCGCTTCGGCGAGATCGTCCTCGCCGACACCAACCTGCCCGAGATCGCCGAGGGGCGGCTGCTCAAGCCGGCCACGGAGACGGGCAAGGCGATCATCGACAACGCCTTCGCGGCGGTGCGGGGCAACCGGGAGGTGTGGGACACCCTGCTGCTCGGCGCGCAGTACGGTGACGCCGGAATCGGCTCCGACGCCGCCGCCTTCCGCAAGCTCTACCCCTTCTCCCCGGCCCTGGTCGCCACCCTGGTCGCGCTCTCCCAGGCGTTGCAGCGGGAACGGACCGCGCTGAAAGTGATGACCGAGCTGCTCGTGCAGCGTCGGGACACCCTGCGGGTCAACGACCTGATCGGGGTGGCCGCGCTCTTCGAACCGCTGGTGCTGCGCGGCGAGCTGCCGGACCGGCCCAAGCTCAAGCAGCTCTTCCAGTCCGCCCGGACCCTCTACACCCAGAAGCTGCGCCCGATCCTGCTCAACCTCAACGGCATCACCGAGGAACAGGCGACCGGGCACCAGCAGTTCGAGCTCGACGACAAGCTGATCAAGACGGTGCTGCTCGGTGCCCTGGTCCCCGAGGTGCCGGCGCTGCACAACCTCACCGCCACCAAGCTGCACGCGCTGAACTTCGGCTCGATCACCGCCCCGATCCCCGGATACGAGCGCACCATCGTGCTCAACCGGCTCGGTCGGGTCGCCGACGCCGCCGGTGAACTGCACCTGACCAAGACCCCCGACCCGGTGATCAGCCTCACCCTGCACACCGTCGACTACGACAAGTTGCTCGACCTGGTGCCCGATCGGGAGACCACCACCACCGGGGTGCGCCAGCAGCTCATCCGGGAACTGGTCACCGCCGAGATGGGGATCGTCGGCGGCGAGGGGCAGCTCGGCGAGCTGCTCTACTCCCGGCCCTGGCGGGGACGCGCGCACACCGTCCAGGTCAAGTTCGGCAACGTCCGCGACGCCGACACCATGCCGGCCGACGCGCTGATCGCCACCGGGGATACCTGGCGGGTGATCATCGACTATCCGTTCGACCCGGAGGGGTTCGAGCGCAGCGCCGACCGGGCCCGGATCGAGAGCCTGGAACGCGGCTCCCGGACCCTCTTCTGGCTGCCCTTCTATCTCACCGACGACCTGATGACGAAGGTCGGCCAGCTTTCCAAGATCAATTATCTGCTCGGCAACGGCACCGGTGACCGGCTCAACTCACTCGCCGCCGACTGGCCGCTGACCGACCGGCAACAGGGCCGGGTCTACCTCCAACAACGCCAGAGCCAGCTCCGGGGCACCCTGATCAGCGCGCTCATGCAGGCGTACGGCTCGGCCACCTCCTCCGGCACGGACGTCCAGGACGACAGCATCGGGGTCTTCCACACCCTCGCCGAGGGACTGCACCCCGGCGACCCCCGTGGCGGCACCCTCGCCGAGGCCTTCACCAACCTCACCGGGGAACTCCTCGCCTGGTCCTACCCGGGCCGCCCGGCCATGCCCGACGACGAGAAGCCCGTCACCCGCAGCGAGCTGACGAAGGTCCTCGAGTACGCCCGCAGGGCGGTCGCCGACCCGGCCCGGGGAATCAGCGTGCCCACCGCCGCCGACCAGCGCATCCTGCGCCGGATCTGCAACAACCTGGGCCTCGGTGAACTGAACGACGGCCGGTACGTGCTGACCACCTCCACCTCCCGGTGGACGCGGCACTTCCTCCAGGCCGCCGCCAACGAGGGCTACACCGAGCACTTCCCGGTACGCCTGCTGCGCCGGCTCATCGACGAGCCGGCCCCCTTCGGCTTCGACCGTGACCTGCAGAACCTCATCATCCTCCTGTTCGGGCTCGACCAGCAGCTCGCCTGGTACCAGCACGGCGGCAAGATCGAGGTGACCAACCCGGCCGGTGTCCGCGACGAGCTGGAGCTGCGACACCCGCCGATGCCCGACGAGCAGGCATGGGCGGACGCGGTCCGCCGGGGATCGGCGATCTTCGGCACGGTGCTGCCCACGTGGCGTACCCCGGCCAACCTCCCCGAACTGGCAAAGACCCTGCGCGAGGCGGCCCGCGAGCGCAAACTGTCGACCATCACCCTGGTGGACGCCCTGACCCGGCACGCCGACGTGCTCGGCCTGAAGCTCGACGAGCCGACCGGCCGGCTCGCCAGCGCCCGGCGGACCGCTCGACTCGTCACCGACGTCGCCGGCGAGACCGACGACGTGGTGCTGGTCGAGACCGTCGCCCAGGCCGACCTCGGCGACCTCGACGACGAGGCCGTCGGCGTGATCGTCGGTCAGGCCGCAGACCTCAACAAGGCACTGGCGGGAACCCACCAGTGGGCGCTGCTGCAGGGGATCGTCGCCCGGGCCGACCGCGACGAGCGGGCCCGGGCGATCCTCGAACGGCTTCGCGAGGTGGCCCGACACGAACAGCACGGCCAGGACCTGGTCCCCGCCCTGCACCAGGCGGCCGGCGAGTCGGCCGCGCTCCTCGCCGCCGAACGGCCGACGCCGCCCACCCCGCCCCATCCGCCGGCCGACCCGCCGGGTCACGGCACCCCAGGTGGAACCTCAGGGGCGGACTCCTCGGGTGCGGGCTCCTCGGGTGGGGCGGCCGTCCCCGGGAGGCGTCTCCCGGTCGACGGTGGCGTGGTTCAGGTGCCCGACGGAGATACCGCGGGCTCGGGCGAGCCCGGTGCCGGTTCGGTTGCCACTGGTGCCGGCCCGGGGACGTCCGGGGCCGGCACCGCCACCGTCGTCGCCCAGCATCGGACGGTCGTCGACGCCGCGCAGTGGCGAGAGGTCGCCGCCGAGATCAGCGCCGAGATCGAGGCGGGCCGGCAGATCGTGATCAGTTGGGAGCTGCGGTGACCAGCGACCACAGCCAGATCGTGGAAGCGGACGTGCCAGCCACATTCCCCAGGCGGGAGATCTTGGAAGATTCCGGCCCTCATAGGGGCCATTCCGTTCCAAGGTCTCTCAGGGCGGGCCCCGCGAAACGGGGGGTTTCATGAGTGGGGCAGTGGGGGTGGCGCAGCCGGACGCGGTGCGGCGCAAGGTCGAGGCGTGGCTGGCCGAGAACGATCCGGGCGAGGTCATCGCGCTGAAGGCCCGCCCGGAGTGGCCCGACGATCTGACGCTCACCGTCACCGGCCTCCGGATCACGGTGGTGCCCTGCCCCACCCCGCTGGCGGCGCGGGCCGCCCTGCACGACCGGTCGGCCGGCGAACGGCTCGTCCTGCTCACCGACCTGGACGACAGCGAGTTGGGGGACGGGATCCTCGCCCACCTCAGTCGACAGAGGGTGCGCACCATCAACCAGTGGGACCTGGTCCGGCAACTGTTCGGCCGGGTGGCAACCCTCGACCCCACCCTGGTCAGGGCGGGTTCCTGGGGGGTGGCCGGTGCGCTCATCGACCACGTACCGGCCGACGGGTGGCCGACCCCGCCGGGCAAGATCCTCACCCGGGACCATGCCCTTCGCAGCCTCACCGCCGAACTGCTCGACGTGCCGCCGGGCGAACTCGACGACAGCGGCCTGATCCAGTGGAGCGCACGCCCCGACCGGCAGATGCGCTTCAGCAACCTTCCGGAGAAGGTCGCCGACGGGGTCACCGCGTACCTCACCGAGACCGCCGGCCCCGTCGCCGTGGCGGTCATGGCGGCTGTCCGGGCCGGGCACGGGGTCGACGCGATACCCCTGGGACTGCTCGCCGGGCTGCTCTGGCCGGCCCCCGACGGTCGGGGGACCACCGAGGTGGAAGCTGCCATCGGTCGTACCCGGCTGGAGCGGTGGTTCGGCGGGCACCGGCCCACCCGGGAGCAGGCCGAGGCGTTGCACCGGGCCGCCGAAGCATGGGTGTACCGGACGATCGACCTGGACAGCAACGGGCGGGACGAAGCCATGCGGATGCTGCGCCGAGCCGAGACGATCGCCGCCGAGGTCGAGGTCACCGGCCTGCTGGCGGCCTCCACCGTCCTGCCCAGCGGTTTCCTCCAGCGGCTCCGGGCCTTCGCCGACGCGGTACGGCTCGCCGTACCCGCCGCCGGCCCGGTGCCGGCCGCAGCCGTGGTCCGGGCGCAACGTGCCCTCGACGTGGTGGAGGCGCACCGGGCCGCCGAGCCGCGTCGGCTGGAGACCGCCCGGATGGCCGTGCGTCTCCTACGCTGGCTGCACACGGCCGACGGGCCCCCGCCGGCCACCCTCCTCGACGCTCTGCACCGGCAGGTCCGGCAGGACGGCTGGGTCGACCGGGCCCGGCTCGACCTCTTCGCCGGTGACCCCGACGAGCAGGTCGGCGAGGCGTACCGCCTGCTCCACCAAGCGGTGGGCGCCCGCCGCTCCCGGCACGACCAGCAGTTCGCCACCCTCCTCGCAGCCACCACCGGGGCGGAGTCGGAACCAGGGGCGCTGCTACGGGTCGAGGACGTGCTCGACCGGGTGGTCCAGCCGATCGTGGACCGGGGACGGCGGGTGCTGCTGCTCGTGCTCGACGGGATGGGGGTCGCCGCCGCCACCGAGCTGGCCGAGTCGGTGACCCACAGCGGCACCTGGGTGGAGTTCACCCCCGACGGCGGCCCCCGGACCGGGGTGCTGGCCGCCCTGCCCACGGTGACCGAGGCGAGCCGGTGCAGCCTGCTCAGCGGCCGGCTCGCCGTCGGCGACCGTAACGCCGAGAAGAAGGCCTTCACCCAGCGCTTCCCCACCGGGCGGCTGCTGCACAAAGCAGCGCTGCGCACCGGAGCCGGTACGGCCATCGACCCGGAGGTGCTGGCCGCCCTCCACGATCCGGCCATACCGGTGGTCGCCGCCGTGGTCAACACGATCGACGACGCCCTCGACCGCAGCGACCCGGCGACCACCGTCTGGGGCAGGGACACCATCACCGCCGTCGGTGACCTGCTCGCCACCACCACCGACCGGGTGGTCGTCCTCGTCTCCGACCACGGCCACGTCGTCGACCGGGGACCGGAGTCGACCGTGCTGCCCAGCACCGCCGGCGAGAACCGGTGGCGCCCGTCCGGCGGTGCACCGGCCGCCGCCGAGGTAGCCGTGTCCGGGAGCCGGGTCCTGCTCGGCGGCGGCTCGGTCATCCTGCCCTGGCGGGAGGAGGTGCGGTACGGCCCGCGCAAGGCGGGCTACCACGGCGGTGCCGCAGCCGCCGAAGCGGTGATCCCGCTGATCCTGCTGGCACCCGGGGACGAGCAGCCGGTGCCGGGCTGGGCCGGGGCGCCGGTGGCCAGCCCGGACTGGTGGCGGGAGCCGCTGACCGAGACCTTGCCCTCCGCCACCGCCGTCGTGGAGCCCCCGCGTCGGCCCGCCAAGCGGAAGGCACCGCAGACCGAGCAACTCTTCGACCCTGACCCGAGGCCCAGCGCCGCCCCGGAGCCGCACCCCGCCCCGGACACGGTGTCGGCCCTCCTCGCCAGTGCCCGGTACGCCCAGCGACGCGGTGCCCGGGCAGCCCTGCCCGACGACCGCGTCGCCGCGTTGCTCACCACCCTCATCGCCGGTGGCGGGCGGGCGAGGATGGACACCCTCGCCGCGCGGGCCGGCATCCCCGCGCACCGCATCACCGGCGCCGTCACCGCGCTGCGCCGCCTGCTCCAGGTCGACGGGTACGCGGTGATCAGGCTCGACCCCGACGGCCGGACCCTGCATCTCGACGAAGGGCTGCTGATCGAGCAGTTCGAGCTGGAACCACGGTGACCGTGGACATCTCCGCGCGCCGCCGCCGGGACATCATCGACGCCCTGCGACGGGGAGTCGTACCGAGCAACGGGCTCGACGCCCTCGCGGTCGGACTGGGCCGCTTCAGTGCCGCCCTCGACGACGACCTCGACCGGGTCGCCGGCGGCGGCAGCGTCTTCAAGGCGGTACGTGGGGAGTACGGCGCCGGGAAGACCTTCTTCACCCGGTGGCTGGCCGAACGGGCCAAACGACGCGGCTTCGCCACCGCCGAAGTGCAGATCTCCGAGTTGGAGACGCCCCTGCACCGGATGGAGACCGTCTACCGGCGGTTGGTCGAGCACCTCAGCACCGAGCAGTTCGCGCCGAGCGCGTTCCGGCCCGTGCTGGACGGCTGGATCTTCGCGTTGGAGGAGGACGTCCTGGCCGGCGGGACGGTCGCCGAGAACGATGCCGAGGCGCTCGAACGGGCGGTCAACGAGCTGCTGGAACGCCGGTTGGGGGACATCTCCCGCAGTACCCCCGGCTTCGCGTCAGCCCTGCGCGGATACCGGTCGGCCACGGCGACCGGAGACCACCGCACCGCCGAGGGCATCGCCGCCTGGCTGGGGGGCCAGCCGCACGTGGCGGGCCAGGTACGCAGGGCGGCGGGGGTGAAGGGGGACCTCGACCACTACGGGGCCCTGAGCTTCCTGCGGGGCCTGCTGACCGTTCTGCGCGACAGCGGACACCACGGGTTGCTGCTGGTGCTCGACGAGGTGGAGACGTTGCAACGGGTCCGTACCGATGTGCGGGACAAGGCGCTGAACTCGTTACGGCAGCTCATCGACGAGGTGCACCTGGACCGGTTCCCGGGCCTGATGGTGCTGATCACCGGAACTCCCGCGTTCTACGACGGACCGCAGGGGATCCAGCGCCTCGCGCCACTCGCCCAGCGCCTCGCCACGGCCTTCGACCAGGAACCGCGCTGGGACAATCCCCGTGCCACCCAGCTACGCCTGCCCGGATTCACGACCGACGCCCTCGTCGAACTCGGTACCCGGGTCCGGGAGATCTACGCCAGCCCGGCGGTCGACTCCCGGGTGGACGACGACTACCTCGCGACCCTGGCCCGAGCCGTCACCGGGGCACTCGGCGGGCAGGTCGGTGTGGCCCCCCGCGTCTACCTCAAGAAACTGGTCGCGGAGGTGTTCGACCGGGTCGACCAGTTCGCCGACTGGGACCCCCGCCGGCAGTACCACCTCACCCTGCGCGCCGACGAGTTGACCGAGATCGAACGCAACGCCGCCGCCTCGGCCGACGACATCGAACTGCCGATCTGACATGCCGCCGGACCTCGACCCGGTCGTCCTGCACCACGTGGTGAACACCCTCGGCTGGCGTGACCTGCGCCCGATGCAGCGGGCCGCCGTCACCCCGGTCCGGGCCGGCGCGGATGCCCTGCTCCTCGCGCCCACCGCCGGCGGAAAGACCGAGGCCGTCCTCTTCCCGCTGCTCACCCGGATGCGGGAGCAGCAGTGGACGGGCACGTCGGTGCTGTACCTCGCCCCACTCAAGGCACTGCTCAACAATCTGCAACCACGGATCGAGCGGTACGCGGACTGGCTGGGACGTCGGGCCGGGACCTGGCACGGCGACGTCAGCACGTCGCGCCGCCGGGCCATCCTCCACGAGCGGCCGGACATTCTGCTCACCACCCCGGAGTCGGTCGAGTCCATGCTGGTGAGCGCCAGGGTGGACCACCGGTCGTTCTTCGCCGGGCTGCACGCGGTCGTCGTCGACGAGGTGCACGCCTTCGCCGGTGACGACCGAGGATGGCATCTGCTCGCCGTGCTGGAGCGGCTGAGCCGGGTGGCGGGCCGACCGCTGCAGCGGATCGGCCTGTCCGCCACGGTCGGTAACCCCGCGCAGCTGCTGAGCTGGCTGCAGGGCTCGGGAGCCGGCCAGCGCCCGGCCGAGGTGGTCGCCCCCGAGACCGTCGAGACACCCAGCGGCCCGCCTCCGGGCGACATCGAGCTGGACTACGTGGGCTCCCTCGTCAACGCCGCGACGGTGATCGCCGGCCTGCATCGCGGAGAGAAGCGTCTCGTGTTCTGCGAGTCCCGGGAGACCGTCGAGAAACTCGGTGAGCTGCTCCGGGAGAAGGGTGTTACCACCTTCCTCTCCCACGCGTCCCTCTCCACCGACGAGCGTCGCCGGGCCGAACGGGCGTTCACCGAGGCCCGAGACTGTGTCATCGTCTCGACCAGCACCCTCGAGCTGGGCATCGACGTCGGCGATCTGGACCGGGTGATCCAGATCGATGCCCCGGCCACGGTTGCCTCGTTCCTGCAACGCCTCGGCCGCACCGGCCGGCGTACCGGGACCACCCGCAACTGCCTGTTCCTGACCCTCAGCGGCGACGCCCTGGCCGAGGCGGCGGCGTTGCTGCTGCTCTGGTCGCGGGGCTGGGTGGAACCGGTGAACGCACCGCCTGAACCGCGACACATCGTCGCCCAACAGATGCTCGCGCTCTGCCTGCAGGAGCACCGGATCGGCGACCGGCTCTGGACGCAGGCCTGGAACGGGCTGGGTCCCTTCGGCGAGAGCGCGGAGCCGATCGTCCGGCACCTCGTCGAACAGGGCTACCTCGAGCGGGACGGCGGCATGCTGTTCATCGGTCCAGCGGCCGAGCAACGGTTCGGTCGGCGGCACTTCATGGAGCTGACGGCGGTCTTCACCGGTCCGCCGGAGTTCACCGTGCTCACCGGTCGGGACGAGCTGGGTCGGATCGACCCGAGCCTGCTCACCGAGGAGGTGCGGGGGGACCGTCGCCTGCTGTTGGGCGGCCGTAGCTGGCGGGTCACCTACATCGACTGGCGTCGCCGGCGATGCTTCGTGGAGCCGGCCGACGCGGGGGGCCGCGCCAGATGGCGGGGCGCTGGCTGGGCGTACCTGGGCTTCGAGTTCAACCGTGCCGTGCGGGAGGTGCTGCTGGACGCCGATCCACCGGTACGGGTGACCCGCCGCGCGGCCGGCCGGCTGGCCGAGGTACGAGCCGAGAAGGCCCACCTGGTGCACCCAGGAGGCACGGTGATCGTGCGGGACCGAGACGGTGACCTGCGGTGGTGGACCTGGGCCGGCTTCCGCGCGAACGCCACCCTGACGGCGACCCTCGGCGAGGTCGTGGATCCGATCGAGAGGTTCGACGACTGCAGCATCCGGTTACGGGAGGACCTCACGGCGCAGGCCTGGCGGTTGCTCACCGCGGACGCCGCGCAGCGGCTGTGCCTGCCGGCGGTCGACGAGAAGGCGCTCACCGCTCTGAAGTTCACCGCCGCTCTGCCGAATCGGCTGGCCACAGCGACCATGGCGGCTCGGCTGGCGGATCTGGATCGAGCGGCTGCTGTGCTCGGTGAGCCTTCCCGATTCGTCGTCACCTGATGGCGTCGACGACCACGACGGGGCTGCCCGGTGGCACCTCGGCCAGGAGCAGGCGTTGGGCGCTGCGGGTCAGCCGGACGCAGCCGTTGGTGGTGCTGCGGCCCAGTTCGCCGTCGTGGTGCCAACTGTGGATGCCGATGTGCGCGCCGCGCAGGCTGGCCGGCACCGCGTCCAGGTCGTCGGGGATCGAGCCGAGGGCGTAGATGTCCACCCCGCCGTACACCGCCCCGGTGGGGGTGGTCCGGCCGAGGACGAAGGTACGCCCGAGCGGGGTCTCCTGGCCGCGCCGGCCGAGGCTGACCGGCCAGGACCGGCGCGCGACGCCGTCGCGGTACCAGGTCAGCCGGTGCGCCCGCCGTTCCACCACGATCTGGTCGCGCAGGTCGGTGGTGGTCCAGCCGCCCGCCGGCAGCCAGGCGAGCCGGCGGTTCGCCGAGGGCAGCAGCACCGCCACCCAGCCGGTCCGGCGCTGCGCGACCGGCAGGGTCAGCTCGACGCCCCGGATGGTCGGGTCGAGGAAGGCGAGCGGTCGCCCGCCGGGGGCGTCGTACGCGGCGATCCGGCGGGTCGGGCGCAGCCCCTCGGTGAGCGGGTCGACGTCCATCGTGCCGGGGTCGGCCGGGAACCCGGCGGGGGCCGGGTCGTAGTCCACCACCGGCAGGTCGTCGGGGGCGGACGCCGCCTCCGGTACGGCCTCGACGGCGTCGCCCGACGGGGACGGCGCGGACGGTGACCGGGTGGACGGGGCGGTCGTGGGTGGGGCGCTGGCCGGCGGCGCCGTCCCCCGGGTCAGGGCCAGCCCGGCGAGCAGGGCGGCCACCACGAGCGCCGGTACCGCCAGCACGGTGCCGAGCCGCCCCGGTCCACGGAATCCCAGGTACCTCATGAATCTACTTAAACCACACAATTCGCCGGGGCGGCGGAGGTACACGAGTTTCGGGCCGTACCGGTTCGACGGACCGGCGGAAAAATTCCGGGGCCGGGGTGATCCGCTCGTGCCGTCCGGCCGTACTCGATGGGGGAGCAGGGTCGGCCGGCGGTGCGCCGCCGTTAGACGATCGGGGAGCGATGGCCCGGGCAAAGCAGAAGCAGAAGGCCACGAGCGTCCGCACCATGAGCAGCAGCCGAGGGGGGAGGACGCGCTCGCCGATGACGATCGTGCTGCTGATCGGCTCGGCGCTGGCCCTCCTCTGGGCCGTCACGATGCTCACCAGCCTCGGGCAGGCGGTGTACGCGTACTCCTTCTTCTTCACCGACTACTTCGCCGGGGTGGTGGCCCTGGTCGCGTTGAGCCTCACCGTGATGATGGGGCTGCTCGCCACCGACCGGCTGGTGTTGCAGATCCCGCACCGGGTGCTGATGCAGTCCGCGCACCGGGCCACCGGCATCATCGGCGTGGCGGGTCTGGTGTTCCACGTCATCACCAAGATCGCCATCGGTCGGGCCGGGCCGACCGACCTCCTCGTCCCGTTCGTCGGCGGTCGGGGCCTCTACGTCGGGCTCGGCACGGTGGCCTCCTTCATGATGGTCAGCGTGCTCTGGACCGGCCTCATCCGGGCCCGGTTCGCCGGTGCCGGTCCGAAGTGGCTCTGGCGCGCACTGCACTCGACGGCGTACGTGTCCTGGCCGTTCGCGCTGATCCACGGGCTCAACGCCGGCCGCCCGGCGGCCACCTGGGTCAACCTGAGCTACCTCGTCTGCGTGCTGTTGGTGGTGGTGGCGCTCTTCGTCCGGCTCTCCGTGACCCTCGGCAAGCGCAGCCGCGAGCAGAGCCAGGCCGCCGCGCTGAACAAGGCGATGGCCGGCAAGCCGGTCGACCAGGGCATCGGCCGGTCGCTGCTGGCCAACCTGACCGGCCGCGGGGGCGACGGCGGCGAGAAGGAGTTGAGCAGGTCGGTTCGGGGGCGCGGAACCCGGGCCGGTGGCTGGGCCGAGACCACCACCGGCGGCTGGGCCACCGCGCCCGGCGCGCGACGCGGCGATCCGGACCGGTTCACGGTACCGGTGGTCCCCGAGCCCGGCACCCTGCGCGAACCCGTCCGCGCCGGCCGGCGGCGCGACGAGGAGCCGGCACGTCGGCGGCGGGACGAGGACGACCTCGTCCCGGCGGCCCGGCGCGACGACGAACGGCCCACCCGGCGACGCCGGGACGACGCCGGGGTCGAGGTGACCTCCCGGCGGTCCCGGTCCCGCGTGGAGGCCCGGTCGCGCTACTCCGCCCCGCCGGCCACCGCCGACGGACCCGAGGAGCCGTGGGACAGCCCCCGCCGCTGGGAGTCGGCCGACCCCGTCTCCGCCGCGCCCGTCGACCCGGTCTCCGCCGGCCCCCGCGAGCCGATCTCCGTCGCGCCGCGCAGCGGCGGTGGCTCTCTCGCGCCGCGCAGCGGCGGTGGCCGGCACAGCGCCGAGGACGAGGTGCCGGACGAGGTCCCCGACTACTGGCGTCCGCCGGGCCGGTACGTCGCCGACGACCTGCCGGTCGACGACACCCCGACCCTGGTCGACCTCGCCTCCCGGCGGGCCCGCCGGGCCGCCGGCGACAACCGGTCGAAGGGCCGTCGACGGGCCACCGCCGACGCGGTGGACGGCGCGTACTGGGCCGGGCTGCGGGGTGAGGCGAAGTGACGATGCGGACCACGGTGCCCCCGGTGGCATGCGTCGGGGAGCCCCGGCTGACCGCCGGGTTCGCCGAGTTCGGCCGGCTCGACCTGTACGCCCACGAGCAGGTGCACGGCCCGATCGGCCCGATGGAGCCGGCGAACCTGCTGGGCCTGGCCGAGGCCATCCAGCTCAAGGGCAAGGGCGGGGCGGGATTCCCGTTCGCGAGGAAGCTGCGGGCCGTGCTGGAGTCCTGCGAACGGCAGGACCTCTCGCCCGTGGTGGTGGTCAACGCCACCGAGGGGGAGCCGGCGAGCTGGAAGGACAAGGTGCTGCTCACCCGGGCCCCGCACCTGGTCCTCGACGGCGCGGCGCTGGCCGCGTACGCGGTGGACGCCGAGGAGATCGTCATCGGGGTGGCCGACGACGACATCGGCCGGGAGTCGCTGACCCTGGCGCTGGAGGAGCGCCCGATGCCGGTCGACACCAGCATCGTCACCGTGCCGCACCGGTTCATCTCCGGCGAGGGCGGTGCCCTGGTCAACGGGATCAACGGGCTGCCGCACATCCCGCCCGGCACCAAGAAGCGCTCCAGCGACTCGGGCGTGAACGGGCTGCCCACCCTGCTCTCCAACGCCGAGACGTACGCCCAGCTCGCCGTCGCCGCCCGGCTCGGCCCGTACGAGTACGCCGCGCTCGGCACCGACGACGAACCGGGCACGGTGCTGCTCACCGTCACCGGCGCGGCGGCCCGGCAGGCCGTGGTGGAGTGCGCGGCCGGCACCCCGCTGCGGGAGATCCTCGACCTGTGCGAGGTGCCGGAGGGGCCGGGCATCCTGATGGGCGGCTACCACGGCAAGTGGATCACGTCGGCGGCGGCGGACATGGCGGAGGTGTCCCGCAGGGGACTCGCCGCCGTCGGCGGCACCCTGGGCGCCGGGATCATCGTCCCGCTCGGCACGGACACCTGCCCGCTGGGCGAGGCGGCGCAGGTGGTCCGCTACCTGGCCGGCGAGTCGGCCGGCCAGTGCGGGCCGTGCAAGATGGGCCTGCCCGACCTGGCCCGCGCGGTCGACCTCGCCGTCTCCGGCAGCGCCCCGGTGGAGATCGTCCGGGCGGCGGCCGGCGACGTGAAGGGGCGCGGCGCGTGCAGCCACCCCGACGGTACGGCGCGTTTCGCCCTCTCCGCGATGGAGGTCTTCGCCGACGACCTGCGGCTGCACACCACCGGGGAGGGGTGCGGCCGGCGGGTCAAGGGCGTGATGGGGCTGCCCGGGGCGCCCGACGGCAACCCCCAGAAGCTGACCCTGGACTGGTCCCGTTGCGACGGCCACGGGCTCTGCGCACACGTCGTACCGGACTTCATCCGGCTCGACGCCAACGGTTACCCCGCCTTCCCGCCCACCCCCGTGCCGACCTGGCTGCGGGAGGGCGCCCAGAAGGCGGTCAAGGTCTGCCCGGAACTCGCGCTGCGGCTGGTCAAGGCCACGTAGCGGAGAGGAGCCCACGGATGCGCACGCGAGCCGTCACCGCGGTCGTGCTGGCCGTCGCCCTGCTCGGCACGGCGTCCTGCGCCGACGGTGGGGCGCTGCCCCGGCCGGTCGGCGTGACCCAGTCCACCGGCGCCGGGCCGGCCCCCACCGGGGTGCCGGCCAGCGCCGCGCCGGCCCCGGAGACGCTCCGGTTCACCGGGCGCACCCTGGACGGTGCGCCGTTCTCCGCGGCCGGACTGGCCGGGCGTCCGGTGGTGCTCTGGTTCTGGGCGCCGTGGTGCGCCACCTGTGCCAGTCAGGCGTGGACGGTCGCCGAGGTGGCACCCGCCTACCGCGACACGGTCCCGGTGATCGGCGTCGCCGGCCTCGGCGAGCGGCAGGCCATCCGGGACTTCGTCACCGAGTTCGAACTGGAGCGGGTGCCGACGCTGGACGACCGGGAGGGGGCGATCTGGCGGCGGTTCGAGGTGGTCGAGCAGAGCACCTTCGTCCTCATCGACCGGAACGGGCGGGTGACCTACCAGGGCTTCCTCGACGGGGAGGCGTTCACCCGGCGGCTCGCCCAACTCGCCGGCTGAGCGGCGCGGCGTGACCGCCCCGCTGCTGCTGTCGCTGACCGCCGGGATGCTCGGCGCGGTCAACCCGTGCGGCTTCGCGTTGCTGCCGGCGTACCTGTCGTTGCTGGTGGCCGGCCCGTCCGGCGCGGGCGGCGGCGTGGGGCGCGGCTGCGCCGGGCGCGGCGCGGTCGGCCGCGCCCTGACCGCCGCCGCCGCGCTGACCACCGGGTACGTCCTGGTCTTCGGCGCGGTCGGCCTGGCGCTCGCGCCGCTGGCCGGGTGGCTGCGGCCCCGGCTGCCCTGGTTCACCGTCGGACTCGGCCTGCTCCTGGTCGGGCTGGGCTGCTGGTTGCTCGCCGGTCGCCGGCTGCCGGCCCCACCCGGGCTCACCCGGGCCCCGCGCCTGACCCGCACCTGGCCGTCCATGGTGATCTTCGGCATGGCCTCCGCGCTGGCCTCGCTGACCTGCGCGATCGCCCCGTTCCTGGCGATCGTGGTGACCAGCGTCCAGGCCGGTTCCCCGCTGCGCGGCCTGGCCCTCTTCGTCGCGTACGCGATCGGGATGGGCCTGGTCGTGGCGGTGACCGCGCTCGCCGTCGCGGTGCTCCGGGGTCACCTGGTGGCCCGGATCCGGGGCGTCGGCGCGGTGGTACCCCGGCTCAGCGGGGCGGTGCTGCTCCTCGCCGGCGGCTACGTCGCCTGGTACGGCTGGTACGAGATCCGGCTCGCCGCCGGCCGGCGCGACGCGCTCGGCGACCCGGTGGTGGCCGTCGCCGCCCGCCTCCAGCGGGCCCTGGTCACCGGCCTCGACGCCGCCGGTCCGGTCGCCCTGGCCGCGCTGCTCGGGGTCCTCCTGGCACTGGCCGCCCTGCTCCGAGCCAGGTCGGTGAGCGGGTCGAGGGCCGACCCGGACGGCGCTGCGGATGGTCACGTCCGGTGATGAGCCTGCGGGCGTGCGGGTCGACTGAGGGCTCCGGCGCGGACCGGTGCCCGCCACACCCGGTGTCGTCGGGTGTGGCGGGGTGGGCCGTCAGCGGGGGGTGAGGCGGTCGGTGCCGACCCGGTCGCGGAGCACCTCGGGCACCAGCACCGAGCCGTCGGGCTGCTGGAACTGCTCCAGGATCGCCGGGAAGAGCCGGCTGGTGGCCAGCGCCGACCCGTTGAGGGTGTGCACGAAGCGGGTCTGCTTGCCGCCCGGCTCGCGGTAGCGGATGGCGGCCCGGCGGGCCTGGTAGTCGCCGGCCCAGGAGACCGACGAGACCTCCTTGTACTTGCCGGTGCTCGGCATCCACACCTCGATGTCGAGGGTCTTCTTCATCGAGGCGCTGGCGTCGCCCGCGGCGAGCAGGCTGCGCCGGTAGTGCAGGCCGAGCGCCTCGACCAGGCCCTCCGCGTGCGCCAGCATCTCCTCCAGCGCCGCGTCGGCCTGCTCGGGCAGGGTGAACTGGAAGATCTCCACCTTGTTGAACTGGTGGCCCCGGACGGTGCCGCGCTCGTCGGAGTGCGACCCGGCCGACTCCCGCCGGTAGCAGGGGGTGTACGCGAACGCCTTCAGCGGCAGCTTCGCGGTCTCCAGGATCTCGTCCTGGTACGCGCCGAGGATCGCCGTCTCCGAGGTCGGCAGCAGGAACTGCCCGCGCGGGGCGCTGTCGGCGTCGAGGTGGTACACGTCGTCGTAGAACTTCGGGAACTGCCCGGCGGCGTACCCGGCCGAGTTGAGCAGCAGGTGCGGCGGCAGGAGGAACTCGTACCCGGCGGCGAGGTGCCGCTCGACGAACCAGGTGACCAGCGCCCACTCCAGCCGGGCCCCGGTGCCGGTGTAGATCCAGAAGCCGGAACCGCCGAGCTTCACCCCACGCTCGTAGTCGACCAGGCCCAGCGCCCGGCTCAACTCGACGTGGTCGCGCACGTTCTCGATGGCCGGCGGCTCACCGAAGACCTTGACCACCCGGTTGGCCTCCTTGCCGCCGGGGACGATGTCCTCGGCCGGCAGGTTGGGCAGTTCGCTCATCCGGTCGCGCAGGCGGGACTGCACCTCGTCGAGCTGGGACTCCAGGTCGGCGACCTGCTTGCGACCCGCCTCCGGCGCGGAGGCCTCCGGCTCGGTGCCGGCCCGCTTCGCGGCGGCGTACGCCCGTGCCTCCGCCTTGCGGCGCTGCCGCTCGGCGTCGATCTCGGTGATCAGGCTCCGCCGGTCCCGGTCGAGCTGCTGGATCTCGTCCAGCGCCCGATTGACCTCGGCCGGATCGAGCCGCTTGGCCAGCGCGGTCGCCACCGCCTCGCGATCCTTCCGGATCAACTCCATGTCGAGCATGCTGCTCCGTACGCCTCCGTCCGGCCCGTCAGGTGGGAACCCCCGAATGCTACCGTCGCCGCCGGCTCGCGCCGCTGGCGGTGGAGCGGTGCCCCCGTCCACCGGGCCTGCCGGGCGGCCCGATCAGCGGCGGGACCGGCGCGGGCGGTGGTCAGAGGCGGATCGGCATGAGGACCGAGAAGAGGTCCGGGTCGTCGGGACGACGTATCGCCAGCGGGCCGATCGGCCCGTCCAGCTCCAGCACCAGTTGCCGGGCCCCGGCGGCGTCCAGCGCGTCGAGCAGGTACCCGCTGTTCACCCCGACCCGCAGCGGTCCCGGCCCGTCGGAGACCGGCCCCTCCGGGGTCAGCTCACCCGGCCCGAGCGGGCGCAACCCGTCCTGGTCGTGCAGCCCGAGCACGGTCACCCGGTGGGCCGTCCCCGCGTGCTCGCGCAGCACGGTGGGCGCGGTGCGCAGCGCCGCCCGCAGGGTGGGCACGTCCACCGGTACCCGTCGGACCGGGCGGTCGTCGACGGTCCGCCGCAGCAGCCGGCGGTAGTCGGGGAAGTCGTCCGCCGGCAGGTCCGCGCGGACCCGCCGGCCGGCGACGACGGCGGTGACCACCCCGGCGTCGAGGTCGACCGTGACGCTGCCGGCGGAGCCCTCCCCGGGCGGCGTGCGGGCGTCTCCGGCCGACGGGCCGGCCTCCGCGCGCGACGGGCCGGCCTCCCCGGCCGGCGGGCCGGTGAGCAGGCTGCGGAGGGCGTCGACGGTGGCGACCGGGACCGGGGCGCGGACCGCCGGGCCGGTCACCCGGGCCGGAGCACGGCCGAACGCCATCCGGTACCGGTCGGTGGCGACCAGCCGTACCCCGTCAGGGTCGACGTCGAACAGCACCGCCCCGAGCATCGGCAGGTCGGGGTCCATCCCCACCGCGAAGCGGACCGCGTCCAGCGCGGCGGCCAGGTCGACCCGGCGCAGCACCAGCCGGGTGGCCGCCGGCGCCGGCGCCGGCTCCAGCAGGGACCGTATCCGGGTCAGTTCGGTTCGGGCGTCGGCCAGCCCGTCCTCCAGCCGGCGCAGGTGGGCGTCGAGCAGCCCGCGCACGGCGGCCGGCTCGCCCCGGTGCCGCAGCACGGCCGCGATCCCGGCCAGCGGCATCCCCACCCGGCGCAGGCCGGCCACCAGCCGGGCCGGCAGCACCTGTTCCTCGGTGTACCACCGGTACCCGGTGACCGGGTCGACCAGGGCCGGCGGCAGGACCCCGGAGCGGTCGTAGAAGCGCAGGGCGCTCACGCTCAGCCCGCTGGCGCGGGCCAGTTCGCCGATGCTGCGCAGGTCGCCGTGCCCGGCCGGGGAGCTCTCCACGGCCAGGGATCCTGCCACCTCGACCAGGTCGAGGGTCAACCCGTCGACCGGCACGCTCCGCCGTCGGGTGTTTGGAAGGGGCCCTTCCTCTACCGAAAGCGTTAACAGGGGGCCCTTCCTTACTCCAGGACCTGGAAGGTGAGGCCGGCGCGGGTGAGGCGGTGGAGCAGGGCGTCGCCCATCGCGGTGACCGGGGTGACCTGGCCGGCGGTGGCCGGCAGGTCGTCGAGGGCCAGGCAGAGCGCCGACTCGGCGAGCATCTTCGCCGTCTCGTCGTACCCGGGGTCGCCGCCGGACACCTCGGTCACCACCCGGCGGCCACCGCCGGCGCCCACGAACCGGACCCGGAACCAGGACTTCGCCCGCTGCTCGGCGGTCGGCCCCTGCCCGGAGGCGAGCCGACCGAGCAGCCACCGCCGGGCGGGCGGTACCCGTACCAGGGCGGCCAGCCCGCCGAGGCCGGCCGCGCCGGCCAGCACGGTGGGCAGCCGTTTCACCGCGGCGAAGTGCCGGTAGCGGAAGTCCGGGCCGTACTCCGGGCGGGCCGCCGCCGAGCGGCGGACCACCTGCGGGTCGATCGTCGGCAGCGGCACCGCCCACCCGCCGGTCTCCGCCGACCGGCCGACCCGCCCGGGTACCGCCCGGACCCGCCGGTCGGTGGGGCGGGGTTCGACCGCGCGCCGTTCCCGTGCCACCCGGCTCGCCTCCCCGGCGCGGGAGAAGGCGGTGAGCGCCGAGTGGTACGTGCCGGCGGAGAACCGCCCACCGGCCCGGACGTACCCGTCGACGGTGATCGGCACGTCGGTCGGCAGGTGCCGGACGGTGAACCAGACGCCCAGGTCGTGCGGGACCGAGTCGAAGCCGCAGGCGTGCACCAGCCGGGCCCCGGTGCGGACCGCCTCGGCCTGGTGGCGCAGGTACGTGAGGTCGACGAACTCCGGTTCCCCGGTGATGTCCAGGTAGTCCGTGCCGGCCCGGGCGCAGGCGGCGACCAGCGGGTCACCGTGCTGCACGTACGGGCCGACCGTGGTGGCGAGGACCCGGGTGCTCCCGGCGACGCTCCGCAGCGCCTCCTCGTCGGTCACGTCGGCGGTGAGCAGCGCCAGCCCGGCCAGCCGGGGCTCGACACCGACCAGCCGGTCCCGGACCCGGGCCAGCTTCTCCGGGTTGCGGCCGGCCAGCGCCCACCGCAGGTGGGCCGGAGCGTGCCGGGCGAGGTACTCGGCGGTGAGTCCCCCGGTGAACCCGGTCGCGCCGAACAGGACGAGGTCGTACGGTCGGTCGTCGCGCATCGACCCACTCTGTCACCCACCCCGCACCGGCGCGCGGCGACGGCCGTCAAAGGTCAGGCGGTCGTGAGCCGGGGCGTCGGGTCGGGTCCGGTCATCCGGCCCGCTCCTGCGGGGTGAAGACCACCCGGACACAGCCGTCGGCCCGCTCCCGGAACAGGGCGTAGCCCCGGGGCCCCTCCTCCAGCGGCAGCCGGTGGGTGGCCAGGCGTTCGGCCCGGATCTCGTCGCGGGCCATCAGCTTGAGCAGCATCGGGATGTACCGCTGCCCGTGCTGGCGCGCGCCGCGCACGGTCAGCCCCTTGTGCAGCACCGCGCCGAGCGGGAACGCTTCCACGAAGCCGGTGCCCGCGCCGAGCACGGCGACCGTGCCGCCCTTGCGGCAGGCGTGCACCGCCTCGCGGACCGCGAGGGAACTCCCGGTCTGCCGGCCGCCGCCGAGGAGCCGTTGCCCGAACCCTCGCGCCTCGGTGCCGCCGTCGCCCGCCCCGGCCGCCTCCACGCACACGTCCGGCCCCCGCCCGCCGGTACGTTCGCGCAGCTCGGCGGGGATGTCGGTGCGCCCGTAGTGCAGGGTCTCCACGCCGATGTCCCGCTCGACCATCCGCAGCCGCTCGTCGTGCCGGTCGACCACGATCACCCGCTCCGCGCCGCGCAGCAGCGCGGCCAGCGCGGTGAGCTGCCCGACCGCGCCCGCGCCCCAGACCGCCACCACGTCACCGGGGCCCACCCCGCCGAGGTCGGCACCGAGCCAGCCGGTGGGTGCCGCGTCCGAGGCGAAGACCGCCCGGTCGTCGCTGACCGCGTCCGGCACCGGGAACGCGCCGACGTCGGCGTACGGCACCCGGACGTACTCGGCGTGGCTGCCGGCGAAGCCGCCGGCCGACCGGGGGTGCCCGTAGCAGCCGCCGGCCGGCTCGCCCCACGGCGGCTCGGCGACCGTCGGCTCGGTGCTGCCGCCGTTGTCGCAGCAGGAGAAGAGCCCGCGCCGGCAGTACCAGCACCGGCCGCAGGAGACCACCGAGCAGACCACCACCCGGTCGCCCACCCGGTGCCGGCGGACCTCCGGGCCCACCTCGACCACCTCGCCGAGGAACTCGTGGCCGAGCACGTCACCGACGCCCAGCCCCGCGTCGCCGGGCGACAGCAGCGGCAGGTCGGCCCCGCAGGTGGCGCTGCGGGAGACCCGGACGATGGCGTCCTGGGTGTTGCGCAGCCGGGGCTCCGGCACCTCGCGGACCGCCAGCCCGTCCCCGCCCACCCAGCACAGGGCCCGCATCACCGCACCTCCGGGCGCAAGCCCCCGCCGTCCCCGGGCCGGTCCGGCGGTCCGACGCCCGCCCGCAGCACCTCACCGGTCTCGGCGAGCTGCTTGACCTGCCGCAACGCCCGGCGGACCAGCAGGCCGGGGTCGTCGCCGAACAGATGCGCGACCAGGCCGGGCAGGGGTGGGCCGTCGGCGCGCAGCCGGGCCGCCAGTTCGGTGCCGCGCGCCCCCGGGGCCGTCCCGACCTGGACCTCCACCGCCCCGTCGAGCCGGCGCAGCGGCTCCGGCCAGAGCCCGCCCGGCAGGACCTCGGCGGGCGGGCGGTTCACCGTCACCACCTGCCAGCGGCCCGCCCCGGTCGCGGTGACCGACCGGCGGGAGTGCCGCCGGCCCGCGCCGACCAGGGCGCGTCCGGCCGCCACCCCGCTCGCCGCCACCACGATCATGATCCCGGTACGGGTGTTGCGTCCCATCCGTCCCACCTGCCCTCCGGTCCTCCCGGTCGCAGCGCCGGGCGAGACGGTCCCCGCCTCGCCCGGGTGCCCCCAGCATCGGCCGTACCCGGGTGAGGAGGGCTCCCCCCGAAGGGGTGAAGCCGGCCCCGACGGGTATCCCGCCTGGCCGCACGGGCGACGCGGATCCCTGGGGAGGGTCGGATGCCGGAGGAGCACCACAGCACACCACCCCTGTTGGCGTCCCGGCTCACCCCGCCCCCACCGCCCGCGCCGCTGCTGGTGCGCCCGCGCCTGTTGGCCCGGCTGGACGAGGGGAGCGCGGGCACGGTCACCCTGGTCTCGGCCCCGGCGGGCTTCGGCAAGACCACACTGCTCGCCTCCTGGGCCCGCGCGGCCCCGGAGCCGGCCGGCCCCGGCTGGCTGTCGGTGGAGGCCGGCGACACCGGTGACCGGTTCTGGGCGTACCTGACCCGCGCCCTGCACGCGGCGACCGGAACCGCCGCAGCGCCCGGCCCGGAGCCGGCCGGTGGGGCCTCCCCGCCGGACCCGGCCGGCGCATCGTCCGGCCCGGAGCCGGCCGGTGGGGCGGCGCCCCCGGGGACCGCGCAGCTCGAAGCCCTGGCCGCGACGCTCGCCGCCGCCGAGGCTCCCGTCCTGCTGATCCTGGACGACCTGCACCGGATCACCGAGCCGGGGGCGCTGGCCGGGCTGGAGTTCCTGGTCCGGTACGCCGACGGCCGGCTGCGGCTGCTCATCGGGGCGCGCGGCGACCTGCCGGCGGCCCTGCACCGGCTGCGGCTGGCCGGGGAGCTGACCGAGATCGGCCCCGACCAGCTCGCCTTCACCGACGACGAGGTCGCCGACCTGCTCGTCGCACACGGCGCGCACCTGCCGGCGGCGGCCGTGCCCCGGCTGCGGGACCGCACCGGCGGGTGGCCGGCCGCCCTGCGCTTCGCCGCCCTGGCGGTCCGCGGCCAGCCCGACCCGGCCCGCTGGGTGCACCGGTTCGGCGGGGACCACCCCGACGTCGCCGGGTACCTGCGGGCCGAACTGCTCGACGGGCTCGACCCCGCCGACCGGGACACCCTGCGCCGGTGCGCCGTCACGGCGGCGGTCCGGGCCGACCTGGCCGGCGCGTTGACCGACCGCCCCGATGCCGACCGGGTGCTGGCCGTCCTGGCCCGCGACGGTGGCTTCCTGCACCACGACGACAGCAGCCCGCCCTGGTACCGCTGCCACCCGCTGCTGGCCGACCTGCTCCGCGCCGAACTGGCCGGACTCGGCGACGACGCGGTCCGCGACCTGCACCGGCGGGCCGCCGGCTGGTACGCCGGGCACGGACGCCCGGCCGACGCGCTGCGGCACGCGCTGGCGGCGGGGGAGTGGGACCGGGCCGCCGCGCTGCTCGCCACCGACTGGCCGGAACTGATCCCCTACGACCGGGACCTGCCCGCCGTCCCGCCCCCGGCTGTCCCGCCGCCCGAGGCCCGGCACGGGTACCCGGACCTCGTGCTCGCTCTCGCCGTCGAGCGCGCCGCCGCCGACGACCCGACCGCCGCCGACGGGCACCTGCGGGCCGCCACCGAGCTGGCCCGGAGCCTGCCGCCCCCGCAGCGGGCCCGGTACCTGCGGCTGGCGACCGTGCTGGAGCTGACCCTGGCCCGGCGGGCCGGCGACCACCGGGCGACCCGTGCCCTGGCCGACCGCCTGCTCGACGCCACCCGTCCCGGCGGGGACGCCACCTGCCCCGGTGGTGGCCTCGACCGTCCCGTTAGCGACCCCGACCGTCCCGGGAGCGACCCCGACCTCTCCGCGTCCGCGCCGGCCACCACCACCGTCGACGTCGACGGGCGGGCCGTGGCCGGGACGGCGCGCGGGCTGGTCGACCTCGCCGACGGGGACCTGACGGGGGCGCTGGAGCACCTGCTCCCGGCGCTGGCGGCGGCCCGCGCGGGCGGGCGGGGGCGGACCGAGCTGGTCTGCGCCAGCCGGATCGCCCTGCTCCGCGCGGTCGGCGGTGACCTGGTGGCCGCCGAACACGCCGCCCGGGAGGTCCTCGCCATGCCGGCCTGCCAGGGCTGGGCCTGCCTGGAAGACTGCGCCCACGGGTACCTCGCCCTGGCCGTGGTGGCCCTGCACCGGGACCTGCCCGACGAGGTCGAGGCGAACCTGGCCCTCGCCGGGCCGGCCGCCCACGAGCCGGCCGTCGGGGCGATCGTCGCGCTGTGCCGGGTGCCGCTGCTGCGCGACGCCGGGGAGTTCACCGCCGCGTACCGGGTGCTCACCGAGGCCCGGCAGCGGGTCGCCGCGCTGCCCGCCGCCCGCGACCTGACCGACCGGCTGCTCGCCGCCGAGGCCGACCTGCTCGTCGCCCGGGGCGACCTGGCCGGGGCCCGGCACCTGCTGACCGACCGGACACCCCCCGCCCCGTCCAGCGGCCCGGCGGCCGCTGGGGCGGTTCCAGTGGGTGGTGGCGTCACGTCCGGTGGGGTGGCTCCGGCCGGCGGGGCCGGCTCGGCGGGTGGAGCGGGCTCGGCCGGTGGAGCGGGCTCGGCGGGTGGGGCGGCGGAGCCGGCGGTCGCGTTGGCCCGGATCGAGGTGCTGGCGGGCGACCAGCGGGCCGCCGCCCGCGCGCTGCCCGCCTGGGACGGTCCGGACGCCGAGGGCCTGCCGCTGCCGGTACGCCTCGACGCCGGGCTGCTGGACGCGGTCCTGGCGCGGGCCGGCGGCGACGAGCGGCGCGCCGGCCGGCTGCTGGAACGGCTGCTCGACCTGGCCGCGCCGCAGGGGTACCGGCGGGTCTTCACCCAGGCCGTACCCGGGGTGCGGGACCTGCTCGCCGGGCACCTGGACAGCGGCACGGCGCACTGGGCGACCGTCACCGACCTGCTCCAGGCGGTGGACGCGCCGGCCGGTCGGGCACCGGCGGAACCGGTGCCGGGGCTGGCCGAGCCGCTCACCGAACGGGAGCTGACCATCCTGCGGTACCTGCAGAGCATCCTGTCCAACGTGGAGATCGCCGGTGAGCTGTCCGTGTCGGTCAACACGGTCAAGACGCACGTCCGCAACATCTACCGCAAACTGGACGCGACCCGGCGTCGGGAGGCCGTCCGCCGGGCCCGCGACCTGCACCTGATCTGAGCCACCCCACCCGCCCCGGGCCGCCCGCCCCAGCGGTTAGCAGGGGGCCCCTTTACTACCGAATGCGTTAACAGGGGGCCCTTCCTTACGCCTCGGCGGCGCGGTCGGCGGCGGTGAGCAGGTCGGGCAGGTCGTACCCGCCGTCGTACGGGACGCCGTTGACGAACAGGGCCGGTACGGCGGAGACGCCGCTGCGGATCCCGCCGACGAAGTCCCGCCGGACCCGGTCGGCGTGGGCGTGCCCGGTGACCTCCGCGTCCACCTCGTCGACCGGCAGGCCGAGCTGCTCCACGCCGAGCGACAGGTGCACCGGGTCCAGTTGGTCCTGGTGCTCGAAGAGCCAGTCGTGCATCGGCCAGAACCGGTCCCGCCGGGCGGCGGCCTCGGCCACCTCGGCGGCCTGCTCGGCGTACGGGTGGATGTTGGCGACCGGGAAGTGCCGGTACACCAGTCGGACCGTCTCGCCGCGCTGCCCGAGCAGATCGGTGAGGTTGTGGTACGCCGCACCGCAGAACGGGCACTGGAAGTCGCCGTACTGGATCAGGGTGACCGGGGCGTCCTGCGGGCCCCGGACGTGGTCCTCGCCGGTGACCGGCGCACGCAGCCGGGGTTCGACCTGCAACGGTGTCGCCATGGCCGCAGCGTTCCCCGGAGCGGGTGAGGTCAGCTCACCCGCTCCGGGTGGGCCGGCGGCCGTGTCGGTGGGACGGGAGTGACATCACGGCCTTCGATAGGTCATCATGGCCCGGCTACCGGTCGACGACAGCCGGTGACGAGGGTGGATGATGGGTACCCAACAGCAGGAACCGGTGGCGGACACGCCGGATCCCTCCGTGTCCGCCACGACGTCGGCCGATGCCGCAGCCGACGCGACACCGGCCCCGGGCGGCGCGAAACCGGTCCCGGCAGACCCGGCACCGGCCCCGGCGGACGCGCCAGCGGCCCCCGCCGAGGCGACGTCGGCCCCGGTGGGGTGGGCGGCCCGTGGCGGCGCGTTGGTCCGCCTGCTGCGGCACGAGTGGAGCCTCCTGGTGCTCGGCAGCATCGCGCTGGCGGTGCTGCTGACCTGGCCCACCATGCGCCATCCGGCCACCACGATCCCGCAGGACACCGGTGATCCGACCCTGCAGGCCTGGCAGATCGGCTGGGGCGGGCACGCCCTGCTGACCCAGCCGTGGCAGCTCTGGCACTCGAACACGTTCTTCCCCGAGCCGTACACCTACGCGTACTCGGACACGCTGCTCGGGTACGCCCTGTTCGGGATGGTCGGCTCCGGTCCGGAGGCCGCCGTCGTCCGGTACAACCTGCTCTACGTGCTGGTGCACGCGCTGGCCTTCGTCGGGGCGTACGCGCTGTCGCGGCAGTTGGGGGCGGGCCGGGCCGGGGCGGCGGTGGCCGGGGCGTCGTTCGCGTACGCGCCGTGGAAGCTCGCCCAGGCCGGGCACCTGCACGTGCTCAGCATGGGTGGGATCGCCCTCGCGCTGGCCATGCTGGCCCGGGGGCACGGCTGGTCGCTGCGGGACGGGTACCGGCCGGAGCGGGCCCGGCCGGGCTGGGCGGTGGCCGGGTGGCTGGTCGCCGCCTGGCAGGTCAGCCTCGGTTTCGGCATCGGCCTGCCGTTCGTGTACGCGTTGGCGCTGCTCTGCCTCGGTGCGGTGGCCGGTTACGGGCTGTCCCGGGTACGCCGGGGGGCCTGGCCGGTGTTCCCGCGCCGGCTGCTCGTGGCCGACCTGGGGGGTGGCCTGGCGTTCGGCGCGGTGACCCTGCTGATGGCGGCGCCCTACTTCGAGGTGGTGGCGCGGCACCCGTCGGGCCGGCGCACGATCGAGCAGATCGCGATGTTCTCCCCGCCGCTGCGGGGGTTCCTCACCGCCCCGCCCGAGTCGTGGCTGTGGGGGGAGCGGCACGCGGTGGCCCGGGACCAGTTGGGCTTCGCCGGGGAGATGACCCTGCTGCCCGGGGTGGTGCTGGTCGGGCTGGCCGCCGCCGGGCTGTTCCTCTCCGCCTGGCCGGTCCGGTACCGGCTGACGCTGGCCGCCGGGGTGGTGGTGAGCGTGGCGCTGGCCTCGGGGACCACGCTCTTCGGCGACGGGAAGCCCGGCTACGTGACGCTGGTCGAGCACGCGCCCGGCTGGGACGGCATCCGGACCCCGGGGCGGCTGGTGATCTGGACGACGCTGCTGCTCGGGGTCCTGGCCGCCGGGGCGCTGACGGTACGGGAGAGCGATCCGCAGCCGGCCCGGTGGTGGCGGCGACCGGCGCGGCTGGCGCTGCTCGTTCCGCTGCTGCTGGTGCTGGTCGAGGGGGTGAACCGGACCCCGCACGCCGAGGTGCCGGCGCAGCCGGCGGTGCTGCGCGGGCTGACCGGCCCGGCGCTGGTGCTGCCCAGCGAGGGCACCCGGGAGTACCACGTCATGCTCTGGTCGACCGACGGGTTCCCGCGCCTGGTCAACGGCGGGGCCTCGTTCGTCCCGCCCAGCCAGGACCGGCTCCGGGCGGCGAGCATGTCGTTCCCGGACCCGGCCGCGGTGGCCGAGCTGCGGGCGGCGGGGGTGCGCACGGTGGTGGTGCTGCACGGGTACGTGGTCGGCACCCCGTGGCAGGACGTGGCGCAACGCCCGGTGACCGCACCCGGCGTGCACCGCGAGGAGCACCCCGACGGGGTGGTGTACCACCTGGACTGAGCCCGCCCCGGTCCCGAGGGCCCGCCCGGTCGGGCTCTCGGGACCGCCGACTGTCGAAGCGCTTCACATGGCCTGAACTCATCGGTTAGGGTGATTTCCTTCCTCGGCAGCGGGAGCCAGCATGCCGGCGGGGATGCCAGGGCAGCCTCCCCGCACACCGCACGACCCTCGATGTCGCTCCGGGCACGGTCGTCCACCGACCGTCGGCGTCGCGTGCCGTCCCGTCCTCCCCCACGGGCACATCCGAGAGGAACCGCAGATGCGGAGAAGTCTCGCCGGCGCGGTCGCATCCGCGCTGGCCGCGGCCACGGCGATCGTGGCCGTACAGCTCACCGTGGCTCCCGTCGCGCCGGCCGCCGCCGCCGCGTCGGAGCCGTACACCTGGAAGAATGTCCGGATCGACGGCGGCGGCTTCGTTCCCGGCATCGTCTTCAACCCCACCGAGAAGAACCTGATCTACGCCCGCACCGACATCGGCGGGCTGTACCGCTGGGAGCAGGCCGCCCAGTCGTGGACGCCGCTGCTGGACTGGGTGGGCTACGACAAGTGGGGCTGGAACGGTGTGCTGAGCGTCGCCACCGACCCGGTGCAGACCAGCCGGGTGTACGCCGCCGTCGGCATGTACACCAACGACTGGGACCCGAACAACGGGGCGATCCTGCGCTCGACGAACAAGGGCGCCACCTGGCAGGCCACCGAACTGCCGTTCAAGGTCGGCGGCAACATGCCCGGCCGGGGCATGGGGGAGCGGCTCGCCGTGGACCCCAACCGCAACAGCACCGTCTACTTCGCCGCCGAGGGCGGCAACGGCCTGTGGCGCAGCACCGACTCCGGGGTGACCTGGGCGAAGGTGACGAACTTCCCCAACGTCGGCAACTACGTCGCCGACCCGAACGACAGCAGCGGCTACCAGAGCCAGAACCAGGGCCTGACCTGGGTGAGCTTCGACAAGAGCACGGGTACGGCGGGGAACACCACGCAGACCATCTACGTCGGGGTGGCCGACAAGCAGAACCCGGTGTACCGCAGCACCAACGGCGGTACCACCTGGGAGCGGATCCCCGGTCAGCCCACCGGGTACCTGGCGAAGAAGGGCGTCGTCGACCACGTCGGCGGCCACCTCTACATCGCCACCAGCGACACCGGCGGCCCGTACGACGGGGCCAAGGGTGACGTGTGGAAGTTCACCCGCTCCACCGGCACCTGGACGCAGATCAGCCCGATGCCGTCCAGCAGCGCCGACACGTACTTCGGCTACTCCGGCCTGACCATCGACCGGCAGAACCCGGACACGCTGATCGTGGCCACCCAGATCTCCTGGTGGCCGGACGCGATCTTCTGGCGGACCACCGACGGCGGCGCGACCTGGAGCCGGATCTGGGACTGGGGCAGCTACCCCGAGCGGGTCAAGAAGTACAAGATGGACATCTCCTCGGTGCCGTGGCTGACCTTCGGGGCCAACCCGCAGCCGCCGGAGGAGACCCCGAAGCTGGGCTGGATGAACGAGTCGGTGGAGATCGACCCGCACGACTCCGACCGGTTCCTGTACGGCACCGGGGCGACCATCTACGGCAGCACCGACCTGACGAAGTGGGACACCGGCGGCCAGCTCACCATCAAGCCGATGGTGAAGGGGCTGGAGGAGACCGCCGTGCTCGACCTGGTCAGCCCCCCGTCCGGGGCGCCGCTGGTCAGCGCGCTCGGTGACATCGGCGGCTTCCGCCACGACAACCTCGACGCGGTGCCGGCGAAGATGTTCACCCAGCCGGTCTTCACCAGCAGCACCAGCCTGGACTACGCCGAGGCGAACCCGTCGGTGATGGTCCGGGCCGGCAACTTCACCGACGCCGACCGTCCCAACGACAGCCACGTCGCCTTCTCCACCGACGGCGGGTCGAACTGGTTCCAGGGCAGCGAGCCGTCCGGGATCAACAGCGGCGGTACGGTCGCCGCGGCGGCCGACGGCAGCCGGTTCGTCTGGGCCCCGGGGGACGCCGGCCAGCGGGTGGTCCACTCGGTCGGCTTCGGCAACTCGTGGACCGCCTCGACCGGGGTGCCGGCGAACGCGACCATCGAGTCCGACCGGGTCAACCCGAACACGTTCTACGCCTTCTCGGCCGGCACGCTCTACGTCAGCACCGACGGCGGGGCCAGCTTCACCGCCTCGGCGGCGACCGGGCTGCCCACCACCGACGTCAAGTTCAAGGCGCTGCCCGGCCAGGAGGGTCACCTGTGGCTGGCCGGCCCGGGTGGGCTGTGGCGGTCCACCAACTCGGGGGCCAGCTTCACCAAGATCAGTACGGTCAGCCACGGGTACAACGTGGGCTTCGGCAAGGCGGCTCCGGGGCAGACCCACCCGGCGCTGTTCCTCTTCGGCACCGTGGACGGCCAGCACGGCGTCTACCGTTCGGACACCGTCGGGGCGAGCTGGGTGCGGATCAACGACAACCAGCACCAGTACGGCAACGCGGGCGAGGCGCTGACCGGCGACCCCCGGGTCTACGGCCGGGTCTACCTGGGCACCAACGGCCGGGGCATCCTGGTCGCCGACCGGCAGGGCGGCCCCACCACCCCACCCACCACCCCGCCGACCACGCCACCCACGACGCCGCCGACGACCCCGCCCACCACGCCACCCACCACGCCGCCGACGACGCCACCCACGACCCCGCCGACCACCCCGCCGGTGGGCACCGGGTGTGCCGCCACCTACCGGGTGACCGGCTCCTGGACCGGCGGGTTCCAGGGTGAGGTGGTGGTCCGCAACAGCGGCAGCACGCCCGTCGCCGGCTGGACGGTGACCTGGTCCTTCCCGAACGGGCAGCAGATCACCCAGCTCTGGGGTGGTACGCACACCCAGACCGGGGCCGCCGTCTCGGTCCGCGACGCGGGCTGGAACGGCGCGCTCGGCGCCGGGGCGAGCACCACCTTCGGCTTCCTCGCGAGCTGGACCGGCAGCAACGGGGCACCCACCCCCACCTGCACCCCCCGCTAGCGTGCAAGGAGGGGCCCCTTGTTAACACACGTGTGTTAACAAGGGGCCCCTCCTTGCACGTCAGAGCTGGACGGGGAGGGTGAGTAGTCGCCAGGTTCCGGGGTCGGGGGCGCGGTGCGCGCCCGCCGGGGCGAGGGCCAGGTCGGGGCTGCGGCGCAGCAGCGCGGTGAGCGCCACCTCGGTCTGCACCCGGGCCAGCGCGGCGCCCAGGCAGAAGTGCGGCCCGTGGCCGTAGCCGAGGTGGGCGCTCCGGTCCGGTACCCGGGCCAGGTCCAGCCGGTCCGGGTCGGGAAAGACCTCGGGGTCGCGGTTGGCCGCGACGACGGCCACGGTGACCGGTTCCCCGGCCGGCACCGGTACGCCGTCGATCGTCACCTCCCCGGTGGCGAACCGGGGGACGGTCAGCATCTGCGGTGGGCTCCACCGGGTCAGCTCCTCGACCGCGCGGGGCATCAGGTCGGGCTCCGCGCGCAGCGCGGCGAGCTGCTCGGGGTGGGCGAGCAGCGTCTCCACCGCGTTGGCGAGCAGGTTCGCCGGTGTCTGCCCGGCCAGCACCAGGTGCCAGACCAGGCTGACCAGTTCGGTCTCGGAGAGCCGGTCACCGTCGTCGTCGCGTACCCGGATCAGGTCGGTGACCAGGTCGTCGCCGGGCGCTTCGCGACGCTGGGCGACCACCGACCGGGCGCTGTCGATGATCGCCGGCAGTGCCGCGACGAAGGTCGGCCCGTCGCCGGCGGCCACCGCGGCGCCGAAGGCCCGCCACTGCGGGCGGTCCGCCTCGGGCACGCCGACCAGGTCGCAGATCACCGCCGTCGGCAGCGGCCGGGCCAGGTGCGCAACCAGGTCGACGACGCCGTCGGTGGCCTGCCGGGCGGCGTCGTCGAGCAGCCCCGCCACCACCGCCTCGATCCGGGTCCGCCGGTCGGCGGCCCGGCGGGCGGTGAACGCGGGCGCGACCAGCCGGCGCAGTCGCCCGTGTTCCGGTCCGTCGATCTCCATCGTGCGCAGGTACGGCCGGTACGCCTCGGGCACGCTCGGGCGCAGGTAGCTCTCGGCCCGCAGCTCGAACCGGGGATCGGTGAGCAGGGTCCGGGCGGGGGCGTGCCGGGTCACCGCCCACATCGCGCCGAAGCCCGGGGTGACCAGCCGGACCACCGGGGACCGCTCCCGGGCCCGCCGGTACGCGGTGAACGGGTCGCTCAGCACCGCCGGGTCGGTCAGCTCGATCTCGGGAACCTCCGCCATGCCGCCTCCATCTCGAATGAGCAGAACAGATGATGCCATCATCTGAATGGCGAAGATATCTTGACCGGGGCGGAGGGGCAACACCGGAACAGGGGTGACGATGGCGCGGCTCACCAGGGCGCAGCTCCAGCAGCGCAACCGGGCACGGGTGCTGGCGGCGGCCCGGCAGGTCTTCACCGAGCAGGGCTTCCGCGACGCGCGGATCGACGACATCGCCGAGCGGGCCGAGCTGACCCGGGGCGCGGTCTACTCGAACTTCCCCGGCAAGCGGGCCCTGTACTTCGCGGTGCTCGCCGCCGACGCGCAGGAGGTGCCCGAGCCGCCCCGGCCGCCGGCCACCGCCACGGCCGGCGAGGTGCTCACCGAGTTCGCCCGCGCCTGGCTGTCCCGGCTCCCGCTCGCCGTGGACGAGCAGGCCGACGGGGCCCGGCTGGGCCGGGACCTGATGCCGGAGATCCTCGCCGACGAGGCCACCCGGGTGCCGTACGCGGAACTGACGAGGCTGTCGGCCGTCCTGCTCGGGCTGGCGCTGGAGCCGTTCGGTCGGCCCGGGGCGCGGGCGGCCCGTCGGGTCCGGACCGCCGAGGCCGCGCTCACCCTGCTGCACGGCGCGGGGCAGTTGGCCGCCGCCGCGCCCGGCTTCGGTGACCCCTTCGACGTGGTGCGCGCCTGCGCGCACCTGGCGGATCTCGACCTCGACGACCGCTGGGCCCCGCCCCACCTGCCGTACGTGCCGAGGGCCCGGCCGGCCGACGACCCCTGGCGCCCGCCGGCCGCCACCGACCTGCTCCGGGAGGTGCCCGCGCGGCTGGACGCCGACGGGGTGGTCACCGTCCTCGGGCTGCACCGGCTCGGCGCGGTGGAGGAGGCCGTCCGGGCGGCGCCCGCCGCCGTGGTCACCGCCGTCCTGGTCACCGGCCAGGCCGGGGAGCTGCTGCCCCTGGCCCGGCTCACCCTGGTCGAGCTGCGGACCTGCCTGCGCCGGTCGGTGCCGCCGGACGCCTGGCCCCGGGTCCGGGTGGTCTGCGACGAGTCCGGGGCGGTGGCCGCGGCGGCCGGCGTTCCGGCGGTGAGCGACGCCACCGAAGCCGCCGTCCGGGTACGGGGCGGGCGGATCGTCGCCCGCGCGGACGGGCACGGGGCCGCCCACGCCGCAGCCGTCACCGCCACCGGCTAGCCCGCCCGACGGGTAAGGAAGGGCCCCCTGTTAACGCATTCGGTAGAGGAAGGGCCCCCTTTTAACGCCCCGGAGCGCGCGACCCCGTGCGGCGGTGCGGCGTGCGACCCCGTGCGACGGTGCGGTCCCCGTGCAAAGGTGCGGCGTGCGGTCCCGTGCGGCGCGTGCCGGGGTAGGGAAGGGCGGGAAGGGCGGGAAGGGCGGGACGCCGGCGGGACCACCTGCCGGGCATGACGTGGCCCCGACCGCTGAATGGGTGCGGTCGGGGCCGGGTGGCGCAGGGTCGTCGGGTCAGGTGTCCAGGCCGACCGGGGAGTTCGGCCGGTCCACGTCGACGAACTCGATGTCGTCGGCGGGCCGGCTGTCCCGGGCCGCCGCCACCCGGGCCGCCGAGCTGGCGGCCCAGCCGATGGCGGCACCGGCCAGCGCCGCGCCGATCAGCAGCGCCCAGGGCAGCGCCGGCCGCCGGCCGGCGAGCGCGTCGAAGGCGCGCACGGCCCGCTGCCGGGCCTCGTCCGCGGCCGACCCGACCAGGTCGCTGGCGTCGTCGGCCAGCCCGGAGCCGTTGCGGCGGGCCGACCGGGCGGCCTCCCGGACACTGTCCCCGGCGGTGTTCACGGCCGAGACCAGGTGCTGCCAGGCCTCGTCCGCGATCCGCTCAGGCTTGCTGCGGCGCTCCAGCAGGTTGGTTCCGAACATCGTGGTTACCTCCTCGGGTGCCGAAGCCGGGGCCACTTCGGATTACGGCGTCAGTCCGGCGGTCGTGGGTTCGCGTACCCCGCCAGTGCCCAGCCCGGTCGGCCGGCAAACCCGTCGCCGGCAGCGGGTCCGCACCGGTTGCCCGACTCAGCGGGTGGCGACCACCGCGATCCGGGCGCCCGCGAAGTCCTCGTCGTCGTCGTCATCGTCGTCGTCCCCCGCGCCGCCGCCGATGGCGCAGGCCAGCATCAGGGCGAGCGCGGCGGCGGCCCCGGCCAGGGTGGCGAGTCTCCTCATGGTGGTCTTCCTCTCGGACTCGGGTGGTGAGAACGGTCCGATGCTAGGCAGGTCGGTCAATCCGTCCCAGGCTGTCCCGTCGATCCACCCCGGCTGCCGGGGGGATGCCCCCCGGGGCGCGACGTCGATCCCCTGGTCACCCGGGCGCCCGGCGGTGCGGGGGTGTCGGCGCCCGGCGGCGAGATGACGGACACCTGTCGGCATCGGGACACCTGCCGGTCACGAACATTCACATCGGTCGGGTATGTTGTCGCGCGGCACGTACTGTGGGGTTTCACCCTCCGCGACCACCTGCCCCCGGGGGTGCGTACCGCCCGGTCGGTGGGTCGTGGTCGGTGCGACGACGCGGGGGTCGGTGCGGCGCGGGGCCACGCCGGTGACGGTGGTGTGGGCACTCGGTCGCGGCGACCGTTACTCTGGTTCGGCGACGCGTCGGCCCAGGGTCGATCGTTGGACAAGAAGCCGATCAGTGGACAAGAAGACGAAAAGTGCGGACAAGGGCGGAATGCCGTGCCCGACCCGCAAATTGCTCATCCCGAGGGGTGGCGACCGAGGCCGTGGGAGGAATACTCTCGGTCGCGGCCCGCGTACTGATGAGGCGCCCGACAACGGGCGAGTGGAGGTGCTCGCGTGAGCCTGTCGATCGTGAAGTCGGTTCTTTCCGGTGGTGTCATCGAGATCGCCCCTCGGGGTGAGATCGACGTGGACACCGCGTACGAGGTGCGCGAGGCGATCACGGAAGTGCTCGCCAAGGGGCGTCCCGCCCGTATCGAGCTCAACATGCGGCTCGTCACCTTCATCGACTCCGTCGGTATCAGCGCCATGGTCGCCGGCTTCCAGACCGCCGAGGTGAGCGGCGTCAAGCTCGTCGTCACCGAGCCGAGCCGGTTCGTGCACCGGCAACTCTGGGTGACCGGGCTGCTCGGTCTCTTCGGGGCTCCGGAGCCCTACTACGCGGGCGCGCCCACCCCGGAGGTCCTGCCCGGCGCCTGAGCGTCCGGCGCGACGGTGACCCGGGGCACCGGAGACCCGGCGCAGGGGCTCACAGGTCGACGTCGGTCACTTCGGTGACGGCGCGGATCGCGGTGACCGAGGCGTACCCCTCGGCGAGCAGGGCCAGGTCGCTCCCGGGCTGCACGGCCTGCCCCGGCTCCTCCAGCGAGGTGCGGACGAAGCCGTGCCCGGCCTCCGCCACCGTCATCTGCACCTGACCGAAGGCGGACAGCGAACCCCGGCGTACCCCGCGCAGCCGGTCGGGTGGCAGGTCCGGCACGTTGACGTTGAGCACGTTCTCCACCGGCGCGGCGGTGAGCCGGGGCAGCAGGTCCAGCGCCACCCGGGCGGCTGTCGCCCAGTGCCGGTCGGCGTCCCGGACCAGGGCGGCGGCGGCCACCGCGGCACCGCCGCTGCCGGCGGTGGCGTCGGCGGCCGAGAGCACGTCGAGGGAGACGGCCAGGGCGCGGCAGCCGTTGGCGGCGGCGGTGAACGCCGCGCCGACCGTCCCGGAGTGCAGCACCGCGCGGCCCGCGTTCGCCCCCCGGTTGATCCCGGCGAGCACCAGGCCCGGCGCCGGCCCGAACGCGCCGTGCAGGGCGATCAGCGTGATGAAGCCGGGGGAGCCGCCGACCGCGAACGCCGGCACCCCGGGCAGCTCCGGCAGGCTCTGGTGGTGGACCACGACCTGGCCGTCCTCCTCGACGGCGGTCATCGCGGCGCTGCTGCCGCTGGCCTCCTCCCGGGGCGCGGCCACCACCACGTCCAGCCCCCGGTCCACCGCCGCGCGGGCCAGTTCGGCCAGGCCCGGGGCGGCGATACCGTCGTCGTTGGTGACCAGCACCCGTAGCGTCACCGCTCGACCACCCGGTGGGCCAGGTCGTCCGGGGTGGTCCGCTCCTGCGGCCGGGAGCCGGCCGGGACGAGGCGGACCCGGTCCACCAGGCCGGTGATCGAGTCGAGCCGGCCGGTGCCCAGCCCGTGCCGGGTGACGTTCAACGCGCCGGCCGCCGCGCCGGTGCGGATCGCGGTCCGGATGTCCCCGCCGACGGCGACCACCGCCGCCACCCCGGCGGTCATCGAGTCGCCCGCGCCGCGCGGGTCAGCGGCCTGGAGGCGGGGCATCTCCACCTCGAACACCTCCCCGTCGACCAGGGCCAGCGCCGGCTCGTCGGCCCGGCTGACCAGCACCGTCTGGGCCCCGGCGTGGTGCAGGTCGTAGAGCACGCCGGTCAGCTCCTCGGCGCTGTCGTCGCGGGCCAGCCCGTCGCGGAGCAGCTCCTCGTGACTGATCTTGCAGAAGAAGACCCCGCTGTCCAGGACGGCGGTGAGGTGTTCCCCGGAGAGGTCGACCACCACCCGGCTGCCGTTGTCGCCCAGGTCGGCGGCGAACCGCCGGTACACGTCGGGCGGGACGAGGGACGGCTGGTTGGGGCCGCTGAGCACGCTGACCGGGGCGCGCAGCCCCTCGCCGAGCGCCAGGTTGTAGAGCTCGTCCAGCTCGTGGCGGGTGAGCGGGTGGCCGGGTACGTCGACGACCTCGTGCCGGACGCCGTCGCGGCGGTCGTGCACGTACCCGCCGTTGGTGGAGTGCCGGCGTACCGTGCGCAGGTCCACCCCCTCGCTGCCCAGCAGCGGCTCCAGCACCTGGCCGATCTCGCCGCCGATGCTGGCGCAGAGCACCACCGGCACGCCGAGGGAGGAGATCATCCGGGCCTGCCAGACCCCCTGCCCGCCGGGGTGCAGGTGCAGTTCCGGCTCGTCACCGGGCTGTTCGACGGTGACCGTCAGCAGCGGGGTCGGGGCGAAGACCATCACGTGCCCGTCCATCGTGACCACCTTTTCGTCCTCCACGCCGGGTCGCTCACCTGATAACCCCCGGTACGGCGTCACGGGCACGGTCCGGCGCGGACGAAAACGCCCGGTGTCCCCCGTGACGGCGGGACACCGGGCGGTCGGCGTACGGGTCAGTAGACCGACAGGTGCACGTGGTTGGTGTGGTCGCTGGACGGGTCCCCGTTCGCCCCGCTGTACGACTTCCAACCGCTGCTCGGCAGCCAGATCTGCCGGTACCAGATCACGTACAGCACGGCGAGCCGGTCGGCGTTCCTGACGTAGTACGCCGCCAGGTTGTTGCCGTACGTCCGGTCCCCGCCGGTGGCGTCGCCGCCGAAGCCGTTCTTCTGCGCCGCGAAGTCGCAGGCCCGGCCCTTGGGGTGCTCACCGGAGCCACCCGGCCGGTAGCAGGAGACGTACCGGGTGAAGCCGGCCGCCTTGGCCTGGTTGAGCGCGTGCAGCGTGCGGGGGGTGATGCAGCCGTTGGCCGGGGTCGGGTCGTTGACGCTGCACGACTCGCGCGGCCAGGAGCCGTCGGGGTTGCGCGGCGCGGCCTTGGCGGTCTTGGTGCTCGTCCCGCCCGGCCCGCTGGACCCGCTGGACCCCGCGTTGCTGCGTTGCTGCGCCTGCTGCCGGCGGCGCTCCTGCGCCTCGCGGGCATCCCGCGCGATGGACGCCTCCAGAGCCTGTTCGGCCTGCTCCTTGCGCTTGGCCATGGTCGCGACCTGCTTGCGCTGCTCGCGGACCTCGCCGTCGAGGGCGAGCTTGGTGCGGGCGGACGAGTCGCGGGTCTCGCGCAGCCTGCGCAGCTCCCGCTCCTCGCTGGCGGCGACCTGGTCGAGCGCGGCGGCGCGGTCCAGGAAGCCCTCGGGCGAGTTCGCGTTGAGCAGCGCGTTCGCCGCGCCGAGCCGGCCGGTGCGGTACGCCACCTGGGCGATCTCACCGACCTTGCCGGTGCGGACCGCCAGGTCGGCCTCCAGGGTCTTGAGCTGGCCGGTGAGGTCCTGCTGCCGCTTGGCCGACTTCTCCAGCTTGGCCTTCGCGTCGAGCCAACCCTTGCTCGCCGCCTCGAGCTGGTTGCGCAGGGCCGGGGTGCCACCCTCGGGGTCGTCGTCCGGCGCGGCCAGCAGGCCGGCCCGGGTGGCGGCGGACGTCGGCGTGACCGGCGCGATGGCGGCGCCGACGGCGAGCGCCGTGACGAGCACGGCCGCCAGCCGGGCGGTGATACGTCGCGGTGATGCCACTACTGCCAAGACATGTCCTTCCGTCAGCCGCCGACCGGGTTAGCTGACGGGTTCGGGACGGAAGATCCCTACCGCGCTGACGCGGATGCACCCCACGGACGTGGTTCCCCGGCTCGCCACCGTGGCGATTAGGCGACGGCCACCGCCGGCGCCGGTGGGCGCCGCCTGGCGGAGGCCGGAACCGAGCCTACCGGTGCGGGTGTGACTACTGCAGTCACCGTGACCGCTGACGTCCGGAGGGACACCAGTTAACTCGGCATGAACCGGACAATACGCGCCCAGATTTAAGCGTGCGCTAATTACCAGCCGACCGCCCCGCAGGCCCCCGGTGACGCTCCGGGCTCGATCTGCAACGTGGCGTGCTCGATGTGGAAGTCCTCGCGCAGGGCCGTCCGGGCGGCGGCGAGGACCGTGCCGACCTCGGCGCCGGGGGTGGTGGTCAGGTGCGCCGAGGCGACCTCCATGCCCGAGGTGAGGGTCCACAGGTGCAGGTCGTGCACCTCGGCCACGCCGGGGACGGCGGAGAGCCGGTCGTGCACCTCGGTCACCTGGAGGTGCTCCGGGGCGGCCTGGACCAGGATCCGCAGCGCGGCGCGGGCCAGCCGCCAGGTCCGGGGGAGGATGAAGGCGCCGATGGCGACCGCCACCAGCGGGTCGGCCCACCACCAGCCGGTGACCATGATCACCAGTGCGGCGGCGATCACGCCGAGCGAGCCGAGCAGGTCGGCGAGGACCTCCAGGTACGCCCCGCGCAGGTTGATGCTCTCCTCGGCGCCCTTGCGCAGCAGCCCGAAGGCGACCACGTTGGCGAGGAGGCCGAGCAGCGCCACGACCAGCATCGGGCCGGTGAGCACCTCCGGCGGCTCGCCGAGCCGGCGGACCGCCTCGATCAGCACGTAGACCGCGACCCCGCTGAGCAGCAGCGCGTTGGCGAGGGCGGCGAGCACCTCCAGGCGGTAGAGGCCGAAGGTGCGCTGCGGGTCGGCGGTGGCCCGGCGGGTGGCGGTGATCGCGGCCAGCGCCAGCCCGATGCCCAGGACGTCGGTGAACATGTGCCCGGCGTCGGAGAGCAGCGCCAGCGACCCGGTGCCGAAGGCGCCCACGGTCTGCACGACCGTGAACGCGGCCAGGATGACCAGCGCGGCCCAGAGTCGCCCCCGGTGCCGGTGTGCGGCGTTCGCCACCGTGGCCTGGTGATCATGCCCTGCGCCCACGTCCACACCCTCCGCCTGTCGTCCGGACCCGGTCCAACATATGCTCACATCGCTATGTGTGCAAGTAAACTGTCGGTATTCGGCCGTTGACCGGTGGGTGACAGGTCGACCCGGGGGATCAGGCCGCCGGGACACGGCGGGGCGAGCCCGCCGGGACACCGCCGGTCAGCCCGCCGACCACCCGGCGGGCCGGCGGGTGGGTCGGGCAGAACGGCAGGCCGGTGGGCGGACCGCTGGCCGGTGGGTCCGGGCAGGCCGCTGCCGGCGGGCGGGTCGGGAGGCGGGCCGAGGCCGGTGGCTCAGCCGGTGATGTCGAGCGTGGTCAGGCGCTGGGTGGCCCGGGAGAGCGCGACGTACAGGGTGCGGACGCCGGAGCCCGGATCGGCCCGGATCTCGCCCGGCGCGACCAGCACCACCCCGTCGTACTCCATGCCCTTGGCCTGGAGGCTGGTCACCACCTGGAGCCGGGTCCCGCCCCGCTCGCCCAGCCAGCCGGCCACCTCGTCGCGGCGCGGCACCGGCGTGATCACCCCGACCGTCCCCGGCACCTCGGCCAGCAGCGCCTCCGCCGCCGCGACGGTCGCCGCCGCCAGGTCCGCCGCCGGCACCAGCCGCCGCACCGGCTCCACCCCGGTGGAGCGCACGGCGGTGGGCAGTGGCAGGTCCGGGTCGATCCGGCGGATCTCCGCCGCCGCCACCGCGAAGATCTCCGCCGGGTTGCGGTAGTTGGTGGTCAACGTGAACCGGTGCTGCCTGCGCCGGCCCAACGCCTGGTCCCGGGCCCGGGACAGCTCCGCCGGGTCACCCGTCCAGGCCGTCTGGGCGGGGTCGCCGACCACCGTCCAGGACGCCAGCCGACCCCGGCGGCCGATCATCCGCCACTGCATCGGCGAGACGTCCTGTGCCTCGTCGACCACCACGTGGGCGTACTCCCGGTAGTCCTCCGGCCGCTGCCGGGCCGCCGCCCGGGCGGCGCGCTGCCGGTCGGCGTGGGTGCTCAGCTCGCGGACCCCACCGGCCAGCGTGTACGGGTCCCGCTTGCGCCGGGCCGGCTGCACCGGCTTGCCCAGCAGCGTGTCCAGTTCGTCCAGCAGGGCGATGTCGGCGATGGTCAGGCCCTCGGTGTCCAGGGTGCGCCAGGCCGCGTCGAGCAGCCGGATCTCCGCACGGGAGAAGATCCCGCCCGCGTACCCGCGCAGCCGCTCCGGCCGGGCCAGCCAGCCGAGCACGTGCCTCGGGTGCAGGCGGGGCCACCAGGCCTTGAGGAACTCCCGGAACTCCGGCCGGTCGGCGATCTCGTCCTCGAAGGCGCGCTGCTCCGGCAGCCGGCCGACGCGCAGCTTGCGGGCCTGCGCCCAGAGCGCGGCGAAGATCCCGTCGAACCCGGCCCGGCGCACCTCGTTGCGGCGGGCCCCCCGGGGCAGCGCCCGCTCCCGGATGGCGTCCAGCTCCGCCCGGGTCAACCGGAGCAGCTCGCCCCGGTAGAGCAGGCGCAGCTCGGTCGGGCCGTCCGGCACCGCGTCCCGGGCGGCCCGCTCCAGCACCCGGCGCATCCGCAGCGACCCCTTCACCGCCGCCACGTCCGGCGGGTCGGTCCGGGTCGAGGTCAGGCCGGTGAAGAGCGTGCCCAGCGAGCGCAGGGTGGCGCTCTCCTCGCCGAGCGACGGCAGGACCGACGCGACGTACTCGACGAAGACCGAGGAGGGGCCGACCACCAGGATGCCGCCGCCGGCGTACCGGTTGCGGTCGGAGTAGAGCAGGTACGCGGCCCGGTGCAGGGCGACCGCCGTCTTGCCGGTGCCGGGACCGCCGGACACGATGGTCACCCCGGAGCCGGGGGAGCGGATCGCCTCGTCCTGCTCGCGCTGGATGGTGGCGACGATGTCCCGCATCCCGCGCCCGGTGGCCTTCGACAGGCTGGCCAGCAGCGCGCCGTCGCCCACCACGGTCATCTCCGGACCGGCGGCGGACGGGTCGAGCAGGTCGTCCTCGATCCGGGTGACCCGCTCGTCCGACGACTGGATCGTCCGCCGGCGGACCACGCCCAGCGGAGCCGCCGGGGTGGCCCGGTAGAACGGCTCGGCCGCCGGGGCCCGCCAGTCCACCACCAGCGTCTCGGCGTTCTCGTCGCGGACCCCGAGCCGCCCGACGTACAGCGTCTGGCCCCCGCGCAGGTCCAGCCGGCCGAAGACCAGCCCCTCGTGCTCGGCGTCGAGCAGGTGCCGGCGCTGCGCGGCGTGGAACACCATCGCGTCCCGTTCGACAAGCGCGCCGAAGGTGCCGACCCGGGCCAGCCGGTACCCGTCGCGCTCCGCGCGGGCCGCCGCCCGGCGCAGCTCGGCCAGCCGGGCGTACACCCGGTCAAGCTGCCGCTGCTCGACGGCGATCTCCCGGTCGAGGCTGGTGTGGTCGGTCAACGCAGCAAGCTCCCGTGGCACGGCGGCCGGAGCCGCGGTGGGCGCGCCGGCGGTGTGCCGGGCGACCGGGTGAGACTACGGGAGGGCTCCCGGCGCATGTCACGGCCTTGCCGATCAGCGGTCCGGCCCACCTCGGGCGACCCGGGTACCCGTCGTTCCCGTGGTGAGCCGCCCCCGGCCCGGCGATGACGGTTCTCCGACGCGACGCCGGCGCAGGTATCGGTTCCCGCACACCGCACTCCGATGACGCCCCGGCGCACACCGCAGCGCGATGACGTGTGTCGACACGGCAGTACCGCCCGCCGGCGCGGCCGACGGGCGGTACTCGGGTGGCGCGGGTGAGGGCGGGGACGCCCTCGGGGAGGGCTCAGCCCTCGAAGACGCCGGCCTCGACGAGACGCTTCTCGGTGTCGTCCCAGCCGTGGCCCGGGTGGGCGGCGGCGAGGGTGGCGATCTCGGCGCGGATCTTGGTGGCGTGGCCGGCGGTGGCCAGCGTGCGGATCTCCTCGACGAAGGCCTCGGAGTCGGTACGCAGGTGCGCGGTCTTGCCGTTGGTCAGGTTCCGGACGTAGGCGTGCTTGCCGCCGTTGAGCGGGATGAGGTACTTGAACTCGCCCAGCACGCTGAGGGCGCCACCCTGGCCAGCCTGGCCGGCCCGGACGGACGCGCGCGCGGTCTTTGAGGTGTTGCTCGCCACGGAGGTGCTCCTTGTGAGACGTACGGGAGGACGGGACGTCGTCCGGGGGCTACGGCGGGTGACGCCCGGGAGGAGCCCGGACCTCGACCCACCGAAGATGTGCGGCGGCATAAACCGCCGAGGAAACTGTACACGACCATGGACCCCGGACGGTCCCCACGGCCTGTCCCAAACGTGCGTAACCACCCCGTCGGGTGGGACTATTCCGGACCGCGAATTTTCCGATTCCCTGGCGCACCATCCGTCACAGCAGTCATCATGTCTTCGCAGACCATTCGGTGGACGCGAGGTCGTAGGGGAAGACGCACCTCGCTCTCCGGGAGGTCACCGTGCCAACGCGTGGCGTCGTATACGTCCACTCGACCCCGCTCGCCGTGTGCTCGCACGTCGAGTGGGCGATCGCGCGCGTCCTTGCCGCGCCGGTCAACCTGCAGTGGACAGCCCAGCCCGTCGACCCCGGCGCCCGGCGCGCCGAGTGCGGGTGGACCGGTCGCCCGGGGACGGGCGCCGAACTGGCTGCTGCCCTCCGGCAGTGGCCCATGATCCGTTTCGAGGTGACCGAGGAGCCGAGTCCGGGGGCCGACGGGGAGCGGTTCATGCACGTGCCCGGCCGGGGGCTGTTCCGGGCGACCGTCGGCGCCGCCGGGGACATCCAGCTCGGCGAGGACCGGCTGCGCAGCATCATGGCGACCGTCCGGGCCCCCGAGGGGCTGGCCCACGCCCTCGACAAGGCGCTCGGCACCGCCTGGGACGCCGAGCTGGAGCCGTACCGGCACGCCGGGGACGGGGCCCCGGTGACCCTGCTCACCCGGGTCGGCTGAGTCGCCGGGGGCGGCGGGGCGTTACCCGTGCTCGCGCGGGCGGCTCACCCGCGTCCCCGGTGCCGGGGTGACTTGCCCCGATAAGGGATGAGCTGTTGGGATGGGCGGCGTGTCGACCTCCCCGCGCCACGCCACCCCGCCGCCCGCCGCCCGCTCCGCCCTGCCCCGCCGCCTCGGGGTCGCGTTCGTCGCCCTGACGTTGCTGCTCGCCACGGGCTGCGCGGGCGAGCGGGAACGCCCCGCCGCCCCCACGCCCGAGCCGACCTCGTCGTCGGCGACGGCGACCCCCACCCCGGGCGCCGCCGCCGACGACCCGGCCGGCCGGGCCGCGGACCTGGTCGCCACGCTCGGGGACGAGGACCTGGTCGGGCAGGTGCTGATGGCGTACGCCTACGGCGACTCGGCGACCACGGTCTCCGCCGGCTCGGCGGCCGGCAACCGCGCGCTGGCCGGCGTCGACACCCCGGCCGAGATGATCGCCAAGTACCGGCTGGGCGGGCTGATCCTGGTCGGCTTCACCGCCGACGACCCCACCGCCGGCAACCAGGCCACCACCAACGTCGACAACCCGAAGCAGGTCCGCGAGCTGACCGACGGGCTGCGCGCGGCGGCGGGGAAGCTGCCGGCCGGCGCGGCGCCGTTCCTCATCGGCACCGACCAGGAGTACGGCGTGGTCACCCGGGTCACCCAGGGGGTGACCCTGCTGCCCAGCGCGCTGGCCGCCGGGGCCGCCGACGACCCGGCGCTGACCGAGGCCGCCTGGCAGGCCGCCGGCACCGAGCTGGCCGCGATGGGGATCAACCTGGACTTCGCCCCGGTCGCCGACGTGCTGGTCAGCCGGAGCACGGTGATCGGCTCGCGGAGCTTCGGGGCCGACCCGCAGCGGGCGGCGAAGCAGGTCGGCGCGGCCGTGCGGGGGCTGCAGTCGGCCGGGGTGGGGGCCACCGTCAAGCACTTCCCGGGCCACGGGCACAGCGCCGACGACTCGCACACGGAGCTGCCGGTGCTCGGGCAGAGCAAGGCGAAGCTGGCGAAGGAGGCCTGGCCGCCGTTCACCGCCGGCATCGACGCCGGTGCGCTCGCCGTGATGTCCGCCCACCTCGACGTCCGCTCGGTGGACCCGGGCACCGCCGCCACCTTCTCCCGCAAGGTCCTCACCGACGTGCTCCGGGGCCAGCTCGGCTTCCAGGGCGTGGTGATCACCGACGGGATGAACATGGCGCCGGCGCAGAAGTGGTCGCCGGGGGAGGCCGCGGTCCGGGCGCTCACGGCCGGCAACGACCTCATCCTGATGCCGCCGAACGTCACCAAGGCGTACGACGGGCTGCTGGCCGCGCTGCGCGACGGGTCGCTGCCCCGGGACCGCCTGGTCGAGGCGGCCACCCGGGTGCTGACCATGAAGTTCCGGCTGGCCGACCGCCCCGCCCCGGCCCTCGACACGCTGAACGCCCCGGCGCACCGGCAGGCCGCCGAGAAGCTCGCCACCGCCGCGGTCACCGTGCTGCGCGGCCCGTGCGGCCCGGCCCCCGTGCTCGGCCCGGTCACCGTCACCTCCTCCGGCGGCCGGGACGGCACCCGGCGGGTGCTCACCGAGGCGCTGACGGCGGCGGGGGTCGAGGTGGTGCCCCGGGGCGGCCGGGTGGTGCACCTGGTCGGGTACGGCGACGGGACCGGTGACCTGCGCTCCGGCGCGGCGGTCACGGTCGCCATGGACACGCCGTACCTGCTGGCGCGGGCGACGTCCCCGGTGCTGCTGGCGACGTACTCGTCGAGCCGGGCGTCGATGACCGGGCTGGCCCGGGTGCTGGCCGGCAAGGCGGAGCCGACCGGACGGTCCCCGGTGAAGGTCGCCGGCCTGCCCGCCACCACCTGCGGCGACTGACCGGCGCGGAACCCGCCGCGACGCCGGGCCCGCTGGTAGCGTTCGGCTGTCCGCCAGCCAGCCGAACCCGGGGGGCGCGCGCCGTGACCGGACCGGAGCCGACGCTCTCCGTGGTGATCCCGATGTTCAACGAGGAGGGTGTGCTGCCGCTGCTCGCCCACCGGCTGCGGGCCACCCTGGACGGACTGGCCGAGCCGTACGAGGTGGTGGCGGTGGACGACGGCAGCACCGACGGCACCCCGGCCCGGCTGACCGGGCTGCGGGCGGACTGGCCCCAGGTCCGGGTGCTGCGGCTGCGCCGCAACAGTGGACACCAGGCGGCCCTGCTCGCCGGCGTGTTCCGGGCCCGGGGGTCGTACGTGGTCAGCCTCGACGCCGACCTCCAGGACCCGCCCGAGGTGATCCCGGAGATGCTGCGCCGGGCCCGCGCCGACGACCTGGACGTGGTCTACGGCGTCCGCGCGGACCGCAGCCGGGACACCGTGTTCAAACGCTGGACCGCGACCGGCTACTACCGGCTGATGCGGCGGCTGGTCGGCAAGCAGGTGCCCGCCCAGGCCGGCGACTTCCGGCTGCTCAGCCGGGCCGTGGTGGCGGCGCTGCGGGACCTGCCCGAGCGGGCCCCGGTGCTCCGGCTGGTGGTGCCCTGGCTGGGCTTCCCCAGCGGGGAGGTCACCTACCAGCGGGCGGAACGCGCCGCCGGGCGGACCAAGTACCCGTTGTCCCGGATGGCCGGGCTGGCCGCCGAGAGCGTGACCAGCTTCTCCGCCGCGCCGCTGCGCGTCGCCACCTGGCTCGGGTTGGCCGGGGTGGCGGTCTGCGGGGTGCTGCTGGTGGTGGCGGTGGCCGCCTGGGCCGCCGGGGCCACGGTGACCGGCTGGCCCTCGCTCTACGTGGCGGTGCTCTTCCTCGGCGCGGTGCAACTGCTCTGCCTGGGGCTGCTCGGGGAGTACGTGGCCCGGATCTACACCGCCGTGCAGGCCCGCCCCGCGTACCTGGTCGCCAGCGACACCGCCGACGACCGGGTCGCCGACTCCCCGGTCGAGCTGGCCGACAGCCTGCGGTGACCGCGCTCGCCACCGGGGCCGCCCCCGGCCCGACCGCCGCCCGGCCCCGGCCCGGCCCGGTCCGCTGGGCGCCGGCCCTCGTCGGGTACGCGGTGGTCGCCGCCGCCCTGCTGGCCACCGGCACGCCGCCGGTGGCGCTGGCCCGGTGGAGCGGGTACGCGCTGCTGGCCGTGCTGCTGCCCGGCACCCTCGTCTACCGGTCGCTGCGTCGCCGCCCGCACACCCTGGTCGAGGACCTGGCCATGGGGGCGGCGGTCGGGCTGGTGCTGGAACTGGCCGCCTGGGCGGTGACCGTCGGCCTCGGCGCGCCCGGCTGGCTGCGGCTCTGGCCGCTGGCCGTGGTGCTGCCCTTCGCGGCGGTCCCCGGGCTGCGCCGGCACTGGCGACCGACCGGGTACGCCCGGGTGCCGGCCGGCTGGGCCTGGTCGGTGACGGCGGTGCTGGCCGGGTTCACCCTCTACCTGGTCGAGTCGTTCCTGCGGGTCAACCCGGTGCTGCCCACCGAGGAGGGCCAGGCGCAGTACATCGACCTGGCGTTCCAGCTCTCCATCGCCGGGGCGGCGACCCACCAGATGCCGCCGCAGGTGCCGCAGGTGGCCGGCGAGCCGCTGCACTACCACTGGTTCGGCTTCGCCCACCTGGCGGCGAGCAGCCTGGTCAGCGGCGTCGACCTGCCCACGGTCTTCTTCCGGCTGGCCGTACCGGCGCTCTGCGCGCTGGCCGTGGTGCTGGTCGCGGTGGTCGGCTGGCGGATCACCGGCCGGCCGTACGCCGGGGTGGCCGCCGCCGTGCTGATGTTCACCGTCGGCGAGTTCGGCTACGAGAACGGCCTGCGGCAGCTCTTCGGCACCCAGGTCACCTTCATCGTCTGGGGCAGCCCGTCGATGACGTACAGCTGGGTGCTGCTGCTGCCGTTGCTCGCCGCGCTCGGGGAGATCGTCGGCCGGGCCCGGGGGGTGACCGTCCCGCCGCTGGGGCGGGGCGCGTGGGCGCTCGCGGCGGGTTTCCTGGCCGCCTCGACCGGTGCGAAGGCCAGTTCGGTGCCGGTGGTGCTGGCCGCGCTCGGCCTGGTCGCGGTGGTGCTGGCGGTGGCCCGGCGGCGGCTGCCCCGGGCGGTGCTCGCCGCCGCCGGGCTGACCCTGGCCGCGCAGCTCTTCGCCACCGCCGTGCTCTTCGCCTTCGTCAGCCACGGGGTCACCGTCGAACCCCTCGCCGGCCTGCGCGGGTACGTCGACGACGCCGTCGACCGCCCGGCGGCGGTGACCGGGCTGCTCTGGCTGGTGGTCCTCGTCGCCTTCCTGCTCAACCTCCAGCTCCGGCTGGCCGGCGCGGTGGCGGTGCTGCGGTACCGCCGCTGGCGGCCGGAGCCGGTGCAGGTGTTCCTGCTCGGCGGGGCGCTCGCCGGGCCGGCGGTGTACCTGCTGGTCGCCCACCCGGGCAGCAGCAACCAGTACTTCCTGCGGGCCGGGTTCACCTTCGGGGTGATCCTCTCCGCGTGGGGCTGGGCGGAGGTGGTGGACCGGGCCGGGCTGGCACGGCGCGGACGGCTGCTGCTCGTCGGGGCGGCGGCGTGCTTCGCGGTGCTGCTCACCGCGTACCAGTGGCGGTTCCCGGCGAGCGGGCCGACCCAGGGGTACGGCGCGGTGCTGCCGCTGCTGGTCTGGGCGGCGGTGCTGGCCCTGCTGGCGCTGCTGGTGGCGCTCTGCTGGCCGGCGCTGGTGGGCCGGTGGCCGGGGCTGGCCGGTCGGGGCGGGGCGGTGCTGCTCACCGGCGTCCTGGTGGCCGGCGCCCCCGGCCTGGTGCTGGACGCCGCCGCGGCCCGCACGTACCCCAACGGCGGCGCGTACGCGGTGGTGCCGATGCCGGCGTCGCGGGTGGAGGCGGCCCGCTGGGTCCGGGCGCACAGCGCACCCGGGGACGTGCTCGCCACCAACGTGCACTGCTGGCGGGTGGTGGACGACCGGTGGTGCGACGCCCGCTCGTTCTGGCTCAGCGGGTACGCCGAACGGTCGGTGCTGGTGGAGGGGTGGGCGTTCGTGCCCCGGATGGTGGGCCTGCCCGGTGGCCCGTACGCGGCGTTCTGGGACCCCGACCGGCTGCGCGCCAACGACGCCGCGTTCACCGCCCCCACCGAGGCGGGCCTGGCCGACCTGCGCGACCGGTACGGGGTGCGCTGGCTGGTGGTGGACCGCTCGGTGGAGCTGGAGTCGCCGGACCTGCCCGAGCTCGCCGACCTGCGGTACGACACCACCCGGATGGCCGTCTACCGGCTGCGCTGGTCCGCAGCCGGTGGACCGGCCGGGCGGGACGGTGGCGGCTGATCCCGTCCGCCACCACCGTCCCGCCCGGTGCCGGGTCAGCGGCGCACGATCACCTGCTGGGCCAGGGCGCCACTGCCGTTGGCGGCCTCGAAGGCGGCCAGCACCCGGGCCGGGTCGCCCCCGTCCACCGGGATCAGCACGTTGACCGGGCGGTCGGTGCGCAGGTCGACGCTGCGGCTGCCGCGCGAGGTGTCACCGTCCCAGGCGTACAGGTACGCGGTGCCGCGCCGGTCGGCGCGCACCGTCACCTCGATCCCGCCGCTGACCGTCCGGACCCCCGTCACGGTGAGGGCACCGGCGGGCAGCTTCCGTACCGCGGCCGGAGCCACCCCGTCCAGCGCCGACTGGGCGAGGGTCTGCGGGCTGTGCACGCTGCGCGCGGCGGTGTCCGGGAAGACCGGGGCGCTCGGCTCCCGCTGCGGCGGGGTGTACCCGGGCAGCGTGGCCAGGCCGTACCGGTACGGGTCGGCCCGGACGCCGGTGAAGGTCGACCAGCCGAGCCGGGACTGCGACGACAGGTCCTGCGTGTCCGAGTCGTAGACCAGCACGTTGAAGCCCATCCGCTGCGGGTCCACCGCGTCGGGCAGCACGTCGAACGGGATGCTCGCCTCGATGGTGTACCCGGTGTACGGCTCGCTGACCTTGCTGACCACCCGCATGCCGGGCGCGGTCTGCTCGCCCGGACCCTGCCGGTTGTCGGCGTCGCGCTGCCAGCACGGCGGGTTGCCGTTGGCCGGGTCGTCGGTGATCGGGAAGATGCCCGCCTTGAACACCGTCGAGGTGTCCGAGGAGTTCCCCTTCGGGTCGACGATGATCTCGATGCTGTCGGTCCGCCGCTGCCGCTTGCAGTCCTGCGGGACCACCTTGCGGCCGAGCACGTCGTCGGTGACCTCGACGAAGACCTTCAGCGCGTCCGGCGTCCAGGCGACGCGGCCCTTGGCCGAGGCGTCGGCCGGGGTGACCGCCTGCCCCTCCCAGATCCGGGAGAAGTCCAGCTCCTCGCCGGGGTACTCGCCCTCGCTCGCCACCCCGTCCGTGGCGTGGTCGTGGCCGGCGTGCGGGATCTCGGTGGTCGGCACGATCTCCAGCGCGCCGGTCTCCACCGTGCTGCCGGTGCTGCTGGTGGTGGTGATGGTCAGGTCGTAGTCACCGTTGACCCCACCCTCGTTCGCGGTCGGCAGGGTGTCGTCGCTGTTGGTCACCGTGAAGGTGACCGCGCCGGTGGCGCCGGCCGCCAGGTCGCTGTAGCTCTTCGTAACGGCGTCGGCGGTGAAGCCCTCCGGCAGGCCCAGGGTGACCGTGCCGCTCTGCGGGGTCGTGCCGTGGTTGCGCAGGTCGACGGTGACCTCCCGGCTGCCGCCGGAACCGACGGTGAGCACCGGCTTGATCAGGGTGTCGAGCTGGCCGTACCCGCCCTCGGCGGCCCAGGTGCGGAACAGCCCCACCTCGGGCAGCGCCTCCAGGGTGCCCCGCACGTCGGCGACCACCCGGACCGCCTCGTCGGTGGTGCCGGTGCCCTGGCCCTTGGTGGTCAGGGTGGCGGTGAGCAGCTTCTGCACGCCGGTGTCGGCGCCCTCGGGCACCGTGACGCTGAAGACGGCCTTGCGGGCCTTGCCGGCCGGGACGGACGCGCCGACGCCCTTGACGGTCCGGACGGTCCAGCCGTCCGGGGCGCGCAGCGCGACCCGGGGCACCTCGATCGTCTGGTCGGCGGCCGACCGGACGTGGGCGGTCACCTCGATGGTCTGGCCGGGGGCGACGTCGAACCGGTCGGTGGTCAGGTACAGCTCGGTGCCCCGGCGCAGGCCGCCCTTGACGGACGGCAGGACCGAGCCGCGCAGGATCGCCTCCGGGGAGGTGTCCGTCGGGTCGTACGGGACCCGGCTGTCGACCAGGGTGTAGAAGTCGCAGCGGATGTTCGCCGGGTCGGTCGGGGCGGCGGCGCTGCTCGCCCAGCCCTGGGTGACGTAGTCCCGGCGGGCGTCGACCTCGATCTCCGCCCAGGTCCTCCCGGACGCGCTCGGGGTGCCCTCCCAGATGCCGAAGACCTGGTCGGTGGGGACCGTCGGGCGGAAGCTCGTGGCGCAGCCCGGGCCGGTCGAGGAGGTGCCGGTACCCCCGGTACGCAGGAACTTCGCCGGCCGGAAGAGGCTCAGCCCCTCCTGGTGCAACTGCTCCGGGAAGGCCTTCGGGTCGGCGGCGGCGTGGAACGCCTCGGCGGCGAACCGGGCGGCCTGCTGGTGGTTGCCGTGGTTGCCCGGGGTGGGGGAGGGGTTCATCGTCATGATGATCTCGGGCCGGGTGGTCCGGATGATCCGGACGATCTGGGCCAGGGTCTCGTCGTGGCCCCAGATCTGCTCGGACAGCGGCGCCGAGGCGGTGTACCAGAAGTCGACCCGGTCCAGGTTGTAGAGGTGCTCGACGCCGGCCCGGCCGATCGCGGTGCGCTCCTCGCGCTCGCGGATGATGCCCAGCGGCGGGCCCTCCTCCAGGCCGATGGCGTTGCCGCCGCCCTCGCCCCGGGTGATGGTGACGACGCCGGCCTTGACGCCGTGCTTCTCCTTCCACTGGCCGAGGGTGGCGAGGCTGGACGCCTCGTCGTCGGGGTGGGCGCTGACGAAGAGCACGTCGAGGTCGACGGCGTCGCGGGGACGCTCGGCCTGGGCGGTCGGCGCGGCCAGGGCGGTGCCGGGGGTCGCGGCCAGGGTCAGGGCCAGGGCCACGGGTAGGAGGAATCTCGGTGTTCGCATGCAGATCCTTCCGGTTGCGAGGTCCGAACAGCGTCCACCGTGGACGGTCGCGGCAGGGCGCGAGCCGCCGTGGCGGGGTGGTCGGATCGCTGACGGGACCGGCCGGGCGCACCGCGTGGGAGCGCCCGGCCGGGTACGCAGCGGTACGGGAGTCCGTACACACTGGAAGGCCTTCGCCCGGTGACGCTAGGGATGATCAAGGCCGCTCGTCAATGCTCTTCCTCGTTTTTCTTCATTCGCAGAAGAAATAAATCCCGGCCGGATCGGTGGGTTGACACCCCCGCCCTCCGTTGCTCGGGCTTGGCCTCCCTCGATGTTTCCGCTGCTCAGTGCCGTGCTGGCGAAGCTCCGAGACCCATTCGTTACTTGACTCGATAGTTCGTTCTCCGTAGGAAGGAAGTGTGACTGACGTGGTGACGCCACCAACGAGCCCGGTGAGCCGGGAGCGGTCGAAGGAGATCAAGCGCCTCTCGGTGATCTCCACCGCCCGCCAGGTGCGGGTGCTCTCCCGCGCCGAGCTGACCGAGCTCACCGGGCTGAGCCCCGCCACGCTCACCCCTCTCGTGCGGGAGCTGATCGCCGAGGGGTACCTGATCGAACGCGGCCCCGGCACCTCCCGCGCCGGCCGGCCCCGCGCCATGCTGGAGTTCAACCCCCGCGCCGAGCTGGTCGCCGCCGTTGCGCTGGAGCCGGCCCGGATCAGTTGCGAGATCGCCGACAGCGACGGGACGGTCGTCGCACACCGCACCATCCGTCTCGCCGGGGACATCGTCGACACCATCTGCCGCTCCGTACCCGAACTGGCCGGCGACGGGCTGCCCGCGCTGCGTGGGGTGGCCATCGCGGCGCCCGGCGTCTCCTCCGGCGGCGCGGTCCGCCTGGCCCCCTCGGTGGGGCTGGTGGAGGGGCGGCCGATAGGGGAGTCGGTCCAGCGGCACCTCGGGGTGCCGGTGGTGGTGGACAACGACGTGAACCTGATGGCCGCCGGCGAGCACGCCGCCGGGGCCGGCAGCGACGTCGCCGACCTGCTCCTGCTGCACGTCGCCGACGGCATCGGCGCCGGACTGGTCCTCGACGGCCAGGTGCGCCGGGGCTCCGGCGGGGCCGCCGGGGAGGTCGGTTTCCTGCCGCTGGACCCGGCCGACCGGGGGCACGACGGGATCGGCCCGTTCGAGGCCCGCTGGTCGGAGAACGCCGTCGCCGAGCGGGTCGTCGCGCTGGCCCCCGGGCGGCGGCCGGACGCGCCGGTGGCCGCCCTGGTCGAGCTGGCCCGCACCGACGGGCGGGCGGCGGCGTACCTCGACGAGGTGCTGGCCGCCTGGTCCCGGCTGATCGTCTCCTGCGTCTGCGTGATCGACCCGGGCCGGGTCCTGCTCAGCGGGGCCGCCGCCGACCTCGACGACGCCGCCGTCGACCGTCTCCAGACCCTGGTCACCGCCAGCGCGCCGGCCGCCACCGAGGTCCGCCGGGCAGTCCTCGGCGACCGGGCGGTGCTGCACGGCGCGGTCAGCTACGCCCTGGCCGCGGCGGCGGCCGGCCTGCCCGCCCTGCTGCCCAGCCCCTGAAGCCCTTCCAGCCCCTGAACGACCCCTTTCCCCTCGGAGGTACACCCATGAGACGTCGGATTCTCCTCGCCGGAGCCCTCGCCACCGTGCTCGCCGCCGGCACCGCCTGCGGCACGGGCGACTCGGACGACGCGGCCAGCGGCAACGGCGGCGGCGCCGAGCAGATCACCATCTACACCGCGCGCGACAAGAAGGTCGCCGACTTCGTCGTGGAGAAGTTCACCGCGAAGTACCCCGAGTACCAGGGCAAGGTCGAGATCCTCAACATCGGCGCCCAGGAGATCCTGGAGCGGGTCCGGGCCGAGAAGGCCAACCCGCAGGCCGACGTCTGGTGGGGCGGCACCCAGCAGGGCCTGGCCGCCGGCGCGGCCGAGGACCTGCTGGAGCCGTGGCAGCCGTCCTTCGCCGAGAAGATGGACGCGCAGTACAAGGACGCCGAGGGTCGCTGGTTCGGGGAGATCCTGCTCCCCGAGGTGATCATGTACAACAACAAGGCGCTCACCCCGGAGCAGGCGCCGAAGGACTGGGACGACCTGCTCGACCCGCAGTGGAAAGACAAGATCATCATCCGGGACGTGGCCGCGTCCGGCACCATGCGGTCGATCTACGCCTCGATGATCCAGCGCCTGTCGCCCGACGGCAGCAACCCGCAGCCCGGGTACGACTGGCTGAAGCGGCTCGACGCCAACACCGGCTCGTACGCGGCCAACCCGGCCGACCTGTACCTGAAGCTCTCCCGGGAGCAGGGCGTGCTCAGCGCCTGGAACCTCCAGGACGTGCTGCTGCAGGCCAACCAGTCGAACATGCCGTTCGGCTTCGTGATGCCGGCCTCCGGTGCCCCGGTGCTGGTCGACGGCCTCGCCGCGGTCAAGGGCGGCAACAGCGAGGGCGCGCAGAAGTTCATCGAGTTCCTCTTCGACGACACGCTCCGCGCCGACCTGGCCAAGGACTACTACCAGATCCCGGCCGTGGAGATCGCCGACCAGCCGGAGTGGCTGGCCCAGCTCGACCTCAGGCCGATGAACGTCGACTGGGACGTCATCGCCAAGAACGAGACCGAGTGGATCAACCACTGGAACAGCCAGATCAAGAACAAGGGCTGACCGGAGCGACGCCGGGTGCGCAGCCGACCGCCGCGCACCCGGCGGCATCCGACGGCCTGACCACGTGAGAAGGGGCACCTTCTCGACCGGAGGCGTTAAGAAGGTGCCCTTCCTTCCAGTCGCCGGCAGCACACGAAGGAGGACATCATGATCGATGTCACGCTGGAGTCGGTGAGCAAGCGGTTCGCCCGCGCCGGCGACACCGCGGCCGTCGACGACGTCGACATCACCATCGCCGCTGGTGAGTTCTTCACCCTGCTCGGCCCGAGCGGCTGCGGCAAGACCACCACCCTGCGCATGGTGGCCGGGTTCTACTTCCCCACCTCGGGGCGGATCAGGTTCGGCGCGGAGGACGTCACCCGACGCCCGCCGAACAAGCGCGACACCGGCATGGTGTTCCAGAACTACGCCCTCTTCCCGCACATGAGCGTCGCGCAGAACGTCGCGTACGGCCTGAAGATCCGCAAGGTGGGCCGGGCCGACGCGCGGCGGCGGGTCGAGGAGGCGCTCGGCCAGGTGCACCTCGCCGGGTACGGCGGGCGGCGCATCGACCAGCTCTCCGGCGGCCAGCAGCAGCGGGTGGCGCTGGCCCGCGCCCTGGTCATCCGGCCCCGTACCCTGCTGCTCGACGAGCCGCTGTCCAACCTCGACGCCAAGCTGCGCGAGGAGACCCGCACGGAGATCCGGCGGATCCAGAAGGAGAGCGGCACCACCGCCATCTACGTCACCCACGACCAGGCCGAGGCGATGGCGATGTCCGACCGGATCGCGGTGATGGAGTCCGGCCGGGTGCAGCAGATCGGCGCCCCCCGGGAGATCTACCACCGGCCGGCGACCGCCTTCGTGGCCCGCTTCATCGGCCGCAGCAACGTGCTCTCCCTGCCGGTGACCGGCGGCACCGACGAGAGCGTGACCGTCGGGCTGCCCGACGGCGGCGAGACCGTGGTCGCCGCCCCGGTCGGGCACGGCCTGCGCGCCGGGGAGACCGCGCTGGTGTCGGTCCGCCCCGAGCACATCGGCCTCACCTCCACCACCGAGCCGGGGGCGTTGCCCGGCCGGGTGACCGAGCTGGAGTTCACCGGCATGGCCACCAACCTGATCGTGGACGTGGCCGGCGAGTCGGTGCAGGTGGCCGCGATCGACGTCCCGGCCGGGCTGGCCGTGGGCGACCAGGTCGGGCTGCGGCTGACCCGGGAGCGGATGTGGGTGGTGCGACCGTGACAGCCGCCCCGACCGCCGCCACCGTCCCCCCGGTCACCGGGGAACCGAAGCCTTCCGGGCGGGACCGCCGGCCCCGCCTCGCCGACCGGCTCTCCGGGGGCGCCAGCTCGCGCTGGTTCCCGTACGTGCTGGTCTTCCCGCTGGCGTTGATCCTCTTCGGGTACGTCGTCCAGCCGATGTTCGCCACCTTCGCCGAGAGCGTCGGGGTGGACGGGGTGGCCAACTACACCGAGTTCCTCAGCGGTGAGGGGGTGGCCCGCTCCTCGCTGCTCACCTCCCTGCTCATCTCGGCGGCCAGCGTGCTGCTCTGCGGCATCGTCGGCGTGGCGATGGCGTTCCTGCTCAAGCGCTTCCAGTTCCCCGGCCGCCGGCTGATCGAGGCGATCATCCTGGTGCCGGCGGCGCTGCCCCCGCTGATCGGGGCGATCTCGTTCCAGCTCCTCTACAGCGAGACCGGCATCCTGCCGCGCGGCCTCCAGCAGCTCTTCGGCACCGAGAACCCGGTGCTGCCGTTCACCGGCATCGCCGGGGTGCTGGTGGTGCACACCTTCACCATGTACCCGTTCTTCTACCTGGCCGCCTCCGCCGCCCTGGCGGGGATGGACCCCTCGGTGGAGGAGGCCGCCTACAACCTCGGCGCGGGCCGGGTGCGGGTCTGGCGGACGGTGCTGCTGCCGATGCTCACCCCGGCGCTGGTCTCGGCGTCCCTGCTGGTCTTCATGACCTCGCTGGCGTCGTACACCGCCCCGCTGCTGTTCGGGGTGGACCGCACGATGACCATGCAGATCTACATCAACCGCACCAACGGTGACCTGCCGATGGCCTCCGCCTACGCCTCGGTGCTCGCGGTGGTGTCGATCCTGTTCCTGCTCGGCATGCGCTGGTACGAGGGGCGGCGCAGCTACCGCTCGCAGTCCAAGGGCGTCGCCGCGCACCGGCGGGAGATCACCAACCCGTTCGGCAAGTGGGCCGCGCTGGCCGCCTCGATCCTGGCCACCGTGGTGCTGCTCGCCCCGGTGGGCACCATCGCCCTGGTCGCGTTCAGCGCGGACGGGTCGTGGACCACCGAGGTGATCCCGTCGGCGTACACCTGGCAGAACTTCGTCACGATCTTCTCCGACCCGAAGGCGTTCCAGCCGATCCTCAACTCGTTGCAGATGAGCCTGCTGGCCACCGTCGGCTGCGTGGTGGTCGGCGTACTGATCGCGTACGCGGTGCGCCGGCTGGACTTCCGGGGCCGGGCGCTGCTGGACGTGGCGGTCATGCTGGCCTGGGCGCTGCCCGGCACGGTGGTGGCGATCAACCTGATCTCGGCGTTCAGCACCGGCAACGCGTTCAGCTTCGGGCAGGTGCTGATCGGCACCTTCTGGATCATGCCGCTGGCGTACTTCGTGCGGTTCCTGCCGCTGGTGTTCCGCTCCAGCTCGGCGACGCTGGCCCAGATCGACCCGTCGCTGGAGGAGGCGGCCCGCAACCTCGGCGCCTCCTGGTGGCGGGCGTTCGGCACGGTCACCCTGCGGCTGATGGTGCCCGGCGTGGCGGCCGGCGCGCTGCTGGCCTTCGTCAACGGGGTCGGCGAGTTCGTCGCCTCGGTGCTGATCTACACCTCGCAGACCGCGCCGATCTCCGTCGAGATCAACAACCGGATGTACTCGTTCGAGATCGGCACCGCCGCCGCGTACGGCATGCTCCAGGTGGTGCTGATCTTCGTGGTGATGGTGGTCTCCGGCCGGCTCCAGAACGGCCGGTCGGCGTCCCGGGAAGCGGCGAGGTGGTCGGCGTGACCGCCACCTGGCCGGAGAGCGGCGGACTGCTGCCCGTCACCCGGGTACCCGGGGGCGAACTGGCGGAGGTCGCCGCGCGGGCGGACTTCGCGGTGCTGCCCGTCGGGGCGGTCGAGTGGCACGGCCCGCACCTGCCGCTCGGCACCGACCTGATCCTCGCCGAGGGCTTCGCCGCCGAGAGCGGGCGCAGCCCCGGCGGCCCGCGCGGGGTGCTCTTCCCCGCCGTGCCGTACGCGGCCTGCCCCGGGCAGACCCGGCCCTGGCCCGGCACCGTGGCGATCCGCCCGGAGATCGCCGTCGGCTACCTCGCCGACGTGATCGAGGGGATCGTCGCCGCCGGGTTCGGCCGGCTGCTGATCGTCAACGGGCACGACGCCAACATGTCCACCGTCCGGGCCGCCATGGAGTGGGTCTCCGGCCGCCGGCAGGCCAGCCTGCTGCTGGTCAACTGGTTCCAGTTGGTCACCCCGGCGGAGACCGGCGAGATCTACGGCGAGCTGCCCTCGCGCGGCCACGGCGGGGCGTACGAGACCTCCGGGGTGCTCGGTTTCGACCCCGACGCGGTACGCCTCGACGCGGTCACCGACCTGCCGCCGAAGCCGAAGCTGCCGGTGGCCCACCCGTACGTGCTGGTGGAGTCCCGGCCCGACCCGTGGCAGGGCTGGTCCGGGCACATCTCCCTGGCCAGCGTGCCGGCCGGGGACCGGGTCCGGCAGGTCGCCGGGGCCCGGCTGCGGGAGATCGTCGCCGCCTGGGTGGCCGCCCCGCCGCCCGCCCCGCCGACCGCCGACCCGCTCCCGGAACCGCCGGCGGCCACCCCGGGTGCGGAGGTGCCGTCGTGACCGTCGACCGGGGAGTGGAGATCGTCGACTTCCACCTGCACTTCCGCATCGGCGCGGACGAGACGATCCACGCCTGCGAGGAGGCCGCCGGGATGCACCCCGGCGGGGCGCACGAACGGGCCGTGCGCTCCGCCGCCTCCGCCCCGTACGCCACCGCGTGGCGGCAGACGTGGGGCTTCCCCGACCCGGAGCCGCCCGCGCCGGACTGGCGGGACGAGGCCGACCGGTGGGCCGGGGAACTGCGCCGGGTCGGCGTCCGCAAGGCGGTCTTCGTCACCGGGGGCGGCAACGACGCCGTCGCCGACGTGGTCGACCGGCACCCGGACCTGCTGCTCGGCTTCGCCCACCACGACCCGTACGCCCCCGGGGCCGCCGCCGAGCTGGAGCGGGCGGTGACCGAACGGGGACTGCGCGGGCTGAAGCTCTTCGCCCCGCTGCTGCGCGGACCCCTCGACGGCGAGGACCTCGACCCGCTCTGGGGCGCCGCCCAGCGCCTGGGCGTGCCGGTGCTGATCCACATCGGGCACTACGGCAGCGCCGGTGGCCTCACCGTCGGCCGGTACGGCGGCCCGGCGGAGCTGGTCCGGATGGCCCGCCGGTTCCCGGAGCTGACCGTGGTGGTGCCGCACTTCGGCGTGCAGCACGTGCAGGACCTGCTCTTCGCCGCCTGGGGCTGCCCGAACATCCACGTCGACACCTCCGGCTCCAACCAGTGGGTGCGCTGGATGCCGTACCGGCTGACGCTGGAGGACCTCTTCCGGCGCTGCTACGAGACCATCGGCCCGCACCGGATCGTGTTCGGCAGCGACTCGTCCTGGTTCCCGCGCGGGTACGTCACCCGCTACCTCGACGACCAGCTACGAATCTGCCGGGAGCTGGGCCTGCCCGACGACCACCTGCGCGCGATCTTCGCCGGGAACGCCGAACGACTGCTCGGCCTGAGCGACTGACCGGCCGACCGCCGGGGCGGCCACCCGTGCCGACCCGGCCTGGAAGGAAGTAAGGATCTCCTGATGAGCACACCCGCGCTGACCACCTACCAGCGGCACCACCTGCGCCCCACCTACGACCACCACGTCGGGTACCTCTTCCCGGCGATGGTGCGGGCCAGCCAGGCGCACGTGGTGATGCTGACCGAGCAGGGCCTGGTCCCGGCCGAGCGGGGTGCCCGGCTGCTGCGGGGACTGGCCGAGCTGCGCGCCGACCCCGCCGCGCCGCCGGCCTTCGACGGCAGCTTCGAGGACACGTACTACCTGGTGGAGAAGCGGCTCGCGGCGGCCTGCGGAATCCCCACCGCCGACCTCGACGTGCAGATGGCCCGCAGCCGCAACGACCTCGACGCCGGGGTGTTCCGGATGCTGCTGCGCGACCAGGTGGCCGGGGTGCTCGACCGGGTGCTCGCCACCGGCGCGGTCGCCCTGGACCGCGCCCACCGGTACGCCGACGTGGTGATCACCGGGTACACGCACCGGCGGCCCGCCCAGCCCACCACCATCGGGCACGCCCTCGCCGGGTACGCCGAGGCGCTCGCCGGGGAGGCGGTCGCCTACGCCGACCTGCTCGACCAGCTCAACGTCTCGCCGCTGGGCTCCTGCGCGTTCGCCGGCACCGACCTGGACATCGCCCCGGCCCGGGTGGCCGAACTGCTCGGCTTCCGCGCCGTGGTCACCAACTCGTACGAGGCGGTGGCCGGCGCGGACCACCTGGTCCGGGTGGGCACCCTCAACGCCCAGGCGCTGGCCACCGGGGCGCGGCTGGCCCGCACCCTGATGGACTGGCTGAGCTGGCGCTGGGTCACCACTCCCGGCGACTTCACCCAGGGCAGCAGCATCATGCCGCAGAAGCGCAACCCGGTGGTGCTGGAGCACCTGGTGTCGTACGCCGGGCAGGCCGCCGCCGACGCCGCCTCGGTGCTGAACAACGTCGGCGCGGCCTGGTGGGAGGACTCCAACAACGCCACCACCGACGTGCAGGTCCGGCTCTGGGAGAGCAACGACCGCAGCGACCGGTTCTTCGCCCTGCTCGGCGGCTTCCTCGCCGAGATCGAGCCGCTGGAGCCACCGTCGGCGGACGAGATCGTCGCCTCCGGCGCCACCACGACCGCCGCCGCCGACGCGCTCACCCGGCACGGCGTACCGTTCCGGGCCGCGCACTCGGTGGTGGGCCGGCTGGTCCGCGCCGGAGCCCCGGCGACCTGGACCGCCGCCACGGTCCGCGAGGCCGCCGAGGGGCTCACCGGCCCGCTCGCCGACGCCGCGGTCGACGACCTGATCGCCGCCGCCGTCCGCCCGGCCCTGGTGCTGGCGCGGGCCCAGGTCGACGGCCCCGGGACAGCCGCCGTCCGCGCCCAGGTCGACGTCCTGCGCGGCACCTTCGACACGGTGACCGGTCGGCTCGCCGCGCTGCGGGACCGGCTCGCCGCCGCCGACGCCGCCCTCGACCAGACCGCCGAAACGATGGCCCGATGACCGGCGTCCAGGTGGCGGGGCGGTCGGCGGTCCAGGCCGGCACGCCGGGCGGGCTGCTGCTCGGCGTCGACTTCGGCGGCACCAAGATGGCCGTCGGGGTGGCCGACGGCCAGGGCCGGCTGCTGGCCCACGAGCGGGTGCCGACGCACGCCGAACAGGGTGCGCCGCAGGCGTTGGAGCGGGCCCTGACCCTCGCCGCCGAGCTGGTCGCCGCGCACGGTGGCCGGCTGGCCGCCGCCGGCATCGCCTCGCCGGGGGTGGTCCGCCCCGACGGCATCGACCTCGCCCCGAACGTGCCCGGCTGGGAACGGCTGCGGCTGGCCGACGCGGTCCGGGAGCGGCTCGACGTGGGCACCGTCGCGGTGGACAACGACCTGAACGCCGCCGCCCTCGCCGAGCTGCGCCTCGGCGCGCTGCGCGACGCCGACCCCGGCCTGGTGGTCGGGATCGGCACCGGCGTCGCGGCGGCGGTGACGGTCGGCGGCCGGGTCGTCGCCGGGCACCGCGGCGCGGCCGGCGAGATCGGGTACGCGGTCACCGGCGCCCCCTGGCCCGGGACCATGCTGGAGCTGGAGTTCTCCGGCCGGGCGCTGGACCGGCTCGCGGCCGAGCTGGGCGTACCCGGCGGGGCGGCCGGTCTCGCCGACCGGGCCGGCGACCCGGGCCGGTTCCGGGACGTGCTGCTGGCCCGGGTCGACGAGCTGGCCCGGCACCTGGTCACCTGCTGCCTGCTGCTCGACCCGCAGCGGGTGGTGCTGGTCGGCGGGGTGGCCGGCAGCGACCTGATCCGGGGCCTGCTCGCCGACCGGCTCGCCGAGGTGCTGCCGCACCGCCCCGACCTGGTCCTGTCCGCCTTCCCCGACCAGGCCGCCCTGCTCGGCGCGGTCACCCTCGCCCGCGAGGCCGCCCTGGTGTAAGGAAGGGCCCCCTGCAATCGTTTCCGGTAGAGCAGGGGGCCCTTCTTAACACCTGTCAGCCGGCGGCGGCGAGAGTCCCGGTGGCCAGCCGGTACCCGGGCAGCACGTCCCCGGGCTCGGTGATCAGGCTGGTGTTGACACTCAGCAGGACGGTCCGGTCACCGGCCCGGACCGCCAGCGCCCACCCCCGCCGCGCCTGGTCGTCGACCAGCGTGTTGGTGATGGTCCAGGTCGCCTCGACCGCGTCGAAGGCCCCGGCCCGCACGTCCCGGTACTGCGCGTCGGCGACCGTCACCCCCGGCAGGCTGACGCCGTTCATCGTCTCCCCGGGCTGGTGGCCAGCGGCGACGAAGGCCTCCAGGGCCGGTCGGGACTCCACCCCCGGCTTGTCGACCGTCCACACCTGGAAGAAGCCCGACCCGACCTCCAGACCGCCGATCTCGCACCCGGTGGTGGCCCCGCCCCGCCGGATCGATGCCTTCAGCGCGTCGGCGAACTCTCCCTCGTCGGGTACCTCGATACGCTTGGCCTTCATCTCCTCCGGTACCGAGAAGGTGACCGGCAGGTCGCAGCCGCCGCCGGCACCGACCGTGCTGCCGGCCGCCGCCGGCTTGATCTCGTCGTGCCAGGGCGGCCCCCCGACCACCGGGGTGGTGCCGGCGGCGGAGGCCGGGGGATCGGCCGCCTCCGTGGCGCAGCCGGTGGTCAGGATCAGAGCGAGTGCGGCCAGTGCGGCCACGCGTCGATGCATGTCACGTCCTCGTGGATGGTCCCGTCGATGATTCGACGGCGCGAGGATGGTAGCCGGCGCGCGGATGTCAGCCCGCCGCGGCGATCAGCCACGCCGTACCCGCAGGGCGGCGATCAACCACTCCACGGCCGGGACCATGGACGGGAAGGCCGGCCGCCGGTTGAGCACGCCGACGAGTTCCCAGTACCGCTCCACCCGCCGGTCGGTGAAGACGGCCATCCGGTCGGCCAGCGCCACCCGCTCCCCGGCGGGCACCCCGGGGAAGATCCGGTCGACGACCTCCCCGGCGGCGGGGGAGTCCGGCGTGGTCCCGGCGGCGAGGGCCTCCCGGGCGGGGGTCACGTCCGGCAGCGGCTCCGGCGGGGTCTCCTGCTCCGCGCCGGCCACCGCCATCTCGCGGGTCCGGCGGCGGAACTGCGGGTCCTGTACCAGCTCGGCCAGCTCCACCCAGGCGTCCACCTCGGCGTCGGTGGGGTCCTCGGGCAGCTCGGCCGGCATCATCCGCATCGCCTGCGCGATGCCGGCGCCCGGCGGGTCGGTGGGCAGGTCGGCGAAGACCTCCGCCACGAAGTCGTCGATGATCAGTTGCCGCTCCCGGGCGGAGAGGCGGGCCAGGTCGTTCACGAGTCTCAACTCCTCGGTCGTGCCAGCACGTCGGGTGACCGACCGCAGCACCGCCCGGTGCAGCCGCAGCGCCCTGATCTCGGCGTCCAGGGCCCGCACGTGCGCGGTGGCGATCTCCGCGACGGTGGCCTGACGGTCCAGCACGGCCCGGGTCTGCGCCAGCCCCACCCCCAGCTCCCGCAGGGTGCGCAGCAGCTCCAGCCGGGCCACGGCGGTGCCGTCGTACAGCCGGTACCCACCGGCCGAGCGGCCGGTCGGTTCGAGCAGCCCCTCGTCGGACCAGAACCTGATGGTACGGACGGTCAGCCCGGTACGGCGGGCGAGCTGTCCGATGGTGAACAGCTCGGTGCGGTCGTTCACACCCCTCACCCTGGACCCTCCAGCGGCTGGAGACTCAAGTCCTCACCCGTCGCCGGTGTACGCGCGGCGCGCGGCCAGCACCTCGGGCAGGTGCGCGTCGCTCCACCGGCGGGCCGCGTCGAGCAGGTCGAGCAGGCTGCGGCCGAGCGGGGTCAGCGCGTACTCCACCCGGGGCGGGTTCTCCGGGTACTCGGTCCGGGTGAGCAGGCCGTCGCGGCGCATCGCCCGCAGCGTCTCGGTGAGGACCTTCGGGGTCACGCCCCGCAGGGCCGACCGTAGCTCGGTGAAGCGGCGGGGGCCGGACGCGAGGCAGCGCAGCACCATCCCGGTCCACTTGTCGCCGATCTGCACCGGCAGCCCCACTCCCGGGCAGGCGGGGTGGAACAGGTCCGGCGGCAGCGGGTCGCCCATCGACCGAGGGTACCGCCGGTTTCGTTGCGGTAACCGGCCCCCGGTGCCGTACCGTCCGCCGGTCGGCACGATCGAGCGGGGCAGGGGGAGCGGCATGGACGGCATCGTGGTCTTCGGGGCCGGCGGCAGGGCGGGCCGGGCGGTCAGCGCCGAGGCGGTGCGGCGCGGGCACCCGGTCACCGCCGTGGTCCGCGACCCGGCCCGGCACCCCGGAATCGACGTACCGGGGGTCACCGTCGTCGCGGGGGACGTCACCGACCCGGCGGCGGCCGCCCGGCTCCTGCCCGGTCACGCCGGGGTGGTGGCGGCGGTCACCCCGGCCACCGACCCGGCGGCCCTCGCCGCGCTCGACCGATTCGACGACCGGTTCTACGTCCGCGCGGTCGACGCGCTGCTGCACGGGGCCGAGGCGGCCGGCGTACCCCGGCTGGTGCTGGTCGGGCTCTTCGCCACGCTGCGCGACGCCACCGGTCGGCGGGTCCTCGACGACCCGGCCGCCTTCCCCGCCGGGCTCCGGGCGTTCGCCCGCGCCCACGACGCCGGCCTGGACCGGCTCCGCGCGGCCCGGACCCCGGTCGACTGGCTGGTGCTCACCCCGACCGCCACGCTTCAGCCCGCCGGCCCGCGCACCGGCCGGTACCGCACCGGAGGCGACACCGTCCCGACCGACGAGGCCGGCCCGCTCTCCTACCGTGACCTGGCGGTGGCCGTGGTCGACGAGATCGCGTCGCCCACCCACCACCGCACCCGGGTCGCCGTCCACACCTGACCGGCGGCTGACCGTCAGGCCGACCGGTGGGCAGCCGTCGGGTAAGACGGCGGGCGGCCGTCGGGCGGGACGGCGGGCGGCCGTCAGGCGGGACGGCGGGCGGTGGTCAGGTGGGACGGTGGGCGCGCAGCATCAGCGACACCCCGGACAGCCCGCGCACCGGCAGGTACCGCTCGGCCGCGACGACCGCCCGCAGCCCCAGGTTGACCACGGTGGGCACGCCGCCCAGGTCACTGCCGGTGGAGGTACGCCGCCGCCAGGCCGCCACCGGGCGCAGCAGCACGTTCCAACTCCACAACCCGTCCACCACCAGCCCGGCCTTGGCCACCACCGTCCGCAGCGACTCCCGGTCGTACCGGCGGACGTGCCCGACCGCCTCGTCGTGCGCCGACCAGAGCGCCATGTCGGCCGGTACGGCGATCAGCGCCGTCCCGCCCGGCCGCAGCGTCCGACGGATCTCGGCGGCGGCCAGGTGGTCCTCGTCGACGTGCTCCAGGATGTCGAAGGCGACCACCAGCCCCAGGCTCGCCGAGGGCAGCGGCAGGTGCCGGGCGTCGGCCCGGATCACGTCCAGCCCCCGCTCCCGGGCCACCTCGGCCCCCTCGGCGCTGTACTCCAGCGCCACCGGCCGCCACCCGTGATCACGCAGCACCCGCGTGTTGCCGCCGCCGGCCGCCCCGATGTCCAGCGCCCGCTCCGGTCGCGTACCGGTGGCGGCCAGCCGGCGCAGCGCCCGGCCCAGCAGCACCCGCCGTTCCCGGTACCACCAGTGGCTGTCCTCCAGGGCGGCGAGCTTGCGGATCTCGGTCGCTTCCACGACGTGCTCCTCGGTGTAAGGAAGGGCCCCCTGCAATCGTTTCCTGCATAGGAGGGGCCCCTTTTTAACATCCGAAGATGGCCGCCAGGCGTCGGCACGGTGGCGGTGAGTCCTCCGGTTGATCCAATGCAAGGAAGGGCCCCCTGCTAACACCCGTGTGTTAACAAGGGGCCCTTCCTTGCACCCGGCGCCGCCGGCTCGGGGGCGTCGGGGGTGGTGCGTGCTCAGGCCCGCGTGAAGACGAGCGCCACGTTGTGTCCGCCGAAGCCGAACGCGTTGTTCAGCGCGGCGGGGACCTCCAGGTGGCGTGCCTTGTGCGCGGCGACGTCCAGGTCGAGGTTGTCGTCCGGGTCGTCCAGGTTGATCGTCGGCGGCACCACCCCGTCCCGGATGGCCAGGATCGTGGCGATCGACTCCAGCGCACCGGCCGCGCCGAGCAGGTGCCCGGTCATCGACTTGGTGGCGGAGAGCACCGGGTGGTCACCGAGCGCGGCCCGCAGCGCACCGATCTCCAGCATGTCCCCGACCGGGGTGGAGGTGGCGTGCGCGTTGACGTGCACGATGTCCGACGTGGCCACGTCCGCGTCGGCGATCGCCTTGCGGATCGCCCGGATCGCGCCCTCACCCTCGGCGTGCGGCTGCACGATGTCGTACGCGTCGGAGGTGACCCCGGCCCCGGCGAGCCGCGCGTACACCCGGGCGCCCCGGGCGGCGGCGTGGTCGGCCCGCTCCAGGACCAGCACCCCGGAGCCCTCGCCGAGCACGAACCCGTCCCGGCCCTTGTCCCACGGGCGGGAGGCGCGTTCCGGGTCGTCGTTGCGGGTCGACATGGCCCGCATCGAGGAGAACCCGGCGATCGGCAGCGGGTGGACGACCGCCTCGGTGCCGCCGGCCACCACCACGTCGGCCCGGCCGGCGCGGATCAGGTCCAGCCCCAGCGAGATCGCCTCCGCGCCGGTGGCACAGGCGCTGGCCACCGAGTGCACGCCGGCCTTCGCGCCCAGCTCCAGCCCCACCCAGGCGGCGGGACCGTTCGGCATCAGCATCGGCACGGTATGCGGGGAGACCCGGCGCGGGCCGGACTTCTCCAGGATGTCGTCCTGGGCGAGCAGGGTGGTCGCGCCACCGATCCCGGAGCCCACGCTGACCGCCAGCCGCTCCGGGTCCAACCCGGAGTCGGCCAGCCCCGAGTCGGCCCAGGCCTGCTGCGCCGCGATCAGGGCGATCGCCTCGGACCGGTCCAGCCGGCGCAGCTTGACCCGGTCGATCAGCTCACTCGGGTCGACGGCGAGCTGGGCGGCGATCCGTACCGGCAACTGCTCGGCCCACTCCTGGGTGAGCGGACCCACCCCGGAGCGGCCGGCGAGCATGGCGTCCCAGGTCGACGCGACGTCCCCGCCCAGCGGGGTGGTCGCGCCGAGCCCGGTGACGACGACGTCGATGCGACTCATGTCAGGACTGCGCCTCGATGTAGCTGACGGCGTCTCCGACGGTCTTCAGGTTCTGCACCTCGTTGTCCGGGATCTTGACGCCGAACTTCTCCTCGGCGGCGACCACGACCTCCACCATGGAGAGCGAGTCGACGTCCAGGTCGTCGGTGAAGGACTTCCCCTCGGCCACGTCCTCCGGGTTCACCCCGGCGACCTCTTCGAGGATCTCGGCGAGGCCGGTGGTGATCTCTTCACGGGTCATTACGGTGGTTCCTCTCGATACGGTTCGCTCGACGGGCGGCGACGCGCCGCCCGGTCACGTCCGGCGCAGGCACCGGAACGGGTCTACGGGGTACGACCGGCGTCGGCGCCGGACGTCGGGGGTACGCGCCCGGCGCGCTCGCGCCGGACCGCCGGGCAACGAACCGGCGCTCGCGCCGGACCTGCCGGGCACGGAGCCGGCGCTCGCGCCGGACCTCATGGGCAGCGGACGACCTGGCCGGCGTAGGTCAGGCCGCCACCGAAGCCGAACAGCAGGACCGGCGCCCCGGAGGGCACCTCCCGCCGCTCGACCAGCTTGGACAGGGCCAGCGGCACGCTCGCCGCCGAGGTGTTGCCGGACTCGACGATGTCCTTCGCGACGACCGCGTGGGGCATCCCCAGCCGGCGGGCGATACCGTCGATGATCCGGGTGTTGGCCTGGTGCGGCACGAACGCGGCGATCTCCTCCGGGGCCACCCCGGCCCGCTCGCACGCCTGCAGGGCCAGCGGGGCCAGCGAGGTGGTCGCCCACCGGAACACCGACTGCCCCTCCTGCCGGACGTACGGCCGCCAGCCCTCGATGCGGACCGCGTCGCTCTTCTCCGGCACGGAACCCCAGACCACCGGGCCGACCCCGGCGGGCTCGCCCTCACCGGTGGCGGTGAGCACCGCGGCGCCCGCCCCGTCGGCGAAGATGATGCAGGTCGTCCGGTCCGTCCAGTCCACGACGTCGGAGAGCTTCTCGGCGCCGATCACCAGCGCGTTGCGGGACGCCCCCGCGCGGATCGCGTGGTCGACCGTGCCGAGCGCGTACGCGAAGCCCGAGCAGGCGGTGTTGATGTCGTACGCCCCGGGGGCGGTGATGCCGAGCTTGCCGGCGACCCGGCAGGCCACGTTCGGGCTGCGGTCGGCCGCCGTGCAGGTGGCCACGACGACCAGGTCGATGTCGGCGGCGGTGAGCCCGGAGTTGGCCAACGCCTTGTCGGCTGCCGCGGCGGCCATGTCGGCCACCGACTCGCCGCTCTCGGCGATCCGGCGCGAGACGATGCCCACCCGGTCCCGGATCCACTCGTCGTTCGTCGAGACCAGCTGCGCGATCTCGTCGTTGGTCACCACCCGCGACGGCTGGTAGTGACCGAGCGAAACGATCCGACTACCACTCACGCTGCCACCTCGCTGCGCTCCGCGTCCGCATGAGGACCGAGATTGATGATTCGCTCGCTGTGCTCGCTCATGCCGCCACCTCGCTGCGCTCGGCGTCCGCATGAGGACCGAGATTGATGATTCGCTCGCTGTGCTCGCTCATGCCGCCACCTCGCTGCGCTCGGCGTCCGCATGAGGACCGGCCTTGATGATTCGCTCGCTGTGCTCGCTCATGCCGCCACCTCGCTGCGCTCGGCGTCCGCATGAGGACCGGCCTTGATGATTCGCTCGCTGTGCTCGCTCATGGCGGATACCTCCCTGAGGTAGGTGCCCCGGGCCGGCGCGATCATGCGGGACCGCCGATGCGGGCCAGGGGCTGCCCGGGAGCGACCGGGGCGTGGTGGGGGGCGAGCCACCCGGTGAGAATCCCGGTGCCGTGCGCGGTCACCTCGACCGGCCCCTGCCCGGTGACGACCCGGCCGATGACCTCGCCGGTACGCAGGTGGGTGCCCTCGGCCAGCTCGGCGGCCGGCTCGAAGGTGCCCGGCGCGGGGGAGACCACCACCTGGAAGGCGGGGGTGGGCCGCGGACCCGGCGTACCGCCGTGCCGGGCGATCAGGTCCCGGGCGGCGGGCAGGTCGTCGGGGGTGTTCAGGGTGACGATCTCCGGCGCGCCGGCGCCCTTCAGCTCCCGCTTGACCAGGCCGGCGAGCGTGCCGGCCGGCGGGAGCTCGAGCACGCCGGTGACCCCCAGGTCGGCCAGCGTCCGCATGCACAGGTCCCACCGGACCGGGGCGGTGACCTGGCGGACCAGCCGCTGCACCATGTCCCGGCCGTGGCCGACCGCCGAGCCGTCGAGGTTGGACAGCAGGATCCGGGTCGGGTCGGCCGGCGTGATCCCGGCGGCCAGCGCGGCGAGGGTCTCCTCGGCCGGCGTCATGTGCGGGGTGTGGAACGCCCCGGCCACCTTCAGCCGGACCACCCGGGTCTTCGCCGGCGGCTCGGCGGCGAGCTTGTCCAGCCCGGCGAGGGTGCCGGCGGCGACGACCTGGCCGGCGCCGTTGCGGTTGGCGGGGTACAGGCCGGCGGCGTCGACGGCGGCGAGCACCTCGTCGGCGTCACCGCCGAGCATGGCGGCCATGCCGGTGGGCTCCAGCGCGCAGGCGGCGGCCATCTCCCGGCCCCGGACCCCGGCCAGGGTGATCGCCGTCTCGGCCGACAGCACCCCGGCCAGCGCCGTCGCGCCCAGCTCACCGACGCTGTGGCCGGCGGTGACCGCCACGTCGTGCATCGGCAGGTGCTCGGCGGCGAGCAGGGCCGCCGCGACCAGCAGCGGCTGGGTGCGGGCGGTGTCCTTGATCTCCTCGGCGTCGGCCGCGGTGCCGAGGTGGACCAGGTCGACCCCGGCCAGCGCCGACCACCAGCGCAGTCGCGCCTCGGTGCCGGTCAGGTCGAGCCATGGGGTCAGGAAGCCGGGTTTCTGCGAACCCTGGCCGGGCGAGAGGACGGCGAGCACGCTTATGACTCTTCCGGATACTCGGAGGTTGCGCTGTGTCGACGTGCACCAAACCGCACTAGAACCTTTAGAGGGATCCTACAAAGATCAGCGCTGGTCGTCAGACTTCTGGGCGGTTCTGCCGCCGGATGCCGTTTTGGTCGGGCTGCTGGGCACCGGGTCCAACCGTCCGATCGTCAGCGCCATCTGGAGGGTGAACGCGTCCCGGGGGGCGAGCGGGGAGAAGCCGGTCACCTCGCTGACCCGGCGGAGCCGGTACCGCACGGTGTTGGGGTGCACGAAGAGGGCGCGGGCGGCGCTCTCCAGCGTGCCACCGGCGGCGAAGAAGGCGTCCAGGGTCTCCAGCAGTTCGCCGCCGACCCGGACCAGCCCGGCGTACACGTCGTGGCGCAGCCGTCGGCGGGCCTCGGCGTCGCCGGCCAGGACGCGCTCCGGCAGCAGGTCCGCCGCCGGCACCGGGCGGGGCGCGGTGGGCCAGGCCGGGGCCGCCCGGAACCCGGCCAGCGCGGCACGGGCCGACTCGGTCGCCCCGTCCAGGCTCGGCACCGCCGGTCCCACCACGACCGGCCCCTCGCCGAACGCCTCCAGCAGCTTCTCCGTGGCGGCCACCGGGTCGGCCGCGCCGCCCAGCACCACGACCAGCCGGTCGCCGTGCACCCCGCCGATCACCTCCACCCCGATCCGGCGGGCCTGCCGGTAGACGGTGTGCAGCACGGCGGAGACCTCGCCGCCCGGGGAACGACCCACCGCCACCGCCACCGGCGGCGCGTCCGTCCAGCCCAGCGCCGCCGCCCGGCTGGCCAGTACGTCCGGGGAGTCGCCGCGCAGCAGCGCGTCGACCAGCAGCGCCTGCAACCGGGCGTCCCACGACCCCCGGAACTCGGCGGCGCGGGCGTACGCCCGTGCGGCGGCGAAGGCGATCTCCCGGGAGAAGCGCAGCACCACCTCGCGGAGCTGCTGCTCCTCACCCGGGGCGGCGAGCTGCCCGGTCTGCTCCTCGACCACGTCGATGGTGACCTGGATCAGGGCGACGGTCTGCTGGAGACTGATCGAGCGGGCCAGCGAGTGCGGGGCGGTGGCGAAGACCTCGTCGGAGACCTCCTGGCTGCTGTCCGCCGTGCCGCCGCCGTCGCGCAGCCACTGCACCAGGGAGCGGACGCCGGCCTGGGCGACCAGCATGACCCAGGAGCGCTGCTCGGCCGGGAGCGCCCGGAACCAGGGCAGGGACTCGTCCATCCGGGCCACGCTGGCGGTCGCCAGCGCCCCGGCGGCCTTCTCGATGCGCCGTAGCGTCGCCGACAACTCGGTACCAGACCCCACGCCCCCACCCTGCCATCACCGGTACCGCGCGGGCGCGGCGGGTCAGTCGGGTGGCGCGGGCAGGGCCAGTTCCTGGGCCAGGATGGCGGCCTGCACCCGGCTGCGCAGCTCCAGTTTCGCCAGGATCCGGCTGACGTGGGTCTTGGTGGTGCTCTCCGCCATCGCCAGCCGGTCGGCGATCTGCTGGTTCGACAGGCCCAGCCCCAGGCAGGCCAGCACGTCCCGTTCCCGGGGCGTCAGCGTCCCGACCGCCGCCCGGGTCGCCGCCGACGCTCCGGGGGTGGTCGCGGCGAACGCGCTGATCAGCCGCCGGGTCACCGCCGGGGCGATGATCCCCTCGCCGCGTGCCACGGTCCGTACCGCCGCCACCAGCCCCGCCGCGTCGGTGTCCTTGAGCAGGAACCCGGCCGCCCCGGCGCGCAGCGCGCCGAAGACGTACTCGTCGAGGTCGAAGGTGGTCAGCACCAGCACGTCGGCCAGGCCGTCGGCGACGATCTCCCGGGTGGCCGAGATCCCGTCCAGCACCGGCATCCGCACGTCGAGCACGGCGACGTCCGGCCGCAACGACCGGCACAGGCGCACCGCCTCGCGTCCGTCGGCGGCCTGCCCGACCACGGTGACGTCCGGTGTCCCGGTGAGGATCAGGGCCAGGCCCGCCCGTACCGCCTCCTGGTCGTCGGCGAGCACCACCCGCACCGGACCCTCCGACCGCTCGGTCATGTCGCCTCCGTCGTGGGTAGTTCCGCGCGGATCCGCCAGGTGCCGTCCACCTCGTCGGCGGCGAAGGTGCCGTCGAGCAGCACCGCCCGCTCCCGCATCCCGATCAGGCCGGCGCCCGCCCCGGCCAGCCCGTCGCGCCCGGCGCGCACCGGGTTGGTCACCGTCACGACCACCACCCCCGGCCGGTACGCGATCTCCAGCGTCGTCTCGCCGGCACCGTGCTTGAGCGCGTTGGTCAGCGACTCCTGCACGATCCGGTACCCGGCGAGGTCCACCGCCACCGGCAGCGGCCGGGGCACCCCGTCCACCCGGTCGCGTACCGCCAGGCCGGCCGCCCGTGCCCGGGTCACCAGCACGTCCACCTCGCTGAGCCGGGCCCGGGTGGCCTCCTCGGCGAGGTCCGTGCCCGGTCCGTCCCCGGCCGGCTCCCGCAGCAGGCCGATCATCTGCCGCATCTCGGCCAGGCCCTGCACGCTGTTCTCCCGGATCACCCGCAACGCCGAGTCCACCTGCGCCCGGTCCAACCCGGGCACGGAGAGCGCGGCGGTGGCGTGGATGGCCACCGCGCTGAGATGGTTGGCGATCACGTCGTGCAGTTCCCGGGCCATCCGGGACCGCTCCGCGCCGACCGCCTGCCGCCGGTCCCACTCGACCAGCCGGGCGGTCTGCTCGGCCCGGATTCTCTCGGCGGCGGCCTGGTCCCGGTACTGCCGCACGGTGGTCCCGGTCAGCACCGGCAGCAGTCCGACCAGCGCCACCAGCACGCCGAGCGCCACCGCGCGCCAGTCCCGCAGCAGCGCCACACCGACCACCGGGACGACCACGGTCAGCACGACGGTGACCCGCAGCAGCCGGCGCCACAGCCGGGTGGAGCCGTACACGCAGGAGTCGTAGAGCACCTGGGTGTAGACGAGTGAGGTGGCCAGGGAACCGCCGAGGAGCAGGTCCCCGAAGATCGCGGCGGTGCCCAGCGTCAGCCCGGTGCGGGTGGCCACCCGGCGCAGGCCGACCGCCACGCAGACCACCACCAGCGGTACCAGGAAGACGGCCCGTGGCACGACCGGGTACCAGCCGACGCCGGCGCGCAGGCCCAGCCCGTGCAGGACCAGGCCGCCGGCCAGCGACAGGCCGGCCAGCATCAGGTCACGGCCGGCCGTCCCGGACCCGAGCCACGCCGGCACTCGCACGCCGCGATCACACCACACCGGGCGCCGCCGTACCTCCGACCCGGGAACGACCCCGACCGGCCGGGCATCCGTCGAACGGCCCATCCGGTCCGCCCGGCCGGGGGCTGTGTACCGCCTCGGGGCCGGCCAGTACGGTGACAGGGCACGTCGGGGACGATCCTCCGGCGCTGGCGAAGGTGAGGAGACCGGATGGCGCACGGGGAGGCCGAACACGGCTGCGCCCAGGGGGAGAGCTGTCGGCCGGGTCACCACGAGCAGTCGGCAACGGCCACGGCGCACCGCCGGCCCGCCTGCGCCGCGTCCCACCCGGCCCTCTGCCCGGCGTCCCAACCTCTGGAACAGCCGACCACCTGGGCCGGCGAACGGGTCGAGGAGGAGCTGCCGGTGCCCCGGCAACGCACCGGCGAGACGGTCGCCGAGGCCGGCGCGGAGCTGGCCGGCGGTTGCCTCAGTGAACTTCCGGGGTGGGCCGGGGCGCACCGGCACGGGCCGGTCCGACCGCGCCGCCGGTCCGGTCGCCGGGCCCGCCCGCCGCAGCGGTGGTGCTGAGCCCGCCCCGACCACCCGCTGCGCCGCCCGGGTCGCCCCGCTCCGCCGGCTGCGGCCACCGGCCCGCCGGCCGGGGCCGGCCCCCGGCACCGGGTTGGGAGGTCCGGGCGACGGCCCGGCCCCTCGGCCGGGCCACCGGATCAGCGGGTACGGCGGCGGACCAGCAGCGCGATGCCGGCCAGCCCGGCGGTGATGGTGACCACCACCGCGACGTTGAGCAGCAGCAGCCGTTGCAGCTCGCCCATCGTCTCGTCGATGCTCTTGCGCGGGTCGAGCGAGTCGTCGGGGATCACCCGCTCGCCGCCGCCGACCCCGCCGGTGAGGGTGTCGAGTTGCCGCTCCAGCGGGACGCCCGCGATGCGCAGCGTCTCGGACATGTTCAGCCGGCCCAGGAACCAGCCGGCGGAGACCTTGCGGTCACCCGGCTGCTTGGCCGGCCGGTAGACCCGGGGACCACCGGCGGCCTTCGGGTACAGGTCGTAGGTCTGCTTCGGCTCGTCGCCGGCGAGCACGACGACGGTGTACTTCGGACCCAGGTCGGCGGCCTTCGGGCCCTTGCTCTGACCGGTGCGGCCGAGCCAGTTGACCTGGTCGATGACGGCGTTGACGTGGGCCGGCTGCGCGCCGGCGCGCAGTTGCAGCGGTGCGGCCAGACCCTCGCCGGTGATGTCCACCCCGGCCGGTGGTGGCTTCGGCGCGGCTGCCCGCGCCGTGCCGGCGGCACCCAGGGACAGCGCCCCGGCCACCAGTACTCCGGCCAGCACCCGCGACAGTCGCCTCGTCTTCTCGCCCATCGGCCGCCCCCTCCGCCCCGTCGATCGATGGCTGTGCTGCTGCAGGTTACGCGTGTGGTCGTGGACGGACGTGACCGTGCCACGGCCGGTGTCCACCTCAAGGGTTGCAGAACGGCGCCCGATTGCAGCTTTTGGCACAGTAATTGGAACTATCTGCGATCGCGAATCGACCAATGACCAGCCGTTTGATCAGCGGGCGGATCTTACCTTTGCGGAGGTGTTCATGGGGGGCAGGGTGGTACGCGTGGCGCGGGCCTCGCTGGCCGTTCTCGGTGCCGTGCTCGGAGTGACCCTGCTGCTGCCGGCGTCACCGGCCGCGGCACACAACTCGTTCACCGGCAGCAACCCGCGCGACGGGGCCCGGGTGGCGAAGGCGCCCGAGTCCGTCGAGCTGCGCTTCCTGGCGAAGCTGCCGGAGAATACGACGAAGATCACAATCACCGGTCCGGACGAGGCCTCCGCCGTGGGCGGTGAGCCGGAGTTCGCCGGCAGTCGGGTCCGGGTGCCCTTCACCCCCGGCCCGGCCGGGGAGTACACGGTGGCCTACGAGGTCCCCTCGGCCGACGGGCACCTGATGAAGGGGAAGGTCACCTTCACCCTCACCACCGGCGCCCCGGTGGAGCCCACCGCCGAGCCCACCCCCTCGGCGGAGCCCTCACCCAGCCCCGAGCCGGCGGTACCCTCCGCCGAGCCGACCACCGCGCAGCCGGCGGCGAGCCCGGTGCCGGCGGCGGAGAGCAGCACCGACGACGGCCGGCCCTGGCTCTGGGGACTCGGGGGCCTGGCCCTGGTGGGGGCGCTCGCCGCCGGCCTGCTGCTGCGCCGTCGCGCCACCCGCTGACGACCGGACCCCCGCTCCACGACGACCCCGGCCCGCAGCAGCGGGCCGGGGTGGGGCGGGCCCGCTAGGTCAGGGCAGTCGGAGGCGGGCCGCGCGCAGCCGGGTCAGGGTCCGCTCCCGGCCGAGCACCTCCAGCGACTCGAACAACGGCAACCCGACGGTACGGCCGGTGACCGCGACCCGGACCGGCGCCTGCGCCTTGCCCAGCTTCAGGCCCCGCTCCGCGCCGACCGCCTCCAGCGTCGACTTGAGCGTCTCGGCGTCCCAGGTGGCCTGCGCCTCGAAGGCGGCGATCGCGGCGTCCAGCAGCTCGCCGGCGCCCTCCTTCATCGCCTTGGTCCAGGCCGCCTCGTCGATCAGCGGGTCGGCGAGGAAGAGGAAGTCGACGTTGGGCACGATCTCGCTGAGCACCGCGATCCGGGTCTGGGCCAGCGGCGCGACCGCGCCGAACGCCGCCGCGTCGAACTCCTCGGGCTGCCACGGCGGCGGCGGGATGGTGTCGGTGCCGGTCAGCCACGGCTGGCAGGCGGCGACGAACCCGTCGACCGGCAGCGCCCGGATGTACTCCCCGTTGAAGGCGCGCAGCTTCTTCTCGTCGAAGAAGGCGGGGGAGGGGTTCACCTCCGCCAGCCGGAACTCCTCCTCGATCACCGACCAGGGCACGATCTCCCGGTCCCCGGAGGGCGCCCAGCCCAGCAGCATCAGGTAGTTGCGCATCGCGTCGGCGAGGTACCCCTCGTCCCTGTACGCCTCCAGCGCGACCTTGTCCCGGCGCTTGGACAGCTTCTGCCGCTTCTCGTTGACCACCACCGGCACGTGCGCCCAGACCGGCGGCTTCACGCCCAGGGCGTCCCAGAGCAACTGCTGCTTGGGGGTGTTCGGCAGGTGCTCCTCGGCCCGGATCACGTGGGTGATCCCCATGCTCATGTCGTCGACCACGTTGGCCAGCAGGAAGACCGGCGAGCCGTCGCCCCGGGCGATGACGAAGTCCTCGATCAGCTTGTTCTCGAAGGTCGGCTCGCCCCGGATCAGGTCGACCACGACCGTCGCGCCCTCGTCCGGGCTGCGGAAACGCAGCGCCCGCCCCGGCGCCGGCTCCAGCCCCCGGTCCCGGCAGTACCCGTCGTACCCGGAGTACTGGGATCCGCTGCGCGCCTGCACCGCCTCCCGGGTGCAGTCGCAGTAGTACGCCCGGCCACCCTCGTACAGTCGCTGCGCGGCGGCCCGGTGCTCGCCCGCGTACGACGACTGGAAGTACGGGCCCTCGTAGCTGCCCCGCTCGATGCCGATCCAGTCCAGCGCGGACAGGATGCCCTCGGTCCACTCGGGCTTGTTGCGGGCCGCGTCGGTGTCCTCGATCCGCAGCACGAACACCCCGCCCTGCTGCCTGGCGTAGATCCAGTTCTGGAGCGCGGAGCGGGCGCCGCCGACGTGGAACATACCGGTCGGGGAAGGGGCGAAGCGTACACGTACCGTCACGTCCCCCAGCCTACGACCGCCCGCCGTGGGTGTAAGGAGGGGCCCCTTATTAACAGACGTCTGTTAATAAGGGGCCCCTCCTTACACCTCAGGGCACTGAGCGGATCTTCAGGACGAGGGCGCTGCCGAGGAGGGTGACCACGGCGGTGACCGCGTACAGGGTGGGGTAGCCGCCCAGGTGCACGACGATCGGCGCGGAGAGCACCGGGCCGAGGACCTGCGGGGCGCTGTTGGCGATGTTGATGACGCCGAGGTCCTTCGCCCGGTCGGTGGCCCGGGGCAGCACCTGTGTGATCAGGGCGGCGTCCACCGACAGGTACACCCCGTACCCGGTGCCGAGCGCCAGCGCGGCGACCAGCGCCGCCGGCCAGGTCGGTACGGCGGCGAGCAGCAGCGCCGCCCCGGCCATCACCACCCCGGCGACGATCACGTAGACGCGGCGCTTGCCGGAGCGGTCGGAGAGCCGGCCGGCGACGACGGCGGTGAGCATCAGCCCGGTGGTGTAGAGCAGGATCAGGATCAGCAGCGCGCCCTCCGGGTCGGCGTGGCGCACCTTGTCGGTGAGGAAGTACAGCAGGTAGAGGGTGGCCAGGGCGTTGCCCACCTGCACCAGGAACCGGGTGAGCCAGGCCCAGGCGAAGTCGGGGTGCCGGCGCGGGTCGATCCACAGGGAGGCGAGCAGGGCCCGTGGCCGCAGCGGTGGCCGGTGCCGGCGGGGCAGCGGGTCGTCGGCGGTGAGCAGGGCGAACGGCAGCGCCAGCACCAGCACCGCCACCGCGACGGCCAGGTACCCGGCGGCGTTTCCCCGGATCAGGGCGGTGACCAGCACCGCCCCGGCGACCAGGCCGAGCGCCTGCGGGATGCCCACCCAGCCGGCCACCCCGCCGCGCTGGGCGACCGGCACCCGGTCCGGGATGGCCGCGGTGAGGCTGGCCAGCATCGCGTTGAAGCAGACCTGCGCGGCGACCCAGCCGAGCGCCACCCCGAGGATGGTCTGCTGCCGGGCGAGCAGCACCAGGGCGAGCGCGCCGAGCACCGCGCCGCCGGCGGTCCAGACGTGCCGGCGGCCGAACTCCCGCCCGCCCAGCCGCAGGCAGGTCCGGTCCGACCAGGCCCCGGCGAGCGGGTTGGCCAGCACCGCGGCGAGCGCGCCCAGCCCGGTGACCACGGCGAGCATGGCCTCCTTGTCGCCGGGCGCGATCCGCTCCACCTGCTGCGGCAGGAGCACCTGGATGGGGGTGAGGAAGGCCATCCAGACGCCCAGGTTCGCCGCGAAGATCAGCGCGATCCAGCCGCGCCGGACCGGCACGGTCGGCTCGGCCAGCGCCGCCGGCAGGGACGCCGGTGTCGGGTCGACGGTGGTCACGGCCGGTGGGCCGCGATCAGGTCCCGGAACCAGGCGTACGAGGACTTGGGCGTGCGGGCCTGGGTGTCGTAGTCGACGTGCACCAGGCCGAAGCGCTTGTCGAAGCCCTCCGCCCACTCCCAGTTGTCCAGCAGCGACCAGACGAAGTACCCGGTGACGTCCACCCCGGCGTCGAGCGCCGCCCGGACCGCGCGCAGGTGCCCGTCGAGGTACGCGATCCGCTCCGGGTCGTGCACCCGCCCGTCGGCGTCGGGCCTGTCGTCGTACGCGCAGCCGCTCTCGGTGACCTGGATCGGCGGCAGCGCGTCGCCGTACTCGGCGTGCAGCCAGGTCAGCACGGTACGCAGCCCGTCCGGGACCACCGGCCAGTCGCAGGCGGTGCGCGGGTACCCGGTCAGGTCGACGATCTCGAAGGGCAGCGGGGCGTCCGGCGGCGCGGCCCGGATCCCGGTCGGGTTGTAGTAGTTCACGCCGAGCAGGTCGAGCGGGGCGGCGATCACGTCCAGGTCGCCGTCGCGGAGCACCGGGGACTCGAAGCCGGGCGGGTACCCCCGGCCGAACAGCGGGTCGGTGAAGAGCCGGTTGTGCAGCGCGTGGTACGCCGCCTGGGCGGCCCGGTCGGCGTCGGTGTCGCCGGCCGGCACGACCGGGGAGTAGTGGTTGGTGACGGCCACCGCGCCGGCGCCCCGGGCACGCAGCGCGGCGACCGCCAGGCCGTGCCCGAGCAGTTGGTGGTGGGCGACCGGGAGGGCGTCCATCAGCAGGGCGTGGCCCGGGGCGTGCTCGCCGGTGCCGTAGCCCAGGCTCATGTGGATGAACGGCTCGTTGAGGGTGATCCAGAGTTTGACCCGGTCGCCGAGGCGGGCCGCGAGCAGGTCGGCGTACTCGGCGAAGCGCTCGGCGGTGTCCCGGTTCAGCCAGCCGCCCGCGTCCTCCAGCGGCTGCGGCAGGTCCCAGTGGTACAGGGTGGCGACCGGGTCGATCCCGGCGGCGAGCAGGTCGTCCACCAGACGCTCGTAGAAGTCGAGGCCGGCGGGGTTGGCCGCGCCGGTGCCGCCGGGCCGGACCCGGGGCCAGGCGACGGAGAACCGGTACGCCGAGACGCCCAGGTCGGCGAGGAGCGTGACGTCCTCGCGGTGCCGGTGGTAGTGGTCGCAGGCGACGTCCCCGCTGCTGCCGTCGGCGATCCGGCCCGGGGTGCGGGCGAAGGTGTCCCAGATGGACGGGCCCCGCCCGTCGGCGCTCGCGCCCCCCTCGATCTGGTACGCGGACGTGGCGACGCCCCAACGGAATCCGGCGGGGAACGCGGGCATCGGCGCGGTCGTCATGCACCCTCCCAGGACGCGAGCAGGAACGTGAATTGTGCTCGCACTCTAGGGCTCCGGGGCGGGATGCGCCATAGGCGGTCAACGATCCGGGCGCAAGGGCTTTCGGCGTGTCTTTTCCGAACCCGTCCCAACAAGTCCGTTTTGATGCATAGAGTGACGAATATCGCGGATGTCCTCAATGGGGGAATAGAAATGATCCTCGTGGAACGCAGTGCGCACGTGGCGGCGCCGGTGGAAGCGGTCTGGGACGTCGTACAGCGGGCCGAGCAGTTGCCGGCCTGGCTGGCGGGGGTCCGAGCGGCCGAGGTCCTCTCGGGGGAGGGCTTCGGCCGCCGACAACTGGTCCAGGCCGGGCGCGGTGCGGCGCACGAGGCGGAGGTGATCGCCTACCAGGAGCCGACCCTCATCGGGTGGCGGGAACGGGCCAAGGGCGCCGGTGCCCGCGCCGAGGCGCGCACGGAGATCTACGTGCAGCTCACCGCCGACGAGGAGCAGGGCGGCACCGTCGTCCGGCTGATCGTCGTGCGCTGGCCGGCTGGTCCGGTCAAGGCGGCCCTGCTCCGGCTCGGGCTGCGTCGGGTCGGCGCCGACCTGGAGGACTCGCTGGCCCGGCTGACCGACCTGGCCGCCGTCGGCTGACCGGGTCCGCATCCCGGGCGTCACCCGCGAAGGGCGGTGGCCCCGGCGTCCCCGCCAGGGACGTCCGGGACCACCGCCTGCTTTGCTGCCGATCTTTCCCACCCCACCCCCGCGCTCCCGGTCGACCGAGGGGCCCGTGCCGGGCCCCCGACCGACCTGTCAGGCGGTGAGGGTGAAGGCGGCGGTGCGGACCCTGTCCTGGTGCCGGAACTCGAAGAAGAGACGGTACGTGCCGGCGGACGGCACCGTGACGCCGAAGGCCAGCACCGAACTCGGCTGGCTGGCCGCTGCCGGGTGCACGTGCAGGTAGGCCAGGTCGCCGTGGCGCAGCGCCACCAGGTGCCCGTACGCGCCCAGGTGTGGTTGCAGGTCGTTGACCGGCTGACCGTCGCGGCCCAGCCACACCAGAATCTGGTTCGACTCGCCCGGCCGCAGTCCACCGTCGAGGGTGACCGTGTAACCGTCCACGAGGACGGTCTCGTGCAGGTCCTCCGGTGGCGTCGGCGCGTACCGGCCGGGAACCGGTACGTCCACGCCCAGGGTGACCGCCATCGGGGCGCCGGTCGGCCAGAAGTCGGCGATCGCCCGCAGCGGCCCCGGCGCGCCCGGGGTGACCGTCACCCGCCACGTGCCGTCCGGTGCCATCTCCGGATGGACGTGCTGGTATCCGGTCAGGTCCCGGCCCACCAGGATCAGGTGCATCGTCCGCTCGTGCGTCACCTGGAAGGACGTCACCGCGGCGCCGGCCGCGTCGGTGATCCGGAACACCAGTTCGCCGGGGCGGCCGGCGGTCAGCGCCGGGGTGTCCAGGGCGAGACCGTAGCCGTCCCGCGACACCTGAAGTCCGCCCGGCCCGTGGTCCATGTGTGCCATGGCCGGTGCCGGCCCCCGTACCCGGGCGGTGTCCGACCCGCCGGCCCGTCCGGCGGCGAAGCCGAGCGCCAACGTCAGGCCGAGCACCAGCGCGGCGGCGGCGTACCGGTGTCCCCGGCCGCCAGGGCGGACCGGCAGCAGCCCGTTCCCGTCCGGCCCGGGGGCGGTCGGCTGGCCGGCGGCGGGGTCCGGGCCGGGACGCCCCGGGTGGGGCATCCCCTCGATCGCCGGGGTGGCCGGGGCGGCGGCGCGGCTCGCCGTCGCCACCGGCCGGTCACTGGTCGCGGTCACGACAACCGGGGCTGGAGGACGAAGAGCCCCTGCTCGATCCCGCTGACCACCACGATCCCGCTCGGGAAGTACGGGTAGACGCTCCACGCCCCGTTCATCGAGGCGCTGTTGCTGGACGGGTACACGTCGAAGTAGCCCGCCTCGGTGGCCTGGCCGGCGGCCACGTTGCGCACGTCCAGGATGCGCAGCCCGGCCCGGTAGTTGGCCTGGTAGCTGTAGTTGCCCCTGACGTACTGGTTGTGGTCGGTGGCGAGCACCCCGGCCGGGGCGCCGTAGGTGCCGATGTGGCGCGGGCTGTCCAGGTCGGCCAGGTCCCAGATGTACGTCTGGGTGGTCACCCCGCGCCGGGTCTCGTCCAGCTCGTCGTCGAGCAGGAAGTACCGCTGGTTCTCGGTGAACCAGCCCTGGTGGGTGTACGCCCGGCCGGTGTACCCGATCCGGGACAACTGCCGGGGCGCCGACTTGCTGGTCACGTCGACGACGGTGACGGTGTCCTCGTTCGAGCTGACGCAGATCTCCCGCCCGGTGTACGCGGTGTCCGGCCCCCGGTACACCACGCACTGGGTGTCGTGGGTGTAGCCGTCGTTGCTGACGCAGCCGGCCGCCACCGGCGACTTCGGGGTGCGGATGTCGACCATGTGCAGCCCGCCGCTGCACGTGTTCGACCCGACCGCGTACGCGTACCCGGTCTCCTCGTTGATGGCGATGTTGTGCGAGTTGCCGAACCCGGGGTAGTGCACGTCCGCCGTCCAGGTCCGGGGCGTGCCGACCCCGCGCAGCCGGGTCAGGTCGAACACCTGCATGCCGTGCCCGGAGACGTCGGCCACCACGTACGCGTGGTCCCGGTAGACCTTGATGTCGCGCCAGATCGCGGTGCGGTTCTGGTGCGCCGGCAGGTTGCCCAGGTACACCGGCGCGGTCGGGTTGGACACGTCCACGAACGAGGTGCCGTTGCGCCGGCCGACCAGCGCGTACTCCTTGCCGGTGGTGCTGTCGCGCCAGCCCCAGATGTCGTTGGCCTGGCTGCCGCCGATGTCCGCCAGCGGCAGGAAGGACAACAGGTCGACGTTGCGGCACGGGTAACCCGCCGCCTGCCCGTTGGTGCAGGTCGCCGCCGCTGCGGCGACCAACTGCTGGGAGGGTTCACGTTGGGCCATGAACTCCTGTGCCGACGCCCGCCCCGCGGGCGTGGCGGGATCGTGGGCCACCGAGGGCGAGCCCGGCCCGAGCATCGACACCACGAGGGTGCCGAGCGCCAGGGCGATGCCGATCCGGACGGTTCGCATGAAGCGACTCCCTACCGTCGCGCCGCCGTCGCGGCCCGGCGTTCCCGACCGGTGGCGGACGGGCGCGACGGGGTGTCCACCGGACCGGCCCGGGTGCCCGCGTGGTTCGCGCGGCGCCCTGAACGCATCGAATCCCTTATAGAGGATTGTGGATGCGTTGTGTTTCCGGTGAAACACGCGGGCCGATACCGTTCGCGTCATACCGTCCACGACGGGGCGGGGCCCGGCGCGGTGTCCACCGCGCCGGGCCCCGCCGTCGTCCGTCGGCTAGCTGTCGCCGCCGGTCTCGCCGACCGGGGCCGCGCTGACGTCGTCGATCGCGTACTTCTTGGCCGCCTCGGCCGGGACGGTGGCCGGCACCGCGCCGCGCAGCGCGAGCTGGCGCAGCGTCGCGACGGCGACCGACTCGGCGTCGACGTGGAAGTGCCGGCGCAGGGCGTGCCGGGTGTCGGAGAGCCCGAACCCGTCGGTGCCCAGCGAGGTGTAGTCCCCGGGTACCCAGCGGGCGATCAGGTCCGGTACCGCGCGCATCCAGTCGCTGACCGCGACCTTCGGCCCCTCGGCGTCGGCCAGCTTCTGCTGGATGTACGGCACCTTCGCCTCGCCGCCCAGGTTGAGCAGGTTGTGCTCCTCGCACTGCACCGCGTCGCGGCGCAGCTCGGTCCAGGAGGTCACCGACCAGACGTCGGCGGCCACCCCCCAGTCCTGGGCGAGCAGCTCCTGGGCCTTGAGGGCCCACTGCATGCCGGTGCCGGAGGCCAGGATCTGCGCCTTCGGGCCGTCCACGTTCGGGGCCGGGGAGTACCGGTAGATCCCCTTGAGCAGACCCTCCACGTCCACGCCCTCGGGCTCGGCCGGCTGGTGGATCGGCTCGTTGTAGATGGTGAGGTAGTAGAAGATGTTCTCCGGGTCCTCGCCGTACATCCGGTGCAGACCGTTCTCCACGATGTGCGCCAGCTCGTAGGCGAACGCCGCGTCGTAGGAGACCACGGCCGGGTTGGTGGCGGCCAGCAGCAGCGAGTGGCCGTCCTCGTGCTGGAGGCCCTCACCGTTGAGCGTGGTCCGGCCGGCGGTGGCGCCGAGCACGAAGCCCCGGGCCATCTGGTCGGCCGCCGCCCAGAACCCGTCACCGGTGCGCTGGAACCCGAACATCGAGTAGAAGATGTACATCGGGATCATCGGCTCGCCGTGGGTGGCGTACGCGGAGCCGGCGGCGGTGAACGAGGCCACCGAGCCCGCCTCGTTGATCCCCTCGTGCAGGATCTGCCCGGCGGTCGACTCCTTGTACGACAGGAACAGCTCCCGGTCGACCGAGGTGTACTGCTGACCGTGCGGGGAGTAGATCTTCTGCGTCGGGAAGAGCGAGTCCATCCCGAAGGTACGGGCCTCGTCCGGGATGATCGGCACCCAGCGCTTGCCGAACTCCTTGTCCTTCATGATGTCCTTGAGCAGCCGGACGAAGGCCATCGTGGTGGCGACCTTCTGCTTGCCCGAGCCGCGCTTGACGTCGGAGAAGCGCTCGGAGCCGGGGATCTTCAGCGCCTTGCCGGTGGTCCGCCGGGAGGGGAGGTACCCGCCGAGCTGCTGACGCCGCTCCTTGAGGTACGCCAGCTCGTCGGACTTCTCACCGAGCTGCAGGTACGGCGGGAGGTACGGGTTCTCCTCCAGCGTCGCGTCCGGGATGTCCAGGTAGAGCCGGTCGCGGAAGGTCTTCAGGTCCTCCAGCGTCAGCTTCTTCATCTGGTGCGTGGCGTTGCGGCCCTCGAAGTGCGAGCCGAGCGTCCAGCCCTTGATCGTCTTGGCCAGGATCACCGTCGGCTGCCCGGTGTGCTCCATCGCCGCCTTGTAGGCCGCGTAGAGCTTGCGGTAGTCGTGGCCGCCCCGCTTCAGGTTCCAGATCTCGTCGTCGGTGAGCCCCTCGACCATCTTGCGGGTCCGCTGGTCGCGGCCGAAGAAGTGCTCCCGGACGTACGCGCCGGACTCGGCCTTGTACGTCTGGTAGTCGCCGTCGAGCGTGGTGTTCATCAGGTTCACCAGCGCGCCGTCGGTGTCCGCCGCGAGCAGCGGGTCCCACTCCCGGCCCCAGACCACCTTGATGACGTTCCAGCCGGCGCCCCGGAAGAACGCCTCCAGCTCCTGCATGACCTTGCCGTTGCCGCGCACCGGCCCGTCGAGGCGCTGGAGGTTGCAGTTGATCACGAAGGTGAGGTTGTCCAGCTCCTCGCGGGCGGCCACGCCGATCGCGCCGAGCGACTCGACCTCGTCCATCTCACCGTCACCGAGGAACGCCCAGACGTGCTGGTCGGAGGTGTCCTTGATGCCCCGGTGGTGCAGGTACCGGTTGAACCGGGCCTGGTAGATCGCGTTCAGCGGGCCGAGGCCCATGGAGACCGTGGGGAACTCCCAGAAGTCCGGCATCAGCCGGGGGTGCGGGTACGACGGCAGCCCGCCGCCCGGGTGCGACACCTCCTGGCGGAACCCGTCGAGCTGGTGCTCGGTCAGCCGCCCCTCCAGGAACGCCCGCGCGTACATGCCGGGCGAGGCGTGGCCCTGGTAGAAGATGTGGTCACCGCCGCCGGGATGCTCCTTGCCCCGGAAGAAGTGGTTGAAGCCCACCTCGTACAGCGACGCCGAGCTGGCGAAGGTCGAGATGTGCCCGCCGACCCCGATCTCCGGGCGCTGCGCGCGGTGCACCAGCATCGCGGCGTTCCACCGGACGTACGCCCGGATCCGCCGCTCGACGTGCTCGTCGCCGGGGAACCACGGCTCGCTCTCCGGAGCGATCGTGTTGATGTAGTCGGTGGTGGTCAGCGACGGCACCCCGACCTGGCGCTCACGGGCCCGCTCAAGGAGGCGGAGCATGACGTACCGGGCGCGTTTGGTTCCGCGCTCGTCGATGACACCGTCGAGCGACTCGACCCATTCGCCGGTCTCTTCAGGGTCGATGTCCGGAAGCTGGCTCGGCAGACCAGCGGTGATCACCGGGCGCTTGCGTTCCGTAGCCACAGGCGTTCCCTCGGTTGTGTGTGGGACAGGTCTCTGTCGCTATCCTGCCCTTTGGTGGCACCCCTCGTCACCTCTGCGACCCACAGACGCGACACTCGACACAGGTACTCACTGGTAACTTCCTGGCAACACGGTGTTTTTCGGCCCTTCCGACCGGTACCGCGGATGCGTGGGCGACCGGTAGAGATCACTCTGGGTGACCCCTCTGCGGCCCCTTTCCGGCGCGGGCGCGCCGGCCGGCTTGCCCCCGGGGCCTACCGTGCGGAGGCATGACGATACGGCGGGCCGTGGCGAGCGTCCTGACGCTGGTGGGCGGGCTCATTCTGCTGTTGGCGGTGCTCGCGGCGATCGGCGGTGACCTGCGGGTGGCTCCGTTCGGGTTACTCGGGCTGCTGTTGTTGGGCGTGGGCCTGAAACTGCTTCTCGACAACGGTGAGAACGATGTCCCGTACGGCTACGCGCACACCCTGCCGGCCCAGCCCGGCGCCTACCCCGCGCCGACCCCGGACCAGTACGCCGGACAGGGCTGGCCGGACGACCACGGTCGACCGGGTCAGAGCGGGTCGGGCGACGGCGGTTCCGCCGGATCGGAGCCCGCCGGGTCGACCTGGTCCGGCTCCGGCGGTGCGTCGGGCTGGTCCGGCGACAGCGGGTCCGGCTGGTCCGGCGGCGGCTCGTCGGGAGACTCCGGCGGCGGCGGGGGCGGCGGCTGGTGACCTGCGGCAGAATGCGGCGTATGCGCAGCGAGGTGGTCACCGTACAGACCGGTTCCCGGCCCACCGTCCGGGACATCACCAGGGAGGCCGAGAACTTCGTCGCCGGGCAGGGCGACGGGCTGCTGCACGTCTTCGTGCCCCACGCGACCGCCGGGCTGGCGATCATCGAGACCGGAGCCGGCTCCGACGACGACCTGCTCACCGCGCTCGACGACATCCTCCCGACCGACGACCGCTGGCGGCACCGGCACGGGTCGCGCGGGCACGGCCGCGACCACGTCCTGCCCGCCTTCGTCCCGCCGTACGCGACGGTGCCGGTCCTCGACGGGCGGCTCGCCCTGGGTACCTGGCAGTCGATCTGCCTGGTCGACACCAACGGCGACAACCCGACCCGGAAGGTCCGCTTCTCCTTCCTGCCCGGCTGACCGACCGGTGACGGCTGGCCGGCTTGGTGTTCCTCGGTCGGGCGGCGGCGGTGAATCCGGTTTCGGACTCTGCCGGGTCCGCCGGTCCGGGTGGCCGTCCCGGCAGACCGCGTCGTCCGTCCCTGCGGATGATCCCCTGACCTCGCCATCGGTACCCGACGGCGGCGACGGTCGTCGATGCCCGTCGGGGTCGGGCGCCGCCGGTCCGGGGGTGCGGAGATATCCGCCGGCGAGTGTCTGAGTGGGCGGACCCGGCCGGATTCGGTAATGCTGTCCGACGTGACCACCCCGCAAGATCTCGACGAGCGGTTCCGGGAGGCGCTGGCCGCGCTGGCCGCCCCGCCGCAGCGACGTGACCTGGGCGATCCTGTCCCCGAGACGGCCGACCAGGCCGCCGACCGGGCGGAGCCGGCACCGTTCGCCGGCCCGGCGGAGGACGCGTCGACCGAGGTCCCGCCGGCTGCCCCGGCGACCGTCGACCCGGGCGCGTCGGCGTCGACCGGTGACGAGACCGCTCCGGCGGCGACGGCCGGGGCCGGGCTGACCGGTGCCCGGGCACTCGACCTCTTCGACGCGCAGATCGTCAGCCGGCAGTTGGACCTCGCCGGCCGGTGGCTGCGCAGCTTCGGCGAGGGCTTCTACACGGTCGGGTCGGCCGGCCACGAGGGCAACGCGGCGGTGGCCGCCGCGCTGCGCCCCACCGACCCCGCGCTGCTGCACTACCGTTCCGGGGCGTTCTACTGCGTGCGCGCCGCCCAGGTCGACACCGGCCCGGAGGTCGGGGAGGACGGGCCCGGCGGCCCGCCCGGGGCCGCCGCCACCCGGCACGCCGGCAGCAACGGTACCCCTGAGGAGGCCGCTGCGGGGCGCACCGACGCCGACGTACCCGGGGAGGGGTCGACGCCCGACGGGGCCGAGGCCGGGGACCGGCGCGCGGGCGGGGCGCAGCCGGGGGAGGGGGACGCCCCGACCGCGACGGGCGCGGGGGCCGGATACCTCGACGCGGCGCGGGACGTGCTGCGCGGCATGGTCGCCTCCGCCCGCGAACCGATCGCCGGTGGGCGGCACAAGGTGTTCGGGCGGGCCGACCTCAGCGTGGTGCCGACGACCGCCACGATCGCCTCCCACCTGCCCCGCGCCGTCGGCCTGGGGCTGGCCCTGGAACGGCTGCGCCGGCTCGACGGCACCACCACCGGGGACGGCGCGGGCACCGCAGCGGCGGGTGGGTCGTGGCCGCCGGACGCGATCGTGGTCTGCTCGTTCGGCGACGCCTCGGTCAACCACGCCACCGCCACCGCCGCGTTCAACACCGCCGGCTGGTGCGACCACACCGGGCTGCGGGTGCCGGTGCTCTTCGTCTGCGAGGACAACGGGCTGGGCATCAGCGTCCGCTCCCCGCAGGGCTGGGTGGAGCAGACGCTGCGCTCCCGGCCCGGCCTGCGGTACTTCGCCGCCGACGGCGGTGACCTGGTCGGGACGTACCGGGTGGCGGCGGAGGCGGCGGCCTGGGTACGCCGGCACCGACGCCCCGCCGTGCTGCACCTGAGCACGGTACGGCTGATGGGGCACGCCGGCGCGGACACCGAGGCGGCGTACCGCAGCGCGGCGGAGATCGCCGCGGACGCCGAGCGGGACCCGGTGCTCGCCACCGCCCGGATGCTGGTGTCGGCGGGCTTCGTCACCGGCGAGGACCTGCTGGCCCGGTACGACGAGGTGGGCTGGCAGGTGCGCCGGCTGGCCGAGGAGGTGATCGGCGAGCCGAAGCTCGACGAGCCGGCCGAGGTCGTCGCCCCGCTCGCCCCGCGCCGCCCGGCCCGGGTCTCCCGGCTGGTGGCCGACGCGGCGGCGCGGGCCGCCGGGCCGGGGGCCGCCGCCCGCGCGGAGGCGTTCGGCGGGAAGCCGCCGGAACTGGCCGGGCCGCTCACCCTCGCGCAGAGCATCAACGCCGCGCTGACCGACGCCATGCTGGACCACCCGCAGATGGCGGTCTTCGGCGAGGACGTCGCGGCCAAGGGCGGGCTGTACGGGGTGACGAAGGGGTTGCGGGACCGGTTCGGCCCGGCCCGGGTCTTCGACACGCTGCTCGACGAGACGTCCGTGCTCGGGCTCGGGCTCGGTGCCGGGCTGGCCGGGATGCTGCCGGTGCCGGAGATCCAGTACCTGGCGTACCTGCACAACGCCGAGGACCAGTTGCGCGGCGAGGCGGCCACCCTCCAGTTCTTCTCGCAGGGGGCGTTCCGCAACCCGATGGTGGTCCGGGTGGCGGGGCTGGCGTACCAGGAGGGGCTGGGCGGGCACTTCCGCAACGACAACGCGGTGGCCGTGCTGCGCGACGTGCCGGGCCTGGTGGTCGCGGTGCCGGCCCGGCCGGACGACGCCGCGCCGATGCTGCGTACCTGCCTGGCCAGCGCGACGGTGGACGGCACGGTCTGCGTCTTCCTGGAGCCGATCGCGCTGTACCACACCCGCGACCTCTACACCGACGGTGACGGGGAGTGGCTCGGCGAGTACGCCGAACCCGGTGCGTGGCCGGCCGGGCACGCACCGATCGGGCGGGCCCGGGTGTACGGGGTGGGCTCCGCCGAGGACGTCACCATCGTGACGTTCGGTAACGGGGTGCGGATGTCGCTGCGGGCGGCGTCGACGCTGGCCGACGAGGGGATCGGGACCCGGGTGGTGGACCTGCGCTGGCTGGCCCCGCTGCCCGTGGCGGATCTCATCCGGGAGGCGTCGGCGACCGGCCGGGTGCTGGTCGTGGACGAGACGCGGCGCACCGGCGGCGTCGGCGAGGGGGTGCTCGCCGCGCTGGTGGATGCCGGATATGTGGGTGCCGCGCGCCGAGTAGCCGCAATTGACTCTTTTATACCATTAGGCCCGGCGGCGCGTCGGGTGCTGGTCTCCGAAGAGGCCATTACCCAGGGTGCCCGTACCCTGCTGGCGCGGTAAATTCCGTTCCACCCGGTGCGCCACTTGCGCGCGGCGGCACAAGTGTGTGGACTTGCCCTGACGGCGTCATGACACGATGCCGGTCAGCACGAGATGAGGAGGCACGCGACAGTGAGCGCGACCGCAGGTCAGGCCGCCGACGGGGTACGCAGCCTGGCGGACCGGTTCGGTATCGAGCCGGGGATGGTCGTCATGGAGATCGGGTACGACGAGGACGTCGACCACGACCTCCGTGACGCCCTTGCCGACCGCTGTGGAGAGCTGGTCGACGAGGACACCGACGAGGTGGTCGACGCGGTACTGGTCTGGTACCGCGACGGCGACGGTGATCTCTTCGAACTCCTCGTCGACGCCCTCGGCCCGTTGGCCGGCAACGGTGTCGTGTGGCTGCTGACGCCCAAGGCCGGGCGGGACGGGCACGTCGAGCCGAGCGAGGTCGCCGAGTCCGCGCAGACCGCCGGCCTCCAGCAGACCTCCACCATCAACGCCGGCGTGGACTGGAGCGGGGCCCGCCTGGTCCTGCGCCGGGGCAGCAAGAGCAAGAAGTGACGGTGTCCGCTCCGGTCGGCGACGGGCCGGCCGGGGTGGCGTCACCGCCCGGTGGACGGGACGGGCCGCCGTCAGCCACGTGTGGCAGGCTGGTGCCACCGTGACTACCCAAGGAGCTCGCATGCCGATCGAGGTTGGTGCCGAGGCGCCGGACTTCGTGCTCAAGGACCAGAACAACCAGGAGGTCCGGCTCTCGGACTACCGGGGCAAGCGCACCGTCCTGCTGGTCTTCTACCCCCTCGCCTTCACCGGCATCTGCTCCGGCGAGCTGTGCGAGGTGCGGGACAACCTCAACCAGTACGTCAACGACGACGTCCAGGTGCTCACCGTCAGCGTCGACTCGGTCTACGCGCACAAGGTGTGGGCCGACAAGGAGGGCTACCAGTTCCCGCTGCTGGCCGACTTCTGGCCGCACGGCGCGACGGCCCAGGCGTACGGGGTGTTCAACGACATCGCCGGGATCGCCAACCGGGGCACCTTCGTGATCGACAAGGCCGGCGTGGTCCGGTTCGCCGAGATGAACCTGCCCGGCGAGGCCCGGGACCAGGAGTCCTGGCGCAAGGCCCTGGCGGAGACCGCCGCCGCCTGACCCTCCGACGGGCGATCCACGATTGATCCCGTTCGACCGGGCCGGTGGCCGGCAGGTAAGCTGACCAGCCACCGGCCCGCCGCACGGGCGTACCGGGCGCGTAGCTCAGTGGGAGAGCACTCGCCTTACAAGCGAGGGGTCGCAGGTTCGAAACCTGCCGCGCCCACAAACCCCCCTCCACCAGGGAAAACGCCGGCGTCGTGCCAGTTGGCCGCAGCGTTCGTTTGCTCACGCAGCACCCGCTCAACGCGTACGCCTCCACCGCGACGTGGCGGAACGCAACGCCACACAAGCCGCGCGGGCGACCTAGATTCCATCGGCCCATGCCTGGACTACCCCCCGGCTGCGATGACCGACCAATCTCAAGAGTTGCTACTGCTACCTAGCTAGCCGCCTGCGAGTGGGGCACTCGGACACTGTCGGCGACTCGACAATCTGAGTGCCTGTCAAAACGACCAACCGCCCCCATCATCGCCTGATGCGTATCCGCCACTGCCTGACAGCCGCAGCCCTTACCGCAGCCCTCGCCGCCTGCGGAAGCAACACCCCGCACCGAACCCGGCCAGCGCTCCCGATCCCGCAGGACCAGCACCCGCCGCGACCGCTGCCGCTGCCCTCGACGCCCGCGCCGTTCTTGACGGCCTCAAGGCTGCCGACGTCGGACTACGGAAGCCCGCTGTGCAGAACGAGGACACCGATCCGAACAACCTGCTCGGCAGGCCCAACGGCTACCTGTCCCGCGCCAGCGCCGAGCTGCCTGGGGGCAACGGCGAAGCCGACCGGTATACGGTCGACCGGGGGTTGGCGATCGAGGTTTTCACCACCGCAGCCGAAGCGGATCGACGCTCGGAGTACATCCAGGGCCTGCAGGAGGCGGCGCCAATCCTCGGAACCGAGTACCACTACCGGGCGGATCAAGGCCGGGTCCTGGTGCGCGTCACCGGGAAAGTCAAGCCATCGGCGGCGAAGAAGATCGAGCAGGCCGTAGCCGACCTGTGACCCATGAACCGGATGCCAAGCGTGATTGACGTGCGGGTGTCCGGGCTCCGCTTTTGGACGGCGCGGAACCGGGCTGGTGTGGTATTGGGCGGGGTCCGGGTTAGGCCGAAGGGCGTCTACTTCTTCTCAGCCTGCTGGCGCAGTCGCCGGAGTTGGAGCAGCAGGTTTAAGACGATGATCGTCGTCAGTAGGGGCAGAAGATCCGTCAGCCACGCCAGCTTCCGCCACTCGCCGGGCTCGAAGAGGAGCGTCATGGTGAAGGCGAGGGCGATGACGATCCCCGAGATCTGCGCGGTCGACACCACGAGGTGACGGATCGTGTGACGCATCCAGACCCCCCATGCCGTACCCGACGTGATGGTTGTCGATTATCCCGACTCGCCACTCGGACGGCATGCCATGTGATGGGGTATGAGTCGGTTGGTGATACTTGTCGGTTTCGGTGTGTGCGGCGGCTGGGCCGGGGGTTGACCTTGACACTGTGACAAGGTCTTCACTGGTGGTCGGAGGTGGTTCCCATCGACACGGCACACAGGCAACCACAGGACACCCGACTGCTCGACGCACTGGCCGCCGGGGACTCGTCGACGCGGCTGAAGGCGGCCCTGGCGATCGGTACGCGGCCCGAGCCCGGCTTCGTGGACGCGCTGGTGGCCCGGTGCGCGGTCGAGCCGAACTTCTACGTACGCGACATGCTCACCTGGGCGCTGACCCGCCTCCCGGCGGAGGTCACCGTCCCGAGGCTGCGCACGGAACTCGGGTCCGACCGTACCCAGGCCCGGAGCCAGGCGCTGCACACCCTGTCCAAGATCGGGGACCGGAGCGCGTGGCCCGCGATCACCCGGTCGCTGCTGCACGACGCCGACGACGAGGTCGCGCGGACCGCTTGGCGTACCGCCGTCGTGCTGGTGCCCGACGGGGAGCGGGAGGCGCTGGCCGCCGAGTTGGCCACCCAGTTCGGCCGGGGTGACCGGGAGGTACGGCTGAGCCTGAGCCGGGCCCTGGTCGCGCTCGGCGAGGTGGTCGAGCCGGTCCTGCGGACGGCGGCGACGCACCACGACGCGACGGTCCGGGCGCACGCGCAGGCCACGGAGCGGCTGCTGCACGACCCGGAGGCCGGGTTCGACCTCGCCGTCGACGAGGCGATCAAGGTCGTCGCGCTCGGCCCGGACCGGAAGGGGTCGTCGGACGGGGAGGAGACGACCGCGTGCTGATCGGTGAGGTGGCCCGCCGCTCGGGGGTGAGCGCCCGGATGCTCCGGCACTACGACACCCTGGGGCTGGTCCGGCCGACCGGCCGCACGGTGGGCGGCTACCGGGAGTACACCCCCGACGATCTCCGGAGGATCTTCCACGTGGAGGGTCTGCGGTCCCTGGGGCTGTCGTTGCGCCAGATCGCCCGCGCTCTCGACGACCCCGGTTTCACCCCGTCCGCGCTGGTCGGCGACCTCATTCGCAGGACCGAGGAGCGGCTGACCCGGGAGCAGGAACTCCTCGACCGGCTCCGGACCGTCGACGCGGCCGGGCCCGCCGGCTGGCCGGACGTCGCGCGGATCGTCGAACTCCTGCACGGGCTGAACTCGCCGAGCGCCGCGCGGCGACAGCAGGCCGTCCTGGCCCCGGCCGACCCCCTGTCGGTACCCACCGATCTGCTGGCCGGGGCGGTCCTCGCCGAATCCGATCCGCACGTGGCGGGGGCCCTGCGCTGGGCCCTCGCGCGGGCCGGCGGTGACGGGGTGGCGACCCTGGCGGCCGGCCTGGCCTCCGACGACGTGGACGTCCGGCGGCGCGTGGTCCTGGCGCTCGCCGAGCTGCCCGACGACGAGGCGACCGCGCTGCTCACGGACGCGCTCGACGACCCGGACCCGGCGATCCGGCGGCGGGCCGCTCTCGCGCTGGGCGCGCGGGGCGTGACCGCCGCCGTGCCGACGCTCGTCGCCATGGTGGTCGAGGGCGCGAACGACGTCGAGGCGGCCGAGCTGCTGGCCACGCTGGCCCGGGACGCCTCGTGGGCAGACCGGATCATGGGTACGCTCGCCGCCGAACTCGCCGCCCACACCGGGGACCTCACGGTACGGATGCGGCTGACCCAGGCGCTCGCCGAGATGCCGGGGACCGTCGCGCTCGACCTCCTGCGGCACCTGTCCCACGACGACGACCGTCGGGTGGCCCTCTTCGCCGCAGCCCTCGTCACAGCGCTCGAAGACCGTCCGCCCGGTTAGGAAGGGGCCCTTTTACTACAGGAAGCGTTAACAGGGGGCCCTTCCTTACACCTCAGCCGGGGGCGGCGAGGGCGGTGCGCAGCAGGCGGTACGTGGCATCGTCGAAGGCGACCAGGCGGATCCGCTCGACGGCGGTGGGCGTGGCCCGCAGGGTGGTGACCGCGATCGTCGCGGCCTCCTCCGGCGGGTACCCGTACACGCCGGTGGAGATGGCCGGGAAGGCGACACTGTTCGCCCCGATCCCGTCGGCCACCGCCAGGCTGCGCCGGTAGCAGGAGGCCAGCGTCTCGGCCTCGCCGTCGCCGCCGCCCGTCCACACCGGCCCGACGGTGTGGATGACGTGCCGGACCGGCGGGTGCAGGTCGAACGCGGGCGTGGCGACCGCGTCGCCCGGCACGCACGGCGCGAGCGCGGCACCGGCCTGCGCCAGGCGTGGCCCCGCCGCCCGGTGGATCGCACCGTCCACCCCACCACCGCCCATCAGCGACTCGTTCGCCGCGGTGACGATGGCGTCGACGTTCTCGCGGGTGATGTCACCCTGCACCACTTCGATCTCGGGCATGTCCTGATCATGTCAGCCGGAGACCACCGACGCAGGTCAGGGAGCGCCGCGAGCAGGTCGGACGGCGATCCGCAGCGTCAGACGGCGATCCGTAGCGCCTCGGCGAGGCGGACGATCCCGGGATGGGGTCTCCCGCAGCGGCGCAGCAGGGCGCGGATCGTCTCCCGGGCGGCGGGGCGGCTGCGGACCTCGGCGGGCGCGGCCCGGTCCGCGAGCAGCAGCGCGCGGCTGGCTTCGGGCAGGTCGTTGAGGCGTAGGCAGCCGTGTGCCACGTCGAGCAGGTGGGCGGCTCGGGGTTCCGGGGGTAGCTGGTGGAACGCCGTCGAGTCGAGCACGCTGCGGTGCCCGGTGACGGCGGCGGCGTGCTGGTCGAGGTCGAGTGCGGTGACGATCCGGGCCAGCGCGACCACGACCGGCCCGAAGCTCGTACCGTGGTCGTGCCGGTCGTCGCCGACCAGGGTGGCGACCTCGTCGGCCTGGTCGAGGAGGTCGGTGACGCCGGTCCGGTCGCCTCGGCTGGCGGCTCCGCGTGCTGCCTGGAGGAGCAGGCTGCCGTACCCGGTGAGGAGGGTGGGTGGGGCGGTGCGGGGGTCGGGTGGGGTGAGCCGGTGGGCGACGGTGAGCGCGACCTCCACGGTGTGCCGGTGGCGGCCCAGGGTGTGCAGGACGCGGGTGAGGTGCACGGTGGCCGACAGGGTGAGGGCGTCGTCGTCGGTGTCCCGGCAGACCGTCATCGCCCGGTCGGCGGCGAGCCAGGCCAGGCCGGGATCGCCGAGCTTGCGTAGCACCGTCGAGGCGAGCTGGTAGCCCTGTGCGAGCTGGTGGCAGGCCTGCGGGTCGTCGGGGTGGGCCGCCCGGCAGCGGTGGCCGTCGCGCAGTAGGCCCGGCAGTGTGCCGAGCAGCGTCCGGTAGTCGGCGTGCTGGAGCGCCAACCAGGCATGGCCGATGCCGCGCCGCAGGCCGGTCGGGTCCGGTTCCGCGCCGTCGGGCGGGGCCAGCGTCGCGTCGTACGCGAACAGGGCCGCCCGGAGGACGTCCAGCTCCCGGCCGCCGACCGGGCCGACCGGCGTGGTGGTCGGGCCGGCCGCCGCCGGCTCGGTGCCGGTGTCGGTGCCGACGAGGACGTCGACGTCGACCCGGAGCGTGCGGGCGATCTCCCGGAGGTTGGAGAGCTTGTCCAGCCGGCGGGTACCCCGCTCCACCTTCGACTTGCCGAGGGCGTCGGCGAAGGCCTGCTGCGACATCCCGCGCTGGTTGCGCCAGTACGCCAACCGCCGGCCGACGGGTAGCTCAGCCACGGCACCGGTAGCCGCGTCGCTGGCCGTACGTGAGCAGGGGAGCGCGCCGCTGGGCGAGCGGGACGAGCCGGGTCGGCCCGTCGTACCACCGGTGCCGCCCGCCCTCGGGCGTACCGCGCTGCCGCTCGGCCTCATCGAGGATGCGCCGCTGTGCCGCCCGAAACTCCGCCTCCTGACCAGCCCGTCCGGTGTCGACCGCCCGATGACGTCGACGCCAGCAGGCTCCCCGCCATTGCCACCTGGCTGCCAGCCGAAGCGCAGCGGACAGCCGACCCACCGATCCATGCCTGCCAGTGATGCCCACGCCAACCTCACCACGTCAACTAGTCCTCTAAAGGAGTTGAATGGACAGTAGGGCGCGGTCGCTCTATGCGTCAAGTCCTCTAGAGGACTATGCTGGCGGGCGGGGAGGTCCTGATGAGTGATCAACTTGGCGGCAAGGCGCCCAAGTATCAACGCATCGCCGATGAGCTGCGAGAGCAGATCAAGAGCGGCACCTACGAGCCGGGAGCACGGCTACCGGCCGAATCGGTCCTGCTCGAACGATTTCGTCGGCTCTTCCCGACCCTGTCTCTCCAGACGATGCGTAACGCCATCGGGCTCCTGCGGAGTGAGGGTCTTGTCGAGTCTCGGCATGGCGTCGGCACATTCGTCAGCGCGCACCGTCGGCTACAGCGGAGATCGAGGCACCGCTACGGCCGAGCCCGTGACGACCGGGCACTGCTGACGGCCCACCTGCGTCACGAGATCGTGTACGCCGGGCGCGGCGAGCTGCCGGAGCATGTGGCGCTTCCCGCCGGACTGCCGCCCGGCACCGAGATGGTGGTCCGGCGGCGTGTCCTCTTCGACCGGCAAACCGGTAAGCCGTGTGAGCTGGGTGCCAGCTACCTGCCGGTGTCCATCGCCGGAGACACCTTCCTCGAAGAGCCGGTGGTGGTGCCCCAGGCGCTGTTCCTCTGCGTCGAGGAACTGAGCGGCAAGCGGTACGCGCGGGCTCGCGACCGGTGGCAGTGGAGGATGCCGACCTCCGCCGAAGTCGACGCCCTTCACCTCGCCTCCGCGACGGGAGTGGTGCACCTCGTCCACGTGGCGCGAGCGGCGGACGACACGCTTCTCGAAGTCTCCGAATCGGTCTGGGCGGCCGACCGCATCGAGATCATCGACGACTACGACATCTCGCAGGGCCCCGAGGGCACTGTCGGGCTGTCGGACATCTGAGGGCAGGGTCGTGACCATCGAGCATGTCAGCCGTATGCGGGACCACTGGTGGTGGCGGCCCGGCTGGCGCGTCGGCCGGCACTTCTACGCCTGTCACTTCACGTTGGCAGATCACCCCGCGTTGGTGGATCTGGTGGCGCGCTACCAGTCGGCGTTGAGCGGCGTTCCCGGGCTCGACCTCATCCCCGCGCAGTGGCTGCACCTGACCACGCAGGGAATCGGATTCGTAGACGAGGTGAGCGACGTGCAGCTTCGGGACCTGAGACTGCATCTGGACGCCTGCTTGGCCGAGCTGCCCGCGCCTACGGTGACCTTCCATCGTCCCGTCGTCCGGCCGGAGGCCGTGTACCTGCCGGCGGAGCCGGCAGCGCCGGTCGCGGCGGTTCGATCTGCCCTCCGCCGAGCCGTCGCCGAGGTGCTTGGTGCTGGCCGAGTCGAGGCGGACCCGGTGCAGGGCTTTCGCCCGCACGTCAGCGTGGCGTACTCGAACGGGGAAAGGCCTGCCGAACCGATCGTTGCTGCTTTGGCAGAGGTCGACGCAGATCCGGTCGCCGTGACGCTGTCCCGTATCGACATCCTGGCGTTCCATCGGGACAACCGCATGTACGAGTGGACCAGCGCAGAGGGAACGCCTATCGGACACGGGTCCCGGCACGGTCGCCAGGCGTGACGCCGGAGTGGACCAAGGGGAAGAAGTCGTCTCGCTGTACTGCGACAACAGGGAAGCTGTCTCCTTGTGCCCTGTCGTGCGGGGATCGGCTGACGGCTCTGGAGACCTTGGAAGAAGGTGGCCCAGAGAGGGGCCGCAATCTTCCAAGGTCTCTGCAACAGAGTCCGCGCTCAGCTCGTCCCGTTAGGAATTGACCCCTGTGTGCACAGGGAAGGGATCAGTCGCGCGGCCACGGTCGTCACCAACACGGGATCACCCCCGCCTTCGCGGGGAAGAGTGCCAGCGGCCGATGCTGCTGACCGACCCGCCGGGATCACCCCCGCCTGTGCGGGGAAGGGGCAAGTTTAGCTGTGATGGTCTGCTAGTGCCTCGTCTTGGAACGTCGAACGGGTAATCCGTCGGTTTCTGAGGATGGATCGGGCAGGCTGTCTCCCAGCACTCGTGATGGGAGGTGATGGCCGGTGGGCAGACGGCCGGAGGTGTTCGTCCGACAGGTGTCGATGGCCGAGGGTCAGCGGTTGCAGAAGATCACCAGGACCGCAAGGGACCCGGTGAAGCTGCGGCGGGCGATCGTGGTGCTGATGTCCGCCCAGGGGCAGCCAGCCCCGGACATCGCCCACCTGCTGACGGTGACCGACGACTACGTGCGCGATGTGATCCACGCGTTCAACGAGCGGGGGTTCGACGCCCTGTCCCCAAAATGGAGCGGGGGCGCACCGAGACGGATCGATGAGCAGACCCGCGACTGGATCTGTGTCATCGCCCGGTGCGACCCCCGCTTCCTCGGCCAACCGTTCTCCTGCTGGTCGTTGGCCAAGCTGCGCGACTACCTCACCGCCGCCGGCTATGTCACGACGATCAGCGTCGAGACCGTGCGCCGTGTCCTGCACGAACGCGGGGTGACGTGGCAGGCCACCAAGACGTGGAAGGCCAGCACCGACCCCGACTTCACCTCGAAGATGCGCCGGATTCTGGACCTCTACGACCATCCACCCTCCGACGGCAGGGTGCTCTGCGTTGACGAGTTCGGGCCGTTGAATCTGCAACCCCGCCCCGGACGGGCCTGGCGACCCGTCGCACACCCGGTGCGACTACGGGCCACCTACACCCGCGACCAGGGCGTACGGCACATGATCGCCGCCCTGGACCTGGCTACCGGCAAGCTGCACTACCGCATCCGCGACCGCAAACGCTGGCGGGAGTTCCTGGCCTTCCTCAAGACCCTGCGCGCCCGCTGGCCCGACCAGAAGCTGTATCTCATCCTGGACAACTTCTCGCCGCACAAGCACCCCGAGGTCCGCGCCTGGTGCGCCGCCAACCGCGTCGACCTGGTGTTCCTACCCACGTATGCCTCGTGGCTGAACTGGATCGAGGCCGAGTTCGCCGCCGTGCGGTACTTCGCCCTCAACGGCACCGACCATCGCACCCACGCCGAGCAGGACGCCGCCCTCGGCGACTACATCCGCTGGCGCAACCAACGCGCCCGACCCAAGACCGGATTCGCCACCGGCTCCAAGATCCGCCACCCGGATTACCCGTTAAAGGCTGCATGACGAGGCACTAGAAGATCGGATCAGTCCCGCGTGTAGCGAAAACGATGTTCGCCAGCCACACCGGTAACCTGCTGGGTCGAGCTATGGAAGCCTGACGAAGCCCCAGCCGTGCTGCGGCTGCTCTGGAACGGCACCACGGACCAGTCGCGCAGACGGATCTACGGGGCCGTCAAATTTCCCGGGCAGAGCTTCTGAACGGCGAGTCGAGCAGGTGGCGTCGTATGCCGTCACAGCAGTGGAGTCGGTTGCCGGTCCGACTTCGCAGAGGAAGTTCGAGCGGTGAGTGGGTCTGCTTCTGGAGGGGTGAGAAGCCGGCTGGGTCTCAGTAAGGTGGGCATGTGGCGCTGGCTGAGGACATGCTCGCCGAGGGTGAGCCGGAGCAGGAGTTCCACCGGGGTATCGCGAGCCGGTTGCCACGCAAGCGCGTCGCGAGGGAGCCCTCCTCCGGGATGATGCCGGTCAGGTGCTTTTCGTGGTCCCCGGCTACAAGCCGTTCCTCGACATACCCGGCGGGATCGCCGAGGCCGACGAGTCACCCCGGGAGGCCTGTCGCCGCGAAGTCCGGGAGGAGACCGGCCTGGAGCTGCCCGCTATGCGGCTGCTGGTGGTCGACTGGATACCAGGTCATGGCGTCTGGCCTGACGGGATCATGTTCATCTTCGATGGTGGTCAGCTTGACGAGCAGACGGCGACGAGCCTCGCGCCTACCGATCCGGAACTGACCGGTGTCAGGCTCCTTCGATACGAGGACGCCGTACCGCTGCTTCGGCCCTCCATGGCGCGGCGGCTGCGTTCGGCATTGGACGCGCTGGACCAGGGCGAAGTGAGGTACGCCGAGTTCGGCAGAGCAAAGTAGAGGTAGCAGCAGCGTTCCCGGTTGCTGCCGACGCGCACGAACTGGGGCGGGCTGATGGGTTCCGGCCTGCAACGGCTTCAGACTTGCAGGTCGGTAGCAGGAGGAACTTTCTTGTCTGAGGAGAGTGGGGCGGCGATCTACGTGGGCGTTATTTACACCAGGCATGACGGGAGCACCGCCCCGGTTCACTTCCCTAAACTGGTCGAGATGTACGCGCGGGTGTACGCCGAGCCGCCGTACGAAGAGGGGCCGGAGCAGGTATCCCGCTTCGCTTCACTGCTGCCGAACGAGGCGGCGCGGCCCGGTTTCACGCTGATCAGTGCGGAGCGAAACGGGGTACTGATCGGTGCGGCATACGGGTTGCGGATGGCCGCCGGCCAGTGGTGGTCAAGTACCGAACAGGAGCCTCCGGCGCACCTTCTCGATGCGGACAAGTTCGCCTTGATGGAGTGGTTTGTCGTCCCGGACGAGCAGGGCCAAGGGGTGGGGGCTGGGCTGATGACGCGGCTTCTCGCTGGTCGCCCTGAGCCCTGGGCAATGCTTGCCGCAGATCCCCGTGCGCCGGTCCGAGAGATGTACTCCCGTGCAGGTTGGCGGCAGGTGACACGGATCTCCGCTCCGTGGGGACCGTCGATGGACGTCCTCGTCCGGGCGCTTGACTGAGTGCCGGGTCGCTGCCGAGCCTAGTTCTGCTTGGCACTGAACGGATCACCCCCCCCGTGCGCGGGAGAGGGGCGCGGTCGGAAGCGAAAACGCCACGTTGGCGGTGTCGTCGGCGCGTGCGCGGGGAAGAGATCACGAAGCCTGCCCTAACAGGGGATCTCGGGGGATCACCCCCGCGTGCGCGGGGAAGAGGCGTCTACCTGGTCGGCGGCTCACCGTCCGAGCGGATCACCCCCGCGTGCGCGGGGAAGAGGGGAGAAGATCATCCCGCGTGAGGCGGCGTGGGGATCACCCCCGCGTGTGCGGGGAAGAGATGAGTGCCTGTACCTGTACCCGGATGCGCAGGGGATCACCCCCGCGTGTGCGGGGAAGAGCGGGACGCCGCGGTCGACCCGCGCCCGGAGGACGGATCACCCCCGCGTGTGCGGGGAAGAGTTCCTGCCGGCGGCGGGAGACGCCGTGCGCGCGGGATCACCCCCGCGTGTGCGGGGAAGAGGAGGTCTGCTCGAACACCGACGCGCGGGCGACCGGATCACCCCCCGCGTGTGCGGGGAAGAGATGCCTGATCGTGAACTACCAGGAGGGCAACAGGGATCACCCCCGCGTGCGCGGGGAAGAGAGCAGGCTCCGTAGGCGGTCGACGATCCAGTCCGGATCACCCCCGCGTGCGCGGGGAAGAGCTGATCGCGGACATGCGGGACGCCGCAGGACAGGGATCACCCCCGCGTGCGCGGGGAAGAGGCACGCTCCTTCGCTTCGGCTGCCCGCTCGTACGGATCACCCCCGCGTGCGCGGGGAAGAGGCACGCTCCTTCGCTTCGGCTGCCCGCTCGTACGGATCACCCCCGCGTGCGCGGGGAAGAGACTTCTTGACCTCGAGCGCTGTAGATCAACATCTCGGATTTTGTTCACTTTGCTTCTGGCAGTGGCACCAGGTGCGGCCTGGCGGCGGAGAGTCCACGAGACTGGACTCTAGTCCGGATCGTGGGCTGGCCGCTGTGCTCCCGTGTGGACGGGGGCGGCGATCATGGGCGGTATGGGGGAGACCGTTGCCATCGCGCTCATCACCGCTCTTGCCACGCTGACCGCCGCCGGGCTCACCGGTCTGGTCACCGCGCTGACGGTGCGCCGGCAGGTGGCGGGGCAGCTCACCGCCGCCCGGGAGGAGCGCGCCGAGCAGCGGGCGCAGCGGCGGGACCAGGACCGGCGGGACGCGTACCTCGGGTTCCTGGCCGCCTGCGACCAGGCGTACCGGGAACTGGACCGGGACTGGGTCGGGCCGGACGGGTCGCGGGGGACCGGCGTGGACAGCCCGTACGCGGCGCTGCGCGGGCTCGACGAGGCGTACAACCGGGTGTTGCTGGCGGGGCCGGAGCCGGCCGCCGACGCCGCCGGGGCCGTGGTGCGCAGCGTCAACGAGGAGTACGCCGGGCAGCGTCGGCTCACCCCGGCGGCGGGGACGGGTGGCGAGCCGCTGGCGGGACGGTGCCGGCCCGAGCATCGTGCCGCGATCGGGGCGCGGGCCCGCCAGCGGGACGAGTTCGTGGCCGCCGCCCGGCGGGTCCTCGATCCGGGCGGTGCCGCCGCGCTGGCCAGGGGTCGGGACGCCACGCCGGCCGACGTTTCCACCCGCGCCTGACCAGCGTCGGAAAATTTTCCCGGAAAGATGTCGGCGGGGATGTCGAGACCGCCGGAGCAGCGTCGACCCCCGGGTGAGCGCGCCGGACGGGTGCGCGGACGTGAGGAGACGCACGTGAAGTACATGCTGTTGATGCAGTTCAACACGACGGGGGCCGAGTTCCCGACGGTCGACACCTGGACGCCGGAGGAGATCAGGGCGCACATCGCGTTCATGGGCGAGGTCAACGGCAAGCTGATGGCCGCCGGTGAGTTCGTCGACGCGCAGGGGCTGGCCATGCCGGACCAGGCGCGGATCGTCCGGGCCGGCGAGGGCGGGCGGCCGGTGGTCACCGAGGGGCCGTTCGCCGAGACGAAGGAGTTCCTGGCCGGGTACTGGATCGTCGACACCGAGACCGTCGAGCGGGCGGTGGAACTCGCCGCGTACATCTCGGCCGCGCCCGGTCCCGGCGGGGCGCCGGTGAACATGCCGATCGAGGTACGCGCGGTCATGTCGGGGCCACCGCAGGACCAGTGACCGACCGTAACCCCGCCGTCGGACACCTGCTGCGCGACCTCGCGCCGCAGGTCACCGGCGTGCTCACCCGCCGGTTCGGGGACTTCGCCAGGGCCGAGGACGCCGTCGGCGAGGCGCTGCTGGACGCCACCGTGCAGTGGTCCCGCGACGGGGTGCCGGAGAACCCGCGCGGCTGGCTGACCCAGGTCGCGTACCGGCGGATGGTCGAGCTGGTCCGGGGCGAGCAGGCGCGGCGTCGCCGGGAGGACCTGGTGGCCCGGCGGGAGCCGGCGGACCGGCGGTGGGCCGACCCGGCGGACCTGGACCGGCCGGCGGACCGGGACGACACGCTGACCCTGCTCTTCCTCTGCTGCCACCCGGCCCTCACCACGGCGTCGGCCATCGCGCTGACGCTGCGCGCGGTGGGCGGTCTCACCACGGGGGAGATCGCCCACGCCTTCCTGGTGCCCGAGGCCACGATGGCGCAGCGGATCAGCCGGGCCAAGGAGCGGATCAGGTCGTCGGGCGTCCCCTTCCGGATGCCCGACGACCGGGACCGCGAGCGCCGGCTCGCCACCGTGCTGCACGTGCTCTATTTGATCTTCAACGAGGGGTACGCCAGCAGTTCCGGCGGCGACCTGCGCCGGGTGGACCTCGCCGAGGAGGCGATCCGGCTCACCCGGGCGGTGCACGCGCTGCTGCCCGACGACGGCGAGGTGGCCGGCCTGCTCGCGTTGATGCTGCTCACCGAGGCGCGCGGCGCGGCGCGGACCGGGCCGGCCGGCGAACTCGTCACCCTCGCCGAGCAGGATCGCAGCCGGTGGGACGCCGCCGCGATCGCCGAGGGGGTCGCCCTGGTCACCCGGGCGCTGCCGGTCGGTCCGGTCGGGCCGTACCAGATCCAGGCGGCGATTGCCGCGCTGCACGACGAGGCGCCGACCGCCGAGGCGACCGACTGGCCGCAGATCCTCGCCCTCTACCGGGAGCTGGAGCGGCGTACCGACAATCCGGTGGTGGCGTTGAACCGGGCGGTGGCGCAGGCCATGGTGCACGGCCCGGCCGTCGGCCTCGACGCGCTCGCCACCCTGGCCGCCGACCGCCGGCTCGCCGGGCACCACCGGCTGCTCGCCGCCCGCGCCCACCTGCACGAGATGGCCGGTGACCGGGCGGCGGCCGGCACCGACTACCGGGCGGCGGCGGCCGGCACGAGCAGCCTGCCCGAGCAGCGGTACCTGCTGATGCGGGCCGCCCGGCTGACCGACCGGTGAGGGGGTGACATGGCGTACGCGGAGGTCAACGGGGTGCGGCTCTGGTACGAGACGCACGGCTCGGGCCGGCCGTTGGTGCTGCTGCACGGCGGGTACGGCGCGACGGAGGACTTCGCCCCGATCCGGCCCGCCCTGGCCACCCGCCGTCGCCTGATCGCCGTCGACCTCCAGGGGCACGGCCGCACCGCCGACGTCGACCGGCCCCTGCGGTACGAGTCGCTGGCCGACGACGTGGCGGCCCTGCTGGGCCGGCTCGACCTGACCGGGGTGGACCTGCTCGGGTACTCCCTCGGTGGCGGGGTCGCGCTGCGCACCGCGATCCAGCACCCCGGGCTGGTCCGCCGGCTGGTGCTGGTCTCCACGCCGTACCGGCAGCGAGGCTGGTACCCGGAGGTGCTCGCCGCGATGGTCGCCCAGGACGAACGGGCCGGGGAGCGGATGCGCGGCACGCCGGCACACGAGGTGTACCGGCGGATCGCCCCCCGGCCGCAGGACTGGCCCCGGCTCTGGGCGCGCAGCGCCGACCTGCTGCGCCGCGACTACGACTGGTCGGCCCAGGTCGCCGCCCTCGACACCCCCACGCTGCTGGTCTACGCCGACGCCGACGCCATTCCGGTGACCCATGTGGCCGAGTTCTACCGCCTGCTCGGCGGGGGTCGCCGGGACGCCGGCCGGGACGGCACCGACCGGCCCGTGTCGCGGCTGGCCGTGCTGCCCGGCCTGACCCACGCCGACATTCTCACCTCGCCCGCCCTGCCCGGGGTGGTGCTGCCCTTCCTCACCCATCCCCTGGGCACTCCCGGCTGACCCTGGCCCAGGGGCGGGTGCCGGCTCAGGGGCGGTCGAGGGCGAGCCGGCGGGTCACCCAGGGCAGCACCGCGTCGGCCTGGGCCCGCTGGAACGCCCGTACCGTCGGGATGCCCGGCGGCGGAGGCTGGCGGGAGCCGTCGAGGAAGAACCCGGCGATACCGGCCAGCACCCCGGTCACCACGTCCGGGTCGACGTCGGCGGTGAGCGGGGTCCGGCGCAACAGGGCCTCGGTGTCGTGGCCGCCGTGGAACTCCACGTTCACCAGCAGCAGGACGGTGTCCAGCCAGGCCGGCCCCCGGCACGCCCAGGGCCAGTCGACGACCGTCACCGAGCCGTCCGCGCCGAGCAGCAGGTTGTCCGCCCGGATGTCGGCGTGGCAGAGGGTGTCCCCGGTCAGCGCGGCGTACCCCCGCTCGGCCGCCGCGCAGAGTCGACCGAGGTGGCCGCGGAGCCACGGGTCGAGTCCGGCGGGCGGGTCGTCGGCGAGCCGCCGCCAGCCGAGGAAGTCGTACCGGAGGTGCTCGGCGGCGGTCGGCACGTGCGGTACCGGGACGGGGGTGAGCGCGCCGGCCATCCGGCCCAGCGCCGCCAGGACCCGGTCCAGTTCGTCGGCCCGCCACGGGGTCGCCGGGTGCCGGCCGGCGACGTCGGTGAGGACCAGGGCCACCCAGTCGCCGTCGTCGTAGCAGCCGAGCAGCCGGGGCGCCGGGGCGTGCGGCGGCATCCCGGCGGCGATGCGTGCCTCCCGCCGGCACAGGAGCACGCTGCGCTCGTTCTGTGCCGGGCTGACCGCCTTGACGAAGGCCCGCGAGCCGCCAGCGGTGACCACCCGGTCGGCGGTGCCGGGGGAGAAGCCGCCGGGCTGGGAGACCGCCGAGACGACCCGGTCGCCGAGGATCCCCTCGACCCCGGCCCGCACCCGGGGCGGGAGGTCGGCCCAGCCGATCCGGACGTTCGTCAGGGTGTCCACCCGGTCACGGTCGCGGACCGCCCCCGCCCAGGGCAAGGCGATTTACGCCGGCCGTGACCCGGACGGGCAGCGCGGTGACGCCGGCCGGGTGCCGGACGGGCAGCGCGGTCAGGCCGGTCGCGGGCCGGCGGGGGCGTACCGCAGGACGACCGTGCCGTTGTCGAACGGCCGCGCCTCGACCAGGGTGAACCGGCGCGGGTCGAAGCCCCGGTCGACCAGCGGGATGCCGCTGCCGAGGACGTACGGGTACAGCTTGACGAACAGCTCGTCGATCTCGGGCAGGAGTTGCCCGGCGAGGTTCCCGCCGCCGCAGAGCCAGATGTCGCGCCCCTGCTGGCTCTTCAGGTCACGCACGAAGGCCAGCGGGTCGCCGGAGACGATCTCCACGTCGGGGTAGTCGGCCGGCGGCAGGGTGCGGCTGACCACGTACTGCCGCAGGTGGGCGTAGGGGCTGGTGACGCCGACGGTACGGGCCGGGTCGTAGCTGCCCCGGCCCATCACCACCGCGTCGAACCGGGCGTTCGGCGGATCGCCGCCGAGCACCGACCGGTGCGCGGTGGGGACCGTCTCGGGCACGGTCGCGTTGAGGTACGTCGCGTGGTCCCCCACGGTCGGGAAGAAGTCGTACTCGCCGTCCGGCCCGGCGATGAACCCGTCGATGGTGCTGCCCACGTAGTACACGAGCTTGCGCATACAGCCTCCCCGAATCACTACTGCTGTCGTGGTTGAAGGTACAACACCTGTCGTGGTTATTGCTAGGGTGTTCGGCATGGCGAAGAATCCGCAGCGCCGCGCGGCCCTGGCGGACGCCGGGCTGCGGGTGCTGGCCGCGACCGGCGCACGCGGGCTGACCCACCGGGCCGTCGACGTCGAGGCGGGGGTGCCGGTCGGCACCGCGTCCAACTACTTCCGGTCCCGGGACGCGCTGCTGGGCGCCCTCGGCGAGCGGATCATCGAACGGTTCGCCCCGGACGAGCAGGTGCTCGCCGAGCTGGGCGCCCGGGAACCCTCGCGGGAACTGTTCAACGACTACGTCCGGTACATCGTCGAGCGCACCACCCGCCACCCCGAGCTGACCCGGGCCCTGATCGAACTGCGCCTGGAGGCGGCCCGCCGCCCCGACCTCGCCCGCATCCTCGGCGACACCCTGCGCCGGGGCTACCGCGACGACGTGGCCTTCCACCTCGCCGCCGGACTGCCCGGCGGGGCGTTCGAGGTGGCGCTGCTGCACTACGCCGTCGACGGCCTCCTGCTCGACCTGCTCACCACCTCGATCGACGCCGGCTTCGACCCCGACGAGGTGGTCTGCGCCCTGGTGTCCCGCCTGGTCGCCGACCCGTAGCCACGGTCAGGGCCGCGCGCCGGAGCGGCATGTCGGGGCCGGCAGTGGGAAAGCCCGGCAGACCGTGCCCGGTACGGCGGGCGGAGGAGGGGCGGGCGGATGAGGGACGGCACCGGACTGACCATCGGGGTGCTCGGCTCCTACGGCGGGCGCAACCTCGGCGACGAGGCGATCCTCACCGGTCTCCTGGCCGACCTGCGGGCACAGGAGCCGCACGGGCGGATCGTGGTCTTCTCCCGCAACCCGGAGCACACCCGGCTCGCTCATCCGGATGTCGAGGCCGTGCCCTGGGAGGGCGTCAGCCGGGTCGACTCGTCGCCGATCCTCGGTGGGCTGGACCTGCTGATCCTCGGCGGCGGCGGGATCCTCTACGACCGGGAGGCCCGGCGGTACATGCGGGTGGTCCGGTCGGCCCAGGAACGGGGGTTGCCCCTGCTGACGTACGCGGTGGGGGTGGGGCCGCTCACCGACGGGGTGGACACCGCGATGGTGCGGGAGACCCTCTCCGGCGCGGTCGAGGTGACCGTCCGGGACCAGGAGTCCCGGGTGGTGCTGGAGGAGGCGGGGCTGCTCAATCCGATCACGGTCACCGCCGACCCGGCGTTCCTGCTGCAACCGGAGGACTTTCCGACGCAGCTCCTGCGCGAGGAGGGCGTACCGGCTGGTCGCCGGCTGGTCGGGATGAGCGTGCGGGAGCCCGGCCGGGCCGCCGAACGACTGGACGTCGACGGGTACCACCGGCTGCTCGCCCAGATCGGTGACTTCCTGGTGCACCGGATCGACGCGTACGTGCTCTTCGTCCCGATGGAGCGGGACGACATCCGGCACTCCCACGGGGTGATGTCGCACATGACCGCCGCCGACCGGGGGCGCATCCTGCACGGCGACTACGCACCGGAGCAGGTGCTCGGCCTGATGCGGCACTTCGACCTCGCGGTGGGGATGCGCCTGCACTTCCTGATCTTCGCCGCGATGGTCGGTACCCCGTTCCTGCCCCTGCCGTACGCCGGGAAGGTCTTCGACCTGGCCCAACGACTCGGCGTGCCGGCGCTCAAGGGCGTGGCCCGCGAGGTGGAGGGGCCGCTGCTGGCCGAGGTCGACCGGCTGTGGGACGAGCGGGAGGCGCGGGCCGCCGCCACCGCCCTGCGGGTGAGTGAGGTGTGCGAGCAGGCCCGGGGGACCTCCCAGGTCACCCGGGCCGTGCTCGACACCATCCGCAACCGCGCCCTGGTCCGCAACTGACGGCGTCCGGGACCGACGGCGTCCGCGGCCGACGGCGACTCCGGGCCGGGACCGGGCGCGACCGCGCGGGCGGACCGGTGTCAGTCGACGCCGGCCTCCATGGCGGCGCGGTCGAGGGCCTCGTCCTCCTCGGAGGTGATGCCCCGGGAGGCGATCGCCTCCGCGCCGCCCTGCGGCATCGCCCCGATCAGCCCGGTCGAGGCCGCCTGGGCGGCGCCGACGAGCCGCTGCGGGGTGGAGCCGACCATGCCCAGGGTGGCGTACTGCTCCAGCTTCGCCCGGGAGTCGGCGATGTCGAGGTTGCGCATGGTGAGCTGGCCGATCCGGTCCGCCGGCCCGAACGCCGAGTCCTCGGTCCGCTCCATCGACAGCTTGTCCGGGTGGTAGCTGAACGCCGGGCCGGTGGTGTCCAGGATCGAGTAGTCCTCACCCCGCCGCAGCCGCAGCGTCACCTCGCCGGTGACGGCCGTACCGACCCAGCGCTGCAACGACTCGCGCAGCATGAGCGCCTGCGGGTCGAGCCACCGGCCCTCGTACATCAGCCGGCCGAGCCGCCGGCCCTCGTTGTGGTAGTTCGCCAGGGTGTCCTCGTTGTGGATCGCGTTGACCAGCCGCTCGTACGCGACGTGCAGCAGCGCCATGCCGGGGGCCTCGTAGATGCCCCGGCTCTTGGCCTCGATGATCCGGTTCTCGATCTGGTCCGACATGCCCAGGCCGTGCCGGCCGCCGATGGCGTTCGCCTCCAGCACCAGGTCCACCGCGCTGGCGAACTCCTTGCCGTTGATCGTGACCGGCCGGCCCTGCTCGAAGCCGATGGTGACGTCCTCGGTGGGGATCTCGATCGACGGGTCCCAGAACCGGACCCCCATGATCGGGCTGACCGTCTCGATGCCGGTGTCCAGGTGCTCCAGCGTCTTGGCCTCGTGGGTGGCGCCCCAGATGTTGGCGTCGGTCGAGTACGCCTTCTCGGTGCTGTCCCGGTACGGCAGGCCGTGGGCGAGCAGCCACTCCGACATCTCCGTACGCCCACCCAGCTCGGTGACGAAGTCCGTGTCCAGCCACGGCTTGTAGATCCGCAGGTGCGGGTTGGCGAGCAGGCCGTAGCGGTAGAACCGCTCGATGTCGTTGCCCTTGAACGTCGAGCCGTCGCCCCAGATCTGGACGTCGTCCTCGATCATCGCCCGGACCAGCAGCGTCCCGGTGACGGCCCGGCCCAGCGGCGTGGTGTTGAAGTACGGCCGCCCGGCGGAGCGGATGTGGAAGGCGCCGCAGGTCAGCGCGGCCAGGCCCTCCTCGACCAGGGCGGCGCGGCAGTCGACCAGGCGCGCGACCTCCGCCCCGTACGCCAGGGCGCGACCCGGCACCGAGGCGATGTCGGGCTCGTCGTACTGGCCGATGTCGGCGGTGTAGGCGCACGGGACGGCGCCCTTGTCGCGCATCCACGCGACCGCGACCGAGGTGTCGAGGCCTCCGGAGAAGGCGATCCCGACGCGCTCGCCGATGGGCAGGGAGGTGAGAACCTTGGACATGGGAAAAGTATGCACTGCTGTGCATGGTCATTCAAAATCGAATGTTGTCTCAGCTCGCGGCGGTGCGCCAGCGGTACCGCCAGCCCTGTGCTCCGGCCGTCGACTCCAGCTCGTATATCTGGGCCCCGGCCAGCCCCTCCCCGCCCAGGTGGTGATGGGTCAGCGGCGGGCGGCCGTTCGAGTCCAGCTCGACCGTGACGGTCTGTCCGTCGGCCGTGCCACCCACCAGCGGTATCTGCACCGTGGAAGCCATGCGCCCATCCTGCCCCGGCCCGGCCCGGCCCGCAGCGGATAGCGGATCAGCCCGCCGGCCACCAGGCGGCGCGACGGGTCGGCGGGGCGGGTCAGCGCGGCGGCAGCAGTCCCGGCGGGTACTCCATGCCGTCGTGGGTGCAGGCCGTGGCGGCCACCCGGGCCGCGTACCCGGCCGCCTCGGGCAGTGCCGCGCCCCGCGACCGGGCGGCGACCAGCCCGGCCACGAAGGCGTCACCGGCGCCGTTGGTGTCCACCACCGGAGCCGGTGCGGGGGCCGCCGGGATCCGGACGGGCGGACCGTCGGCGTACAGGTCTGCGCCGTCGGCGCCCCGGGTGACCAGCACCGTCCGGGGAGCCAGTCCGGCGGCGACCGCCGCCGCCCGGTCACCCAGCCGTACCCCGCTGACGAACACCAGGTCGGCGGCGTCCGCGAACGGCCGGTGGTACGGGTCCACGCCGTCCCAGTCGTGCAGGTCGGTGGAGACGAGGGTGCCCCCGGGCAGCGCGGCGCGGACGGTGGGCAGCGACGCCGCCGCCCAGTCCATGATCGAAACGTGGACGTGGGCGGCCTGCCGCACCAGGTCGGCCAGCTCCCGCGCCGGGAACGGCGACGGCCCGGCCCACGGGCGCGGATCGTAGAGCGACATCCGTCGCCCGGCCGGGTCGACCAGGTTCACCGACCGTCGGGTACCGGCGGGGGCCTCGGCCAGCACCGCCGTCACCCCGGCCCGCGCCAGGGCCGCCCGGACCACGTCACCGGCCGGGTCCGCACCGAGCACGTCGACCACGGTCACCCGCAGCCCGAGGGCGTGCCCGGCGAGCGCCACCCCGGCTCCCGTGTTGCCGACCCGCAGCTCGATCGGGTCGACGGTGCAGGAGTCGACGGTGGGCAACGGGAAACCGGGCACCCGCACCCGGACGTCCACACCGAGCCCACCGAGGACGAGCAGATCGATCACGACGCAGAACGTACCCGGCGTCGCGGACGGGCGCGTCCCACGGCCGGGACACCGGGCCGGCCCGATATCCTCGGCAGTCGTCGTGCGGAGGGGGCCGGGTGCTGGTCGTCCACGGGGTGTGGCTGCCCGGTGCCGGGCTCGCCGTCTGGGCCGAGGAGAGCGTCCCGCCGGAGCGTGTCCCACGCCGCCCCGGCCGCCCGCCCCGGGACCGCCCGCACCCCTTCGCCGCCGACCACACCACGCTGACCGCGCTGCTCGCTGCGGACCCGGGGGGTGCCGGGGCGGCGGCCCCGTCCGCCGAGGCGGGCAGCACGCTGCTCACCCTGCCCACCCGGGGCGGGGTGCCGCTCGACTCCCCGGAACTGGTCCGGACCACCGAGGGTGACCCGCCGCGCGGTCGGGTCACCCTCGCCACCTGGCGGGCCCCCTCGCTGCGGTACGCCCCCGCCGCCGCCCGTTCCTTCCTGCTGCGCCCGCTCGCCGAGCCGACCACCGGGGCCGGTACCCGTGCGGAGGCGGTCGGAGCCGGCGAGCAGCCGTGGGCGGTCGGTGCGACGCTGCGCTGGCTGGTGGAGCTGGCCCGGTTCGCCGAGGACCTCGTCGGGCGGGGGCGGGTGCTGCCGGGGGTGGCCGCGCCGGACCCCGGCGCGGCCGCCCCGCCGTCGGGGCGACAACCGGCGGGTACCCGACGGGCCCGCACGCCGACCCGCTCCGGCGCTGCCGGGGCCTCCGGTGCCTCCGGCCGGTCCGGTGCCGCCGGGGGCTCCGGTGCCGCCGGGGAGGTGGCGCGGGCGGTGTGGCGACCGCTGCTCACCGGGGCCGACGCCGCCTGGGCGCGGTCGCTGCTGCTGGCCCTGCCGCCGGCTGTCCGGGCCGCCGTACCGGCCGACGACCCGGTGGGGGAGCCGGAGCCCGCGCTGCTCGTCGCCGACGCGCTGGACGCGCTGACCGACGCCGCCGTCCGGGCCACGCTGACGCGGGGCGGGCTGGACCGTGCCGGGCTGGCCCGGGGCGGCCCGCGCGGCGGCGCGGCACCCGCCTGGCTGGCCGCGCTGACCGGGCCCGACGGAGAGTTCAGCGCCGCGCCGGCCGCCCTCGCGGCGCTGAGGGCCGAACTGGAAGCCTGGCAGCGGGACGCCGCCGGTGGCGCGGTCCGGGCGAGCTTCCGGCTGGTCGAGCCGGTCGACGATCTCCCACCCGACCCGCTGGCCGGGCCGGCCCCCGACGGGCCGCTCGTCGCGGCCGACCGTGACGGGCCGCTCGTCGCGGCCGACCGTGACGGGCCGCTCGTCGCGGCCGACGGCGGGACCTGGCGGGTGGAGTTCGGCCTCCAGGTGGCCGACCAGCCCGGCCTGCACATCGACGCCGACCAGGTCTGGCACGCCCCGCCGGAGCCGGTCGGCGGCGACCTGACCACGGTCACCGGGCCGGCGGGCCGGGCGCACAGCCCGCAGGAGACCTTCCTGGCCGAGTTGGGGCGGGCCAGCCGGCTCTGGCCCGAGCTGGAGTCCGCGTTGCGGACCGCCACCCCGCAGGGGCTGGACCTCGACGTCGAGGGCGCGCACCGGTTCCTCCGCGAGGGCGCCCCGGTGCTGCACGCCGCCGGCTTCGGGGTCCTGCTGCCCGGCTGGTGGCGACGGCCGTCGGCCCGCCTCGGGGCCCGGCTCCAGGCGCGCGGCCGGACCGCCCCGGGCACGGTCGCCGGCGCGGGCGGCGGGGTCGGGCTGGACGCCCTGGTCGACTACCGCTGGGAGGTGGCCCTCGGCGACCAGCCGATGACCGCCGACGAACTGGCGGCGCTCGCCGAGCTGAAGACCCCACTGGTCCGGCTGCGCGGCCGGTGGGTCGAGCTGGACCCGAAACGGCTGGCCGCCGGGCTGCGCCTGCTCCGCTCCTCCGGTGAGCTGACCGTCGCCGACCTGCTGCGACTCGGGCTCACCGACGCCGACACCGCCGACACCCTGCCGGTACTGGAGATCAGCGCCGACGGGGCCCTCGGTGACCTGCTGGCCGGGGAGGCGGAACGGCGGCTCACCCCGCTGGACCCGCCGCCGTCCTTCACCGGGACGCTGCGGCCGTACCAGCGGCGCGGGCTGGCCTGGCTGGCGTTCCTCCAGTCCCTCGGGCTGGGCGGGATCCTCGCCGACGACATGGGGCTGGGCAAGACGGTGCAACTGCTCGCCCTGCTCGCCGGGGACCCGCCGCAGGCCGGTCCGACGCTGCTGGTCTGCCCGATGTCGCTGGTCGGCAACTGGCAGCGGGAGGCCGCGAGGTTCACCCCGGACCTGCGCGTGCACGTGCACCACGGCGCGGAGCGGGCGCGGGGCGAGGAGTTCGCCGCCGCCGTGCACGACGCCGACCTGGTCCTCACCACGTACGCGGTGGCCGCCCGGGACGCGGTCGACCTGGCCGGTGTCGACTGGCACCGGGTGGTGGTGGACGAGGCGCAGGCGATCAAGAACGCCGCGACCCGGCAGGCCGAGGCGGTCCGGGCACTGCCCGCCCGGCACCGGGTGGCGGTCACCGGTACGCCGGTGGAGAACCGGCTCGCCGACCTCTGGTCGATCATGCAGTTCGCCAATCCGGGGCTGCTCGGCCCGGCGTCGAGCTTCAAGCAGTCGTACGCGGTGCCGATCGAGCGGCACGGCGACGCGACCACCGCCGCCCGGCTGCGCCGGATCACCGGCCCGTTCGTGCTGCGCCGGCTCAAGACCGACTCGTCGATCATCTCCGACCTGCCGGAGAAGCTGGAGATGGAGGTGGTCTGCACCCTCACCGCCGAGCAGGCCGCGCTCTACCGGTCGGTGGTCGACGAGATGCTGGCGAAGATCGAGTCCAGTGACGGGATGGAGCGCCGGGGTCTGGTGCTGGCCACGATGACCCGGCTCAAGCAGGTCTGCAACCATCCGGCGCACCTGCTGCGCGACGGCTCCGCGCTGCCCGGCCGCTCCGGCAAACTGGCCCGCCTCGAGGAGATCCTCGACGAGGTGCTGGCGGCCGGGGAGAAGGCGCTGCTGTTCACCCAGTACGCCGAGTTCGGGGGGATGCTCCGCGCCCACCTGTCCGCCCGGTTCGGCCGGGAGGTGCTGTTCCTGCACGGCGGGGTGGGCAAGGCCGACCGGGACGCCATGGTCACCCGGTTCCAGTCCCCGGACGGACCGGCGATCTTCGTCCTCTCGCTCAAGGCCGGCGGGACCGGGCTCACCCTCACCGCCGCCAACCACGTCGTGCACGTGGACCGGTGGTGGAACCCGGCGGTGGAGGACCAGGCCACCGACCGGGCGTTCCGGATCGGCCAGCGCCGCCGGGTGCAGGTCCGCAAGTTCGTCTGCGCCGGCACGGTCGAGGAGAAGGTCGCCGCGCTGATCGCCGGGAAACGCGACCTGGCGGCCCGGGTGGTGGGCAGCGGCGAGCAGTGGATCACCGAGCTGTCCACCGACCACCTGCGGGAACTGTTCACCCTGGACGCCGGGGTGGTGGTGGAGTGAGCGACCGGTACGCCGACTACGGCCGACCCCGCCGGGTCGACGGCGGCCTGCGGGCCCGCAGCACCCGGGGGACGATCGGCAGTTCCTGGTGGTCACGGCGGTTCCTGGAGGTGCTGGAGTCGTTCGCGCTGGGTACCCGGCTGACCCGGGGCCGCGCGTACGCCCGCGCCGGGCAGGTGCTGGCCCTGACCGTGGCCCCGGGGCTGGTCACCGCGACCGTGCAGGGCTCCCGGCCGCAGCCGTACCAGGTGCGGATCACCCTGCCGGCGTTCCCGGCGGCGACCTGGCAGCGGATCGAGGCGGACCTGGCCGCGCAGGCGTTCTTCAGCGCCCGGCTGCTCGCCGGGGACCTGCCCGCCGAGCTGGAGGATGTGTTCGCCACGGCGGGCACGCCCCTCTTCCCGGCCGGGGTGGGCGAGCTGACGCAGCGGTGCTCCTGCCCCGACGTCGCGGTCCCGTGCAAGCACCTCGCGGCCACGTTCTACCTGCTCGCCGAGGCGTTCGACGCGGACCCGTTCGAGCTGCTGCACTGGCGCGGACGCAGCCGCCCCGAGCTGCTCGCCCGGCTGCGGGACCTGCGGGCCGCAGCCGCCGCGATCCGGCCGTCCGCTGACCCGACCGCCGCCGGCGGCCCGGCGCCGACGGGCGGACCGACCACAGTGGACGTGACCGGGATGGTGCCGGTATCCGGGGCGGTGCCGGCGGCCGGGACGGGCTCGGCGGTCGGGGCGGTGCCGGCGGTCGGGGCGTACCGGGCACTCGCCGGGCAGCCGGCGGCGTCGCTGGTGGACGGCCTCGACCGGTACTGGGTGGCACCGGTGCCGCTGCCGGCCCGGCCACCCACCCTCGCCACCGAGCCGGAACTGCTGTTGCGCCAGCTCGGTGCGCCCGGGGCCGCGATCGGCGGTCCGGGCCTGGTGGAACGGCTACGCCGGGCGTACCGCGTCTTCGGTGGCCCGCCCGGCGACGGCGTCGACGCGGGCGGACCCGACGACCCCGACACCGACCCCGACGGCACCGAAACGGTCGCCAGCGACCGGAGCTGACCGGGTCGCCCCCGGCGTCGGGTCGCCCCCGGCGTCGGGTCGCCCCGGCGTCGTGGGGCCGCCGGCGCCGACCGCACCGACCGGGGTCGGCGCGGGCGTCGGCGGCCCCAGGGGTGAGGTCAGAGCAGCCGACGGCGGTACCGCCACAGCAGCCCGGCGTTGGCCAGCAGCACCACCGCGAAGGCGGCGCCGGTCGGCCGGCCGGCGAGCACCGTGACAGCCGGCAACGAGGCCCACAGCACGATGGTCAACAACATCAGGTACCGGCCGCGCCGGACCCGGGAGCGGGCCCGCTGGTCCAGGCGTTCGAAGAAGCCCGGATCGCTCTGCCGCAACTGGCGGGTGATCGCGTCGAACCTGCGCTGGTCCTCTTTGCTGAGCATGGCGGTGCCTTCCCCTCAGGCGTTCGGGGTGCGTCCCCTCAGGCGTTCAGCGGTGCGGCGGAATACCCGCTCAGGCCAGGGATAACGCGCTCCTGCTGCCGCTACTTTTCGCGCCGCCCGCCCGCCTGGACATGGTGTCGGTGAGCGACATACCTGACGGGTATGAGAATGCTTGTCAGGTGTGCCGATCGCCCGGGTCTGTCCGCCGGAGCGCGACACGCCCGAATCGGACGTGGGGGCCGAGGCCTGCGGGGATGGTCACCGACGGTGGTGGCTGCCTCGCGCTCCACCGACCGTCGGTCGGCCGAACGGACGTGTCCGTCGGGGCCGTCGTGACGCCGGGGCTTTGATCGTCCAGAATGGAGAACGAGTCCCGTCAATAGGACACGTCCGGGTTCCGGCGGGGAGGTCGCCAGGCAGGGTCGCCGGGTGGCGGTGGCAGGGGCCGGTACGTGCGGCGGTCAGGTGGCGCGGCGGGGCAGGGGCAGATGGGTGGAGAGCAGTTCCGCGGGGAACGTGGCGCCGGTGGCGCGCAGCGCGTCGATCAGGGCGTTCTGCACCAGGTAGGAGTCGGGCAACTGCCAGCGGGCCTGTTCCGGGGCCACCGCCCAGCGGACCGGCCCCTCCGGCAGCCGCGTCGGGGGCGCCGCGATCCACGAGCCGAGGCCGTGCCGGACCACGTCGAAGCAGTGTTCCAGCTCCGGGCGGAGCGGGTCACCGGGGCGGACCAGGAACATCCACCGTCCGGTGGGGGTCACCACCACCGGGCCGCGGACGCCGAAGCCGGCCGGGTGCGTGCCGACGGCGGCGAGCACGTGCCGGCCCAGGCTGGTGGGGACCTCCAGCACGTCGAACGCCCGACCGGTGGGCAGCAGCACGCCGTGGGGACGGGTGTGCCACCAGGTGGCCACCCGGGCGGGGTCGGTGCTGGCGGCGTGCTCCCAGTTCTCCAGGGCGGGATGACAGCCGACCGTCGGGCAGCCGGCGCGTCCACAGACGAATCGGCTGCGGGCCAGGCAGGCCCCGGGGGTCACCTCCCAGCCGTGCAGGGCGTACCGCACGGCGATCCGGCGCAACCGGACCCGCTCCAGCGGTGACAGTTGCGCGACCCGCGGTCCGACGTTCCGCCACATTCGCTCGGATCTCCCCTCACCTGTTCCATCTGCGTGACTAATTCGCATGTCGAGCGCCGTCACTGCGGCTGATCTGTGGTCGTTGAAGCCGACGAACGGCTGATGCAACTTGCACGAAAACTACGAGGACCGGCTGTACGGGTGACGTACAGCCTGTGCGACCAGCGAAAACCTGAATACGGCGGGTTGGCGTGCCACCGCCGTCGACTGATAGCTCCGATCCGATCGGAGCCGGGGAGGACCGATATGGACGAACTGCCCATCGGCCGGCGAGTGGCGTACTGGCGAAGCCGGCGCAAGCTGTCGCAGCAGGTCTTCGCGGACCGGTTGGGCAAGTCGAAGAGCTGGGTGGACAAGGTGGAACGCGGGGTCCGCCGGCTGGACAAGTTCTCCGTGCTGCACGAGATCGCCGACATCCTCCAGATCGACGTGCAACTGCTGCTCGGCAAGGACCCGGAGCGCCGCGGCGACGCGCCCAACGGCATCGACCAGGTGGAGGTGCAGGAGATCCGGGCCGCCCTGGAGCGGTACGACGCGATGACCGCGTACTTCGACGCCGCCCCGCAGCCGCCGCCCCTGGTCGACCTCGCCAAGGCGGTCAACCACGCCTGGCTCACCTACCAGTACAGCCGGTACGGCGAGCTGACCCGGTCCCTGCCGAAGCTGCTGCGCGACGCCCAGGCCGCCGACGCCGGCTCGGCCAGGGACGAGATCAGGCTCGCCGCCAACCTGCTCGGCCAGGTGTACCAGATCGCCTCCTCGGTGCTCCGCAAGATCGGCGAGTGCGAGCTGGCCTGGCTCGCCGCCGACCGGGCCACCGCGGTCGCCCAGCGGGCCGACGACCCGCTGCTGGCCGGCATCGCGACCACCCGGGTCGGCAACGCGCTGTTGGCCATGGGGCGGGCCCGGCCCGCGCTGGAACTCAACGTCAACATCGCCAACCGCATCGACACCAGCGACGGGGACCCGGCCGCCCTGTCGGTGCACGGGCAGCTCCTGTTACAGGGGGCGATGGCCGCCGCCCGGCTCGGCGACTCGGCCACCGTCGACGACCTGCTGATCGGGGCCGAGGAGGTCGCCGGCCAGGTCGGCGGCGACGAGAACCACTACTGGACGTCGTTCGGGCCGACCAACGTCGAGCTGCACCGGGCCGCCGCCGCCGTCGAACTCGGTGACGGCGGGCGGGCCGTGGAGACCCACCAACGGCTGGCGGAGCCGCTGTTCAACGCGTTGCTGCCGGAACGCCGCGCGCACCACCTGCTCGACCTGTCCCGGGCGTACGCCCAGATCGGCGACGTGGGCACGGCCGGTGAGATGCTGCTGCGCGGCGACCGGCTGGCCCCCGCCGAGATCCGCTGCCGGCCCCTCGCGCACGAGGTCATGGCCGACGTGCTGCGCCGGACCCGGGGTACCCCGCACTGCCACCTGGCCGAGCTGGCCGAGCAGATGGGGGTGGGGGTGTGAGCGGTACCGTGCCGCACCAGAGCGACGGCCCACCCGTCGGCGTCGCGTCGCCGCCCGCCGCCGACCCGCCCGGTGCCGCCGCCCGGCGTCCGGTGCTCTACGTGGTGGCCTGCGGCTCGCCCCTGGCCCGGCACGTCGGGCGGCTGGTCGGGGCCGCCCAGCGTGACGGGTGGGACGTCTGCGTGGTGACCACCCCCGACGGCGCGAAGTTCCTCGACCACGAGGCGTTGGCCCGGCAGACCGGTCACCCGGTGCGCAGCCGGTACAAGCAGCCCGGCGACCCGGACCTGCTGCCCCCGGCCGACGCGATGATCGTCTGCCCGGCCACGGTGAACACGGTCAACAAGTGGGCCGCCGGGATCACCGACACCCTCGCCCTGGGGCTGCTCGTCGAGGCGCAGGGCCGGGGCGTACCGATCGTGGCCGTGCCGTTCACCAACTCGGCGATGGCGGCCCACCCGGCGTTCCTGGACGGGCTGACCCGGCTGCGCGGCTGGGGGGTGCGGGTGCTCTTCGGCGAGCACGTCGTCCCGCTGCACCCGCCCGGCACGGGCGAGGCCCACCTGCACGCCTTCCCCTGGCAGGCGCCGCTGGCCGCGCTGCGGTGAGCGGCGGCGCCGGCTCTCCGGACGCGGTCCGGCCCGCCGGGACCAGTCCGTCGGCCGCGCGCCGGTAAGCTGGCCCGCCGTGAGCACAAGTGCACCCCGAGCCGGCGGTCCGGGCGCGGCCACCACCGCCGGGCCCCGGGATCCGGGTGCCCCGACCGTGGCCGACGTCGTGGCCGAGCTGGCCCGGCGGTACCCGCCGGCCTGGGCGGAGGACTGGGACCGGGTCGGGCTGGTGCTCGGCGAGCCGACCGCCCCGGTCCGCCGGGTCGCCTGCGTGGTCGACGTGCTGCCGGAGACGGTCACCGAGGCGCTCGACGCCGGGGCCGACCTGATCGTCGCCCACCATCCGCTGCTGCTGCGCGGGGTCTCCTCGGTCGCGCCCACCACCTGGAAGGGGCGGATCGTGCACCAGTTGATCCGCGCCGGGGTGGCCCTGTACACCGCGCACACCAACGCCGACGTGGCCCGGCCGGGCGTCTCGGACGCCCTCGCCGCCCGGTTCGGGCTGACCGGGCTGCGCCCGTTGCAGCCGCCGGCCGAGGGCAGCCCGGCCGCCGGCTCCGGGCGGGGCATCGGGCGGGTCGGCGAGCTGCCCCGGCCGGCGACCCTGGCCGAGGTGACCCGGCTCGCCGCCGCCGTGCTGCCCCCCACCTCCTGGGGGGTCCGCGCCGCCGGGGACCCGGCGCGGGTGATCCGTACCCTGGCGGTCTGCGGCGGGGCGGGGGACAGCTTCCTGGCCGCCGCCACGGCCGCCGGCGCGGACGCGTACCTCACCTCCGACCTGCGGCACCACCCCGCCGGTGAGTACCTCGCCGCCGACGGGCCCGCCCTGCTCGACGCCGCCCACTGGGCGACCGAGCACCCCTGGCTGGCCGACCTGGCCGCGCACCTGCGGGAGAGCCTGGCCGTCGAGGCGTACGTCTCCGACCTGGACACCGACCCGTGGACGCTGCACGCCGTCCACCCCACCGGCCGACCGCAGCCGGCCGACCCCACCCCCACCGACCCGCCGTACCCCGTGGACGAGAAGGAGCCCCGCCCGTGAAGGCAGATCCGAAGGTCCAGCGCCGCCTGCTCGACCTCCAGGCGATCGACACGAACCTGGCCCAGCTCGCCCACCGCCGCCGGACCCTGCCCGAGCTGGCCGAGCTGGACGCGCTGGCCCGGGAGCTGTCCGCGCTGGAGGACGAGCGGGTCCGCGCCCAGGTCAGCGTCGACGACCTGGACCGGGACATCACCCGGCTGGAGAAGGACGTCGACCAGGTCCGCGCCCGCAAGACCAAGGACGAGAACCGGCTCGTCGCCGGGGGCGTCCCGGCCCGGGAGCTGGAGGCGCTCCAGCACGAGCTGGTCTCGTTGAACCGCCGCCAGTCCGACCTGGAGGACGCCGAGCTGGAGCTGATGCAGCAGCGGGAGGACGCGCAGGGCGTCCTGGGCGGCATCGAGCAGCGGCTGACCGAGGCGCGCGGCCGGCGGGCGGCCACCGAGCAGCGCCGCGACGAGACCCTGGCCGAGATCGCCAAGGAGGAGGAGTTCAAGCGGTCGGCCCGCCAGCCGCTCGCCGCCGACCTCCCGGCCGACCTGGTCACCCTCTACGACCGGATCCGCGCGGACACCGGGCTGGGCGCGGCCCTGCTGACCGCCGGCCGCTGCGGCGGCTGCCGGCTGGAGCTCTCCGGCGCCGACCTGGCCCGCATCCGTAAGGCGGACCGGGACGAGGTGGTGCGCTGCGAGGACTGCCGGCGCATCATGGTCCGCAGCACCGAGTCCGGGCTGTAGTCCCGGTGGGGGTGGGCAGGGTCGTCATCGAGGCCGACGGTGGATCCCGGGGCAACCCGGGCCCGGCCGGGTACGGGGCGGTGGTCCGTGACTCGGCCAGCGGGGAGGTGCTCGCCGAACGCTCCGAGGCGATCGGCGTGACCACCAACAACATCGCCGAGTACCGGGGGCTGATCGCCGGTCTGGAGGCCGCCGCCGAGCTGGGCGCCGCCGAGGTCGAGGCGCGGATGGACTCCAAGCTGGTGGTCGAGCAGATGTGTGGCCGCTGGCAGATCAAGCATCCCGGGCTGCGCCCGCTGGCCGCGCAGGCGGCGGCGCTGGTCGGGCGGTTCGGGGCGGTCCGGTTCACCTGGATCCCCCGGGAGCGCAACAAGCACGCCGACGCGCTGGCCAACGCGGCGATGGACGCCGCCGCCGGCAAGGCGCCCCGGGAGGCGGCCCGCAGGGCCGCGCCGTCCGCCGGCGAGCCCGCGCGCGAGGTGGCCGCCCCCGACTCGGCGGCCCGCGTGCGGGCCCGGGAGGTCGCCGCCCGCGCGGCGACCGGCCGGGGCGGCACCGACCCGGCCACCGTGAAGCCCTCCTGGGAGCCGCGCCCCAGCGACAGCGCCACCCGGCTGATCCTGGTCCGGCACGGCGAGACCGAGTACACCGAGCAGCGCCGCTACTCCGGCCGGGGCGACGTGCCGCTGTCGGCCCGGGGCCGGGCCCAGGTGCGGGCGACGGCCGAACGGCTCGCCCAGCTCACCCCGACCGCCGCGGCCGTGGTCAGCTCCCCGCTGTCCCGGTGCACGGCGACCGCCGGGGCGATCGCCGAGGCCCTCGGCGACCCGCCGGTGCGGACCCGGGACGACCTGATCGAGTGCGACTTCGGCGCCTGGGAGGGGCGGACCTTCGCCGAGGTGCGCGAGGGCTGGCCGGGGGAGTTGGACGCCTGGCTCGCCTCGACCCGGATCGCGCCACCGGACGGGGAGTCGTTCACCGAGGTCGGGCTGCGGGTCCGCCGGGCGGTCGCCGCGCTGCGCGAGGCGTACCCGGGGGAGACCGTCGTGGTGGTCTCGCACGTGTCGCCGATCAAGCTGGTGCTGCGGGACGCGCTGGCCGCCTCGGACGCCTTCCTGCACCGGCTCTACCTCGACGCGGCGGGCATCTCGGTGCTGGACCTCTGGCCCGACGGCGGCGTCGCCGTCCGCTCCGTCAACGACACCGCCCACCTGTAAGGAAGGGCCCCCTGTTAACGCATTCGGTAGTGGAAGGGCCCCCTTTTAACACCGGAGGGTAATCCCTACCACTTTAGAGGGTATTACCGGTCGGGAACCGTTGACAGCGTGCCCGCCGCCCGCTGAAGATCGATGACGTGCGCAGCGTTCACCTGACGAAGCGGGGTCACATCGACCTCCTGCGCGTCGCCAGCGCGGCCTGTCGACGCTCCCTCTGACGCCGGGTCACCCTCCCTTCTCGCGCACGCCGTCGGCGTACCCCATCACCCGCAGGTCTCCGGCCCCGCGGGTGCGGCGGCCTGCGCGCTCTCCCGACAGGAGAACCGTCCCTGATGTCCACGACACGACTCCACCGGTTGACCGGGGCGACGGTGGGCGCCGCCCTGTTCGCCACCCTGGCCCTGACACCCCCGGCGGCGGCCTCCGCCCTGCCCGAGGTACCGGCCCGCCCGATCAAGATCAGCGACGTCCGCGGCTACCCGCAGCAGAACGTCCTGCCGGTCTGGCCGGACAACCCGGCCGACGCCTCCCTGCCCATCGGCACCATCGCCTACGACGACATCGCCCCGAAGCTCAACGCCCTGCAGAAGGCGAGCAACCGGGTCTCCGCCCGGGTCGCCGGCAAGTCCGTCGGCGGCTACGACCTGTACGCGGTCACCGTCACCGCCCCGGAGAGCCGCAAGGAGGCCCAGCAGCAGGAGACCTGGAAGCGGCTCATCGAGGAGGAGCCGGCCAAGGCCCAGCGGGACCGCAAGCTGCTCGCCGAATACAAGACCCCGCTCTTCGTCAACGCCAACATCCACGGCAACGAGTGGGAGGGCACCGACGCCGCGCTGCGGGTCATCGAGGACCTCGCCACCGACCGCAGCCCCGAGGTGGCGGGTCTGCTGGAGCGCAACCGGCTGGTCTTCAACGTCACCGCCAACCCGGACGGCCGGGTCGCCGGCACCCGGGCCAACGGCAACGGGTACGACCTCAACCGCGACCTGACCATCGTGTCGCAGCCGGAGACCAACCTGATCCGCGAGCTGGTCATCGACAGCAAGCCGATCATCACGCTCGACCTGCACGGGTACGTCAGCCCGACGCTGCTGCACCCGAGCACCCCGCCGCACAACGTGAACAACGAGTACGACCTGTTCATCAAGCACGCCCTGCCGAACGCCCTGGCGATCGAGGAGGACCTGCGCGACCTCGGGTACGCCGAGACCCAGCGGGCCCGGATCCCGTTCCGTGACGACGAGCCCGGCGTGTGGGACGACTTCCCGCCGATCTACGTACCGTCGTTCGCGCTGCTCCAGAGCAGCATCCCGTACACGATCGAGGCGCCGCTGAATCCGCGCGGCACCACCCTCACCCCGGCCGAGCGGCTGCGCCGGTCCGCCATCAACACCGACGTGCACGAGGTGTCGATCCGTACCTCGCTGCGCTACATCGAGGAGAACCGGGCGCAACTGCTGCACGACCAGGCCGAGGTGTACCGGCGTGGCTGGCAGGGTGAGCCGCTGCGGGACATCCCCGACGGGTACGTGCCCGGCTGGGGTCCGGAGGACAACTACAACACGGTCTTCCCCCGCGCGTACGTGATCCCCACCGGCGCCGGACAGCGCTCGGAGCCGGCGGCGGCCCGCCTGGTCGACCTGCTGATCAGCAGCGGCGGTCGGGTGTGGACGGCGAAGAAGGCGTTCACCGCCAACGGGAAATCCTACCCGGCCGGCTCGTACGTCATCGACCTGCACCAGCCCAAGCGCGGCCTGGTCAACTCCCTCCTGGAGCCGGGCATCGACCTCACCGACCGGGTCGACGACCTGTACGCCGGGCCGGCCGCCTGGAGCCAGGCCCTGACCTGGGGCGCCACCGTGGACACCCTGTGGGACGCCAAGCTGCCGAGCGTCAAGCTGGACCGGGTGTACGACGGCACCGCCACCGGCGAGCTGCCCGGCGGCAACGGTGACCTGCGGCTGGACCTGCGCGACGCCGCCGACCTGCTGGTGGTCAACTCCCTGCTGGACAAGGGTGTCGCGGTGCACCGGCTGGCCGACGGCTCGGTGGTCGTCCCCGGCACCCCGGGCAACCGCAAGCTGGCCCGCGAGGCGGTCCGCGCCCACCAGGTCACCTTCACCACCGCGCCGAAGGGCTGGCGGGGCACCCGGCTGGAGCGGGTCGTCGTCGGGTACCTCGGCGGCGTCGAGGCCCGGGACACCCTGGGCGCGCTGGGCTTCGAGGCCCGGCCGGTGACCGCCGCGACCCTGGCCACCACGCTCACCGCCGACGTGGACGTGCTGCTGGTCGCCGGCACCCTCAACCTGGCGACCCTGACGGCGGAGAACCGGGCCGCCCTGGACGCCTTCCTCGCCCGGGGCGGTGGCCTCGTCGGGCTGGGCACCGCCGGGGCGCGGGCGAGCACCGACGCCGGCCTGGTGTCGGTCACCGCCACCGCCGGCCCGAGCCTGGCCAGCGGCGTGGTGAACGTGGTCAACAGCACCGGCCCGGTGGCCACGAACGCGATCCCGCACTCGTTCGTCAGCCAGCCGGTCTGGTTCACCGACCTCGGCCCGAACGCGGTCGTCGAGCAGTCGTACGCCGCCGACCCGCTGCTCGCCGGCTGGTGGGCCCGGACCGGCGCGACCGGCCGGTCGGCCGCCGCCGGCCAGGCCAGCATCGTCCGGGGCGTCTCCGAGGCCGGGAACCCGGTGGTGCTCTTCGGCACCTCGCCGACGTTCCGCCTGCACCCCAAGGGCCTCCAGCCCCAACTCGGCCGCGCCCTCCTCTGGGCCGCAGGGGTGTAAGGAGGGGCCCCCTGTTAACGCTTTCTGTATAGGAAGGGCCCCTTCCTAACACCCTTCGGCGGCAACAGGGACAGCAACGGGCACGGGCCCGGGTGCACGACGCACCCGGGCCCGTGCGCGTGACGGGGACGGCGCGGCCGGTGATCCATCGATGGGGACCGCTGGGCGCAGGATGCGCTCCGTTGGGCGCAGCATCACGCACAGGTACGGCGTGACGGCGGTCACAGGGTCGTAGCCTCCGGCGGTCGGAGTCACCACCACCGGAGGTGCCAGATGGCCGAAGCACGGGAGCCGGAGCCGGGAAGTACCGAATCCCGGCCGGATCCGGCGAGCAGCGGGCCGGCGAGGGGCGGGTCGGCGAGCAGCGGGTCGGCGGGGGGCGGGTCGGCGCGGAGGGTGCGGGCCAGGGACCACAGTCCGTGGAACTGGCTGCTCTTCGCGCCGATCGTGGTACCGCTGGTCCCGGCGCTGTTCAACGCCGACTCGCCCCGGCTGTTCGGGTGGCCCCGGTTCTACTGGCTGCAACTGGCCTTCATCCTGCTCGGCGTCGCCACCACCACGCTGGTGTACCAGCGGACCAAGAAGCGGGGTGAGCGCTGATGTGGCGCGACCATCTCACCGAGATCATCATCTTCACCACGCTCTTCCTGCTGGTCAGCGGGATGGGGTTCGTGGCGAGCCGGTGGCGCGCCCCGAAGGACATGGCCCATCTCGACGAGTGGGGGCTGGGCGGGCGCAGCTTCGGCGGCTGGATCACCTGGTTCCTCATCGGCGGGGACCTCTACACCGCGTACACCTTCGTGGCGGTGCCGGCGCTGATCTTCGGGGCCGGCGCGGCCGGGTTCTTCGCCGTGCCGTACACGATCGTGGTCTATCCGTTGGTGTTCCTGGTGCTCTGCCGGCTCTGGTCGGTGTCGCACCGGCACGGCTTCGTCACCCCGGCCGACTTCGTGCGGCGGCGGTTCGAGTCGCCGGTGCTGGCCCTGCTGGTCGCGATCACCGGCATCGTCGCCACGATGCCGTACATCGCGCTGCAACTCGTCGGCATCGAGGCGGTGCTCAAGACCATGGGGGTGGCCGGGGAGAGCGCGCTGGCGCGGCACCTGCCGATCATCGTGGCCTTCGCCATCCTGGCCGCCTACACGTACCAGTCGGGGCTGCGCGCCCCGGCGCTGATCGCCTTCGTCAAGGACTCGCTGATCTACATCGTCATCCTGGTGGCGGTGATCTGGCTGCCGTACCAGCTCGGCGGCTGGGGGGCGATCTTCGACGCCGCCGACGCCAAGTTCGCGGCCACCCCGAACCCGAACGACGGCATCCTGCTCACCGGCAACAACCAAATCCAGTACGTCACCCTCGCGTTCGGCTCCGCGCTGGCGCTGTTCCTGTACCCGCACAGCATCACCGGGGTACTGGCCAGCCGGAACCGGGACGTGATCAAGCGGAACATGTCCGCGCTGCCCGCGTACAGCCTGCTGCTCGGGCTGATCGCGCTGCTCGGCTTCATGGCCATCGCCGCCGGGGTGACCCCGCTGCCCGGGTCGAAGGAGGGCACCGTCGACAGCAACACCGTCGTACCGGTCCTCTTCGACCAGCAGTTCCCGGACTGGTTCGCCGGGGTCGCGTACGCGGCCATCGGCATCGGCGCGCTGGTCCCGGCGGCGATCATGTCGATCGCGGCGGCGAACCTGTTCACCCGCAACATCTACAAGGAGTACCTGAAACGGGACGCCACCCCGGCCCAGGAGGCCAACGTATCCAAGATCACGTCGCTGGTGGTGAAGGTCGGCGCGGTGGCCTGCATCGTCTTCCTCGACCCGCAGTTCTCCATCGACCTCCAGCTCATCGGCGGCGTGATCATCCTCCAGACGCTGCCGGCGGTGGCCCTGGGCCTGTACACCCGCTGGTTCCACAAGGGCGCGCTGATCGCCGGCTGGACGGCCGGCATGGGGCTCGGCCTGTGGATGCTGTACCAGATCCCGAACGCCGCCACCGGACGGCAGCACTTCGGCGGGTCGGCCTTCCCGCTGGCCGACTTCGGCCTGGACACGCCGAAGACCATCTACGTCGGCATCGTCGCCGTCGGCGTCAACCTGCTCGTCGCCGCCCTGGGCACCCTCGCCCTGCGCGCGGCCCGCGTCCCGGACGGCGGCGACGGCACCGAGACCGACGACTACTTCGCCGACGAGGGCGACCCCCGGGTCACCCCCGGCCCCCGCACCGACGCCGCCACCGCCCCGGAGCCGGTCGCGTGAAAGGAGGGGGCCCTTGTTAACGCATTCTGTAGAGGAAGGGCCCCTTCCAAACACCCCGGCACCCCGCCCGGCCCGCGCGCTGACCCGCCCGCACCGGCACCGTCACGTCGAGCCGGGGACGGCGGGCGGGATCAGCGGAGGGCGCGGTAGAGCAGGTAGAGGCCGATGCACGTGCCGAAGGCGACGATCACGGTCTTGAGCACCACCGACGGCAACCGCCGGGCCAGCCGGGCACCGACGTACCCGCCGACCAGGGTGGCCGGGGCGACCAGCGCGACGGCCGCCCAGTTCACCGGCCCGAAGAGGGCGAAAATCGTGACCGTGGTCAGCCCGACCACGGCCGACACCAGGTTCTTCACCGCGCTCACCCGGGCCATGGTCGCGTCCAGCACCAGGGCCAGGCCGGCGACCAGCATCACCCCCAGCGCCGCGCCGAAGTACCCGCCGTACACCGCGCCGACCCCGACCATCACCTGCGCCGCCAGCGCGCGGCGGCGCGGGCCCCCGTCACGGGGGTGGCCGACCAGCCGGCGCAGCGGCTCCTGGAAGGCCAGCACCGCCGTCGCGGCCAGCACCAGGAACGGTACGACCAGCTCGAAGGCGCGGGCCGGCGTACCCAGCAGCAACAGGCAGCCCAGCAGCGAGCCGACGACCGCCGTCGGGACCAGCGGCAGCCACTCCCGCCGGGCCGGCAGGTCCACCCGACTGCCGGCCACGGCGGCCAGGTACCCGGGACAGACCGCCACCGAGTTGCTGACGTTCGCCGCCACCGGTGGCAGGCCGACCGCGATCAGGGCGGGGAACGTGATGAGGGACCCGCCGCCGGCCACCGCGTTCATGGTGCCGGCGGCGAGACCGGCGGCGACCAGCAGCACGGCGTCGGTGAGTTCCACGACCGCCGAGGCTACCGACGCCGTCGCCCCCGGCCCCCACCCCGGGGTACGCCGACCAGCGTCCACCCGGTGCGTGCCTCGGAGGCCCCGCACGGGAGGGCCGCCGCCGCGCCGCCCCCTGGCCCCCGCCGCCGTCCAGGTGATCAAACGCCGGCCAGCCCTCGACCGCCGTGGCCGCGCTCTGGACCTGATCGGGTACCAGAGGAACTGTCGGTCGTCGTCCGGCCCGGCGCTGGCGTCCGGGCGGCAGGGGGTGGGGGCGGGGTGGCAATAGCCGGCATGCTGGCATCGTTACGATGAGAGCGCGACGGACGAGTCGACCGGGCGGTCGCGTCGACGGGCTCCGGCCCGTCGCCGAGGAACGTCCGGACTCCAGAGGGCAGGGTGGTTGCTAACGGCAACCCGGGGCGACCCGCGGGACAGTGCCACAGAAAACAGACCGCCGCCCCCATAAAGGGGACGGTAAGGGTGAAACGGTGGGGTAAGAGCCCACCAGCACCCCGGGTGACCGGGGTGGCTCGGTAAACCCCACCCGGAGCAAGGCCAAGAAAGGGCCGTCACCGCAAGATGACGACCCGCGCAGACGCTTGAGGGCTGCCCGCCCGATGTCTGCGGGTAGGCCGCTGGAGCCTGTCGGCAACGGCAGGCCGAGATGGATGACCGCCGCCGACGCGGACCCCGCAAGGGGTACGCGACGGGCACAGAATCCGGCGTACAGGTCGACTCGTCCGTCGCCCACCAGCTCAGAGCCCCGATCAAGGCTTCGAGTACTCGGGCGCCCCTGGTCGTGCTTGGTAACACTGGTCGCTGTCGGGTGTCGTCAAACTCCCTGAGGTTAGATTAACCCGGTCTGCAAGGGCTAACACGACCAAGGCAGCGGTTCTGCCTCCGTCGCAGACTTGCTGCTCGTTTCGTCGTGCGGTATCCGGCCGTTGTCGTTGGTTTGCCACCCCGTGTCGAGGTGGGCGGAGTGCCGGATCCAGGAGGATGCGACTACTGTCTCTAAGCGTTCATACTAGTTCCCTAAGTTGATGATCATGAATAAGTTCCGAGTGTCGGGTGATAGTTGTTTGAGGCGTCCTAGATCTGGAGGGATGCCGGAGTGTCTAGCGCTTGCATGGCAGCCTGCCGTTTGCCCTTAACAGGTAGGTATATCGTTGTCGAGCCGCGTCCGACTTTGGTGAGCCACTTGTCGGAGACGAGTCGTGCAAGCACGTCAGGGACAAGTTGGCGATCGGTCTGACTCAAGCCGCGAGACAAGGCGCCCTCCTTTCTTCCGGATCCGCGCTGTGCATATACTTTCTTAAGAATGGTGAGTGCTACGATGGTCTTGCGGGGAAGGGGTAGCTGTGCAATCCCTGAAGTAGTATGGGAGGCCTGAGAAAATTCCTGCACTTCGCAGTTCTGAAATTTATCTGCAAGGAACGGTGGTATATCGGATACCCCATCCACAAAGCCGAAAAGGCATTTGTCGAAGTGGGGGGATTCGCTTGGGGATGAGACGCCGGACAGGTCTAGCGTCTCAATGACAGAGTCCTTGATGTGGAGTAAGGAAAGCGTTGGGAATTCCCCGACCGAGAGGTAGTCAAAGTACACTCCCTCCACAATGTATCCTGGGGGCTTGATGTCTGATCCAATCTCGTTGGCAACACCAATCAGGTCAGCAAGAATTGAATCATTTAGCCCTTGGGAATCACGATGCTTCAATGCGGCTTTTACCGCTCCAAGGCCTACGCCATTTTGAATCAGGACGTGGGCTGCTACCGCAAGCGTTAGCTCATTCGATGCATTTGCCCAAGATGCTGGCTGTGTAAGCGGGTGTCCTTGATAAGGGCTGGAAATATACTTTGCGAGATCATCGCCAAAAGCAACGTCGGATAGTGCTTGATCGGCAAATACCCGCTCCTCGAGCCGCTTGGACTCATCCCCGGATGAGGTCAACCCAGGAAGTCGCAGTAATAACTGGATTCCTTCGTCGTCTGGGCGCCGTCCATTCACCTCGTAGAACGCCTGCTCCATGTGACCCATGTTTATCGGGCCGAGTGCATCACCGCCACTCCGTGCAAGGGTTGCTACGCGCCCGAGAATTGCCCGCACTATATCTGGGCGAACTCCAGAAAGCGCCCGTGCCTCCCGTGCGCATACTTCGTCTAGGAGTTTGTTCCATGCCGCAGCCCTAGGCGTATCATTCTGGTCGGAAAGGTTGGAGAGCGCTCCAGAGTTCAGCAAGTATGCGAGAAGGAGTGGGCGAGTTGGCAGCCATTCCGGCAAATCAGATGAAGCTGCGCTCAGGAACCGCTGGACCTGATTGGAATCAAAATCTGTCAACTCAAGTTCTAGGTCATCAGGCGTCAAGCCGAGGGCGTCGCGACACTCGGTTAGTGACGTGAAGTAATGAGCGCGGCCACAAACGGCAATCCCCGTTTCTTCCCGCGCATCCTGTATAAGTCTCCGCACAGGGTCCAGTGCCTGCCATCGCACCGTTCGGAGGTCTGAAACGTTGCCGAGCCAGCGGGTCGGAGTAACCTCATCGAAGCCATCCAGGAGCAGCACACAAGCTCCAGCGCGCCAAGCAGAGATTAGACTCCTGTCACCCTCAAAACCAATCTCTTCTGCGTGTCGTCGCAGTATTTCTGCCGGAGAGCGGAGGCCGATGCAGTCTCTGAGATTTATATGCAGTGGGAAGCGCTGTTCTTCGGGGTTCTTGGAGTATTGTGCTCGAAGTCGAAGATACAGCTTTTTAAGCGCATGACTCTTGCCGACTCCGAATTGGCCGTGCAGAAGGATTCGTCGCCCCGCAGTCAGTTGTTCAGCGAGTCCTTGCATGTTGAAAGCGCTGTCTCTGGCGGCAAAACTCTGGTCGACATCGGTGGTTCCCCGAGCTGGTGAGAATCCAACACTTCCGAAAGGATAGTTGTCGCGGGATCGGAGATAGCTGCCTACGTCGCACAATCGCCGCTGTAGAGTGCGTAAACTGATGCAGTGAATTTTGGTGGCGTGCGGGGACGCCTTGTTCGACTCCCGCTTTACGGCTTCCCTTTGGTCTCCCGTTGGTTCTTCGCGAGTTACGAACCAACCCACGATGCTCTTGAAAGAATTATTCGGAACTTTTGAGAGCCGTTGGATGATCTTTCGCAGTTTTTCGGCATCGTGTTCGGCTTTGGCTTTGGTGCGAGATGTTGTGAATTCGTAACAGTTTATTGAGTCGTCCGATGAAAAGATCGCATCATGCTCTACTCCGTCTATCATAACTGCCCCCTGGAGGAACAGGGGATCGTGAATTGCGCGCGCCACATTGAGAGCGCGAACCTCGAATTCTTGCCCCGTCTCAGATGAGGTCAAGACCTCTCCCTTGTTGCAAGGTGGAAGGAATTTGGTAATGACATCTATTGCTCACTCCACAATGTACTGAGCGGGCCATCCTACCCCGAGATGCGCTGTGGGTAAATACGAGTGGTTGCATGTTCGCGGGCGACGGCAGCCCTGACAACTGTGACGAAGGGGACGTTCTGCTATGCCCGACGCTGCTGGCGCCTGAAAATCTGGCAGTGCCCCGCAAGCCTTCTAGCGGATAGGCGCTGGTCAGGCGCATTGCAGCGTCTCTTTGGGGTGCAGGCCGACTTGCCTGTTGGCCACGTTTGGGGGACGAGATCCAGACTGTCGATCCGGGTTCGCGCTGAGTTTCGGTCGGCGGTCAGGCGTCGAGCGGGTTGGGCTTCTTCAAGATTCCGGTCGACAGGTAGCTGCCTCAGCTCTGGTCGTCGCCGTCGGTGGGGCTTGGTTGCCGGTGCTCGGCGATCCACTGCTCGATGTCTTCGGTGCGCCACACCTTGCCGGCGCGCAGGATCGCGTAGGGCTTGGGGAAGGTGGGGTAGCGGGCGAGTTGCTGGACGCGTTGACGCGACACGTCCAGCCGGCGGGCGATCTCGTACGGACCCATCAGGGGCTTCCCCATGTCGGTAGACCGTAGGCGGGCGGAATCTAGTCAATAGGCAGTAGTCGATTGACTAGCTGAGGGTGATGGAGCATGAGCGGAAGGTGCCCCCGTCCGGTGGAGGATCTTCCCGGCGGGCGGGGGCACCGCAGGAGTCGACGACCCCGTGCGGAGGCCCGATGAGACGCCCACACCTGCCGTTACGCCCGCTCTGGATCTGTGCCGCGTGTGCCCGCCCGTGGCCCTGTGGCGAGGCGCGCGTCGACCTCGTCCGGCGGTACGCGGATGACCCTGTCGGGCTGGCCGGTCACCTGGCCGGGCTGCTGCGGGAGGCGACGACCGATCTGGACTGGATCTGCCCGGAGCCGCCCGACCCGGCGACGATCCGGCGGCGGTTCCTGGGCTGGTTGGAGCGGATGCGGCATGGTTGACCAGGTGATTGTCGTCCTGCTCGGGCTCAGCCTGGGGCTGCACCTGCTGACGCTGCGGTCCCTCCGCCTGACCGCCGACGAGTGGAGTCGGGGTGCCGACGACCGGGGTGCCGACGAGGGGAACCCATACGCCGACGAGGGCGGTCCGCGTACCGGCGAACGGTTGGTCTCATTGCCGGGGCAGCTCGACAGCGTCCCCAACAGCGGTACCCGACCCGCCGGCTTGCCGGTGCCGGGCGGCCGGCGGGGTGAGGCTGGCCCGCCGGCCCGGCACCGCGGGGCGACGCTGCACGAGCCGACGCGGGCGTACCCGATCGTCCGGGCCGGCTCGCCGGTGAACCGGCCGCCGGACGTGCGGTTCGCCAACGACCTGACGGGCCGCACGAAGGCGGACCCGCCCGCGCCGCAGGAAGGCCGGGCCGGCGGGCGGACGGGTGGGCCGGAGATCGGCGGACGATCCCGGCCGCCGGGGCGGCAGCGGGTCGGCGACGAGCGGCGGGGCGGTCCGGGGGGAGGGGACGCCGGTGGACGGGCTGCCTTCCCCCGGTGACGTCGTGCTGGTCACCCGGGCCGCGTCGGTGCAGTTCACCAGGCCGATGATGTTCCGGGTGATCCGCGTGATCGAGGAGTGGGTCACCTACCACGACTGGGTCTGGCTGCACGGGTACTCCCTTGACGAGCGGGGTGACGCGGTCGCCAAGCGGGACCTCTTCGTGCGGCCGGCCGGGCTCCAGATGATGCGTCGGCCGCAACCGTCGCCCCGGTCACCGAACCAGCGGCCGAGCCGACCGGCCCGCCGGCCACCACCCGCGCCGGCACCGGCGGGGCAGCCGCCGGTGCCGGCGGGGCAGCCCCGACCGCTGCGCCGCTGAGCGCGGGGTGACGACCGGGTCGAGCGGGGTCAGCCGGTCGGCCGTCCGGCCTCCCCGTCGCCGCCCGCCGTGCCCTCCACAACCGCCTCGGACGAGGCCGCCTCGGCCGGGGCGATCACCTGGACCGGTACCTCGGCCTGGGTGTTGTGGGTTTCCACCCACTGGTCGAGGGCGGTCCGGCAGGCGTGGTCGACGTGCCGCAGGCCGCGCAGGTCCAACCGGACCCGGCGGTCGGCGGGCAGGGCGTTCAGGGCGGTGAGGATGGTGGGCAGCCGCAGGAACGTGGCGTTGCCGGTGATGGTGACGTCGATCGGGGCGGACCCGTCGTCGTGGACGGTCACCCGGATGTGCGAGGTCTCCCAGGCGGCCTTCACCACGGCCAGGCCGAGACCGACCAGGACGCCGGTGAACATGTCGGTGGTGCCGATGGCGACGGCGGTCACCACCAGGACGACCGCCTCGCCCCGGTGCTCGCGCCAGAGCGCCGGCAGCGCCCGGACCGGCATGAGCTTGACCCCCGCGTGGATCAGCACGGCGGCCAGCGCCGGCAGCGGGATCAGCCCGATCAGCCCCGGTACGGCGGCGACGAAGAGCAGCAGCCAGAGCCCGTGCAGCACCCGGGACGCCTTGGTCCGCGCGCCGGCCTGCACGTTGGCCGAACTGCGGACGATCACCGCCGTCATCGGCAGCGCGCCGAGCAGGCCGCAGACCGTGTTGCCGGTGCCCTGGGCGACCAACTCCTTGTCGAAGTCGGTGCGGGGGCCGGTGTGCAGCCGGTCGACGGCCGCCGCGCTGAACAGGCTCTCCGCCGAGGCGACCAGGGTGAACGTGGCGATGGTGGCGAGGACGCCCAGGTCCGTGAGGTCCCGCCAGTGGCCGAGCGAGGGTTGCATCGCGGCGAGCAGCCCCTCCACCTGGATGGTCTGCACCGGCAGGTCGAGCAGCGCGGTCAGCGCGGCGGCCACGACCACGGCGACCAGCGCGCCGGGGACCATGCGGAGCCGGGGTACCCGGCGGCGCAGCGCGTCCCACTGGGTCATGGTGCCCAGGGTGGCCACGCCGACGGTCAACGCGACCTGCGCGGTGGGCGAGGTGACCACGTCGGCGACGAGACCGGGCAGGCCGGTGAACTTCCCCGGCCCCGAGTGCGGGGTGGTGGCCCCGGCCAGGACGTACAACTGGCCGGCGACGATGAGCAGGCCGATGCCGGCGAGCATGCCCTGCACCACGGCGACCGAGATGGCGCGGAACCACCGGCCGAGCCGCAGCAGGCCCAGCCCGATCTGGAGCAGCCCGCAGACCAGCACGATGGTGCCGAGGCCGGTCAGGCCGTAGCGGTCCACCGCCTCGGCGACCAGCACCGTCATGCCGGCGGCCGGGCCGCTGACCTGGAGGCTGCTGCCCGGCATCAGGCCCACCAGCAGGCCGCCGACCACGCCGGTGACCAGGCCCAGTTCGGCGGGTACGCCGGAGGCGACGGCGATGCCGACGCAGAGCGGCAACGCGACGAGGAAGACGACGAGGGACGCGGGCAGATCGGCGCGCAGCGCGACACGCCAGGTCGGACGGGCGTACGTGGTCATGGTCCACCTCCGGGAGGCATGGGGCGGGGAAGCCGGTGCGTCCACCCCTCCGGCGGGTACGCCGGGCCGCCTCGTCGTTGACGCGGTGTCGGTGCGGATGCGGGCCGGCCCGGGGACGTCGGTGCCGACGCGGTGGGACGGGAACGGCCCCGGGTCGCGCGGGCGCGACGGGCGGGGACGCCTCAGGTGGTGGTGTGCGGGTGCGAGTGGACGCGCGCCGCTCAGCAGCGCAGCACCCGGCATCCGGCCAGGTCGGGGCCGGGCTGCGCGGTGAGCGGACGGCCGTCGGCGGCCTTCTCCCACCCGACGGGTACGCCCCGGCGGGCCGCCCGGTCGGGCGGGACCGGCTCGCCCCGGCGCTCACCACCCGGGGCGCTACGACCGGCCCGGCTGAACGCCCCGTGCACCGTCGCTGCGCAGCCGGTGACCAGCCGCGCGCCCCGGCCCGGCCCGACGGGCGTACCCGTGGTGGGGCCGGCACCGAGGGCGCGCAGATCCGGGGCCGGCCCGGGGACCAGGGCGGCCCGGCCGGACCGCTCGACGTCGGACTCGTGGCCACGGGAGCCGTCCGGAACGCGGTCGGGACCGGCCAGTTCGGTGCCGGCGGCCAGTTCGGTGCCGACGGTCGCGTCGGAGGTGACCGCCGGGATGGCGTGGAGGGCCGGGGGAGGGAGGGCCGGGGCGGGGCGGGCGGCCAGCGCTCCGGCGGCGGGCCGCCCGGCGGGGTCGGGGACGACCGGGCCGGCCAGGGCCGGGTGACCGGGGAGGGCGAGGTGCAGCAGGAACGCCTGGACGAGCAGCGGCCCGACGACGAGGACTCTGCGTCGCACCGCTCACCCCCAGGTCGAGACCGTGCTCGGGCCGCCCCGGCATGGCACGGTTGTCCAGTCAAACCTGACGATGGGGGGATCGGTTACGGGCCGTTCCAGCAGGTGGGCGGGGGTCTCGGGGTGCCCGGTCGGCGGTGGCGGGGCACACGGGAACGGCCCCGGGGCGGGTGCCCCGGGGCCGTCCGGCAGGTGGATCAGAGGGTCGGCGCGACGTACAGCAGGCGGTTCGGGGAACCGGTGCCGGGGTTGCTGATGGTGCCGGTGGTGGCGGTGGTGGTCAGGTACGAGGCGACCTGGGCCGGGGTCCAGGAGGGGTTCACCTGGAGCACCCGGGCGGCCGCGCCGGCCACGTGCGGCGACGCCATCGAGGTGCCGTTGATGGTGTTCGTCGCGGTGTTGCTGGTGTGCCAGGCCGACAGGACGGCCGAGCCCGGGGCGAAGATGTCCACGCAGGTGCCCCAGTTCGAGTACGAGGCACGGGCCCCGTTGCTCTGGGTCGCGCCGACGGTGATCGCCGCGGCGACCGCAGCCGGCGAGGAGTTGCAGGCGTTGGCGTTGCTGTTGCCGGCCGCCACCGCGTAGGTGATGCCGTCGGCGATCGAGTTCGCCACGGCGGTGTTCAGCGACGGGTTGAGCCCGCCACCGAGGCTCATGTTCGCCACCGCCGGCTGGCCCGCCGCGTGGTGCGACGTGACCCAGTTGACCCCGCCCACGACGCCCGCGATCGTGCCGCTGCCGGCGCAGTTCAGCACCCGGACGCCGATCAGGCGCACGCCCTTGGCCACGCCGTAGGTGCTGCCGCCGACGGTGCCGGCGACGTGCGTGCCGTGCCCGTTGCAGTCGGTCGCCGGCAGGGCGCCGTCCACCGCGTCGTACCCGTCGACCGCACGGCCGCCGAAGTCGTTGTGGGTGGTCCGGATGCCGGTGTCGATGACGTACGCGGTCACCCCGGAGCCGGTGCTGTTGTAGGTGTAGGAGGCGCTCAGCGGCAGCGCCGTCTGGTCGATGCGGTCCAGACCCCACGGCGGGTTGACCTGGGTCGCCTGGATGCTGACCGTGTGGTTCTGCTCGACGAAGGCGACCGCCGGGTCGGCGGCGAGCCGCTTCGCGGCAGACTCGGACAGCTTCGCCTCGAAGCCGTTGAGCGCGCTGCCGTACACCTGGGCCACCGCGCCGCCGTACCGCTTGGCGAGGCTGCCCGCCGAGGAGGTGACGGCGGCCTGCGCGGTACCGGCCTTGCCGCCCACGGCCGAGTCCTTCAGGACGACGATGTAGCTACCCGTGACAGCGGTGGCGCCACCGGCGAGACGGATCTCGCCGGTCGCCGGTGCGGCCGACACCGGGCTTCCGATCATCGTGGTGGCCATGGCCGTCGCGGTCAGTACGCCGAGCGCGGCCAGTCTGCGGGGGAGGGTCATCTGTTCTCCTCTGTCCACCGGGTCGACCCGGGACGGTGGCCCCGGGCTGCCCTGATCCTGGAGGAGAGACTATCGAGACATTCAAACTTGAGAATATATACCGGTTGGGTCATAGCGTGGCGCGGCGAATCTCGTCGAGCACCCCGCGCTGGAACTCCCGCGCCGCCCGTGCGCCCGGCGGCGGACCACCCCGCCGGGCCGCCACACACCGCTCGATCAGATCGGCGTACCCGCCCGTCGGGTCGGCGGTGAGCCCGGGGTCGCCGGTGGCCAGCAGTCGCCGGCCCGCGTCGACCTTCGACAGCCACACCCCGTGCCGGACCCGCACCAGCGCGCGGCAGGCCCCGAGCACCGCGTCCTCGGCTCCGGGCGCGTCCCCGGGTGGCCCGGGGCGGGCGAGCCACCAGGTGAGCGCGTCCACCAGCAGCCGGCGCAGGTCGGCCGGGGAGACGTCGGCGAAGACCGTCGCGGCCGGCGGGCCCAGCAGGGCGTACCCGTGCTGGTGCAGGATGCTGCGGTCCAGGGCGTACCAGAACCGGCCGTCGGCGGCGGGCCGGTCACCGACCGCGTACGTCGCGCGCGACGGCATCGCCCGGCCGGTGTTCAGTTCGACCTCGAAGCCGGGTTCGGCGGTGCCGGCGGCGGCCACCTCCCGCCGGTACGCGACCAGTTCCAGTCCCCGCGCGGGGCACGGCAGCGCCTCGTGCCGCAGCGCGGCCACCAGGGCGCGCTTCGTGGCCCCGCTCAGGGTGTCGGCGCTGACCAGGGCCACGTCGACGTCACTGCGGCCCGGCTGGTACGCGTCCAGCGCCACCGAGCCCGCCGCGTACGCCCCGACCAGGCCGTCGCCCAGCAGGTCACGGGCCCGGTCGACCAACTCCGAGAGGTACTGCCGGACGTCAGGGTGCATCGCCGCATTCTCGCTCACCCGCGTCCCGGGTGGCGGGCCGGTTGCGGCGGCCCGCCCCGGTGCCGGTCAGGAGCCTGCCAGCAGGGCGGCGATCCGGGCGGCCACCGGCGGGGCGTGCAGGTGCAGCCGGGCCACGTTGATCGCGTCGTGCCCGACCACGGCCAGCAGCGCCTGGCTGCTCACCGCGTAGACGCTCAGGTACCCGCCGGCGTTGCGGACGGTGGACTGCTGGAACTCGCCCTGGCGCAGCCGCACGCCCACCTGCCGGCCGAGGCCGAAGGTGGTCGCCGCCATCGCGGCCAGGTCGTCGGGGTCCAGGCCGCTCGGCACGTCGTGGGCGATGAGCAGCCCGTCCACGCCACCGAGGACGCTGCCCTGCACGCCGGGGATCTGGAGTCGCAGCTCGGTCAGCTCGGTGCCGATCGCCGGATACGGCAGCCCCGGGTTGCCGGCCAGCGACGGCGGGAGCCGGGGCGGCGGTGGGACCTCGGGCCGCTGCGCGGTGCGACGGGGGAGGATCGTGTCGCCCATGGTCACAGTTCCAGTTGCTCCTCGATGGTGCGGAGCCGGTGCCGGGCGAGCGCCAGGTTGGACCGCGTCTTGCTGAGCATCAGGTAGAGGAAGAGGCCCTTGCCGGTACGACCGGTGAGCGGCCGGATGATGTGGTACTGACTCCCGAGGGTGATCAGCATGTCCTCGATCTCGTCGTTGAGCTGCAACATCTCGATGGTGCGCAGCTTCGCGCGGACCACGTCGGTGTTGCCCGCCGCCGCGACGGTCAGGTCGATCTCGGGTGTCCCACCGGCCACGCCGAGGGTCATTCCGCTTGTGTAGTCGACCAGCGCGATGCCGATGGCACCGTCGATGGTCATGGCTTCCTTCAGGGCGGTGTCGAGGTTGGCCACGTGTGCCTCCAGGGTCAGCAGACGAGTGTGCCCGCGCAGCGTAGTGCGCTTTCGCGGGGCTCCCACGAGGCCCCGCGAGAAAAGCTCGGCCGAGAGTCGCACACCGACCTGCCCGTCCGCACCCGCGCCGGGTCGAACGGACTGACCGGCCGTGGGCCGGCGACCGCCGGGCCGGCAAGAGCGCCGCTGCGGTGGATGGCTGCCCGCCCGGTCCGCCTGCTACCCGGCCCTCGGCCGGCCCGGCCACCTGCGGATACCGGCCCGCTCAGGCGCTGCCGCTGCGGGCGCCCTGCGGTGTCGTGGCGGTCCAGTCGCGCCAGTCGTCGCCGGCCGGCAGGTACCAGACGTCGGTGTCCGGGCCGAGCGCCCGCGCCAGCACCAGCCGGGCCTGCGGGTCCAGATCGGGCAGCCGGTCGAGGGGGAACCACCCCACCGCCTCGGACTCGTCGTCGTTGACCCGCGCGGTACCGCCCAGCAGGCGACAGCGGAACCCCAGGTTCAGGTACTCGCAGCGGTCCCCGTTCGGGTACGTGTGCGGGTGGGAGATGACGCTGGTCAGCCGCTCCGGCGCGACGCGTACCCCGGTCTCCTCCTCGACCTCGCGCACGACGGCGGTCGCGGGCTGCTCGCCCGGCTCGACGAAACCGCTGATCAGCGACCACTGGCCGTCGTCGGCGCGCTTGCCCAGCAGCAGCGCGCCCTCGGCGTTGGTGACCACGGCGCTCACGCTCGGCAGCCAGAGCAGGTCGTGGCCGACGTGGGTGCGTAGCTGCCGGATGTAGTCCGGTAGACCCATCCGCCGACCCTACGCCGCGCCGGCCGGCTCACCGTCGCCGGCGCACCCGCCCCGCCCCGCCGGCCGGGCGTGCCCCGGCGGCCGGACGGGTTCCGCCAATCTCCCACGGCCGGTGAGCAGCACGTCTACTGTGGAAGACATCAACGACTTTTCCCGGAACCGGTGGCGGCCGGGCGCTGCACGGTGCACAGTGATCCCATGAGCGACAGCGGACGTGGTGGGCGCTACTACTGGTGCACCCGACACCACCGGGTCGAGACCGGCGCGGACGTGTGTGCCGCGCGGCACGTGCTCGGCCCGTACACCTCCGCCGCCGACGCGGAGAACGCGCTGCAGACCGTGCAGCGGCGCAACGAGGCGTGGGAGGCCGAGGACGCCCGTTGGGCCGGGGAGGACGAATAGACGGCGCGGGACGGCCCGCGTCGAGGAACTCCGTGCTCCGTGCGGAGCCACGCGAGAGCATGTCCCCAAGGAGGGAACCGAGATGGCCGAAGCACAAAAGGCCACCACCCGCCCGGCCGCCGAACGTACGACCGCGACGAAGGCCACCACGGCGCAGCGGGCCACGGGCGGCTCGACCGGTACGGCACGGTCCACCACGGCCCGCCGGTCCGGCACGACGGCCGCCGCGTCGGCCCGCACGGGCACCGCCGGCCGCGCCACCGCGAAGAAGACGCCGGCCGGCGCCGGCCGCGCCCCGGCCACCAAGACCACCGCCGCCGCCGGTCGCGCCCCGGCGAAGAAGGCCACCGCCGCGGAGAAGGCCCCGGCGAAGAAGGCGACCACCGCGAAGAAGGCCCCGGCGAGGAAGGCGACCACCGCGAAGGCGACGACCCGCAAGGCCGCCACGAAGCGGACCCCTGCGACGAAGGCACCCGCAGCGGCGAAGAAGAGCTCTGCGGCGGCGAAGAAGGCCCCCGCCAAGGCCGCCACCACGGCCCGCAAGGTCACCTCGACGGCGAAAAAGACCACCGCCGCCGCCGCCGGCCGGTCCACCGCCGCCGCGACGAAGACCCCGGCCCGCAAGGTCGCGAAGAAGACCACCGCCCGTAAGGCCGGGACCACCCGGCCGACCACGCGCGCCACGGCGGCCCGCAAGGCCCCGGCGAAGAAGGCCACCGCGAAGAAGGCCACCGCGAAGAAGACGACCGCGACGAAGTCGGCCGCGAAGAAGAGCGCCGCGAAGAAGACCGCCGCGACGAAGAGCACTGCGACGAAGAGCGCCGCGACGACATCGGCCGCGACGCGGACGGCGGCAGCGCGGACCGCCACGGCGAAGGCCGCCGCGACGAGGGCGACCCCGACCCGGACGGCGGCGACCGGGACCGCGGCGGCGAAGACGATGGCCAAGGCCACGGCCGGTACCGCCACCACCGGTCGCTCGGCGGCGACGAGGACCACCGCCGGCACCCGGGCCGGCGCCGCCGGTCGGAGCACGGCCAGCCAGGCCCCGGCCCGACCCACCGCCGCGCGGGCCACCGCCGCCCGGACGACCGCCAGCCGGGCCGCCACGAGCTGACCGCAGACCCGCCCCCGCTCACCCCGGCACCCGCCCCGTCCGCCCGGCGGGCCGCCCGTCGACCGGCCAGGTCGCCCGGCACGGCCCGCGGGGCAGGACACACACCTGCCCGCGCCGTGTTCCGCCCGCGTCCGGGTGGGCGGAACACGGCGGGCGCTGCCAGGATTGGTCCGTGGTCATCCGACGGGTGCTGGCACCCCGCATCGACTTCGGCGCGCTCCGCCGCGAACTGGGGCTGCCCGAGGAGTTTCCGTCCGCCGCGCAACGGGAGGCCGACGAGGCCGCCGCCGCGCCGCTGCCCGCCGGGATCGACGACCGGACCGACGTACCGTTCGTCACCCTCGACCCGGTCGGGTCCCGCGACCTCGACCAGGCGATGCAGCTCAGTCGCCGGCCCGGCGGCGGCTACCGGGTGCGGTACGCGATCGCCGACGTGGCCGCCCACGTCCGGCCCGGCGGCGCGCTGGAGGAGGAGACCTGGCGGCGGGGGCAGACCGTGTACCTGCCGGACGGGAACGTGCCGCTGCACCCGCACACCCTCAGCGAGGGCGCGGCGAGCCTGCTGCCCGACGTCGACCGGGCCGCCGTGGTGTGGACCATCGACCTCGACGCCGACGGCGGCACCGTCGCGGTCGAGCTGGCCCGTGCCCGGGTACGCAGCCGCGCCAAACTCGACTACCCCGGGGTGCAGGCCGCCGCCGACGCCGGCCGGCTGCCCGAGCCGATCGCCCTCCTGCCGGAGCTGGGTACCCTGCTGACCGCCCGTGGCCTGCGCCGGGGCGCGATCAACCTGCCCCTGCCCGAGCAGGACGTCGAGCCCGACGGGGACGGCTGGCGGCTGGTCCTGCGCGCACCGGTGCCGATGGAGGAGCACAACGCGCAGATCTCCCTGCTCACCGGGATGGCCGCCGCCGAGATGATGCTCGCCGGCCGGATCGGGCTGGTGCGGACGATGCCCCCGCCCAAGCCCGAGGCGGTGCAGCGGCTCCGCGCCGCCGCCGCCCCGCTGGGCGTGGCCTGGCCGGAGGGTACGGGGGTGGGGGAGGTGCTGGCCGGGCTGGACCCCGCCCAGCCCCGGGCCGCCGCCTTCATCGACCAGGCGGCCGAGCTGATGCGCGGCGCCGCGTACACCGCCTTCGACGGGGAACGGCCGGAGCAGCCCGGACACGGCGGGGTGGCCGCCGCGTACGCCCACGTCACCGCGCCGCTACGGCGGCTGGCCGACCGGTACGCCACCGAGGTCTGTCTGGCCCTGCACACCGGACGTCCGGTGCCCGACCACGTACGGGCGGCCCTGCCCCGGCTGCCCGAGGTGATGGCGTCGACCGACCGCGCCGCCGGTGCCGCCACCCGGGGCGCGATCGAGCTGGCCGAGGCGGTCCTGCTGGAACACCGGGTGGGGGAGACCTTCGACGCGGCGGTCCTGGACGTCACCGCCCCGTCGAACGGGCGACCCGGTCGCCGCCCCGGCGGCACCGTGGCGCTGGACGACCCGCCGGTCCGCGCCCGCTGCACCGGTGAGCTGCCGCTCGGCGACCGCATCCGGGTACGCCTCGTCACCGCCGACCCCACCACCCGCACCACCCTCTTCACCCACCCCTGACCCGCCCCCTGCCCCTCACCCCCGTCCCCCGCCCCGGTCTCCCCGCGATCTTGCAGTTGTCGCCCAGGCAAAGGGGGCATAGCGGAATTGTCGTGGACCCAAAGTGCAAGATCGCGGGGGTGAGCGCGGGGCGGGGCAGGGATCGCGCGGAGGCGGGCGGGGTGGGTGCCGGGGCGGGGTGGGTTTTGCGAGGATGTCCGGATGGCATATGACGCGAGCACGCTGCCCGACGTGTCCGGGCTGACCGTCGGCATCATCGGCGGGACCGGCGACCAGGGGCGGGGGCTGGCCTACCGGTTCGCCCGGGCGGGGCAGACCGTCCTGATCGGGTCCCGGTCCGCCGAGCGGGCCGTCGAGGCGGCGCGGGAGATCGCCGCCCTGCCCGGGGTGCCGGCCGGTACCGGGGTCGACGGCGGCGACAACGCCGAGGTGGCCCGGCGCAGCGACGTCGTGATCGTCGCGGTGCCGTGGGACGGGCACGCCGCCACCGTGGCCGCCCTGGCCGAGCCGCTCGCCGGCAAGATCGTCGTCGACTGCGTGAACCCGCTCGGCTTCGACAAGCAGGGCCCGTACGCGCTCACCGTGGCCGAGGGCAGCGCCGTGCAGCAGGCCGCCGCGCTGCTGCCCGACTCCCGGGTCTGCGCCGCGTTCAACCACGTCAGCGCGCCGCTGCTGGCCGACCCGACGATCGACCGGATCGAGCTGGACGTGCTCGTCTGCACCGAGGAACGGGAACTGGTCGGGGTGGTCGGGGCGCTCGCCGCCCGGATCCCCGGCATGCGTGGGGTGTACGCGGGCCGGCTGCGCAACGCCCACCAGATCGAGGCGTTCACCGCCAACCTGATCGCGATCAACAAGCGGTACAAGACCCACGCCGGGATCCGGGTCACCGACCTCTGAGTCACCCGCACCGGCGAGTGGCCCGGCGGTCGTGCCGGGCGCTCACGGTGCGGCCCCGCCGGTATGCCGACGGGGCCGCGTCCGGTGGTACCGGCCGTCAGAGGTTCAGGGTGACGCCGTGCTTCTTGCAGGCGGCGTCGAGGTCCTTGCCGGCCTTCACGGCGGCGGGGTCCTCGGCGACCTCCGCCGGGTCCGTCGCCTTGGCGGTCTTGCCGAGGTCGTCGGCGACCACCTTCAGCGCCGGGGCGATCTCGCTCTCGGCACCGGCCGTGGGGACCAGGGCGGTGAGCTTCTGCTCCAGCTCGGTCATGATCTCCTTGGTCGCCGCCGTGATCGCGCTCTCGTCGGTCGACGTCACGGCCTTGGCCATCGCGTCCTTCAGCTTGTCCCGCATCTCGGCGCTGGCCTGCTGCACGGACTCGCAGAGCTCCTTGTCGCTGACGGTCTGCGCGGCCGGGGTGGTGGCGGCCGGGGCGGCCGAGGAGGAGGTGGGGGCCGGGGCGGCCGAGTCCGAGGTGTCCTCGCCGCCGCAGGCGGTGAGGGTCAGAAGGGTGGCGCAGGCAAGGGCTACGGGAAAAGTGCGGAATCGAATCACGGGCGGGAACGATAGCGGATTCCACACAGGACGGTCGAAGCACCCCCTAACGGGCGGCGTTCGCCCCGCCCACCCCACGGGACGGCGGGGGAACGTCCCGCTCTCCGGCGCGGCCCCGCCGTCCCGCCGGGGGCCGCACCGGGTGGGACCGGCCGTCAGAAGCTGACGGTGACGCCGACCTTCTGGCACCCCGTCGTGACGTCCTTGCCGGCCTCCAGGGAAGCCGGGCCACCCATGGCCGACAGGGGGTCGGCGGCGGCTGCCGCCTTGTCGATCTCCGTGTTGATGGTCTTCAGGCCGGTGACCACCGCACTGTCGGGGCTGCCGTTGGCCGTCAACTCGGTCAGCTTCGTCGACATGTCGGTCAGCAACTTCTTGATCTCGTCCGGGGCCGGCTCACCGGCCATCGCGGCCTTGACGATGGCCTCGGTGTTCTCGTTGGCGAGCTTCTGCGCAGCCTCGCAGATCTCCTTGTCGCTCTTCGCCTCGGCCGCCGGGGCCGAGGAGTCGGCGGGGGCGGAGGTGGCCGGGGTGGTGGTGCCGGCGGCGGCCGGGGCCGCGTCCTCCTCCCCACCGCAGGCGGTGAGGGCCAGCAGGGAGGCGCAGGAAATCACGACGGCAAACGTACGAATTCGTTTCACGGGGGCGAACAATAGCTGATGCCGAGGTGTCCGGAGGCTCTGCCCGCCGGGGACCGGCGGGCCGCCGGGCGGCCCGCCGGCGGTCGGCTCAGAAGGTGTGTTCGGCCGCCGGGAACCCGCCGCCGCGTACCTCGTCGGCGAAGGTGCGCGCCGCCTGCGACAGGGTGCCCGCCAGGTCGGCGTAGCGCTTCACGAAGCGCGGGGCCTTCCCGGTCCGCAGACCGGCCATGTCCTGCCAGACCAGCACCTGCGCGTCGGTGTCGGGGCCGGCGCCGATGCCGACCGTCGGGATCTCCAGCTCGGCGGTGACCCGCTTGGCCACCTCACCCGGCACCATCTCCAGCACCACCGCGAACGCGCCCGCCTCGGCGACCGCCCGCGCGTCGGCGAGCACCTCCTCGGCGGCGTCGCCGCGCCCCTGCACCCGGTACCCGCCGATGGCGTGCTCCCGTTGCGGGGTGAACCCGACGTGCGCCATCACCGGGATGCCGGCCCCGGTGATCGCCGCGACCTGCTCCGCGTACCGGCGGCCACCCTCCAGCTTGACGGCGTGGCAGCCGCCCTCCTTCATGAACCGGACGGCGGTGCGCAGCGCCTGCGTCGGGCCCTCCTCGTACGAGCCGAACGGCAGGTCACCGACGACCAGCGCGTGCCGGGTGGCCCGGACCACCGCCCGGACCAGCGGCAACAGCTCGTCGGCGGTGACCGGCACCGTCGTGTCGTAGCCGAAGACGTTGTTCGCCGCCGAGTCGCCCACCAGCAGCACCGGCACCCCGGCCGCGTCGAAGATCGAGGCGGTGTACTGGTCGTACGAGGTGAGCATCGGCCAGCGCTCGCCGCGCTCCTTGGCGGCGAGCAGGTCGCGGGTACGGACCCGGCGGGTGACCGGCCCCCCGTAGAGGGCGGTCACCTCCGCCGGGGCGGTCGACGCGGAACCGTCCGGCGTCAGGCCGGTCGGCGTGGACTCCACCATGACTGTCTCCTTCCTCGAGGCCGCTGGCGCGGTCCCCGGGCTCCGCCGCCATCGTCACACCGCCGGCGCGGCGGTGACAGGCGGCAGTGGAGGATGTCACTCAGCCGCGTTCGCGCCACCGGTTGGTGATCGGCAACCGCCGGTCCCGGCCGAAGGCCTTCATCGAGATCTTCGTGCCGGGGGCGGACTGCCGGCGCTTGTACTCGGCGGTGTCCACCATCCGCAGGACCTTGTCCACCACCGCCGGGTCGTGGCCGGACTCGACCAGCCCGTCCCGGCCCAGGTCGCCGTCGACGTACCCGATCAGGATCGGGTCCAGCACGTCGTAGTCGGGCAGGGTGTCGCTGTCGAGCTGCCCGGGGCTCAGCTCGGCGCTGGGCGGCTTGCCGATCGAGTTCTCCGGGATCGGCGGGGTCTCCCCGCGCCGGGCGGCCTCGGCGTTGCGCCACTTCGCCAGCCGCCAGACCAGCGTCTTCCACACGTCCTTGATCGGGTTGAACCCGCCGACCGAGTCGCCGTAGAGGGTGGAGTAGCCGACCGCCAGCTCGCTCTTGTTGCCGGTGGTGAGGACCAGCGGGCCCTCCTGGTTCGACAGCGCCATCAGGATCACGCCCCGGACCCGGGCCTGGAGGTTCTCCACCGTCACCCCGGACAGCGACATGTTGGCCAGGAAGGTGTCCACCATCGGCTGGATCGGCTCCACCCGGAAGTCGAGCCCGGTGCGCTTGGCCAGGTCGGCGGCGTCCTCGCGGGAGTGCTCCGAGGAGTGCTGGCTGGGCATCGACACCCCGACCACCCGCTGCGGGCCGAGCGCGTCCACCGCCAGGGCGGCGACCACCGCCGAGTCGATGCCGCCGGAGAGGCCGAGCACCACCGAGGGGAAGCGGTTCTTGTCGACGTAGTCGCGCAGGCCCAGCACCAGCGCCTGCCACACCTCCGCCTCGTCGGCCACCGGCTCGATGACCTCGCCCCGGGCGGCCGGGCCGGTCGGGGCGGGCAGCTCCTCGCTGACCGTGACCCGGGTCACCCGCATCCCGTCGGGCAGCTCGCCGTCGGTGGTCGCCGGCCCGCTCGCCGCCGGCAGCTCCACGTCCTGCACGACCAGGTGCTCGACGAACTGCGGGGCCCGGGTGAGCAGGGCGCCGTCCGGCGTGACGATCATCGAGTCGCCCTCGAAGACCAGCTCGTCCTGGCCGCCGATCATGTTCACGTACGCGATGGTCGCCCCGGCCTCGGCGGCCCGGCGGCGGACCAGCGGCAGCCGGACGTCGTCCTTGTTCAGCTCGTACGGCGAGCCGTTGATGTTGACCACCAGCCCGACCCCGGCGGCGCGGGCCACCGCGAACGGGCCGCCGGCCTGCCACAGGTCCTCGCAGATGGTCAGGGCCACGTCCACCCCGCCGACCCGGGCCACGCTGAGGGTGTCCCCGGAGACGAAGTAGCGGTCCTCGTCGAAGACGCCGTAGTTGGGCAGGTGGTGCTTGAAGTAGGTGGTCGCCACCGTGCCGCCGTGCAGCAGCGCGGCGGCGTTGCGCGCCCCCCGCCCCGGCTCGGCGTCCCCGCTGACCTGCGGCGGACCGTCGGAGTCGAGGTACCCGACGACCACCGCGACCTCGCCCAGGCCGTCCGCGGCGAGGTCGGTGGCGAGGCGGCGCAGGGCGGCCTGCGACGCCGCGACGAACGACCGGCGGAAGACCAGATCCTCCACCGGGTACCCGGTCAGCACCATCTCCGGGAACGCGACGAGGTGCGCGCCGGCGTCGGCGGCGCGGCGGGTCCAGGAACGGATCAGGTCGGCGTTACCGGCAAGATCGCCAACGGCCGGGTTGACCTGGCAGAGTGCGAGACGCAGGGTGGGCATGACCTCATCTTGCCCCAGTAGGGTGGCCCCGACACGTCGGCCGGGCGGTACCGGTGGGGGTGGGACACCACGGGACGCCGCGCCGGAGGGTCGCGTAACGTCTGCGTAACGGGGTCAATGGAGACTGGGCGGTCAGGTCGCCTCGACCAGACCGGTGGCGGACAACAGTGTCGCGAGGAGTGGAAGTGGACCGTCAGCAGGAGTTCGTCCTCCGCACGCTGGAAGAGCGCGACATCCGGTTCGTCCGGCTGTGGTTCACGGACGTGCTGGGCACGCTCAAGAGCGTCTCGGTGGCTCCCGCCGAGCTGGAGGCGGCCTTCGACGAGGGGATCGGCTTCGACGGCTCGGCGATCGAGGGCTTCGCCCGGGTCTTCGAGTCGGACATGGTCGCCATGCCCGACCCGACCACCTTCCAGGTCTTCCCCTTCGAGGGCGGGGTCAGCGGCGAGAGCGCCCGGATGTTCTGCGACATCCTGCTCCCCGACGGCGGACCGTCCTGGGCCGACCCCCGGCACGTGCTGCGCCGGATGCTCTCCAAGGCCGCCGACAAGGGGTTCACCTTCTACACCCACCCCGAGATCGAGTTCTTCCTGCTGGAGAACGGTCCACTGGACGGCTCGGTGCCGGTCCCGGTGGACACCGGCGGCTACTTCGAGCACACCACCCACGCGGTGGCCCGCGACTTCCGCCGGCAGGCGGTGCTGGCGCTGGAGCGGATCGGCATCTCGGTGGAGTTCAGCCACCACGAGGTCGCCCCCGGCCAGCAGGAGATCGACCTGCGCTACGCCGACGCGCTGACCACCGCCGACAACATCATGACCTTCCGGCACGTGGTCAAGGAGGTGGCGCTCTCCACCGGCGTGCAGGCCACCTTCATGCCGAAGCCCTTCACCGACCAGCCCGGCAGCGGCATGCACACCCACCTGTCGCTGTTCGAGGGGGAGCGCAACGCGTTCCACGACGCCGGTGACCCGATGAAGCTGTCGAAGGTGGCGAAGTCGTTCATCGCCGGGCTGCTCATGCACGCCCGGGAGTACACCGCCGTCACCAACCAGTGGGTCAACTCGTACAAGCGGCTCTTCCCGCAGGCGCTGCCGGACCGGATCACCGAGAGCCCGGCGTACGTCTGCTGGGGTCACCTCAACCGGTCCGCCCTGGTCCGGGTGCCGGCGTACGGCAAGCCGAACTCGGCCCGGGTGGAGGTCCGCTCGCTGGACTCGGCGACCAACCCGTACCTGGCCTTCGCGGTGATGCTCGGGGCCGGGCTCAAGGGCATCGAGGAGGGCTACGAGCTGCCCCCGGGGGCCGAGGACGACGTCTGGTCGCTGACCGCCGCCGAGCGCAAGGCGATGGGGTACGAGGCGTTGCCGGAGAACCTCGCCGAGGCGATCGACGTGATGGCCGGCTCCGAACTGGTCGCCGAGGTGCTCGGCGAGCACGTCTTCGACTTCTTCCTGCGCAACAAGCGCGCCGAGTGGGAGCAGTACCGCCGCGAGGTCACCCCGTACGAGCGGCAGCGGTACCTGTCCCTGTGACCCTCGGGGCTGCCGGGGCTGGCACGGTGGGGCTATCGTCTCGGTCACCCGTGCCGGCACCCCCGCCGGCCGTCGGTGGTCGGGAGGCAGTCGGTGCTGGAGGACCTGCTCAGCGGAGCCTGGCAGAGCGTGGTGTTCGGGGTCGTCGGGGTGGCGCTGATGGCCGCCGGCTTCGGCCTGGTCGACCTGCTCACCCCCGGCCGGCTGCGGGAGCTGATCTGGGTACGCCGTAACGGCAACGCGGCCCTGCTGCTCGCCGCCAACCAGCTCGGCGTCGCCGGGATCGTCTTCACCGCGATCCTCACCAGCTACCACGACTTCGCCAAGGGGCTCGCCTCCACGGTCATCTTCGGGCTGATCGGGCTGGGCATCATGGCGCTGGCCTTCGTCGTGCTGGACCTGCTCACCCCCGGCAAACTGGGGCAGATCATCGCCGCCGACGAGACCCACCCGGCGGCGAAGGTCAGCGCCGCCACCCACTTCGGGGCCGCGCTGATCGTCTGCGCCTGCATCGCCTGAGCCGGTCGCTGTCGCAGCCGTGGCGTAGCGTCCCCGGCGTGAACCGGACGGACCGTCTCTGCGCCCTGGTGGAGGTGTTGCGGGCGGTGTCGCCCCGGCCGCGCAGCGCCCGGTGGCTCGCCGGGCGCTGCGAGGTCAGCTCCCGCACGACGCCGACCAGCACAGGACGGTCTCGGTCCGCGACGTCGAGCCCGTCGGCTACCTCGGCAACCCCACCCACTGGTACCTGGTCACCTGGTGTCGGCTGCGCTCGGCGCCGCGCTGTTTCCGCACCGACCGGATCCGCGAGGTGACGATGCTGGACGAGCCGGTGACCCGGGAGCTGCGCGGGGCGGACCTGGGCCTCCCGCCGGGGCACCTGCGCTCGCTCAGCCTGGTCTGACCGGTCGACGGGCCGCGTGCGAATCCGGTGGCGTCGACACGAGCCATCGGTGATCCTGATGGGTCCACCGTTCTCCGGGGAGGAATCCGGTGTCCGACACGCTCAGCTACGCCGACGCGGTCCGGTTGCTCGGCGGCGGGAGGAGCAAGTTCGTCGAGTGGGCCGACCGGGTGACCGGCTGGACCCTGCTGGGCGCCTCGGCCGCCGGGGTCGGGGACGCGCTGGGCATCTTCGACGCCAAGGCCGAGCTGGTCCGGCTCGGTCACGACCTGGTACGCGGGGTCGCCGAGCAGCGCTCCGGGCTGTCCCGGTACGGGCGCAGCCAGCGGCTGGCGGCGGCCCACGCGGTCCTCGTGGTGACCGCCTTCTTCGAGGCGCTGGACGGCATCGAGCTGCCCGTCGACGTGGCCCGCGTCCGGATCACCGCAGCGGAGAAGCTGTCCCTGGCGGGGGCGGGGCCGGTCGACCCGACGGCGTTGACCGAGGCGCTGTTCGCCACGGCGGCCCCCACGCCCGGCCCGCACCTGCCGTACCCGCGGTTCCGGGCGGCGGTGACCGCCTTCCACACCGACCTGACCGACCGGCTCAGCCGATTCCTGCACGGCCTGAGCGTCTGGGACGAGGCCACCGACGGCGAGCGCCGCCGGATCGGGCCGGCGCTGGAGCAGCTTCCCGAGCTGGCCGCCGAGCGGCACCGGGAGCTGCTGGCCCGGCTCGCCGTGGACTTCCCCGAGGTGGGCTTCTGGATCGGGCTGCACGAGCACGAGGCCACCCGGGCGCAGGTCCAGGCGTTGGGCACCGGGCTGGACGAGATGCGCCGGCTGCTGCGGGAGATCTCCACCGGGGCGCCGGCGGAGCACCTGCGCGCCGCGCTCGCCACCGCGTACGGCGCGGAGCTGGGCCGGCCGATCATCGCCGCCGGGGACGACGTCCCGGCCGGGCTGCGGGTGCCGCCGCTCGGCGCGGCGTACGTGCCGCCGCTGTGCCGCATCGTCGAGCTGACCCCGGGCGCGCGGCCCAGTGACGAGTCCTGGTGGGACGGGCAGCCGCTGCGCGACGACCTGTGGCAGTCGCTCGTCGTGCACCTCACCGGCCCCGGCGCGGTCCGGGCCCCGCTGCTGCTGCTCGGCCAGCCCGGCTCGGGCAAGTCGGTGCTGACCCGGGTGCTCGCCGCCCAGTTGCCGGCCGCCGACTTCATGGTGGTGCGGGTGGTGCTGCGCGACGTGCCCGCCGAGGGTGAGGTGCAGGACCAGATCGAGCAGGCGGTCCGCCAGGACACCGGGGAGCGGGTCGACTGGCCGGTGTTGGCCCGGTCGGCCGGGGACGCGATGCCGGTCGTGCTGCTGGACGGCTTCGACGAGCTGCTCCAGGCGACCGGGGTGAGCCAGACCGACTACCTGCTCCGGGTGGCCGCCTTCCAGCGGCGCGAGGCCGCCCAGGGGCGGCCGGTCGCGGTGCTGGTCACCAGCCGGACCAGCGTCGCCGACCGGGCCCAGTCGCCGCCGGGCACGGTGGCGGCCCGGCTCGAGCCCTTCGACGAGGGACGGGTGCGCGCCTGGGTGCACACCTGGAACCGGACCAACCGCGAGGCGTTCCAGCAGGTCGGGGTGGCGCCGCTGGAGCCGGCGGCGGTGCTGGCCCACCGGGAGCTGGCCGAGCAGCCGCTGCTGCTGCTGATGCTGGCCCTGTACGACGCCGAGGGCAACGCCTTGCGCACCGCCGGCCGGTTGCGCCGGGGCGAGCTGTACGAGCGGCTGTTGCGCCGGTTCGTCACCCGCGAGGTGACCAAGCGGCGGGTCGGGCTGCCGCAGCGGGAGCGGGACGACGCGGTCGAGGCGGAGCTGCGCCGGCTGGCGGTGGTGGCGTTCGCCATGTTCAACCGGCGGGCCCAGCAGGTCACCGGGGCGGAGCTGGAGGCCGACCTGGCGGCGCTGCCGGTCGGCGGCGGGCCCCCGGCTGACCGGGCCGGCCTGCGGCCCCCGCTGCGCGCGGCCGAGCTGCTGCTGGGCCGGTTCTTCTTCGTCCACCGGGCGCGGGCCTCCGTCGGGGGCGACCAGCGGGAGACGTACGAGTTCCTGCACGCCACCTTCGGCGAGTACCTGGTCGCCCGGTTCACCGCGACGGTGGTCGACGACGTGGTGGCCCGGGGGACCGCCAGCAGCCTCGGCGGCTCCGAGGCCCCCGCCGACGACCTGGCGCACGCGCTGCTGTCGTACGCGGTGCTCACCACCCGCGCGCCGGTGCTCGGCTTCCTGGCCGAGTCGCTGGCCACCGGCGGCGACGCGCGGCGGGCCACCTGGGCGCAGGTGCTGCTGCGCCTGTTCCGGCAGGTCCCCGCGCTGACCGGCGGCCGGCGCTACGACGGGTACCGGCCCCGGGTCCTGCCGGTCACCGCCCGGCAGGCCGCGTACAGCGCCAACCTGTTGCTGCTCACCATCTGCGCGGCCGGCGAGGTCTCCGCCCGGAGCCTGTACCCGGACACCACGGAGGTGGTCGAGTCGTGGCGGGTGCAGGTGCGGTTCTGGCGCTCGCAGCTCGGCACGGAGGGCTGGCAGAGCCTCGTCGACTGGCTCGCCCTGGCGCGCTGCCGCGACGAGCGGGGGCGCTACGTGGTGGTCTCCCGCGACGACGGCTTCTTCACCGTCCCGCCGGTCGACCTGGCCTGGACGTACGACCGCCGGCTCCCCGCCGAGCCGTCTGCGGGCCCCCCGGCCGTCAGCACCGTCCGCGATCTCGGCGCGCGGCTGGCCCGGGGCGTGCACCTGGAGTGCGGGGTGGCCGACGACACCGCCCGGCACGCGCTCGCCCCGCTGACCACCCACCTGCCGTCGGCGCTGGGGGACCTCGTCGACCCCGGCTCGGGCGGGCTGACCTCGGCCGCGCACACCCTGCTCGACCTCTGGCTCCTGCCGGTGCGCCCCACCACCGCCGAGGACCGCGCGACGGTGTACCTGCGGTGCGCGGCGACCGCCGCGACGTTGCGGGCCACCGGGCGGGAGCACGTCGCGGCGCAGCACGTGACGTTGCTGCTCGACCGGCTGGCGGAGGACCAGGACGCCGATCCCGGGTTGGTGTTCGAGGTGCTGCACGCCACCTGGCCCAGCGTGCTGACCCCGCAGGCCCGCCGGGGCGGGCTCCGCTGTCTCCTCACCGCCCTCGGCCGGGACAGCGTGGCCGACGTGGCGCTGGCCGACCTGGTCTTCGACGGGTACCTCCGGGAGGGTGGCGGGCCGGACTGGTTCGACGAACTGGCCGCCGAGGTGGTGGTCCGGCTGCACGAGCGGGGGCTGCCGACGGAGCGGATCTGGCCCACCGAGGTCGCGGGCTTCCGGGAGCGGTACGGGCAGCGGCGGCCCGACCTCGTCGCGCGGCTGTGGTCGATGGCGGACCGGCCGTCGTCCGCGCCGGCACCGTCCTGAGAGAACACCGACAGGACGGTGTCGGGGCGGGGGTCGAGGCTGGGTGCTGACGGATCCGACCGGGAACCAGTTCGGCGTCTTCGCGTCCCCCGCCTGAGTGCTCGCGGCGGATGGCCGGGGGCGGCCGGGGGCCCGAGAACGGGGGTGGGTCGCTGGTCGGCCCCCGGCCATCCGCTGACGAGCGTCAACTCTGCAAGACATTTCCGTATCTGCCGACCATTTCCGTCGGCTTCCGCAAGGTTTTCCTACGTCTGATCGGATGAACCCCCTGGTTTCGGCGTATCCAAGCTGGTAACTTCCTGGCACCGCGCCTGCAACTTTTTGCAGCGCCTTCAGTGTCTTGCGCCCGCTGCTGCGGGCGCGGCTGTCAGGAGAGCCACCATGAGACGGACCACCACCACCCTCCGTCGCCGGTGGGGAGCGCTCGCGCTCGTCACCGGCCTGGCCGCCGGCCTGCTGCCCCTCACCGCAGCGGTCGCGGCCAACACCGTCACCGTCTACTACCAACCCCCGACGGCCTGGGGAAGTTCGGTCAACATCCACTACGGCGTCGACGGCGCGGCCTGGACGGCCGTGCCCGGCGTCGCCATGGAGAGCGCCTGCACCGGGTGGCGTCGCCGGACCGTCGACCTCGGCACGGCCACCGGGCTCCAGGTCGTCTTCACCAACGGCGCCGGGGTCTGGGACAACAACAACGGGGCCAACTACCGGCTCGGCACCGGCACGGTCACCGTCGCCGCCGGGCGGACCGGCACCGGGAACCCGTGCGCCACCGGCACCCCGTCCCCGACCCCCACCACCAGCCCGTCACCCGGGGGCGCCCGGGCGGAGGTCTACTACCGGCTCACCACCCGGGGCTGGTCCACCGCGAACATCCACTACCGGCCGACCGGCGGCACCTGGACCCCCGTCCCGGGGGTGGCCATGGAGGCCGCCTGCGCCGGCTGGGTCCGCCGCAGCATCGACCTGGGCACGGCGACCGGGCTCACCGCCGCGTTCACCAACACCGCCGGGGCCTGGGACAACAACAACGGGGCCGACTACACCATCGGTACCGGGCGCAGCACGGTCTCCGGGGGCACGGTCACCGCCAACGCCCCCGACCCGTGCGCGACGCAGGCACCGGACACCACCGCGCCCTCGGTACCGGCCGGGCTCACCGCCACCGCCGCCGGGTTGTCGGTGACGCTGGCCTGGACCGCGTCGACCGACGACCGGGCGGTCACCGGGTACGAGGTGACCCGTACCGGCGGCGGTGGCGGCGCGGTCACCGTCACCAGCACCGCCACCCGGTACGTGGCGTACGACCTCGCCCCGAACACGGCGTACACCTGGCGGGTGCGGGCCCGCGACGCGGCCGGCAACTGGTCGGCGGCGAGCGCCCCCGCCACCGCGACCACCGGGACCCGGCCCGCGGTGGGCGGCTCCCCGCTCGGTGGCGACCCGCGCGAGGACAGCATCTACTTCGTGATGACCGCGCGCTTCGCCGACGGGGACGCGGGCAACAACCGGGGCGGCAGCCAGCACGTGAAGTCGGGCAACGCGGCCAACGACGATCCGATGTTCCGGGGCGACTTCAAGGGCCTGATCGACAAGCTGGACTACGTCAAGGCGTTGGGCTTCTCCGCGCTCTGGATCACGCCGGTGGTGCTCAACCGCTCCGACTACGACTTCCACGGGTACCACGGCTGGGACTTCCACCGGGTCGACCCGCGACTGGAGAGCCCCGGCGCCAGCTACCAGGACCTGATCAACGCCGCGCACGCCAAGGGCATCAAGATCTTCCAGGACGTGGTCTACAACCACAGCTCCCGCTGGGGGGCAAAGGGCCTGTTCACCCCCACCGTGTACGGCACCCGCGACGAGCAGTGGAAGTGGTACTACGACCAGCCGCAGGCCGGCCGGGAGTACAACCCGTTGGAGGAGCACCAGGGCACCGACCCGAACCTGACCCCGGCGCAGAACGCCCAGGCCAAGGGGCGGCCGTACAACGGTGACCTGTGGTCGTCCACCCCGCCGGCCGGCAACCAGTGCCTGAACTGGGGCGCCCCCACCGGCGGGCGCAGCCAGGAGGGCTACACCCTGTACCACTGCCAGTGGCCGGTCCCGACCAGCAAGCTCTTCCCCGCCGACCTGTACCACCAGTGCTGGATCGGCAACTGGGAGGGCGAGGACTCCCGGAGCTGCTGGCTGCACGAGGACCTGGCCGACTTCAACACCGAGAACGAGCGGGTGCAGCAGTACCTGATCGACGTGTACAACAAGTTCATCGACATGGGGGTGGACGGCTTCCGGGTCGACACCGCCGTGCACATCCCCCGGGTCACCTGGAACCGGCGCTTCCTGCCCGCCATCCAGCAGCACGCGGTGGCCCGGCACGGCGAGAAGGGCAAGGACTTCTACGTCTTCGGCGAGGTGGCCGCCTTCGTCAACGACAAGTGGAACCGGGGCTCGGTCAACCACTCCGCGCAGTTCTTCACCTGGAAGGAGCGCCGGGAGTACAGCCCGGACGACGTGCGCGCCGCGATCGAGCAGTACGACTACGAGCAACTGCTCGGCCCCAGCGGGCAGCCCACCAGCGACAACGCCTTCCTGCGCGGCAACAGCTACCACGCCCCCGACCACTCGAAGTTCTCCGGCATGAACGTCATCGACATGCGGATGCACATGAACTTCTCCGACGCCGGCAACGCCTACGGCAACGGCAAGGACTCCGACGACAGCTACAACGACGCCACGTACAACGTGGTCTACGTCGACAGCCACGACTACGGGCCGAACAAGTCCGGCACGCGGTACACCGGGGGTACCGACGCCTGGGCGGAGAACATGAGCCTGATGTGGACGTTCCGGGGCGTCCCGACGCTCTACTACGGCTCGGAGATCGAGTTCCAGAAGGGGGCGCGGATCGACTGCGGGCCGAGCTGCCCGCTGGCCACCACCGGCCGGGCGTACTACGGCGACCACCTCGCCGGCACCGTCACCGCCACCGACTTCGGGGTGGTCGGCCAGGCCACCGGGGAGGTGGCCCGCACCCTGGACAAGCCGCTGGTCAAGCACGTGCAGCGGCTCAACCGGATCCGCCGGGCGATCCCCGCCCTGCAGAAGGGGCAGTACTCCACCGAGGGAATCACCGGCGGCATGGCGTACAAGCGCCGGTACACCGCCGGTGGGGTGGACAGCTTCGCCCTGGTCACCGTCTCCGGTGGCGCGACGTTCAGCGGCATCCCGAACGGCACGTACCGCGACGCGGTGACCGGCGACGTGCGGACCGTCACCAACGGCACCCTCACCGCCTCGGTCAGCGGCAAGGGCAATTTGCGCGTCTACGTCCTGGACCTGCCCGGCAACCCCGCGCCCGGCAAGATCGGCACGGACGGCCCGTACCTGAGGTGACCGCCTGCGACGTGCGCGCCGGCCTGGGTGCGGGCTGCTCGCCGGCCCGTACCCGGGGTGGCCGCCGGTCCGTGGCCGGGGGTGCACCTCGCCGCCGGCCGGGGTGACCGACGCGCCGTCCGTACCGGAAGTCACCGGGACGGACGGCGCCGGTCGGTCGGGCCCCGCCGGGGGGATCGGCCGGTCGTCGCGTGCGGCGGCCGGACGGCACGGCGGGGCCCGTCCGGGTCACTTGCCGGTCGAGCCCTCGCCGGCGCCGTGCGGGCCGCCGCGACCGGGGCCCCAGCCGCCGCCCGGGAAGACCCCGGACTCGACGGCCTTGACGATCGCGTCCGCCTGCTCCCGGGTCAGCTTGCCGTCCTCGACCGCCTGGTCGAGCCGCTCGGTCAGCTTCGCCTGCCGGTCGGCGGCGTCCCCGCCCCGCCAGTCGCCGCGCTCGCCCCGTTCGGGGCGCTCGGACGTGCGCTGCTCGCGCAGCTTCTCCAGCGCCGAGGTCACCTTCTCGGTGTCCACCCCCAGCTCCTTGGCGAGGGACTCGGCGAACTCCGCCTGCCGCTCGGCGTGCCGCTGCTCACGATCGGTACCGGCGCTGGCGCTGGCGCTCGGGGCCGGGGTGCCGGTGTCGTCCCCGGCGGCGGCCACCGCCGGGGCCGCGAGACCCACCCCGAGCACGCCGGCCGCGGCCAGCCCGGCGAGGAGCTGCTTCTTCGACATGGTGCGGGACATGCGGTCCTCCAACTCATGGTGATGTTCGGACCGACCCACCGTGACCGGCCAGGCTGGGCGAGACCCGTGCCGACCCTGTCACCAAGCTGAAAGTTCCACCGCCGGTGGGGTGGGTACGCCCAGAGTGCCGTCAGCGGACGGCGGGGGCGGTGGTGAGGGTGGCGGTGGTGGTGTCGAGGGTGGCGGGGGTGCCGAGGGGGACGGTGAGCTGGTTGGTGCCGTGGCCGACGGGCAGACCGCCCAGCACCGGTACGCCCAGGTCGCCGAGGCGTTCGGTGAGCACGTCGGCGACCGTGGTGGCCCAGCCGTCGGCGCAGTTGGTGAACTGGCCGACGGCCACCCCGGCCAGGCCGGTCAGCGCGCCCGCGCGACGCAAATGGGTGAGCATCCGGTCGACCTTGTACGGCGGCTCCTGCACGTCCTCGATCAACAGCACCGCCCCGGTCAGGTCCGGCATGTCCGGGGTACCGATGGTGGCGGCGAGCAGGCAGAGGTTGCCGCCGAGCAGGGGGCCGGTGGCCCGGCCGGGCACCCGTACCGCTGCGGTCTCGGCGTCGGGGTCGGCGGTGAGGGTCACCGGTGCGGTGGTGGTCAGCGCGGCGTGCAGCGACTCCGCCGAGCGCAGCGGGGTCCGCTCGTCCAGCCAGGCCGCCCCGGGCCCGTGCACCGTGGCCAGTCGGGCGCCCCGCCACAGCGCCAGTTGCAGCGCGGTGATGTCGGAGAAACCGGCGACCACCTTCGGATCCCGCCGGACGGCGGCCATGTCGATCGCGTCGACGATCCGCTGGGCGCCGTACCCGCCCCGGGTGCAGATCACCCCACGGATCTCGGGGTCGGCGAAGGCGGCGTTCAGGTCGGCGGCCCGCAGCGCGTCCGTACCGGCCAGGTAGCCGTGCCGGGCGTAGACGTGCGGGGCGAGGACCGGGCGCAGCGCCCAGCCGGTGAGCAGTTCGATGCCCCGGGCGACCCGTTCGGGGCGGGTGGGCCCGGAGGGCGAGACCAGCATCACCGCATCGCCGGGGCGCAGCGCGGGCGGCCGTACCGCGACGTCGACGCCGACGTCGACCGGCCCGCCACCGGCCGGGTGGCCCGCGGGGTCAGCGGCGCCGTCGACGGGGTAACCGGCGGCGACCGGTGCGGTCGCGGTCGTGCGGGCATGGTCCGGGCTCACAGCGGCCGAGCCTAGCCCGGCCGATCAGCCGGGCCGACCGGATCCGGCCCGCAAGGGCGCGGCCGGGGTCGCCGGGTCCCGCCGCCCCCCGCCGGGCGGGTGCGCCCAGCCCGGCGGGTGAGAGGGGAACCCTTCTCTACCCCAGGCGTTAACAGGGGGCCCTTCCTTACCCCCCAACGCGGGCCGAGGGGGTGGGGTGCGACCCGATAGCCTCGACGTCGTGGGAACCGCGCTGGTGATCGAGAACGATGCGTCCGACGACCTCCGTCGGCTGGGGGAGTGGCTGACCGAGGCAGGGCTCGAGCTGCGGGTGCTCCGCCCGCACGCCGGGGACGACCTGCCGGCCGACCTGTCCGGGTACGTGGCCCTGGTGGTGCTCGGTGGGGACCAGCACGCGTACCCGGCCGCCGACGGCACCCCGGGGGCACCCTGGTTCCCGGCCGTCGAGGGGCTGCTGCGCAAGGCGGTCCGGCACCGGGTGCCGACCCTCGGCGTCTGTCTGGGCGCCCAACTGCTGGCGACCGCCCACGCCGGGCTGGTCGAGCGCAGTCCCGCCGGCCCGGAGATCGGCCCGGGGGTGGTCGGCAAGCGGGACGCGGCCGACGGTGACCCGCTCTTCCGGTACGTGCCGTTGATCCCCGACGTCTTCCAGTGGCACGTCGACGAGATCACCGAGCTGCCCCGGGCGGCGACCCTGCTGGCCGCCTCCACCCGCTACCCGCACCAGGCCTTCCGCCTCGGTGACCGGGCGTGGGGGCTCCAGTTCCACGTCGAGTGCGACCCGGCGATGATCGCGCAGTGGTGCGCCGCCGACGCGGACCTGCTGGCCGACCTCGGGTACGACCCCGAGCTGGTGGTGGCCGCCTGCGAGGCGGTGATGGTCGACGTCGAGGAGGTGTGGCAGCCCTTCGCCGCCCGGTTCGCCGCGCTGGCCCTCGGCGAGCTGACCGACGCCACCGTCCGGCCCACCCTGCCGCTGCTCGGGCACTGAGCCGGCGATGAGCAGACCGACCAGCACCCGACTCGCCCGGTACGGCTTCGGCACCGCCGAGGGCGAGGACGTCACCCGCGCCGCCGACCTGCTCGGCCCGGACGGGCTGGGCCTCTGGCGGCCCGAGGGCCAGGAACCGGTCGACGAGGAGGCGGCGACCCTGCTGTCCGCCCTGTCCCGGGCCGCCGATCCCGACCTCGCCCTGCGCCAGCTCCACCGGATCGTCGAGTCCGAGCGCCGGGCCGCTCCCGAGACGCCGTCGGCGATCCTGGCCGCGCTGCGGGAGGACGCCGGGCTGCGTCGCCGGGTCGTCGCGGTGCTCGGTGCCTCGTCGGCGCTCGGCGACCACCTGGTCGCCAACCCCGACCAGTGGCACACCCTGGCCACCGCCGCCGACGGGCTCGCCCCGGTGGCTGACGGCAGCCTCCACCTCCCCCCGGCCGAGCCGGCGACCGCCCTGAACCCGGCCGGGGGGTCGGCGACCGGACCCGGCGCGGCCGGCGGGTCGGCGATGGCCCCTGGTCCGGCCGGCGGGCCGGTGGCCGGCAACGGCGTGGGGGCGGGCGGGGGGACGGGTGTCGGGCAGGAACGGCCCCGGGTGCGGGGGCACCGGCGGGGCGGCCCGACCGGCAGCGGCCCACGGATCGCCGCGCTGCGCACCGCGTACCGGCTGGCGCTGCTGCGGATCGCGGCGGCCGACCTGACCGGCGGGCGCGGCCTGGAGCAGACCATGGCGGCGCTCTCCGCGCTCGCCGACGCCACCCTCGCCGCCGCCTACGAGATCGCGGTGGACGAGCTGCCCGAGGGGACGTCCCGGCCCCGGCTGGCCGTGGTGGCGATGGGCAAGTGCGGCGGGGACGAGCTGAACTACGTCTCCGACGTGGACGTCATCTTCGTCGCCGCCGACGACGCCGACCTGACCGCCGGCACCACCGTCGCCACCCGCCTGATCCACATCTGCGGGCTGGTGGCCTGGCCGGTCGACGCCGCGCTGCGCCCCGAGGGCAACCGGGGGCCGCTGGTCCGGACCCTCGCCAGCCACCTGGCCTACTACCAGCGCTGGGCGCGGACCTGGGAGTTCCAGGCCCTGCTCAAGGCCCGCCCGGCCGCCGGTGACCTGGCGCTGGCCCAGGAGTGGCTCGACGCGCTCGCCCCGCTGGTCTGGCGGGCCGCCGAACGGCCCGAGGCGGTCGAGGACGTCCGCTCCATGCGCAAGAAGATCATCGAGAACATCCCGCCCGGGGAGCAGGAACGCGAGATCAAGCGCGGGCCGGGCGGGCTGCGCGACATCGAGTTCGCCGTCCAACTGCTGCAACTGGTGCACGGCCGGGGCGACGAGAAGCTGCGGGTGACCGGGACCGTCCCGGCGCTGCGCGCGCTGGTCGGCGGCGGCTACGTCGGTCGCGCCGACGGCGAGGGGCTGCTGCGCGGGTACCGCTTCCTGCGCACGGTGGAGCACCGGCTCCAGTTGCAGGGGCTGCGCCGGACCCACACCGTGCCGACCGACCCGGCGGGGCTGCGCTGGCTGGCCGCCGCGCTGGACTACACCGCCACCGGCGGGCGCAGCGCCGTCGAGGCGTTCCGCGCCGACTGGGTCGCGCACGCCACCGAGGTACGCCGGCTGCACGCCAAACTGCTGTACCGGCCGCTGCTGGAGGCGGTGGCCCGGGTACCCGCCGACGGGCTGCGGCTGACCCCGGAGGCGGCCCGTACCCGGTTGGAGGTCCTCGGGTTCGCCGACCCGGCCGGCGCGCTGCGCCACCTGGAGCGGCTGACCGGCGGGGTGAGCCGGACCGCCGCCATCCAGCGGACCCTGCTGCCGGTGCTGCTCGGCGAGTTCGCCGACGCCCCCGAGCCGGACCGGGGCCTGCTCAACTACCGGCAGGTCTCCGACAAGCTCGGCAGCACCCCCTGGTACCTGCGCCTGCTGCGTGACTCCGGGCCGGTGGCCCGGCGGCTGGCCCGGGTGCTGTCGCTGTCCCGGTACGCCACCGACCTGCTCTCCCGCGAGCCGGAGGCGCTGCGGCTGCTCGCCGAGGAGAGCGAGCTGGCCCCGCGTACCCGGGAGGCGCTCTGCGACGGCTTCGTGGCCGCCGCCGCCCGGCACACCGACCCGGTCCAGGCCACCCACGCGGTCCGCGCCCTGCGCCGGCGGGAACTGGTCCGGCTGGCCTGCGCCGACGTGCTGAGCCGGGCCGACGGGATCGCCCCCCGGCCGCCCCGCAGCGAGGGGGCCGCGCGCCGACCGGCCGCGCTCGCCGACATCGTCACCGCCGGCAGCGCCCTCGCCGCGGTCACCGACGCCACCCTCACCGCCGCGCTGCGGACCGCCCGCGCCGCCCAGCCGGGCCCGCCCGGCCTGCGCTTCGCGGTGATCGGCATGGGCCGGCTCGGCGGGTACGAGTCGAACTACCTCTCCGACGCCGACGTGCTCTTCGTCTACGACCCGCCGGCCGGCGTGCCGGAGAGCACGGCCAGCGCCGCCGCCCACGCCATCGCCGAGGAACTGCGCCGGCTGCTCAGCACGCCCGCCCCCGACCCGGCGCTCGGCGTCGACGCCGACCTGCGCCCCGAGGGCCGGCAGGGCCCGCTGGTGCGCAGCCTCGCCGCGTACTCGTCGTACTACTCCCGCTGGTCGAAGACGTGGGAGGCGCAGGCGCTGCTGCGCGCCCGGTTCGTCTGCGGCGACGCCGACCTGGGCACCGAGTTCGAGCGGATGGTCGACCCGGTGCGCTACCCGGACCGGGGGCTGACCCGCGAGCAGGTGACCGAGATCCGGCGGATCAAGGCGCGGGTGGAGCACGAGCGGCTGCCCCGGGGCGCAGACCCGGCCACCCACACCAAGCTGGGCCGGGGCGGGCTCGCCGACGTCGAGTGGGCGGTGCAGTTGCTCCAACTGCGCCACGCCGGGGCGGACCCGGCGCTGCGCGGCACCCGTACCCTCGACGCGCTCGGCGCGGCCCGGGACGCCGGCCTGGTCGACGGGGCCGACGCCGAGGCGATGGCCGCCGGCTGGACCATGGCCGCCCAGGTCCGCAACGCGCTGATGCTGGTCCGGGGCCGGGCCGGTGACCAGCTTCCCCGGCACGGCGTGGAGCTGGCCGGGGTGACCCGCGTGCTCGGCCGCGACGACCCCGGCGAGTTCCTCGACGAGTACCTGCGCACCGCCCGCCGCTGCCGCACCGCCATGCAGCGCGTCATGGAGGCCTGACGTGCAAGGAAGGGCCCCTTCTTATCGCTTTCCGGATAGCAGGGGCCCCTTCCTAACGCCGGGGGCGCTCACCGTGGGCGCGGCGGTCGCGGCGGCGGTGCTGCTCGGGGTGGCGTTCCTGCTCGCCCCGCCGATGGGCACCGACCTGGCCGCCCAGGTGGCGCGGGCCGGGTTCGTCGAGCGGTACGGCCTCACCCCGGTCGACCTGGGCTGGTACGGCGGGGTGCACCAGCACGGCTACAGCCTCTTCACCGCCTGGCTGGGCGCCCAGGTCGGCGTACCCCTGCTCGGGGTGCTCGCCGCGGTCGGCGGCGCGGCGGCGTTCGGCTGGCTGCTGGTGCGGCACCGGGCCCGCCGGCCGCTGCTCGGCGGGGTCCTGGGCGCGGTGGTCCTGGTCGGCAACCTGGTCAGCGGCCGGGTGACCTTCGCCGTCGGGCTGACCCTCGGCCTGCTGGCGCTCTGCGCGGTCTCGCTGGACCGGCCGGGCCGGGTGCTCCGGCTGGCCCTGGCGGCGTTGCTGGCCGCCGCCGCCACCTGGGCCAGCCCGGTCGCCGGGCTGTTCACCGGGCTCGCCGGGGGTGCGCTGCTGCTGGCGGGGCTGCGCCGGGAGCAGGGCGGGCCGGGTCGGCGGCTGCCGGGCGGCTGGTGGGTCGACCGGCCGCTGGCCGAGAGCCTGGTGCTCTGCCTGGCGCCCGCCCTCGCGCTGGTCCCGATGGCGCTGCTGTTCGGCAACGGCGGCACCCAGCCGTACTCGCCGGAGTCCATGAAGATCAACGTGGCGCTGGCGGCGTTGACCTTCCTCGTGCTGCCCCGCCGCCGTCGGGCGCTGCGGGTCGGCGCCGTGCTCACCGCGCTGCTGCTGGTCGGCGCGTACTACCTGCCCAGCCCGATCGGTTCCAACGCGCTGCGGCTGTCGATGCTCTTCGCCGTCCCGCTGGTCGCCGCGTTCGCCGCGCTGCCCCGCGCCGCCCTGGCCGGACTGCTGGCCGCCCTGGTCTGGTGGCAGCCCCCGGTGATGCTCGACGACCTGGGCCGCGCCGGGTCGGCGGCGTCCGCCGCCGACTTCTACCGGCCGCTGGTCGAGGAACTGGGCCGCCGGCAGCCGGTCGGCCGGGTCGAGGTGGTGCCGCTGCGCGACCACTGGGAGTCGGCGTACGTGCCCCCGGAGGTGCCGCTCGCCCGGGGCTGGGAGCGGCAGGTCGACACCGCCCGCAACGCGCTGTTCTACGAGGGCACGCTCACCGCCGACCGGTACGCCGACTGGCTGCGCCGGCAGGCGGTCAGCTACGTGGCGCTCGCCCCGGACAGCCCGCCGGACCGGTGGGGCCGGGCCGAGGCGGCGCTGATCGAGGCCGGGCTGCCGTACCTGCGCGAGGTGTGGCGGGACGACACCTGGCGGCTGTACGCCGTGACGGACCCCACACCGCTGGTCGCCGCGCCCGCCCGGCTGCTCTCCGCCGACCAGGCGGCGGTGCGGTTCACCGTCCCCGCCCCCGGGGAGGTGACCGTCCGGGTGCGCTGGTCCCGGTGGCTCACCCTGACCGGCCCGCAGGGCTGTGTGACGCCCGGCGACGAGGGGACGGTCACCGTCCGGGTCACCGCCGCCGGGGAGTACCGGCTGGGCAGTTCGCTGCGCCCCGCCGGGCACTGCTGACCGGCCCGCCGGCCCGGGACGCGGCGGTGACGCCGCCGCTGCGTCGCCGGCACCGGGCTGGCAGCATGGCGGGCGTGTCTCACCACCTCGTCCGCTGGGCCGGCTTCGCCGGGTCCGTCCTGCTCGCCGTGTCGGCGTACCTCGGGGGTGCCCTGCCGTCGTCGCCGCTGCGCAGCTCACCGGTGGCCATCTGGCAGAGCCGGCACGGGCCGGTGGTGCTCGCCGCCTGGCTGGTCGGTACCGGCCTGATGGCCTGGGCCTGGTGGGCCCTGCGCAACCGGGACCTGCACCCGCGCCGGGTGCTGGTCACCGCCGGGCTGTGGCTGCTGCCGATGCTGGTGGCCCCACCCTTCGGCAGCCGCGACGTGTACGCGTACGCCTGCCAGGGGGCGAGCTTCGCGGGCGGGATCAGCCCGTACGAGCAGGGGGTCTCGACGCTGCCCTGCCCCTGGCTGGAGACCGTCTCCCCGATCTGGCGGGACACCCCGGCACCGTACGGGCCGCTGTTCGTGCTGATGGCCGGGGCGGTGGTCGGGATCACCGACTCGCTGACCGCCAGCATCGTGGCGTTCCGGGTGATCTGCCTGCTCGGCGTGGTGGCCACCGCGTACGCCGTCCCGCCGCTGGCCCGGCGCTGCGGCGTACCCGTCGGTCGGGCGCTCTGGCTGGCGCTGGCCTGCCCGCTGGTCGCCGTCCACCTGGTCGGCGGACCACACAACGACTCGTTGATGATCGCTCCCCTGGTCGGTGGCCTGGCGGTGGTGGCCAGCCGGCCGGGGCGACGCTGGCCGCTGCTGGGCGGCGGGGCGCTGCTCGGCGTCGCGGTGGCGGTGAAGGTCACCGCCGTGGTGGTGGTGCCGTTCGCCGTCCTCGCGGCGGTCGTCGGCCCGGCCACCCTCCGGTCGGTGATCCGCGACGGCGGCTGGGTGCTCGTCGGAGCCGTCGCCACGATGGTCGGCATCACCTTCGGCGGCGGGTTGGACTTCGGCTGGATCGGCGGGCTCACCACCGGCGGCGCGGCCGTCGCCTGGACCTCCCCGCCGACCGCCGTGGGGCAGACGATCAACTCGGTGGCCCAACTCTTCGGAAGTGGGATCGACGCCATCCCGGCGGCGCGCGCCGCCGGGGTCGTCGTGCTCGCCGGCACGCTGGTGTGGATGTGGTTCCGGGCCTGGCACCAGGACCCGCTGCGCTACGCCGGGCTGGCGCTGGCCGTCACGGTGGCGCTCGCCTCGGTGGTGCACCCGTGGTACTGGACCTGGCCGCTCGCCGTGATCGCGGCGACCACCGTCCGGTCGACCTGGGCCGCCCTGGTGGCACTGGTCAGCCTCTTCCTGATCCTGCCCGACGGGGTGGGGCTGGCCCGGTACACCAAGATTCCCGGGGCGCCCCTGATGACGCTGTTGCTGATCCTCGGCGCGGTCGCGTTGGTACGGTCGTTCCGGGCCGAGGACCGGCTCCGCGCGGCCGAACGCGCGGGACGGACCGGGTGACAGCGCGCACGCGACGCCGCTGACGTACGCAGAGCCGGTGACGCGGGTCGGGTGGCGGCCGGGCGTCGACCCGTGAGGAGGGAGCCGGGTGAGCCGTCCCGGCCCGACCGACGACGTGACCGCCCCGGGCGTCGGCCCGGTGGCGGCCCGGGTCGTCCGGTGGGCCGGGTTCGCCGGGGCGGTGCTGCTGACCGTGGCCGGCTGGTCCGGCGGCGCGCTGCCGGACGTCCCGGCGAGCCGCTGGGACGGGGTGCCGGTGCTCGCCGGCTGGCTGGTCGGCACGCTGCTGATGACCGGGGCGTGGTGGACGCTGCGCCGGGGCGCGCCGTCGACCCGGTGGGCGTACCTGACCGCCGGGCTGTGGCTGCTGCCGCTGCTGGTCAGCGCCCCGCTGGGCAGCCGGGACGTCTACTCGTACGCCTGCCAGGGCTGGGTGTACGCCGACGGCGGCGACCCGTACGCCACCGGGGTCGCCGAGGCCGGCTGCCCGTGGACCGAGGCGGTCTCCCCGCTGTGGCGGGACACCCCCGCCCCGTACGGGCCGTTCTTCCTGCTCCTCGCCGCGCTGGCGGCCACCCTCGGCGGCGGCCTGACCGGCACGGTGCTGCTGTTGCGGCTGTTCGCCCTGGTCGGGGTGCTGCTGGCCGCGCTCTGCCTGCCCGGCCTGGCCCGCGCCGCCGGGGTGCCCACCCGCCGGGCGGCCTGGCTGGGGCTGGCCAGCCCACTGGTCGGGGTGCACCTGGTGGCCGGCGCGCACAACGACGCGCTGCTGGTGGGGCTGCTGCTGCTCGGCCTGCTGGTGCTGGTCCGCAGCCCCGGCAAGCCGCGCCCCCTGCTGGTCGCCGGGGCGCTGCTCGGGCTGGCCGTGGCGGTGAAGGCGACCGCCCTGGTGGTGCTCCCGTTCGCCGCGCTCGCCGCCGTGCTCGGCCGCTACACGGTACGCGCGCTGCTGCGCGACGCCGGCTGGCTGGCCGCCGGGGTGCTCGCCGCGCTGGCCGCGACCTCGCTGCTGTCCGGGCTCGGCCTCGGCTGGGTGGCCGCCCTGGCCCGCACCGGCGACTCCGAGCAGTGGACCTCCCCGCCCACCGCGGTCGGCTTCGTGCTCGACTACCTCCTGGAGTTCGCCGGCCGGCGGCCCGGGGCGGTACCGGTGACCCGGTTCGTGGCGGTGCTGCTGCTCGCCGGCTTCCTGGCCGGCCTGTGGTGGTGGTCGTGGCGGTCGGTGCGGCGGCTGGGCGGGGCCCGGCAACGGGTGCACCGGCTGACCGCCGCCCGGGTCCGGGTCACGCTGCTCGGGGCGGGCCTGGCGCTGGCCGCCACGGTCGTCCTGACCCCCGTCTTCTACCCCTGGTACGCCACCTGGCCCCTGCTGGTGCTCGCGGTGGTGGCCACCCGGACCACCTGGTTCGTGCTGCCGTGCGCGCTGGCCAGCTTCCTGACCCTGCCGGACGGTACCTCGCTGGCCCGGTTCGCCAAGGCCCCCGGCGCCCTCGCGATGACGGCGTTGGTGCTGGTCGCAGCGCTCTGGGCGGCCCGCCGGGCGGGTGCAAGGAAGGGCCCCTTCTTAACGCCTACGGTATAGAAGGGTTCCCTTCTCACGCTCGCCCCGCCCGACGGGGCGCGCCGACCGCCCGGCGAGGACTGCGGGCGGCGGGTGGTGGACCGACCGGTCAGTTCGGCCTGCCGCAGGTGGGGCAGCGCGCGTCGGACCGGCCCGCGTCGGACCCGTTCGCGCCGGGCCGGGACGTCGGGCCGGACTGGACCGCTGAGCCGGGCTGAAGCGTCGGGCCGGGCTGGGACGTCGGGGCGGGCTGGATCATTGAGCCGGACTGGAACGTCGGGGCGGACTGGGACGTCGGGCCGAATGAAAGGGTCGGGCCGGGCTGGAGGGGCGAGCGGAACCGGAGCGGCGGGGCGAGGCGTCGCCGGACGGCCACCGCGAGGGGCAGCAGCAGTGGACCGGCCAGGGCGACCACCAGGGACGAGCCGACCAGGGTGGGATAGGTGGGGCGCGGCGCGCCGCCCAGCCCGTCGACCGCGCCGGCGAGCAGGTGCACGGTCAGCAGGCCGATCGGGGTGAGCAGCACCAGGAGGGCCCAGCCGCCCCGGTGGTCCTGCCGCATGGCCAGCCCCACGCCGAGCAGCACGGTCACCGCGAGCAGCAGCCCCCCGGCGGGCGGCAGGATGGTCTCGGCCGTCCAGCCGTAGTAGCCCCAGTACGTGCCGCGCCCCACCACGCCCTGCATGGTGGCGGCGGCGAGCGCCGCGCCGGCCAGCGGGGCGTACCGGGTCAGGGCCGCCGGACGGGTCGGCAGTGCGAGCGCCAGCGCCCCCAGGGCCGCCTGCGGGGCCAGCACCAGCAGCGGCGGGCGGGGCAGGCCGGTCGCGGCGGCGACCGGTACCACGGCGACGGTGAGCAGCAGCGCGCCGCCGATCGTGAGCCGCGCGGCCCGGCCGGGCGCGACGGCCAGCACGAGCGCGGCGAGCAGCCAGCCGGCCCAGACCACGACCCCGAGCGAGACGAACGGGCCGAAGCCGGGCACGCCGTACCCGGTCGGCGCGCGGAGTTCGCCGACGGCCCAGATCCCGGCGAGGGTGGTCGCGGTGAGCAGCGCGAGGGCTGCCGCGAGGCGTACCCCGGGGGCCAGGTCGTCGGCTCCGGCGGCCCGCAGCCGCTGGCGGACGCCGCCGCGCAGCAGGTCCGCGGCGTCCGCCGGGGAGGGCCAGCGCCGGCCCGGTCCGGCCAGGTCGAGGTACGTGCCGACGAGTTCCGCGCCGCGTTCGCGGCGGTAGTCGGCCGGGTACGCGCGCAGCAGCCACCGGTAGCGGCGTTCCAGGTCGGTCATGCCAGCCCTCCGGCGGTACGCGGGGTGCCGGGGCGGGTGGCGCCGCCGGCCCGGTGTGGGGCGGTGTCGGCGGCGGCCCGGTCGCGCAGCCGGCGGCGGGCGGCCTCGACGTTGCGGCGCAGCCGCTCGGTCTCGGCGGCCAGGGTGGTGTGCCCGGTGTCGGTGAGCCGGTAGTAGCGGCGCAGCCGGCCGTCGACCACCTCCTCGCGGTCGACGTCGATCAGGCCGGCGTCGGTGAGCCGGTCCAGCGCGCCGTAGAGGGTGCCGGGACGCAGGGCGAGCCGCCCCTCGGAGAGGGCAGCGACCTCGCCGATGATGCCGTAGCCGTGCATCGGCTCCCGGGCCAGGGCGGTGAGGATCAGGAAGGTCGGTTCCTGGATGGTGGCCATGCCCACAATATATCGCTGACGAAGGTGTGACGTCAGCGAAGTTGTCGGTCGTGGCTGAACTTTGGCGGTTTTCCGACGTTTCCCCCGACGTGTCGCGGCGATGGCGGGCCGGGGGATCTCCTCGCGGTCGATGCCGGTTAGAGTGACGGGAGCGTCGCGTGCCGGTGGCAGGCTGTGCCAGGCATGGAGGCGCCGAATCACGAAGGAGCACGACGATGATGACGTCGTTCCCTTCGCCCTCGTGTGACTGAGGGCGAGCGGACCAGGCTGATCGCCTGGAGTCAGGAGATGCGCACCGTCCACGAACGGCTGCGCGAAGCCCTACGGGTCACCCGGGAGGCGGTGGACGGCGGTGCGGAAGCCGAGCCGGCCACCCGCGATCTGCTGCTGTTCTGTCACGGGTTCTGTGCCGCGCTGACCGGGCACCACGAGGGCGAGGACCGCCACCTGTTCCCCGCGATCGCGGCGGCGCACCCGCAACTACGCGACACCCTCCGGTACCTGAAGCAGGACCACTCGATGATCGCGCATCTGCTCTCCGGCCTGCAGGCTGCCGTGGAACGGGCCGCGACACCGGTGGAGATCGACCGGCACCTGGAGGGGATCGCCGCCATCATGGAGAGCCATTTCCGGTACGAGGAACGTCAGCTCCTGTCGGTGCTCGACACCCTCGCCCTGGAAGCGGACCCGCGCGAGGTCCTGGGGCCGCTGTAGGTCTCACCGGGTGCGGCCGGGGACACGAGAAGGCCCCCAGGACGTCCTGGGGGCCTTCTCGCCGGTACGACGGACTGCTCAGCAGTCGAAGTACATGGCGAACTCGTGCGGGGTCGGGCGCAGGCGGACCGGGTCCACCTCGTTGGCCCGCTTCCAGTCGATCCAGGTGGAGATCAGGTCCGGCGTGAAGACGCCGCCGTCGAGCAGGTAGTCGTGGTCGGCCTCGAGGGAGTCGAGCACGGCGGGCAGCGAGCCCGGCACCTGCTTGACGTCGCCCCACTCCTCCGGGGGCAGGTCGTACAGGTCCTTGTCGATCGGCGCCGGCGGCTCGATCTTGCTCTTGATGCCGTCCAGGCCGGCCATCATCATCGCCGAGAAGGCGAGGTAGACGTTCGCCGACGGGTCCGGTACGCGGAACTCGACCCGCTTGGCCTTCGGGTTGCTGCCGGTGACCGGGATCCGGGTGCAGGCGGACCGGTTGCGCTGCGAGTAGACCAGGTTGACCGGCGCCTCGAAGCCCGGCACCAGGCGACGGTACGAGTTGACCGTCGGGTTGGTGAAGGCCAGCAGCGACGGGGCGTGGTGCAGCAGACCACCGATGTACCAGCGGGCGGTGTCCGACAGGCCGGCGTAGCCGGTCTCGTCGTAGAACAGCGGCTCGCCGTTGAGCCAGAGGCTCTGGTGGGTGTGCATGCCCGACCCGTTGTCGCCGAAGAGCGGCTTCGGCATGAAGGTCGCGGTCTTGCCGTTCGCCCAGGCCTCGTTCTTCACGATGTACTTGAAGAGCTGGAGCTGGTCACCGGCGTGCAGCAGGGTGGAGAACTTGTAGTTGATCTCGGCCTGACCGGCGGTGCCCACCTCGTGGTGCGAGCGCTCCACGGTGAAGCCGGTGTCGATCAGCCGCCGCACGATGCTGTCCCGCAGGTCGGCGTAGTGGTCGACCGGCGGCACCGGGAAGTAGCCGCCCTTGTACGGGGTCTTGTAGCCGCGGTTGCCGCCCGCCTCTTCGCGGCCGCTGTTCCAGGCGCCCTCGATCGAGTCGATGTAGTAGAACGACTGGTGCGCCGAGGTCTCGTGGCGGATCGAGTCGAAGATGTAGAACTCGGCCTCGGCGCCGAAGTACGCGGTGTCGGCGATGCCGCTGGCGGCGAGGTAGGCCTCGGCCTTCTTCGCCACGTTCCGCGGGTCCCGGGAGTAGGCCTCGCGGGTGAACGGGTCGTGGATGAAGAAGTTCAGCGCGAGGGTCTTCTGGGCGCGGAACGGGTCGATGAAGGCGGTCGCGACGTCCGGGAGCAGGAGCATGTCCGACTCGTGGATCGCCTGGAAACCGCGGATCGACGAGCCGTCGAACGCGAGGCCGTCGGTGAAGAAAGCGTCGTCCACGGATTCGACCGGCAGGTTGAAGTGCTGCATCACGCCGGGCAGGTCACAGAACCGTACGTCGACGAACTTCACGTCCTCGTTCTTGAGGTATCGCAGGAGTTCCTCGGGATTGGCGAACACACATCCTCCTGGCACATGCACGGGGCTAGGCTCCTGGCGACGCTATGACCGTGGGGTTGCCCGGCCATGTCTTGAGTGTTTCTGCCGTGTTACGTCGCTCGCGGAGGGTCATCCTCACCGCTCAGCCACCGTTGATTGTCCGTTCCGACGATACCGGTCGCCACCAGGGACCGCGCGGCGAAGGGGCGGAACCCCGCCCGGCCCGCCGTCGCAGCCCTCGGTAACCGGCCGTCGACCCGGCCTGTTCACCTTCCCCACCGCCCCGCCGGGCCGGTCCGGGGTACGCCCCGGATACCCTTGGTCGCTGTGACCACGCCGCAGCCCCCGGCGCCACCCGCCGCGGACCAGTCCTTCGTCCCGCCCAGCCTGGGCCGCCGGTTCGGCGCCCTGATGATCGACTGGATCCTCTGCCTGCTGGTCTCCTTCCTCTTCGCCGACCCCACGCGCGACGCCTGGTCGACGGTCGCCGTGCTGATCGCCGAGTACACCTTCTTCCTCGGCCTCTTCGCCCAGACCCCCGGCATGTACCTGAACAAGATCGCCTGCGTCTCGTACACCGACGGCGGCCGGATCGGGGTGTTCCGGGCGCTGCTGCGCGGGGTGCTGCTGGCCCTGGTGGTGCCCGCGCTGGTGATGGACGGCGACCGCCGGGGCCTGCACGACCGGCTCGCCAACTCGGTGATCGTCTCCGCCCCCCGCCGGAAGGCCGTCCGCCCCTGACCGGCGCGCCCACCGCCGGTCAGCCCAGCGGGACCTCCGTGTCGTCGACCCGGGCCCGGGTGGCACCGGGCGGGAGCAGGGCGGCGTGGCGGCCGGCCGGCTGCCAGCGGCCGTCGTCGTCCAGATAGCTCAGCGCGGCGTCCTTGCGGGCCACCAGCCAGCCCCGGTCCCCGGGTAGCCGTACCCGCACCGGCAGGACGGCCGTCGGGTCCACCTCCTCGCCGTACACCCGGATCACCTCGCCGTCGACCGGGTGGGTGGCGGCAACCACCGGCCGGATACAGACGACCGTCCGGACCGGGTCCCCGCCGAGTCGCAGGTCGCCGGCGACGAACATCTCCCCGGCCGGGGTACGGCCGTACGCCATCCAGTCCGCCACCGAGCCGATGCTGAACGGCGGGTCGTCGCCTGCGCGCGGGTTGTCGCAGCCGAGCAGTTGCCGTACCTGCTCCAGGTCGAGGCCCGCACCGTACGGCTCGACCGGGAACAGCGCGGGCTGCGAAGCGGGTACCCCGGCATTCGGTGGAGTGCGCCAGTTCAGGCCGGGGTCGTCCGGCACCACCTCGGGGTCGGTCAGGTTACCGATCTTGAGGTGCGTGCCGGAGCCGTCGCGGATCGCCAGGGGGTACCGGTCGCGCTGTGGGGGCACCTGCACCACCGCCGCGCCGTCGGAGAAGCGCACCGGTCGCCAGTCGGTGCGGGTGACCCGGTCGGAGTGGTAGACCCGCTGCGGGGACCACTCCACCTCGTCGCCGACGTCCAGCACCACCAGCACGTCGCGGTCCGGGCCGGTCAGGAAGGCTCGGCTGTCCCAGCCGAACGGCTCCTGGGGCGGGCCGAAGACGTCCGAACCGACCGGTTCGGGCTTCCCGGCGGCGTCGGTGCCGATGAACCGGATGAAGGCCGAGGGCCGGTCGTGCCTGCTCCACATCCGCTGCACCACCGCCGCGGCCGGACCGGCCGGGGTGGTGCCCGCCCAGGTGACGTGCGGTTCCCCGGCAGGACGGTCGGTCAGCCCCAGCCCGTGCACCGGGCTGTCGTCGCGGGTGCGCTCGTAGGTGGCGAGCACCTCGTCGAGCCAGTCGCGGTCGTCGGCCAGATCACCCCGGGTCGGCTGGTCGAGCAGGAGGTCGGCGACTCCGGTGAGGGGGGCCACCGCCGGCGGCCGGTGCAGGCGGACGACACCGGTCGCGCCACCGGCGAGCAGCAGCACCGAGACCGCGCCGGCCAGGACCCGTCGGCGGCGGACCCGGCGTCGGCCGCCGTGCCGGACCCGGTGCAGCAGGTCGGGTGTCGGGCGTACCTCCTGCGCGGCCACCGCCAGCGCCCGGCGGAGCGGATCGGGGTGCAGGTCGTCGGTCATGAGGTCCTCCGGACCGGGATCGGGGTGGATTCGCGCGGGCCCAACAGGTCGTGGTGCAGGCCGGTCTGCGCCCGGAGCCGGGCCAGGCCGCGCGCCGAGTGGCTCTTCACCGCACCGACCGAGCAGCGCATGACCTGGGCGGTCTCGGCTTCGGAGAGGTCGTCGAGGTACCGCAGCACCACGGCGGCCCGCTGCCGGGGCGGCAACGTGCGCAGCGCCCCGAGGACCGCCTGCCGGACGGCGACCTCGTCGGCGTGGTCCCCGCTCGACGGGAGCACCACGTCGTGCAGCGGGGCCTCCGGCCGCCGGCCCCGCCACCGCCAGCGGTCGGTGGCGCGGTTCACCATGATCTTCCGGGCGTAGGCGTCCGGCGCGCTGCGTGCCCGCCGCCACTTGGCGTACAACCGCTCCAGCACCTCCTGGAGCAGGTCCTCGGCGGCGTGCCGGTCGGTGGTCAGCAGGTACGCCGAGCGCAGCAGCGCGGGCGAGCGGCTCCGGACGAACTCGTCGAACGAGTCGCCGGGTGTCGTCGCGTCATCGTCGGTGGTCATCGCCGGTACAAACGCCGGTGGCCGGCGGCAGGTTTACCCGGTACGCGACAGCCGGGCCCGTCGAGGACGGACCCGGCTGTCGGGGTGTGCCGGCGGGACGGCCCGGTCAGCGGCCCCGGGACTGGCGGAAGGCGCCCTTGGGCGGGCGCATGTTCTTCGGGATCGCGCCCTTGGGGAGCTGCGGGCGGGCGGTGAGCGCCTTGAGCCGCTTGTCGAGGGCGTTGACGTCCTTGCCGCTGAGCGTGCGGGGCAGGCGCATCAGCGTCATCCGCAGCTTGCGGATCGGCAGCTCGCCCTCGTCCCGGCCGATCACGTAGTCGTGCAGCGGGGCGCTGCCGATCACCTTGGCCAGCCGGCGCTTCTCCTGCCCGAGCAGGCCGCGCACCCGCTGCGGGTTCCCCTCGGCCAGTAGGATCACGCCCGGCCGCCCGATGACCAGGTGCACCATGTCCATCTGGGTGGTGGAGCTGACCGCCGGGGTGACCCGCCAGTCACCCCGCATGTTCTCCATGATCTGGGCCGCCGCACCGGGCTGCCCCTCGGCGGCGTTCATCATCGCCGTGTTGGACCGGAGGTTGAGCACGATCAGCACCGCGAGCAGGGTGAGCAGGATGCCCAGCGGCAGCCAGAGCCAGCCCCAGAGGATCACCGCGACCACGGTGAGCGCGAGCGGGATCAGCACCGCACCGGCGACCAGCGGGGCGAACCAGCGGTCCTGCTTGGCGGTGAACCGGAACACCATCCCGATCTGCTTCAGCCGCTGGCCGAACGAGACCTTCTCCTGGGGCTTTGCCATGCCGCTGAGTCTAGTGGGCGGCGCCGAACCGGTTGACCCGTGGCCGGCGGGCTGAGGACCTTACCCCGTCACCGGCCCGACCGGGCCCCGCGCTAAGGCCCCGCGACACCCCCGGTAAGGCAGGACGGGGACGCCGGATCAGGCGGCGTACCGATGCCCGGCGCGCACCTTCGCGCGGAGGGTGGACCTCGACAGCGACGCCGACGCCCGACGGGAGCCCGCCCATGTTCAGCAACGACTCCGAGTTCATGCTCGCCCTGCACCGGTCCCACGCGGCCGAGTTGCAGGCCGAGGCGGCGCAGGAGCGCCTCGCCCGTGCCCTGCCCCGCCGACGGTCCCGGGGGTGGCTGGGCCGCCGGCGCCGCCCGGTCCGGACCGACGACGCCCGCCGTTGAGCAGCCAGCCCCGGCGACCGTCGCCGCTGACGAGTCCGCCCCGGCGACGTCCGCAGTCCACGAGGCCGCCCCGGCGGCCTCCGCCGGTGGCCCGGCCCGCCGTCGCCCCCGAGCGCGTCCTTCCCGGCAGCGGGAGCGAGGGGGTGCGTGGCATGCTCGGTGCCGTGACCGTCCGTGCCGCCAGCAGCGTCCTCGTCGGCCGCCAGCACGAGCTCGACGCGCTGCGCGGTGCCCTGTCCCGGGCCCGGGCCGGCGAGCCCACCACCGTCCTCGTCGGCGGCGAGGCGGGGGTGGGCAAGACCCGGCTGCTGGAGGAGTTCGCCGGGCGGGCCGTCGCCGACGGGGCCCGGATCCTCGTCGGCCCCTGCCTGGAACTGGGCGAGTCCGGGCTGCCCTTCGCGCCGTTCGCGGCGGCCCTGCGGGAGGTGCTGCGCCGTGACGGCGCGGACGCCTTCGCCGGGTACGAGGCGGAGTTCTCCCGGCTCCTGCCGGAACTGGGTCGGCTGCTGCCGGCGGGTACCCCGCCGCACGCCGGTCCCGCCCTCACCGACGCCCCGCGCGGGTACCTGTTCGACCTGGTCGCCGAGCTGTTCCACCGGCTGGCCGGCGCGCAGCCGCTGGTGCTGGTGATCGAGGACCTGCACTGGGCCGACCGGTCCACCCGGGACCTGATCGGGTTCCTGGTCCGGGCCGCCCGGACCGCCCGCCTGCTGCTGGTCTGCACGTACCGGACCGACGAGCTGCACCGGGGCCACCCGTTGCGGCCCTTCCTCGCCGAGCTCGACCGGGCCCGGGGCGTGGACCGGGTCGAGGTGGACCGCCTCGACCGGGACGGCACGGCGGCGATCCTCACCGCGCTGCTCGGCGTCGAACCCGCCGCCCGCGCCGTCGACGAGGTGCACGGGCGCAGCCAGGGCAACCCCCTGTTCATCGAGGAACTGGCCGCCGCCGGTGAGCCGCTCGGCTGCGCCACCCTGCCGGAGACCCTGCGCGACCTGCTCCTGGCCCGGGTGGACCGGCTGCCCGAGGAGGCGCAGCGGGTGCTGCGCATCGCGGCGGCCGGCGGTACCCGGTTCGGTCACCCGCTCCTCGCCGAGGTGGCCGGCCTGCCCGAGCCGCACCTGGAGGACGCCCTGCGCGCCGCGGTCGCCGCGCAGCTCGTGGTCGCCAACCCCGACGGCGACTACGAGTTCCGGCACGCGCTGGTCCGGGAGGCCGTCCACGACGAGCTGCTCCCGGGCGAGCGCACCCGGCTGCACGCCCGCTACGCCGCCGCCATCGAGGCCCAGCCGACGCTGGTCGCCGCCGGCCGCGCGCCGGCCGAGATCGCCCACCACTGGTACGCCGCGCACGACCACCCCCGGGCGCTGTGCGCCGCCCGCGACGCGGCCCGCGCGGCGGCGGAACGGTACGCGTACGCGGAGCAGAGCCGGCTGCTGGAACGGGTGCTGGAGCTGTGGGAGGTGGTGCCCGACGCGGTCGACCGGCTCGGCATGGACCATCTCGCCCTGCTGGAGGAGACCCGGGCCGCCGCCACCGCCGCCGGTGACTACCAGCGGGCGCTCACCCTCACCCGGGCCGCCCTGGCCGAGGTGGACCGCGACACGGAGCCGCTGCGCGCGGCGCGGCTGCTGAGCTGGCGGGGCCGGCTCAAGGCGCTGCTCGGCAAGAGCGACGGCGGGGCCGAGCTGCGGGAGGCGTACCGGCTGCTCGACGCCGTGCCGGACCGGTCGAGCACGGTCCGGCTGCTGACCACCATCGCCGCCCACCTGGTCCGCGTCGACCGCGCCGAGGGGATCCGGATCGCCGCCGAGGCGCTGGCCGCCGCCCAGGCGCTCGGCGAGGACGTCACCCTGCTGCCCGCCCGGCTGGCGCTGGTCTCCCGGTACGGCGCGACCGTCGCGCCGCCGACCGGGCGGCCGGAGCCGGCGGTCGGGCCGGGGCCCGGTCCCGGGGGCGCCTCCGCCGCCGGGGTGGCCGAGCTGCGGCGGGCGATGACGCTGGCCCGTGAGGTGGGCGACGGGGAGGCGTTCGTGGTCGCCTCGGTGTACCTCTCCGACGACCTGTTCCGGCTGGGCCGGTACGAGGAGTCGGCGCGGGCCGCCGCCGAGGGGGTGGCCGAGGCCCGCCGGTTCGGGATCAGCCGCTCCACCGGGGCGTACCTGCTGTCGAACCGGGCCGAGGCGCTGATCGCGCTGGGGCGCTGGGCCGAGGCCGACGAGGTGTGCGGGGCGGCGGCCCGGATCGACCCGCCCGGCATCACCGCCGTGCACTGGCTGCAACTGCGGGCCGGGCTGCGCCTGGCGCAGGGCCATCCCAGCGCCGACGACCTGGTCGGGCGGGCGCTGGCCTTCCTCGGTCACCCGTACCTCTGGCCGACCCACCGGTTGCCCCTGCTCGAACTGCGGATCGACGCGGCGCTCGCCCTCGACGACCACGCCGAGGCGGTCCGGGCCGCCGGGGTCGCGCTGGCCGACGACCGGCTGGCCCCGACGCCCCGGGAGGGGTGGTCGCTGCTGGGGGCGGTGGCCCGGACGGTCCGGGCGACCCGGGACGCGGGCCTGACCGCCCGGCTCGCCGCGACCGCCCCCGCCCTGGCCGCCGACCACCTGATCGAGCGCGCCTACGCCGGGGAGGTGGCGGCCACCCTCGCCGGTACCGTGCCGGCCTGGCGGGCGGCGGTCGCCGGGTGGCGGGCCGTGGGCCAGCCGTACCCGCTGGGGCGGGCGCTGCTGGCCCTGGCCGAGGCGGCTGCCGCGGCGGGGGAGCGGGACGAGGCCGCCGTCGCCGTACCGGAGGTCACCGCGATCGCCGACCGGCTCGGCGCGGCGCCGCTGGGCGCGCAGGCCGCCACCCTGGCCCGCCGCCTCGGGCTGCGCGGCGCGGGCGCGGGTCGCGGCGGCGCCGACCTGCTGACGGTACGGGAACGGGAGGTGCTGCGGCTGGTCGCCGAGGGGGACAGCAACAGCCGGATCGCCGAGAAGCTGTTCATCTCGCCGAAGACCGCCAGCGTGCACGTCTCGCGGATCATCGCCAAGCTCGCCGTCGGCAACCGGGTCGAGGCCGCCGCCCTCGCCCACCGCCTCGGCCTGCTGGCCGACGCACCGCCCGGCCCCACCGCTTAGCCCCGCCCCGCGCCACCGGGCGGTCCCGCCCCGCGCCGCCGCCCCGCCCCCGCCGCGCCGCTGGTTAGGAAGGGGCCCCTTTACTACCGAATGCGTTAAGAAGGGGCCCTTCCTTTCAGGCGACGGCGCGGCGGGGCATGACCGGGGCGGCCCGGCCGGTGCCGTGCCGTCCGTCGCCGGCCGCCGGGCGCCCGTCGCCGGTCTCCTCCTCGTGGTACGACTCCTCGACGTTGACCGTCCACACGTCGTGCGCGGTGCCGTCGACGATGTTCGCCGCGGTGAGCATCGCGGTGAGCATCGAGTGGTCCTGGTTGTTGTACCGGTGCATGCCGTTGCGGCCGACCGGGTGCACGTTCGGCACCGCCTCGGCGAGCCACCGGCGGATCGTGTCGACCGCCTGCTCGTACCCCTCGTCGTAGACCGGGTACGCCTTCGGCATCCGGACCACGTACCCGTCGGAGACCGCGTCCGGGGCGACCAGGCCGAGCCGGGCCAGTTCGGCGGTGCCGAGGGCGACCAGGTCGTCGTCGTCGGCCGTCCACAGGTCGTCGCCGACGTTGACGAAGTACTCCAGGCCGAGGCAGGTGTACCCGTCCCGCACCAGGAACGGCGACCAGGAGCCGAAGTTCTGGATCCGGCCGACCCGTACCCCGGGGGTGTGCACGTAGATCCAGTTGTCCGGGAACCCGGCGTCGGCCGGCACCACCAGGGCGACGGTGAGGAAGTCGCGGTGCCGCAGCGCGTCGGCGGCGGCCCGGACCTCCGCCGGGGCCGGCGGGTCCATCGCCCGGACCAGGTCGGAGATCGGCATGCTGGAGATCACGTGGTCGGTCGGGACGCGGCGCTCGCCCTCCGGGCCCGCCACGGTCACCGCCACCGCCCGCCCGTCGGCCCGGTGCACGGCCCGCGCCGAGGTGTTAAGGGTGACCGTCCCGCCGGCCTTGACGACCCGCTCGGCGCAGCGTTCCCACATCATGCCGGGGCCGTACTTCGGGTACTGGAACTCCTCGATCAGGCTGGTGATCGCGGTCTTGTCCCGGCTGGGGAACAGGGCGTTGCGCACCGCGCCGGCCAGCGACAGGTTCTTGATCCGCTGCGCCGCCCAGTCGGCCTGCAACTCGGTGGCCGGGATCCCCCAGACCTTCTCGGTGTACGTCTTGAAGAACATCCGGTACAGCCGGGTGCCGAAGCGGGCCGACACCCAGCCCTCGAAGTGGCTCTGGTCGGCGGGGGGACGGACCCGGGACCAGAGGTACGAGCCGACGCAGCGCACCGCCTCGACCACGCCGAGGTTGCCCAGCGCGTTGCCGGCCCGCAGCGGGTAGTCGAACAGCCGGCCCCGGTAGTGGATGCGGCTCATCCGGGGCCGCAGCAGGAAGTCCTCGTCCGGCAGGATCTCGTGCCAGAACGCCTCCACCTGGGGCACCTTCGTGAAGAACCGGTGGCCGCCGATGTCGAAGCGCCAGCCGTCGCGCTCGACGGTACGACTGATCCCACCCACCACGTCGTCGGCTTCGACGACGTCGACGGCGACGTCGCGCCGGGTCAGTTCGTAGGCGGCGGTGAGCCCGGCGGGGCCGGCTCCGATGATGACGGTGTGTTGCGAGGGCATGACTAAATTCATCACCTTCGAAACATGGCGGCAACCACCTGATCGAGGAATGGGACGGGTCAGGCAAGATTCAGGTAGATGCGGTACCCATCGACAACCATCAGGCGAACAAGATCCGGCCGTTCGGCCGGTCGACGATCGAGCACGCGCACCGTCGGTGACCTGGTCGGCACCACGTGAGCGGTCCTCGTCGACGCCGCCACCGCCCGCCGGTACGGCGGATACCGGTCGAAGCCCGGGGTGAGATCGTCGTCGACCACGGCGCAGACCACCTCCTCGCCGGTGGCGAACGTCAACCGGTTGCACGTCCAGTACGGCGCCCACACGTGCCGTACGCCGAGCCGCCGCAGCGTGGCGACCAGCGCGTCGTGCCGGGCGGCGTCGGCGCGGGCCGCCGGCACGGTCCGGACCGCGTCGACCGTGGCGACCGCCGCCGTACCCCCGGTCGCGGCCAGCACCACGACCGCCACCGCCCCGACCAGCCGCCGTGGCCCGACCAGCCGTGCGGGGCCGGCGGACTGCTCCGCGCCGGCGGGTCGGTCCCGGCTGCCGGCTCGGGCCGCCGTCCACAGCGGCCAGAGCAGCGCCGGCACCGCCACCAGCAGGCACGACAGGTACCGGGAACTCTCCACCGGGGTCCGCCCGGCCGCGTTGCTGAGCGTGTACGCGGCCAGCGTCCCCGCCGCGCCGGCCAGCAGCGCCAGCCGCACCGCCGCCCCCGCCCGGCCCGCCGCGCCGTCCACCGGGCCCTCCGCGTCGCGGCGGGGGCCGGTGGCGCGGACGGTGCGCCACGCGGTGTACCCGGCGACGGCGAGCAGCACCGGGAAGGCGAGGGACCACCACACCTGCCAGGGCGCGCAGTGCCCCGGGGAGCAGAAGCCCATGCCCAGCGCCGGGCCGAGCAGCAGCCCGCCGTGCAGCCGGTCGGCCCACCCGGCGGGCTGGTCGGCGCCGCTGGCGGTGAGCACGGCCGCCACCGGGTTCCGGCCGGTCAGCACGGCGTCGAGCAGCAGCGGCCCGGTGCCGACCAGCGTGGCGACCGCGACCACCACGCCGGCCCGGCCGCGCAGCTCCCGCCAGCGGAACCGGAGCAGCACCGCCCCGGTCGCCGCGATGTACGGCAGCAGCAACGGGTCCACCCAGATCATCAGCCCGGAGACGAAACCCCAGGCCGCCCAGCGGGGCAGGTGCCGTCCGCCGGCCGGGGCGGCGAGAGCGAGCGCCAGCAGGGCCAGGGCCAGGGCCGCCGGACCCATCTCCGGGTACCCGCCTGCGGCGATCACCTGGTTCTTGACGATCCGGTCCGAGCCGAGCGCCAACAGCGCCACCACCAGCAGGGTGAACCAGCGGTCCCCGGTCAGCCGCCAGGTGAGCCGCCAGGCCAGCGCGATCAGCAGCACGTACATCGCCAGGGTGGGCAGCCGCAGGCCGAGCACCGAGGGCCCGGTGAGCGCGAGGACCGGCGCGGCCAGCCACGCCTCCAGCGTGCCCATGTACGCCTGACCGTAGAAGAGGGCCGGGAACTCCCGCCCCTGCGCGATGTGCAGCGCGGCGAGGCCCATGGTCGCCTCGTCGCTGTTCGTCGGGGGCGCGTCGGCGAGCACCAGCCCGATCCGGTACCCGACCCCGCCCAGCGCCGCGACCAGGGTCAGGACCGTCGGCAGGCGCCCGGCCGGGGTCGGTAGCCGCCCGGTGGACGCGGTCGGTGTCTGACGTACCCCCGTGGTCATGTCGCCGATCATGGCAAAAGGGACGTGCCGGGGTGGCCGATTGCCCGCCGCCTCAGCTCAGCCCGGCGGGTCGGCGTCCCGTCTCCCGCGCCCGGCGCGCCCACCTCGTGCGTGCCCGGTGTTCCACCTCGTGCGTGCCCGGCGTCCCGCCTTGTGCGTGCCCGGCCGCTCCGCCTTCGTGGGTCCGGCGGTCGGTGGCCGGGACGGGGTCGGTCAGCCGGCGGTGACCGGGGCGCCCTCGCGGGCCTCCAGCGCCTGCCGGTACAGCCGGCCGGCCCGGTACGACGAGCGCACCAGCGGGCCGCTCATCACCCCGGCGAAGCCGATCTCCTCGGCCTCCTCGCGCAGCTCGACGAACTCCTCCGGCTTCACCCAGCGCTCCACCGGGTGGTGCCGGGGGGTGGGGCGCAGGTACTGGGTGACGGTGATCAGCTCGCAGCCGGCGTCGTGCAGGTCGCGCAGCGCCTGGGAGACCTCGGCCCGCTCCTCGCCCATGCCCAGGATCAGGTTGCTCTTGGTGACCAGGCCGGCGGCGCGGGCCTGACGGATCACGTCGAGGGAGCGCTCGTAGCGGAACGCCGGACGGATCCGCTTGAAGATCCGGGGCACCGTCTCCACGTTGTGCGCCAGCACCTCGGGGCGGGCCCCGAAGACCTCGGCGAGCTGCTCGGGGACCGCGTTGAAGTCGGGGATCAGCAACTCCACCCCGCAGCCGGACTGGAGGGCGTGGATCTGCCGGACCGTCTCGGCGTACAGCCAGGCCCCGCCGTCGGGCAGGTCGTCACGGGCGACACCGGTGATGGTCGCGTACCGCAGCCCCATCGCGGCCACCGACTCGGCGACCCGGCGCGGCTCGTCGGCGTCGAACTCGGCCGGCTTGCCGGTGTCGATCTGGCAGAAGTCACAGCGCCGGGTGCACTGGTCGCCACCGATGAGGAAGGTGGCCTCCCGGTCCTCCCAGCACTCGTAGATGTTCGGACAGCCGGCCTCCTGGCAGACCGTGTGCAGCCCCTCGCGCGAGACCAGCCCGCGCAGCTCGGTGTACTCCGGCCCCATCTTGGCCTTGACCTTGATCCACGGCGGCTTGCGTTCGATCGGCGTCTCGGCGTTGCGGGCCTCGATGCGCAGCAGTCGCCGCCCCTCGGGCGCCGCCGTGGCGGTGCGGCTGGCCGGCTGGGTCGTCGGCGTGGAGTGCTCGATCGTCACGAAACCGAGCCTACGCCGGGCGGCGGCGGTCGATGAACGTCGGGCGACGCCCGTCACCTCGCAGATGTTGTGACGCCGGACACCGCCCCCACCGACTGAGGTGTAAGGAAGGGCCCCCTGTTAACGCATACGGTAGAGAGGGGAACCCCTCTCACACCGCAGGTGTTAAGAAGGGGCCCTTCCTTGCATCCCGGGGTGGGTCAGGTGGGGCCGAGGAGGTCCCAGGGGTTGCCGACGAGGTCCCGGAAGACCGCCACCCGGCCGTACGGCTCGGTGCGGGGCGGGGACACGAACTCCACGCCCGCCTCGACCATCCGGCGGTACGTGGCCTCGAAGTCGTCGACCCGCAGGAAGAAGCCGACCCGGCCGGCGACCTGGTTGCCGACGGCGGTGGCCTGCTGTTCCCCGTCGGCGCGGGCCAGCAGTAGCCCCGTCCCGCCGCCGGGCGGGCGGACCACCACCCAGCGCTTCGGGCGGCCGTCGTTGGTCAGCGAGGGGGAGTCCTCGGCCAGTTCGAAGCCGAGCACCTCGGTGAAGAAGACGATCGCCGGGTCGTACTCGGCGACGACCAGCGTGACGAGGTCCAGGTGCATCAGGCGAACAGGGTGGGCAGGTGGCGCTCGACCACCGGCAGGACGTCGGCCACGGTGACCGGGCGGCCCAGTTCGGCGCTGATCGAGGTGACACCGGCGTCCCGGATGCCGCAGGGCACGATCCGGTCGAAGAACGTCAGGTCGCAGTCGCAGTTGATCGAGAAGCCGTGCAGGGTCACCCCGCGCGCCACCCGGATGCCGATGGCGGCGACCTTGCGGGCCGGACCCCGGTCGTCCTGCGGCACCCACACCCCGCTGCGCCCCTCGATCCGGTCGGTGACCAGCCCGAACTCGGCGCAGACGTCGATCAGCAACTGCTCGGTGCGCCGGACGTAGGCGACCACGTCCACCGGGTCGGGCAGGCGCAGGATCGGGTACCCGACGAGCTGCCCCGGCCCGTGCCAGGTGATCTTGCCGCCCCGGTCCACGTCGACGACCGGGGTGCCGTCCATCGGCCGGTCCCACGGCTCGGTGCGCTTGCCGGCGGTGTACACGCTCGGGTGCTCCAGGAGCAGCACCGTGTCGGCGCCGGTGCCGGCCACCACCGACTCGTGCAGCCGGCGTTGCTCGGCCCAGGCGGCCTGGTAGTCGAGCAGCCCGGCGCGGACGGCCGTCAGGCCGCTGGTCGTCACGGTCACGCCGTCCAGCCTAGTCCGTCACCTGCGGGAAGAGAGCGGTGAGCCGGCTCACGACGGTCCCGCCACCGCAGCGCGCCCCGCCCCGCCACGGCAGCGCGCCCCGGTGCGGTGGCGGGACGGGTCAGGCCGGCGGGATCGTCCACAGCCAGACGTCGTCGACCCGCTGCGGCGGGCCGAGCAGGGCGGTCGCGGTCCGCCGCAGCGCGTCCGCGTCGATCGGGTACTTCGCGCCGTGCACCCGGTCGGGGAGCACCACCGCCTCGACGCCCCAGTACCGCAGGTCGGCCCGGGACAACTCGACGCTGCCCTCGGTGACGATCGGCACCAGCCCGGTCCGCCCGGCCTGGTCCATCAGGCTGTCGAAGGTGCGCGGCGGCGGCCCGATCCGGCCCCGGCCGTCGGGCCCGCCGGGGCCCAGGAAGAACCCCGCCGGCAGGGCGAACTCCCCCTGCCGGTGGGACAGCGCGTACGCCTGCCAGCGCTGCCCGTCGGGGGTGACGTCCAGGGTCAGCGGTACCGGGGTGAGCACCCCGCCCGGGGAGACGTACTCCCGCCAGGTGCCGGCGGTGATGAACCGGGGGACCGGCTCCCGCTCGATGGTCAGCAGGGGAGTGGGCAGCAGCGGCAGCAGCGCGACCGCGAGGCCCAGCGCCCAGGCGGGCCGGGCCCACCGGTGCCGGGCCGGGCGGGTGCGCACGGCGTCGACCAGGTACGCCAGCAGGATGCCGATGACCGGGGCGACGACCAGGGCCAGCCGCGACGGCAGCGCCGCGTTGACCACGGGCAGGCTCCCGAGCAGGTCGAACGGCAGCGCGACGTCGTACCGCCGGCCGTTCCACTTCACCTGCGGGCCCCAGGAGAGCACGGTGAAGACCACGCCGGTGACGCCGAGCGCGAGCAGGGTGGCCCGCCGGGCCGGACCGGCCCACCGCCACAGCGCCACGAAGCAGGCCACCGTGAGCAGCAGCAGCGGTACGCCGAAGAAGGAGTTCTCCTCGGTCGGGTTCGGGGCCAGCGAGGTGTCCAGCCCGGCCGCCCCGGCCAGCGACCGCTGCGGGTACGCGCCGAACGCGGCGATGTCCTCGGCGTGGATCACCGGGTCGAAGCCGGTGCCGTGGAACCGTTGCGGCCCGGCGAAGTGCAGCCAGAGCGGGTACGCCAGCAACGCCCCGGCGGTGACCGTGGTGATGCCCAGCCCGCGCAGGAAGCCCGGCAGCGCCGCGCGGGCCTCCGCCCGGCGGGCCGGGTGCAGGGCCCAGACGACCACGAAGAGGCCGAGCGCGAGCGCGGTGAAGAACAGCCCCTCGGCGGCGACGGAGAAGGCGACCGCCACCGTGACGCCGAACAGGATGCCGTTGCGCAGCAGGTGTTCCGGACGGCGCAGGGCGAACAGCCGCCAGATCAGCAGCGGGACGAGCCAGCCGGCGGTCCAGTTCAGGTGGGCGTTGGCGTGCGAGACCATGCCGGGGGAGAAGGCGACGAACAGCGCCCCGAGCGCGGCGGCCGGCCGGCTGCCCACCAGGTGCCGGGAGAGCAGCCAGTACCAGGCGAGCGCGGTGGCGACCAGGTTCAGCGTGAGGATCACCAGGAACGTCGCGGGCGGCCCGACCAGGTACGTCAGCGGGGCGAAGAGCACCGCGTACACGGTGATCGAGGTGTTGACCGCGAGGTTCACCCCGTCGGGGACGTTGAGCAGGTGGGTGAAGAACGGGTTCTGCCCGTGCGTGACGGCGTGCCCGCCGAAGGCCAGCAACCATTCGAAGAGCGCCTGGTCGCTGGAGTTCGCCGTGATCGCCCGGGTGTCCGGGCCGCGCCACAGGCCGCTGGTCACCCACCCGGCCAGGGCCAGCGCGACGAGCACCACCACCAGGTCGACGCGGCGCCCCCGGGGCGGCGCGGGCGGGGGCGGCGACGGGTCGGTGACCGGGGACGGCGAGGTCGGCACGGAGCGGACGTTACCAACCGGACCTGGACACGCCGGTCAGACCCGTGGGAGGAGCCCCCGGGACGGCGGTCCGCCGGGGCCGGCGGCCGGCGCCATCCGGTCCGCCGGGGCTCAGTTGTGCAGGGCGGCGTGCAGCGCGGCCGGCAGGTCGGCGTACCGGTAGCCGAAGCCGGCCCGGGTCAGCACCCCGGGCAGGACGCGGGTGCTGGTCAGCGCCTCCTGGGCGAAGCCGCCGAGGGCCACCTTCAACGCCAGGGCGGGGATCGGGATGATCGCCGGGCGGCGCAGTTGGCGGGCCAGTTCCCGGGTGAACTCGGCGTTGGTGACCGGCGCGGGGCCGACGCCGTTGACCGGCCCGGCGAGGTCGTCCCGGTCGAGCAGGAACGCCGCCACGGACAGCCAGTCCGCCATCGAGATCCAGGGCAGCCACTGCCGGCCGCTGCCCAGCCGCCCGGCGATGCCCAGCCTGAACGGGAGCAGTTGCGGCTTGAGCAGGCCGCCGTCGCGGTGCAGCGGCAGCCCGGTACGCAGCCGCACCACCCGTACCCCGGCGTCCTCGGCCGGGCGGGTCGCGGCCTCCCACACCCGGCACACGTCGGCCAGGAAGCCCTCGCCCGCCGGTGCGTCCTCCTCGACCGCCCGGTCGCCGGTGTTGCCGTACCAGCCGACGGCGGAGGCGTTGAGCAGCACCGCCGGCCGGTCGGCGGCGGGCAGGCCGGCGATGGTGATGGCCAGCGTGCTGGTGGTGTCCACCCGGCTGGTGCGGATCAGCCGCCGGTACCCGTCGGTCCACCGTCGGTCGCCGACGCCCGCGCCGGCCAGGTTGACCACCGCGTCGGCGTCGGCCAGCACCGCCGGGTCGAGTTGCGCGGCGGAGGGGTTCCACTGCCGTTCGTCGGCGGACCGGGCGGGTCGCCGGACCAGCCGGGTGACCTGGTGCCCGTCGGCGGTGAGCCGGTCGACCAGCCGGGTACCGAGGAAGCCGGAGACGCCGGCCATGAGGATCCGCATCCTCCCATCTTCGACCACCACCCGGCGGTCGGCGCGCCGACCGCCCGGAAGCCGTCCCGGAAGCCGTCCGTCGGCGGCCCTGCGCCGAAGCCGGCGACCCCCGCTCGCGCCGGCGGTCTCCGGGCTACCGGACTCCGGTGCGGGTCAGGCGGCCGGTACCGTGCGCAGGTCGGCGAGAAGCCGCTCCACCTCGGCGAACGCCTCGTCGCTGAGCGGACCGAGGGCGAGCGTGCCGAAGTTCTCCTCGGCCTGGGCGACGGTGCGGCACCCGGGGATCGGCAGCGTGCGCGGGCTGCGGGCCAGCAGCCAGCCCAGCGCGCCCTGGGCGAGGGTACGGCCGTCGGCGGTCAGGGCCGCCCGGACCTGGTCGACCCGGTCGGCCCACTCCGGGGTGGCCACCCCGTCGGCGAACCAGCTCAGCCACTCCGGGGCGCGGCCCCGGACGTCGTCGTCGCCGAGGCGGCCCGCCGCACCGTGGTACTTGCCGGTGAGCAGCCCCATCGCCAGCGGCCCCCGGTTGACGCTGGCCTGGTCGACGGCCTCGCACACCGACAGCATCCGTGCGTTGTCCTGGAGCACCGACTGGTCGTGCTGGATCGCCGCGCAGTGCGGGCCGGCCGCCGCGAAGGCGAGCGCCTTGTCCGGGTTGTCGGTGCTCCAGCCGTACGCGCGGATCTTGCCGGCGGTGACCAGGTCCTCCAGCGTGCCGACCAGGTCGAGCGCGGCGTCGGTCGACAGCGCGCCCAGGTGCAGTTGGTACAGGTCGACGTGGTCGGTGCCGAGCCGGCGCAGCGACTCCTCCAGGCTGCGCACCGCGTACGCCGGGCTGGCGTCGCTCCCGGTCGCCAACCGGGTGGCCTCGTCGGAGATGTTCCCGAACTTGGTGGCGATCACCGCCTCGTCCCGCCGGCCGGCGAGGGCCCGCCCGAGGACCCGTTCGCTGTGCCCGGCCCCGTAGTTGCTGGCCGTGTCGAAGAGGGTGACCCCGAGGTCCAGCGCCCGGTGGACGGTCCGGATCGACTCGTCGTCGTCCACCTCGCCCCAGCCGAACGGCTGCCAGTTCTCGCCCCACAGCGGCCCGCCGATCGCCCAGCACCCCATGCCGAGGGCGCTGACCTCGATGCCGCTGCGACCCAGTACGCGTGTCGTCGTCATGCCCACAGCCTGCTTGCTGGAGCGCACTCCAGGTCAAGTACCGTCGAGCACCATGGATGGGTACGGTCCCTCGGAGGCGGCCCGGCGCACCGGGTTCAGCCTCGACACACTGCGGTACTACGAGAAGATCGGCCTGCTCAGCGGGGTCGGCCGCACCTCTGGTGGACGCCGGGTCTTCACCGACGACGACCTGTCCTGGCTGTTCCTGTTCCGCTGCCTACGCGACACCGGCATGCCGATCGCGCAGATGCGCCGGTACGCCGACCTGGCCCGGGCCGGCGAGCACACCAGCCACGAGCGGCACGCGCTGCTCGCCGAACACGCGCAGCGGACCGAGGAGCAGATCCGACTGCTCCAACGCCAGTACGACCACCTCCGCGAGAAGATCAGCTTCTACGAACGCGTCCACCAACTACGGAGGCCGAGGCCGGTGGAGGCATCGCACCTCAGTGAGGCGGCGAACGCCATTCCTTGACGGTTCGGTCGATGTCGGCGACCAGCCGGCCCCAACTGTCGAGCCGTGCGACCGGACCGTCCGGGTCCAGGCGCTCCAGCAGTTGACGGCGGTGCTGGTTGAACCGCTTGGTCATCGTATCCCGCCGCCGACCGCTTACCTCGGCGGCTTTCAGGAGGCAGTTCCGGAGAAGGTCTTTTGGATCCGCGATCGACTCCACTTGGTGATGTTTCGGCAAACCGATCTCGGCACGTCCACGCGGGTTGCCCGCCACCTGACGGATTGTCGCTTCGTCTAGGAGCAGCCATGCCTCGGTCATCCGTACCGGGATGACCGGAATCACTGCCGTCGTATCGCTGATTGGCCGCACCGCCGCAATTATCTCCTGTTGCCGCGCATGATGCCCTGCGTTGTCCGCGTCTCGGTGCACGACGACGAGATCGACCGAACCACCTACCAGGCGTAGTCCGGCCTCGACCCGTGATCGAACGTCTTTTGGAACTCTGGGTAGCAGTGAGTAGTCGGGCTTGCTCAGCCGTACCGTGACCCCGAGTCGGACGAAGATCGACTCAACAAGATCAGCAAGCGGTAGGTCTGAGGTGCCCTCCGACACGAACAGGCCGGAGTAGAGGCGGTGGGTCATTCCGCGATATCCAGAGGAAGTCGAAGTTGCGCGCCCACGGGAGCGGCAAGGTACGCAAGGACGTCGGCCATCGAGAATGTGGCTTGGCTAGCAGCAGCGCGCCAGGTGTCATGGAACGGAAGTAGCGCCAACGACTGGACTGCCTTACCGCGCAGTCCACCGTGTCGCCGGACGTCCGCAAGGAGTAGGTCGGCTGGGTCACAGAGCTGCACCAGCCAAGGGGAGTGCGTGTTGACGATGACCTGACGGAACGGATTGTTTCCACCAGGAGCCTCGGACGGGTCCACCGCAAGATCACGTACCAGGTTCAACATGGCCGGTAGGTTCGCTGGATGGATGCCGTTCTCTGGCTCTTCCATGCAGATGAGTCCGGTGAAGCTGGGGTCTTCGAGAAGTACACACAATGCGAGGAATCGGAGTGTTCCCTCCGACAGGGCTCGCGCGGGCAGGCGCAGGTCGCCTCGCTCTTCCATGAACAGGGTGAAGACCTCGCGAATCTGATCGAGTTCGACGGCCACGCCCTTGACGCCGACACCGATCAGGTCTGACAGCCGGTTGGCAACTCTTGCATAAACGGCGTCGGGGTCGCTCCCGTGGTGGTTGCCGACAGACTCATTGGCGATGCGGTAGAGAGTTGCCGCCAGATGGCCACCATCGGCCCGAAGTGATCGCGGTGCGGCAAAGCCGTCGGGTGCTCGCAGGGCTGATGGCTCCAGCGCCAGCCGTTGCCAGCTCTGCATCTCGCGACGGGCGGCCAGGATAGTTGGATAGTCGTTCGTCGTCACTGTGCTCAGTACGGTCCGTCCGGCACGGGCTGCTGCTCTTGGCTGAGGCTTACCGCGACTCCCGCCGTCGCCGTGGACGTTGATGACGGTGCCGGATTCACGGCTTTCCGTTGACAGAAAAGGTCCTCCACGCCGCTCACCCCGAAGGACGGCGTTGCGAAATCTGCTCGCGCTGTGTGGGAAACGTAGGTGCTTTGGCGCCTCGCCTCGCGTGATGTGCCGGAGTTCCTCGCCAAGCAGGCTCAATCTGCCAATGCTGCCCTCCTTGACCGGTGGCTCGAACCCGAGGGCCACTTCGTAACGGAGGAAGGTGGTGGTGGCCTGTGCGGGTGTGCCGAGGTCGTCCTCTACCTCGGCAGGCACGACCATCTCGGCTGCGAGTTTGATCCGATGCCGATGGTCCCGATAGCCGTCCCAGAAGAGATCGCGTGGATCCCCTCCGCGGAGGCCAGATGCCCCTCGCACGCGCTGAGACGCCTCCACCAACGTGTCGCTGGACAGGTAGGAGAGGAACTCGATGGCATCGAAAATATTCGACTTCCCCATGCCATTGGTGCCCGCAATGCAGGTGAACGGACCAAACTCGATCTTGACGTCGAGCAGGTTCTTGAAGCCCTGCACCTCCAACCTGGTCAACATGATCCAAGCTTAGACAGTCGGGCGGCAGGCACGTGCCGCTGGCTTCCCGGCGTGGCGCTCGCCGTGTCTCTGGTTCACGTCATGCTCGCTCTCGGCCTGGCTGGTAACTGGTCGTGCTCTGGTGTTGCGGCGGGCCCAGCCGACAAAGCGGTCGAAGAGGTGCCCGGGAGCGGGGGCCTCGGCCGGGTTCAGCGCGTGGAGATGTTCGTCCGCCTCGGCGAGTTGCAGGCTCAGGTAGATGATCAGGGCGATCCGGTCACCGTGGTACTCGCTGGTCAGGGCGAGGCGGGCGGTGGCGCAGGACCGGCACAGCCAGAGCGGGCGCAGCGGCGCGTGCCGGCCGGGACGGAGATCGGGTACGTCGGGCGGGCCGGTCACCAGCGGCCCTCGTTCGGTCGGCGCGACCGTCGCGCCGTCGAGCGGGTGTCGGGTGGGGGAGTTGGTGGCTCGGTCGGGACGGTGACATGCCGGTCGGGGCAGGTCGTCCAGCGCAGACCGCACGTACACCAGCGTCGCCAGCCCCGCCAGGTCGGGCGGTGCACGGGCGCGAGCGGTACGGGCGGCTGCCGACGTGTCCGTGGTCGCATGCTGCTCTCCATCGGAAGGTGGCGCGGAACCCAGGGCACCCGGCCAGCCCCGGGGGTGGGGTCGGCCGGGTGCGTCCTACAGGACGGCCAACTCCGGGTTGCAGACCAGGGAGCCGGCTTGCGACGAACTTTGTCAGACTAGTCTGACAAAGTCAATGAACTAGTCCAGTCTTGTCCTGCAAAGTGCGTTGTGATCGAATGGCGGTGCAGACCAGGGAGCCGCCATGCCCGTCAAACCGAAGTGGACGCAGCTTGCGGAGCACATCCGTGGGCAGATCGCGTCCGGGGAACTCAATCCCGGCGACAAGCTGCCATCCACCGCTCAGCTCTGCAAGGAGCACGGTGTCTCGGCCGGCGTCGTGCGCCAGGCGATCCTTGTTCTACAGACTCAGGGAATCGTCGAGGGCGTGCACGGGCTCGGCGTGTTCGTGACCGAGCGAGCGGACCCCGCCACCTGATCGGGCGGCGGGACGCCCGCGCGGCGACCGGGCGAGCCCGGGATGGCCTGCAACTACCGGGAAGTAGTCCCCACGAGCGGGCCCCGAGGTCACTACCACAACGAAGTTGCCGCCTGCCGCTCAGTTGACGGCGGGGCCGCTCAGTGGCCGGTCAGGCGGGGTAGGAGCGGGGTCACCTGGTCGAACACGTCGGCGCGTACCACGAAGCGGGTGACGCCCCAGCGGCGCTGGTGTCGCTCGACGGCCGTGACGATCTCGTCCTCGGTGCCGACCAGCACGTAGGGGCTGGCGAGCAGGTCGGCGACGGCCAACCCGGTGTCCTGGGCGAAGTCGGCGACGGCGGCCTCGGCGTCGTCGGTCACCGCGAACCGTTGGACCAGGGCCTCCAGCGCGGGCGGTTCGGCCCGGTCAGCCGCGCCCTCGGCGACCAGCGTCAGCTGCGCCTCGATCTCCTGCTCCCGCCAGCGCACCTGGTGCGCGTACCCGTCGGGGAGGGTGCGGCCGAGCCCACTCAGGCCGACCACGTCGGCGTGCGCGCCGGCCCAGCGCAGCAGCGCGGTGTTGTTGCCGCCGACGGTCAGCGGCACGCGCTCCTGCACGGGACGCGGTGCCGTCAGGCGGGCGGCGCGCACGGTCAGGTCGGGGCTGTCCACGGTGACCTCCGCGCCGGCCAGCAGCTCCCGCACGGCCTCGGCGACGGCCCGGAACCGGCGGACCCGACCGGCCACGTCGGGGCGTTCCCGGCCGACCGCGCGCCACTCGGCCGGGGTGTGGCCGGCGCCGAGGCCGAGTCGGGCCCGACCGCCGGAGATCAGGTCGAGACTGGCCACCGCGACGGCGAGCGGCATCGGCTCGCGGATGCCGGCGTTGGCCACGTACGGGCCGAGGCGGATGGTGGAGGTCACCGCCGCGGCGGCGGCCAGGGCGAGGAACGGATCGGCGATGATCCCGGGGTGATCGGCGCAGTGCAGCGTGTCGAAGCCGGCCGCCTCGGCCGCGCGGGCGAGCCGCAGGAAATCCTCGGCGTTGTCGGGCCGGGCCTGGAGGGAGAAGACTGCCATCGGCCCAGCATGCGTGCCCGACCCGAGTACTTCGAGGATTTCTGCCAGCGGCAGATCAGCCGGGGAGGTGGATGACGATGTTGGTGTCGAGCAGACCCCGCGCCGGGCACTCACCACTCACGGTCGGACAGTTCCTGGTCGACTGCGGCGTCCAGGCCGGCCCGGAAAGTCTCCGGGGTGAGCACGGGAGCGGACGCAAAGGCGGCGACCACCTCGGCGCGCGGCACGACGCTCCACTCCGCACGTGATCGCACCCGAGCTGCGCAAGTCGCGTGGGTGAACTCGCGGGACGCACGCTCGGCCACGCCGCCAGGGTATCCGATGTGCTACGAAGTGCTACGTCAGCAATTGGTCGGCGGGTCTCGGGTCAGCGGGTGTCCGGGTCGTCGTGGTGCCAGCGGCTGCGCCACTGCGCCTCCCGCGCCTCGTGGGCGGTGCGCTCGGTGAAGACCGCGTGGCGCAGCTCGGCGCGGGCCTCGGACATCGTCACCACCTCGGCGGCGGCCAGGCCGACGCAGACCACGGTGGCCATTACCAGCGCGGCCAGCGCCGGCATCCGGAGGGCGACCGGGATCAGCGCCGCGAGCAGCAGCAGTGTGCCCAGGCGTAGCCAGGTGACGGTGTGCAGGGTACGGAGCTGGAAGAGCATGTCCCCGGCCAGGTAGCAGATCAGGCCGCCGAAGAGCAGCGGTACGCCGGGACCGGGCAACGCCGTGCCCAGCGGCATCGGGTGCGGCTCGGTGAGCCACTTCAGCATCTCCTCGGCGCCGAGGGAGAAGAGGATCAGCCCGGCGATCATGGGCAGGAAGATGTATGCGTAGGCGTCCCGGGCCATGGTGACCCGGCGCCGTCCCTTGGCGGCGTGCAGGGCGATCCGGGCAGCGGGGCCGATCACGTCGAAGTGCCACCACCAGAGGGCCGCCGCCAGCAGGATGCTGATGCCCGCGGCGGCGATCGCCGGCCAGTGCACCGCCTGGGGGAAATTGGTGGCGGTGCCGAGGCCGACGGAGAGCACCGACTCGCCGAGGGCGATCATCAGGATGAGGTCGTACCGCTCGGTCCAGTGCTCGGCCGAGGTGACCCCGGCGCTCCTGGACCCGAGGAGCAGCCCGGTGGCGTACTGGGAGAGGACCACGGCGGCCCAGCAGCCGTCCCGGACCAGGGTGCTGATCATGGTGTCGGCGATGAGGATCGGTACGAACGCGGCGGCGAGCAGCAGCCCCGTGCTGGCCACCGACTCGGCGACGAGGCGGTTCAGGTACCGGATCTCGGCCGACTCCCGGTGGGTCACGTGCCAGAAGATCCAGAAGTGGACCGCCCGGACGACGAGGTAGCTCACCGCGACGGTGATCGGGCCGGCCAGCCCCTCCCCTTGGGCGTGGATCGCCTGCGGCACGGCCAGCGCGAAGGCGAAGAGGGCGGCCATCCCGACGACCATCACCACCGGTACGAAGCCCTCGCCGAGCCGTACCGCGGTGGCGACCACGCTGTGGATCACCCAGCACCACCAGAGCACGGCCAGCACGAGCAGGCCGCGCAGCAGCGTACTGCTGTTGATCTCGGCGGCGGTGGCCCGGACGATGACGAAGAAGGAGAAGACGAAGACCAGGTCGAAGAAGACCTCGAAGCGGTCCACCCGGGCGCCGGGCGCGATCGGTACGGCCGGCCCCAGCCGCCCCCAGCCCCGGTTGCCGCCCACCGGTCGAGTCTGTCAGTGCCCCACGTGCCGGCGGGTCGATTCGACCCAACCAGCCCGGCCGGCGCGGGTGGCCCGCCGATCCGGTGGGGCGACCCGCAGGCCGCGCAGCGGCTGTGGCAGGTCTCAAGGAGACCCTGTGAGCGGCCTGAGCCCGGCACCCGCGACGGCGACGGGCGCCCCGGTCGGTGTGACCGGAGCGCCCGTCGCGTGGCACAGCGGGGTTACAGGCCCAGCTCGGCCTCGAAGTTGCCGTTCTCCAGCCGCTCCTTGACCGCGACCAGGAAGCGGGCCGCGTCGGCGCCGTCGATCAGCCGGTGGTCGTAGGACAGGGCCAGGTAGACCATCGACCGGACGGCGATCACCTCGCCCAGCTCCGGGTCGTTGACCACGACCGGGCGCTTGACCACGGCACCGGTACCGAGCATCGCCGACTGCGGCGACGGCACGATCGGGGTGTCGAAGAGGGCGCCCCGGCTACCGGTGTTGGTCAGCGTGAAGGTCGCCCCGGCCAGCTCGTCCGGGCTGATCTTGTTGGCCCGGGTCCGCTCGGCCAGGTCGGCGATCCGCTTCGAGATGCCACCCAGGTTGAGGTCACCGGCGTTGTGCACGACCGGCACCATCAGGCCCCGCTCGGCGTCCACCGCGATGCCGAGGTGCTCGGCGTCGGGGTAGGTGATCGTGCCGGCGTCCAGGTCCATGGTGGCGTTGACGATCGGGTACGCCTGCAACGCCTCGATCGCCGCGAGGGCGAAGAACGGCAGGAACGACAGCTTCACGCCGTGCCGTTGCTGGAACGACTCCTTGGCCTTCGCCCGCAGCTTCGCCACCTTGGTGACGTCCACCTCGACCACCGTGGTGAGCTGCGCCATCTCGTGCAGCGACTGCTGCATCCGCTTGGCGATGGTGGCCCGGATCCGGGGCAGCTTCTCGGTGGTGCCCCGCTTCGCGCTCGGCTGCGGCTTCGCGGCCGGCTTGCTCGGGGCGGCGGCGGCCGGCTGGGCGGCCGGCGCCGGGGCGGCCTTGGCGGCCTTGGCCTTCTCGGCCGCCTCCAGCACGTCCTGCTTGCGGATCCGGCCACCCACACCGGTACCGCTCAGGGCGGCCAGGTCGACGCCGTGCTCGGCGGCGAGCTTGCGCACCAGCGGGGTCACGTACCCGCCGGCCTCGCCCTCGCCACCGGCGGGGGTCGCCTGCGGCTGCGGGGCCGCAGCGGGCGGGGTGGCGGCCTGCTCGGCCTGGGCCGGCTGGGCGGCAGTCTCCGCCTCGGCCGCCGGCTCGTTGTACGACAGACCCGGGGTGGGCTCCTCGACCTTGGCCGGCTCGGCCTTCGGCTCCGGCTCGGCCTTCGGCTCCGGCTCGGCCTTCGGCTCCGGCTCGGCCTCGGGCTCCGGCTCGGCCTTCGGCTCCGGCTTGGCCTGGGGCTCCGGCTGGGCCGGGGCGGCACCGGCGGCGCCGATCACGGCCAGCTCCGCGCCGACGTCGGCGGTCTCGTCCTCGGCGACCTTGATCTCCAGCAGGGTGCCGGCCACCGGGGACGGGATCTCGGTGTCCACCTTGTCGGTGGAGACCTCCAGCAGCGGCTCGTCCACCTCGACGGACTCGCCGACCTGCTTGAGCCAGCGGGTGACCGTACCCTCGGTGACGCTCTCCCCGAGGGCCGGCATCTTGATCGGGGTGCCCCCGCCCGACGGCGTCGGGGCGGCCTGGGCGGCCGGCTCCTGCACGGCCGGCTGCTCCGCCTCGGCCTCGGGCTCGGCGGCGGCCTCCTCGGCCTGCGGGGCCGGGGCCTCCTGCTGCTGCTCCTGCTTGGCGGGCTGCCCGCCACCGGTGGACTCACCCTCACCGGCGATGACGGCCAGCTCGCTGCCGACCTCGGCGGTCTCGTCCTCACCGACCACGATCCGGCTCAGCACCCCCGCCGCCGGGGACGGGATCTCCGTGTCGACCTTGTCGGTCGAGACCTCGAGCAGCGGCTCGTCGACCTCGACCGTGTCGCCCTCCTGCTTGAGCCAGCGGGTGACGGTGCCCTCGGTGACGCTCTCGCCGAGCCGGGGCATGGTGACCGATACCGGCATGTTCTTCAGACTCCTTCGTTCCCTGGTGGGGTCATCGCCCGTCGCCGGACGCCGCGGTTTGCGTGGATCAGGCGTGTGCGTGCAGCGGCTTGCCGGCCAGGGCCAGGTGCGCCTCGCCCAGGGCCTCGTTCTGGGTGGGGTGGGCGTGCACGAGTTGGGCGACCTCGCTGGGGTAGGCCTCCCAGTTGGTGATGAGCTGCGCCTCCCCGACCAGCTCCCCGACCCGGGCGCCGACCATGTGCACGCCGAGCACCGGGCCGTCGACCAGCCCGACCAGCTTGATGAAGCCGGTGGTCTTGAGGATCTGGCTCTTGCCGTTGCCACCCAGGTTGTAGTTGTAGGTCTTGACCTTGTCGGCGCCGTACTTCTCCTTGGCCTTCGCCTCGGTCAGCCCGACCGAGGCCAGCTCCGGCTCGGAGTAGGTGACCCGGGGGATGCCGACCTCGTCGATCACGGCCGGGTTCTTCCCGGCGATCTCCTCGGCGACGAAGATGCCCTGCTGGAAACCACGGTGGGCGAGCTGGAGGCCGGGCACGATGTCGCCGACCGCGTAGACGTTCGGCACGCCGGTGCGCAGCCGCTCGTCGGTCAGCACGTACCCCCGGTCCAGCTTGACGCCCTGCTCCTCGTACCCGAGGTTGGCGGTGTTGGGGCCCCGGCCGACGGCGACCAGCAGCAGCTCGGCCTCGACGGTGTCGCCGCCGGCGATGGTGACCTTGACGCCCTTCTCGGTCTTCTCGACCTTCTCGAAGGGCTTGCCGACCTTGAAGTTGATCTTCCGCTTGCGGAACGCGCGCTCCAGCGCCTTCGACGACTCCTCGTCCTCGGCGGCGACCAGGCGGGGCAGCGCCTCGATGATGGTCACGTCGACCCCGAAGGACTTCCACACGCTGGCGAACTCGACGCCGATCACGCCGCCACCCAGCACGATCGCCGAGGCGGGGACCCGGTCCAGGGTCAGCGCGTGGTCGCTGGTGATCACCCGCTCGCCGTCGACCTCCAGGCCGGGCAGGCTCTTGGCGTACGAGCCGGAGGCGAGCACCACGTTGCGCCCGGTGTACCGCTTGCCGTCCACCTCGACGGTGTCCGGCGCGACCAGCTTGCCGGCGCCGGAGACCAGGGTGATGTTCTTCGAGCCGCCGACCAGGCCCTGCAGGCCCTTGTACAGCCGGGAGATCACGCCGTCCTTGTACGCGTTGACGCCCGCCATGTCGATGCCGACCAGCTCGGCCTTGACCCCGAACTGCTCCGACTCCCGGGTCTGGTCGGCGACCTCCGCCGCGTGCAGCAGCGCCTTGGTCGGGATGCAGCCGTTGTGCAGGCACGTCCCGCCGAGCTTGCCCTTCTCGACCAGCGCGACCTTCAGGTCCAGTTGGGCGGCGCGCAGCGCAGTGGCGTAGCCGCCGCTGCCCCCTCCGAGAATCACCACGTCGAAGGTCGCGTCGTTCGGCTCGCTCACATCCAACTCCCAGGTCGCGTCGCTGCTACGAGGGGGCATGCCAGGTAAACGGGCATACTCGCCTCGGTCATCTTGTCACCACCGGGTCCGGAGCGCGTAGTGAGGTGCCCAACGACACGTCCCCGACACGTACGCTTGGCCAGGTCGCATTGACGGAAACTGGAGGGATACGACCGGTGGGTCTGTTCCGACGACGCAAGCAGGCGAGACCGGACAACCGGGAACGGGCCGCCGAACGTGCCGACCTGGAGCATCTTGCGAACTTTGTCCGCAGCCGCAAGGGCGTCGAGGCGTTCATCGAGCCGAAGACCACGGTCACCGAGACCACGGTGATCCTGATCGCCGACGACGGGGAGTGGACCCGGCGGCGGATCGACGGGCCGGACGGGGCGCGACGGTTCGCGCACCACCTCGGCATCCCGGTCTACGACGTCCGGCTGATGGGTTACCCACAGCGCATGCGGGACTACAACGAGCGCCGCAAGCGCCGCCCCGAGCTGTACTAGGTGTAAGGAAGGGCCCCTTCTTAACAGACGTCTGTTAAGAAGGGGCCCTTCCTTACACCCTCAGCCGTTCGCGGCGACGTCGTCGATCAGGTGCAGCAGGGTCCGCACCGGCACGCCGGTGCCGCCCTTGGTCAGGTACCCGGTCGGCTCGCCGGTGTGGAAGCTCGGGCCGGCGATGTCGATGTGCGCCCAGGGGACCTCGTCGGTGACGAACTCGCGCAGGAACACGCCGCCCTGGAGCATGTGACCGGCCCGGTCCATCCCCGCGTTGACCTGCGAGATGTCGGCCACGTCGGAGTCCATGCCCTTGCGCACCTCGTCCGGCAGCGGCATCGGCCACGCCGGCTCGCCGACCGCGTCACCGGCGACCCGGACCCGCTCGCACAACTCCGGGGTACCCATCACGCCGGAGACCCGCTTGCCCAGTGCGATCACCTGGCCGCCGGTCAGGGTGGAGGTCTCGAACAGGTAGTCGCAGCCGTCCGCGCAGGCCCGCGCCATCGCGTCGGCCAGGATCATCCGGCCCTCGGCGTCGGTGTTGAGCACCTCCACCTTCTTGCCGTTGAACATGGTGACCACGTCGCCCGGCCGGTACGCGCTGCCCGACGGCATGTTCTCCGCGATCGGCAGGTACGCGGTCACCGCCACGGCCGGCTTCAGCGCGGCCACGGCCAGCATGGCCGCGCCGACCGCGGCGGCCCCGCCCATGTCCGACTTCATCTCCCACATGCCCTGCGCCGGCTTGATCGAGACGCCACCGGTGTCGAAGGTGATGCCCTTGCCGACCAGCGCCACCCGGGTGCCGTTCCCGCCGTCGGCCGGGGTGTAGCTGATCCGCACCAGGCGGGGCGGGGCCTCGGAGCCCTGCCCGACGGCGAGGATGCCGCCGTACCCACCCTCGGCCAGCGCCGCCTCGTCGAGCACCTCGACGTCGAGCCCGGCCTCGCGGGCGGCGGTCGCCACCGTCTCGGCGAAGGCCGGCGGGCGCTTGTCGTTCGGCGCGGTGTTCACCCAGTCCCGGGCGGCCCGCACCGCCCCGGCCGCCGCCCGCGCCCGGCTCACCTCCGCCAGCGCCGCCGCGTCGGCCGCGTCCGGCACCGCCACCAGCACCTCGGCGACCGGCTCCCGCCGGGCCGGCTGCGGCCGGGTCTTGTACCCGGCGAACCGGTACCCGCCGAGCAGCGCGCCCTCGGCGACGGCCCGCACCGCGGCCGGCGCGTCGGCGTCGTCCGGCAGCGGCAGGCTCAACGCCACCCGGGCCGCCCCGGCCAGCGCCCGGACCGACGCCCCGGCGGCCCGGCGCAGCGTCTCCGGGGCGGGCGCGGCGCCGGTCGGCTCCGGCCCGAGGCCGACCGCGGCGACCAGCGGGGCGGTCACCGTGCCCAGGGTGGCCAGCTTGATCACCTCACCCGGGGCGCCGGTCGCCCCGAGCAGCGCCAGGGTCTCGGTCAGCCGGCCGTCGAACGAGGCGGCGATGCTCTCCGCGCCACTGGCCAGCAGCAGGGCGCCAGCGGGTCCGCTGGTGGCGTCCGGCTCACCGGTCTGGCTGTGCACGCCGATCACGATCGCGTCGACGGCGAGTTCGGCGGGGTCGGTGTCGACCAGGCTCAGGGTGGTGCTGGGCGATGTCAAAGCAACTCCGGGCGGGCCGGGCCGGCCGCGTCGTCGCGTACCGGCGGTTTGTCGGTGGTCTCCGGCGCAACGTACCCGCCGGAGGACGGCTGCGTCCCGTCCGCGTCGCCGACGGGGTCCCGCCGATGCTAACCAGCGGTGCGGACCCCGGTAAGTTGCCACCCATGACCGAGGTGACCCCCGACGCCGCCGCGACCCGGCTGCGTCGTTCCCCGCTGCACGAGCGGCACACCGCCGCCGGCGCCAAGTTCGCCCCCTTCGGTGGCTGGGAGATGCCGCTGGAGTACACCGGGGGCGGAGTGCTCAAGGAGCACACCGCGGTCCGGACCGGGGTCGGCGTCTTCGACGTGTCGCACCTGGGCAAGGCACGGGTCACCGGGACCGGGGCGGTCGACTTCGTCGACGCCTGCCTCAGCAACGACCTCGGGCGCATCGGCGCCGGCCGGGCGCAGTACACGCTCTGCTGCGACGACGCCACCGGCGGCGTGGTCGACGACCTGATCGCCTACCGGTACGCCGACGACCACGTCTTCCTGATCCCGAACGCCGCGAACACCGCCGAGGTGGTGCGCCGGCTGAGCGCCGCCGCCCCGCCGTCGGTCACCGTCACCGACGAGCACGAGGCGTACGCGGTCCTCGCCGTGCAGGGGCCCCGCTCGGCCGACCTGCTCGCCGCCCTGGGCCTGCCCACCGACCACGGGTACATGAGCTTCTCCCCGGCCACCCTCGACGGCGTCGAGCTGACCGTGTGCCGGACCGGCTACACCGGAGAACTCGGCTACGAACTGGTGGTGCCCGCCGCGCAGGCGGTCCCGGTGTGGGACGCGCTCTTCGCCGCCGAGCCCGCCCCGCGCGCCTGCGGCCTGGCCGCCCGGGACACCCTGCGCACCGAGATGGGGTACCCGCTGCACGGGCAGGACCTCTCGCTGGAGATCACCCCGGTGCAGGCCCGCGCGGGCTGGGCGGTGGGCTGGGACAAGCCGGCCTTCTGGGGCCGCGACGCGCTGCGCGCCGAGAAGGCCGCCGGACCGGTGCGTACGCTGCGCGGGCTGGTCGCCCTGGAGCGCGGCATCCCCCGCCCCGGCATGACCGTCCGGGTCGGCGACACCGTCGTCGGCGCCATCACCAGCGGCACCTTCTCGCCCACCCGCAAGGAGGGCATCGCCCTGGCCCTGATCGACACCGCCGCCGCCCTCGCCGACGGCGACCAGGTCGAGGTCGACATCCGCAACCGCCCCACCCCCATGCGCCTCACCCGCCCCCCCTTCGTCACCCCCTCCGTCCGCTGACCCCCACCCCCACTGCCCTCCCCACCCCCTCCCCCCGCCCTGCGCGTTGATCATGGAGTTGACGGCACGGCGGAGCGGGGCCAGTGCCGTCAACTCCATGATCAACCCAGGAGGGTGAGGGTGGGGTGGACGGGGAGGGCAGTGGGGGTGGGGTGGTCAGGGGGTGGTGGGGGGTTGGCCGGCGTCGAGGACGGCCTGGGTCCAGCCGCCCTCCAGGACGCCGGTGGCGCCGAGCAGCGCCCAGTCGACCACGTCGGCGGTCGCCACCACGACCGGGGCTCCGATGCGGACCGCCGGGTCGGCGGCGGCGTCGCTGGCGCTGGCACCGGTGATCCGCTCCGGGTCCTCCCACGCGGTCACCCCGGCCCAGACGTACTCGGGGCCGTCGGCGCCGGGCAGGGCGTACTTGACCACCAACTGCGTCTCGGCGGGCAGCGCGCCGGAGAGGAACCGGGAGCGCACCTCGTCCAGCCGGGACCGCGCGGTGGACACCGCCGTCGACATCGCGTCCCCCGGCCGGGTGTAGCGCACGTCCGGCTGGATGCCGGTGAACAGGGTGGCGCAGGCGGCGGCGAAGTACCGGCCGTCGGTGCCCGGGTGCCCCAGCGGCGGGCGGAGACTGAGGAACGAGTCGGCCTCCGGATCGGTGGCCGGGTCCAGTTCCAGGCGCAGCAGCACCGGCGCGGTGGCCCCGTGCTGCTCCGGGTTGCCGTACGCCACCGCGATGTCGTGTCCGGTCACCGTGGCGAGCACCGGCAACGGGACGAACGCCGGCACCTCCTCGCCGGTCAGCCCGTCGGCCCAGTCCCGCAGCAGCCGCCGGGCCGCCCCGGTCATCACCGCGCCCCAGGCCCGGGTGAGGTGGTCGGGCACCCCCTGGGTCTGCAACTCCAGCAGCCCGAAGCGGCGCAGCCCCTTGGTGGTGAACCACAGCCCCTCCGCGTCGGAGGAGTACGGCACGAGGATCCAGTCGACCAGCCGGATCCGCCCCCGCTCGTCGGGCAGTGACCGCAGCGCGGTCGCCGGGTCGAGGAACTGCAACCCGAACACGTCGACCACGTCCCCGTCGGCGGACTCGGCGACCGCCGCGGCCACCGCCCGGGCCGCCCACTCGTGTGCCGGCGGCCACCCCGGCCGGTACTGCGCCTGCACCACCACCACGTGACTGGCGGCGGCCAGCCGGTCGAGCTGCGCCTCGGTGGCGCCGAACGCGGTGAGCAGGTCCGGTGGCAGTTCGGGGAACTCGCCGATCGGCCGGGTCTCCACCGACATCAGCGGGCTGTCCAGCATCTGCCGGGCCAGTCCGTACACCGGCTCGGCCAGCCGGTCGGCCAGCGCCGCCACCGCCGTCTTCGTCCCGACCCGTGGCAGCCCGGCCATCGGCACCAGGTAGGTCGCGGTGAGCGACTCCGGCACCGGTACCGGCAGGAAGTCGTCCGTGATGAGCATGTCGTCCCCGATCCTGACGCACCGGTGCTGTCGATCCGAAACGCTACCCGGCCGGCGGGAGCGGCTCAGCCGGACAGCAGCAGTCCCAGGTAGACCAGCGTGGTGGTGATCTCCACGACGGCACCGAGCACGTCGCCGGTGATCCCGCCGAGGCGGCGTACCACGTGGCGCAGCAGCGCCACCACGACGGCGAGGGCGACGGCGACGGCGAGCGGCCCCTGCCACGGCCGGTCCGGCACGGCGGCGACCGCCACCACCGCGACGGCGACCGTGCCGGCGGCCAGCGCCAGCGGGCCGACCGTCCCCGCGACCAGCGCGCCCAGCCCCTGCGGCCGGGCCGCCGGCACCCCGCGCCGGCAGGCCACCGTCACCCCGACCCGGCCGGCCGCGACGGCCGCCACCACCGCCGCGAGCGCCGCCGGGCCGGACCGCCCGGCCAGTTCCGCGAGCGCCGCGGCCTGCACCAGCAGGACGACGACCAGCGCGACCACCCCGAACGGTCCCACGTCCGGCTGCTTCATGATCTCCAGGGCGGCCGGCCCCCGCCGGTACGAGCCGAGGGCGTCGACGGTGTCCGCCAACCCGTCCAGGTGCAGCCCCCGGGTGAGCAGGGCCGCGCAGCCGACCGTCACCGCGGCGGCCACCAGCGGCGCGGTGACCGCCGACAGGGCCAGCAGCACGCCGGCCAGGACGACGCCGAGCAGCGCCCCGACGGCCGGGGCGAGCGCCATCGCGGCCCCCGCCGTCGCCCGGTCGACCCGCCCGGCGGGTACCGGCAGGACGGTGAAGGTGGTGACCGCCAACCGGAGGCCGGCGGAGAACCGGCCGGCCTGCCGGCCCGGACCGCCCGTGGCGGCACCCTCCGGCACGGGTCAGCCGGCCTGCCGGCCGGTGTCCGGCACCCGCTCGGCACCGGCGCCCGTGGTGGCGGTACCGGCACCGGCGCCGGTGGGCGTGCGCGGGCTGCCGGTGTCGGTGCTGCCGGTGGCGGTGTCGGTGCTGCCGGATCCGGTGGCTTCCGTGTCGGTCGTGGTCGGGCCGGGGTCGGCCGGCTGCGGTTCGGCGAACTCCCGGTCGTCGTCGGCGGCGTCCCGGTCCGTGCCCTGGTCGTCGTCGGGTGCCGCCGGAGCCTCCGCCGGGGTCGCCGGGCTGCCCGGGGCTTCCGCCGGGGTCGGCGGGGAGTCCGGGGCGGTGGCGGCGGGGTCCGGGGTGGCGGCGGGGTCCGGGGTGGTGCCGGGGGCCGGGCGGGCCGGCAGCCCGGCGGCGACGGAGAGGACCGAGCGCAGCATCGGCAGCACGGTCAGCGCGTTGGCGCCCTCGCCGAGGTCGAGCCGCAGGTCGACCAGCGGGCTGAGACCGAGCACGTCGGCGGCGAGCCGGACCGCCGGGTGGCCACCGGTGTCGGTGAGCAGGCACCAGTGCCGGGCCTGCCCGGCCAGGTCCCGGCTGACCATCGCGGCGGCCAGCCCGACCGGCCCGTCGAGCAGGACCGGCAGCCGGCGCGCGGTCGCCCCGAGCAGGACGCCGGTGGCGACGGCGATGTCCCCGCCGCCCAGTTCGGCCAGCACGTCCTTGGCCTCGCGCGAGGTCCGGCGGGTCCGGTGCAGCGCGTCGCGCACCGCCGCGCAGCGGCGCATCCACGCCGCGTCGTCGATGCGCCCGTCGGTGTCGACGACCCGGCCCAGCACCGCCGACGGCTCCGCCCCGGCGGTCGCCCCGAGCACCGCGGCGGCTGCCGCGTCGGTGCCGCCGCCGCACGAGCCCAGCACCAGCAGGTGGACGCCGGCCTCGGCGGCCTCCTCGGCCAGTTGCCAGCCGAACCGCAGCGCGGCCTCCACGGTCTCGGCGGTCAGCGCCGGACCGTGCTCGATCGCCCCGGCGGCGGGGACGTCGACCACCTGGATGGCCGTCCCGGTCCCGTCGGCCAGCCGGCCCAGCAGGCCGGCGCCATCCTCGGCCTGCTGCGCCCGGCGGGCGGACTCGCCGGGCACGGTACCGGCGGCGGAGCCGCCCTCGTGGTCGCCGTTGAGCAGCAGCAGCCGTACCCGTTCCCACGGGACGGGCGTGGCGGTGCCCTGCGTCGCCGCGGCGAAACTGACCAGCCGTTCCATGGTGCCCAGACCGGTACCGGGCAGGTCCAGGGTGGCCAGCCGCTGTACCGCCTGCGGGCCGGCGAGGTCGTCGGGCATCGGCAGGTCCATGCCCGGCTGGATGACCGTCCCGGCGGTGACCACCGGCAGCGACTCGGTCGGCCCGGACCACGCCGGGCGGCTCGCCCCGGTGCTGTCCGCCGGGGTGGGCTGCGGCCCGGTGGAGGTCGCCGGGGTGGGTTCGGGCGCGGGGGGCGGCGGGGTGGCCGGGGGAGTCGTGGCGTCCATCAACGCGCCGACGGGGACGGTCTGGGCCGGGCCGCTCTGCGCCGGTACGGTCGCCGGCCGGGGCGGGGCGGCCGGCTTGAGCCAGCACGGCTGGCCGGCGACGACCAGGACGACCGTGTCGCAGGCGTCGGCGACGGCCCGGTTGGCCGCGCCGAGCGCGTCGGTGAAGGCCCGGCCGACCGGCGTGGTCGGCACCAGGGAGAGCCCCACCTCGGGGCTGACCAGGACGATCCGGGCCGGGCAGGCGCGGATCGCCCCGGCCAGCTCGGTGATCGTGGCGGTGTCGTCGGCGGGCTGGTGGGCGGGGTCGAGCAGGACCGTCACCCAGCCACCCAGGTCGTCCACGAGCAGCGTCTCGTGCGGCTCGGCCGAAGAGATCACGTCGGCCAGGCGGCGGGGATCGGCGGCGGTCTCCTCCGTCCGCCAGCTACCCGGCCGGCGGCTGCGGTGGGCGGCCAGACGCTGCGCCCACTCGGTGTCCTCCGGATCGCCCGGCGCGGAGGTGGCCAGGTACCGGACGGTCGGCGCGTCACCGACCAGGGACTCGGCGAACTCGGACTTGCCCGACCGGACACCGCCGAGCACCAGGACCTTGTGCCACCCGTCAACCGACATGTGCGTACCTTAGAGCCATCCGGACCCACGGCGGCGCGGAGGTGCTGCCCCGGGGCCCGCGTGAGGGCTTCGGCGGCCAGGTCAGCGCTGCTCGGGGCCGTGGTACTGGTAGTCGTTGGGATTCACGTCGGCCGGCTTCGGGTCCTCCTGCCAGGCGCCCTCGCCGGGCCGCGCCACCAGGGCGTCGACCAGTTCCTCCCGGTCCATCGCCTCGGTCCCCTCGATGCCACCCCGTACCGCGATCCTCCGCAGCTCCTCCGTGTCCATCTCCTGCAACGGCCGTACCATCTCGCTCCTCCCGCACCGTCCTGGCCGCGCCTGCGCGCGGTGTGTCGTGTCCGCTCCATACCCCCGCTGCCGCCGCAGGAACCCGTGACGGGCGGTGTCCGGCGGGCCACCGCCGGGTGCGGTGCGCCGGAAGGCGACTACGCTGGCTGAGTTCGTCCCGGCGGGACTTCAGCGGCGAGGGGAGACGCGGCATGGCGTGGAGCTGGCGGTACGAGGGCACGGACGGCGCGGCGGTGGACGGACCGGCGGAGTCGTTCGGCAGTCAGGCCGACGCCGAGTCCTGGATCGGCCAGACCTGGCGGGAGCTCGCGGCGTCCGGCGTCACCACCGTCATCCTGCTGGAGGACGACCGGGTCGACTACCGGATGAGTCTGCTGCAGTCGGGCGACTGATGGGGTACGACCGCCCGGGAGAGCCGCTGGTGCTCGGCGTGCCCCGGGCGGCGTTCCGCCCGAGCCCGGTCTTCCTCGCCCTGGTCGCGCTCTTCGTGACCAGCGGGACGCTGGCCTGGAACCAGGTCGGCAACGTCCGGGTCGACGTGTTCCTCTTCGTGGTCTCCGGCTGGTTGGTCTCGCTCTGCCTGCACGAGTACGCGCACGCGGTGGTGGCCTTCCGGGCCGGTGACCGCAGCGTCGCCCACCGGGGCTACCTCACCCTGAACCCGTTCAAGTACACCCATCCGCTGCTGTCGGTGGTGCTGCCGGTGGCGGTGGTGCTGCTCGGCGGGATCGGCCTGCCCGGCGGCGCGGTCTGGGTGGACCGGCACGCCATTCCCGGCCGGCTGCGGCACACCCTGGTCAGCCTCGCCGGCCCGGCCACCAACGTGCTGTTCACCCTGGTGCTGGTGGCGGCGCTGCGGATCGGCACCGGTACCGGTGGGTCGGTGGAGTTCTGGGCCGGCCTGGCCCTGCTCGCGTTCCTCCAGCTCACCGCGAGCGTGCTCAACCTGCTGCCGGTACCCGGCCTGGACGGCGGCAACATGATCCAGCCGTGGCTGACCCCGCAGTGGCGCCGGATGTACGACCTGTTCGCCCCGTACGGGTTCATCCTGCTCTTCGCGCTGCTGTGGAACCCGCGTATCGGCGGGTGGTTCTTCGACGCGGTCTTCGCGGTGGCGAACCTGCTCGGCCTGCCGCCCTGGCTGTACGCCGCCGGGCTGGACCTGATCCGCTTCTGGCAGGGCTGACTCCGGGCCGGCGCGGTGGTCGCGCCGGCCCGGAGCCGGTGGGTCACGGGCGGCGGGCCGGGCTCTCGGTCTTCGACGGGTCCCGCTCGGTGACCGGGTCGACGATCTCGTCGATCGCCTTGAGCAGCTCGGCGTCGAGCTTCACCCCGGCCGCCTTCACGGTGTCGTGCACCTGCTCCGGACGGGAGGCGCCGATGATCGCCGAGGAGACGTTCGGGTTCTGCAGGACCCAGGCGACGGCGAGCTGGGCCATGGTCAGCCCGGCCTGCTCGGCCAGCGGCTTGAGCCGCTGCACCCGGGTCAGCACCTCGTCGTCCAGCCACTTGGCGATGAAGTCCGCACCGGACTTCTCGTCGGTGGCCCGGGAACCGGCCGGCGGCGGCTGCCCCGGCAGGTACTTGCCGGTGAGCACGCCCTGCGCCATCGGCGACCAGACGATCTGCCCGATCCCCAGCTCCTCGCTGGCGGGCACCACCTCGGCCTCGATGACCCGCCACAGCATCGAGTACTGCGGCTGGTTGGAGACCAGCGGGATGCGCAGCTCCCGGGCGAGCGCGTGCGCCTCGCGTAGCTGCGACGCCTTCCACTCCGAGACGCCGATGTAGTGCGCCTTGCCGGAGTGGACGATGTCGGCGAAGGCCGACATGGTCTCCTCCAGCGGGGTGCTGTAGTCGTACCGGTGGGCCTGGTACAGGTCCACGTAGTCGGTGCGCAGCCGGCGCAGGGAGCCGTCGATCGACTCCATGATGTGCTTGCGGGACAGGCCCCGGTCGTTGCGGCCCGGCCCGGTCGGCCAGAAGACCTTGGTGAAGATCTCCAGCCCCGCGCGACGCTCCCCGGCGAGGGCCTTGCCCAGCACCTCCTCGGCGCGGGTGCCGGCGTACACGTCGGCGGTGTCGAAGGTGGTGATACCGGTGTCCAGGGCGGCCCGTACGCAGGCGACCGCCGCCTCCTCCTCGACCTGGGAACCGTGGGTGATCCAGTTCCCGTACGAGATCTCGCTGACCAGCAGGCCCGAGCGGCCAAGGTGTCGGAATTCCATGGTCCCGACCCTAACTCCGGTGCCGCCGCCGCTCACCCTGACGCCCCCGCCCGCGCTGGCCCTTCCCCGCCGGCCCGCCGGTCAGAGGACCGGTGAGGCGTCGGTGAGCAGCCGCTCGATCTCGGCCAGCACCTCGTCGCGGTCGCGGTGCACCAGGTCGATCAGCGGCTCGCCGTGCCGGTCGAGCGCGCCCCACCGGCCGCCCCCGTCACCGACCAGGAACGCGACCGGATGGATGACCAGCACCGGGTGGGTCGGCTCGACGACCATCCGGCCGGTCCGGTCCAGCACCCCCTGCCGACCGCCCACCTCGACCACGGCCAGCCCCTCGTCGGTGAAGCCCGCGACCCGTCGACCGTCGCTCAGCGTGGTGGCGAAGCCGCCGTACCGGGTCGGCACCACGACCCGCCCGTTGGTGTCCACCGCGCCCCAGCCCTCGCCCCGGCGCACCGCCGCCCGACCGGCCCGGTACGGGCGTACCTCGTCGAAGCCCTGGTGCGCGACCACCTCGCCGTCCGGGTCGACGGCCAGCCAGGACCCGGAGCCGTCGGGCGAGACCCAGGCCAGCCCGTCCGAGAAGGGCCGCACCGCCGGCCAGGCGGACTCGAAGCGGGGTACGCCGTGCCGGTCGAGCAGCGTCCACCCCGGCGAGTCGGGCCGGCGTACCCAGGCCAACTCCTCGTGGAACGGCTGCGCCGCCGCGTACTCCGGGGCGATGACGAAGTCGCCGTCGGGATCGGCGTACCCCCACCGCTCCCGGTCGCCGTCGCGCGCCGGCACCGGCAGGACCGGCCGCTCCAGGAGTTCGTCCCGGCTGCGGGGGTACGGCCCGAAACCGCCGTCCCCGGCCCGCCGCTGCACCGCGTCCAACGCCTGGCGTACCCGGGCCGACAGGTCGGCATCCCCGTCACCGCGCAGGTCCAGTGCCCGCTCGAAGTGGTGGCACGCCTCGATCAGCCGCCCCTGGTCGTAACAGGACCGTCCGGCGTGCTCGTGCAACGCGGCGCGTAGCCGGTCGGGCAGTTCCGGCGAGTTCGCCCTGGCCAGGAGCCGGTCGGCCTCGGCGAACTCGCCGCGCCACCGCAGCACGTTCGCCAGCCGCGCCTGCACCAGCGCGGTCCGGCGCAGCTCACCGGTCGCCTCCGCGTAGGTCAACGCGAGCCGGCCGTCGGCGAGGGCGTCGTCCAGTTCTCCGATCAGCCGGGACGCCACCGCCCGCAGACTGAGCAGCCGGGCGCGGGCCCGGTTGTCGATGGCCGCGCCCAGCTTCTCGGTGAGCCGTCGCCGGATCGTCCGCAGGTCGTCCGGGCTCTCCACGATCTCCCGGAGCGTCCCGGGGTCGATCTCCCAGCGGTAGCTGGTCAGCGCCTGCTCCGGGTCACCCTGGACGTCGACCGGCCGGGCCGCCGGCGTCTCCCCGGCCACCCTTGCGTCAGCTTGCCCGCTCCGGCCGACCGACGGGTCACCCGACCCGGCTCCGTTCCCGGCCCCCGAACCGTCCCCGGCCCTGGCCTTGGCCGCCGAACCGTTCCTGGCCCCCGAGCCGGCCTCGGTCTCCTGGGGCTCGGAGGCGGACTCCGGTGCCGTGTCGGCGGCCGGCGATGCGAGGGCTGGCGGCGCGGGTGCCACCACTGTCGGAGCCGGCTGCGCGGTGTCCGGCCGTGCGGTGTGCGGCGGGGCGAGAGCCGGCTGCTGGGGTGTCGGCGGCGTGGGCGCTGGCGGCGTGGCGGTCGGCGACGCGGATGCTGGCGGTGCCGAAACCGGCGGTGCGGAGGCCGGCGGTGCGGAGGCCGGTGGTGCGGAGACCGGTGGGGCAGAGACCGGTGGCACGAGGGGCGGTGGCTCGGGTGCTGGCGGCGTGGAGACCGGAGCCGGTGGGAGCGTTACGAGCACGGGGCTGTCCGGCTGGTTCTCCGGGCTGTCGTGATCGGCCGGGAGCGCGGACACCGGACTCGCTGGCGGCGCTGAGATCGGTGCTGCTGGTGGCGCGGAGGTCGGCGCTGCTGGCGCAGTCGGGACCGAGGCAGGCGGCGCCGTAACCGGGGTCGCCGGTGGTGCGGAGACTGGTGCGGCTGGCGGGGCGGCGACCGGTGCCGTCGGCGCTGCCGAAACCGCGTCCACCGGTGGCGCGGAGATGTGTGGTGCCGGTGCGGCAGAGACCGGGCGGGCTGGTGGTGCGGACACCGGCTGGTCGGGTGACAGCGGGACCGCGTCGACCGGTGGCGGGGCCGTGTCGACCGGTGGCGGCACGGTGCCGTCGTCAGCAGCCGTTGACGCGGGGCGGGACTCGGCCGGAGGCGCGCTGACCGGCCGAGCCGGCACGGACTCGACCGGCTCGACGGTCAGGGCTGCGAGCTGCTCCGGCGGGACGACGTTCTGGTCGGCTGCGGTATCGACCGGTGGTGCGGAGATCGGCGCTGCGTCGGTGACGTGCGGCGAGGGGACAGAGCCGGCCTCGTCGGCCCCGGGCATTCCGTGGTCCGGATCGCCGTCGCTGTCCGCAGGGCCGCCGCCGGCTGCCGGGGCGGACCGCTCGGCCGTCTCGACCCCAGGGGTACCCGGCTCCGCTGGACCGTCCGGCCGCGCTGCCGCCGGCTCGGCGACGACCGGTCGCTTGGGACGGAACCACGCATCCGCGCCGCCCAGCGCGGACGGCTCGGAGCCGGGCCGACTCGCCGGTGCCGGCTCGGGCCGCGCCGGCTCGGTCGACGCGGGCCCGCCCGGCGGGGGAACGTACGGCCGGGGCAGGTCCGGGGCGACGGCCCAGGAGTCTGCCGGCCTCGATGCGGGGGCGTCGGCCGGTCCCTCGGCCGACGGCGGGTCGGCGTCACGGGGGTCCGGCTCGGTGGGCCTGGCGTCAGCGCGGTGCTCCCGGGGCTCGGCCTCCGCCGGGCGGTCCTCCGCCGACCCGGGTGCCGGGTCGGTGGAGAGGGGAGAGTTCCACTGTCGAGCTGATGTCGTCACCGAGTCAGCCGGCGATGTCGTATCCGATTCAGCTCGACAGTCGTCGTCGCCAGGTGTCGCGGCGGGCCTCGCCGCCGGAGCGGCACCGGCGTCGGGCCGACCGACCAGGGGAACCTCGGCCCCACGGTGTCCAGCCGCGACCTCCTCCGCACGCGGCTTGGCGTCGGCCGCCGGGGTGGCACCGGCCGCCGGGGCGGTGTCGGCCAGGGGGTCGGAGCGGGTCGGGTACGGAGCCGGGGTGACCGGGCCGGGCAGGAACTCCATGCGCAGCCGGGCCGCCGGGGACACGGGCGCCGAAGGGAGGTCGACGTCCCCGGCCGGCGTAGTCTCCCGGGCTGGCCTGGTCTCGTGCAGGGCGGCGGCCCCCGCCCGGGGTGCCTCCGACTCACGCGGCGGTACGACGTCGTGCCGCCGCGCCATCTCCTGCGGCGTCGTCGCCTCCTGCGGAGCTACCGACTCCCGGGACGACACCGTCTCACGCGGCGACACCTGTTCGCGGGGCGTCACCGACTCGTGCCAGGACACCGGTTCCCTGGGTGGGGCGGCGTCGCGGGGTGGGGCGGCGTCGTGTGGTGGCGGGGGCTCGTGCGGCGGCACGGGCCCGCGTGGCGGTGCGGCGTCGGCCGGTCGGAGGGGCTGGCGCGCGGGCGTACCCGTGCGGGGTTGGTCCTGCGGGCCGGACGTGGCCGGTCGGGGCCGCTCGTAGATCGAGTGGGGTCGCTCGGTCGGCTCCGGGGGCGTGGGCGGCCGGCTCCACTCGCGGGGCTCGGCAGGCCGCGCCGAACGGGCCCAGTCCCGGGGCTCCCCCGGGTTTGAGGGGCGGCCGGACTCGCGCGGCTCCGAGGGGGCGGCGGGACGGCCCGGTTCACGGCGGTCCTGGGGTACCGGTGGACGTCCGTCCTGCCAGGAGGGACGGCCCGGCTCTGCCGGGCGGGAGGTGTAGCGCGGCGGCGCGTCGGGCTGCCCGGTGCCGGCGTCGCCCGGGTCCGTCGAGCGGCGCTGCTCCGGGCGACGGAACAGGTCGGGCCGGATCGGGCCGGGTGCCGGCCAGGGCAGTCCCTCGTCACGCCGGGCGGCCGGTCGCGGGCCCGCCTCGCGGTGCGGCTCCGGTGCCGGCTGCCGTCGATCGGGATGCTCGGGACGCGCCGGAGCAGGTCCCGGTGGCTGCTGCCGGCCCGCGCCCCACCGGTCGGTCGGATGCCACTGCTCGGCCGAGGCGGCCGGTCGACGTGGGCCGCCCTGGTCCGGCCGGGGGCGCTGGGTCGCCGGAATGTCCTGGGGGTGCGGGCTCCACTGGTGCTGCGGGCGGCCGTCCTCCGGGGACCGCCGCTCGGCTCTGGGCGTCGGCCGGTCGTACCCGGCGGCGGGTCGTTCGGCCCGGCGCGGTGGGGCCTGCTCCTCCGGTTCCGGCATCCAGCCCGGCTCGGGTCGCTCCGACCGGGGCGCCGGCGAGACCGGACGGGTGCCGTGACCGGGGCGGGGTGCCGGGGAGACCGGTGGGGTGCCGTAGCCGGCATCGGGCGCGGGTGAGACGGGTGGCGTGCCGTAGAGGGGCGCGGGTGAGACGGGCGGGGTGCCGTAGGTGGGTGCGGGGGAGACGGGACGAGACCCGTACTCGGGACGTTCGGGACGGGCGCGACGGCCGTCGTAGCGGTCGCGACCCCGGTCGCTGTCCCAGTCCCGGCCCAGGTCGCGGCTCCGGTCCCGGTCGTGGTCGCGGCCCTGGTCCCGGGTCCGGCCCTGGTCCCAGTCGCGACTCCGGTCGCGGGTGTGGTCGGGCTCGGGTCGGTGCCAGCCGGTCTCGCGGGACGGCGTGCGCTCCGGCGGAGCGGGCCGGCGTCCGGGCCGGTCCGCCTCGCCGCCGGTCGGCCAGCGGTCCGGGTCGGGGCGCGGCGACGTCGGCCGGTCGCGCTGCCAGGTCGGTTCCGCGTGGGGCCGGCGATACAACTCGTCGGAGCGGCGCGCGTCGCGCGGGTCGGGTCGCCCGCCCCCGGGGGCGGGCTGGTCGTCGGGGTCCTCGTCGTCCCAGACCCAGCCCACCCGGTACGTGCCGTCGGCGCGGGTCGGGGCCAGCGGCGGCACCTCGGCACGGCCCACGGCGGCGGCCCGGCCGGTGGGCGGGGGAGCGTACTGCACGCCGATGTCGCCCGGGTAGCGCTGGCCCGGGAACTGTGGCTGCCACTCGTTCGTCGGAGCGAAGACCCAGGACGGCTCGGCCGGGTCACGCCACCGGTCGACGTCGCCGCGACTCATCGGCGGGCCCCGTCGCAGCCCGCGTGGCGCGCCCCGGTGGCCGGCTCGCGTCGCTCGCTCACGGCGGTGTCACCTCGTCGGAATATTGTCGCGCTGGGCGCCCCACCCCCCGGTAGAGTCACGCGTCCGGTGCGGGATGGCTGCGGATGGAGGGTAGCGGCGTGGGCTCGGTCACCGCCACTGCGGCACCGTCCGCGCGTCCACACGTTATCCTACTGATTCGGACATTCGCCGCAATAGTCGGATCGGGTTTCCGGCGATACTCGACATACCGCCAGGCCACGGTGGCCGGAGTGGCGACCAACACGGTCTTCGGCATCCTCCGCTGTTACGTCCTGCTCGCCGTGGCCGGGGAGGCCGGCACGGCGGCCGGGTACGACCGGGCGCAACTCGTCACCTTCGTCTGGGCCGGGCAGGGGCTGCTGGCGGTCGTGCTGCTCTGGCGGTGGACGGAGTTGTCCGACCGGATCCGCACCGGCGAGATCGTCGCCGACCTGCTCCGGCCGGTCCACCCGGTGACCAGCTACCTCGCCGCCGACCTGGGCCGGGCCGGGTACGCCGGGCTGGCCCGGATGGTGCCCCCGCTGCTGGTCGGGCCGCTGCTGTTCGAGGTCCACCTGCCGGCCCGCTGGTCCACCGTGGCGTTCTTCGGCTGCTCCGTGCTCCTGGCGGTGGTGGTCTCCTTCGGCTGCCGGTACCTGGTCAACGCCACCGCCTACTGGCTCGGGGACGCCCGGGGGCCGCTGCTGCTCTGGACGCTCTGCTCCGCGGTGCTGGCCGGGCTCGCCTTCCCGTTGCGTTTCCTGCCGGAGTGGCTGTACGTGCCACTGTGGTTGCTCACCCCGTTCCCGAGCCTGCTCCAGGCCCCACTGGACGTACTGGTCGAACGGGACTCCCCGGCGATCCAGGCCGGCCTGGTCGGGGTGCAGCTCTGCTGGGCCGTCCTGCTGCTGGCCGGGTGCCGGTGGGTGCAGCGGCGGGCGGAGCGGCGGCTGGTGGTGCACGGTGGCTGAGCGGTGGCCGGCGGTCCGGCGCGGCGAGCGGGCCGGCGGGGCGCTGGTCGCGTACCGGGCCCTGCTGGGCGCGCAGGCGCGGGCGCAGACCACGTACCGGGCCTCGTTCGTGGTGGACCTGACCGGCAACGTCGGGGCCACCGTGTTCGACGTGCTGGCCGTCGTGGTGCTCTACGGCGTCACCCGGGAGTTGGGCGGCTTCACGCTGCGCGAGACGCTGGTCGTGGTCGGGCTCAGTGCCACCGCCTTCGCCCTGGCGGACCTGCTCTTCGGCAACGTCGAACGGCTGCCGGTGTACGTGCGCAGCGGGCTGTTCGACGCGGTGCTGCTGCGTCCGCTCGGCGCGCTGCCCCAACTGCTGCTGATGGACCTGCCGCTGCGCAAGGCGTCCCGGGCCGTGGTCGGGGTGGCGGTGCTGGTCGCGGCGGTCACCTCGGCGGGGATCGACTGGACGCCGGGGCGGGTCGTGCTGGTGGTGCTCGCCCCGCTCGCCGGGACGGTCTTCTTCGGCTCGATCTTCGTGGCCACCGCCACGCTCACGTTCTACTGGACCGAGTCGGGCGAACTGGCCAACTCGGTCACCTACGGAGGGCGGGACTTCACCTCGTACCCGGTCACGGTCTTCGAGGGTTGGTTCCGCGCGGCCTTCGCGTACGGCCTGGGGTTCGCCTTCGTCAGCTACCACCCGGCGCTGGCGCTGCTCGGCCGGGCCGACCCGCTGGGCCTGCCGGCCTGGGTCGGCTGGGTGTCGCCGGCGGTCGCGCTGGTCGCCGCCGGGGTCGCCGCGCTGCTCTGGCGCGCCGGCGTCCGTCACTACCGGAGTACGGGGTCATGACGATCATCGAGGCGTGCGACCTGCGCAAGGAGTTCCCCGTCCGGGTGAAGGTCGGCCGGTGGCGCCGGGCGCGGCGGACCGTGCGGGCGGTGGACGGAATCGACCTGCGGGTGGCCCGGGGCGAGACGCTCGGCTACATCGGCGCCAACGGCGCGGGCAAGTCGACCACGCTGAAGATGCTCACCGGCGTGCTAGCCCCGTCCGGCGGGACGGTCCGGGTCTGCGGCCTGCGCCCGGTGCCGGACCGGACCCGGCTGGCCCGCCGGATCGGGGTGGTCTTCGGCCAGCGGTCGCAGCTCTGGTGGGACCTGCCGTTGCGGGACTCCTTCGACCTGCTGCGGCACATCTACCGGGTACCGTCCGCCGAGCACGCGGCCCGGCTGCGCCGCTGCCGGGACCTGCTGGACCTGGACGCCTTCGCCGACACCCCGGTCCGGCAGCTCTCGCTGGGGCAACGGATGCGGGGCGAGTTGACCGCGGCGCTGCTGCACGGCCCGGAGGTGCTCTTCCTCGACGAGCCGACCATCGGACTGGACGTGGTGAGTCGGCAGGCGGTCCGGAGCTTCCTCGGCGAGCTGAGCCGGACCGGGGACACCACGCTGGTGCTCACCACCCACGACCTCGCCGACATCGAACGGCTCTGCCGGCGGCTCGTCGTGGTCGACCACGGTCGGGTGGCGCACGACGGCTCGATCGCCGACCTGCACGCCCGGTACGGCTCGCGCCGGCTGGTCGTGGCCGACCTGGACAGCGCGCCGGCCGCGCCACCGGTGCTGACCGGCGCGACCCTGCACCGGGTGGAGGCGGACGGGCACCGGCTGGTGTACGCCTGCGGGGCGGCGAGCGCGGCGCAGGTGGTGGGCGCCCTGGCCGGGCTGGTCCCGCTGCGCGACATCTCGATCGTGGAGCCGGACATCGAGGAGGTGGTGGCCCGGCTCTACCGCTCCCCGGCCGGCGAGGCCCCGGCGCGCGAGTCCCCGGCGGGCGAGTTCCCGGCCGGTGCCGGGCTCACGGGTGCTCCATCACCAGGACCGCGAACGTCCCCGGAGTGAGCGCCTCGTACCGGTGCGGGACGTCACCGGGGAAGGTCACGTAGTCGCCGGGGTCCAGGTCGACCAGGTCGGTGCCGGGCCCGGCGCGCAGCCGCCCGGCGGCCACCACGACGTGCTCGACGCTGCGCGGGGTGTGCGCCTCGGCGACCCGGACCTGCCCCGGCTCCAGCGCGATGACGTACACGTCCCGGCGGACGTGCGGTGACCCGGCGGCGAGCAACGTACTGGTGAAGTCGGCGTGCTCGGAGCGGACCCGGGGCCCCTCGCCGGCCCGGATCACCCGGACGGCGGGCGGGGTCGGCTCGACCAGCCGGCTGAACGGCACGTCGAGGGCCACCCCCAGGGCCCAGAGCGTCTCCACGCTCGGGTTGCCCAGCCCCGACTCCAACTGGGACAACGTCGACTTGGCGATCTTCGCCCGGCGGGCCAGCTCGGTCAGCGAGATGCCGGCGCGCTGTCGCTCGCGGCGCAGTGCCGCGGCGATGGTGGCCAGTGGGGGAGCGGGTTCGGTCGTCATGTTCGTTCCATCGTACCGTTTGTTCGGTTTGACGAACGACCCTGCGGCTGTTCATCATAACGAACATGCGTACGGCAGAGCGAACAGTGCGGGTCGGACCCGATCGCGCGGTGCTGCGCGACGTGGCCGCCATCGGCGCGGCGATGGTCGCGGTCGGCGCCTCGTTCGGCGCGATGGCGGTCGCCGCCGGCCTGCCCCTCTGGGCCCCGGTGGTCATGTCGATCCTGGTGTACGCCGGTGGGGCCCAGTTCATGGCCGTCGGCCTGGTGGCCGCCGGCAGCCCGGTCGCCGCGGTCCTCGCCGGCCTGCTGCTCAACGCGCGGCACCTGCCGTTCGGGCTGACCCTCGGCGGCACCATGGGTGGCCGACTCTGGCAGCGGCTGCTCGGCAGCCACCTGATGACCGACGAGACCACCGCGTTCACCCTGGCCCGCCCCGCCGGCCCGGCCCGCCGCCGCGCCTTCTGGATCGCCGCCACCCTGCTCTTCCTGGCCTGGAACCTCGGTACCCTGATCGGCGTGCTCGCCGGCGGCGCGCTCGGCGACCCGGCCGCCTTCGGGCTGGACGCGGCCTTCCCGGCCGGTCTGCTCGCCCTGCTGTTGCCGAGCCTGCGGGACCGCGACACCCGGCGGGTGGCCCTGGTCGGCGCGGCGCTGGCGGTGCTGACCACCCCGTTCCTCCCGGCCGGCCTGCCCGTGCTGCTCGCCCTCGGCGGCCTGCTCGTGCTCTTCCTGCCCCGCCGCTCCACCACCCCGCCGACCCCTGCCGCCCCGGATGATGCCGGCCCGGTCAATGGTGACGCGGTGGGCGTCGGGTCGGCGGCCGGGGCGCGGGCCGGGCGGCCGGAGGGGGCGCCGTGCTGATCGCGGTCATCCTCGCCCTGGCCGCCGGTACGTTCGGCCTGCGGCTCACCGGTGTGCTGCTGCGCGACCGGCTGGACCTGCCCGAGTGGTCCCGGCGGCTGCTGCCGGTCGGGGCCGCCGCGCTGCTCGCCGCGCTGGCCGCGACGGCGGCGCTGACCGAGGCGGCCCACTTCGCCGGGTACGCGCGCCCGGTCGGGGTGCTGGCGGGGGTGCTGCTCGCCTGGCGTCGTGCGCCGTTCGTCCTGGTGGTGGTGGCTGCGGCCGGGGTGACCGCCCTGCTCCGCCTGCTCGGCGTGCCCTGACCCGCTTCGGGCCCGGCCTGCCGGCCCGGGTGGGGCGGCGTAGGTGCCCGGCGGCCGCTGCGTGCCCGGCCACCGGGCTGCTCCGCGCACCGGCGTGCTGGGTCGGTCCACGTGTCGCCGCGCGCCCCCGGGTGTTAGGAAGGGGCCCTTCCTCTACAGAAAGCGTTAGGAAGGGGCCCCTCCTTACACGTCAGACCTTGTCGCCGAGCTTGACGCGGGGCTCGGGGGCGCGCATCCGGCGGAAGGTGATCGACCGCATGATCGCGTACAGGTAGAGCGAGCCCATCCGCTCGCCGCTGCGCGGGTAGCGTTCCCGGACCAGCTTCTTGATCTTCCGCGAGATCAGGATCGAGTCGATCACCACGCCGAGGGCCAGCGCTCCCCAGAGCAGGTTGGAGACCAGCCGGACGATCGGCGGCATCGCCGCGTTCGAGCCGATCAGCACGATCAGCGCGCCACCGAAGAACCAGGTGCCGATGGTGCGGCGGGAGTCGACCACGTTGCGGGCGAGGAGCCGCTCGGGGCCCCGGTCGCGCGGGCCGCCCTCCCGGCGGAACTCCGCCGCCGCCTCGGCCCGCAACTGGCGGCGACGTTCCTTCGCCTCCTCCTTGGTCAGCGGCTTGGTGGACCCGCCCGGTCGGCGGGCGGCACCCGGCCGCTTCGGCGTCTCACGGCCCTTCGCCGGCGTGTAGCCACGGGGCTGGGCGGCGACGGACTCGTCGTCGGTCGTCACCGGGGTGACGGACTCGTCGACGACGTCGGTGGACTTGCGGCGGAAGAGCGAGGGCACGCGGCAAGGGTAGCCAAACGCCCGCGCCCGGTGCACATCGGTGCGGTGGGCGCGGGCGGAGGTGAGCCAGGTCATGCCCGGCCGGTCGGGTCAGGGACGCTCGACGTGGGCGCCGAGGTCGGCCAGCTTCGCCTCGAAGTCCTCGTACCCTCGGTTGATCAGGTCGACGCCGTACACCCGGGAGGTGCCCTCGGCGGCGAGCGCCGCGATCAGGTGGCTGAACCCGGCGCGCAGGTCCGGGATGACCAGGTCGGCGGCGTGCAGCTTGCTCGGGCCGGCGATCACCGCGGAGTGCTTGAAGTTGCGCCGGCCGAACCGGCACGGGGTGCCACCCAGGCAGTCCCGGTACACCTGGATGTTGGCGCCCATGGTGTTCAGCGCCTCGGTGTAGCCCAGCCGCTGCTCGTACACCGTCTCGTGCACGATCGACAGGCCCCGGGCCTGGGTCAGCGCGACCACCAGGGGCTGCTGCCAGTCGGTCATGAACCCGGGGTGCACGTCGGTCTCCAGGGCGACCGACTTCAGCTCCCCGCCCGGGTGCCAGAACCGGATGCCGCCCTCCTGGCCCGGGTCGCCGAGCTTCGGCGGCCGGGCGTCGGTGACCTCGTACTCGCCGCCGACCGAGCGGAAGATGTTCAGGAAGGTCATCATGTCGGCCTGCTGGGCGCCGAGCACCTCGACGTGGCCCCGGGTGGCCAGGGCCGCCGCCGCCCAGCTCGCCGCCTCGATCCGGTCCGGGATCGGCCGGTGGGTGTACCCGTGCAGCTTCGGCACGCCCTGGATCTCGATCACCCGGTCGGTGTGCACCTTGATGATCGCGCCCATCTTCTGCAGGATGCAGATCAGGTCGATGATCTCCGGCTCCACGGCGGCGTTGCGCAGCTCGGTGACGCCCTCCGCCATCACGGCGGTGAGCAGCACCTGCTCGGTGGCGCCGACGCTCGGGTACGGCAGGGCGAACTTGGTGCCGTGCAGCCCGTTCGGGGCGGACAGGTGCAGCCCTTCCGGCCGCTTGTCCACGGTCGCCCCGAACTCGCGCAGCGCCTGCAGGTGGAAGTCGATCGGGCGCGGGCCGATGTGGCAGCCGCCCAGGTCGGGGATGAAGGCGTGGCCCAGCCGGTGCAGCAGCGGGCCGCAGAACAGGATCGGGATCCGGCTGGAGCCGGCGTGCACGTTGATCTGGTCGGTGCTGGCGCTCTCGACGTTGGCCGGGTCGAAGACCAGCTCGCCGTCCTCGTCGCCGTCGGTCACCTTGACCCCGTGCAGGCCGAGCAGCCCACGGACCACCTCGACGTCACGGATCCGCGGCACGTCGAACAGCCGGCTGGGGGTGTCGCCCAGCAGGGCGGCGACCATCGCCTTGGAAACCAGGTTCTTCGCGCCGCGCACGCGGATCCGCCCTTCCAGCGGACTTCCTCCGTGTACGACCAGGACGTCGTCGGTCAACGCAACCTCCAGCGCGTCGGTGCTGCCGTGTTGAGGGGTGGGGCCCACGATGGTCATCGCTACCCGGAACGCGGCCACGTCAAAAGAAGCCGCCGTTGTCGTCGCATCCGGCAGCATAGCCCTCGGTGACCAGAATGACTCGGTCACACCGCCTGCGGCGGCATGAATCGGTGAAACCGGTACGTCCCCGTACCAATGTTGTCACGAAACGTGATCAGGCCGCGCCCGGGGGTGGGGTGTCCGCGCCCGGCAGGGCGAGCATCTGGTCCAGCGCCACCCGGGCGTGGTGCGCGGTGTCCGCGTCCACGGTGATCTGGTTCACCACCCGCCCGGCGACCAGCTCCTCCAGGGCCCAGACCAGGTGCGGCAGGTCGATCCGGTTCATCGTCGAGCAGTAGCAGACCGCCCGGTCGAGGAACATGATCTGCTTGTCCGGGTGGGCCAGCGCCAGCCGGCGGACCAGGTTCAGCTCGGTGCCGACCGCCCACGCCGAACCGGCCGGGGCGGCCTCGATGGTCCTGATGATGTACTCGGTCGAGCCGACGTGATCGGCGGCGGTGACCACCTCGTGCCGGCACTCCGGGTGGACCAGCACGTTCACCCCCGGCACCCGCTCCCGGACGTCGTTGACGCTGTCCAGGGTGAACCGGCCGTGCACCGAGCAGTGCCCCCGCCAGAGGATCATCTTCGCGTCGCGGAGCTGCTCCGGGGTCAGCCCTCCGTTCGGCTTGTGCGGGTCGTAGAGGACGCAGTCGTCCAGCGACAGGCCCATCTCCAGCACGGCGGTGTTGCGGCCCAGGTGCTGGTCGGGCAGGAAGAGCACCTTCTCGCCCTGCTGGTACGCCCAGTCCAGGGCCCGGCGCGCGTTCGACGAGGTGCAGACCACCCCGCCGTTGCGCCCGACGAAGCCCTTGATGTCCGCCGAGGAGTTCATGTAGGTCACCGGGACGGTCCGCTCGGCGACGCCCAGGTCGGTCAGCACCTCCCAGGCCTTCTCGACCTGCGACAGCACCGCCATGTCCGCCATCGAGCAGCCGGCGGCCAGGTCGGGCAGGATCACCCGCTGCGCGTCCGTGGTGAGGATGTCGGCGCTCTCGGCCATGAAGTGCACGCCGCAGAAAACGATGTACTCCGCGTCCGGGCGGGCCGCCGCCTCCCGGGCCAGCTTGAACGAGTCGCCGGTGACGTCGGCGAACTGGATCACCTCGTCGCGCTGGTAGTGGTGGCCCAGCACGAAGACCTTCGTGCCCAGCGCCGCCTTCGCCGCCGCCGCGCGGGCCACCAGGTCCGGGTCGCTGGGCGCCGGCAGGTCCCCCGGGCACTCGACGCCGCGCTCGGTGGCAGGGTCACTGCCCCGGCCGAGCAGCAGCAGGGCAGTCGCGGTGTTGGAAGGTTCCACCCAGGTCGAAGTCACGTCCCCATGGTCCCACAGCGTGGCCGGGGCGGAACTTCTACCGCTGTGGCCTGCCACACTGCTCGGATGCGCGTGCTGCTCTGTCCGGACAAGTTCGCCGGCACCCTGCCGGCTCAGGAGGTGGCCGTCGCGGTCGCCGAGGGCTGGCGGGAGGTGGCCGAGGGCGACGACCTGGTGGTTCGGCCGCTGGCCGACGGCGGTCCCGGCTTCGTCGCGGTGCTCGCCGAGGCGCTCGGCGGGCGGCGGCTGCCGGTGTCGACCGTCGACCCGCTGGGCCGCCCGGCCGCCGGTGAGATCCTGCTCACCGCCGACGGCTCGACCGCGTACCTGGAGAGCGCCCAGGCGTGCGGGCTGCACCTGCTCGACCCCGCCGAACGCGACCCGAAGGCCACCACCTCGTACGGGCTGGGGCTGCTGGTCACCGCCGCCGTGGAGAGCGGCGCCCGGACGGTGGTGATCGGGCTGGGCGGCTCCGCCACCAACGACGCCGGAGCCGGGATGCTCACCGCGCTGGGCGCGACCCCGCTGGACGGGACCGGCCTCGCCCTGCCCTACGGGGGAGCGGCGCTGGCCGCCGTGGCCGCGCTGGACGGCACGCCCCGGCTGCGCGGCGCGACCCTGGTGGCCGCCACCGACGTCGACAACCCGCTGCTCGGGCTGCACGGGGCCAGCAACGTGTACGGCCCGCAGAAGGGGGCGAGCCGCGAGGACGTCCTGCTGCTCGACGCCGCCCTGGAGCGCTTCGCCGCCGTCCTCGAGAAGGACCTGCCGGGGTGCCCGCCGCAGCTCGGCGCGCTGCCCGGTGGCGGCGCGGCCGGCGGGCTGGGCGCGGCGGTGCTCGCCCTCGGTGGTCGCTGCGAGTCCGGTATCGGGCTGGTCACCCGGGCGATCGGCCTGGACGCCGCGCTCGACGCGTGCGACCTGGTGATCACCGGGGAGGGCTCCTTCGACCACCAGTCGCTGCGCGGCAAGGTGGTGGCCGGGGTGGCCGGCGCCGCCCGGGACCGGGGGGTGCCCTGCGTGGTGGTCGCCGGGCGGGTCAGCACCGGCCGCCGGGAGGCCGCCTCGGCCGGGGTGACCGACGCGTACAGCCTGGTGGAGCACTTCGGCGGGGAGGAGCGCGGCGGCGTCGAGGCGGCCATGGGCCGGCCCGCCGAGGGGCTGCGCGAGCTGGGCGCTCGGCTGGCCCGGCAGTGGAGCCGGTGAGCTGGGCCACCCCCGCGTGCGGGTGCCCGCTGCCCGGGTGGCGACGCCCGGGGCGGGCCTACAATCGAACACGGACCGCAGTGGGAATCACTGGACCGGCGGGTGACGTTGGCCAGAACGACGACCACACCTACGCGTGCAGGGAGAATTCCACGTGACCACGCCAGCGCAGACCGAGTCGACCGAGGCCAAGGCCCCTGTTTCCGTCGTCCTCACCGACGTCGCGGCGCAGAAGGTCAAGGCCCTGATCGAGCAGGAGGGCCGCGACGACCTGCGGCTGCGGGTCGCCGTGCAGCCGGGCGGCTGCTCCGGCCTGCGGTACCAGCTCTTCTTCGACGAGCGGTCGCTCGACGGTGACGTCGTCAGCGACTTCGGCGGCGTCGAGGTCGTCGTCGACCGGATGAGCGCCCCCTACCTGGCCGGGGCGACCATCGACTTCGCCGACCGGATCGACGCCCAGGGCTTCACCATCGACAACCCCAACGCGGGCAACTCCTGCGCCTGCGGCGACTCGTTCAGCTGAGTCGACGCACCCGGCCGACACGGCGGAGCCACCCCGGGCGGGGTGGCTCCGCCGTTCGCCGTCGGGGGGCCGTCCCATTTCCGCCACCGGGCGTTCCCACGGCGACCTGGGCAAGTCCGGTCCGCACCGCACGAGGCCGTCCGGTTTCCCGGGCGGACCGGTAGGCTGACCCGCGCCGTGCTGCCGACCGTCGAGGGTTGACATGAAGATCGCCGTTACCGGCTCGATCGCCACCGACCACCTGATGAGCTTCCCCGGTCGGTTCGCCGACCAGTTCATCGCGGATCAACTGGACAAGGTGTCGCTCTCCTTCCTCGTGGACGACCTGGTCGTCCGCCGGGGCGGGGTGGCGGCGAACATCGCCTTCGGGATGGGCCAGCTCGGCCTGCGCCCGGTGCTGCTCGGGGCGGTGGGCGCGGACTTCGCCGACTACCGCTCCTGGCTGGAGCGCCACGGCGTGGACTGTGACTCGGTGCACATCAGCGAGGTGGCGCACACCGCCCGCTTCGTCTGCACCACCGACACCGACATGTGCCAGATCGCCTCGTTCTACGCCGGGGCGATGGCCGAGGCGCGCAACATCGAGATCGCCCCGGTGGCGCAGCGGCTCGACGGGCTTGACCTGGTCCTGGTGGGCGCCAACGACCCGGCGGCGATGCTGCGGCACTCCGCCGAGTGCCGGGAGCGCGGGTACGCCTTCGTCGCGGACCCCTCCCAGCAGCTCGCCCGGATGGAGGGCTCGGACGTGGTCGGGCTGATCGAGGGCGCCGAGTACCTGATGACCAACGACTACGAGAAGTCCCTGCTGCAGAGCAAGGCCGGGCTCTCCGACGCCCAACTGCTCGACCTGGTCAAGGTCCGGGTCACCACGCTCGGCAAGAACGGTGTGGAGATCGTCGGCCGGGACGTCGAGCGGATCCACGTGCCGATCGCCCGGGAGGCCCGCGCGGTCGACCCGACCGGGGTCGGTGACGGGTTCCGGGCCGGCTTCTTCGCCGCCCTGTCCTGGGGGCTGGGCCTGGAGCGGGCCGCCCAGGTCGGCTCCCTGCTGGCCGCCCTGGTCCTGGAGACCGTCGGCACCCAGGAGTACGAGGTCCGGCGGGACCTGTTCGTCAAGCGCCTCGCCGAGTCGTACGGCGACACCGCCGCCGACGAGGTCCGCCCACACCTGCTCCCCTGACCCCTTCCCTTCCCGCCCCGCCCCGCGCCGTCCTCCGCGCCCGCGCCGTCCCGTCCCCGCGATCTTGCAGTTTGGGCCCCGACAGATGCCGTACATGCGACATTTCGCCGACCCGAACTGCGCGATCGCGGGCGGGGGCCTTGTGCGGGCGCGGGGTGGGGCGGTCAGCGGGTGGGGGGCGCGGCGGCGAAGGCCGCCCACGACGGCGGCGCGAAGGTGAGGGTCGGCCCCGACCGGTCCTTGCTGTCACGGACCGCCACGAGGTCGGGCAGGTACGCGCACTCCACGCAGTCGCCGTTGTTGGCGCTGCGGCTGCTGGTGAACCAGTAGGCGGTGGCGAGGTCAGGGGTGTCCACGGCAGCCTCCGGGATCAGGCGCCAGCGTGCTCCCGGATCAACGCGCGCGACTCGGCAGGGGAGAGCGCGACCTGGCGCAGGTTGTCGGCCACCATGCTATACGTCCGTACCCCGTCCGGGTCCTGTACGTACATCGCCCCGTCCAGCAGTTCGGTGTAGGCGATCGGCCGCACGTGGGCGAAGTCGAGCACGACGAACTTGCCCACCGGCGTCGCCGAATGTGATCCGTCCTCGGGTCGGAGCACCTGAACGGTGACGTTCGGCCGCTCGGCCATCGCGGCGAGGTGACGCAACTGGGCGCGTCGGGTCTCGTCACCGTTGACCCGCAGTCGCAGCGCCGCCTCGCCGATCACCGCGTGCAGGGTCAGCGGCTCGTCGTCGGTGAGCCGGCGGGCCCGTGCCTGCCGGAAGGAGACGAACCGCTCGGCGTGGTCGGGGCGGACGAAGCCGGTGCCCAGGGTCAGCGCCTGCGCGTACTCCTCGGTCTGCAACAGTCCCGGGATCACCATCGACTCGAAGACGAACGCGCCGTCGGCCAGGCCCTCCAGCCCGACGTAGGTCTTGAACCAGTCCGGCATCACGTTGGCCCAGGGCGCCCACCAACTTCGCGCGTCGGAGCGCTGGGCCAGTGTGGTGAGCCGGTCGATGGCGATCTGCTCGGCGCCGCAGGCCCGCAGCACCGTCGCGATGTCCTCGGGGAACTGCTGGTAGCGGCCCATCTCCATGTGCCCGAGCTTCGGCTTGCCGATGCCGGTGCGGCTGGCGAGCTCGCTCAGCGTCAGCGGCACCTCGCGGCGGTAGCGGCTCAACTCCGCCCCGATCAGCCAGCGCAGTGCGGACGGGTCGGTCCGGGTCCCCATCGATCACCTCCGGTGCGAATGGCGCCCGGTCATCATGCTGTCACTCCTTCCGCAACGCAAGCTCGTTAGCTATACGTATATCTATCCACGCCTGCTCTGGCTCGACGCCCCGCTTGCTTCTCCGCTCCACCGGCGGTGAGAGGGGAACCCTTCTCTACCGTAGGCGTTAATAAGGTGCCCTTCCTTACACCGAGCGGCGGACGTCGTAGCCGGGGCCGTCCGGGCCGGTGATCCTGCCGACGAACTCCTGCCCGCGCATCCGGCACCAGGCGGGGATGTCCACCGCCGCCGCCGGGTCGTCGGCGAGCACCCGTACCACCGTGCCCACCGGCAGCTCGGGCAGCCGGCGGGCGACCGCGATCACCGGCAGCGGGCAGCGCTGGCCACGGCAGTCGAGGAGTTCGGCGGGAATGGTCACAGCCCCACCACCCCCGCCTCGGCCCGCAGTCCGGCGATCACCTGGGGCAGTTCGGCGAGGAACCGGTCCACCTCCGCCGCCGTGGTCTCCCGGTGCAGGCTGACCCGGACGTTGCCGTGCGAGAGCACCCCCATCGCCTCCAGCACGTGCGAGGGGCGCAGCGTCGAGGAGGTGCACGAGGAGCCGGAGGAGACCGCGAAGCCCCGCCGGTCCAGCGCGTGCAGCAGCGCCTCCCCGTCCACGTACAGGCAGGAGAAGGTGACCAGGTGGGGCAGCCGGTCCGCCGGGTCGCCGACCACCTCGACGTCGGGTACCTCGGCGGCGACCCGGGCCCGGATCAGGTCCACCAGCGGGGCCAGCCGGGCGGCCTCCGCCGCCGCGTCGGCCGCCACCGCGCGCAGGCTCGCCGCCGCGGCCACCACCGCCGGCAGGTTCACCACCCCCGGGGTACGCCCGGCCTCCCGCTCGTCGGCCGGCCAGGGCGACTCCCAGCGGGTGCCCTTGCGGACCACCAGCAGGCCCACCCCGGGTGGCCCGCCCCACTTGTGCGCGCTGGCGGTCAGGATCGACCAGCCCGCCGGCACCGGCAGCCGGCCCACCACCTGGGCGGCGTCGACGGCCAGCGGTACCCCGGCGGCGGCGCAGGCCGCCCCCGCCTCGGCGACCGGCTGGACGGTACCCACCTCGTGGCTCGCGGCGATCAGCGCGGCCACCGCCACCCCGGGCGCGGCCACCGCCGCCGACCAGGCCTCGCGGTCCAGCCGGCCGAGCCGGTCCACCGGCACCGACACCGCCGTGCCGCCGTCGGCGACGTGCCGCTGCGCGGCGTGCAGCACCGCCGAGTGCTCGATCGCCGAGTGCACCAGCGTGTCCCCGGCCCGGCGTCGCCCGGCCAGGCCGCCGAGGACGGCGGAGTGCGCGGCGGCGGTACCGCCGGGGGTGAAGGAGAGTTCGTCGGGCCGGACGCCGAGGGTCTGCGCGGTGGCCTCCCGGGCGGCGTCGAGGAGTTGCCGGGCCCGGCGGGCCCGGGCGTAGAGCTTGGCCGGGTCGGCCCAGCCGTCGTCGAGCGCGGCCAGCAACGCCTGTCGGGCGACCGGATGCAGCGGCGCGGCGGTGGCCGCGTCCAGGTAGACCGGGGGAGCGCTCACGGAAGGCAACGCTACCGCGCGGAGGCGCCACAAGATCCCCCGACGGGGCGGACGACGACCCCCAAGGCCGTGGAGTCCCTCTAGGTCGAGTAATCTGCGACCGTCGGTGACGCCTTTGCCGCCGGTGTCCTGGGGGAATCCCACACCGCGGCGCGCTAGGGAGGCAGGACCAGGTGGTCGCAAGGAGTTCGGAGGTACGGCCCTCGGCCGTACGGCACAACGCTTCTCCGGGAGCCGGTCGGCGCCGGCGGCGTGGTGCTGGTCGGGTCGCCGGGCTCGGCCTCGGAGCGGTGGCGCTGCTGGTCACGCTCACCGGCTGCGACGTCGGGGCGGCCTTCGGCGGCTTCGGCTGGCCGCAGGGCGGCATCACGCCGGAGTCCCGCCGGATGTACGACCTCTGGATCGCCTCCTGCATCGCGGCGCTCGCCGTCGGTGTCTTCGTCTGGGGCCTGATCTTCTGGTGCGTGGTGCGCTACCGGAAGCGGGGCAACGAGCTGCCGGTGCAGACCCGTTACAACCTGCCGATGGAGTTCCTCTACACCATCGCGCCGATCCTCGTCGTCTCGGTGCTCTTCTACTACACGGCGATCGTGCAGACCGACGTGAACAAGGAGTCGGCCAACCCCGACGTCACCGTCGAGGTCGTCGCCTTCAAGTGGAACTGGCAGTTCAACTACCGCGACGGCCAGGGCGAGGACGCCAACACCGTGGCGTCGGTGCTCGGCACCAGCGAGGTCATCCCGGTGCTCGTGCTGCCGACCGAGCGGTCGATCCGGTTCGAGGAGACCAGCCGCGACGTCATCCACTCGTTCTGGGTGCCGGAGCTGCTGTTCAAGCGGGACGTCTTCCCCGGCAAGATCCGTAACTCGTTCGAGGTCTCGGAGCTGCTCCAGGAGGGCGCGTACGTCGGGCGCTGCGCCGAGCTGTGCGGCAGCTACCACGCCTTCATGAACTTCGAGCTGCGCGTCGTCTCGCCCGAGCGGTACGAGCAGTTCCTCGCCGCCAAGCAGGACGGTCGGTCGACGCAGGAGGCCCTCCAGTCCATCGGTGAGGAGCCCCTCGCCACGACCACGAAGCCGTTCGACACGCGCCGGACGGCGAGCAACTTCAACCCGGACAACGCTCCGGCCGGCGCGGGAAGCTGAGGGGTACGCCCATGAAGACCGAGTGGCGGATCTTCCTGATCATCGCTGTCTTCCTGGCCGGCACCGCCGTGCTCTACGGCGCGTGGACGGCCGGGGACACCGGGCACATCGAGTGGATCGGCACCACCGCCCTGACGCTCTCCTTCCTGCTCTGCGCGATGTGCGGCGGCTTCTTCTGGTTCGTCTCCCGCCGCATCGAGCTGCGCCCGGAGGACCGTCCGGACGCGGAGATCGCCGACGGCGCGGGCGAGGTCGGCTTCTTCAGCCCGGGTAGCTACTGGCCGTTCGGCCTGGCCCTGGCCGCCTCGATCGCCGGTCTCGGGCTGGTGTTCTGGCAGCTCTGGCTGCTCGGGATGGGGCTGGTCCTGGTCATCTTCGCCGTCTCCGGCCTGCTCTTCGAGTACTACAGCGGCACCCGGCGGACCGCCGAGCACTGACCGGCCCCGCTGCGTCGTCCACGTCGAAGCCCGCGCCCCGATCCGGGGGCGCGGGCTTCGACGTGTCGGCGGTGACGCCCTCGCCGGTGCGGCGGTGCGCCGGCTGCGGGCCGCGCGGACGGCCGGCAGCGGGGGGACCGCCGGTCAGGCGGCGTGGCGGGGGGAACCGCGTCGGGTGGTGGCGCGGGGCCGGCTGCCGACCGGGGAGCCGGTGGGCCGGTGCCGCCGGGCGGCGGGCCGGGGCGCGGGACCGGGCGGGGCGCCGAGGAGCAGCGCCGCGCCGCAGCGGGTGCAGGCCCGTTCGGGGCAGTCGGCGCCGTGGCCGTCGCGGCACGGCGGCACCTCGAAACGCTGGACGCTCCCGCAGGTGTCGCAGTGGAACTCCTGGTCCGGCACGGTGCTCCGCCTCCTCGCTCCGCCGGCCCACCGGCCGGACCGCGCCTGCGCGTCGGGGCCGGGTGGGCGTCGGGGCTCAGCGGGTGACCCGCGAACGGCCTGGTGGACGGCCCGGCTCCGACACGGCGGCGCGGGAACTACTCCCGTGTAGTTTCGCACGCAGGTAAGACAGTCGCCCGGCTCGGCCCGGGACCGCCGGCCGTCGACCGGCGGGCGGCGGGCGGCCGGAGCCGACCGGGTGGCAGCCGCCCGGCCGTCGGCCGGTGGGCGGTAGCGGGCCGGGTCCGGGTCCGGGTGGGTCCGGCTCGGGGTGGGTCAGGCGGAGCGGGCGGTCTCGATCCAGCGGTCCAGGGTGCGCGCGGCGGAGCCGGAGTCGATGGACTCGGCGGCCCGGACCATCCCGGCGCGCAGCGCCTCGGTCAGGTCGCCGTCCAACGGCCCCTGGGTGGCCACCGCCACCGCCGCGTTCACCAGTACGGCGTCGCGGACCGGGCCCGGCTCGCCGGCCAGCAGCCGCCGGGCCACGTCCGCGTTGTACGCGGCGTCACCGCCACGCAGGTCGCCGGGGGTGGACCGGGGGACCCCGAGGTCGACCGCGTCGAGCAGGGCCGCTCTGACGGTGCCGTTCTGGGCCACCCAGACCCGGGTCGGCGCGGCGGTGGTGAACTCGTCCAGGCCGTCCTCGCCGCGCATCACCACCGCCGAGTCGCCCCGGGCGGCGAAGACGCCGGCCATCACCGGCGCCATCCGCAGGTCGAAGCAGCCGATCGCGCCGGACCGGGGCCGGGCCGGGTTGGCCAGCGGGCCGAGGAAGTTGAACGCGGTCGGCACGCCCAACTCGCGTCGGACCGGGCCGGCGTGCCGGAAGCCCGGGTGGAACCGGGGGGCGAAGCAGAAGCCGATGCCGGCCTCGACCACGCAGTGGGCCACCTGAGCGGGGTCGAGGTCGAGCGGGACGCCGAGGAACTCCAGCAGGTCGGCGGTGCCGCAGGAGGACGAGGCGGCCCGGTTGCCGTGCTTGACCACGCGTACCCCGGCGCCGGCCACCACCAGCGCGGTCATCGTGGAGATGTTCACCGTGTGGGCGAGGTCACCGCCGGTGCCGACCACGTCGAGCGCGGTGGCCCGGATCTCCTCGGGCAGCTCGACCGGGACCGCGCGGGTCAGCATCGCCTCCACCAGGCCGGCCAGCTCGGCCGAGGTCTCGCCCTTGGCCCGCAGCGCGGTGGCGAAGCCGGCGATCTGGGCCGGGGTGGCCGCACCGGACATGATCTCGCCCATCGCCCATTCGGTGTCGGCGGTGGCGAGTTCCTCCGCCCGCAGCAGCGTGGCGATCAGGTGCGGCCAGGTCCGTTCGCCCATGGTGGGCCTCCCGAGCGGGCGTGGGGTGCGGGGTGTGGTGGGGTACGGGGCCGCGCGGCGACGGGCCGCGCCGGCCGGCGCGCTCAGGCCGGGGCGTGGGCGCGGAGCAGCTCGGCGACCGTCGCGCCGGTGGTCACCGGGTCGAGCGGGTGCACCAGCGTGGCCTCGACCTGGGCGTACGCGGCGAGCCAGCGGTCCGCCGAGCGGGCGATCACCAGGCAGACGGGGGGCGTGTCGTCCCGGTCGTCCTTGATCTGGCGGGCGATGCCGATGCCGCCGGCCGGGGTCGCCTCGCCGTCGAGCAGCAGCAGGTGGATCTCGTAGTCGTCGAACAGCCGGATGCACTCGTCGTAGCTGGCGGCGTCGACGAACTCGACCGTGAGGCCGGGCGCGGGCCGGGTGCCGACGGCGAGCCGCATCTGGTCGCGGACCCGCGGGTCGTCGCTGTAGAGCAGGACGGTGTAATGACGATCGCTCATCGCTGGCTGGCTCCCACGTCGTAGCTGCCCGCCGATCGTACCGGTCGGTGTGTCCGGGGCGACGTCCCGCCCGGGGCGGACCGCCGGCCGCCGGTCACCCGACGGACTGCGCGGCCCGTTCCCGGGCCTCCTGGCGATCGAGTTCGCGGTCGATCCGGCGGGCCTCCCGTTCGGACTGGCGCACCCACTGGACGACCAGCACGGCGAGCATCGTCACACTGACGAACTCGCCACCGGCCCAGAGGATGCCGCCGGCCACCACCTGGTCCTCCCAGGGGTCCGCCCAACCGAGGTTGAGCGACGGGTACCAGTCGCCGCCGAAGAGTGTGCTGCTCTGCATGATGGTGAGCCCGAGCACGGTGTGGAACGGCACCGACAGCAGCATCAGCAGCGCCCGGCCGGGGTACGGCCAGCGGGTCGGCAGCGGGTCGAGGCCGAGCAGCGGCCAGAAGAACACGCAGCCGGTCATGATGAAGTGCGCGTGCACCACCTCGTGCGCCCAGGCGTGCTCCAGCGTGTAGCGGTACAGGTCGGTGAAGTAGAGCACGAACGGGTTCACCACGAAGATGGCGAACGCCACCAGCGGGTAGCTGTAGATCTTGGCGACCCGGCTGTGCAGCACGGCCAGCAGGCGCTTGCGCGGCCGGACCGGCAGGGTGCGCAGGGCCAGCGTGATCGGCGCGCCGAGGGCCAGGAAGATCGGCGCGACCATGGAGAGCACCATGTGCTGGACCATGTGCACCGACAGCAGCGTGGTGTCGTAGGCGTGCAGCCCGCTGACGGTGACCGAGGCGATCCCGCCCAGCCCCGGCCCGAGGAAGAAGATCGTCCGGGCCACCGGCCACCGGTCGCCGCGCATCCGCAGCCGGTACACGCCGTAGAGGTAGAGCCCGGCGGCGAGGACCAGCCCGAGCGCCAGCCAACTGTCCAGCCGGGTCTCGGTGAACACGGCGGTGACGCTGAACGGCGGGGGCCCCGGTTCGGCGGGGGCGGCGAGCCCCGCCACCGGCGGGGCGGGGGCCGTGCCCACCGCCGCGCGGAGGGCGCTGAAGATCGGATCGACGTGCAGCACGCTTTTCAGGCTAGGCCAGGCGAAGCGGACCTGGTCCGGGGGGCCACGAAAGGCGTCGGATCGCGACCCCGCTGATCGCCGGTCCATGTCACGGGCAATAATGACCGCGTGACTGCGGCCCCAGCCATTGACAAGAGCCGGATCCACTCCCTGACCCGACCCAACATGGTCAGCGTGGGGACGATCGTCTGGCTCTCCAGCGAACTCATGTTCTTCGCGGCGCTCTTCGCGATGTACTTCTCCATCCGCGCGGCGGCACCGGAGCAGTGGGCGGAGCACACCCAGGTGCTCGACGTGCGCTACGCGACCATCTTCACGGTGATCCTGGTCGCGTCCTCGATCACCTGCCAGCTCGGTGTGTTCGCCGCCGAGAAGGGCGACGTGCACGCCCTGCGGCGCTGGTTCACGATCACCTTCGTGATGGGCCTGATCTTCATCATCGGCCAGGTCAACGAGTACGTGACCCTGGTCGGTCACGGCGTCAAGATCAACGGAGACGGGTACGGGTCGGTCTTCTACCTGACCACCGGCTTCCACGGCCTGCACGTCGCCGGTGGTCTCGTCGCCTTCCTCATCTTCATGGTCCGCACCACCATGGGCCGGTTCACCCCGGCCCAGGCCACCTCCGCGATCGTCGTGTCGTACTACTGGCACTTCGTCGACGTGGTGTGGATCGGGCTCTACGGCATGATCTACTGGCTCCAGTGATCTTGGCGTCGCCGCCGACCGCGCCGCCGCTCCCTTCCTGAGACAAGGTCCCCCCGGTTAAGGACACAGGTCATGACTTCTGACAACGACCGCCGACGCGGTCTGCTCGGGCGGTTTCGCCGCGAGCGGTCCGCACCGCCCAGCAGGGGCCGTCGCCGGCTGGGCGCCGCGGTCCGGATGATCGCCGCCCTGGCGCTGGCCGGCGGCGCGTACACCCTCTTCGCCCCCGGCGTGCAGGCGCAGGAAAACCCGCCGCTCACCGGCGCCGCGGCCGAGGGCAAGGCGCTGTTCGACGTGAGCTGTGTGACCTGTCACGGCCGCAACGCGCAGGGCGTCGAGGGGCGCGGGCCGAGCCTGGTCGGGGTCGGTGCCGCCTCGGTCGAGTTCCAGGTCAGCAGCGGCCGGATGCCGATGGCCCGGCAGGAGGCCCAGGCGGCCCGCAAGCCCCCGGTCTTCACCGACGAGCAGACCCGCCAGCTCGCCCAGTACGTCCAGGAGCTCGGTGGCGGTCCGATCGTCCCCGAGGGTGACCTCCAGCGGGGCGCCGACCTCGCCGTCGGCGGCGAGCTGTTCCGGATCAACTGCTCCCAGTGCCACGCCTTCGCCGGTGGTGGCGGCGCGCTCTCGTCGGGCAAGTACGCGCCGAGCCTGGCGCCGGCCAGCGACCGGCAGATCTACGCCGCGATGCTGAGCGGCCCGCAGAACATGCCGGTCTTCGGTGACAACCAGCTCTCGCCGGAGGAGAAGGCGGACATCATCGCCTACATCCAGCAGACGCTGAAGGCCGACCAGGACCCGGGCGGCTTCAACCTCGGTCGGTACGGGCCGTCCACCGAGGGGTTGGCCGTCTTCTTCGTGGGCATCGTGGCGCTCGTCTTCACCACGCTGTGGATTGCGGGTAAGTCGTGACCGAGTGGATTGTTGGTGGCAGTGCTGTGGTGCCGGGCGCCGGCGCCGCCCGTAGGGAGGTGACGGCGTGAGCGCGAAGATCGACAGCCCGGCACCGCGCGAGCCTTTCGACGTGAACGACCCCCGGCTGAGCCGGTTCGACATCGTCGAGGAGGGCGCCCGGCGGGACGACATCGAGATCGTCCACTACGAGCCGCAGGTCGTCCACGGCAGCAAGGCCGAGCGCCGGCTGACCCGCCTGGTCGCAGGGCTCTTCCTGCTGACCGGCGCGGCGTCGACGGCCTTCCTGATCATCTACATCTGGTGGCCCTGGGAGTACGCGCCGGGGCGCGGCGGGGACAAGTTCTACACCCCGCTGCTCGGGCTGACCCTCGGCGTCTCCCTGCTCGCCGTCGGGTTCGGCATCCTCATCTGGGGCAAGAAGCTGCTGCCCAAGGAGGTGTCGATCCAGGACCGGCACGAGGGCCAGTACGACGCGGAGTCCGGTCGCATCGCCGGCGAGACCATGCTGTACATGGCCGACGAGCTGGGCGTACGGCGTCGTCCGCTGCTCGGCATCTCGCTGCTGGCCGGGCTCGTCCCGGTGACCGCGGTCGCCGCCGCCCCCCTGGTCGGTGGGCTGATCTCCGACCCGCACAAGAACAACCAGCTCGCCACGACCGGGTTCGCCCCGGTCGACGGCCAGCCGGTCCGGCTGATCCGCGAGGACGGCCGGCCGATCCGCCCGGCGGACATCAGCGCCGGTGGTCAGATCACCGTCTTCCCCGGCATCGACCACGGCGTCAGCAACCGGCACGCGGACTCGCCGACCCTGCTGATCCACCTGCGGGAGGACGACGCGCAGCGCTCCCGTGAGGCCAACGAGCGGGTCGGCCACGGCGGCTACATGTGGGGCAACTACGTCGCCTTCTCCAAGATCTGCACGCACGCGGGCTGCCCCGCCAGCCTCTACGAGCAGCAGACCAACCGGTTGCTGTGCCCGTGCCACCAGTCGCAGTTCTTGATCACCGACAATGCGAAGCCGGTTTTCGGCCCGGCGAGCCGGCGACTGCCGCAGTTGCCGATCGAGGTCGATTCCGAGGGCTTCTTCGTCGCGAGATCCGATTACACTGAGGTCGTCGGCCCGGACTTCTGGGAGCGTCCATGAAGCGTCGCAAGCTTGATGTCGCCGCCATGCCGGGCAGGACGGCACGGGGGTTGGATGAGCGGTTCAACGGGGCGACCCCGCTCCGGAAACTGCTGAACAAGGTCTTCCCCGACCACTGGTCGTTCCTGCTCGGCGAGATCGCCCTCTTCTCGTTCATCATCCTGCTGATCACCGGCGTCTTCCTGACGTTCTTCTACGAGCCGGCGATGACCGAGGTCATCTACAACGGCAGCTACGCGCCGCTGCGGGGCACCCCGATGTCGGCCGCGTACGCCTCCAGCCTGAACATCTCGTTCGACGTTCGCGGTGGTCTGATCATGCGGCAGATGCACCACTGGTCGGCCCTGCTGTTCATGGCCGCCATCGTCGTGCACATGATGCGCATTTTCTTCACCGGCGCATTCCGGAAGCCGCGCGAGACCAACTGGATCATCGGTTCGCTGCTCTTCTGGGTCGGCTTCCTGGCCGGTTTCACCGGTTACTCGCTGCCGGACGACGGCCTCTCCGGCACCGGTCTGCGGATCGCCTCGGCGATCATGCTCTCCATTCCGGTGATCGGCACCTGGGTCACCTCGGCGATCTTCGACGGTGAGTTCCCCGGCACGATCATCATCAGCCGGTTCTTCATCGCCCACGTGCTGCTCATCCCGGCCCTGCTGGTGGCACTGATCAGCGTGCACGTCGGGCTGGTGTTCACCCAGAAGCACACCCAGTGGCCCGGCCCCGGCCGGACCAACAACAACGTGGTGGGCGAGCGGATGTTCCCCCGCTACATCATCAAGCAGGGTGGCTTCTTCATGGTCATCTTCGGCGTGATCGCGCTGATGGGTGGCCTCTTCCAGATCAACCCGATCTGGTACTTCGGGCCGTACGAGGCGTGGGTGGTCTCGGCGGCCAGCCAGCCCGACTGGTACGTCATGTTCCTCGACGGCTCGACCCGACTCATGCCGGCCTGGGAGATACACATCCCGATCGGCGACGGGTACGTCATCCCACCGTTGTTCTGGCCCACCGTGGTGCTCCCCGGCATCCTGGTCGGACTCGCCGTGATGTACCCGTTCCTCGAGGCGCGGAAGACCAAGGACTACCGCAGCCACAACCTGCTCCAGCGGCCCCGGGACAACCCGTCCCGGACCGGCGTCGGCGCGATGGCCCTGACCTTCTACATCGTGCTGACCCTCTCCGGCGCCAACGACGTCATCGCGGACAAGTTCCACATCAGCCTGAACGCGATGACCTGGGCCGGCCGGATCGGCCTGCTGATCCTGCCGCCGCTGGCCTACTACATCACCCACCGCATCTGCCTGGGCCTCCAGCAGCACGACCGCGAGGTGCTGGCCCACGGCGTGGAGACGGGCATCATCCGGCGGCTGCCGGACGGTCGCTTCGTCGAGGTGCACCAGCCGCTCAGCAGCGGCCACGAGGAGCTGGAGTACGCCGGCTGGGTGGTGCCCAAGAAGATGAACCGGCTCGGGGCCCTCGGCCCGGCGATCCGGGGCTTCTTCTACCCGATCGAGAAGCCGGCCGAGGCGCCGGTGTCGCCGGGGCACCCCCCGGTCGAGCCGCTGCCCGAGCGGGAGAAGATCGGCAGCGGCGACCAGCGCTCCTGACCACCGGGACCGACACGACGGCGCCCACCGGGGTTCAACCCCGGTGGGCGCCGTCGTCGCGTTCACCCCTTCTCCGCGCCGTCGCGGTGGCGCCGGCCCCAGGTGCACTGGCCCCCGTGACCACCACGTCGGTGGGCGGCCGTCGTGGTACCCGGTGTCGGGTGTGGGGCGGAAGCTCCGGTTGCGGCCTCCCGGCGGTGGGCCCGCGCAATCGCAGGAATATCCCGCCTCAGCCGGGTATCCGTGCGGTCCAACGAAAAAGGGGGGGAAACATGTTGGGTCTCAAACGCCTCGGTCTGCTGACCGCCCTGGTGGTGGTCGGACTGGCGCCCGCCGCGGCGGCGCAGGCCGCGGCGCAGCCGTCGACGCAGGACACCCAGTACCTGCAGGCGCTGCACCAGGTCAACCTGTACGAGGTCGCCGCGGGTGAGCTGGCCCAGAAGAAGGGCCAGAACCAGCAGGTCAAGGACCTGGGCCAGCAGTTCGTGACGGACCACACCACGCTCGACGAGTCGGTGAAGAACCTCGCCAACCAGTTGAACGTCGACCTGCCGGACAAGCCGACGGCCGACCAGCAGGACGTGCTGGACCGGCTCAACGGCCTCAGCGGGGCGGAGTTCGACAAGGCGTGGGTGACCACCGAGCTGGCCGGTCACGTCCAGGCGATCCAGGCCACCCAGACGGAGATCTCGCAGGGCTCCGAACAGTCGGTGGTCCAGTTGGCGCAGGACGCGCTGCCGGTCCTCCAGGCGCACTACGACGCGCTGGTGGCCCTGGCCCAGACCCTGGGCATCCCGGTCCCGCAGACCAGCGCCAGCGGTACGCCCAGCCCGGGTGGCACCGGCACGCCGGCTCCGGGTGGCACGGTGACCGAGACCCCGGCTCCGGGCGGCACCACCGAGTCGCCGGCCCCGGAGACCACCGAGGCCCCGGTTCCGACCGAGAGCTGACGCGCGGCGACACCGTGGCCGGTCCGTCCCACGGGACGGACCGGCCACCGCGTGTGTGCCGTCGAACCGCCGCCGGTGGCGGCGTACGCCCCGGCCGGTCGTCAGTCGGCGCTGGCCAGGCCGATGGCGAAGGCCTCCTCCAGGTCGTGCTGGGAGTAGGCGCGGAAGGCGATGTGCGACTCGGTGTTGATCACCCCGGGGACCTTCGAGATGCGACCGGCGATCACCTCGGCGATCTGGTCGAACTCGCGGACCCGCACGATGGCGATCAGGTCGACGTGCCCGGCCACCGAGTAGACCTCGCTGACCCCGGGCAGGTCGGCCAACGCCTCGGCGACCTCGGGAATCGAGTCGGTGGCGCAGTCGATCAGTACGATCGCGGTGATCACTGGTCCGCCCTTCGTCGTGCCTCACGGCGCCGGCTCCGGTGCCCGCGCCGTGGACCATGCTAGACGCCGTGCCCCCAGGCCAGCATGACGCCGTGTCCCGGGCCGGCTGACGCGTGGCGTGCCCAGCCGGCCACGCTGCTCAGCCGGCGGGGACGGTCAGCCCGTCGGCGGTACGGACCACGTCGACCAGGTGCTCTCCGGTGTGGACCTCGGCACCGGGCCAGAGCACCGACCGGGTCACCGTGCCCCGGACGACCGCGCCCGCGCCCACCACCGCCCGGTGGCAGCGCCCGCTGACCGAGGCGGTGGGGTGGACCAGGTTCCCGTCGCCGGCCGCGTGCAGGTTGGCCGCCAGGTAGTCGGCCGGGGTGCCGGTGTCGTAGAAGGTTCCCCGGTACGGCACCACGGCCAGGGTGCCCGCCGCCTCCGCTGGCCGCCAGACGGCGCGGACCAGGTCGCCGAAGGTCGGCGGCAGGTCGCGGACCAGCCGCCAGGGCAGCAGCGAGAAGCCGACGAAGCGGTGGCCGTCGAAGGTGCCCGGCTCGGCCGGGTCGGGTGCCGGCTGGCCGAGCAGGCGTACCGTGTCGCCGTCCCAGCCGTCGAGCAGGGCGGCCAGGTCGGGCCCGGGCGGGGCGGCCGGGTCGGCCAGGTACGCGTCGGCGTTGCCGACCAGCACCCCGCGCCCGGCGATCCAGTCCCGCAGGTTGCCGATCCCGCCGGCGGTACCCAGCGGGTCACCCGGCTCGACCGAGCGGTGCGCGCGGTCACCGACCCGCTCGACCACCTGGTCGCCGAGGTAGCAGGCGTTCACCGCGACCCGGTCGCAGCCGGTGAGACCGAGCCCGGCCAGCCGGTCGAGCGCCCGGTCGAGCAGGGGCTCGTTGCCGACCGGGCAGAGCGCCTTGGGCAGCCGGTCGGTGAGCGGGCGCAACCGGGTGCCCGCCCCGGCGGCGAGCACCACCGCGCAGATCCCGCCGGGCCCACCGGTGCCGGCTCCGGTCACCGACCCGGTCCCGGGAAGGTGTCGGGCAGGGGCGGCGGGAAGTTGCCCGCCTCCGGGCCGATGCCGTAGTACCCGAGCAGCCGGGCGGTGGGCCAGCTCAGCCGGGGCAGGTCGTCCAGCGGGTGCCAGACGGCCTCGAAGACCTCGGCGCCGTCGACCTTCAGGGGGGTGCTGGACGCCGGCACCTCGGTCTCGAACACCATGTCCACCCAGCCCTTGGCGTGCACGATGGCGTTGGGGGTGGCCGGTCGCAGGCGGGTCGGGGGCAGCCGGATGCCGGTCTCCTCGAACAGTTCCCGGGCCGCGCCGACGATCGGTGGTTCGGCCTTCTGCAACAGTCCGGCGGGCAGCGTCCAGCTGTGTCCCGGGGGTTGCCGCAGCATCAGCAGGCGACCGGCGCCCCCGGCCTCGGCGTCCCGGACCAGGGTCACCGCGCCGACGACGTACTTCGGAACGGCGAGCCGGACCAGCCGGCGCCGGACGGGATAGGGCAGCCGGTAGAAGACGCGGTACCCGATGGCCCGTCCGGTGGCGCGGGTGCGGGGGATCATGCCCTCAGGCTAGTGGTCGCGGCGGGCCGGCCGGGCTCCCGGGGAGGGTATCCGGCCGGGGGTTCACTGTCGGTGGTCGACGAGGTCGATGAGCTGGCGCACCAGCGCGTCCGGCTCGACCGTCCGGTCGAAGACCGCGACCAGGAGGGTCTCCAGGTCGGGGTAGCCGAGCTCCTCGGCGAGGCGGAGCAGGGGCAGGTCGCTGGCCAGCCCTCGGTTGTGCTGACGCAGGGTGAGCCCGATGGCGGCCCGGCCGAGGCGTACCTTGTCGGCGATCGAGATGCCCGGCTCGGTGTGCTCGGCGAACCAGCGGTTGATCTGCATCTGGGCGTGCGGGGACTTGACGAACCCGAGCCACTCCCGGCGGGGCCCGCGCGGCGCGGCGTCGGCCTCGAACCCGCTCTCGGCGTCGTTCTCGGTGAAGATCTCCACCACGTCGCCCTCGTCCAGCTCGGAGGAGAGCGGGGCCAACCGGCCGTTGATCCGGGCCGCCAGGCAGTGGTCCCCCCGGTCGCTGCCCAGCTCGTACGCCAGGTCCACCGGGGTGGCGCCGGCCGGGAGGAGCACCTGCCGGCCGTCGGCGAAGACCTGGATCTGCGCCTCGGCGAGGTCGCAGCGCAGCGACTCCAGGAACTGGGCCGGGTCCGGGGCGTCCTGCTCCCAGTCGAGCACCCGGCGCAGCCAGTCGAGCTGCTCGGCGCGGGCGGCGGCCTTCCCCTTGGCCCGGGGGAAGCGGAAGTCGGCGGCGATGCCGTACTCGGCCGACCGGTGCATCTCGACGGTGCGGATCAGCACCTCGACGGTGCGGTTGCCGGGCCCGCAGACGCTGGTGTGCAGCGAGCGGTAGAGGTTGTTCTTCGGGGAGGCGATGAAGTCCTTGAACCGGCCGGGGACCGGACGCCACATGCCGTGGATCGCGCCCAGGGCGGCGTAACAGTCGGTGGCCGGCCCGTCCACCACCACCTCGATCCGGGGCAGGTCGAAGGGGATGCTGTGCCCGCCGGCGACGGTGTCCTTCCAGATCGAGTAGAGGTGCCGGGGCCGGGGGGCGACCGTCGCGGTGACCCGGTCCCGGCGCAGCGCCACCCGGGTCCGGGCGACCACGTCGCCGAGGTACGCGTCCCAGCCGGGCCGGTCGTGCACGTGCCGGGCGATGCGGGCGTGCGCCTCCGGCTCCAGGTGCAGCAGGACCACGTCGTCCAGCTCCCGTTTGAGGGTCTGGATGCCCAGCCGGTCGCAGAGCGGGACGAGCACGTCCAGGGTCTTGCGGGCGATCCGCTCCCGGGAGGCGGCGGAGCGGACCCCGAGGGTCCGCATGTTGTGCAGCCGGTCGGCCAGCTTGATGATCAGCACCCGGACGTCCTTGCCGGCCGCGATGATCATCTTGCGGGTGGTCTCCGCCTCGGCGGCCTTGCCGTAGAACGCCTTGTCGAACTTGGTCACCCCGTCGACCAGGTGGGCCACCTCGTGTCCGAAGTCGTCGGCGAGCGCCTGGAGGGTGTAGCGGGTGTCCTCCACGGTGTCGTGCAGCAGCGCCGCGACCAGGGTGGTGCTGTCCAGGCCCAGGTCGGCGCAGATCTGCGCGACGGCCAGCGGGTGGGTGATGTAGGGCTCACCGCTCTTGCGGAACTGCCCGCGGTGCATGTTCTCCGCGATCGTGTACGCCCGGCGCAGCACGGCCGCCTCGGCGCTGGGGTGGATCGCCCGGTGGGCGCGGACCAGGTGGGTGACCGGGTCGGTCTCGTTTGTCGGCCAGGTCAGCAGCGAGCGGAGGCGGCGGGTCAGCGGCAGCTCACCCGGCTGGTTGGACAACGCGCCCCCCAGGGCGGCCCCATGTCCGGCGTCGACGTCCACGTGGGACACCTCCTCACCCCGGCTCCTCAGCCACCGTCCGGCAACCGGAAGCAGGCCCACGAATCGGGCAGGACTGCACTCCCTTAACAGCCTAAGTGAGGCGAGGTCGTCCGAATGGTCACTTGCTCATGGGCGTTCGGTCGAGAGTTGTTGCGTCGCCGCGCCCTCGGCCTTGGCCAGCAGGCCCCGGAACCGGGCCGCGCCGGCCACCGGCGAGGACCACGCCGAGGTCATCTCGACCAGCCGGGTCTCCGGGCGTTCCAACCAGGACAGGATCCGCTCCGACTCCTCGGCCGAGGCCGCCGGGACCGGGCCGTGACCGGGCGTGACCGTCTCCGCCGTGGCCCGGATCAGGGTCACCGTGGGTCGCGGGTGGACGCCGGGCGGCGACACGCCGGCTCCGGCGAGCCGGCCGTGCCGCACCAGCGCCAGCTCCCAGCCGCCCCCGGCGGCCGGCCGCGCGGCGGCCAGCTCGGCGATCCCGGTGAGCGCGGCGAGCCGCTGCATCCGGACCGTGGCCCGCAGCACGGCGGCCAGCCGGGCCCGGACCACCGCCGCCTCCTCGTACCGCTGCGCCGCCGCGAGCGCGTCGATCCGGGCCAGCAGCGTCGCCACCACCGGCCCCGGGTCACCCGTGGTCGCCGCCCGGAACGGCGCGACCGCGCGGTGGTCGTACTCCTCGGGGGTGATCCGGTGCTCGCAGGGCGCGGCGCAACGGCCCAGCTCGGCCAGCGCGCAGGCCGGCGTGACCGTGCGCAGCGACAGCCGGTGGGTGCACTGGCGCAGCCCGGTGGCGTCGTGGAAGCCCGCCGCCGCCAGCTCCGCCGCGCGTCGGGAGGTGAACGGCCCGAGGTACGCCTCGTCGCCGGGGGCCAGGCCGCGCGCCACCGACAACCGGGGGTACGCCTCGTCGGTGAGCTTGAGCCAGACCACCCGCTCCGGGTACTTCGACCGCCGGTTGTACGGCGGGGCGTGCGCGGCGATCAGCCGCAGCTCCCGTACCTCGGCCTCCAGCGAGTGGGCGCACCCGACCGCCTCCACCCGCTCGGCGGCGGCGAGCATCTCGGAGATCCGGGCCCGCTTCTCGGCGGCGGTGAAGTAGCTGCGGACCCGGGTGGCGATGTCGCCGGAGGTGCCCACGTAGAGCGGCCGGTCGTCGGCGGCCCGGAAGATGTAGACCCCGGGCGTGCGCGGCAGCCCGTCGGCCAGGTGCCGCTTGCGCCGCTGGGTCGGGGTGACCGCGCGGGCGAACTCGATCGCCTCGCCGACGGTGTCCACCCGGTGCCCGCCGAGCCGGCCGATCAGCCCGTGCAGCACGTCCACGGTGGCCTTGGCGTCGTCCAGCGCCCGGTGCGTCGGCTGGGTCGAGGTGCGGAAGTACGCGGCCAGGGTGCCGAGTTTGCGGTTGGGCACCTCGTCGCGGCTGAGCACCCGCCGGGCCAGGGCCGCCGTGTCCAGCACCCGGGGGTTGGGCCAGCGGTAGCCGTGCTTGGCGCAGGCCGCCTTGAGGAAGCCCACGTCGTACGGGGCGTTGTGGGCGACCAGGACCGCGTCGGCGAGGAACTCCAGGAAGCTCGGCAGCACCCGCTCGACCGGCGGGGCGGGCAGCAGCATGGCCTGGGTGATCCCGGTCAGCACGGTGATGAACGGCGGGATCGGCACCCCGGGGTTGACCAGCGTGGCGAGCACCCCCAGCTCCTCGCCGCCCCGGACCTTGACCGCGCCGATCTCGGTGATGCCGCCGCCGTCGGGGGCCCCGCCGGTGGTCTCCAGGTCGACCACGACGAAGGTCGCCGCGTACAGCGGCAGCGCCGGGTCCACCCCCGACCCGGTCGGGTCCAGCCCGGCGAGGGCCTGCTGGACGTACTCCCCACCCGTCACGCGGGCACGGTAACGGCTCGGTCCGACACTCCGGCCACACCCGTCCCACCAGTCACCACAGGGATAGGATGAGAGAACGGCTCACTCACCGGGCGGTGGGCCCGGCCCCGGTGGGAGACTTGCCACATGCCCCTCACCGAGCCGTACGACGACAACCTCCCCGAGGGGGAGGTCGACGCCGCGCGCGCCGCCGGTGGGTACGGCCGGGCCCCGGGCGCCGAACCGGCGACCGGACCCGGATCCGGGTCGGGGGACCCCGTGGCGGACGTGTCCGAACCCGAGCCGGCAGGGCCGGAACCGGAGCAGGCGGGGCCGGAGCCGGTGCTGCCCGAGCCGGTCCGGCAGCGGATCGTGGCGCTGACCGCCACGGTGCTGCCCGGCCTCCCCGCCGACGAGGTGCCGGTGCCGCTGCGCCGGGTGGCCAAGTTCGCGCCCAACCGGCGGGCCCGGCTGGGCGCCCCGATGATCGCCGCCCAGCTCACCGCCGACCCGCTGTTCCGGCAACGGGTCGCCAACCGGGCGCTGGCCGACGCGGGCGACCTGGGCGCGGCGGTGGTCGACGGGACCGCCCCGGCCGCCGCCGACCCGGTGGAGGTCGCCGCCCTGGCGTACCTGGCCCGGCCGCAGGGCTGGCGGGGCCTGGTCGAGGCCAGCGGCGCGGCCGTGCAGGCCGAGGCGGACAGCGCCGTGGTGGCCGAGCTGGTGCGGGAGGCCGAACAGCGGGCCACCCGGGCCGAGCACGACCGGGCGGTGGCCCGGGTCGAGGCGGAGAAGCTCCGTGACGAGCTGGCCCGGGTCCGCGAGGAGCTGGGGCAGGTCCGCGAGGAGGCCCGGCAGCTCGGCCGGGCGCTGCGCGAGACCCAGGCGCGGGAACGACGGGCCGGTGAGCTGCTCGCCACCGAGCGCGGCCGGGCCACGCGGGCGGCGGCCGACGCCGAGGCCGAGCTGCGGCGGGTCCGGGCCCGGCTGGCCGAGGCGGAGGCGACGGCCGGGGTCGCGCGGGCCAGCGCCAAGGAGGCCAGGTCGGTCGACGACGCCCGGCTCTGGCTGCTGCTGGAGACGATCGGGCAGGCCGCCGTCGGGCTGCGCCGGGAGCTGGCGCTGGACCCGGTGGAGAAGCTGCCCGCCGACTTCGTCGCGGACGCCTTCACCGGGACCGCCGCGGCGGCCGACGCGGCGGCGGCCACCCGGGCCCGGGACACCGACGACCCCGCCCGGCTGGACCAGCTACTCGCCCTGCCCCGGGCGCACCTGGTCGTCGACGGCTACAACGTCACCAAGCGCGGGTTCGGCGAGATGTCCCTGGAGCAGCAGCGCAAGCGGCTGATCAGCGGGCTGGGCGGGATCGCCGCGCAGACCGGCGACGAGGTCACCGTGGTCTTCGACGGGGCCGAGCGGATCCACGGGCTGCCGCCCGCGCCGCGCGGGGTCCGGGTGCTCTTCTCCCGCAAGGGGGAGACCGCCGACGAGCTGATCCGCCGGCTGGTCCGGGCCGAGCCGCCCGGCCGCCCGGTGGTGGTGGTCTCCTCCGACCGGGAGGTCGCCGACGGGGTGAGCCGGCACGGCGCGTACCCGCTCGGTGCGGACTCGCTGCTGCGCCGGCTGGCCCGGTCCTGACCGCCGTCGCGGCCGGGGGCTGACCGCCGCCGGGGCCTGACCGCCGCCGGGGCCTGACCGGCGTCGGGGCCTGACCGGCGTCGGGGCCTGACCGGCGTCGCCGCCGGGTCCTGACCCGCCGTCGCGGGCCGGGCCGGGGGGTCAGCGGCGGCGGATCACGATGTCGCCGAAGGAGGTCCGGGCGGTCACCTCGACGGTGCCGGCCGGGGTCGGGGGTGGTGCGCAGGAGGCGAGGTCGTTCTCCACCCGGCCGTACCGGGTGTGCAGGTCGAGGTGGGCGGCGGTGCCGGCGGGGACGCCGACGGCGACCTCGCCGCGGTTGGTCCGCAGCGACATCCGGCCGGCCACCGCCTCGTCGACCCGCAGGTCGCCGTTGGCCGTGGTGGCGGTGACCGTGCCGGTGGCCCGTTCGATCACGATGTCGCCGTTGGCCGACCTGGCCTCCAGGTCACCGGCGACGGAGCCCACGGTGGTGTCGCCGTTGGAGGTGCGGACGGCGAGATCCCCGCCGACCGCGCCGACCCGGACCTGACCGCTGCCGCTGGTGACCCGGGCGGACCCGTCGACCCGGTCCACCGTGATCTCCCCGGCCGAGGCGGTGGCGTCGAGGGTGCCGGTGTGGTGCAGGGCGAGGTCCCCGGCGGCGGTCCTGAGCCGGCACTCGCCGAGCTGACCGGTGCTGCGGATGGTCGCCGCCGCCGCCGTGTCGGCGTGCAGCCGGGAGCCGGTGGGCAGGGCGATCGTCAGGTCCACCGTGCCGGACCGGCCGAGCAGCCCGAGGCCGCGTCGCTTCGGCATCCGGACCACGAGGCGGCCGTCGGTGAACTCGACCCGGGTCTGCTCGGCGGCCCGGACGTCCGCGTCGGTGCCGTCGTCGCGCGGGCGTACCTCGACGATGGTGTCGGTGCGGTCTGCGGGGGTGATCCGGACGTCGGCGGCCAGCAGGTCGAGCGTGACGGTGACGGGGCCGGGGGTGTCGAAGGTGGGCACGAGTGGATCCCTTCTCGGCGGGGTGGGGGCTGGTGGCGAGCGGGACGGGCGGCGGGCGGGGACGGCGTCAGCGGACCCAGCCGGTGTACCGCTCGCCGCCCACCGGCGCGCGCCGGTGGGCCCGGCCGGTGCGGTGGGCGTCGGCGGCGGCGCCGGCGGCCCGGACGAGCCAGGCGTTCACCGACAGCCCCGCCCGGCCGGCGGCCTCCTCGATGCGCCCCTTGAGCTGCTCGGAGAGGCGGAAGTTGATCCGGGCGGTGGCGGCCTCGTCCCCCTCCGTCACGCCGGCGGTGGGATCGGGGGCGGGCTGCTCGGCGGGGGGCGGGGTCACCACGAAGTCGGGCCCGGTGGCGCGCAGCCGCAGCTCCACCGAGCCGGGCGCCAACTCCCGGGTGATCTCCTCCGCCGCCGCCGTCAGGGCGTCCAGCAGGGCCAACCGGAACGCCGACTCCAGTGGCCCGGTCAACTGCTCGGCCAGCGCCCGCGCCTGCGGGCCGCCGAGGTCGCCGGCCCGGCTCAACTCCCGCCGGAGGTGGTCGAGGTGTGCCGTGAGGTCCATGGTGCCATCATGACACCATATTGGCATCATTTCAAGTCAGGATGGCGTCACTGCGGTGCCACGGCGCGCCCCGTCGCCCGGCGGCGACCGACCCGCCCGCATCGGCGGACACCCCGCCGGAGAGGTCCGGGCGGGCCATAGGATGAGCGCTCACGGCGGGAGGAGCGGCATGACCCGGGTACGGCGCGACGGCGGCAGACCCGCGCGCGGCGGGGTGCCGAGGTGACCCCGCGCGGCTGGGCCGTCCTGACCCTCGCCGGGCTGCTCGTCGCCCTGGCCGTGGCCGCCGCCCTGCTGGTGCCGTGGCAGCGCCCACCGGCGCCCCGGGCCGACCAGCTCGCCGCGCTGCGGGACCTCCCCGCCGACCAGGTCGCGCACAGCCGGGCCCTCCGCGCGGCCCTGCGCCCCGGCCGGTACACCGGGCTCGTCGTCGGGCTGCTGGTGGCGCTGGCGCTCGGCCTCACCCCGCTGGGCGGTCGCCTGGTCGAGCTGGCCGGGCGTCCCTTCGGCGGGCACTGGGTCGCCCAGGCGGTGCTCGGCGGGCTGGCCGTGGTGCTCGTCGCCGACCTGCTCACCCTGCCCTTCTCCGCCTGGCGGCACGCCGTGCTCACCCGGTACGGGCTGAGCGTGCAGGGCTGGGGCGGCTGGACCGTCGACCTGCTCAAGTCGTACGCGGTCAGCGCGGTGCTCGGCGCGGTCGTGCTGCTCGGCTTCTACACCGTCACCCGGCTCGCCCCGCGCTGGTGGTGGGCGGTCGGCGCGGCCGGTGCCGCCGGGCTGGTGGCCCTGCTGTCGTTCGTCCTGCCGGTGCTGGTCGAGCCGGTCTTCAACCGGTTCACCCCGATGGAGCCGGGGCCGCTGCGCACCGAGCTGATGGCGATGGCCGCCCGGGACGGCGTACCGGTGAAGGACGTGCTGGTCGCCGACGCATCCCGGCGGACCCGGGCGGTGAACGCGTACGTCTCCGGGCTGGGGCCGACCCGGCGGGTGGTGGTCTACGACACCCTGCTGCGGGAGGCCACCCCGGCCGAGGTGACCAGCGTGGTCGCCCACGAGCTGGGGCACGCCAGGGACCGGGACGTGGCCGTCGGCACGCTCACCGGCGCGCTGGGCGCCGCCGCCGGGGTGGTCGCCCTCTACCTGCTCGGCTCCGCGCGCCCGCTGCTGCGCCTGGCCGGCGTGGACTCCATCGCCGAGCCCCGGGCGTTCCCCCTGCTGCTCGCCCTGGTCACGGTGGCCGGGCTGGTGGCCACGCCGGTGCAGGCGGCGGTGTCGCGCCTGGTGGAGGCGCGGGCCGACGCGCACGCGCTGGCCCTCACCGGCGACCCGGCCACCTTCGAGGCGATGCAGCGCCGGCTGGCCGGGGTGAACCTGGCCGACCCGGACCCGCCCCGCTGGGAACGGCTCTGGTCGGCGTCGCACCCGTCCACCGTGGAGCGGATGGCCGCCGCCCGCGCCTACGCCAGGGAGACCGGCCGGTGAGCCGTACGCTGCTGATCACCAACGACTTCCCGCCCCGCCCCGGTGGCATCCAGTCGTTCGTGCACAACCTGGCGCTGCGCCAGCCCTCCGGCTCGGTGGTGGTGTACGCCTCGACCTGGGGCGACGCCGCGAAGTTCGACGCCGACCAGCCGTTCGAGGTGGTCCGGGAGCGCACCGGCATGCTGCTGCCCACCCCGGTGGTGGCCCGGCGGGCGGCGCGGCTGGCCCGGGAGTACGACTGCGACACCGTCCTGTTCGGCGCGGCGGCGCCGCTCGGGCTGCTCGCCGCCGGGCTGCGCCGCCGGGCCGGGATCCGGCGGGCGGTCGCGCTGACCCACGGCCACGAGGTCGGCTGGGCGGCCCTGCCCGGTGCGCGGAGCGTGCTGCGCCGCATCGGACGCGGCCTGGACGTCACCACCTACCTCGGTGAGTACACCCGGGTCCGGTTGGCGCGGGCGCTGCACGGGGTGACCGACCTGCACCGCCTGGCCCCCGGCGTGGACGTGGCGACCTACCACCCCGACGTGGACGGCGGGCCGGTGCGGGTCCGGCTCGGCCTGACCGGCCGGCCGGTGGTGGTCTGCGTCTCCCGGCTCGTCCCGCGCAAGGGGCAGGACGTGCTGATCCGGGCCCTGCCGGAGATCCGCCGCCGGGTGCCGGACGCCGCCCTGCTGGTGGTCGGTGGCGGCCCGTACCGGGGCACCCTGGAGCAGCTCGCCCGGCAGCACGGCGTGGCGCGGGACGTGGTGTTCACCGGATCGGTGCCGGCGGCCGAGCTGCCCGCCCACTACGCCGCCGGTGACGTGTACGCGATGCCGTGCCGGACCCGCAACCGGGGCCTGGACGTGGAGGGCCTCGGCATCGTCTACCTGGAGGCGTCGGCGACCGGGCTGCCGGTGGTGGCCGGTGACTCCGGCGGGGCCCCGGACGCGGTCCGCGCGGGGGAGACGGGCTTCGTGGTCCGGGGCGACGAGGTCGCGCAGGTCGCCGACCGGGTGGCCACCCTGCTCGCCGACCGGGACCTGGCCCGCCGGTTCGGGGCGGCGGGCCGCGCCTGGGTGGAGCGCGAGTGGCGCTGGGAGACCCAGGCGCAGCGGCTGGCCGCCCTGCTCGCCGGCTGAGCCGGCCACCGCCACCGCCGGCTGAGCCGGCCACCGCCACCGCCGGCTGAGCCGGCCACCGCCACCGCCGGCTGAGCCGGCCACCGCCGCCACCACCACAGGCTGAGCCGGCCACCGCCGCCGGTCGAGCCGGCCAGCGTCACCGCCGCGGTCAGGCGATCCGTTCCAGGACCCGCTCGGGCGGCCCGGGACGGCCGAAGTGCCAGCCCTGGCCGGCGTCGCAGCCGATGGCCCGCAGCCGCTCGGCCTGGTCGGCGGTCTCCACCCCCTCGGCGGTGACGGTCAGGTCCAGGGCGTGGGCCATGGCGACCAGCGAGGCGAGGATCTGCTCGTCGGTACGGCTGGCCGGATCGTCCGCCGGGGACCGCAGGCCGGTGACGAAGGAGCCGGCCACCTTCAGCTCGGTGACCGGCAGGTGGCGCAGGTACGCCAGGTTGGAGTACCCGGTGCCGAAGTCGTCGATGGCGATCCGTACGCCCAGGTCGGCCAGGGTCCGCAGGGCGCGGGCGGGCTCCTCGGTGGTGGTCATCATGGTGCTCTCGGTGATCTCCAGTTGCAGCCGCTGCGGCGGCAGCCCGGTCTGGTCGAGCAGGTCCCGCACCTGGCGGACCAGGCCGGGGGTGTGCAGTTGCCGGACCGCCAGGTTGACGCTGACGAACGGGGCCGGCCCGCTGCCCGCCGGCCACTGCCCGGCCTGGCGGCACGCCTCGGCCAGCACCCACCCGCCGAGCCGGACGATCAGCCCGGTCTCCTCGGCCAACCCGATGAAGCTGTCCGGGCGGATCAGGCCCAGCTCCGGGTGCCGCCACCGGACCAACGCCTCCACCCCGAGCACCGTGCCGTCCCGCAGCGAGGTCAGCGGCTGGTAGTCGAGGAAGAACTCGCCCCGGTCCAGTGCCGCCGGCAACGCGGCGGACAGCGCGTGCCGGGCCAGCTCGGCCCGGTTGCGTTCCGGGTCGAACAGCGCCCAGCGGGCCCGGCCGGCGGCCTTGGCCCAGTGCACGCTGCTGTCGGCGGCCTGTATCAGGTCGCCCGCGCAGGCCCCGCCGACCGGGCGTTCCACGATGCCGGCGCTGGCCGAGACGCTCAGCTCGTGGCCCTCGATCCGCACCGGCTCGTGCACCGCGGCCAGCGCCGTCTCGGCGACCAAGACCACGTCGTCGGTGGAGCCGGTCCGCTCCACCAGGATGCCGAACTTGTCCCCGCCGAGGCGGGCGACCAGGTGCCCGCCGAGGGCCCGCCGCAGCCGCCGGGCCACCGTCGCCAGCAGCAGGTCGCCGACCCGGTGGCTGAGCGAGTCGTTGATCACCTTGAACCGGTCCAGGTCGAGGATGCAGACCCCGATCCGTTCGCTGCCCGGGGCGGCCGCGTCGATGGCCGCGGCGAGCCGTTCGGCGAACAGTTTCCGGTTGGGCAGGTCGGTGAGCGGGTCGTGGACGGCCTGGTGCCGGAACCGGGCCTCGCTGTGCCGCAGCTCCAGCTCCGCCTGCTCCCGGGCCTGCAACGCGGCCCGCCGGATCATCTCCTGCTCGTCCAGCGTCCGGTCGCGCAGCGCGTGCGCGAACCCGGTCGCCACCGCGCCGAGCAGCCGGGCCAGCCGGTCCTCGACGTCCGCGCCGACCAGCCCCAGGTCGCGCAGCAGCCGGAGTTGGATGACCTCGATGGTGCGACCCAGCCCCTCCGGCGCGGCGATGTGCGCGACGACCAGCTCGGCGCCGACCCGGGTGCCGGCCCGCAGGTCGAACGGCTCGGCCACCAGCGCCGCCGCCAGGTGCTCGGTGAGCCGGTGCAGGAACGCCTCCAGCTGGGGCCGGCTCAGTGGCAGGTAGCTGGTCCCGGCGACCGCCCTGGCCCAGGCGCGGGCGAAGGTCGTGGGGCAGGACGGCGCCCCGGACCGCTCATCCGCCTCCGCCACCGTGGTGCCGGAGCACTGCCGCAGCTCACCCACCGAGGCGTCCGACGCCACCCATGAACACCGCCTGTTCGGCGTGCTCGGCGGCCTCCGGGGTCTCCGGATGCCACTCGGGCACCCAGACCACACCGGGTTCGACCAGCTCGAACCCGGCGAAGAGCGCGGTCAGCTCGTCCCGGCCGCGGAACCACAGCGGGTTGTCGGTGCTCTGGTAGACCCGCTCCGCCTCGTCCTGTTCCGGGGTGCCGCCCCGGAGGTCCGGGCTGACCTGGGAGAGCACCAGGTAGCTGCCGGGTGCCAGCGCGTCGCGCAGCGTCCGGAGGATCTCCGCCGGCCGCTCCGAGTCCGGTACGAAGTGCAGCATCGCCACGATCATCACCGCCACCGGCTGGCTGAAGTCCAGCAGCCTGGTCACCTCGGGGTGGGCGAGGATCCGCTCCGGCCGGCGCAGGTCCTCCTGGAGCGCGGTGGCCCGGTCGTTGCCGGCGAGGATCTCCCGGCTGTGCGCCACCGCGATCGGGTCCACGTCGACGTAGACCACGCGGGCGTCCGGCGCCGCCCGCTGGGCGATCTCGTGCACGTTGCCCACCGTGGGGATGCCGGAGCCGATGTCGAGGAACTGCCGCACCCCGGCGTCGACCAGGAACTGCACGGCCCGGCGGAGGAAGGCCCGGTTGGCCTGGGCCATCAGCGGGGCGTCGGGCACCGCGGCCATCATCGCGCAGGCCGCCGCCCGGTCGGCGGCGAAGTTGTGCGAGCCGCCGAGGTAGTAGTCGTACATTCGGGCCACGCTGGGGCGTTCCATGTCGATCGTGCCGGGGCTCCAGTCGGGCCGCTCCGGGTTCTCATCCGTTTTGCCGATAACGCGAGAATCATCACCTGCGCGGGTCACCCGGGTATTCTGCCCGCCCCGTGCCCGGCTGAGAAGAGCGGCACCACCCGGGTCGCTGAACGTGACGAAGGCCCGCCCCACCGGTGGTGGAGCGGGCCTTCGTCCCCGGTGTCCGGGTCAGAACTTGGGGGCGTCCGGCGCCTCCAGCAGGCCGAGCCGCAGCGCGGTCATCAGCGCCTGCGCCCGGTTGGCCGCGCCCAGCTTCTCGTACAGCTTCGAGATGTGGGTCTTGGCGGTGGACTCGCTGACGAAGAGCTGCTTGGCGATGCCGGCCACGCTCATGCCGTCGGCGAGCAGCCGCAGCACCTGTCCCTCCCGGGGGGAGAGCTGCGGGCCGGACGGCGCCAGCCGGCGCTTCATCGCCTCGGCCAGGTCGGCGGCGGTGAACGCGCTGGGGGAGGAGGCGGCGTGCCGGGCGGCGGCCACCACCTCGTCGGCCGGGGCGGTCTTCGGCACGAACGCGCTCGCCCCCGCCTCCAGGGCGCCGAAGAGCTGGTCGTCGCCGGCGTACATGGTGAGCACGACGATCCCCATCGACGCGCTGGACTTGCGCAGCGCCCGGGTGGCCTCCAGGCCACTGCCGTCGGGCAGGCGCAGGTCCATGATCACCACGTCCGGCTGGAGGGCACCGGCCTGGCGTACGCCCTCCGCCGCGGTAGCGGCCTCGCCGACGACCTCGAACTGCCGGTCACGCTCGAAGGCGTGCCGTAGGCCCTTGCGGATCAGGTCGTGGTCGTCGACAAGGAGGACCTTGGTACGGGTGGCCGGTGTCGGAGTGGTCATCCTCGGGTTACTCCCCTTCTGCTGCGGCTGCTGCTGCGCTACCGCGCACGTTATCGCGCCGGGGCGAGGAGCCGACCACCACCGCCACGGTCGTCCCGCTGGGTTGCCGTGGCCTGATCTCCAACCGGCCCCGGATACGTTCCGCCCTCTCGGCCATGATCGCAAGACCGTAGCGCCCGTCGGGCCGCTGGTCAGCGATACCGTGACCGTCATCCGACACTTCGATCTGGGCGTACGGGGGATCGACCTCGCAGGTGACCCAGAGGTTCGCCGCACCGGCGTGCTTGCGCGCGTTGGTCACCGCCTCCTGGGCGATGCGCAGCAGCTCGGCCTCGGTGGCGGCGGGCAGCCGGGCGGTGGACTCGTCCAGGGACAGGTGCACCCGCAGCCCGCCGGAGGCGCCCACGGTCCGGGCGTACTCGGCGATCGCGGCGGCCAGGCCACCGTGCCGGTCCACCTCGCTGCGCAGCTCGAACAGGCTCAGCCGCAGCTCGGTGATGACCCGGGTGACCTCCTGGCGCAGGGTACGCAGCGACTCGGCGGTCTCCTCGGTGTCGTCGTGCACCGTGGCCAGGGCGTTGTCGATGCCGTACCCGACCATCACCAGTTCCTGGGCGACCCCGTCGTGGATCTCCCGGGCCAGCCGTTGCCGTTCCTCGTTGGTGGCCAGCGAGCGCACCTCGTCGAAGAGCAGCGCCGCCTCCAGCCGCAGCGCGGCCGGGCCGGTCAGCGCGGTCACCCGGGACACCACCGGCGGCGGGTACGCCTGCGGGGCGTCGGCCTCCAGCACCACCAGGCCGACCGTGCGGACCCCGGCGGCCAGCGGCACGATCAGCGCCGAGACGTCCCCGCCGCAGTGCGAGCGGGCCTGCGACCGGGCGGCGGTCTGCGGCTGCTGGCTGGCCCAGGCGTCGGCGATCGCCGAGTCCGCGTCCAGCGTCGTCTCCCAGTCCACCCGCTCCGCGCCGACCTGCGCGAGGACCACCAGCCGGCCGCCGCCGCTGGCGGAGAGCACCGCCGCGCGGTCGGCGCGGGCGACGGTCCGCAGCTCCTCCAGCAGGTGCTCGGAGATGCCGCCCGGGTCCAGGGTGGCCCCGGGTAGCTGCCGGGCCACCGTGCGTAGCTGGGTCAGCAGTCGGGTCGCCTCGGCGTACGGCTGCGGCTTGCCCTCGCCCCGGACCCGCATGAGCTGGTGCAGCACGCTCGCGGTGTAGAGGCCCAACCCGGCCAGCAGCAGCCACTGGGCGCAGACCGCGAGGTAGCCGGGCTGGGTGAGCTGCCGGACGCCGTCGACCCGGGTCACCACGCCGCACACCACCAGCGTGGTCGCGGTGACGCCGAGCAGCACGGCGCCCTCGACGAAGCGGCGGCGCAGGGCGGTGACGGTCACCGGCACCGCCAGGTACGGCAGCACCGCCGACGCGCCGAGGCCGTACGCCGCCGCGCCGGTCGTGCCGACGGCGGCGACCTGGCTGGCGGCCAGCCCGAGCACCACCGCCTCGGCGACCCGGCTGAGCGGGCCGAGCAACCGGTGCTGGGGGGCCAGCAGGGCGGGCAGGCCGGCGGCGGCGAGCAGCGCCACCCACCAGAGCTGTCCGGCGCCGTCGGTGGCGAGCACGGTGAGGACCGCGACCAGCGCGAGCATCACCAACCGGGCGGCGACGGCCAGCGGATGCGGGTGGGGGTGCGGGCGGGTGGGTGTCGAGGCGGGCACGTGACGGATCGTAGTCAGCGGCGGTAGATGTCGGCGATCTCCGGCGCGTACGTCTTCTGGACGACCTGCCGGCGGACCTTCATCGAGGGGGTCATCTCGCCGGTCGCCTCGGTGAAGTCCCGGGGCAGGATCCGGAACTGCTTGATCGCCTCCGCCTTGGAGACGGCCTGGTTGGCGGCGTCGATCGCGCCCTGGACCTCCGCCCGCAGCGCCTCGTCGTCCCGCAGTTGCTCGACGGTGGCCCCGGCCGGCAGCCCGGCCGACTCCCGCCAGGCCGGGAACGCCTCCTCGTCGATGGTGACCAGCGCCGCGACGAACGGCTGCCGGTCGCCCACCACCACGCACTGGCTGATCAGCGGGTGCGCCCGGACCTGGTCCTCCAGCACGGCCGGGGCGACGTTCTTGCCGGCCGCGGTGACGATGATCTCCTTCTTCCGGCCGGTGATGCTGAGGAACCCGTCGTTGTCGAGCTGGCCCAGGTCGCCGGTGCGGAACCAGCCGTCGCTGGTGAGCGCCTCGGCGGTGGCCTCCTCGTTGTGCCAGTACCCCTGGAAGACCAGGTCACCGGCGATCAGGATCTCGCCGTCGTCGTCGACGCGGATGGTCACGCCGGGCAGCGGGCGGCCCACGCTGCCGATCCGGGTGGCGTCGGGCAGGTTCGCCGCGGCGGCGGGGGAGGTCTCGGTCAGGCCGTACCCCTCCAGCACGGTGACCCCGACGCCCCGGAAGAAGTGGCCGAGCCGGGCGCCCAGCGGCGCCCCGCCGGAGATCGCGTCCCGGCACCGGCCGCCGAGCGCGGCGCGCAGCTTGCTGTACACCAGCCGGTCGAAGAGCGCGTGCTGGACGCGCAGCCCGAGACCGGGCCCGCCCGGGGTGTCCTGCGCCTCGCTCCAGGCGATGGCGACCTTCTCGGCCCGCTCGAAGATCCGGCCCTTGCCGCCGGCCTCGGCCTTCTGCTTGGCGCCGTTGTAGACCTTCTCGAAGACCCGGGGCACCGACAGCACGAAGGTCGGGCGGAAGCGTTGCAGCTCGGCGACCAGGTTGGTGGGGTCGCCGCTGTGCGCCATGGTGGCCCGCGCCTGCACCACGCCGATCTGGATCAGCCGGGCGAAGGCGTGTGCCAGTGGCAGGAACAGCAGCGTGGCCGCCCCGGCGTTGAACAGGTTCGGCAGCACCGGCACCGCGTTGGCGATGTCGGCGTACATGTTGCGGTGGGTGAGCACGCAGCCCTTGGGCCGGCCGGTGGTGCCACTGGTGTAGATGATGGTGGCCAGGTCGTCGGCCCTGAGCGCGGCCCGTCGCCGCTCGATCTCGGTCGGGTCGACCGACTCGCCGGCGGCGACCAGGTCGGCCACCCCACCCAGCTCGATCTGCCACACCGTGCCGAGCTGCGGGGTCCGGTCGCGGATTCCGGCGACGAGGGTGGCGTGGGCGTTGCTCTCCACCACGGCGGCCACCGCGCCCGAGTCGGCCAGGATCCAGGCGGCCTGCTCGGCGCTGGAGGTCTCGTAGATCGGCACGGTCACCGCGCCGGCCGCCCAGATCGCGTAGTCGACCAGGGTCCACTCGTAGCGGGTCCGGCTCATCAGCGCGACCCGGTCGCCCGGTGCGATCCCGGCGGCCACCAGGCCCCGGGCCACCGCGACCACCTCGTCGCGGAACTGGCGGCAGGTCACGTCGACCCAGTCCGGCCCGCCGGCCGGGTCGGGCCGGACGAACTGCACCGTGTCCGGGGCGGCCTCGGCGTTGGCCCAGACCGGGTCGGTCAGGTTGGCCGCGTCGCCGACGGTGACGATCGGCGGGACGGAGAACTCGCGCACCCTGACGCTCCCTCGTGCTCGTACGGGCCCGGTCACCGGCGCGGCGAACGGGTGGCCGGCTCTGTGGAAACCTACCCGCCCACCCGGTGGACGCGGGCAGGCAGGCCGGTGCGGGCACCCGGGGCGCCCCTGGTGACGGCGGCGGGCCCCGGGCCGAGGGTGGCACCCGGCGCGGGGTCGGGCGGGGCCGGGTAGCCTCCCCACATGGCCGACTCCTCCACCCAGTCGATCGTCGTGGCCGCGCCACCGGAGCGGGTGGCGGCGGTGATCTGCGACTTCCCCCGGTACCCGGAGTGGACCGAGGCCGTCCAGCGGGTCGAGGTGGTCGAGGAGTACGAGGACGGGTACGCCAGCCAGGTCCGGTTCACCCTGGACGCCGGGGTGATGGCCGACGACTACACCCTGGCGTACGCCTACTCCGAGGACCTGTCCCGCATCGAGTGGCACCTGGTCGCGCCCTCGAAGATGCAGCGCTCCCAGGTGGGCTCGTACGACATCGTCGGCAACCCGGACGGCACCTCGACGGTCACCTACACGCTGGAGGTGGAGCTCTCCGTCGGGATGCTCGGGATGTTCCGCCGCAAGGCGGAGAAAATGATCATGGATGCCGCGTTGAAGCAACTCAAGCGCCGGGTAGAGACACCCGGAGCCGCGCAGTGACGCGCCCGACGGCACGGTCGCCACGGTAGGGAGCCCACCATGGGTGGTACGGAACCGGGTTCGGCCCGGGAAGAGGCGGAGCGGCTGGTCGCCACCCTGCTCGCCGCGGCCCGGACGGCCTCGTCCGCGGCCGGGGCGTCGCCCTGGGGTCCGCTCGGTGGGATGCTCTCGGGTGTCCTCGGTCACAGCGCGGGCCAGGGCGGGTCACCCCGTCCCGACCCCGCCGCCCCGGGCGGTTTCGCCACCGGCACGCCCGAGTGCTGCGTCTGCCCGGTCTGCCGGGCGATCGTCGCGATGCGCGACCCGAGCCCGGAGTTCGCCGAGCGGCTCGCCACCGGCGCCGGGGATCTGGCCGCCGGCGTGGCCAGCCTGCTGCGGGCCTTCGCCAGCCCCGACGATCGACCACCGTCGTCGCCCAACCCCGCCGCGCCGCCGCCGTCCACCGCCGCCGCCGGTGACACCGGCACACCCGGTGCGAACGCGGAAGCGGATCACGTCTGGCGCGAGGCCACCCGTACCGGGCATGATTCTGCACCGGCGCCGGAGCATGACGTCTGGTCCGCCGCGACCCGTACCGGGGACGCGGCTGCTCGGGCCGCCACCGTACCGCCCGTCGACGGCGACGGGCCGGGCGAGCCGGCGACGGGCCGGCCGCCGGCCGACCGTCCCGTGGTGCCCGCTACCCGGGCGCCCGACACGGGTGAGCACGCACCGGGCGACGGGGCCTGACCACCGGACATCCCGTCCCGACCGGCACCGCCGGTGCGGGGCCGGCAGCACAGCAGAGGGGAGTGGCAGCGGTGACGCTGACCATCGGAGTCGACGTCGGTGGCACGAAGGTGGCCGGCGGTGTCGTTGACGACACCGGCGCGGTGCTGGTGCAGGTCCGACGGGACACCCCCGCCGAGGACGTCGGCAAGACCCGGGACGTCATCATCGAGGTGGTCACCGAACTGGCCGCCGGCCGCGCGATCGACGCGGTCGGGATCGGTGCCGCCGGCTGGATCGACGCGAGTCGCTCCACCGTGCTCTTCGCCCCCAACCTCGCCTGGCGGGACGAGCCGCTGCGACAGTACGTCAGCGACGCCGTCGGCCTGCCGGTGATCGTGGAGAACGACGCCAACGTCGCGGCCTGGGCCGAGTTCCGCCACGGCGCGGCCCGCGACGCCGAGGACTCGATGGTCATGTTCACCATCGGCACCGGCGTCGGCGGCGGGATCGTGCTCGGCGGCGACCTGGTCCGGGGCGCCCACGGCATCGCCGCCGAGTTGGGCCACATGCTCACCGTCCCCGACGGCCACCAGTGCGGCTGCGGCCGGCTCGGCTGCATCGAGCAGTACGCCAGCGGCAACGCGCTGGTCCGGTTCGCCCGTGCCGGGGCCCGCCAGGAGCCGCACCGGGCAACCGCCCTGCTGCGCCTGGCCGGCGGCGAGGCCGAGGCGATCACCGGCCCGATGGTGACCGCCGCCGCGCAGGGCGGCGACCCGGTCTCCTCCGAGGCGTTCGCCCAGATCGGCCGCTGGCTGGGCACCAGCCTCGCCGACATGGCCCAGATTTTGGACCCGCAGGTGCTGGTCGTCGGCGGTGGCGTGATCGACGCCGGTGACCTGCTGCTCGGCCCCACCCGCCGGTCCTTCGCCGACGCGCTGGCCCAGCGCCGCCGGCTGCCGGTGGCCGACATCCGTCCGGCCGAGCTGGGCAACAGCGCCGGCGTCATCGGCGCCGCCGACCTGGCCCGCCGGCTGTAGGGAACGCGCGTGAGGGAACGCGTCGTGGGAAACGCGAGGAGCAACGGGTGAGCATGTCCACCGGCACCCCGGCCGACGGGGTGCGGCTGCGGGTGGTGTCGTACAACGTCCACGGCCAGCGGGACGACGCGGCGGCGCTGGCGGCCGTGGTCCGGACCGCCGAGCCGGACGTGGTGATCGTGCAGGAGGGCGCGCGCCGGTTCCGCTGGCGGCAGCGCAACGCCGCCCTGGCCGCGTCGTTCGGGCTGGTCGTCGCGGCCGGCGGGCTGCCGTCGCTGGGCAACGTCCTGCTGACCAGCCTGCGGGTCCGGGTGCTCGACACCCGGTGCCGGCGGTTCCCGCTCACCCCGGGGCGGCACCTGCGGGGCGCGGCGTTCGCCGACTGCCTGGTGGGCGGTGCCCGGTTCACCCTGGCCGGCTCGCACCTGTCCACCGACCCGGCGGAACGACCCGCCCAGGCGCGGGCGCTGCGACAGGACCTCGCCGGGGCGCCGTGGCCGGTGATCGCCGGAGCGGACGTCAACGAGGGGCCGGACGGCCCGGCGTGGGCCACCCTCGCCGAGGGGCTGACCGACACGGCGGTGGCGATGGACCGGGCGGACCGGCTCACCTACTCCTGCGCCGACCCGCGCCGCCGGATCGACGCGCTCTTCGTCGACCCCCGGATCGCCGTGCTCGACTACGACGTGGTGGACACCCCGCAGACCCGCCGGGCCAGCGACCACTTCCCGATCCTGGTCGACCTGCGCCTGCCGGTCACCGACTGAACGCCGCTGCGGCGCGCCGCGTGCCGCGCTGGACAACCGGCGTCGATGTGGAGAGGATTTCGCATCGACCGGCACGGGTGCCGCACATAAGGAGTCTTCCCGGGTGTCCTCCTCCACCGACCACGGCCGTCCCGACCCCGACGCGACGGTCGCGCTGGCCCCGGACGGTCGCTCCGTCTCCGACCGTGGCGACACCGTCTGCGTGATCGGCGCGGGCGCCAGCGGCCTGGCCGCCCTGAAGAACCTCCGCGAGCACGGTTTCGGGGTCGACTGCTACGAGCGGGAGACCGGCGTCGGCGGCGCCTGGAACTGGCGGCACGACCGCAGCCCGGTGTACGCCAGCACCCACCTGATCTCGTCGCGGCCGTTCACGCAGTTCCCCGACTTCCCGATGCCCGACGACTGGCCGGACTACCCGCACCACGGCCAGCTCCTGTCCTACTTCGAGCGGTACGCCGACCACTTCGACCTGCGCTCGCACATCTGGTTCGGCACCGAGGTGATCCGGGTCGAGCCGGTCGCCGGGGACCGGTGGGACGTCACCACCCGCTCCACCGGCGGGTACGGCCCGGAACGCACCTCCCGGTACGCCGCCGTGGTGATCGCCAACGGCCACAACTGGTCGCCGAAGCTGCCCGCGTACGAGGGGCTGGAGCAGTTCCGGGGCGAGATCATGCACGCCTCCTCCTACAAGGACGCCACCCAGGTACGCGGCAAGCGGGTGCTGGTGGTCGGCGGCGGCAACACCGGCTGCGACATCGCCGTGGAGGCCGCCCAGCAGGCGTCGCAGTGCTGGCACTCCACCCGGCGCGGCTACTGGTACACCCCGAAGTACCTGCTCGGCCGCCCCGCCGACCAGGTCAACGACGGGCTGCTCGCGTGGCGGGTGCCGCTGGCGGTACGCCGGTGGCTGCACCGCCTCGCGCTGCGGCTCACCGTCGGCGACCTCACCCGCTTCGGCCTGCCCCGGCCCGACCACAAGGTCTACGAGACGCACCCGATCGTCAACAGCCAGCTCGTCCACTACGTCGGGCACGGCCGGATCGCCCCGGTGCCGGACGTCGCCCGGTTCCACGGCGCCTCGGTGGAGCTGACCGACGGCCGGCAGATCGAGCCCGAGCTGGTCGTCTTCGCCACCGGGTACCTGCCGCGATTCGAGTTCCTCGACCCGTCGCTGCTCGGCGACGACGGGGCGGGGCAGCCCCGGCTCTGGCTCAACGCCTTCGCCCCCGGCCAGCCGACGCTCGCCGTGGTCGGGCTGGTGCAGTCGGACTCCGGCCTCTTCCCGCTGTCGCACTGGCAGGCGGTGCTCTTCGCCCGGCTGCTGCGGCAGCGGGTGGAGCGCCCGGAGCGGGCGGCGGCGTTCGCCGCCCGGGTGACGGCCGGCGCGGGGCAGCGGTACGCCGGCCGGGTCGTGTCGAGCAGCCGGCACGTCTTCGAGGTGGCGCACACCGAGTACCTGCGCGCCGTGCAGCGCGCCCTGGACGAGCTGGAGGCGGCGTGAGCGCGCGGACCGGGCGGGTGCGGATCCTGCGGGGCCGGGAGTGGGCCCGTCCGGTCCGGCCGGCCCGCCGGGAGATGGTCAGCGCCCTGCCCGAGCTGGAGGAGGGGCGTCCGCCGCTGCTGTTCGTCCCCGGGTTCGGCCACGGCGCCTGGGCCTTCGCCGAGCACTGGCTGGGGCACACCGCCGCCCGGGGCTTCCCGGCGTACGCGGTCAGCCTGCGCGGGCACGGCGGCAGCGCCCCGGCGCCGGAGGCGACGCTGCGCGCGTACGTGCACGACGTGACCCAGGCGGCGGCGAGCCTGCCGCGCCAGGCGGTGCTGGTGGGGCACGGCGCCGGGGCGCTGGTGGTGGCGCACGCGCTGGCCCGCTACCCGGCCCGCGCCGCGGTGCTGGTCGCCCCGGTGCTCGGCGGCTGGGGCACCCTCGGCGCGGCGCTGCGGCACAACCCGGCCGGCACCGTCCCGGCCGTCTTCGGCGGCCCGTTGCGGCTGACCCGTCGGCAGTTGTTCAGCCACGACCTGCCCGACCCGCAGGCCCGCCAGTACGTCTCCCGGCTGGGCCGGGCCGGGCGGCGGGCCCAGTGGCAACTGCTGGCGCACCGCGCGCCGGAGCCGGCGGTGGGCGCCCCGCCGGTGCTGGTGCTGGGCAGCCCGGACGACCGGGTGGTGCCGCCCGCCGCGCTGACCCGGGCCGCCCGGCGGTACGGCTCCGCGCCGCTGCTCTTCCCCGGCATGGGGCACGACCTGATGCTCGACGCACGCTGGCCGGAGCCGATCGACGCGATCCTGGACTGGCTGGCCAAGGTGTGAGCCGGGGTCGCCCGCCGCCGGCCCGGCGGGCGCGGACGACCCCGGGGGCTCACCCCGCGGGCGGCCCGTGGCTCAGGCGGGGCCGCCCAGGCGGTGCAGCAGCGAGCCGCCCTCGTCCAGCGCGCTGAGGTAGGAGCGGGCCCAGGCCCGGATGTCGTACCGGTGCAGGTGCGCCCGCATCGCCCGCATCCGGGCGGTGACGTCCGCCGGGTCGGCCTCCAGCGCGGAGAGCAACCCCTGCTTCAACCCCTCCAGGTCGTGCGGGTTGACCAGGTACGCCTGGGACAGCTCGGTGGCGGACCCGGCGAACTCGCTGAGCAGCAGCGCGCCGCTGTCGTCGACCCGGGCGGCCACGTACTCCTTGGCGACCAGGTTCATCCCGTCACGCAGCGGAGTCACCGCCATCACGTCGGCGACCCGGTACAGGGCGGCCAGCTCCGCCCGGTCGAAGGGCTGGGTGAGGTAGTGGATGGCCGGCTCGCCGACCCGGCCGAACTCGCCGTTGATCCGCCCCACCTCGCGCTCGACCCGGTCCCGCAGGACCTGGTACTGCCCGACCCGCTCCCGGCTGGGCACCGCCACCTGGACCAGCACCGTGTCCCGGACCTTGACGTGCCCGCTGGCCAGCAGCTCGCTGTACGCGGTGAGCCGCTGCTCGATGCCCTTGGTGTAGTCCATCCGGTCGACGCTGAGGATGACGTGCGCGGGGTCGCCGAGGTCCCGGCGGAACCGCTGGGCCCGCTCGGCCACCTCGGGGCTGCCGGCCAGCGCGGACATCTCGACGGTGTCGATGGAGACCGGGAAGGCGCCGATGCGGACCACCCGGTCGTCGACGGCGATCCGCCGGTCGGTGGCGGAGACGCCAAGGACCTTGGTGGTGAGCTGGGCGAAGTTGTGCGCCGCCTGGGCCCGCTGGAACCCGACCAGGTCGGCGCCGAGCATCCCGCGCAGCAGCTCCGCCCGGCGGGGGAGCTGCATGAACAGCTCCGGGGGCGGGAACGGCACGTGCAGGAAGAAGCCGATCCGCAGGTCGGGACGGAGCGCCCGGAGCAGGCCGGGCACCAGTTGCAGGTGGTAGTCCTGCACCCAGACGATCGCGCCGGGCTCGGCCACCGCCGCGGTCGCCTCGGCGTACCGCTGGTTGACCCGCTGGTACGCCTCCCACCAGCGACGGTGGTGTTCCGGCTGCTCGACGGCGTCGTGGTAGAGGGGCCACAGGGTCGCGTTGGCGAAGCCCTCGTAGTGGTCCCGGAGGTCGTCGAGAGTGAGGGGGACGGTGTGCATCCGCACGCCGTCCACGTCCGGCAGACTCGGCGCCGGGCCGCTCCCGCCGGCCCAGCCCACCCAGGTGGCGGGCGTCTGCCGGAGCAGGGGGTGCAGGGCGCTCACGAGTCCACCCGGGCTGCGGCGCCACTCGCAGGCGCCGTCGGGAGCCACACTGTCATCGATGGGGAGGCGCATCGCCACCACTACGAGGGAACTCTGTCGCATCTCGGGGCATTCCGATCAGCCGAGACCAACCGCCACGAGGGAGGGAAAACCAGGCAGCCGGTGGGGGAAGTGACGGACAGCGGTATTCCTACTGACGGTAAGTTACACCACTGTTGCGCCGGTCCGTCAGGTGGACCACGTCCCGGCATCCGGTCACGGTGCGACGACGCGGCGTCATCCGCCGCGGGCTCAGACGACCGCGCCGTCGTCCGGGTCGTCATCGGCGTCACCGGGACGCAGCCGCATGATCAGCGTGACGAACCCGGCGAGGATGCCGGTGAACCCCAGCAGCGTGACCACCGACCGGTCCACCGGCAGCAGCGACGGGAAGAGGAAGAGCACGAACCCCAGGACGATCGCCAGCACGCCCACCACGGCGTACTTCGACACCCGGGGCAGCGGGGGCGGGGGCGGGGGGACGTAGCGCTCGTCCGCGTCGTCGTCGGGCAGGTGCGCGCCGAAGGTGTCCAGCCCGTCCAGCAGCGACGGCTCGTCGACGCGGTCCCGGTCCCGGCCGACGGAGATGCCGGAGATGTCGGCCGCGTAGGGCAGCCGCCGGACGTCGGTGGCGGTCGAGGTGCTGCCGTCCTCCGTGCCGGTGCGGGTCGCCGTCGCGCCGGCCGGCCCGTCGTCCTCCACGTCCTCCGCCGCCGGCCAGGGACGGCGGTCGGCCGGCGCGGTGGAGTCGTGGTACCCGGCGACGATGCGCGCCCACTCGGCGTCGATGTCGGGCTCGGCGTCGCGGGAGCGCTCCGGCGTCGCCTCGTCGGCGAGCTGGGTGAGGTAGTCCCGGGCGGTGGTCAGGTGGGAGCGGTCGACGTACAGCCGGTCGACCGGGCGGGCGGGCACGGTGGTGGTGCGGGTGACGGGGTTCAGGTCGGCGGAGGGCTGGAGATAGGCCGCGATCCCGCCGGCGGCGAGCACGTCGAGCAGGTGCTCGCCGACACGCGGGTCCACGTCGCCGGCGACGGCGTACTCGCTCGCGTCGAGCCCGTTGTCCCGCCGACCCCGGCGGGCCCCACCCGATGACACCGGACATCCTCCTCACCGCGCGCCGCGTCGCGCCCGCGTCCAGCCCCGCGCGCCGACCCACACGCCGTGCTCTGAATCGTGACACGACCGGGCGACTTCCGGGAGTGTCTTGTGTCGCGTCTGCCAAAGTACGCAAGCGCGGCGGCCCCGGACGCGTCCATGCCGGGCGGCCGATCGGACCGGTTCGGCGACCCCGTCGGCGGCGCGGACCGCCCCGCCGGCGGGGCGGTCCGGTGGGTTGTATGTCGGAATTGGCGTAGGGTGCCGAGCTGGCTGTCGGACCAGGTCAGCGGTCGCTCATGCCGGCGCGGCGGCGCAGCGCGGCCACGTCGGTGACGACGATCCGCCGGCCCTCGGTCCGCAGCCAGCCCCGGCTGGCGAACGAGCCGATGGCCTGGTTGACGCTCTGCCGGGAGCCGCCGGCCATCTCGGCGAGCTGGCTCTGGTTCAGCTCGATGGTGATCATCGGGGCCTGGCTCTCGCCGGCCAGCCGGACCAGCGTCTTGGCCACCCGGCCGGGCAGGTCGAGGAAGACGTGGTCGGCGTTCTGCTCGGTCAGCCGGCGGATCAGTCCGCCGAGTGAGCGCATCACCGCGTCGAGGATGCGCGGGTTGGAGTGGACCAGCTCCATGAAGGCGCCCCGGGACAGGGCGAGGGCGGTGCAGTCCTCGATCGCCTCGGCCGACGCCGACCGGGTGGAGGCGTCGAGCAGGGAGACCTCGCCCAGCACGTCCGGTGGGCGGACCACGGACAGCACGGCGCGCTCGCCGGTCGGCGCGGTCCGGAACACCGCCACGGCTCCCCGGCGCAGCACGATCAGCGACTCGCCCGGGTCGTTCTCCACGAAGAGCAACTGGCCCTTGCGGTAGGTGCGGGGCACCGCCGCCGCGATCACCCGCTGCCGGACCTCCGGCTCCAGGCCGGCGAACATGTCGACACCCGTGAGCGCGTCACCCGGCTCCGGCAGGCGCATCTCCACGTCCTGACCCCTCCCCGGTTAAGGACCAATTCGCAGCCTGGTGAACCTGACAGCCCCCGCTGCGAGGCGACTGGTGAACCGGTTCGGCGGCCGGTGACGGTACACATCAGATCATGACGTCCCGGTCGCTTGCTGTACACCCCTCAAATCACCTGCGTGACAGCCGCGACCTGCGCCGGGACCGACGGCGGTGTCGGACGACCCGACCGTCGGTCGGGATCGGACCGACCGGCCGAGGGGCCACCAGCCGACCGGCCGGCGGCGGACCGCCGCCCCGACGCCGGGCCCCCGGCGTCGGGGCGGCACCCGAGGTGGGCGAGGATGGTACGGATGGTCTACCGCTACTTCTACGACTGCGAGTTCATCGAGGACGGCCACCTCGTCGACCTGGTGTCGATCGGCGTCGTCGACGAGTACGGCCGCGAGTTCTACGCGGTCTCCACCGAGTTCGACGACTCCCGGGCGATCCCCTGGGTACGCCGTAACGTGCTCGACAAACTGCCGTCCCCGGCCGACCGGGCGTGGCGGTCCCGGGAGCGGATCCGCGACGAGCTGTACGAGTTCCTCGTCGAGCCGGTCCGGGGGCGTCCCGGCGAGCAGGTGGAGCTGTGGGCCTGGTACGCCGCCTACGACCACGTGGCGCTGGCCCAGCTCTGGGGGGCGATGCCGGCGCTGCCCCGGGAGATTCCCCGGTTCACCAAGGAGCTGCGCCAGCTCTGGGACGACCGGGGCCGGCCGAGCCTGCCGGAGGCCGCGTCGGCCCGGCACGACGCCCTGGTCGACGCCCGGCACAACCTGGCCCGCTGGCGGGCGATGACCGGCGGCTGACGGCCGGCGGGGCGATCCGTCGGGAGGTGCCGAACAGCAGGTTTGACCGGTTCTGTCCGGGGCACCGGTTCGACTGTCGCCGTCGATGCGAGGGGTACGCCATGAGCCGTGGACCGACCGCCGCCGCCGAGGCCCGCCGCCGGGTCACCGACCTGGTCCGGCGGGCCGGGGTCGCCATGCTCACCACGATCGACCTCGACGGTCGCCTGGTCAGTCGGCCGATGGGGCTGCCCCAGGAGGAGTTCGACGGCGACCTGTGGTTCTTCGCGCACGCGGGCTCGGCCACGCTCCGCCACATCCGGGTCAACCCCGAGGTCAACGTGGCCTTCACGGACCAGCGGCACGCCTTCTGGGTGGCGCTGACCGGCATCGCCGGCGAGGGGTACGACCGGGCGCGGGTCGAGCGGCTGTGGCGGCCGGCGCTGGCGGCCTGGTTCCCCGCCGGGCCGGACACCCCCGGGCTGACCCTGATCAAGGTGCACGCGATCGCCGCCGACTACTGGGACGCGGCGAGCGGCACCGTGACCACCCTGCTCGGCCGGGCCCGGCCCGCGGGGCCGGGGGGAACGGGTCGGTCCGGTGCCGACGAGGCCCCCGGCACCCGGGGCGCGCGGTCGGCCGACGAGCACGCCGACTACAGTTCGCAGTGACGGCCCGCCCCGGGCCGGCAACGGTGCCGATCGGTCTGACCTGACCCATATCCTGGGGCACAATCCGGGCTTACCTGATGCTTCGGGAGGATGAGCAGATCATGCGTATCGGCGTGCTCACCGGCGGCGGCGACTGCCCAGGTCTGAACGCGGTCATCCGCGCGGTGGTCCGTAAGGGTGTCGGCACCTACGGTCACGAGTTCGTGGGCTTCCGGGACGGGTGGAAGGGCCCGTTGGAGGGCCTGTCCAAGCCCCTGGGCATCGCCGAGGTGCGGGGCATCCTGCCGCGGGGCGGCACCATCCTGGGCTCGTCCCGGACCAACCCGTTCAAGATCGAGAACGGCGTCGAGAAGATCAAGGAGAACCTCGCCGAGCAGGGCGTGGACGCCCTGATCGCGATCGGCGGGGAGGACACCCTCGGGGTCGCCACCAAGCTGCACGAGCTGGGGGTCAACGTCGTCGGGGTGCCCAAGACCATCGACAACGACCTCGGGGCCACCGACTACACCTTCGGTTTCGACACCGCGGTCAACATCGCGATGGAGGCCATCGACCGGCTGCACACCACCGCCGAGAGCCACCACCGCACCCTGGTGGTCGAGGTGATGGGCCGGCACGCCGGCTGGATCGCCCTGCACGCCGGCCTGGCCGGTGGCGCGAACGTGATCCTGCTTCCCGAGCGGAAGTTCGACGTCGAGCAGGTCGCCGGGTACGTCAACAAGCGGTTCGACCACCAGTACGCCCCGATCGTGGTGGTCGCCGAGGGCGCCCAGCCGATCGACGGCCAGATGGTCCTGCACAACCAGGAGCTGGACTCCTTCGGTCACGTCCGGCTCGGCGGCATCGGCCAGTGGCTGGCCGAGCAGCTCGAGGCGAAGACCGGCAAGGAGGCCCGGACCGTCGTCCTCGGCCACATCCAGCGCGGTGGCACCCCGACCGCCTTCGACCGGGTGCTCGCCACCCGGCTCGGGCTCCAGGCGATCGACGCCGTGCACGAGGCCGACTGGGGCAAGATGGTCGCCATGCAGAGCACGGACATCGTCCGGGTGCCGCTGGCCGACGCGACCCGCGAGCTGAAGACCGTGCCGCTGGAGCGGTACGCCGAGGCCGAGGTCTTCTTCGGTAGCTGATCGTCGTAGCCGGCGACGCGGTGGGCCGCAGGGCCCGCCGCGTCGCCGCCGTCATGGAGGGGGTACGGCCGATGGCGACGCCGGTGCACACCGTCGCGGTGATCGGTGCGGGCAAGATCGGCGAGCTGGTGCTCTCCGGGCTGCTCCGTTCGGGCTGGCCGGTGGACCGGCTGCTGGCCACCGCGCGGCGACCCAGCCGGGCCGAGGAGCTGACCGCCCGGTACGGCGTCCGGGTGGTGGACAACCACACCGCCGTGGCGGAGGCGGAGGTCCTCGCCGTCGCGGTGAAGCCGCAGGACGCCGCCGCCCTGCTGGCGGAGATCGGCCCGAAGGTCCCCGCTGACAAGCTGGTGATCTCCCTCTGCGCCGGCCTGCCGACCACCTTCTTCGCCCGCCGGCTGCCCGAGGGCACCCCGGTCGTGCGGGTGATGACCAACACCCCCGCCCTGGTGGACCAGGCGATGACCGCGATCTCGGCGGGCGCCCACGCCACCGGCGCGCACCTGGCCCTGGCCGAGGAGATGTTCACCCCGCTCGGGGCCACCCTCCGGGTGCCCGAGTCGCAGCAGGACGCGGTGACCGCCCTCTCCGGCTCCGGCCCGGCGTACTTCTACCTCCTGGTCGAGGCGATGATCGACGCGGGCATCCTGCTCGGCCTGCCCCGGCAGGTGGCCCACGACCTGATCGTGCAGACCGCGATCGGCTCGGCGGTGATGCTGCGTGACTCGGGCGAGCACCCGGTGAAGCTGCGCGAGGCGGTCACCTCACCCGCCGGTACCACCATCTCCGCCATCCGGGAGCTGGAGCGGCACGGGGTCCGCGCCGCGCTGCTGGAGGCCCTGGAGGCCGCCCGGGACCGCGCCCGCGAACTGGCCGCCCAGGCCGACTGAGCACCCGGCCGGGCCGACTGGACATCCGGCCGGGCCCGCCGACGGTGCCGGCGGTCGATCGGCCGGTGTCGTCGTGCCGCATACTGGCGCGGTGTTCACTCTCGCCCAGGCCCGCTCCCTGGTCTCCACCCTGCGCCCCCGGGTCGACGAGCTGATCCGGATCCGGGCCGACCTGACCGAGCTGCGGGCCGACCTGGCCGCACACGGCGTCTCCGTGCTCGGCGGCCGGCCCGAGGTGAAGGCCCTGGAGGCGCGGCTGCACGCCGTGCTGGAGGAGCTGAACGGGCACGACATCCAGGTCAAGGGCATCGCGCCGGTGCTGCTCGACTTCCCCGGGGAGCGCGACGGCCGCCCGGTGCTCTGGTGCTGGCTGGAGGGGGACACCGACCTGCGCTGGTACCACCGGGTGGAGTGCGGCTTCGCCGGCCGCCGCCCGGTCTAGCCCACCGCCGATCCGGCCGGCGCGCCGGCCACCACCGCGACCCCGGGGGCCGCGCCGGCCGCGACCAGCCCGGCCAGCGGCGATCGGCGGTGCCGGACTCCCGGGCCGGGCCGGCCGGTCACCGGCCCGGCCGCCACCGGCGTCGCCGCAGCGCCCGCCCACCGGCGACCGCCAGCGCGGCGACCAGCCCGCCCAGGAGCACCGGGTACGTCCCGACGGGCCACCCGGCCCCGCCCCCGGCGCGGGCGTCCCCGGCGGTCGTGGTTCCGTCCGCGCCGGGTGGGCTGGTGTCCGCGCCCGGCGGTGCCGGCTCCCCGGCGGCCGGGGCGTCGGAGCCGGGGCTCGGTGTGGAGCCGCCGCGCAGTGCCAGGCCGCCGGCACCGGTGTCCACGCCACCGGTCGGGGTGACCGCGCCGCCCCGGGCGTCCTCGCGCAGTTCGGCGGTGAGCCTGCTCCGCTCGGCGTCGAGCACCAGCAGCGAGTAGACCGCCCCCGGCGTCAGCGTGACCCGGGTGTCGGCGGTGGGCCCGTTCGGCCCGCCCAGGCGCAGTCGCCACGGCCCCGGCTCCACCGCCCGGTACCCGGTGGTGGTGGCGAACCGCACGCCCTCGGCGATCACCGGCCCGTCGGCGGCGGCCACGTCCAGCACCGGGGCGCGGACCGAGGCCTGCACCACCCGGACCTTGGCCTGCCCGGCCGGCGGGGCGCTCAGGTCGTCGTCGAGCACCCGCAGGCCGAGGTCGGCGTACCGGCCCACGCCGGCCACCGTGTACGCCTCCCCGGCGGTCACCGCCACCTCCGTGGTCAGCACCGGCTGCTCGTCGGCGGGAGCGCCGGCCGTGCGCATCGCCACCGCGTACCGGCCGGCCGGCACCGGCAGGTACGCCGACACCACGCCGTACCCGACGGCGGGGAAGACCTGAGGCTCGTCGGTGTCCGGCGCGCTCAGGTACACGTCGACGGCGGGGGTGTCGGGGGAGAGGTGCGCCAGCCGCACGTACCCGACGGCGCCCGCCCGGTCGACCTGGTACGCCGCGCCCGCCCGCTCGGCCGCGGCCCGGTGCGCGGCCGGGGCCGCCGGGTGCGCCCCGACGGCCGGCGGACCGGCGGCGAGGGCCAGGCCGGTGCCGAGCAGCAGCGCGGCGAGGGCGGCCGAGGGCCGGTGGACAGGGGAACGGGACCCGCGCATCACGCCTCCGCTGGGTTGACCGGACGAACACTGCGGGTAACAGGGTCCCGTGGACGGGACTGGGTGGCAAGTCCGCTGGCCAGCCCCGCCGACGCCCCCGCCGCCGGGCGGACCGGCCGGGTCCGGCGACGCGGACAGCCCCGGCTCAGCCGTCGCCGGTGCCGCCCCCGCCGCCCCCGCTGCCCTCGCTGCCCTCGACGGCCTCGACGGCCTCGACCAGCGTGTCGGCCAGGTCGGGCGGGACGGTGTCGCGCAGCACCCGGCGCAGGCCGTCCGGACCCAGCCGTTCCCGCAGGTCGCGCAGCGCGGCCACCGTCTCCACCGGCCAGTCGCCGTGCGCCCCGCGCCACGACCGGGCCGCCTCGGCGAGCCACGCCGCCGCCTGGTCGTACCGCTGCTGCTCCGACGCGAGCCGGGCGAGGTGGTGGCACGTGACCACGACGCCCGGCAGGTGGTCGGCCTCCCGGTACAGGCCGAGGGCCGTACGGTAGCGGTGTTCGGCTTCGGGCCGGCGGCCACGGTCCCGGGCGACGGTGCCGAGCCGGTGGTGCGTGTCGGCGACGCTGACCGGCTCGCCGACCTCCTGGTAGCTGGTGAGCGCCTGCTCGTAGTGGCTCTCCGCCTGGTCGTACCGCTGCTGGCGCTGGGCGACCGTGCCGAGCTGGTGGTACGTGTCGGCGACGCCCTGGTGGTCGCCGCAGGCGCGGAACGCCACCAGGGCGTCCCGGTAGTGCGCCGCGGCGTCGTCGAAGCGCTCCTGGGCCTGGGCGAGGGCACCGAGCTGGTGCCGGGTGTGCGCGGCGCCGTGCCGGTCCCGGTACTCCTGGAGGATGGTCAACGCCTGCTGGTAGTGGTCGGCCGCCTCGGCGTGGCGGCCCTGGTCCTGCGCGACGATCCCCAACTGGTGGTACGCGTAGCCGGCCTTGTGCCGGTTGCCGACCGTCAGAAAGCTCGCCAGCGCGGCCTGGAAGTGCTCGTCGGCCTGGTCGAGCTGGCCCTGTTCGTGGGCGATCATGCCGAGGTGGTGGTAGCTGAAACCGGCCAGCTCCCGGTTGAACCGGAGGAAGCCGGCGAGGGCCGCGCGGAAGTGCTGCTCGGCCTGGTCGAAGCGGCGTTGGGACTGGGCGAGCATGCCCAGGTGGTGGACGATGCGGGCGCTGTTCTGCTCGTCGTCGAACTCGTCCAGGATGGTCAGCGCCTGCCGGTAGTGCTCCTCCGCGTCGGGGTGCCGCCGCTGCTCGTGGGCGAAGGCCCCGGCGAGGTAGTGGAAGGTGGCCAGTTCCCGGCGCAGCGGCCCGGCGGCGTCCCGGCGACGGTCCAGGACCAGGCCCAACAGGTGCCGTCGGGACTCCTGCTGCTTCTCCTGGTCGAGGTACTCCTCCAGGCACAGCACGAGCGGCCCGACCGGTTGCCCGGTCCGCAGCCCGTGGGCCAGGGCGCCGCGCAGGTTGGCGTACTCGACGCCGGCCCGCAGCCGGCCGCTCGCCCGCTCCCGGGGCTGGGTGGAGACGAGGCGTCGGTGGATCCGTCCGGCCAGCACGGTGTACAGCCCGTAGTGCGCCTGCCGGGTGGCCGCCTCCAGGGCGGGGAACTCCCGCAGCCGGGTCCGCAGGAAGTACGGCAGCACCGGCAGGGTCTGCACCCAGCCGGCACGCCGGGGGTGCGGCGTGGCCAGGCCGACCCGGACCGCCTCGGCGACGGCGGCGGCGAGGTCGACCGGCCCGAGGGCGCGGACCGCCGCGTGGGTGGCGAGCCGCTTGCGGTACGCGTCGAGGACGGTGAGCGGGATGCTGCCGGTGAACGGGGCCAGCAACAGCAGCGCGTGCTGCGTGGCCGGGTCGAGCTTGCCGTGGCTGTACGCGATGGCGGTGCTGATCAGGCCGAGCGGGTCCGCCTCCGTGCCGCCCTGCCGCAGGTCGGCGAGGACCTGGGCCGGGGTGTGGCTGGCCACCGTGGGCAGCACCACGGCCAGCGGCAGCGGGTACCCCCCGAGCAGACCCCGCAGCTCCTCCAGCGCCTGCCGTTGGGTCTGGTCCCGGAGGTGGTGGGCGCCGCCGTGACGGCTCAGGATGGCCTCGACGAGCACCGACGCGGCCTGCTCGTCCAGGCCGGGCAGGGTGTACGTGTTGTCGCCGAAGGTCCGCGCGGCGAGCCACCGCTCCTCCTCGCGGGAGCCGACCAGCACCAGGGTCCGGCCGCCCTGTAACGCGCCCAGGAAGTCGGCCAGCCGGTGCCGGGCGGACTCGGACAGCGCGTGCGGGATCGCGGCCGGCGCGGCGGTGACCGACTCGGCGTTGTCCAGCACCAGCAGGTACCGGCGGGCCCGCAGCAGCCGGACGATCCGCTCGGTGCGGGCGGTCTCGGTCAGCTCCTCCGCCCACCGGACCCGCTCCACGCGGCCGAGCAGGTCACCGGCGATCGTCTCGACGATCTCGTCGACGGTCCACGCCCGCTGTTCGTAGCTGAACCAGAAGACCATCTCCACCAGCCCGGTGCGCTGCCACCACCAGCCCAGGTGCCGCAGCAGCGTGGACTTGCCGGCCCCGACCATGCCCCGCACCAGCAGCATGGTGCGGTCGTCGCGGATCAGCAGCCGCCGCTCGATGGCCAGGATGTCCAGGTCGCGGCCGACGAACCCGTACTCGGGGCGGGGCTCGTCCCGGACCCGGGCCTCGTACTCCAGGAACCGGTTCTCCTGCTCGACGGACATGTCGGCCAGCGCCAGCCGGACGTCCTGCTGGCTGAAGAACACCGGCAGGACCCAGTCCTCCAGGTCGAGCTGCTGGTCGAAGTACGCCCGCCGGCCCTTGGCGTCGAACAGCGACCGACGGGCGGCCTGGACGGCGCCGATCAGGTCGTCGCCCTGGGTCAGGGCGGCGTAGAGCAGGGGCATCGCCAGTTGGGCGGCCGACACCGTCACCGAGTACGCCATCCCGATCGCCACCGGGACCCCGGCGGCGACCAGCCGCTGCGCCAGGCTGGACTCGCTGGCCGGCTCCTTGGCCGACTGGCAGGCGTTGAGCACCGCCACCGGCACCCGGTGCTCGGCCAGCAGGTCGGCGACCTCGTGCGCGGAGACCGCCTCGGCCCGGCCCTCCTCCTCGGTCTCGAAGAAGAGGAAGGCCCGCTCGCCCTCGAACGCGGCCGGCCGGCTGGAGAAGGTGTACCCGGAGAAGGTGTACCGGTCGGCGGCGCGGCTGCGGGTCAGCTCGGCGAAGCCGGCCACCGCGCCGTGCACGTCGAAGTGGATCACCTGGTAGTGGCCGGAGCCGTGCAGTTTCGTCTTCCAGCGCAGGTGCTGCCGCAGCGCCTGCCAGGTGCCGGGGCGGACGAGGTCGACCACGACCGGCCGCTCCGCCCGGCGCAGCCCCTCCAGCAGCGGCCGGGAGATGGTGCGGTACCCGACGTCGGAGCGTCCGTTCGGGCGGGCGGTGACCACCAGGATGTTCAGCGTCGACGGCGGCGGGGGCAGCTCGAAGCCGGGGGAGGGCAGGTCCACCCGGCGGGTCACCGGCAGCCGGAGCACGGACGGGACCCGCAGCGTCGGGTCGTACAGCGCCTCCCAGTGCAGCCGGTGGAAGGCCGCCGACCCCTGCACCTGCAACTGGCACCCGTCGAAGCCCCGCCGGGCCAGCGCGCGGTAGTGCGTGATCGCCTCCCCGGCGAAGACCTGCCCGAAGAGCCGTTCGCCGTACGCCCGCAGCCGCTGCTCGGCGTCCTCGGCCAGGTCCCGGTCGAGGAAGGGGAACCGCAGGTGCTCCTCGAAGTACCAGGCGAACCGCTCCTCGTCGCCGGGCTCGGCGGGGTCGGTGAGCACCACCTCGAACTCGGTGGTGTCGGCGAAGGAGACCCGGGTGACGAACGCGCCGTCGGGCCGGCGGGACCGCTCGGTGACCCGGATGACGGTCGGGGGCGCCGGGGCGGTCGACGCGTTCACCGATGGCTCCGGCGCACCCGTATCACCACCACCCGGTCGTCGCCGGCGACGGTCTCGACCAGCTCCAGCTCGGTGACGTCCACCGCCGGGCGGTGCTGGGTGACCAGGCGGCGGATCAGGTCGTAGAGGAGGGTGCTGGCCAGGTTCACCGCCAACGGCACCCAGATCAGCTCGGCCGGCCCCGGCCAGAAGGAGCCGGGGGTCTGGTGGCGCAGCGACGCCGTCCCCAGCGCGGCTGCCTCGTCGTCGTCGTCCCAGCTCCGGGCCAGCGTCGCGGGCGAGACGCCCGTGGCCGGATCCACCGCGATCACCAGTCGAGCCATCGGTCGGCCTCCAGACGAACACGTGTCGTGTCGACCACGGTGGCACAGCGTGGCAAGCGGGCACTGGTCGCGCTCCCATCGACCGATTCGGCAGGGATCGAAGCACGTACATCTTGACGGATTGATGAACTCGTGAGTAGCGTCTCAGCATCGTTTTAGGAAACTTTCCTAACTGTTAGGGGAGACGCGCCATGAAGAGATCGCTCCGCCGGGCCCTCTGGGTCGGCGCCGTGGTCGCGGTGACCGTCGCGACGGTACCGATGGCCGCCGCGTCCGGTGCCGGGAGTGTCACCGCCACCTTCGTCAGGGCGCAGGACTGGGGGACCGGCCACGAGACGAAGGTGACCATCACCAACGGGTCGTCCAGCACGGTCAGCACCTGGCGGATCGAGTTCGACCTGCCGGCCGGCACCTCGATCAGCAGTTCCTGGGACGCCGACGTCACCAGCAGCGGCAACCGCTACGTGGCGGTGAAGAAGAGCTGGGCCGGCAGCCTCGCCCCGGGCGCCTCGTTCAGCTGGGGCTACAACGGCACCGGGGCGTACCGGGCCCCGACGAGCTGCACCATCAACGGGGTCTCCTGCGCCGGCGGCACCACGCCGACCACCCCGCCCACCGCCACCCCGCCGACCACCCGGCCGCCGACCACCCCGCCCACGACGCCGCCGGTCACCACGCCGCCGCCGGACCCGGGTGGCAAGAAGGTGGTCGGCTACTTCGCCCAGTGGGGCGTCTACGGCCGCAACTACCACGTGAAGAACATCCACACCAGCGGCTCGGCCGGCAAGCTCACCCACATCCTGTACGCCTTCGGCAACACCACCGGCGGCCGGTGCACCATCGGGGACAGCTACGCCGACTACGAGAAGGCCTACACCGCGGCGGACAGCGTGGACGGCGTCGCCGACACCTGGGACCAGCCGCTGCGCGGCAGCTTCAACCAGCTCCGCAAGCTCAAGAAGATGTACCCGCACCTGAAGGTGATCTGGTCGTTCGGCGGCTGGACCTGGTCCGGTGGCTTCACCCAGGCCGCGCAGAACCCGACCGCCTTCGCCGAGAGCTGCTACAACCTGGTCGAGGACCCGCGCTGGGCGGACGTCTTCGACGGCATCGACCTCGACTGGGAGTACCCGAACGCCTGCGGTCTGACCTGTGACAGCAGCGGCCCGGCGGCCTTCCGGAACCTGGTCTCCGCGGTCCGGACCAAGTTCGGCTCCTCGGCACTGGTCACCGCCGCGATCACCGCGGACGGCAGCAACGGTGGCAAGATCGACGCCGCCGACTACGCCGGCGCGGCCACCCACCTCAACTGGATCATGCCGATGACGTACGACTACTTCGGCGCGTTCAACGCCCAGGGGCCCACCGCCCCGCACTCCCCGCTCACCTCGTACCCGGGCATCCCGCAGCAGGGCTTCTGGTCCGACGCGGCGATCCAGAAACTCAAGAGCAAGGGCATCCCGGCCAACAAGCTGCTGCTCGGTGTCGGCTTCTACGGCCGGGGCTGGACCGGGGTCACCCAGAGCGCCCCGGGCGGCACCGCCACCGGACCCGCCCCCGGCACGTACGAGCAGGGCATCGAGGACTACAAGGTGCTCAAGAACACCTGCCCGGCCACCGGCACCGTCGGCGGCACCGCGTACGCCAAGTGCGGCAGCAACTGGTGGAGCTACGACACCCCGGCCACCATCGGCGGCAAGATGACGTACGCGAAGAACCAGGGCCTCGGTGGTGCCTTCTTCTGGGAACTCTCCGGTGACACCAGCAACGGTGAGTTGATCGGCGCCATCAAGGGCGGTCTCGGCTGAGCCGAGTCCGACGCGGTACCCACCAGGCGGGGAGGGGTCGGTCGACCCCTCCCCGCCCGTCGGGTGGTCGGGCCGCCGGCGAGTCGCGGGCGGCCCGGGATGCAGCCGGATCGATGTGCCAGACTCGCGGTGACGAGGTGGATCGATGCGGTGACCGGCGGGAGGACCCATGGCGGTGCGGACCGGGAAGGCGGCGCTCGCCGTCGCCGTGCTCGCGTTCCTGCCGGTCGCGATGACCGGCTGCGGCTTCGGCGACGACTCGACCGCCGAGCCGGCGCGCACGCCCGCCGAGGACGTCGCCGCGAAGTCGCGGGAGCGGGTGCAGGCGTACCTCGACGCCATGGTCGCCAAGGACGTGGCCGGCGGGCGCAACCAGCTCTGTGCCCCGCTCCAGGACGCCTTCGACGCCCACGCCACCGGCCCGAACGGTGACTTCGCCGACCACTTCCGGGTCACCGAGGCGGCGGTCACCGACGTCCAGCCGGGGCCGCGCGGGCAGGAGGTCACCACCACCCTGACCGTCGCCGCCGGCAAGCGCACCGCCGTGCGGGCGCTGGACTTCACGGTCACCCGCAGCGGCACCGACTGGTGCATCTCCGGGGAGGCCCCGGGCACGCCGGCCCCGACGGCGAGCCCCGCCGGGCCGGGCGCCAGCGGCGCGCCCGAGCCGCCCCGTCCGGGCGGTGTGACGCCCCCGTCCGGCGATCCGGACCTGCCGGCCGCGGACCCGACGGCACCGGGTGGGGACGCCGGCTAGCGGTACCGCGCCGCGCCCGTCCGTGATCTTCCATCTGCCGGAACCGTCCCCCTCGACGTGGGGTCCGGCCGAGAGCCGCCGTACGCTTTCTGTCATGCGCCATGAGTGGCACCAGTTGAGCCATCCCGGGGTGGACAGCCCCGGCCTGCAGACCAGCCGACCCACCGTCGAGTCCGAGGACGCCGCCCTCGGCCTGGACCGCTGGCGGGAACTGCCCCGCGCCCAGACCCCGCCCTGGCCGGACCCGGCCCAGGTCGCCGAGGTCTGCCGGGTGCTGGACACCGTGCCGTCGGTCGTCGCGCCGTACGAGGTCGACGAGTTGCGCCGGCGTCTGGCGCTGGTCTGCGAGGGCAAGGCGTTCCTGCTCCAGGGCGGCGACTGCGCGGAGACCTTCGCCGACAACACCGAGAGCCACCTGCTGGCCAACGCCCGCACCCTGCTCCAGATGGCGATCGTGCTCACCTACGGCGCGTCGCTGCCGGTGATCAAGGTCGCCCGGGTCGCCGGCCAGTACACCAAGCCCCGGTCGCTGCCGACCGACGCCCGGGGGCTGCCGGCCTACCGCGGCGACATGATCAACTCGCTGGAGGCGACGCCGGAGGCGCGGGTCGCCGACCCGCAGCGCATGATCCGGGCGTACGCCAACTCGGCCGCCGCGATGAACATGCTCCGGGCGTACCTCGCCGGTGGGCTGGCCGACCTGCACGCGGTGCACGACTGGAACAAGGGCTTCGTGCGCAACTCCCCGGCCGGCGAGCGGTACGAGGCCATCGCCCGGGAGATCGACCGGGCCATGGCCTTCATCCGGGCCTGCGGGATGACCGACGACGAGGCGCTGCGCACGGTCACCCTCTACTGCTCCCACGAGGCCCTGGCCCTGGAGTACGACCGGGCGCTCACCCGGGTCTCCGGCAACCGGGCGTACGGCCTGTCCGGGCACTTCCTCTGGATCGGCGAGCGGACCCGGCAGCTCGACGGCGCGCACATCGACTTCATCTCCCGGATCGCCAACCCGATCGGGGTCAAGCTCGGCCCCGGCACCAGCCCGGACGAGGCGATCGAGCTCTGCGAGAAGCTCAACCCGGACAACGTGCCCGGCCGGCTCACCCTGATCAGCCGGATGGGCAACCACAAGGTCCGCGACGTGCTGCCGCCGATCGTCGCCAAGGTCACCGCCGCCGGGGCGAAGGTGGTGTGGCAGTGCGACCCGATGCACGGCAACACCCACGAGTCGTCCAACGGGTACAAGACCCGGCACTTCGACCGGATCGTCGACGAGGTGCTCGGCTACTTCGAGGTGCACCGGGGGCTGGAGACCCACCCCGGCGGCCTGCACGTCGAGCTGACCGGTGAGGACGTCACCGAGTGCCTCGGCGGCGCGCAGAACATCGCCGACCTCGACCTGCCGGGCCGGTACGAGACCGCCTGCGACCCGCGACTGAACACCCAGCAGTCGCTGGAACTGGCCTTCCTCGTGGCGGAGATGCTCCGTGGCTGACGCGAGGAGTGAGCTTGCGAGCCCCGCAGTCGGCGGCCAAAGGGATCACAGTGGCTGACGCGAGGAGTGAGCTTGCGAGCCCCGCAGTCGGCGGCCAAAGGGATCACCGTGGCTGACGCGAGGAGTGAGCTTGCGAGCCCCGCAGTCGGCGGCCGGAGGGATGACAGTGGCTGACGCAAATTCCACTCGGGGTCTGGTCGATCTGCGGTCGGACACGGTCACCCGGCCGACCGCCGGGATGCGCGCGGCGATGGCCGACGCCGAGGTCGGCGACGACGTGTACGCCGAGGACCCGAGCGTGAACGCCCTGGAGGCGGAGGTCGCCGCGCTCTTCGGGCACGAGGCGGCGCTGTTCGCCCCGACCGGGTCGATGGCCAACCAGATCGCCCTGCAACTGCTCGTGCCCCCCGGCGAGGAACTGCTCTGCGACGCCGACGCGCACGTCGTCACGTACGAGATCGGCGCCGCCGCCGCGTACGGCGGGATCTCCTCGCGGACCTGGACCAGCGTCGGCGCGGACATCGACCCGGAGGTCGTCGCCGGGATGGTCCGCCCGGACGGGTACCACGCGGTGCCGACCCGGGCGATCGCCGTCGAGCAGACCCACAACCGGGGCGGCGGCGGGGTGATCCCGCTGGGCACCCTGCGCGACCTGCGCCGCGTCGCCGACGACGCGGGGCTCGGCCTGCACTGCGACGGCGCCCGGATCTGGCACGCGCACGTCGCCGACGGCGTTCCCCTGATCGAGTACGGCCGGCTCTTCGACACCCTGTCGGTGTGCCTGTCCAAGGGGCTCGGCGCGCCGGTCGGCTCGGTGATCGTGGGCAGCGCCGAGAAGATGACCCGGGCCCGGCTGCTCCGCAAGCGGATGGGTGGCGGGATGCGTCAGGCCGGTGTCCTCGCCGCCGCCGGCCGGTACGCCCTGGCCCACCACGTCGAGCGGCTCGCCGAGGACCACGCCCGCGCGGCCCGGCTCGCCGAGGCGGTCGCCCCGTTCGGGGTGCTCGCCGCCCCGGTGCGGACCAACCTCGTCCCCCTGGACCTGGGCAAGGCGGCGCTGGACGCACCCGGCCTGGCCGCCGCGGCCCGCGCCGAGGGGGTGCTGGTCTCGGTGCTCGGGCCCCGGATCGCCCGCCTGGTCACCCACCTGGACCTCGACGACGCCGGGGTGGACCGGGCCGCCGACGTGCTGACCCGCATCCTGCGCGGCTGACCCGCCGGGCGTCCCGGCGCGGCCGACCCGGCCCGCCGGGGTGCCCGCTGCGCCGATCCGCACCCGCCGCGTCCCTGAACCCCGCCGCCGGGGTCAGGGACGCAGCCGCTTGAGCACGGCGATGTCCGCCGCGTGGCCCTCGTGCTTCTCGCCGCTCGGCGTCTCCACCAGCACCGGGACGCCGTCCGTGGCCGGATGCGTCATCAGCTCGGCGAAGGCCGGCTCCCCGATGCTGCCCTTGCCGATCGACTCGTGCCGGTCCCGGGTGGAGCCGCAGAGGTCCTTCGAGTCGTTGGCGTGCACCAGCTGAAGCCGGTCCGCCCCGACCGTCGCGACCAGGGTGTCCAGCGTCGCGGTCATGCCGCCCTCGACGGCCAGGTCGTGCCCGGCGGCCCAGGCGTGGCAGGTGTCGAAGCAGACCCCGAGCCACGGGTGCCGGTCCACCGCGTCGAGGTACGGGCCGAGGTGCTCCACCCGGGAGGCCAGTGACCGGCCGCCACCCGCGCTCGGCTCGACCAGCAGGCGGGGCCCGTCGGCCGCCATGACGCTGTCCAGCAGGGGCAGCAGCGTCTCGCGGACCTGCCGCATCGCCGTCTCGGCGTGGCTGGCGTCCACCGCGCTGCCGGCGTGGAAGACCACCCCCCGGGCGCCGATCGCGGCGCCCCGGCGCAGCGCGTGCTCCAGGGTCGCCGCCGACTTGCGGACCGTCTCCGGCGTCGGTGAGCCGAGGTTCACCAGCAGCGAGGCGTGGACGAAGACGGGCAGGTCGCGCTCGGCGCAGCCGTCGCGGAACAGGGCGTCCTGGGCCGGGTCACCGGCCGGCAGCGCCCAGCCCCGCGAGTTGCCGACGTAGACCTGCACCACCTCGGAGCCGGCCGCGTCGACGTACGGCAGGGCCGCGCGGGCCAGGCCACCGGAGGTGGGGGTGTGCGAGCCGACCGGTCGGGTCACCGTCATGTCAGAAGCATCCGATGGTGATCTGGGTGCCCGGGGGCACCTGGGAGTTCTCGCCCGGGTTCTGGAAGCGGACGGTGCCCTCCGGGTTGAACTGCACCGACACCGGGAAGCCCTGGCCCTCGAGCTGCTGCTTGGCCTGCTGGCAGGGCAGGTCGACCACCCGGGGCACGGCCACCTGCGGCGGGCCGTTGCTGACCTGGAGCCGCACCTTGGTGCCGCGCTCGACGCCCGCCCCGTTCTTCGGGTCCTGGTCGAGGACCTCGTCCCGGGGCTTGTCGGATTCCTGGCGCTCCTCGACGACCTCCAGGCCGAGCCCGGCCAGCGTCGACCGGGCCTCGTTGAGGTTCTTGCCGACGAGGTTGGGCACGGTGATCGGGGCCCGCCCCCTGCTGAGGATCACGGTGATCTTCGTGTCCGGCCGGACCTCGGTGCCCGCCGCCGGCTTGGTCTCCACGACCACGCCCTCGGGCAGGCTGTCGTCGTACCGGGGGCTGCCCTTCTCCACCACCAGACGGGAGCTGACCAGGTCCGCCTCGGCCAGCTCGAAGTCCTTGCCCACCACGTCCGGCACCGGGAACCGCTCCGGGCCCAGGGAGAGGGTGAGGGTGATCGAGCCACCCTTGAGGATCCGCTCGGCGGAGGCCGGGTCCTGCCGGATCACCCCGTCGCGGGGCACCTCGGCGTGGTGCTGCGGGTCGGCGTACACCAGGGTGAAACCGCCCCGCGTGGCCTGCGCCTCCGCCTGGGCCTTGGTCAGGCTGACCAGCTCGGGCGCGACCGTGTACCGGCCCACCCCGAACCACCACCCGCCCGCCGTGGCGACCAGCACCAGGGCCAGGACGGCCGCGACGATGCCCAGTCGGCCCCGGGAAGCCGCCGCCACCCGCTCCCGGACGACGCCCAGGCGGTCGACCAGACCGGGCTGGGCCGGCGCGGCCCGGCGGCGGTGCGGGCGGGCCTCGGCCTCCGGCAACCGGGCCCAGGACGGCCGCTGCGCCGGCTGCACCGCCGCGACCACCATGGTCGGCTGGGACACCGGCATGTCGTCGGTGACCCGGCGGATGACGGCGGTGCGGGTGTTCTGGTTGCCCAGGTCCTCCCGGGCCGCCTGCGCCTCGGCCAGCAGCGCGCCGGCGTCGGTCGGCCGGGCGCCGGGATCGCGCCGGGTGGCGCGGGCGACCAGCTCGTCCAGCGCCCGGGGCAGGCCGGGGACCAGCGTCGACGGGGCGGGCACGTCCCGGTCGACGTGCTGCCAGGCGACGTCCACCGGGCGGTCGCCCTCGTAGGGCACCCGGCCGGTGAGCATCTCGAACAGCACGATGCCGGCCGCGTAGACGTCGGTGCGGGCGTCGGAGTGCCCCTCGGTGACCAGCTCCGGCGCCACGTACGCGACGGTGGCCATGAGCTGGTTGCCGTTCGCGTCGTCCGCGCTGGCCGCGACCGCGCGGGCCAGGCCGAAGTCGGCCACCTTGACCACGCTGTCGACCAGGTTGGCCGCGCCGCCGGTGGGGGCCTCGGCGACCAGCACGTTCTCCGGCTTGACGTCGCGGTGCACCAGGCCGGCCCGGTGGGCGGCGGCGAGCGCGGCGAGCATCTGCTCGGTGATGGCCAGCGCCTCGTCGGGGTGCAACCGGCGCCGCTCGGCCAGCACGTCGCGCAGCGTCCGGCCCCGGACGTACTCCATGACCAGGTACGGCAGGCCCTGGTGGATGCCCTGGTCGTAGACGGCGACCACGTTGGGGTGGGTCAGCCGGGCGATCGTCTTCGCCTCGTCGGTGAACCGGTGCCCGAACCCCGGCCCCCGGCCGCGGGCGTCGGACGCCTGGGACGGATGAATGATCTTGACCGCGACGGTGCGCTCGAGTCGCTCGTCGGTGGCGGTGTAGACGGTCGCCATGCCACCACGGGCCACGCGACCGCGGATGCGGTAGCGCCCGTCGAGCAGCGAGCCCAGCAACGTGTCGGCGACCTGTGTGTCCATCGGCGAGAAGTGTAAGTCTCCAGAGGGTGGCAGCAGAACAGGATGCTACCGCCGGGGTGCGACAGTCGGGGAGTCGGCGCGTTCGGGCAGCTCACGGCCGGTCCGGTCGGACCTGTGACGGCCGGCGCGCCGGGGTGGCCGTGGTCGGCCGGGCCGGCACGTGGCAGGGTGACCGGGTGACCGAACCCGTTTCCGCCAACCCGGGGCCGACCGAGGCCGACCTCGCCGGGCCGACCGATCCCGCCGGCTGGCTCACCCTGCCCGACGTCGCCGAGCGGCTCGACCTGTCGATCAGCAAGGTCCACCAGATGATCCGGGACCGGGAGCTGCTCGCCGTCCGTCGCGACGGGGTCCGGCGGATCCCCGCCGACCTGGTCGCCAACCGTACGGCGCTCAAGCACCTGCCCGGCGTGCTCCACCTGCTCACCGACGCCGGTTACGGCGACGAGGAGATCGTGCGCTGGCTCTACGAGCCGGACGAGACGCTGCCCGGCGGCACCCCGGCGGCCGCGCTCGGCAGCGACCAGGCCCGCGAGATCAAGCGCCGCGCCCAGGCCCTCGGCTTCTGAGCCCGCCCCCACCGAGCCGCCGCCCCCGGGCCACCACCGTCGTTCCGTCGAGCCACCGTCGTTCCGTCGACCCGGGCCCGCCGGCCCGTCGCTCCGTGACCCTCCGCCGGTCCGCTCAGTCGGACCGGCGGGTCGCGGCGATGGCCAGGTCCACCAGGGCCTGCCGGGCCTCGGTGCCGAGGTCGACGGCGGTCAGCGCGGCCAGCGCGGCGTCGGTCAGCGTCACGATCCGCTGCTCGGTCCGGGTCAACGCTCCGCTGGCGACGATCAGCTCCCGCAGCCGGATCACCCCCGCCTCGTCCAGCTCCGGGTCACCGAGCGCGCCGAGCAGCACCTCCCGCCCGGGGTCGTCCAGCGTCTCCACCGCCGCCGCCACCAGGTAGGTCCGCTTCCCCTCGCGCAGGTCGTCGCCGGCCGGCTTGCCGGTCTGCGCCGGGTCGCCGAAGACCCCCAGCACGTCGTCGCGCAACTGGAACGCCTCGCCCAGCGGCAGCCCGTACGCCGAGTAGGCCGTCCGCACGTCCGGCGGCGCGTCGGCCAGCGCGGCGCCGAGCAGCAGCGGCCGTTCCACCGTGTACTTCGCCGACTTGTACCGGGCCACCTTCCCGGCCCGTTCCAGCGAGGTGTCGCCGGTGGCCTGGGTGAGCACGTCGAGGTACTGGCCGACGGTGACCTCGGTGCGCATCTCGTCGAAGACCGGCCGGGCCCGCGCCACGGTCTGCGGGGGGAGCCCGGCCGAGTGCAGCACCTCGTCCGACCAGACCAGGCACAGGTCCCCGAGCAGGACCGCCGCCGCGTCGCCGAAGCCGTCCGGGTCACCGCCCCAACCGGAGCTGCGGTGCCGGGCGGCGAACCGCCGGTGCACCGACGGCTCGCCGCGCCGGGTGTCCGACCGGTCTATCAGGTCGTCGTGGATCAGCGCGCTGGCCTGCACGAACTCCAGCGCGGCGAGGGCGGTCACCAGCTGGTCGGAGTCGGTGCCGCCGGCGCCCCGGTACCCCCAGTAGGCGAAGGCCGGCCGGAGTCGTTTGCCGCCGCCCAGCACGAACGACTCGATCGCCTCGGCCACCGGGGCCAGGGCGGCGTCCACCCCGGCCATCCAGGCCCGTTGGTCGGTGAGGAACTCCGTGAGGGCCTTGTCGATACGGTGCCGCAGGTCCGCGCGGTCGACGGGGGATACAGGAGCAGCGTGGGTCACGTCCCCGACGCTATCGGGTCGCGGCTCGGCGGTGGCGCAGGACCGTCCGTCCGACGCGCGGGGCTTCCGCCGTCCGACGCGGGGGGCTTCCGCCGTTCGGCCGAGGGGCCGCCGGGTCCGCCACCCCGGCCGGTGGGTCACGGGCGGGCCGGCGGCACCGGCCGGGGCAGGTACGGGATGGCCGCCGTGACCAGCGCGAGGTGCCGGCGGGCGGCCGGGGTGTCCCGCTGCGGGCCGAGGCCCCGCCGGAACCCGGTGAGCTGGTGTACCGCCCGGGGCGACCCGGCCCGGATCGCGTCGAGCAGCGCGGTGTCGGCCGTCGCGCAGGCCCGCTGCACCTCGCCGAGGTGCAGGTGGGCGCGGGCGAGCCAGCTCCCGTAGACGGCCCGGCTGCGTGGTCGCCCGGGGCGTCGCCCGGCGTCGAGCAGCGCCACGGCCCGCCGGGGACGGCGCAGCGCGACCAGGGTACGGCCGGTCATCGCGGCCAGCTCCGGGCCGTCCAGCCAGTACAGCCAGGGCGGCTCACGGCCCGGGTCGCCCCGGTCGGCGGCCCGGTGCGCGGCGGCCAGCGCCCGCCCGGCGGTCCGCGGCCGGCCGCCCAGCGCGGCGGCCAGCGCCACCCGGTGCAGCAGCAGTGCCCGCAGCCCCGGGCTCGCGGCGGCCCGGCAGCCGGCGTACCCGGTGGCGGCCAGCACCAGCGCGCCGTCCGGGTCACCGGCCCCGGCGAGCAGGTGACTGGCCGAGCCGAGCACGTGCCCGGCGAAGGCCGGGTCACCGGCGGACACGGCGGCCCGCAACCCGAGCCGGTACGCGTCGAGACCCTCGACGCACGCGCCGGCGTCGGCGGCGAGCCAGCCGCAGAGCTGCGCGGCCTCGGCGAGCAGCGGCATCAACCGGCGGCGGTCGGCCGGCCCGGCCCCCGCCAGGCCGCGCGCGATCCGCCGCAGCTCACGCCGCCCGGTACCGGTCAGGTCGGCGCCGCCGGCCAGGTCGTCGAGGCGACGCAGACCGGCCAGCCGGGCCGCCGCGTCGTCGGCTGCGCGGTCGCCGCCCATCCCGGCGGAGAGGTCGTCGGGCGCCCCGGCGGGAAGGTCGCCGCCCATCCCGGCGGAGAGGTCGTCACTCCTCGCCGGGGAGGGCTCGCCGTCCGTTGCGGTGCTGCGGTCGTCGCCCGTTGCGGGGTAGGGGTCGCCGGTCACGAGCCAGGTGGGGACGGCGCCGAGCGTCGGCCCGTGCGGGTCGGCGAGCCAGCGTTGGGCCAGGGCCAGCAGCGCCGACCGGGACCGCCCTCCGGCGCCGCCACCGGCGGCGGCCGGCCCGGTGCCGAGCCGCCTGGTCCACGCCGCCGCGTCGAGCAGCAGGTCGCCCGGGGCCGCCAGGACGACCGCCAGCCAGCCGAGCCAGAAATCCCCCGGCACCCGGAGCTGCCGCTCCCAGCGGGACACCTCGTGGCGGCTCAGCGTCGGCACGCCGGCGGCGGCGCAGAGCTCGGCGGCGAGCCGGGACTGGCTCCAGCCCAGGGCGAGCCGGAGCCGGGCGATCGACGGCCCGATCAGCGGCGGGCCGGGTGGTGGGGGCGGGATCATCGCATCCTCCGGGCACGGGTCGGCACGGCGACGAATCCGGCCCGGCCGGGCCGGAACGCCACCGGTGGGACTGACCCCCGCGCGTACCCCCGGAACCCCCCGGCCCCGCCCGCGCGGCTCCAGTCATACCCGCCCGGTACGACGATTCCCCGGCGGCCGGGCTGTCTCCGCTGGCCGGGCCGTCTCCACCGGCTGTGCCCGTACCCGTGCCCGTGGCCGGGCGTGGGAAGGGCGTGGCCGTCACGGCGTGGCCCGCTAGAGTCAGGGGGTGGCTCTCGGTCTTCCCTCGGTCCTTCCCCCGCAGCCGGCCATCGGGGAGCTGATCCGTGCCGGCCAGACCTTCTCGTTCGAGTTCTTCCCACCCAAGACGGCCGAGGGTGAGCGCCTGCTCTGGCAGGCGATCCGCGAGCTGGAGTCGCTGCGCCCGTCGTTCGTGTCGATCACCTACGGGGCGGGCGGCTCGACCCGGGACACCACGGTCGCGGTGACCGAGCGGGTCGCCACCGAGACCACCCTGCTGCCGATGGCCCACCTGACCGCGGTCAACCACTCCGTCGCCGAGCTGCGCAACGTCATCGGTCGACTCGCCGGGGTCGGGGTCCGCAACGTGCTGGCGGTCCGGGGCGACCCGCCGGGCGACCCGGCCGGCGAGTGGGTCCGCCACCCCGAGGGGGTCGGCTACGCCGAGGACCTGGTCCGTCTGGTCCGCGAGGCGGGGGACTTCAGCGTCGGGGTGGCCGCCTTCCCGTACAAGCACCCCCGCTCGCCGGACGTGCACAGTGACACCGAGCACTTCGTCCGCAAGTGCCGGGCCGGTGCCGAGTTCGCGATCACGCAGATGTTCTTCGACGCCGACGAGTACCTGCGGCTGCGGGACCGGGTCGCGGCGGCCGGCTGCGACACCCCGATCCTGGCCGGCGTGATGCCGGTCACCCAGATGCGTACCATCGAGCGCTCGGTCCAGCTCTCCGGCGCGCCCTTCCCGACCGCCCTGGCCGCGCAGTTCGACCGGGTCCGCGACGATCCGGAGGCGGTGCGCCGGCTCGGCATCGAGCAGGCCAGCGAGATGTGCCGGCGGCTGCTGGACGAGGGGGTGCCGGGGATCCACTTCATCACCCTCAACCGCTCCACCGCCACCCGCGAGGTCTGGCAGAACCTGCGGGTGGGCGCGCGGGTGTGAGGGGTCGCCGGGGCGACACCTGACCCGCGCTGAGACAGTTGATCAGTGGTGGGCAGGCAACTGAACTGGGACGAGTACGCGACCGCGTGGGCGCGGCTGCACGGCGGCTTCGACCCCCGGGTGGCGGCGCCGGTGGTCCGCGCCTGGCTGCGCCTGGCCTACCACCTCGGGTACGTGCTCGGCCGGCTACGGGTCACCCCGACCGCGGTGACCGTCGCCGGGGTGCTGCTCTGTTTCTGCGTACCGCTGGTCGTCGGCCGGACGCCGAACGGGCCGTTCTGGGCGGCGTTGTTCGTGCTCCTCGCCTCGGTGGCGGACAGCGTCGACGGTGCGGTGGCGGTGGCGACCCGCCGGACCAGCCGGCTCGGCTACGTGTACGACTCGGTCGCCGACCGGCTCGGCGAGATCGCCTGGCTGCTGGCGTTCTGGCTGCTCGGTGCGCCGGGTCCGCTGGTGGTCGCCGGGGGCGCGCTCTCCTGGCTGCACGAGTACGTCCGGGCGCGGGCGGTCTCGGCGGGGATGCGGGAGATCGGCGCGGTGACCGTGGGGGAGCGGCCCACCCGGGTCTGCGTGGCCCTGGTGGGGCTGCTGGTGGCCGGGCTGACCGGGCTGGTCCAGGCGGACCTGGCGGCCGGCACCGCCACCATGGCCGTCGCGGTCTGGGTGCTGCTGGCCGGCTTCGGGCTGGGGCACCTGCTCTCCGCCGTCCGCCGCACCCTCCTCCCCGACGCCGCCCCCGGCGGCCCCGAATGAAACCGGCTCTCCGGGAGCGGCGTCGGGGTGAGAAGGGAAACCTTCTCTACCGGATGCGTTAACAAGGGGCCCTTCCTTACCCCGCGGCGCCGACCTCGGCGGCGACGATCTGCGCGGAGAGGGTGACCATCGGCAGCCCGCCGCCGGGGTGACTGGAGCCGCCGACCAGCCAGAGCCCGTGCACCGGGCCCCGGTTGGCCGGGCGCAGCAGCCCACCGGCGGTGCCGTAGATCGCCCCGCCCGGGGCGCCGGTGGTGGCGGCCAGGTCGGCGGGGGTGCGGATCTCGCGGAACAGCAGCCGGTCCCGGACGTCCACGCCGCGCGCGGCGAGCACGTCGAGGATCCGGTCGGCGTACGCCTGCGCCAGCCCCGGCCGGCGCCAGTCCACCGCCCCGGCGGCGGTGCCCTGGCGGGCCGCGTTCACCAGCACGAACCACGCCTCGTGCCCGTCGGGGCGGACCGTCGGGTCGTCGGCGACGGTGACGAAGACGGCCGGGTCGACGGCCGGGCGGGCCCGGACCCCGCGCCCGGGGTCGCCGAAGACCGCGTCGAACTCGGCGTCGTAGTCGGTCGGGAAGAAGACGTTGTGGTGGGCCAGCCCGGAGTCGCCGCGTACCCCGAGCAGCAGGACGAACCCGGCCAGGCTCCGGTCGGCCAGCCCGGCCAGCCGACGCGGGCTGGGCAGCAGGTCCCGGTAGACGGTGAGCGCGTCGACGTTGGCCACCACCACGTCGGCCGGCAGCGGTGCGGAGACGCCGGCCAGGCGTACCCCGTGCACCCGGCCGCCGGCCGCGTCGATCCGGGTGACCGTGGCGCCGGTCTGCACCACCACCCCGAGGTCCAGGCAGCGCGACAGCAGCGCGTCGGCGAGGGCGCCCAGGCCACCGCGCAGGTACCAGCCGCCGAAGGTCAGTTCGGCGTAGGGGACGGCGACCAGCGCGGCGGGGGCCCGGCGCGGGTCGGCCCCGGTGTAGGTGGCGTACCGGTCCAGCAGCATCCGCAGGCCCGGCTCGCGCAGGTGCCGCCGGCCCAGGCCGCGCAGGGTCCGCCCGGGGGCGATCGCGGCCAGGTCGCCGAGGCGCCAGGCCAGCGCGGCGAGGTCGCGGGGGGAGTCGACCCGTCGGCGCAGGACGTCCCGCCAGGAGGCGTCCCACACCCGCCCGGCGCGTCGCCACAGCCGCTGCCAGTCGGCGGCGGCCCGGTCGCCGAACGCCGCCCCGACCCGGGCGGTGAAGACCTCCGGGTCGGCGCAGGAGTCCAGGGTCGGCCCGCCGTCGGCGAAGACGTGCCGGACGATCGGGTCCACCGGCACCAGGTCCAGGTACTCGTCGAGTTTCGCCCCGGTCGCCTCGAAGAGGTCGTGGAAGACCTGGGGGAGGGTGAGCAGGCTCGGCCCGGTGTCGAAGTGGAACGAGCCGGCCGGGGTGTCGTGGACGTACCGGCCGAGCTTGCCGCCGACCGTCTCGGCCTGTTCGCAGACGGTGACCTCGTGCCCGGTGGCGGCCAGCCGGGCGGCGGTGGCCAGCCCACCCACCCCGGCGCCGACGACCACGATCCGCGCCATGCCGCGCCCTCCTAGGTGATCGGGCGGCCCCGCCAGGACAGCCGCCGCCGCTTCCGCAGATGGTACGACCGCAGGGTCAGCCAGCCGAGGACCACGACGGACACCGGGTGCGCCAGCGCGTCGGGCCACCACCGTCCGCCGGTGGCCCGCGCGGTGGTCACCCGGCCGGCCACCCCGAGCAGGTACCCGGCCAGCGCGGTCGCGGCCACCACGGGCGCCCCGGCCAGCGCCGCGCCCACCGCCACCAGCGGGGGAGCGGTGTAGAGCGCCAGCAGCAGGCCCACCACGACCGCCGCCGCCCCGGGGTGCCCGAAGGTGGCCCAGAGGGACTTGCTGTACCCGTCGCGCAACTGTGGCCAGTCGTCGTACATCCGACAGGCGGCCAGCCGGGAGCCGTCGGCGAGGGCGATCCGGCCGCCGGAGCGCTTCACCGCGCGGGCCAGCTCGATGTCCTCCAGGACCCGGTCCCGCACCGCCGCGTGCCCACCGGCGGCGGCGTACCCGGCCCGGTCCAACACCAGGAACTGCCCACCGGCGGCGGCCAGCGACGGGCGCGGCGAGCCCTCCATCGCGCGCAACGGCAGGAAGGTCAGCCACAACCACTGCAACAGCGGCTGGACCAGCCGGTCGGCCACCGACCCCACCAGGATCCTCGGGTACGGCGACAGCAGCGTCGCCCGCGCCGCGCGCAGCTCGCCGACCGCCGCCGCCACCGCGTCCGGGGCGAGCACCACGTCGGCGTCGACGAAGACCAGGACGGTGGCGGCCGGGTCGGCCCGCGTGGCGAGCTGGTGACAGGCGTGCGGCTTGCCCAGCCAGCCGGCCGGCGGGGTGAGGCCGGTCAGCAGGGTGACCCGGGGGTCGTCGCCGGCCACCGCCCGGACCACCTCGGCGGTCCCGTCGGTGGAGCCGTCGTCGAGCACCACGATCCGCAGGTCGGGCACGCCGCGCTGGGCCAGCAGCGCGCGCAGGCAGCCGGTGACCCGGGTCGCCTCGTCGCGCAGCGGCAGCAGCGCCGCGACCGGTTCGGTGACCCGGGCCGGCCGGTCGGTGGGCCGGCGCAGCCAGCGGGTGGCGTTGACCCAGGTGTGCGCGGTCAACCCGGCCACCCCGAGCACCAGGGCGAGCAGGAGGCTCATCCGCCGGGCCCGCTCACGCGGCGGCGTCGACCGGGTCGCGCGGCCGGTCGGGGTGCCGTCGCCGGTCGTGCCGTCGCCGGCCCAGGGCCACCGCCAGCGGTACGGCGGTCACCGCCATGCCGGCCGCGCCCCAGAGCGCCGAGGCGGGCAGGGCGAGGAAGACCGCGTGGGCCAGCACGCTGGAGGCGTACGTCCACAGGTAGAGCGCGTGCATCGGGGCGTCGGCCGGCCCGGTGCGGTCGACGGCCGGCCCGGCCAGCGGGCGCAGCGCGGTCATCATCAGCACGGCGAAGAGCAGCCAGCCCAGGTAGTTGCTGACCGGGATGCCGGGCAGGCCGGGCAGCGCCGGGTCCGGGTCCGGCCAGCGCCAGTACCCCTCGGCGACCATCTGCGGGTCGAGGAAGAGGTCCCAGGCGGCCAGGCCGACGGTGGCCAGCGCGATCCGCCGCAGCCGGTCCGCCCCGTCCGGGGCGACGCCCCCGGTGAGCCGGACCGCGGCGAGCCACGCCGGCCAGGCCATCCAGGTCCAGGCCAGCGGGATGATCAGCGGTACCCCGGCGAGCTTCGGCCCGAGCTGGCCCGAGTAGTCGTAGGTGCCGAACGGGAAGCCGGTCGCCACGCCCAGCGCCTCGATGGCGAACCCACCCCCGGTGGCCACCGCCACCAGCGCCGCCGCCGTCCGGGGCCCCCGGGTGAGCAGGGCGTGACCGACGGAGAGCAGGTATCCCAGGAGCACGGTGGCCACGGTCAGCCGGGCCCGGGTGGCGCCCCCGGTCAGCGGGTAGCAGACCTGGGCCAGCACCAGCGCGCCGAGCAGCAGCCAGGGCAGGTACCGCCGGATCACGGGGTGGCGTCCGGGCGGGACCGCCCGGCGGCGGATCCGGGGGCGTCGGCCGGGGCGGGGGAGCCGGCGGCGGGCAGCGGCAGGTCCCGGCCGAGCACCCCGAACGGGCGTTCGTCACCGGGGAAGCGGAAGTTGCGCAGCACGTCGACGAAGCCGAACCGGCGGTACAGCCGCCAGGCCCGCGACCGCTGCTCGTCGGCCTCCGGGGTGGAGAGCAGGGTGGTGCCGCCGGGGGCCATGGTGAGCAGCGCGCGCAGTTGCCGCGCCCCGACCCCGTGCCCCTGCGCCGCCGGCCGGACGTGCAGCTCCACCACCTCGAAGCAGTCGGTGAGCCAGCGCTGCCGGGCCGCCGGGTCCAGCGCCCGGTGCACCTGGTCGTGCCACCACTGGCCGATCGAGCCCTGGTAGCCGTACCCGAAGCCGGCCAGGTGCCCCTCGCGGGTGAGGCTGGCGACCGCGCGGAAGCCGGGCCGGCGCACGTGGGTGGCGATGTAGCCGCGCCGGGCCTCCAGCAGTTCGGCGCGGTAGTTCATCGCCTCCCCGTAGACGGCGACCACGTCGTCCAACCGCCGGACGAGATCGTCCGGGGTCCACCGCACCAACCTCACGCCTGCCCGCCCTTCGTCGTGCCCGGGTCGCCGTCCGCGACCCAGCCCAGTACCGTCCGGTCACCCACCACGTCGCGGACCGCGAACCGCGCGAAGAGCTCCTCGGCGTACCAGCGTTCGCTGGCCGTCCGCGTGATCGCGGCGCGGTGCTCGGGGTGACGGTACGCGAACCCGACCAGGTCCGCCGGTTCGCGCCACACGGTGACCGTGCCCTGCCACCCCACCGGGGCCTCGCCCACCCCGAACCGGGCGAGCAGCCCCGGCGCGGCGTGCAGGGCGGCGGCCACCGGGGGGACCGCCCGCCAGAAGGTGGCCGCCCGCGTCGGCCGCAGCCGGGCCCGGGTCAGGGCCAGCACCGGCCCGGTCACCCGCCCGCCGGCCGGGTCGCCGAACGGGCGCCGGCCGGACCACTCGCCCCGGCTGGCGAGCGGGCGCAGGTCGACCCGGACGGTCGAGGTGGCGATCCGGGCCCAGGCCCGGCCGACCGGCGAGGCGTCGAAGCGGGCGGCGGCGGCCGGGTCGGCCCAGACGGTCAGCGCCGCCCACCGGGTCGGGTCGGCGTCGCCGGGCCCGAAGCCGGTCCCGGTCCCGGTGCCCAGGAGCTTGCCGAACCGGACGCCGTCGGTGGCCCGCAGCCGGCGCGGGTCGCGCGCCATCCGCAGCAGCGCCCGGGGCAGCGCGCCCCGGGAGACCCGCCACACGTGCAGGGTGACCAGGTCGGCCGGACTGTTCACGCCACCTCGACGGCGGTCCCGCCGGTGAACCGCAGCAGCTCCGGGTAGGTGGTCGGGAAGACCGCGCGGGGCACCCCGCCGGCCGCCCAGATCTCCGTGTGCCCGCCGAGCGCGGTGTCGACCAGGGTCCGCAGCGGGTGCGGGTGACCGAGCGGGGCGACCCCGCCGATCGGCTGCCCGGTGTGCGTCCGGACGAACTCGGGGGTGGCCCGGCGCAGCCGGGCGACCCCGATGGTGGCCGCCAGGCCGGTGGTGTCCACCCGGTGCGCCCCGGAGGTGAGCACCAGCACCGGCGTCCCGTCGGCGTCGAAGATCAGCGAGTTGGCGATGGCGCCGACCTCGACGCCGAGCGCCTCGGCGGCAGCCGCCGCGGTGTGCACCGCGTCGGGCAGCAGCCGGACGGCGGTGGGGGTGCCGGCGGCGTCGCACGCCTGCGCGGCGTCGAGGGCCTGTTGCACCGCCCGGACGTTCGGGTGTGGTTGCATGCCGTCATTCTTCCCCGTACCCGGTCAGCGGCCTCAGCCGGCCGCGCTGCCCCGCGCGGGCCCGCCCGCCGGGGCCGTCCGGGCCGCCCGCGCCGAAACGCGGGACGGGGGTGGTCAGGGCTCCCGGCCCTCGGGCATCGGGGCCGGCCGGGCGTCGCGCATCCGCTCCGGGGTCCAGTAGTCCCCGGTGTCACCGGGGAGGTCGATGGAGCGGCTCGTCTCGCTGATCCCGGCGGGCGGGCCGCCGCCGCCCGGCCGGTCGCCGCCGGCCCGCAGCAGGCCGGCCACCCCGGCGGCGCCGCCGAGCAGTGCGAGGACGGCGACACCGGTGAGGACCATGGCTCGACCGGACATCGGACACCTCCTCGGAGAAACGGGTTCGCCGTCATTCTGGCACGCCGGCCGGCCACCGGGTCGCCGAACCGGAACCGGTGGTCCCGGCCTGTCCGGGACCACCGACTCGTGAAGGGAATTCGCGCTTGGCGGATCACCAGGTCCGGTTCGCGTACGCGCGGTACAACGTGCCGACCACGGCATCCGAGAAGTACGGCGAACCGATGTACGAAGGATTGTCGCGGTCGTTGGTGTAACTGGTCACCCCGTGCACGTCACCGATTCTCGTGGTGTTGTCGTAGCGGTAGTACCAGGGGCCGCCACTGGACCCGCCGCCCCACGGGCAGCCCATCTCGATCCGGTTGCTCCCGGCGTCGGAGGAGGTGCCGGAGCAGGACCACTGCACCTCGCCGCCGTCCCGGTTGCTCGGGTAGCCGAAGATGTCGTACCGGTACGACCGGCCACCGCCGGTGAGCAGCCCGTTGGCGCCGACCGCGTCCACCACCGACCGGCTGCCGTACACCAGCGCCACGCCGACGTCGTACTGCCGCTCCCGGGTGGTGATCCAGCCGGTCGGGACGGCCAGCGTGGACCAGGTCCAGGTGCCGTAGGGCTGCGCCCCGTTGCGGTAGGACGGAACGAACAGCCAGTTCGCGGTGTGCCAGGTGCGGCCGGGGCCGTCGTGCAGGCAGTGCGCGGCGGTGAACACCATGTTCCGGGCGGCGCTGTTGACCACGCTCGCCGAGCAGTAGTTGCCCACGCCGGTGGTGGAGTTGGTGAAGAAGATCTTCCCCACCGTGATCGACTCGTTGAGCTGCACCGCCCGCCGGGCCGCCTCCCCCGGCGCGGCCACCCCGGTGGCGTGCCGGACCACCGGTGCCGGCCGGGGCAACGGGGACAGGTCCCCCTTGGTCGGCGCCACGGTCTCGTCCAGCGGGGTCGCCGCGGCCAGGCGCTCCGGCGTCCAGTACCGGCCCGGATCACCGGCGGTGGCGGCGGTACGGGTGACCCGGGTGGTGCCGTCGACGCCGGCCGTCGCGCCGGCGGTGGCAGCGCCGGCGGCGGTCGCGCCGACGGCGGTCGCGCCGACGGCGAACAGCATCGGCGCGACGAGCGCGGAAAGGATCAGCAACCGTCTGCCGGCGCTGCGAATCGGAATGTGCTGCACGTTTCCTCCGGGCTGCTGGGAATGGTGGTGTCGTGTGTCGCGCGACGTCGACAGCGAAGCAGCGGACGATTATCGGTGTCAACGGTTGTCGCGATTTCCCGGCTGTCGTACACCTGACCGGCATTGATTATCGAAAATTGCGGAGAACGGGAATTCCGTACCGCCCGACCCGCCGTCCCGGGGGTCGGGCGGCGACGGTTCTTCCGGTTCGGGGGAGCCGTCGTCCGGGTGCCGGGTCGGGCGGCGAGGGGCGGCTCGGGCGGCGGGTGCCGTCGCCCGTGGCCGGCCGGGCGGTGCCGTCGCCCTGCGGGTCGGCGGACGGGCGGTGCGGCGGTACGCCTGCCGTGGCCGGGTACGGGGGCTGCGGGCGGGTGCGGGGGCGGCGGCCTCGGCGTCGGGTCGGGGGTGGCTGGTGTCCGGCCAGGTGGCGGCGGCCCCGGGCGGCGGCCCCGGGTGGGGTCGGCGCGTGGTGGGGCCGGATCGCGTCAGGGCCACCACACGTTGCGTTTTTGTCGGCGGGAAGGTGTACTGTCAGCAGTGTTAGAACGAGTGTTCGATTAAGGGTCGAAGCCTGCAGCTTGACCCGACGCGTCGCACACCCGTTCCGACGTCCGGGAGCGGTGTTTCGCGGCACCGGCTCCCGGCAGGTGCGGTTCCGCGGGCCGCGCCGGGTGCCGGGCAGTCGCGAGTCCGGTCCCCGTCAGGCAGGAGCACCGCCCGCCGCCCACGACCCCCGGGCGGCGGGCGGTGACCCCGCCGGTTACGCCGGCCGGGTGTGGTGTGGGGAAGCGTCCACACCCGGCCGGCCGCCACCACGGCGCGTCTTCCTCCGCGCCACTCGACCCGGTCGCCCGCCGGTGGATCCGATCCGCCGGCCCGGGCGACTGCCTCGGCCACGTGGAGGAGACGTCCCATGCCGACCAGTCCGGCTCAGGCACCGACGGTGCCGGCGCACGCGCTGCCGCACCGCACTCCGACCCAACTGCTCGCGGTGGCCCGACGCGGGCTGATCGAGGCTGCCCAGACCCGTCCCGACGGGCTCCGCTACGCCGCGGCCCACCTGGCCGCGTTGCGGGCCGCCGCGGCGGTGCTCGCCGCCCGTGCCCGCCCCGCTCCCACCCGCCGGGGCCGGATCACCAGCGTCTGGGTGCTGCTCTCCGGCGTCGCGCCGGAGTTCGACGAGTGGGCCCGGTTCTTCGCCGCCGCCGCCGGCAAGCGGGCCGCTGCCGAGGCCGGCATCCCCCGGGTGGTCAGCAGCCGGGAGGCGGACGACCTGCTGCGGGCGGCCGAGCAGTTCGTGACGGTGGTGGAGGGGGCGCTCGGGCTGGCCCACCAGCCGGCGTTCGACGGCCTCGCCGCCTGAGTCACCGCGCCGCCCGGCGACCACGGCGGATCGACCTGGTCCGGGCGGTGCCGACCTGATCCGCCAGGGAGGCCAGATCAGGCGGTGCCGACCTGGCCTCGGCGGCGCCCGGCACGACATCCAGCAGCACCCGACACTCAGCAACACCCGACATCCAGCAGTACCCGACATCCAGTAGTGCACGACGCTCGGCAGCAACGACGGGGGGTAGGTCCGATGGCGGGCCGGATGGTGGTCGGCTCCACCGCGCTCGCCGGCCTGGTCCGTCCGGCGAGCGCGCCGGACCCGGCGGGGGGACACCGGGTGCTGCCGGTGGCTCCCGAGCTGACCGGGCTGCTGCCCAACCGGGGGTTGCGGCGGGGCAGCACGGTCGCGGTCGCCGCCGGCCGCCCCCGGCACCACGGCGGTACCTCGCTGGTGCTGGCCCTGCTCGCCGAGGCGTCCCGGGCCGGGTCGTGGTGCGCCGTGGTCGGGGTGCCCACCTTCGGCGCCGGCGCGGCGGCCGAGGTCGGCATCGCCCTCGACCGGCTGGCCCTGGTGCCGGACCCGGGGCCGGAGTGGGCGACCGTGATCGCCGCGCTGATCGACGGGGTGGACGTGGTGGTCGCGGCGGTGCCGGGCGCGGTGGCCCCCTCGGTCGCCGACCGGCTGGCCGCCCGCGCCCGGCAGCGGGGCAGCGTGTTCGTGCCGTACGGGCGGTGGGACGGCGCGGACGTCACCCTGCGGGTGGTCCGGGGCGTCTGGGAGGGGCTCGGGCCGGGGCGGGGCCGGCTGCGTCGCCGGGAGGTGACGGTGTCCGCCCGGGGGCGGGGTGCCGCCGCCCGGCCCAAGGAGATCAGGATCTGGCTGCCCGGGGAGCACCTCACCCGGGTCATCCCCGGCCCGGCGGGGTCGGACCGGCGACGCGGGACGGCTCCCGCGCGCCCGTCCGCCGTCGCGCCGGGGATCTCGTCCGGGGCCGGCGCGGGCCGGTCGTTCCCGGCCACCGCCGGTCGGGTGGCGTCGGTGGCGGGGGGCATCGACCCGTCGACGCCACCCGGGCCGGTCACCGGCCGGTCGGCCGCGGGTCGGCTCCGGGCGGTACCGCCGGCCGGGGCGGTGGAGGGGACCGCCCCGGCCGGCATCCCCACCGTGGTCGGCCCGTCGTGAACCGGCCCGTCGTGAACCGGCCCGTCGTGAACCGGCCCGGTGTGGGTCGGCCCGGTGGGGAGGGCACCCGGAGGCGCCCCGGTGGTGTCGGGTGACCCCGGTCCGGACCCTGCTGCTCTGGTGCCCGGACTGGCCGGTCGTCGCCGCCGAGATCGTCGACGGGATTCCGGCCACCGGCCCGGTCGCCGTGCTGCGCGCCAACCGGGTCGTCGCCTGCTCCGAGCGGGCCCGGGCCGAGGGGGTACGCCGTGGACTGCGCAAGCGGGAGGCGCAGGGCCGGTGCCCCCAGGTGACGGTGGTCGAGTACGACCCCGACCGGGACGCCCGCGCGTTCGAGCCGGTGGTCGCCGCCGTCGAGGAGGTGGTCGCCGGGGTGGAGGTGCTCCGTCCCGGTGCCTGCGCGGTGGCCGTCCGTGGCCCGGCGCGGTACCTCGGCGGCGAGGAGGCAGCCGCCGAACGGCTCGTCGAGCACGTGGCGCAGAGCTGCGTGGTGGAGAGTCAGGTGGGCATCGCGGACGGGGTCTTCGCCGCCGGGCTGGCCGCCCGTACCGGGCGGATCGTGCCGCCCGGCGCGACGCCGGAGTTCCTCGCCGGCCTGCCGGTCGCGGCGCTCGGCCGCCCGGCCCTGGTCGACCTGCTGCGCCGGCTGGGGATCCGCACCCTGGGCGAGTTCGCCGCGCTGCCCGCCGGTGACGTCCTGGCCCGGTTCGGCTTCGACGGCGCGCTGGCCCACCGGCTCGCCGCCGGCCGGGACCATCGTCCGCCCGCCCCCCGGCAGCCGCCGGCCGACCTGACGGTGACCGCCGGGTACGACGAACCGCTGGACCGGGTCGACGCGGCGGCGTTCGCCGCGCGGGCCCTCGCCGAGCAGTTCCACGACCGGCTCACCGCGCACGGGCTGGCCTGCACCCGGCTCGGCATCGAGGCGGTCACCGCGCACGGGGAGGAACTGCACCGGGTGTGGCGGCACGACGGCCTGCTCACCGCCGGGGCCGTCGCGGACCGGGTCCGCTGGCAGCTCGACGGGTGGCTCTCCGGCGGCCACCACCGGCGGGGGGCCCGGCCGCCCCGCCCGAGCGCCGGGATCGTCCGGCTCCGGCTGGTGCCCGACGGCCTGCTCGCCCAGGTGGGGCTGCAACCCGGCCTGTGGGGGGAGAGCGGTGCGGAACGGGAGCGGGCGCACCGGGCGCTGAGCCGGGTGCAGGGCATCCTCGGGCCCGACGCGGTGGTCACCGCGGTGCTGGGCGGCGGGCGGTCCCCGGCCGAGCAGGTCCGCCTGGTCCCCTGGGGGGACGAACGCCTGCCGGCCCGGTCGGACGTCCCGCCGTGGCCGGGACGGCTCCCCCCGCCCGCCCCGGCCCTGGTGCTGCCCAGCCCGCTCGCCGCGACCGTGCGGGACGCCGCCGGCCAGCCGGTCGGGGTGAGCGCCCGGCTCCAGCTCACCGCCGCCCCGGCCGACCTGACCGTGGGTACGGCGGCACCGGCCGAGATCGTGGGGTGGGCCGGCCCGTGGCCGGTGGACGAGCGCTGGTGGGCGCCGGCCGAGGCGAGCCGGCGGGCCCGGTTCCAGGTCTGCCTGGCCGACGGTACGGCCCTGCTGCTCGCGGTGGCGGCGGGCCAGTGGCGGGTGGAGGCGATCTATGACTGACCGCACCGCCGGTGACGGAGGGGGCCGGTGAGCTTCCACAATCCGAGGCTGCCCTGGTCGGAGCTGGAACGGGTGCTGTCCGGCCGACCCGCCGGCGGGGCCGGGCGCGGTGACGGCGGGCGGCACCTGCACGTGGTGGACCCCCTCGCGGTCGACGCCGACGGCGGGGACGCCCCGGCCTGGAGCCGCAGCCGCCAGCCGTACCGGCCCCGGACCGACCGGGACGGCCCACCGGGGCGGCCCGCCACCGAGGTGCCGTACGCCGAACTGCACGCGCACAGCACGTTCAGCTTCCTCGACGGGGCCAGCCACCCGGAGGACCTGGCCGAGGAGGCCGCCCGGCTGGGGCTGACCGCGCTCGCCGTCACCGACCACGACGGCTTCTACGGCGTGGTCCGGTTCGCCGAGGCGGCCCGGACGCTGCACCTGCCGACCGTCTTCGGCGCCGAGCTGTCGCTGGGGCTGCCCGGCCCGCAGAACGGCGAACCGGACCCGCACGGCAGTCACCTGCTGGTGCTCGCGCACGGCCACGAGGGGTACGCCCGGTTGGCCGCGACCATCGCCCGCGCCCAGTTGCGCGGCGGCGAGAAGGGCCGCCCGGTCTACGGGGAGCTGGCCGAGGTCGCCGCCGAGCTGCGCGACCACGTGCTGGTGCTCACCGGCTGCCGCAAGGGGCACGTGCCGGCGGCGCTGCTCACCGAGGGGGTGGACGCGGCGGCCCGGGAGCTGGACCGGCTCACCGCCCTGTTCGGCGCGGAGACGGTGGCGGTGGAGCTGACCGACCACGGCCACCCGGTCGACGCCGACCGCAACGACGCCCTCGCCGAGCTGGCCGCCGCCGCCGGGCTGCCCACGGTGGCCACCAACAACGTGCACTACGCCACCCCGGGGCGACGTCGGCTGGCCACCGCGCTGGCGGCGGTACGGGCCCGGCGCAGCCTGGACGAGATCGACGGGTGGCTGCCCGCCGCCGGTACCGCCCACCTGCGCAGCGGGGCGGAGATGGCGGCCCGGTTCGCCGCGTACCCGGGGGCGGTGGCGCGGGCCGCCGAGTTCGGCGCGGAACTCGCCTTCGACCTCCAGTTGGTCGCGCCGCAGCTCCCGGCGTACCCGGTGCCGGCCGGGCACACCGAGATGAGCTGGCTGCGCCGGCTCACCCTGGACGGCGCCCGGGAGCGGTACGGCCCCCCGCAGGCGCACCCCGAGGCGTACGCGCAGCTCGACCACGAGCTGAACATGATCGAGGAGCTGGGCTTCCCCGGCTACTTCCTGGTGGTCTACGACATCGTCACGTTCTGCCGGGAGCAGGACATCTACTGCCAGGGGCGGGGGTCGGCGGCGAACTCGGCGGTCTGCTACGCGCTGCGGATCACCAACGTGGACGCGGTCCGGCACCGGCTGCTCTTCGAGCGCTTCCTCGCCCCGGAACGCGACGGCCCGCCCGACATCGACGTGGACATCGAGTCCGACCGCCGGGAGGAGGTGATCCAGCACGTCTACGCCCGGTACGGCCGGGAGCACACCGCCCAGGTCGCCAACGTCATCTCGTACCGGCCCCGGTCGGCGGTGCGGGACGTGGCCAAGGCGTTCGGGTTCTCCCCGGGGCAGCAGGACGCCTGGAGCAAGCAGATCGACCGCTGGGGCGCGGTCGCCACCGTCGACGTGGAGGACATCCCCGAGCAGGTGGTGGCGTACGCCGACGAGGTGCAGACCGTCCCCCGGCACCTGGGCATCCACTCCGGTGGGATGGTGATCTGCGACCGGCCGGTGATCGAGGTCTGCCCGGTGGAGTGGGGGCGGATGCCCGGCCGCAGCGTGCTCCAGTGGGACAAGGACGACTGCGCCGCCGTCGGGCTGGTCAAGTTCGACCTGCTCGGCCTCGGCATGCTCTCCGCCCTGCACTACGGCTACGACATGATCGGCATGACCCTCGACCTCGGCGACATGACCCTGGACGACCCCGAGGTGTACGACATGCTCTGCCGGGCCGACTCGGTCGGGGTGTTCCAGGTGGAGAGCCGCGCCCAGATGGCCACCCTGCCCCGGCTGAAGCCCCGGGAGTTCTACGACCTGGTGGTGGAGGTGGCGCTGATCCGGCCCGGCCCGATCCAGGGCGGCTCGGTGCACCCGTACATCCGGCGCAAGAACGGCCAGGAGCCGGTGACGTACCCGCACCCGCTGATGCGCAACGCGCTGGAGAAGACCCTCGGGGTGCCGCTGTTCCAGGAGCAGTTGATGCAGCTCGCCATCGACCTGGCCGGCTTCGACGCGGCCGGGGCCGACCAGCTACGCCGGGCGATGGGGGCGAAACGGTCGGTGGAGCGGATGGCGCAGCTCGCCGACCGGCTCTACGCCGGGATGGCCGAGCGGGGCATCACCGGCGAGCTGGCCGACGACGTGTACCGCAAGCTCACCGCCTTCGCCAACTACGGCTTCCCGGAGAGCCACGCGATGAGCTTCGCCTACCTGGTGTACGCCAGTTCCTGGCTCAAGCGGTACCACCCGGCCCCGTTCCTGGCCGCCCTGCTCAACGCCCAGCCGATGGGCTTCTACTCGCCGCAGACCCTGGTCGACGACGCCCGCCGGCACGGCGTCGAGGTCCGTCGCCCGGACGTCAACGCCAGCGGGGCGAAGGCCACGTGCGAGTCCACCCCGCAGACCCGGTGGGGCAGCCGGCCCGGGGAGCCGCCGCACGAGTGGGGGCTCGGCGGCCCGGCCGTCCGGTTGGGACTGTCCGCCGTGCGGACCCTCGGCGCGGAGGTGGCGGAGCGGATCGAGCGGGAACGCGGCCTCGGCGGCCCGTACCGGGACATGCCGGACCTGGCCCGGCGGGTCGGTCTCACCGCCGCGCAGCTCGAGGCGCTGGCCACCGCGGACGCCTTCGCCTGCTTCGGGCTGACCCGGCGGCAGGCGCTCTGGGCGGCCGGGGCGGCGGCCCAGGACCGGCCGGGCCGGCTGCCCGGCACGGTGACCGGTGCCGCCGCGCCGATGCTGCCCGGGATGGCGGCGGTGGACCGCCTGGTCGCCGACGTCTGGGCGACCGGGCTCTCCCCGGAGAGCCACCCGGCCCGGTTCGTCCGCGACCAGCTCGACGCGCTCGGCGCGGTGCCGATCGCCCGGCTGGGCCAGGTGGAGCCGGGGCGGCGGATCCGGGTCGGCGGGATCGTCACCCACCGGCAACGCCCGGCGACCGCCGGCGGGGTGACCTTCCTCAACCTGGAGGACGAGACCGGGATGCTCAACGTCGCCTGCTCGCCGGGGCTGTGGCAGCGGTACCGCCGGGTGGCCCGGACCAGCGCCGCCCTGGTGGTCCGGGGGCGGCTGCACCGGCACGAGGGGGTGACCGGTCTCACCGCCGACCGGCTCGACCCGATCGTGCCGCCGGTCAGCCCGGCCTCCCGCGACTTCCGGTGACCCGGCCCGCGCCGCCGGCCCCGGCCCCGGTTCGTTGTCTTCTTCACACCGGTGTTTACCGCACCGACCGGTGGGAGAGACCCTGACGTGGTCAGCGGACGGGATCATCTTGCTGATCCCGCAGCCACCGACAAAGATCTGGTAACCCCGTCGTCCGTGGAAAGGAAGAACGACAGGATGAACAACGGCTACAACGGAGTGGCCAACGCGCGGCGGACCCGTCTCGTCGCGGGCTGGGTTCCGGCGCACCACCCCGAACCGCGCGAGTACGCGGTGACCGACGGCCCGGTGGCCAACGTCCGCCGGTCCCGGGCGGAGGAGGAGCCCCCGACGGGGGCGCGGATGTGAGCCGACGCCGGCCGGCGTGGCCGGGACGCCAGGCGGTCCCCGCGACACCGGCCGGCGTGACTAGGCTCGACCGGGTGGAGCAGACCCGAGACCCGCTCACCGGGCCGCCGTTGACCCCGCGTACCGCCGTGATCTGGTCCGTCCTGCGGGCCGAGCTGGACCGTCGCGCCGGCACCCGACTCACCGTCCTCGACGTCGGCGGCGGCACCGGCGGCTTCGCCGTGCCGCTGGCCCAGGCCGGCCACCAGGTCACCGTCGTCGACGCCAGCCCCGACGCGCTCGCCGCGCTGACCCGTCGGGCCGCCGAGGCCGGCGTCGCCGACCGGGTCCGCGCGGTGCAGGGCGACGGCGACGCGCTCGCCGGGCTGGTCGAGCCGGGCAGCGTCGACCTGGTTCTCTGCCACGCCGTGCTGGAGGTGGTCGACGACCCCGCCCCGGTGGTGGCCGCGCTGGTCGCCGCGTTGCGGCCGGGCGGCGCGGCGAGCGTCCTGGTCGCCGGCCGGGCCGCCGCGGTGCTCGCCCGCGCCACCAACGGCCACCTGGACACCGCCGCCGCGCTGGCCGCCGACCCGGACGGCACCGCCGGCCCCCGGGACACCCTGCGCCGCCGCTTCGACGTCGAGGGCGCCGCCGCGCTGCTGCGCTCCGCCGGGGCCGAGGTCGAGGAGATCCACGGGGTACGCGTCCTGGCCGACCTGCTGCCCGCCGCCGTCGCGGACGGCCAGCCGGCCGCCCTGGTCGAGCTGGAACGGGCCCTGGCCGGCCGGTCGCCGTACCGGGACCTCGCCGCCGCGCTGCACGTCTTCGCCCGCCGGCCGGCATGACCGACCCGCACCCGCTCAGCCCGGTCTCCCCCCGGTACGGCGGGGACAGCCTGGCCGACGTGCTGCCCGCCGCGCTGGCCGTGCTCGGGGTGCCCGGCGCCGTCGACCGGCTCGGGCTGCTGCCCGGCCTCGCCGGGGTCCGCCGGATCGCCGTCCTGCTCGTCGACGGCCTCGGCTGGTACCAGCTCCCCGTCGCGGCCCGGCACGCGCCGACCCTGGCCGGCCTCGCCGCCACCGTCGGCCGGCCGATCGTCACCGGCTTCCCGTCGACCACCCCGACCAGCCTGGTGACGCTCGGCACCGGGGCGCCGCCGGGACAGCACGGGGTGCTCGGCTTCCGGGTCCGGGTGCCCGGCGGCGACCGGGTGCTCAGCCACGTCGAGTGGGCCGACGACCCGGACCCGCTGCGCTGGCAGCCGGTGCCCACCCAGCTGACGCGGGCCCGCGCCGCCGGGGTCGCCACCACCGTGGTCAGCCGGCCGGAGTTCGCCGGCAGCGGCCTGACCCTGGCCGCGAACCGGGGCGGTGACTTCCGGGGCGCCGCCGACGTCGACGCGCTCGCCGGGGCGGTGCTGACCGCCCTGGCCGCCGGGTCCGGGCCCACCCTGGTCTCCGCGTACCACCCCGACCTGGACCGGTACGGGCACCTCGACGGCGTCGACTCGCCCCGCTGGCAGGCCGCCGCGACCGAGCTGGACGGGCTGCTGGCCCGGCTGGTGGACGGCCTGCCGGCGGACGCCGCGCTGCTGGTCACCGCCGACCACGGGCAGCTCAACGTCCCGGTGGAGCACCGCTTCGACCTGGACACCGACCCCCGCCTGCGGGCCGGGGTACGGCTCGTCGCCGGCGAGCCCCGGGTCCGGTACCTGCACGTGGAGCCGGGCGCGCAGGCCGACGTGGTGGCCGCCTGGTCGGCGGTGCTCGACGGGGCGGCCCGGGTCACCACCCGCGACGAGGCGGTCGCCGCCGGCTGGTTCGGGCCGGTGGACCCGGCGCACCTGGCCCGGATCGGGGACGTGGTGGTGGTCTGCCGGGACACGTACGTGGTGGTCGCCACCGCCTCCGAGCCGCCGATGGCGGCCCGGCTGGTCGGGTACCACGGCGCGGACACCGCCGCCGAGATGACCGTGCCCCTGCTGGTCGTCCGGGGCTGACCCGGCCGGTGCGGGGTTGGTCGGCGAACCTGTCGGACCAGGGGGCTAGCCTGCCGGAATGGGTCGGAGCCAGTCGTTGCCACGGGGCGGTGACCCACGCTTCGGCCCGGACGCCGACGACACCGGGTGTCCGATCCTGCACGTCGACATGGACGCCTTCTACGCCTCCGTGGAGGTGCGGGACCGGCCGGAGCTGCGCGGGCGGCCCGTCGTGGTGGGCGGGACCGGCCCGCGCGGCGTGGTCAGCTCGGCCAGCTACGAGGCCCGCCGGTACGGCGTCCGCAGCGCCATGCCCACCGCGCGGGCGCGGGCGCTCTGCCCGCACGCGGTCTACCTCCCGCCGGACTTCACCCGGTACACGGCGGCCTCCCGGGCGGTGATGGACGTCTTCCGGGACGTCACCCCGCTGGTCGAGCCGATCTCCCTGGACGAGGCGTTCCTCGACGTGGCCGGGGCGCGCCGGCTGTTCGGCCGACCGGCCGAGATCGCCCGCTCGATCCGCGCCCGGGTGGCCGAGGAGACGGGGCTGACCTGCTCGGTCGGGGTCGCGCCGAGCAAGTTCGTGGCCAAGCTCGGCTCGACCCGGGCCAAGCCGGACGGCCTGCTGGTGGTGCCGGCCGCACGGGTGCTCGACTTCCTGCACCCGCTGCCCGTGGCGGCGCTGTGGGGGGTGGGGGAGCGGTCGGAGCAGACCCTGCGCCGGTTGGGGCTGAACACCATCGGCGAGGTGGCCGAGGCGCCGTACGGCATGCTGCGCCGGGCGCTCGGCGAGGCCGCCGCGACCCACCTGCGGGAGCTGGCCGCCGGGCGGGACCCGCGTCGGGTCAGCCCCGAGCAGGTGGAGAAGTCGATCGGCGCCGAGGTGACCTTCGACGTCGACGTCACCGACCGGCGGGAGCTGCGGCGGGCGCTGCTCGCCCTCGCCGACAAGGTGGGTGGGCGGCTGCGCCGGGCCGGTCAGGTCGGGCGGACCGTGGCGCTCAAGGTGCGGATGGCCGACTTCCGGACGGTCAGCCGGTCCCGCACCCTGGATGTGCCCACCGACACCGCCCGGGAGATGTTCGACACCGCCTGGGCGCTCTTCACCGCCCTCGACCCGAGCGAGCCGATCCGACTCGTCGGGGTCCGGATGGAGGGGCTCGCCCCCGCGGCGCAGACCCCACGGCAACTCGCGCTCGGCGCGCCGGAGCGGGGATGGCGGGAGGCGGAGGCCGCCGCCGACGCCGCGGCTGCCCGATTCGGGCGGTCCGTCATAGGTCCGGCTAGTCTGCTCGGCAGAGCCGATCCCCACCGAAATGAAAATCCACCCCGGCCATAGGTCGTCCCGCTTTCCGACGCGCGACCCCCCTCGTAGACTTGCGGGTAAGCAGCCGGATGGCTGCCACGGTCTGTCGACCCGACCGGGCCGACCAACGTGACCGGGGAGGAGTGCCGTGCCGCTCTCGGAGCACGAGCAGCGGCTGTTCGAGCAGATCGAGCGGTCGCTTGCCGAGGACCCCAAATTCGCCTCGGCCGTGCGCGCCAGCGACCCGCGTTTCCACGCGCGGCGTCGCCTGCTCGTCGCTGCCGGTGTGATCATCGCTGGTCTCGCCCTGCTGGTCTATGGCGCGGTGATCAAGACTCCACCGCTGGCGGTGGCGGGCTTCGTCGTCATGCTGGCCTCGGCGGCCTTCGCGGTGCAGTCGCACCGTCGGTCGCAGTCGCCGGACCTGCACGTGGTGGGCGGCACGACGAGCCGTCGACGTCCCCGTGGCGGGGGCCGATCGGGGCGTCGGTCGTCGCTGCTGGACCGGATGGAAGACCGGTGGCGGCAGCGCCCGGAGGGGCACCGCTGACCGGACCCGGCCGCTGACGCGGCCGGGTCGACAGGCGGTGCTCGGGGTCACCGGAACGCGCCGGTGACCCGCCGGGCCCCGGCATGCCCGCGCCACCCACCGGAACGACGAGCGTCCGCACCTGGGCCGGGTGCGGCCGTGGATGAGCGTCCGCGAGCCTTTCGAGCTGCCCCACCTGTGAGACCACCCCCACGCCCGGGTGGCACACCGCATACCGGCCGGCAGCCGACATCGGCGCTCGACCCGCACCTTCCGGGCCCGCTCACGCCGACGTCGTTCGCTCTCGCTTCTCGCCGGCGCCGAACCGGTCTCACCGTGCCGAGACCTGCCCCGTCTCTGAGGGCAGCTCGAAAGGAGGCCGTGCGCACCACACCGAGAAGCCCGAGGCGAGGCGGCGGAACGCCCGGTGCCGGCGGCGACCCCACGCAGCCGGAGGAGCGGCCGACCACGCGGTGGCGAGGCAGGCACTACCGGGGGCCGAGGCGGACGCCTCGGCCCCCGTCGTCGGCTCAGCGGCTGGCGCGGCCGGCGATGAGCCGGCGCGGGTTCCAGCGCAGCAGGCGGTACCGGATCCGGCCGGTCGCCGTCACCAGCCGCGCCGAGCCCTCCGCCAGCGCCGTGCGCCAGCGCAGCAGCACCGACGGGGGCAGCACCGCCGCCGCCAGCCGGGTCCGCCGGTCCGCCCGGCCGGCCAGGGCACCCCGGACCGCGTGCAGGGCGGGTGGCAGGTCCTCGCCGGTGAGCGGGTCGCGGGCGTACCGGGCCCGCTCCTCGGCCCGGCCGAGCAGCCGGACCGCCGCCGTGGCGGACTCGTCGCCGGTCAGCGTGTCGGCGGCCAACCGGTCGGCGGTGGCCCGGGGGGTCTCCGTGCGGTCCACCCGGACCCGGTAGTCGACAAGCGTGTCGAGCAGTTCGTCCCAGGCCGCGTGGGCGTGCGCGCGGGCCTGGTCGACGTCCACCCCGACCGTCACCGGCCGGGCCCCGGCCACCGGGTCGGCGTCACTGTCCACCCGGGGCGCCGGTACGGCGACGGCCACCCGGCGGCCCCGCCGCCGACGCAGCGACCACCGGCGCAGTGCCGGCACCGCCAGCAGCGCGAGCACCGCCAGGACGGCCAGCGCCCACCACGGCCAGCGCGGCGCCTCGTCGATCGGTGCGCCACCGGCCGGGTCGAAGCCGGGGTCGACGTCCTCCTCGAGCTGGTCCGGCTGGTTCGCCGGGGCGGACGCCCCCGGATCGTCGGGCGTCACCGGGGTCTCCGCCCCCGGCGTGGTCGGCTCCGGCGCGTCGGTGTCCGGGGCCCACTCGGAGCGGTTCCACCCCTGCACCCCGTAGGTCGGCGTGGCGTCGAACGGCACCCAGCCGATCCGGTCGAAGTAGACCTCCGTCCAGGCGTGCAGGTTGCGGTTGGTCAGCGTGTACGTGTTGCCCTCGCGGTCGCTGCCGTTGGTGAACCCGAACGCCACCCGGGCCGGGATGCCCGCCGCCCGGACCAGCCACGCCATCGCCGCGGCGTACTGCTGGCAGAAGCCGACCTTGTTCTCCAGGAAGTCGACGACGTCCTGGCCGCTGGTGCCGCCCTCGGTGCTCAACCGGTAGCTGAACCCGTTCTCCGCCGAGAAGTGGTCGTAGATCGCCCGCACCTTGTCGTACTCGGTGCGCGCGCCCTGGATCAGCTCGGTGACCAGTTGCTCGACCTCACGGACCGGCGGGGTGACGGTGTACCGCCGCCGCAGCTCGTTCTCCGCCGGCAGCGGAGCCGCCTCCCGCAGCACCGCCGGGGTGTACGTGGACCGTACGTAGTCGAAGGTGTAGCTCTTGCCCCGGGAGTTCTCCCGGTTGGAGAAGAGGACCTGGAGGTTGCGGTCGTAGAGCCAGTTGCCGCTGAGGTCCTCGGTCCGTACCGGCTCGGCGTAGGTCGGCATCAGCGGCATGGTCAGGTTCCGGGTCACCTCCACCGTGGCCCGGTACTGGCGCTGCTCGACCCCGCGTCGTATCCCCTGGCTCGGGTCGGGCAGGTCCTGGGTGACCGGCCGGCCGGTCGGGCTGCGGACGCTGAAGCCCTCCGGGCTCAACTGGTCGGCGACGCCGTACCGCAGGTAGAACGGGTCCTCCTCGTTCGTGGTGACCTTGACGAAGTCGGTGACCTGGGACTGGTTGAGCTGCCCGCTGAGCGAGGCGAACAGGTCGATCCGGCCGGGGGCGCCACCCTGCCCGAAACCGCCGGTGCCGTTGCCCGCGCCGCTGCTCAACTGGTTGAGCAGCCCACCGGACATCCCCGGCACGGCCAGCGGCACGGCGATGGCCAGCGCCACCCCGACCACCGCCAGCCGCCGGCCGGCGGCGGCCAGCGGAGAGGCCTCCCACACGTCGACGTCGCGGCCCTCGCCGGTGAACCGGCGGCCGAACCGGCGTACCCGGTCGATGTTGTCGGTGACCAGCAGCCACAGGTACCCGGCGGCGCCGACCACGAACGGGACGGCGGGCACGCTGTCCACGTAGATGGCGACCGGCACCGAGTAGACGGCGAGCATCGGCAGCCCGGCCAGCGCGGGCCGGCGCAGCCCGACGGCGAGCAGGTCCACCATCACCGCGACCGACCCGATCCCCAGCACGGCGATGAAGAGCAACGGATCGGTGTCCGGCACCTTCACGCCGTAGGAGCGCATGTCCTCGACCGAGGCGTTCAGCAGCGCGCCGAAGTGGTCGAAGGTGGCCGGGGTGGGCACCAGCGCGGCCAGCCCGGTGCCGCCGGGGAACAGCCAGGTCAACGCCAGCAGCAGGCCGGCGAGCATGCCCAGCGCCTGACCCCACACCGGGGCCCGGACCAGCCGGGTCAGCGCCGCCGCCCCGGCCACCGCGGCGACCGCCACGGCCGACTGGAGCAGCCACGTCCACCGTTCGAAGATGGCCGACAGCGGCGCCGAGGCGAGCAGCGTCGCCACGGCGGCGACGAACCCGAGATTACGGTGCGCGGTCACCGGTACACCCCGTTCCCGTGATGGATCCTCACTTCACGCCCCCGGCGACCGTCTCGGCCATCGCCGCCCGCTGCGCGAAGCCCTGCGAGCCCCGGGCGACCTGCGGCCACAGCGCCGGGAGCCGGGCGCCGTGGTCGACCCCGATGACCCGCCAGCCGTTCTGGAGCAGGGCCAGCGCGGCGGTGCCGTGCGCGTGTTCGGCCTCGGCCCGTGCCTTGTCCGGCAGGTTGAGCCAGGTCGAGCTGTCCAGCGCGAATCCGACGCAGGTCGCGCCGGTGCCCCGCAGCCCGGACAGCAGTTCGGCCTCGGCGGTGTCCAGTGAGCCGAGCAGCGCGATGATCAGACCGCCGTCGGAGCGCTGGCGGACCCGCTGCACCAGCGAGGTGATCTCGGTGTGCTTGTCCAGCCGGACGTCGGCCAGGTGGTCCAGTAGCAGCCCCTCGCCGGTGCCCTCCCCGGCGTCGACGTCCACCCCGGAGCCGGTGACCAGGCGCAGCTTGTACCCGGCCTGCCGCAGGTGCACGGCGATGCTCGCGGCGGCGGAGACCGCCCACTCGAAGCTGGCCGTCGGCCCGTCGCCCCGGTGGCCCCACGCCCGGGTGTCCAGCACCACGGTCGCCCGGCTCTCCCAGGGCTGCTCCTCCCGGCGCACCATCAGCTCGCCGGTGCGGGCGGTGGACTTCCAGTGCACCCGGCGCAGGTCGTCGCCGCGCCGGTACTCCCGGGTCGCCGCGTCGTCCTCGCCGTGCACCGCCACCGACCGGGCCCGGCTCTCGCCGCTGCCGGCGTACTCCCCGGGGAGCCGGACCGACGGCAGCGGGACGACCTGGGGGATCACCGTGAGGTGGTCGGTGCTGGGGAAGGACCGGCTCAGCTCGCAGAGCCCGAACGGGTCGGTCATCCGGACCACCAGCGGGCCGACCTCGTAGCGGCCCCGCACGTCGGCCCGGACGGTGTACGCCACCGAACTGGCCTGGTGCGCGCCGAGGCGTTCCAGCACCACCCGGGGCCGGCTGCCCAGCGCGTAGGGCAGCCGGTCCTCCAGCAGCAGGGTGCCGGTGGGCAGCCGGGACAGGTTCTGCAACCGCAGCACCACCCGGGAACTGGCCCCCACCGGCACCCGGTGCGGATCCAGCGACCGGCTGCACGCCAGCTTGTACCGGCTCCGCCCGACGTAGGCGGCACCGAGCAGCGGCAGGATGGCCAGCAGGACGGCCACCCGGAGCAGGTCCTTCTCGCCGAGGATCGCGGCGGAGATGGCCGCCGCCACCGCCGCGGCGAGGAAGGACCGACCCCGGGTGGTCAGGCCGCGCAGCCCGTCGCGCACGGTCACGGCCTCCGGGGCTCGTAGGGCGGGCGACCGTTGCCGGCGCTCGGCCGGGTGTCGTACGGGGACCGCTGCCGGTCGTGCGGCAGCGGCAGCCGGTGCACCAGGTCGGAGACGATCGCGTCGGTGGTGCGCCGGGCGAGCTGGGCGTCCGCCGTCGGGATGATCCGGTGCGCCATCACCGGCACGGCCAGCGCCTGGAGGTCGTCGGGGAGGACGTAGTCCCGCCCCTCCAGCGCGGCCACCGCGCGGGCGGTGCGCAGGAGCTGGAGGGTGGCCCGGGGGGAGGCGCCCAGGCGCAGCTCGGGGGCCTCGCGGGTGGCGGTGACCAGGTCGATCGCGTACTGCTTGACGGCGTCGGCGACGTGCACCTGGCGGACGTGCGCGATGAGCTGGCGGACCGTCGCCGCGTCGGAGACCGGCCGCAGCTCCTGCAACGGGTCGGTGGCCCCGTGCCCGTCCAGCATCGCCAGCTCGGCGGCCTGACCCGGGTACCCCATGGCGATCCGGGCGGTGAACCGGTCCCGCTGGGCCTCGGGGAGGGGGTAGGTCCCCTCCATCTCGATCGGGTTCTGGGTGGCGATCACCATGAAGGGGGTCTGGAGCTGGTAGGTGACCCCGTCGACGGTGACCTGCCGCTCCTCCATGCACTCCAGCAGCGCCGACTGTGTCTTCGGCGAGGCCCGGTTGATTTCGTCGCCGACGACGAGGTTGGCGAAGACCGCGCCCGGGCGGAACTCGAAGTCGTGCGTCTCCTGGTTGTAGACGCTGACCCCGGTCACGTCGCTGGGCAGCAGGTCGGGGGTGAACTGGATGCGCCGTACCGAACAGTCGATGGAGCGGGCGAGCGCCTTGGCCAGCTTGGTCTTGCCCACCCCCGGGACGTCCTCGATGAGCAGGTGACCCTCGGCGAGCAGGACGGCCAGGGCGAGGCGCACCGTGGCGGTCTTGCCCTCGATGACCTGTTCGATGTTGGTCACGATGGCTTCGCTGGCGGCGCGGAACTCGTCGTGCGGCAACAGGCCGCCCACCTCGTCCCAGGTCTGTTGTGTCACGGGCCTCCTCCTCGTCGCCTCCGACGGCAGCTCGCCGGCGAGCCCCGGTCGCCAGCGGCGCGCCGGAACCCTCGTGTCGCGACGTCGAGCCTCGTCTGCCGCAGGAATCTCACTGGTCTCTCAGGCTAACCATGTTTGTCGTCATCGCCGACCCCCGCAGGTAGACGGTCGGTTACGCCCCGATATTCGCCAGGTCGGGGGAGTTGCCGACGCGCCGGTGCCCGGTCGGTGACCACTCTCGGTCACCGGCGTTCCACCCGAGAGCACGGATCCGGCCACCAGGGATCACGGATCCGGGTCGGCTCCGGTTCACCGCCGGTGTCGGTCACGGCGGACGATAACGGGTTCGCGCGGCGGGGTAGACTGCCGACGTGGCCGGAGTCTTCCTGCTTCTTACCGGGCCGTGCTGACGCGCCGACGACGCGGCGACAGCACGGCGGCCCCTCCTGCGTGAGGGGCTTTTTCGTGCCCACGGCAGTGCCCGCAGCAGACTTCCCACCGACTACGAGACGACCGCGCCGAGGAGAACGCCATGAGTGAGGCCGCCGCACCGACGGGCGACATTCCCCCGTACCGGTACACCGCGGAGCTGGCCGGCGAGATCGAGCGCCGGTGGCAGGACACCTGGGAGCGGGAGGGCACCTTCCACGCCCCGAACCCGACCGGCCCGCTGGCCGACCCGGCCCACCCCCGCGCCGGCGCGGAGAAGCTGTACGTGCTGGACATGTTCCCGTACCCCTCCGGGGCCGGCCTGCACGTGGGGCACCCGCTGGGCTACATCGGCACCGACTGCTACGCCCGGTTCCAGCGGATGGCCGGGCGCAACGTGCTGCACGCGATGGGCTTCGACGCGTTCGGCCTGCCCGCCGAGCAGTACGCGGTGCAGACCGGCACCCACCCGCGCACCACCACGGTGGCCAACATCGAGCGGTACAAGGCCCAGCTGCGCCGGCTGGGACTGGCCCACGACGAGCGGCGGTCGGTGGCCACCATCGACACCGACTTCTACCGCTGGACCCAGTGGATCTTCCTGCAGGTCTTCAACTCCTGGTACGACACGGACGCGCGCCGGGCCCGCCCGATCGACGAGCTGGTCGCCGCGTTCGAGGCCGGCACCCGGCCCACCCCGGACGGGCGCCCCTGGGCGGAGCTGACCCCGGCGCAGCGGCGGGCGGTCGTCGACGACCACCGGCTGGCGTACGTCTCGCAGGCGCCGGTGAACTGGTGCCCGGGGCTGGGCACCGTGCTGGCCAACGAGGAGGTCACCGCCGACGGCCGCTCCGAGCGGGGCAACTTCCCGGTCTTCAAGCGGAACCTGAAGCAGTGGATGATGCGGATCACCGCGTACGCCGACCGGCTGCTGGACGACCTGGACACCCTGGACTGGCCCGAGCCGATCAAGCTGATGCAGCGCAACTGGATCGGCCGCTCGACCGGCGCGCACATCGACTTCCCGACCGCCGCCGCGCCGGTGCGGGTGTTCACGACCCGGCCGGACACCGTCTTCGGGGCCACCTACATGGTGCTGGCCCCCGAGCACGAGCTGGTCGACGCGCTGGTCCCGGCGGCCTGGCCGGCGGGGACGAAGGACGCCTGGACCGGTGGGCACGCCAGCCCCCGGGCGGCCGTCGAGGCGTACCGGAAGGCGGCGGCGGCCAAGACCGACGTCGAGCGGCAGGCCGAGACCCGGGAGAAGACCGGCGTCTTCGTCGGGGCGTACGCCACCAACCCGGTCACCGGCGGCGACATCCCGGTCTTCATCGCCGACTACGTGCTGGCCGGCTACGGCACCGGCGCGATCATGGCGGTGCCCGCCCAGGACCAGCGGGACTGGGACTTCGCCGAGGTCTTCGACCTGCCGATCGTGCGCACCGTGCAGCCGCCCGAGGGCTTCGACGGCACGGCGTTCACCGGGGACGGGCCGGCGGTCAACAGCGCCAGCGTCGAGCGCGGGGTGGACCTGAACGGCCTGGGGGTGGCCGACGCCAAGGCCCGGATCATCGAGTGGCTGGAGGCCGCCGGCCACGGCAGCGGCGCGATCACCTACCGGCTGCGGGACTGGCTGTTCTCCCGGCAGCGGTACTGGGGCGAGCCGTTCCCGATCGTGTACGACGCCAGCGGCGCGGCGATCGCGCTGCCCGAGTCGATGCTGCCGGTCGAGCTGCCCGAGGTGGACGACTTCGCCCCGCGCACCTTCGACCCCGAGGACGCCGACAGCGACCCGGAGACCCCGCTGTCGCGCCGGCGTGACTGGGTCGAGGTGGAGCTGGACCTGGGGGACGGCCCGCAGCGGTACACCCGAGAGACCAACGTCATGCCGCAGTGGGCCGGCTCCTGCTGGTACGAGCTGCGCTACCTGGACCCGACCGACAGCGGGCGGTTCGTCGACGCGGAGAACGAGCGGTACTGGATGGGGCCGCGCGACGCGGGCGACTGCGGGGGCACCGACCTGTACGTCGGTGGCGCCGAGCACGCCGTGCTGCACCTGCTGTACGCCCGCTTCTGGCACAAGGTGCTGTACGACCTGGGGCACGTGTCGTCGTTCGAGCCGTTCCGCCGGCTGTTCAACCAGGGCTACATCCAGGCGTACGCGTACACCGACGCGCGGGGCGCGTACGTGCCGGCCGAGGAGGTCGTCGAGGTCGACGGCCGGTTCCTGCACGGCGAGACCGAGGTCCGGCGCGAGTACGGCAAGATGGGCAAGTCCCTGCGCAACGTGGTCACCCCGGACGAGATGTGCGCCGCGTACGGGGCGGACACCTTCCGGGTGTACGAGATGTCGATGGGCCCGCTGGAGGTCTCCCGCCCCTGGGAGACCCGGGCGGTCGTCGGCTCGTACCGCTTCCTGCAGCGGGTCTGGCGGGCGGTGGTCGACGAGCAGACCGGCGCCTCCCGGGTCACCGACGACCCGGCCGACGAGGCCACCCGCCGGCTGCTGCACAAGGTCGTCGACGGGGTCCGGGGCGACATGGCGGGGATCCGGTTCAACACCGCGATCGCCAAGCTGATCGAGCTGACCAACGCGGTGACCCGGCTGTCGGCCACCCCGCGCGAGGTGGCCGAGCCGCTGGTGCTGATGCTGGCCCCGTTCGCCCCGCACATCGCCGAGGAGCTGTGGCGGCGGCTGGGGCACGCCGGCTCGCTGACCTACGTCGACTTCCCGACCGCCGACCCGGCCCTGCTGGTGGCCGAGACGGTGACGTACCCGGTGCAGATCAACGGCAAGGTCCGGGGCCGGGTCGAGGTGAGCGCCGACGCCGACGAGGCGACGGTCCGTGCGGCGGCGCTGGAGGCGGTCGCCGCCACCCTGGCCGGCAAGGAGCCCCGCAAGGTCATCGTCGTGCGCGGCCGGATGGTCTCCGTCGTCGCCTGAGGTGTAAGGAGGGGCCCCCTGTTAACGCTTTTTGTTGTACAGGGGGCCCCTCCTCACACCCGGCCGCGCGCCCGGTGGGGTCAGCGGCGCAGGAGGGTGGTGCGGAACGCCTCGCGGACGCTCCCGCCGACCACCGCGCACCAGGTACGCCGGTCCACCTCGCCGGTGGCGGTCAGCCCGTGCCGGGTCTGGAGTTGGCGGACCGCCTCCCGGGTGGCGGTGTCCAGGGTGCCGGTGGCGGTGACCGGGTACCCCCGGACGGCCAGGATGCTCTGCAACCCGGCGACCGGTTCGCCGGTGCCGCCGGCGGCCACCGGCACCACCAGCAGGTCCCAGGTGCTGTCGCGGATCTCGCCGAGGCCGGTCGGGGTGATCCCGTTGCGCCGCTGGAAGTCCTCCACGGCCGCGACGGTGGCCGGGTCGAAGGTGCCGCTCGCGGTGACCGTGTACCCCCGGGCGCGCAGCAGGTGCTGGGCCACCCGGACCGTCTCGCCCCGGCTGCTGGACAGGATGTCCGGCCAGGTGCGCTCGGGGATGGCGGTCAGCGCGGTGCCGAGCCGGCGGGCGACCTCCCGGCGCAGCGCCGGGAACTGCCGGTAGAAGGCGGCCCCGGGGCACTGGGTGAGCTGGAAGTCCCAGTGCCCGAAGATCCGGTGCGCCCCGATCCGGTACTGGACGCAGACCGCCACGCAGAGGTCGACCAGGGCGTCGACCTGCCGCTGCGGCGGCGACTCGGTGACGTAGATGCCCTCGTTCTCGATGCCGATGCCGCGTCCGTTCTCCCCCGGGGAGTGGGCGCCCACCACCTGCTGGGTGCCGCCGCGCAGGCCGGCGAGGCTCTGGTGCCGCCCCTCCAGCAGGTACCCGCCCCGGCTGACCGTGAAGTGCTGCCCGGAGTCCGGCCACCCGTTGCCGTCCTGGTGCAGGCGCTGGATGTCGCGGGCCAGCCAGATCGCCTGGTTGACCGAGTAATCGGTGCTGTTCGGGTAGGCGGTGTGGTGCACCACGATCTTCTGGGTGGTGCCGGTGTTCATGGTCAGCGGGCTGGTCGGTGGCCGGGCCGCCCAGGAGCCGCAGGTGATGATCTCGCCGATCGTCTGCGCCGGGGTCGGCGTGGCGGCCGGGCGGGGCGCGGCCGGCGCGGCCGGCGCGCTCGCGGCGGGGACGAGCGCGCCGGTCGCGCCGGCCACGCCGAGGGTGGCGGCGCCGAGCCCGGTCCGGAGCAGGGCGCGGCGGTCGAGATGCGGAAGCTGGTCGGGCATGCCGGTCCTTCGGGGTACGGCGACGCGCGGTGCGCCGCGACGGACAGCTCCTCGGTGCTTCTTGACGCTGTTGCCGTACAGGATGAAGGAAATTTCCGTAAATGGCTATGCCTGTCGATGTCTCGACGGTGGGTCAGGCGGTGTCCCCGCCCGCGCCGGCCGGCGGCGTGGTGTCGAGGGGGCCTACCGCATCTGAGCCGCATACCTCACAGGTATATTTGTACCTGTCAGGTTTGCCTCCCCAACGCGGTATCGCTGCGGGCCGCGACACGCCGACCGCAGGGCATGGCCCATCGGTCGGAGGGGTCATCGGCCCGGGGGAGAGGTGTCGGCGGCGCGGCCACGTTCCGCCCGCCACCAGCGGGCGACCAGCACCGCGCTGGCGACCAGACCCAGCGCGGCCGGCGCGGCGGCGTACCAGTCGACCCCGCCGGGGGTGGTGACCGAGGCGCCCACCGCGGCGTAGCCGAAGGCGGTCGGCGCGGAGGCGAGGACGCTACCGACCAGGTACGGCAGCACCCGCGCGGCGGTGGTGCCGTACCCGTAGCTGACCAGCCCGAAGCCGGCGATCGGCAGCAGCCGTACGGTCATCACGCCGAGCACGCTCTGCCGGGCGAACCAGCGGTCGAGCCGGGCGAGTCGGCCGCGTACCCGCTCGGCGACGAACTCCCGCCCCAGCAGGCGACCGATCGCGAAGCCGAGCACCGCGGCGAGCAGCGCCGCGCCGAGGGCGTACAGCGCTCCGGTGAGCGGGCCGAACACCGCACCGGTGGCGAGCGTGACGAAGGTCCGGGGGACCAGGGCGACCAGCAGCAGCGCCCCGCCAGCGATCGCGGCGACCGGGGCGACCGGGCCGAGCCGCTCGGCCAGACTCGGCAGTTCCCCCGGCGCGGGCAGCGGCACCACCAGCAGCAGCAGACCGAAACCGGCCAGCATCGCCAGCAGGAGGAGGAACCGGCGACCCGACGGCTGGGCGGCCAGCCGCCGGAGCGCGGCGAGCAGCACGGTCGGGCCGGGAAGACGCCGCCGCTGACCGGCCGGGGCCGGCATCGGCTTCTCGTGGCCGGCCGCCGCCGACGCCGGCTTGTCCTCGCCGGCCGCAGCCGGCATCGGCTCGTCCCCGCCACCCCCGGCCGGGAACCGCCCGTGCGGCTCCCGGCCCTGCGGGGTCACGGTCGGGCGGCGGCTGCCACCGCGTGGCGGCGTTCGGAGCGGAGCCGCTCGTGCCAGGTGTCGTTCAGGGGTGGGAGCTGGTGGACCCCGGTGGCCCAGCGCAGCAGCAGGTCGGCCAGGGCGGGGTTGCGGGCCAGGGCCGGGCCGTGCGAGTAGGTGCCGAGCAGCTTGCCGCGCCAGGCACCCTCGGTCTGCCCGTCGTTGCCGACCCCGGCGCTCACCCGGGCCAGCGGGGCCACCCCGGGGCCGAGCCGGGTCCGTCCGCCGTGGTTCTCGAAGCCGGTCAGGTACGGGATGCCCAGCCGGGGGTCGACCTCGCCGGCCAGTTCGCCGACGGCCCGGGTGGGCCCCCGGTCGGAGGCGAGGTCCAGCAGCTCCAGGCCGCGGTACTGGGTGCCCTTGGCGAAGAACGAGGTGCCGAGGAGCTGGTACCCGGCGCAGACCCCGAAGACCACCGAGCCCTGGGCGACGGCCCGGTGCAGGCCGCCGTCGGCGAGCAGCCGCTGCGCGCCGAGCGCCTGCGGCCCGTCCTCGCCGCCGCCGATGAGGTAGATGTCGGCGGTGGCGGGCAGCCGCTGGTCGGAGCGGACCTCCAGGGTCTCCACCGGCATCCCGCGCTGGCGGGCCCGCCGGGCCAGGATCAGCAGGTTGCCCCGGTCACCGTAGGTGGAGAGCAGGTCGGGGTAGATCCAGACGATGCGCAGGCTCTCAGTTGACACGGTCCAGCTCCGCTCGGATGTCCTGGAAGGCGGTGTAGTTGGCGATGACCTCCAGGCGCCCCGGCGGGACCGCCCGGACCGCCTCGCCGAAGGTCTGGACGTGCTGGAACGGCACGTCGTTGACGTCCAGGCGGACGGCCAGGTCGTACGCCCGGTCGCCGGTGATCAGCACCTGCCGGCCGCGCAGCGGCGCGAAGTCCACGTCGAACAGCCAGGAGGTGTCCAGCCCGTCGGGGTCGCGGGCGTTGATGGAGAGCAGCGTGGGCGCGTGGTCGGCCATGTCGAACGCCTCCAGCCAGCTCGCCGGGTTCTTCGCCAGCAGCAGCCGGATGTTGCGTCCGTCCCGGTCCACCTGGGCGTACCGGCCGGCGACCGAGGCGACGCTGCCCAGTTGCAGCACCGCGTCGACCGGGCGGACGCCGAACTCGGCGGCGACGGCGAGCGCGGTGGCGGCGTTGCCGATGTTCACCTTGCCGGGGAGCTGGAGCTTGACCTTGTGCCAGGCGCCGGTCGGGTCGAGCACCCCGTCGTCCTCGACGACCCACTGCGGCTCGGGCCGGCGCAGCGGGCAGCCGCTGCACCACCACTGCACGCCGGAGCGCTGGATGGTCGAGCCGCACTCGGGGCAGACCCAGGAGTCGTCGTGCCAGCGCTGACCGGCGCTGAACCAGGTGACGTGCGGCGGCGCGATCCGCGGGTCGTGCTGGGGCGGCGGGGTGGTCGCCCAGACCACCATCGGGTCGTCGGCGTTGGCGACCACCCGTACCTCCGGGTGCTTGACCAGCGCGGACCGCCAGAGCTGCGCCATCATGGCGACCTCCTTGGCCCGGTCGAGCTGGTCGCGGGAGAGGTTGAGCAGGGCCACCACGTGCGGGTCGGTCGCCTCCAGCACCTGGGCCAGGTAGTGCTCGTCCACCTCCAGCACCGCGTACGGGGTGCTGCCGGCCTTGGCCAGGGCCGAGGTGTGCCCGGTGGGCATGTTGGCGCCGAACGAGTTGGTGGCGACCCGACCCAGGACGCCGACGGCGGCGGCGGCCAGCCGGGTGGTGGTGGTCTTGCCGTTCGTGCCGGAGATCAGCGCGATGGCCCGTCCCGCCGAGAGGTGGGCGAGCAGGTCAGGGTCGATCTTGAGACCGATCCACCCGCCGATCACCGACCCGTCGCCGCGGCCCGCCGCCCGCGACAGCGCGGCGGCGGTGCGCGACACGGAGCTGGCCACCTTTGCCCGCAAGGGCATCTTCGCGTCCGTCACGCGAGCGAGGTTACCGGACCCGCGCCCCGCTCAGATCGCGGCCGAGGACGATCCGTCCGGTCGATCGGCACCCGCCGGACGACCGGAGCCCGCTCCTCCGGATGGAGTCGATCAATGTCGGAAAGCGGACGCCCTCGCGGGGGGCGCGCCGGCCCTCCACTCCGCTCCACCCGTTCTGACGTGCGGTTTTGCTGACCGGGGCGGCGCGCCACGCGGGCGAATCTGGTTGCAGGTGGAGGGAAGTGGAGTAGAGTGGGGCCCGATGGTGAGGCCGGGAGGGCCCACCGGCCCGGGGGGTCAGCGGCGCCGCGAACGCCGCTCAGGGCGAGGGGGTTGGGCCGATGTTCCTCGGCACCCACACCCCACGCCTGGACGAGAAGGGCCGGTTGATCCTTCCGGCGAAGTTCCGGGACGAGTTGGCGGGGGGTGTCGTGATCACCAAAGGGCAGGAGCGCTGCCTGTACGTCTTCCCGATGCCCGAGTTCCAGCGGATCGCGGAGCAACTGCACGCCCAACCCGTGACGAACAAGGCGGCCCGTGCCTACAGCCGGGTCTTCTTCGCCAGTGCCCACGACGAGGTCCCGGACAAACAGGGCCGCGTCACCATCCCGGCCCACCTGCGGGCGTACGCCGCGCTCGACCGCGATCTCGTGGTCATCGGCGCCAGCACGCGGGTGGAGATCTGGGACCGGGCGGCGTGGGAGAGCTACCTCGCCGAGAGCGAGGACGACTTCGCCGACATCTCGGAGGGGGTGCTGCCCGGCGGTCTGTAGGGCGTGGCGGCGCCCGACGACGTACTGCGAGATCTCCAGCCGCTTCGAGGTCCTGGCATCCCTTCCCCGGTGCCAGGGGCACGATCTGGTCCAGGCGGGACGCGACCCGCGTGGGCCGGCGGAAGCGGATGGGGATCTGGCGGTACGACGCAGGCGCCGTTGCGACGTACGGAACGCGAGACAAACGATTCGGTGCAACCAGTGGGGGTCCAGATGGGGGAGCTACGCGGCACGCACGTGCCGGTGCTGCTTGAGCGGTGTCTCGAGTTGCTGGCCCCCGCGCTGGGCCGGGGCGGGCGGACGGTCCACGTCGACGCGACACTGGGGCTGGCCGGGCACGCCGAGGCGGTGCTGGCGGCGCACCCGGAGACCATCCTGATCGGCCTGGACCGGGACACCGAGGCCCTCGCGCACGCGCGGGTCCGGCTGGCCCGGTTCGCCGACCGGATCCACCTGGAGCACGCCGTCTACGACGAACTGCCCGAGGTGCTGGCCCGGCTGGGCTACCCGGCGGTCGACGGGGTCCTGTTCGACCTGGGGGTCTCGTCGCTGCAACTCGACGCGCCCGACCGCGGGTTCGCCTACGCGCAGGACGCGCCGCTGGACATGCGGATGGACCAGACCCGGGGGGTGACCGCCGAGGAGGTGGTCAACACCTACCCGCACCCGGACCTGGCCCGGGTGCTGCGGGTCTACGGCGAGGAGAAGTTCGCCGGGCGGATCGCCTCGGCGATCATCCGGGAACGGGAACGCGCCCGGATCACCTCGTCGGCGCGGCTGGCCGAGTTGGTCCGTGAGTCGATCCCGGCACCAGCCCGACGAACCGGTGGACACCCGGCAAAGAGAACGTTTCAGGCTTTACGGATCGAGGTAAACAGAGAGCTGGCGGCGCTGGAGACGGCGTTGCCGGCCGCGCTCGACAAGCTCACCGTGGGCGGTCGCCTGGTGGTCCTGTCCTACCACTCGCTGGAGGACCGGCTCACCAAGCAGGCGCTCGCCGAGCGGGTCCGGAGCACGGGCCCGATCGACCTCCCGGTCGAACTGCCCGGGTCAGGTCCGACGTTCCGGCTGCTCAGCCGGGGCGCGGAGCTGCCCGGGGAGGAGGAGGTCGCCGCGAACCCGCGCGCCGCGTCGGTGCGGTTGCGGGCCGCGGAACGGATCGACCCCGAGCAGGCACAGCACGGGCGGACCGACCGCGAACGGTACCGCCGACGGGTGAAGGCCATGCACCAACCGGGGACGGCCGCGGGATCCGGGCGGGATCCGCAGTGGTCGGTGCGGGACGGGACGGACGAAGAGGGGGAGGGAGCATGAACGTCAACAGGCACGGCCGCCGGAACGACTCCGGCGTCGGGCAGCGCGCACCGCGGTCGGGGGGCCGGACCGCGGCGGAGCGGGCCACGCAGGTCGGATCGGCGTCGGGGGCGCCACGGGTCGACCGGTCGGACACTCGCGCCCGGGGGGCGCGCGAGTTCCCCACCCAGGGCAACGTCGCCCTGCGGCCGGCCGAGCGGGCCGTGCCGGCGCCGGCCAGGACGCCGCGGCTGCGGGTCGCCCCGCCGCCGCCGGTGTCGGTGCCCAGGGCGCCCTTCGCGGCCCTGATCGTGGTGCTGGTCGTCGGCGGGGTGCTCGGCATCCTGGTGGTCAACACCAAGATCAACGAGAACGCGTTCCGGCTGGAGAAGCTCCAGCAGCAGCAGGCCAAGCTCGATCTCGACCAGCAGGAGCTGGAGAAGGAGATCGCCAAGCAGCAGGCGCCGGGCAGCCTGGAGGCCAACGCCCGCAAGCTGGGCCTGGTCGAGTCCGCCGAGCCGGCGTACATCCGGCTGCCGGATGGCAAGATCATCGGCGTGCCCCGGCCGGCCGACGGCGCTCCGTCGGTCACCAGCCAGCAGGGCAGCGGAGGCTGATCGCCGTGCCACCGAGGCAGGAGGAACCGCGCCGGGACGCCACGGGCTCCCGGCGCGGTTCGTCCCGTGCGTCGGGAGCCCGCTCCGGCGACCCCGGTGGCGGTGGCATCTCCGACGCCCGCGCGTACACCCCCCGGGGGCGGAGCATCCGCGAGGCCGGCACCGGCCAGCAGCGGCGTACCCCCCGGGGTGGCCGCTCCGGCGACCCGTTCCGCCCGGCGTTGCAGGTGCTCGACGGTGGCCGGGCCGAGCCCGCCCGGACCGGGCGGCGCGACGCCGCCCCGACCGGCCGGGGTGGCGTCATCCGCACCGTGCCGACCCGCCCGGCGTACGACGAGCCCGACGACGAGCCGCCCGCCCCGCCCCGCCGCCGCCCCGGCCCCCGGCCGGCCCGCTCCGGCGCCCGGCGGCCCACCCGTAAGCCGCGCCGGCCGCCGAAGCTCGCCGACCCGCGCCGCCGGCTGCGCCTGGCCACCGTGCTCACCCTGGCGATCTTCGCCACCATCGGTGTCCGGCTGGTCGTCCTGCAGGCGGTGGACGTGCCGGAGTGGGCCGGCGCCGGCCGCAGCGACCGGCTGGTCCGGGTCGACCTGCCGGCCCCGCGCGGCGCGATCTACGACCGCTGGGACGCGCCGCTGGCCAACAGCGTGGAGGCCCGGTACGTCTTCGCCGACCCGACCCGCGTGCAGGACCGGGAGGCCACCGCGCGGGCGCTGTCCCCGCTGCTCGGCATCGCCGCCTCGAAGCTGTCCGACCGGATGCGTCCCCGGACCCGGGAGAACGGCGTGCCGTCGGAGTTCGAGTACCTGGCCCGGGGGGTGCCGATCGAGACGGCGCGGCAGGTCATGGCGCTGGAGCTGGCCGGCATCAACGTGCACCGCGACGAGCGGCGCGAGGTGCCCAACGGCGACCTGGCGGCCAACCTGATCGGCTTCACCAGCCCCGACATGGTCGGCCTGGAGGGGCTGGAGGCGCGCTACGACGACCTGCTCAGCGGGGTGGACGGGCGGCGGGTCTACGAGGCCGGCCGGGGCACCCTGGCGGCCCCCATCCCCGGCGGCTTCAGCCAGACCACCGAGGCCGAGCCGGGCAGCTCGTTGCAGTTGACCGTCGACGCCGACCTCCAGTTCCGCACCCAGCGCATCCTCGCCGAGCAGATGGCGAAGACACAGGGCAGCACCGGCGCCGCCGTGATCATCGAGGTCGCCACCGGGGAGGTGCTGGCCCAGGCCAGCTATCCCGGGTACGACGCGGCCAAACCGGAGGAGAGCGAACCGGTCGAACGGGACGACGCGGCCACCAGCTTCGTGGTCGACCCGGGCTCGGTGCACAAGGCGATCACCTTCGGCGCGGCCCTGGAGGAGGGCGTGATCACCCCGGAGACGACGTTCCCGGTGCCGAACGCCGTCCGCAGGGGCGACACCTGGTTCGCCGACACCCACCCGGCGGGCGGGCGGACGATGAGCCTGGCCGGGATGATGGCGCACTCCTCCAACGTCGGGACCATCACCATCGCCGACAAGCTGGGCCGGGACAAGCTGATCGAGTACCAGCGCCGGTTCGGCCTCGGCCAGCCCACCGGGGTCGGCATGCCGGGCGAGGCCGCCGGGCGCATCCTGCCCGCACAGGAGTGGAGCGACTCGTCGTACGGGTCGGTGCCGATCGGGCACAGCGTGGACGCCACTCCGTTGCAGATGGCCGCCGCGTACGCGGCGATCGCCAACGACGGCGTGTACGTGCAGCCCCGGCTGGTCCGGCAGACCATCGCCCCCGACGGCACGCGGACCCCCGCCGAGGCCCCGAAGACCCACCGGGTGCTGAGTTCCGAGAACGCGGCGGCGCTGCGGACCATGCTGGAGGCGGTCACCACCGTCCCCGACGCCACCGGCGTGCAGGCGGCGGTGACCGGCTACCGGGTCGCCGGCAAGACCGGCACCGGCTGGCGGCTGGTGGACGGCCGCAAGCAGCCGGGCGAGGTGGCCTCCTTCATCGGGATGGCCCCGGCGGAGAAGCCCCGGTACGTCATCGCGGTCTTCGCGCACACCCCGTCCGGCGGGGGCGGCCAGATCACCGCACCGGCGTTCCGCGACATGATGCGCTTCACCCTCCAGCACTACCGGGTGCCGCCGTCGAGCGGCGCCGACGCACCGAACTTCGTGGTCTATCCCCGCTGACCGGCCGTCGCGCGACATCATCGGTTGGTGCGGACGAACCACCGGGGCGGCTGTGCGGTCGGAACCGGACGACCGGGTAGGGTCTGACGCCGTGCCCGGCAATCCACGCCCCCGTAGCGTGTCTCCCGTCCGACTCGGCGACCTGGCCACCCGGCTCCCGGCAGCGACGCCGGCCGAGCTGGTGGCCCCCGCGGCGGACGCCGCGGACCGGTCGGTGACCGGGGTGACCCACGCCAGCCAGGAGGTCCGCCCCGGCGACCTGTACGCCGCCCTGCCCGGTGCCCGACGGCACGGCGCGGAGTTCGCCGCCGCCGCGGCGGCGGCCGGCGCGGTGGCCGCGCTCACCGACCCGGCCGGTGCCCCCGCCGTGGCCGAGGCGGGCCTGCCCGCCCTGGTGGTGGCCGACCCCCGCGCGGTGCTCGGCGTGCTCGCCTCCGCCGTCTACGGCGACCCGACCGAGGGGCTGACCGTCATCGGGATCACCGGCACCGCCGGCAAGACCTCCACCGCGTACCTGGTCGAGTCGGGCCTGCGCGCCGCCGGCCACGTCACCGGCCTGATCGGCACGGTGGAGACCCGGCTGGGCGACCTGGTGCTCGACAGCGTCCGGACCACCCCGGAGGCCACCGACCTGCACGCCATGCTCGCCGCCGCCCGGGAACGCGGCGTCACCGCCGTGGTCATGGAGGTGTCCAGCCACGCGCTGGCCATGGGCCGGGTCGGCGGGGTCCGGTTCACCGTCGGCGGGTACACCAACTTCGGCTCCGACCACCTCGACTTCCACGCCGACGCGGCGGACTACTTCGCGGCCAAGGCCCAGCTCTTCGACGGTCGCTGCGCGGTGGAGGTGCTCAACCACGACGACCCGGCGCTGCGCCCGCTGGTCAAGCCGACCACGGTCGGCTACTCGGCCGCCGGTGACCCGGCCGCCACCTGGTGGGCCGGCGACGTCGACGGCGACGGGTACGCCCAGCGGTTCACCGCGCACGGCCCGGACGGCCTCGTCCTGTCGGGCGGGGTGGCCCTGCCCGGCCGGCACAACGTGGCCAACGCGCTGCTGGCGATCGCCGCCCTGGTCGGCGCCGGGGTCGACCCGGCCACCGCGGCGACCGGCGTGGCCGCCTGCGGCGGGGTGCCGGGGCGACTGGAACTGGTCGGCGCCGGCCCGGTGCGGGGCGTCGTCGACTACGCGCACAAGGCGGACGCCATCGTCGCCGCGCTGGCCGCGCTGCGGGAGCTGAGCGCCGGCCGGCTGATCTGCGTGATCGGTGCCGGCGGCGACCGGGACCGGGGCAAGCGCCCGGTGATGGGGGCCGCCGCGGCGGAAGGGGCCGACGTGGTGCTGGTGACCGACGACAACCCACGGACCGAGGACCCGGCGGCGATCCGGGCCGAGGTGCTGGCCGGGGCGTACCGGGCCGGCGCTGCCGCCCGGATCATCGAGGTGCCGGGCCGGCGCGCGGCCATCGACGAGGCGGTCCGGCTGGCCGAGCCGGGCGACGTGGTGGCCCTGCTCGGCAAGGGGCACGAGCGCGGGCAGGAGGTCGCCGGGCAGGTGCACCCCTTCGACGACCGGACCGAGCTGGCCGACGCGCTGCGGGTCCGCTTCGGTGACCTGGCGGGTCGCCGATGATCCCGCTGAGCCTGGCCGAGGTGGCCGCCGCGGTCGGTGGCCGGCTGGTCGCCGCCGACCCCGAGGCCCGGGTCACCGGGCCGGTGGAGTTCGACTCCCGCAAGGTCGGCCCCGGCGCGCTCTTCGTCGCGTTCCCCGGGGAGCAGGTCGACGGGCACGACTACGCGGCCCGCGCGGTGGCCGCCGGGGCGGTGGCCGTGCTCGGCACCCGCGAGGTGCCCGGGGTGCCGATGGTGCTTGTCGACGACGCGCTGCCGGCGATGGGGCGGCTGGCCCGCGCCGTGGTCGACCGGCTGCCCGGCCTGACCGTCGTCGGGCTGACCGGCTCCTCCGGCAAGACCAGCACCAAGGACATGATCGCCCAGGTCACCGCCGGGCTCGGGGAGACGGTGGCCCCGCCCGGCTCGTTCAACAACGAGCTGGGGCACCCGTACACGGCGTTGCAGGCCGGGCCGGCCACCCGGTACCTGGTGCTGGAGAAGGGCGCCCGGGGGGTGGGGCACGTGCGCTACCTCTGCGACGTGGTGCCGCCCCGGATCGCCGTGGTGCTCAACGTCGGGGTGGCGCACCTCGGCGAGTTCGGCTCGCGGGAGACCATCGCGCTGGCCAAGGGGGAACTGGTCGAGGCGCTGCCCGCCGACGGGCTGGCCGTGCTCAACGCCGACGACCCCCTCGTCGACGCGATGGCGACCCGTACCGCCGCCCGGGTGGTCCGCTACGGCGAGGCGGCGCACGCCGACGTCCGGGCCGTCGACGTCACCGCCGACGAGCGGGGCCGGGCGGCGTACACCCTGGTCACCCCCGAGGGGAACGCGCCGGTGCGGCTGGCGCTGACCGGCCCGCACCAGGTGTCGAACTCCCTGGCCGCCGCGGCGGTCGCCCGCGAGCTGGGGATGTCGGTGACCGAGACGGCCGCCGCCCTCGGCGCGTTGCGGCTGGTCTCCACCCGGCGGATGGACGTCTTCGACCGGGCCGACGGGGTGACCGTGATCGACGACTCGTACAACGCCAACCCGGCCTCGATGGCGGCGGCGCTGCGTGCGCTGGCCGACCTCGGCGAGGGCCGGCGCAGCGTCGCGGTGCTCGGCTACATGGCCGAGTTGGGGCCGTTCGAGCGGGACGGCCACCTGGAGGTCGGCCGGCTCGCGGCCGACCTGGGCGTCGACCGGCTGCTCGTGGTGGGCGAGCCGGCGGCGCCGATCCACGAGGGCGCTACAGCAGTGAGGGACTGGGGAGGAGAGTCGGTGCTGCTCACCGATCAGGCGGCGGCCGTCGAGGTGCTGCGCAGCGAGCTACGACCGGGCGATGTGGTCCTGGTGAAGGGCTCCCGGTACCGCACCTGGGAGGTGGTCGACGCGCTGCGCGCCGAGGCGACCACCGGGGGTGGCGCCGCATGAGGGCGGTCATCGTCGCCATCGGGGTCGCCTTCCTGGTGTCGCTGTTCTGCACCCCGATCGCGATCCGGGTGTTCACCCGGCTCAAGGCCGGGCAGCCGATCCGGGCCGAGGGCCCGCAGATGCACCAGGGCAAGAAGGGCACCCCGACGATGGGTGGCGTGGTGTTCATCCTCGCCACGGTCATCGCGTACGTCGCCGGGCACCTCGCCCTGACCACCCTGCCGGACGCGCAGATCGCCCAGGTCGAGCCGACCATCACCGCCCTGGTGCTGCTGGGGCTGATGGTCTTCTGCGGCGCGGTGGGCTTCATCGACGACTTCCTCAAGGTCCGCAAGCGGCACAGCGGTGGCCTGAGCGCGCGGGGCAAGCTGCTCGGCCAGATCCTGGTCGGCGCGGTCTTCGGGGTCGTCGCCCTGTACTTCCCGAGCACCATGACCGACGCCAGCGGCGCGCTGACCAACACCGAGACGGTGGGCAGCACCACGCTGAGTTTCATCCGGGACATCCCGGCGCTGGACGTCACCAAGATCGGCGCGGTGGTCATCTTCATCTTCGTGGTGATGGCCTCGACGAACGGCGTGAACCTCACCGACGGCCTCGACGGCCTGGCCACCGGCGCCTCGGTGATGGTGCTCGCCGCGTACGCCCTGATCGCCTTCTGGCAGTACCGGCACTGGTGCGCCGACCCGACGTACACCGCCAACCCGAACAACTACTGCTACACGGTGCGGGACCCGCTGGAGATCGCGTTGATCGCCGGGGCGGCGGCCGGGGCCTGTGTGGGCTTCCTCTGGTGGAACACCTCGCCGGCGCGGATCTTCATGGGCGACACCGGCGCCCTCGGGCTGGGCGGTCTGATCGCCGGGATGGCGATGTCCACCCGGACGATCATGCTGCTGCCGATCATCGGCGGGCTGTTCGTGATCATCACGATGTCCGTGGTGATCCAGATCATCTCGTTCAAGACCACCGGCAAGCGGGTCTTCCGGATGTCCCCCCTCCAGCACCACTTCGAGTTGGCCGGGTGGAGCGAGGTCAACATCGTGGTCCGGTTCTGGATCATCGCCGGCATCGGGGTGGCGATCGCGCTCGGCCTGTTCTACAGCGACTTCCTCGCCAACATGGGCTGACCCCCGCCGCGCCGCCCGCCCCGGGTCAGGTGTTAGGAAGGGGCCCCTTTACCACCGTATGCGTTAACAGGGGGCCCTTCCTTTCCCGGTTCGACACGCCGAGTCGGGCGTTGGGCGGGTGGCGGTGCCGCTGAGCGGCAATGATGAACGGGTGGGGGAGGACCGAGGCTCCGGCGGGACAGACGTACGGCAGCGGGAGAGGGCGGGCGCGAAACGGTCCGCCGACCCGCCTGCCGGGCTGCGCGGGCTGGACGCCACCGGGCCGTTGGCGGCGCTGCGCGGCCTGCTGTCCCGGCCCCTCGCCTCCTACTACCTGTTGATCTCCAGCGCGGGCCTGCTGCTGGTGATCGGCCTCACCATGGTCTTCTCCGCGACCAGCGTCCGGGAGTACGCCACCGGCGGCAACGCCTTCGCCGCGCTGACCAAGCAGGCCATGTTCGCGGTGATCGGCATCGTCGCGTTCTGGGTCTGCCAGCGGCTGCCCGCCCGCACCTACCGGGTGCTGAGCCGCCCCGCCCTGGCCGTGGCGGTCGGGCTGCTCCTGCTGCTCAACCTGATGCTCGTGGTGGCCCGGCTCAGCGGGCAGGACTCCGCGCAGTTCGGGCCGCTGGAGGCCCGGCTGCTCTGGCTGATCCTCGGCGGCATCCAGGTGCAGCCCTCCGAGCTGGCCAAGTTCGCCCTGGTGCTCTGGGGGGCGCACGTGCTGGCCCGCAAGGGGGCGGCGCTGGGCTGGTGGCGGGAGCTGGCCACCCCGCTCTTCCCGGTGGTCGGGCTGCTCTTCGTCCTGGTCGGGTACAACGACGTCGGCACCATGCTCTGCCTGCTCGCGGTGGTGGTCGGGCTGCTCTGGGCGGCCGGCGTGCGGGCCCGGGTCTTCGCGGCCCTGTCGGTGGTCGGGCTCGCCGGGGTCGGCCTGCTCATCGCCGCCGCCTCGCTCGGCGCCGGCTCCGGGGCGCGCGGCGAGCCGAACTACCGGCTGGCCCGGCTGACGTACTTCATCAAACCGCCGGAGCAGTGCTTCGAAGAGGGCTGCTACCAGATGGGCCAGGGCCGCAACGCCATCGACAACGGCGGGTGGTTCGGGGTCGGGCTGGGCAAGAGCGTGCTGAAGTGGGACTGGCTGCCCGAGGCGCACAACGACTTCATCTTCGCCATCGTGGCCGAGGAGCTCGGCGTGGTCGGCTGCGCGGTGATCCTCGCCCTGTTCGCGGTGCTGGCGTACACCGGGCTGCGGATCGCCCGGCGGGTCGACGACCCGTTCCGCCGGCTCGCCGCCGCCGCCGTCACCACCTGGCTGGTCAGCCAGGCCGTGATCAACATCGGCGGGGTGGTCGGCCTGCTGCCGATCACCGGCGTACCCCTGCCGTTCATCTCCGACGGCGGAAGTGCCCTGGTCGTGACGCTGGCGGCGCTCGGCATGCTGGCGTCGTTCGCCCGCGCCGAGCCCGACGCGGCCCGAGCCCTGCATGCCCGTCCGCCGGCCCGATGGGTCCGACTACTCTGGGCCCCGTTGCCGCCGCTCCCCGCCGGGCGTCGCCGGCCGGCGCCGAAGGCTGCCCGCGCTCCGGCCCCCCGGGCGCGGACCCGGCGGCAGGAGAATCCGGGCCGCACCCCGCGGCGCCCGGCCGACCCGGACGGGCGCCGGGGCGGCGACTGAGAGGAGACGTTGATGGGTCCGCTGCGTTCGGTGGTGCTCGCGGGAGGTGGCACCGGGGGACACATCTACCCGTTGCTCGCCTTCGCCGACTGCCTGCGCCGACACGACCCCGGCGTCCGGATCACCTGCCTGGGCACCCCCAAGGGCCTGGAGAACGAGCTGATCCCGCCGCAGGGCTACGACCTGCGGCAGATTCCGGCGTACCAGCTCCCCCGGTCGGTCAACATGAACCTGGTCAAGACCCCGGGTCGGATGTGGACGGCGGCCCGCGCGGCGGGCCAGGTCATCGACGAGGTCCGCGCCGACGCCGTGGTCGGCTTCGGCGGGTACGTCTCGGTGCCCGCGTACCTGGCCGCCTGGCGGCGGGAACTGCCGATCGTCATCCACGAGGTGAACGTCCCGCCGGGCGTGGCGAACCGGCTCGGGATGAAGTTCACCAAGCACGTCGCGGTGGGCTTCCCGCACCAGCCGCAGCAGGCCGAGGCGCTGCGCGACGCCCGGGTGGTCGGGGTGCCGCTGCGCCGGGGCATCGCCGGGCTGGACCGGGCCCGCAACGCCGCCGCCGCGCGTGCCCACTTCGGGCTCCGCCCCGACCTGCCGGTGCTCTTCGTCGCCGGGGGCTCGCAGGGCGCCCGCTCGATCAACCTGGCGGTCTCCGGCGCGGCCAAGGAACTGGCCCGCAACGGCATCCAGGTGCTGCACGTCATCGGCGCCCGCAACGAGCCGGTGCCGGTCCCCACCGACCTGCCGGTGCCGTACGTGACCCTGCCGTACCTGTCCCAGATGGAGGCCGGGTACGCCGCCGCCGACCTGATGCTGGGCCGGGGCGGGGCGATGACCTGCGCCGAGGTGGCCGCCATCGGGCTGCCCACCATCTACGTGCCGTACCCGCACAGCAACCAGGAACAGAAGCGCAACGCGCTGCCCGTGGTGGAGGCCGGTGGCGGGCTCCTCGTCGACGACGCCGAGCTGACCCCGGACTGGGTGGAGCGGACGGTCGTCCCGCTGATCCGCGACCCGCGGCGGCTCGCCGCGATGGGCGCGGCGGCGGCGGCGTACGGGCGGCGCGACGGCGACGAGGCGCTGCTGAACTTCGTCTACGAGGCGGTCAACCGGTGAACGCCGCGCCGACCGCGACTGGAAGGTACCCGTCATGAACACCGCGCAGTTCACCCCGGCCGGCACCCTGACCGCCGAGGACCTGGGCACGATCCACCTGATCGGGGTGGGCGGGGTCGGCATGAGCGGCCTGGCCCGGCTGTTCCTCACCCGGGGCCTGCCGGTCTCCGGCAGCGAGCTGCGGGAGTGGCCCTCCCTGGCCGGGCTGCGCGCGCTCGGCGGGACGATCCACATGAGCCACGAGGCGACCAACCTGGACGGCGTCGACACCGTGGTCTACTCCACCGCGATCCCGCAGGACCATCTGGAGCTGGTCGAGGCCCGCCGCCGGGGACTGCGGGTGCTGCACCGTTCGGAGGCGCTCGCGGCGGCGATGACCAACCGCCGCGCGGTCGCCGTCGCCGGCACCCACGGCAAGACCAGCACCACCTCGATGGTGACCATGGTGCTCCAGCAGGCCGGGCAGGACCCGTCCTTCGTCATCGGCGGGGAGATCTCCGAGGTGGGCTCCGGCGCCCACCACGGCACCGGTGAGCACTTCGTGGTGGAGGCCGACGAGAGCGACCGGTCCTTCCTGATCTACCGCCCGTTCGTCTCGATCATCACCAACGTCGAGGCGGACCACCTGAACACCTACGGCGACCTGGCCACCCTGGAGGCGGCCTTCGCCGACTTCGCCCGGCTCACCGACCCGGACGGGTACGTCATCACCTGCGCCGACGACCCGGGCGGCCGGCGGCTGGCCGAGACGCTGCGCGCCGAGGGCCGGCGGGTGTACACCTACGGCGAGGCGCCCGACGCCGACCTGCGGTTAAGCGCGATGGCCTCCTCCGCGCGCGGGGTGCGGTACCTGGCCGAGATCGATGGGGAGTCGCTGGGCGAGATCCGGATGCCGGTACCGGGGCGGCACATGGCGCTCAACAGCGCCTCGGCGGTGCTCACCGGGTACCTGCTGGGGCTGCCGGTGGCGGCGGCCGAGGCCGCGCTCGGCGCCTTCCCCGGGGTCCGGCGGCGGTTCGAGCGCAAGGGCGTCGCCGACGAGGTGCTGGTCTACGACGAGTACGCCTACCACCCGACCTCGATGACGTTGGCCCTGCAGACGCTGCGCGAGGTGGCCGGGGACGGCCGGCTGATCGTGGTCTTCCAGCCGTACCGGGTCTACCGCACCCGCGACCTCCAGGCGGAGATCGCCGCCGCGCTCGGCATCGCCGACGAGCTGGTGCTGCTGGAGGTCTTCGGCCCCGGGGAGCTGCGCCAGCCGGGCGAGGGCTCGGCCGCGCTGGTCGAGGTGGTGCCGCTGCCGGCCGAGCACAAGGTCTTCGTCGACTCCTGGGACGACGCGCCGGTGGAGGTGGCCCGCCGGGCGCGCCCCGGTGACGTGGTGGTCACCATGGGCGCCCCGCCGATCTCGCTGATGGGCGACCAGTTGCTCGACGCCCTGCTCGCCCGGACCGGTGTCGCCACGCCCGGCCCGATCCTGACCCCGGGCACGCCGGGTGCGCCGGTGACCGCCGGCCCGACCGGGGCCACCGGGACGCCGGGCCCGGCGGCGCCGGCCACCGGCGGCGGTCCGGACGGCGCGGCGCCCGCCGCCGGATGAGCCCGGGCCCGTCCCGGGGCCGTACCCCCGGCCCACGCCGGGGCGCGGCGGCGGCCCGCACGCCGGAGGGCGGCGGCCGGCGGGGGGCCGAGGGCGGGGGCCGGCGCGGGCCGGACCCCGGTGGCGGCCGGCGCGGCCCGAACCGCCGGTGGCAACTGGTCCGGGCCGGCTCCGACGCGGTGCCGGCGTCCACCCGGCGCTTCATGGCCCGCGCCCGGCAACGCCGGGTCCGGGCGGCGCTGCCCTGGGCGGTCGCGGCCGGGGTGCTCCTGCTCGCCGGGCTGGTCGCCTGGACGCTCCTCGGCACCGGCCTGTTCGGGGTCCGGGAGGTCCGGGTGGTCGGCGCCGACCTGGTGACCCCGGTGCAGGTCCGGGACGCGGCGGCGGTACCGGACGACACGCCGCTGGCCCGGGTGGACCTGACCGCCGTGGCCGCCCGGATCGGCGACCTCGCGCCGGTGGAGCGGGTCACGGTGGACCGGCAGTGGCCGGACACCCTGGTGGTCCGGCTGGTGGAGCGGACCGGGGTGGCCGTGGTGCCGCAGGGGGACGCGTACGCGGTGATCGACCGGACCGGCGTGGTCTTCCGTACCCTGGCGGAGCCGCCACCGGCCCTGCCGGTGGTCCGGGTGGCCCGGCCCGGGCCGGCCGACCCGGGTACCCGGGCCGCGCTGGAGGTCCTCGGGGTGCTCACCCCGGAACTGCGCGAGCGGCTGCGGGACGTGCACGTGGAGGGGTTGGCCCGGATCAGCCTGCGGCTGCGCGACGAGCGGACGGTGTTCTGGGGCGACGCCACCCGGGGCGCGGAGAAGGCGCGGGTGGCCACCGCGCTGCTCGGCCAGCCGGCCGAACGGGTCGACGTGAGCGCCCCGGACGTGGTGACCGTCAAGTGACCGGGGCCGCCCGTCGTGCGGTGGGGTGAGTCGCCGCTCAGCCGGCCCGTGTTCCGGCCGGTCGGACGTGACTCGTGGCGCTCCGGCGGCGACACGCCGGGCAGGTCCTTGGCTCATCGCGTGAGGGCGCTTACGTTGCCCCGAAGAGGATCAGTGGTTGACATAACTGTAAGCCTCTAGTAGAGGGTTAGGGTTCAGTCTCGATCCTCCACAGGGGACAGCTGTCGTCGGCCGCGGATCTGGCCACGCCGTACCGGGGCGGCGCGAAGCCAATCTCGAAGGGAAAGGACCGGAGATGACACCTCCGCACAACTACCTGGCGGTCATCAAGGTCGTCGGCATCGGGGGCGGCGGGGTCAACGCCGTCAACCGGATGATCGAGGTTGGGCTCAAGGGCGTCGAGTTCATCGCGATCAACACCGACGCGCAGGCGCTGCTGATGAGCGACGCCGACGTCAAGCTCGACGTCGGGCGCGAGCTGACCCGGGGGCTGGGCGCGGGCGCCAACCCCGACGTCGGCAAGAACGCCGCCGAGGACCACCGCGACGAGATCGAGGAGGTGCTCAAGGGCGCCGACATGGTCTTCGTGACCTGCGGCGAGGGCGGCGGCACCGGCACCGGCGGCGCGCCGGTGGTCGCCAACATCGCCCGCAAGCTCGGCGCGCTGACCATCGGCGTGGTGACCCGGCCGTTCTCGTTCGAGGGCAAGCGCCGCCAGGTGCAGGCCGAGGCGGGCATAGAGGAGCTGCGCAACCAGTGCGACACGCTCATCGTCATCCCCAACGACCGGCTGCTCGCCCTCGGTGACCGCAACATCAGCATGATGGACGCCTTCCGCACCGCCGACCAGGTGCTGCTCTCCGGTGTCCAGGGCATCACCGACCTGATCACCACCCCGGGTCTGATCAACCTGGACTTCGCCGACGTCAAGAGCGTGATGAGCGGGGCCGGCAGCGCGCTGATGGGTATCGGCAGCGCCCGGGGGGAGAACCGCGCGGTCGAGGCGGCCGAGGCGGCCATCTCCAGCCCGCTGCTGGAGCAGAGCATGGACGGGGCCCGGGGCGTGCTGCTCTCCATCGCGGGCGGCTCCGACCTGGGGCTGTTCGAGATCAACGACGCGGCGCAACTGGTCACCGACGCCGCGCACCCGGACGCCAACATCATCTTCGGCGCGGTCATCGACGACGCGCTCGGCGACGAGGTGCGGGTCACCGTGATCGCCGCCGGCTTCGACGGTGGCGTGCCGGCGTACAAGACCAGCGAGCAGACCCGCAAGCCCAACCAGAACCAGCCCACCCCGCCGAGCACGCCGCCGCCGGCCGCCATGCCGCCGCCGGCCCAGTCGCCCCGGCGGGTGCTCTTCGACGACGTGGACGTGCCGGACTTCCTCAAGAACGGATCCTGAGCGGCGCCGATGACCGATCGAGACGGCACGGTACGCCCGGACCGGCGGGCCGAGATCGCCGCGGGGCTGGCCCAGGTCCGGGCCCGGATCGCCGACGCCTGTGCCGCCGCCGGCCGGGACCGCGCCACGGTGACCATGATCGCGGTCACCAAGACGTACCCGGCGTCGGACGTGCTGGCGCTGGCCGGCCTCGGCGTGCACGACATGGGGGAGAACCGCGACCAGGAGGCGGCCGGCAAGGCCGCCGAGGTCGCGGCGGCCGGGGTCCGGCCCCGCTGGCACTTCGTCGGCCGGTTGCAGCGCAACAAGTGCCGTTCGGTGGTCCGGTACGCCGACGTGGTCCACTCGGTGGACAGCGTCCGGCTGGCCGGCGCGCTCGACGCGGCGGCGGCGGACCGGGGTCGGCCGTTGGACGCCCTGGTGCAGGTCAGCATCGACGGCGACCCGTCCCGGGGCGGCGCGCTGCCCGGCTCCGCCGACCCGGACGTCGGGCTGGGTCCGGTGGCCGCCGCGGTGGCCGGGTCGGGCGCGCTGCGGTTGACCGGCCTGATGGCGGTGGCCCCGCTCGGGTGGGAGCCGGAGCGGGCCTTCGCCCGGTTGGCGGAGGTGGTCGCGGCGTTCCGCGCCGAGCATCCGACGGCCACCGAGGTGTCGGCCGGGATGAGCGGCGACCTGGACGTCGCGATCGGACACGGTGCGACACAGGTGCGAGTCGGTAGCGCGTTGCTCGGAATGCGTCCCACGCTGCGGTAGCCTGGCTCGGAAGAAGCAAATTACATCGCTGTTGTTTGACGGATCGGCACTCCGTATGTCCCGGGGTACGGCGGGCGGCCCGCGAACCGCTCACCGGGGATTGCCGTTCCGGTCGGGTGGGCACTTGGGGTCCATCACGACATGCGACACGGCATGGGGGCACGTGCCGCACGGCGGACGGAAGGGCGCGGGATGGGTGCACTGCGCAAGGCGGGGGTCTGGCTCGGTCTGGTCGAGGAGGACGACGAGCGGGCCTACGACGACGGTGGCTACGACAAGGGTGGCTACCGGGAGTCGCGGTACCGGCAGAGCCGGTACGCGGAGGAGTTCGCCGACGAGGACGACGACGAGGCCGACGAGCCGCCCACGCCGCCCCGGCCCCGGGCCGGCGAGCGGAGCCGGCTGAGTGACCGGTCCACGGCGCGCTCGCTGGACACTGACCGGTCCGACGCCGACCGGCCGGAGCGCCCCGAACGGCCCGAGCGCTCCAGCGTGCGGTCGATCACCCGGGCCAGCGCCGGGGAGGGGTCGGGAACCCTGTCGTACCACACCCGGGACAACCTCGCCCTGGCGCCGCAGGCGCAGCCCCGGGAGCGTCCGGCGGTGGTCGAGGAGGAGCAGCGGTACCAGATCACCACGCTGCACCCCACCACCTACCGGGAGGCCCGGACCATCGGCGAGCACTTCCGCGACGGCGTGCCGGTGATCATCAACCTCACCGAGATGGACGAGGCCGACGCCCGCCGACTGGTGGACTTCGCCGCCGGTTTGGCTTTCGGACTGCGCGGTACGATCGAGCGCGTGACCAATCGGGTGTTCCTGCTCTCACCGGCCAACGTCCAGGTCACCGCAGAGGACAAGGCCAAGATCGCCGAGGGTGGGTTCTTCAGCCTCAGTTAGACCCGCCCGAGCGAGGGACATTCACCTGCCGTGTTGTCGATCCTGCTGCAAGTCCTGTATCTCGTCCTCTACGTCTTTCTGCTCCTTCTTCTGTCCCGGTTTGTCCTGAGCGCCGTCCTGCAGTACGGTCGCCGCTGGCAGCCGGGTCGGGGCGCGTCGGCGGGACTGGAAACGGTGTGGAGCGTCACTGATCCACCCCTCAAGGCGTTGAGGCGTGTGATCCCTCCACTGCGAATTGGTACCGTGAGCATCGACCTGGCCTCCCTTGTGCTCCTGGTTATCCTGTTCGTGCTGATGGAGTTCGTGTTGAAGCGGCTGATCCTCGGGTGATGCCAACCCGCAGGTACAGCCCGCTACGCGGCCGCAACTGACCCGAGGAGTTTCGATGCCGCTGACCCCGGCCGACGTCCACAACGTCGCCTTCAAAAAGCCACCGATCGGCAAGCGGGGGTATGACGAGGAGGAGGTCGACGCCTTCCTGGACGAGGTCGAGCGTGAGCTCGCCCGTCTGATAGAGGAGAACAACGAGCTGCGTGCCCAGGTGGAGCGCGGTGGCCGCGGCGCTCCCGCCGGCCCCGGCGGCGACGCCCGCCTGGCGGCCGAGCTCAACGACGTCAAGGCCCAGCTCGACCGTGTGCAGCGCGACAAGGCCGCCGCCGAGCAGGCCGCCCGCGCCATGCAGGCGGAGCTGGAGCAGGTGCGCGCCGCCGGTGGCCCGGCCGTGACCGGGGACGGTGAGCAGCAGGCGCTGCGGGTGCTGATGATGGCCCAGCGCACCGCCGACGACCACGTCTCCGACGCCCGCCGTGAGGCCGACCAGCTCCTCTCCGAGGCCCGGTCGAAGGCCGAGGAGGTCACCCGCGAGGCGCGGGCCAAGGCCGACGCGCTGGAGCGGGACGCCCGCCAGCGGCACCAGGAGGCGATGGGCGGTCTGGACGCCAAGCGCACCGCCCTGCAGAAGCACATCGAGGAGCTCAAGCAGTTCGAGCGGGAGTACCGCACCCGGCTCAAGGCGTACCTGGAGAGCCAGCTGCGCGACCTCGACGGCCGGGGCCAGGGCCTGGAGGCCGAGATGACCCGCGCCGAGGGCAGCCGATCCGTCGGCGGCAACGGCCTCGCGGCGGCCGGCCTCGCCGGCTCCTACGGCGGCGGTCGCTCCGGAGCGCTCGAAGCCGGTCGCTGATCCACGGGTCGACGGCCGTCATGGCACGGCCGTCGACTCGCCAAGCCGGTCCGAGTCGGCGGGGGTGAGCCGTGCTAGTCGCCAGTCTGCTGCTCATCCTGCTCGCCGTCGTCCTGTTGGTCCTCGGTCTGACCGGCGGCTCCAGCGTTTTGTTGATCATCTCGATCGCGGCCAGCCTGCTGGCCGCTGTCGCGTTGGTGGTCGGCGCCCGCCAGGCGGTCGCCACCCGCGCGGCGGCGGACCGGGCCCCGCCGGCGACCCGGCGTCGGGAGACCCCCGCCGCCGAGGCAGCGTCCAACCCGGCGGAGTACGCCGGCCCCGAGCCGGCGCGGACCCGCTCGCCGTACGGCCCGGTCGCGTACGGCCCCACGGGGTACGGCGGCCTGGACGAGGTGTTCGGGACGGGCACCGATCCGCCGGAGGACGTCCCCGGCCACGCCGGGACGCGCTCCGAGCCACTGATTCCGGTCCAACACGTCCCGATATCGGTCGACACCGGCGACCCCGGGTGGCGGCAACCACCCGGGTCGCCGATGACCGACCTGCCGCCGGAGATCGACCTCGACGCCGAGCCACCAGCCGACCTGGCCGACCGGTGGCCCCCAGCGGCCCCTGATCCGCAACGGTCGTCGAGTCCCACCGCGTCGAGTCCCCCCACGTCGGGCCCGGCCGGGCCGAGCGCCTTCGGGCCCGGCCCCTTCGGATCGCGCCCCGCCGCGTCGAGTGCGCCCGCGACCGGCGCCTCCGCGCCCCGCGCCGCCGGAGCCGGCCCGGAACTCGCCACCTCGTGGACCCCGGTCGACCCCGACCTCGACACCGACGCTGACGACTCTCTCGCCGACCGGTTGTTCCGGCCCCGTGACCGGGCCACCGAGCCGGTGACCACGCCACTCGCCCGGCCGGACCCGGCGACGGACCGGCCGACCGCCGCGACCGCGTCACCGGACGGGCCGCCGGACCCCGCTGCGGCTCCGCCGGACGGGTCGCGGACCTCCGGGGCGGACCCGCTGGACGCGGTGTGGAACCCGGCGACCTCGCAGCCCCAGCCGGCCCCGGCGGCCCCGCAGCCCCAGCCGGCCCCGGCGGCCCCGCAGCCCCAGCCGGCCGACGCCGACCCCGACGCCCGGCCCGGCCCGGCCCACGCCGATCCGGCGGCCTGGCCGGTCGCCCCCGATCCGGCACCCTGGTCGGTGGAGCCCCACGGGACGTCCCGGCCGGCCGCCGTCGAGCCGGAGCCACCCGCCCCGGCCCAGTCCGCCCCGGAGTCGTCCGCCCCGGCCCAGTCCACTCCGGAGTCGCCTGCCCCGGCTGAGCCCGCCCCGGAACCGGACGCCCCGGAACCGGACGCCCCGGAACCGGACGCCCCGGAACCGGACGCCCCGGAGCAGTCAGCCCCGGAGTCGCTCGCTCCGGAGTCGCCCGCTCCCGAGTCGCCCGCCTCGGCGCGGTCCGTCCCGGCGCAGTTCGTCCCGGTGTCCCCGGCCGCCGGGCCCGATCCGGCGGGCCGCGCGGTGGAGGGCGACCGGGCACCCTGGTCGGCCGGGTTCGACCCGGTGCCCTGGTCGGTCAGCCTCGATCCGGGGCCCGTGGAGCCGGCCGACGAACCGGCCGCCCAGCCGGTCACGCTCGCCGACTCCGCCCTGGTGGCGCGGCTGGACACCGAGGTCCAGGTGGTCGACGGCCGGCCCCGGTACCACCTCGACGACTGCGCGCACCTGTTCGGCCGGGAGTACGAGCCGCTGCCCGTCTCGGAGGCGGTCGCGCTCGGCTTCACCCCGTGCGGGCGGTGCTGCCCGGACACCGTGCTGCTCGCCGAAGCCGGGCCGTACTGACGGGGCGCCGCCGTGACCAGTGCCGACGACACGTACACCGTCGCCGTGCGGGTGAAGCCGGGCGCGGCCCGCTCCCGGGTCGGTGGCCGGTTCGACGGGCCGCACGGCCCGGCCCTGGTGGTCGCCGTGCACGCCCCACCGGTGGACGGCCGGGCCACCGAGGCGGCCCGCCGGGCGCTCGCCGACGCGCTCGGGGTCCGGCCGGGGACGGTGTCGCTGCGCACCGGGGCGGCCAGCCGGGACAAGCTCTTCCTCGTGGACCGGCCGCCGGCCGGCCTGGCCGACCTGGTGTCGCGGCTGCGCGACGGTACCGACCGGTGAGGCGGGCCCAGGGTTCGGCGAGTACGGCACGAAGCGTCGGGGCGAGCTGCTAGCGTACCTTTTGCCCCGCTCAGGGGCGGTTCGCGGCGAGTTCGCGGTGCGCCGGTGCGGCACGTTGTCGTACCAGGCATACGTTCCGTATTCTTGCCAACCTCGGGAGTGCGCGGCCGACGTGCCGCGCGCCCCTTTTCGTACCCGGGGGACGCCATGGCGGCGGCCCCCGCCGGGGCACCGCCGACCGCCGCGGATTCCGTGGCCGAGGGAGCTGACGATGGCGAAGCCAGCCGACACCAGGACCGCCGGGCGTAAGCCGGCGGCGAAGGCCACCCGCAGCACGGCGGAGACCGAGAAGATCCGAGCCGCGCTGGCGGCCCGACGCGACGAACTGACCGCCGAGTACGATCAGACGCTGAGCGAGATCACCGAGCTGCAGCGCGACCGGCTGACCGACTCGGCCGGCGACGACCAGGCCGACACCGGGACGAAGACGTTCGAGCGGGAGCAGGAGATCTCTCTCGCCAACAGCATCAAGGAGCGGATCACGCAGGTCGAGCGGGCACTGGAGCGGCTCGACGAGGGGCACTACGGCTGGTGCGAGCGGTGCGGCAACGCCATTCCGGTGGAGCGGCTCGCCGCCTTCCCGTCGGCGACGCTCTGCGTGACCTGCAAGCAGCTGGAGGAGCGGCGCTGAGGTCCGCTCCCCGGCGGCCGGCCCAGCCGGTGACCGTGACCGCGAGAGTGTCGATGGGGAGCAGATGAGCGCAGCACCGCCCGCCGGATCCGGCCGCGCCGAGCCCGGGGGCGGCCGGGCCCGGCCCCGGGCGGTGGCGATCCTCTTCGGACTGGCCCTGTTCCTGCTCGTCGCCGACCAACTGCTCAAGGACGTCGCGCTGGGCGGCCTGGAGGACCGGGACGAACCGGTGCGGCTGCTCGGCGGGGCGGTCTACCTCACCCTGGTCCGCAACAGCGGGGCCGCGTGGAGCATCGGCTCCGGCTACACCTGGGTCTTCCCGATGATCACGACCGGCGTGGTCGCCTGGATCTGCTGGATGGCGCTGCGGCTGCGCTCGCTGCCCTGGGCGATCTCGCTCGGCCTGGTGCTCGGCGGGGCGCTGGGCAACCTCGGTGACCGGATCTTCCGCGCGCCGGGGCACTTCGTCGGGCACGTGGTCGACATGGTCAGCCTCTTCGACCCGTACGGCCGGATCATCCCGGTGTTCAACCTGGCCGACAGCTCCCTGGTCTGCGGGGTGATCCTCGCGGTGCTGCTGGAACTGACCGGCCGGCAACGGGACGGCACCCGGCTCACCGACGACAAGGACCCCGACGACAAGGACGCCGACGGCGTCACCGCGTCCAGCCCGGACGACCCGGCCGAGCAGCGGGAGCGGGCGTGAGCGCCCCCGCCGGCCGGGACCGGCGTTCCCTGCCCGTCCCCGACGGCCTGGACGGGATGCGGCTGGACCAGGCGGTGTCCCGGCTGTTCGGGCTCTCCCGGACCGCCGCGGCCACGCTGGTCGACGCCGGCGACGCGCTGGTCGACGGCGCGGTCCGGGCGAACTCCCACAAGGTCAAGGCCGGTTCGTGGCTGGACGTCACCCTGCCCGCCCCGGTCGCCGCGCCGACCGTGGTGCCGCAGGCGGTGCCCGGCCTGCGGGTGGTGTACGCCGACGAGGACATCGTCGTGGTGGACAAGCCGGTCGGGGTGGCCGCGCACCCCAGCCCCGGCTGGTCCGGGCCGACCGTCATCGGTGGGCTCGCCGCGATCGGGCACACCATCGCCACCAGCGGGGCCGCCGAGCGGCAGGGGGTGGTGCACCGGCTCGACGTCGGCACCACCGGGATCATGGTGGTGGCCAAGAGCGAGTCGGCGTACAGCGCGTTGAAGCGGGCCTTCAAGTACCGCGAGGTGGACAAGCGGTACCACGCCGTGGTACAGGGGCACCTGGACCCGCTGCGCGGCACCGTCGACGCCCCGATCGACCGGCACCCCACCCACGACTACCGCTGGGCGGTGGTCTCCGGTGGCAAGCCCAGCATCACCCACTACGACACGGTCGAGGCGTTCCCCTCGGCGAGCCTGGTCGACGTGCGGCTGGAGACCGGCCGCACGCACCAGATCCGGGTGCACTTCTCCACCCTGCGCCACCCCTGCGTCGGTGACCTCACCTACGGCGCGGACCCGACCCTCGCCGCCCGGCTGGGGCTCGACCGGCAGTGGCTGCACGCGCGGGCGTTGAGCTTCCTGCACCCGGGCACCGGCGAGCAGGTGACCTTCGTCAGCGAGTACCCGGACGACCTGGCCCGCGCCCTTGCCGTTCTCCGCGACTGACCGGGCCGGGCCCGGGGCACCGCCGGCCGGGCACGAGGAGCGCCCGGCCGGACCGCCGGCTGGGGCGCGACCGCCCGGCGGCCGGCGACCCCGGGGTCTCACCGTCACCGCGCTGCTCTGCGTGGGCGCGGTGCTGGTCGCCGCCGCCCTGATCCGGGACCGGGAGCCGGCGCCGGACCGAACGGTCGGCGAGGTGACCCGGGTCGGCGTCGCCGACGGCGGCTCGATCCCGGACTACCTGCGCGCCGCCGCCACGGAACTCGCGGCGCTGCCGGCCGCCGCCGAGCCCGGCACCTGGGCGTTGGTCTCGTTCACCGGGTACCTGCCGCCGGACCGGCTGGCCGAGGTCCTCGGCGACGTCGGGGTGTCGCTGGTCGTCGGCCGGGTGCCGCTGCCCGGCCGGCAGACCGAACTGGTCCGGATGACGGCGATGCGCCTGCCCGACGACGTGGCCGCGGCGATGGCCGAGGTGGCCGCGCGCAAGGAGCGGGAGGCCGCCGACCAGCGCGCCCGGTCGGCCGCGCTGACCGACGCCGACCCCGACCGGGCGCACCTGCGCCGGGTGTACGACAGCGGCGCGCAGGTGGCCGACGCGGAGGCGCGGGCGTACCGGGCGGGCTGCGCCTGCGTCCACGCCGCCGTGGTGCGCGCGGCCCCGGCGGTGCTGCGCGACCTGGCGACCCGCGCCGGGGTGCGGGCGGTCGACCCGGCCCCCGAGGTGTCCCGGCTCGACCGGACCGTCTTCACCCCGCCCCTGCCCGAGCAGCGGGACCTCGCCCGACCCCCGGCTGACGACCTGCTCGGGCCGCTGTCGCCGTCGGCCGACCCGTCGTGACCGGTCAGTGGGTGGACGTGGCGTCCCGTACCGTGGGCGGTTCGCCGGTGCTGGCACCCACCGTGACGGTCGGGTCACGGGGGTCGCCGGTGGCGGTGCTCGCCGGTGGCACGCCTGTCACCTCGGACGATGGCGTCGGGGTGGCGCGCGCGCCGGTCGGGGCCGGTGATCTGGGCGACGGGGGATGTGCGCAGACCGGTGTGGCCCGAATAGGGTTTGCTTCGTAGCCTGTCAGGCGGGATCCGATGGCGCTGGGAGGGCGAGCCGTGGACGGCAGCGAGACCGGCTGGGGTCGGCCGGCCGAACCAGCACCCCGATGGCGGGCGCTGCTCGACCGGGCCCGGCTCGGTGGTCGCCACGCCGATCCGGCGGAGGTCGACCACCGCGCGGAGGAGCCGTCGGCGCCGCCCGAGCCGCTGCCCCGGCGCACGTCGGGTCAGGGCTACGCCGGGCGGGCCTCGGCCGTGGGCCGCGCCGCCGATCCGGGGTACGCCCCCGACCCGGCGTACCGGGCCGAGGCCGGCTACCGGGTGGACCCGGCGCACCGGGCGGAGCCGTCGTACCGACCCGAGCCGTCGTACCGGCCGGAGCCGTCGTACCAGCCGGAGCCCACGTACCGACCGGAGCCGTCGTACCAGCCGGAGCCGGGTTACCGGGGCGAGCCGGGGTACCGCCCCGAGCCGGCCCGCCCGGAGCCCCCGCCCCGCCCCGAGCCGGTCGAGTCCCGGTACGCGCTGCTCGACAACGGGTACCGTCCGGAGCCCCCGCCCGGCGAGTCCCGGTACGCGCTGCTGGACAACGGGTACCGGCAGCGGGCGTTCCAGGCCCCGCCCGAGCCGCCGCCGGCGCCACCCGCCCCGCCGGCCGCTGCCCCGGCGGCCCCCGCCGCGCCGGTGGCGGACCGGGGGTTCGCGGGCCCGCGCCTGGAGTGGCGGGCGCAGAGCGGCGAGAGCGAGCTGGAGCGCGCCGCCGGGGTGCTGCGCCGGGAACTCGGCGGCCCCCGGGTGCTGGCGTTCGCCAACCCCAAGGGCGGGGTGCACAAGACCACCGCCACCGTGCTGGCCGCCGCGACCGTCGGCAGTGTCCGGGGCCGGGGCGTGCTGGCCTGGGACGACAACGAGCTGCGCGGCACCCTCGGGCTGCGGGCCGGCAGCGCCCGGCACGCCCGGACCATCCGGCACCTCATCGCCGACCTGGCCCAGATCGAGATCCTCCAGGGCAACACCCTGCTGGAGCAGCTCGACGACTACCTGCGGCACGCCTCGGACGGCTCGTACGACGTGCTCGCCGGGGAGGAGAGCCCACGCTTCGCCCAGCGGCTGGACAAGTACACCGTCCGCCGGGTGCTGGAGCTGCTGCGCCGGACCCACGACGTGGTCTGCGTGGACACCGGCAACAACGTGGAGAGCCCCAACTGGCGGACGGTGATGCAGGCGGCCGACCAGTTGGTGGTGACCACGGTGCCCCGGGAGGACGCCGCGTTCAGCGCCGACTGGATGCTGGACCTGCTGCACGAGGTGGGGATGGGGGAGCTGGCCGACAACGCGGTCACCCTGATCTCCTGCCCGACCCCGGGCCGGTCCCCCCTGCAGAGCGACCTGGAGCGGCACTTCGCCACCCGGACCCGCGCGGTCGCCGTGGTGCCGTACGACCCGGCGCTGGAGACCGGCTCGTCGATCGAGTACCACCAGCTCCAGCCGGAGACCCGGCAGGCCTGGCTGCGGGCTGCCTCGATGATGCTCGAACCCTTCGCCCGCTGACCGGTCCGGCCCCGCCCACCGGGCGGCCGGTGGCCGGCGCGTCGGGCGTGCCAGCAATTTCATGATCAACAGAACGGGTCGGTGGATGTCGGGTCGCCAGCAGCGTCATCGGAGTGGACGGCCTGAGAGGATCATCGGGTGAGCCCGGATTCCTCCGACCCCGACCGTCCCACCGAGCGCGCCGAGGCGGCGTCGGTGGCCCACCCCGGGCCCCCGGCACCCCCGGCCGCCGTACCGTCCGGTGCCCCGGACCTGTCCCCGGTCGAGGGTCCGGTCGAGCCGCCGGTCGAGGGTCGGGCCGGGCCGGGCGCGGCGTACGCGAGTCTGCTGCGCCTGCACTTCGACGAGCCCAAACTGCCGGGCCGCCGGGCCGCCGGGCTGGTCGGCGCCGTCGTGCTGGGGATGACCCTGCTGGGGGCGCCGCTGGGCCTGCTCTGGGTGCTGGTGGCCCCGGCCACGCCGGTTATCAAGATCACCGAGGGGGCGATCTACGCCGAGCCGCAGCCGGAGCAGCCGATCGCCGCCGACGGTTGGTTCAGCCTGCTCGGGCTCGGGTTCGGGGTGCTCGCCGCGGTGGCGCTGTGGTTCCTGCTGCGCGCCCTGCGCGGCCCGGCCGGGCTGCTCGCGGTGACCGTCGGGGGACTGGGCGCCGCCCTGGTGGCCTGGCAGGTGGGCCGGCGGATCGGCTGGTCGACCTACCAGCGGCTGCTCGCCGAGGCCCCACCCGGGCAGTCCTTCGACAAGCCCGTCGACCTGCGCGCCGGTGGGGTGGACCGGGTCCTCGGCGTGCTGCCCGTCCCGTACGGCAACGTCCTGCTGGTCGCGTTCGGCGGGGCCGTGGTATACACCCTGCTGGCCGGCTGGTCGCGCTGGCCCTCGCTGCACCCGGAGCCGGACCTTGCGCCCGACCTCTGGCCCGCGCCGACCCCCGGTTTCGGCCCGGGTCCGCTGGCCGGCCCGTCGCCCGGCGGTAGCCCACCCGACCCGTCGTCCGAGGACGGCCCGCCCGGGTCGCTGCCCGGTGCCGGTGCGGCCGGGGTCAGTTGGGGGACGGGGGCGTCGCCAGCTCCGTCAGCGGCACCGGAACCGCCCGCACCTGACGCAGCAGAGCCGCCTCGCGGTTGAGCATCCGCAGCTCGGCCCGGAGCCGGGCGGCGGTGTCGTCGACGGCGAGCAGCCGCTGCCGGTCGGCCACGGTCAGCGCCGCCGTGGCCGCCACCAGGTGTGACAGCACGGTCGGGTCCTCCGGGAGCTGCTCGGACAGCTCCTGCTCGTCGGCCCGCACGAGGGTCAGGTACTGCCGGAAGACCGCGATCACCCGGGCGGCGAGCAGGGCCGTCGACTCGTCCGGGCCGGTCGGCTCGGGCAGCCACTCCACCTCGGCGGTCAGGTACGGCGCGGCGCCCTCGTCCACGCTCGCCACCCGGAACCGGCGCCGGCCGACCGTGACCAGGTCGAAACCGCCGTCGTCCAGCTCGGTGACCTGGCGGACCTCGGCGGTGCAGCCCACCTCGTGCAGGGTGACCGCGCCGCCCCCGGGGATCGGCCGCCCGCCCGGCCCGGTCGGCGCGACCTCCCAGCCGGCCTGGATCGCCACCACACCGAACTCGCGCGGGGTGCCCTCGGGCAGCTCCACCAGGTGCCGGACCAGCGCGCGGTACCGTTCCTCGAAGATGTGCAGTGGCAGCACCAGGCCGGGAAAGAGCACCGTCCCGAGCGGGAAGACCGGCAGCCGAGCAGTCACGTCGTCGAGCCTAGCCCGACCGGCCCACCCCGGCGTGGCTCGCCTCACGCATCCCGGACAGCGGGCGCGGCGGGTGGTTCGCCCGCGGGGCAGCCTAGACTCGCAAGGGTGCTGACTCGGATCGACCTGCGTGGCGGGGTCCGTGACCCCCGCCGGCTGCTGCCCCGTGCCCAGCTCGACGTCTCCGTGGCCGTCGAGCGGATCCGCCCCCTCGTCGAGGCGGTCCGCGACCATGGGTACCCGGCGATCCGCGAGGCCAGCGAACGCTTCGACGGCGTCGCGCCGGAGCGGCTGCGGGTGCCGGTCGAGGCGATCACGGCGGCGGAGGGCACCCTCGACCCGGACGTGCGGGCCGCGCTGCTGGAGTCGATCACGCGGGCCCGCCGGGTGCACGCCGACCAGCGCCGCACCGACCACACCACGCAGGTGGTGCCCGGTGGCACGGTCACCGAGCGCTGGGTGCCGGTCGACCGGGTCGGGTTGTACGTCCCCGGCGGCCTGGCGATGTACCCGTCGACCGTGGTGATGAACGTGGTGCCGGCCCAGGCGGCCGGGGTCCGCTCGCTGGTCGTGGCGAGCCCGCCGCAGCAGGAGAACGGCGGCCTGCCCGACGCCCGGGTGCTGGCCGCCTGCGCGCTGCTCGGCGTCGACGAGGTGTACGCCGTGGGCGGCGCCCAGGCGGTGGCGATGCTGGCGTACGGCTCGACCGCCGACGCCGACGGGGCGACCCGCTGCGACCCGGTCGACATGATCACCGGGCCGGGCAACATCTGGGTGACCGCCGCCAAGCGGCTGCTGCGCGGGGTGGTCGGCATCGACGCCGAGGCCGGCCCGACCGAGATCGCCATCCTGGCCGACGACACCGCCGACCCGGCGCACGTCGCGGCCGACCTGATCAGCCAGGCCGAGCACGACCCGCTGGCCGCCAGCGTGCTGGTCACCCCGTCGACGGCACTGGCCGACGCGGTGGACCGGGAACTGGCCCGCCAGGTGCCGGCGACCAAGCACGCCGAGCGGGTCACCACCGCGCTGCGCGGCGAGCAGAGCGGCGTGGTGCTCGTCGACGACCTCGACGCCGGGCTGCGGGTGGTCGACGCGTACGCCGCGGAGCACCTGGAGATCCAGACCGTGGACGCCCGGGAGTGGGCGCTGCGGGTCCGCAACGCCGGGGCGATCTTCGTCGGCCCGTGGGCGCCGGTCTCCCTCGGCGACTACTGCGCCGGCTCCAACCACGTGCTGCCCACCGGCGGCTGCGCCCGGCACTCCTCGGGGCTGTCCGTGCAGTCCTTCCTGCGCGGCATCCACCTGGTGGAGTACACCGAGGCGGCGCTGCGCGAGGTGGCCCCGCACGTGGTCACCCTGGCGACCGTCGAGGACCTGCCCGCGCACGGCCAGGCGGTCACCGCCCGCTTCCCCGGGGGCCTGGCGTGAGCGCGAGGAGTGAGCCGGTTTTGCGAGCCCCGCAGTCGCGAACCCAGGAGGCGGCGTGACCACCCTCGACGACCTGCCGATCCGGGACGACCTGCGCGGGCTGTCCCCGTACGGGGCGCCGCAGCTCGACGTGCCGGTGCGGCTGAACACCAACGAGAACTCGTACGCCGTGCCGGAGCCGGTGGTCGAGGCGATCGGCAAGGCGGTCGCCGCCGAACTGCGCGACCTCAACCGGTACCCGGACCGGGACGCCACGGCGCTCCGCGCCGACCTGGCGGACTACCTCGGCCACGGTCTCACCGCCGACCAGGTGTGGGCGGCCAACGGCTCCAACGAGGTCCAGCAGCAGCTCCTGCAGGCCTTCGGCGGGCCCGGCCGCACCGCGCTCGGGTTCACCCCGGCGTACTCGATGCACCCGCTGCTGTCGCTGGGCACCGGCACCCGCTGGGTGCCGGGCCGGCGCGGGGCCGACTTCGGGCTGACCGCCGCCGACGCGGTGGCGCAGGTGCGCGAGCACGTCCCGGACGTGGTCTTCCTCTGCTCGCCGAACAACCCCACCGGCACCGCGCTGGACCCGACGGTCGTCGCCGCCGTGCTGGCCGAGGCCCCGGGCATGGTGGTCGTCGACGAGGCGTACGCCGAGTTCGCCCGCCCCGGCACGGTCAGCGCCCTCGCGGTGCTGCCCGGCCACCCCCGGCTGGTCGTGACCCGGACGATGAGCAAGGCGTTCGGCTTCGCCGGCGGCCGGCTCGGGTACCTCGCCGCCGACCCGGCGGTGGTGGCGGCGGTGCAGCTCGTCCGGCTGCCGTACCACCTCTCGGCGCTCACCCAGGCCGCCGCCCGCGCGGCGCTGGCGCACCGGGAGGCCCTGCTCGGCACGGTCGACGCGATCAAGGCGCAGCGTGACCGGATCGTCGCCGAGCTGCGCGCCCGGGGGCACCGGGTGGCCGACAGTGACGCCAACTTCGTCCTCTTCTCGGTCGACGGCGACCCCGCCGCGGCCTGGCGTACCCTGCTCGACGCCGGGGTGCTGGTCCGCGACGTCGGGCTGCCCGGCTGGCTGCGGGTCACCGCCGGCACCCCCGCCGAGACCGACGCCTTCCTTTCTGCGATGGAGAAACTCTGATGAGCCGGACCGCCCGGGTGGAGCGGATCACCAAGGAGACCAAGGTCCTGGTCGAGATCGACCTCGACGGCACCGGCCAGGCCGAGATCGGCACCGGGATCGGGTTCTACGACCACATGCTGAACCAGATCGCCCGGCACGGCGGCTTCGACCTCACCGTGCGGACCGTCGGCGACCTGGAGATCGACGCCCACCACACGATGGAGGACACCGCGCTGGCCCTGGGCGCCGCGTTCGACCAGGCGTTGGGGGACAAGGCCGGCATCCGGCGGTACGGCTCGGCGACCGTACCGATGGACGAGGTGCTGGTCCGGGCGGCGGTCGACCTCTCCGGCCGGCCGTACGTGGTGCACGACGAGCCGGCGCTGGCGCCGTACATCGGGCCGGTCTACCCGACCAGCATGACCCGGCACATCTTCGAGTCGTTCGGGCAGGCGGCCCGGATCACCCTGCACGTGGACGTGCTGCGGGCGGCCCGCCCCGGCGGCCACCCCGACGCCCACCACGTGGTCGAGGCGCAGTTCAAGGCGGTCTCCCGCGCCCTGCGCGAGGCCACCGCCATCGATCCGCGCTCCGCCGGCGCGATCCCCAGCACCAAGGGGACGTTGTGACGGGCGGGCGGCGCTGATGGGCTCGGTGCTGCCGATCCTGTTGCTGGCCCTGGCCGGGGTGCTGGTCGGTGGGGCCGTCTCGCTGCACCGGCAGGGCGCGGCCCGGGGCGCGGTGGTCACCGCCGGGGTGCTCGCCGTGCTGGCCGCCGCTGGCGGGGTGCTGTACCTGTTCCCGGGGGAGAACGCATGAGCGAGCGGCAGTGCACGACCCGTCGACGCGGCGTCGGGAGGCCGGCATGAGCCGGGTGGTCGTCCTGGACTACGGCTCGGGCAACCTCCGCTCGGCCGAGCGGGCGTTGCAGCGGGCCGGGGCGGACGTGACCGTCACCGACGACCTCGCCGCCGCGGCCGTCGCCGACGGCCTGGTGGTCCCGGGTGTCGGGGCGTTCGCCGCCTGCATGGCCGGGATCGAGGCGCTCGGCGCCGGCCCGGTGATCGCCGACCGGGTCGCCGCCGGCCGGCCGGTGCTCGGCATCTGCGTCGGGATGCAGGTGCTCTTCGAGTACGGCGACGAGCACGGGGTGGTGACCAAGGGGCTCGGGCTGCTGCCCGGGTCGGTGACCGCGCTGCCCGCCCGGCGGCTGCCGCACATGGGCTGGAACACCGTCGCGCCGCCGGCCGGGTCGGTGCTCTTCGCCGGCCTGCCGCCGCAGAGCCGCTTCTACTTCGTCCACTCGTACGGGGTGGTGGACCGCGCGGCGCTGGCCGACTCGGGCGCGCTGGTGACCACCGCCCACCACGGGGCGGACTTCGTCGCCGGGGTGGAGCGGGGCGCGCTGTCGGCGGCCCAGTTCCACCCGGAGAAGTCCGGCGACAACGGCGCGGACCTGCTGCGCAACTGGCTGGCCACGCTGTGACCCGAGGCTGGGCGGGCCCGGTGGCGAGCGCCCCGGGCGTGGTCCGCCGGTGAGCAAGGAACGGGCCCGGCTCCGAGCCGCCCGGGAGGCGGAACAGGCCCGCCAGCGGGCCGCCCGGGAGCGCCGGGTGGCCCGCCGCGACCGGCGGCGGGCGCTGCTGCGCCGGCTGACGCCCCGCTGGCGGCGACGCCGTACCGGTCGGCTGCTCCGGCACAGCCGGCGCGAGCGGCTCGCCATCGTGGCGCTCACCGGCGTCGCGGTGCTCGGCATCTGGGTGCTCGTCGACAACCTGGCGCTGCGCCTGGCCCTGATCGCGTTGCTGTTGCTCGTACTCCCGGCGATCGTGGTGATCGCCCTGGACCGTCGTACCTGATGCGAGGAGAAGAAGACCGTGAGCCTCACCCTGTTGCCCGCCGTGGACGTCGCCGACGGCCAGGCCGTCCGGCTCGTGCAGGGCGCCGCCGGTAGCGAGACCGCCTACGGCGACCCGCTGGAGGCGGCGCTGGCCTGGCAGCGCGACGGGGCGGAGTGGATCCACCTGGTGGACCTCGACGCGGCGTTCGGTCGGGGCTCCAACGCGGACCTGCTCGCCGACGTGGTCGGCCGGCTCGACGTGCGGGTGGAACTCTCCGGCGGCATCCGGGACGACGCCTCGCTGCGCGCCGCCCTCGCCACCGGGGCGGCCCGGGTCAACATCGGCACCGCCGCCCTGGAGGACCCGCAGTGGTGCGACCGGATCTGCGGCGAGTACGGCGACCGGGTGGCGATCGGGCTGGACGTGCGGGGCCGTACCCTCTCCGCCCGGGGCTGGACCCGCGACGGCGGTGACCTGTACGAGGTGCTGGAGCGGCTCGACAAGGCCGGGGCCTCCCGGTACGTGGTCACCGACATCACCAAGGACGGCACCATGCGCGGGCCGAATCTCGACCTGCTGCGCGAGGTCTGCGCCCGGACCGACGCTCCGGTGATCGCCTCCGGTGGTGTCTCCACCCTCGACGACCTGCGGGCCCTGGCGACCCTGGAGCCGGTCGGGGTGGAGGGCGTGATCGCCGGCAAGGCGCTGTACGCGGGCGCGTTCACCGTGGCGCAGGCCCTGGCGGTGCTCGCCACCGCCTGACGCCCCGGGGCAACCGCCTGACGCTCCGGGAAACCGCCTGAGGCCCAGGGAACCGCCTGACGGCGGCGGGAAACCGCCGGTACGGCTGGGCGCGACCCGGTCGTCCGGTCCTCGACCGCCCCACCCGCCGCTGCCAGACTGAGGTGGTGAGCGGGGCGACCGTCGGTCGGGAGCCGGAGATCGACCGGGTCCGGCACGCCCTGGGCGAGGGACGGCCGGTCCTGGTCGAGGGGCCGGCGGGGATCGGCAAGACCGCCCTGCACCGGGCGGTGCTGGCCGGCGTCGCCGAGGACGGCTGGACGGTGCTCGGCTGCGCGCCGACGGAGACCGAGGCGGCGCTGCCGTTCGCCGCGCTCGCCGACGTCCTGTCGCCCCTGGCCGACCTGGTGCCCGACCTGCCCGTCCCGCAACGGACGGCGGTGACCGGCGTGCTGCTCTCCGGCGAGGTCACCGACCCGGTGGACGAGCGGACGGTGGGCGTGGCCACCCGGGCCCTGCTCGACGCCGCCGCCCGTGCCCGCCCCGACACCCGGCTGCTGGTGGCGGTGGACGACGCGCCCTGGCTGGACGCGCCGAGCGAACGGGCGTTGCGGTTCGCGCTGCGTCGACTCGGGTCCCGGGTGGGCGTCCTGGCCACCGCGCGGGCCGACCCGCCCGGGGTGGACCCGGCTCCGCTCGGGCTGGCTCACGCCGGGGTGCTGCGGGTGGCGTTGGGGCCGCTCGGGGTGGGGCCCCTGCACCACGTGCTGCGGGCCGAGGTCGGCGCCACCCTGCCCCGGCCGCTGCTGGTCCGCATCGCCCGCGACGCCGGGGGCAACCCGCTGCTCGCCATCGAGGTGGCCCGGGCGGTGCTGCGCCTGCCGCAGCTTCCGGCGCCCGGCGCGGACCTGCCGGCCGGCCCCTCGCTGCGGCACCTGGTCGCCGACCGGGTGGCCGCGTTGCCGCCCCCGACCCGGCGGGCGATCCGGCTGGCCGCGCTCTGCGGCACCCCGACCCTGGCCGACCTGGCCCGGTGCGACGTCCCGGCGACCGCCCTCGACGCGGCGGAGGAGGCCGGGCTGGTCGCCGTCACCGAGCAGCAGATCACCTTCACCCACCCGGTGTACGCCGCCGCCGTCCGGTCCGGCATCCCGCCGGGCGTCCGGCGTGGCCTGCACCAGGTGCTGGCCGGTACGGTGACCGACCCGGACGAGCGGGCCCGGCACCTCGCCGCGTGCGCGACCGCGCCCGACCCGGACGCGGCGGAGCGGATCACGGCGGCGGCGGCCCGGCACCGGGCCCGGGGAGCGGCGGAGGCGGCGGCCGGCCTCTACGACACGGCGGCCCGGCTGACCCCGCCCACCGACCACGACGGGTACGCCCACCGCCGGCTGGCCGCCGCGGGGTGCCGGTTCGACAGCGGTGACTACCCGGCCGCCGCGCTGGCCGCCGACCGCGCGGCGGCGGAGCTGACCGGTACCGCCCGCGCCGAGGCGCTGCTGTTGCGCTCGGTGGTCGCCTGGTGCGCCGAGGACCTGTCGACCAGCCTGTCCGCCGCCGACCTGGCGCTGTCCGCCGCGCCGGCCGGCTCCCCGGTCGCCGGTCGGGTGCACGCCCACCTGGCGCTGTACCGGGACGCCCCGGACCCGGCCCGGCGGCACGCCGAACAGGCGGTGGCCCTGCTCGCCGCCAGTCCGGCCGACCGGGCGGTGCACGCGGCGGCGCTGCTGCTGCTCTTCTTCAACGAGGTGCGGGCGGGCCTGCCGGCCCGGACCGACCTGCTGGAGCGGGCGCTGCGGTTGGAGGGGGACGAGCCGTCCTGGCTGGCCGGGACGGTGCCGGCGGTGTGGTGGAAGGGGGTCGACGAGCACGACCGGTCCCGGGAGCGGCTGCGGTGGATGCTGGACCGGGCGGTCGCCCGGGGGGACGAGCCCTCCCAGCACGAACTCCTCACCCACCTCGGCGAGACCGAGCTGTTCGCGGGGCGCTGGCCGGCGGCGGCGGAGCACATCACCGCCGCCCGCGAGCTGGGCGAGCAGTCCGGTGTCGAGCCGGTGGGCGCGGACTGGCTGGCCGGGCTGCTCGCGGCGGCGCAGGGGCGGCTGGTCGAGGCGAACCGGACCGCCGAGGCGGGACTGCGCCGCGCCGACGAGCTGGCCGACGGCTGGCGACGTCGGATCCACCAGCAACTGGCCGGGTTCGCGGCGCTCTGCGGCGGGGCGTACCCGGTGGCGGCCGGGCACTACGGCGCGCTGGCGGCGACCGTCGACGGGATGGGCCTGGCCGAGCCGCTGGCGCAGCGGTTCGAGGCGGACTGGCTGCAGGCGTGCGTCGGCGCGGGCGACCTGGGCACCGCCGAGGCGGCCCTGGAACGGTTGACCGCCCGGCACCGCCGGCTGCCCCGGCCCTGGACGACGCTGGGACTGGCCCGCAGCCGGGTGCTGCTCGCCGGGGCGCGGGGCCGGGATCCGGGCGACGCCCTGGCCGACCTGGTCGCGGCGCGGGCCGCCGTACCCGCCGGGGTGGTGCCGCTGGAGCGGGCCTGGTGCCTGCTGGTGGCGGGGGTGGCGTACCGCCGGGTCCGGCGTCGCCGCGAGGCGCGGGAGGCGCTGGCCACCGCCGCGCGGGAGTTCGACGCCCTCGGGGCCGCCGGGCTGGCCGCCCGGTCCCGGGCGGAGGCGGCGCGCCTCGGTGGCCGCCCGCCCGCCCCCCGCGAGCTGACCGGCACCGAGTTGGCGGTGGCCCGGCTCGCCGCCGCCGGGCGGACCAACCGGGTCATCGCCGACACGCTGTTCGTCAGCCCGAAGACGGTCGAGGCGAACCTCGCCCGGATCTACCGCAAGCTGGGTGTGGCCAGCCGCGCCGAACTGGGCGCGACGATGGCCCGCGAACCCTGGGTCCCGCCGGCTGCGCCGGGCACGGTCCCGCCGGCTGCGCCGGGCACGGTCCCGCCGGCTGCGCCGGGCACGCTCCCGGCGGCTGCGCCGGGCGGCGATCGGTAGGGAAACCCCCGATTACCGCAGGCCCGCGCCGACCTAACGTCAGGTCGTGGCCCGTCGACTCTTCGCGCTCGAACGGTACGACCGCGTCGCGGGTGAGGACGCCGACGACGCGATCGACCGGCTGACCACCGGGACGACCCGGCTCCGCGGCGCGGTACGGCTCCCGACCGACGGGGTGGTGCTCGCGTTGGTCGAGGGGCCGGACGCGCAGACGGTGGCCGCGGTGGCCGCCGCCGCCCGGTGGCGGGTCGACCGGCTCGGGCCCGCCGAGTGGCTCGGGTCCGCCGAACTGCTCGGGCCTGCGGAGTTGCTGGGCCGTGCGGAACCGATCGGGCCTGCGGAGCCGCGCGGGCCTGCGGATTCGCTCAGCGCGCCGGAGTCGCCGGCGCCGGGGACCGGGGGAGACCTGCCATGATCGACGTGCCGACCAGCCGTGCGCCGTACCGCCGGGCCGTGGTGGCGCGGCGTCGACTCCGCGCGTCGGCGGTCGCGCTGCTCCTGGCCACCGGCCTGGTCGCGTGCGCCGAGCCGCCGTCGGTGCCCGGGGCGGGGCGGGTGCCGGCCCCGGCGTCGAGCGGTACCGCCCCGACCGGTGGGGAGGCCGCCGCACCGGATCCCTGCACGCTGCTCACCGCCGCCGAGGTGACCGAGGTGATCGGCGAGCACGGCGGGCCGCGCCCCGGCACCGACGGCTGCGGGTGGGAGAACCCGGAGACGTACCACTCGATCACGCTTAGCATCGGCCGGACGGGTACCGCCGTCGACGGGAACCTGCCCACGCCCGACCCGATCCTCGGCACGCCCGAGCCCGGACCGGACGGTATCCGGTTCGTGCGCACCGGTGCCGCCGAGTTCGCCGTGGGGGACCGGTACTGCGAGCTCACCGTGGTCACCTCGGTCACCGACGACCGGGACCGACCCACCCTGGTCCGCCTCGTGGGCCTGGTCCGTACCCGGCTCTGAGCATCGTCCCGACCGACAGGAGTCCCTGGTGAAGCAGATGCGACGTGGTACCCGCCGGGCCGCGCTCGGGCTGGTCACGCCGGCCGTCGTGGCGCTGGCCGCGCTCGGGCTGACCGGCTGTGGCGGCCCCGGCGAGCCGGTGCCGTCCGGGGCCGGGGAACCGCCCGTGCCGAGCGCCGAGCGTCCGGCGGAGCCGGGGACCGAGCCCTCGGCGGAGCCGGGGGAGCCGACGGGCGCAGCCGTGCCGGAGGCCTGCGCGCTGGTCGACCAGCGGGAGGCCGAGCAGCTCGCCGGCACCGCGCTGAACGAGCCCGTGCCGGTCCGGGAGACCTGCACGTACACCGGGCCGGTCGACGGGCCGACCGCCCAGGTCGAGGTCTTCGTCGGGGACGGGGCCGCGAAGTTCCTCGGCATCGAGCGGGAACTCGGGCACGAACTGCGCCCGCTGGCCGGCGTCGGCGACGAGGCGTACGCCACGCAGGAGGCGGTCTTCGTCCACAAGTCCGGGGTGTGGGTCTCGGTGCGCCTGGTCCGGCTCAACGACCCGGCCGAGAACCGGGCCCCGCTGGAGCGGGTCGCCCGCACGGTGGCCACCCGCTTCTGACGGCACCGCCGGGCGCTGCCGTCGCTGCCGGGTTCCGAGGTCACTGCCGGGTTCCGACGTCGCTGCCCGGTCCTGCCGTCACCGCCGGGCGGGCGGCAGCACCCGCCGGTAGTAAGCGATCAACGCCTCGTCCGGGCCGCCGCCGGGCGGCGGGGTCCCCCCGGCCAGCGTCGCGGCGAGGTCCGCGAGGCAACGGTCCCACCCGGCGGCGGTGTGGGCCGTCCAGTCCGGGTCGAGCACGGTGTTGCTCAGCCGGAGCAGGCACCCGCCGCCGTCCTCCGCCAGGGTCCAGCGCAGGTGCTCCCCGCTCCAGGTGAAGGCCAGCACCCGGGGCGGGTCGAACTCGGTGATCGGTGCGGTCTGCGGCGTGCTGTCGCCGAAGTCCAGGGTGAGCGACCCGCCGGGGCGGGCGTCGATCTCCACCCGGCAGGGGAACCACCGGCTCAACTCGGCCCCGGTGGTCAGCGCCGCCCACACCCGGGCCGGGGGGTGCGGGTACCGGCGGGCGAAGTGCAGGACCGGCCCGTCGGGGCCGCTGGTGTCCAGGGTGACGTCGGTGCCCATGGCTCAGGTTCCTTCCGGAGGCGTGGTGCTGTCGAGGTGGTCCGCGAGGTCGTCCAGGCGCTGGACCCAGAACCGCCGGTACGGTGCGAGCCAGGCGTCCAGTTCGCGCAGCGCGTCGGGCCGGAGCCGGTACCGGCGGCGTTGCCGCTCGACGGTCTCGGTGACCAGCCCGGCCTCGCGCAGCACCCGCAGGTGTTTGGAGACGTTGGGCTGGGAGAGGTCGAGCGCGGCGGTCAGCTCCTTGACGATCAGCCCGTCGCCGCCCCGCAGGGTGTCCAGGATCCGCCGGCGGCTCGGGTCCGCCAGCACGGTGAAGAGATCGACCACGCCTCATAATGCTTCGCTGATTATATAACTGTCAAGGCATATAATGTAAGTCGCGCACAATCGAATTGGGCGCTACGGTCGAGGCGTGACCGATCCGCCGGGGGTACGCCGACAGGTGTGCTTCGCGCTGTACGCGGCGCAGCGCGCCCTGACCGACGTCTACCGGCCGATCCTCGACGAGTTCGGGCTGACCTACCCGCAGTACCTGGTCCTGCTGGTGCTCTGGGAACGGGACGCCGTCGCCGGCCCCGGCCGGACCGCGCCCACGGTCTCCGAACTCGGCACCGCGCTGCGGCTGGACTCCGGCACGCTCTCGCCGCTGCTGAAACGGCTGGAGGCGGCGGGGCTGGTGCGACGGCGGCGGTCGAGCCGCGACGAGCGGCGGGTGGAGGTGACGCTGACCGACGCCGGCCACGCGCTGCGGCAGCCGATGTGCCAGGTGCCGCAGCGCGTGGCCGCGGCGACCGGCCTCACCGAGGCGGAGCTGGTCGGCCTGCGCGACACCCTCACCCGGGTCACCGAGACCATCCACCGAGCGACGGAGCGGTCGTGACCGTCGGCACCCCCGGGCCGCCCGCCGGCCCGGGTACGCCACCGCACGGACGCGACCCCCGACAACCCGTACCGGCGCCCGAAAGGCAGGCCCATGAGCACCGTCAACCGTGAGATCCACCTCGCCTCCCGCCCCACCGGGTGGCCGACGGCGGAGAACTTCCGCCTCGTCGAGACCGCCGTGCCCACCCCCGGTCCGGGGCAGATCGTGGTGCGCAACCAGTTCGTCTCCGTCGACCCGTACATGCGGGGCCGGATGAACGACGTCAAGTCCTACGTGCCGCCGTACCGGCTCGACGCCCCGCTCGACGGTGGGGCGGTCGGCGAGGTGGTGGCGAGCGAGGCCGAGGGGTTCGACCCCGGCGACGTGGTGCTGCACGGGCTCGGCTGGCGGGAGTACGCCCTCCTCGACGCCACCGCCGCCCGCCCGGTCGACCCCACCCTGGCCCCGGTCACCGCGTACCTGTCGGTGCTCGGCATGACCGGGCTCACCGCGTACGCCGGGCTGCTGGAGGTGGCCGCGATGAAGCCCGGCGAGACCGTCTTCGTCTCCGCCGCGGCCGGCGCGGTGGGCAGCCTCGTCGGCCAGATCGCCACGCTCAAGGGCGCCGGCCGGGTCATCGGCAGCGCCGGCTCGGCGGCCAAGGTCGACCGGCTGCGTGCGCTCGGCTTCGACGCCGCGTTCGACTACCACGACGGCCCGGTACGGGACTCGCTGGCCGCCGCCGCCCCGGACGGCGTCGACGTGTACTTCGACAACGTCGGCGGCGACCACCTGGAGGCCGCCATCGCGGCGATGAACCTCCACGGCCGGGCCGCGATCTGCGGCATGATCGCCCAGTACAACGCCACCGAGCCGCCGGCCGCGCCGCGCAACCTGGCGCAGGTCATCGGCAAGCGACTGACCCTGCGCGGGTTCCTCGTCGCCGACCACGGCCACCTGCGGGAACAGTTCGTCACGGAGGTGGCCGGCTGGCTGCGCGAGGGGAAGCTGTCCTACGACGAGACGATTGTCGACGGTCTCGAGCAGGCGCCCGAGGCCTTCCTCGGCCTGCTGCGCGGTGACAACCTCGGCAAGATGCTCGTCCGGGTGTAAGGAAGGGCCCCCTGTTAACGCCTCCGGTAGAGAAGGGTCCCCTTCTCACATCCCCGGGCACCCCGGGGGCAGGCCGGGGCGGCAGGTGGCGGGGCGGGACGGGATAGGCTTTCCGGCATGACGGTGGCGGTACGGGTGATCCCCTGTCTGGACGTGGACGCCGGGCGGGTGGTCAAGGGAGTCAACTTCCTCGACCTGCGCGACGCCGGTGACCCGGTGGAACTGGCCGCGGCGTACGACCGGGCGGGCGCGGACGAGCTCACCTTCCTCGACGTCACCGCCTCCTCCAGCGACCGGGGCACCATGCTCGACGTGGTCCGGCGGACGGCGGAGTCGGTCTTCATCCCGTTGACCGTCGGCGGTGGGGTCCGGCAGGTCGCCGACGTCGACACCCTGCTGCGGGCCGGCGCGGACAAGGTCGGGGTGAACACGGCCGCGATCGCCCGGCCGGAGCTGATCGCCGAGATCGCCGACCGGTTCGGCCGGCAGGTGCTGGTGCTCTCGCTGGACGTCCGGCGGGCACCGGCGGGCACCACGCCCAGCGGGTTCGAGGTGACCACGCACGGCGGCCGGCGGGGCACCGGCCTCGACGCGGTCGAGTGGGCCGGCCGTGGCGCCGAGCTGGGGGCGGGCGAGATCCTGCTCAACTCGATGGACGCCGACGGGACCAAGGCCGGCTTCGACCTCGCACTGATCGGCGCGGTCCGGCAGGTGGTCGACGTGCCCGTGATCGCCAGCGGGGGCGCCGGTGAGGTGGTCCACTTCCCGCCCGCGATCGGCGCGGGTGCGGACGCGGTCCTGGCCGCCAGCGTCTTCCACTTCGGCGAGCTGACCGTCACCGAGGTCAAGGACGCCCTGCGCACCGCCGGGCACCCCGTCCGCTGACCCGCCGACCGCCCGGTCGACCGCCCTTTCCGCACCCCGGCCCGGGGGCGGCACGCCCACGCCGCCCGTCGTCGACGGGCGGCACCCGGCGCTTCGGCATCGGTGGTCGGCCCCGAGGGCTGCGGCCGTCGGCGGCTCAGCCCTGGCGGGGATGTCCCTCGGGGGAGCGGCGCGGCGCCGGGATGGAGCGGACGAAGTACTCCTGCACCGCCGCCGCGTGTTCGGCCTCGTCGAGGTCCCACTCGACCGCGCCCGGGGCCTGCCGCCGGCTCAGGACGCCCTGCATCTTGTCGACCGTCGTGCCGAGGCCGGCGCTGGGCCGGGTCCGCCACAGCCGCTCGCCGTCAGGGGTGATCCGGAACCAGCCGTCGGTGACGCTGACCAGCCCGGAGCCGACCAGCCGCCGGACGGCCTCCTCCACCTCGTGCCGCTGCGGGATGGCCTGGTTGAGGTGGTCCGCTGTGGACAGCACGTCTGCCAGGCGTACCCCCTCGGGACGCCGGGTGGTGGCGGCGCGGCGATGCCGCCCGGCACCGCTCGCGATCACCAGCGAGACGAAGATCCAGGCGTCGGTCCACCGCCAACCGTTCTCCCCCATGCACCAGATGATGCCTGGCGCGGGCGGCCGAGGAAACACCGTCTTTTCGGTCGGGACGTCCGGGCAGGTCAGCGGGGTGGGTTCGGTGCGGCGCGGCTCACTCTCCGTCGACCGGACCCGGCCGGGCGTGAGCGCGCCGGGCGTCGGGCGTGAGCGCGCCGCGTGCTCACCCGACCGGCGGGGCGGCGGGCTGCGGGGCGGCGGGCTGCGGGGCGGCGGGCTGCGGGGCGGAAGCGGCGTGCGGCCGGGTACCACTCGGGTCCGTGCCACCGCGCGAGGTGCCGGCGGCCTGTCCGCCCGGCGTCCCGGTGTCGGGCCCGGCCGGGGGCGCGACGGTGAACATCGGGATGAACACCTGGGCCAGCGGGCCGATCGCCAGGGCGTACGCGACGGTGCCGATGCCGACGGTGCCGCCGAGCAGCCAGCCCAGGGCCAGCACGGTGACCTCGATGACGGTACGGACCAGCCGGATGGAGCGGCCCGGCCGGCGGGCGACGTACCCGCTCATCAGGCCGTCGCGGGGGCCCGGACCGAAGCGGGCGCCGAGGTACAGGCCGGTGGCCAGGCCGTTGCCCACGATCCCGACGACCAGCAGCCCGATCCGGGCGGCCAGGGGCATCCCGGTGGGCAGCAGGGCCAGGGCGAGGTCCACCACCACCCCGATGACCAGCACGTTGCTCACCGTGCCGAGGCCGGGACGCAGCCGCAGCGGAATCCAGAGCAGCAGGACGAGGATGCCGGTGACGATGGTGGCGGCGCCGATCGACATGCCGGTGATCATCGATAAGCCCTGGTGGAAGACGTCCCACGGGTTCAGGCCGAGATCCGAGCGGATCATCATGGCCATGCTCGTCCCGTAGAGCACGAGCCCGAGGTAGAGCTGGACGAGTCGCCGCGCCGGTCGGTACCGGAGATTGCCAGTTGGTGCCATGCATGCCACCCTAGGGTCCAATTCGCGAGATGAAAGAGCCAATATTGGAGGGGTGGCGGTGACGAGCCAGGTACGGGGAAGCCAATTGGCCCGACTGCTGGGGCAGTGGCATGCCCTGCCGGGCCGTCGGCGCAGTCCGGACTACGCCGCCCTGGCCGCCGCCGTCCGGGGTTTGCTCGCCGACGGCCGGCTCCCCCTGGGGGTACGCCTGCCGGCCGAGCGGGAGCTGGCGGACGCTTTGCGGATCAGCCGGACCACGGTCAGCGCCGCGTACCGGCAGTTGCGCGAGACCGGCCACCTGGCCAGCCGGCGGGGCGCCGGGAGCTGGACGATGCTCCCGGGCACCCACCGGGTGGCCAGCTCCGGGCTGTGGACCCCGTCGGACGACCGGGACATGCTCGACCTCGGCATCGCCGCGCTCGCCGCCCCGCCGCAGCTCCTGCCGGCGGCCCGGGCCGCCACCGAGGACCTGCCCCGCTACCTCGGCGGCGCCGGGTACCACCCGACCGGGATCATCGAGCTGCGGGAGGCGGTCGCCCGGGGGTACACCGAGCGTGGCCTGCCCACCCGGGCCGAGCAGATCATGGTCACCAGCGGTACCCAGCACGCGCTGGACCTGGTGCTGCGGCTGATGCTCCCGCCCGGCGGCGGGGTGCTCGTCGAGTCGCCGACGTACCCGAACGGGCTGGCCTCGCTCGCCGCCCGGCGGGCCCGGATCACCACCCACGGCCTCTCCACCGACGACGCCGGCTGGGACGGTGAGCTGCTGCTGGGCAGCCTGCGGCAGGGCCGGCCGAAGCTGGCGTACCTGATCCCGGAGTTCCACAACCCCACCGGCCACCTGATGCCGGCCGAGCTGCGCGAGCGGCTCGTCGCCACGGCCCACTCGGTCGGCACCGACCTGATCATCGACGAGTCGTTCGTGGACCTGCCGCTGGACGACACCGTGCTCCCACCGCCCACCGCCGCCTACGACCGGCACTCCCGGGTGATCTCCATCGGGGGGATGAGCAAGCCGTACTGGGGCGGGCTGCGCATCGGCTGGGTCCGGGCCTCCGCCCCGCAGGTGCAGCGGCTCGCCGCCGCGCGGGTCGGGGTGGACATGGCCAGCCCGGTGCTGGACCAGCTCGTCGCCGTCCACCTGCTCGCCGACGCCCCGGCCATCGTCGCCGACCGGCGGCGGCAGCTCACCGCCCAGCGGGACGTGCTGATCGACGCGCTGGCGGCCCGGCTGCCCGAGTGGCGGGTCACCGTGCCGCGCGGCGGGGTGACCCTCTGGGCGGAGCTGGACGGGCCGATCTCCAGCGCTCTCGCCCGCGCCGCCGAGGACGAGGGGGTACGGCTCGCCCCGGGCCCCCGGTTCGGGCTGGACGGGACGCTGGAGCGGTTCCTCCGGCTGCCCTTCACCCTGCCCGCCGCCGACCTGGTCGAGGCGGTCGGGCGGCTCGCCGCGGTCCGGTACGACCTGGACCGCGCCGTCCGCCCGCAGTGGCGGGAACCGGCGGTCATCGCCTGACCCCGGCCCGACCCGGCCGCCGCCCACCCGCCGGCCCGCCACCGGAGCCGGGGCCGACCCCGGGCCGGCCCCGAGCCGGAGCCGGGCGCTGGTTCCGGCGATCGGGTCCGGGCCGGCCGGACCGGCTGGGAGACTGCCCAGGTGGCCGTAGAAACCCGATCCGGGCTGGTCAGGCTGGGTGCGCCGGGCTCGCGGGTCACCCGGTTGGAGCTCTTCTACGACCTCGTCTTCGTCTTCGCCTTCCTCAACGTCACCTCACTGACCGGGTACTACCCGAGCGCCGCCAACGTGTTCCGCTGCCTGCTGGTGCTGGGGCTGCTCTGGTGGTGCTGGACCGGTTTCGCCGGGCTCGGCAACGCCGTCCGCGCGGACCAGGGCCTCCTGCCGCTGGTCGGGTTCGTCACCATCGCCGCCACCTTCCTGCTCGCGCTGAGCATCCCCGGGGCGTTCGGGGAACGACCGGGCGGGCTGGACGGTCCGCTCGTCTTCGCCAGCTGCTACTTCCTGGTCCGCGCGTCGCAGCTCGCGGTCTTCGGCTGGATCGTCCGGGACGATCCGGCGCGGCTGCGCCGCTGGGCGCTGCTCGCCGTGCTGCCGGTCGTCGCGGGGGGCCTGCTGGTCGCCGCCGCGCTGGTGCCGCCCCGGATCGCCCACGGCGGGGTGGCGACCGCCCTGCAACTGGGCTTCTGGACCGGCGCGTTGCTGCTGGAGTACGGGGCGGGCGTGACGCTGGGCAAGGCGTACTGGGTGGTGCTCTCCGCCGGGCACTGGGCGGAACGGCACGCGCTGATGGTGCTGATCGCCCTCGGTGAGTCGATCATCGCGCTGGGGCTCAGCCAGAAGTTCGTCACGAGCCAGCTACCGCTCACCTGGCCGGTGGTGGTCGCCGCGGTGACCGGGATCGCGGTCGCCGCCGCGCTCTGGTGGGCGTACTTCGACACCCTGGCGCCCGCCGCCGAGCAGGCCCTGCACGCCACCCGCGACCCGACGGCGCGGGGCCGGCTGGCCCGGGACGTGTACACGTACCTGCACCTGCCGATCGTCGCCGGGATCATCCTGTTCGCCCTCGGCATCAAGGACCTGCTGGTCGAGGCGGCCGACCCGGTGTCCCCGCCGTGGGGCGAGCCGCTGGGCGGCTTCTGGATCGCCGTGCTCTACGGCGGGGTCGCGCTGTACCTGCTCAGTCTCGTCGTGTGCGGGCTGCGGGCGCTGCGGGTGCTGCGCTGGCGGTCGCTGGTCGCGGTGGCGGTGCTGGGCGCGCTCGCGCCGGTGGGCGCCCGGATCGCGGCCCTGCACGCGCTGCTGCTGCTGGCGCTGGTCTGCGTCGGGCTGGTCCTCTGGGGCACCCGGGGGGAGGGGTCGCGCCGCGCCCGGGTCCGGCAGGTGGCGCTGGCCGAGCAGGAGGCGGCCGAGGTCGAGGCGAGCCGGTGGCGGCACGAGCACCTGTGAGCCGCCGGCGGGGTCGGGCCCCGGGCGGGACCCGACCGCCGACGGTCCCGGGCTCAGAGTTCGGCCAGCGAGCCCTCGTACATCTTGTCGATCTGGGGGGCGAAGTTGGTCTCCACGCCCCGCCGCTTGATCTTCATGGACGGGGTCATCTCGCCCTGCTCGATGGTGAGGTCCCGGGGCAGCACGGTCACCTTCTTGATGGTCTCCCACCGGTTCAGCTTCGCGTTGAGCTGCCCGACGTACTCCTCGACCATGGCCTGGGCCTGGGCCGAGGTGACGACCTCGGCGTACGGGCGGCCGGCCAGCGGACCGCCGGCGGCCCAGCCGGCGATCGCGTCCGGGTCCAGGGTGACCAGCATGGTGCAGTAGTTGCGGGCCTGGCCGATGACGACCGCCTGGGAGACGTACGGGCAGATCGCCTTGAACATCCCCTCGATGTGCGAGGGCGCGATGTACTTCCCGCCCGAGGTCTTGACCAGGTCCTTCTTCCGGTCGGTGATCTGCAGGTAGCCGTCGGCGTCCAGGCTGCCGATGTCCCCGGTCCGGAAGAAGCCGTCCTCGGTGAACGCGGCGGCGGTCTCCTCGGGGAGGTTGTGGTACCCGCGCATCACCGGCCGGCCCCGCAGCAGGATCTCGCCGTCGGTGTCGATCCGGCACTCCAGGTCGCCCATGGCCTGCCCGACGGTGCCGATGCGCTGCTGGCCGGGCCGGTTGACGAAGTTGCCGGCGCTGGTCTCGGTGAGCCCGTACCCCTCGGAGATGGGCAGGTTCGCGGCGGCGAAGAAGGTGGCGATGTCCGGGCTCAGCGGGGCGGCGCCGGAGACCAGCACCCGGATCCGTCCGCCGAGGCGGGCCTGGAGCTTGCTGAACACCAGCTTCTCGGCGATCGCGTACTTCAGCCGTAGCCCGGCGGGCAGCGGGGTGCCGGCCTGCGTCAGGGCGACCTTCTCCTTGCCGACCGCCACCGCCCAGGCGAAGATCTTGGCCTTCGCCCCACCGGCGTCCTGGGCGGTGGTGACCGCCTTGTTGTAGACCTTCTCGAAGACCCGGGGAGCCCCGCACATCAGCGTCGGCTTCACCACGCTCAGCAGGTCGACCAGCTTCTCCACCCGGCCGTCGACGTAGGTGGGCACGCCGACGTGGATGCCGCCGCAGAGCAGCGTCTTGCCGAACGAGTGCGACAGCGGCAGCCACAGGTAGTGCAGGTCCTCGCGGTTGAGCAGGCCGGTCTCGGCCTGCACCACGCCCTCCCAGCACCAGCCGCCGTGCAGCAGCTCGACGCCCTTGGGGCGGCCGGTGGTGCCGGAGGTGTAGATGAGCGTGGCCACGTGCTCGGGGCCGATGCCGGCGACGATGCGGTCGATCAGGCCCGGGTCGGCCGCGAGCGCCCGCGCCCCCTGCTCCTCCAGCTCGGCGAGGGTGAGCTGGGGGACGGCGGCGGCGGGGTCGGCGGCCCCGTCGAAGAGGACCACGTGGGTCAGCGCCGGCAGGCTCGCCCCGGCGATCTTCGCCGCCTGGGCCGGGTCCTCGGCGAACAGCACCCGGGAGCCGGAGTCGCCGATGATGTACGCCGCGTCGTCCGGCTCGGTGGTGGGGTAGACGGTGGTGGTGGCGCCCCCCGCGCACATGATGCCGAGGTCGGCGATCACCCAGTCGAGGCGGGTGCCGGCCAGGATCGCGACCGGGTCCTCCGGGCCGACGCCGAGGCCGTGCAGCCCGGCGGCGACCGCCTTGGCGCGGTGACCGACCTGTTCCCAGGTCAACCAGACCGGCCCCGAGTCGTCCGGGGCGGGGTGGGCGAAGGCGGGCCGGTCGCCGGACGCGGCCACGCGCTTGAGGAACATGTCGGGGATGGAACGGTACGGTACATCGAGAGACATCGCTGTAGCCGCCTTCGGGGGGTGGAGGCGTGACGGGGGTCACGTCGTTCTGCGGTTACGGAAGGGTATTTGCAGTCGACGGGGTCGGCAAGAGATCGGCTACGTGGATTCCCAGCTCGTCCGCCACCTTCTCCAGGTCGTCGAGGTCGAAGGCGACACGTCCGTCAACGCGCCGTGCCAGGTAGGACTGGGACCAGCCGAGGCGGCGGGCGAGTGCGGTGACGCTGATGCGCTCGCGGGCTAGTCGTGCCCGGAGCTCCCCTGCGGTGTACTCACGGAGGGTGGTCTTCGCGGTCCTCATGGCGAGGATTCTAAGCGCTTAGCGACTAGGCGTCACGCCCCGGGCTTGATTGGTCTCTCGGAGTTGAAATAAGTCGCTGAGTGACTTGACATGTAAGTCACTCAGCGACTAGACATGTCGCCATGCAACAAGACGAGGCGCTGATCAGTACCCAAGTTCGGGCGCTGCTCGATGAGCGATCCCTGAGCGGGTCGGAACTGGCCAGGCGCATCGGCGCCAGCCAGTCCTACGTATCCCGGCGGCTGCGCGGGGAGGTCCCGTGGAGGGCATCTGACCTCGGCCGCATCGCCAAGGTCGTCAACGTGCCGGTCGCGGATCTGGTCGACCCGGCGCGGACCACCGCGTGACCCCCGGCCCGTCCGGCCCGAGCCCGTCCGGCCCCGGTAACCCCCGGCCGATGGCTCCCCCGCGACCCCGCTGATCGATCTGGCCGCATCACGAGTTCGGGGCCACGGCGTGCAGGCCGTGACCCCGGGTTCCCGACCCACTCACCAACCGGCATCAGAACGGAAAGGACTGGTCGAGATGACCAACGTACCGCAGCAGAACGGATCCGCACCGCCCACCGTGACGGTGGGCCGGCTGCCGGATCTCCCGGTGTGCGGTGGCCCCGCCACCCTCATCGTCGAGATGTTCGCCGACCCGGCGCGCGGAGTGCTGCGCGGCTCGGTGTCGGTGTGCACCGGCGACGAGGCCTACGTCATGGCGGCGCTCGCCGACGCCGCGATCCCGGCCGAGGTGCACGCCGTCGCCGGTATCGCCCGGTGCGGGGACGGCCGGGACCACCTCGCCGACGCCCGACTGACCGGCCCGGTGATCACCGACGGGGCCGGGCAGCCGGCCGGCGTCCGGATCGCGCGGGCCGCGATGGCACGGGAGATCACGCGCCGCTCGTACGCGATCGACGGCCGTCCGGCGCTGCCGGCCCCGTCCGAGATCCGGTTTCCGGGCCGGGCCGTCAACGACCTGGTAGCGATCATCGGGCTGGACACGATCGAGCAGGCGCAGGCCTGGGCTGCCGCGATCGGCGCGGCGCGCGGCGCGTCCGTGCGGGACACGGTCGGCCGGACCGGCAACCCGGAGCGGGTCTACTGCGCCTGGGCGCTCTGGCGGGGCTGGTCCGTGATGGTGACCGCCACCGAGCCCGGTGACGGCGCCCGGGTGCCGGCCGAGCCCGCGCCGGCTCCGATGCCCGCCGGGGCGGTGGTCCGGTGACCACGGCCGAGATCCTCGCAGCGCTCACGTCCGGCGTCCGCTACGCGGCACCGGAGATCCTCGGACTGCTGCTGACCGTGCTGCTGGTCGCGGCCACGCTCTGGCTGGGCATCTGGTGGCGCGAGGTCCGGGACCGGCTGGCTGCCCGGTGGGTGGCCCGTCGGGGCCGGGTGCAGCGCCGCCGGCGGGCGGCCCGGGTCGCGGCGGACCGCACGGCCCGCCAGCGGCTGTCCGCAGCACCGGGGCTTCCGCCGCCAGGACGCGACGGCTGGCCGGTGGCGACGGGCCTGCTGGTCGCCCTGGTGGTGCTGGTCGCCCTGGTGGCCGGTGCCGCCCGCCGGGGATCGGTGACACCGGGGATCCTCGCCGCGCTGATCGTGGCGGTGTTGGCCTGGGTCGGCGCGGTGGCCGTCACGATGATCCTGGCCGACCGGCGGGCCCGCCTGGAGCGGTACCGAGGACTGCACGCCGTGTCCCGACCCCTCTACGACCGGGGCGAGTGCCCGCAGGTCCTCGGGATGGGAGAACCCCGGTGAGCGGGGACATCAGCCGCACGCCCCCGGGCACCCAGGTCCGACTGGAGATCCCGCGCGCCACGATCGTGGCCCACGGGGACCTCCAGATGCGGGTCACGTTCCCCGGGCGCCCGAACGACGTGATCGTGCTGCCCCTCGTCGACGGCCGGTACGAACCGACCGTCTACGTGCACCCGTGCGCGCCGCAGGTCCACGCCGGGCAGACGTGGCGAGCCGTCGAGCACGGCCTGTTGTTCTTCGCCGTGCGCTGGCGGGCCGATGAGTCCGACGTCGGTACCGACTGGCTGATCGCCGCGCAGGGCGGCGCCTGGTATAGCCCGGAGCAGGCCGTCGAGGACTTCGGTCAGCTCGCGTTGGTGGCCGAGTACCCGCCGTACGACTTCACCCCGCCCGCCGTCGACCCGCCGGCCGCTGACCCGTCGCCGACGGGCACGGCCCGGGACGTCGCCGGCCCGGCGGACCTCACCACCACGGCGGTCATCCCCCGGATGCCGGCGGCCGAGGCCCGGCCCGCATGAACACCCGACCGGTGGTGTGCCTGGACTGCGGCCGGCCCGTGCGCACGGCGGTGTCCCGGGCCCGTCGTGTCGGGTCGGGCTGCTGGCGGGAGCGCCGCCGGGCCGCCCGCGCCCAGGCCGCCCCGGTCGCGCTGCCCGGCCTCGGCACCCTGGCCGGTCACGGTGACCAGGCCGGCCACGACGGGGAGAACCTGCTGACCGGCCTGGCTGCCCCGGCCGCCGTCGACGATCCGGCGGCCCGGCCGTGACCGCCCGGCAGCCCCGGCTGTGCGACGCCTGGGATCCGGACCCGGACCTGCCGCCGGACCACCGTGACCGGCAGGTGTGCCGCACCTGCCGCCGGGTCGGCACCCCGGACGACGCCGGGCACACCCCACCCGCCCCGACCCGATCCACCCGTACCCGCCCGCCGTCGCCCGACCTGCTGGCGGCTGCGCGGGACCGAGACGCCGCGATCCTCGGCGAGCGAGAGGACTGACCGCCGTGACCATCCCGCCGTACTCCGACAGCGACGTCGACCTGGTCGCTGCCGTGCTCTGGCAGCAGACGGGCACCACCCCGACCGCACCCAGCGAGTGGTGCCGGATCGAGGCCCGCGCCGTCCTGGACGCGCTCGCCGCCGCCGGCCGGCTGACCGCCGAGGCGCTGCCGTGTCCGCCGGCCCCGGTGCCGCCGGCGGACACGGCGCGGAGGGCCGACCGGTGACCGTGACGGTGCTGACGTCCACGGTCGAGGTGGCGCGGGCCCGCGCCGAGCGCATCCGCGCCGGCATCCGCTCGTACCTGGAGACCGTCGAGGAAATCGCCCTCGCGTGGGAACGTCGAGACTGGGCGGTGCTCGGGTATGCCGACTGGGCGGCGTACGTCACGGGCGAGTTCACCGCCGACATGCTGCGGGTGCCGGAGGTGCACCGGGCCCGCGCCGTGGAGGCGCTGCGGCTGGCCAACATGTCGAACCGGGCGATCGGCGCCGCGCTGGGTCTGTCCGAAGCGACGGTCCGCCGGGACCTGGCCCCGGCCGTCGCCGCCGGTCGGGTGCCGTCAACGACCCGGGGCGCGGATGGCAAGACGTACGCCACCACCCGCCCGACACCGGCCGCGCAGGTCGCCGTGGCCGGTGTCGGGCCGGCCCCGGATGAGCAGGTGTGGATCGCTGCCACCCGCAAGGGCATCCCCGGACACGGCCTGCACTCCCCGGCGTGGACCCGGTGCAACCGGGCCACGGCGAACGGGGAGACGCTGTCGGCCGGGGATGCGCGGGAGCGGTACGCACCGACCTGGTGCCGGACGTGCTGGCCGGATGAGACCGCCCGTGGTGCGGCGGCTGACCCGGGCGGGGCGGACGGCCACGCCTCCGCTCCGGCCGCCGACCCGGACCCGCTCGCCGGGGTCGGCAGCGAGTACCACTCCGACCCGGCCCGGCGGATCGCCGCCGTGGCCGAGGTCGCGCCGGCCTACGTCCGGCCTGTCGAGACGGCCGCCGGGGGCAGTGGGGCCCCGGCGGATGGGCCGGACGCGCGGGGAGGCGCGACCGGCCCAGCTCCCGCCCCGCCGCCCCCCGGCGGCGGGGCGGGGGTAACCCCCACCACCGGGCCGGCCGGTCTGGGCCCGGCGACCATCACCCGGGTCCGCGCCGCGCTCTACCACCTGCGGGCCGTCGGCGGCCGACGCACCGCGCCCCACCAGTACGAGCTGCCGCACACGTCGACCGCCCAGGCCCTGCACCGTGGCGGCACCAACCCGGTCGACGTCGTCGACGTCCAGTGGTGGCCGCCCACCGACCTGTCCATCCGGTGGCTGGCCGGCGGCGGCCGGTACGAGCCCGTCGGCGGCACCGACATCTACCCGGCCAGCGTCGATCAGGCCCTGGACGTGCTCTGCGCGCTGGGCATCCTCCCGGCCCACCTCTCCGCCCTGTACGCCGCCGGCGTCCAGGCCGGTCTGCGCGCCGGCGACGCGATCGACGGAAACCTCAAGGAGAACCAGAGTGCCTGACCAGCCCGACGAGCAGCGTTACAACCCCGACGGGTGGGGCTGCGCGACGCCCGCCGCCGTGGCCGTGATCGTGGCCGTGGTGGCGCTGCTGGTGGCGTCGTGGTGACCCCGGACGCGACGGCGGCCCCGCCGGTCTACCAGGGCTGGCGGGCCGTCCCGGACGGCCTCCACACGCGGACCCAGTTGGCTGATCTGGACCTGCCCCGGGTGCCGGCCGGGCTCGTGCGCGCCCGGGTGCAGACCAGCGACTGGCGCGGCAAGAAGGTGCTGCTCGACCTGTACGCGCTGGCCGAGTCGGAGCCGTCCTCGGCGACGATCGGCCACCTGGAAGCGGCCCGACGGCGGGCCGGCGGCGGCCGGGTGTGCGGCGGCTGCGGCGCCCGCCCCGACCGGCCGCTGATCTGGGTCAACGGGCGCCACCTGTGCCGGCTGTGCACCCGGATCCGGCAGCTACGCGAGTTCGTGGACAAGGCGAGCGCCGAGCGCGTCGACGTCGTCCGCTGGGCCCGCCAGATCCTCGCCGACCGGCCGGCGGTGGTGCTGCGCGTCCAGACGATCCTGCGGCCCCCGGCACCGTCCGGCCGGCAGGATGCATCGCCGGTCGCCCTGCGCGTCGACGCCGTCGACGTCGCCGGCCGGCGGCTGGTCGACACGACGATCCGCACCGCCGGCCCCCGGGTCCGCGCCGTCCCACCGCACGCCGTCGACCCCGACACGGTCGCCGAGCAGATCCGCACCCTGCTCGCCACCCCGGTCATCGTCACCTGGTCGCCGTCCGAGGACACCGGCCTGCGCCGCCTGTACGGCGCGGACCCCCTCCGGATGCCCGTCAACCGGAACGACCTCGGGTGGCGCGTCAGGTACTGGCGCGGCGACGTCGACCCCGACGCGGCCGGCCACTTCATCCGCCGGCCGGCGATCCACCCGGGCCGCGCCGACCGGATGCTGCTGCTCATCCGCCGCATGGCCGCCACCGAGATCCCGGACGGCCCGTCATGACCGCCATCGGCACCCGCAGCGTCGGCGTCAGCTTCCTGCACTTCGACGATCAGCCGGCCTGCGCCGGAGCGGACCCGGGCATGTTCTTCGACGAGGACAGCGCCGAGGCTGCCCAGGTCGCGGACCTCCTGTACTGCCAGCGCTGCCCCGTCCGGGCACGGTGCGAGGCGTGGGCGATGGCGCAGCCCCCGTACAGCCTGCACGGCATCTGGGCCGGGCAGAGCCACCCGCAGCGGCTCGCCGCCCACGGCCACCAGACCCGCCGCAACGGCCACCCGGTGACCGCGTGACCCCCGGCCAGTGGCTCGTCGCGTCGGCCGTGCGCGGCCGGCCAGTCCTCGTCGACGAGCCGTACCCGCACCTGTGCGGCGCCACGGTCACCGCGACCCGCACCGGCCGGCCGTACCGGTACACCCGCCGGGACTGCCCGGTCTGCCCACAGCAGGCCCGGGGGTGACCGGTAATGACGAAGGACGACCTGCTCGCCGCGCTGGCCGTGGAGCGGTTCGGGCCCCGCCCGCTGCCGCCGGCCGCGCCCCCGCACCCGGTCGACCGAGCCCTGGCCGGCCGTGCCGCCGAACCCCCGCCGGCCGGCCGCCGCCGCAAGCACCTGCTGGTGATCGACGGCAGCCGACTGCACGCACGTACGAACGGAGACACCATGGAGATCGTCCTTGAGGTCGAGCAGGTGGAGCTGCTCGCCGCAGTCCAGCGCGGGCAGGTCCACATGGACCCCCGCATCCGCCGGCCGGACTACGAGCGGCTGTCCGACAACCGGCACCACACCCGCCGCGCCACGGCCCGACTCCGCCCGCTCAAGAAGGCCGAGCTGGTCGAGCTGGCCGAGGCTGCGGACCACGACGGCGTCCGGCTCTACCGGCTGACCGACCGAGGCGAGGCCGTCCTTGCCGCCGCCCAGCAGCAGGCCGAGGACGCGAAGGCCAGCGACACCAGCACGCCGGGCGCCGCCTGATGAGCGACCAGGCCAGCACCACCGAGACGGTCACCGCGCCGTCGGACACGACGAACGCGGACCGCAGTCACCTCGACGACGCGGTGGCCCACATGCGCAACCTCGCCCGGTTCACCGAGCAGGTCGTCAAGCGGCTGGACGAGGGCTATGTCCACCCGGACCAGGAAGCGCGGTGGCGCGGCCGGCAGGACGCGATGATGGAGCTCGCGCGCACCAATGCGCTGGTCTCCATCGCCGAGTCGCTCGCCGTGATCGCCGGCCGGGCCCGCCCGGCGTCCGCCCCGGCTGGTGGTGACACCGATGCGGCCTGAGACTCTGTGGCTGATCCTCGGCCTGGCCGTGCCGGCGGTGCTGCTCATGGCCTACGCACGGATGGTTCACAGCCGCCTCGTGTCGGCTCTGGCTGGGCTCCTGGCCGGGCTGATCACCCTCGCCATGGTCGCCATCGTGGTGCTGGCCGCCCTGGGGATGCTCCCGGCGCCGGCCGCCGTGACGGAGGGCTGACCGGTGCCCCGCGCGTACCGGCCCCCCAGGGGGCGCACCCCGTGGGAGCGGGACCTTGCCGCCCGGGAGGTCCGCAGCCCCGAGCAGGCCGCCGAGCGTGCCCGCAAGGGCCGTGCGCTGGTCGACAAGGCCCTCACCGGGCAGGTGCCCGGGGACGACGACCCGGGCGAGGTGCCCGAGGCCAAGGCGTCGCCCCCGGCCGGCTACGAGTACGTGTCCTGCGTCGGCTGCTACCGCCCCACGTGGGGCCTGCCCGGATCCCGCTGCCCTGCCTGCCGGCCGGCCTGACGGACTCCGACCTGCTCAACCCACGGCGCGGTCACCCCCGAGGTGGCCGCGCCGTCGCCGTTCCGGAAGGACCATAGATGTTGATCACTCACTGGGTCGGGGGTCGCTGATGCCCTGGGGGCGTATCGACGACCGGCTGGCGATGAGCGTCAAGGTCCGGGGCTTGGCCGACCCCGGGGCCACCGGGCTGCGCGCCAAGAAGCAGCGTGCCGAGGCGCTGGGCGTGTGGGTCCAGGTGCTGTCCTGGGTGTCCGGGGAGCGCTCCGATGGGTTCCTCACCGCCGACATCCTCGACCTGCACGGCTGGGATGAGGCCAACGCGCGGCTGTTCCGGGCCCGGTACGGCCGGGCCCCGCTGCTGCACCGCCGGGAGGACGGCGAGCAGTGCGAGTGCATGACCGGCCGGACGTGGGTCGACGACTACGAGTACCTGATCCACGACTACCTCGACCGCAACCCCAGCCGCAGCGAGAACGACGTCCACAAGGCCAAGGCCAAGGAGCTGAAAAACAGCGCCCTGAAGGCAGCCGTGCGGGCCCGGGACGGCGACGTCTGCCGCTACTGCGGCCGGACCTGCCAGCACTCCGACAGGGTCAGTGACGCCGGCCTGACCTTCGACCACGTCGACCCCGAGGTGGCCGACGGCATGTCGAACCTCGTGGTGGCCTGCCGTGGCTGCAACCGCCGCAAGAGCAAGCGGACCCCCGAGGCGGCCGGCCTGGTCCTGCTGCCCGCCCCCGGCGAGCAGCCGCCCGCGCCCGCTGGTGCGGCACCTGGACCTGGACCTACGTCGGATCTAAGTCCTGACCCAGGTCCGGACCCAAGTCCCGACCCAAGTCCGGACATAGCTCCGGACCCAAGTCCAACACTCGTCACGTACCCCGTGACCAGTACCAACGCGCCCGCATACCCGCAGACCAGCGACGAGACCAGCGCTCTGACTCAGGTCGCGTCGTCTCCCGGGACGGGACGGGCCGGGTCGGGCACCGCTCCCCCCACAGGTCCCCCACGCCCCGGACTCCCCACCCCGCACCGGATCGGACCCCCGACCACCCCGCGCGGACCCCTGCACGGATCTCCCTACCTCCGCCACGGCCGCCCCCTGCCCGAGCACCACGCCGGACACCCACCCCAGCCCCCGGACCCAGACGCCCCGATCCCTGCCGAGGAACAGCCATGACCGACACCTCGCACACCTCGCCCCGTCCGGGCCCGGCCGGGGCGGCCAACGTCCGCGAATCGGGCCGCCGCCGGCAGCTCGTCGACGAGCTGCGCGGGATCGCCGCCCAGCTCACCGACACCTACCGCACCCACGTCCCGACCTACACGAAGACCCGGGGCGGCCGGATCAAGCTGGTCGGCGTACACACCGAGGACCACCCCGGTCTGCTGGCACAGCTCGACGACGTCGCCGTGCACGGCGTCAGCTCCACCGACGACACCCCGGGCGCCCGACCGGTGCCCCAGTCCCGGCCGCCGGGCACCTGGGACCCCCTGGCCGCCTACGTCGAGATCGACGCCGAGATCGCCGGCTGGTGCGCCGCGCTCGACCTGCGCCGGCGGGCCACGGTGCAGGGCGACGTGCGGCAGCTGGCCGGCGCGGCCGGCGAGCCACGGATCGTCAACGACGACCAGGCGGACGCGCTGTACCGGGCGATGCGCGCCTGGCGAACCCGGGCGGCGGCCCTGATCGGCTGGGCCGCCGAGCCGTACCGGCCGCGCGCCACCTGCCCGGTGCTGACGTGCGGGCGGGCCGGCACGCTACGGGTGGCCCTGGCTCGCCGGGCCGCGTACTGCACGGATTGCCGCAGCGTTTGGGATGACACCGACGGCAGCATCCGAGTACTCGCCGAGCACATCGCCGCCCAGACTGACGCCCGGTCGGTCACGAGCGAGCGGGTCCGGTCCGGACGGTCCGGGCACGGCGCGTGGCTTCCGGAGCAGCCGATCGGCTAGACCTCGACCTCGGGATTTGCGCGAATGTCCGAATCCGGTGCATGATCGGCGTGGCGCATTCTGCCCGCCGCACGGTCTGCTCAGCCAGTCACCCGGGATCGGCTCCGGGACGGTGGGGCTCCGCATGGTGCGGGGCCCCACTGGCATCCCCCCCACCCCCCGGGGTTGCCCCGCCCTTCCCCGGTTTTGTCGGAGGTTGCCGTGCCGACCGCGCCGATGAGCCGCTGCGCCGAGCAGGGCTGCCGGACCCTGGTCGTACGCGGCCGGTGCGAAGAGCACCAGCGGCCGGCGTGGGCGGGCCGGGCACCGTTCGAGCAGCGCTACGGCATGAGCCGGTCGGAGTGGGACGCGCTGAGCCAGCGGATCCTGGTCCGCGACGACTGGACGTGCTACGTCTGCCACCAGCAGACAGCGACACAGGTCGATCACAAGATGCCGGTTTCGGAGGGCGGATCGCCGCGCGAGCCGGACAACCTCGGCGCGATCTGCGAGTCGCCCTGCCACGAGAGCAAGAGTGAGGCGGAGCGCATCCGTGCAGCTCGCCGGGCACGTGCGGGGTAGGGGAGTTGCGATCACGACGGTGGGGGCCGGGGACACCGTCGGCGGTAGTGAAGCTCTCCAAATCTCAGAATGAAATTTCGCGGGGGCACCTCGAAAACCGGCATCCAATTGGCGCTGATCGATAAATGGGGGGCGATGGTGAAGGTTCGAGTGGTCGGATTCCTGGACCCGGAGCGGGGCGGCACGATCGGCGGAGACGTGGTCGAGGCCACGGTCTCCAGTGAGGGAGACCTGAGCGTCACGGTCGAGGACCGCGACGGCAACCCGACCGGCTGGGCGATCTACGCGCGGGGCCACTGGTCGTCGGTGGTGCAGGTCGAGCCGCCCGCTCCCGAGGTGATCGCGGCTGTTGCCGAGCGTCGGCAGGCCGAGCGGCCCCGGCCGTCCCGCACGCGCTTCTAGGAGGTCGAAGTGGCACGTACCCCTGAGCCGGCCGGGCTGCGGCTGCTCAAGGGCCGGGGGAACGGCACGGACTCCGGCGGCCGGAAGGTGGCCGAGTCGCCGGCGTTCGAGCGGGCCGCGCCGAACCCGCCGACGTGGCTGTCGAAGGAGGCGGCGGCGGAGTGGCGGCGGGTGGTGCCGGAGCTCGGCCGGATGGACCTGCTCAAGAAGATCGACCGGGCGATGCTGTCGGCGTACTGCGAGACCTGGGCGACGTACGTCTGGGCGACCCGGGAGGTGCATCTGCAGGGCCTGCTCGTCGAGGTGGTCACCGTGCGGAAGGACGGCAGCGAGTCGAAGCGGCTGGCGGCCAACCCGAACGTGGTGATCGCCCGCGCTGCGGGCAAGGAGTTGCGGGCGTTCGCTACGCACTTCGGGTTGAGTCCATCCGCCGAATCGGGGCTGGTGAAGGGCGACGGCGACGATGGCGACGAAAACCCGTTCAGCGGGGCGGGAGGCGGTCCGGTCGGGCTCACCGGCTGACGTCCCGACCGCGTTCCTGCCGCCGGCGGCGGAGCTGGAGCGGCTCAAGCTGTCGCCGGAGGTGGCCTGGTACCTGGTCAGCCGTGGCATCGCGCTGCCGGACTGCCCGCCCCGATGGAAGACGCCCGAACCCAGAGACGTCGACGGCGCGGCGTTCGACCCGGACCGCGTCGACCGGGTCCTGGCCGCGTTCCGGCAGCTGCGCCACACGCAGGGCCGGCTGGCCGGCCTGCCGCTGGTGCCGGACCCGTGGCAGGTGGCGTACATCCTCGCGCCGGTGTTCGGGTGGGTGCGCTGGGACGAGGACGCCGACGCGTACGTACGGATCATCCGGACCCTGTACGTCGACGTCCCCCGCAAGAACGGCAAGAGCACCCTGTGCGGCGGGATCGCCATCTACATGGCGTGCGCCGACGGGGAGCAGGGCGCCCAGGTCGTCACCGCGGCGACCAGCGAGCGGCAGGCCGGGTTCGTTTTCAACCCGATCAAGACCCTCGCCGCCAAGAGCCGGGCGCTCGCCCGGTTCGTCAAGGCCCTGGCCAAGAAGGTCATCCACCGGCCGTCCGGCTCGACGATCGAGGTCGTGTCCTCGGCGGCCGACGCGCAGCACGGGGCGAACATCCACTGCGGCGTCGTAGACGAGCTGCACGTCCACAAGACCCCGGACCTGCTGGAGGCGATCGAGACCGGGACCGGTTCGCGGACGCAGCCGCTGATCGTCATCATCACCACGGCGGACTCCGGCCGGCGGGAGACCGCCTACGACCGCAAGCGCCGGTTGATCGAGCAGCTCGCGTCCGGGGTGCTGGTCGATGAGACGACCTACGGTGTGATCTGGTGCGCCGACCCGGCCGACGACCCGTACGCCGAGGCCACCCAGCGCAAGGCGAACCCGGGGTACGGCATCAGCCCGACCCGGGCGTACCTGCGCAGCAAGGCCAACGGGGCACGCAACTCGCCGGCGGAGCTGGCGGCGTACCAGCGGCTGCACCTGGGCGTGCGGACGAAGCAGGAAACGAAGTTCCTGACGCTGGAGTCCTGGGACCGCAACGCCGGCGTCGTCGACGAGCAGGCGTTGCACGATCGGGAGGCGTACGGCGGTCTCGACCTGGCGTCGACGTCCGACCTGATCGCGTTGTGCTGGCTGTTCCCCGACGACGACGGCGGCTACGACGCGCTGTGGCGGCTGTGGACGCCAGAGGACAACGTCGCCGCCCTGGACAAGCGGACGGCGAAAGCGGCGTCGCGGTGGGTCCAGGCGGGGCTGTTGCGCACCACGCCGGGCAACGTGGCGGACTACGACGTCGTCCAGGCGCAGATCGAGGAAGACCTTGGCGCGTTCGACGTGCAGTCGTTGGGCTTCGACCCGTGGAACGCGACCCAGCTGACCAACAACCTGGCCGCCGCCGGTGCGCCGCTGGTGAAGGTCCGCCAGGGCCTGCAGACGCTGTCGCCTCCGCTCAAGGAGGTGCAGCGGCTGCTGCTGGCGGGCCGCGAGGATCGGCCGCTGCTGCGCCACGGCGGCAACCCGGCCGTGCGGTGGCAGGTCGACAACCTGTCCGTGCACACCGACCCGGCCGGCAACGTCAAGCCCGACAAGGCCAGATCCGCCGAGAAGATCGACGCCGTGTCGTCGTTGGTCACGGCCATGTCCGAGGCGATGGGCCGCGCGCCGACGGTCCGGTCCGCGTACGCCGACGAGGGCGCCGAGCTGACCGTCATCTGAGGGAGGTACCTGTGAGGTCGTACCGCCGCCACTGCGGCCGTCAGGTCCTCGTGACCAGCGGCGACACCACGTTCGCCGGCCGGCTCGTCGACGCGCGCCGCCACCAGCTGGAGCTGGCCGCCGCGCATCTGGTCGCCGAGGACGGCAGCCGCACGCCGCTGGAGGGTCAGCTGATCGTCGAGGGCGCCGGGGTGCGCTGGGTGCAGGTTCTCTGATGGTCGCGTTCGCCACTCTCGCCGAGTTGGGCGAGCATCTGGCCGGCCGGCCCGGACTCGAGGTCGTGGACCCGGGTGTGCCGCTGTCGGAGTACGCGGCCCGCGACGTCAGTGCCCACACCGTGTGGAAGACCCAGCCGTCTGTGCGGAAGGTCGTCGACTTCATCGCCCGGAACGTGGCGTCCGTCCCGTTCCACCTGTACGAGCGGGCGTCCGACACCGACCGGCGGCGGGTGGTCGATCACCCCCTGGCCGCGACGCTGCGGGCACCGCGTCCGCGCCTGACGCCGTTCCGGTTCTGGCACGCCATCGTCGTCGACTGGATGATCTACGACCGGTGGTGCGCGGCGAAGGTTCCCACCGACGACGGTGGGCTGCACCTGGTGCGGATCCCGGCTCGCCGGTTCCGGCTCAAGGCCGACGCGCTCGACGCGCCGACAGCGGTCAAGATCCGCAACCAGCACGGCCGGTTCGAGGAGTTCCCGGTGGAGGACTTCGTCTTCGACCACGGGTACGCGGGGCGCGGCGCGAACGGCACCAGCCCGATGCAGACGCTGCGGGACCTGCTCGACGAGCAGCGCGAAGCGGTCGCGTACCGGCGGCAGGTGTGGGCCAACGGCGCCCGGGTGCCGTTGGTGATCAAGCGGCCGGCCGGGGCGCCGGACTGGAACAAGAACGGCGGCCGTGACCGGTTCATCGCCAGCTGGCGTCGGTTCCTGCGCGGCGGCGGCCGGGAAGGCGGCACCCCGCTGCTGGAGGACGGCATGGAGCCGGTGAAGGTCGACGCGTTCAGCCCCCGTGACGCCGAAGACCTGCAGGGCCGGCAGCTGACCGATGTGGAGGTCGCGGCGGCGTACCACATCGCGCCGGAGCTGGTCGGAGCGCGGGCCGGCAACTACGCCAACGTCGACGCGTTCCGCCAGTCGCTGTGGAACACCGCGTTGGGTCCGTACATCCTGCCGCTGGAGCAGGTCACCAATGTCATGCTGACCAGCGACTTCGGCGACCCGAGGCTGTACGTCGAGGCGCACGTCGACGCGAAGCTGCGCGGCAGCTTCCTGGAGCAGGCCCAGTACCTGCAGTCGGCCGTCGGAGCGCCGTACATGGTGCGCAACGAGGCCCGGTCCCGGCTCAACCTGCCGGCCATCGAGGGCGGCGACGAGCTGGTGACCCCGCTCAACGTCGTGACCGGTGGGCTGGCATCCCCGCGCGACACCGCCCCGAAGCGCGCCCGCCGGCGTGGGATGAAGGCGGACCGGCCGGACGACCTGGCCGACTTCGACCGGGAGTCGGCCGGGCTGGCCACCGCGCTGACCGCGTACGCGCAGCGGCAGGCGGACGCGCTGCTGGACCGGCTCGGCGAGAAGACCGACGGGCCGCCGGACCTGTGGGCGGTGTGGGGTGCCGAGCAGCCGGAGCGGGAGCAGCAGTTGGCCGCGTTGGTGCTGTCGTGGGCGCTGCGCCTGGCCGCCGTGGGCGCGTGGGAAGTCCTCGCGCTGTGGAACCCGGACGGCGACGGCTGGTCCGAGGACGTGATGACGGCGTGGTTGGCCAAGGCGGCGGCTGCGCACGCGCACGAGGTCGAGCAGGGCGGCTACGACGCCGCCACCGCGGCGATCACCGCCGCCAGCGGGAACCCGGACCAGACGTGGAGCGACGCGCTGCGGACCGCGCTGGCCGCCTGGGTGACCCGGGCCGCGACGCACGCCGCCACGGTGGCCACCGAGGCCCGGTCCTTCGGCGGGCACGATGCTGCCCGCGCGTCCGGGCTGGCGACGAAGACGTGGCGGACCCGGTCGTCGAACCCGCGCCCGTCGCACGCGGTGCTCGACGGTCAGACCGTTGGCGTCGACGACGTGTTCGGCAACGGTGGCCGGTGGCCGGGCGACCCGGCGCTGCGCACCGACGAGAAGGCGAACTGCAAATGCACGGTCACGTACGCGAGAGGTGACGACTGATGCTGATCAAGACCGCGCCGGCGCGTATCAAGGCGGCCGGCCAGGCGGACGGCCTGGGCGACGGCGAGTTCGAGGCGATCGTCTCGGTGTTCGGCAACGTCGACAGCTACGGCGACGTCGTCATGCCCGGCGCGTTCACCGACGTCCTCGCCGACTGGGCCGCGACGGGTGACCCCATCCCGGTGATCTGGTCGCACAACTGGTACGACCCGTTCGCCCACATCGGCACCGTGCTGGAGGCGCGCGAGACCGACGTCGGTCTGTGGGTCAAGGGCCTGGTCGACCTCGACCCCGAGGCCCGCACCGCCGCCCAGGTCTACCGCCTGCTGCGGGGCCGCCGCGTCACCCAGTTCTCGTTTGCCTACGACGTCGCGGAGGCGTCGTGGGCCGAGCGGGACGGCCGCGACGTGTACGAGCTGCGGAAGTTCGGCGCGCTGTACGAGGTCGGTCCGTGCCTGGTCGGCGCGAACCAGGACACCGACCTGCTGTCGGCCAAGGCCCGCCTGCTGGCCGCCGGGGTGAAGGAGGGCCGGGTCCTGGCCCAGGCCCACCTGGACCGGCTCAAGGAGGCACACGGCGCGCTGGGCGAGGTCATCGCCGCCGCCGAACAGAAGACCACCGGCCCGAAACGGTCGGGAAGCACCGCCACGCGTACCGCCGGCCAGCCGGCTGATCCGACCAACGACGACCCGGCCGCGCCCGGGAAGTCGTCCGCCGCGTCCGATCGGTCCCGGTCCGCCCAGGCAGCCGCACGGCTCCAACTCATGACACTGACGGGAGACGCGCAGTGAACCTGCGACAGCAGCTCAAGGCCAAGATGGCCCGGGTCGCGGAGCTGGCCAAGGCCGCCAAGAGCCGGGACCTGACCGACGACGAACTGACCGAGGTGGACACCCTCGCCGACGAGGTCGCCGACCTGCAGGCCAAGGTGCGCAAGGCCGACGTCGCCGCCAAGCGGCTGGCCGGCCTCGCCGGCGGCGACCAGGACGACGACGAGGACGACGAGGACGACGACGAGGACGACGACGGGGACGCGCCGGCCGGCCGCAAGACCGGCGGTGCCCGCGCCGTCGACCGCGTCGAGCGGCTGCACGCCAAGCGGCTGGGCAGCAAGTTCGTCAAGTCCGACGCGTACAAGGCGTTCCGCAAGGCCCACCCGGGCGGTGTCGGTCAGGGCACGCCGATCAACATCGGGCGGGTCAAGGTCGGCACGATGGAGGACTGGCACGACGGCCGCCGCCGCCGTAAGGCCACGCTGACCACCCAGGTCGGCCGGGTCCAGCCGATCCGCTACCCGACCGTGGACATGGTCGAGCGGGACAACCTGACCATCCTCGACCTCATCAGCCGGGGTGAGGCGGACGGCGCGTTCGACTACGTGCAGGTGACCGGGGTGACCCGCAACGCCGCCGTGGTGCCGGAGTCCACCAGCCCGACGGACACGGCCGCGCTCAAGCCGGTGTCGGACATGGCGACGCAGATCGCCGAGGCCAAGCCGTACACGTACGCCGACGGGTACGACATCACCAACCAGCTGCTGACCGACGCGCCCGCGATGGCCACCTACATGGATCAGGAGCTGGCGTACAGCCTCGACTGGGTGATCGAGGACAAGCTGCTGGCCGGCACCGGCACCAACGGTGAGCCGCGCGGCCTCCTGCACACCACCGGTGTGCAGGAGCTGACCTACACCCCGGGCGCGGACGCCCGCGCCCAGGTCGTGGCGATCCGCCAGGCCATCACCCGGGTCACCCGGCTGCGCGGCGGGCAGGTGACCGCCGTGCTGATGTCGCCCGAGGACGACGAGGCGTGGGACCTGCTCAAGGACAACCAGGAGCGGTTCCTCGGGCAGGGCCCGTTCGGGGTGGGCCCGTCGACGAGCTGGGGCCGGGCCCGCGCGTTGTCCGAGCGGCTCGCGCCGGGCACCGTGATCCTCGGCGACTGGCGGCAGATCGCGCTGCTCGACGTCGAGGGCCTGAGCATCCTCGCCTTCAACCAGCACAAGGACTACGCCCAGCGGAACATGACCTACGTCCGCGCCGAGCTGCGCGCCGAGCAGGTCATCTGGAAGCCGAACCGCCTCATCGTCGTCAAGCCGGCCGAGGACGAGGACTAACCCTCGCACACCGTCGCGCGGCCCCGGGCATCCGCCGGGGCCGCGCGGCTGTCATGACACCACACCGGGAGGGATGAGCAGCATGGTGGACCACAAGATGATCGTCATCGACGGGGTGCGGTACCGCAACGAGGACGCCCGCCGTCAGGGCCTGGTCGACGGGGCCGGAAAGCCGACCGGCGCGGCCACGGCGGCCCGCACGGCACCGCGCCGGCACACCGGCAGCGTGGCCGGCCCCGACGACGGCAAGGGCGCCGGCGGCCGGACCAGCCGCACCAGGAAGACGGCGGCCGGCGACGGTGCCGCCACGGGCGACGCCGGCGGCGGGTCCGGTGACAGCGGCAGCGACGCCACGGGCGACGCGGGCGGCGGGCCCGGTGACGGCACCAGCTGACCCGCCGTACCTGGCGGACCCGGCCCGGCTGGCCCGGCTGCTCGGTGTGCCCGACGACGACCCGAGGATGCTCGACGCCCTGGCCGCCGCGTCAGGTCGGTTCCGGGGACAGGTGCACCACTCGGTGCACCTGGTGGAAGGCGACGAGGTGTGGTTGGACGGGGACGGCTCGACCGAGCTGTTCCTACCGGCCGCGCCCGTCGTCGCCCGCCCCCGCGTGTTCGTCGACGACCGGGAGCTGGACGCATCGGAGTTCGAGTGGTCGCGGAAAGGCATCCTGCGCCGGCGGGCCGGCTGGCCTGACCGGCTCGACGCCGTGCGAGTGCTCTACGACCACGGGTACGCGCAGATCCCCGCCGACGTCGAAGAGGTCGTCATCGACCAGGCGCGGGTGATCCACGAGGTCACGCCCGGGGTGCAGACGGTGCAGGCCGGCGGCGAGTCGGTCACCTACGGGTCGACCGCGACCACCGGTGTGACCGCGCAGTGGACGACCGCCGTCGAGGCGTACCGCGTCGGTCGAGGGGACCGGGCCTGATGTTCCGGCAGACGCTGATCGTGGTGCGGCCGGGCACCCGCACCGACCGGTCCGGCAGCACCGTGGACGACTGGTCACCGCAGGCCGTCACCCGGATCCCGGTGACCCGGGTCAGCGTGCAACCCAACCAGCAGGCCGAACAGGTCGGCGCCACCCGCACCGTCGTCACGACCGGGCTGCGGGTGCTGTCCGCCCCCGGCACAACCCCGGACGTGCGGGCCGCCGACCGGGTCGAGTACGCCGGCCTGACCTACCAGGTCGTGGGCGAGGTGGCCCGCTGGCCGGACCCGACCAACAGCACCCGGGTGCATCACGTCGAGTTCACGATGACCCGCGTCACCGGATAGGAGGCCCTGGTGTCGTACAGGATCGAGGTCGAGGTGGACTACGCCGGCATCGGCGAGGTCGCCCGCTCCGACGAGGTGCGGCAGATGGTCAACCAGGCCGCCGACCGGATCGCCGCCGCCACCCGCACGGCGGTCGGCCCGGACATCCCGGTGACCGTCAGCGAGTACACCACCGACCGCGAGGCCGCTGCGGTCACCATCGCCGACCGGCGCGGTCTCGGTCTGCAGGCCCGGGACGGGGTGCTGACCCGGGCGGCGTCCGGCATCGGCGCCGACGTGCGGATCCGCTGATGCGCCCGCTGGTCGTGTTCGGCGACGCCCAGGCCGCCGCCGCCGGCGTGCTCCGGACCCGGCTGCCCGACCGCCCGGAGCCGTACGCCGCCGGCGTCACCGTGGCCGGCCGGCTGCCCGCCGACCGGTCCCCGGAGACCCCGCACCTGCCGTTCGTCCTGGTGGCCGTCGACGACGACCGGCCCACCTACCCGGTCAGCAGCCTGGCCGTGCTGCGGCTGACCATCTGGCACCACGACACCGACGCCGCGTACGACCTGGCGCAGATGTGCCGGGGCCTGCTGCTGGTCCACACCGGCCCGGTCATCCGCAGCTGCCGCGTCGCCGGCGGCGTCGGCCCGCTGCGCGGCGTCGACCCTGACACCGGCATCGACCTGGCCACCACCACCGTCGAGGCGTACGTACGCCCCACCCCGCTGGAGACCTGATGCGCGTACCGACCGAAGCCGAGATCCGGGACCGGGCCGAGCAGCTCGGCGTGCTCGCCCCCGACGGCACGCTGCCGCCGGCGCAGCGGGCCCGGGTCGCCCGCGCCATCGTCGACGAGCAGACCACCGCGGCGACCGCCGCCCGGCACGCCGAGACGTCCCGGGAACTCGTGCTGTCGCGGTCCGTCGTGCGGGTCGCCGACGGGCACCTGGTGGTCGAGGTCCGGCACATCGCCGACTCGCCCGCCCCCACCACCTGACCGCACCATCCGATCCGCTCAACCACCAAGGAGGACGCCGTGGCCGGCGACCCGAGCAAGGCGTCTCTGTGGGCTGACGCCGACGTGTACATCGCTGACGACCTCGACACCGACAACCCGACCGACATCGACGAGCCGTTCGGCACGGGATGGGGCCTGGCCGGTCTGCTCGACGGAGAGGCGGGTTTCGAGGAAGGCCGGGAGGAGGACAAGACCGACCACTACGCGTGGGGCGGCATCCTCATCCGCACCAGCCGCAAGAACTTCAAGATGACCAAGAAGTTCATCGCGCTGGAGGACAACCCGGTCGTGCGGGGCCTGATCTACCCCGGGTCGACGCACAGCACGATCGTGGTTCCGCGCCACGGCCCGAAGAAGGTGGCGTTCGAGGTCCGCGACGGGGCCCGCAAGGAGCGGCTGATCACGCGCCGCCACGCGATCGTCGACACGATCGGCACGATCAAGGACGGCGAGGACGAGCTGAAGAAGTACGAGACGACCCTCGGCATCTTCCCCGACGGCAGCGGCGTGCTCTTCGACCGGCAGACGACCGACCCCGACCCCGACGCCGGCACCCCGTAGGCGTCTCCCTGATCCCGGGGCGGCGGCGTGCGCGCAGGTCCGCCGCCGCCCCGCCACCCTGACCTGCGCGCATCATCGAAAGGACCCTGCGCACGATGAGCAAGAAGAACCGCCGCGCCCGCCCGTACCCGGTCGGGCGGATCCGGGCCGAGGCGACCCCACCGCCGGCCGCCCCGCCGGTGGCTGTCCCGGCCGAGGCGTCGCCGGCCGGCTGGCAGCCGTCGCCGGCGGCGTTGGCCCGCCTGGCCCAGCTGCAGGCACCGCCGCCGGCGGACGTCGACGAGGACGGGCTGACCGCCGCCGACCGGGAGTGGGTCGACCAGCAGATGCGGCTGGCCGGGCAGGGGCCGAACCGGGAGCAGCGCCGCGCCGGCGGCACCCAGGAGCAGATCGACGTCACGGTCACCTGGCGCGACCGCACCTGGCGGGTCCACGTCGACAAGGCCAACCTGTCCGTCGACCTGCTGGAGTGGTTCGAGGAAGGCAAGACCACCCTGGCGTTGCGGGAGCTGCTCGGCCCGCAGCAGTGGACCGCGTTCAAGGCGTTGAAGCCCGGTCACACCGGCCTCAACGCCATGTTCGAGCTGCTCGCCCGCGAACTCGGCTTCACGAGCGCGGGGGAATCGTCAGCCTCGCCCGCCTGATCCGCCGCCACGCGGACGCGGTCGAGGCCGACCTGCAGCGCTACTACCGCATCGATCTGGCCGACCTGTGGCGTGGCCGGCTGACCCTGCGCCGGCTGGCCACGCTGCTGCGGTACCTGCCGGCCGAAGCGGCGACCCTCGGCACGTACGGCGACCCGGCCGCCGGGTGGACCCGCACGCACTACCTGCTCACCGACGTGTTCCACGCGGTCACCGGTAAGCCGCACCCGGCCCGGCCGGCGCCGCCGAGCCGCCGCCGCGACCCGGCCGAGATCCGCCGCCGGGACAACCTGCTGCACGAGCGGGCCCGCCGCCGTGCCGAGGAGCTGACACAACTACAGAGGGGGTGAGCTGTGGCCACTGTGGGATACGCGACCCTGCAGGTCATCCCCAGCTTCCGGGGCTTCGCCGGGATCATGGTGAAGGAGACCACCGGGGCTGCGTCCGACGCCGCCCGGCGGGTGGAGGGCGAGCTGACCAAGGCCGGTGACACCGCCGGCCGGTCGGTCGGGCAGTCGATGCGCGCCGGGCTGGAGCAGGTCCGATCCGTGGTCGGCGGGATCGCCGGCGACATCGCCGGCCTGGGCGTGGCCGCCGCCGGGATCAGCGGCGTGATCGCGGCCAACGCCAACAAGGGGCAGATCCAGGCCGCGCTGGGCATCAGCCCCCAGGAGGCCGCCGAGGCCGCGAAGGTGGCCGGCACCCTCTACGCCGAGGGGTGGGGCGACAGCCTGGAACAGGTGTCCGGCGCGGTCGTGGTCGTCAAGCAGCAGCTGACCGGGCTGGCCGGTGGCGACGACCTCGCCGGGCTGGCCCAGCGGGCGCAGACCCTGGAGAAGGTTTTCGGCATCGACCTGACCGAGTCGGTCCGGACGGCCGGGAAGATGGTCAAGACCGGTCTGGTGCCCGATGTCCAGTCGGCGTTCGACGCCCTGACCGTCGGCGCGCAGCGAGGCCTCGACGCCAGCGGCGACCTGACCGCCACGTTCGACGAATACTCGCTGTTTTTCAAGCAGTTGGGCGTCGACGCGCCGACCGCGCTGGGCCTGATGTCGCAGGCCGCCGACGCGGGCGCGGTCAACGTGGACAAGGTCGGCGACGCCCTCAAGGAATTCAACCTGCGGGCGGTCGACCTCGGCGACACCGGCGCCCAGGATGCCTTCAAGGCGCTCGGGCTGTCCGGGGAGGCCATGGCCCGGGACGTGGCCGGCGGCGGCGAGAAGGCTAACGCCGCGCTGCAGAAAGTCCTCGACGGTCTGCGCGGCGTCAAGAACCCGGCCGAGCAGGCCACCCTGGCCATGGCGCTGTTCGGCGGGCCCGGTGAAGACCTCGCCGGTGCCCTGTACGCCCTGGACCCGGCCAGCGCCGCCGCCGCTGGCGGATTCGACCAGGTCGCCGGGGCGTCCGGCAAGGCGGCCGACGCGCTCGCCGGCGGCGTCAGCCCGGTGGAGCAGTTCGGTCGGTCGTTCCAGCAGACCCTGACCGTCCTGGCCGGCGAGGCGCTGCCGGTGCTGCAGCCGATCCTGACCTGGCTGGAGCAGGCCGGACCGGCGGTGGCGCGGGTGGCGGTCGCGTTCGTCGCGCTGGTCGCGGTGAACAAGGCCGTGGGGGCGGTCCGGGCCGTCGCCGGCGGGATCCGCGACACCATCGGTGTGGCCCGGTCCGCCGCGACGGCGACGGCCACGGCCGGCCGGGCGATCGGTGCCGCCGGTGCCGCGTCCGGTCAGGCCGCCGCTGGCGCGGCCCGGTGGGCCGCCGCGCAGACCGCCTCGGCCGCCGCGTCCGCTCGGGCGGCTACGTCGGCGGTCGCGTCCCGGGTCGCCACCACGGCGTCCGCTGTCGCGTCCCGCACGGCCGCCACCGCGACGGCGGCGTGGAACCTGGTGGTCAACTCCAGTGTCGTCGCGCACGCCCGCGCCGGCGCCGCGCTGGTCGCGTCCCGGGTGGCCATGGTCGCCGGCACGGTGGCCACCGGCGCCGCGACGGCGGCGACCTGGCTGCTCAACGCCGCGATGGCGGTGCTCACCTCACCGATCACCGCTGTGGTCGTGGCGATCGCGTTGCTCGTGGCCGGCATCATCTGGGCCTGGAACAACGTCGACTGGTTCCGCGACGGGGTGCTCACCGCCTGGGAGTGGATCCGCAAGGCGGTGACCGTCGCCGTCGACGCCGTCCGCACGGTGATCTCCACCGTCTGGGGTTGGATCTCCACGTACATCACCACGGCGGTGGGCGTGTGGCGGACCGTGATCAGCACCGCCTGGTCGGTGATCTCCACCGTCGTGACCACCTACATCACCATCGTCCGCACGGTGATCTCCACCGTCGTCGGGTGGATCACCACCTACTGGCGGACCAGCATCAACATCTGGCGCACGGTGATCAGCACGGTCATGTCGGCGATCGTCGCCGTGGTTCAGGGCGCGATCGACCGGGTCCGGGCGGTCATCGCCGGGATTTCCGCCGTGGTCGGGGTGATCCGCTCGGCGTTCGGCGCGGCCCGCGACGCCGCCGTGTCCCGGCTGGAGAGCCTGTTGTCGTTCGTTCGCGGGTTGCCCGGCAAGGTCACCGGGGCGCTGTCCGGGCTGCGCGGCAAGCTCGTCGAGATCGGCCGCAACGTTGTCCAGGGCCTGCGCGACGGTCTCTCCGACGCCTGGCACCTGGTGACCTCCAAGGTCGAAGAGCTGGTCAACCGCATCCCCCTGGCGATCCGGAAGATGCTCGGCATCGCCTCACCGTCGAAGGTGATGCGCCGGCTGTTCGGCCATGTCGGCGAGGGTGCCGCCCTCGGCGTCGGCGACGGCGAGGGCCTCGTCGAGCAGGCCGCCGCCCGGCTGGCCCGCGCGGCGGCCGTGCAGCCGCCGCCGGCCGACGCGATCACCACCGGCGGGCTCGCCGGCCGGGGCGGCCCCCGCCGGCAGGCCGGCATGACCATCGAAAACCTTAACGTCCGGGGCTACACCGACCGGTTCAGCCTCGCCCAGGTCATGGACGAACTCGCCATGCACGGAGTCCACTGATGGCACTCACCGAAGGCCAGGCGCAGATCGGCTCGCTCGTGCTCGGGCCCGGCACCCCGTACGAGCTGCTGTCCGAGGTCAACCCCTGGAACCGCGCCGTGCGCGCCGGGCAGGGCGGCGAACGGGCCTGGGGCGACGGGTCCTGGTCCGGCGCGGAGTGGGCAGAGCAGATCGTCGTGCCGCTGCAGATCTACGTCGAGGCCGCCACCGGCGGCGAATGGCTGGCCCTGCACCAGCAACTGCTGGCGGCGTTCGCACCGTCGCACACCGATGTAGACCTGCGGTTCGTGTGGGGCGGCACCGAATACCTCATGCGCGGCAGGCCCCGCATGGTCGAGCCGGACGTGACCGCGATCGCGTCCGGCTGGTCCGTCACCAAGGCCGCGTTCGTGGCGCTCGACCCGGCGATCTACAGCGGGGTCGAGCACACCGCGACGCTACGGCTGCCGGTGACCGGCGGTGGCCTGACCGTCCCGATGACCCTGCCGGCGGCCGTCACCGCGACGGTCACGGCCGGCCGGGTGAACATCACCAACGCCGGCACGAAGCCCACCAGTCTGCGGCTGCGGGCGTACGGGCCGGTGCCCGAACCTCGGATCAGCCTGGTCACTCCGGCCGGGACAGCGATGATCCGCTACTGGTCGACGCTGTGGTCCTACCAGTGGTTGGAGATCGACACCGCGAGCCGGACGGTCTACCTCAACGGCGAGGCCTCCCGGCGGGGGCAGGTCACGGTGGAGGGGCTGGGCTGGCCGGTCCTGCCGCCCGGCACCTGCGAACTGGCCTACGACTCGCCCGTCTACAACAGCGGCACCCGCCTGGACGTGGCCTGGCGCGACGCCTGGCACTGAGGAGACACGATCATGCCCGACCCCCTGTGGATCAACGCCTTCGAGGGCGCCCCCGCATACAACGCCGCCGAGCTGCGCCAAGCCATGGCCCTGGCACTCACCTACGACGGGCGGCTGCTCGGCGGCCGTGCCGGCGTCCGGCCGGGCGGCAACGCCATGCGCGTCAGTCTGTCCGGCGCGACGCTGACCGTGCAGCCCGGCGTCGCGTGCGTCGACCCCGGCCTGTCCAGCCCCCAGGGCCCGTACTGGGTGGCGCTTCCCGTCGCCGAGACCCACGCCCTGGCCGCCGCCGTGCCCGGCGCGGCCCGCCGCGACAGCGTGGTGCTACGGGTGTACGACCACGACGAGGACGCCTCCGGTCTGCGCCTGGCCCGCAGCGAGTACCTCCAGGGCGTACCCGGATCGGGGGTCGAACCGCCGCTGCCCGCCGGCTGCAACCTCCTGTCGACCATCGACGTGCCGGCGCTGGGCGGCGGGTCGGCGGTCGTGTCCGACCGGCGGTTCTACACCGCCGCCGCCGGCGGCATCGTGCCCGTCACGGCCGCTGGCGACTACCTGCCCGGCAGCGCCGGCCGCTACCGCGACCGGCTCGACACCGGCGACCTGGAGCGGGACAACGGCAGCGCCTGGGAGACGGTGGCCTCGCCCGGCGCCTACTCGGACTGGACGCAGGTCACCCCGCCGACGCTCACCTGGACGGCCGCCACCACGAACCCGGTCCTGGGCAATGGGGCCGCGACGCTGCGACACAAGAAGGTCGGCCGGACGGTCAACGTGCAGCTCAAGCTGTTCTGCGGCACCGGCACCACGTTCGGTGCCGGAGCCTGGCAGCTCGGCGGCTGGCCGGCCCAGCTCGACCGGTCGCAGTCCGACATCGTGCTCTACGGCGCGGCCATCGACGCCTCGCAGAACGCGCCGTACCCGATCACCGCGCAGCTCACCACCTCCGGCTCGGTGGCGGTGCCACGGATGGGCGGGCACTCCGCCACCGGCGCGTTCGGCCTGGTATCGGCCACCCACCCGTTCACCTGGGCGTCCGGCGACGTGCTGACCCTGTCGGGCACCTACCAGAGCGCCGCCTGATGGCCACGGTCGTGACCTGGCTGGGATGCGACCTGGTCAGCGGGGCCATCATCGACGAGCTGCCCGAGATCGTGCCGGGCGGGCCGCTCAGCCACCTGCTCGGCGCGTACACGTCGACGCAGCTGGTACTGCCGATCGCGCTCGGCGGGCACGGCGCTCCGCCCCGCGACTGGGAAGCCGCCACCGAGCCGTGCCGCACCATGATCGTGGCCGTCCTCGCCGGCCGGCCGGTGTGGGCCGGCATCGTCCTGACGCGCCGGGGCGGCACCGGAGCCACCGTCGAGCTGGCCTGCGCCACCGTCGAGGCGTACACCGACCGCCGGTTCGTGCGGGATCACGACTTCGTCCAGGTCGACCAGGCGCTGATCGCGGCGAGCCTCGTCGACGACGCGAACATCGAGGGCATCGGGCTGATCGCGGACGCCCCGCCCACGGGAACCTTGCGCGACCGCACCTACCGTGACGGCGACGACGCCTCGGTGTACTCCCGGCTGCGGGAACTGATGGGCGTCACCGGCGGCCCGGAGTGGATGGTGCAGCTGGAGTGGTCCGACGTCACCGAGACGGCCGTGTCGAAGATCGTGCGGGTCCGCAAACGCCTGGGGTACGCCAGCGGCCGACCCTCCGCCGTGTTCGCCACCGGCACCGCCTCGGCGGTCACCTCCACCCAGGGGGCTAGCGAGGCCCGCTACACCTTCACCGAGGACTACAGCGCCGGATCCGGGGCGAACCACATCGTGGCCACATCGTCGGGCGAGGGCGACTCCAGGCCGGAGTCCGACCCAGCCCGCGACGAGGCGCTCCTGTCCGCCGGCTGGCCCCGGTGGGAGCACCGCTACAGCCCGTCGAGCAGCATCACCGAGAAGAGCACCCTCGACGCGCACGCTGCGCGTGCGCTGTCGCTGATGGCCCGAGGCGCCCGAACCCTGACGATCAGCGCCAGGGCCGATGCCTACCCCGTCCTCGGCCGCGACTGGGCGACCGGTGACGACATCGGGTACGAGCTGGTGGGCCACCGCCACCCCAACGGCCTGGTGGGCGTCGCCCGCGCGGTCGGCTGGGACCTCGACGCCGTCGCCGGCACCGTGTCCCCGATCCTGCTCGCCCCCGGAGAGGACATCATCTCGTGATCCCGTCCGACCAGCGCCCCGCAGGATCCGACTGGCTCGTGCGCCGTGTCACCGACCTGGAGCGGCAGGTGCGCGAGCTGCAAGCCGGCCGGCGGCTGGAGCGGGCGACGATCGGGGACGGTGGCCTGACCGTCACCGGCACCGGCGGCGTCAACATCACCGGCAGCGGCCGGGTCGGGATCTCCGGTGACGGCCGCCTGGTCCTGTACGCGCCTGACGGGTCCGCGCTGATCGTGCTGGGCAGACTCACCGGGTTCGGCGACGGGATCGACCGCAGCGGCCTCGCCGCGTGGCGCACCACGGCCAACGGCGGAACCCTGGCCATGTCCTTGTATGACGGCATCTGGGCTGTCTGGGACCGGGCCGGAAACGTGGTGCTATCGACCGACGAGAACAGCGGCCAAGGCCTGGGCCGGCCGTGGCTGCCAGTCACCTGGGCCGGCAGCGACTACGAGCAGTGGCCCGGCACCACCAGCGGCACCTTCACCCAGCTGTGCGAGACGGCGCTACCGAAGCAGCAGCCCAGATTGTTCGCACGGATCCGGCACACGACCGACGTGTCCGGCACCACCGGCCAGATCCGGCTGATGTGCAACGGCGAGCAACTCGGGCCGACGACAACCGTGACGTTTGCGATCGGCTACGTCGACATCGGACCGCTGGCGCTGCCCACCAGCGGATTCGGCGACATCCTCGGCCTATCGGTCGACGGCCGCCGAACCGCTGGAACCGGGCGTGTCCGCGCCACGGTCACCGCGTCCTGGACGCAGCAGAGCTAGTCAGTCGGGGTTGGGCTGGGGGCCGGGCAGCGCGGGCTGATCCCGATCTCCTGCGGCAGGCACCCCATCGTCGGCCACGGCGGCGGCGGGCCGGCCACCGGCGGCCCGTCGCCCCCGCTGTTCGCCGGCGGCGCGGGCGGCTCCGGCTCCGGATCGGTCGGCGGGTCCGTCACGGCGGGGTCCGCCGGCGGCGCCCCGGTCGTCGGCTCGCTCGTCTCGGTCATCTGTGCCCTCCCCACGGCAGCCGGTCGGCTGCTCGACGTGTCGCCGCTCTCGGCCGCCGCCGGCGTGGTCACCGCGGCGGCCGGCGACGGCACCCCACTATCCACCGCCGGCGTCACCACCGTCACCGCCGCCGGGGAGCTGCTCTCGACGGTCTCGATGGTCTGTTCCGCCACCGGCCGGGTGGCCGGCCGCTCGGTCGTCGTGGTGGCCGCTGCGACAGCGCCCACCCCGGTCAGTGCGGCCACAGCCACCGCGATCGTCACGGCGCTGGCCGTCCGAATGTGTCCCATCAGCTGAGTGTGACCGGGGCGGGCCACTCCGCGCTGCCCCGTCACCACCCCGTCACCACCTCACGGAGGACCCGATGACCCGTGCCCCGGCCAACCTGCTGGCCGTCCGCACGCTGCTGTTGCGGCATCTCAACACCGACCCCGGACGGGTCCGCGAGAACGACCTCGAACCGGCCGAGGTCGGCATCGTCGGCGACGCCGCCCACCGAGGCGGCTACCACTGCGGGTCCGACCGGGTGGTGCCCAACGACTACTCCGTCGTCGAGTCCCCGCGCGACCGCGCCGGCCTCACCCTCGACGCCTCCGCCCTGGACATCGGCTGGTTCGAGATCCGCATCGGCAAGGCCACCCACAACCTGTACACGTTCAACCGGTGGGTGGTCGCGCAACTGGAGGCGGGCACCCCGGACTCGCGGGACATCCGCGAGTGGATCTACACGCTCGATGGGAAGACGGTCCGCCGGTGGGACCGCCTCAAGCGCCGGTCTACGGGCGACAAGAGCCACCTGTGGCACACCCACGGGTCGTGGTTCCGCGACGCCATCAAGGCGGGCCGGGACCAGACCCCCCTGTTCCGCCGCTACCTCACGACCATCGGACTCCTGGAGGACGACATGCCCAGTGCCGCCGAAGTGGCCAAGTACCTGATGGAGCAGTACCGGACCCCGGACGGCCGCACGCTGGCCGGGAGTCTGGACGCGATGCTCAAGGCGGCCGGTGACAACGCCATCGGCCGGCAGCTGACCCGTTCGGACACCGTGCCGGCGGTCCGCCCGCCGTACCACAACAGCGACTACGGCGACCCGAAGAAGGCGGACCAGGGCAACAAGGAGTGGACCGTCGGGTACACGTTGCAGACCATAGCCGAGACCGGGCGGGCCACCCGGGCGCAGCTCGCGGAGGTAGGGGCGCTGGTGGCGCAGCTCGCCGGACGGCAGCCCGCCGACGTCCCCGCGATCGTCGCCGGCGTACTCGCCGGCCTGAGCCCGGAGGCGATCGCGGCGGCGATTCCCGCCGACCTGGCCGGGCGAGTGGCTGACGAGCTGGGCCGCCGGATCGGCCAGGCACGTGGGTGAGCTGGGAGCGCCTCAAGCAGCACGTCCGGGACTACGCCTGCATCACCGCCGGGCTCAGCATCTTGTACCAGCAGACCTGGGTAGCCGATCCGGGGCAGCACTCCGAGATCCTCGTGACCGCCGCAGTCGCCCTGCTGACCGGCCCGGCGGTGGGCGGAGCGATCGCGCTGCGCAGGGAAACCCGCGCCACCTCCGCCGAGTCTGGGTCTCCCTCGGAGGCCTCGTCATCGCCGCCGGACTCGTCGCGTCCAGCGTCGTGATTCGGGGCGGGTGGAGCGGATGACCGCCCGCGCGTGGCGGGCCCTGGTCCTCGTCCTGGTGACCGCCGTGATCGGACTTTCGGCGGCCCTGATGGTCGCGCTGCGGGCCCTCAGCGTCGCCGAGCAGCGATCGTGCGCCCTCGTCGTGGCGCTGGACTCCACCTATCGCCAGGCACCACCACAGACCCCCGCCGGTCGGGAGATCGCCGACCGGATGGCGCAGCTCCGCGCCGACTACGACTGCTGATCGGAGATGACCATGGAACACACCACGACTGCCGGACCGGAACCTGCGCCAACGCAGACCCGCCACCCGTGGCGTGCGACCGTCCGGACGGCGTTCGCCGCGACCGTCGGCGCGCTGTCGCTGATCCCGGTGGCCGCCGCCACCGCCGGCATCGACACCGTCCCGGCGGTCACCCAGGCCGTGGTGGTCGCCGGCGCGATCACCCGCGTCCTGGCCCTGCCCGGGGTGGACGCCTGGCTGCGCGTCTATGTGCCGTGGCTGGCGTCCGAGCCGCCGGCCGACGCTGCCCGGTAGGCTCTCCGGCGCGGTGTCGTACCGGGCGCCGGACCCGGCCGGGCACCGACCAACATGCGAGCGCCCCCGCTGGCTACGGCCAGCGGGGGCGCATCACGTTCAGGTCAGAGGTTATCGGCGGTGCAGGTCACCACCGCGAACTCACCGCTGGACTTGTTCTCCTTCGCCAGCTTCCCATCGATCGTGATCCGGCACTCGATCTCCCCGGACCCCTTCGACTGGGCCACGATGGTCGGGATGATGATCGTTTCCTTGGAGGTCAGCTCCTTCTTCCACGGGAGCTTCGCGTCGTTCTCCTGGGACTGGTCGGTGCCCAGCCCGTAGGTGACGGACGCCGTCTTCGGGCCGGTCACCTCCAACACGATCTTCTTCTCGCCGTTCTTCTTCCCAGTGTCGCCCTTCGGGGCGTCCGCACCGGCTTGTTCCTGCGCCCCCGGGCCGGCCGTGTCGCTCTCACCGGCGCCGCAGGCGATGGCCATGACGGCGAGCAGCGCGAACCCGGCCGCAGTGAACTTCCTACGCAACGAAACTCCTCATCATCGCGCGCCGGAGACGGCCCGGCGCGGGCAAAGGCACGACGGTAGGGGCCCGCCGCACTGGCACGGAATTGTGCTGTCGGGCAGCCGATAGTGGAACTGGGCGAACGTCGAGAGACATGGGCCGGTCGGGTACCGCCGGTCCGGCAGGTGCGTCAGATGACGCACCTGCCGGGCAGGACCACCACCGTGGCGTCGTCGCGGTACCCGGTGGCGTTGTCGTCGGGGCACGCCGAGACGATCGCGTTGGCGAGCTGCTGCGGACAGGTGTGGGTGCGCAGTAGTGCGACCAGGTCGGCGTGCGCGACGGCGTCGTGGACGCCGTCGGTGGTGAGCAGCACGAGCCCGCCGGTCAGGTCTTGATCGTGGTCGGGGATCCACACCTGCCTTACGGTGGCGGCCGTGGCGGCGGACAGGCCGATGAGTAGCCAGTGGTCGTGCGTGGCCGCGATCTCGGCGGGTGTGCCGCCGCTGGCCCGTAGCTGGTGGCCCATGGTGTGGTCGGTGGTGTACTGGCGTAGGTCGTCGCCGTTCCAGTGGTATGCCCGGCAGTCGCCGATCCAGGAGACGACGGCGGGCCCGTCGCCATCGGCCGGCATGGTGGCGAGGACGGCGGCGGCTTCGTGCTCGTCGTCGGCGAGCAGGTCGCCGGCGGCGATGAGGCCGGCCATGCCGCCGTGGCGGGATCCGGTGCGGGCGGCGAGCTGGGCCAGGAAGTCCGTGAGGTGAGCCAGCTCGGCGCTGTTGCCGGTGCCGTCGATGACCGCAGCGGTGGTGCCGTTGGCGCCGTGGTGGACGTAGGCGGCGTCCGCGTTGTGGTCGCGGCTGCCTCGGCGGCTGGCCATCCCGATGGCCTGGCTGGTCGTCATCGTCGTGCCCTTCGTGTGCTCCGGCAGGTGCGTCGGATGACGCACCTGCCGGGGATGTGGTGATCATGGGTGTCCGGGCCCGGACGTCGGTGGCCTGCTGAACTTCGCCGCCCCACCACCACGCGGGCGCGGCCGACGGCTGGAGAGTGGCCACGCCGACGAGTGCCACCCTCCACCACGGCGGCCGGGCCCGGCAACCCGCGCCGGACCGGCCTGTGGACAACCGCCGACCTGTGGACAGTCGCCTGATCACGGCTCCGGTGTGCTAGCGACCGCGTCGTAGAGCACGTCCAGGCGTACGGCGACCCGCACGCACCATGACCGGGCGCAGGCGCCCGGCCCTGAGCACTCCGGCAGATGCCCGCGTACCCACACCATGCCGACCGGTGCCGGCGGGTTGGCGGTCCCCTGCACGGCCACGGTCCGTACCTCCAGCGGTGCCGCTCCGGGCAGACCCAGGTGGCTCGCCCACTCGCCGGCGGCGAGGGACAGCCGGGTGCCGGCCGGCACCGCCAGCGCCCTCACCGGGCCACGTCCACGCCAGCGGCCTCCGCCACCGCCAGCAGCGCCGGGTCCGGCCGGCCCACGGCGAGCAGCTCGGCCAGCGCGGCCCGCCCGGCAGGCCGCAACCGGACCTCCGCCGGCGCGAGCCGGTCCGCCGCCAGCAGAGTCCGGCCCGCGCCGATCGGGTCACCGGCCAGCGCGTACGCCGGCGCGACGTCGACGAGGTGCGCGGCGCGGTGCTCCAGGGGCAGCAGTCCCCACCCCGGGCCGGCCGTCAGCGCCTCGTGCAGGTCGACGGCGTGCCGCCCGTCGCCCAGGGCTGCCGCTGCGGCGACTCGGGCGGCGTCGACGGCAGCGCGCTCCGGTGCGGCCGGCGCGGTCATCCCGTGCGCGTCGTTTAGGAGCTCGGCAACCGTCGGCGGGTCGTGCTGCTCGGCGGCGGCCAGCGCGGCCTGGAGCAGCAGCGCCGCGCACGCGGCCCGCTCGGCGGCCGTCCCCTCGTCGTCCAGCGGCACGACCTGGTGCGCGCTGACGATCGCCGTCTCGAAGGCGTGGCGGTGCCGGCCGGCGGCGCGCAGGGCCTGCCCGAGCGGCGCTGCGGCGACGGCCGCCAGCACCGGATCGTCCGTGCCGGCGGCCACGGCTAGGCCCCGGTCGGCGGCCAGCCACGCCAGGTCGATAGCGCCGACCTTCACCAGGGTCAGCGTGGTGAGCCGGTACACGGCCGCCCGGTGGTCGGCCGCCGCGCGGTGGCTGTCGTCGAGCAGGCCGGGCAGCAGGCTGAGCAGCGCCGGGTACCGGCCGTGCCCGTACACCGCGTCGGCGTGCACGACCCGGGCCCGCCACCGGCCCGGGTCGGGCGCCGGGGTGGTCGGGCAGAGCGCCAGGCCGGGGTGCCGGGTCAGCGCGGCGCGCACGTCGTCGATCAGGTCCGCCAGATCCGCCAGGTCGCCACCGGGCTGCGCCGCGTCGGGCTGGTCGCCGACGACCAGGGCGTCCGGGTCGACCCGGAGCACCTCGGCGATCTCCTGAATCACGGAGACCTTGTCCAGTCGGCGGACGCCCCGTTCGACCTTGTCCACCCAGCTCTTCGACTTGCCGAGCCGGTCGGCGAACTGCTGCTGCGACATGTTCCGCCGGCCCCGCCAGTACGCCACCCGTCGACCTATCGGGACCTCGCTCACCGCGCTGCCACCTGGTCCCGGAACCACCGCGCCTCCGTGCAGTCGGCGGTGGTGCCAGGTCCGCACCGCCGGCAGGGCCGGCCGGCCTCGTGGGCGGCGATGACGCGGCGGGCCACGATGGCCACGCTCACCGGGTCGACCGCCTCGTCGACGCTCACCGAGGCCTCCGCCCGACGCGCACGGCCTGCGTGACGTCGTCGACCGGGGTCCGCTCGGCCTCGGCCTGGTCGAGGATCCGCTGCTTCGCCGCCTCGTGCTCGGCGGCCTGGATGTCGGGCCCGGAGACCTCCGGTGCGGATGAACGCCGACTACGTCTGATCATCGCCATCCCCTGGGTAGCCGGGGACGGCTCGCCGCCCCGCAGGAAAGAGTGAGAGGGGCGGCGGGAGCTCTGGTGGAAGGACCGTCACCGCCGCCCGCTCAGAAGATAGGACGGCGTCAGTGCTCGCGGACTAACAGCCAGTTAGGTCGGGGTCGAGGGGGTCGATGCCCAGACGCACGGCCAAGTCGCGCAGCTCGTCAGAGCCCCGCCGCCGTGCATCCCGGACCATCTGACCGGTGATTTCCCGCACCTGCGACCTCGACCGCAGTTCCTGGGCGGAGATGTCGTCCGCCGCCAAGAACTGCCGGACCGCCCGCTCGGTATCGCCGGCGAGATAGTGGCCTCGGCCCGCGTCGATGTGCAGGCGGGCCCGCCGCTGCGGCGCCCGCAGTGCGGTCCGATCGACCCGCCGGGCGTACTCCGGGGCACGCTCCGGCTCGCCGTTCTCCAAGGCGATGGCCACCCGCCACGTCGCCGCGTTCGCCGCGCTGAACTCCATTCGCCAGCGGTCCGGCCCGTCCGCGCGACGTAGCGCGCCCTCTGCCTCTGCGTAGTGGGTGGCGGCATCACCGCCCCGACCGAGGCCTGCGGCGGAGATCGCGGCGTGCAGGTGGAGCAGCCCGTACCAGGCAGCCAGGTCCCCGGTGGCCGTGTCACCGACCTGCTCGGCCGCCACTGTGGCCAGAGTCAGCGAGCGCCGCTGCGACCCTCCGGTCAGCGCGACTTGCGCGGTGGCGAAGTCTGCGGCGGCGATCTCGTCAGGCTCGCCGAGCATCCCGGCGGCGAGCTGGGCGCGTTCGGCCAGCCGCATCGACAGGTCGACGTGCCCGAGGCTCTTGAGCCCGACCGCGCCGGCGAACGCCACTCGGACGAACAGGGCCAGGCCCTGCCGCTCTGTCCTTGGCGCGCTGGCCAGGTGCCGGGTGTCCGCGACCAGGCCAGGCAGCATCGCCGCGTAGGCCACGTAGTCGCAGGCCATCCGGGCCCGCACGACCTCTTCGGCCCGACGCGCGACGTCGTCGACGTCCGGCGGCGGCCCGTCCGGGTCCTCGTCGAGGGCCCGCCGGATCCCTGGCGCTGCGCTGTAGACGGCCAGTTCGGAGGAGTCCCGAGGCGTCCGGGGCTGGGCGGTCAGGTCTTCTACGCGCACACCCAAAGCGGTGGCCAGGGCGATGATCAGGCTTCTCTTCGTCACGGCCCGTTTGCCGCCCTCGATCATGGCGATGTAGGCGCCGGAGACGCCTACCCGGTCGGCGAGCTGCTGTTGAGTGAGGCCGGCGGTGGTCCGCCACCTGGCGATGCGCAGGCCGATGTAGTCAGCCACGGTGCCCTCCCGCACGAGGGTGACCGGACCTCGCACGGTCCGATGCTGTACTTCGCACCGTACGTGCTGTCGTCGATGCCTGCTACTGTGACTCGCACGCAAGGGGGCCGGACCGCACTCCGGCCCCCGTTTCCTGTTCACGGGCCGGATCGTTGTCGAGATTGGGATAGACAGCTAGACCCATAGCGGCGCCCGGTGGACTGCCTACGCTCCGTAACGTGATCTACCCGGGGCGGGGTCCGGTCGGCTACCGAGAGCTGGCCGGCCTGCTGCGTGACCGGATTGCCTCCGGGGAACTCCGCCCGGGTCAGCGGCTGCCCTCGGAGACCACGCTGGCCCAAACGCACGGTGTGGCGCGAATGACGGCCCGCGAGGCGCTCCGGATGCTGCGGGCCGAAGGGCTGGCCGCAGCGGTGCGGGGGTACGGGATCGTGGTTCGGGAACACGTCGAGCCCGAACTCGTGCTGGTTGACGCGGAGGACCGGATCTCGGCGCGTCCGCCGTCGCCCCATGAGCGTGACATGTACGACGTCCCTGAGGGGGTGTCCATGCTGGTTGTGACGCACCCGGACGGCCTGCAGGATTTGTATCCTGCGGACAGAGTTGTCCTGGCTTATCGGCGAGATTCGTCGCCTGATTAGCCCACCCCCCTACCCGAACGGTACTGAGCTGTTACACGGTTCGATCTTACGTAGCGCCATTTGCAAGATCCTGTCCGTAACCGTGACTTGATCCAGTTCCGTCGTTGAGACTCGATCGCCATGAATGCCACGTGGGGAAACGGCAACGACGCCGAAAGAACAGACACAACAGGCACACCTGGCACAGCGGGTCGGACCAGTGCCCTCCGAGCGGTCATCTGGGTCGCCGCCGACCCAGAGTGGGAGCGCCACGGCGCACGCTGCTTGGACTTCTGCACCCGGATGGGCTACGAGGTCGTCGCTCTGGTCTCCGAAGGCAGCGGAGGGCAGTGGTCCGACGTCTATCAGCTCGTGGTTGTGGACCAGCGTGCTGAGGTGTGCGTGATCGCTGACCGCGACCAGCTTCCTCGGGACCGGGTCCCGAGGATCGAGGCCGTGGCCGACGAGCGGCACCGGCTCACGCCGGGTCCGGGCCGGAAACCGGGTTCGGGGGCGCTGGCGCGGCGGGCGGCGCGGGAGGCGGCACCTCGGCCGCAGTTCCTGCGTCGGGGATGAACGGCATAGCGGCGATCGCCTCCCGCAGTCGCGCTGCGGTGACCTGGGTGTAGCCCTCGGTCGTCATGCTGGAGGCGTGGCCCATGAGCTCTTGGGTCACCCGAAGGTCGCGGTATCGCTCTTGCACCGTGGTCCCGAAGAAATGTCGCAGCCGGTACAGGGTGATGGGCAGTCCGTGCCGGCGGAGGTGGTAGGCGCCGTTGCGGGACACGTAGGCGGCGTCGACGGGCTGCCCGGTCCGCCGCGCGAGCAGCGGGCCGGGCGGCCGGGACCACACCGTCTCCCAGATCAGCGGATGGGTCGGGATGGCCCGGCTCTTGCCGCCCTTGCCGACGACCGTGATGGCCTGCGCGGTGATGTCCTCGCGGCGCACGGTGGCGACCTCGCATGGGCGGAGGCCGGCCAGGGCGGTGAGCCGGCTGACCAGCCGCCATGGCTCGGGCAGGTTGAAAATGGCGTACTCGGCGGTGTCGTGGTCGGCGGGCCGGGGCAGGCCGCGCCGGGCGTCGGGCCGGCGCAGCCCAGCCGACGGGTCCATGCTGAGCCACGGGTCGACCGGCCGTGCTGCCCATCGGTAGAAACGCACGACGTGCTTGTAGTAGGTGGCGACGGTGTTGCGGGACCACCGGCCGGCGGCGAGCCATGCGGCGATCTCGTCGCCGGTGGATCCGTGGAGCCCTTCGGGCAGCGCGCGGTGGAGCCGGTGCAGGGTCTTGTCGGCGTCGCAAATGGTGGTGTCGGCGTAGTTGCCGGCACGCATCCAGGCGAGGTGGGCGGCGATCATGTCCAGGGGAGTGGCCATACGTGACCGTGACATGGGGGCAGTCCTGTTCGGGGTCGGCCGGTCAGGCAGGCAGAGGACGGGAGATCATGGCCGGCCGGCGGGTATCCGCACGCGGGGTCGTCCCGCCGGGGCGTGACGGTGGCCGATGGGTGGCGCGGGTCGACCGTTTGGGGGACGTGGCCGCTGACCTCGCCTTTTTGGCCGATACGGGATTCGGAAGGGTATTTCGTACCCACCGAATCGGCCAGTCCTGGGCTCCCGGCGTTGGCGAACCGTTGCCCGAGGCGGCGGCGGGTGCTCCGGTCCCCGGTGGTGGTCGCCCCGCCGTCGACCACCCCCGGTCGCCTGTCGGATCCCCGTCAGGTGATCCGATCCGGACCGCCCCGCCGTGACACCGGACCCGCCCCGGTCAGAACCCCAGCGACGCGGTCCGCAGCCGCTCGGCGGCCGGCGGCGGCCCGTCGATCTCGACCCGGGCCACCCGCTGCCGCCCGGAGAGGAAGAGCACCAGCTCACCCGGGGCGCCGACGACCTCCAGCCGGTCCCCGCCCCGGCCGGCGTCGAGCTGCCCGTGACCGGGCGCCCGCAGGGCCAGCGTGGCGGGGAAGCGCCGCAGCGCCAGCCGGGCCACCGGGCCGACCCGCCGCCACAGCGCCGCGTCCAGCCCGGCCGGCAGGACCCGGGGCTGCCAGTCGGGCCCGCCCCGGCGGACGTCCTCGTGGTGGATGAAGAACTCCATGAGGTTGGTCAGTTCGTCCACCACCGGGTTGCTGACCGGGCTCCACAGCGGTGGCCGGCGGACCTGCCCGACCAGGTCGGCCCAGTCCCCGGCGGCGATCCGGCGGCGGACCCGCTCGGCGTACCCGGCCAGCGGCGGGAGGAGGATGCCGGCCGCCGCGTCCGGGCGGCGCTCCCGCACGACCAGGTGCGCGGCCAGGTCCCGGGTGACCCACCCGGTGTTGACCGTCGGGGCGTCGGGACCGACGTCGAGCATGAGATCGGCGAGCGCCGCGCGCTCCGACCGGGCGTACCGCGACATGCCCCGATCGTAGGCCCCGGGGCGGCGGTCGGCACGGTGGGCGCGGCGGCCGGCCGCGCCACGCCGACGTGACCGTGGACATATCGCGGTGGGTCGGCGGACGTGGCATCGAACGGTAAGGATGAGGGGGGTACGGGCAACTTACGGCGGGGGAAAGCGTGGCGAGCAGGGCGAGTCGGGATGTGCTCCGGCGGGGGCTGTCGGTCCTCGGGCTGGCGATCCGGGAACAGCCGAGGATCTTCGCGGTGGCGGTCGCCGGCAGCGTGGTGTTCGGCGTGATGGTGATCGCCAGCGCGTACGTGGTCGGCGCGGTGGTCGGGGACGTGGTGGTGCCGGCCGTGGCCCGCGGGTCGGTGGCCGTCGGCGCGCTGGCGGCGGCCGCGGCGGCCCTGTTCGGCCTGAGCGTGCTGCGGGTGGTGGGCATCTTCGGCCGCCGGCTCGGGGCCGGCTTCATGCAGTTCCGGCTCCAGGCCGCCTACCGGCGCCGGGTGACCCGGCGGTACCTGGACCTCCCGCTCTCCTGGCACCAGCGCAACGCCACCGGGACCCTGCTGTCCAACGCGAACTCCGACGTCGAGGCCGCCTGGCACCCGATCGCGCCGCTGCCCTTCGCGGTCGGCACGCTGGTGATGCTGGTCGGGGCGATCATCTCGCTCTTCGTCACCGACTGGGCGCTGGCCCTGGTCGGGCTCGCCGTGTTCCCGGCGCTGTTCACGCTCAACGTCGTCTACTCCCGTCGGATGGCGCCCCGGCAGCAGCGCGCCCAGCGGCTGCGGGCCGAGGTCTCCGGCATCGCCCACGAGAGCTTCGACGGCGCCCTGGTGGTCAAGACGATGGGCCGCGAGGCGCAGGAGACCGCCCGCTTCGCCGCCCGCACCGGACAGCTCCGGGACGCGCTGATCTCCGTCGGCCGGCTGCGCGGGCTCTTCGACCCGCTGCTGGAGACCCTGCCCAGCCTCGGCACCCTGGCCGTGCTGGTGGTCGGCGCGGTCCGGCTGCGGCAGGGCGCGATCACCGTCACCGAGCTGGTCAGCGTGGCGTTCCTCTTCACCGTGCTGGCCTTCCCGGTGCGGGCCATCGGCTGGGTGCTGGCCGAGCTGCCGCGCAGCGTCGCCGGCTGGGACCGGGTCCGCCGGGTCCTCGACGCCACCGGCGAGATGTCGTACGGGGACGTGACGCTGGACCCGGCCGACCCGCGTCCGGCCACGCTCGGCTTCGCCGACGTCCACTTCGCCTACGAGCCGGCCGAGGCGCACCTGCCGGGCACCCAGGTGCTCGGGGAGGTGACCTTCACCGTGCCCGCCGGCCGGACCGTGGCGCTGGTCGGGCCGACCGGCGCCGGGAAGTCCACCATCGCCTCGCTCGCCGTCCGGCTGGTCGACGCCCGCTCCGGCACGGTCACCCTGGACGGGGTGGACGTGCGGCGGCTCACCGCCGGGTCGCTGTCCGGGACCGTCGCCCTGGTGGCCCAGGTGCCGTTCGTCTTCGACGACACGGTCCGGGCCAACATCGCCCTGGACCGGCCGGGCATCGGCGACGAGGAGGTCTGGGCGGCGCTGCGGCTGGCCGAGGCGGACGGCTTCGTCGCGGCGCTGCCGGACGGGCTGGACACCATGGTCGGCGAGCGGGGCGCGTCGCTCTCCGGCGGGCAGCGGCAGCGGCTCACCCTGGCCCGCGCGCTGGCCGGCCGGCCCCGGCTGCTGGTGCTCGACGACGCCACCAGCGCGGTCGACCCCCGGGTCGAGGCGGCGATCCTGGCCGGGCTCCGCTCGGCCGGCCCGGACACCCCGGCCACCTCGATCCTGGTGGTGGCGTACCGGCGGGCGACCATCGCCCTCGCCGACGAGGTGATCTACCTCGAACAGGGCCGGGTGGTCGCCCGGGGCACCCATCCCGAGCTGCTCGCCACCGTCCCCGGGTACGCCGACCTGGTGACCGCGTACGAACAGGCGGAGGCCGAGGGGGAGCAGGCCGGTGGCCCCGGCGGCCGATCCCGGCCGTACGAACCGGTGGTCCCGCTGAACTCGGGTCTGGACGTGGAGGTGGACCGGTGAGCGCGACGACGAGCACCGACCGGCGGCAGTCCCCGCCGACGGGGTCCGCGTCGACCTGGCAGACGCTGCGCCGGGGCCTGGCCCTCTCCCCGGAGCTGCGGGTCGGGCTGGCCGGCACGCTGGCTTTGGCGCTGGTGTACATGGTCGGCCGGGTGGCCGTGCCGGTCGCCGTCCAGCAGGGCATCGACCGGGGGCTGACCGTGCCCGGCGGCCCGGACCTGGACGTGATCACCACGGTCGTGCTGCTCACCGCCGCCGTGCTGGTGGTCACCACCACCTGCGGGTACCTGATGACCCGCCGGCTCTTCGTGGTCAGCGAGACGGCGCTGGCCAACGTGCGGACCCGGGCGTTCCGGCACGTGCACGACCTGTCCATGCTGCACCAGCAGAGCGAGCGGCGCGGCTCGCTGGTCTCCCGGGTGACCAGCGACGTCGACCAGATCACCCAGTTCCTCCAGTGGGGCGGGGTGCTGCTGCTGGTCAACCTCGGCCAACTGGTGGTCACCACCGTGGTGATGCTGGCGTACTCCTGGCAGTTGACCCTGGTGGTGTTCGCCGCCTTCGGGCCGGCGGTGCTGGTCATCCGGGTGCTCCAGCAGCGCCTCGGCGCGGCGTACGGGGTGGTCCGGCAGCGGATGGGCACGTTGCTGGCGGCCATCGGGGAGAGCGTGGTCGGCGCGCCGGTGATCCGGGCGTACGGCATCGCCGGGCGGACCGCCCGCCGGCTCGACGCGGCCATCGACAGCCAGCGCCGGGCCCAGCAACGGGCGATCCGGATCAGCGTGCTGGGCAGCTCCGTCGGGGAGCTGGCCGCCGGGCTGGCGCTGGCCGGGGTGGTGGTGCTGGGGGTGACCCTCGGGGTGGACGGCACGCTCTCGGTCGGGCAGCTCACCGCGTTCCTGTTCCTGGTGACGCTCTTCATCCAGCCGGTGCAGATCGCCACCGAGGTGCTCAACGAGGCGCAGAACGCGATCGCCGGCTGGCGGCGCGTGCTGGACGTGCTCGACGTCGCCCCGGACGTGGCCGACCCGGGCGAGCAGGGGCGGGACCTGCCGGCGGGGCCGCTGGACGTCCGTTTCGCCGGGGTGTCGTTCGCGTACCCGGGCGGGGCACGGGTGCTGCACGACGTCGACCTGGAGATCGTGGCGAAGAGCCGGGTGGCGGTGGTCGGCGAGACCGGCAGCGGCAAGACCACCTTCGCCAAGCTGCTCACCCGGCTGATGGACCCGAGCACCGGGGAGGTGCTGCTCTCCGGTGTGCCGCTACGGCAGGTCCGGTTCGCCTCGCTGCGCTCCCGGGTGGTGATGGTGCCCCAGGACGGCTTCCTGTTCGACGCCACGGTGGGGGAGAACGTCCGCTTCGCCCGCCCGGAGCTGACCGACGAGCAGCTCGTCGCGGCCTTCACGGAGCTGGGCCTGGCCGACTGGCTGGACGGCCTGCCGGCCGGGCTGGACACCCCGGTGGGGGAGCGCGGCGAGGCGCTGAGCGTGGGGGAGCGGCAGCTCGTCGCGCTGGCCCGCGCCTACGTCGCCGACCCGGACCTGCTGGTCCTCGACGAGGCGACCAGCGCCGTGGACCCGGCGACCGAGGTCCGCCTGCAACGCACCCTGGACGCGGTGACCCGGGGCCGGACCACCCTGGCGATCGCGCACCGGCTCTCCACCGCGCAGGCGGCCGACGAGGTGATCGTGGTGGACCGGGGCCGGATCGTCCAGCGGGGTCCGCACGACGAGCTGATCCGCGACCCGGAGTCGGTGTACGCCCTGCTCTACGCCTCCTGGTTGGAGCAGACCCGGTGAGGCGGGGGCGGCTGCCGGGGCGGGTGCGTGGACGTGAACGGGGTCGGTGCTCTAGGGTGCGAGTTAGGTAAGCCTAACCTACTTCCGGAGGTGCGTCGTGCGCCCCAGCCCCGCCGTCGTGCGGCCCAGCCCCGCCGAACTCGTCCGTACCCTGATGGCCGGGCGGCTGCCCGCGCTCGCCCACGTCGCGCACCGCCCCGGCCCGCACCACGTCCGGCACGTCACCGACCCGGACGGGCAGCTCCTGATGCTCGTACCGGTGGTCAGTGACCTCTCCGCCGCGTTGGAGCCGGTGGCCGGGGACGACGTCGCCGTGGTCCTCGACGTGCTCGACCTGCCGCCCGTCGCCGGCGCCCCGTCGCTGGGCCGGGCCTGGGTCTCCGGCTGGGCCACCCGGCTGCGCGACGACGCGCAGCGGCAGGCCACTCTGGACTTCGCCGACACGGCCCCGACCGGGGACCTGCTCGACGTCGGCACCCGGTTCCGGCTGTACCGCTTCGAGGTGGCCGAGGCCCGGCTGGAACGCGCCGACACGGTGCTGCGCGTCGACCCCGAGGAGTACGCCGCCGCCGAGCCGGACCCGCTGCACCCGGTCGAGGCGCAGGTGCTCGCCGACCTCGCCGACCACCACGGCGCGGAGGTCACCGGGTACGTCCGGCGGCAGCTCGGTGACGCGGCCCCGGCCGGTCCGGTCCGGCCGGTCCGGGTGGACCGCTACGGCCTGGTCGTCGCGTACGGGCCGGTACCCGAGCGCCACCAGCTCCGGCTGGCCTTCCCGCACCCGGTGGACCACCCGGGCGAGCTGGCCCGCGCCCTGCACCCGGTGCTCTGCCGGGCCCGCGCCACCCGCACCCCCGACTGACCGGCCTTCCGCGTCCGGCGCGGGTCCACCCGCGCCCGGCTCAGGTCAGGTCGCCGGTGAGGTACCGGTGCACGGCGGGGCCGACGGCGGCCACCAACGTCTCCGGCGACGCCGACGCGACCGGCTCCAACCGGAGCACGTACCGGGTCACGGCCAGCCCGACCAACTGCCCCGCCACCAGTGAGCCGCGCAACGGCAGCTCGGCCGGGTCGGTGTCGAGGTGCTCCAGCAGTCGGCGCAGCACCTGGGTGACCAGGAAGTCGCGCAGCATCCGGGCGGTCCGGTCGTTGGTCATGCTGGAACGCAGCAGGGCCACCGCGCCGGCCCCGGCCGGCGAGTCCCACACCGTCAGGAAGAGCCGGACCAGCCGCTCGCCGAGGCCCCCCGGATCACCGGCGGTCACCTGCGGGATGACCGCGGCGGGGTCGGCCGGCGCGTCCAGGGCGGCCAGGAAGAGCCGGTCCTTGGCGCCGAAGTAGTGGTGCACCAGCGCCGGGTCCACCCCGGCCGTGGCGGCGACCGCCCGGATCGACGCCCCGTCGTAGCCGCGTTCGGCGAAGAGCCTCCGCGCCGCGTCGAGGATCGCCTCCCGGGTGTCCGGGTTGCCGGGTCGCCGCCCGGTGCGGCGGGTCGCCCGCCGTCCCGCCGCGCCGTCCCCGCCGCTCGTCCGCTGCGCGGAGCGGTCGCTGCCACTCATCCGCTGCGGCGGCGCAGGGTCGCCGCCGCCAGGACCAGGGCGACCACCGCCGACCCGGCGACGATCGCCAGGTCCCGCCACATCAGGCCGGTCGGCTCGGCGTGCGCGCCGACCTCCTGGAGGGCCTCCACGGCGTACGACAGGGGGAGCACGTCGCTGATCGCCTGCAACCAGCCGGCCATCTGCCCGCGCGGCACGAAGAGCCCGCAGAGCAGCACCTGCGGCAGCACCACCACCGGCATGAACTGCACCGCCTGGAACTCGGTCCGGGCGAACGCGCTGCACAGCAGGCCGAGCGCCACCGCCAGCACCGCGTTGACCGCGGCGATCAGCACCACCAGCCGGATGCTGCCGGCGGTCCGGAGGCCGAGCAGCCAGTACGCCGCCGCCGAGGCGATGCCCGCCTGCACCGCGCCGGCCAGGCCGAACGCGATGCCGTACCCGAAGAGCAGGTCCAGCCGGCGCAGCGGGGTGGTGAGCAGCCGTTCCAGGGTGCCGCTGGTCCGCTCGCGCAGCATCGCGATGCTGGTCACCAGGAACATGACCACGAACGGGAAGAAGCCGAGCATCACCAGGGCCACCCGGTCGAACAGCGACCGCTGGCCGGGCGGGGCGGGCTGGTCGGCGTACATGGCGTGGACCAGCACCAGCAGCACCGTCGGGACCACCACCAGCAGCGCCACGGTCCGCCGGTCGTGCCGGAGTTGACGCAGGATACGGCCGGTGGTGGCGGCCAGGATGCGCCGGCTCACGACGTCTCCTCCCGGCCGGGCCGACGCCGCTGCGCCGCGCGGGTGTCGTCGGGGGAGCGCCGGTCCGGCGGGTGTTCCTCGCTGGCGCGGATCAGCCGCAGGAACGCCTCCTCCAGGTCGTCGGTACCGGTGCGGGCGCGCACCGCGGCCGGGGTGTCGTCGGCGACCAGCCGCCCCTCGCGGACGAGCAGCAGCCGGTCGCAGCGGGCCGCCTCGTCCATCACGTGGCTGGAGACCAGCAGCGTGGTGCCCTCGGCCGCCATGGCGTGGAACCTCGTCCACAGCTCGGCGCGCAGCACCGGGTCCTGCCCGACGGTCGGCTCGTCCAGCACCACCAGCTCGGGGCGGCCGACCAGCACGCAGGCCAGCGAGGCGCGGCTGCGTTGGCCGCCGGAGAGGGTGGCGACCAGTTGCCCGGCGGCGTCGGCCAGCCCGACGTCGGCGACGGCCCGGTCGGCCTCGGCCCGGCCCCGGCCGTGCAGCGCGGCGAAGTACCGGGCGTTCTCCCGCACGGTGAGGTCGACGTAGACGCTGGGCGCCTGGGTCAGGTACCCGACCGTGCGGCGTAGCGCGGGGCTGCCGGCGGGTCGGCCGAGCACGGTGACCTTGCCGGCGCGGATCGTCTGCACCCCGACCACCGCCCGCATCAGGGTGGTCTTGCCGCTGCCGCTGGGCCCGAGCAGCCCGGTGACGGTGCCCCGCCCGACGGCGCAGCTCACCCCGTCGAGGACCCGGCGCCCACCCCGTTCGACCACCAGGTCTCGCACGTCGATGGCGGTGTCCGTCGGGGTGGCCGTGGTCGCCATCGGGACCTCCGGGTGAACTCGTCGGGTGTTGAATTCAACGGTAGGTGAGTTCCCCGGCCCTCCGCAACAGGTTGTCGTGCGATGACGCCCGGACGAGGCCCGGTGGGCCGGGTGGCCGGGGACCCGGGTGGGTGCGGACAATGGGTCACTGTGCCCGTACCTGACGCGCCGGTGACCGGCGCCCACCCCAGCCCCACGGGGCCGACGCCCGCCGGCTCGGCCCGCCCGTCCCGGCTCGACCCGGCCGTCGCGGCCCGGCTCAAGCGCGACGCCGACGGCCTGGTCGCCGCCGTGGTCCGCCAGTACGACACCGGCGAGGTGCTGATGGTCGGCTGGATGGACGACGAGGCCCTGCACCTGACCCTGACCACCGGCCGGGCCACCTACTGGTCGCGCAGCCGGCAGGAGTACTGGGTCAAGGGCGACACCTCCGGGCACCACCAGTACGTCCACTCGGTGGCGCTGGACTGCGACGGGGACGCCCTGCTGGTCAGCGTGGACCAGGTCGGCGTGGCCTGCCACACCGGCGAGCGGACCTGCTTCCACACCGAGCTGCCGGTCACCGGCGGCGTCGCCGGGGCGGGATCGTGACCGACGGCGCGGTCAGCCCCGACCTGACCACCTTCACCGAGCTGGCCGGCCGCTGGCGGGTGGTGCCGGTCGTCCGGCGGCTGCTCGCCGACGCGGAGACCCCGGTCGGGGTCTACCGCAAACTCGCCGGCGGGCCGGGCACCTTCCTGCTGGAGTCCGCCGAGCAGGGCGCCGGCTCGGCCGGGCTGGCCTGGTCCCGGTACTCCTTCATCGGCGTGCGCAGCAGCGCCACCCTGGTCGAACGGGACGGCGTGGCGACCTGGACCGGCCAGCCGCCGGCCGGCCTGCCCACCACCGGCGACCCGGTGACCGTGCTGCGGGCCACCGTCGACGCGCTCGCCGGCCCGGCGCAGGACCCGGCGAGCGGGCTGCCGCCGCTGACCGGCGGCATGGTCGGCTACCTCGCCTACGACTTCGTCCGCCGGTTCGAGAAGCTGCCCGGCCTGACCCGCGACGACCTGGGCGTGCCCGAGCTGGGCATGATGCTCGCCACCGACCTGGTGGTGCTGGACCACTACGAGGGCTCGGCGATCCTGGTCGCCAACGCCGTCCTGCCCCCGTCGGACGCGCCGGACCGGGCGGCCGAGGTCACCGCCGCGTACCACCACGCGGTCGGGCGGCTGGACGCGATGACCACCGCGCTGTCCCGCCCGATTCCGCCGATGATCTCCACGGTCGAGCGTCCGCCGGCCGGCGAGGTGGTCGCCCGGACCCCGGCCGGCGGGTACCCGAAGGCGGTGGAGGTGGCCAAGGAGGCGATCCGGGCCGGGGAGTGCTTCCAGATCGTGCTCTCCCAGCGCTTCGAACGGGCCACCCACGCCGACCCCCTCGACGTGTACCGGGTGCTGCGCACCACCAACCCCAGCCCGTACATGTACCTGCTGCGCTTCGACGGGTTCGACGTGGTCGGCTCCTCGCCCGAGGCGCACCTGAAGGTGACCGCGACCGCCGACGGGCAGCGGCGGGCCCTGCTGCACCCGATCGCCGGTACCCGCCCCCGGGGCGGCACGCCCGCGCAGGACGCCCGGCTCGCCGCCGAGCTGCTGGCCGACCCGAAGGAACGCGCCGAGCACGTCATGCTGGTCGACCTGGGCCGCAACGACCTGGGCCGGGTCTGCCTGCCGGGCAGCGTCGAGGTGCCGGAGTTCGCCACCATCGAGCGGTACAGCCACGTCATGCACATCGTCTCCACCGTGGTCGGCACGCTGCGCCCGGACCGCACCGCCTTCGACGCGCTGGCCGCCACGTTCCCGGCGGGCACCCTCTCCGGGGCCCCGAAGGTCCGCGCCATGGAGATCATCGAGGAGCTGGAACCGGCCCGGCGCGGCCTGTACGGCGGCACGGTCGGGTACTTCGGCTTCGGCGGCGACCTGGACATGGCGATCGCCATCCGGACCGCGCTGATCCGCGACGCTCGGGCGTACGTGCAGGCCGGGGCGGGGGTGGTGGCCGACTCCGACCCGGCCGCCGAGGACCAGGAGACCCGGAACAAGGCCGCCGCCGTGCTGGCCGCGATCGCCGCCGCCGAGACCCTGCGGCCCGCCCGGTGACCGGCGCCGACCCGACCGGGGGCACACCCGGCGGGGCCCCGGCTCCCGGGGGCGACGGCAGCGCGCCGGCCGCCCCGGCGACCGTCGCCGCCGGGACGCCCGATCCCGGCCGGCGCGCACTGGCGTACGCGGTGCTGCTCTGCCTGGCCGGGGCGGGCCTGGCGGTGTGGGCGGCGACCCGGACCTGGTCGGTGGAGGTGACCGTCCGTCCGGTGCCGCTGCCCGCGTTGCGCGAGGGGCGTACCGGGGTGGGACTTGTGCCCTGGGTGCCGGCGCTGGCGCTGGTGGCGCTGGCCGGCGGCGGCGCGGTGCTGGCCACCCGGGGTCGCCTCCGGCGGCTGCTCGGCGCGCTGCTGCTGGCGCTCGGCGCGGCGGTGGCGGCCGGCGGCGGCTACGGGCTGGTCGCCGAGACCGGTGGCGAGCCGAGCCGGCAGTGGCCGGCGCTGTGCCTGGTCGGCGGGGTGCTGGTCGGACTGGGCGGCCTGCTCACCCTGCTGCGGGGGCACCGCTGGCCGGCGATGGGGGCCCGGTACGAGCGGCCGGTGCGCGGGGCCCGGGCCGCCCCGGCGCCGGAGCGGGCCGGCCCGGTGACCGGGCGGCGCACCGTCGAGGCGTGGGACGCGCTGGACCGGGGCGAGGACCCGACCGCCGGCTGACCCGTCAGTCGACGGTCGGCCGACCCGGCCACGCGGGTCCAGCCGGTCAGTCGGCCGGGTGTGCGGGCCGACCGGTCGTGCGGGCGGGCCCGGTCAGCCGACCGGTTGCCGCCGCGGGGTGGTGGCGCGGTCGGCGCGGGCGGCGGCCAGCTCGGCCACCATCCGGTCCAGTTCGGCACGGCGGTCGGCGCGGGCCCGGTCGGCGCAGACCGCCTCCCAGGCGTTGCCCCGGGCGGTCCGGATCCGGGCCTCGCCGACCACGGCGCGTTCCACCGAGTGCACCATCCCGGCGGCCAGCGACGCGACGGTCCGGGAGACGGTGGTCAGGCCGATCGGGTTGGGCTTCTCCGCGCTCATGTCTCACCCCGTACGAGAAGTGGGTCGACGTGGGCAGGCACGCCGTCGAGTCTGCCGCGTCCGTATGCTGCCGGCCGCACGTTTCACCATGGTGACCGACGGGTCAACTGTCCCTCCGGGGCAACGGGCCGAACCGGGCCGACCTTCCTTGATCTTCGTCACAGCATCGACAATCATGATTGCACTGCGCCGCGCTCGCCGGCCGGCGATGATGGAGGCAGTGATGGGGTGGTCGACGACGCGACGCTCACGGTCGGTCCGGGTGGGTGACGAAGGTCGATGGGAGCGGTGGCGCTGGGTGACATCTCGTTCACCGGAGGTCGGCCATTATGCCCCAGCCCGTCTCGTGAGCAGCGCCATACCCCCGGCGGTCTTCGCCAGGTGGCGCCACCTAGCATCGGCCCATGACGCCCGGAGAGGGGAGTCCGTTGGTGACTGCTGAGCATGGGCACGCGGAGGGGGACGAGGCCGGTCCGGCGGCGCCCGCTAGCGTGCTCGACGAGATCCTGGCCGGTGTCCGCGAGGACGTCGCCCGACGGCAGGAGCAGGTTCCGCTGGAGCGGATCCGCGAACTGGCCGCCGCCGCGCCGCCGCCGTTGGACGCGTACGCGGCGCTGCGCAAGCCCGGCGTGGCCGTGATCGCCGAGGTGAAGCGCTCCTCGCCGTCCAAGGGGCGGCTGGCGGAGATCGCCGACCCGGCCGACCTGGCCGGGCAGTACGCCTCCGGTGGGGCGCGGGCGATCAGCGTGCTGACCGAGGGGCGCTGGTTCGGCGGCTCCCTCGACGACCTCGCCGCGGTCCGGGCCGCCGTCCGGGTGCCGGTGCTGCGCAAGGACTTCGTGGTCTCCAGCTACCAGGTGCACGAGGCGCGGGCGCACGGGGCGGACCTGGTCCTGCTGATCGTCGCCGCGCTGGAGCAGAACGTGCTGGTCGGCCTCCTGGAGCGGATCGAGTCGCTGGGCATGACCGCGCTGGTCGAGGTGCACACCGAGGAGGAGGCCGACCGGGCCCTGGAGGCCGGTGCCCAGGTCATCGGGGTCAACGCCCGTGACCTGCGTACCCTTCAGGTGGACCGGTCGGTGTTCGAGCGGATCGCGCCCGGCCTGCCGAGCAACGTCGTCAAGATCGCCGAGTCGGGCGTGCGGGGTCCGCACGACCTCATCCGGTACGCCTCGGCGGGCGCGGACGCGGTGCTCGTCGGCGAGGGTCTGGTCACCCAGAAGAGCCCCCGGGAGGCGGTGGCCGAGCTGGTCAACGCCGGCAACCACCCGGCCACGCCCCGGCCGGTGCGGTGAGCGTGCACCGGACCGCGACGACCGAGAGGATCAGGAGCACCCGATGAGCGCCGACGTGCCCGCCGCAGCAGCCGAGACCACCGCGCAGCCCGACGGCACCGGTCACTTCGGCCGCTTCGGCGGCCGGTTCGTGCCGGAGGCGCTGGTCGCGGCGCTGGACGAGCTGGGTGAGGCGCACCGGACGGCGATGGCCGACGAGTCCTTCCGGGCGCAGTTCGGCGCGCTGCTGCGGGACTACGCCGGCACCCCCTCGCTGCTCTACACCGCCGAGCGGCTCTCCGCCCGGGCCGGCGCGAAGGTCCTGCTCAAGCGGGAGGACCTGAACCACACCGGGGCGCACAAGGTGCGCAACGTCCTCGGCCAGGCGCTGCTCACCCGGCGGATGGGCAAGCGTCGGGTGATCGCCGAGACCGGGGCCGGGCAGCACGGCGTCGCCACCGCCACCGCCGCCGCCCTGTTCGACCTGGAGTGCGTCGTCTACATGGGCGAGGTGGACACCGAGCGGCAGGCGCTCAACGTGGCGCGGATGCGGATGCTCGGCGCCACCGTGGTGCCGGTCACCACCGGGTCCCGCACCCTCAAGGACGCGATGAACGAGGCGATGCGGGACTGGGTCGCCAACGTCGACGAGACCCACTACCTGATCGGCACGGCGGCCGGGCCGCACCCGTTCCCGGCGCTGGTCCGTGACTTCGTCCGGGGCATCGGTGACGAGGCGCGGCAGCAGTGCCTGGACCTGACCGGGGCGCTGCCGGACGCGGTGACCGCCTGCGTCGGTGGCGGCTCGAACGCGCTGGGCATCTTCCACGCCTTCGTCGGCGACCCCGACGTGCGGCTGTACGGCTTCGAGGCCGGCGGCGACGGGGTGGAGACCGGCCGGCACGCGGCCAGCATCACCGGTGGCACCTCCGGCGTGCTGCACGGCGCCCGGACGTACGTGCTCCAGGACGCCGACGGGCAGACCGTCGAGTCGCACTCGATCTCCGCCGGGCTGGACTACCCGGGGGTCGGGCCGGAGCACGCCTGGCTGCACGACACCGGCCGGGCCACGTACCTGCCGGTGACCGACGCCGAGGCGATGGCCGCGTTCGAGCTGCTCTGCCGGACCGAGGGGATCATCCCGGCGATCGAGAGCGCGCACGCCCTCGCCGGCACCCTGAAGATCGCTCCGAAACTCGCCGCCGACCTGGGCCGGGAGCCCACCATCGTGGTCAACCTCTCCGGCCGGGGCGACAAGGACGTGCACACCGCCGGCGAGTACTTCGGCATCCTCGACAAGGAGGAGAACGCGTGAGCGAGTCCGGCGAGCGGACCGTCGTGGTCGTTGTCCACGGCGACGCCGAACGCAGTGAGGTGGCGGCGTGAGCGAGTCTGGCGAGCGAACCGTCGTTGCCGTCGTCCACGACGACGCCGAACGCAGTGAGGTGGCGGCGTGAGCCGGATCGGGGTGGCGTTCGACAAGGCGCGGGCCGACGGGCGGGCGGTGCTGGTCGGCTGCATGCCGGCCGGGTTCCCGACGGTCGAGGGCAGCATCGCGGCGATGACCGCGATGGTCGAGGCCGGCGTCGACGTCATCGAGGTGGAGATCCCGTACTCCGACCCGGTGATGGACGGCCCGGTGATCCAGAAGGCCAGTGACATCGCCCTGGCCGGCGGGGTCCGGACCCGGGACACCCTGCGCATCGTTGAGGCGGTCGCGGCCACCGGCGCGCCGGTGGTGACGATGACCTACTGGAACCCGATCGAGCAGTACGGCGTGGACGCCTTCGCCCGGGACCTGGCCGCCGCCGGGGGCACGGGCCTGATCACCCCCGACCTGATCCCCGACGAGGCCGACGAGTGGCTGGCCGCCTCGGACGCCCACCAGCTCGACCGGACGTTCCTGGTCTCGCCCTCCTCCACCGACGCCCGCCTGGCGATGACCGTCGAGCACTGCCGGGGCTTCGTCTACGCGACCGCGGTCATGGGTGTCACCGGGGCCCGGACGCAGACCTCCTCCGCCGCGCCGACCCTGGTCTCCCGGGTCCGCGCCGTCACCGACCTGCCGGTCGGGGTGGGGTTGGGCGTCGGCACCGGCGCGCAGGCCGGCACGGTCGCCGGGTACGCCGACGGGGTGATCGTGGGCAGTGCCCTGATCCGCTGCCTGCTCGACGCCCCGGACCAGGCCAGCGGCGTGGCCGCGCTGCGGACGTTGAGCGCCGAGCTGGCCGAGGGCGTGCGCAACCCGCACCGCTGACCCGAAAGCCCTGCATCAGGGACGAGAACCCCGCGTCGGGCGGCATGCCACCGCATCGGGCAGTCCGTCCTGCCCTGGACAGGTGGGCCCGCACCGGCGGAGATCGCCGCGCTGTTCGCCGTCCGTTCGCCGTCCGGTCGCCGGCTGGACCTGCGGTGGTCGGCGGGGCGTCGGGGAGCGGTCGGTGGAAGACGAGCGGGCCTACCGGGGTGCCGCCGGGGCGTCGGGCGACGGTAGCGTGTTGACCCGTGACTCTCGCCTCGCTGACTCCCCAGGCGGCCCTGCCCAGCCCCAGCACCGCTGTCTGGCAGATCGGCCCTGTGCCGCTCCGGGCGTACGCGCTCTGCATCATCCTCGGCATCGTGGTGGCCTGCTGGGTCACCGAGCGGCGGCTGCGCCAGCGCGGCGTCGCGCCGGGCGCGGTGCTGGACATCGCGGTGTACGCGGTGCCCGCCGGCATCATCGGCGCCCGGATCTACCACGTGATCACCTCGCCGGACAAGTACTTCGGCGCCGGTGGGGAACTCATCAAGATCTTCTACATCCACGAGGGTGGGCTCGGCATCTGGGGCGCGGTCGCCGGTGGCGCGGTCGGCGCCTGGTTCGCCGCCCGCCAACTCGGCATCCCGTTCGCGGTGGTGGCCGACGCGCTCGCCCCCGGCCTGCCGCTGGCCCAGGCCGTCGGTCGGATCGGCAACTGGTTCAACAACGAGCTGTACGGCGGGCGGACCACGCTCCCGTGGGGCCTGGAGATCCACCGGATGGATCCGCAGAACCCGGGCCACGCGCTCCGCGACGACCAGGGGCAGCCGATCCTCGAACCGGGCCTGTACCACCCGACCTTCGCCTACGAGGCGCTGTGGAACGTCGGCGTCGCCGTCCTGGTGCTGCTGCTCGACCGGCGGCTGCGCCTCGGCCGGGGCCGGGCCTTCGCCCTGTACGTGATGGGCTACACCGTCGGCCGATTCTGGATCGAGATCATGCGGACTGACGAGGCCAACCGGATCCTCGGCGTCCGGCTCAACGTGTGGACCGCCGCCCTGGTCTTCCTCGGCGCGCTGATCTACTTCCTCCGGGTCCGCGGCCCCCGGGAGTACGTGATCCCGGTCGGCGCCGGCGCGGCGCCCGTGCCCACCGGCCCCAGCGGCGACGTCTCCCAGCTCGACCTCTCCCAGCGGGAGGAGAAGCCGTCCGCCGCCCCGGAGGGGTACCGGGTGGTCACCGAGGACGAGTTCCGCGCGTACCAGGAGACCGGCGCCGTGCCCGACGAACCGGACCGGGCGCGCGGGGCCGACCCGGCGTCGACCGGGCCGGACGCGCCGACGGAGAGCGGCGACGCGCCCGCCGCCGACGGGTCGACCGCCGACGCGGGGGCTCCCGCCGAGGGTGGCACCGGCCGGCGCGCCGAACGCGACAGCTGAGCGGGAGAGGCGGCAGCGATGCGTAGCGCGGTGGTGGTGGGGGCCGGACTCGGTGGCCTGGCGGTGGCCGGCGCGCTGGCCGGCTCCGGCTGGCGGGTCACCCTGCTGGAGCGGGCCGACCGGGTCCGCCCGGAGCCCACAGCCGTCGTGCTCTGGCCCAACGGGGTCCGCGCGCTGCGGGCGCTCGGCCTCGACACCGCCCTGGCGACGATCTCGACCCCGCTGGCCGACGGTGGGGTCCGCCGCCCCGACGGGCACTGGCTGGTCCAGCCCCGGCCGGCGGCGGCCGAACGCACCCCCGTGATCGTGCACCGGGAGGACCTGCACGACGCCCTGATCGCCGGCCTCGGCGACCGGGTGGAGCTGCGCACCGGCGTGACCATCCGGACGGTGCGGGCGACCCCCGACGACCGGCCGGCGGTCGGCGACGGCCGCCAGATGTTCGCCGCCGACCTGGTCGTCGCCGCCGACGGCACGGACAGCGTGGTCCGCCGGCACCTCGCCCCCACCTCCAGCGTGGTCAGCTCCGGCTGCGCCACCTGGGCGGCGGTGGTCCCCTGGTACCGGGCGCCGCAGGCGGCCGTGGACCACCCGAGCGGCGGGGAGGTGCTCGGCGCGGGGTACCGCTTCGTGGTGGCCCCGCTGGGCGAGCACGGCTCGACCCGGCGCGGCGGCGTCTACTGGGCCGCGACGGCGGCCGGCGCGCCCCGGCCGGAGCCCCCGGAGACCCAGCTCACGCTGCTGCGCCGCTGGTACGCGGGCTGGCCCAGCCCGATCGACGACCTGCTCGACGCCACCGACCCGAGTGCGCTGGTGCAGCACGAGATCCGTGAGCTGCGCCCGCTGCCCCGCACGTACGCCTTCCCGGCCGGCCCGGGGGGCGTGGTGTTGCTCGGTGACGCCGCCCACGCCATGCCGCCGCACCTCGGCCAGGGGGCGTGCCTCGCCTTCGAGGACGCGGCGACCCTGCAGAGCCTGGTCCGGGAGATCAGCCTGCCGGACGCCCTCGCCCGGTACGACCGGGCCCGGCGACCCCGGGCGGCGACGGTGGTCCGGCAGACCCGCCGGATGTCGGCGGTGCTGCGGACCCGGGGCCGGCTGGCGTTGCGGGCCCGGGACGCCGCGCTCGGCGCGATCACCCCGAGGCTGCTCGGCAACGCCGCCGAGGCCGCCGCCCGCTGGCAGCCGCCCACCCCCTGACCCGCCCCGCCGGCTCGCCGGGCGGGCGGGTCAGGGCCGGCCGGCGGTGGGCTCGGCGAGGCAGGCGGTGCCGATCCGGCGGAAGCCGACCCGCAGGTAGACCCGGGCGATCTCCGTGCTGCCGGCGGAGAGGAAGACCACCGAGGCGCCGGTGGCGAGCAGTTCGCGGGCCAGCGCGGCGGTGACCGCCGCGCCGAGCCCCCGTCGCCGGGCCGCCGGCAGGGTGGCCACCCCGGCGATCTCCGCCACGTCGCCCACCCGCATCGCCATGCCGCTGGCCAGGGCGCCCTGGCCGGGTACCTCCGCCAGGACGGAGAGCCGCCGGCCGTCGGCGACCCGGACCGCCTCCTCCTCCAGGGCGGCGACGTCCAGTTCGGTGACGGCGGCGTCACGGGCGGCCGGGCCGGCCTCGCCCCGGGCCGTTCCCGCCGCCGAGAATCCCACCGCCGCGACGGCGCGGCGCGCGGCCACGTCCCCGGCGAAGTCCGGCGCGTCGGGTGTGAGCAACCGCACCGGCACGTCGCTGAACACGCCCGGATCGGGCCGACTGTCCGGGTCCAGCACCAGCAGCGGCGCCTCCAGCACGGCCAGCCCCGCCGATCGGGCGACCGCGAGCAGCCCGGGATCGTGCTCGTGCACCCACTCGAACGCCTCCGGCAGTCCGAGGGCCCGCTGCCGGTGACGTACCGTGGTGATGTCGGCCGCCGACGGTGGCGCGGTGGCGTCCGGCGCCGGGCGGGCGTAGAACGGCCATCCGGGGCCTTCCCGGACGAACAACACCAGGCCACCGTGCTTCTCCGCACGGGCCGCGTCGCGGGGCACCGCGTCGTAGAACGACTCGATCCGGTCGAGCAGTCCCGCCTGTACCAAATCCACCGCGCGAGATTACCGTCTCAACTACTGGAAGTGTGATCAATCCGAACTGGCCTTGCGCGCCAGCCCCTACCGTAGACTCAATAGACCCTCTAGGGCCGACGTCGTCCCGACCGTGATCCAACCTGAGTGACGACAGGAGACCCGGTGGTTTTCCCGTACCCTCCCAATCCGCAGCTCGCCCCCGCCGCGACCGGGCTGTACGACCCGGCCCAGGAGCACGACGCCTGCGGCGTGGCCTTCGTGGCGGACCTGCACGGCCGGCGCTCCCACCAGGTCGTCGCGGGCGGTCTCGGGGCGCTCTGCCGGCTTGACCACCGGGGTGCCCGTGGCGCGGAGCCGAACACCGGCGACGGCGCCGGAATCATGATCCAGGTGCCGGACGCCTTCCTCCGCGCGGTGGTGGACTTCCCGCTGCCCCCGGCCGGGGAGTACGCCACCGGCCTGGTCTTCCTGCCCGACGACGACGCCGCCGAGGCGCAGGCGCGCCGGGTGGTCGACAAGTACGCCCTGGTCGAGGGGGCCGACCTGCTCGGCTGGCGGGACGTCCCGACCGACCCGAGCGGCCTCGGCGAGACCGCGCTGGCCGCGATGCCCCGGGTCCGGCAGGTCTTCGTCGCCGCGCACCGGCTCACCGACACCCCGGCCGGCCCGGCCGGCTCCCGGCTGACCGGCGTCGACCTGGACCGGGTGGCGTTCTGCCTGCGTAAGCAGGTCGAGCGGGAGACCGCCGAGCGGGGCGTGCCGGCGTACTTCCCGTCGCTGTCCGGCCGGACCATGGTGTACAAGGGGATGCTCACCCCGGACCAGCTCCCGGAGTTCTTCCCGGACCTGACCGACGAGCGGGTGGCCAGCGCGATCGCCCTGGTGCACTCCCGGTTCTCCACCAACACCTTCCCGTCCTGGCCGCTGGCCCACCCGTACCGGTTCATCGCGCACAACGGTGAGATCAACACCATCCGGGGCAACCGGAACTGGATGCAGGCCCGGGAGGCCCTGCTGCGCAGCCCGAACATCCCGGGCAACATCCGCCGCCTCTTCCCGGTCTGCACCCCGGCCGCCAGCGACTCGGCCAACTTCGACGAGGTGCTGGAGCTGCTGCACCTGGCCGGGCGGAGCCTGCCGCACGCGGTGCTGATGATGATCCCCGAGGCCTGGGAGAACGACCCGGGCATGCGGCCGGACAAGCGCGCCTTCTACCGCTTCCACGCCAGCCTGATGGAGCCCTGGGACGGCCCCGCCTCGGTCGCCTTCACCGACGGTGAGATCGTCGGCGCGGTGCTGGACCGCAACGGGCTGCGGCCGGGCCGCTGGTGGCGTACCGCCGACGGGCTCGTGGTGCTGGGCAGCGAGGCGGGCGTGCTCGACCTCGACCCGGCCACCGTGGTCGCCAAGGGGCGGCTCCAGCCCGGCCGGATGTTCCTGGTCGACACGGTCAACGGCCGGATCGTCCAGGACGAGGAGATCAAGGCCGAACTGGCCGCCGCGCAGCCGTACGCCGACTGGCTGCACGCCGGGTTGATCGAGCTGGACGACCTGCCCCGGCGCGAGCCCAGCGTCTACACCCACGACTCGGTGCGCCGCCGCCAGCAGACCTTCGGGTACACCGAGGAGGAGCTGAAGATCCTGCTCGCCCCGATGGCGCGGACCGGGGCGGAGCCGATCGGCTCGATGGGCACCGACACCCCGATCGCCGCGCTGTCGGAGCGCCCCCGGCTGCTCTACGACTACTTCCACCAGCTCTTCGCCCAGGTCACGAACCCGCCGCTGGACGCCATCCGCGAGGAGCTGGTGACCAGCCTGGCGTCGACCATCGGCCCGGAGGGCAACCTGCTCGACCCGGGTCCGGCGAGCTGCCGGCAGATCGTGCTGCCGTACCCCGTGATCGACAACGACGAGCTGGCCAAGATCCTCTCCATCGACGAGGACGGTGACCTGCCCGGCTTCAAGGCCGTCCGGGTCTCCGGGCTGTACCGGGTCCGCGACGGCGGCCCCGGCATCCGGGCCCGGCTGACCGAGATCTGCCGGCACGTCTCCGAGGCGATCGAGGACGGCGTCCGGATCCTGGTCCTGTCCGACCGGGACTCCAACGAGCGGCTCGCCCCGATCCCGTCGCTGCTGCTCACCGCCGCCGTGCACCAGCACCTGGTCCGGGAGCAGACCCGCACCCAGGTCGCGCTGGTCGTCGAGTCCGGTGACTGCCGCGAGGTGCACCACGCCGCCGTGCTCATCGGGTACGGCGCCGCCGCGGTCAACCCGTACCTGGCCTTCGAGTCGGTCGAGGACATGATCGCCACCGGGGCCCTGCCCGGCGTGGAGCCGGCCACGGCGGTGCGCAACTACGTCAAGGGGCTCGGCAAGGGCGTCCTGAAGATCATGTCGAAGATGGGCATCTCGACCGTCTCGTCGTACTGCGGGGCGCAGGTCTTCGAGGCCGTCGGCCTGGACAGCCGGCTGGTCGAGCGCTACTTCCGGGGCACCCCGAGCACCATCGGCGGGATCGGCCTGGCCGAGATCCACTCCGAGGTCGCCGCCCGGCACACCCGGGCCTGGCCCGCGCCGGGCGCCGAGGCCCCCACCCGGCTGGAGGTCGGCGGGGAGTACCAGTGGCGGCGCGAGGGCGAGCTGCACCTGTTCAACCCGCAGACGGTCTTCCTGCTCCAGCACGCCACCCGCAGCCGGCAGTACGACGTCTTCCGGGACTACACCGCCAAGGTCGACGAGCTGGCCGCGAAGACCGGCTCGCTGCGCGGGCTGTTCAGCCTGCGTACCGGCGTCCGGCCCCCGGTGCCGATCGACGAGGTCGAGCCGGTCAGCGAGATCGTCAAGCGGTTCGCCACCGGCGCCATGTCGTACGGCTCGATCTCGGCGGAGGCGCACGAGACCCTGGCCGTGGCGATGAACCGCCTCGGCGGCAAGTCCAACACCGGTGAGGGTGGCGAGGACGTCGAGCGGCTGCACGACCCGCAGCGGCGCAGCGCGGTCAAGCAGATCGCCAGCGGCCGGTTCGGGGTGACCAGCGAGTACCTGGTCAACGCCGACGACCTCCAGATCAAGATGGCCCAGGGCGCGAAGCCCGGCGAGGGTGGGCAGCTCCCCGGCAACAAGGTCTGGCCGTGGATCGCCCGGACCCGGCACGCCACCCCGGGCGTCGGTCTGATCTCCCCGCCGCCGCACCACGACATCTACTCCATCGAGGACCTCGCCCAGCTCGTGCACGACCTCAAGTGCGTCAACCCGGCCGCCCGGGTGCACGTCAAGCTGGTCAGCGAGGTCGGCGTGGGTACGGTCGCGGCCGGCGTGGCCAAGCTCAAGGCCGACGTCATCCTGATCTCCGGTCACGACGGCGGCACCGGCGCGTCCCCGCTGAACTCGCTCAAGCACGCCGGCACCCCGTGGGAGCTGGGGCTGGCCGAGGCGCAGCAGACCCTGCTGCTGAACAAGCTGCGCGACCGGGTCACCGTCCAGGTCGACGGGCAGCTCAAGACCGGCCGGGACGTGCTGGTCGCGGCCCTGCTCGGGGCCGAGGAGTTCGGCTTCGCCACCGCCCCGCTGATCGTCGCCGGCTGCGTCATGATGCGGGTCTGTCACCTGGACACCTGCCCGGTCGGCATCGCCACCCAGAACCCGGCGCTGCGCGAGCGCTTCACCGGCCAGCCGGAGTTCGTCGAGAACTTCTTCCTCTTCCTCGCCGAGGAGGTCCGGGGGTACCTGGCGGAGCTGGGGCTGCGCAGCATCGACGAGGCCATCGGCCGCACCGAGCTGCTCGACGTCGCCCCGGCGGTGGACCACTGGAAGGCCAAGGGCCTGGACCTGGCCCGGGTGCTGCACCTGCCGGAGCTGCCCGAGGGGGCGGCCCGGCGCGGGATCCGCGCCCAGGACCACGGCCTGGAGCTGGCCCTGGACAACGAGCTGATCGCGCTGGCCCAGCCGGCGCTGAGCGACCGGGAGCCGGTCCGGGTCGAGGTGGCGGTCCGCAACGAGCACCGCAGCGTCGGCGCGATGCTCGGCGGCGAGGTGACCCGCCGCTTCGGCGGCGCCGGCCTGCCCACCGACACCATCGAGTTCGTGCTGCGCGGCACCGCCGGGCAGTCGTTCGGCGCGTTCCTGCCCGCCGGGGTGACCCTGCGGCTGCACGGCGACGCCAACGACTACGTCGGCAAGGGCCTCTCCGGCGGCCGGCTGGTCGTCCGCCCGGACGCCGCCGCCCCGTTCGTCACCGGCGATGCCGGGCCGGGGGAGCGCGCCGAGGACCAGATCATCGCCGGCAACACCATCCTGTACGGCGCCACCGCCGGGGAGGTGTTCCTGCGCGGCCGGGTCGGCGAGCGGTTCGCCGTCCGTAACTCCGGCGCGGTGACCGTCGTGGAGGGCGTCGGTGACCACGGCTGCGAGTACATGACCGGCGGTACCGTGGTGGTGCTCGGCCCGACCGGGCGCAACTTCGCCGCCGGCATGTCCGGCGGCACCGCGTACGTCTGGCGGCTGGACCGGCACCGGGTCAACACCGAGCTGGTCGACCTGGCGCCGTTGCGCGACGAGGAGCGGGCACACCTGCACGAGCTGGTGCAGAAGCACTTCACCGAGACCGACTCCGCGGTCGCCGAGGACCTGCTCAAGCGCTGGCCTGACGCGGTGGAGGAGTTCACGGCGGTGGTCCCCCGGGACTACCGCCGGGTTATGGAGATCATGCGGGCCGCCGAAGCCGCCGGCCAGAACGTCGACGACGCGGTGATGGACGCCCTCGCGGCACCGGCCGCGTCGGCAACCCAGCCGGCGCCGGCCGCCCCGGCGGCGCCGGTGCCGCCCGCGCCGCGGGTGGTCGCCCAGGAGGTGGCTCGTGCCTGACCCGAACGGTTTTTTGCGCTACGACCGGCGGCTGCCCGCGCGCCGTCCGGTGCCGGTGCGGATCAGCGACTGGCGCGAGGTGTACCCGCCGGCCGGAGAGGAGCTGATCCGGGAGCAGGCGACCCGCTGCATGGACTGCGGCATCCCGTTCTGCCACGACGGCTGCCCGCTGGGCAACCGCATCCCGGACTGGAACGACCTGGTCCGCACCGGTTCCTGGGACTCGGCCGTGGACACGCTGCACGCGACCAACAACTTCCCGGAGTTCACCGGTCGGCTCTGCCCGGCGCCCTGCGAGGCGGCCTGCGTCCTGGGCATCGGCGGCGGTGACGCGGTCACCATCAAGCAGGTCGAGGTGGAGATCGCCGACGCGGCGGTGGCCCGGGGCGGACTCGCCCCGCAGCCGGTGCCGACCCCCACCGGCCGTACGGTCGCCGTGGTCGGCTCCGGCCCCGCCGGTCTCGCCGCCGCCCAGCAACTGGCCCGCGCCGGTCACGCCGTCACCGTGTACGAGCGCGACGACGCCATCGGTGGCCTGCTGCGCTACGGCATCCCGGACTTCAAGCTGGAGAAGGAGCACATCGACCGGCGGCTGGCCCAGCTCGCCGCCGAGGGGGTGCGGTTCCGGACCGGTGTCGAGGTCGGGGTCGACGTCACCGCCCGGCAGTTGCGCGCCGAGTACGACGCGGTGCTGCTGGCCTGTGGCGCGCTCGCCGGCCGGGACACCCCGGCCACCCCGGGCCGGGCCCTGCGCGGGGTGCACCAGGCGATGTCCCACCTGGTGGCCGCGAACCGGGCGGTCGCCGCCGCCGGTGACGGGAAGGTCCCCGGCGCCGTCCTGCCCGACGGCACCCCGATCGACGCCGCCGGCAAGCACGTGGTGATCATCGGTGGTGGCGACACCGCCGCCGACTGCCTCGGCGTCGCCCACCGCCAGGGCGCCGCCGGCGTGTACCAGCTCGACATGTACCCGGAGCCCCCGCACGCCCGGGACGCGGCCCGCGACCCGTGGCCGACCTGGCCCTGGGTGCTGCGCAGCTACGCGGCCCACGAGGAGGGCGGCGAGCGCCTCTTCGCCGCCGCGGTGCAGGAGTTCGTCGACGACGGCACCGGCCAGGTGCGGGCGGTCCGGATCGCCGAGGTCACCGTCGAGAAGCGCGACGGCCAGCGGATCGTCACCCCGGTACCCGGCTCGGAGCGGGAACTGCCGGCGGACCTGGTACTCCTGGCGATCGGCTTCGAGGGCACCGAGCAGCAGCCGCTGCTGGAGCAGCTCGGGGTGACCCGCAACGTCCGGGGCGCGGTCGACGCCCGCCCCGACTGGCAGACCAGCGTGGACGGGGTCTTCGTCGCCGGTGACATGCACCGGGGCGCCTCCCTGGTCGTCTGGGCCATCGCCGAGGGCCGCGCGGCAGCCGCCGCCATCCACGCCCACCTCGGTGGCCACGGCCGACTCCCGGCCCCGGTCGGCCCGGCCGCCCAGCCCCTCGCCGCCCGCTGACCCGTACCCCCGTCCTGCCCGACCGGCACACCGGCCCTCCGGCCGGTGTGCCGGTCCGCTTCCGGCCCCCACCGACCGCGCGACCACGTCGCGCCGGATCCGGAGGCCCTCCCACCGCGCCCGGCTGGCGGCCGGACGACGGCCGAGCGGCATCCTGTCCCGGGACCTCTTTCGGCCTCCCCGACCACCCGCCCTGGCCACCCGCCCTGAAGGCCCTTTCGACCTGCCCCGTCCACAGGACCACCGACACCGCGCCGTCTTCATGAGGCCACGGCCGGGCGGTCTTCATGGGCCACGGGGTCCTGCGGCCTTGGTGGGGCCACCGGCGGTGTGGTCTTCAGGGGGCCACGGGGCGTGCGGTCGGCGTTGCCGGCCCTCGGCGCGCCCGGTGCTGTAGCAACCGCGTGGGGTGGTGAGCGGGCGCCCCGTTCGTGGGGGCAGCTCGAAAGGACGGTCGACAGTACCGTCGCCCCTGCGCCGGCCCCGGACCTGCGGCACTCCACCCGCCGGTCCGGACCCGGCTGCTGCGGGGGACGGGGTCGTGCCGCCAGGGCGGACGGAGGTCAGTGCGCGCCGGTGACCGGGCCGGGGCCGGTGACCGGTCTGGTGGCCGGTGGGGTGGGCGGGAGGGGCAGGGGGAGGCCGGGCAGCCCGTCGAGGCTGGTCGCCACGTGGTCCTTGGCGGCGAAGTAGGCGCCCAGCGACTCGTCGTCCTCCCGGGCGAAGCGCCGGCCGTGCAGGTCGCGGTCGGCCTCGTAGGTCATCAGGGGGACGGCGAAGCCGCAGGTGTCGCGGATGAGGTCGGCCCGGACCACGATGATCGCCCGGAGCCCGTGCGGGCGGGGGTCGATGGTGGGGAAGTGGGCCAGCAGGTCGCTCCAGCGTGGATCGTCGCGGAAGACCGGCTCGCCCCGGCCGTGCACGCGCACGATGGTCGGTGGGCCGTCGAAGGCGCACCACATCAGCGTGATCCGGCCGTTCTCCCGCAGGTGGGCGATGGTCTCCGCGTTGCTGCCGGCGAAGTCGAGGTAGGCGACGGTGTGGTCGTCGAGGACGGCGAACGAGCCGGTGAGCCCCTTGGGAGAGAGGTTGACCGTCCCATTGTCCATCCTGCGGACTGCCGGGTGTTCCCTGGATGGAAATGTTTCGATAGCATTACCGACCAGTAACAACCCGTCTCCTTCCGGCCACGCGCGCGGCTGCCGAGGATCCACCACCCCCTGCCCGTGGAGGTCCGTCCATGCTCCACCGCCCGCTGGCCCGCGCCCTCTCCGCGCTGGTCGCCCTCGCCGCCGCCGCGTTCGGCGCGGTGCTCGTACCCGGCACCGCCCAGGCCGCCGCGCCCGTCCACTACGCCGCCCTCGGCGACTCGTACTCCTCCGGCGTCGGTGCCGGTCCCTACGACTTCTCCGGCTGTCTGCGCAGCGAGAAGTCGTACGCCCCGCTGTGGGCCGCCGCCAACGCGGTGGACAGCTTCCGCTTCGTCGCCTGCGGCGGCGCGGTCACCGACGACGTGCTCAACCGGCAGCTCGGCGCGTTGAGCACCAGCACCACCCTGGTCACCATCACCATCGGCGGCAACGACGCCGGCTTCGTCGACGTCATCACCAGTTGCCGGTTCGGCAGCACCACCTCCTGCACCAACGCGGTGAACGAGGCGAAGGCGTTCGCCACCGGCACCCTTCCCGGCAAGCTCGACCGCACGTACGCGGCGATCCGGGACCGGGCGCCGAACGCCCGGCTGATCGTGCTCGGGTACCCCCGGCTCTTCGAGACCGGCTCCTGCGGGGTGCTGGCGATGAGCGCCCACAAGCGCACCCTGCTCAACGAGGCCGCCGACGTGCTCGCCACGGTCACCGCCGGCCGGGCCGCCGCGGCCGGGGCCACTTTCGCCGACACCCGCTCCCACTTCGCCGGGCACGGCGTCTGCGGCGCCGACCCGTGGATCCGGGACGTCACCGGGGTCATCGAGGCGTACCACCCGAACGCCGCCGGGTACCGGGACGGCTACCTGCCCGCCCTCACCGCCGCCACCCGCTGACCCACCCCACCCGATTCCCCACCCCCTCGACGGACCGGCGCGGCGCGTCCCTTGCGGACTGTGCGCACCCGCGCCGGTCCGTTAGGGTTCGCTGGACCGGGTCAGCAGCGACGTGGGGGGCAGTGGGTGGGCAGGCTCGCTTCGGCGTACGGGCAGGCGGTCACCGCCCACCGGCAGGCCCGGGACCGGGTGGCCGCCGCCCGGCGGGTCCTCGACGACCGGCCACCGGCCACCCCCGACGGCAGCGCCGACCTGGTCGCCCGGCTGGCCCGGCTCGGTGCCGCGCTCGGTACCCCCGCCCCCGGCGCGACCGCGCTGACCAGCACCGCCGTCCCGGTCCGCGTCGGCGCGGCGGCCAGCCCCGACGGTGACTTCCCGGCGTTGGTACCCCTCGGCAGCGGGCACCACCTGGCGGTGGACGTCGACGCCCGGGACGCCCGGGTCGGCGGCCTGCTGCGCGCCCTCGTGCTGCGGCTGCTCGCCACCGCCCCACCCGGCTCGGTGCGGGTCTGGGGGATCGACACCGCCGCCCTCGGCGCCACGTTCGCCCCGCTGCGTCCCCTGGTCGACGCGGGCGTGCTGGCCCCACCGGCGACCACCGAGGCGGAGGTTTCCGCCGGGCTCGACGCGGCGGAACGGCACGCCCGCGACGCCCGGCACGCCGAGCCCGGCCGGGTGGAGCTGCTGCTGGTGGTCGCCGCCTCCGCACCGGCCCCCCGGGAACTGGCCCGGCTCGCCGCGCTCACCCACGCCGGCCCGGCCGCCGCGGTCTGCGTCCTGGTCGCCGGGTACCCGTACCGCACCGCCGGGGACCCGCCGGCCCCGCTGGGCAGCACCACCCAGGTCCGCCTCGACGACCGGTGGGCGTACGTGGGCGACCCGCCGGGCCGGCCGTACAGCGTGGACGGCAGCGGGCTGGCCGCGCCGGTGCTGCTCGACGGCGACCCACCGGCTGCCTCGGTGCAGGCCCTCGCCGAGCACCTCGCCGCGGCCACCCGCCGGCACGGCGCGCTCACCTTCTCCGACCTGCTGCCCGAGCGGCGCTGGGCCGAGTCGTCCGGCCCCGGCCTGCGCACCGTCATCGGCCGGCACGGGCGCTCCCCGGCGACCGTCGCGTTCGACGACGTCACCCCGCACTGGCTGGTGGGCGGCCGGACCGGGTCGGGCAAGACGGTCTTCCTCATCGACGTCCTCTACGGGCTCGCCGCCCGGTACCCGCCCGCCGAGTTGCAGCTCTACCTGCTCGACTTCAAGGAGGGCGTCAGCTTCACCGAGTTCGTGCCGACCGGCCGGGACCCGTCCTGGCTGCCGCACGCCCGCGCCGTCGGCATCGAGTCCGACCGGGAGTACGGCGTCGCCGTGCTGCGCGAGCTGCGCCGGGAACTGAACCGGCGGGCCGCCGCCCTCAAACGGCACGGCGTCACCAAGCTCGCCGACCTGCCCCGGGACACTCCGGTACCCCGGATCGTGGCGGTGGTCGACGAGTTCCACGTGCTGCTCGCCGGCAACGACGCGGTGGCCCGGGAGGCGGTCGACCTGCTGGAGGAGTTGGCCCGCAAGGGCCGCTCGTACGGCGTCCACCTGGTCCTGGCCAGCCAGAGCACCGGCGGCATCGAGGCACTCTACGGCCGGGCGGAGGCGATCTTCGGCCAGTTCCCGCTGCGGGTCGCGCTGCCCGGCGGCTCCGGGGTGCTCGACGCGATGAACGAGGCGGCCGGGGCGCTGCCGATCGGCTCGGCGGTGCTCAACACCGCCGCCGGGGAGGCCGGCGCGGACACCGTGATCCGGTTCCCCGACGCGCACGCCGACGCCGCCGCCCTCGCCGCGCTGCGCCACGAACTGTGGGACGCCCGGCCGTCGGGCGCGCGGCCACCCGCGGTCTTCCGGGGGTACGAGGCGGCGCACGTCGAGGACGATCCCACCTTTGCCGGGCTGCGCCCCGGTGGCCGCCGGCCGCTCGCCCTGGTCGGCCGGACCGTCGACGTGGACGGCACCACCGCGCTGTTCACCATGGACGCCACCCCGGGGCGGCACCTGGCCGTGGTCGGTACCGCCGCCCTCGGCGCGGACGTGCTGCGCGCGGCGACCCTGAGCCTCGCCCGGCAGCACGCCCCCGGCGAGGCCCGGTTCCTGCTCGTCCCGCTGGTCGCCGCCGCCGACGGGGCGGCCGACGAGACCGCCGCCGCGCTGGCCGCCGCCGGGCACCCCGTCGACCTGCTCGACGCCGCCGGGCTGCGCGACCGGATCCCCGCCCTCACCGAGCCCGCCGCTGCCGCCACCGGCCGCACGTACCTGGTGGTCTTCGGGGTGGACGCGGCCGGGGCGGCGCTGGGCCGCAGCGACCCCAGCACCTTCCGGTCCGGGTACGACGACCTGCGGACGCTGCTGCGGCACGGCCCCGGGCACGGGGTGCACCTGCTCGGCTGGTGGCGTGGGCTGCGCCGGCTCGCCGAGGACGTGGGCGGCGCGCAGAACCGCGACGACGTCGCCTGCCTGGTCGCGCTGAACGTCCCCGGCGCGGAACTCGGCCTGTACCTGGGCGTGCACAACCTCAGCTACACGCCCCGCCCGGACCGGGCCCTGCTGGTGGACCGGCACGACCAGCGGACCCGGCTGATCGTGCCGTTCGTCCGGGTCGGACACGAGCTGGACGAGGAGCAGTGACGGTGAGCAGCTACGACGACTACGTGGCGCTGGCCCGGCAGCTCTCCGAGCGGCGCCGGGCCGGGGAGCGCGACGCCGCCGCCGACACCGACCGCCGCCGGAGCCTGCTCGCCGCCGCCGACCAGCTCGACCACCGGCTCGCCGCGCAGGCCCAGCACCTGGACCAGCTCGGCCGCGCGTTCGGCGTGCCCCCGCCCCCGCACCCGTCCGCCGCCCCGGGTGGACCAGCACCGTCGACCGTCCCGCCGGTGTCGGGCCCCGGCGGGCCGCCCGGCCCGGTGGCGCCGGTACCCGGCCACGGGGCGGGCACCGGTGCGCCGGGATGGGGCGCGGGTGGCGGCCCGGGGCCGGGCAGCGGGCCCGACGGCGGCGCAGCCGCCGCGTCGGGGTGGCCGGGCGGCGAGGCGTACCCCCAGGTGACGGTGGGTCCGGCGGACCGGGCGCTGCCGGTGGCGGTGGGCCCGGGGGTGCCTGCGCAGCGCACGGCGGCGCTCGACCCGGCCGGCGAACTGGAGGTGGCGCGACGCCTCGCCGACGACGCCGACCGGCACGCCCAGCAGGCCGAGCGCTACGCCCACCAGCCGGTGCTGCTGCCCGGCTGGACGCCGCTGGCGCGGGCGCTGGCCGTGTACACCGGCTGCGCGGCGGTCGGCGTGCTGATGATGCTCGGCCTGGTGCTCGGCAACGGGATCGGCCTGGTCGACGGGTTCACCCTGGGCGCGTGGATGTGCGCCGGGCTGCCGGCGCTGTCGTTCTTCGGCGGGTACCTGATCCTCGGCCGGTGGGGGAAACCGGTGCTGGTCGCCGGCACCCCACCCCGGTACGTGCACGTCGGCTTCCTGGTCTGCTTCCTGCTCGTCCCGATCGCCTACTGCGCCTACCTGGTCCTGATCCGCACCTTCCGCTGAGCCGGCACACCCTCGCCGGTCACCGCGGGCCGCCCGGTCAGCCCGTGGCGAGGGCGGCGACCTCGTCGGCGCAGCCCCAGGCGAGGGTGACGCCCGCGCCGCCGTGGCCGTAGGCGTGCACCAGCCGCCGCCCCGGCACGCCGGTCGACTCCCGCTCCACCCGGGGGCCGCCGTGCCGGGCCGGCCGCAGCCCGATGCGCTCCCCGAGCACCGGCGCGTCGGCCAGCTCCGGGACCAGCTCCACGCAGCGGGCCCGGATCGCCTCGGCGGTCGCCGGATCGGGGTCGGTGTCCGACCGCTGCGGGTCGAAGGTGCCGCCGAGGACCACGTCGTGCCGGCGCGGGTGCACGTACGTGATGCCCCGGGGGTTGGCCTCGTCGCGGACCGAGGTGGTCAGGCCGGGGTTGGCCACCAGCACGATGTGCCCCCGGACCGGGTACACCGCCGGGTCGCCCGCGAGTTCCCGGGCGGCCAGCCCGGTCGCGTTGACCACCGTCGCCGCCCCACCGAACGTCTCCGTCGTGCCGGTCGTCGCGCCGGTGAAGGCGTCGTCGAGGTGGTCCAGGCGGTGTCGCACCACCCGGCCGCCCCCGGCGACCAGCCGGTCGTGCAGCCAGGCCAGGTACGGCGACATCTCCACCGTCGGCGCGGTGAACCGCAACTCCACCTCGTACGGCGGGTCGGCCGGGTGGACCACCAGGTCACCGGTCGCCTCGGCCCACCACGGCGGGCCGTCGAACCGGCCGCGCAGCAGCATCCGGGTGGGCCGCAGCACCACCCCCGGCACCCCCTCGGCGGCCTGCCGGGTCAGCACCGTGTACGTGTCCCGCGCCCAGCGCAGCACCCGGGGATCCTCGTCGGTGTGGGTCGGGTACCAGACGGCGGCGGCGACCGTGGAGACCGTCCGCTCGGGATCGTCGGCGGCCAGCACGGTCACCCGGAACCCCTGCTCCTGGAGCCGGACCGCCGCCGTCAACCCGACGATGCCGCCACCGACCACCACCGCGTCCGTCGTTCCTGTCATCGGGAGCCCCTTCCGGGTCGGGTGCCGCCCGTTCGACCCGGGGGCACGGGATCGGGTGCCGGGGGACGCGCACCCGCCACACGTCGCCCCCGACCCGCCCATCATTCCGCCGCCGCGCAACACTGCGCGATCAGCCCGTCACCGGTTTCGCTGCGGGCGGGACCGCTGCGGTCCCCTCCTCGGTGGCGGCGGGGTCGGGGCCGGCGAGGGCGGGCGGCCGGCGGACCGTCCGGGCGGCGGCGTCGAGCAGGTCGTCCCGTTCGGTGGCGGGCATCCCCTCGTCCTCCAGGAGACCGAGCAGGAGCACGGTCTGCGCGGTCACCGCCGCCGCGCTCACCGGCACCGGCGGCCGGTCGCCGAGCGCCGCCCAGACCAGGTCCTCGGCGACCAGCGGGTCGACGTCCCGCCCCGACCGGTCGTACCGCTCCCGGACGCCGGCCACGAACCGGATCACCGGGGCCCGGTCCTGCCCGGCGACGAACCGCCGTCGGGCGGCGAGCAGGAACACCCCGGCGAGCAGGTCGGCGTACCGCCCCCAGTCCGCCGCCCCGAAGCCGTCGAGTCGGCGGTCAGGTCCGCCGTCGCGCCCGCGTACCAGGTCCCGCAGCGCCCGCATCGGATCGTCACGCATCAGCCTGTCACCTCCCGGCGGACCCGGTTGCGCAGCCGGGCCCACCGCCCCGGGCGTACCCGTCGTCGCTCCGCGCCGACCAGCCGGCCCGCCGCCAGCGCCCCGGCCGCGATCACGGCGACCGGGCCGGCGACGCCCGTCCAGACCGGCCCCGGCATCGCCCGGCCCCGGGGAACGGCGGCAGAGGTCAGCGCGGCGGCGTACCGGTCGAGCGCGACCCCGCCCACCGCGAGTCGGGCGACGACCAGGCCGAGCCGCGCGTTCGCCGCCGCCCAGTGCCGGGCCGCCGCCAGCGCCGTCGGCCCACCGGTACGCCGGACCCAGTCCTCGGCCGCCGCCAGGGTCCGCCGCACCGTGGCGGCCTGCGCGGCGGCCCGGTCGGCGTCGGCGCGGGCGGCCCGCAGCCCGGCCAGGACGGTACCGGCGGTGGCGGCGGGCCGGTCGGGCAGCCGCCGGGCCTCGGTCAGCCCCGCGTGCACCAGGGCCAGCGCCTGCCAGCAGTCGGTCAACGCCTGCTGCCAGGTCGGCGTCCGGTACGCCGCCCGGTCCACCCCGGCGAGGTGTTCCCCGGCCCGGTCCACCGCCACCGCCATCGCCAGCCAGGCCGACCGCAGCTCGGCGACGTCGCCGGCGACCCGGTCCACCGGATCGGGCCAGGCCGGCGCGGGCCGGGCGATCGTCGCCAGCGCGGCCCGCTGCTCGTCGCACGGTCCCGGCCGCCCACAGCCCAGACACACCCCGGTGTACGCCGAGGTGACGTGCGTGTCGAGCACCTGGCGCGCGGTCGTGGCCGCCTCCTGCCGCCGTCCCGCCGGGGTCTGCCGGTACCGCCGCCCGGCGTTGGCCCGCTGTCGCCGCTGCGCCGGTGTCACGCCGCCCCCATCACCAGGTGGGCGAAGCGGACCTCGTCGCACGGGTACCACTCACCGCAGGCGCAGAGCAGCCGGCTGACCCGGCGTGGCGGATGGGCGAACAGGACGTCCTCGGCGTCCTCGGCGTCCTCGACGTCCCGCCGGGAGACGAACTCGTGCCGGAGCCGGGGCGGGGTCTGCTCGTCCGGGTGGGTGGGGCTGGTGTGCTCGGGCGGCCTCGGGCCGTCTTCGTTGTACTCGGGTTGGTCGTGCACAGGCGTCTCCCGTTCCGATCGGGTCTCGTGGCGTCGTGTGCTGGCCGGGCCCGCGTGCGGGCAGGCTCCGGCACGCCCGGCCGACCGAGGGGGATCCGGCCAGCCGGGCGCTCCGTGCGGGTGGGACGAACCAACTCCGGGTTTGCAGACCTGGGAGCTGGTCGAGGACAGGCTATATAACAGGTTATACACGCCAAGCACTGACCGTGCATTGCTTGCTATGCAAAGTGCTACGTGATCGAATGGCGGTGCAGACCTGGGAGTAACCAATGCCCGCCAAAGCCAAGTGGGCGCAGATCGCCGACGGCATCCGCGCCCAGATCCAGTCCGGCGATCTCGCGCCGGGCGACAAGTTGCCGTCCACAACTGAACTGTGCCGTCAACACGGGGTGTCGGCGATCGTCGTACGTCAGGCGATCAACGCCCTCAAGATCGAGGGCTTGGTGGAGGGTGTGGGTGGCGTCGGCGTGTTCGTCGCCGAGCGCTGAGGCTCGTTCCCCGTGTAGTCGTTCCGACAGGGCGGGGCGGGGCGTGGCCGGGTGGTCGCGCTGTGTGTTCATCTCTCGTACTCTCCCTTGTGGTCGTGCTGGTGCGGCGGCACGGCGGTGACTGTCGGGGCGAGACGGGGGAGGGCGTGTGAGCGCTGCTCAGATGCTGGCGAGGTTGGCGGCGGCGTCGCAGAAGCTGGACGAGGCCAAGGCCAAGACGGTGGCGGCGGCTCAGGACCTCGAGGAGGCGCGGTCCCTGGTCGCGGGCGCGTTGGAAGGTGTCGCCGCCGGCCAGTTGCGCGGGATCATCGACGCGTACCGCCAGGCGCTGGGCCAGGCCGCCCAGGGTGGTGAGCCGGCGAAGCACCAGGTCCAGCAGACGATGGCCCGGGTACAGGCGCTGGGAAACTGACCGGGGGAGGTGGCAGCGCAACCCGCCGACCACCCGTCAGGCTTCGTCCGGCCGTACCTACCCGGGATGCGGCAGAGACCGCGCCGCCTGGTGCGCGCCGATTGCACGGTGCGACGTCTGGTGTGCCGAGACGGCGGCGCAGTGATCGTCGCGAGCGAGCGCAGCCCCCGACCCAGGCGCGGAAAGGGGTCAGTTCGGAAACGATCGGCTGGTGGACCTCTGCTTCGGCTGCTGCGTACGCGACCTTCCAGGAGTTCCTGCCGGCGCTGCCGAAGACGGTTGCTGGCACGGTGCTCGCCGTAGCGGGGGCGACGGGTGCCTTCAAAGCGTGGAGAGAGAAGCGTCGACAGCAAAGGGCGGAAGATGAAGATAGACGACCGGACTGAGGCCCTGGTGAGGACGGTGCTTGACGCGGTGGTGCACCGCAACCCTGCCGGCTTCGAGAAGTCGGTTTCCGATCTCGAAGGAAAGGTCGGCCTCCGGGCTGGCATCGAACTCGCCGCAGCGATCTGCGCCTTCGTTCTCTTCGATGTATACGAAGGCTTGCCCTCTGAGGAGCAGATCGTTGATCTTGCTGTCGATATGGAGCGACAGGAGCAGTGGATGGCTCCTGACCGTGGTGAGATCGGCTCCTACGTCCGAGCGTTGGTCCATCGACAGCCACTGGAGGGGGCGCTGACCGAGGAGGGGGTCGTCGTCATTCCGTGGTTGGTCGCGGCCAATCTGCTCACCACTGCTTCTCAGCCCGAGCAGGGCGAGTGGTGGTTCAACTACCTCGACAAGGTGGAGGCGGCGATCGAGGCGGCCGGGTAGGCGGCAGCGGTCGACTCGGACGGTCGCGGGTTGCTGCTGACGGTAGGTGTCCACGGTGTGTAGGCATGGGGAGGCTGCGGGATGGTGGGTGCGGTGGCGGGGCGGTCCGGGGGTGAGCTGGACGGGTTCCGGATCGGGTACGTGCCGGACGGGGTCGGGGAGCTGGTGTCGGACTTCGCCAGTGAGTGGGCGGACGTACGGTTCACGACCCGCGTGTGGGAACGGCAGGTCGACGACGGGTACCGGGTCGACCTGCGCGTGCACGTGCTGCGGGGTGAGGGGCTGACCAGCCTCGACGCGGTGCGCGACGTGCTGGCGGGGTACCAGGAGCGGGATCCGGCGCAGTGGTCGTTGACCGAGTTCCGGCAGGCCCGCGTCGCCGACCCCGGGACCGGGCCGGACGCGGGCCCCGGGACGGATCCCGGGGCCGGTCCGGCGGAGGTCGTCGGGCTGGTCGGCGAGGGCGAGGCGTTCTGGTGGGCGGGGCCGGGCGTGGCCGGGTACGTGCTGGCCGATCCGGAGCGGGTCGGCACCGCGACGTTGCTCGCGATCGTGGCGTCGATCGTGCCGTCGTCCTGACCGGGCCCCTGCGGGGTCGACCCGGGCGCGCGGCGGGGAGGCCGTCAGTTCGCCTCCGGGCTGGTGGTGTCGAGTGGCGGGAGGGCCTGCCGGATGGCCGGTGGTGACCGGTCGAGGGGAACCGGCGGCCAGGTCGTCTCGATCGGACAGTCGGGCCGCTCCCGCGCCGCCTCGACCAGACAGGTCACCCAGATCTGGTACGCCTCGGGCACCTGCCGGGCCGCCCGGCGCGCCAACCGGTACGCGCTCATCGCCCGCTCGGCGTTGCCGTGTTCGGCGGCGACCCGGGCCAGGTCGAAGTACTCACCGACGAAGGCCACCAGTCGCCGGAGGTGATCCGCCGCGTCGGCGAGCAGGTCGGCCAGGATCGAGTCGCGCCCGGCCGGGTCGGTACCCGGGGGCGGCGGGTCGCCCATGGCCAGGGCGGGCAGGTCGGCGGTGACCGTACCGGTGCAGGCCGGGTCGGCGGGCGGGCCGTGCCGGATGGCCCCGAGCCCGACGAGCGCGGTGAGGTCGTTGGTGACCTGCGTGTTGAGGGTGCCCCGAACCCGGTCGACGACGGCGCGGACCTGCTCGTGGCCGTGTTCGGTGAGGTGGGTGTCGAGGCTGAACGCCAGGTCGGCGAGGCTGTCGGAGACGTCTCGAAGGTTGTCGACGAGAAACGTGATCTCGTCGTCGAGCCGCTCCAGCACGGCGTCTGCCGGGCTGGGCTCGCTGTCTGGCATGGGGCTCCCCAGGTGTGCTCCGGGCCGTGGTGATGACGATTCATGATCCGTACATCTATGGATCACCGTCGAAGGCTAGCCAATACGGGTATGTGTCGGATACCCGATACCCCGGCGGTCGGCGAAAGTAAAAATTTACTCATATCCTGCCCCCGGCTCGCCGGACCGTACCGCCGTCGGTCCCCGCCGTCCGGCTGGCCGGGTGGCGGTGCCGGCGGCCGGGTGCCGGTCCGGCGACCGGCCGTGGGTTGACCGCCCGGCGGTCGGGGTAAGAGTGGCCGCGCTCGATTCCCGGGCGCGGGTGACACTCCATGCAAGGATCAGCCGGCGGTCGGGGGCCGACCCGACGCTGGTCACGAAAGACGAGGATGAGATGGAGTTCTTAGCCAGTCCCGAGCTGTGGATCGCGTTCGCGACCCTGCTCCTGCTGGAGATCGTGCTGGGCATCGACAACGTCGTGTTCATCTCGATCCTGGCCGGCCGGCTGCCCGAGCACCAGCAGGCCCGAGCCCGCACGATCGGGCTGTCGCTCGCCCTGGTCACGCGGCTGCTGCTGCTGGCGTCGCTGTCCTGGATCATCGGCCTGACCGCACCGCTGTTCGAGGTGCTCGGGCAGGAGATATCCGGACGCGACCTGATCCTGTTGCTGGGTGGAGCGTTCCTGCTCGGCAAGGCGACCTACGAGATCCACGAGCACCTGGAGGGCAGTGACCACGCGCGGACCGGCAAGGCTGCCTCGTTCGGGGCGGTGATCGCCCAGATCCTGGTCCTCGACATCGTCTTCTCGCTCGACTCGGTGATCACCGCGGTGGGCATGGTCGACGAACTGTTCATCATGGTGGCGGCGGTGATCATCGCGATGGTGATCATGCTCGCCTCGGCCGGTGTGATCAGCGACTTCGTCAACAAACACCCGACGGTCAAGATGCTGGCCCTGTCGTTCCTGCTGCTCATCGGCGCCAGCCTGATCGCCGAGTCGTTCGACCAGCACATCCCGAAGGGCTACGTGTACGGCCCGATCGCGTTCTCGATCTTCGTCGAGGTCCTGAACCTGCGGGCCCGCTCCCGGCGTCGGCGCGCCGAGTCGCTACCGGTGCACCTGCACCCGACGTACGTGAAGAACCAGGAGGAGAAGCCGGCGGTCAAGCCGGCCGGTACCCCCTCCTGAGCCACCTCGGACGGTCCGCGCCGCACGCCACCACGACGGTGGCGTGCGGCGTTGCCGTTGCGGGCGACGAGCACGATCCGGTCGTCGTCCGGGCAGCCCGCATGATCGCCGTACCGGCGGCCCCCATGGTCGCTGTGCCGCCCGCGTCCACCCGCCCCGCCGACACCGATCCGCCGGGGTCGGCTGCCGATACCGGGGTGGTGAATCAGCGGTTACTGTCGGATCGCCGATAGCTCGACCCGTGTTCCCGGAGCCCTTTTCTGAAACGTTCTCGGGAATCATCCAAGGTGCTGTTACCCGCCGATTGTCGCTGGCGAGAATCATTCGGCACGGGTAATCTGCTGCGACGTCGATCCGGTGAACGGGCCGACGCATCTGCCGTACGTGCGCAATTCCTTTGACGGTCGGTCGCGCCGCCCGTTGATTCGTCGTGCCTCGAACCGTGTCCACTCGCCGCCGGCCGATGGCGGCTGAGCCGAGGAGCCCGCCGTGCGTGACCCGTACCCCTTACAGCAGGACAGACCCGACGACCCGGCCGGGCCGTCGACCAGCGCCAAAGAGCGGTTCGCGCACCGGCCACCCGGCTACCCCAACGCGCTGGTATGGCTGCGCGCCGGTGTGCTGCGCGACTGGCGTGGGGTGCTGGGCGCGTTCCTCGCCACCTGGTTCTACGTACCCCTCGGCCTGCTCCTGGCGTTCTGGGGCGCCATCGGCGGCGCGGTCGCCGGGTTGCTGTCCGGGGCGGACACCGCCGAGGCCGTGCCGGACGTGCTGCGGGACGCGCCGCTGCTCGGCGCGCTGCTCGACGGCTTTCTCGGTCGCACCGGCGGGGCACTGGGCGGCTTCACCGGGTTCGTCTTCGGTGCCCTGTCCGGCTTCCTGCTGGTGCTGGTGCTGCCCTGGCGGGCCGCCTTCGACGAGCCGGCCAACCTCCTCACCGGCCTGGCCGGGATGGTGGCGGCGGCTGCCCTGATCGGCGCGGTCTACACCGTCTACCGGGTGCTGTGGGAGCCGCGGTTGCTCGCGGTGTCCGGTGCGCGTCAGCTCAGCCGTCGGGAGGCCGAGCGGCTGGGCCCGATCCTGGCGGACTGCGCCCGCGCCCTCGACCTGCCCAGCCTGCCCCGGCTGCTCATCGAGGACGACCCGGTGCTCACCAACGCCCGCGCGTACGCCCGGCACGTGGTGGTGACCACCAGCCTGCTCACCGAGTCCGACGAGGAGATCGCGGCGCTGCTCAGCCACGAGTTGGTGCACTGGCGCACCGGCGACGAGGTGACCGGCGCCTTCGTCCGGGGGGTCGGGCTGCCCCTGGTGCTGGTGCACGCGGTGCCGACCTGGCTGATGCGGACCTTCCCGCACCCCGCGACCAACCTCGCGATGTTCCTCTTCTTCTGGCCGGTGCTGGTCACCATGCGGTACCTGGTGCTGCCGCTGCACGCCCGGGACGTCCGCGCCGCCGAGTACCGTGCCGACGCGGGCGCCGTGCTCGCCGGCCACGCCGAGGGCATGCGGGACATGCTGGAACGGCGCAAGTCGTTCGAGAGCGGGCGCAGCGGCTGGGACGAGGCGGTCTGCGCCACGCACCCCCCGTCCGAACTGCGGCTGGACCGGCTGGAGCGGCTCACCTCGGCAGCGCAGGCCGGCGCGGCGACGTCCGCCGGGGTCGCCGACGGGACCGACCGGAGCGTTGCGGAGGACGTCCCGGTCAGCGCGGCGGACCTGTTCGCGGGGCCGGGGGCGAAGATGTCCCCGCGTACCGTGCTGGTGGCCGGCGTGCTGGCCCTGGCCTGCGGCTTCGGGGGCACCGTGCTCACCCTGACGCAGTGGGTGTTCTTCCGGCCGGCCGCAGCCGTCGACGGCTACTTCTCCGCCCTCGCCGACCGGGACGCCCGCGCGGTCCTGGAGCTGGTGGGCTCGGCCGACGGGACGACCGACACCGACCTGCTCGCCCGCCTCGTGCGGGGACAGGGCTACCAGCCGCCCGAGGACGTGGCGGTGACCTCGATCCACCGGGACGGTGACCTGGCGACCGCCACGGTCGACGTCACCATCGCCGACCAGCGGCTGACCACCACTCTGTCGCTGCGCCGGGAGGACTCGGCCACGCTGGGACTCTTCCACCGCTGGCGGCTCGACGCCGCGCCGGGCACCCTGACCGTTCCCCCCGTCACGGACGGGCTGAGCATCAATGGCGTACCCGTGCCGGTCGCCCCGGAGGGGGCGAGCCTGGAACTGCTGCCCGGGGCGTACACCGTGGACGGTCAGCAGAACCCGCTCGCCACCACCGCCCCGCAGACCATCGTCGTCGTACCGGGTGAGCCCAGCGCGGGCACCGTGTTCCCGGAGCCGGTCCTCAACCCCGAGGCGCAGGCGACGGCCGAGGAACAGGTCCGCCGGTACCTGGACACCTGCGCCACGCTGAAGGTGGCGGCCCCACCGGGCTGCCCGTTCAGCCACTACGCCAGCGGTGAGGTGAGAAGCATCGCCTGGAAGATCGAGACGTACCCGCGGATCGCGCTCGAACTCACCAGTCCCACCACGGCCCGGGTCGTCACCCTGCCCCAGGGGCAGGGAACGGCGCAGGCGACCGGCACCGCCGTCGGGTTTGTCGGGACCACCCCGTTCACCGACGACGACGAGTTCGGCGTCGAGGGCTTCCTGTCGGTGGTCGACGGCACCCTGACCTTCCAGCCGAGCGACGAGTAGGACGGACGAGCAGTGATGACGGACGAGCAGTGGAGGACGACCCCGTGACCGCGACCCCCGACGGAGCCCGGCAGCCGGTCCGGCTGCTGCTGGCGCCGCGTACCACCGCACCGGCCCGGGTGCCGTTGCTGGACTGGATCCACCGACGGCCGGAGTACCGCGCCGGGGTGCGGCAGGCCGGCGGGCGCGGTGGCCGGGCCGGGTTCAGCGACGCGGTAATCATCGCGGTGGTGGCCCAGGCGCTGCTACCCGGGCTGTTCAACCTGTTGCAGAGCTGGGTCGACCAGCAGCGCACCGAGGTCAGCGTCCGGGTGCAGGCCGGCGAGACCGAGGTGGAGATCCAGGTCACCGGCCGGACCAACGCCGCCGCCCTGGTCGACCAGGCCAGCCGCGCTCTCCAGCAGGCGGCGGAGCAGTCCGGCCGCACGGTGGAAGCCGGCCCTGCGGGGACCTACGGTGCCGTGGAGGCCGGCCCCGCCGACGGGTGACGGGTCGCGCCAGCGGCTCGGTGGCGCGACCCGAGGGGCGCGGTGGCGCGGACCCATGGCACCCGCAGCCGGCCTGCGGGGCCCGCGACGTGCGTCGGCCTCAGTCGCGGGACCGGGGCAGGCAACACTTCTTGTACTTGCTCCCGGAGCCGCACCAGCACGGCTCGTTGCGCCCCGGCGGCCAGGGCTGCCCGTCGGCGTCGTCGGCGATCTCGTCGACGTAGCCGTCCATGGTGTCCGCGTCCAGCGGGTCGACATCGGCGTCGGTGACGTAGGTGCTGAACGCCTCGGCCGAGCCGGGGACCAGGACCAGGGCCGGCACCCCGTCCTCGGCCAGTTCCACGAGTTCCCGTTCGACGAGGGCGCGGTGGTCGTCCCAGGTCGTGCCGAGCTGTTCGGTCAGACCCGGCCAGCGCAGCAGCAGGTTGGTGAACTCGGCCCGGGGCCAGTACAGCAGCCCGTTGGCGGTGGCGGCGGCGCGGTCGGCGGCCCGGTCGGCGGCGACGTCGAGCCGGTCGGCCAGGTCGTCCAGGTCGTCGTGCGGGCGGTCCAGCTCGTGGCGCAGCCGGTGCCGCTGGCGGACCAGCCCGTACACCATCGCGGTGGCCTGGCCCTGGTCGTCGGAGCCCGGCCCCCGGGCGAGCAGGGCGCGGACCGCCTCGGTCAGCCACTGCTCGGCGAGTTCGGCCTGCCCGATCTCCTCCAGCACGTCGGTCAGGTATGTCGCGGTGGGGTCGGTCTCCAGCAGCGGACGCAGCTCGGTCAGCTCCGTCAGGGCCTCGTCGGGGCGGCCCGTCCGGTGCAGCAGCCGGGCCCGGTCCGCGCGGGCGGCCAGGTCCGACTGGCCGGCGGCCCGCTCCTCGGCGATGCTCCGCTCGATCAGCGTCATCGCGAGGTCGAGGTCGGCGAGCTGTCCCTCGGCGATGCCGGCGGCGAGCGAGAGGGCGTACCCCCGGTCCCGCTCGTCGGCGATCCGGCCGTCGTCCACCGCCCGGACGAGCCGGTCGACCAGCGCCGGCGGGTCCTTGCGGTCAGGATGGTCGTGGTGACCGATCTCGTCGAGGTCGTCGATGGTCAACATGTCGGTACTGGGCATGGAGACATCCCGGAGGCAGACGGACAAGGCCGCAAGGGTACTGCCCCCCACCCCACCGGAACGCACACGGTGTGCGCCCCCCACCCCCACCCCCACCCCCGCCCCACCCCCGCCCCCACCCCCACCCGCCCCCCGCCCGCCCCCACCCCCGTCCCGACGCGTTGATCATGGAGTTGACGGTTCCGCGGGAGATCATCCGAGCCGCCAACTCCATGATCAACGGGGGTGGGAGGGGGGTGGGAGGGGGAGGGGTGGGGGGTGGGGTTAGGTGGCGGTGGAGAGGGATTCGTACTCGGCGTCGGTGAGCTTGACCTCGGCGGCGGCCACGTTCTCCTCCAGGTGGGCAACGGAGGAGGTGCCCGGGATCGGGAGCATCACCGGGGAGCGGCGCAGCAGCCAGGCCAGGGCGAGTTGGGCGGGGGTCGCGCCGTGCCCGGTGGAGATCGCGTCCAGCGGGCCACCCGGCCGGGCCAGGTTGCCGGTGGCGATCGGGAACCAGGGGATGAACGCCAGGTCGTTGCGCTCGCAGTGGGTCAGCACGTCCTCAGCGGAGCGGTCGGCCAGGTTGTAGAGGTTCTGCACCGAGACGATCGGAGTGATCTTCCGGGCCGCCTCGATCTGCTCGACGGTCACCTCGGAGAGCCCGATGTGCCGGATCTTGCCCTCCTGCTTGAGCAGCGCCAGCTCGCCGAGCTGGTCCTCCAGCGGTACCTTCCGGTCGATCCGGTGCAACTGGTACAGCGGGATCGACTCCAGACCGAGGTGGCGCAGGCTCAGCTCGCACTGCTGGCGCAGGTACTCCGGCCGGCCCACCGGCCGCCACTCACCCTGGCCGGAGCGGGTCAGCCCGGCCTTCGTCGCGATCACCAGGTCGTCGGCGTACGGGTGCAGCGCCTCCTTGATCAGCATCTCGGAGACGAACGGCCCGTACGAGTCGGCGGTGTCGATGAACGTCACGCCCAGCTCGTACGCCCGGCGCAGCACCCGCAGCGCCTCGGCCGGGTCCTTCGGGTCGCCCCAGACCCCGGGGCCGGTGATCTGCATGGCCCCGTACCCGAGCCGGTCGACGGTCAGGTCGCCGCCGATCCGGTACGTGCCGGAGGCCTTCGCGGGCTGTGCCATCGGTGTACCCCATTCTGTCGCTGTCGTTGGTCCGTCGTCGGGTCGTGCGTCGTGCTGGCGTCCCCGGGGAAACATTCCCGGGTCGGGCCGCTGTCAACATTCCACCCGTCGCGGACGGGCCACGACATCCGGTCCGGACCGGTGCCGGGAGCCGGGGGAGTTGCGCCGAGCGGCGGGTACGGCGGGCCGACCCGTGCGACGCTGGGCCGAGGTGGGACGGTCCGCGCGACGGGAGGCGTGCCATGGCGCAGCAACCTCGGCTCGACCTGGCGCTCGACACGTACGAGTGCATCGTGCTGTACCCCGGGCCGGCCGGTCGGGACCTGCCGGAGGAGACGGTCCGCCGGCTCCAGGCCGACCACGCCGGGTACATGGGTGCGCTGCAACGCCGGGGGGTCGTACTGGTCGCCGGGTCGGTCGACGGCCCGGCCCGGGAACCGGACGCGCCGCTCGGCTTCGGCCTGGCCCGTACCGGCTCGGTCGACGACGTCCGGACCGTGCTGGAGGCCGACCCGGCGGTGCGCGCCGGGCTCTACCGGGTGGAGGTGCTGACCTTCCACTGCCCGGCCGGTTCGCTGGAGTTCCCGCTGGCCAAGGCGGCGAGCTGAGGGCGACGGGCACCGGGCCGGGGCGTCGGCCGAGCGGGCGCGGGGTGTCCGAGCGCGGGGCGTCGGGGCACGAGGGCAGCGCGGTGGCGGGGCGTGGGGTGGCCGGGGCGTGGGGTGCCGTGGCGGGCCCGGCGTGTCGGGTGGGTGACGGCGGGGGCCGGGCCGCCGGTGGTACCGTCGCCGCACCCCGGGGCCCCACGGGCCTGGTGGCCCCCGGAGCGCGCTGGTGACGTGGGCGGACGCGGCGGGCGGGGCCGGCCGAACGGCCCCGCCGGGGCGGGGCGATCCGGCCCACCGGGGCCGGGTGGTCGGGCCGGCCGGCCGGTCCGAGCCGGTAGCGCCGTCGGGCTGTCCCGGAGCCCGGCAGGCCGTTCGGGCTCCGGGCGAGTACGCTCTGCGTCGCGGTCGCCGATGCCCGCGTCCAGTGTCCCCCGCGCGAGCCGGACGACCATTAGTACGTTGGACAGGTCCAGGTACCCCGGGGTTGGACCGATGTTTCCGTTTCCGCAAAGGGGTCGGCCGGCGGGTCGATCCGGGGGAGAGACTAGCCTGATGGGCGTGACACGCCGCGCGAAGATTGTCTGCACTCTTGGCCCTGCCACCTCGTCCCCGGAGCGCATCCGGGGTCTGGTCGACGCGGGCATGAACGTGGCCCGGCTGAACTTCAGCCACGGCAGCCACGCCGACCACGAGGCGGTCTACCACCTCGTCCGGGAGGCGTCGGAGGCGGCCGGCCGGCCGGTGGCGGTCCTCGCCGACCTCCAGGGCCCCAAGATCCGCCTCGGCCGCTTCGCCGACGGCCCGCACGAGTGGCGCACCGGCGACTCCGTCGTGATCACCAGCGACGACGTCGTCGGCACCAAGGAGCGGGTCTCCTGCACGTACCGGAAGCTGCCGCAGGAGGTCAAGCCGGGTGACCGGCTGCTGATCGACGACGGCCGGGTGGCCGTCGAGGTCAGCGAGGTCACCGGCAACGACATTCGGGTCCTGGTCACCGAGGGTGGCCCGGTCTCCAACAACAAGGGCGTCTCGCTGCCGAACGTGGCGGTCAGCGTCCCGGCCCTGTCGGACAAGGACGCCGAGGACCTGCGCTTCGCCCTGCGCCTGGGCGCCGACATGATCGCCCTGTCCTTCGTCCGCTCGGCGGAGGACATCAAGCTCGTCCACGCGATCATGAGCGAGGTCGGGGTGCACCGGCCGGTCATGGCCAAGGTCGAGAAGCCCGAGGCGGTGGACCACCTGGAGGCCATCGTGCTGGCCTTCGACGGGGTCATGGTGGCCCGGGGCGACCTGGGCGTGGAGCTGCCGCTGGACCAGGTGCCGCTGGTGCAGAAGCGCGCCGTGCAGCTCTGCCGGGAGAACGCCAAGCCGGTCATCGTGGCCACCCAGATGCTCGACTCCATGATCGAGAACTCGCGCCCCACCCGGGCGGAGGCCTCCGACGTCGCCAACGCCGTGCTCGACGGCGCGGACGCGGTGATGCTCTCCGGCGAGACCAGCGTCGGCAAGTACCCGGTGCTCACCGTCAGCACCATGGCGAAGATCGTCACCACCACCGAGGCCGGCTCCATCGGGGTGCCCCGCCTCCAGCACGACCCGCGTACCCACGGCGGTGCGCTCACCGTGGCGGCATCGCAGATCGCGCGGGCCATCGGCGCCAAGGCGCTTGTCGCGTTCTCGCAGACCGGCGACACCGTGCGGCGGCTCAGCCGGCTGCACTGCGACCTGCCGCTGCTGGCCTTCACCCCGGTCCCCGAGGTCCGCGACCAGCTCGCCCTCTCCTGGGGGGTGGAGACCTTCCTGATGCCGTTCGTGCAGCACACCGACGACATGTTCCGCCAGGTCGACCAGGCGCTGCTGGGCCTGGACCGGGCCACCCCGGGCGACTACGTGGTGATCGTCGCCGGCAGCCCGCCCGGCACCCCCGGCTCCACCAACACCCTGCGGGTGCACCAGCTCGGATCGCTGGTCGACGCCGCCTCCGCGCGGGCGTTGCAGTGACCACCGGTGGCGTCGTGGTCGGCCAGGCCGCGGTCGACCAACTGCTGGAGGTCCTCGACCTCGACGCCACCGGATCGATGGCCTTCCGGGGGATGAGCCCCCCGGTCGGCCCCCAGCGGGTGTACGGCGGCCAGGTCGCCGGCCAGGCCCTGGTCGCCGCCGGTCGCACGGTGGCCCCGGAGCGGTTCGTGCACTCGCTGCACGGCTACTTCGTCCGCCCCGGCGACCCGGCCGAGCCGATCGACTACCGGGTGGAGGACGTCCGCGACGGGCGGTCGTTCTCCGTCCGGCGGTCCGTGGCGTACCAGCACGAGAAGCCGATCTTCTTCATGTCGGCCTCGTTCCAACGGATCGAGGAGGGGCTGGAGCACCAGGCTCCCACCCCGCCGGACGTGCCCGTACCGGACGAGGTGCCGACCATGGCCGAGCGGCTGGCCCGGTACCCGGACCGGCTCGGCATCTGGGGTCGCATCCCGCGCCCGATCGACGTCCGGTACGTCGGCGAGCCGGGCTGGGTGGCCCCCGGGGACCGGCCCGCCGACCCGCACCAGCGGGTCTGGATGCGTATCGACGGGAAGCTTCCCGACGATCCGCTGCTGCACGCCTGCGCCCTCACCTACGCCTCCGACCTCACCCTGCTGGACTCGGTGCTGTCGGTGCACGGCGAGGTGTGGGGGCCGGGCGGGGTGGTCGGCGCCAGCCTGGACCACGCGCTCTGGTTCCACCGGCCGTTCCGCGCCGACGAGTGGTTCCTCTACGACTGCTGGAGCCCGTCCGCCTCCGGGGCGCGCGGGCTGGCCACCGGCCGGATGTTCACCGCCGACGGCCGGCACATCGCCAGCGCCGTGCAGGAGGGGCTGCTGCGCCGGGTCGGCGCCTGACCGCCCGTCCCCGCGTCCGCCCCGCCCGCCCCCGCGTCCGTTGGCACGCGGTGCGTGCAGCGCGTGACCACCTGCTGGCACGGCGGTGGGGCGGCGGAGGCCGGTGGTTCGTAGCCGGTTAACCTTGCCGGCATGCGCCTCTCCGCCCGGGTCGACTACGCCCTTCGCGCGGCTGCCGAACTCGCCGCCGTCGCCGACGGGGCGGGGGCCGGGCGGGCCCGCCCGGTGACCGCGGAGCAGATCGCGCGGGCGCAGGAGATTCCGCCGAAGTTCCTGGAGAGCATTCTGCTGCAACTGCGCCGGGGCGGCATCGTGCACGCCCAGCGCGGTCCCGAGGGCGGGTACTGGCTGGCCCGCCCGGCGGGGGAGATCTCCCTCGCCGAGGTGATCCGGGTGATCGACGGCCCGCTCGCGCACGTGCGGGGACAGCGGCCGGAGCAGCTCGGGTACCAGGGGGCGGCGCGGGCGTTGCAGGAGGTGTGGATTGCCCTGCGGGCCAACGAGCGGCAGATCCTGGAGCTGGTCTCGATCGCCGACGTGGCCACCGGCAAGCTCCCGGAGCGGGTGAGCGAACTGGTCGCCGACCCGAACGCCTGGATCTGACCCCGGCCCGTCGTGTGCCCGCGCGGCCAGCCCGGCCCGGTCGACGCCGGAGCGGTCGACCCGGCCCGGTCGGGCTGGTCAGGCCGGGGGCGGCAGGTCGGCGAGCACCTCGGTCGCGGTGCGCGCCAGCAGCTGCCAGGCCTCGTCGACGTGCTCCGGCCGGGTCTGCGGCGAGCCGACCGCCAGCCGCAGGGTGTACCGGCCGGCGACCCGGGTGTGGGTCAGCAGCACCCGCCCGGTGCCGTTGACCCGGGCCAGCAGTTCGGCGCTGGCCTCGTCGCCGGCCACCAACCGGAAGCAGACCAGCGCGAACGGGTGCGGCGCCACCACCTCGAACCGGTCGTCGGCGCGGACCCGGTCGGCGAACCCGCCGGCCAGGGCCACCCCGGACCGGATGTGCGCCCGTAGCCCCTCCGTGCCGTACCAGCGCAGCACGAACCACAGCTTCAGCGCCCGGAACCGGCGACCGAGCGGCACCTGCCAGTCCCGGTAGTCGACCACCGCCCCGGTCTCGGAGGCCGTGTTGCGCAGGTACTCCGGCAGCACCGTCAGCGCCTCGACCAGTTCCCCGGCGTCGGCCACCCAGAACGCGTCGCAGTCGAAGCCGGTGAGCAGCCACTTGTGCGGGTCGAAGCAGTACGAGTCGGCGTACTCCAGGCCGGCGTGCGTCCAGCGCAGCTCCGGGCAGATCGCGGCGGAGCCCGCGTACGCGGCGTCGACGTGCAGCCAGACGCCGTACTCGGCGCAGATCGCGCCGATCTCGGGCAGCGGGTCCACGGCGGTGGTCGAGGTGGTCCCGATGGTGGCGACCACGATCGCCGGCACCTCCCCGGCGGCCAGGTCGGCCCGGATCGCCGCGCGCAGCGCCGCCGGGTCCAGCGCCCGGGTACGCGGATCCACCTCGACGGTGCGGACCCCGTCGCTGCCCAGGCCGGCGATCCGGGCGGCCTTCTCGATCGACGAGTGCCCCTCGGTCGACGTGTACGCGCGGTACCGGCGGTCCAGGCCGGTCGAACGCCAGCGTCCCCGGCTCGCCCGGTGCAGCGCGGCGAGGGTGGCGACCAGCGTCGCCGACGAGGCCGAGTCCTGGATGACCCCACCCCCGGTGCCGGTGGAGCGGAACCGCTCGGGCAGGCCCAGCAGGTCGACCAGCCAGTCCAGCAGCACCGTCTCCAGTTCGGTGGCGGCCGGGCTGGTGGACCAGAGCATCCCCTGCACCCCCAGCCCCGCGCTGACCAGATCCCCGAGCACGCTGGGTCCGCTGGTGTTCGCCGGGAAGTACCCGAAGAAGGCGGGGTGCTGCCAGTGGGTCACCTGGGGCAGGACCAGACGGTCCAGGTCGGCCAGCACCGCCGCGACCGGTTCCCCCTCCGGCGGGGCAGCGTCGGGCAGGGCGGCGGCGACCGTACCGGGCGGGTCCTGGGTGGTCACCGGTCGCTGCCCGAGAGTGGCCCAGTACTCGGCGATCCAGTCGATCACCGCGTACCCGGCCCGGCGGAACTCCTCGGGGTCCATGTGCTCGGCCATCTGACCAGTTGATCACTATCACTCCTGGTGATCAAGGGGTGGCCGCCGCGGGACGACTGTTGTGCCGGCTGCCCGGGGGGCCTAACATTCGCAGGGCGCGGACAATCACGGGCTTGAATGAAACGTTTCACCGCGACAGTGCGGCGGCTCCCGTGTCGGCCCTGGGCAGGCCGACCCCGTCCCTACCGCCGTACCCACCCACCTCCTGTGGAGGCACCTCATGCAACCCGTACCACCCCACTCAGCCCTGCCCTCCCACCGGCCGCCACCCGCCCGGCGGGCCCGGCGGCGCCGGACCCTGCTGCTCGCCGCGACGGCCACCACCGGTCTGCTCGCGGCCACCCTCACCACCGTGAACGCGGCGGCGGCCGCTCCCGGCTGCCGGGTCGACTACCGGATCACCAACCAGTGGGGAGGTGGTTTCGGGGCCGAGGTCGGCATCACCAACCTGGGCGACCCGGTCAACGGCTGGGCCCTCACCTGGAGCTTCCCCGCCGCGGGGCAGCAGGTCACCCAGGCGTGGAACGCCACGGTGACCTCTGCCGGGGCCCAGGTCACCGCCCGCAACGTCGACCACAACGCGGCCATCGGCACCGGGGCCACCACCTCCTTCGGGTTCAACGGCTCCTGGACCGGCAGCAACCCCGTGCCGACCAGCTTCGCCCTCAACGGCACCACCTGCACCGGCACCGTCACCCCGACCACCGGGCCTCCGACCACCCCACCCACCACGACCCCACCGCCCACGACCCCGCCCCCCACGACCCCACCCCCCACCAACCCGCCGGCCGGGTCCCGGCAGGCCGAGAACCTGGACCGGGGCCTGGTCAGCGTCCGCTCCGGCACCGGGAACCTGGTCTCCTGGCGGCTGCTCGGCACCGAGACCAGCGGGGTCTCCTTCAACCTGTACCGGGGCGGCACCCGGGTCAACGCCACCCCCATCACCGGGGCCACCAACCACCTGGACAGCGGGGCACCCGCCGGGGCGGCCTACACCGTCCGGGCCGTGGTGGGCGGCGTCGAGCAGGCACCCAGCGCCCCCGCCCTCCAGTTCGGCTCCGGGTACCTGGACGTGCCGATCCAGCCCCCGGCCGGGGGCAGCACCCCCAGCGGGGAGGCGTACACCTACTCGGCCAACGACGCCAGCGTCGGGGACCTGGACGGGGACGGCCGGTACGACCTCGTCGTCAAGTGGGACCCCTCCAACGCCAAGGACAACGCCCAGTCCGGGTACACCGGCCCGGTCTACCTGGACGGGTACACCCTCACCGGCACCCGGCTGTGGCGCATCGACCTCGGCCGCAACATCCGGGCCGGGGCCCACTACACCCAGTTCCAGGTCTACGACTTCGACGGTGACGGGGACGCCGAGGTGGCCGTCAAGACCGCCGACGGCACCCGTTCCGGCACCGGCCAGGTGATCGGTTCGGCCAGCGCCGACCACCGCAACTCCAGCGGGTACGTGCTGGCCGGACCGGAGTTCCTGACCATGTTCGACGGTCGGACCGGGGCCGTGGCCTCCACCGTCAACTACGACCCCCCGCGCGGCACCGTCTCCTCTTGGGGGGACAACTACGGCAACCGGGTGGACCGGTTCCTGGCCGGCACCGCCTACCTGGACGGCCAGCGCCCCTCCCTGATCTCGGCCCGGGGCTACTACACCCGGGCGGTCGTCGCCGCCTGGGACTTCCGCAACGGCACCCTGACCAAGCGGTGGACCTTCGACTCCAACGCCTCCGGCAACGGAGCCGCCCACGGCCAGGGCAGCCACAGCCTCTCGATCGCCGACGTGGACGCCGACGGCCGGGACGAGATCGTGTACGGGGCGGCCACCATCGACGACAACGGGCGGCTGCTCTGGAGCGCGGGCACCGGGCACGGGGACGCCCAGCACGTCGGTGACCTGGACCCGAGCCGTCCCGGCCTGGAGGTCTTCAAGGTCAGCGAGTCGGCCAGCCAGCCCGGCTCCCTGCTCCTGGACGCCCGGACCGGTCAGCGACTCTGGTCCACTCCCTCGGGTTCGGACAACGGCCGGGGGGTGGCCGGGGACATCTGGGCCGGCAGCCCCGGGGCGGAGTCCTGGTCCTCGGCGGTCGGCAACCTGCTGAACACCCGGGGGCAGAACGTCGGCCGCAAGCCCTCCTCCACCAACTTCCTGATCTGGTGGGACGGGGACCCGGTCCGGGAACTGCTCGACGCCACCCGGATCGACAAGTACGGCCCCAACGGGGACACCCGGCTGCTCACCGGCTCGGGGGTGTCCTCCAACAACGGCACCAAGTCCACCCCGGCCCTGTCGGCCGACATCCTGGGTGACTGGCGGGAGGAGGTCATCTGGCGGACCTCGGACAACCGGGCCCTGCGCATCTACAGCACGCCGACCCCGACCGCCGTGCGGCTGCCCACCCTGATGCACGACACCCAGTACCGGGTCTCCGTGGCCTGGCAGAACACCGCCTACAACCAGCCCCCGCACCCGGGCTTCTTCCTCGGGGACGGAATGTCCACCCCGCCCGCGCCGCGCATCTACCTGCGCTGAGGGATCTACCCGCGCTGAGCGGATCACCCGCGCCGAGCCGGGGAATTCCCTGAGAGGGAGAAAGGTGGTGCAGCCCGGGTCCGCCGCAACCAGCGGACCCGGGACAGGCACCGGGCCGACGAGTGAACCCGCACGTCGACGGCCCGGTGCCCCACACCGCAGCACCCCCGACCCGTCCCGACCGGGAATGCCGTACCACCACCGGGGATAAAACTAGGCGGGGTCGGAGACAGTGGGGTGACGCGACTATGAAGACCGTGTTTCAGCGTGCCCGGAAACCGTTCGTACCGCCCGTCTGAGCTGCGCGAACGTCACCCGGGAACGGTCAGGTGCCCTCCGTCACACGGCCCGGCGCAGCCCACCCGCCACCTGCTCGGCGATCAGCTCGTACGACCGGACCCGGTCCGTCACGTCGTACACCAACGTGGTCAGCATCAGCTCGTCCGCGCCGGTACGGGCGAGCAACTCCGTCAACTGCCGGCGGACCGTCTCCGGCGACCCCAGCGCCTGCCCCTCCCGCCGGGACAGCACGAACTCCCGCTCCACCTCCGTGTACGGGTAGGCCGCCGCCTCGTCCGGGCTCACCAGCGGCTCCGGCCGCCCCGACCGCAGCCGCAGGAACGACAACGCGCTCGGCCCGGCCAGCCACTCGGCCCGCCCGTCGGTCTCCGCGCACACCGCGTTCACCGCCACCATCGCGTACGGCTCCGCCAGCCAGCGCGACGGCCGGAAGTGCTGCCGGTACAACGCCAGCGCCGGCAGCGTGTGCTGCGCGCTGAAGTGGTGCGCGAAGGAGAACGGCAACCCCAGCAGCCCGGCCAGTTGCGCGCTGAACCCGCTCGACCCCAGCAGCCACACCGCCGGCATGTCACCCCGCCCCGGCGTCGCCACGATCGGCCCCGGCTGCTCCCCGGTGAAGTAGTTGACCAGGTCCGCCAACTCCTGCGGGAACCCTTCCGCCGACAGGCCCTGCATCGTCCGGCGCAACGCCAGCGCGGTCACCTGGTCGGTCCCCGGCGCCCGGCCGATGCCCAGGTCGATCCGGCCCGGGTGCAGCGCCTCCAGGGTGCCGAACTGCTCGGCCACCACCAGCGGCGCGTGGTTGGGCAGCATCACCCCGCCGGAGCCCAACCGGATCGTCGAGGTCGCCGCCCCCAGGTGCGCGAGCAGCACCGCCGGCGCGGAACTCGCGATCGCCGGCATGTTGTGGTGCTCGGCCACCCAGAAGCGGTGGTAGCCCAGCTCCTCCGTGCGCCGGGCCAGTTCGGTGGTGTGCCGCAAGGCGGCGCCCACGGTGGTCCCGGCCGCGACCGGGGCAAGGTCAAGAACAGACAACGGTACGTCGATCACACCGGGGTGCAACCCGCCGCGACCGGCCCCTGTTCCGCCCTGTCGAAAGGGTCACCCCGCCCCGCGTACCTGCTCGAAGATCAGACTGGTCTGGGTGTGCTGCACCGCCGGGTCCACCGCCAGGTGGTCCAGCACGAAGTCCCGCAGCGCGTCCCCCGACGCGGCCCGTACGTGCAGCACGTAGTCCTCCGCCCCGGCCACGTGGAACACCGACACCACCCCCGGCAGCCGCGCCGACCGGGCCCGGAACGCGTCGACCGCCGCCCGCTCGTGCGCGGTCAACCGGACCGACACCAGCGCCTGCAACGGCAACCCCACCGCCGCCGGGTCCACGTCGGCGTGGAACCCCCGGATCGCCCCGGCCTCCCGCAACGCCCGGGTCCGGGCCAGGCACGTCGACGGCGCCACCCCCACCCGCTGCGCCAGGGCGTTGTTCGGCAGCCGGCCGTCGGCGGCCAGCTCGGTCAGGATCGCGCGGTCGACGTCGTCCAGGGCCGCGAACGGCCGCAGATCATTCGGTGCGGCAGGCATCCGCCCATCTTTCCCCGAACATCACCATCACAGAAGAGGCGTGGAAAAAATTTTCTGCTGTTGTCTTGCTTCTCAGTGCTCTGATGTTCGACCCTTCCGGCCATGACGACCGTGGACACCAGAGCCGTGCACGCCGGGCGCGCCGACCTCGCCGCCCTCGGCGTCCACGTCCCGCCGATCGACCTCTCCACCACCAACCCGCTGCCCGGCGTCGCCGACGGCGGCCACGCGTACGAGACCCTCGCCGGCGGCGATCCCCTCCCGCCCGGCGCCACCGCCGTCTACCAGCGCCTCTGGAACCCCACCGTGGCCCGCTTCGAGACCGCCCTCGCCGACCTCGAGGGGACCACCGACGCCGTCGCCTTCGCCAGCGGCATGGCCGCCCTCACCGCCACCCTCCTCGCCGCCACCCGCGACGGTCGCCGCCACGTCGTGGCCGTCCGTCCCCTCTACGGCGGCACCGACCACGTCCTCGCCACCGGGCTGCTCGGCACCACCGTCACCTGGGCCCATTCCGACCGGGTCGCCGCCGCCGTCCGCCCCGACACCGCCCTGGTCGTCGCCGAGACCCCGGCCAACCCCACCCTCGACCTGGTCGACATCGCCGCACTCGCCGCCGCCGCCGGTGACGTGCCGCTGCTCGTCGACAACACCGTCGCCACGCCCGTCCTCCAGCAGCCCACCCGGCACGGCGCCACCCTCGTGCTGCACAGCGCCACCAAGAGCATCGGGGGCCACGGCGACGTCCTCGCCGGCGTCGTCGCCTGCGACGCCGACTGGGCCGCCCGGCTGCGCCAGGTCCGTGCCCTCACCGGCGCGGTCCTGCACCCCCTCGGCGGGTACCTGCTGCACCGTGGCCTGCAGACGCTGCCCCTGCGGGTCCGCGCCCAACAGGCCGGCGCCGAGAAGATCGCCGGCTGGCTCGCCGACCACCCCGCCGTCACCCGGGTCCACCACCCCAGCCTGCACGACCCGGCCGGACTGGTCGGCCGCCAGATGTCCGGCCCCGGCAGCCTGCTCGCCTTCGAGGTACGCGGCGGCGTCCGCGCCGCCACGGCCGTCGCCGACGCCTGCCGGTTGATCACCCACGCGGTCTCCCTCGGCGGCGTGGACACCCTCGTCCAGCACCCCGCCTCGCTCACCCACCGCCCGGTCGAGGGCGACGCCCGGCCGGCCGCCGGGCTGCTGCGGATCTCCGTCGGCCTGGAGGACCCCGAGGACCTGCGCCTCGACCTGGCCCGCGCGCTCGCCGCGCTCGGCTGAATCACCACGCGGGCGGCCGCAGCGCGGGCGGCCCGCAGCCGGGAGGGATCGACCAGGGGCTTCGGGACGAGGGCCCGCGCCCCCGCGGCGTCGAACAGATGTGTGTCGAACAGGTGTGTGCGTGGTGCCGGGAGCGGGATTCGAACCCGCAAGCCCTTTCGGGCAGAAGTGTTTGAGACTTCCGTGTATGCCGTTCCACCATCCCGGCGGGTGTGCACAACTGTACCGGACTAGGCTTCTGCGGGAACATGGGTGGCAGTGGTTCGAAGATCGATGGTGGGAGTGGCTCGTGGGCGAGATGCAGACGGATGCCGAGCGCAGGCGGGTACTGATCGCCGAGGACGAGGCGCTCATCCGGCTGGACCTGGCCGAGATGCTGGTCGAGGAGGGCTACCAGGTCGTCGGCGAGGCCGGTGACGGGGAGACCGCCGTCCGGCTGGCCGAGGAGCTCAAGCCCGACCTGGTCATCCTCGACATCAAGATGCCGATCATGGACGGGCTGGCCGCGGCCGAGCGGATCGCCGGCGCCCGGATCGCCCCGGTGATCATCCTGACCGCGTTCAGCCAGCGGGACCTGGTCGAGCGGGCCCGCGCCGCCGGTGCGATGGCGTACCTGGTCAAGCCGTTCCAGAAGAGCGACCTGGTGCCGGCGGTGGAGATCGCGCTGTCCCGGTACTCGGAGATCGCCGCGCTGGAGTCGGAGGTCGCCGGGCTGACCGACCGGCTGGAGGTCCGCAAGACGGTCGAGCGCGCCAAGGGCGCCCTGATGACCACGTACGGGATGACCGAGCCGCAGGCGTTCAAGTGGATCCAGCGGACGGCGATGGACCACCGGATGACCATGAAGGAGGTCGCCGAGCGGATCCTCGCCGAGACCGCCGGCGGTGAGGTGGCCCAGCCGGCGCCCTGACCGACCCGGTCGGCCGGCTCCGGTCGGCCCGGTCGAGGCCCGCGTCGGCGGGCCGTCCGGGGCTGCCGGGCGGTGGTCCGGATCGATACCATCGCCCTCGTGCGTGCGCGGCGTGCGGTCGCGGCCCTGGTGGGTACGGTCCTGCTGGTGGCCGGCTGCGACGCGGCCGGGGTCGGGGACGAGCCCGGTGCCCGGCACGAGCCGGCCCCGCTGCGGCCCCGCTGGGTGGCCGGGGCGCTGCCGGTGCCGGCCGGTGGACCGGGCCGGGTGCTGGTGCGCGACGTGGTGGCCTGCGGTGGCCGTTGGTACGCGGTGGGCGCGGTCGCCGATCCCGGCGGGGCGACCCGGCCGGCCTTCTGGGCGAGCGCCGACGGCCGGTCCTGGGTGGCGCGGCCGGTGCGGGCGGAGTCGTTCTACGGTGCGCAGAACGTGGTGTCGGCGGTGGGCTGCCGGGGCGCGGCGGTGGCCGCGCTGGGGGCCAAGTCCGGTGGGGCGCACGGCAATCCCCGGGTGAGTTCCTGGCGGCAACCTGCCGACGGCGGGCTGGTGGAGGTGCCGGCGGAGTTCGAGGTGTTCGGTGGGCCGCGGGCGGTGGACGTGGCCCGGATCGCGGGTGGCCCACCGGGATGGCTGATCGCCGGGGGCCGGGTCGCCGGCGCGGCGGTCTGGACCGCCGCGCCGGACGCGGCGGCGTTCACCCTGCTGGAGGGGGCACCGGAGTTGGCCGGGGACGCGCGCGGGCGGACCTTCGGCCGGGACGCGGTGGCGGTGGGAGAGGGCTGGCTGGTGGCGGGTGTGCTGCTGCCGGCCGGTGGTACGGGTTTCCTGCCGCTGGTCTGGACGTCGCTGGACGGCCGGGCGTGGCACCGCGCGGTGTTGCCGGTCGCGGGCCGGGCCGCCGGGGCGACCGGTGCGGACGAGCCGGTGGCCGCCGGGGGCGGGTCGGCGGAGCGGGTGGCGCTGGCGGCGGGGGAGCCGGTGGTGCTGGGCCGGGTCGGCGAGGAGTTCGTGCTCTGGCGGCGGGCGGCCGGGCAGTGGCGGCTGGCCGGTGGGTTCGGTGTCGCCCTGGGGAGCCCGGCGGCGGCCGGCGGGTCGGGGGTCCGGTCGGTGGCGGGGTTCGCGGCGGAGGGTTCGTCGCTGGTGGCGGCGGTCGGGGCCGGTACCGAGCGCTCGGTGTGGTGGTCCGGGGACGCCGGTGCCTCGTGGCGACGGCTGGTGCTGCCGGTGCCGGTGTCGTCGGGCGGGGACGCGGCGGTGGCGGTGGCCCAGGCCGACGGGGTGCTGCTGGTGGCGCTGGACGACGGCCGGTCGTCCGGGGTCTGGTCCGTTCGGGTGGCCGATCTCGTCCGGTGAGGGGTGCCCGGCCCGCCGGTTTCCGTTGCCGAAACGGGCTCGAAAAACGTTCGGAACACGGCTTTCTTACAGCGATCGCGCCCGATCGGCCATGGCGTGTAACGGTTCGGTCAATCCCCACTCTCGGGCCTTACGCCATCACTCGGCGGTGGGATAACGTCCGGCCCCAGACCGGGATCGCGGTCAGCCTGGTCCACCTCGCAGGGTCCTGTCGGTGGCGGGTCGGGCCATCGAACAAGGAGGGTACGAGCCGTGAGGCAGAAGCTCGCACGGGTGCTCGGTGGTGTGGCCATCAGCGCGCTCGTCATCAGCGGCGCGGCCGCGTGTAAGGCCGACAGTGGCAGCGAGAGCAGCGGCAGCTCCGCCGCCTGCGACCTTAAGATCGGTTTCTTCGGGCCGCTGACCGGCGACGCCGCGGGTCTCGGTATCCACATGCGTAACGGCACCAAGCTGGCCATCGACCAGTACAACACCGAGAACGCGGACTGCAAGGTCACCCTCACCGAGTACGACTCGCAGGGTGACCCGGCCAAGGCTCCGGCGCTGGCCCAGCAGGCGGTCGGTGACCCCAAGGTCGTGGGCATCGTCGGCCCGGCGTTCTCGGGTGAGTCCGAGGTCGCGGACCCGATCTTCGACCAGGCCGGTCTGCCGATCATCACCCCGTCGGCGACCCGTCCGAGCCTGAGCGAGAAGAACTGGAAGATCTTCCACCGGGGCGTCGGTAACGACACCTCGCAGGGCCCGGCCGCCGGTCGGTACATCAAGAACGTGCTGAAGGCCGAGAAGGTCTACGTCGTCGACGACCAGTCGGCGTACGGCGCGGGTCTGGTGGACGAGGTCAAGAAGGTCCTCGGCTCCGTGGCCGGTGAGGACAAGGTCCAGGTCAAGCAGACCAACTTCTCCGCCGTCGTCAGCAAGATCGTCGGCAGTGGCGCGACCGCGCTCTTCTTCGGTGGCTACTACACCGAGGCGGGCCTGCTGCTCAAGCAGCTCAAGGAGGCCGGCTGGAAGGGCACGATGGTCGCCGGTGACGGCGTCAACGACGCCAACTTCATCAAGGTCGCCGGCAACGCCGTCGCCGAGGGCACCATCCTGACCTGCCCCTGCGCCCCGGCCACCGAGGCCGAGGGTTCCTTCGTGAACGACTACAAGGCCGCGTTCAACGCCGACCCGGGCACCTACGGCGACGTGTCGTACGACATCACGAAGATCTTCCTCGAGGGCATCAAGGACGGGAAGTCGAGCCGTGAGGACATGCTCGCCTTCATCAAGGCCTACAACAAGGCCGGCACCGCGACCGGTGTGACCTACAAGTTCGAGTCCAACGGCGAGCTGGACCCGGCGCAGGTCGTGGTCTGGGCCTTCAAGGTCGCTGGCGGCCAGGTCGTGCCGGACGTCGAGATCCCCAAGGCCTGACCGGAGCATCCGGTCCCGCCTTACCGGGACGCCTGACGATGCGGCCGGGAGTTCTGCTCCCGGCCGCGCCGTTTGGCCGCACACTTGGAGCCCCCACGTGAACTTCGCTGAGTTCTTCGGGAACTTTCCCGCACTCACCATAACCGGGTTGGAGCAGGGCGCGATCTACGCGCTCGTCGCCCTCGGCTACACCCTGGTCTACGGCGTTCTCCGCCTGATCAACTTCGCCCACTCCGAGGTCTTCATGGTCGGTACCTTCACCGCCCTGTGGACCTGGGAGGCCCTCGGGTACAACCAGAACACCGCCGCGCCGGCGTTCGGCGCCATGCTGGTGGCGGTGCTCGTCGGCCTGGGAGCCGCGATGGCCGCCTCGGCGCTCACCGCGGTCACCGTCGAGGTGGTCGCGTACCGTCCGCTGCGTAAGCGTAACGCTCCGCCGCTGGCCTTCCTCATCACCGCCATCGGCGCGTCGTTCGTGATCGCCGAGGCCTTCGGCGTCGGTACCCACCGGGCGCCGTTCGGTATGCCGGTGATGATCCCCTCGGAGACCCTGTTCACCGTCTTCGGCGCGGCGGTCACCAACATCCAGCTGCTGGTCCTCGGCGTCACCCTGGTGATGATGGCCGCGCTGGACCAGTTCGTGAACCGCAGCCGGCTCGGTCGCGGTATCCGGGCGGTCGCCCAGGACGCCGACACGGCGGCCCTGATGGGCGTCAACAAGAACCGGGTCATCATGCTGGTCTTCGTCCTCGGCGGCCTGATGGCCGGCGTCGCGGCGTTGCTGTGGAGCGTCCGGTACGGCTACACCAAGTTCAACGTCGGTTTCCTCATCGGGCTGAAGGCGTTCTCCGCCGCCGTCCTCGGTGGTATCGGCAACCTGCGCGGTGCGCTGCTCGGTGGTCTCCTGCTCGGTATCGCGGAGAACTACGCCGCCGGCCTGTTCGGTGGTGACTGGAAGGACTTCACCGGTTTCGTGCTGCTGGTTGTGCTGCTGATGTTCCGGCCGACCGGTCTGCTCGGTGAGTCGCTGGGGAGGGCACGCGCATGACGGCGACCGCGCACAAGGGAAAGCTCGCCCAGATGAGGCAGCGCTGGTCGGACATGCCCAAGCAGGTCCGCTGGGCCGGGCTGGCGGCGTTGGTCGCCTTCTTCTACATCCTGCCCAACCGGTGGTTCTACGAGTACCTGGGCTTCCCGATCGGCAGCGAGTACTTCGCGTTCTACACCACCCGCTCCGACTTCGCGGCCGTGCTGTTCGACACGGCGGTGTTCGTCCTGCTGGCGGTCGGCCTGAACGTGGTGGTGGGCTTCACCGGTCTGCTCGACCTGGGGTACTTCGGCTTCTACGCCGTGGGCGCGTACACGGTGGCGTTGTTGACCTCGCCGGCGAGCCGGCTGGAGCTGACCTGGCCGTGGCTGGCGGCGGTGCCGGTGGCGATCGTGGTCACGATGATCTCCGGTGTCATCCTCGGTACACCGACCCTGCGGCTGCGGGGCGACTACCTGGCGATCGTGACGCTCGGCTTCGCCGAGATGATCCGGCTCTACGCCGCCCGTAACGACGGCCTGTTGCAGGGCCAGCGGGGCATCCCGGAGGTGCAGCACCCGCCGGGCCCCATGGTGGACGGCAAGCCGCTGTTCGGGGTGGTGGACTCCAAGCCCTACTACTGGCTGATCCTCACCGTGATCATCGTGATCATCTTCGCGATGCGGAACCTGGAGCGCAGCCGGGTGGGTCGGGCCTGGGTGGCCATCCGGGAGGACGAGGACGCGGCCGAGATCATGGGCGTGCCCACGTTCAAGTACAAGCTGTGGGCGTTCGCGATCGGCGCGGCGGTGGGTGGTCTGACCGGGGCGATCTTCGCCGGCAAGCAGACCTTCATCAACTCGGACAGCTTCCTGCTGGAAAGCTCGATCCTGGTGCTGGCGGCGGTCATCCTCGGTGGCGCCGGCGGGATCAAGGGTGCCATCATCGGTGGTGCGCTGACCTGGTACCTGCCGGAGTGGTTCCGGGGCTTCGGCCAGATCATCGGGCTGGACTTCGACACCGCCGAGTACCGCATCCTGATCTTCGGTCTGATCATCATCGTGATGATGATCTTCCGGCCGCAGGGTCTGGTGCCGAACCGGCGGCGGGCGGCCGAGTTCGCCGACCGGCGTAAGGAAGCGGTTCCCCAGGAGACGGTGCCCAGTGAGTGACCCGAAGATGAACACGGAGCGGGACGAGACCAGCGACCGCGACATCGTCGCCGACGGCCGGACCCCGGTCGGTGTGCCGCCCGAGCCGCCGGCGAAGTCGGCAGAGTCGGCGAAGTCGGCAGAGCCGACCCCGGCGACGCCGGACCCGGCCGGCCGGGAGCCGCTGCTGGAGGTCGACCACGTCACCCTCCGCTTCGGCGGTGTGGTCGCCCTCAACGACGTCAACTTCACCCTGTACAAGGGGGAGATCCTCGGTCTGATCGGCCCGAACGGTGCCGGGAAGACGACCTGTTTCAACGCCATGACCGGCGTCTACCGCCCGACCGAGGGCGAGATCCGGTTCAAGGGGGAGCGGGTCAGCGGCAAGCGCCGGTCGTGGATCACCAAGGCGGGCATCGCCCGGACGTTCCAGAACATCCGGCTCTTCCCGGAGATGACCGCGCTGGAGAACGTGATGGTGGGCGCGGACGCCCACCACAAGACCAGCGTCATCTCCGCCATGCTGCGCCTGCCGCGGCACTGGAAGGAGGAGAAGCACGGTCGGGAGAAGGCCCACGACCTGCTGCGCTTCGTCGGTATCCAGCGACGCGCGGGGGACCTGGCCCGGAACCTCTCCTACGGCGAGCAGCGCCGGCTGGAGATCGCGCGGGCGTTGGCGACCGACCCGACCCTGCTCTGCCTGGACGAGCCGGCTGCCGGCTTCACCCCGGCGGAGAAGGAGGAGCTGCTCGTCCTCATCCGCAAGATCCGTGACAGCGGCACCACCGTGCTGCTGATCGAGCACGACATGCGGCTGGTCATGGGTGTGACCGACCGGATCGTCGTGCTGGAGTTCGGCAAGAAGATCGCCGACGGGCTGCCCGCCGACGTGCGGGAGGACCCGAAGGTGATCGCCGCGTACCTGGGGGTGCCGACCGATGCTGCTTGAGATCAAGGACCTGACCCTGCTCTACGGGCGGATCCAGGCACTGCACGGGATCAGCCTCGTGGTCAACGAGGGTGAGGTGGTGGCCCTGATCGGCGCGAACGGCGCCGGGAAGACCACCACCATGCGGGCCATCTCCGGGCTGCGGCCGGTGGCCGCCGGCACCATCACCTTCGACGGCACCGACGTCACCCGGATGCGCGCGGACCTGCGGGTCGTCCGGGGCATCGGCCAGGCGCCCGAGGGTCGGGGGGTCTTCCCCGGCATGACGGTGATGGAGAACCTGGAGATGGGGGCCTACACCCGCAAGGACCGGTCGGAGATCAACAAGGACCTGGACATGGTCATGGATCTCTTCCCCCGGTTGAAGGAGCGCCGCAAGCAGGCCGGCGGCACGCTCTCCGGCGGTGAGCAGCAGATGCTGGCGGTGGGCCGGGCCCTGATGGCCCGTCCCAAGCTGCTGCTGCTCGACGAGCCCTCGATGGGGCTGGCCCCGATGCTGATCCAGCAGATCTTCGAGATCATCACGCGGATCAACGAGCAGGGGACGACCATCCTGCTGGTGGAGCAGAACGCCCAGCAGGCGCTCTCCCGGGCCCACCGGGGGTACGTGCTGGAGACCGGTCGGATCGTCAAGGAGGGCTCCGGCCAGGAACTCCTGCACGACCCGGCGGTCAAGGAGGCGTACCTCGGCGTGGCCTGACCGATTCGGGCCCGACGACCGGCCGGTGGCACGCCCACCGGCCGGTCGTCGCGTGTCGGGCCCGGTCGTCGCGTCCCGGGGCCGGCCCCCGGCGCGCGGCCACGCCGGGGCCGGGAATGTCGGGCGTACGGACTAGAGTCGCCTGCGTGACAGCTACGACCCCGCGCCTGCTTCTCGTCGACGGACACTCCCTGGCATACCGGGCGTTCTTCGCCCTGCCGGTGGAGAACTTCTCCACCACGACGGGGCAGCCCACCAACGCGGTGTACGGCTTCACCTCGATGCTGATCAACGTGTTGCGCGACGAGCGGCCCACCCACATCGCCGTCGCCTTCGACGTCTCCCGCCGCTCCTTCCGCACCGAGAAGTACGCGGAGTACAAGGCCGGCCGCAGCGAGACCCCGACCGACTTCAAGGGCCAGGTCAGCCTGGTCAAGGAGGTCCTCGCCGCGCTGCGCATCCCGGTGGTGGAGAAGGAGGGGTACGAGGCCGACGACGTCATCGCCACCCTCGCCTGCCGGGCCCGCGACGAGGGCATGTCGGTGCTGATCAGCACCGGAGACCGGGACGCCTTCCAGCTCGTCGACGACAACATCACCGTCCTCTACCCGCGCAAGGGCGTCTCCGACCTGGCCCGGATGGACGCCGCCGCGGTCGAGGCGAAGTACGGCGTCGGCCCGCAGCGCTACCGCGACCTGGCCGCGCTGGTCGGCGAGACCAGTGACAACCTGCCCGGGGTCCCCGGTGTCGGCCCGAAGACCGCGGCCAAGTGGATCACCCTCTACGGCGGGGTCGAGGGCGTCATCGCGCGGGCCGACGAGATCAAGGGCAAGGCCGGCGACAACCTGCGGGAGCGGCTCGCCGACGTGATCCGCAACTACGACCTCAACTGCCTGGTCGCCGACCTCGACCTGCCGCTGACCCCCGCCGACACGCACTGGACCGGGTGGGACCGGGAGGCCGTGCACCAGGTCTTCGACACCCTGGAGTTCCGCATCCTGCGCGACCGCCTCTACCAGTACCTGGAGGCCGTGGAGCCGGAGGCCGAGTCCGGCTTCGAGCTGGCCGGTCAGGTGCTCACCGAGCCGGGCGCGGTGAGCGGCTGGCTGGAGACGCACGCCCCCGCCGGGGTCCCGGTCGGGGTGGCGGTCAAGCTCGACACCGGCCCGAACCGGCGGCACACCGCCACCGTCCTCGGCATGGCGCTGGCCACCGGCGACGGGGCGGCGGCGTGGTTCGACCCGGCTCCGCTGGAGCCGGGCGACGAGAACGCCCTCGCCGCCTGGCTGGCCGACCCGGCCCGGCCGAAGGTGCTGCACGACAGCAAGCCGGCGGTGCTGGCCTGCGCCGCCCGGGGCTGGGAGCTGGCCGGCATCGTCCGGGACACCCAGATCGCCGCCTACCTGGCCCGTCCCGACCAGCGCTCCTACGACCTGACCGACCTGGCCCTGCGCTACCTGCACCGGGAGCTGCGGGTGGACGCCCCGGAGACCGGTCAGCTCACCCTGGAGGGGCTCGGCAACGACGGGGAGGCCGAGGAGAATCTCATGCTCCAGGCCCGGGCGACCCTCGACCTGGCCGACGCGATCGACGCCGAGCTGTCCCGCGACGGCGAGCAGTCGGCCCGGCTGATGGCCGAGGTGGAGCTGCCCCTGATGCGGGTCCTCGCCGGGATGGAACGGATCGGCATCGCCGCCGACACCGACTACCTCACCGAGCTGGAGGCGCACTTCGCCGCCGAGGTGAAGGCCGCCGCGCAGCAGGCGTACGCGGTGGTCGACCGGGAGTTCAACCTGGGCTCGCCGAAACAGCTCCAGGAGATCCTCTTCGGGGAGCTGGGGCTGCCCAAGACCAAGAAGATCAAGACCGGGTACACCACCGACGCCGACGCCCTGCAGTGGCTGTACGCGCAGACCGAGCACCCGCTCCTGCACCACCTGCTGCGCCACCGGGACGTGGCCAAGCTGAAGTCCACCGTCGACGGCCTGCTCAAGTCGGTCTCCGACGACGGCCGGATCCACACCACCTTCAACCAGACGGTGGCGGCCACCGGCCGGCTCTCCTCCACCGAGCCCAACCTCCAGAACATCCCGATCCGGACCGAGGAGGGGCGGCGGATCCGCCGCGCCTTCGTGGTGGGCGAGGGGTACGACTGCCTGCTCACCGCCGACTACAGCCAGATCGAGATGCGGATCATGGCGGACCTGTCGGGGGACGCGGCGCTGATCGAGGCCTTCAACTCCGGCGCCGACTTCCACGCCGCCACCGCCTCGTCGGTCTTCGAGGTCGAGGTCGGCGCGGTCACCGCCGACCAGCGTCGCAAGATCAAGGCGATGAACTACGGCCTGGCGTACGGGCTGAGCGCGTTCGGCCTGTCCCAGCAGCTCGGCATCAGCGCCGAGGAGGCGCGTGGCCTGATGGAGAACTACTTCGCCGGCTTCGGCGGGGTGCGCGACTACCTGCACGAGGTGGTCGCCAGGGCCCGTCACGACGGGTACACCTCCACCATCCTGGGCCGCCGGCGGTACCTTCCCGACCTGGTCAGCGACAACCGGCAGCGGCGGGAGATGGCCGAGCGGATGGCGCTCAACGCTCCCATCCAGGGCTCGGCGGCGGACATCATCAAGGTGGCGATGCTGCACGTCGACGCCGCGCTGCGCGACTCGGGGCTGCGCTCGCGGATGCTGTTGCAGGTGCACGACGAGCTGGTCTTCGAGGTCGCCCCGGGGGAGCGGGAGCCGCTGGAGGAGCTGGTCCGGCGGGAGATGGGCGGCGCGCACCCGCTGGCGGTGCCGCTGGAGGTCTCCGTCGGCGAGGGCCGCGACTGGAACAGCGCCGACCACTGACCCGCCCGCGCCGCACCGGCCGGCCCCGGGCCACACCGGCGGGTGGCGGGCTCACCGGCCGGTGGTGGGTGCCGACGGCCGGCCGTCGCGCTCGGTGAGGGGGCCGGCCGCGGCACGCAGGGCGGCGGCCAGCCGGTCCCGGACCGCCGTCTGGGCCGCGATCCGGGCGTCGAGCACCGCCAGGCGGGCCAGCCCGACCCGGATGCCCTCCGGTGCCGGTGCGGCGCTGGTCAGGTCACCGTCCAGGCAGGGCAGGAACGCCCGGACGTCGTCGAGGGTGAGCCCGGCGACGAGCAGGTGCCGGATGTTGCGGACCCGGGTCACCGTGGCCTCCGGATAGCTGCGGTACCCGTTGGCCGACCGGTGCGCCTCGATCAGTCCGTGCTGCTCGTAGTGGCGCAGCGCGCGGGGCGTGCTGCCGGTGCGGCGGGCCAGCTCCCCGATCCGCAGCCAGCGCACCGGGGCGCCGCCGGTCCCGTCCGCTTCCGCCCTGCCGATGATCCGCCCCGATCCCACCCGGTGGTGTCTCCGCCCCGGGCCCCGGCCACCGAGGTCCGGTCGCGCCCCGCTCAGGCGACCACCGCGCCGCCGTCGACCGGCAGCACCACGCCGGTGACGAAGGCGGCCTCCGGGGCGCAGAGCTGCCGGATCGCCCACGCTACCTCCTCGGGGCGGCCGATCCGCCCGGCCGGGGTGTGCGCGAGCTGCCACCGGCGCAGGCCGTCCCGCTGCTGCGGGGTGAGCCCCTGGTGCTCGCCGATCGGGGTGTCCACCGCGCCGGGTGCCACCGCCACCACCCGTACCCCGCGGGCGGCCAGCTCCACCGCCCAGCTCCGGGTCAGCGAGTCGAGGGCGGCCTTGGTGGCCGCGTACACCGAGCTGCCCGGCCAGCCGCGCTGCCCGACGGCGGTGGTGACGTTCACCAGTACGCCCCGGGCGGCGGTCAGCGCCGGGAGCGCCGCCCCGGCCAGCCGCACCGGCGCGACCAGGTTCGTGGCGACCTGCCGGTCGACCTGGTCGGCCGGGAGGGCGTCGAGCGGGGTGGCACCGGCCACGCCGGCGTTGTTGACCAGGACGTCGAGCCGGCCGAACCGGTCCAGCGCGTACCGGACGATCCGGTCGGGGCCGTCGACCGCGGTGACGTCCGCGACCAGCGGGGTGACCAGCGGGTGACCGGCGGCGGTCGCGGCGAGGGGCGCGTCCCGGCGGCCGACCGCGACGACCCGCGCGCCGTCGCGGCCGAACCCCCGGGCGGTGGCGCGTCCGATGCCGGTGCCCGCGCCGGTGACCACGACGACGCGTGGTGGCGTGTTTTCCATGCGCCGATCGTCCGACCCTGCCGTCAGCGGCAGGGTCAAGCCGGGGCGGCCCGGACCGGCTCACTTCAGCGGGTCGTGCCCCCAGTTCATCAACGACCAGCGCCACCGGGTGTCCCGGACGTCGCCGGAGGGGCGCTGCGCCATGTGCCGGTGCACGTACCCGACGACCTTGCGCATGTGCTTGTAGTCGTTGTCGGTCAACTCGTCGCGCTTGCGCCGCAACAGGTCGATGATCCGCCGACCGGAGGCGTGCCCGACCGACTCGCCGCCCCGGGTGCCCTTCTTCAGCCAGCCGACGTGCTTGGACTCGTCGCTCTCCAACCACCGGGACAGCTCACCCGGGGTCATGTTCACCGCCTCGGTGAACTCGCGGTAGGTGTCCCGACCCTGGTCACGAGGGCTCATGGCGCAGCGCCTCCGGCCGGTGGGCGACGTCGCGGCCCGAGTGGTCGTTGCGGATGCGGTACTGCGGCTGCTCCGGGGACGCGTCCACCACCCGCCCCCGGACATGGGTGCGCTCGGTCAACTCCTCTTTGATGACGCCGTGTCCCCGGCCGCTGTGGCTGGCCCAGGAGACGTGGTCGCCCTTGCGGAACCTCTGCTCGGCCATGTCCCGCGGGTACCCGGCACGGCGGGGCGGAAACGGTCGCCGGCTACGGGCGAGCGTGGCTACGGGGCGATCGCGGCGACCGGCAGCTTGAGTTCGAACGGCTCGGCCAGCTCGATGACGTCGGCGCTGTCGGCGACCAGCTCGTACTGCGGCACCCCGGCGGGGCCGGGCTGCCGACCCAGCCGGAAACGCGACCGCGTCCGGACACCAGGGATCAGGTGTCGGGATTGGCTCGGCGCAACGGTCAGGGTGTGGCCGACGAGGTGGACGGGGTGTTGGCAGCCGCCGATGTGGCGGATGCGGGCAAGCCATGCCCGGAAGTCAGGGTGGGTGGCGGTGGCCAGGATCTCTCGGTCGGTGAAGGTCAACGCACATGGGAATCCTCGTTCAGATAATCCCGGTCATGGGTGTCGCTGAAATTGTCGGAGTCGAACTCCGACAATCGATAGGCTTGCGTGTTGGGCAGGTTCAGCAATAGCGTCCACGTGAGGCACGGGGACATCTTTCGATTAAGGGCCTGGATTTCCCTTATGCCCATCCCCTGAGGTCAAGGTGAATGGCGATCGGCCGAACGGCTATTGCCGAACACCGTCGAAGGAAGAAGAGGCGATGGTCAAACGGTTCGCAAGACTGCTACTCGCCGCAATGCTGGTGGCTGGCGGTGGGCTCACCGCGAGCGCCGCTCCCGCAGTCGCAGACTCCCGATCGAGCACGACGACGAAGGCGTACACCGAAGCCGCGACCGCAACCGGGGTGGACCAGTGCTCCAGTCCGGTGAGCGCACGGAAGGGCGCATGGGTCTGCCCGGACACGTCGAAGGTCCGGACCAGCGGCGGAACGTGCTCGGTGCTCGGGTGCTGGTACTACGTCGCGAACTACTGGGCCGAGTTCAGCGGCGATGGCATATACGGCTACAACGGCACCACGCTGGGAAGTACCGAGTTCTTCATCGAGGTGAAGTTCAGCGGGGGCTCGTCCACGTCGAAGCCCTTCCAGTTCGAGTCGACGCGTGGCACCAAGCAGGTCCGGGCGTCAGGTGAGCGGCTGTACTTCAGCACCGCCCATCCCGAAGGCTACCCGGTCAGCGGGGGCTCGACCTATCGGACGTGGAGCGGCGGCCCGTACGGGGCCGGAGCTTTGGTCAACGGCTTCGGCTCGGGTGGCTACAGCGCCTATGAGGGCACGGTCGCCCACGCCGGGGTGGCCCACCAGTTCGACTGGACGGACCCGTCCAGCTCGTACCCGGGCCGCTGGTACACCTTCATCAAGAGCCCGAAGTTCCACCGCAACTCCGCCGGGGCGTACAACCTGGACGACCCGCCGCAGTTGGGCAGCGCCTGGTACGGCTCCGGCTGGAGCCCTTCCTGACAGATCCAAGGCGAGATCGATCTGAATAGCCTCTGAAGGTCGAGCGCCGCGTGATCAAGAGTGATCACGCGGCGCTCGATCCGCTTTCCGGCCCGAACCTGCGCCAGTCGGGTAGCATCCGCTTATGGAGGACTCCCGCCGCCGCACGAACGCCTTCTACTTGCCTGCGGAGATGCGCAACAGCGAAATTGCGCCCCAACAGGTCATGCCTGCCCCCCGCCCCGGTTTCGGCACCGTCTATATCCACAAGGGCCGCAACCTGGACCGGCGGATCGTGTGGGCCGCGAAATGGATAGACGAACTGCCGGGCGGCCAATCGGCCGGCGTCGAGGAGATCGAAGGCACCCGCGACGAGGTTCTGAGGTGGGCGAGGTCGCGTCCGGCAGCGGCGCTCGTTGTGCCGGTTGAACGGGAACCGTACTGGGTTCCGGCACCCGACAATGACGACGAGATTGACCTTTAGGTTCGGTCAGCCTCGGCGCGTATCTCCCTTTACGGATTCGGCGGGGTCAGCCCTGGTAGTCGCGGTGCCAGGTGGACTGTCGCGTTGATGACGGTGGTCAGGGTTTCCGGTGGTAGGTGGACCGGGCTGCGCCGACGCAGCCACTTCACTGAGCAGGCGTTGAAGATCGCGGCACACGCACCTTGGCGGCGACTCAGACAAGCGCAGCCGAATCCGCTCCATCGCTATCTGATCGCGCAAGCGGCTCGACAGCGCGTTGGTCTCCGCCCACCCGGCCACCAACAGCCCGCCGGCACCCAGAGCAAGATCACACGCCAACCAGAACTCCCGTGGAGTTGACTGCCGTCCCGTCTCGACGTTGGCGACCGTGCTGCGAGACCACCGCACCATCCGGGCGAGGCCCACCTGTCTGACACCGGCAGCCCTGCGCGTGTCCGCTAACCGAGCCCCCAGCAGCCGACGAGCATCCGCGACCGTTTCCGGTGTCACCCGCTCCGCAGCAGGCAGGGGGATCAGCGCAGCGGTGGTAACAGCCATGACGACCACCTACCGTGCCGCGAGCAGCATGGGCACACCGACACGACGCGCGCCGATCAGTTCTGGGCGAGTAGCCCCGGGCCGCCGGCTGGGCAGACGCAGTGATCGCGTGAAGACCAGAATCGCCGCTTCCCGGGAAGCGCACGGCCCCGCCGTTCCGCAGCTCAGACACCTACCATCCGCGCTCGACACCGCGTGCCGCTCAAGCGCAACCTGCGCGGCATCGACCTGTTCGCCGCCGGGGTACATGGCCATCTTTAACCGCCTTTCATGCTGCGTGGCCGTACGCGCTGCGAGCGGAAGACCGGGTGTTGTCCGGCCTAGCGCACCGTGCCGACCGCCTGCCTGCGCGGACTGAGCAGCGCAAGCAGGAGCCGCAGCGCCGTAATCGACTTGTCGCTTATCGTTAGTACTCCAACGTCACTTGGCTTCGGCGTTGGGCGTGGCGTAGGCATGAGGACGGCCACCGCGTTGATCATCGATGGTTTGTGAGGACAATCGAAGATCGTGCGGTGGCCGCGGGCCACAGCGTAGACCCCGCCGGGTGGCGGGTCATCCTGGACGAGGCGATGAGGCGTGTCGCTGACCGGTTCGTGCGGGCCGAGCCGCGGGCGACGGCCGGGCAGTTCGTAGCAGGGCTGCTGTCGGAGGCCGAACGAAAGACCTGCTGGTCGCTTGCGGAGCGGGCGGGTCACGGGGATCCACAGGCGATGCAGCGGCTGCTGCGCACGGCGGTGTGGGACGCCGACGCCGTCCGCGATGACCTGCGTGAGTGGCTGATCGAGCAGCTCGGCCATCCCGACGCGGTGCTGGTGACCGACGAGACCGGGTTCTTGAAGAAGGGCGTGTGCTCGGTCGGGGTGCAGCGGCAGTACACCGGCACCGCCGGCCGGATCGAGAACAGTCAGGTCGCAGTGTTCCTGGCCTACGTGACACCTGCCGGCCGGGCGATGATCGACCGCCGGCTCTACCTACCCGAGACGACCTGGTGCGACCAGCCCGACCGCCTCGCCGCCGCCGGGGTCCCGGACGACGTCGAGTTCGCCACGAAGCCCGCTCTGGCCCGGCAGATGATCGCCGCCGCGTTGGATGCCGGAGTCCCGTTCGCATGGGTGACCGGGGACGAGGTCTACGGCGCCGACCCCGCCCTCCGCGACAACCTGGAACATCGCGGGATCGGCTACGTCCTCGCGGTCGGCTGCGACCGACGCGTGCACGTCAACGACGGCCGCACCCTGATCCGCGTCGACGACCTCGCCGAGCGGATCCCCACCGCCGAGTGGCAGCTGCACAGCTGCGGACCCGGAGCGAAAGGACCACGCGACTACCTGTGGGCCTGGATCACCACCGCCACCCAGCCCGGTGAACACCGGTGGCTGCTGATCCGCCGCAACCGCACCACCGGCGAGCTGGCCTTCTACCTGTGCTGGTCACCCCGCCCGGTGCCGCTGCACACCCTCGTGACCGTCGCCGGCTCCCGCTGGAGCATCGAGGAGCTGTTCCAGACCGGCAAAGGCCAGGTCGGCCTCGACCACTACCAGGTCCGCGGCTGGACCGGCTGGCACCGGTTCATCACCCTGGCCATGCTCGCCCTGGCCGTCCTGACCATCCTCGCCGCGCAGCAGCCCGACACCGACCCGGAGATCATCGCGCTGACCGTCGCCGAGATCCGCCGCCTCCTCAACGCCTTCGTCCTCGCCGCATCGCTCCCGCCAGAACACACCCTGCACTGGTCAATCTGGCGACGCACATCCCAAGCCCGAGCCCGCCGATCCCACTACCAGCGCAGACAGGCCAAGTGACGTTGGAGTATTAGGACGCGATGCCGGAGGGCGGACCTTGGGCAACATGACAGAGGGCGGATGTCGATATGCGTCTCATGCATGGGCACAACCCGCACTCGGATGGGATCTTGGAGAGGCACTGCCTACCATCAAGGCTCGGCAGCCACGCAAGGACGCCAAGATGACATCGACCCACCAGACCCGCTATTGCCGCTGCGGCGCACGGCTCGCACGCGACAACACCGGTGGCCGCTGCTCGCCCTGCTCGTCCCACGGCCGCCAGCACCCAGGGGTGGTAGTGCCGGAGGTCCCGGCCGACTTCTGGAACGAGGTCGTCCTTGCCCAGGCGCTACAAGACCGCCACATGGGCCGGGTGATCCGGGCCTGGCGAACACACCCCTACCATGGCCGCCAGTCGATATCTCAAGATCAGGCCGCTTCCTGGGTCGGCATGAGCCAAGCTCAGCTAAGCCGGATCGAGAACGGTCCCCCCGTCGTCCACCTTGACCGTTTGGCGCAGTGGGCAGCAGTGCTACACATACCGGAAGGCCGATTGTGGTTCGCCCTGCCGGCCGCCAGCGGAGAGTTGGGCGAGAAAGAGGGCACAGTGAACCGCCGCCAGTTCTTTGCCTCTACGGCCTCTGCCGCCGCCAGCGGGTTTCTGTACGGCCCTTCGATGCCTGCTCCCCCGATCGGCGACCACGAGGCCGTCGAGTGGCTCGCATGGCACCTTTGGCAGAACCGCAAAGACGAGCTGGACTCTTCTCAGATCTCGCAGTCAATCGCTAATCGCTTGAACGCTCACCCACACGTCATGCGAACGGCAGGCGGAGCCTACCGATTCACGGACCCGGCACTGACCGACGTTCTCGTTGCCCACCGGGTGTTTGGCGACATCGCGCAGGGCAGCGGGCATCTCCTGGCCACTGCGCAGACCAGTCACGCCACCGACCTCACCATCAGCGCCCTGGCAGCCGAAAGCGAGGGAGCACGCCGGGGCCTGACCGCATGGATGCGTAGCGGTGCCACCGCCGTCCTCAGAGTCAACTCCGCCGGCATCCTCGCCAAGATCGGAGCTGCCGACCTGGGCGACGCGGCAATCTCGGCCATCCGCAGCGACCAAGACGCCCGACACCTCTACGTCACGGCCGTCGCAAGTCGAGTCCTAGAACTGCCATGGGAGCGAGCAGCACATCTATCCGGCGCAACAAACACACAAGCGGTGGGCCGGACCCTTGGTGAAGGTGACGAAACAAAAGATTGGGCATCGCTCCGCCTCGCCGATGAGCTTACAAACAATCGCGACGCTGCCGCCCGATGGTGCAGCGCCGTGCTGCTCGCGAACTACGTAGACGCCGAGAACATGCGGATGCGATCCGCTCTGATGCTGGCCGTGAAGGACGAACCGTGCCGCGAGAACCTGCGCGCATATGCGGCGGTTCTCGCCGGCACCACTCCTCTATCGAATGGATAAGCGACCAATGAAGCTGTTGATCGTAAAGCCCGGCGAAGAAGTAATCGCCACGCTTGCCCGGCGTGCAGCGGAAGAGGGCATAATGAATGGCGCAATCGTCTCTCTCATCGGCGCTGTCGATGAGTGTGCAATCAGTAACATGTCAGCGGGCGACGCAAGCACGGATATCGTCAACGAGTACCGGCAGCCATTCGAGCTGAGCGGCACCGGCGAGATCCGGGACGGCAAAGTCCATGTGCATGTGGTCCTCGGCCGAGAGGGCGACGTTGCCCTTGCCGGTCACCTGCACTGGGCCCACGTCGAAGCCTTCTTCGTGCACGCATACACGATCCCGTTGCAGTAGGGGTAACCACAGGCTGCTGGCCCACCTGAGCCTCGATCCACCGATGCGGTTGCCGCTGATGGCCAATTGATCTTTTTGTGATTGGTGATTCGGCAGGGTGTGTGGGAGCCGCCGATTACGTGATCGGCTTGCTCCGGTTGGGTGGTTCGGGGCGGGTAGCGGGGGTTGTGGCCTGTGGTCGGGCCGCCTGGTTCCGGCTGGTGGGTCGTGGTCAGCCGGGTGCCGGCCCGACGGCGGTGTAGAGGTTGTCGAGCGCTGCTTGCCAGGGCCAGTGCTCGGGTAGGTGCACGATGATGGTGCGGGCCCGGTGGGCGAGGCGGGCGGCGACGTTGATGATCCGGGTGCGGATGGTGGCCGGGCGGGCGGTCGCCCAGGCGCCGGCGGCGAGGTGTCCGGCGGCGCGGGTGAGGTTGTGGGCGATGCCGGCGCAGGTCAGCCAGGTGTCGTTCGCGCTGAACCGGCCCGAGGGCAGGTGCGCGAGGGGTCCGGCGATCAGGTCGGCGTTGACCTGCTCGATGATCGCGTGTTGGCGGTGCTGGGCTTCGGCCTGCACGAGCGTGTAGGGGCTGTCGGTGAACACCGCGTGATACCGGTAGGTGGGCAGCAGTTCTTCCTGGCCCGGGGCCTGGGCGGGGTCGTCGCGGCGGACGCGGCGCACGATCAGCCGGGCGGTGATCTGGTGGCGGGTGCCGGCGAACGCGGTGTACTCGGTCTCGGCGATCTGCGCGTCGGAGATCCACCTTCCGGCGTCGTCGTCCCAGACGGCCTGCGGATACTTGATGTCGATCCACTGGGCGTCCGTGATGCTCTCGCAGGCGGTGCGGATCTTCGCGTCGATCCGGGTGGTGAGTGAGAACCGCACCTTGCGGCGGCGGCAGGCGGCGATGACGGTCTTGGCGTAGAACGCCGAGTCGGCGCGCACCACGATCTCCCCCGTTGCGCCGCACGAGCGGGCCGTGGTGATCGCCTCGGCGATCATGCTGGCCGCACCGCGGGCCGAGCCGGCGTTACCGGCGCGCAGTCGGGTGGCGGCGATCACCGGCACCGACAACGGCGTGGACAACGTCGCCACCACAGGGTTGTAGCCGCGCAGCCAGACGTTGTAGCCGCCGACCTTGGCGTGGCCGAACCCGATGCCCTGCTTGCGCTTGCCGAACACCCGCCGCAGCATCGAATCGATGTCCACAAAACACAGCGTGTCGGCGCCGGCCAGCAGTGGTGCCCGCCGAGCCAGGCCGATCAACGTGTCTCGGGCGGCGGCCTGCAACTGCCGCACATGCCCATGGGTGAACGTGCGCAGGAACGAGCCGAGTGTCGAGGGCGCGTACACGCTGGTGAACAGCGACCGCATGCCGCCGTGCCGGGTCACGTCGAGGTCGTCGATGCTGTCCGCACCGGCGAGCATCCCCGCGATGATCGTGGCGACCTTCCCGGCCGGGTTCGCGCCCTTGTCCGTCGGCAGGCTCAACCGGTCGGTGACCGCGTCATGCAGACCGGCCCGCTCGGCCAGCCGCATCACCGGCACCAGCCCGGCACACGACACCAGATTCGGATCATCAAACGTCGCGCGCACCACCGGCGCGTCATGGCGTAATCTCACCTGCGAGGTGCCCTTTCGAGCCGAACGATAGAAGCGTGAGAACTCCTATCCTTCCAGCTCAAGGGGCACCTTCTGTCTACGGGGTCTCGCCAACCCAGCCTTCATCGGTGGATCGAGGCTGAGGCATCACAACCTCGACGTGATCCGGGCGTTGACGGTAGCGCGACCAGGGGTGGCCTCGAACCGGCCCGCCTCTGATCAACCTTGACACCTGCTGTCGTGCCGATTGCCGCGATCCGTACCGTTACCAGGATGGACGATCGCCCGCCCCACCCCGAGCCCGCCGTAACCCGCCGCATGGTGTCGGGCGATGAGGGTAGAGCTGCGAGCCGCCGTTGGTGGGACCACGATGCGGACAACTACCAGGAGGAACACGGCGCGTTTCTCGGAGATGTTGACCTTGTGTGGTGCCCCGAGGGTCTACGCGAAGCGGACGCGCGACTCCTCGGTGACGTCAAAGGGGCTCGGCTTCTGGAACTGGGCTGCGGCGCGGCTGCGGGCTCCCGGTGGCTGGTCGGTCAAGGGGCAGACGTGACCGCGCTAGACCTGTCTGCCGGCATGTTGAGACACGCCAGGCTAGCCGCCGAACGCTCAGGCGTACATGTACCGCTCGTGCAAGCTGACGCACTGGCGCTTCCGTTCAGGACAGGCACGTTCGACACCGTGCACACCGCGTTCGGGGCGGTTCCGTTCGTCGCAGACTCCGAAGCCCTCATGCGCGAGGTCTTCCGGGTGCTCCGCCCAGGCGGGGCGTGGATCTTTGCCGTCACTCACCCCATGCGCTGGGTTTTTCTCGACGACCCCGGCGAGGGTGGCCTGATGGCAGTCCACTCCTACTTTGACCGTCGCCCCTACATCGAAGAGGACTCAGCGGGTGTACCGACCTACATCGAGGCACACCGCACCTTCGGTGATCGCGTCCGAGAACTGACAGCCGCCGGCTTCGTCCTCAGCGATGTAGTGGAACCGGAGTGGCCACCAGGACACGAAGAGGTCTGGGGCCAATGGAGCCCTCTGCGAGGCCGGCTGTTCCCTGGCACGGCCATCTTCGTGGCCCGGCGTCCAAGCACCACATGACCGACCCAGCAAGCCGGGTGCCACGGCATGCGGCCACGGCACCGACGACGTGAGCACGGGATTGTGACTTAGAGGTCCTAACAAAATGATCTCTGGGTCTTTCGTCCTCTCTAGAGAACGATCTACGATGTCGGGCCGTGAGGCGTGGTGAGCAGCCGCCGTGGATCGTGCCGGACGGGCTGTGGCAGCGCATCGAGCCGTTGCTGCCCAAGCCTGAGCGCAATCCTCGGCACCCGGGGCGCAGGCGGATCCCGGATCGGCAGGTGCTGTGCGGGATCTTGTTCGTGCTGCACACGGGCATCCAGTGGGAGTTCTTGCCCCAAGAACTGGGATTCGGCTCGGGAATGACCTGCTGGCGGCGCCTGGAGGAGTGGAACCGGGCCGGAGTGTGGCAGCGGCTGCACGAGCTGCTGCTGGCCGAGCTGCAGGCGGCCGGGAAACTCGACTGGTCTCGCGCCGTGATCGACTCCTCGCATGTGCGGGCCGCCCGGCGTGGCCCAAAAGCGGCCCGAGCCCGGTCGACCGCGCCCGCCCGGGCTCGAAGCATCACGTCCTGACCGAGGGCGCCGGCATCCCCCTGGCCGTCGCGTTGACCGGCGGCAACCGCCACGACGTCACCCAACTGCTCCCGCTGATCGACAAGATCCCGCCGGTCCGGGGCCGCCGTGGCCGACCCCGCCAGCACCCCAACCAGCTCTTCGCCGATCGTGCGTACGACCACGACAAGTACCGCCGGGCCGTACGCGCCAAGGGCATCCGGCCGCGGATCGCCCGCCGCGGTCAACCCCACGGCTCCGGTCTGGGCGTATCCAGGTGGGTGGTCGAGAGAGTGCGCCGTGAGGCGCTGATTGATCGAGTGGAGGTGAGAGACCTTCGCCGCCGGGCTGTCGCAGCAGTTCGGTGAAGCTGGGGGCAGCCTGATCCGGGAGGTGCCGGGGAGGGTGGCAAGCGGCCCCGACAACGCCGGGACGTGACCAGTACTGCCAGATGGCGCGGGTCCGGCAAGCGAGACGGAGAGGTATACGCGAGGAACCGGTGTCTGAAGCCTCCTAACGATCCCTACCAGCTCGAACCTGGCGGATATGGGCTGGGTGCGGTGCGTCCTGGTCCTCTTCTCTCGGGACCGGAACTTCCTGGGCGTCTTTGTTCAGCGGTCAGGAAGGCCACGGTGAAGTGCTGCGGGGTAGCCGTGGCGATGCCGCGGGGGTATAGCCGGGTGCCTCCTTCGTCGAGCGATCAGTCAGTGAACACGGGAACTCTCCCGGTCCTGCCCGGCTGCGTCTCATCCGGAGACGACACGTCGGGCTGGGTCCACCGTCGGCCGATCGGGTCGGGAGAGGGCGGAGCCGTCGTAGTACTCCGAGGCCGGGAGAGCCGGTCACATGGGGAAGGGCGGCAGCGAGATCGCAAGGGAGGTACTGCAATGCCCGAAGACACGGTGGTGGATGCCACCGTCGCGTGGCCGACCCCGGAAGAGGCATGGACACGGGTACGGGGAATGCAGATCAAACTGCACCGTTGGGCGGTGGCCGACCACGGTCGCCGGTTTGACGATGTCTACAACTTCGTCAGCGACCCGGCCACGCTGGTCGTGGCGTTGCAACGGGTCGCCGGGAATGCCGGAGCCCGCACTGCTGGCGTGGATGGCGTCACCGCCGTGCACGTGAGCATGGCAGGGCCCGAGGTGTTCCTGGACCATGTCCGTTCCCTGCTGAAGGCCGGCACGTTCCGGCCGCTACCAGTACGGGAGAAGATGATCCCCAAGACCGGTGGGAAACTACGCCGGCTCGGGATACCGACCATCACGGACCGCGTGGTCCAGGCGGCGCTGAAGCTGGTCCTGGAGCCCATCTTCGAGGCGGATTTTCAGCCTTGTTCGTATGGGTTCCGGCCGAACCGGCGTGCGCACGACGCGATCGCCGAGATCCATCATCTGGCCACCGCCGGTTACCGGTGGGTGCTGGACGCGGACATCGAGGCGTGCTTCGACCGTATCGACCACCCGGCTCTGATGGACCGGGTGCGGGCGCGGGTGAAGGACAAGCGGGTGCTCACGTTGGTGAAGGCGTTCCTCAAGGCCGGGATCATGACTGAGCTCGGCGAGCGGAACGAGACCACGTCCGGCACACCCCAAGGAGGGATCCTCTCACCACTGCTGGCCAACATCGCGTTGTCGGTTCTCGACGAGTTCTTCGCCGAGCAATGGGCGGCAGCGGGCACCGGCCAGCAGCGCAGGCAACGACGCGCCAAAGGGCTGGCGACGTGGCAGTTGGTCCGCTACGCCGACGACTTCCTCGTCCTGGTCCACGGCAACCAGGAACACGTCGAGGACCTGCGAGACCAGGTGAGCACCGTCCTGGCGACGATGGGCCTGCGCCTATCCGAGTCCAAGACCAGGATCACCCACCTTGCCGACGGGGTCGACTTCCTCGGATTCCGCATCGTCTGGCAGCGGAAACGAGGAACGAGCAAGTGGCATGTCTACACGTTCATCGCAGACAAGCCGGTCCAGGCGCTGAAACGGAAGATCAAGTCACTGACCCGCCGGTTGTCGCATCTGAGCTACCGGGAAACGCTGGTGAGGATCAACTACATCCAGCGTGGATGGGCCAACTACTTCAAGCACGCGGTCGCCAAGCACACCTTCTCCCACCTGCAGAACTTCATCTGGTGGCGAGTGATCAACTGGGTGATGCGCCGCAACCGCATGACCTGGAGAGCCATCCGGCGATGGCTGCGCACCCCGCAAGGGTGGCAGCCCATCGCCTTCGACGGGGTCGAGTTGTTCAAGATGGCGAAGGTCCCCGTGACCCGATACCGCTATCGCGGCACCAAGATCCCGAACCCCTGGCAGCCCACGACAAGCCCACCCCCAACGGCATGACCTCGTGGAGAGCCCGGTGCGGTGAAAGTCGCACGCCGGGTTCGGCGGGCGGGTCCGGGAAACGGACCTGGAGCAATCCAGGCACCGCGCCCGGACCCGACCCAACACCATCGCCTGGTACCACGGCATGAAACGCCTACGCATCCGGTGGGAACGCCGTGACGACATCCACGAAGCCTTCCTCGCCCTCGCCACCTGCATCATCACGTACCGACACGTCGCACGACTTTGTTAGGACCTCTTAGCCTCGATCCACCGATGAAGGCTGGGTTGGCGAGACCCCGTAGACAGAAGGTGCCCCTTGAGCTGGAAGGATAGGAGTTCTCACGCTTCTATCGTTCGGCTCGAAAGGGCACCTCGCAGGTGAGATTACGCCATGACGCGCCGGTGGTGCGCGCGACGTTTGATGATCCGAATCTGGTGTCGTGTGCCGGGCTGGTGCCGGTGATGCGGCTGGCCGAGCGGGCCGGTCTGCATGACGCGGTCACCGACCGGTTGAGCCTGCCGACGGACAAGGGCGCGAACCCGGCCGGGAAGGTCGCCACGATCATCGCGGGGATGCTCGCCGGTGCGGACAGCATCGACGACCTCGACGTGACCCGGCACGGCGGCATGCGGTCGCTGTTCACCAGCGTGTACGCGCCCTCGACACTCGGCTCGTTCCTGCGCACGTTCACCCATGGGCATGTGCGGCAGTTGCAGGCCGCCGCCCGAGACACGTTGATCGGCCTGGCTCGGCGGGCACCACTGCTGGCCGGCGCCGACACGCTGTGTTTTGTGGACATCGATTCGATGCTGCGGCGGGTGTTCGGCAAGCGCAAGCAGGGCATCGGGTTCGGCCACGCCAAGGTCGGCGGCTACAACGTCTGGCTGCGCGGCTACAACCCTGTGGTGGCGACGTTGTCCACGCCGTTGTCGGTGCCGGTGATCGCCGCCACCCGACTGCGCGCCGGTAACGCCGGCTCGGCCCGCGGTGCGGCCAGCATGATCGCCGAGGCGATCACCACGGCCCGCTCGTGCGGCGCAACGGGGGAGATCGTGGTGCGCGCCGACTCGGCGTTCTACGCCAAGACCGTCATCGCCGCCTGCCGCCGCCGCAAGGTGCGGTTCTCACTCACCACCCGGATCGACGCGAAGATCCGCACCGCCTGCGAGAGCATCACGGACGCCCAGTGGATCGACATCAAGTATCCGCAGGCCGTCTGGGACGACGACGCCGGAAGGTGGATCTCCGACGCGCAGATCGCCGAGACCGAGTACACCGCGTTCGCCGGCACCCGCCACCAGATCACCGCCCGGCTGATCGTGCGCCGCGTCCGCCGCGACGACCCCGCCCAGGCCCCGGGCCAGGAAGAACTGCTGCCCACCTACCGGTATCACGCGGTGTTCACCGACAGCCCCTACACGCTCGTGCAGGCCGAAGCCCAGCACCGCCAACACGCGATCATCGAGCAGGTCAACGCCGACCTGATCGCCGGACCCCTCGCGCACCTGCCCTCGGGCCGGTTCAGCGCGAACGACACCTGGCTGACCTGCGCCGGCATCGCCCACAACCTCACCCGCGCCGCCGGACACCTCGCCGCCGGCGCCTGGGCGACCGCCCGCCCGGCCACCATCCGCACCCGGATCATCAACGTCGCCGCCCGCCTCGCCCACCGGGCCCGCACCATCATCGTGCACCTACCCGAGCACTGGCCCTGGCAAGCAGCGCTCGACAACCTCTACACCGCCGTCGGGCCGGCACCCGGCTGACCACGACCCACCAGCCGGAACCAGGCGGCCCGACCACAGGCCACAACCCCCGCTACCCGCCCCGAACCACCCAACCGGAGCAAGCCGATCACGTAATCGGCGGCTCCCACACACCCTGCCGAATCACCAATCACAAAAAGATCAATTGGCCATCAGCGGCAACCGCATCGGTGGATCGAGGCTTAGAGGTCCTAACAAAGTCGTGCGACGTGTCGGTACGTGATGATGCAGGTGGCGAGGGCGAGGAAGGCTTCGTGGATGTCGTCACGGCGTTCCCACCGGATGCGTAGGCGTTTCATGCCGTGGTACCAGGCGATGGTGTTGGGTCGGGTCCGGGCGCGGTGCCTGGATTGCTCCAGGTCCGTTTCCCGGACCCGCCCGCCGAACCCGGCGTGCGACTTTCACCGCACCGGGCTCTCCACGAGGTCATGCCGTTGGGGGTGGGCTTGTCGTGGGCTGCCAGGGGTTCGGGATCTTGGTGCCGCGATAGCGGTATCGGGTCACGGGGACCTTCGCCATCTTGAACAACTCGACCCCGTCGAAGGCGATGGGCTGCCACCCTTGCGGGGTGCGCAGCCATCGCCGGATGGCTCTCCAGGTCATGCGGTTGCGGCGCATCACCCAGTTGATCACTCGCCACCAGATGAAGTTCTGCAGGTGGGAGAAGGTGTGCTTGGCGACCGCGTGCTTGAAGTAGTTGGCCCATCCACGCTGGATGTAGTTGATCCTCACCAGCGTTTCCCGGTAGCTCAGATGCGACAACCGGCGGGTCAGTGACTTGATCTTCCGTTTCAGCGCCTGGACCGGCTTGTCTGCGATGAACGTGTAGACATGCCACTTGCTCGTTCCTCGTTTCCGCTGCCAGACGATGCGGAATCCGAGGAAGTCGACCCCGTCGGCAAGGTGGGTGATCCTGGTCTTGGACTCGGATAGGCGCAGGCCCATCGTCGCCAGGACGGTGCTCACCTGGTCTCGCAGGTCCTCGACGTGTTCCTGGTTGCCGTGGACCAGGACGAGGAAGTCGTCGGCGTAGCGGACCAACTGCCACGTCGCCAGCCCTTTGGCGCGTCGTTGCCTGCGCTGCTGGCCGGTGCCCGCTGCCGCCCATTGCTCGGCGAAGAACTCGTCGAGAACCGACAACGCGATGTTGGCCAGCAGTGGTGAGAGGATCCCTCCTTGGGGTGTGCCGGACGTGGTCTCGTTCCGCTCGCCGAGCTCAGTCATGATCCCGGCCTTGAGGAACGCCTTCACCAACGTGAGCACCCGCTTGTCCTTCACCCGCGCCCGCACCCGGTCCATCAGAGCCGGGTGGTCGATACGGTCGAAGCACGCCTCGATGTCCGCGTCCAGCACCCACCGGTAACCGGCGGTGGCCAGATGATGGATCTCGGCGATCGCGTCGTGCGCACGCCGGTTCGGCCGGAACCCATACGAACAAGGCTGAAAATCCGCCTCGAAGATGGGCTCCAGGACCAGCTTCAGCGCCGCCTGGACCACGCGGTCCGTGATGGTCGGTATCCCGAGCCGGCGTAGTTTCCCACCGGTCTTGGGGATCATCTTCTCCCGTACTGGTAGCGGCCGGAACGTGCCGGCCTTCAGCAGGGAACGGACATGGTCCAGGAACACCTCGGGCCCTGCCATGCTCACGTGCACGGCGGTGACGCCATCCACGCCAGCAGTGCGGGCTCCGGCATTCCCGGCGACCCGTTGCAACGCCACGACCAGCGTGGCCGGGTCGCTGACGAAGTTGTAGACATCGTCAAACCGGCGACCGTGGTCGGCCACCGCCCAACGGTGCAGTTTGATCTGCATTCCCCGTACCCGTGTCCATGCCTCTTCCGGGGTCGGCCACGCGACGGTGGCATCCACCACCGTGTCTTCGGGCATTGCAGTACCTCCCTTGCGATCTCGCTGCCGCCCTTCCCCATGTGACCGGCTCTCCCGGCCTCGGAGTACTACGACGGCTCCGCCCTCTCCCGACCCGATCGGCCGACGGTGGACCCAGCCCGACGTGTCGTCTCCGGATGAGACGCAGCCGGGCAGGACCGGGAGAGTTCCCGTGTTCACTGACTGATCGCTCGACGAAGGAGGCACCCGGCTATACCCCCGCGGCATCGCCACGGCTACCCCGCAGCACTTCACCGTGGCCTTCCTGACCGCTGAACAAAGACGCCCAGGAAGTTCCGGTCCCGAGAGAAGAGGACCAGGACGCACCGCACCCAGCCCATATCCGCCAGGTTCGAGCTGGTAGGGATCGTTAGGAGGCTTCAGACACCGGTTCCTCGCGTATACCTCTCCGTCTCGCTTGCCGGACCCGCGCCATCTGGCAGTACTGGTCACGTCCCGGCGTTGTCGGGGCCGCTTGCCACCCTCCCCGGCACCTCCCGGATCAGGCTGCCCCCAGCTTCACCGAACTGCTGCGACAGCCCGGCGGCGAAGGTCTCTCACCTCCACTCGATCAATCAGCGCCTCACGGCGCACTCTCTCGACCACCCACCTGGATACGCCCAGACCGGAGCCGTGGGGTTGACCGCGGCGGGCGATCCGCGGCCGGATGCCCTTGGCGCGTACGGCCCGGCGGTACTTGTCGTGGTCGTACGCACGATCGGCGAAGAGCTGGTTGGGGTGCTGGCGGGGTCGGCCACGGCGGCCCCGGACCGGCGGGATCTTGTCGATCAGCGGGAGCAGTTGGGTGACGTCGTGGCGGTTGCCGCCGGTCAACGCGACGGCCAGGGGGATGCCGGCGCCCTCGGTCAGGACGTGATGCTTCGAGCCCGGGCGGGCGCGGTCGACCGGGCTCGGGCCGCTTTTGGGCCACGCCGGGCGGCCCGCACATGCGAGGAGTCGATCACGGCGCGAGACCAGTCGAGTTTCCCGGCCGCCTGCAGCTCGGCCAGCAGCAGCTCGTGCAGCCGCTGCCACACTCCGGCCCGGTTCCACTCCTCCAGGCGCCGCCAGCAGGTCATTCCCGAGCCGAATCCCAGTTCTTGGGGCAAGAACTCCCACTGGATGCCCGTGTGCAGCACGAACAAGATCCCGCACAGCACCTGCCGATCCGGGATCCGCCTGCGCCCCGGGTGCCGAGGATTGCGCTCAGGCTTGGGCAGCAACGGCTCGATGCGCTGCCACAGCCCGTCCGGCACGATCCACGGCGGCTGCTCACCACGCCTCACGGCCCGACATCGTAGATCGTTCTCTACAGAGGACGAAAGACCCAGAGATCATTTTGTTAGGACCTCTTAGCAAGATCATGCCCACGTGATCGGGTGGGTGACCGAGAAGACCCACCGGCCGCCGGGGCGCAGCACCCGGTGCACCTCCCGCAGCAGCGCGGCCGAGTCGGCCACGAACGGGATCGCCCCGAACGCGGTGCAGGCGGTGTCGAAGGCGGCGTCGGCGAAGGGCAGCGCCAGCGCGTCGGCCTGCACCAGCGGCACCCGTACCCCGGTGCGGTCGGCGGCCTGCGCGGCGTGGCGCAACATGCCGGCGGAGAGGTCCATGGCGACCACCCGGGCGCCCTGGGTGGCCAGCCAACGGGCGGCGGCGGCCGCCCCGCACCCGACCTCCAGCACCCGCTGGCCGACGACCTCGCCGAGGAGCCGGGCGTCGGCCTCGCGCAGCCGTTCGGGGCACCAGACGAAGTCCACGTCGCCGAGGAACGCCCCGTGCTCGGCCTGGTAGTCGTCGGCGTCCGCGTCCCACCAGGCCCGGTTGGCGTGGCGGCTCTCCGCGTCGGTCACCGGGCGGCGCAGCACCCCCGGCTCCCCGGTCTCGGCGTCGACGCCGGTGCTGCCGGTGGGTGTGTCGTTCACCGCGGCAGTCTAAGCGCCCGCCCCGCCCCCGCCACCGTGCGCGGTGTCCGCTGTACCCTGGTGGTCCCCTCCCGCCGGCGGGTCGACGCCGGCCGGGGGATTTTCCGCCCGGGGAGGCCCTGACCGGGGCAAAGGCGGCGCCGGATCGCGAAAGCGGGCGGGATCACGTACCCCCGGGGCTTGCACGCTGTGGTAATGAGCACGGTAGGGTAGTGGATGCGCTCGCGGATCGTGTGCCTCGGCAGGGAGCAGGTGTGCGGTCACCGGAGCCACCAATGATCTTCTTACGGTGATCTTTCGGTGTGTCCGGTGGCAAATCCGTTGGCGCGAACATGTCACCGCGCGACACCCGCCTGCTGTGACACACCATCCGACCGGAGCAACCGCCCACATGACGAGCAGCATCGAGGCCCCCTCGAGCGCCAACAAGGTCACCATCGACGACCTCGGTTCCGAGGAGGCTTTCCTCGCCGCGATCGACGAGACCATCAAGTACTTCAACGACGGCGACATTGTCGAAGGCACCGTCGTCAAGGTCGATCGGGACGAGGTCCTGCTCGACATCGGCTACAAGACCGAGGGCGTCATCCCCTCTCGGGAGTTGTCGATCAAGCACGACGTGGACCCGGCCGAGGTCGTTTCGGTGGGTGACCACATCGAGGCCCTTGTCCTCCAGAAGGAGGACAAGGAGGGGCGCCTGATCCTCTCGAAGAAGCGCGCGCAGTACGAGCGGGCGTGGGGCACGATCGAGAAGATCAAGGACGAGGACGGCGTCGTCCGCGGTTCGGTCATCGAGGTGGTCAAGGGTGGCCTCATCCTCGACATCGGGCTGCGCGGCTTCCTCCCCGCCTCGCTGGTCGAGATGCGGCGGGTGCGTGACCTGCAGCCGTACGTCGGGCGGGAGCTCGAAGCCAAGATCATCGAGCTGGACAAGAACCGCAACAACGTGGTCCTGTCCCGCCGGGCCTGGCTGGAGCAGACCCAGTCCGAGGTGCGCACCGAGTTCCTCAACAAGCTCCAGAAGGGGCAGGTCCGCAAGGGCGTCGTCTCCTCGATCGTCAACTTCGGCGCGTTCGTCGACCTCGGCGGCGTGGACGGTCTGGTGCACGTCTCCGAGCTGTCCTGGAAGCACATCGACCACCCGTCCGAGGTCGTCGAGGTGGGCCAGGAGGTCGAGGTCGAGGTCCTGGACGTCGACCTGGACCGCGAGCGGGTCTCGCTGTCGCTGAAGGCGACCCAGGAGGACCCGTGGCGGCAGTTCGCCCGCACCCACGCGATCCAGCAGATCGTGCCGGGTAAGGTCACCAAGCTGGTGCCGTTCGGCGCGTTCGTCCGGGTCGACGACGGCATCGAGGGCCTGGTCCACATCTCCGAGCTGGCCGAGCGCCACGTGGAGATCCCGGAGCAGGTCGTCCAGGTCGGCTCCGAGGTCATGGTCAAGGTCATCGACATCGACCTGGAGCGTCGCCGGATCTCGCTCTCGCTCAAGCAGGCCAACGAGGGCTTCGTCGAGGGCGAGGAGCACTTCGACCCGACCCTCTACGGCATGGCCGCCGAGTACGACGACCAGGGGAACTACAAGTACCCCGAGGGCTTCGACCCGGAGACCGGCGAGTGGCTCGAGGGCTACGAGAAGCAGCGCGAGGAGTGGGAGCAGCAGTACGCCGAGGCGCGTCAGCGCTGGGAGGCCCACACCAAGCAGGTGCAGAACTCCCGGGCCGCCGACGCCGAGGCCGCCGCGAACCCGGCCCCGGCCGTCACCGGTGGTGGCACCACCACCTCGACCTCGTCGGCCCCGAGCCGGCAGGCCGAGGAGCCGTCGGGCACCCTCGCCACCGACGAGGCGCTCGCCGCCCTGCGGGAGAAGCTCGCCGGCGGCAAGTGAGCCGCTGACGGGCGCCCGCCCCGCCGAGCAGCACACGGGCCCCGCCGCGACGATCCGGTCATCCGGACGTCGCGGCGGGGCCCGGCCCGTTTCTCCGGCCAGACCGGACGCCCGTCCCCGCACCCCGGCTTGGCGGGGCGGTGATGATCGGGTTGACTGGTGGGGTGCTGCGGGTGGGATTGACCGGGGGGATCGGTTCGGGCAAGAGCGCCGTGGCGCGGCGCCTGGCGGACCTCGGCGCGGTGGTCGTCGACTCCGACCGGATCGCCCGCGAGGTGGTGGCGCCGGGCAGCGAGGGGCTCGCCGAGGTGGTGGCCGCCTTCTCCGACCGGGTGCTCGCTCCCGACGGCAGCCTCGACCGGGCCGCCCTGGGCGCGCTGGTCTTCGCCGACGAGGCGGCCCGCCGCCGACTGGAGGGGATCACCCATCCCCGGGTCCGGGCCCGCAGCGCCGACCTGGTCGCCTCGGCAGCCTCCGACGCGGTCGTGGTCAACGACGTGCCGCTGCTGGTCGAGGTGGGGCTCGCGCCGACGTACCACCTGGTGGTGGTGGTCCAGACCGACGTGTCGGTCCGGCTCGACCGGCTGGCCCGTGACCGGGGGATGAGCCGGGCGGAGGCCCAGCGGCGGATCGCCGCCCAGGCCGACGACGAGCGCCGGCAGGCCGCCGCCGACGTGCTGCTCACCAACGACACCACCCTCGACGACCTGCACGCGCAGGTGGACGCGCTGTGGCGGGACCGGCTGCGGCCGTACGAGGAGAACGTGCGGCACCGGCGGGCGGTCCGGACCCGGCGGGTGGTGCTGACCGAACCCGACCCGACCTGGCCGCAGCAGTACGCCCGGCTCGCCGCCCGGATCCGGCACGCGCTCGCCCCCGCCGAGCCGCGCGTCGACCACATCGGCTCCACCGCCGTCCCCGGCCTGGCCGCCAAGGACGTCATCGACATCCAGCTCACCGTGCCGTCCCTCGCCGACGCGGACGCCCTCGCCGACCGGCTCGCCGACGCCGGCTTCCCCCGGTTCCCCGGACAGTGGTGGGACACGCCCCGCCCGGCCGGCAGCGGTCGGTGGGAGAAACGGCTGCACGGCAGCGCCGACCCCGGCCGCCCGGTGCACCTGCACGTCCGCCCGGCGGACGGGCCGGGCTGGCGGTACGCCCTGCTGATGCGCGACCATTTGCGCGCCGACCCCGACCAGCGGGCCGCGTACCTGCTGCTCAAGCGGGACCTGGCCGCCGCCGCCCCGGACGCCGGGGAGTACGCCACGGCGAAGGATCCGTGGTTCGACGAGGAGCACCTGCGTGCCGAGCAGTGGGCGACGCAGACCGGCTGGCGCCCCTGAGCCCTGGCGCGGCTCGCGTCGTCCCGCTTCCGCCCCGTCGTGCGGGGACGGATTCTGCCCCTTCCCCGCCCCTGCCGGCGGGCGTACCGTGGGTACACGATGTACCCAGCCGGGCGAGGTGTCTCCATGACCAGTCAGCAGCAGCCCACACCGGGTCAGCGCGTGGAACGGCTTCGCCGGGCCGTCGGTCTCTCCCGTGAACGCCTCGCCGGGCTGAGCGGCCTCTCGCCGACCACGGTGAAGTTCATCGAGAACGGCCGCCGATCGCTGACCCTGCGGGCGGCTCAACAGCTCGCCCCGCATCTCGGGGTCCGGGACCTCGGTGACCTGTTCGGTCCGGCCGTCGCCCTGTCCCTCGACGGCCGGCCCAGCCACCCCGCCGTTGACGACGTCCGGCGGGCTCTCACCGCCTGGCACATCACCATCGGCGGTGCCCCGGAGAGCACCGACTACCTGCGGGGTGCCGTGGACGCCGCCTGGCAGACCTGGCACACCTCCCGCCACCAGCGCACCGCCGTCGGCGAACTCCTGCCCGGCCTGCTCGACGCCACGCAGCGGGCCGCCCGGCTGCACACCGGGGACGACCGCCGGGCCAGCCTCGCCCTGCTCGCGCAGGCGTACCATCTCGCCCAGGCGTACCTGGCCTGGCACGGCGACCGCGAGCTGGTGTGGCTCACCGTCGATCGCGGCATGACCGCCGCTCTGGACGCGGACGACCCGCTGGCCATCGCCCAGGCGAGCTGGTACGCCGCGCACCTGCTGCGCGCGGTCGGCCGGGGCGACGAGGCGTTGGAGCGGCTGCGGGACGCCCGAGCCCTGATCGAGCCCCGGGTCGTCGACGGCGGCACCGAGTGGGCCGAGTCGCTCGTGGATCTGCACCTGTGCGCGGCGCTCACCCGCGCCCGGAGCGGCGACCAGGGCGCATGGTCGGATTGGGATGCCGCCCGCTCGGTCGTCGACCGGGCGCTGCCCGACGGCTTCGTGGGCCTGCGGACCCGAGTGTCCCGCCCCCTCGTGGATGTGTACGCGGTCATGTGTGCGGTGGACCTCGGTGACCCGGACGAGGCGCAGCGCCGCGCCCATGCCCTCGACCCGGTGTCGATTCCGTCGACGGAACGCCGGGGTCGCCACTACGTGGAGCTGGCCCGCTCGGCTGACCTGGAGGGTGCGCGGGAAGCGACGCTGCATCTGCTCACCCGGGCCGAGGCGACGTCGCCGGAGACGGTCCGGTACTCACCGGCGGCGCAGGACATGGTCAGCCGGCTGGTCCGCGAAGCGCCGGCGGCGGTCCGCGCCGAGGCCGTCGACCTCGCGCGTCGGATCGGTGCCACCGACCTGTAGGTACACCCCGTCACCGGGTACATCGGGTACCCCTGCCCTCCGGCGGCACTGCTTAGCGTGATCGTGCGGTTGCGCCAGGGAGTGGCCGGTGGGTGACTGTCGCACTCCCGCACCCGCACCAGACGGCGGCGGAGGCGCTTCCTGTCCCGGTGTGCCCGACAGGGGCCGAGCTTCGCCGCCCTCGACGACGAGGGAAGGCGATCCGATGACCTGGTCCGATCTCCGCGCCGAGGCGCGCAACGCTGTGCGGTGGCTGCTCCGGCGACCCGATCCGTCTCCACCGCCCGGTAGCGGCCGGTGTCACCAGGCAGCCGAACAGGCGGCGGCGCAACGGCGGATCCTCGCCCAGGCCGAGGCCGAGCGGACCCCGCTCGACGACATCACCCAGGCGGTGCCGGATCGACGGTGGCGGCGTGGCCTACGGTGACGACCGGCCGATCGGTCGACGGGTGGCGTACTGGCGGGGCCGGCGCGGCTGGAATCAGCAGCAGCTCGCTGACGCGCTCGGCAAGTCGAAGTCCTGGGTGGACAAGGTCGAGCGTGGTGTCCGGGACCTCAACAAGGTCGACGTCCTCAACGACCTGGCCGCCACGCTGCGGATCGACGTCGCGCGGCTGACCGGCGTCGTCTCCGCCTCGGTCAACCCGGCCGGGGCGGTGCGGGTCGGGCCGGCTGTGGCCGACATCGGTTCCGTCCTCGCCCGTTACGACGTTCCCCTCACCCCCGGTGCGCGCCAGCGGATCTGGTCGCCGGTCGACCTGGGCAAGGCGGTCGAGCACTCCTGGCTGTCCCTCCACTACGGGCACTACGACCGACTGCTGCGGGATCTGCCCCGGCTGCTCGCCGAGGCGCAGCGGTACCGCGCCGTCCACCGTGATCCGGCCGCCGCCCGCCTGCTCGGCCAGGCGTACCAGGTCGCCGCCACGGTGCTGCGCAAGATCGGTGAGCACCATCTGGCCTGGCTGGCCGCCGATCGGGGCATGGCGGTCAGTGCCGACGCCGATGATCCGCTGCTGGCCGCCCGCGCCGCCGTGCCGCTCGGCGGGGTGGTCGGTGACGTCGGCCTGCCGCGCAGGGCTGTCGAGACGTGCCTCGCCATCGCGCACGGCATGGCCCCGGCCGACCCGCTCGATGCCGGCCCGGAGCACCTGTCGGTGTACGGCTGTCTGCTCCTTCAGGCCGCGATGGGCGCAGCGCACGATGGCGACGAGCGGTGCGCGGACGACCTCCTGGAGCAGGCCGCCGAGGCGGCGGGCCGGGTCGGCGACGGACATGACCACTACTGGACGGCCTTCGGGCCGGGGCTGGTCGGCGTGGCCCGGGTCGCAGCGGACGTGGAACTCGGCCGTGCGGAGGTGGCGGTGGCCGGGCACCAGGAGATGACCAGCCAGCCCGGCTACCAGCAGCTACCGCCCGGCCACCGAGCCGACCACCAGGTCGACGCCGCGCGGGGGTACGCCCACGTCGGTGACCTCACGGCGGCCGGGCGGGCGCTGCTGGAGGCGGACCGGATCGCCCCGGCGGAGGTGCGGGTACGGCCGGTCGCCCGGGAGGTGCTCAGGACGCTGCTGCTCCGGTCGGTACGGCCGGAACCCCTGGTGGCGGCCCTGGCGGAGGCGGTCGGGGTGGACGGGGCGGGGTGAGAACCTCCTCGTCGCCGGAGCCGGTGGCTCGTGGCTCGTGGGACCGTGACTCCACCCGCCGACCGGCCGTGCCGGTCAGGTGCCCGCCGCGGCGGGCGGGGACAGGCGCGGTACCGGCCCGGGGTTCAGGTCGAGCTGTGCCCAGGTGCCGGCCGAGGTGCGCAGTTCCAGCCGGCGGAGCAGGCCCTCGCGGTCGATCCAGTACCGCACCGGGGCCGGGCCAGTGCGGACCTCGACGACGTCGACGGTGCGCCCGGCCAACCGCTCGTCCCGCAGCCGCAGTGCCGGGGCGCGGGGCGGGTCCGGGTCGCCCGCCCGCAGCGCCGTCTCGACCAGTCGGTCCAGGTCGGTGTCGGCGGGGCGGGTGCGCTGCCACCCGGCCCGTGGGGGCGGCAGCGGCGGCCGGGCGGGCGTCTCGACGTCGTCGTCGGCGCCGGTCGCGGGCCGTTCCGTCCGGCCGGTGCCGGTGGGGTCGGTACGCAGCAGCGTGCGCCGGTCGGGAGCGCCCAGCTCGGCGACGGCGAGGTAGCTGACCGGTCCGGTCCAGCTCAGCCAGCCGGCGGCGCGCAGGTTGGCTGACGGGCCGAGCGGGGCGGTCACGGTCAGGGTCGCCCCCTTCGCGGCCCGGAGCCGGGCCGGGAGCAGCGCCAGCCGGTGCCGTTCCGCCGTGGTGAGCCGGCGCGGCAGCCCGGCCCGGCCGCCCAGGGCGGCCACGGGCCGCAGCACCGGCCGGTCCGCGCGGTGCAGGTCCACGGTCACCGGTACGCCGGCCCCGGCGCCGGTGGGCAGGTGGACGTCGAGCCGGCGCAGCCGGCCGTCGTGGTCCAGCCGGTACCGCGCCCGGTCGGTCCCCTCGGCGGCCCGGCTGGGCCGCTCGGTCCCGGGGGCGCGCTCGGTGGGGGGAGTGGTCGGGGTGGGGGTGGGGCCGGTCGGTTCGGGGGTCGGAGCCGAGAGGACGTCCACCGGTACCCCGGCGGCGGTCTCCGTCCCGTGCCAGCGGGCGGTGCCGGCGACGGCCGGTTCCGTCCGGTCGGTGGACAGCGCGAAGAGCAGGTCGAGCAGCGGGCCCAGGGCGGGGGTGTGCGGGCGGTCGCGCAGCCGCCACCGGTCGGCCGGCGGCACCAGGGGAGGCGGGGCCGGGGTGGGGGCCGCCGTCGGGTCCGGGCGGGTCAGCAGCAGCGTCGGGGTGGCCTGGAGCAGCCCCCGGTCGGCTCCGGCGCCGGGGCCGCCGACGTCGAGGTAGAGCAGGGGGCGGGCCCAGTCGACCCAGCCGAGCAGGTCGACCCGGGCGGCCCCGGTGCCGACGGTGATCCGCAGCCCCAGCCGGACGTCGCGGTGGTTGGTGACCCGCATCGCGGCGAACCGCTGCGCCTCGGCGGCGGTCAGCGCCCGGTCCGGTGCCGCCCGGTCGGGTACCCCGGTGAGCAGCACCGCCACCAGCGCGGTCGCGGAGGTGACGGCGGTCGCGCCGAGCAGCAGCAGGGTCCGCCGTCGGCGGCGGAGCCGGGCCGCGGGCGGGGCCGGCGGGCCGGGGTCGCCGGCCGGGCCGGCGCCGTCCTGGCTGGTCGGGGGCGTGGCCGGGGCACCCCGGCCGGATCTGGTCACGCAGGGTTGAACGCCCGGGATGCGTGGGGGTGACGTGCGCGGGAGGGTGACCGGTAAGGGGCGCTCGCGGCGACCGGTCTGCGCCTGCAGCGCGACCGCGTGGTGCGCACGCCGGGATGAACCGGGTGCTGCGACCCTGCGCCGGGGGCGGGCGGCCGATGACGGCGCGGCCCGCCGGCCCGGTCGGCCGCCGCGAGCGGCCTACGCCCTATACCCTAGCGCGGTGAAATGTGCCACACAATGGGAATATTGAAGCCGATCACTAACCGTCCGTAGTGGTCCCAGCGTGTCGGACCCCCGGCGTACCGTTGATGTCATGGCGCTCGACATTCCCCGGCTCGACGGCCGTTTCCAGGTCGTCAGCGACTTCCAGCCGGCCGGTGACCAGCCGGCGGCGATCGACGACCTGGAGCGGCGGGTCCGCCGTGGCGACCGGCACACCGTGCTGCTCGGCGCCACCGGCACCGGCAAGAGCGCGACCACCGCCTGGCTGGTCGAGCGCCTGCAACGGCCCACCCTGGTGCTGGCCCCCAACAAGACGCTCTGCGCCCAGTTGGCCAAGGAGTTCGGCGAGCTGCTCCCGCACAACGCGGTGGAGTACTTCGTCTCCTACTACGACTACTACCAGCCCGAGGCGTACATTCCGCAGACCGACACCTACATCGAGAAGGACTCCTCGATCAACGAGGAGGTCGAGCGGCTGCGGCACTCGGCGACCATGTCGCTGCTCACCCGCCGGGACGTGATCGTGGTGGCGACGGTCTCGGCGATCTACGGGCTGGGCACCCCGGAGGAGTACCTCGACCGGGCCGTCCGGGTCGCGGTCGGGCAGGAGCTGGACCGCGACCAGTTGCTGCGCCGGCTGGTCGACATCCAGTACACCCGCAACGACATGGCCTTCCAGCGGGGCACCTTCCGGGTCCGGGGGGACACGCTGGAGATCATTCCGGCGTACGAGGAGATGGCGGTCCGGGTCGAGCTGTTCGGCGACGAGGTGGAGAAGCTGTACTACCTCAACCCGCTCACCGGGGACGTGGTCCGCGAGGTCGACAGCCTGATGATCTTCCCGGCGACGCACTACGCGGCCGGCCCCGAGCGGATGGAGCGGGCGGTCCGCGACATCGAGACCGAGCTGGCCGAGCGCCTGGCCGAGCTGGACCGGCAGGGCAAGCTGCTGGAGGCGCAGCGGCTGCGGATGCGCACCACGTACGACATCGAGATGATGCGGCAGGTCGGCTTCTGCTCCGGCATCGAGAACTACTCCATGCACATCGACGGCCGGCTCCCCGGCAGCCCGCCGCACTGCCTGCTCGACTACTTCCCCGACGACTTCCTCACCGTCATCGACGAGTCGCACGTGACCATCCCGCAGATCGGCGGCATGTACGAGGGTGACGCCTCGCGCAAGCGGATGCTGATCGACCACGGCTTCCGGCTGCCCAGCGCGGCCGACAACCGGCCGCTGCGCTTCGACGAGTTCCTGGAGCGGGTCGGGCAGATGGTCTTCCTGTCGGCCACCCCCGGCTCGTGGGAGATGGAGCACGCCCAGGGCGAGTACGTCGAGCAGGTGATCCGCCCGACCGGCCTGGTCGACCCGGAGGTCGTGGTCAAGCCCACCAAGGGCCAGATCGACGACCTGATGCACGAGATCAGGCTGCGCACCGAGCGGGACGAGCGGGTGCTGGTCACCACGCTGACCAAGAAGATGGCCGAGGACCTGTCGGACTACCTGCTGGAGAACGGCATCCGGGTGCGGTACCTGCACTCCGAGGTCGACACCCTGCGCCGGGTGGAGCTGCTGCGCGAGCTGCGCAAGGGCGACTACGACGTGCTGGTCGGCATCAACCTGCTCCGGGAGGGCCTGGACCTGCCCGAGGTGTCGCTGGTGGCGATCCTGGACGCCGACAAGGAGGGCTTCCTGCGCAGTGGCCGGTCGCTGATCCAGACCATCGGCCGGGCCGCCCGGAACGTCTCCGGTCAGGTCCACATGTACGCCGACAGGATCACCCCGTCGATGGCCGAGGCGATCGAGGAGACCAACCGGCGGCGGGCCAAGCAGACCGCGCACAACGAGGCGCACGGGATCAACCCGGAGCCGCTGCGCAAGAAGATCCACGACATCCTCGACGACATCTACCGCGAGGCGGAGGACACCGAGACCAGTCGGGTCGGCGGGGCGGCCCGGCAGCTCTCCCGGGGCAAGGCGCCGGTCAAGGAGACCCGCAGCCGGGCCGGCCGGCCCGCCGCCACCCCGGCCCGGGAGGGGATGGCCCGCGCCGACCTGGCGCAGCTCATCCAGGAACTCAACGACCAGATGCTCGCCGCCGCCCGGGAGTTGCAGTTCGAGCTGGCCGCCCGGATCCGCGACGAGGTCGCCGAGCTGAAGAAGGAACTGCGCGGCATGGACGCCGCCGGGGTGCGGTGAGCGCCGCCGGGGCGGCGCCCCCGGACCCCGGCCCCGCCACGTCCCCGGTGCCGGCCGTCGGCCCGCCCCCGCCGGCCGGCGTCGCTGCCTCCCCGGGCCCGTTCGACGTGGTGCTGGGCTACCCGGACGCCCGGCTGCGCCCGTTCGTCGACCGGTACGTGGGCTACCGGGAGTGGGCGCTGCGGCCGTCGGTGCGCCGGCAGGCCGCCGGTGCCTTCGTGGTGCTCATCCTCGGCTGGGGCGCGCCCCTGGACGTCGTCGATCCCCGGTGCGCCACGCGCGGGGCGTACCGGGTGGACTCCTTCGTCGCCGGCACCTTCGACGGGTACTGCACCACCCGCACGGTCGGCGTCGGGCTGGGCGTGGAGCTGCTGCTCGCGCCGCTGGCCGCGCGCCGGATCCTCGGCGTACCGCTGGGGGAGCTGACCAACCGCGCGGTGGCGGTGGAGCAACTGCCCGGCGGGTGGCTGGCCCGGCTGCGGGAGCGGCTGGCCGAGACGCCCGACTGGCCCGGCCGGTTCCGGCTGCTCGACGCGGCCCTGGCCGGGCGGCTGGCCGCCACCGTGCCGGTCGACCCGCGACTGGACTGGGCGTGGCGCCGGCTCTCCGGGGCCACCGCCCCGGCTGTAGGCACCGCCCCGGCCGACGACCGGGAGGCGGAGCCCTGCTCCGACCCGCCCGGCGGCCCGGGGACGGGCCCCGCAGCGGCTGGCGACCGGGAGACGCGACCCGGCCCTGCGCCGGCCGGTGGCCGGGAGACGGGCCCCGCCGGCGGTGGGACGGCCGGGCCGTCCGGCAGGCGGACCACCGGCCCACCCGACGGTGCGGTGGTCGGGTCGGTCGGCGTCGGGGCGCTCGCCGACGAGCTGGGCTGGAGCCGCCGGCACCTGGCCGCCACGTTCCGCCGGGAGGTCGGGCTGCCGCCGAAGGTGACCGCCCGCCTGCTGCGGTTCGCGCGGGCCCACGCGGCGCTCACCGCCGACCGGCCACCCGGGACGGCGGCACCCGGTGGGGCGGAGGTGGCCGCCCGGTACGGCTACAGCGACCAGTCCCACCTGATCCGGGAGTTCCACGAGTTTGCGGGGGTGACCCCGGCGGCCCTGCTCAGGTCACATTCGTCCAATGCCGGTTGAGGGGCGGGCGGCCAGAATCGGGGCATGCGAACCCTGTACCCGATCTTCACCTACCCCGACCCCCGGGCCGCGATCGACTGGCTCTGCGCCGCGTTCGGGTTCACCGTGCACGTGCTGCACGAGACCCCCGACGGTGCGGTGGCGCACGCCGAACTGGCCCTCGGCGACGGGATGATCATGGTCGGTGGCCGTTCCCGGCCGCGACCGCGTCCCGCCGCCGACGACTGGTCGGTCTACGTCGCGCTGGACGAGATCGACCAGCACTGCGCCCGGGCCCGGGCCGCCGGTGCCGAGATCGTCCGGGAACCCACCGACACCGACTACGGCTCGCGGGAGTACGCCGCGCGGGACCTCGACGGGAACGTCTGGTCGTTTGGGACGTACCGGCCGTGACGGGGCACGGCACGACCATCCCGACACGTCCCAGTAGCTAACAGCAAGTGGAGTATTGCCCTGAGTGACCGAGCTGGTTAGTCTCCCTCGTGGGGAGGCCGGATGCCGTTGCCAACGAGTCCTGTCATTCGCCGTGCCCGGCTGGGCGCGGAGTTGCGCCAGCTACGCCGACACGCGGCGCTCACCCTGGAGCAGGTGTGCGACCGGCTCGGCTGGGCGTCCACCTCGAAGCTGTCCCGGATCGAGCTGGGGCAGAGCCGGCCGGACCTGGCCGACGTCCTCGACCTGCTGGACGTCTACCACGTGCCGGCGCCTCAGCGGGACGCGCTGATCGTGATCGCCCGGGACGCGGCGACCGGCCGGGGCTGGTGGAAGTCGCTCAGCGAGATGGGGGAGCGGCAACGCACCTACGCCGAGCTGGAGGCCGGCGCGGCGACCATCGTGGAGTACCAGCCGGCGCTGGTGCCCGGCCTGCTCCAGACGCCCGCGTACGCCCGGCTGCGGATCGAGGCTGGCCGGCTGGTCAACCCCGAGGTGGACGTGGACGCCGACGTGCGGGCGCGGGCCGCCCGGCAGGAGGTGCTGCGCCGGGCGCACCCGCCCCGGTACACGGCGCTGCTCGCCGAGGCGGCCTGCGACCCGGCCGGCGTGCCGGCGGAGGTGTGGCGGGAGCAGGTGCAGCACCTGGTCGACCTGGCCGGCCAGCCGAACGTCACGGTCCGGGTGCTGCCCCCGGAGGCCACGCTGCGCGCCGGGCCGCACCCGCTGACGCCGTTCTCCTGCTACTCGTTCCCGGACCCGGCCGACCCGCGCACGGTGATGCTGGAGACCCTCACCGCCGACGTGCGGCTGGTCACCGAGGCCGACGTCGACCGGTACGAGCGGGTGGCCGACCGGCTCGCGGCGGTCGCGGTGGACGAGGCGGGCAGCGCGGCGCTGCTGCGCGACCGGTTGTCCCGGGCGGTCGACGACACCGTCCGGTGACCGCGTCCACGCCGGACGGCCCGTCCACGCCGGACGGCCCGTCCACGCCGGACGGCCCGTCCACGCCGGACGGCCCGCCCACGCCGGACGACCCGGCCCGGCCGGGCGGGTGAGGCCGGCTCACCGGTACCGGTGGAAACCGCCCTCCGAGTCGATCACCTGACCGGTGATCCACCCCGCCTCCGGTGCACAGAGGAACCGGACCAGCCGGGCGGCGTCCTCCGGGGTGCCCCAGCGTCCCCCGGGGAACAGCTCCGCCACGGCGGCGTGCGCCTCCGGCGGGGCGTAACCGGTGTCGGTGGGCCCCGGGTTCAGGCAGTTGACCGTGATGCCCCGGGGCATCAGCACCGGCGCGAGCTGGACGGTGAGGTTCTCCACCCCGGCCTTGCTGGCCGCGTAGGCCAACTCGGTCGGCATCGGGCCGAGACGCTGCCCACTGGAGAAGAGCACCAGCCGGCCACCGGTGCCGGCGCTGAACGCCGCGCCGAAGGCCTCGGCGAGCAGCAGCGTGGCCCGGACGTTGACCAGCAGGTGCCGGTCGATCTCGGCGGCGTCGAGGGAACCGAGCGGGGTCTGGGTGGAGTACGCGTGCACGGCCACCACGGCGTCGAGCCGCCCGTACCGGCGGACCGCCTCGGCGACCAGCGCGCCGGGGGCGGCCGGGTCGAGCAGGTCGGCCGGGACGTGGACCGCCGCGTCGCCCAGCTCGGCGGTGAGTGCGGGGACGCCGTCGGGATCCCCGCCGTAGGGCTGCGCGTCGTCGTAGGCCGGCAGGCCGGTGAGGAACAGCCGGTACCCCTCGGCGGCCAGCAGCCGGGCCACGGCGGCCCCGATGCCGATCCGCCGGCTCACTCCGGTCACCAGGACGACCCGGTCAGTCACGACCGCCAGTCAACCCGATCGTGCCGGCCCCGGCCACCGAATATGCCGCCCGACCCGCCCCCGCCGTCCCGGTGGCACGCCGGGGCGGCCGGTGGGCCGTGCCCCCGACGGCGCTGTGCCTCCCCGGCGGGTGGACCGTCGACGTGGTGGATCGCCGAGGTAGGTAGGCCAGCCGGGGTGGGTGGATGGGCGGCGCGGTCACCGGACCCGACGGCCCCGAGCCCGCCGGGGCCGGTGGCCGCCGATGGGACCGTACCTGCGGGGTCCGACAGAACCAGCCGACCGGGGGTCGACGGAGCCGCCGACCGTGGGCGACGGAGCCCTCCGGCCGGGGATGTCAGGCCGGGACGTCGAGGAAGTGCTCGACCGAGGGCGGACCGGCGAAGTGCGGCCCGATCAGGGAGCGCCACTGCTGGAACCGCTCGGTGGCGCGGAAGTTCTCCTCGTGCGCCTCGACGGAGTCCCACTCGACCAGCAGCACGAACCGGCTGGGGGACTCGATCCCCCGGGTCATCCGTACCGACCGGCAGCCGGGGGTGCCGGCGAGCAGCGGATGGCCCTGGCCGTACGCGGCGACGAAGGCCTCTTCGTGTCCGGGCAGTACGTCGATGAGCGCGACCTCAAGCACCATGCCAGAAGCCTCGCACGCGGCCCCGCCCGCCGGGGCACCGGGGCGCGGGTCGACGCTCCGCAGGCCACCCCCTGGCACCTAGCCCCCTAGGATGCTTTAGGGGTGGTGCGGGCCGGCACCAGTGTGGCCGGTATCGCGGGGACCGGGGTACCCACAGCGCCAGCGGTGGTGAACAATGGCGGCCGAGGAGGGGAGTATTCCCCCGACGCGACGGGTTCGTCAGCACGGTCGACCGCCAGCCAACGGCCGACCCGGGCCCGCCGGCCGCCGGCTCGCCGAGCCGGCGGCGGAAGAGACCTCCGACAGTCACCAGAGCTGGTCCCGGGTGGTCACCCCCTGCGGGGTGGTTCGTCCCGGCCCGGCCTGTCTGCCGGAGGGTGAACGTGAACGTGTCCGCGTGGGTGTGGCTGGTGTCACTGGCCGTGCTGGTCGTGGTGCTGGTGGTCGATCTGCTGATCATCGGGCGCCGGCCGCACGAGCCCAGCATCCGGGAGTCCAGCACCTGGACCGCCGTCTACATCGCGCTCGCCATCCTCTTCGGCCTGGGGCTCTGGGCCGTCGCGGGCGCCGGGCCGGCGGGGGAGTTCTTCACCGGGTACGTCACCGAGAAGAGCCTCTCGGTGGACAACCTCTTCGTCTTCGTGATCATAATGTCCCGCTTCGCGGTACCCCGGGTGTACCAGCAGAAGGTGCTGATGATCGGCATCATCCTGGCGCTCGTGATGCGCGGCGCGTTCATCGCCGCCGGCACCGCGCTGATCTCCCAGTTCTCCTGGGTCTTCTACATCTTCGGGGCGTTCCTGATCTACACCGCGATCAACCTGGCCCGGCAGGGCGAGCCGGACGAGGACGAGTTCAAGGAGAACGCCCTGATCCGGTGGAGCCGCCGGGCACTGCCGATCTCGCGGGACTACCACGACGGGACGATGACCACCCGGGAGAACGGCCGGCGGCTCTTCACCCCGATGCTGATCGTGATGATCGCCATCGGCACCACCGACCTGATCTTCGCGCTGGACTCGATCCCGGCGATCTTCGGCATCACCCAGGAGCCGTACCTGGTCTTCACCGCGAACGTGTTCGCGCTGATGGGGCTGCGGCAGCTCTACTTCCTCCTCGGCGGCCTGCTCGACCGGCTGGTCTACCTGAGCTACGGCCTGGCCGCGGTGCTCGGTTTCATCGGCGTCAAGCTGGTGCTGGAGGCCCTCGCCGACAACCATCTGGGGTTCATCAACGGTGGCGAGCCGGTCGGCTGGGCGCCGCACATCCCGATCTGGCTCTCCCTGTCGGCCATCCTCGGCACGCTCGCGGTGGCCACCGTGGCCAGCCTGATCAAGTCGAACCGGGACCGCCGCCGCGCGGTGGTCAAGGCCGGCTCCTGAGGTACGCCCGCCGGTCGTCGGCACCGGCGGGGACCCGAGTCGCCCGGGGCCGCGGCAGGCAGGGGGCGTGCACCGGCGGGCGGAAACGCGGCCCGGGGGCACAGGACAACAGCGCGCCGGAGTACGGCGCGTCGAATCACCGGGCGCCAAAGGACGGCACACCGGAGTACGGCAGGGAGCGGGAGGCCGGGTGGGCGTGCGGGACGACTGGACGTTGGTGGGCGCGCCGAACGCGCGGGACCTCGGTGGGCTGGTCGGTGCCGACGGCCGTCGGGTCCGTACCGGGCGGCTGATCCGGACCCCGGCGCTGGGCCGGCTGACCGACGAGGACCTGACCGTGCTGGACGGCCTGCGGGTGGCCTGCGTGGTGGACCTGCGGGACGACTCGGAGCGGCGGGCCGGGCCGGCGGACCGGCTGCCCGGCACGCCCCGGGTGGTCCGGCTGCCGGTCTTCGACCCGACGCACCCGGTCTTCACGTCCGTGGCGGCGGTGCTGCTCGGTCACGACCTGACCGCGCAGCCGGCGCTGGCCCGGGAGGGTGGCCCGGCGGCGATGACGGCGGTCTACCGGTGGTTCGTCACCGGGGCGTCGGCCCGGGCCGGCTTCGGCGCGGCGGTCCGGCTGGCCGCCCGGTCGGCGGACCTGCCGCTGCTGTTCCACTGCACCGCCGGCAAGGACCGCACCGGCTGGCTGGCGGTCGTCCTGCTCACCGCGCTCGGGGTGGACGAGGCGGTGATCCGCGCGGACTACCTGCGGAGCAACGAGGCGACGGCGAGCCTGCAGGAGGTGTTCCTGACGGCGTTGCGGAGCCGGCAGCCGGCGTTGGCGGAGGCGGCGGTCCGGCCGTTGCTGGAGGTGCGCCCGGAGTACCTGGACGCGGCGTACGACGAGGTGCGCCGGGTGCACGGCTCGTTCGCCGGGTACCTGCGGGACGGGCTGGGCGTGGACGACGCCACGGTCGCGGCGCTGCGCGCGCACCTGCTCGACTGAGGGCGCCGGGCGCGTCGGCGTGGGGGGAGCCGGCGGGTCAGGGCAGGTGGTGCCGGGCGGCCCAGGCGGCGGCGGAGACCTCGGCGACCAGCGCGCAGGCGTCGACGTCGCGGCCCGCCGCCGGGTCGACGGTGGTGCAGACCACGACCAGGTACGGCGGCGCGTCGGTGGGGTAGACCACCCCGGCGCCGTGCCGGACGCCCCGGACCCAGCCGCTCTTGTGCGCGATCCGGGTGCCGTCGGGCAGCCCGGCGGCGAGGTCCTCCCGGTGTTCCTGGGCGGCCAGCACGTCGAGCATGGCGGCGCAGGCGGTGGGGGTGGCCAGTGGGCCGGGGCGGGTGGCGCCGGTGGCGAGCGCGTCGAGCAGGGCGGCGAGGTCGGCGGCGGTGACCAGGTTGGTGGTGCCGGCCTCCCGGGCGGCGAAGTCCTCGATCCCCCGGCCGGTGACGCTGTGCCGGGCGCCGGCCGACGCCCACACCCGGCCGACGGCGGGCAGTCCGACGTGGGCGAGGACGATGTTGGTGGCGAGGTTGCTGGACCGGACGATCATCCGTTCGGCGAGCCAGCGCAGCGGTGCCCGGTCGCCGAGGCGTGCCCAGACCGCGTCGTCGTTGTCGAAGGTACGGGCGCAGGTGAACCGGGGGGCGCCCGGTCGGGCCGAGGCGAAGTCGTTGACCACGGGTACCGGTGCGTCCAGGTCGAGCGGGGCGGTGGCCGGCGCCCGGTCGGGGTCGGCGGCCCGGTGCAGGGCGGCCAGGACGGCGATCTTCATGGTGCTGGCCGCGTAGTGGGTGGCGTCGGGGTGCCGGACCCAGGCGGGGGGTGCGTCGAGCCGGCCGACGTACGCCGACACGGTGCCGGGTACCGCGTCGAGCCGTCGGTCCAGCGCGGCCCAGTCCGGTGGACGCGGCGGGGCCCCGCCGGGTGGTGGGGCCCCCGTCATCGCGTACCTCAGTTGGCGTGCTTGCGGCGGGCGGTGGCGCGGGCCCGCTGGGTCTGGTCGAGGGTCACCTTGCGGATGCGGACGGCGGCCGGGGTGACCTCGACGCACTCGTCCTCGCGGCAGAACTCCAGGGCCTGCTCCAGGGAGAGCTTGCGCGGCGGGATGAGCTTCTCGGTCTCGTCGGCCGTGGAGGAGCGCATGTTGGTGAGCTTCTTCTCCTTGGTGATGTTGACGTCCATGTCGTCGGAGCGGGAGTTCTCCCCGACGATCATGCCCTCGTAGACCTCGGTGCCGGGCTCGACGAAGAGCTGGCCGCGTTCCTGGAGGTTGGTCATGGCGAAGGCGGTGACGCTGCCGGCGCGGTCGGCGACCAGGGAGCCGTTGTTGCGGGTGCGCAGCTCCCCGAACCAGGGCTCGTAGGACTCGAAGACGTGGTGCAGGATGCCGGTGCCCCGGGTCTCGGTGAGGAACTCGGTCCGGAAGCCGATCAGGCCGCGCGCCGGCACCAGCCACTCCATCCGGATCCAGCCGGTGCCGTGGTTGACGAGCTGCTCCATCCGGCCCTTGCGGGTGGCGAGGAGCTGGGTGATCGCGCCGAGGTACTCGTCGGGGGAGTCGATGGTGAGGCGCTCGACCGGTTCGCAGGTCTTGCCGTCGATCTCCCGGGTGACCACCTGGGGCTTGCCGACGGTCAGCTCGAAGGACTCCCGGCGCATCTGCTCGACCAGGATGGCCAGGGCCAGCTCGCCCCGGCCCTGCACCTCCCAGGCGTCGGGGCGCTCGGTGGGCAGGACCCGCAGCGAGACGTTGCCGACGAGTTCCTTGTCGAGGCGGTCCTTGACCATCCGGGCGGTGACCTTGGCGCCCTTGACCCGGCCCACCAGGGGGCTGTTGTTGGTGCCGATGGTCATCGAGATGGCCGGCTCGTCGACGGTGATCAGCGGCAGCGGCTGGGGGTTCTCGGCGTCGGCGAGGGTCTCCCCGATCATGATCTCGGGGATGCCGGCGACGGCGATGATGTCCCCGGGGCCGGCCTGCTCGGCGGGCTTGCGCTCCAGCCCCTCGGTCATCAGCAGCTCGGAGATGCGGACCCGCTGGGTGCTGCCGTCGGTGCGGCACCAGGCGACGGTCTGCCCCTTGCGGATGGTGCCCTGCCGGACCCGGCACAGCGCGAGCCGGCCGAGGAACGGGGAGGCGTCGAGGTTGGTGACGTGCGCCTGGAGCGGGGCCTCCTCCTCGTACGCGGGCGGCGGGATGGTGTCGAGCAGGGTCCGGAACAGCGGCTCCAGGGAGCTGCTGTCGTCGGGTACGGAGCCGTCGGCGGGCTGGGCCAGCGAGGCGATGCCGTCGCGGGCGCAGGCGTACACGATCGGGAAGTCGATCTGCTCCTCGTCGGCGTCGAGGTCGAGGAAGAGCTCGTAGGTGTCGTCGACGACCTCCTTGATCCGGGCGTCGGGGCGGTCCACCTTGTTGATCACGAGGATGATCGGCATCCGGGCCTTGAGGGCCTTGCGGAGCACGAACCGGGTCTGTGGCAGCGGGCCCTCGCTGGCGTCGACCAGGAGCACCACCCCGTCGACCATGGTCAGGCCCCGCTCGACCTCGCCGCCGAAGTCGGCGTGACCGGGGGTGTCGATGATGTTGATGGTGACCGGGTCCGAGCCGTCGGCCGGCAGGTAGCGCACGCCGGTGTTCTTGGCCAGGATGGTGATGCCCTTCTCGCGTTCGAGGTCCATCGAGTCCATCACCCGCTCGGTCACCTCGCCCCGGGCGCCGTAGGCGCCGGCCTGCCGCAACATGGCGTCGACCAGGGTGGTCTTGCCGTGGTCGACGTGAGCGATGATGGCGACGTTACGGAGGTCGGTGCGAAGCTGCATGGGGCCATCCTCCCGCCTGCTCGGATCAGGGACCGCGTCGGGGTCACCCCCGGGTTCGTCCCGGATCCTGCCGGAACCGGTGTCGTCGTGGCGTCGACGGCTGGCATGCTGACCGCGTGATGCGAGAGCCGTCGTGCACGACCTATTGAACTCCCTGCAGGACCTTCCCGCCCCCCTGATCTACCTGCTCGCCGCGGTGCTGGTGGCTGCGGAGACGGCGGTGATCTTCGGGTTGGTGCTGCCGGCGGAGGCGACCCTGCTGCTGGTGGGGTTCCTCACGTACACCGGCACGCTGCGCCTGGGGCCGGCGTTGCTGGTGATGATTCTCGCCGCCGTGACGGGCGACACGATGGCGTTCCGGGCGGGGCGTCGGTACGGGCCGAGGTTGCGGGCGGGTGGGTTCGGTGCCCGGGTCGGGGCCGCCCGGTGGGAGCGGGCGGACGCGATGCTGGGCCGGCTGGGCGGGCGGGGGGTGTTCGTCGCCCGGTGGGTGGCGTTCGCCCGGACGCTGCTGCCCCGGCTGGCCGGGGCGGGTGGGATGCCGTACCGGCGGTTCCTGCCGTGGAACGTCGCCGGGGTGGTCACCTGGGTGGGCGGCTCGGTGCTGGTCGGGTACCTGGCCGGGGAGTCGTACGAGACGGTGTCGCGGCTGTTGGGGCGGGCCACCGGGGCGTTGCTGGTGCTGCTGGTCTGCCTGGTGGCGATCGTGGTGGCGGGGCGGTGGCTGGGCCGTAACCCGGATCCGGTGCGGGCGTTGTGGTCGCGGGCCGGGGCGCTGCCGCCGGTGCGCTGGCTGCGGGACCGGCACGGGGTGCTGTTCTTCCTGGTGGCCATGCGGGTCGGGCCGGCGTGGACGTTGTTGCTGAACCTGGCCGCCGGGCTGGTGCTGCTGTTCGGGGCGGGGTTCGCGGTGACCTGGTTGCTGGACGCGGTGGTGGAGCAGAGCGGGCTGGGGCTGGTCGACGGGGCGATCGCCGCCTGGTTCGCCGACCGGCGTACCCCGGACGCGGTCGACGTCACGTTCGCGGTGGTGTCGGTGCTGCGCGGCTCGGTGCTGATCGTGGTGGTGGCGCTGGTGGCGGCGGTGCTGGCGTGGCGGCACCGGCCGTGGCGGGGGGACCTGCTCAGTGTGCTCGGTACGGCCGGGGCGTTCCTGCCGTTGGTGGTGCTGGCGGTGGCCGCGGACCTGACCGGGGTGGGCGAGGACAGCGCGGTGTTCCCGACCCAGGGGGCGGTGGTCACCGCCGGCCTGTGCATGCTGGCCTGGCTGCTGTCGCGGGGGGCCCGGTGGCCGGTGGCGGTGGCGCTCTGGACGGCCGCGGTGGTCGGGGTGGTCGGGATCGGTGGGGCCCGGCTCTACCTGGGGTGGGGGTCGGCCAGTGGGGCGGTGACGTCGGCGCTGCTCGGTGCGGCCTGGCCGGCGGTGTTCATGGTGGCCTGGGCGACCCGGGCCCGGGTGGGCGTGGCGTCCCCGACCGGCGCGGTGGTGCCGGCCCAGCCCGACGCGGCGGTGCCCGAGGCGGCGGTGCCCGACGCGGCGGTGCCCGACGCGGCGACGCCGACCGAGCCCGACGTGGGCGCGCCGGCTGCGCCGGTGCCCGACGCGGGCGCGCCGGCCGGGCCCGGCGCGCAGCGGTCGCACCGGCCGGCCGACGCCGGGTGACCCGCCGGGGCGACGCGGCAGGGCCGGTGGGTCGGGTCCTTCGCGGACCCGGGTCCCACCGGCCCTGGAGGGTCAGTCCCGGGCGCCCACCGGCTCCAGGGGCTCCACGGGGGTGACGGGGCCGGATAAGCGGGCGATCCGGCCCGGCCACCAGAACCGGTCCCCGAGCAGGAAGGTCAGCGCCGGCACCAGCACCGTGCGGACCAGCAGGGTGTCGAGCAGGACGCCGATGCAGACGATGATCCCGATCTGGGTGAGGGTGAGCAGCGGCAGCACGCCGAGCAGGGCGAAGACGGCGGCGAGCAGGATGCCGGCGCTGGTGATGACGCCGCCGGTGACCCGCAGCGCGGAGAGCATCCCGTCCCGGGTGCCGAGGGTGCGGGCGTCCTCCCGCGCCCGGGTGACGAGGAAGATGTTGTAGTCGACGCCGAGGGCGACGAGGAACACGAAGGCGAGCAGGAGCACCCCGCTGTCCAGCCCGGGGAAGCCGAGCAGGTGGTCGAAGAGCAGCCACCCGGCGCCGATGCTGGCGAAGAACGACGCGATCACGGTGAGCACCAGCAGCAGCGGGGCGAGCAGCCCGCGGAGCAGCAGCACGAGCACCGTGCCGACCAGCAGCAGGATGATCGGCATGATCAGCCACAGGTCCTTGCGGTCGGCGGCCTCGGAGTCGTGGTTGGCGGCGACGGTGCCGCCGACGATGGCCCCGTCGGCGCGGTCCGCGCCCTCGACCGCCGGTGGGGCGGAGTCGGGTACGGCGGCGACGGCGTCGCGCAGCGCGTCGACGGTACGTTCCGAGGCGGGGGTGCCCGGTTCGGCTTCGAGGACCACGTCGATCTGGGTGACGGTGTCGCCCGCCCCGCCGGGGCGTACCGAGGCGACGCCGGGTACGGCCGTGGCGGCGTCGGTGACGGCCTGCGCCGCGCCGGGGGTGGTGAGGACGGCGACGGGCTGGGTGGTGCCGGCGGGGAACGAGCGGGCCAGGGTCTCCGCGCCCGCGACGGCTTCCGGCTTGACCCGGAACTGCTCGGTCTCGGAGAGCCCGGTGCGGATGCCGAGCCCGCCGAGGGCGAGGGCGGCCAGCAGCAGGGTGGCGAGCAGCGCCACCGGCACCGGGCGGCGGATCACGGCCGCGCCGAGCCGGCCCCACAGCCGGCCCTCCGAGCCGGTGGTGCCGACGTGGGGCACGAAGGGCCAGAATAGGCCCCGGCCGAAGAGCACCAGCGCGGCGGGCAGGACGAGCAGCGCGGAGAGCATCGCGAGGATGACGCCGGTGGCGCAGGCCACGGCGAGGGCCCGGTTGGTCTCCTGCTCGGACAGGAGCAGGGTCAGGACGCCGAGGACGACGGTGGAGCCACTGGCGATGATCGGTTCGGCGGTGCGGCGGCGGGCCGCGCGCATGGCGACGAAGCGGTCCGGTTCGCGGCGCAGTTCCTCGCGGTAGCGGGCGATGAGCAGCAGGGCGTAGTTGGTGGCGGCGCCGAAGACGAGGACGCTGGCGATGCCGGTGACCGCGCCGCCGTTGAGGTGGATGCCGACGGCCGGGACGATGACGTCGATGGCGCGCAGGGTGAGCTGCTCGGTGGCGGCGACCACGGCCAGCGGCACGATCCACAGCACCGGGCTGCGGTAGGTGATCAGCAGCAGGACGGCGACCACGATGGCGGTGAAGATGAGCAGGGTGGTGTCCGCGCCCTCGAAGACGTCGGCCAGGTCGGCGGTGAAGGCGGGGGGCCCGGTCACCTCGACGGTGAGCCCGTCGGGCAGGTCGAGCGCGGCACGCAGCTCGCTGACCGTGTCGGCCACCTGCGCCTGACCGCCGGTCGTGGCCAGCGGCACGGCGACCAGGGCGACGGTGCCGTCCGGGGAGACCTGGGGTGGACTCACCCGGCCGCCGATGGCGAAGCGGCTGAGCGCGCCGGTGTCCTCGGTGACGGCGGCCCGGTCGGTCTCGTCGAGGGGGGCGCGGTCGGTGCGGCTGACGACGACCAGCGCGGGTTGGACGTCGCTGGACGGCAGCTCCTCCTGGAGGCGTTCGACCTGGGTCGACTGCCACTGCACGGAGAGGCCGGTCGAGGAGACCGGGGCCGGGTTGTCGGGCTGCGGAAGCCCGAAGAAGATCGCGCCGACGACGATCGCGGCGGCCACGGTGAGCCAGGCGGCGAGCTGGCCGCGACCGGCGCGGCGGAACACAGACATCCGAGTGCCTCACGGGTTGTCGTAGGAGGTGGGCGATCGAGAGATATCCCGATAACCGATTATCTCGATGAACGAGATTATCGAGAGCTGAGTTATGCTGCAACCCGAACACGCGAGGGAGGGCCGACGGATCGTGGCAGCGCAGGGCATGTACCGGCCCCGGGACACCCGACGAGGCCACCTCGTCGCCGAGATCGCGGCTGACCTGCGGCGCTACAGCGTCGACGCGCAGCACATCGGGCACGCCTTCGCCAACCTGCACGGGCTCAACGCCACCGATCTGCAGGCGCTGATCGCGGTGATGGACGCCGAGTTGACCGGCGAACCGATCACCCCCGGCCGCCTCGGCGAGCACCTCAACCTCTCCTCCGGGTCGGTCACCGCCCTGGTCGACCGGCTGGAGCGCGGCGGCCACGTCCGCCGGGGCCGGGACACCGCCGACCGGCGCAAGGTCTTCCTCCGGTACGCCGACCGGGGCGCCGCCCTGGCGAGGGAGTTCTTCCGGCCGCTCGGCCAGCGCACCGACGCGGTGATGGCCAACTTCTCCGACGAGGAGTTGGAGGTGGTGCACCGGTTCCTGACCGTGATGGTCGGCTCGATGCGGGAGCACCGCGACGACGTCCGGACCGCCCGCCCGGAGACGCCCCGACGCCCGGCGGGCTGACCCGTCCGGGCCGGCGTACGGCCGTGTTTTGCCTGCTCAGGGTGCTTTCGTGGGAGCTTCTCGTGAGCCGGGCTCGCGGGATGCCCCTGCCGGCAATTCGGGCATTCAGCATTGGTGACCCTCGGTGACCCTGGGTAAGCATGGTGCATCGCCCGACGCTGTGCGTCCCATCGGCCGGGCGGAGAACCGGGGATTCCCCCGTCCGCGTCAGGCGGTACGACCGTCGCGCCCGGCCCCGAAACCCGAGGGGGTTCCCGATGACCCGGGCACCGGCAAACCTGCTGGCTGTTCGCACCTTGCTGTTGCAGCACCTCAACACCGACCCGGACAGGGTCCGCGACAACGACCTGGAACCGGCGGAGGTCGGCATCGTCGGCGACCCCGCCCACCGGGGCGGCTACCACTGTGGTGAAGACCGGGTGGTACCCAACGACTACTCCGTGGTGGAGTCACCACGCGACCGCGCCGGCCTCACCCTCTACGCCTCCGCCCTGGACGTCGGATGGTTCTCGGTGCGCTCCGGCGGGGGCATCCACGACCTGCGGAGCTTCTCGATCTGGTGTGTCGCCCAGTGCATCGCCGGCACCGCCGACAGCCGGGACATCCGCGAGATCATCTACTCGCCGGACGGCACGGTGGTGAAGCGCTGGGACCGGCTCGGCAAGCGCACCAGCGGAGACCGCTCCCACCTCTGGCACACCCACATCAGTTTCTTCCGCGACTGCACCAAGGCGGGCCGGGACCAGACCCCCCTGTTCCGCCGCTACCTGACCACCATCGGACTCCTGACCCCGGAGGATGACATGAGCGAGCAGGCCGAGAGCGAGATCCACAACGTCTACCTCGGGATGTTCTACGGCGGGACGAGCATGGGTCGCAAGGTCGACCCGGACGGCACCGGTCCGGCCCAGGCGGCCAACAGCCTGGTGGCGAAGCTGGACTACACCATGCTGCGGCTGGACGCGCTGACCTCGCAGGTGGAGCAGTTGGCCACCGAACTGCCCACGACCCTGGCCGCCCAGGTCGCCGACGAGATCAGCCGACGCGCGGCCCCCTGACGGGCAACGATCAACGGATGTTGCGCAACAAGCTCTTGCGCAACATCCGTTCCTGCTCAACGCGGTGACCTTCCTCGTCTCCGCGCTCTGCCTGCGGGCGATCCGGACCGTCGAACGCCGGCCCGCGCCGCGCGAGACCGCCGGGTCGCTGCGCCGGGAGATCACCGACGGGATCCGGTACGTGGCCCGCGACCGGTACCTGCGCAACCTCACGCTGTACGGGGCGGCCTGCAACGCCGGCCTGGCCGGGTACCAGGCCGTCCTGGTGGTGTTCCTGGTCCGGGAGGTCGGTCTCGCCCCGGGACTGATCGGGCTGATGAGCCTGGGCGGCTTCGTCGGGGCGATGCTGGCCACCGCCGTCGCCCGCCGGTACGGCACGCGCCGTTCTGCTGGCCGCGCTCTGCGCCGGGCCGCCGGCCCTGCTGATCCCGCTCACCGGCGCCGGGGCCCGGGTGGCCCTGCTGCTCGGCGGCCGGGTGACGGTGACCATGCACCTGCTCAACTACGGGACCATCCCGCTGGCGGCGCTGCTGGCCGGAACGGTGGGGGCGGTCGCCGGGCCGGGCGATCTGGGCGACGACCGGCGCGCTGGCCCTGACCCCGCTGATCCTGCTGACCGGACCGCTGCGGGGGCGGCGTGACCTGCCGGCCGCGCCCGGCTGAGCGGACGGGATGCGGCCGGTGGGCGGGGTGTAAACGTGGAGGGTGGGCGGTGGGTGCGAGCCGTGGCGGCGGACGGGAGTGCCGCCGCCGCCACCGGCACACGGGCTACAGCGGACGGACGTTGTCCGCCTGCGGCCCCTTCTGCCCCTGGGTCACCTCGAACTCGACCTTCTGCGCCTCGTGCAGCTCACGGTAACCGCTGCTCGCGATCGCCGAGTAGTGCACGAAGACGTCCGGGCCCCCGCCGTCCTGCTCGATGAAACCGAAGCCCTTTTCCGAGTTGAACCACTTGACCGTGCCGGTTGCCATGCATCTCTCCCTGTTTCCTGCGGCTGACCACCGGCCACCGGCCGGTGATCGCCCTGTTCCACCCCGACAGTAGCCGGCCGAACCCCGATCTGCCGGCCGAAGTGCCACAGGCCGCGCCGGTGAGCCGTCGATCCGACCCGAAATCAGGGGAGTATCGGGGTACCGCCGGATGACCTTGGTGGCCCGGTCACCTTACGGTGAGGGGATGACGGAATGGCTGGCCCAGCTCGGCGACCTGCCCACCCTGGTGCTGATGGGTGCGCTCGGGCTGGTCATGCTCCTGGACGCGGTACCGCTGCTCGGGGTGCTGGTGCCCGGGGACGCCGCGATCCTGGTGGCGGTGGGGGTGGGACGACCGTACATCGGGCCGCCCACCGTCGTCTCGGTGGTCGTCGGGAGCCTCTGTGGCTGGTCGTTGACCTTCGCCGTCGGCCGGCGGTTCGGCACGCGCCTGCGGCACAGCCGGGTCGGCGGCTGGATCGGCGAGTCCCGCTGGGCGGCGGCCGAGCGGATCGTGAGCCAGGGCGGCGGGCGGATGGTGCTGGTCGGGCCGTTCCTGCCGGTGTTCAACACCCTGCTCCCGCTGGCCGCCGGGGGCCTGCGGATGTCGTACCGGCGGTTCGCCGTCTGCGCGGCCACCGGCGCCGCGCTCTGGGCCGGCCTCTACGTCCTGCTCGGCGGGGTGGCCCGGTCGTTGGCCGGGCTGCTGCCGGGGGAGAACGCCCCGCTGCTGGTCACCATGGCCGTGGGCCTGCTCCTCGCCGGGTTGCTGCTGGCCGGCACCCGGCGGCGGCTGCTGGCCGCCGTCACCCCACCGGACTGACCGACAGCGTCCGGCCCGCCGACAACGGGGCGGGCCGGCCGGGGGCGCGGTCAGGCGGCCGGGGCCGGTGGGGGACCGGGGACGGGCGTGGTCGGCAGCAGGACCCGGAACACGGTGTTCCCCGGCGCGCTCGTCACCCGGATGTCGCCGTGGTGCTTGTTGACCACGATCCGGTACGAGATGTCCAGCCCCAGACCGGTCCCCTCGCCGACCGGCTTGGTGGTGAAGAACGGCTCGAAGATGCGCGGCCGGACCTGCGCCGGGATACCCGCACCGGTGTCGGCGACCTCGACGGTCAGCAGGTCGTCGACCCGGCCGGTGCGCACGGTCAGGGTGCCCTCGTCGCCCATCGCGCCGAGCGCGTTGTCGATCAGGTTGGTCCACACCTGGTTCAGCTCGGCGGCGTACGCCGGGATCGGTGGCAGGCTCCGGTCGTACTCCCGGACCACGCGGACCCCGGCGGGCAGCTTCGCCCGGAACATGACAAGCGTGGCGTCGAGCAACTCGTGCACGTCCACCACCTGGTACGGCGCCCGGTCGAGCTGCGAGTACTGCTTGGCCGCGCCGACCAGCCCGGAGATCCGGGTCGCCGCGTCGGTGATCTCCCGCAGCAGCAGCTCGGTGTCGACCGTGTACGCCAGCCAGCGCACCGCCGGCTCCAGGCCGTCCGCGCCCACCGCCGCGCCGACCCGCTCCAGCCAGGCGGCGTCCAGCCCGCCGGAGACCAGCGTGGGGGCCAGCTCCCAGCCGCCGGTCACGCCCCGCTCGTCCAGCCAGTCGGTCAGCTCGTCCTCGGCGTCGCTGGCCGCCAGGGGCGACAACGGTCGGGCCCGGCCCACCCGCTCGACCGCCTCCTCCTGCAACGCCACCAGGGCGTGCAGTCGCCGCCCGTCGAGCCGGCCGTCGGCGATCGTCGCCAGCTTGTGCCGCATCGCGGCGAACCGGTCCCGGAGCGCCTCGGTGGCCCGCACCGCCGCGCTCGCCGGATTGTTCAGCTCGTGGGTCAGCCCCGCCGACAGCGCGCCCAGGGCGAGCAGCCGCTCCCGCTCCCCGACCACGGTCTGCGTGTTCCGCATGCCGATGAACAGCCCCTCCAACAGGTGCATCGCCATCGGGAACCAGGAGCGGACGGCGTGCGCGAAGGACTCGGCGGGCAGCACGAAGAACTCGGCGTCGGCGATCGCCCACATGCTGTTGCGGTACACCTCCTGGTCGTCCAGGTACGACTGGGTGGCCCCGCCGTACACCCCGCGCTGGTCGGTGCGGTTGATCTCCACCTCGTCGCCGTGCACCGTGCGGTACAGCCGTACCGCGCCGGTGAGCAGCACGTAGAAGCAGGTGGCCGGGGCGCCCTCGGCGTACACCGCGGCGCCGGCGGCCACCCGCTCGACCCGGCCGTGCGCGGCCAGCCAGGCCAGTTGGTCGGCGTCGAGCGCCTCGAACAGGAACAGCGTCCGGAGCTGCCCGGGCGTCAGCCGCTCCGGCTCCGCCGTCAGCCGCTCCGGCGCCGCCGGTGTGGACCGGTCCGGGGGCGGGGTCACTGGGTCTCCAGGTAGCGGTGCACCAGCGAGACCGCCATCGCGCCCTCGCCGACGGCGGAGGCGACCCGCTTCACCGACGCCGCCCGGACGTCGCCGGCCGCGAAGACCCCCGGCATGCTGGACTCCAGGTGGTACGGGTCACGGGGCAGCGACCAGCCGGGGGGCCGCTGGCCACCGGCCACCAGGTCCGGCCCGGTGGTCACGAAGCCCCGCTCGTCGCGGACCAGCACCCCGTCCAGCCAGCCGGTACGCGGCTCCGCGCCGATGAAGACGAACAGCCAGGACGCGTCCACCTCCCGCCGTTCGCCGGTGCGGGTGTCCCGCAGCGTCAACCGTTGCAGGTGCTCGTCGCCGGCAGCGGCCACCACCTCGGTGTGCGGGTGCACGGTCACCTGGTCGATGCCGTCGAGCTGGTCGATGAGGTACCGGGACATCGACGCGGTGAGGTCCGCGCCCCGGATCAACACGTGCACCCGGGCCGCGTACCGGGAGAAGTGGACCGCCGCCTGACCCGCCGAGTTCGCCCCGCCGACGATGTAGACGTCCTCGCCGACGCAGCTCGGCGCCTCCGTGGCGGCCGAGCCGTAGAAGACGCCCCGACCGGTGAACTCGGTCAGGCCCGGCGCGTCGAGCATCCGGTACGACACCCCGGTCGCCAGCACCACCGCGTGGGCGGCGATGGTGCCGCCGTCGCCGAAGCGCACCAGCCGCGCCGAGCCGGCCTCGGCCAGGCCGACGACCTCCCGGGTGCTGAGCAGCTCCGCGCCGAACTTCAGCGCCTGCCGGCGGGCCCGGTCGGTGAGCTGTGCCCCGGAGACCCCGTCGGGGAACCCGAGGTAGTTCTCGATCCGGCTGCTCTGCCCGGCCTGCCCGCCGGTGGCCAGCCGCTCCACCAGGACCGTCCGCAGCCCCTCCGAGGCCCCGTACACGGCGGCGCCCAGTCCGGCCGGGCCGCCGCCGACGACCACCAGGTCGTAGAAGTCCGCCGCCGGGGCGACGCTCATCCCGACCAGCCCGGCCAGCTCCGCCTCGGAGGGCGCGACCAGGGTCCTGCCGTCGGCGGCGACGACCAGCGGGACGTCGTCGGCGCTCGCCCCGGCCGCCGCGAGCAGCCGGCCGCCCTCGGGGTCGTCGGCCAGCAGCCACCGGTACGGCACCAGGTTGCGGGCCAGGAAGTCCCGCACCGCGAACGACGGGGCGGACCAGCGGTGCCCGACCACGCGCAGCTCGGTGGCGGTCGACTCCGGGCTGCTCGACCACGCCTCCAGCAGCGCGTCGACCACCGGATAGAGCTTCTCCTCCGGCGGATGCCAGGGCTTGAGCAGGTAGTGGTCGAGGTCGACCAGGTTGATCGCGTCGATCGCCGCGCCGGTGTCCGCGTACGCGGTCAGCAGCACCCGCCGGGCGGCGGGGAAGAGGTCCATCGCGGCCTCGAGGAACTCGATGCCGGTCATCTCCGGCATCCGGTAGTCGGCCAGCAGCACCGCCACCTGCTCGCCCCGTAGCTTGATCTCCCGCAGCGCCGCCAGGGCCTCGGGCCCGGACCCGGCGCGGACCACCCGGAACCGGTCGCCGTAGCGCCGCCGGATGTCCCGGGCGACCGCGCGGGAGACCGCCGGGTCGTCGTCGAGGGAGAGGATCACCGGGTTCGCCATGCCGCCCATGAAACCATCCCGGCGTCGCGGACCCCCGCGCCCGGCCCGACCTGCCGCGCCGGCCGGCCCGGGGGCACCCCGGCACGCCGGCCCGGGGCCACCCCGCCGCTGCCGGTGCCGGGGTCACCCCGACCGGCAGCGGCCGGAGGTCACCAGCCGCGGGCCCGCCACTGCGGCAGGGCCGGGCGCTCCGCGCCGAGCGTGCTGTCCTTGCCGTGGCCCGGGTAGAACCAGGTCTCGTCCGGCAGCCGGTCGAACAGCTTGTGCTCCACGTCGTCGATCAACGCCGCGAAGCGCTCCGGGTCCTGGTCGGTGTTGCCGACACCACCGGGAAAGAGCGAGTCGCCGGTGAACAGGTGCGGCCCGCCGGCCGGGTCCCGGTAGAGCAGGGCGATCGACCCGGGGGTGTGCCCGACCAGGTGGATCACCTCCAGCTCGCACTCGCCGACCCGGACCGTGTCGCCGTCGGCCAGCGGCTGGGCCGGGATCGGCAAGCCCTCGGCGTCGTCGCGGTGCACCAGTGGGCGGGCCCCGGTCTTGGCCACCACCTCCTCCAGCGCCACCCAGTGGTCCATGTGCCGGTGTGTGGTGACCACGGTGGCCAGCCCGGCGTCGCCGACCAGGTCGAGCAGGCGGGGCGCCTCGTTCGCCGCGTCGACCAGCGCCTGCTCGCCGGTGGCCCGGCAGCGCAGCAGGTAGGCGTTGTTGTCCATCGGCCCCACCGACACCTTGGTGATGGTGAGCCGGTCCAGGTCGCGGACCGCCGGGGGCCCGCCGGGGGTGACGTCGCCGTGGTAGGTCATCTCGTGATCAGATCCATTCCGGTGGGGTCGGGAGCCGCCCGTCGGGAGTGACGGTGAGCAGGTCGCCGCCGGTCCGGCCGATCAGCCAGGCGGCGAGTTCGTGGGCCGGGCCGCAGATTGTCGGCGCGTCGGCCCGGTCGCCGACCACCACCTCGTGCGCGCTGCCGTCGAAGCGCAGCACCATGGCCGGCGCGTCCGGATTGTCGGTGAGGCCGGTCGTCACCTCGTGCAGCAGCCGTTGCGCGAAGGCCACCGGCCAGTCGGCCGGCCGGTAGCCGGCGGCCAGGTCGACGTGGTGCACCTCCAACTCCCGCAGCCGGCCCCAGACCACCAGGGCGGCGGGCCACGGACCCCGACGGGTCTGCACCATGGCCCCCCACGCCTGCGCCGGCATCGCGTCGACCGCCTCGGCGAACCGCTGCGTGCAGCGGCGCAGGTCGGCCAGGTGCTCGGCGGGTGACCGGGCGGCACCGGCCTCGATGTCGGCGTTGCGCGCGGCGACGCTGGCGTACATCGGGATCGGCTCGCCGGTGCGGGCGGCGGTGAGCAGGTTCACGAACCCGTCGGCGTTGCGGGCCAGGTGGGCCAGGACGTGGCCGCGGGTCCAGCCGGGCAGCAGCGACGGGGCGGCGACGTCGGCGGGGGTGAAGGACTCCGCGACGCGTAACAGGCGGGTGGTGGCCTCGTCCACCTCACCGGTCAGCAGGAGTGGATCCGTGGTCACGGTCCGACCCTAGCGGTCGGCGGCCGTCCCGTCGCTGTGGAACGTCGCCGCGTCGCGGCGGAAATCGCTTTCGGCGCGTCGCCGCGCGCCCTACCGTCGGCGTCGAACGGACACCGTAGCGCCGAGGAGGTGGTGTTCATGCCGGTCGTCGTACCCGTGTTCCGCCACGACCCCACTTTTCCCGCGACGAGGTGACCGATGACCATCGATCTGATCGCGCTCGGCTGGGACGCCGGGCGGGCGGCGGCGCTGGGCCGCCGCCCTGACCACCGACCGGGCCGGGTGGCCCGGGTCGACCGGGGGATCTGCACCGTGCTCGCCGCGGACGGCCCGGTCCGGGCCAGCCTCGGCGGCGGGGTGCTGGCCGCCGCCGCCGGGGACCTGACCCGGCTGCCCTGTGCGGGGGACTGGGTGCTGCTGGGCACCTGGCCGGACCGCCGGGTCACCGTCGAGGCGGTGCTGCCCCGGCGGACCGCCCTGGTCCGTCGGACGGCGGGCCGGCAGGCCAGTGGGCAGGTGCTCGCCGCCAACCTCGACGCGGTGGCGGTGGTCGAGCCCGTGCACCCGACGCCCGACCTGGCGCGGATCGAGCGGCTGCTCGCCGTGGCGTACGAGTCCGGTGCCCGGCCGCTGGTCGTGCTGACCAAGATCGACCTGGCGCCGGATCCGGGGGCGGTGGCGCGGCACCTGGGCGCGGTCGCCCCGGGTGTGCCGGTGCTGGCGGTCAGCGCCGAGCACGGCACCGGCCTCGACGACCTGCGCCCCGAGGTGACGCCGGGGCGCACCCTCGGCCTGCTGGGCCGCTCCGGGGCGGGCAAGTCGAGCCTGGTCAACGCGTTGGCCGGGGCCGTGGTGATGCCCACCCAGGAGATCCGTGGGTCCGACGGCAAGGGCCGGCACACCACCACCTGGCGGTCGCTGGTCCCGGTGCCCGGCGGGGGCGCGGTGGTGGACACCCCCGGGGTCCGCGCGGTCGGCCTGCTCGACGGGGCCGGCGGCCTGGACCGGGCGTTCGCCGACATCGCCGCGCTGGCGGCGGCGTGCCGGTACGCCGACTGCGCGCACACGGTCGAGCCCGGCTGCGCGGTGCGGTCGGCGCTGCGCAGCGGGGAGCTGACCGCCCGGCGGTGGGAGAGCTGGTGCCGGTTGCAGCGGGAGGTGACCGTCGAGTCGCGGCGCCGCCAGGCGCGGCTGGCCACCGAGCGCCGGGGCGGCCGGCGCGACGGGCGACGCCGCCCGACCCGGCCCGAGCCGCCGGTGTCACCCGGCGGCTTCTGATCCACCCGCCCTTCCCCTCCGCCCGTCCTCCCACCCGTCCGTCCTCCCGCCCGTCCTCCCGTCCGTCCGGCCGCTGGCCCGGTCCGGACGGGTGGCCGGGGCGGCGGGGACAACCCGGTTGAGCTGGGGGAATGTGTGGGTGCGGGAAAGTGTCGTACCCCGGGGCTAGAGTTGCCGAGGCGTCTTCCTGCGCCCACACAAAACCGCTCAGAACGTGCCTCAGGTTCCGTCGAGCGCCCGCCCCGGGCCGTCCCGTCCGGGTGAGGTGGATTCGACCCGGGGGTGTTCGGAGCGGGACAGATCCCTCGCCTTCTTCACCCGGGAGTACACGGACCGTGGCCGACCGTTTGATCATCCGTGGCGCACGCGAGCACAACCTGCGTGACGTCAGCCTCGACCTGCCCCGGGACGCCCTCATCGTGTTCACCGGGCTCTCCGGCTCGGGCAAGTCGAGCCTGGCCTTCGACACGATCTTCGCTGAGGGGCAGCGGCGCTACGTCGAGTCGCTGTCGTCGTACGCCCGGCAGTTCCTCGGTCAGATGGACAAACCAGACGTCGACTTCATCGAGGGGCTCAGCCCGGCGGTGTCGATCGACCAGAAGTCGACCTCGCGCAACCCGCGCTCGACTGTCGGCACCATCACCGAGGTCTACGACTACCTGCGGCTGCTCTTCGCCCGGGTCGGCGTGCCGCACTGCCCGATCTGCGGTGAGCGGATCTCCCGGCAGAGCCCGCAGCAGATCGTCGACCGGGTGCTGGCGATGACCGAGGGCACCCGGTTCATGGTCCTCGCCCCGGTGATCCGGGGCCGCAAGGGCGAGTACGTCGACCTGTTCGCCGAACTCCAGGCCAAGGGGTACGCGCGGGCCCGGGTCGACGGGGTGGTGCACCCGCTGACCGAGCCGCCGAAGCTCAAGAAGCAGGAGAAGCACACCATCGAGGTGGTGATCGACCGGCTCACCGTCAAGCCCAGCGCCAAGCAGCGGCTCACCGACTCGGTGGAGGCGGCGCTCGGCCTCTCCGGCGGGCTGGTCCTGCTCGACTTCGTCGACCTGGCCGAGGGCGACCCGGAGCGGGAGCGGCGCTACTCCGAGCACCTGGCCTGCCCCAACGACCACCCGCTGGCGATCGAGGACCTGGAGCCCCGGGTCTTCTCCTTCAACGCCCCGTACGGGGCCTGCCCGGAGTGCACCGGTCTGGGCACCAAGAAGGAGGTCGACCCGGAGCTGATCATCCCGGACCCGGAGCGCACCCTGCGCGAGGGGGCGATCCAGCCCTGGTCCGGCGGGCAGACCCTGGAGTACTTCCTGCGTCTGCTGGAGGCGCTCGGCGAGAGCGAGCACTTCGACCTGGACACGCCGTGGCGGGCGCTGCCGTCGCGGGTGCAGAAGACGATCCTGCACGGCTCCGGCGACCAGGTGCACGTGCGGTACCGCAACAAGTACGGCCGGGAGCGCTCGTACCACACCGGGTTCGAGGGCGTGGTGCAGTGGATCGAGCGCCGGCACACCGACACCGAGTCGGAGTGGTCCCGGGAGAAGTACGAGGGGTACATGCGCGACGTGCCCTGCGCGGCCTGCGGCGGGGCCCGGCTCAAGCCGGAGGTGCTCGCGGTCACCCTGGCCGGCCGGAGCATCGCCGAGGTCTGCAACCTGTCGGTGGGGGAGTGCGCCGAGCTGCTCGCCGGCATCGAGCTGACCGACCGGCAGAAGCTGATCGCCGAGCGGGTGCTCAAGGAGATCAACGCCCGGCTGCGCTTCCTGCTCGACGTGGGACTGGACTACCTCTCCCTGGACCGGCCGGCGGGCACCCTCTCCGGCGGTGAGGCGCAGCGCATCCGGCTGGCCACCCAGATCGGCTCCGGCCTGGTCGGCGTGCTCTACGTGCTCGACGAGCCGTCCATCGGGCTGCACCAGCGGGACAACCACCGGCTGATCGAGACCCTGGTGCGGCTGCGCGGGCTGGGCAACACCCTCATCGTGGTGGAGCACGACGAGGACACCATCCGCACCGCCGACTGGATCGTCGACATCGGGCCGGGCGCGGGGGAGCACGGCGGCCGGATCGTGCACTCCGGCTCGGTGCCCGCGCTGCTGGACAACCCCGAGTCGCTGACCGGGGCGTACCTGTCCGGGCGCAAGGAGATCCCGATCCCGGCGGGCCGCCGGCCGCAGACCCCGGGGCGGGACCTGGTGGTGCACGGGGCGCGGGAGCACAACCTGCGCAACCTCACCGTGCCGTTCCCGCTCGGCCAACTCGTCGCGGTCACCGGGGTCAGCGGCTCGGGCAAGTCGACCCTGGTCAACGACATCCTGTACGCGGTGCTCGCCAACCAGATCAACGGCGCCCGGCTGGTGCCGGGGCGGCACACCCGGATCACCGGCCTGGAGCACGTGGACAAGGTCGTCGGCGTGGACCAGTCCCCGATCGGGCGGACCCCGCGCTCCAACCCGGCCACGTACACCGGGGTCTGGGACCACGTCCGCAAGCTCTTCGCCGAGACCACCGAGGCCAAGGTCCGGGGGTACGGGCCGGGCCGGTTCTCGTTCAACGTCAAGGGGGGACGCTGCGAGGCGTGCTCCGGCGACGGCACCCTGAAGATCGAGATGAACTTCCTGCCCGACGTGTACGTCCCCTGCGAGGTGTGCAAGGGGGCCCGGTACAACCGGGAGACCCTGGAGGTGCACTACAAGGGCCGGACCGTGGCCGACGTGCTGGACATGCCGATCGAGGAGGCGGCCGAGTTCTTCTCCGCCATCCCGGCGATCCACCGGCACCTGAAGACGCTGGTCGACGTGGGCCTGGGGTACGTCCGGCTGGGCCAGCCCGCGCCGACCCTCTCCGGCGGTGAGGCGCAGCGGGTCAAGCTCGCCTCCGAGTTGCAGAAGCGCTCCACCGGCCGGACGGTCTACGTGCTCGACGAGCCGACCACCGGCCTGCACTTCGAGGACATCCGCAAGCTGCTGATGGTCCTGGAGGGGCTGGTCGACAAGGGCAACACGGTGATCACGATCGAGCACAACCTGGACGTGATCAAGAGCGCGGACTGGGTCGTCGACATGGGTCCGGAGGGCGGCCACCGGGGCGGCACGGTGCTGGCCGCCGGCACCCCGGAGGAGGTCGCCGAGGTCGCCGAGAGCCACACCGGCCGTTTCCTGCGGCAGGTGCTCAAGCTCGACGGCGAGCCCACCGGCGCACCCTCCGCCACCACCCGCGCCGCCAAGGCCAACCGCACCCCCCGCCCCCGCCGCTAACCCACCCCACCCCCCTCTCCCCCCACCCCGCCCTGCCCCCTCCCTCCCCCTCCCCCCATCTCCAAGCGTCGATCATGGAGTTGGCGGCACCGGGAACGCCCGGAACCGCCGCCAACTCCATGATCGACGCGCGGAGGGGCGGGGGGAGAGGGAGGGGGTGGGGGTTGGGGGTGGGGTGGGGGTGGGGGACTCAGGGGGTTCACAGGGTTTCGGGGTGAACTGGCGGGGATGGTGGTGCGTGTACGGGGACAGGGGCCGCCCACGGATGTCGGCGACCAGAGAGGGGCAACACATGAGCGACGACCAGGTGACCGCCGGGCCGGGTACCCAGACCCGCCGGACGCTCCTCGCGGGAGCCGGTGCGGTCGGGGCGGCGGTGGTGCTGACCGCCTGTGGCCGGGAGCGGCCGGTGGCCAACGCCCCCGAGTCGGGCGGGTCCGGCGACGGCGGCCCGACCAGCGGCGGTGAGAACGGCGCTCCGGCGCTGGCGACGACCGGCGACATCCCGGTCGGCGGCGGGAAGATCCTCGCCCAGCAGGGCGTGGTGATCACCCAGCCCACGGCGGGGGAGTTCAAGGGCTTCGACCCGATCTGCACCCACCAGGGGTGCCCGGTGTCGAACGTCGACGGCGGCACGATCAACTGCACCTGCCACAACAGCAGCTTCTCGATCACCGACGGCTCGGTCCAGTCCGGTCCGGCGACCCGGCCGCTGGCCGAGAAGCAACTGCGGATCTCCGGGGAGAACATCTCCCTGGCCTGACCGGCCTCCGGTCCGCGACGGGCGGCGTGCGCGGCCCGCCGGGGGCGGGCCGCGCCCGGCCACCCCTGCCTCTTCTCCGGCGGGTCAGCGCGCGTCGCTGGTGACGGTGGTGGTCGGCGGGGGTGCTACCAGGTCGGCCCCGGCGCGCAGCGCGGTGGCCGGCAGGGCCCGCTCCAGCGCCAGGATGCCGAGGATGCTGGCCGCGTTCACCCCGGCCAGGGCCAGCCAGGGTACGGCGGTGCCGACCTCGTACAGGGTGGCGAAGAAGGCCGGCGCGATCATCGAGGCGATGGTGAAGGAGTACTGGAACGCCGCGAGGTAGCGGCCCCGGGCCGCCGGTGGGGCCGCTGCGGCGGCCAGGCCCGCCGACGCGGGGGCGTGGAGCAGTTCGGCGGCAGAGAAGAGCAGGGCACCGGCGACCAGGAGCGCGGCGGCCAGCACCGGCCGGCCCGGACCGGCGGTGGCGAAGACCAGCCCCCAGGCGGTGTACAGGACGGCGGCCAGCACGATCGTGCGGGTGCGCCGGTGCCGTTGCGCCCGGATGCCCACCGGCGCGGAGAGCACCGCGACGGTCAGCGCGTTCCCGGCCAGGATCGCCGAGGTGAGCCAGGCCGGTCCCCGGACGTCGTCGAGCACCACGGTCGGCAGGGCCAGCCCGAGCATCATGTTGCTCATCGCGTACGCGGTGTTCAGGGCGATCAGCGCGAGGAACGGGCGGTCCCGCAGCAGCCCGGCGTACCCGTCGGCGCGGCGGTCGGCCCCGGGTGCGGGCCGGGTGGCCGGGGTCCGGACGAAACCGGCGAGCAGCGCCGCCGCCAGGGCGAAACAGGCCGCCGCCGCGTACGCCACGCCCCGGTAGGTGGCCTCCCGGCCGTCGGCGACCACGAACCCGGTGACCAGGCCGCCCACCGCCAGGCCGGCGGTGCGGGCGCCGTTGCTCACCGCGTACCAGGTGTCCCGGGTCCAGGACCCGGCGCTGCCGTCGGCGTAGTCGGCCACGGCGGTGAAGACCGCCGACCAGAAGAACCGGACGCCGACGGCGACCAGGGTCGCCGAGGCGAGCACCCCGACCGGGCCCTGCACCCAGGCGTAGGCGAGGAAGCCGACGGCCTGGAGCAGTTGCGAGCCGACCACCACCGGCAGCGCGCCGAACCGGTCGGCGAGGGTGCCCGCCCACAGCGGCACCGGCAGGGTGACCACGTTCGCCACGCTGAGCAGCACCCCGAGCAGGGCCAGCGGCACCTCGGTCAGCTCGCGGAAGTAGACCAGCGACAGCGGCAGGAACAGGCCGTTGCCGATCGAGTCGACGGTCAGCGCCGCGACCAGGACGGCACCGCCCCGGCTGAGTCCGCGTCCGGACATCGTCACCCTCCCGCCGTCACCGGCCGCGAGGGAATCTACCGAGCCGGCCGCATCGGAGCAGCCGAATATCCGATCGGCTCCCGACCGGGCGGTGGGCCGACGCGGGTCGCCCCGCGCCGGCCCACCGGGGACGCCAGGTCAGTGGGAGTGGACCGACATCTCCCAGAGCGAGACACCGTGCGACGTGCCCCGGGTCAGCGCCCGCATCCGCACGTACCGGGCCGTCTCGGTGGGGAAGACGGCCAGGTCGGTGCCGCCGTCGCCGACCGTGGTCGACCAGGCGGTCCGCCAGGTGGTGCCGTCGCCGGAGAGCTCGATCCGGTACGACCGGCCGTGGGCCGCCTCCCAGGCCAGCACCACCCGCCCGACCGGTCGGGCCGCGCCCAGGTCGACGGTGAGCCACTGGTCGTCGGCCCAGTCGCTGGCCCACCGGGTGGCCAGGTTCCGGTCGACGGCCCGCGCGGCGGGGTTGCCGAACTGGCTGCTGGAGGCGGTCACCGGGCGGCCGGCGGCGAGGTTGGTCAGGTCGTCGCCCTGCTTCGCCGGGAAGGAGACGACCTGCTGGTAGGTGGGACGGTTCTGCCAGGCGATGGTGGCGTGCTTGATCCCGCCCAGCGGGGACTGGACGATCGCGTCGGCGCACCACTGGTCGCCGGCCGCGCAGGTCGCGTCGCCGGGGTACGTCGTGGTGGCCGGGGTGGTGGCGGCCGTGCGGAGGGTGTCGAGCAGGATCTGCCGGCAGCCGGTGAGGGCGCCGTCGCCGCAGAAGGCCCGGCCGGGGCCGCCGGCGACCGGGTCGCCGAGGACCGCCCGCAGGTCCTTGTCGACGTACCCCCACCAGCCGTACTGGAACGCCGAGCCCTTGTGCGTCTGGGCGGTGCTGGCCGAGGTCGGCAGGGTGGAGACGTCACCCTGCTGGTGGCCGGAGGGGGACTCGTTGACCTGGAGGGTGTTGACCAGCGCCTGGTAGAGGTCCGCGCCGAGCGGGGCCCGGAAGATGCCCCGGACCAGCAGCGGCCACCAGGCGTCGAAGGTACGGATCGCCTCGGCGTGCCGGTACACCTTCGAGCCCTTGGCGGTCTCCACCCGCAGCGCCCCGTCGGCCCGCCACGCCTTGAGCCGGCTGACCTCGGTGGCCAGTGCCGGGTCGGTGACCGGTTGGCGCACCAGCACCCGGATCAGCTCGTCGAGCACCTCGGCGCCGCGCAGGTCGGTCAGGCCGGCCTTCTGCACCAGCTCGGTGAGGGTGGCCCGGTCGTACGTGCGGCCGGCGGCGATGCCCGCCTTGAGCGGTCTGTCGAGCAGGTCGCCCCGGTGCACCGCGCCGAAGCTGAAGTTGCCGTCGGCGGCGCCGAAGTCCTTGGCCTGCTTGTTGTTCCAGCTGATGTAGTAGTCCTGGTTGGTCGACTGGGGGTGGGCCGACGCCGGGGCGTACCGGGCGGTGTTGGTGGCCGGGTCGAAGCCCTGCCACTCGTACGCCGGCTCGGCCTTCATCGGCAGGTTCGGGTTGGAGCCGGCCGCGCGCAGCGGGTTGAGCCCGGAGTTGAGGTACGCCGCGTCGCGGGAGTTGACGTAGAACCAGTTGAAGGCGTACTCGACGTTGTTCGCCGAGGTGAGGAAGGCGTCGGCGGTGGCCATCTGGGTGGGGTCGTTGAACATCTGGAAGCCGATCGCGGAGTCGGCCTCGTGCCGGTAGGTGGAGCGGAGCTGGGTGAAGGCGTGCGGTGCGCCGGCCACCGTCGCCCGCCAGCCGACCAGGCCGAGCTTGGTGCGCCGGACGACCAGCTTGTACGACCCGGCCGGGGTGCCGTCGGCGACCGTCGGGCTCCACCGGTTGACGTGCGACAGCTCCTCCATCGGCAGGCACTGGCCCCGGTACCGGTAGTGGTTGCTGGCCAGGGTGGGGGCGCTGCCGTCGGGGGTGCACAGCGGCACCGCGTAGGTGTCGGTGATGTCGTGCACGGAGGAGGTGGCGCTCCAGGCGTAGTCCTGGCCCCGGCCGAGCAGCACGTACAGGTTGAGGCCGGCGAAGGCGGCGCCCCGGGCGCTGATCCCCGGGCCCTGCAGTTCCTGCACCATCAGCAGTTGCGGGGAGAAGTAGCCGGTCTGCGGGCCGAAGACGGCGACCGGGTGGCCGGTGGCGGAGTGCGCGGCGGAGACCACCGCCGCGTTGGACATGCCCCGGTGCGCCGGGTCGATGGTCAGGCCGGACAGGGCGGCGGCCAGGTCGGCGCCCCGGGTGGGCGCGGCGGTGGTGGTGGCCGAGCCGGTGGGGTCGGTGTAGATCGGCTCGACCCGGGCGGAGCCGGCGTCGGGGAGCACCACGCTGGGCGCGTTCGGGTCGGCGTCGCCGTAGGGGAAGCTCTGCCCGTCGTGCAGGGTCAGCACGGTCTCCGGGTCGTTGCGGCCCCGGAAGCCGTCCCACACCCGGTCACCCTCGACCGGGCCGAACTTCGCCCGCGCGGCGAGGCGGACCAGCGCGGACTGCATCTCGGTGCCGCCCCCGCCGCCGAACAGGCCGCCGACCACCCCGGCGATGGCGATCAGGTCGGTCATCACGAACGGCTTCGGGCCGCCCGCGTTGGTGATGGCGTCGAGGTGGCCGGTGAGCACGTACTCGCCGGGGCAGTTGCGGTTGGCCATGCAGGTGCGGATGTAGGCGTTGATGCCGGCGATGTACTCCTGCACGTCGGCGTGGAGCTGCTCGCCCCGGGGGCCCTTCGCGCGCAGCGCGGTGACCTGGGCCGCCAGGTCCGCCTCGGTGTACGGCGAGGTGCGCCAGACGCTCTGTTCCAGGGCCCGGTTGCCGGGGGCGCCGCCGGCGAACGGGGTGAGGGTGCCGCGCCCGACGTGGCGCAGCAGGTCCATGGTGAACAGCCGGTCCTCGGCTCCGGCGTACCCGGCGCCGTACATGGTCCCGCCCCGGGTGGTGCCGGTGATGTGCGGGACGCCGGCGACCTTGTCGCGCACGATGCGCACGTCGGAGCGGGGCGAGTACTCGCGTTCGACCTGGGTGGGGTCGACGCCGAAGGAGGCGTCGTTGAAGAAGCTGCCGATCTGGTCGGTGCGCAGCCCGGCGTAGCCGTAGACGAGGTCGGCGTACTTGCCGAGCTGGTCGGCGGAGTGCCGGGGCAGGGTGCCGAGGGCCTGGTTGCCGAGGATCTCGACCAGGGTGGCGTTGCCGTTCTGGCCGGGCGGCAGGATCTCCGCGCACTCGCCGAGGCAGTAGTCGGTGGCGGCGAAGGCGCTGGCGGCGGCCGGCGCGGCGGTGGTGGGCGCGGCGGCGGGGGCCGGGGTGGGGACGGCGACGAGCAGGGCGGCGACACCGGCGGCGGTGGCGGCGGCCAGCAGGCGGCGCGGTGCGGTGGGTCGGCGGCGACGACCGCTGACGGTGGGGCCGGTCATGGCGATCCTCCGGGGGGTGGGGATCAGGCGGGGGTGTGCGGGGCGGGGCAGCGGAGCATTACATGAAGAACATTCAGTTACCGGATGGTAAGCGAACGGCGGTCGATATCGGAAGAAGTCAATCGGGGTGTCGCCGTTTGGTTACCCGCGAGTATTGAGTGGATCCCGTTCGCTCGATAACCTTCGATCCCCGCGCCGGTCGCCGGCCGCGCGTGGTCGCGCTGTCGAGAAGGGACACCCGGATGATCCCCGTACGCCTGCTCGCGTCCGCGGCGCTGCTGGCCGCCGTGGCGCTGCCGACCCCCGCCACCGCCGCGCCGGCCCCCACGCCGCCGGCCGCCGCCGGGCCGACCGCCACCTCGGGCACCTTCTCGGTGCTCACCTACAACGTGGCCGGCCTGCCCGAACCGCTCTCCGGCAGCAAGCCGGCCGTCAACACCCGACCGATCGGCGAGCGGGTCAACGGGTACGACATCGTGCACGTCCAGGAGGACTTCAACTACCACGCCGACCTGTACGCCACCGACCGGCACCCGTACCGCACCCCGACCAGCGGCGGGGTGCCCTTCGGTAGCGGCCTGAACACCATGTCGAACCACCCGTACGCCGACTTCGCCCGGGTGACCTGGGACCGGTGCAACGGCACCGACTGCCTCACCCCGAAGGGCTTCACCGCCTCCCGGATCCGGCTGGCCGAGGGGGTCTTCGTCGACTTGTACAACGTGCACGCCAACGCCGGCAGCAGCGAGGCCGACCTGGCCGCCCGGCGGGCCAACCTCAGCCAGCTCTCCGCGTACGTCGGGACCCACTCGGCGGGCAACGCGGTGGTGGTGATGGGTGACCTCAACGTCCGCTACACCCGCACCGGCGACACCATCCGTGACCTGGTCGCCGCCAACGGGCTGACCGACGCCTGGGTGCAGCAGGAGCGGGGCGGGGTGCCGCCGGCCGCCGGAAGCCCGGCGCTGACCTGCGACCCGGCGAACGTCACCGACGCCTGCGAGGTGGTCGACAAGATCCTCTACCGGAGCAACCGGCTGGTCCGGCTCGACCTGACCCGGTACCACACCGAGCACGCCCGGTTCCTCGACCCGGCCGGCGAGCCGCTGTCCGACCACTACCCGCACGCCGCCTGGTTCGGCTGGACCCTCGACGCGGGGCTGCGGGCCAGCGACACCTGGGGCGGCCCGCACGGCACCCCCTTCACCGACCTGCCCGCCGTCGGTCCCCGGGTCACCGGGCTGACGCTGCGCGGCGGCTCCCGACTCGACCAGGTCGGCCTCACCCTCGCCGACGGCCGCACGCTGACCCACGGCGGCACCGGCGGCACGGCCACCGCCCTCACCCTCGCCGCCGACGAGCACGTCACCGAGGTCACCCTGACCCAGGGGCAGCGTGCCGGACGGACCCGGATCTTCTCCGCCCGCCTCACCACCAACCACGGCCGTACCCTGGCCGCCGGCACCCCGACCCCGGCGGCGGTGACCTTCACCGCCCCGCCCGGCGGCCGGCTCGCCGGCTTCTTCGGCCGCAGCGGGGACGAGATCGACCAGCTCGGCGTGCTCTGGACACTGGGCTGACACCCGCGCCCGGCGGGCGGCTCGCCGTCGGGGACTGTCGGGGGCGGCGACTAGTCTCGGAGTGTGGCTGATCCGTCGACCTACCGTCCCGCCCCCGGCACCATCCCCGAGTCCCCGGGGGTCTACCGGTTCCGCGACGGCACCGGCCGGGTGATCTACGTCGGCAAGGCGAAGAACCTGCGCAGCCGCCTCAACTCGTACTTCGGCGACCTGCTCGGGCTGCACGAGCGCACCCGGCAGATGGTCACCACCGCCGAGTCGGTCGACTGGATCACCGTCGCCACCGAGGTCGAGGCGCTCCAGCAGGAGTTCACCTGGATCAAGCAGTACGACCCGAGGTTCAACGTCCGCTACCGCGACGACAAGTCGTACCCGTACCTCGCCGTCACCCTCGACGAGGAGTACCCGCGTCTGCAGGTGATGCGGGGCGCGAAGCGCAAGGGCGTGCGCTACTTCGGGCCGTACTCGCACGCCTGGGCCATCCGGGAGACGCTCGACCTGCTGCTGCGGGTCTTCCCGGCGCGGACCTGCTCGGCCGGGGTGTTCAAGCGGGCCGGCCAGGTCGGCCGCCCCTGCCTGCTCGGGTACATCGGCAAGTGTTCGGCGCCCTGCGTGGGCAGTGTCAGCGCCGAGGAGCACCGGCGGGTCGTCGACGGGTTCTGCGACTTCATGGCCGGGCGCACCGACAGCATGGTCCGCCGGCTGGAACGGGAGATGACCGAGGCCAGCGAGGCGCTGGAGTTCGAGCGGGCGGCCCGGCTGCGCGACGACGTCGCCGCGCTGCGCCGGGCGATGGAGAAGCAGACCGTGGTGCTCGGCGACGGCACCGACGCCGACGTGGTGGCCTTCGCCGACGACCCCCTCGAAGCGGCCGTGCAGGTCTTCCACGTCCGCGACGGGCGGGTCCGGGGCCAGCGCGGCTGGGTGGTGGAGAAGACCGAGGAGCTGACCCCCGGCGACCTGGTGCACCACTTCTGCACCCAGGTCTACGGCGGCGAGCGGGGCGAGGCCGACGTCCCCCGCGAGCTGCTGGTCCCCGCCCTGCCGGCGGACGCCGACGCCCTCGCCGACTGGCTGTCGGCCCGCCGGGGCAGCCGGGTCACCCTGCGGGTGCCGCAGCGCGGCGACAAGAGGGACCTGCTGGAGACGGTGGGCCGCAACGCGAGGGACGCGCTGGCCCGGCACAAGCTGCGCCGGGCCGGCGACCTGACCACCCGCAGCCAGGCCCTCGACGAGATCGGCGAGGCGCTGGGCATGCGCACCTCCCCGCTGCGCATCGAGTGCTACGACGTCTCCCAGATCCAGGGCACCGACGTGGTGGCCAGCATGGTCGTCTTCGAGGACGGGCTGCCCCGTAAGGGCGAGTACCGCCGGTTCATCGTCCGGGGCGCCACCGACGACCTGTCGGCGATGTCCGAGGTGCTGCGCCGCCGCTTCGCCCGGTACCTGGAAACCCGCGCCGAGACCGGCGAACTGGGCGAGGAGACCGCCGCCGACCCGGACCGCCCCGGCATCGACCCGACCACCGGCCGGCCGCGCCGGTTCGCGTACCCGCCGCAGTTGGTGGTGGTCGACGGCGGCCCGCCGCAGGTCGCCGCCGCCGCCCAGGCCCTCGCCGAGCTGGGCGTCGACGACGTCGCGCTCTGCGGGCTGGCGAAGCGGCTGGAGGAGGTCTGGCTGCCCGACGACGAGTTCCCGGTCATCCTGCCCCGCACCTCGGAGGCGCTCTACCTGCTGCAACGGGTCCGCGACGAGGCGCACCGGTTCGCCATCACCTTCCACCGGCAACGCCGCTCCAAGAGGATGACCGCCTCCGCGCTGGACGAGGTGCCCGGCCTGGGCGAGGTCCGGCGCACCGCCCTGCTGCGCCACTTCGGCTCGCTCAAGCGGCTCGGCTCGGCCTCGGTGGAGCAGATCACCGAGGTTCCGGGGGTGGGACGGCGGACCGCCGAGGCGATCATCCGGGCCCTCGGCGGGCCGGAGCCGACCGACCCGGGCCAGGCCGAAAACCGTAGTTAATCCGTATTACGGTGCTTGACCCGTCGCATCGGCGAGCGCAAACTCATCGATCACCGGGCCCGGTCCACCACTGCCCCGACTCGTCCCCGGCGCCGACGAATCGCCTGCCGGCCATTCGTCGCGACCGTGCGGTCAGCGGGCGTCCCCCACGAACGGAGACACCCCGTGCCCCAGCTTCCCGTCCCCGCCTCCCCGCTCAGCCGGCGCGGCCTGCTGCGCGGTACCGCGCTGCTCGGTGCCGCCGCGTCCACCGGCGGCCTCGGTGTCCTGGCCGGCGACGCCCCCGCCCTCGCCGCCCCGGCCGGCTTCCCCACCTACCGGTACGTCCGCGACGCGTTCAACCGGCCCCTGGTCTACAACCCGACCGGCGAGACGATCTTCCCCTGTGTCCGGGGCGTGTACGACAAGATCTCCGGCGCCCGGGGCCGGTACTACCTGTACTACGCCCCGCACGAGATCTCCGGCGCCCGGGGCCGGTACTACCTGTACTACGCCCCGCACGACGCGCCGGGCGGGATCTGCCTGGCCTACGCCGACCGGATGGAGGGGCCCTACACCGAGCACCCCGGCAACCCGATCATCAGCCGGCACCTGCCCGGGGTCACGGTCAGCCACGTCTCCTCGCCGCACGTCGTGTGGAACGCCCCGACCCGGGAGTTCTTCCTCTACTTCCACGGGGAGAACACCACCACCCGGGTGGCCCGCTCCCGCGACGGGATCACCTTCACCTCGCCGACCCCGATCCTGAGCACCCGGCTGGTCCCGAACACCACCGAGACGTCGTACGCCCGGGTGTTCGAGCACGCCGTGCCGGGGCTGGGCAACCGGTACGTGATGCTCTTCATGGGCGCGCACACCGTCCGCCCCGGTACCCGGAAGATCTTCTGGGGCTGGTCGCCGAACGGCTGGGACCAGTGGCGGTTCGCCCCCCAGCCGCTGGTCTCCCCGGCCGGGGACGGGCTCACCGACATCTCCGGTCCGCACCTGCTGCGCCGCAACAACACCACCTACGTCGTGTACCACGGCAACGACGGCCGGATGCGGCTGACCGAGGTCGGCAACGCCTTCGACCGGGAGGTCCACCTCGGGGTCTTCCACACCCCGGTGGCCTCCGACAACGGCCGGACCGCCGCGCCCACCTTCGGGACCGACGGCGGCGTGTCGTACATGGTCTACGAGGCCGGCGCCCGGCTCGGCGCCCGGATCTGCGTGGCCCGCGCGGTCTGACCCGGTGGCCCGCCCCGTCGCCCCGGGGCCGGTGGGAACCCGGCCCCGGGGCGCCCGGCGGGGGCGGCAGCACCGACGGATGGGCGGCCGGGCCGCTCGGGCCGTGGGGTGGCGGCCGGGCCGGCTGGGCCCGTCGGGGCTGGCGGGCCGTCGAGTGGACGGCGTGGTCGCAGGTGGGCTCAGCTGACGTAGCCCAGCCGGCGCAGTTCCGGCCCGGCGAGCCGCTCGAAGTCGGCCACCTGTTCGGCGGTCAGGTCGGTCCGGTACCGCCCCGCGCGGCCGGTGTACAGCGGCCGGGCGACGGCCTCGGCCGCCGGGTGCCCCCACGACCGGTGCAGCAGCGAGTGCTCGAACTCGGAGTGCCGCAGCAGCGCGTCGTCCCACCGCAGGCCGAGGAACTGCATGACCTGTTCCAGGGTCTCCTTCGGGGCCGCGACGAGATCCTCGTACCGGATCTCCAGGTAGCGGCCCTGCGGCGCGACGGTGTGCGGCCGGGCGACCACCTCCAGCCAGCCGCGCGCCGCCTCCGTCGCCGAGCGGTAACCCCAGGTCGGTACCGTCTTGAGGTGGCTGGCCGCCAGGTCCCGCCCGTCGCGGACGATGTGCACGAAGTGGGCCCGGGGCCACAGCCGGGCGTAGTCGTCCACCCGCTGGATCTTGCGCTGGAGCTTGATGCCCCACCGCTGTGCGCCGACCGCCCGCCGCCGGAACTCGCCGATGTCGTCGATGAGCCGGCACCGGTCCTCGAAGGAGGACAGCTCGGTGCCCAGCGCGTCCCGCGCCGCCGTGACCAGCGTCGTGAGGTCGTCGATGCCGACGCCGAACCGTTCGCACTGCTTGACGAAGTGCGCCCCGTCGTACCAGTACGGGTCGGCGGTGTCGGTGCCCGGCCCGAGCACCCGGGGGTCCCGCCGGGTCAGCAGGTCCGCCGCCGCCAGGATGTGCTCGCCGAGGTTGGGCGGGTTGGGGAAGTCCAGCTCGGGACCGACCACCAGGTCGGGGTGGGCGTCGAGGACCACGCTGAGCAGGGTGGTCCCGGACCGGTTCTCGCCGCCCAACAGGATGGGGTCCGAGGCGAAGGGGAGTGGGGTGGGCACGGCGCTCCTTTCTCGCGGGGGGAAGGGGAGTGGTGGTGCGGTCAGTCCGGCCGGCCGAACCAGGTCCGCACCGCCTGCGGGGTCGCCGCGAAGTTCTGCCCGGCGAACTCCACCGCCGCGGCGCGCAGCCGGTCATCGGCGTGGTGGTCCCCGGCCGGGGCCGGGCCGGCGTCGGCGAGCGTGGCCCGCAGGGCGGCGTGGGCGGCGTCGGTCACGGCCCGGACATCCTCGTCGCTGGTCGCCGCCGAGGGCATGAACCGCCCGCCGTACTGCATCAGGAAACCCCGCCGCCACATCTCCTGGAAGAACCGGGTACCGAGGTCGGGGTCGGCGAAGACGACGTCGAACATGGTCGGCCAGGACCGGGCGACCGCCGGCACGCCGTGGGCGGCGAAGACCTCGTTCAGGCCCGCCATCAGCCGGGTGCCGACCGTCCGGATCCGCTCCGGCACCGTGCCGTCGGCGTAGGCGTCGAGGGTCGCCAGGGCCGCGGCGAACGGGGTCACCTCCCGCTGGTAGGTGTTGCCGAGGTAGGTCGCCTCGTCGGCCTTCATCACCTCGGCGCGGCCCAGCACGGCGGAGAGGGCGAACCCGTTGGCCAGGCCCTTGCTGACCGCGATCAGGTCGGCGTCGACACCGGCGGCGGCGTGGTAGCCGCCCGGGGCGTACCGGAATCCGGTCATCACCTCGTCGACGACGACGAGGCCACCGTGCCGGCGGGCGATCTCGGCGACCTGCCGCAGGTGCTCCCTCGGAAAGAAGTTGACCTCGGGCGTCACGATGACCGCCGCGATCCGCCCGTGCCGGGACGCCAGGTCGGCGAGCCGGTCGAGGTCGTAGCCGAAGTCGGTGGTGTCCGGGTCGCGGTCGGCCAGGGCGAGGTGCGGCCGGTACTGCAGGTGCCAGTCGTGCCAACCGTGGTACCCGCTGGTCAACACCGGGCGGGCGCCGGTGTGCACCCGGGCGAGCCGCACGGCGGCGGTGGTCGCGCAGGAGCCGGTACGGAAGAAGACGGCCCGCTGGGCGCAGGGGAAGAGGTCGACCAGCCGTTCGGCGAGTTCGACGCGGAGCAGGGACAACGGTCCGGGCAGGATCCCGCCGGTGCGGACCATGGCCCGGGTCGCGGCCTCGACGACGCCGGGATGCCCGGCACCGAGCGGGGCGGCCCCGCTGCACGAGGTCAGGTCGAGGTACCGCCGACCCTGCACGTCCCAGACGTACGCTTCGGAACCCCGGTCCAGGACGATCGGGAAACGCCGGTCGAGATCCCAGGTGTCGGAGGCGGTGACCGCCCTCGCCCGGGCGAGGGCGTCGTCGTGGGTGGTGCGCGGATGCGTCGCCTGAGCCGTACGTCCGGTCACGGGTGGGCCTCCTCGTCGGGTCGGATCGGGGGTGGCGCGTCGGTGCCGAGCTGCGCCGCGACCCGGTGGGCGATGCGCAGCGCGTTGGCCTGGATGGTGAGGGTGGGGTTGACCCCGCCGGCGAAGGGGAAGAAGCCCCCGTCCACCACGTAGACGTTCTCCGCCTCGTGCACCCGCCCGTCGCGGTCGACCACCGAACTGCGGGGGTCGTGCCCGGCGCGGCACCCGCCGTGCAGGTGGCGGCTGCCCAGGTGGTGGTTCGACGACTCGGCGTGCACCTCGCGCACCCCGGCGGCGCGCAGCAGGTCGACCGCGTGGCCGGCCAGGTGGTCGCGGCGGGACTCGTCGACCGGGTGGGTGCGGTAGTCCATGACCAGGCGCGGCACGCCGAACGCGTCGCGCCGGGTGGCGAGCCGGACCCGGTTGCGGGCCCGTGGCTGGTCGCCGGCCAGGAAGTGCAGGCGCAGCGTCAGCCGGCCGTCGCGGTAGCGGTCCCGGACCGGGTCGGCCTCGTAGAGCATGCCGCCGAGCCCGCTGGGGATCTCCGGGTCGAGGTAGTAGTCGGAGAAGGCCACGCTGGAGAACGGCCCGTTCTCGGGGCGGCCGGTGTCGGGGGCCGGCACCCGCCCCCACCGGTAGCCGCTGACCTTGAACGACAGGCCGCGTCCCACCATGTCGTGCCCGTTGCCGAGCCCGTGGGCCGCGCCGGGCCCGGTGGAGCGCAGCAGCAGGGCGGCCGACTGCACGGCGTTGGCGGCGACGACCACGGCGCGGGCCCGGGTGGTGTGGCGGGTGCGGTGACGCAGGTCGAGCCACTCCACCGAGCCGGCCACGCCGCAGCGGGCGAGGTTGATCCGCAGCGCCCGGGAGGCCAGCCGGACCGACAGGGAGCCCTCGGCGACGAGCGGGTCGAGCAGCAGGGTGGCGAGGTCCGCCCGGGCCCCGGTGGGGCAGACGTGCTCGTTGCAGGGGCCGCAGCGGTGACACCTCGGCCGACCCCGGTAGGGGACGGAGGTGATGGCGAGGGGGGTGGGGAAGGGGCGCAGCCCCCGGACGCGCCCGGCCCGTGCCAGCAGGGCGCCCGCACGGCTGTACGGGTGCGGGGGCATCGGGGCCGGCCCGGAGCCCGGGTCCAGCGGGTCGGCGTGGTCGGCCCGGGCCACCCCGACGAGGCGTTCGACCTCCTCGTAGTACGGGCGCAGGTCGTGGTACGACAGGGGCCAGCGGGGGTCCAGCGCGTCGGTACTCATATATTTTCCAGCGTCAAAGTCGACTTTGCGATATCGGAACATGATCCCGCCGAAGAGAGTCATTCCGCCGCCGAGCGCCTGCGCGGTCCAGGGGCGACCGGAATCCGCGAGCCCGCCGTCCGGGCTCGGCGTGAGCGCGGGTTGCCAGGTCTTTTCCAGGCCCCGTAACGAGTCGCCCGGAGTCACCCGGCCGCCTTCTTCGAGGATCAGGACGGAGTGGCCCTGTCGGCAGAGGAAGTGTGCCGCGATCGCACCACTGGCACCGCTTCCGATCACGCAGACGTCCACCGTTTCGTCGGTCACTGTCGCCCTCCCCCGATGTGCGCGAACGGTGCGACGGCGCGCGGGGTGACGCCCGGCGGTGCTCGCCGCCGGCCGGCGCAGCCGGCCTGTCCGGTGCTGCTCGCCGGCCGTTCTGCCTGGTGGGCCGGGTGCCGTCCGGACGGCCGGTCCGGCTGCGGATGGCGCCCCCGCGCGCCCTCGCTCGATGTCGTGTGCGTGACCCGGCGGCCCGTGGTGCGTGCCCCTCCGGTCCGGTGGCACGTGTTCCGGTGGAAAATGAAGACAGGTTTTCCGGGTGCCGGGTCGAGTGGTGTCGACTCAATCGAGGGAAGCATGGTTAACGCATTGTTTAAATAGATGAATGGCTATGTGAACTACGTCACAAAGAGGTTTGACGCAATTCCCGTCGCGAATCAGCGCGGTGGCCGACGTTGTCTGTCCGGAGCGGCCGTATTCGGTGCGGGTCGACGCGCCGCGCGATGCGTGCCAGAATGACGGGCATCGAATTCCTGGAGAACTACCGACAGATGTTCGCCCGGCCGGACATCGCCCGGCCCATCGCGGCGGCCTTCGTCGCCCGGCTGCGCGACGGCGGCACCCCGCTGGCGATGGTGCTGCTGGTGCAACACGGCACGGGCTCGTTCGCCGTGGCCGGGTCCGCCACCGGGGCCTTCGGCCTCGCCGCCGCGCTGTCCCGCCCCCTGCACGGCCGGCTGCTCGACCGGCTGGGCCAGCGGGTGCTGCTCGCCACGGCCGCCGCCAACAGCGCGGCGATGCTCGCCTTCGTGGCCGCCGTCCGCCTCGGGGCGCCGCCCCCGGTGGTGGTGGCGGTGGCCGTGCTGATCGGTCTGCTGCTGCCGGCCCAGGCGGCGGCCCTGCGGGCGCTGCTGCCCGACCTGGCCGGCGAGCGGCTCCGCCCGGCGGCCTACGCCGTGGAGGCCAACGCCCAGGAGTTGACCGCGATCTCCGGCCCCCTGATCGTCGGCGTCCTGGTGGCCCTGCTGCCACCCGGCGGCGCGTTGGCCGTCCTGGCCGTGGTCGGCTTCGCCGGCACCGTGTGGTACGTGACCGCGCCGGCCGCCCGCGCCTGGCGGGGCACCGGCTTCGTCGGCCCCCGCCGCAGCGCCCTGCGCGCCCCGGCGATGTGGACGCTGATGCTGGCCGTGGCGAGCATCAGCGTCATCCTGGGCGTGGTCCAGGTCGCCCTGCCGGCCTTCGCCGGTGACCGCGACGCCACCCACCTGGCCGGCCTGTTGCTGGCGGCGTTCGCGGTGGGCAGCCTGCTCGGCGGCAGCGCCTACGGCGCGGGGCAGTGGCGGTCGAGCGCGGTGCACCAACTGCGGGTGCTGCTGCTGGTGGTGGCCGCCGGGGTGGCGGTGCTGGCGGTGGCCGACGGCATGGCGCTCATGACCGGGCTGGCGCTCGTCGCCGGCCTCGGGATGGCGCCCGCCTTCGCCGTCACCTTCCTCGCCTGCGACGCGATCGCCACCGCCGGGCGCGCGGCCGAGTCGTTCACCTGGCTCGGTGCCGCGAACACCGCCGGCTTCGGCCTCGGCGGGACGCTGGCCGGCTTCACCATCGAGTGGGCCGGCCCCGGCGCGGCGTTCGTCGTCGCCGCGACCGTGGTGCTCACCGTGGCGGCCCTGCTCTGGGCCCGCCCGGACGCCCTGCGGGCCGGCACCTGACCCGACCGGCCGACCGCCGTCGCACCCCGGCCGGTCAGCGCCGCCCCCGGCGCGGCGCGACGCTGCGCCCTGGCCAGCCGACGCGGCGGCCCGGCCGGGCGCGCGGTCAGGCGGGGGTGTCGACGTCCGCGTCGGCCAGTACGGCGAGGATCGGCTCGCCGTACTTGGCCAGCTTGTTCTCGCCGACCCCGCTGATCCGGGACAGCTCGGCGAGCGAGGCCGGGGCGTCCGCGGCGATCTGCCGCAGGGTCGCGTCGTGGAAGATCACGTACGCCGGTACCCCCTGCTCCTTCGCGGTCGCCGCCCGCCAGGCCCGCAGCCGCTCGAACAGCGGCGCGGCCCCGGCCGGCAACTCCGCGACCACGGTGGCCGCCCCCCGGGGCTTCGCGGACCGCGCCGGCCGCTCCGGCTCCCGGCGCAGCATGACGGTACGGCGGCGGCCCAGCACCTCGGCGCTGGCGTCGGTGAGCGCCAGGGTGCCGTAGTCGCCCTCGACGGTGAGCAGCCCCTCGGCGAGCAGTTGCCGGACCACCCCGCGCCACTCGGCCTCCCGCAGGTCGGTGCCGATGCCGAAGACGGTGAGCTGGTCGTGCCGGAACTGGGAGACCTTGTCGTTCTGCTTGCCGAGCAGGATGTCGATGCAGTGCCCGGCACCGAACCGCTGGTTGCGCTCGCGGTCGAGCCGGTACACCGTGGAGAGCAGCTTCTGCGCGGGGACCGTCCCGTCCCAGGACTCCGGCGGCTCCAGGCAGGTGTCGCAGTTGCCGCAACCACCGGTCGCCGGCTCGCCGAAGTACTCCAGCAGTTGCGCCCGGCGGCAGCGGACCGTCTCGCAGAGGGCGAGCATCGCGTCGAGGTGCGCGGCCAGGTTCCGCCGGTGGGCGAGGTCGCCCTCGGAGGAGTCGATCATCTTGCGCTGCTGGACGACGTCCTGCAGGCCGTAGGCGAGCCAGGCGGTCGACGGCAGGCCGTCCCGGCCGGCCCGGCCGGTCTCCTGGTAGTAGCCCTCGACCGACTTGGGCAGGTCGAGGTGGGCGACGAAGCGGACGTCCGGCTTGTCGATGCCCATCCCGAAGGCGATCGTCGCCACCATCACCAGGCCGTCCTCGCGCAGGAAGCGCTGCTGGTTGCGCGCCCTGGTCGCCGCGTCCAGCCCCGCGTGGTACGGCAGCGCGGCGATGCCGTTGGCGACCAGGAACTCGGCGGTCTTGTCCACCGAGGCCCGGGACAGGCAGTACACGATCCCGGCGTCGCCGGGGTGCTCGTCGCGCAGCAGGCTCAGCAACTGCTTGCGCGGCTCCCGCTTCGGCACGATCCGGTACTGGATGTTGGGCCGGTCGAAGCTGGCCACGAAGTGCCGCGCCCCGGTGAGCTGGAGCCGGGTGGCGATCTCGGTGCGGGTGGCGCTGGTCGCGGTGGCGGTCAACGCGATCCGGGGCACGTCCGGCCAGCGCTCGGGCAGCATCGACAGGGTCAGGTAGTCGGGGCGGAAGTCGTGGCCCCACTGCGACACGCAGTGCGCCTCGTCGATGGCGAACAGCGCGATCCGGCCCCGGTCGAGCAGGCTCAGGGTGCCCCGGCTGGCCAGCGCCTCCGGCGCGAGGTAGAGCAGGTCGATCTCCCCGGCGACGAACTCCGCCTCGACCAGCCGGCGGGTGTCCGGGTCGAGGGTCGAGTTGAGGAACCCGGCCCGTACGCCGACCGCCCGCAGCGCGTCCACCTGGTCCTGCATGAGCGCGATCAGCGGGGAGATCACCACCGCGACGCCGTCGCGGACCAGCGCCGGGATCTGGTAGCACAGCGACTTGCCGCCCCCGGTCGGCATCAGCACCAGGGCGTCGCCGCCGGCCACCACGTGCTCGATGACCTCGGCCTGGAACCCCCGGAACGCGTCGTACCCGAACACCCGACGCAGGGTCTCCAACGCCGCCGTCGGGTCGCTCGGGCCGGGGACGCTCACGTCACGGGGAGAAACCACCCGGGGATTCTACGAGCGCCGCCCGACACCGGCCCCGCCCGCCGTCGCCGGAGCCGACACCCCCCACGGTGCCGTGCCCCCGTTCCGGGCCTGCAAGCGCCGTCTCCGCGGCGGAGCGGGGATCGACGGAGCGTTGCGCGGGAAACGACGCGATGTCGGCGTGTCGCGCCGGAACGACGCCACCGGTCACCTCGCGCCGTCGGCGGGTGGGGCGGTGGGGAATTCGACCGGGTCGGGTCGGGTTGGCAGGGGCATGACGACTGTGGGACTCATCGGCAGTGGCAACATCGGCGGCACGGTGGCACGGCTGGCGGTCGCCGCCGGTCACCAGGTGGTGCTGAGCAACTCGCGGGGGCCGGAGACCCTCCAGGACCTGGTGGCGGAGCTGGGGCCGCTGGCGGGGGCGGGCACCCCGGCCGAGGCCGCGCAGGCCGGCGACCTGGTCGTGGTCACCGTCCCGCTGCACGCCTACCGGCAGGTGCCGGTGAAGGAACTGGCCGGCACGACCGTGATCGACACGAACAACTACTACCCGGAGCGCGACGGGCGGATCGCGGAGCTGGACGACGAGTCCACGACCACCAGTGAGCTGCTCCAGGCGCACCTGCCGGAGTCCAGGGTGGTCAAGGGCTTCAACAACATCTTCTTCACGCACCTGCTCGCCCTGGCCCGGCCGGCCGGCGCGGCCGACCGTAGCGCCCTGTCGATCGCCGGCGACGACCCGGCGGCGAAGGCCGCCGTCACCGCCTTCTTCGACAGCATCGGGTACGACACCGTGGACGCCGGGCCGCTGGCGGAGGGCTGGCGGTTCCAGCGGGACACCGCCGCGTACGCGGGTCTCTACGCCGCCGACCCGGCGAACTTCTTCGAGTCCGGCCCGACCCGGGTCGACGCGGCGACGCTGCGCGCCGCCCTGGCCGCCGCCCGCCGGTACGCCGACTCCTGACGCCTCGACCGCCGGCATCCGGCCGGACGGGACGACACGACCGGGCGGCCCGCAGGAGGGTCGTCCGGTCGCGTCGTCCCGCAGGCCGTCGCGCTGCGCCGACCGGTCCGCGCCGCCCCGTGGCCGTGCACGGATCGACGTCGTCCGGCGGGTTAGAGTCGCAGTTTGTCGTCGGCGGTTCGGGCCGCGACGCGGCACCAGGGCGGGGGTAGTGGGTTGAGCGAGGCGCGGACAGCCGGCACGGGGGAGGGCACCGGGCATCCGGCCGAGGCGGACACCACGCTGGTGGTGGTGACCGGTCTCTCCGGCGGGGGCCGCAGCACCGTCGCCCGGGCCCTGGAGAACGTCGGCTTCTACGTGGTCGACAACCTGCCCCAGGCGCTGCTGCTGGACATGGCCGAGCTGGCCGTCAAGGCCGGCGGCGCGGCCCGGCGCACGGCGATGGTGCTGGACGTGCGCTCGCGTGCCTTCTCCACCGACCTGGTCGGCGCGATCCGTGAGCTGAAGGAGCGGGGTTTCTCGCCCCGGGTGGTCTTCGTCGACGCCGACGACGAGGTGCTGATCCGGCGCTTCGAGAGCGTCCGGCGCTCGCACCCGTTGCAGGGCGACGGGCGGCTCGCCGACGGGATCGCCGTCGAGCGCGGCCTGCTGGAGGAGGCCCGCGACCAGGCCGACGTGATCATCGATACCAGTCACCTCAACGTCAACCAGCTCCGGCGGCGCATCGAGGAGCTGTTCGGCGGCGAGGAGACCCGGCGGCTGCGGGTCACCGTGATCTCCTTCGGCTTCAAGTACGGCCTCCCGCCGGACGCCGACTTCGTGCTCGACGCCCGGTTCCTGCCCAACCCGTACTGGGTGCCCGAACTGCGGGAGCACACCGGTCGGGAGGAGGCGGTCAGCGCGTACGTGCTGGGCCAGGAGGGGGCGGACGCCTTCGTCTCGGCGTACGCGGACCTGGTCGGCGCCACCACCGCCGGCTTCGAGCGGGAGGGCAAGCGGTACCTGACCGTGGCGGTGGGCTGCACCGGGGGCAAACACCGCAGCGTGGCCATCGCCGAGGAACTGGCCGCCCGGCTGCGCCGCTCGGGGCTGGCCGCCAACGCCCAGCACCGGGACCTGGGGCGGGAATGACGGCGCCGCAGGGGCCGCCGGCGACCGGGCGGGGCAGCCCGGTCCGGGTCGTCGCCTTCGGTGGCGGGCACGGCCTGGCGGCGTCGCTGCGGGCCCTGCGCCGCTGCGCCCCCGACCTGCGGCTGGACATCACCGCCGTGGTCACCGTCGGCGACGACGGCGGCTCCAGTGGCCGGCTGCGCGCCGAACGCGGGGGCCTGCCCCCCGGCGACCTGCGGCAGGCCCTGGTGGCGCTGGCCGCCGACGAGCCGGCCACCCGGCGCAGCGCCGGGCTGTTCCAGCACCGTTTCCTCGGCGACTCGCGGACCGGGCTGGCCGGCCACGCGGTGGGCAACCTGGTCATCAGCGGCCTGATCGAGCTGCTCGGCGATCCGGTCGCCGCGCTGGAACACGCCGGCTCGATGCTCGGCGCGGTCGGCCGGGTGCTGCCGATGTCCTGCCAGCCGGTCGACATCGAGGCCCGGGTACGGGGCGTCGACCCGGCCCGTCCGGGCGAGGTCCGCACGGTCCGGGGCCAGCACCAGGTCGCGGTGACCACCGGCCGGGTGGAGGCGCTGCGGCTCACCCCGCAGGCCCCGGTGGCCTGCGCCGAGGCGGTGACGGCGATCGGCGCGGCGGACTGGCTGATCTTCGGGCCGGGAAGCTGGTACACCAGCGTGCTGCCGCACCTGCTGGTGCCGGGGCTGGCCGAGGCGATCGTGGCCAGCCCGGCGCGGCGGCTGGTGACGCTCAACCTGGCGGCGGAGAAGGAGACGCTGGGACTCTCCGTGGCCGACCACCTCGCCGCCCTGCGCTGGTACCTGCCGAGCCTGATGGTGGACGAGGTGCTGGCCGACGCCAAGGCGGTCGGCGATCCGGAGCCGGTCGCGCGTGCGGCAGAATCCCTGGGGGCCCGGCTGGTGCTCGCCCCGGTCGCCGTCGCCGACGGCACACCTCGCCATGATCCGGACGCCCTGGGTGCCGCCCTGGTGCCGGTCCTGGGCGCCGATCGTTAGACACGTACGTAATCACCGGCGACACGCCGGAACCGGTCCGTGAGGGGACGCACAATGGCGATGACGGCTGCGGTCAAGGACGAGCTGAGTCGGGTCGACGTGCCCAAGCCCTGCTGCCGGCGGGCGGAGATGGCCGCCCTGCTGCGGTTCGCCGGCGGGTTGCACATCGTGTCCGGCCGGGTGGTGGTCGAGGCGGAGCTGGACACCGGCGCGGTGGCCCGCCGGCTGCGGCGGGAGATCGCCGAGGTGTACGGCTACCCCAGCGAGATCCACGTGCTGGCCTCCGGAGGGCTGCGCAAGGGCAGCCACTTCATCGTCCGGGTGGTCAAGGACGGCGAGATGCTGGCCCGGCAGACCGGCCTGCTCGACGTGCGCGGCCGGCCGGTACGCGGGCTGCCGCCGCACGTGGTGGCGGCGAACGTCTGCTGCGCGGTGTCGGCGTGGCGGGGCGCGTTCATGGCGCACGGCTCGCTCACCGAGCCGGGGCGCTCCAGTGCGCTGGAGATCACCTGCCCCGGGCCGGAGTCGGCGCTGGCCCTGGTCGGCGCGGCCCGCCGGATCGGCATCACCGCCAAGAACCGGGAGGTGCGTGGGGTCGACCGGGTGGTGGTCAAGGACGGCGACGCGATCGCCGCGCTGCTCACCCGCATCGGCGCCCACTCCAGCGTGCTGGCCTGGGAGGAGCGTCGGGTCCGCCGGGAGGTCCGGGCCACCGCGAACCGGCTGGCCAACTTCGACGACGCGAACCTGCGCCGCTCGGCGCGGGCGGCGGTGGCCGCCGCCGCCCGGGTCACCCGGGCGCTGGAGATCCTCGCCGACGACGCGCCGAACCACCTCACCGACGCCGGCCGGCTGCGCCTGGAGCACCGGCAGGCCTCCCTGGAGGAGCTGGGGGCGCTGGCGAACCCGCCGTTGACCAAGGACGCGATCGCCGGGCGGATAAGGCGACTGCTCGCGCTGGCCGACAAGCGCGCCCGTGACCTGGGCATCCCCGATACCGAAGCGGCCGTCACACCGGACATGCTCGTGGTCTGATGGGACGGTGGGGGCTGGGCCGGTGCACGGGGTCGCGGCACGACGACGGGTTTGCGCCCCGGCGCAGCGCCGCGCCGCGCGCTCGGATAGGGTCGCAGCGTACGGCAAGGGGGCCGGCAACCGGCCCGTTCCGCCGTACCCACCGCCCTGGGCGGTCAGGTCTTCTCCGAGACCGCGGCGGGGCGGCCGAGATGAACCGTCAGCGGCCGGCTCCATGGTCGGCGCACATCATCCCGCCGGTCCACAACCGATGCCGGCGGAACACAACGCGAGGAGATGGGACCTGTGACCATCCGGGTTGGCATCAACGGCTTCGGCCGCATCGGCCGTAACTTCTTCCGGGCCGTGCTGGCGTCCGGCGCCGACATCGAGGTCGTCGCGGTCAACGACCTGACCGACAACGCGACGCTCGCCCACCTGCTCAAGTACGACAGCATCCTGGGCCGCCTCCCGCACGAGGTGAAGGCCACCGCCGACGAGATCACCGTGGGCGGCAAGACCATCAAGGCGTTCGCCGAGCGGGACCCCTCGAAGCTGCCGTGGGGCGAGGCCGGCGTGGACGTGGTCATCGAGTCGACCGGGTTCTTCACCGACGCCACCAAGGCCAAGGCGCACGTCGACGGCGGGGCCAAGAAGGTCATCATCTCCGCCCCGGCGAAGAACGAGGACGTCACGGTCGTCATGGGCGTCAACCACGACCAGTACGACCCGGCGAAGCACACCATCATCTCGAACGCCTCCTGCACCACCAACTGCCTGGCCCCGATGGCGAAGGTGCTGCACGACACCTTCGGCATCGAGAAGGGTCTGATGACCACGATCCACGCGTACACGCAGGACCAGAACCTGCAGGACGCGCCGCACAGCGACCTGCGCCGGGCCCGTGCCGCCGCGCTGAACATCGTGCCGACCTCGACCGGTGCGGCCAAGGCGATCGGCCTGGTCCTGCCGGAGCTGAAGGGCAAGCTCGACGGGTACGCGCTGCGGGTGCCGATCCCCACCGGCTCCGCCACCGACCTGACCGTGACGGTCGGCCGGGAGACCACGGTCGACGAGGTCAACGCCGCGCTGAAGGCCGCCGCCGAGGGCCCGCTCAAGGGCATCCTGGTCTACAACGAGGACCCGATCGTGTCGGCCGACATCGTCACCGACCCGGCGTCGTGCATCTACGACGCGCCGCTGACCAAGGTCATCGGCAACCAGGTCAAGGTCGTCGGCTGGTACGACAACGAGTGGGGCTACTCCAACCGCCTCGTCGACCTGGTCAAGCTGGTCGGTAAGTCCCTGTGAGTGGGCGCCCCGTAGTCGCGAACGGAGGGCTGGCTCGGTGAGTATTCGTACCCTCGACGACCTGCTCGCCGAGGGGGTGTCGGGTCGGCGCGTGCTGGTGCGCGCCGACCTGAACGTCCCACTCGACAAGCAGACCAACGAGATCACGGACGACGGCCGGATCCGGGCGGTGCTGCCGACGCTGAGCGCCCTCACCGAGGCCGGCGCGAAGGTCGTCGTCTTCTCCCACCTGGGTCGCCCCAAGGGCGCCCCGGACCCGCAGTACAGCCTCCGCCCGGTCGCCGGGCGGCTCGGTGAGCTGCTCGGGGTGCCGGTGTCCTTCGCGGAGGACACCGTGGGCGAGTCGGCCCGGTCCACCGTGGACGCGCTCGCCGACGGCCAGGTGGCCCTGCTGGAGAACCTGCGCTTCAACAAGGGCGAGACCAGCAAGGACGACGCCGAGCGGGGCGCGTTCGCCGACCAGCTCGCCGCCCTCGGCGAGGCGTACGTGGACGACGCGTTCGGCGCGGTGCACCGCAAACACGCCAGCGTCCACGACGTGCCGGCGCGGCTGCCGCACGTGGCCGGCCGGCTGGTCCTGCGCGAGGTCGAGGTGCTGTCCCGGCTGACCGGTGAGCCGGAGCGGCCGTACGTGGTGGTGCTCGGCGGCTCGAAGGTCTCCGACAAGCTCGCCGTGATCGAGGCGCTGCTGCCGAAGGTCGACAGGCTGCTCATCGGCGGCGGGATGTGCTTCACCTTCCTCAAGGCCCAGGGCCACGAGGTGGGCACCTCGCTGCTGGAGGAGGAGATGGTCGGGACCTGCCGCGACCTGCTCGCGCGGGCCGACGGCAAGATCCTGCTCCCGGTCGACGTGGTGGCCGCCGACGCGTTCGCCCCGGACGCCGCGCACGACACCGTGCGTGCCGACGCCATCCCGAGCAAGCGGCTCGGCCTGGACGTCGGGCCGGCGACGGTGGCCGCGTTCGCCGAGGTGATCGGCACCGCGCGGACGGTCTTCTGGAACGGCCCGATGGGCGTGTTCGAGATGCCGGCGTTCGCCGCCGGTACCCGGGGGGTGGCCGAGGCCATCACCAAGGCCGACGCGTTCACCGTGGTCGGTGGTGGCGACTCCGCCGCCGCCGTCCGGGCCCTCGGGCTGGACGAGTCGTCGTTCGGGCACATCTCCACCGGCGGGGGCGCCTCGCTGGAGTACCTGGAGGGCAAGACCCTCCCCGGCATCGCGGCGCTGGAGGACTGATGGCGGCCACCACCCGCCGGCCGTTGATGGCCGGCAACTGGAAGATGAACCTCAACCACCTGGAAGCCATCGCGCTGGTCCAGAAGCTGGCGTTCAGCCTGAACGCCGACCAGCTCACCGCCGTGGAGACGGTGGTGCTGCCGCCCTACGTCGACCTGCGCAGCGTGCAGACGCTGGTCGACGGGGACAAGCTGCTCATCGGCTACGGCGCGCAGGACCTGTCGCCGCACACGTCCGGCGCGTACACCGGGGAGATCTCCGGGGCGATGCTGGCCAAGCTGGGCTGCCAGTACGTGGTGGTCGGGCACTCCGAGCGGCGGGCGTACCACCACGAGGACGACGCGCTGGTCAACGCCAAGGTCGTCGCGGCCCTGGAGAACGGACTGACGCCGATCCTCTGCGTGGGGGAGGGGCTGGACGTCCGCGAGCAGTTGCGGCACGTGCCGCACTGCTGCGACCAGCTCGACGGCGCCCTGAAGGGGCTCACCGCCGAGCAGGTCACCAAGGTCGTCGTCGCGTACGAGCCGGTCTGGGCGATCGGCACCGGCAAGACCGCGACCCCGGAGGACGCCCAGGAGGTGTGCGGGGCGGTCCGGCTGCGGCTGGCCGAGACGTACGACCAGGGCACCGCGGACCAGGTCCGGGTCCTCTACGGCGGGTCGGTCAAGTCGTCGAACGTCGCCGCGATCATGGCCCAGCCGGACGTGGACGGGGCGCTCGTCGGTGGAGCGAGCCTGGACGCGGACGAGTTCTCCAAGATCTGTCGGTTCCCGGAGCACATCGCCCGCTGAAGGCTCGCTATCCTTGATCCCGCCCGTCCGCCGGCCGGTGCCCCCGTGCCCGATCTGTCCGGGCGAGGATCGCAACGAGAGGACTGACCCCCGCCATGCCGATCTGGTTCGCATACACGTTGATCGTGTTGCTGGTCATCACCAGTGTGCTGCTCACCATGCTGATCCTGCTGCACCGAGGTAAGGGCGGTGGGCTGTCCAGCATGTTCGGCGGTGGCGTCAGCTCCAGCCTGGCCGGTTCCTCGGTCGCGGAGAAGAACCTCGACCGTTACACCGTTCTGGTGGGCATCGTCTGGTTCGCCTGCATCGTCGGGCTGGGCCTCTGGCTCCGCCTCGCGATGAACACCTGAGCGGAGTACCTGTCCGACCGCGCGCGGTCCGTCCCCCGACGGGCCGCGCGCGGTCGCATGTCCGGGCGGACCCGTCGGGGCGGGCCGGCGACGGTGTGTTCCCGGTGGCCGGGCGTTAGGAAGGGCCCCCTGCTATACGGAATGCGTTAACAGGGGGCCCTTCCTTACCGTGGGGCTACAGTTCGGCGGCGGCTGCGCGGTCGAGCAGCCAGAGGGTACGGGCGAGGCCGCGTACCTGACCGGCCGGCAGCGGTACCGGACCGGCCCCGGACAGGGCGGCGGCGACCGCCTTGGCCTTGTCCGACCCGCCGGCCACCAGCCACACCTCCTGCGCCGTGTTGATCGTGGGCAGGGTCAGCGTGGTCCGCACCGGCGGCGGCTTCGGGCTGTCCCGGACCGCGCTGACCGACCGCTCCTCGTGCACCACCGGGTGCTCCGGGAAGACCGACGCCACGTGCCCGTCCTCCCCGACGCCGAGCATCAGCACGTCGAAGTGGGGCAGCGCGCCCCCCACGCCGGGCCCGGCCGCCGCCGCCAGCTCCGTCGCGTACCGGGCGGCGGCGGCCTCCGGGTCGTCCCCGTCCGGGCCGTCGGCGGCCGGCATCGGGTGCACCCGTGCCGGGTCCAGCGGCACCGCGTCCAGTAGCGCCGCCCGCGCCTGGGTCTCGTTGCGCTCCGGGTCGCCGGCCGGCAGGAACCGCTCGTCGCCCCACCACACGTCCACCCGGGACCAGTCGACCGCCTCCCCGGCGGGCAGCGCGGCCACCGCCCGGTACACCGCGGCGGCGATCCGCCCACCGGTCAGCACCACCGACGCCGTGCCCCGGTCGGCCTGCGCGTCGAGCAGCTTCACCACCAGTCGGGCCGCCACCGCCTGCGCCAGCACCTCGGCGTCGGCGTGGACGGCCACACTCGCGTCACTCATGTTCCGCCTTCGTCTCCGGACCGCCCTGCGGTCGTGTCGGGCCCATCGTCGCCGCTCAGTGGTCCAGCGCCGGGCCGGCGTGCGCGGTGATCCCGGCCTCGGCCCGCTGGGCGGTGGCCGGGTCCTTCCAGACGTGCACCCGCTGGCCGGGCCGCCGGTCCAGGGCCACCCCCGCCGCGGCGCCCAGCGCCTCCGCGTACACCTGGTCGGCGTCGAGCCGGCGCAGCTCCTCGGCCAGCTCGTCGCCGAGCGGCCGGCGGACCAGCGGCAGCGTCCGGTCCTCCTGCCCGGTCCGGCGGAAGGTGGCCTGGCTGTCGTCCCGGGTCAGGGTCAGCTCGTCGCCGTTGGCGCAGCGCAACTGCACCTGACGCATCCGGGGGGACTCGTCGGTCGGCTCCCACCGGGGGCTGATGCCCAGCCGGCTGCCCAGCCAGCCGCACATCAGCGCGGCGGTCGGGTCCTTGGGCGGGGCGACCACGGTCGCCTCGGTGACCCGGGCCTGGGTGGTGTCGAACGCCCCGGCGACCAGGGTGCGCCACGGGGTGATCCGGGTCCACGCCAGGTCGGTGTCGCCCGGGGCGTAGTCGCGGGCCCGCTGGCGCAGCGCCTCGATCGGGTCGGGGGACTGCGCGCAGTCGGTGATCCGCCGGTCGGCCACCACCCCGAGGAAGTCGGTGGCGATCTCCTCCGGCGGCTCGCCGTGCCACCAGGTCACCACCGGCACGTCCGGCACCAGCAGCGGCATCACCACCGACTCGGCGTGCAGGGCCAGCCGCCCGTACATCCGGGTGACCACCGCCTCGCAGGGGCCGAGCCGGCCGCCGACCACGATCTCCGCGTCCAGCCGGTCGCGGTCGCGCTCCACGTCGGAGCGGACCACCACCAGCAGCCGGCACGGGTGGGCGGCGGCGGCCACCGTGGCCGCCGCCTCCGCCTCGCGGACCCGCTTCTCGTCCACCACCACGATCAGCGTCAGCGCCATGCCGCTGGCCACGCCGCCGGCGCTGCGCCGTTCGGCGGCGAGCGCCTTGACCACCTCGTTGCCGGTGGTGTCCCACAGCCCGATCACTGGAGCCTCCCGCTTCGCTCGCTGCGCCCCATCACGCCCGCCGCCAGGCCCGGCCCTCGCGGGCCAGCATCTCGTCGGCCGCCCGGGGACCCCACTCGCCGGCCCGGTACGGCTCCGGCCGGGTGCCCTCCCAGGCCTGCACCAGCGGGTCCACCACGGCCCAGCTCTGCTCGACCTCGGCGGCGTCGGGGAAGAGGGTCCGGTCGCCGATCAGCACGTCCAGCACCAGCCGCTCGTACGCCTCGGGGCTGGACTCGGTGAACGCCTCGCCGTACTGGAAGTCCATCGCGATGTCGCGGACCTCCATCGTGGTGCCCGGCACCTTGGAGCCGAACTTGAGCACCACGCCCTCGTCCGGCTGGACCCGGATGACGAGCTGGTTGTTGCCGAGCATCTCCATGTCGGCGGGGTTGAACGGCAGGTGCGGCGCCTTCTTGAACATGATGGCGACCTCGGTCACCCGGCGCGGCAGCCGCTTGGCGGCCCGGATGTAGAACGGCACCTCCGCCCAGCGGCGGTTCTGGATGCCGAGCTTGACCGCCACGTACGTCTCGGTGGTCGAGTCCGGCGGGACGCCGTCCTCCTCCAGGTAGCCGGCGGCCCGCTGGCCGCCCACCCAGCCGGGCAGGTACTGGCCCCGGACGGTGTCGGCGGCCACGTCGGTGGGGACGGTGATGGCCCGTAGCACCTTGAGCTTCTCGGCGCGGATCTCGTCGGCGTCGAAGCTCGTCGGCTCCTCCATCGCCACCAGGGCGAGCAGTTGCAGCAGGTGGTTCTGGAGCACGTCCCGGGCGGTGCCGACCGAGTCGTAGAACCCGGCCCGGCTGCCGATCCCGACGTCCTCGGCCATGGTGATCTGCACCGAGTCCACGTAGTGGGAGTTCCACAGCGGCTCGAACAGGTTGTTGGCGAAGCGCAGGGCGAGGATGTTCTGGACCGTCTCCTTGCCCAGGTAGTGGTCGATCCGGAAGACGTCCTGCGAGGTGAAGACGTCGTCGACCAGGTCGTTGAGTTCCTTGGCCGAGGGCAGGTCGTGCCCGAACGGCTTCTCCACCACGACCCGTCGCCAGCCGCCGCACTTCTCGTTGTCGGCCATGCCGGTCCGGGCGAGCTGCTTGAGCACGACCGGGAACGCCGCCGGGGGGATGGAGAAGTAGAACGCGGCGTTGCCATGGATGCCGTGGCTGTCACGCAGGTCGTTCAGGGTCTGGGCGAGCCGGTCGAAGGCCGCGTCGTCGTCGAACGAACCGCCGACGAACTTGATGTTGCCGGCGAGCCGGGCCCACACCTCCTCCCGCCACGGGGTACGGCAGTGTTCCTTGGCCGCCTCGTGGGCCAGCGACTCGAAGTCGCCGTCGGCCCAGTCGCGCCGGGCGAAGCCCAGCACCACGAAGCCCGGGGGCAGCAGCCCCCGGTTGGCCAGGTCGTACACCGCGGGTAACAACTTCTTGCGAGCCAGGTCGCCGGTGACCCCGAAGATCACCAGAGCGCACGGCTCCGGGATCCTGGGCAGCCGCCGGTCCTGTGCGTCGCGCAGGGGGTTCACGCCGCCTCCTCGCTCCGGTCCGTCCACGTCGTCCATCGTCACGTCGTCAGCCGCCCAGCCGCATCGAGAAGCTGGGCGACGCCCACCGCCCGGTCGGTCAGGTGCAACCGCAGCACCGGGCGGCCCCGGCCGGCCAGGGCCTGCCGGTCACCGGCGGCCTGGGCCGCCTGTAGTTCTCCGAAGGAGTACGGTCGGTCGGGCACCGGCAGATCAGCGTCGATCGTGCCGGTCACCTGCAGGTAGCTGCCCACCTGCGGGCCGCCCTGGTGGTACTGCCCGGTCGAGTGCAGGTACCGGGGTCCCCACCCGAAGGTGACCGGGCGTCCGGTGGCCCCGGCCAGCCGGGCCCGCAACCGGGCCGCGTCGGCGTCGGCGTACCGGTCGAGGTACGCCAGCACCGCCAGGTAGCCGTCCGACCCGAGCCCCTCCACCAGCCAGCGCAGTGCCCCGACCAGGTCGGCCGGGGCTCCCGCCGGGGCGTACGCCTCGACCGCGCCCACGGTGAACGACGGCCGTTCGGCCGGCGGACCGCAGGCGAGGATGAGGCTGGTGTGCTCCGTGCTCGCGGCCCGGTCGGGCTCGTCGAACGGGTCGACGCCGAGCGCCACCCCGGCGAGCGCGGTGGCGTACTCCCAGGCCAGGAACTGGGCGCCGAGCGGGCCGGTGACCGCGAGGTCCGGGGCGACGCCGCCGCCCGGCACGGCACCGGCGGCGAGCGCGCCGCCGTAGCTCACGGTCAGCACGTCCGGGCCGGTCGGGCCGGGGTCGTCCGGGGCCGCCAGCACCACCGGCAGCAGACCCCGCCCGGCCTTGCCGGTCGACTCGGCGAGTAGCTGCTCGACCCAGTCGCCCAGGCCGTCGAGGCCGCTGCCGTCGGAGACCAGGACGACGGTGTCCCGACCCCCGGTGGCCGCCGCGCCGAGCGCCGCGCCCAGGGCCAGGCCGGGGTTGTCCCGGTCCCGGCCCAGCGCGTCGGCCAGCGCCTCGGCCTGGTCGAGCAGCTCGACCACCTCGGCCCCGGCCAGCGCGGCCGGCACCAGCCCGAAAGCGCTCAGCGCGGCGTACCGGCCGGCCACCCGCAGGTCGGTGGGCACGACCACCGCGCCGAGTTCGGCGGCGGTCCGCCCCAGCGGGGAGTCCGGGTCGGTGACCACGACGACGTGCCGTCCGGCCTCCTCGTCGGTCAGCCCGGCGGCCAGGAAGGCCTGCCGGTACGCCCGCAGGAGGCTGTCGGTCTCGACCGTGCCGCCGGACGTGCCGGCCGCCACGACGACGGTCCGCTCCAGCCGGTCCGCCAGCGCGGCGCGTACCTGACCGGGGTCGGTGCTGTCCAGCACGGTCAGCGGCCGGCCCAGGGTACGGGCGATCACCTCGGCGGCCAGCGTCGCGCCGCCCGTCCCGGCGAGCACCACGTGGTCCAGGTCGGCCAGTTCGGCCCGCAGCTCGGCGAGCAGGGGAAGCAGTTCCCGGCTCTGCCGGAAGGTGTCCACCCAGCCCAGCCGGCGGCGGGCCGTCGCCTGCGCGGTCGGGCCCCACAGCGTGGGGTCCCCACCGGCCAGCCGCGCCGGCACCCCGGCCGCGACCAGCGCCGCCCGGGTGCTGGCGGGGCCGGACCGGTCGACCGCGCCGGCGCCGTGCACGGCGAGCCCGGCGGCGGCCTCGACCGGCCCGGCCAGCAGCTCGCTCATCCGACCCCCGTCCGGTGCCGGCGTCCGCCACCACCGGCGGCCCGCCGGGCCGGGCCGCCGGTGGCGACCCGGCCGGCGGAGCCGGCTCGCCGGTGGCTCTCGCTCATGCGGACCGTTCGCCGCTGCCGGCGGCGGCCAGCGAGGCGCGGACGCCGTCGAGCAGTTCCTGCCAGCTCGCCTCGAACTTCTCCACGCCCTCCTGCTCCAGCGTGGCGATCACGTCGGACAGGTCGACCCCGACCGCCAGGAGCTGGTCGAAGACCTCGCGGGCGGCGGCGTACGCGCCGGTGATGGTGTCCGGCTGGGTCTCGCCGTGGTCGGCGTAGGCGTGCACCACCGACTCCGGCATGGTGTTGACCGTGCCGGGGGCGATGAGCTGCTCGACGTAGATGACGTCCCGGTAGTCCGGGTTCTTCGTCGAGGTGGACGCCCACAGCGGGCGCTGCGGGTGGGCGCCGGCGTCGGCCAGGGCCTGCCAGCGCGCGGAGGAGAAGACCTCGCCGTAGCGCTCGTAGGCGAGCTGGGCGTTGGCCACGGCGGCCTTGCCGCGCAGCGCCTTCGCCTCGGCCGAGCCGATCTTCTCCAGCCGCTTGTCGACCTCGGAGTCGACCCGGGAGACGAAGAAGGACGCCACCGAGCCGATGGTGGACAGGTCGTGGCCGTTGGCCTTCGCCTGCTCCAGGCCGGCCAGGAACGCCTCCATCACCTGCGAGTACCGGTCCAGGCCGAAGATCAGCGTGACGTTGACGCTGATCCCCTCGGCCAGGGTGGCGGTGATCGCCGGCAGCCCCGCCTCGGTCGCCGGGATCTTGATGAACAGGTTCGGCCGGTCGACCAGCCACCACAGCGCCTTGGCCTCGGCGACGGTCTTGTCGCTGTCGTGGGCCAGCCGGGGGTCCACCTCGATGGAGACCCGGCCGTCGACGCCTCCGCTGCCGTCGTACGACGGGCGCATCACGTCGCACGCCCACCGCACGTCGTACGTGGTGAGCATGCGGACCGCCTCCTCGACCTCCACCCCCCGGGTGGCGAGGTCGCGCAGTTGCCAGTCGTACTCGGCGGCGTCGCCGAGCGCCTTGGCGAAGATGGTCGGGTTGGTGGTCACCCCGGCCACGTGCTTCTCCCGGCGGAGCTGGTCCAGCCCGCCCGAGCTGAGCCGCACCCTCGAAAGATCGTCGAGCCAGACCGCCACTCCCGCGGCGGTGAGCTCACCCAGCCTGTCCGTCATGCCGCTCACGCTCCCTTCAGTTACCAGTGGTGGAACCCGTGATGTCACCCTGCCGGGTCAGGGCCGCGTGCGCGGCGGCCACGATCCGGTCGGGGGTGAACCCGAACTGCTCGAAGAGCACGGTGTACGGGGCGCTCGCGCCGTAGTGCTCCAGGCTCACCGTCTCGCCGGTGTCACCGACGATGCCCTGCCAGGACATCCCGATGCCCGCCTCGACGCTCACCCGGGCCTTTACCCCGCGCGGCAGGACCGACTCCCGGTACGCCTCGTCCTGCGCGAAGAACCACTCCTGGCAGGGCATGGAGACGACCCTGGTGGGGGTGCCGTCGGCCTCCAGCCGCTCCCGGGCGGTGAGGCAGAGCTGCACCTCGGAGCCGGTGCCGATGATGATCACCTGGGGCTTGCCGGTGGACGCCTCGGCCAGCACGTAGCCGCCCTTGGCGACGCCCTCGGCGCCGGCCAGGGTCGACCGGTCCAGGGTCGGCAGGTTCTGGCGGCTCAGCGCCAGCGCGGTCGGCCGGTCGGTGTGCTCCAGCGCCACCCGCCAGGCCCAGACGGTCTCGTTGGCGTCCGCCGGGCGGACCACGTCCAGGCCGGGGATGGCCCGCAGCGCGGTCAGGTGCTCCACCGGCTGGTGGGTGGGGCCGTCCTCGCCCAGGCCGATCGAGTCGTGCGTCCAGACGTAGGTCACCGGCAGCTTCATCAGCGCGGCCAGCCGTACCGAGGGGCGCATGTAGTCGCTGAAGACCAGGAAGGTGCCGCCGTAGGGGCGGGTGCCGCCGTGCAGGGCGATGCCGTTGAGGATCGCGCCCATGGCGTGCTCACGGATGCCGAAGTGCAGGGTGCGGCCGTACTCGTGGCCGGGGAAGTCCTTGGTGGCGTGCACCGCGGGGACGAAGGAGGGCTCGCCCTTCATCGTGGTGTTGTTGCTCTCGGCCAGGTCGGCGGAGCCGCCCCAGAGCTCCGGCAGCACCGGGGCGAGCGCCTCCAGCACCTTGCCGGAGGCGGCCCGGGTGGCGATGCCCTTGGCGTCGGCGGGGAAGGTCGGCAGCGCCTCGGTCCAGCCCTCCGGCAGGATCCGGCCGGCCAGCCGGTCGTGCAGCGCCTTGCGCTCCGGGTTGGCCTCCGCCCACGCCGCGTACGCCTGGTTCCACTCCTGCTGGGCGGCCTCGCCCCGGCCGAGCACCTGCCGGGCGTGCCCGAGGACGGCCTCGTCGACGTCGAAGGTGCGGGCCGGGTCGAAGCCGAGGATCTCCTTGGTGGCGGCCACCTCGTCGGCGCCGAGCGCCGAGCCGTGGATCTTGCCGGTGTTCTGCTTGTTGGGGGCGGGCCAGCCGATGATGGTGCGCAGCGCGATGAAGGACGGCTTGTCGGCCTGCGCCTTGGCGGCCAGCAGCGCCTCGTACAGCGCCTCGACGTTCTCGTGGTAGTCGCCCTGCTCCGGGTCCCCGGCGCGCCAGTCGACGGTCTGCACGTGCCAGCCGTACGCCTCGTACCGGGCGGCGACGTCCTCGCTCTTGGCGATCCGGGTGTCGTCCTCGATCGAGATCTCGTTGTCGTCGTAGATCAGGGTGAGGTTGCCGAGCTGCTGGTGGCCGGCGAGGGCGCTGGCCTCGTGGCTGATGCCCTCCTCGATGTCGCCGTCGGAGGCGATGCACCAGATGTGGTGGTCGAAGACCGAGGCGCCCGGCTCGGCGTCCGGGTCGAGCAGGCCGCGCTCGCGGCGGGCCGCCATCGCCATCCCGACCGCGTTGCCCAGGCCCTGGCCGAGCGGGCCGGTGGTGGTCTCCACGCCGGGGGTGTGGCCGTGCTCCGGGTGGCCCGGGGTGAGCGAGTCCCACTGCCGCAGCGACTTGAGGTCGTCCAGGCTGAGCGGGTACCCGGAGAGGAAGAGCTGGATGTAGAGGGTGAGGCTGGAGTGGCCGGCGGAGAGCACGAACCGGTCCCGGCCGGTCCAGTTCGGGTCGGTGGGGCTGTGCCGCATGACCCGGTTGAACAACAGGTACGCCGCGGGCGCCAGGCTCATCGCGGTACCGGGGTGGCCGTTGCCGGATTTCTCCACGGCGTCCATGGCCAGCACGCGGGCGGTGTCCACCGCTCGGCCGTCGAGGTCGGTCCAGTTCAGTGTCGAGTGCTCGGGACGGTTGGCAGCCACGATGTCTGTGCTCCTCGGTTGGGCGGAACCCTCGGTCATGACCCTATCGAGCGGTTCTAAACATCCGCCCAGGGATCGGGCGATGGTCTGCGGTACGGGACGGACCGGTTCCAACGTGCATCGCACACTGTGACGGCCCGCACCCTTGTCGGGTCGTTCGGGCAGCGAAAACGACGCCGCGTAGGCTGTCGTTCGGTGTGTGGCCCCGATCCGGGCCCGCCCGACCCGATCCCCTGCCGACGCCGGAAGGTGGCAATCCGTGAGCATGATCACCGAGCGCCCCGTCAGCAAACCTGCCGGGCAGCCGCCGGTGCGCACGGAGGACACGCCCACGGTCGCCCGGCGGGACGTGCGGGCGGTCGTCTCGGCGTACGTCGCGCTCACCAAGCCCCGGATCGTGGAACTGCTGCTGGTCACCACCGTGCCGGCGATGATGCTCGCGGCCGGCGGGATGCCGTCGTTGTGGCTGGTGGCGGTGGTGCTGGTCGGCGGCTCGCTCGCGGCCGGCGCGGCGAGCGTGCTCAACTGCTACATCGACCGGGACATCGACCAGTTGATGCGGCGCACCAAGCGCCGCCCGCTGCCCGCGCACACCGTGTCGCCGCGTAACGCGTTGGTCTTCGGGCTGGTGCTGGCGGTGGTGTCGGTGGCGCTGATGGCGGCGTTCACCAACCTGCTGGCCGCCGGGCTGACCCTCGCCGCGATCGTGTACTACGACGTGGTCTACACGCTCTGGCTCAAGCGGACCACCACGGCGAACACGTTCTGGGGCGGGGCGTGCGGGGCCGCGCCGGTGCTGATCGGCTGGGCGGCGGTCACCGGGTCGCTCGCCCCGGCCGCCTGGGCGCTCTTCGCGGTGGTCTTCTTCTGGCAGATGCCGCACTTCTACCCGCTGGCGATGAAGTACAAGGCGGACTACGCGCGGGCCGGCATCCCGATGCTGCCGGTGGTGGCCTCGCCGCGCCGGGTCAACGCCGAGATCGTGATCTTCGCCTGGCTGACCGTGCTCACCTCGCTGGCGGTCTGGCCGCTCGGGATGAGCCCGATCTACGGGTTGCCCACCCTGGTGGTCGGCGCGATCTTCGTGATCGAGGCGCACCGGCTCGCCGGCCGGGTGAACCGGGGCGAGGCGGTCAAGCCGATGCGGCTGTTCCACTGGTCGACCACGTACCTGACGATCGTCTTCGCCGCGGTCGCGTTGGACGCCCTGATCTGACCCGGCCGCCCGGGTGCCCCCGAGCCCGGCAGGGCGGCGGTGGGGGATATGAGGCGGATGTCGGGTGAATGTCTTTCTACGACAAATCTTGTAACATTTCCCGCCCGACTGGGAGTTTTATGACGGAAATATCCGGGCAAACCGGTCGGCTGGGAGGTCAAACCTCCGGGTAATGGGCATCACAATAAGTTCATCGTTCCCGCCCCCGTGGATGGAACTCTGCTTAGGCTTCGCGTCATGGCAGAAGGTTCCGATACAACGCTGACCGCCGAGCAGGGCACCCCGGGACAGGCCCCCACCGGCCTGGTCGCGGGCATCCGTTCGTTCGCCGGCGAGCACGGCGGCGCGAAGGCGGTCATCGAGTACGTCGGCAAGCGGGGGGCCCGCATCGTCCTGGTCGGCACCGACGGTGCCTGGGGCGACCAGTTCGCCGACGACACGGTCGTCGCGCGGCAAGCCTGCGCACAGGCCGGGGTGGACGTGGAGAACGCCTGGGAACGGGAGTTGATGGACCAGATGCGCCCGAGCAACGACCTGTGGCGGTCGATGGCCCGCCGCACGATGGCCCGGTGACCGCCGTACCGTGACCGCCCACCACCAGCCGGCCCGGGGGCGACCCCGGGTCGCTTTCGTCACCTGTGCCGCCCTGCCCGACCTCGACCAGGACGACCGGCTGGCGATCCCGCCGCTGGCCGCCCACGGGATCGACGTCACCGCCGCCGTCTGGGACGACGGCACGGTCGACTGGGCCGGGTACGACCTGGTCGTGCTCCGCTCGCCCTGGGACTACATGCCGCGCCACGCCGAGTTCGTGGCCTGGGCCGACCGGGTGCCCCGCCTGGCCAATCCGGCCGACGTGGTCCGCTGGAACACCGACAAGCGCTACCTCGCCGGGCTGTCGGACGCCGGGGTGCCCACGGTGCCGACCTCGTGGATCGCGCCGGGGGAGCAGTGGACCCCGCCCGCCGGCCACGGCGAGTACGTGGTCAAGCCGGCGGTCAGCGCCGGCAGCCGGGACACCGGCCGGTACGACCTGGCCGATCCGGACCACCGGGAGCTGGCCGGGGCGCACGTCCGCCGGCTCACCGACGCCGGCCGGCACGTCATGGTTCAGCCGTACCTGACGGCGGTGGACACCGCCGGCGAGACCGCCCTGCTCTACCTGGCCGGCCCGGACGGGCTCCGGTTCAGCCACGCCATCCGCAAGGGGCCCATCCTCACCGGCCCCGACCGGGGCGTCGAGGGGCTGTACCAGGCCGAGGACATCACCCCCCGGACGGCCACCCCGGAGCAGCTCGCGGTCGCCGGGCGGACCCTGGCGGCGGTGCCCGGTGGCACGGACCGCCTGCTCTACGCCCGGGTGGACCTCATTCCCGGCCCGGACGGGGCGCCCGTCCTGGTCGAGCTGGAGCTGACCGAGCCGTCGCTGTTCGTCGGGTACGCCGACGGCGCTCCCGAGCGGCTCGCCGAGGCGATCCGTCACCACCTGCCCGACTAGCCGGCGCGCCCGGCTGCCGGGTGGTCCGGGAGCTGCGGCCGGGCGGCCGATCCGGGTCGGTGATGTCGGTGGTGGAGCCTTTCGAGCTGCCCCGTCTGTGGGGCCGACCCGCCTGTGGGGCCGACCCGCCTGTGGGGCCGGCCCGTGTGTGGGGCCGGCCCTTCCTTCCGTGGAGGCGACCCTTCCGTGGAGGCGACCCGCTGAGTGGCGGCGCGTCTGGAGGGCCTCCGCTCCCTGATCGGGGTGGCCATCGCGTTCGGAGGACCGCCGTCGTCGGGAGACCCGGAGCGTGCCCCGTTCGTGGGGGCAGCTCGACAGGCTGTGCGAGGCCGGCTCCCGGCGTGGGCGACCTCTCGGCGCGGGCGGCCTTCAGGGGCGGGCGACCGGCGGCTGGTGGGCTGCCGGGAGACGGCCTTCTCGGCTAGGCGCTGACCGGCACCGGCGGTGCAGTCGGGGCTGCCGGCTCGACCGGCGCGGTCTGGTCGGAGGCGGGCGGCGCCGGGCGGCGCTCCCGGGTCGACCAGAGCATCCCCAGGGTGGCCAGCAGCACCAGGCAGGAGCCGACCATGTGCGCGCCGACCAGCAGCGCGGGCAGGTCGGTGAGGTACTGCACGAAGCCGATCACACCCTGGCCCAGCTCCACCGCGACGAGCACCACGGCGGCGCGGGTGGCCCGCCGCGCCCCGACGGCGCGGAACGCGAAGACCAGCGCCACCGAGAGCCCGAGCAGCAGGAACACGCCGTCGGCGTGCACCTGGGAGATGGCCTCCGGGTCCAGCCCGTTGCGGGCGGCGCCGTGGTCGCCCGCGTGCGGGCCGCTGCCGGTCACCCAGGTCCCGACGACCAGCACCGAGGCGCTGACCACGGTGGTGAGCCGGGCCAGGGTGCGCAGCGGGCCCGGCACCATCGGCACCACCGGGCCGTCCGGGTCGATGATCCGACGCCAGAGCGCGTACGCCACGGCGATCACCACCATCGAGGCGAGGAAGTGCAGCCCGACCACCCACGGGTTCAGGTCGGTCAGCACGGTGATGCCGCCGATCACCGCCTGCGCCGGGATGCCGGCCAGCACCCCGACCGCCAGCGGCAGCAGCCCCGGCCGCCGGGGCCGGTGCAGCAGCACCGCCACCACCACGGCGAGCGCGATCGCCCCGACGCCGAAGGTGAGCAGCCGGTTACCGAACTCGATCAACCCGTGGATGCCCATCTCCGGGGTGTTGACGTACGACTCGTCGGTGCACCGGGGCCAGGTGGGGCAGCCGAGGCCGGACGCGGTCAGCCGGACCAGCCCGCCGGTGGCGACGATTCCGACGTTCGCGACGATCGACGCGAGCGCGAGGCGGCGCAGCAGGGCGGCGGAGACCGGAAACCGGGCGGAGAGCGTCACGGCGTAAATCCTACGCACCGTAGTTTTGGCGACTCGGGCGGCTCCGCCGGCCCGGTGCTCCGGATCACCCGGACCCGGGTTTGCGGAGCTTCCCCGAAATACGTAACGTTGGCGTTGTGAAAAACGGGGCGGCGGCGCTCGACGGGCACCGACCGACGGCCGGGACGGCCGCCGGTGCGTCGGCGTCCCCGGCCGCCGACGTCTCCACCCGCGACCGGGTGACCCGGCTGCTGCTGGAGCGGGGCGCGACCACCGCCGCGCAGCTCGGCACCGCGCTCGGGCTCAGTCCGGCGGCGATCCGCCGGCACCTGGACGCCATGCTCGCCGACGGCGACGTCGTCGCGCGCGAGGAGGCCGTCCGGGGGCACCGACGCCGGGGCCGCCCGGCCAAGGTCTTCCTGCTGACCGATGCGGCCCGGGGGCGCTGCGGCGCCCACCACTACGACAACATGGCCACCGCCGCGCTGCGTTGGATCGCCCGCACCGGCGGTTCGGCGGCGGTGGAGGCGTTCGCCGCGGAGCAGGTCGCCGCGCTGGAGTCGCGCTGCCAGGCCGCCCTGGCCGACGCCGGGGACGACCCCCTGGCGCGGGCGGCGGCGCTCGCCGCGGCGCTGACCGCCGAGGGGTACGCCGCCAGCGCGACCGCGATCGCCACCGGCGGGCAGCTCTGCCAGCACCACTGCCCGGTGGCGCACGTGGCCGCCGAGTTCCCGCAGCTCTGTGAGGCCGAGACCGCGGTGATCTCCCGCCTGGTCGGTACGCACGTGCAGCGCCTGGCAACCATCGCGCACGGCGACGGGGTGTGCACCACGCACATTCCCACCCAGCCGGGGCGTGAGCAGTCCGAAAGAACCGTCACCACTGTGAGGACAGATAGATGACCGAGCAGATCGTCCAGCCCCTGACCCAGGAGGAGCAGCTCGCCGCCCTGGGCAACTACGAGTACGGCTGGGCCGACCCCGACGTGGCCGGGGCGGTCGCCCAGCGTGGCCTCAACGAGGCGGTGGTGCGGGACATCTCGGCCAAGAAGAGCGAGCCGGCCTGGATGCTCGACCTGCGGCTCAAGGGCCTGCGGCTGTTCGACCGCAAGCCGATGCCGGCCTGGGGCGCCGACCTCACCGGCATCGACTTCGACAACATCAAGTACTTCGTCCGGTCCACCGAGAAGCAGGCCACGAGCTGGGAGGACCTGCCGGAGGACATCAAGAACACCTACGACAGGCTGGGCATCCCGGAGGCGGAGAAGCAGCGCCTCGTCGCCGGGGTCGCGGCCCAGTACGAGTCCGAGGTGGTCTACCACAAGATCCGTGAGGACCTGGAGGAGCAGGGTGTCGTCTTCCTCGACACCGACACCGCCCTCAAGGAGCACGAGGACCTCTTCAAGGAGTACTTCGGCACGGTGATCCCGGTCGGCGACAACAAGTTCGCCGCGCTGAACACGTCCGTGTGGTCCGGTGGCTCGTTCATCTACGTGCCGAAGGGCGTGCACGTGGAGATCCCGCTGCAGGCGTACTTCCGGATCAACACCGAGAACATGGGCCAGTTCGAGCGGACGCTGATCATCGTCGACGAGGGCGCCTACGTGCACTACGTCGAGGGCTGCACCGCGCCGATCTACTCCTCCGACTCGCTGCACAGCGCGGTCGTGGAGATCATCGTCAAGAAGAACGCCCGGTGCCGGTACACGACCATCCAGAACTGGTCGAACAACGTCTACAACCTGGTCACCAAGCGCGCCGTCTGCCACGAGGGCGCGACCATGGAGTGGATCGACGGCAACATCGGCTCCAAGGTGACCATGAAGTACCCGGCGGTCTACATGACCGGCGAGCACGCCAAGGGCGAGGTGCTCTCGGTGGCGATGGCCGGCGAGGGTCAGCACCAGGACGCCGGCGCCAAGATGGTGCACGCCGCGCCGCACACCTCCTCGACGATCGTCTCCAAGTCGATCGCCCGGGGCGGCGGCCGGACCTCGTACCGGGGGCTGGTGCAGGTGCTGGAGGGCTCGCACCACAGCGCCAGCACGGTCAAGTGCGACGCGCTGCTGGTCGACACGATCTCCCGCTCGGACACCTACCCGTACGTCGACATCCGTGAGGACGACGTGTCGATGGGGCACGAGGCCACCGTCTCCAAGGTCAGCGACGACCAGCTCTTCTACCTGATGAGCCGGGGGCTGAGCGAGGACGAGGCGATGGCGATGATCGTGCGTGGTTTCATCGAGCCGATCGCCAAGGAACTCCCGATGGAGTACGCCCTGGAGCTCAACCGCCTGATCGAGCTGCAGATGGAGGGCGCGGTCGGCTGACGCCGTCCGCTCCCGCGCGGCGGGCCGGGCACGCCCCGGCCCGCCGGACCAGGCCCCAGACACCGTCGTCCCGGAAATAGACCAAGGAAGAGATGACCACTCAGGCTTCCGCGCCGCCGCCCAGCACCAAGTCGCAGGCGCTCCGCTCGTACGACGTCGCCGACTTCCCGGCCCTCACCGGCCTGGAGGAGGAGTGGCGTTTCACCCCGCTCAAGCGGCTGCGCGGGCTGACCGGCGAGGCCCAGGCCCCCACCGGCGCCGTCCGGCACGAGTACGGTGACCTGCCGGCCGGTGTCACCGTCGACCGGATCGGCGCCGACGACGCGCGGGTGGGCAGCGTGCTCACCCCGGTCGACCGGATCAGCGCCCTGGCGTACGGCGGCGCGTCGACGGCGCTGCTGCTCGCGGTGGCCCCGGAGGCCGTGGTGACCGAGCCGGTGACCCTGCGGGTGGTCGGGGACGGCGCCGAGGGCCTGGCCTTCGGGCACACCGTCGTCGAGGTGGGCCGGTTCGCCGAGGCGACCGTGGTGGTGGAGCACGTGGGTTCGGCCACCCTGGCCGACAACGTCGAGGTGACGGTGGCCGACGGGGCGAAGCTGACCCTGGTCACCGTGGCGGACTGGGCCGCCGACGCGGTCCAGGCGCAGCACCTGAAGGTGAAGCTGGGCCGGGACGCGCGGGTGACCCACGTCCAGGTCACCCTCGGCGGGGACCTGGTCCGGCAGTACACCACCGTGGAGTACACCGAGCGGGGCGGCGAGGCCGAGCTGTACGGCGTCTACTTCGCCGACTCCGGGCAGCACCTGGAGCACCGGCAGCTCGTCGACCACACCGTGCCGGACTGCCGCAGCCACGTCGGGTACCGGGGCGCCCTGCAGGGCGACGACGCGCACACCGTCTGGGTGGGTGACGTGCTGATCCGGGCCGAGGCGACCGGCACCGACACGTACGAGATCAACCGGAACCTGCTGCTCACCGACGGCGCGCGGGCGGACTCCGTACCCAATCTGGAGATCGAGACCGGCGAGATCGCCGGCGCCGGCCACGCCAGCGCGACCGGCCGCTTCGACGACGAGCAGCTCTTCTACCTGATGGCCCGGGGCATCCCGGAGGCCGAGGCCCGCCGCCTGGTGGTGCGGGGCTTCTTCGCCGAGCTGATCAACAAGATCCCGGTCGAGGAGCTGCGCGACCGGCTCGGCGACGCGATCGAGACCCGGCTCGCCAGGGCCGGTGCCTGATGATCAGGATCTGTTCGACCGAGGACGTGCCGAAGGGCACCGTGATCAGCGCGGACGTCGACGGCACCCAGGTCGCCGTCGTGCACGCCGAGGACGGCACCTTCCACGCCGTGCACGACGAGTGCTCGCACGCGGCCGTGGCGCTCTCCGAGGGTGAGGTGGAGGGCTGCACGCTGGAGTGCTGGCTGCACGGCTCCCGCTTCGACCTGCGTACCGGTGAGCCGACCGGGCTGCCCGCGACCGAACCCGTTCCCGTCTACGCCGTCGAGGTCCGCGACGGCGACATCTACATCCCGGTGGGCGACGACGGCCGCCCCCTGCCGAGCAATGGAGTGACCCGATAATGAGCACCCTGGAGATCCGCGACCTGAAGGTGTCGGTCAAGCTGCCCGAGGGTGAGCTCAAGCCGATTCTGGCCGGCGTCGACCTGACCGTGAAGTCGGGGGAGACCCACGCCATCATGGGCCCCAACGGCTCCGGCAAGTCGACGCTGGCGTACTCGATCGCCGGCCACCCCCGGTACGAGATCACCGGCGGCACGGTGACCCTCGACGGCGAGGACGTGCTGGCCATGTCCGTCGACGAGCGGGCCCGCGCCGGCCTCTTCCTCGCCATGCAGTACCCGGTCGAGGTCCCCGGCGTCTCGGTGGCGAACTTCCTGCGCACCGCGAAGACCGCCATCGACGGCGAGGCGCCGAAGCTGCGCACCTGGGGCGGTGAGCTGCGCGGGGCCATGGAGCGCCTCCAGATGGACCCGGCCTTCGCCCAGCGCAACGTCAACGAGGGCTTCTCCGGCGGCGAGAAGAAGCGGCACGAGATCGTGCAGCTGGAGCTGCTCAAGCCGAAGATGGCGATCCTCGACGAGACCGACTCGGGGCTCGACGTGGACGCGCTGCGCGTGGTCAGCGCGGGCGTCAACCGGGTCCGCGACACCGGTGACACCGGGCTGCTGCTGATCACCCACTACACCCGGATCCTGCGCTACATCAAGCCGGACCAGGTGCACGTCTTCGTCGCCGGCCGGATCGTCGAGGAGGGCGGGCCGGAGCTGGCCGACAAGCTGGAGGAAGAGGGCTACGAGCGGTACGTGGCCGGAGCCGGCTCGGCGCGGGCCTGAACACCGTCATGACGTCCATCGCGATCCCGGAGGGCATGCCGCAGTACGACGACGTGCCCCGGTTCGACGTGACGCGGGTGCGGGCCGACTTCCCGATCCTGGACCGGGAGGTCAACGGGCACCCGCTGGTCTACCTGGACAGCGCCAACACCTCGCACAAGCCCCGCCAGGTGCTCCAGGTGCTCGACGAGCACTACGCGCGGCACAACGCCAACGTGTCCCGCTCGGTGCACACCCTGGGCACCGAGGCCACCGAGGCGTACGAGGGGGCGCGGGCGAAGGTCGCCGCGTTCGTCAACGCGCCCAGCGTGGACGAGGTGGTGTTCACCAAGAACTCCACCGAGGCGATCAACATCGTGGCGTACGCGTTCTCCAACGCCTCGCTGCGCGCCGACGCCGACCCCCGGTTCCGGCTGGGGCCCGGTGACGAGATCGTCATCTCCGAGATGGAGCACCACTCGAACATCGTCCCGTGGCAGCTCCTGGCCGAGCGGACCGGCGCGACGCTGCGCTGGTTCCCGGTCACCGAGCAGGGCCGGCTGGACGAGTCGGGGCTCGACGAGCTGGTCACCGATCGGACCAAGCTGGTCTCGCTGGTGCACGTGTCGAACATCCTCGGCACGGTCAACGCCACCGCGCGGATCACGGAGCGGGTCCGCGAGGTGGGGGCGCTGCTGCTGCTGGACTGCTCGCAGTCGGTGCCGCACCTGCCGGTGGACGTGGTCGCGCTGGACGCCGACTTCGTCGCCTTCACCGGGCACAAGATGTGCGGCCCGACCGGTATCGGGGTGCTCTGGGGGCGGGGCGAGCTGCTCGCCGCGATGCCCCCGGTGCTCGGCGGCGGGTCGATGATCGAGACGGTGTCGATGGGGGGCTCCACCTTCGCCGCGCCACCGGCCCGGTTCGAGGCGGGCACCCCGCCGATCGCCGAGGCGGTGGCGCTCGGCGCGGCCGTGGACTACCTCACCGCGCTGGACATGCGGGCCGTGCAGTGGCACGAGAAGGAGATCACCACGTACGCCCTGGACGCCCTGGCGTCCGTGCCCGGCCTGCGGATCTTCGGCCCGACGGTACCGGTGGGGCGGGGCGGGACGATCTCCTTCGCCCTCGGCGACGTGCACCCGCACGACGTCGGGCAGGTGCTCGACTCGCTCGGCGTGCAGGTCCGGGTGGGCCACCACTGCGCCAAGCCGGTCTGCACCCGGTTCGGGGTGCCGGCGATGACCCGCGCGTCGTTCTACGTCTACACCACCACCGAGGAGATCGACGCCCTGGTGGGTGCCCTGGAACAGGTGCGGAAGGTGTTCGACTGATGCAGCTCGACCAGCTCTACCAGGAGATCATCCTGGACCACTACAAGCACCCGCACGGCCGGGGCCTGCGGGACGCGGCGGAGCCGGGCGACCGGGTCGCCGAGGCGCACCACGTCAACCCCACGTGCGGGGACGAGGTGACGGTCCGGGTCGCCACCGACGGTGCCGTGCTGCACGACATCTCGTACGACGGGATGGGCTGCTCGATCAGCCAGGCGTCGGCGAGCGTGCTGCACGAGCTGCTGCGCGGCCGGGGCGCGGGGGAGGCGTTCGCGGTGCACGAGGCGTTCGTCGAGTTGATGTCCGGTCGTGGTCAGGTCGAGCCGGACGAGGACGTGCTCGGTGACGGGGTGGCGTTCGCGGGTGTCGCCCGCTACCCCGCCCGGGTCAAGTGCGCGCTGCTGCCGTGGATGGCGTTCAAGGACGCGGCGGCGCGCGCGGGAGTGGGCGCGAGCCCGACGGAGGTGACGGCATGAGCAGCGAGAACACCGCGACTGCGGCGACGCCGGAGGCGGGCGAGGGCGCCGTGACGCCGCCGACCGACGGCGTGGCCACCAACGGCGTGGCGACCGACGAGTCGGCGACCACCGGACCGGCCGCCGGCGACGCGACGGCGAACGGGTCGACGGCGAACGGGTCGGCGGCGGGTGGCAAGGCCAAGATCGCCGACATCGAGGAGGCGATGCGCGACGTCGTCGACCCCGAGCTGGGCATCAACGTGGTCGACCTGGGCCTGCTGTACGGCGTGCACGTCGACGACGGCAACGTCGCCACCCTGGACATGACGCTGACCTCGGCGGCCTGCCCGCTGACCGACGTCATCGAGGACCAGGCCCGGTCGGCGCTGACCACCGGCCCCGGTGGTGGACTGGTCGACGACATCCGGATCAACTGGGTGTGGCTGCCGCCGTGGGGCCCGGACAAGATCACCGACGAGGGGCGGGACCAGCTCCGTACCCTCGGTTTCAACGTCTGATCCGGCCGCGCCGGACGACCGTCGAGCGCGTCACCCGCCCCGGGTGGCGCGCTCGACGGCGCTGTGGGCCGCCGGGGCGGTCAGGCCGCTCCGGGCGGGGCACCGGGCCGCCGTCGGGCGGCGAGGCCGTCGTCGGGCGGCGGGAAGCCGCGCTCGGGCAGCGGTGCCGTCGGCGGACCGTCGGCCGTGCTGCCGGGTGAGCCGCGCCACCTGCAGGAATACCCGGTGAAGCGGGCGACTTGACGCCGGATGTAATCCCGTCCGAAGCAGTAGGGATTTCGTGCCGACGACACCAGGAGGACCCATGGCACCCACCACGGCCCTGCCCACCCCGCTCGTCACCACCGAGTGGCTCGCCGACCACCTCGACGACCCGAAGCTGCGGATCCTCGACGCGACCGTGCACTTGGCCCCACCGGCCGAGGCGGGCGGGGCGTGGAGCGAGACAACCGGCCGGCCGGACTACCTGGCCGCCCACATCCCCGGCGCGGCGTTCGCCGACGTCATCGACGACCTCTCCGAGCCCGACGGCGGGTGGTTCACCAAGCCGTCGCCGGAGCGGTTCGCGGCGGCGGCCGGCCGGCTCGGCATCGGCCCCGACACGACGGTCGTGGTGTACGCGGTCAACGTGTTCTGGGCGACCCGGGTGTGGTGGCTGCTGCTCGCCAACGGCTTCGACAACGTGGCGGTGCTCGACGGCGGCTTCGGCAAGTGGACCGCCGAGGGGCGGCCGACCCGCTCCGGGGCGGAGAGCTACCCGCCGGCCGAGTTCGTCGGCACGCCCCGCCCGGAGCTCTTCGCCGACCTCGCCGAGGTGCGGCAGGTGGTGGAGACCGGCGGCGGCGCGTGCCTGGTCCACTCGCTGTCGCCCGAGGACTACCGGGCCACCGAGACGGTCAGCTACCCGCGCCCCGGCCGCATCCCGGGCAGCCGCAACGTCTTCGTGGCCGCCCTGCTCGACCCCACCGACGGGACGTTCCGGCCGGTACCGGAGCTGCGCGAGCTCTTCCAGGAGGTACAGGCCGAGCCGGGCCGGAAGGTGACCTACTGCGGGGGCGGGATCGCCGCCACCGGGGACGCCCTGGCCCTGCGCCTGCTGGGGGAGACCGACGTGGCGGTCTACGACGGCTCGCTGATGGAGTGGACCAGCGACCCGTCCCTGCCGCTCGAGGTGGGCTGACCAGCGGGTGACCCGCCCGACCTGCGGGGCGGGCGGAAAACGGTGGTGGCGGCGCGGGCGTACGGTCACCATGAGCGGGTGATCGAGACGTACCCCGGCCGCCGCCCTCCCGTCACCGCCGTGACCGGGAGCGCCCGGCGACAGCCGGTCCGGTCGGGTGCCGTCCCGGTCCGCCACCGACCCTCGTGACCACCGCCTTCCTGGCCGGCGTGGTCGCCGGCTACGGCGTCGCCGTGCCCGTCGGCGCGATCGCCGTGCTGGTCATGGGGCTCAGCGCCCGTACCTCGTTCCGGGTCGGTGCCGGGGCCGCGCTCGGCGTGGCCACCGCCGACGGGCTGTACGCCGCCGTGGCCGTCCTCGGCGGCGCGGCGGTGGCCGGCCTGGTCGCCCCGGTCGCCGGGCCGCTGCGGCTGGTCGCGGCGGGGGTGCTGCTCGCCCTGGCCGGGTACACCGCGTGGGGCGCGCTGCGACCCCGCCCGGCGGTGCCCGGCCCGCCCGCCCGGGACGGCCTGGGCACCCCGGGCCGGGCCTTCGCCGGGGTGCTGGCCCTGACCGTGCTCAACCCGGCCACCGTGGTCTACTTCGTGGCCCTGGTGCTCGGCCGGGGCGACGTGGTCGGCACGGACCGGCTCGCCGGGGCGCTCTTCGTGGCCGGCGTCTTCCTCGCCTCGGCGAGCTGGCAACTGCTGATCGCCGGTGGCGGCAGCCTGGTCGGCCGGGCATTGACCGGGCCCCGGGGGCGGCTGGTGACCGCCCTGGCCGCCAGCGCGATCGTCGCGGCGCTGGCCGTCGTCACCCTGCTGGGCGGCTGACCGGCGCGGGGATCCTGCCGCGACCGGCTCCGCGCCGTCGACCACCCTGCCGCCGGGTGCGCCGGGTGCCGTACCGTCGGGTCATGTCCAGCCGACCCGCTGCCGGCGGCGGCCGGTGGGTCGAGGTCGACCCGGCCCGCGTCGCCCGCTGGGTCGACGGCTTCGCCGACCGGCACGGCCCACCCACCACCACCCCCCTCGGGTACGGTCTGCTGCTCACCGCCCCGGACGGGGCCACCGCCGAGCTGCACACCCCACCCGGGGCGCGGCCCGCCCCCGACCTGACCGGATTCGTGGGTACCGCCGCCGCGCCGCGCCGGCTCGGGCTGCTACTCGCCCGCAAGGGCGCGGTCGCGGTCGGCGTGGCGGCCGGCGACGACCTGGTGGTGTCCAAGGTCGACACCCGGTACGTGCAGGGGCGCACCGCCGCCGGCGGCTGGTCGCAGCAGCGGTTCGCCCGCCGCCGGGACAACCAGGCGAAGGCCGCCCTCACCGACGCCGCCGACCTGGCCGTCCGGCTGTTGCTGCCGGCGGTGTCGACCCTGACCACACTGGTCTGCGGCGGGGACCGGCGGGCCGTCGACACCGTGCTCGCCGACCGTCGCCTCGCGCCCCTGGCCGCGCTGCGCGCCGACCGGCTGCTCGACGTGCCGGAGCCCCGGCACGCGGTCCTGGTCGCCGCGATCACCGCCGCCCGCGCCGTCCACATCCTCGTCCGCGACCCCGCGTAGAGGTGTAAGGAAGGGCCCCTTATTAACGCCTCCGGTAGAGCAGGGGGCCCTTGTTAACACTCGGCTCGACCGCTCCCTCGCGGGCTCGCCCGCCCGCCGGCCCGTCCACCGTCGCAGCCCCGCCGAACCGCTGCCCGCCGCCGTGCGTCCGGCGGCGGGTGGCGGGCGGCGGGTGGCGGGCGGTGAGAAGGGAACCCTTTTCTACCGTATGCGTTAACAAGGGGCCCTTCCTTACACCTCAGCTGGTGAAGGTGTTGCACTGCTGGGGGTCGCCGGTGTCGTAGCCCCGGGTGAACCACTCGCGGCGCTGGGCGGAGGAGCCGTGGCTGAACTCGTCCGGGTTCACCGGACGGTTGGCCCGCTCGGCGATGGCGTCGTCGCCGATCTTCTCGGCCGCGTCGATGGCCTGCCGGATGTCCTGCTCGGTGATGCTGGTGAAGATCCGTTGGCCGGTGTCGTCGGCGGTACCGGTGGCGTTCTTCGCCCAGGCGCCGGCGTAGCAGTCGGCCTGGAGTTCCAGGCGTACCGACAGGGCGTTGGCGTTGCCCGGGTCGCGTTGCTGCTGGCGGCGGACCTGTTCGTTGGTGCCGAGCAGGTTCTGGATGTGGTGGCCGTACTCGTGGGCCAGCACGTACGGCTGGGCGAACTCGCCGGCCGCGCCGAGCTGGTCGGCGAGGACCCGGTAGAAGGTCAGGTCGATGTAGACCTGGCTGTCGGCGGGGCAGTAGAACGGCCCGACGCCCGAGTCGGCCTGGCCGCAGCCGGTGCTGACCGCCTGGCTGAAGAAGACCGTCTGCGTCGGCCGGTACTGCTCGCCGAACGCCTGGGGCAGGGCGGTGCGCCAGTACGCCTGGATCGAGTTGACGTACAGGGTGTTGCGGCAGTCCAGTTGCTCCAGCGCGTCCTCGGCCGCGCACCGCTGCTCCAGCGCGGTGTTGTCGCCGCCCCCGCCCCCGTCCCCGTCGTTGAACGCGGAGTTGAGCCCGTAGCCGCCGCCGACCAGGGCGAGGACCACCGCGACGACCAGCCCGATGAGGCCGCCCCGGCCGCCGCCGATCGGGATGGGGATGCCCAGCCCACCGCCGCCGCCCCCGGACCCTCGCCGGTCGTCCACCTGACTGGTGTCGATCCGCGCGTTCTCGTTCAGCTCCATGATGACCTCGATCACCCTCTGGCCGGTTGGTGTGGTGCGGGTGCCGGACCGGGTCCGGACGTCGCAGCCGTACCCGATGATCTTGCTCGGTAATCCGGGCGGGTGGGGGACGGGCGCCCGGTACACTTGTCGGGTGCTGCTCTGCGAAGGCTGAACCGCCCCGCGCCGACGGGCCCCGCGCCCGGCGGCGTTTTCGCGTGCCCCGAGTCAGCCCTTCTGGACCCCGAGAGCGAGTTCCCCGAAATGATCACTGCCACCGGCCTGGAGCTGCGTGCCGGCGCCCGGATCCTGCTGTCCGACACCACCCTGCGGGTGCAGCCGGGTGACCGGATCGGCCTGGTCGGCCGCAACGGCGCGGGCAAGACGACCACCCTGAAGGTGCTCGCGGGGGAGGGTCAGCCCTACGCCGGGCAGCTCGACCGGCGCAGCGCCATCGGTTACCTCCCCCAGGATCCCCGCACGGGGGACCTGGAGGTCACCGGCCGGGACCGGGTCCTCTCCGCCCGGGGCCTGGACACGCTGATGGCCCAGATGACGGAGCTGGAGGCCCGGCTCGCCGACTCCCCGGAGGAGAAGCTGGTCCGCCGGTACGGCGCCCTGGAGGACCAGTTCGCCGCCCTCGGGGGGTACGCGGCCGAGGCCGAGGCGGCGCGGATCTGCGCCAACCTGGGGCTGCCCGACCGGGCCCTGGCCCAGACCATCGGTACCCTCTCGGGTGGTCAGCGCCGCCGCATCGAGCTGGCCCGGATCCTGTTCCGCGACGCGGGGGAGAACGGCGGCGGCATCCTGCTGCTCGACGAGCCGACCAACCACCTCGACGCCGACTCGATCACCTGGTTGCGGGGGTTCCTCGCCAACCACAAGGGCGGGCTGATCGTGATCTCGCACGACGGCGACCTGTTGGAGTCGGTGGTGAACAAGGTCTGGTTCCTGGACGCCACCCGCAGCGTGGTCGACGTGTACAACCTGGGCTGGAAGGCGTACCTGGAGGCGCGGGAGACCGACGAGCGCCGCCGTCGCCGGGAGCGGGCCAACGCCGAGAAGAAGGCCGGCGCGCTGATGGCCCAGGCGGACAAGATGCGGGCCAAGGCCACCAAGACCGTCGCCGCGCAGAACATGGCCCGCCGGGCCGAGAAGCTGATCTCCGGCCTGGAGGAGGTACGGGTCTCCGACAAGGTGGCCAAGGTCCGCTTCCCGACCCCGGCCCCCTGTGGCAAGACCCCGCTGACCGCCACCGCCCTGTCCAAGTCGTACGGGTCGCTGGAGATCTTCACGGACGTGAACGTTGCGGTGGACCGGGGTTCCCGGGTGGCCATCCTCGGCCTCAACGGTGCCGGCAAGACCACCCTGCTGCGGATGCTCGGCGGGCTGCTCACGCCGGACACCGGTGAGGTGCACGCCGGGCACGGCCTGCGGCTCGGCTACTACGCCCAGGAGCACGAGACGCTGGACGTGGAGCGGACCGTGCTGGAGAACATGCGCGCCGCCGCGATCGAGCAGACCGACACCGACCTGCGCAAGATCCTCGGAGCGTTCCTCTTCTCCGGCGAGGACGTGGACAAGCCGGCCGGGGTGCTCTCCGGCGGGGAGAAGACCCGGCTGGCCCTGTCGACCCTGGTCTGCTCCGGCGCGAACGTGCTGCTGCTCGACGAGCCGACCAACAACCTCGACCCGGTCAGCCGGGAGCAGGTGCTCGACGCGATCGCCCGGTACCCCGGCGCGATCGTGCTGGTCACCCACGACCCGGGGGCGGTGGCGGCGCTCAAGCCGGACCGGGCCATCCTGCTGCCCGACGGCGACGAGGACGCCTGGAGCGACGACCTGCTGGAGCTGGTCGAGCTGGCCTGACCCGCCGGGCCGTGCCGGTCGGGCGGGCCTGACCCGCCGGGCCGTGCCGGTCGGGCGGGCCTGACCCGCCGGCCGCTCCGGTGGGGCGCTCAGCGGGCCAGGTCGGCAGCAGCCCGAGCAGCCCGGTCCACGGCTCGGGCACCACCAGCAGCCCGGCCGCCACGATCACGGCGGCCAGCGTCAGGACGCCGATGCCGAGGTACTGCCCGGCCACGATCTGCCACGGGCGGGGGCGACCGGTGCTGCGGGCGGCCACGAAGAGGACGGTCAGGATCACGATGTCGTCGATGTTGGTGGCGGCGAAGAGCACGGCCGCACCCCCGGCGGTCCCCAGCAGGTCGGCCACGCCCCGCAGGGTACGGTGGCGGAGTCCGTGCGGCGGACCTGGTCCCGGTCGATCGACCAGCCCTTCCCGAGGGCGCGGTGAGGGGCCGGTGGGGGCCGGCGGCGGTCCCCGGTGACGGGCCACGGTGAGGGCCCTGGTGACGGGCCCAGGCGGGGCCAGGACGGCCCGGTCGGCCGGTCCCGGGCCACGCCCGACCCGGCTCGACCGGCGGGCGGCGGGTCGGGAGCGTCACTCTATCGGGAAGCTGACACTGCATAGCGTGTCGGTTGGCGAAGAGTTGATATCTGGCGCATGATCGTTCGAGGCGGTCTAATAGGTGGGACCGTATCCGAACCGCACAGTCTGGGACGTGAGGAATCAACATGGCAGCCACTGGCACAGCCACCAGCACTGAGAAGGGTCGCCGGATCGTCGGAGCCGAGCGTCAGACGCTCGCCAAGGACCTGGTAAAGCGGTACACCTCGGGGGAGAGCATCCGCGCGCTCGCGGCCTCGACCGGCCGTTCCTACGGCTTCATCCACCGGGTGCTCACCGAGTCCGGGGTGCAGTTGCGTCAGCGTGGCGGCGCCCGTCGTCGTAAGAAGGCGTGATCCGCCCCGATTTTTCCAGCACGGCCACCCCGCGGGTCGTCCGGTGACCCCCGGCGCCGACGGGGTACGCATCGACTGCGCCGGGCCGGTCGCGACGGTGACGTTGTGTCGGCCCGACGTGCTCAACGCGCAGACCCCGGCGATGTGGCACGCGTTGCGCGACTTCTCCCGGGACCTCCCCGGCGACGTGCGGGTCGTCGTCGTGCGCGGGGAGGGCCGGGCCTTCTCCGCCGGGCTGGACCTCGCGGTCGCCGGTGCCACCGGGCCGGGGTCCTTCGCCGAGTTGGCCACCCTGTCCGAGGCGGCGTGCGCCGACCGGATCGCCGAGTTCCAGGACGCCTTCACCTGGCTGCACCGGCCGGACGTCATCTCGGTGGCCGCCGTGCAGGGGCACGCCATCGGCGCGGGCTTCCAACTCGCCCTCGCCTGTGACCTGCGCATCCTGGCCGACGACGCCCGGCTCTCCATGGCCGAGGTGACCCTCGGTCTGGTCCCGGACCTCGCCGGCACGAAACGGCTGGTGGAGCTGGTCGGCTACGCGCGCGCGCTGGAGCTCTGCGTCACCGGGCGGCGGATGGACGCCGTCGAGGCGGACCGGATCGGCCTCGCCACGCTGGTCGTGCCCCGGGCCGAGCTGGACGACGCGGTCCGGGACCTCACCGCCGGCCTGCTGGCCCACCCCCGGGACGCGGTGGTGGAGATCAAGGCCCTGCTGGCCGGCGCCGCCGGCCGGTCGCCGGCCGAGCAGCTCCGCGCCGAGCGCCAGGCGCAGACCCGCCGCCTGCGCGACCTCGCCGGCCTCGGCGAGTAGCCGGCCCCGCCCCACCCGGGTAGCCTGCCCCGGCGGGGGCGCCGTGTAAGGACCGTTCGGGAACAGCCGGGTTACCACCGAGGTTGTCGTACTCGTCGGGAGAATTGACCCTGGCGGTCCCGACGATCCGGAGGTGACAGTGTCCAACCCGATGTCCGGCGGTGGCATGGCCGGGTGGAGCATGCTCCGGTCGATGCGCAACCAGGACGAGGTCTCCGCCCACCGGCTCACCCGTGGCACCAGCCGCCGGATCGTGGCGTTCGCCGGGCCGTACCGCGGCGACATCGTGGTCTTCCTGGTCACCGTCGTGCTGGCCGCGATCATCGGCGTCGCCACGCCGGTGCTGGCCGGTGACGTGATCAACGCGATCAACCGGGGTGGCCCCGACGCGGGCGCGCTGGTCGTCCGGCTCGCCCTGTTCATCGCCGGCCTGGCCGTGCTCGACGCGCTGCTCTCCCTGGCCCAGCGGTGGTACTCGGCCCGCATCGGCGAGGGGATCATCCTCGACCTGCGGACCCGGGTCTACGACCACGTGCAGCGGATGCCGTTGCAGTTCTTCAACCGGACCCAGACCGGGGCGCTGGTGAGCCGGCTCAACACCGACGTGATGGGCGCCCAGCGGGCGTTCACCTCCACCCTGTCCGGGGTGGTCAGCAACGTCATCCAACTGGTGCTCACCGCCGCGGTGATGTTCACCCTCTCCTGGCAGATCACCGCGCTCTCGCTGGTGCTGCTGCCGATCTTCATCATCCCCGCGCGGCGGGTCGGCAAGCGGCTGGCCGAGATCACCCGGGAGTCGTACAACCTCGACGCGCGGATGAACGCGACGATGACCGAGCGGTTCGGCGTGGCCGGGGCGCTGCTGGTCAAGCTCTTCGGCTCGCCCGAGGAGGAGGCCCGCCGCTTCGCCGGGCGGGCCGAGCGGGTCCGCGACATCGGCATCCAGTCCGCCATGTACTCCCGGACGTTCTTCGTGGCGATGCTGCTGGTCGCGTCGCTGGCCCAGGCGCTCACCTACGGTCTCGGCGGCTGGCTGGCGGTCACCGGCAGCGTCAGCGCCGGCACGGTGGTGACCCTGGCGCTGCTGCTCACCCGCCTGTACGGTCCGCTGACCGCGCTCTCCAACGTCCGGGTGGACGTGATGAGCGCCCTGGTCTCCTTCGACCGGGTCTTCGAGGTGCTCGACCTGCGCCCCGGGATCGAGGAGAAGCCCGACGCGGTGCCGGTGCCCCGGGGTGACGGCCGGGTCGAGTTCCGCGACGTGCGGTTCCGCTACCCGAGCGCCGCCGAGGTGTCGCTCGCCTCGCTGGAGGAGGTCGCCGCGCTGGACCGGACGGTCAACGAGCCGGTGCTGCGGGGCGTCTCGTTCGCCGTCGAGCCGGGCCAGATGGTGGCCCTGGTCGGGCCCTCCGGCGCCGGCAAGTCGACCCTGTCGATGCTGGTCTCCCGGATCTACGACGTCACCGACGGGCAGGTGCTGGTCGGCGGCGTGGACGTGCGCGACGCCACCCTGTCCTCGCTGCGCGCCGAGATCGGGGTGGTCACCCAGGACTCCCACCTGTTCCACGAGACGATCGCGGCGAACCTGCGCTACGCCAAGCCGGACGCCACCGACGACGAGCTCTGGGCGGCGCTGGCCGGCGCGCAGGTCGCCGACCTGGTCCGGGCGCTGCCCGACGGGCTGGAGACCACCGTCGGGGAGCGCGGGTACCGCTTCTCCGGCGGGGAGAAGCAGCGCATCGCGATCGCCCGGCTGCTGCTCAAGGCCCCGTCGATCGTGATCCTCGACGAGGCCACCGCACACCTGGACTCGGAGAGCGAGGCGGCGGTGCAGCGGGCGCTGTCGGTGGCGCTGACCGGGCGGACCGCGCTGGTGATCGCGCACCGGCTCTCCACCGTGCGCGACGCCGACCAGATCCTCGTCCTCGACGGCGGTCGGATCGTCGAGCGGGGCCGGCACGACGAACTGGTCGCGGTCGGTGGGCTCTACGCCGAGCTGTACCGCACCCAGTTCGCGGTCGCCGACTCGCCCAGCCCGTACGCGGACGCCACCGGCCCGGAGCCGGTGATCACCACCGTCGGGCCGATGGGCGGCTACGTCGCCGAGGAGGCGCTGCCCCCGTCCGCCGCGAACTGACCGGTCGCCACCCGCAGCCGGGCGAACTCGGCGGCCAGGTCGGCGAGCTGGAAGTGCGCGTTCAGGCCGCTGGGGTTGGGCAGCACCCAGAGCCGGGCGTCGCCCAGCGGCTCCGGCTGCGGCCCGAACCGGGCCTTCGGCCGGGCGAACCCGGTCCGGTACGCGGTCACCCCCAGCACGGCCACCCACCGGGGCCGGTACCGCCGCACCGTGTCGGTGAGGATCCGGACCCCGGTGACCAGCTCCTCGGGGGCCAGCTCGTCGGCGCGGGCGGTGGCCCGCGCGGCCATGTTCGTGATGCCCAGCCCGTACCGGGGCAGGTCGTCCTGCCGGCTCGGGTGCACCTGTTCCGGGGTGAAGCCGCCCCGGTGCAGGGCCGGCCAGAAGCGGTTGCCGGGCCGGGCGAAGTGCCAGCCGGTGGCCGCCGACCAGAGGCCGGGGTTGATCCCGACGAAGAGCACGGCCAGGTCCGGGGCGAGCACGTCCGGGATGGTCCGGTCGACCGCCTCCGCCAACTCCTCCCGGGTCGGCCGGCGCGCCGTGGGTCCGTGCGGCGGGCGCGGGAGGCCCGTCGCCGGCTCGTGCGGCGGGCCCGGCCGGCGCGCCGTCGGTGGCCCGGCGGACCGGCCGGCGGCGGTGTCGGGACGGCCCCTCGGGGCCGGCGGGGTCACAGCCCGCGCAGCGCGCCACCGTCGACCGGCAGGGTGACCCCGGTCAGGTAGCTCGCGGCGGGGGAGAGGACGAAGGCGGCGACCCGGCCGAACTCGGCGGGCTCGCCGATGCGGCGCAGCGGGACGAGCGCCTCGGCCTCGGCGCGGGCCGCCGCCGGGTCGCTGTCGGCGGCCAGCAGGTCCTGGTACCGGTCGGTGAGGATGCGCCCCGGCAGCAGCCCGACCACCCGGACGCCCCGGGGACCGTACGTGTCGGCCAGGTCCTTGGCCACCCCGGCCAGGCCGGGGCGCAGCCCGTTGGAGATGCCCAGCCCGGTGATCGGCTCCCGGACCGAGGAGGAGAGCACCAACCCGATCGCCCCGCCGCCGGTCAGCGCGGCGGCGACGGTACGGGCGGTGCGGACGGTACCGAGGAAGACCGTCTCGAAGGACCGCCGCCACTGCTCGTCGGTGACCTCGGCGGCGACGCCCGGCGGCGGTCCACCGACCGACACCAGTGCCCCGTCGAGCCGCCCGAAGTGGGCGCCGGCCGCCGCGATGAGCCGTTCGGGGGTCTCCGGGTGGGACAGGTCGGCGGCCACCCCCACCGCCCGCTGCGGGCCGCCGAGGCGGGCCACGGCGGCCGACACCGCCGCCGGGTCACGGGCCGAGACGACCACCCGGGCGCCGTCGGCGACCAGGCACTCGGCCGTGGCGAAGCCGAGCCCCCGGGAGGCGCCGGTCAGCACGTACACCCGGTCGGTCAGTCCGAGATCCATACCCGGGATCCTGCCGTACCCGGCGTCGGGCGGGCACGCCGAGGGGCGGGGTCCACGGCCGGGCGGGGGGCCGGGCGGAGCAGGCGTACCCGGCCGGCGAGCTGGCCGGCGACGGCGCCGCCGGCCCGGCCCAGCGCGGGGGCGCGGCGGCGGCGCGGGGGGTTGCGCCCGTCGTAGCGGGTGGTCGCCTCCCGGGTGGCCAGTTCGTCCGCGCCGAGCGCCGGCAGCTCACCCCGGTCGTGCAGGTGCCGGGCCAGGTCCCAGCCGTCGCGCAGGGAGCCGTTGGTGGGCCGGTCGGCCGCCCAGCCGGCGAAGACGCCCGGCCAGGACGGGCCGAGGGCCGCGGCGAGCAGCGGCCAGTGCCGGGCCACGTCGCCGGCCCGCTTGCGCAGCAGCGCGGTACGGGCGGCGGCGAGCGGGCCGGGCGCGAAGCCCGGCGGTGGCGGGGCGCCGGCGACCAGCGCGGCCACCAGGGCTGCCTGCCGCGCGGCGAGGTCCCCGGTCGTCACGTGACCACCGGGTGGCCGGCCACGGCGGCCAGCGCGTCCAGCTCGGCGCGCAGGTCGGCGGCGGGCGGGTAGTGCCCGTCCCGTTCGAGCAGCAGCGCCGGGGGCGACCGCCGGGCGCACAGCTCACCGACCAGGTCCAGCACCTCCGCCGGCAGCGGATCGGTGTGCGTGTCGTGGTAGAAACCGCCCGCCTCGGCGCCCCCCGCGACGTGCGCGTACGCGATCCGGTCCAGGGGCAGCCGGTCCAGCAGCGCGACCGGGTCGGTGCCCCGGTTGCGGGCGTTGGCGTAGACGTTGGCGACGTCGAGCAGGAGCCACGCCCCGGTCCGGTCGAGGATCTCGGTGAGGAACGCGGCCTCGTCGAGGTCGTCGTCCGGCCAGTCGAAGAGGGCGGCGATCGGTTCCAGCGCGATCGGCACCGGCAGCTCCGCCTGGGCCCGGCGGACGTTGGCCACGGTCGCCGCCACCGCCTCCCGGCTGCGGGGCAGCGGCAGCAGGTGCCCCGCCTCCAGCCCGCCGGCGCGGACGAAGGCGATGTGCTCGCTCACCAGCGGCGCACCGGTCAGCTCCGCGACCCGGGCCAGGTGCGTCACCCGGTCCGGGTCGACCGGCTCGGCCCCGCCGAGGGAGAGCCGCACCCCGTGCGGTACGACCGTGACGCCCCGGGCGCGCAGCTCGTCGAGACCGCCGGGCAGCGGCCCGGCCGAGGGCACCGACTCCGCGATCACCTCGACGAAGCGCAGTCCGGGCAGGTCGGCGACGAAGCCGGCGATCTCCGGCCGCCAGCCGATGCCCACCCCGCTCGGCCCGGTCCCCGTGCCGTCGGCCCCGGTGCCGTCGGGGTGCCGGGTCGAATGCGGGGTCGGGGTCGGGTCCGGACCGGTCACCCGCCGCACCCTCCGCCGCAGCCGCCACCACCCCCGCCGCAGCCGCCTCCGCCGTCTCCACCGCTGCCGCCACCGTCCCCGCCGCCGGTGGCCCCGCCGCCGGTGCTGCCGGCCGCCGACTGCCGCTGGATCTCGGCCTGCTCGGCGAAGGCCGGGTCGAACGCCCACAGCGACGCGGTGCCGAAGAGGGCCACGCCCATCGCGGCCCCCGCCGCCCCGTAGGTGGCGTAGGCCGGCGCGGCCGTCGGGGTGAGGTGCGCGTGCTGCCGGCGTTGCGCGCGCAGGGCGGCCCGCGCCGCCTGGGTCTGCCGAGGGGCCAGGAAGAACACGACGGCCAGTACCGCGGTGAGGATCAGGCTGGCGATGAGGAAGCCCACCGGCCGGTCGTTGGTGAGCCCGGCGACGACCCGGATCCAGCCCAGCGCCTCCAGCCCGAACAGCACGATCCCGCCGGTGCGCAGTCGTTGCCGCTGCGCGGGGGTCAGCAGCAGGCCCCGCTGCCGCAGGGTGTCCCGCAGCGTCGTCAGGGCCGCGCCGACCTCGGCGTCGAGGTGCAGCTCGCGGGCGGTGCGCCGACGGTACGCGGCCCGGTGGACCGCCACGTCCAACGGGGTGCCCCCCGCCGGCAGGCTGCCGCTGGCGGCCAGCCGGCGGTCCGGGCTGACGCCGACGATGCCACTGGCCCGCAGTCCGCTGAGCGCCGCCCAGAGGGCCCGCTGGGCGCCGCCGGCGAGGTAGGCGACCTGCTGGGCGTCGAGATGGTCGGGGCGACCGGTCGGGCCGGCGAGGATCCGGGCCCGGTCCACCGCCGCCCCGACGGCGACCACGGCGACGGCGGTGAGGTAGATCCCGAGGAAGACCGGACCGGAGATGCCCCAGGTGTCACCGGATGCGGCGATGACGATCATGCTCGGCTCCTGGTTGTCGCGCGAGAAGGGTGGACCTCATTGTGGGGGTAGCCGTGCCAGGACCGGTGCACCGGTGACCGCCCGGTCGGTTTCCGGGCGTCGGCGCGTCCGGGCCGCCGAACCGGCCCCCGGGCGGTGGAGCTGACCGTCCGTCGGTCCCCGGCCGTCCGCTCCGGACCCGGCGACGGTCAGGGGCGGCGGACCGCCTCCTCGACCAGGTCGAGCACCCGACCCAGGTCGCCGGCGGGGCGGCCCATCGCCAGGTGCAGCACCAGCCCGTCGTAGGCCAGCTCCAGGAACTGGGCCAGGACGTCGATCGGGACGTCCTCGCGCAGCACCCCGGCCTCCCGCTGTCGGGCCAGCCGGTCCCGGGTGGCCTCGGCGATCGCCGCCGACCGCTCGGCCCACCGGCGGGCGAAGGCGGGGTCGGTGCGCAGCCGGCGCGACACCTCCAACTGGCTGCCCAGCCAGCCGGTGGTGTCCGGGGAGACCGCGCGGGCCAGCAGGTCCCGCATCACCTGGACCAGACCGTTGCGGGCCACGGTCTCGACCATGGCGACGGCGTCGTCCTCGGCGACGGCCAGGAAGAGCGAGTCCTTGTCCCGGAAGTGGTGGAAGATCGCGCCCCGGGACAGGCCGGTCGCCTCCTCCAGCCGCCGTACGGTGGCCCCCTCGTAGCCGTGGCGGGCGAAACAGGCCCGCGCGGCGGCCAGGATCTCCTGTCGCCGGGCGTCGAGCTGGTCCTGACTTACTCTGGGCACGGGTCGATCGTGTCAGGTGCGGTAGGCCCGTGCAAACCGTACGTACGGCTTGGGGATGCCGCCGTCCCCGGGAGGCCGCCCCCGCGTGATCCGCCGTCCGGCGGCGCGGTTCCGGCCCGGTGTGCACGCGGTGGCGTCGGAAGGCCACGGTGGGCCACCCGGCCCTGTCGGCGGCGCCCGGTCGTCCCGTACCCTTCGGCGGGTGCCGTTGCTCCTGCTTGATCTGGAGAACACCCTGATCGACCGGTCCGGGGCGTTCCGTACCTGGGGGGCGCGTTTCCTGGCCGGTGTCGGTGCTCCGCCCGCCGATCTCGACTGGCTGCTGTCCATCGACGCCGACGGCCTGACCGACCGGTGGGACCTGGCGGACGCCATCCGGGGCCGGTACGGACTGCTCGTGCCCTCGATCGACCTGGTCGACGAACTCCACGAGGGGGTGCTGGCCCACACCCGACTCGATCCGCTGGTCGCCTGCGCGCTGCGGATCGCCGACGACGCCGGCTGGGTGCCGGTGGTGGTCAGCAACGGCGCGGTACGGCACCAGGAGGAGCTGATCCGGCGCACCGGGGTGGACCGGTACGTGGCCGACTGGGTGATCTCCGAGGAGGCCGGGGTGAGCAAGCCCAACCCGCGCATCTTCGCCCTCGCCGCCCAGCGGGTCCGGATGCCGTTGCGCCGGGCCTGGGTGGTCGGCGACAGCCCGGAGGCCGACATCGGGGGCGCGGCTGCGGTCGGTCTGCCCAGCGTCTGGCTGCACCGGGGCCGCCGGTGGCCGGATCCCCGGTTCGCCCCCACGCACGCCGTCGAGAGTCTGATCGCCGCGATCGCCCTGGTGCTCGCCGGCTGACCCGGCCCGGCCGGAATTCGGTTGACCGCCCGCCCGGCGGTCACCAGGATGGTCGGCGCACGTACGGCATGTGCCCGGGTGACGCCCGGTCGAGTGGTGAGGAGGTCGGTCATGGCCGTCTTCGCAGGGTTTGCCCGCCCGACCCCACCAGCCTCGATCAAGGGATCACCAACGACGTGCGTGAAGACCACGACCTTCCGGCGCCTGCGCGCCGTACCCGCGGCAAGCGCCGCTTCGACGACGACGAACCGTACCTGCTGAAGCGGGGCCGGCCCGCCGAGCCGGCCCCGGCCGAGCCCGACGACGAGCCGGACCCGGCGACCGGGGACCGCTGGTCCTCCTGGGACGCGGCCGTGCACGGCCCCGAGCCGTACCCGGACTGGCTGGTCACCGAGCTGGCCGCCCGGGACAGCGAACTGGGCGTGCTCAAGACCGGCAAGGAAGCCGACGTGCACCTGGTCCGTCGGGCGGTACCGGAGACCGACCGGTCCTGCCTGCTGGCGGTGAAGCGGTACCGGGACGCCACCCACCGGCTCTTCCACCGCGACGCCGGCTACCTGGAGGGCCGCCGGGTCCGCCGGTCCCGGGAGAACCGGGCGATGGCCGGCCGGACCGCCTTCGGCCGGCAGATGATCGCCGGGCAGTGGGCCGCCGCCGAGTTCGCCGTCCTCGCCCGGCTCTGGGAGCTGGGCGAGGCCACCGGCGCGATCCGGGTCCCGTACCCGGTCCAGTTGCTCGGCACCGAGCTGATGCTGGAGTTCCTCGGTGACACCGCCTCCGGGCGGGCCGCTCCCCGGCTGGCCCAGCTCCGGCCCGGGTCGGCGCAGCTCGGCGACCTCTGGACGCAGTTGGTGGACGCCCTGGTGCTGCTCGCCCGGGCCGGGTACGCGCACGGCGACCTGTCCCCGTACAACCTTTTGGTGCACGACGGCCGGCTGGTCCTGATCGACCTGCCGCAGGTGGTCGACCTGGTGGCGAACCCGCAGGGGCCGGAGTTCCTGGCCCGGGACGTCCGGGTGGTCGCCACCTGGTTCGCCGCGCGGGGCCTCACCGGCGCCGTCACTGACCCGGCGGCGCTCACCGGGACCCTGCTGCGCGAGGCGGGCCTGCGCTGAGCGCGGGCGGCCCGGACGGCTGGTGTGCCGTCCGGGCCGCCCGCACGTGCGTGGGTGCCCACTGCCCGAGTGCCCGGCTGCCCGAGTGCCCGGGGCGGGTCGACGCGCCCGCTCGCCCCCGGCGGACCGCCGGGTCGCGCTACTGGAGGTACCGTTCGACCTCCGAGGTGGGGCGGACCCCCTGGGCCTCCGGGTCGCCGTGGGTCTGCCGGGCGGCCCGCCGCCGACGGAGCAGGTCCCAGCACTGGTCCAGCGACTCCTCCAACTCCCGCAGCCGGTCCCGGTCGTCCTCGGTGCCCGACTCGTGGACCTGTGCCGCCGACCGGAGCCGGTGCTCCTCGTCGACCAGGTCCGAGATCCGCTTCAAGATGTCCCTGTCGTCCATGCCTGTGAGCCTGGCACAGCCCGGCGGCACGCGCGGCCGGTCGTCGATCCTGCGCGCCGGCCGGCCCGCCGGGGTGCGTCGCCCCTGTGCCCGCACACCGTGCCCACCCGCCGCCGGGCCCACCCGCACCGCCGGGTCCGGCCGCCCGGTTCTCGGCTGTGGACGGTGCCGTCGCCGGGCCGGTCGGGCGAGGGTACCGGGTATCTCACACCGCCGGGTGGCCGCCCGGCCTTCAGCCGTGAGGCGAAGGGTGAGATGCTCACCAGCCGTATGGTGAAAATTCTGCCCGTCCGGCCGTTGCGGGCCGACCCGCGCCGGTGTCGACCTCAGGTGTACGGGTGGCCCGCGCCGGTCGGTGCCGGTGCGGGCGTCCGCCGACGGGTGGTCGGCGGTGGTCCGCCGGCCGCCGCCTGCTGCCCGCCGGCCGCTGGCCGCCGCCTGCTGCCCGCCGGCCGCTGGCCGCCGCCTGCTGTCCGGTGGGCGGTGGCCCGTCCGGTGGTCCGGCCGGGCCCGACCGGGGCGGGACGGCCGGTGGCCGGTGCGCCCCGCCGGTCGGGTGGGTGGCCGACGGAGAACGCGGGCCGTCCGGTCGGCTGCGGAGGGGCGGCTCCGACCGGAGCGTCGACGACAGTCCATAATGGATGATCAGGTGCGGCGCCGGGCGGCGCCGGTCGCACCCGGCTCCGTGGCCGCCGCCGGGCCGTACCGGCCGGGCCGCCGCCGGGCCCACGGGTCGGGTACGACGGAGAGTCCGACACGAGCGAACGGCGACACCAGCCGGGGAAGAGGACGACGAGTGGTGCAGCAGACGACTCCGAGCGCAGACCTGACGTGGTTGCTGGACGACCTGGTCGGCCGGGTGCAGCAGGCCGAGCACGCGGTCGCGCTCTCTGCGGACGGCCTGCTGATGGCGTCCTCGCGGGGCCTGGGCCGGGACGACGGGGAGCACCTCGCGGCGATGGCGGCCGGCATCCAGAGCCTCGCGCGGGGAGCCGGCAAGCGGTTCGGCGGCGGCCGGGTGCAGCAGACGATCATCGAGATGCAGTCGTCGTTCCTGTTCGTCACGGCCGCCGGGCGCAACGCCTGTCTCGCCGTCCTCGCCGACGAGGAGGCCGACGTCGGCCTCATCGCCTACGAGATGGCGATGCTGGTCGCCCGGGTCGGCAAGTTCGTCAACTCCCCGTCCCGGCTGCCCGACCTGCCGCACGAACAGCGCTAGCCCGGCCGCACACCGGCCCGGCCGCAACGACGCGGGGCCCCTGCCGTCCACCGGCAGGGGCCCCGCGTCGTGTGCCGTCAGCTCGCGATCATGCGGCGCAGGACGTACTGCAGGATGCCGCCGTGGCGGTAGTAGTCCGCCTCACCCGGGGTGTCGATCCGGACCACCGCGTCGAACTCGACGCCGGTGTCGGTGGTGACCTTCACGGTGCGCGGGGTGCGCCCCTCGTTCAGCTCGGTCACCCCGGCGATGCTGAACGTCTCGGTGCCGGTCAGGCCCAGCGACTCGGCGGTCTCGCCGGCCGGGAACTGCAGCGGCAGGACGCCCATGCCGATCAGGTTCGACCGGTGGATCCGCTCGTACGACTCGGCGACGACCGCCTTCACGCCGAGCAGCATGGTGCCCTTGGCCGCCCAGTCCCGCGACGAACCGGAGCCGTACTCCTTACCGGCCAGCACGACCAGCGGGATGCCCGCCTCCTGGTACGCCGTCGAGGCGTCGTAGATCGAGGTCTGCTCGCCGGTCAGGTGGTTGACCGTGAAGCCGCCCTCCACGCCGGGGACGAGCTGGTTGCGCAGCCGGATGTTGGCGAAGGTGCCCCGGATCATCACCTCGTGGTTGCCCCGGCGGGAGCCGTACGAGTTGAACTCGTGGCGCGGCACCCCGTGCTCGGCGAGGTACGTCCCGGCGGGGGAGTCGGCCTTGATCGCGCCGGCCGGCGAGATGTGGTCGGTGGTCACCGAGTCGCCCAGCTTGGCCAGCACCCTGGCGCCACTGATGTCGGAAACTGGCGCCGGCTGGCGCCCCATGCCCTCGAAGTACGGGGGCTTGCGCACGTACGTCGACTCGCCGTCCCAGGCGAAGGTGTCGCCGGTCGGGGTGGGCAGCGACTGCCAGCGCTCGTCACCGGCGAAGACGTCGGCGTACGCGGCGCTGAAGCCGGTGGCGCCGATCGCCGAGGCGATGACGTCCTGGATCTCGGCGTTGGCCGGCCAGATGTCGCGCAGGAAGACCGGGTTGCCCTCGCTGTCCTCGCCGAGCGGCTCGTTGGCCAGGTCGATGTCCATCGTGCCGGCGAGGGCGTACGCCACCACCAGCGGCGGGGACGCCAGGTAGTTCATCTTGACGTCCGGGTTGATCCGGCCCTCGAAGTTCCGGTTGCCGGAGAGCACCGAGACGACGGCGAGGTCGTTCTCGTTGACCGCGGCGGAGACCTCCTCCGGCAGCGGGCCGGAGTTGCCGATGCAGGTGGTGCAGCCGTACCCGACCAGGTTGAAGCCGAGCTTCTCCAGGTAGGGGGTCAGGCCGGAGCGGTCGTAGTAGTCCATGACGACCTTGGAACCCGGGGCCAGGGTGGTCTTCACCCACGGCTTGCGGGCCAGGCCCTTGTCCACCGCGTTGCGGGCCAGCAGCGCGGCACCGATCATCACCTGCGGGTTCGAGGTGTTGGTGCAGGAGGTGATCGCGGCGATGACCACCGCGCCGTGGTCCAGCTCGTACTCGACGCCGTCGGCGCCGGTGACCCGGATCGGGTCGCTGGCCCGGCCGCCGGAGCCGACGGCGGCGGTGGCCAGGTCACGCGGGGCGTCGGCCGGGTCGTTGACGTCGTTGGCGGGGGAGTCGCTGGCCGGGAAGGACTCGGCGCTGGCCTCGTCGGCCGGGCCGACGGCGCCGGAGGGCAGCTCGCCCCCGGTCTCGTCGACGGTCACGTAGTCGGTCAGCGCCGAGCGGAACAGCGTCTTGGCGCTGCCCAGCGGCACCCGGTCCTGCGGGCGCTTCGGGCCGGCCAGGGACGGCTCGATGGTGCCCAGGTCCAGCTCCAGGCGCTCGGAGTACTCCGGCTCGTGGGCCGGGTCCCCATCGGCTGAGTGCCAGAGACCTTGTGCCTTGGCGTACGCCTCGACCAGCGCGACCTGCTGCGGGCCGCGGCCGGTCAGCTCCAGGTAGCGGACGGTCTCGGCGTCGATCGGGAAGATGGCGACGGTGGAGCCGTACTCCGGCGACATGTTGCCGATGGTGGCCCGGTTGGCCAGCGGCACGGCACTCACGCCGGGGCCGTAGAACTCGACGAACTTGCCGACCACCCCGTGCTTGCGCAGCATCTCGGTGATGGTGAGGACCAGGTCGGTGGCGGTGGTGCCGGCCGGCATCTCGCCGGAGAGCTTGAAGCCGACCACGCGCGGGATCAGCATGCTGACCGGCTGGCCGAGCATCGCGGCCTCGGCCTCGATGCCGCCGACGCCCCAGCCCAGCACGCCCAGACCGTTGACCATCGTGGTGTGCGAGTCGGTGCCGACGACGGTGTCCGGGTACGCCTGGCCGCCCCGCTCCATGATCGTGCGGGCCAGGTACTCGATGTTGACCTGGTGCACGATGCCGGTGCCCGGCGGGACCACCTTGAACTCGTTGAACGCGGTCTGGCCCCAGCGCAGGAACTGGTAGCGCTCCTTGTTGCGCTCGTACTCCAGCTCGACGTTGCGCTCGAAGGCGTCCTCGCGGCCGAACAGGTCGGCGATGACCGAGTGGTCGATGACCAGCTCGGCCGGGGCGAGCGGGTTGACCTTGGTGGCGTCGCCGCCGAGGTCGCGGACCGCCTCGCGCATGGTGGCCAGGTCGACCACGCAGGGCACGCCGGTGAAGTCCTGCATCAGCACCCGCGCCGGGGTGAACTGGATCTCCACGCTCGGGTCGGCGGTCGGGTCCCAGCCGCCGAGCTGCCGGATGTGGTCGGCGGTGATGTTCGCGCCGTCCTCGGTCCGCAGCAGGTTCTCCAGCAGGATCTTCAAGCTGTACGGCAGCCGGTCGTGACCGGCCACCTTGTCGATCTTGAAAATCTCGTAGCTCGCGTCTCCGACGCGTAGCTGGGTCTTCGCACCGAAGGTGTCGAGGCTCGCCACGTCGTACTCCTTCACACCAGCGACCGTGAGTAGTCCTGAGCAGTCTGTCGCACCGGTCGGGGCGCCGCCGAGGTTAGGCGACACTTACCGCCACTTCGCGCTTCTCAACAAAACCGTACGTCCGTCTTGCTATTGGCGCAACCTCGCGTCACTCTCCGGGACGACGACCGGTCCCATGATCCACCACCTGGCACCCGGTCGCCGCTCGGCGGTGGCCGGCGCGGACGACGAAGGGCCGACCCCGGGTGGGGTCGGCCCTTCGTCTGTGTGCCGGTGGCTCAGTGGATGTAACCGCGGGTGGCGATCCAGTCGGCCAGGTCCTCGACGTCCATCTTGTAGCTGGCCTGGTTCGGGTCGGCGGAGTCGGCGATGGTCACGGTGCGGCCCTCGTCGGTGTAGCCGACCACGCTGATGTAGTGGCCGCCCTCGAAGGAGTGGGTGGTGCCGTCGGTGTCGGTGGCGGTGCCGGCGATGTTGGCGACCACGGCCCGGCCGTCGTCGACGGTGCGCACGATGTCGGCGCGCAGCCGGTCGGTCTGCTTGTCGTCAGCCTTGCTGCTGCTGATCTCGACGCTGCGGTAGATGTCCTTGCCGGTGTGCTTGTTCATCACCGGGGTGATGTCGTTGACCGAGTCGGTGCCGGCCTCGGTGGTACGCATCTCCTTGGCCATGGCGTGCACGTCGATGTTCTTGCCCTGCACGCTCAGGGCGTTGCGGGCCGCGGCGGGGCCGCAGTAGTAGAAGTTGGGCTGCGCCTCGTAGCGGACGTTCAGCTCGCGCTCGCCGCCGGGCTTGCGCTCGGTCTGCACCGCGGCGGTGGTCCGGCCGAGGGCGTCGGGGGCGGCGTGGGCGGCGGTCACGGGGCCGGCGATGGCGCCGCCGGTGAAGGCGAGGCCAGCGGCGGTCAGGGCGGCCTTGCGAAGCAGAGTGGTACGCATGATGAGTGCCTCTCTGTCGGGGGTGCGGCACCGTACGCGGGGGAGCGACGGGTGCCGCGAGGGGGAAGGAAGTGAGCGGGACATCCGGCGGCTCGGCCTGCTCGGGCGTCCGGTAGATGTAACGACCCGGGGGCCGGCCACATTCCGGCCGACGTCATCCGGGATCCGGGGCGCGGCCCACTGCCCACGCCGGGGGAGGCGGGGGAGGCGGGGGCGGGCGGGGGAGCGCCCGGGGTATGCCATGTACAACGCCCCCACCCCCGCGACGATTCCGCCGCCCGGGTGACCCCCGCCACCGGGCGGGGTGGCGAACCGGACACCGGGGAGTCGGGAGACATCCCCGCCGGAAGGGGCCTCGCCGGGACGCGGGCTCCCGACTGCCGGCCCCGGTCCGCCGGTCTGTCACGGAGGGGGCGACCAGGTCACCCGGCGCACCGGTGTCCGCCCGGCGGGGGCGTCCGCGCGAACCGGGGTGTCCTGCCCGGCAGGGGCCGGTGTCCGCCCGGCTGCGGGGTGTGGGCGGGCCTGCGCCGGATACGCCGAACGGGCCGGCCCGCACAGGGGCCGGCCCGTTCGTGGTGCGGGTCGGGTCAGTGGGCGTAGCCACGGCTGGCGATCCACTGGGCCAGCTCGTTGACGTCCATCTTGTAGGAGGCCTGGTTCGGGTCGGCCGAGTCGGCGATGGTCACGGTGCGGCCCTCGTCGGTGTAGCCGACCACGCTGATGTAGTGGCCGCCCTCGAAGGAGTGGGTGGTGCCGTCGGTGTCGGTGGCGGTGCCGGCGATGTTGGCGACCACGGCCCGGCCGTCGTCGACGGTGCGCACGATGTCGGCCCGCAGGGTGTCGACGCGTGTGGTGTCCGCCTTGCCCGACGGGATCACCGTGCTGCGGTACGCGTCCCGACCGGTCTCCTTGTTCAGGACCGGCGTGATGTCGTTGATGGAGTCGGTGCCGTTCTCGGTGGTGCCCATCTCCTTGGCCATGGCGTGCACGTCGATGTTCTTGCCCTGCACGCTCAGGGCGTTGCGGGCCGCGGCGGGGCCGCAGTAGTAGAAGTTGGGCTGCGCCTCGTAGCGGACGTTCAGCTCGCGCTCGCCGCCGGGCTTGCGCTCGGTCTGCACCGCGGCGGTGGTCCGGCCGAGGGCGTCGGGGGCGGCGTGGGCGGCGGTCACGGGGCCGGCGATGGCGCCGCCGGTGAAGGCGAGGCCAGCGGCGGTCAGGGCGGCCTTGCGAAGCAGAGTGGTACGCATGATGAGTGCCTCTCTGTCGGGGGTACGGCACGCCCACGGGGGAGCGGCGCGCCGCGAGGGGGAAGTCAGGAGGGCGTCCGGCGGCTCGGCCTGCTCGGGCGTCCGGGAGATGTAACGACCCCCGCCCCGCCACGATTCCGCCGCCGGGGTGGCCCCGGCCACGGGACATATCACCGCATAACGGACGCGGGGGCCCGCAGGGCGGTGGTCCGGGGCGGTGCCGCGTCGTCTGTGCGCTGCGGGCCCCGGTGCCGGTGGGCCGCCCGCGCGGGCGGGACAGGCCGCTGTGCGCCGGGTGGGCTACCGGTGTCGGGTCAGGAGGAGGCGGCGTCGCCGGGGGAGGAGGTGGCCTCCTCGTAACGGTCCCGCAGCCGCGCCCGGATCTCCTCCGGGGTGTACGCCCGGCGGCGCCGTTCGGCCCGCGCGATGACGACGCCGGTCGCGGCGACCCCCGCGAGACCGGCCAGCCCGAGCACCTTCCACCACTGCACCCGTTGCCGCATCGGCCTAGGGTAGACCCCCATGGGCGACCGAACCACCAGGGGAGCGCGGGCGGCATGAGCATCAGCCTGGACGAGGCCGTGGAGCTGACGCGTACCGGTGACGTGTGGGTGTTCCGGGGGCGCAGCGTGCCGGACCGCGCGATCCAGTTCACCACGAACAGCCCGGTGAACCACGTCGGGATGGCCGTGGTGCTCGACGACATGCCTCCGCTGATGTGGCACGCCGAGCTGGGCCGGTCGCTGCGGGACATGTGGACCGGCACCCACCATCGCGGGGTGCAGTTGCACGACCTGCGGGACGCGGTCTGCGTCTGGGCCAACCGGTACGGCCAGCGGGCCTGGCTGCGGCAGCTCGAACCGTCGGCCGACGCGGAGATGGAACGGGCGGTGCTGCGCACCATCGCCCGGCTGGACGGTACCCCCTTCCCGTCCACCGCCCAGCTCGCCTGGCGCTGGCTGCGGGGCCGCACGCCCGCCGTCCGGCTGCCCGACGGGGTGCCGGGGTCGTTGCCCCAGCGGTTGACGAGCCGGTTGCCGCAGCGGTGGCGGCGTGGCGCGGGGCGCGGCGTCCCGGTGGCGGGTGACCTGCCGGGCGGCCCGGCCACGGACGACCTCCCCGGCGGCCCGGTCGGGGCCGGGCGGGCGGAGGTGGCCGGCGGGACGCCGGTGCGGGACGCGGCGCTGGAGACGGCGTACTGCGCCGAGGTGGTCGCGGTGACGTACGAGGCGATGGGACTGCTGCCGGCCGGTCGCCGTCCGAACTGGTACGACCCGGGCCGGTTCTGGAGCGGCGACGACCTCGGCCTGGCCGCCGGCGCGCAGCTCGGCGCGGAGATCGAGGTCCGTATCCCGCCCCGCTGAGTCGCCGGGCGGGTTTGCCGGGGCGGTCGGGCGGCAATTGCAGTCCCGTGACTGCCTCGACCGATCTCGAGACCCTGGCCGACTTCTTCAACCGGTACGGCGTCGCCCTGACCACCGGCGACATCGCCGCCGTCGCCGGCTGCTACGCACTGCCGGGGCTGGTGGTCGCGGACACCTACAGCTTCACCTTCACCAGCCCGGCCGCGGTGGCGCTCTCGTTCATCGGCGCCGCCCCGGACTACCAGGAGCGGGCGCTGATCGCGGCGAACGCTCTCATCAGCGAGGTCCAGCCGGTCTCCGCCCTGCTGACCATGGTGGCCGTGGAGTGGGAGTTCCTGGACGGCGCGGGGCGTCGGGTGCCGGGTGAGCGGTATCGTTACCTGCTGCGCGGCACCGACGAGGGCCCGGTGATCTGCACCGTGGTCCGGACCGGCTGACCGGGCTCCATACTGGATCGGCGAGCGTTCGGCGGCCTTCCCGGCGCTGTCGGGGAAGTTCCGTGATCACCCCGGTACTTTCCGACATTGCCCACGATCGCTACGCTCTCCGGACGGGACCGACCGGGGAGGGTTATGTCCGGCACGCGTCGCGCGCAGCATTCGGTCCGTGCCAGTGCTGTGGCGTCCTCGCCCTGGATCGTGGTGTCGGTCGGCGTGATCGTGATGGTCGTGCTGATGGTGGTGGCGTTCTGTTCGAGTCAGGGGCAGGGGCTCACCGGCGACGTCCACTTCGGGTCGACGGGGGCGGGCGTCTCGCTGCCGGCGCTGCCGCCGGCCGAGGACGAGCCCCCCGCGCCGACGCCCGAGGTGGCGGTGCGGACGCCGGCGCCGCCCGCCGTGCCGGGCCTGTCGCCACGCTCCACCGACCTGCCCCGGACGCCGGAGGGCTCCGGGTCGCCCGAGCCCACCGAGCCGACGCCGGCCCGGTCGTCGCGGCCGTCCCGCCCGGCCCAGGCGTCCGGGCAGCCCAGCCCGGACGCGCCCCGCTCGGCGGTGACCGGCCGGTACGGGGTCGTCGGCAACTACGGTGACGCCTTCATCGGGGAGCTGCGGCTGACCAACACCGGGTCGGGGTCCGAGTCGTGGCAGGTGCGGCTGGTGTATCCGCAGGGGCGGCTGGTGACCGCCTGGGTGGAGAGCGCCGAGCAGGGTCGGGGCTCCATGTCCGACGGTGTCTTCAGCTACGTCGGTGGCGTCGACCTGCCGCCCGGTGGCTCGGCGGTGCTGCGGTTCCACCTCGAACGGACGGGCTCCAGCACCCGTCCGGTGCGCTGCACCGTCAACGGCTCGCCCTGCTCCGGCGGCTGATCCCCGCCCGCCGGCAGGCCCGCTCACCCGGCGGATCCCGCGCTCGCCGACCGCTCCGGACGATCCGGTCGTCGGTCCGCGCCGCCCCCTCTCCGCGCTGTCTTGCGCAAGATGATGACCTTGTTGCGGCTCTGTTTGCAAGGTATTGCAGAATGTTTCGGCAAGAGCTAGCGTGCGGGCCAGTCAGCGACCAGAGGAAGGCCGTCGATGAAACCCCCGCCGCTGTCGCGCAGAGCGCTGCTCGCCTTGGTCTCCACCCTCACCCTCGCCCTCGTCGGCACCCCGGTCGTCGTCCACCAGCTCGGCGCCGAGCCGACCGGGCGGTCGGCCACGGTGGAGCCCGGCACCGACCCCCTCGCCGCCGCCGGGGCGCGCCAGTGGCGCACCGAGCCGTCGGCGGTGGACCTGCTCGCCGCCGGTGCCCCGGCGGGGAAGGCCGAACAGTTCTACTTCCTGCTGCCGGACCGGTTCGCCAACGGCGACCGGCGCAACGACGCCGGCGGCCTCACCGGCGACCGGCTGCGCACCGGCCTCGACCCCACCGACAAGGGCTTCTACCAGGGCGGGGACCTCAAGGGGGTGCTCGACAACCTCGACTACATCGAGGGGATGGGCACCACCGCGATCTGGCTCGCCCCGGTGTTCAAGAACCGCCCCGTGCAGGGCAGCGGGGACGACGTCTCGGCCGGCTACCACGGCTACTGGATCACCGACTTCACCCAGGTCGACCCGCACTTCGGCAGCAACGAGGACCTGAAGAAGCTGGTCAAGGCCGCGCACCGGCGCGGGATCAAGGTCTACCTCGACGTCATCGTCAACCACACCGCCGACGTCATCTCCTACACCGAGGACCGGTACTCCTACGTCGACAAGAAGACCGCGCCGTACACCGACGCGCAGGGCCGGGCCTTCGAGGACCGCCACTACGCCGACGGTACCCGGGACTTCCCGGCGGTGAACCGGGACTCCTTCCCGTACACCCCGACCTTCGCCACCCCCGCCGACGCGAAGGTCAAGGTCCCGGCGTGGCTCAACGACCCGACGATGTACCACAACCGGGGCGACTCCACCTTCGTCGGCGAGAACAGCGAGTACGGCGACTTCTTCGGCCTGGACGACCTGTGGACCGAGCGTCCCGAGGTGGTACGCGGGCTGACGAAGATCTACGCCGACTGGGTCGCCGAGACCGGGGTGGACGGCTTCCGGCTGGACACCGTCAAGCACGTCAACCTCGACTTCTGGCCGCAGTTCAGCCAGGGCGTCGAGCGCGCCGCCGAGCGGGCCGGCAAGCCCGACTTCTTCATGTTCGGTGAGGTCTACAGCGCCGACCCCGAGGTCACCTCGACGTACGTGCGGCAGGGCGGACTGCCGGCCACCCTGGACTTCGCCTTCCAGGAGGCGGCCCGGGGCTTCACCGCCGGCCCCGGCTCCGCGAAGGCCCTCGCCGACGTGTACGCCCGCGACGACCTGTACGCCGCCCGGGACACCGACGCCCGACGGCTGACCACCTTCCTCGGCAACCACGACATGGGGCGGATCGGCTCGTTCATCGCCTCCGGCGGCACCGACCCGGCCAGCCACCTGCGCCGCGACCAGCTCGCCCACCAGCTCATGTTCCTCACCCGGGGGCAGCCGGTGGTCTACTCCGGTGACGAACAGGGCTTCACCGGCCCCGGCGGGGACAAGGACTCCCGGCAGACCATGTTCGCCTCGACGGTGCCCGACTACCTCGACGACGACCTGCTCGGCACCGACCGCACCCACGCCGACGACCAGTTCGACCGGCGGCACCCGCTCTACCGCACCATCGCCGACCTGGGCCGGCTCCGCGCGGCGCACCCGGCGCTGCGCGACGGCGTCCAGGTCACCCGGTACGCGGCCGACGGCCCCGGCGTCTTCGCCTTCTCCCGCTTCGACCCGCGCACCCGCACCGAGTACCTCGTCGCGGCGAACAACGCCGACACCCCGCAGACTGTCACCGTGGACACCTGGTCGCCCGGTGCCCGGTTCACCGGCATCTACGGCGGGGGCAGCGCGCCCGTCGCCGGGCCGGACGGCCGGCTCACCGTCACCGTCCCGCCGCTGTCGGCGGTGGTGCACCGGGCCGGCACGCCGGTCGCCCTGCCCGCCGGCACGCCCCGGCTGACCCTCACCGCCCCGCAGGCCGGTGCCCCGGTCGCCACCCGGGCCGCCGTCACCGCCGAGGTGGCCGGCGACCCGCTGGCCACCGTCACCGTGGCCGCCCGGGTCGACGGCGGTCGGTGGACCCTGCTCGGCACCGCCCACCGCGCGCCGTACACCGTGCACCACGACCTGACCGGCCTGCCGGGCGGCACCCGGATCGAGTACAAGGCGGTGGTCCGCGACGGCCGGGGCCGCACCGCCACCGCCCGGACCAGCGCCACCGTCGGCACCCCCGACACCAGCGCGTCCCGGGACTGGGCGGTGGTGCACTACCAGCGCCCCGACGGCCGGTACGACGACTGGAACCTGTACGCCTGGGGCGACATCGACCCGGGGTACGTCACCGAGTGGCCGAAGGGGCAGCCGTTCGCCGGCACCGACTCGTACGGCCGGTTCGCCTGGGTGAAGCTCAAGCCGGGCGCGCGGTCGGTCGGGTTCCTGGTGGTCGACGCCGACGGGAACAAGGACGTCGACGCCGACCGCACCATCGACGTGACCAGCACCGGCGAGGTCTGGATCAGACAGGGCGACCCGACGGTGCACCCGAGCCGGGAGGCGGCCACCGGTGAACCGGACCCACCGGTCGACGAGTCGACGGCGGTGATCCACCACCGTCGGGCGGACGGCAACTACGACGGCTGGGGGCTGCACGTCTGGGACGGCGCGGCCGAGCCGACGGACTGGGCGAAGCCGCTGCCGCCGGCCGAGGTGGACTCCTTCGGCGCGGTGTACCGGGTGCCGCTGGCCGACGGGGCGACCGGGCTGTCGTACATCATTCATCGCGGGGACGAGAAGGACCTCCCCACCGACCAGCGGCTCGACTTCGCCGAGGCGGGCCGGGAGGTGTGGCTGCTCGCCGCCACCCCGGGCCGGGTGCTGCCGTCCACCGCGAGCGGGCCCGGCCGGGACCTCGACATCACCCGGCAGCGGGCGCACTGGATCGACCGGTCCACCCTGGCCTGGTCGGTGCCGGCCACCGACGGGCGGACGTACGCCCTGGTCAGCGCCGCGGACGGCGGGGTGAGCGTGGTCGACGGGGAGCTGTCCGGCCGGTACACCTCGCTGCCGCTGACCGCGCAGCGCAACGGGCTCACCGAGGCCCAGCGCGCGGCCTTCCCGCACCTGTGGGCGCACCGGACGTTCACCCTCGACCGGGGTGACCTGGCGAAGGTCCCGGCGGCGCTGCGCGGGCAGCTCCTGGTCACCGAACGCGACCACACCGGGCGGCTGCTCGGCGCGACCGGGGTGCAGATCCCCGGCGTGCTGGACGACGTCTACCGGGCGGCGACCACCGCCGAGCTGGGGCCGACCTTCGCCGGGGGACGCCCGAGCCTGGCCGTCTGGGCGCCCACCGCGCAGACGGTGGCGCTCCAGCTCTTCGACACCCCGACCGGCCAGCCCCGCACGGTGGCGATGCGCCGCGACGACCGCACCGGCGTCTGGTCGGTGCGCGGGGAGCGGAACTGGACCGGCCGGTACTACCGGTACCAGGTGCGGGCCTGGCAGCCGGCGACGCAGCGGCTGGCCACGGTCGCGGTGACCGACCCGTACTCGGTGGCCCTGGCGCCGGACTCCACGCACAGCCAGCTCGTCGACCTGGCCGACCCGGCGCTGGCCCCGGCGGGCTGGGCCGGGCTGCGCAAGCCGGCGGCGGTTCCGTCGGCGAAGGTGCAGATCAGCGAGTTGTCGGTGCGGGACTTCTCGGTCGCCGACGACAGCGTCCCGGCGGACCGGCGGGGCACCTACCTCGCCTTCACCGACCCGGCCAGCACCGGGATGAGACACCTGCGTGGCCTCGGTGACGCCGGGGTCACCCACCTGCACCTGCTGCCCACGTTCGACTTCGCCACCATCCCGGAACGCCGGGCCGACCAGCGCCGGCCCGACTGCGACCTGGCGGCCCTGCCGCCGGACTCGCCGCGGCAGCAGGAGTGCGTCGCGGCGGTCGCCGACACCGACGGCTACAACTGGGGGTACGACCCGCTGCACTACACCGTGCCGGAGGGCGGGTACGCGGTCGACCCGGCCGGGGCGGCGCGCACCACGGAGTTCCGCCGGATGGTCGCCGGGGTCAACGGCGCCGGCCTGCGGGTGGTGCTGGACGTGGTCTACAACCACACCTCCGCCGCCGGGGCGGACCCTAAGTCGGTGCTCGACCAGATCGTGCCCGGCTACTACCACCGGCTGCTCGACGACGGCACGGTGGCCAACTCCACCTGCTGCGCGAACACCGCCCCGGAGCACGCCATGATGGGCAAGCTGGTGGTCGACTCGATGGTCACCTGGGCGAGGCACTACAAGGTGGACGGGTTCCGGTTCGACCTGATGGGCCACCACCCGAAGGCGAACATCCTGGCCGTGCGGGCCGCGCTGGACAAGCTGACCCTGGCCCGCGACGGCGTGGACGGCCGCAGCATCCTGCTCTACGGCGAGGGCTGGAACTTCGGCGAGGTGGCCGACGACGCCCGGTTCGTCCAGGCCACCCAGGCCAACCTGGCCGGCACCGGGATCGGCACCTTCAACGACCGGCTCCGCGACGCGGTCCGGGGCGGCGGCCCGTTCGACCCGAACCCCCGGCAGCAGGGCTTCGCCTCCGGCCTGTTCACCGACCCGAACGGCGACCCGGTCAACGGCACCGAGGCGCAGCAGCGGGCCCGGCTGCTGCACGCCCACGACCAGATCAAGGTCGGGCTGACCGGCAACCTGCGCGGCTACCGGTTCACCGACTCGGCCGGCCGGTCGGTCACCGGCGGCCAGGTCGACTACAACGGCGCGCCGGCCGGGTACACCGCCGCGCCGGGGGAGGCGGTCACCTACGTCGACGCGCACGACAACGAGATCCTGTACGACGCGCTGGCGTACAAGCTGCCGCAGGACACCCCGGCGGCCGACCGGGCGCGGATGCAGGTGCTGGCGCTGGGCACGGTGGTGATGGGGCAGGGCGCCGGGTTCGTCACCACCGGCACCGAGCTGCTGCGGTCGAAGTCGCTGGACCGCAACTCGTACAACTCGGGGGACTGGTTCAACCAGATCCGCTGGGACTGCCGGCAGGGCAACGGGTTCGGTGTCGGCCTGCCCCCGGCGGCGGACAACCGGGACAAGTGGCCGTACGCGCAGCCGCTGCTGGCCGACCCGGCGTTGGTGCCGGACTGCGCGGCGGTCGAGCTGACCCGGGCCCGGTACGCCGAGCTGTTGCGGATCCGCCGTTCGTCGCCGGTGTTCGGGTTGAGCACCGCCGCCCAGGTGCAGCAGCGGGTGGTCTTCCCGCTCTCCGGTCCGCAGGAGACGCCGGGCGTGCTGACCATGACGGTGGACGGCCGGGGGCTGGACCGCCAGTGGCGGTCGGTGACCGTGGTCTTCAACGCCACCCCGCAGGCGGCGACGCAGCGGGTGACCGGGCTGCGCGGGGCGGACGTGTCGCTGCACCCGGTGCTGCGGGAGTCGGCGGACCCGGTGCTGCGGACCGCGTCGTTCGACCGGGGCACGGGCACGTTCACCGTGCCGGCGCGCAGCGTGGCGGTCTTCGTCCAGCGCTGACGTACCCGTGGACCGGCCCCCTTCCGCGCGGAGCGGAAGGGGGCCGGCCCTGGTTGGTGCGTCGTGCCGCCGGTGTTCGGCCGCACGTCACCCCTGCGTCAGCCGAAGCAGCGCGGGATGGTGGTGAAGCTGCCCTTGCAGTTGGTCGGACGGTTGCCGGTGACCGCCGACTTCTCGTCCAGGAACACGCCGGAGTTGTTGGTGAAGATGCCCCCCGGCGGGAACGTGGCGAAGTTGAAGGCCACCGTCGACGTGGTCAGGGTGACCTGACCGTCCCAGTTGAAGATGCCGCCGCCGAACGAGAACGGCCCGATGGCCCGGTTGCCCAGCACCTCGGTCTCGCGCAGCGTGGTGACGCTGTGCGAGTTGAAGATGCCGCCGCCGAAGAAGCCGGCCGTGTTCTCCTTGATGACGCTCTTCTCGATGGTGGCCGCGCTGCCGAAGGTGATGGCGAGGCCGCCGCCGACGCCCGCGGTGCTGTTCTGTGCCACGGTGGTGTGGCGCAGGTTGAGCTGGGCGTCCGCGGTGGCGATGCCGCCGCCGGCGACCACCGCGGTGTTCGAGACGATGTGCGAGTTGTAGACGTTGGTGTTGCCGCCGACGTCCAGCAGGCCACCGCCGAAGCCGAGGGTCTCGTTGTCGACGATGTCGGTCCTGTCGACGATGACGGTCCCGGCGTCGATGTCCCGCGTGAAGATCCGCGGAGCGCCGTTGGCGATTCCCGCGCCGCCGATGATGGTGGTGTTGTCCTTGATCTTCGACTCGTTCACCTTGAGCAGGCCGGCGTTGAAGATGCCACCGCCGAAGAAGAACGCCGTGTTGTGGGCGATCTCGCTCTTGCGTACCTGCGTGGTGCCGTAGTTCGCCAGGCCGCCGCCGTTGCCGCCGGCCTGGTTGTGGACGATCTTCGTGTCCACCAGGTCGGCGCTGCCGCCCGGCTGCACCAGGATGCCGGCCCCGTCGAACCACCCGGGGTACTCCACCAGCGGCGCGGCCAGCCCCGGCTTGGGAGTGACCTTCGGTGCCGCCTTCAGCGCCGCCTTGCCCTCGGTGGCGAGCGCCTTGTCGAGCTGCTTGCCGGCCTTGACCGCCTCGGTGACCTCGGTCGAGGTCGAGTACGCCGACCAGACCGCCTGCGGCGTCGGGCCGTTCCAGTAGGGCAGCGTCTGGCCGCCCTTGACGGTGACGCCCTTGACGGTCAGGTGTCCGCCGGGGCCGACGTTGAGGATGCGGAAGTAGTCGGCGGTGGCGTCCCGGACGATCGTGGTGTGCTCGCCCGTGAGGGTCACCCGGTTGGTGATCACCGGGAGGCCGTTGCCGTGGTCGCTGCGGGTGAGGGTGTAGGTGCAGTTCTTCGCCAGGTGCAGCTCGGTGTCGCCACCGTGGTTGTCGTTGGCGAAGATGATCGCCTGGATCAGCCTGTCCGTGTTGCAGGGCACCTCCTTCCCCCGCTTCTCGTCCCGGCGGTCCTCGTTCTCCCGGCGGTCCTCGTTCTCCCGGTTGTTCTGGGTGGATCCCTTGCCGTTGTCCTTGCGGTTGTCCTGGTCGGATCGGTTGTCCTGGTCGGACCGGTTGTCCTCGCGGCCCTGGTCGCCGCCGCTGACGATCTGTTGGGCGACGGCCAGCTTGAGGTCGTTCACCCCGACCGCCACGGCGGTGCCGGCGACGCCCACGGCGGCGAGGCTCACCATCCCGGTCAATCCGGCCACGCCGCCCACCCACCAGAGCCGACGGCGGCGAGTGGCCGCCGCGGCCCGGTCTGCGGTTGCGTTCTTCTCTAGGTAGTTGGACATCGGAGCTCTCTGCCCTCTCCTCGTACCAGACAGGGTCACCACACCTCAGGCGGGGCGTCCCCTGCTACAAATCGGTTGTAGCTGCCGAAACCTAAGCTATGAGAACTTTCCTCGCCTTGTAGCCAAACCCGAAATATCTCTGCGTTAGGTCGCTGACGGGGTGAATCGGCTCGTACCTCGTCGAGAGGGCGCGAACGGGGCTGGGGCCACCATTCGCCGCAGCGGTCCGGGAGGACGACAGAAGCGCGCGCCCCTTCGTCGCCGGCCCGGCGACGAAGGGGCGCTCTCTATGTGGATCAGCCGCTCACCGGTCGGGCGGAGCAGCGCGGGACGGTGGTGCGGGCGGCCGGGCGCCGCCGGCCGACGACACCAGGATAAGGGAATGATTCTCGCAACCCGGCTGGAAAGCGAGAAAAGCCCCCAATCCTGTGCGGAAGGGGGCGGACGGGGCTGCCCGGCGTGCACCGGTCGAAGGGGTCGGGTGGCCCCAGACGGCAACCGGCCCCGCAGCCGGTGCCATGCCGACGAAAACGTCGCGGACACCGGCTGCGGGGCCGGGCGCTGCCCTCCCGGGTGGCGGGCCTGCTGGCCCGCACTCGGGAACGGCTCAGCCGGGCAGGCGGGGGCCGGCCTCGCGCTGGGCGGCCAGCCAGGTCTCCACCTCGTCGGCCCGGCGCGGCAACCCGGCCGACAGGTTGACCGCGCCGGCCGACGTGACCAGCACGTCGTCCTCGATCCGGACGCCGACGCCGCGCAACTCCTCGGGCACCAGGTCGTCCTCCGGCTGGAAGTACAGCCCCGGCTCGACGGTGAGCACGTACCCCTCGCCGAGGGTGCCGTCCCGGTACGTCTCCTTGCGGGCGTTGGCGCAGTCGTGCACGTCCAGGCCGAGCATGTGGCCGAAGCCGTGCAGCGTCCACCGCCGGTAGACACCGGACTTCTCGTCCATCGCCTCGTCCACGCTGACCGGCAGCAGACCCAGGTCGGCCAGCCCCTCGGCGAGCACCCGCATGCAGGTCAGGTGCACGTCCTTGAACTTGACCCCGGGCTTGATGAACTCGATGCCGGCCTGCTGGGAGGCGTACACGACGTCGTAGACCTGGCGCTGCAACGGGGTGAACCGGCCGTCGACCGGCAGCACCCGGGTGACGTCGGCGGTGTAGAGGTTGCGCCCCTCCACCCCCATGTCCATCAGCAGCAGCTCACCCGGACGGGTGACGCCGTGGTTGTGCACCCAGTGCAGGATCGTGGCGTGCTCGCCCGCCCCGACGATCGAGCCGTACCCGACGTCGTTGCCGTCGTGCCGGGCGCGCAGCGCGAACACCCCCTCCAGCAGCCGCTCGGAGACCCCCCGGTCGGCCGGCAGCACCCGGGCCACGTCCTCGAAGCCCCGGACCGTGGCGTCGATCGCCTCCTGGAGCTGGGCGATCTCCCACTCGTCCTTGACCAGCTTCGTCTCCGAGAGGGCGATGGCCAGCTCCCGGTCGCGGGCCGGCTGACCCTGCTCCCGGGGACCGTCGTAGCCGCGCACGGCGGCGTCCACCCGGGGGTCGAAGCCCCGCAGCACCCGGGTCCGCGCCGGGGCGAGGTCGGCCAGCGCCGCGTCCAGCTCGCTGAGGTCGGCGGTCGGCAGGCCAAGCTCGGTGGACTTCTCGGTCAGGGTGTGCCGGCGGCCCACCCACAGCTCGCCGTGGCGGCTGCGGAAGAACTCGTCGGTCTGCCGCGACGAGCGGGGGCGCATGTACAGGGTGGCGTCGTGCCCCGACCCGTTCGGCCGCAGCACCAGCACGCTGTCCGGGTCGTGGTCACCGGTCAGGTACACGAAGTCGCTGCCCGGCCGGAACGGGTAGTCGGTGTCGTTGGCGCGTACCTTCTCGCGGCCGGTCGGGATCACCAGGGTCTCGCCGGGGAAGGCCGCGGAGAGCGCGGCCCGGCGCTTGGCGTGGTTGGGCACCTCCGGTCGGGGACCGACCGGGAGGCTGCTGTCCCGCCACCCCTGCCGCATGAACGACAGGAACGCCTCCGGGAAGTCCGGGTCGTGCGACTCGGTGCCGTCGGCCGGCTTGCCGTCGGCCCGCTGCTCGGTCATGGTCCGCTCCTTCCGTCGCCTCGCTGGTGCAGACGGTACCCGTGGAACCGGCCGGAGGAGAGCCTGCGGTGCCCGCGACGACCGTCGCGGGCGCGTGAAAAGATGACGACCATGTGCGGACTCCTGGCCTTCTTCAGCGCGAACGGCAACGCCGCCGCCCACCGTGACCACATCGCGGGGGCGTTGGAATGCCTGCACCACCGCGGACCGGACGAGACAGGGGTCGAGGTGGTCGGCGACGCCACCGGTCACTACGCCGACGGGGTCTTCGCACACAAGCGGCTGGCCATCATCGACGTCGCCTCCAGCCACGAGCCGCTGCCGTACGCGGGGGGCCGCTACCTGCTCACCTTCAACGGTGAGATCTACAACTACATCGAGCTGCGCGAGGAGCTGATCCGGCACTACGGCGCCCAGTTCGCCACCGCCGGGGACGGCGAGGTGATCGTCGCCGGCTACCACTACTGGGGCGAGCAGGTGCTCACCCGGCTGCGCGGCATGTTCGCCTTCGTCATCTGGGACCGGCAGGAGCGCCGGGCCTTCGGCGCCCGGGACTACTTCGGCATCAAGCCGCTGCACTACCTGGAGACCGCCGACGGGCTCTACCTCGCCTCGGAGAAGAAGGCGCTGCTGCCCTTCGCCCAGTCCGCGTACGCCGGGGACGCCGGGATCAACGCCGCCAACCTGAGCCACTACCTGACCCTGCAGTACGTCCCGGAGCCGGGCACCCTGCACCAGGGGATCAACCGGATCGGGTCGGGGGAGTACCTGACCTGGAGCCCGAACGGCCGGCTCGACGTGCGCCGCTGGTACCGGCCGGTGTTCCGGCCCGCCCCGGTCTCCGACGAGCAGCGGCTGTACCACCAGATCCGGGAGACGCTGCGGGAGAGCGTCCGGATGCACATGCGCTCCGACGTGCCGGTCGGCTCGTTCCTCTCCAGCGGCATCGACTCGACCGCCGTGGTGGCCCTGGCCCGGGAGTTCAACCCGAACATCCTCACCTTCACCGTCGGGTACGACGTGCCCGGGTACTCCGAGATCGACGTCGCCCAGGAGTCGGCCCGGCACCTGGACGTCACCACCATCCCGACCAAGATCGGGCCGCAGGACATGATCGAGGCGCTGCCGAAGATCGTCTGGCACCTGGACGACCCGGTGGCCGACCCCGCCCTGGTGCCGCTCTACTTCGTCGCCAAGAAGGCCGCCGAGCACGTCACCGTGGTCCTCTCCGGTGAGGGCGCGGACGAGTTCTTCGGCGGGTACACCATCTACCGGGAGCCGCTCTCGCTCAGCGGCGTGAACGGCCTGCCGGGCGGGGTGCAGAAGGGCCTGCGGGCGGTCTCCCGGGCCATCCCGCAGGGCGTCAAGGGCAAGAGCTTCCTGGAGCGCGGCACCACGCCGATCGAGGAGCGCTACTACGGCAACGCCCGGATGTTCACCGAGGAGGAGAAGCAGCACCTGCTGCGCCGCTACGACCCCTCGGTGCGCTACACCGACGTCACCGCCCCCATCTACGCCGAGTGCACCGAGCTCGACGACGTCACCAAGATGCAGTACGTCGACCTCTACACCTGGCTGCGCGGGGACATCCTGGTCAAGGCCGACCGGATCTCCATGGCGCACTCGCTGGAGGTCCGGGTGCCGTTCCTGGACAAGGAGGTGTTCGACGTGGCGGCCACCATCCCGGTGGAGCTGAAGCTGCCGCCGCGCTCGGAGGCCACCAAGTACGCCATGCGCCAGGCGTTGCAGGGTGTCGTGCCGCCGGCCATCGTCAACCGCAAGAAGCTCGGCTTCCCGACCCCGACCCGGGTCTGGCTGCGCGGCGAGATGTACGAGTGGGCCCGCTGGGTGCTGTCCAACTCCGGCGCCGGTGACCTGATCGACCTGTCGTACGCGATGCGGCTGCTGGAGGAGCACAAGCGGGAGGAGGCCGACCACTCCCGCAAGGTGTGGACCGTGCTGATCTTCTGCATCTGGCACGCGATCTTCGTCGCGAAGACCCTCGACCCGGGTATCCAGCGCAACCAGTCCGCCCTGCTCACCAAGCCGGTGGTCGGCTCGATGGTGCGCTGACACCCGGACCCACGGCACGCGGAGGGGCCGCTCCGGAATCGGAGCGGCCCCCTGTGCGCGGTGCTGCTGCGCGGGTGCTGCGGTGCGGTCAGGTCACCGGCCGGTGCAGGTGACCGTGGGCAGTCCGCCCTGTCCGGTGTTGCCGGCCACGAACCCGAAGGTGGTCTTGCCCTCCGGAGCGAGCGCGCCGTTGTACGCCGCGTTCGTCACGGTCACGTTCCCACCGGAGATGGTCGACGTGCCGTTCCAGAGACTGTGGATCGTCTGCCCCTGGGGCAGGGCCCAGGTCGCCGTCCAGCCCGACCAGGTGGACGACGTGTGGTTCATGATCTCCACCTCGCCCTGGAAACCACCGTTCCAGGTGCCGGTGATCTTGTAGACCGCCATGCAGTCACCGCTGTGCCCCGGCGGGGTCGTCGGCGGCGTGGTCGGCGGGGTGGTCGGCGGGGTCGTCGGGGGAGTGGTGGGCGGGGTGGTCGGCGGCGTGGTGGGCGGGGTCGTCGGCGGGGTGGTGGGCGGGTTGCCGCCCGAGCCGATGCCGGTGACCTCACCGTTGCCGCCGTCGAAGGTCACGTCGGAGCAGCCGAAGAAGTTCTCCTGGCTGTCCGAGCGGACCCAGCGGGAGTAGATGATGTGCCGGCCGCTCTTGCCGCTCGGCAGGTTCCCGCTGAAGTAGTAGTGACCGTCGTTGGTGCCGACCGCGCCGCGCTGCGGCGGGTTGGTCACCTGGAGGAAGGGCTGCTCCTCCAGGTCGCTCCAGGCCAGCGGCCGGTTCGGGCTCCAACTGTCCTTGGTCACGTAGAAGTAGAAGGTGCCCGGGTGGTGCGCCCAGTTGGAGTACTTGAACTCCATCCGCGCCCCGGCGGTCAGGTGGGTCAGCGGCCAGTCGGTGCGGGCCGCGTCGTACCCGGCGAAGCCCGTGTTGCCGCCGCTGCACAGCTTCCCGTCCGGGATGAACCCGACGGTGCGGCCCCCGGCGTCCGAGCGCAGCACGCTGAACCAGTTGTACAGGGAGTTGGCGCCGCTGGTGGCCACGGCGGAGGAACAGGCGGGGTTGTTCGGCTTGATCTCACCGGTCGGGCTGAGGCCGTCCCGCCAGCACAGGTAGGTGCGGCTGCCCGGGGTCATGGCGGCGCCGTGGGCGGCGGCCGGGGACTGGTTGATCACCACGGTCAGGGCGCCGACGGCTAGGGTCGCGGCCGCGGTGAGCAACGCGGCCGTACGGGAACGACGGGTCACAGGGGTTCTCCTGACTCGCGGGACGGCCGTTGCCGACCGGTCCCGCTGCGACGAGCGGTAGTGACGATCGCGTGACGCGCCGCGGCCCCAGGGGCCGGACGAGCGCGTGTCGCGTGCGGTCCGTCTCGGACCGCTGCCCTCGCGTGTATGGCTCGAACCCGCTGCCGGCGGTGCGGTAGCCCTCCACACCGTCCGACCACCGCCATCTCATCACGTCGAACACTCCATTCGCAATAGTTCAGTGTCGATGCTCCGGATGACGGGTACCCCCGACGGGCGGCGCGGGATCGGTGGATCGGGTGCACCACCAGCGGCCCCGGTACGGTGATCCCGGGGCGGACGCGCGGCACGACGACGGCGAGGGGAACGGGATGGGACACGCGGTGGTGCTCGGCGAGGCGCTGGTCGACCTGCTCGACGCCGAGTACGACGGTCAGCCCGTCTACCTGCCGGCGATCGGCGGCGGACCGCTCAACGTGGCCGTCGGGGTGGCCCGCCTCGGCGGTCGGGTGCAGTTCGTCGGCTCCCTCGGCGACGACGCGCTGGCCGAGCGGATCCGCGCCTTCCTCACCGGCGCCGGTGTCGGCCTGACCGGAGCGGTGACCGTGGCCGCGCCGACCGCGCTGGCCATGGTCACCTTCGCCGGTCCCGAACCGGACTTCCGCTTCTACGGCGACCCCCCGTCGTACGCCCTGCTCGGCGCCGACGACCTGGACCCGGACCTGGTGGCCGGCGCGGACGTGCTCTACGCCGGCTCCATCGTGCTGCTGTACCCGGCCGCCCTCGCCGGCCTCCGGCGGGCCTGGGGACTCGCCACCGGCCTGCGGGTCTTCGACCCGAACGTCCGCCCCAGCCTCTTCGACGGCCCGGAGGCCCTGCCCCGGCTGCGCGAGGTGGTGGCCGAGTTCGCCGCCGGCGCGCACCTGGTCAAGCTGAGCGCCGCCGACGCCGACCTGCTCTACCCCGGCGAGCCGGCCGAGGGCGTGGCGGCGTACCTGCGGGAACTGGGCGCGGGCGCGGTGGTGGTCACCCTCGGCGCGGCCGGCGCGCTGGTCGCCGCCGGCCCGGACCTGGTCCGGGTGCCCGCGCCGACGGTCGACGCGGTGGACGCCACCGGGGCGGGCGACTCGGTGATGGCGGCACTCGTCGCCGACCTGCTCGCCGAGGGCGCGCCGGCGGAGCCGGCCGGCTGGGCCGACCGGGTGGCGTTCGCGTTGCGGGTCGCCGCCGTGGTCTGCGAGTCCCCGGGCGGGGCCACCGCCATGCCCACCCGCGCCGAGGTCGCCGCCCGCTTCGCCTGAGGTGTAATGAAGGGCAGCGCGGCGGGTAGCGGCGGAGCGTCAGTCGAGGCCGTCCAGGTGCCCGAAGGCGCGGCGGGCGGCGGTCAGGCCCGGCCGGGCGCCGAACGGGGCCTCGGCGGCGACCCGCTCCGGCGGGGCCCCGGCGGTGTGCGCGGCCCGGATCAGCCAGGCCAACTCCGCCAACTGGGCGTGCTGGGCCCGGACGAAGTCGACGTCGACCAGGTCGCCGTGCCCGGGGATCACCACCGTCGTGGGCGTGGTCAGCCGGAGCAGGTCGGCCACCGCGTCCGGCCACTGCAACGGGTACGACTCGGCGAAGTCCGGCGGGGCGCCGGACTCGACCAGGTCCCCGGCGACCAGGACGTCGGCGTCCGGCACGTGCACCACCAGGTCCCCGGCGGTGTGCCCGCGACCCGGGTGGCGCAGCAGCACCCGCCGGCCGCCCACGTCGAGGACCGTCTCGACGTGCACCGTCTCCGTCGGCGCGAGCAGCACCGTGGCGGCCAGTTCGGCGGCGAGCGCCGGCTGCCCGGCGCGCATCTCCTCGGCGGCCGCCCGGCGGACCTGGTCCGGCCGCTCGCGCAGCTCCTCGGCGGCCCGGACGTGCGCGTACACCGGTCGGGGCGGGTCGGTGGCCAGGGTGGCGTTGCCGAAGCAGTGGTCGAAGTGGTGGTGGGTGTTGACCACCGACCACGGCGCGTCGGTGACCGCGCGGGCGGCGGCGGCCAGCGCGGCGGCCTGCCCGGCGGTGGAGAGCGTGTCGACCAGCAGCGCCGCCCCGTCGCCGACGACCAGCGTGACGTTGACGTCGAGCAGCGGCTCGCGCAGCACGTGCACCCGGTCGGCGACCTCGACGAAGTGGAGTGTCATGACGTCCGCGCCGCCCGGTCCACGAAGCGCTGCCGGTCGACCAGCAGCCGCTCCACCCGCCCCTGCGCGACCGTCGCGCCGTCCTCGGTGACGCTCACCTCGAACAGCAGCCGCCGCCCGTCGACCGTCGTCAGGCGGGCCTGCGCGACCACCGTCCGGCCGACCACGGTCGCCGCCCGGTGGTCCAGCTCGACGCGGACCCCGACGGTGGTCGCCCCGGGCGGCAGCCCGGTCGCGGTCGCCGCCACGGTGGCCGCCTCCGCGAGGGCGAGGACCCGGGGGGTACCCAGCACCGGCACGTCCCCCGAGCCGACCGCCTGGGCGGTGTCGGCGTCGGTGACGGTCAGCTCGACCCGGGCGTCGAGACCGGCGGTGAGGGAGTGCTCCTGCATGCCCTCCAGCCTAGGCCGGCACGGGCGGGGCGGGTACCGGACGGCACCGCAACGGTGGTCGGCGTCCATCGATGCGCCGCGCGCCGTTAACCTTGACCGCGATGGCCGTCGTGACTGACCCCCAGCCCCCCGCCCCGACCGAGCAGCCCACGCCGGCTGACGGTGGCCGCCGCCGCGTGATCGCCATGTCGATCTGGGGCGTCGCCTTCGTCGCCGGCTGGCTGACAATCGGCCTGCCCACCGACCCGGTGTACGCCTTCGTCTGGATCTGGGCGGGGACGATCGCCTGGCACTCGGCCCGGCCGTGGCGCAGCCACCTGCGTTTCGGCCGTGACTGGGCGCCGGTGGTGATCCTGCTCGTCATCTACAACCTCTCCCGGGGCTTCGCCGACAACGGCGCGATCCCGCACGCCTACGAGCTGATCGTCGCCGACCGGGTGATGTTCGGCTGGCTCACCGGCGGCGACGTGCCCACGGTCTGGCTCCAGCAGCACCTCTACAAGCCGGACGTGCAGTGGTACGACGTGCTGGTCAGTTGGGTGTACTTCTCGCACTTCGTGGTGGCGTTCGCCGCCGCGGCGGTGCTCTGGATGCGCAACCGGGCCCGCTGGATCGCCTTCATCAGCCGCTTCGGCTTCCTCTGCGCCTCCGGCCTGGCCACCTACTTCCTCTACCCGGCCGCCCCGCCGTGGTGGGCGGCCCAGTACGGCATGCTGGAGGAGGTCGCCCGGATCTCCACCCGGGGCTGGCGGGCGTTCGGCATGGGCGGCGCGGGCAACCTGCTCAACGCCGGTCAGATCGCCTCGAACCCGGTGGCGGCGATGCCGTCGCTGCACACCGCCTGGGCCCTGTTCGTGGTGCTGTTCTTCTTCCGCTCGGTGCGGCGGCGCTGGTGGCTGCTGCTGCTGATGTACCCGCTGGCGATGACCTTCACCCTGGTCTACTCCGGCGAGCACTACATCATCGACGTGCTGGTCGGCTGGCTGTACGTCGGGATGACCTTCCTGGTCGTCGGCCTGGCCGAGCGCTGGTGGGCCCGGTGGCGGGGCCGCAGGCCGGTGACGCAGGTCGCCGGCCCGGACTACGACCCCGACGCCGTCGGGACGGCCTCCCTGCCGGCGGCCGGGTCGGCGCAGGACGGCGAGGCGTCGCCCGCGCCGGCCGCCGAACCGGACTCCACGCCGGCCGCCCGACCCGCGCCCGCGCCGGCCGGGCCACGGGCGGCGCAGGACGACGCCGGGGAGACCCGGTCCGGGCCGGCGGGCAGCGCGTCCGCCGGCACCCCGGGGGTACCGGTCAGCGGGTGACCCGCCGCTCGCCCCCCCGGCTGACCAGTTCCGTGGCTGACCAGGGCGCCCCGGGGTCGATCCGACCCCGGGGCACCCTGGTCAGGTGCCGAGGCGGGCGGTGTGGGCGCGGGCGGTGAGTTCGGCGGCCAGCGTCCGGGCCTCGGCGAGGTCCCGGTCCTGGGCCGCCGCGCCCGCGCCACCGGCGGTGTCCGCGTGCACGGTGGCCAGGCCGAGCCGGCGCTGCACCGGCCCCTGCACCAGCCGGACGCTCTGGATCCGGGCGTACGGCACCAGGGTCACCTGACGGGTCAGCAGGCCCGAGCGGACGGCGAAGACCTCGTCGGTGAGGACCGCGCCCAGCCGTGCCCGGCTCAGCGGGTTCAACCAGCGGGCCCGGGGCGGCGGCGGGGTCAGCGGCAGCGCCGCCAGCCGGACCCCGGGCAGCACCTCGGTCACGATCAGCTCTCCGGTCGGCAGGTCACCGACGGGCAGCAGCCGGTCCGGCCGGTTGCGGTCGTCCGACTCGCCCGCCGAGTAGCCGGCCACCTCCAGCCGCAGCCGCAGCCAGCCCTTGACCCGCCACAGCAACGGCCAGGTGACGCCGACCGTCTGCACCCGGTTGAGCGGTACGGTCTGCGCCCGGGTCTCCAGCAGCCCGTTGCGGATGCGCAGCACCTCGTCGTCGCGGGCGATGCGGAACGCCCAGTCGTCCAGCACCCGGCGGATCGGTTGCAGCAGCACCCCGGCCATCGCGGTGAGGGTGCTCGCCACCGCGATGAACGACGTCGACCCCTCGGAGAAGAACTGGGCCAGCACGAACGCCACCCCGAACGGCAGCAGGAACGCCTGGGGGGTGAGCAGTTGGCTGACCAGCAGGTCCTTGTTGCGGACGGCGTGCAGCGGCCGGCCGGTCACCGCCGGGGCGGGCGCGGCCCCGGGCACCTCCTCCGGCTCGGGGATGGCCGGCGCCGCGCCCGCCCCGGCGGCCAGGGCGAGCAGCCGGGCCCGCAGCGCGGCGGCGTCGGCCACGGTCAGGTACGCCAGCGGGGCCTCGGTCTTGCCGCCACCCACCACCTCCAGCCGCAGCTCGGCGAGCCCGGTGAGCTGGGCGAGCAGCGGGCGGACCACCTCCACGGCCTGGAGCCGTTCCAGCGGGATCGCCCGGGTCCGGCGCCAGAGCAGCCCCTCGTGCACGCGCAGTTCCCGGCCGACCACGTGGTAACCGGTGTTGTACCAGCTCACCAGCGAGAGCACGGTGGCGCCCAGCGCCAGGACGGCGACCATCGCCGCGAACCAGCCGAAGCCCACCCGGGACAGGGTCGACCAGGAGAGCCCGGCGATCACCACGACCAGCGACTTGGCCCCGTGCAACGCCGGGCTGAGCGGGTGCAGCCGTTGGCGCGGCTCGCCCCCCTCGGGTACGCCCGCCGGCCAGGCCACGGGCCCGACCGCGCCGGCCAGCCCAACCTGCTCCCCGGGTGCGGGCGGCTCTGCCGGTGCGCCCCGGTCCGCCCACGCGGGCTGGTCCGCGCCGAGGTCCGCCGGGTGGGGGCCGGTCGGCTCCTGGGCCGGCCCGGGGCCGGCCGTCACAGGCCCTCCGCGCGGTCTTCGCCGAGGGCGGTGAGCCGGTCACGCAGCCGGGACGCCTCCGCCGGCCGCAGGCCGGGCACCCGCGCGTCGGTGGCCGCCGCGGCGGTGTGCAGTTGCACGGTGGCCAGGTCGAAGGCCCGCTCCAGGGGGCCGGCGCTGACGTCGACGAACTGCATCCGGGAGTACGGGACGATGGAGAGCCGCCGGACCAGCAGACCGTGCCGGACCAGCAGGTCGTTGTCGCGTTCGGCGTAGCCCCAGACGCGGACGGCGCGCACGATCGCCACCACCCGCCAGGCGGCCAGCACCGCGACGGCTCCGAGGGCGGCGCCGAAGAACCAGTGCCCGGCGAGCGCCCAGCCGACGGCGAGCCCGATCACGAGCACGGCCAGGGTCAGCGCCAGCCGGATCAGCTCCACCCAGATCAGGTCGTGGGAGATCGACTGCCATCGTACGGTGGCGGGCCAGGGGTCCAGCGGGCTGACCGGGGCAGCCGCCGCCCCGGCCGGGTCGTCCCCGTCGACGGCCGGTGATCTGTCGGGTGCGCTCACGTGTCGAGCGTAGGCGATCCGGGGGCCGCAGCGACCTCCCGGAGAAAGCCCCGGGCATCGAGAAAGTCACCGAGGGTGGCCCGGTGCTCCGGACAGGCCAGCCAGGTCTTGCGTCGGGCGGCGTCGTGCAGCCGGGGATTGTTCCAGAGTAGAGCCCAGGCGGCGGGCTCCCGGCAGCCACGGGCCGAGCAGACGGGGCTCTCGTCGGTGGGGCTGGTCATCGGGGCCAGTCTAGCGACGGGGCCGGCCGGCTGGCCGCTCCGCCGTCGGCGGCCCCGTCGACCGGGATGCGGTGGGGCGGCGGCCGGAGGGTGTCGGACCGGCGATCGGGGGCCCAGCGACCGAGGGGTGCGGGCCGGCGCTCGGGGGCCCAGCGATCGGGAGGTGCGGGCCGGTGACCGGGGAAGATGAGCGCCGGGCGGCCACGGGGGGAGCCGCCCGGCGACGGGATGAATCGTACACACGCCGGGGCCCCTCGTGTCCACCCGTGTCGGCGTTTCGGGCATGGCGGGACGGCGTGGCGAAAAACGCCTTCTCCCCGTCTCGGCTCTCAGCCGGGCATGCGAGTCTTGTACGGCACGACGTCGTGACAACCGAGCACGCTGTGGAGGACCGGTGGCCCAGCCGACCACACCCGACGCCCCGCCGACCGGCGCCGGCTCCCCGGGGACCCCCGCCCCGGTGACCACCCCCGCGGAGGACGCCACCCTGCTGGAGCGGGCGCTGTTCGAGATCAAGCGGGTGATCGTCGGGCAGGACCGGATGGTCGAGCGGATGTTCGTCGCGCTGCTCGCCCGGGGTCACTGCCTGCTGGAGGGGGTGCCCGGGGTGGCGAAGACCCTCGCCGTGGAGACCCTCGCCACGGTGGTCGGCGGCTCCTTCGCCCGGGTGCAGTTCACCCCGGACCTGGTCCCGGCCGACATCATGGGTACCCGGATCTACCGGCAGTCCAGCGAGAAGTTCGACGTGGAGCTGGGCCCGGTGTTCGTCAACTTCCTGCTGGCCGACGAGATCAACCGGGCGCCGGCCAAGGTGCAGTCGGCGCTGCTGGAGGTGATGAGCGAGCGGCAGGTCTCCATCGGCGGCGAGACCCACCGGGTGCCGGAGCCGTTCCTGGTGATGGCCACCCAGAACCCGATCGAGCAGGAGGGCGTCTACCCGTTGCCGGAGGCGCAGCGGGACCGCTTCCTCATGAAGATCGTGGTCGGGTACCCGACCGACGCCGAGGAGCGGGAGATCGTCTACCGGATGGGGGTGGCCCCGCCGGTGCCGGTGCCGGTCTTCACCACCAGCGACCTGCTCGCCCTGCAACGCAAGGCGGACCAGGTCTTCGTGCACAACGCGCTGATCGACTACGCGGTCCGGCTGGTGCTGGCCACCCGGTCGCCGAACGAGCACGGGATGCCCGACGTGGCGCAACTGATCCAGTACGGGGCCAGCCCGCGCGCCTCGCTCGGCCTGGTCCGGGCCACCCGGGCGCTGGCGCTGCTGCGCGGGCGCGACTACGCCCTGCCGCAGGACGTGCAGGACGTCGCCCCGGACATCCTGCGGCACCGGCTGGTGCTCAGCTACGACGCGCTCGCCGACGACGTCCCGGCCGACCACGTCGTGCACCGGGTGATGTCGACCATCCCGCTGCCGTCGGTGGCCCCCCGGCAGCAGGCCACCCCACCTGCGCCCGGCGGGCCGGGCAGCGGCTGGCCCGGTCAGTAGCCGTGCCGGTGCCCACCCCCACCCCGGCCCCCGGCGCCGGGGCGGTGCCGCCCCGTACCGAGGCCGTGCTGTCCCGGCTCCAGCTCATGGTCACCCGCAAGCTCGACGGCCTGCTCCAGGGCGACTACGCGGGCCTGCTCCCCGGCCCCGGCAGCGAGGCGGGGGAGTCGCGGGAGTACCGCCCCGGCGACGACGTGCGCCGGATGGACTGGCCGGTCACCGCGCGGACCACCACCGCGCACGTGCGGCGGACGGTGGCCGACCGGGAGCTGGAGACCTGGCTGGCGGTGGACCTCTCGGCGAGCCTGGACTTCGGCACCGGCCGCTGGCTCAAGCGGGACCTGGTGGTCGCCGCCGCGGCGGCGATGACCCACCTGACCGTGCGGGGCGGCAACCGCATCGGCGCGGTGATCGGCACCGGCGCGGAGCCCGTGCCGACCCGTCGGTGGCGGGCCACGCCCGCGCCGACCGGCCCCGGGGTGACCGTGCGGGTGCCGGCGCGCGCCGGCCGAAAGGAGGCCCAGGGGCTGCTGCGGGCCATCGCCCGTACCCCGGTGCGACCGGGCCGCAGCGACCTGGGTGCGCTGGTCGACATGCTGAACCGGCCGCCGCGCCGCCGGGGGGTGGCGGTGGTGGTCTCCGACTTCCTGGCCCCGCCGCAGCAGTGGGGGCGGCCGATCCGCAAGCTGCGGGTCCGGCACGACGTGCTGGCCATCGAGGTGGTCGACCCGCGTGAGCTGGAGCTGCCCGACGTCGGGGTGCTGCCGGTGGTCGACCCGGAGACCGGGGAGCTGCACGAGGTGCAGACCGCCGATCCGGGGCTGCGCCGCCGGTACGCCGAGGCGGCCGGCGCCCAGCGGGCGGCGATCGCCCGGGAGCTGCGCGGCGCCGGCGCCGCCCACCTGCGACTGCGTACCGACACCGACTGGCTGCTCGACATGGTGCGCTTCGTGGCCGCGCAGCGGCACGCCCGCACCCGGGGGACGACACGATGATCCGTTTTCTGCAACCGTGGTGGCTGCTGGCCCTGCTGCCGGTGCTCGCCCTCGCCGCCTTCTACGTCTGGCGGCAACTGCACCGCAAGACGTACGCGGTCCGGTTCACCAACGTGGACCTGCTGCGCACGGTCGCGCCGAAGGGGCTGGGCTGGCGTCGGCACGTCCCGGCGACCGCGTTCCTGCTCTGCCTGCTGGTGCTGGGCACCGCGCTGGCCCGGCCGGCGCTGGACACCCGGGAGCCGTTGGAGCGGGCGACCATCATGCTCGCCATCGACGTGTCGCTGTCGATGCAGGCCGACGACGTGTCGCCGAACCGGCTGGAGGCCGCCCAGGAGGCGGCCAAGCAGTTCGTCGGCGAGCTGCCCGAGACGTACAACCTCGGTCTGGTCTCGTTCGCCCAGTCGGCGAACGTGCTGGTCCCGCCGGGCAAGGACCGGGGCGCGGTGACCAGCGCGATCGACGGGCTGGTGCTGGCCGAGGCGACCGCGACCGGGGAGGCGGTCTTCACCTCCCTGGAGGCGATCCGGTCGGTCCCCGCCGACGGGGCGGCCGGCATCCCCCCGGCCCGGATCGTGCTGCTCTCCGACGGTTTCCGGACCTCCGGCCGGTCGGTGGAGGAGGCCGCCGCCGCCGCGCAGGCGGCCAACGTGCCGGTCTCCACCATCGCCTTCGGCACCGACTCCGGCCAGGTGGACATCGGCGGGCAGCTCCAGCGGGTACCGGTGGACCGGATGGCCCTGGCCGAGCTGGCCGAGACCACCGAGGGCTACTTCTACGAGGCCGCCTCGGTGACCGAGCTGAAGCAGGTGTACCAGGACATGGGCAGCTCCATCGGGTTCCGGACCGAGGCCCGGGAGATCACCCAGTGGTACGCCGGGCTGGCGCTGCTGTTGGCGCTCTGCGCCGGGGCGACCAGCCTGCTCTGGACCTCCCGGATCGTCTGAGCCTCGCCGCCCCGGCCCGGCCGCTCCGGGCCGCGCCGGGGCGGCGTACCGCGTGGTGGGCGTGCTGGTTAGCGATTACCTGCCGGTAACGCCTAGGCTCCCTCCGACGTGATCAGCGTCAGACGTGATCAGCGAGAGACCAGAGGGGGAGCCGTGGCCCGTACCGTGCTGGTGACCGGCGGCAACCGGGGGATCGGCCTGGCCGTGGCGCAGGCCTTCGCCAAGCAGGGCGACCGGGTGGCGGTGACCCACCGCTCCGGGGACGCGCCGGAGGGGCTGTTCGGGGTCAAGTGCGACGTCACCGACTCCGCCTCCGTCGACGCGGCCTTCAGCGCCGTCGAGGCCGAGCTGGGCCCGGTCGAGGTACTGGTCGCCAACGCCGGCATCACCGACGACACGCTGCTGCTGCGGATGTCCGAGGAGCAGTTCACCCGGGTACTGGACACCAACCTCACCGGCGCGTTCCGCTGTGCCAAGCGGGCCACCGGCAAGATGCTCCGCGCGAAGTGGGGCCGGATGATCTTCGTCTCCTCGGTGATCGGCCTGTACGGCGGCCCCGGCCAGGTCAACTACGCGGCGAGCAAGGCCGGCCTGGTCGGCGTGGCCCGCTCGATCACCCGGGAGCTGGGCAGCCGCAACATCACCGCGAACGTGGTCGCCCCGGGCTTCATCGACACCGACATGACCGCCGCGCTGCCCGAGGAGCGCCGGGCCGAGTACGTCAAGGCGATCCCGGCCGGTCGGCTGGCCAGCGCCGAGGAGGTCGCCGGGGTGATCACCTGGCTGGCCGGGGACGCGGCGGGTTACATCACCGGCGCTGTGATCCCGGTCGACGGCGGCCTGGGTATGGGGCACTGACAACACGGAGGAACCACGACATGTCCGGACTGCTCGCCGGTAAGCGACTGCTGGTCACCGGCGTCATCACCGACTCCTCGATCGCCTTCTCGGTGGCGAAGCTCGCCCAGGAGAACGGCGCGCAGGTCGTCCTCACCGGCTACGGCCGGCTCTCCCTGGTCCAGCGGATCGCCAAGCGGCTGCCCGAGCCGGCCCCGGTGATCGAACTCGACGTCACCAACCCCGAGCAGCTCGCCGGCCTGGCCGACAAGGTCCGCGAACACGTCGACGGCCTCGACGGGGTGGTCCACTCGATCGGCTTCGCCCCGCAGAGCTGCCTCGGCGGGGGCTTCCTCGACGCCCCCTGGGAGGACGTGGCGACCGCGCTGCACGTCTCGACGTACTCGTACAAGTCCCTGGCCGTGGCGGCGCTGCCGCTGATGCAGCCGGGTGGCGCGGTGGTCGGGCTCACCTTCGACGCGACCAAGGCGTGGCCGGTCTACGACTGGATGGGGGTGGCCAAGGCCGGGCTGGAGTCCGCCTCCCGCTACCTCGCCATGCACCTGGGCCCCAAGGGCATCCGCAGCAACCTGGTCGCCGCCGGTCCGCTGCGGACCATGGCCGCGAAGTCGATCCCCGGCTTCGAGAAGTTCGAGGAGAGCTGGGCCGAGCGGGCCCCGCTGCCCTGGAGCCTCACCGACCAGGAGCCGGCCGCCCGCGCCTGCCTCGCCCTGCTCTCGGACTGGTTCCCCGCCACCACCGGCGAGATCGTGCACGTCGACGGCGGCTACCACGCCCTCGGCGCCGCCTGAGGTGTAAGGAAGGGCCCCTTGTTAACGCCTACGGTAGAGAGGGGCACCCCTCTCACCGCCGGGTGTTAAGAGGGGGCCCTTCCTTCTGGCAGGGGGTGTCGGTCAGGCGGCGGGGCGGGCGGGGAAGAATGGCCCCATGGCGTACGACGCGGTGGTGCTGCTCTCCTTCGGTGGCCCGGAGCGGCCCGAGGACGTGGTGCCGTTCCTGCAGAACGTGACCCGGGGTCGCGGGGTGCCCCCGGAGCGGCTCGCCGAGGTGGCCGAGCACTACCAGCACTTCGGCGGGGTGTCCCCGATCAACCAGCAGTGCCGGGACCTGCTCGCCGCGATCCGGGCCGACTTCGCCGCGCACGGCCTCGACCTGCCGGTGTACTGGGGCAACCGGAACTGGACCCCGATGCTCGCCGACACCGTCGCGCAGATGCGCGACGACGGGGTCCGCCGCGCGCTGGCCTTTGTCACCAGCGCCTACGGCGGGTACTCGTCCTGCCGGCAGTACCAGGAGGACATCGTGGCGGCGCGGGCGGCGGTCGGGCCGGACGCCCCGGTGATCGACAAGCTCCGCCAGTTCTGGGACCACCCGGGTTTCGTCGAGCCGCACGCCGACGCGGTCCGGGCGGCGCTGGCCCAGCTCGACCCGGCCCGCCGGGGCAGCACCCGGCTGGTCTTCACCGCCCACTCCGTGCCCACCTCGATGGCGGCCAGCGCCGGCCCGCACGGCGGCCGGTACGAGGCGCAACTGCACGAGACGGCCCGGCTGGTGGCCGCCGCAGCGGCCCCCGACCTGCCGTACGACCTGGTGTGGCAGAGCCGCTCCGGCCCGCCGCACGTGCCGTGGCTGGAACCGGACGTCAACGACCACCTCGCCACGCTGGCCGGGGCGGGCACCACCGCCGTGGTGGTCAGTCCGATCGGGTTCGTCTCCGACCACCTGGAGGTGGTGTGGGACCTCGACACCGAGGCGCTGGAGACGGCCAGGCAGCTCGGGCTGGACTTCGTCCGGGCCGGTACCCCGGGCACCGACCCCCGGTTCGTGGCGATGGTCCGCGAGCTGGTCCGGGAGCGGACCGACCCGGACGGCGCCACGCTGCGGCGACGCCTCGGAGAGCTGCCGATGTGGGACACCTGCCCGACGGTGTGCTGCGTGCCGGCCCGCCGCCCCTGACCCGCCCGCACCGGGCCACCGCACACCACACCCCTGGGACGACAGATGACAGAACGCAAGCCGGTGGAGAGCTGGCTGACCGACATGGACGGCGTGCTGGTGCACGAGGGACAGCCGGTGCCGGGGGCGCCGGAGTTCGTCAACCGGCTGCGCGCCTCGGGCAAGCCGTTCCTGGTGCTCACCAACAACTCCATCTACACCCCCCGGGACCTGCGGGCCCGGCTCACCCGGATGGGCTTCGAGGTGCCGGAGCAGGCAATCTGGTCGTCGGCGCTGGCCACCGCCCAGTTCCTCGCCGACCAGCGGCCGGGTGGCACGGCGTACGTGATCGGGGAGGCCGGGCTGACCACCGCCCTGCACGCCGTCGGGTACGTGCTGACCGACTTCGCGCCGGACTACGTGGTGCTGGGAGAGACCCGTACCTACAGCTTCGAGGCGATCACCAAGGCGATCCGGCTGATCAACGACGGGGCCCGGTTCATCTGCACCAACCCGGACGCGACCGGCCCGTCGGTGGAGGGGGCGCTGCCGGCCGCCGGGTCGGTGGCCGCGATGATCTCCAAGGCCACCGGGGTCGAGCCGTACTTCGTCGGCAAGCCGAACCCGATGATGATGCGGTCGGCGCTGAACACGATCGACGCGCACTCCGAGACGACCGCGATGATCGGTGACCGGATGGACACCGACGTCCTGTGTGGACTGGAGGCGGGGCTGGAGACGATCCTGGTGCTGACCGGGATCAGCACCCGCACGGAGGCGGAACGGTACCCGTACCGTCCCTCCCGGATCGTCAACTCGGTGGCCGACCTGATCGACGAGATCTGACCCGCGCCCGGCCGACGGCGACCGGGGTGGCCGCTACGGGCGCAGCGGGGCGTTGCAGGCGGCGACCAGGGCCTGCCGGCAGGCGACGGTCAACGGCCGCAGGGCGGCGTCGCGCTGCTGCGCCTCGTAGTTGTTGACCGCCCCGCCGGGCGCGGCGTGCCCGGCCAGGGCCAGCACCCGGTCGAGCACGGCGGCGCGGGCGAACAGCCGGCGGGCCCGGGGGTCGAACCCCGGGGGCAGGTCGGTGGTGCCGTCGGGGCGGCGCAGCGCGGCCAGCGCCCCGGCCAGCTCGGGCCGCCACTGGGCGACGTCGAGCCGGGTCAGCGCGGCGGTCGTCTCGGCCAGCGCGGCGGCCAACTCCGCCTCGGCCTCGGCCGCGCAGGGCGCGCCGAGCGACGCGGCGGGCGCGGTCGGCGGCAGCGGCCACACCCGCCACAGCACCGTCTCGAAGGTCATCCCCGACCCGGAGGTGTGCGTGCGCACCTGCGGGATCAGCCCCAGGCTCCCGGCGACGACGGCCTCGCCGGCGAGCAGCGCGGCGCCGGTGAAGTCACCCGGGCCGGGCAGCCCGCGCGGGTCGCCGGGGGCCGGCAGCACCAGCCGGATCTCGTCCGGGGAGAGTTTCGCCAGGGTGGGCAGCGCGGTGGAGAGCGGGACGTCGGTCCATGTGCCGGGGGCGTCCGCGACCAGGTGCTCCTCGTCGCCGGCGATCTCCTCGGCGACGTCGTCGAAGGGCACCAGACCGGCCCGCCACGCGCGGACCCAGGCCACGAACCGGCTGGACCGGCGCGGAGCAAGGGTGTCTGCGCCCGTTGCTGGGGAGGACATGCAGAGAAGAGTACGTGGTGAGCGGCGCCTCTGTCTCGACTGCCGGGGCACCCGTCCGGTGGCCCCGGCCCGCCTCGCCGACCATGCGTGGAATGCCCTGTGCCGCACCGTTTTCGTCCCGATCATGGGCCTGGCCGGGCGGCGCGCCGGGGGTGGGCCGGGGCCGCTCGCGGGTTACCGTGCTCGGCATGGCAGGGCGATACGGCGAGGACGTACTGGCCGGGGACTGGCGGCGGCGCCGGACCATTCCCGAGGTGGACGCCGAGGTCGACCTCGTGGTCGAGGACGCCGACTCCGGGTTCTGCGGCGCGGTGGTCGGGTTCGACTCCGGCGCGGTGGTGCTGGAGGACCGGCACGGCCGGCGGCGCAACTTTCCGCTGCTGCCGGCGGCGTTCCTGCTCGACGGGTCGCCGGTGACCCTGCGCCGGCCGGCGCGCACGCCGGTGCCCGCCGCGCGGCGGCGGACCGCCTCCGGGTCGGTCGCGGTCGACGGGGTACGGGCGCGGGTGGCGCGGGCCAGCCGGATCTGGGTGGAGGGTGTCCACGACGCCGCGCTGGTCGAGCGGATCTGGGGCGACGACCTGCGGATCGAGGGGGTCGTGGTGGAGCCGCTGGACGGCATCGACGCGCTGGAGGCCGAGGTGCGTGACTTCGCCCCGGGTCCGACCCGGCGCCTCGGTGTGCTCGTCGACCACCTGGTGCCGGGCAGCAAGGAGAGCCGGCTGGTGGCCCGGGTCGACTCCCCGTACGTGCTGGTGACCGGGCATCCGTACGTCGACGTGTGGCAGGCGGTGAGGCCGGCGGCGTTGGGCATCGCGGCGTGGCCCGTGGTGCCGCCGGGGCGGCCGTGGAAGGAGGGGGTCTGCGCGGCACTGGGCGTCGCCGACCCCGCCGACATGTGGCGGCACATCCTGTCCCGGGTGGACAGTTTCGCCGACGTGGAGACCCCGCTGATCACCGCGATGGAGCGCCTGATCGACTTCGTCACCGAGCCCGCCGACGCCCCGGCCTGACCCGGGGCGGGCGCGCCGGGTCAGGCCGGTGGCCGGCTGGGTCAGGGTTCCTGGTCGGGGGAGCGGGTGAAGACGAAGGTGGCGATGTCCAGGGCCACCGGGTGGCCGGCCCCGTCGCGCAGCACCGACAGGATCTCCCCGTGCTGCGCGCCGGAGCGGCCCCGCCACCGGTCCGGCCCCTCCGGGGTGAACCGCAGGGTCGGGCTGCCCACCGGGCCGGCGACCAGCGTGCCGTCGGCCTCGGCGCGCAGTTCGTACTCGTACCCCATCCACCACCAGCGGCCGGTGAGGTCGGCCAGGGCGGCCGGGGGCGGGGTGGCGGCCGGGCGCCACGGGGCCACCGGGGTCGGCTCGGCGTCCAGCACCAGGGTCAGCACCTGCCGGGCGAGCGCGCCGATGTGCCCGCCGCGCAGGCCGTACGAGTTGGCGAAACCGATCACGCCGGTACGGGTGGGCCGGTGCACCGCCAGGGCGGCCACGTAGCCGGGCATCGACCCGCCGTGCCCGACGTACACCCGGTCGCCGTCGCGGTACAGCTCCAGACCGAGCCCGTGGCCGCCGGTCCACGAGTCGAGGTCGTTGATCGCCACCGGGGCGCACATCTCGGTGACCGTCTCCGGCGCGAGCACCGCCGGATCGGGGTCGGCCAGGAAGGCCGCCCAGCGGGCCAGGTCGGTGGCGGTGGACCAGAGCTGCCCGGCGGGGGCCATCGCCCCGGTGTCGGTACGCGGCTCCTCGCGCAGAGTGTCGTGCCAGGGGTGCACCACGTACCCCCGGGCGTACGGCTCGCTGGCCTGGTACGTGGTGCGGGTCAGGCCGAGCGGGTCGAGGACGTGCCGGGTCAGCAGCGTCCACCAGGGCGTGCCGGTGACCCGTTCGAGCACCCCGCCGAGCAGCCCGTACGCCAGGTTCGAGTAGTGGTACGCGGCGTGCGGGGCCAGGGCGACCTTCTCCGGGGTGAGCCCGGCGAGCAGGGTGGCCAGGTCGCCACCGGCGGAGCGTTCCCACCAGGGGCCGTCGGGCTCCCGTTGCAGGCCGCTGGCGTGGCCGAGGAGCTGGCGCAGGGTGCGCGGGGCGAGCGGGGTGCCCGGCAGGTACCGGTCCAGCGGGTCGTCGAGGGCCAGCCGGCCGGCGTCGCGGTGGGCCAGCACCAGGACGGCGGTCATGGTCTTGGTGATCGAGCCGAGCCGGTACTGCCGGTCGGCGTCCGGTCGGGGGTGCTCACCGGCGCCCGCGAGGTGGGTGAGGGCGCCGTCCCGGACGACGCCGACCAGCAGCGAGGGGGCCCGGCCGATGGCCTGGGCCCCGGTGACGAGCGCGTCCACCCGGCGGGCGGTGTCGGGCGCCAGCGACACGGCGGTCCTCCTCGACTCGCGGTTCGGAGATTGAGCCTACTGATCATGGCATTCGGCGGGACGTGCGTGGACGTGTCACGATCGAAGGGTGGACGCCGTGCTGTGGATCGTGCTGGGAGTGGTGCTGGCGGTCGCCGAGATCTTCACGGCGACGCTGTTTCTGATCATGTTCGCGGTCGGCGCGTTCGCGGCGGCGGGCGCGGCGGCGCTGGGTGCGCCGGTGGCGGTGCAGGCGGTCGTCTTCGCGGTGGTCTCCGCGCTGACCACCCTCGCGGCCCGGCCGACCATCCGCCGGCACCGGCGGACCGCCCTGGAGAGCGGCGAGCAGCCCTTCGGCGTCGAGGCGATCGAGGGCTCGACCGCGCTGGTCCTGGAGCAGGTCGACGTCGACCATGGCATGATCAAGATTGACGGCGAGTTGTGGAGCGCCCGGTCGTACGACGCCACCCAGGTCTTCGCGCCCGGCGAACGGGTCCAGGTGATCAAGGTCCAGGGCGCCACCGCCCTGGTCTGGCGGGACGAGATCACGCCTTCCGGCGAGCTGCCCGGGGTGGAGAGGTGAGCCGATGGAGCCCTCCGCGTCGAGGTCCGGAGCACCGCGCCGCCCCCCGAATGTGAGGGACCGGGGTACCGCCCGGTCCGGCGGGACCGAAACCCCCGCTGTCATGAGCCGCCCCGAGCGGAAAGGTGAGTGAATGGAGTTCATAATCCCGGTCATGCTGATCGCCGTCGCGCTGATCGGCGTGATCACGCTGGCCAAGTCCATCCGGATCGTGCCGCAGCAGCGGCAGGACGTGGTGGAGCGGCTGGGGCGGTACAAGCGGACCCTGAACCCGGGGCTCAACGTGCTGGTCCCGTTCATCGACGCGGTCCGGACCAAGGTCGACATGCGCGAGCAGGTGGTCAGCTTCCCGCCGCAGCCGGTGATCACCTCCGACAACCTGGTCGTGTCGATCGACACGGTGCTCTACTTCAAGGTCGTCGACTCGGTCCGGGCCACCTACGAGATCTCGAACTTCCTCCAGGCGATCGAGCAGCTGACCGTGACCACGCTGCGGAACGTGATCGGCTCGCTGGACCTGGAGCGGGCGCTGACCAGCCGGGAGGAGATCAACCGGCACCTGTCCGGCGTGCTCGACGAGACCACCGGACGCTGGGGCATCAAGGTGACCCGGGTCGAGATCAAGGCGATCGAGCCGCCGCCGAGCATCCGTGACTCGATGGAGAAGCAGATGCGCGCCGAGCGGGACCGCCGGGCGGCGATCCTCAACGCCGAGGGGCACAAGCAGTCGCAGATCCTCTCCGCCGAGGGTGAGAAGCAGGCCGCGGTGCTGCGCGCCGACGGTGACCGGCAGGCCCGGATCCTGCAGGCCGAGGGTCAGGCCAAGGCGATCCGGACCGTCTTCGACGCCATCCACCAGGCCAACCCGAGCCAGAAGGTGCTGGCCTACCAGTACCTCCAGGCGCTCCCGCAGATCGCCAACGGCACCGCCAACAAGGTCTGGATCGTGCCGACCGAGCTGACCCGGGCCCTGGAGGGCATGGGTGGCGCGCTCGGCGGGCTGAGCCAGATGGTCGGCGACGTCCCCTCGAAGGAGGCCTCCGACGGGGCCAGCGAGGTGGAGCGGGAGGCCGCCGAGGCCGCCCAGGCCGCCGCCGCGGCGGCCCAGGAGATCCACGACGAGGTACGGGTCGCCGAGGCGCAGGCGGCCGGGAGCAAGCCGGCGCCGGGGCTGCCGGCACCGGAGCCGGTCTCGCCGGCCAGCCTGGTGGCCGACCCCGCCGAGCAGCGGGAACGCGGCTGACCGGGCCGGGGGACGGGTTGCGGCCCGTCCCCCGGCACCCCTGACCAGCGCGGCCGACCGGGTCGCCCGGCGGGTCACCGGCGGCCCGGTCGACACATGTGAATAATCCTCATGCGGCGCCCCGGCGCCTGCCACGATCGGTCCCAGGACGGGTTGGTGAGCGGGCGCCGGGGCGCCGGTGCGTCGGCGTACCGCCCGCAGTGAGCGAGGTGACGCATGAAGGATCCGGTGAACAGGGTGTGGTCCTCGGCCCCGGTACCCGGCGCGCACGACCCCGCCGGTCCGCTGGGCACCCGGCGTACCGGGGGCGGGTTCGGGGTGCTGCCGTTCGTCGCCGACCCGACCCCCGCCGGCCCGGCGACCAACGCCACCTGGGCCTGGTCGGTCCGCCGGCTGGCCCGCGCGGCGGTCTGGCTGCTGCCGGCGTACGCGATCCTCTACGGCATCGTCGCCATGGCCAGCGACGGCGGGGTGGGCAACGACCCGTACCCCGCCGACGGTCGCCCGGTGTACCTGGTCGGCTGGGTCGCCGCGGTCTGGCTCGGACTGCTCGCCCTGCTGGCGCTGACCGGGCTGCTGGCGGCCACCCGCAGCCGCCGGACGGCCACCGCCGGGCTGCTGGTCAGCATCGCCGGCACGGTGCTGATGCTCCCGTTCGCCGGCTTCGCCGAGCAGACCCCGGTCTTCGGCACCACGGCCCGCTCCCTGGTCCTGGTCGGCGCCTGTTGCTACAGCGTGGGCTGGTTCCTCACCGGCTGGGCGGTGGCCCGCTCGGGGACGTTCAGCATCGGCGACGGCACCCTGCTGATGGTCGCCGCCCCGCTGCTCGGTCTCGGCGGGGCCCTGATCGGCTCGTTGCAGACCTTCGGCGCGATCGCCGTGCTGATCGCCGGAATCGGCATCGGCTACCGCTCCGGCCGGCTCGTCCCGGCCGCCATCGTCCGCGACGCCGCCAGCGCCAGCCTCTCCACCACACCACCCGCACCGTGACCGTTTTCGCAGGTGAGATGGACGACACGGAGAGGCCGACGGTGGTCGGACACGGAGGAACGTGGCAATGCTGGGAACCATGCCGTCATCCCGGACCCCGCTGTCGAGGCTGTTCACCGTGCTGCTCGCCGGCGTGCTCGTCGGTCTGGCCGTCGCGGTCGCCGCGCTGCCGGGCAACCTCCTGCTCGGTCTCACCGCGCGCTCGGCGCTACAGGCCTACGCGGACCTGCCCGCCGCGCTGCGCACCCCGGCCACCCCGCAGCGGTCCTACCTCTACGCCAACGACGGCACCACGCTGATCACCACGTTCTACGACGTCAACCGCACCGACGTGCCGCTGACGGAGATCGCGCCGGTGATGCGGCAGGCGATCGTGGCCGCCGAGGACCGCCGCTTCTACGAGCACGGCGGCGTGGACCTGCGCGGCATGCTGCGGGCCCTGGTCGCCACCGCCGACGGCAGCACCCAGGGCGGCTCCACGCTGACCATGCAGTACGTCCGCAACGTGCTGAAGAACGACCCGAGCCGCAGCGCCGAGGAGCGGGCCGCGGCCACCGAGCAGACGGTCGGGCGCAAGCTCCAGGAGATCCGGTACGCCGCCGCGCTGGAGGACCGGCTCAGCAAGGACGAGATCCTCAACGGATACCTGAACATCGCCTACTTCGGCTCCGGCGCGTACGGGGTCGCCGCCGCCAGCCAGCGCTACTTCGCCAAGCCCCCGGCGGAGCTGACGCTGGCCGAGGCGGCCCTGCTGGCCGGGCTGGTGCAGTCGCCGGACCAGTACAGCCCGATCGACGGTGACGCCGACGCGGCCCTGAACCGGCGGGCGTACGTGCTCGACTCGATGGTCACCACCGGGGCGATCACCGTCGAGCAGGCCGACCGGGCCAAGGCCGAGGAGCTGACCCTGGACCCGACCGGGCAGCCCAACGGCTGCACCGCCGCCCCGGACGGCGACGACACCGGCTGGGGCTTCTTCTGCGACTACCTGCGCCGCTGGTGGCTGGAGCAGCCGGCCTTCGGCGCCACCGCCGAGGAGCGCGAGCAGGCGCTGCGCCGGGGCGGGTACACCGTCGTCACCACCCTCGACCCGGACGTGCAGGCCACCGCCCAGCGCCAGGCCACCGCCGTCTACGACTACGACAACCAGCGGGCGCTGCCGATCGCGGCGGTCGAGCCGGGCACCGGCAAGGTGCTCGCCCTGGCCGTGAACCGGCACTACAGCCTGGCCGCCAACCCGGACGGGCAGGACAACCACCCCAACACGGTCAACCAGTTGGTCGCCGGCGGCGGCAGCGTCGAGGGGTACCAGGCCGGGTCGACCTTCAAGCTCTTCACCATGCTCGCCGCGCTGGAGAACGGGCGTACCCTCGCCACCGGCTTCGACGCGCCCAGCCGGCTGCCCACCCGCTACCCGGCCGACCCCGGCGACGCGACCTGCGACGGCCGCTGGTGCCCGGCCAACGCCAACCCGGCGTGGATGGACGGGTACCGGATGATGTGGGACGGTTTCGGCCGGTCGGTGAACACGTACTTCGTCTGGCTCGCCGAACAGGTCGGCCAGGACAAGGTGGTGGAGATGGCCCAGCGCCTCGGCATCACCTTCCGCGCCCAGGCCGACGCCACCTTCGCCGAGAACAACGCCGCGGACTGGGGCTCGTTCACCCTCGGCGTGGCCGCCACCACCCCGCTGGACCTGGCCAACGCGTACGCCACCGTGGCCGCCGAGGGCCTGTACTGCGCCCCGACCCCGGTGCTGTCGGTGACCGCCCGGAACGGCGACCGGGTGCCGGTCGGCGACCCGTCCTGCCGGCGGGTGCTCGACGCCGACGTGGCCCGCGCCGCCACCGACGCGGCCCGCTGCCCGGTCGGCCAGCAGTCCTCGTCCGGGCAGTGCAACGGCGGTACGGCCACCGCCGTGAACCGGATCCTCGACGGCCGGCCGGTCGCCGGCAAGACCGGCAGCTCCGAGCGGGCCGCCACGGAGAGCTTCGTCGGCTTCACCCCGCAGGCCGCGGTGGCCGGTATCGCCGCCAACCCGGACGACCCGAGCGACTCCGTCGGCGCCGCCGTGCAGGCCCGGGTGATCACCGGGGTCGCCGAGGTCATCTCGACCGCCGTCGAGGGCCAGGAGGTCCGTCGGTTCACCCCGCCCAGCCGGGAACTGGCCGGCGAACCCCGCCGCCCGACCCCCCGCCCCACCCCGACGACCGAGGACCCGCAGCGCGCCCTGCCCGCCGACATCATGCGCTGGCTCCAGGGCCGCCGGGGCTAGCGGTAAGGAAGGGCCCCCTGTTAACGCCTCCGGTAGAGGAGGGGCCCCTTGTTAACACCGCACACCCCGCGGATCCTCGGCCGGGGGCCCGACCGGGCGTCGGGCACAATCGTCGCCGTGCCCGTCCACGAGATCACCGACCCGGACGACGACCGGATCGCCGACTACCGCGCCCTCACCGACGTCGAGTTGCGGACCCGGTGGGAGCCCCCGCACGGGCTGTTCATCGCCGAGGGGGAGTTGGTGCTGCGGCGGGCGCTGCGCGCCGGTTACCCGCCCCGGTCGTTCCTGGTCGATGCCAAGCGGGTGGACCAGCTCGCCGACCTCGACACCGGTGACGCGCCGGTGTACGCGGCCACCCCGGACGTGCTGGAGAAGGCGACCGGCTTCCACGTGCACCGGGGGGTGCTGGCCTCGTTCCACCGCCGGCCGCTGCCCGAGGTGGCGCGGGTGCTCGCCGACGCCCGCCGGGTGGTGATCCTCGAGGACGTGAACAACCACACCAACCTGGGCGCGATCTTCCGGGCGGTGGCGGCGCTCGGGGTGGACGCGGTGCTGCTCTCCCCGTCCTGCGCCGACCCGCTGTACCGGCGCAGTGTCCGGGTCAGCATGGGTGAGGTCTTCGCCGTGCCGTACGCCCGGTTGGCGCCCTGGCCGGACGCGCTGGCCGAGGTCCGGGCGGCGGGCTTCACGGTGCTGGCGATGACCCCCGCGCCGGACGCGGTACCCGTCCAGCGGCTGACCGCCGGGCAGCGGGCCCGGTCGGCGTTGCTGCTCGGGGCGGAGGGGCCCGGGTTGAGCCGGGCGGCGATGACGGCCAGTGACGTGCGGGTGGTGATCCCGATGCGGCGGGGTGTCGACTCGCTCAACGTGGCGGCCGCGACCGCCGTGGCCTGCTGGGAGCTGGGCCGCGACGACCCGCTGTAGCCCGGCGGCCGGCTGTCCGGCGCAGGTCACGGCCGGTAGCGTGGCGGCCGTGTTCCCTACCGTGTACGAGGTGCTGGTCCTCGACCCGGTCCGGCACGGCGCACCCCGGCTGGTGGCCGGTGAGGCCGGCCTGGACCGGCCGGTCCGGTGGGTGCACGTGACCGAGGTGCCCGACATCGCCCCGGAGCTGGGCGGCGGTGAGCTGGTGTTGACCACCGGCATCGGGCTGCCCGCCGACGACGCGGGGCTGCGCGCGTTCGTCGCCGCGCTGGCCGAGGTGGGGGTCTCCGGGCTGGTGGTCGAGTTGGGCCGGCGGTACCTCGGTGGGGTGCCGCGCGCGATGGTGGCGGCGGCCGAACGACGTGGGCTGCCCCTGGTCGAGCTGCGGCGGCCCACCCCGTTCGTCCGGATCACCGAGGCGGTGCACGCGCTGATCGTGAACGCGCAGCTCACCGAGTTGCGGTCCACCGAGGAGATCCACCAGCGGTTCACCGACCTCTCCGTCGAGGGGGCCGGGCCGGGGGAGGTGCTGCGGCAGGCGGCCGAGTTGTCCGGCTGCCCGGTGGTGCTGGAGAACCTGTCCCGGCAGGTGCTCGGCTACGACGCGGCGGGGGAGGACGCGCAACTGCTGCTCGACGGCTGGGAACGGCACTCCCGCCGGATCCGGCCGGCCGGGCGGACCGCGTACGACCCGGACAGCGGGTGGCTGGTGACCACGGTGGGGGCGCGGGGGCAGGACTGGGGGCGGCTGCTGCTGCGCTGGCCCGGCGGGGGTGGCGCCGACCTGCCGGTGGTCGCCGGCCCGGCGGGTCGTTCGGTGCCCGGGGGGCCGCCGACCCGGTTGACGATCCTGGTCGAGCGGGCCGCCTCGACGCTGGCGTTGGGCCGGCTGATCCAGCGCGACGCCGAGGGTCTGGAGCGGCAGATCCACCGCACCCTGCTGACCGCGTTGCTGGACCACTCCCGGCCGGTGGACGAGGTGGCGCTGCGGGCGCGGGCGCTCGGCGTGGTGGTGGAGCGGCGGCACCTGGTGGGGGTGGTGGTCCGGCAGCGCGGTGACGACCCGGTGGGGGAGTACGGGCAGCCCGACGCCGGCCCGGACGCGGCGCCGGCCCGGCTGCGGGACCTCGCCGAGGCGGTGGGGCAGGCGCTGCGGGAGGCCCGGTTGACCGGGCTGTCCAGCGCGATCGACGACACCGCCGTGGGGGTGTTGCTCGCGCTGCCGGATCCGGCGGCCGAGGGGCGGTCGCTCACCGCGTTCGCCGCCGCGTTGCGCCGGCTCCGGGCGAACCCCGGCACCCGCCCGGTGGTCGCCGTCGGCGCGGCGGTGCCGCGTACCCCGGTCGGCGACCCGGACCCGCTGCGGGCGGCGGCTGCGGTGGGCCGTTCGGCCGGCCCGGCCGGCGGCGAGGCCGACGGGGCGGCGGGTGCGCCCGGCGCGGACTCGGCCGGGTCGGCCGGCGGGGTAAGTGTGCCCGACGCCGGGCCGGTCGAGGGGGCGGCGGGCCTGATCGTGGCCGCCGGGTCCGGGGTGGGGAGCCTGCGGGAGGCCCGGCGGTCGTTGCTGGAGGCCCGGCAGATCGCCGACGCGGCCCGGCGGGACCGGCGGGACCTGCCGGTCTTCCGGTTGCCGCACATCGGGCTCGCCGGGCTGCTGCACCTGCTGCGCGACGAGCCCCGGGTGCAGACGTTCGTGGAGCGGGAACTCGGGGCGCTGCTGGCCCACGACGCCCGGCATCCGCGCGAGCAGTTGGTCGGCACCCTGCGGGCGTACCTCGACCAGGGGCGGAACAAGTCGGCGGCGGCGGCCGTGGCGCACCTGTCCCGGCCGGCCTTCTACGAGCGGCTGGCCCGTATCGGGCGGATCCTCGACGTCGACCTCGACTCGGTCGAGGCGTGCCTGTCCCTGCACGTGGCCCTGCTCGCGCTCGACGCGGTGCGTCACCCCTGATTCCTTCGGTGGCGGGGCCCGGCCGGACGCACGGGGTGGGCTGACCGTTCCGCTGATCCGGTGCTCAGCCTCCTGAGCAGGGTGTTTGTTGCTGGCGGGTTAATTTCGCCCGGCTGGATAACGGTCAGGTCACGGAATCTTCCCAACCCGTTTACCCGTCACATAGCGTGCTCGAAGGCAGGAGGTCAGACCTCCATCCTCATGCCTCGCCGGTGTGTCGCGGCGGGGCCCGAGTGGACCCGAGGTGAGCTGGTTGGTGCAGGACGTAGCCCCCCGATACGACGGATACCGGTCGTTCGACTACCTGGAGCCCCGGGTCGACTACAAGGTCTTCGAGCTCGCCCCGCAGCTCGGCCGGGTGCCCGAGCACGACCTCGGCCTCAGCGACACGCAGCGGCAGCGGGTGAGCCGGCTGCTGACCGAGCAGATGGCGATCTCCCTGCACGAGCACCCGAAGATCCTGCCGGCCGACGTCAGCCAGCTGCGGGACTACAACCGCACCGGGCGCAACTCGTTCGGCTTCGAGGGCCTGGCCCGCTCCGGCATGACCGCCGTCTTCGACAACTTCATGAACGGCACCGGCTGCGTCACCAGCGAGCACGCCTGGAAGTGGGACGACGTCATCTACGACATCGGCCTGCGCTTCGCCGACGTGGCCAAGCAGGACTACGTGGTGGTGGCCACCACCCTGGAGGAGATCCTCACCGCCAAGCGCAACGGCCAGCTCGCCCTGGTGGCCGGGCTGGAGGCGGCCACGATGATCGAGAACGAGCTGGACCGGATCGACATCCTGTACGGCTTCGGCGTCCGGCAGATGGGCATTGCCTACAGCCAGGCCAACATGCTCGGCTCCGGCCTCTCCGAGGTCACCGACGGCGGGCTGACCCACTTCGGGCGGCGGGCCGTGACCCGGATGAACAAGCTCGGCATCGCCATCGACGTGTCGCACTCCGGCGACCGGACCTCGCTGGAGGTCATCGAGGCGAGCCGGGTGCCGGTCTTCATCACCCACGCCGGGGCCCGCAGCGTCTGGAACACGCCCCGGATGAAGTCGGACGACGTGATCCGGGCCTGCGCCGAGCGGGGCGGGGTGATCGGGATCGAGGCGGCCCCGCACACCACCCTCTCCGCCGAGCACCCGCACCACTCGATCGAGTCGGTGATGGACCACTTCACCTACTGCGTCGACCTGGTCGGCATCGACCACGTGGCGTTCGGCCCGGACACCAACTTCGGTGACCACGTCGGCCTGCACGACAGCTTCACCCAGCACCTGGCGATCAGCAACGCGCACGGCGCGGTGGAGCACCCCCGGGTGCCGTACGTCTCCGGCATGGAGAACCCGGCCGAGTGCTTCAGCAACATCGTCGGCTGGCTGGTCAAGCACGACTACTCCGATGACGAGATCGCCAAGGTCATCGGGGGCAACATCATTCGCGTTCTTCGGGAGGTCTGGTGAGCACGTCCAACATCCGCCGGCTCGGCCGGTGGCGGGTCGCCGTCGCGGTCGGCGCCGTCGCCGCGCTGGCCCTGTCCGGCTGCGGACTCAACGAGGGCAACGACTCCGGTGAGAGCACCTCCGGTGACGCCAGCACCGTGCTGCGCATCGGTACCACCACCGACGTCTCCAACTTCAACCCGCTGCAGTCGCTGTCCAAGACCGACTCCTGGATCCTCAACGCGATGTACCCGCACCTGCTGCGGATCGACGAGAACGCGAAGAAGGCCCCGGAGCTGGCCAAGGACTACGGGTACGAGGACGACGGCAAGACCGCCGTGTTCAACCTGCGCGACGACTTCAAGTGGACCGACGGCCAGCCGGTGACGGCCGAGGACGTCAAGTTCAGCGCCGAGAAGATCATGGAGTACAAGCTCGGCAACGTCGCGGCCAAGCTGACCTGGGTCGAGTCGATCGAGGCCACCGACGCCACCACGGTCAAGTTCAAGCTGTCCCAGCCGTACGCGCCGTTCGCCGAGGGCGTCGGCTTCTGGATGTCGATCGTCCCGAAGCACGTCTTCGAGAAGGCCGGCGACCTGTCGAAGTTCGCCAACGACTCGGACTGGGTCGGCGCCGGGCCGTTCGTCCTGGACAGCGCCACCAAGGGCCAGCGCTACGTGATGAAGCGCAACGAGAACTACCCGCTGGCCCCCGAGGGCAAGCCGGCCCTCACCCAGGTCGAGTACCGGGTCTACCCGGACGTCAACACGATGATGCTGGCCCTGCGCAACGGTGACATCGACCTGATGGGCAACCCGGTGCCGGCGTCGGCCGCGAAGTCGTTCGACAACGACGACAAGATCGAGCTGACCAAGGTCGGGGCGCTGGGCTTCGCCCACCTGACCTACAACATGAACAACAAGGAGCTGGCCAAGCAGGAGGTCCGGCAGGCGCTGTCCATGTCCGTGGACACCAAGGCCATCATCGCCTCCGTGCTGCAGGGCGACGCCCAGCAGATGGCCGGCCCGATCTCGCCGATCTTCTCCGAGTACGACAACACCGAGATCCAGCCGTACCCGTTCGACCCGGAGGGCGCGAAGGCCAAGCTGAGCGCGGCCGGCTACACCGACGGCAACAACGACGGGTTCTTCGACGGGCTCAGCTTCGGCGTCGCCTGCGACCAGTCCAACGCCAACATCACCCGGGTGGTGCAGCTGTTCCGGGAGAGCGCCGCCAAGGCCGGCATCAAGCTGGAGAACGAGTGCGTGGAGCGGAACACCTTCCTGGCCCGCACCAAGAGCGGTGAGTACGACATCGACGCCTCGCAGTGGGGTGTCTTCGACAACCCGATGGACCAGCTCCGCAGCACCTACCTGTCGAGCAACCCGGGTGGCATCAACTACAACCTGCTCAAGTCCGACGAGATGGACCGGCTGATCAACGACGCCGCCGGTACCACCGACCAGGCCGCCTTCGTCGAGAAGATCAAGAACATCGACAAGGTCGTGCACGAGCAGGCGTACCTGACCCCGCTGTACGTGGAGAACTTCCAGTTCGCCCACAACGCCAGCAAGTTCAACGGCTTCGTCGCGTCGCCGTCGGACCTGCTCGGCATGGTCACCGCGTACTCGCTGGCCCAGGTCAAGCCGGTCGGCTGAGCCGGCACCACCTGAGAAGGGAAAGGGGGTCCCCGTGGCACGGTTCGTGCTCAGCCGGGCGGTCAAGGCCGTCCTGACCGTGTGGATCGCGATCACCGCGACGTTCTTCCTGCTCCGGCTGCTGCCCGGGGACCCCACGACCCTGATGGTCGAGGGGGACATGACCCCGGAGATGCAGGCGGCGCTGCTCAAGACGTACGGCCTGGACCGGCCGCTCTGGGAGCAGTACGTGTCGTACCTGCGGGAGCTGACCCAGGGCAACTTCGGCATCTCGTTCCGGCAGATCCAGCCGGTCACCGACATCCTGGTCGACCGGTTGCCGTGGACACTGCTGCTGGCCGGTACGGCGTTCCTGGTGACCATCGCCATCGGCATCCCGATCGGGGTGTACGCGGCGGTGCACCGGGGCCGCTGGCCGGACAAGATCCTCCAGGCCGCCGGCATCGGCGGGCACGCCCTGTTCGTGCCGAGCGTGGCGATGCTGCTGCTGGTGTACCTGGGGGCCCGGCTGGGCTGGTTCCCCATCGGCGGGGCGATCGACCCGGACACCCGGGGGCTGGCCGCGTACGCGAGCCTGGCCCACCACCTGGTGCTGCCGGTGGCGTCCCTGGTGCTGGTGCAGCTCGGCCCGTACGCGCTGACCCTGCGCACCAACATGATCGAGGTGCTCGGCGAGGACTACATCCGGGCCGCCCGGGCCCGGGGCCTGTCCACCCGGCGGCGGGTCTGGAAGCACGGCCTGCGCAACGCGATCCTGCCGGCGCTGACCCTGATGGGTCTGCAACTGGGCACCCTGGTCGGCGGGGCGGTGCTCACCGAGACCGTCTTCGCCTACCCCGGCGTCGGCCGGTTGATCTTCGAGGCGGTCGGGCAGCGGGACTACCCGGTGCTCCAGGGCGCCTTCATCATGCTCGCCGTCACGGTGGTGGTCGCCAACACGCTGACGGACCTGCTCTACGCCGTCCTCAACCCACGGATCCGACTGTGATCCCCCGATACCCGGCCGGGGCCCGCCGGCCGATCCCGGCCCGGCACCGGCCGGGCGGCACTCCGGGCCCCGGCCGTCCGGCCCCGACGGGGGCGGCCGTCATCGACGAGAGGAGAGTCCGGTGAGCGCTCCGGTGCTGACCGAGCAGACGGTGCCGCCCACCGAGCCCCAGGTGGGGGCCACCCGGGCGGCCTGGCGGGACTGGCTGCGCCAGCCGTCGGCGCTGCTGTCGGTGGCGGTCCTGGTGGTGATGGTGCTGCTGGCGCTCTTCGCGCCGCTGATCGCCGACGAGCCCGGCGGTACCAGCGCCGACGTGCTGCAACCCCCGTCCGGGGCGCACTGGTTCGGCACCGACGACCTGGGGCAGGACATCTTCGCCCAGGTGGTCTGGGGGACCCGGACCAGCCTGGTGATCGGGGTGGCCGCCTCGCTGATCGCCCTGGTCCTCGGCACCGCGATCGGGTTGGTCTCGGCGTACGTGCGCGGGGTGGACGCGGTCGGCACGGTGATCACCGACGTGATGCTGGCGCTGCCCACCCTGCCCCTGATGATCATGCTGGCGGCGGTGGTGAGCCCCAGCGTGGTGACCCTCACCGTGATCATCGGCGTCTTCGCCTGGCCCGAGGTGGCCCGGTTGATCCGCTCCCAGGGCCTGGTGGTGACCGCCATGCCGTACATCGACGGGGCCCGGGTGCTCGGGGCCAGCGGCTGGCGGATCGTCAGCCGGGAGATCCTGCCGGCGGTGATCCCGCTGATGGTGGTCAGCGTGCTGCTGACCGCGTCCCGGGCGGTCATCTCCGAGGCCGGGCTGAGCTTCCTCGGCCTCGGCGACCCCGACTCCTGGTCGTGGGGGCGGATCCTGCTCAACGCCCAGCGCAGCGGCGTGGTCGCGATCGCCTGGTGGCAGACGCTCTTCCCGTCCCTGGCGATCCTCGTCCTGGTGCTCTCCGCGACCGTCGCCGGGATGCGCTTCAACGACTCCCGTGACCCCCGACGCAACGGAGGCTGACCCGTGCGGCTGCCCGACAGTTTCTACTCGACCGTCCGTGCCCGGCTGACCGAGGCGCTGCACGAGCGCGACCTGGACGGCTTCCTGGCCAGCTCCCCGGCCGACGTCGCCTTCCTCAGCGGGTTCTTCTACATCGCCACAGAGCGGCCGGTCTACCTGTGGATGCCCCGGGAGGGGGACCCGCTGCTGGTCATCCCGCGCCTGGACGAGGAGTACGCGGCCCAGCAGGGGGTCACCCTGGAGACGGTCAGCTACGCCGAGTTCCCCGGGGTGGTCACCCCCGAGCAGACCCTCGCCGCCGCGCTGGGCGGCCGGCGCAGCCGGCGGATCGGGTACGGCGGCGGGCTCACCGTCGGGGCGCTGGGCAAGCTCACCGCCGCCCTGCCCGCCGCCGAGCTGGTGGTCACCGACGCGGTGGCGACGCTGCGGCTGCGCAAGTTCCCCGAGGAGATCCCGCTGCACGAGGCGGCGGCCCGGATCTGCGACGACATGCTCGCCGCCGGCCGGGAGCTGATCACCGAGGCGCTGCGCGCCGGCCGGGAGCTGCCCCGCGAGGACGAGATCGCCCGGCACGTCATCGGGTACGGCACCGACCGGATGTACGCCGACTACGACCTGGTCGTCTACACCACCAAGCTGGCCGGGGGCCTGGTCTACGCCGGTCCCAACTCGGCGCTGCCGCACGGCCTGCCGACCCGGCGCCGGATCCAGCCCGGGGACACCCTGATCCTCTCCCTCGGCGCGGCGGTGGCCAGCCGGTTCGTGGAGAGCGAGCGGACCTTCGTGGTCGGTGAGCCCACCGCCGAGCAGCGCCGCTACTACGAGGCCGACCGGGAGGCCCAACAGGTCGGCACCGAGGCGATGCGGGTCGGCCGGACCTGCGCCGAGGTGAACCGGACCTGCCTGGACGTGCTGCGCGGGCACGGGCTGGGCGACTACATCCGGCACCGGCAGGGCCACGGCATCGGGTTGCAGAACCACGAGCCGCCCTGGGTGGAGGACGGTGACGACACCGTGCTGGCCGACGGGATGCTGCTCTCCAGCGAGCCCGGCGTCTACGTCCCCGGGCACGCCGGTTACCGGATCTCCGACACCGTCCTGGTCACCGACGCCGGCCCGCGCCGGCTGACCAGCTACCCCCGCGACCTGGAATCGAACATCATCGAGGGAGTCCGATGAAGATCAACGGTGCCGAGCTGGTGGTCGAGGCGTTCGGCCCCGAGGACGCTCCGGCCATGATCGTCCACCACGGGGCCCCCGGCCTCGGGTCCCGGTCCGAGCCGACGCGGTCCTTCGGGCCGTTCGCCGACCGGATGCGGGTCATCGTCTTCGACGCCCGGGGTTCCGGGGAGTCCAGCGACGACGAGCCGTTCACCCACGAGCAGTGGGTCGCCGACGTCGACGCGATCCGGGAGCACTTCGGGTACGAGAAGATCGTCATGGCCGGCGGCTCGTACGGCGGGTTCATCGCCATGGAGTACGCCGTCGCCCACCCGGACCGGGTCTCCGCGCTGATCCTGCGGGACACCGCCGCCGACACCGCGCACGACCACCTCGCCGTGGAGCGGGCCCGCAGCACCGACCGGACGGTGATCCCGCAGTGGGCGATCGACCGGATCGGCACCGGCCGGTTCGCCAGCAACGACGAGCTGCGCGACTACTGGCGGGCCATCCTGCCCCTCTACGACCACCAGCACGACCCGGCCAAGGACGCCGCCCGGCTGGCCGCCACCCGGTTCCACTACCGCACCCACAACGCGGCATTCGGGCAGAACATGCCGGCCTACGACCTGAAGCCGAAGCTGCCCGGGATCACCTGCCCGACCCTGGTCACCGTCGGCCGGCACGACTGGCGTACCCCGGTGGAGGCCAGCCAGGTCATCGCCGACCTGGTCCCGGACGCCCGGCTGGTGGTCTTCGAGCACTCCGGGCACTCCCCGCAGTTGGAGGAGCCGGAGAAGTTCCAGCGGGTGGTCCGGGAGTTCCTCGCCGAAGCCGGGATCCTCTGATGGAACCCCTGCTGAAGGTCACCGACCTGCGGGTGTCCTTCCCCGGGCCGAGCGGGCCGGTGCACGCCGTCAACGGGGTCGGCCTGGAGCTGGCCGCCGGCCGGACCCTCGCCCTGCTGGGGGAGTCCGGCTCCGGCAAGAGCGTCACCGCCCAGGCGGTGATGGGCATCCTCGACGTCCCGCCGGCCCGGGTCGCCGGCTCGGTCACCCTGCGCGGGCGGGAGCTGCTGACCCTGTCCCCGCGGGACCGGGACCGGGTCAGCGGCGAGGAGATCGGGATGGTCTTCCAGGACGCGATGGCCGCCCTGAACCCGGTCTTCTCCGTCGGGGACCAGATCACCGAGCTGCTGCGGGTACGCCGGGGGATGTCCCGCGCCGACGCCCGCCGTCGCGCCGTGGAACTGCTCGACCGGGTCCGCATCCCGGCCCCCGCCAACCGGGTGAAGGACTACCCGCACCAGTTCTCCGGGGGCATGCGGCAGCGGGTGATGATCGCCCTGGCCATCGCCCTGGAACCGGCGGTGCTGATCGCCGACGAGCCCACCACCGCCCTGGACGTCACGGTGCAGGCGCAGGTGATGGAGCTGATCGCGGAGATCCAGCGGGACAGCGGCATGGGGCTGCTGCTGATCACCCACGACCTGGGGGTGGTCGCCGAGGTCGCCGACGACGTCGCGGTCATGTACGCCGGCCGGATCGTCGAACGGGGCACCGTCGAGCAGATCTTCGACGGCCCGGCCCACCCGTACACCGAGGGGCTGCTCGCCTCGATGCCCCGGGTGGACCGCACCGACGAGGAGCTGTACGCCATCCCGGGCGCCCCGCCCAACCCGGCCCGGCTGCCCACCGGCTGCCCGTTCCACCTGCGCTGCCACCGGGTCACCCCGGAGTGCCGCAGCGACCTGCCCGCCCTGGAGCCGCTGCCGGCCAACCGGGCCAGCGCCTGTCACCACCGCACGGAGGTGCTGCATGCCACCCAGCGATGACGTCGTGCTCCGGGTCGAGAACCTGGTCAAGCACTTCCCCCTCAAGCGCAGCGGGTCGCTGCGCGCGGGCGGGGTGGTCAAGGCCGTCGACGGGGTCAGCTTCGAGCTGCGTCGGGGGGAGACCCTCGGCGTGGTCGGGGAGTCCGGCTGCGGCAAGAGCACCCTGGCCCGGACCCTGGTCGGGCTGGAGAAGCCGACCGGGGGCAGCGTCCGGTTCGGTGACGCGGTGGTGCACACCGCCCGGGGCCGGGAACTGCGGGCACTGCGCCGGCGGATCCAGATCGTGCTCCAGGACCCGTACACCTCGCTGAACCCGCGCCGGACGATCCGCGAGATCCTCACCCAGCCGTTCGAGATCCACCCCGACGTGCTGCCGAAGGCCCGGCGGACCGAGCGGATCTCCGAGCTGCTCGACCTGGTCGGCCTCGACCCGAGCCTGCACCTGGACCGGTACCCGCACCAGTTCTCCGGCGGGCAGCGGCAGCGCATCGGCATCGCCCGCGCGTTGGCCCTGCAACCCGACGTGGTGGTCTGCGACGAGCCGGTCTCCGCGCTGGACGTCTCCGTCCAGGCCCAGGTGGTCAACCTGCTGGAGCGGTTGCAGAAGGAACTGGGCGTGGCGTACGTCTTCATCGCCCACGACCTGTCCGTGGTCCGGCACATCTCCGACCGGGTCGCCGTGATGTACCTCGGCAAGCTGGTCGAGAGCGGCCCGGGGGCCCCGCTGTACGACGCGCCCCGGCACCCGTACACCAAGGCGCTGCTGTCGGCGGTGCCGGTGCCGGAGCCGGCCCGCCGGAGCAACCGGCAGCGGATCCTGCTGGCCGGGGACCCGCCCAGCCCGGTCGACCCGCCGTCGGGCTGCCGGTTCCGGACCCGTTGCTGGCAGGCCACCGACACCTGCGCCACCCAGGAGCCACCGCTGGCCGGCCCGGAGCACCCGGTCGCCTGCCACTATCCGCTGGCCGCCTGACGCGCCGGCTTCGTCCACGAAGGAGAGATACTGTGCTGCAAGAACCCGCGCCGCGGTACCAGGGCCACAAGTCCTACGAGTACCTGGAGCCGCACTCGGACTACCGGGTGTTCGAGCTGGCGCCGGAGCTCGGTCGGGTGCCCGGACACGACCTCGGCCTGACCGACGCGCAACAGCAGCGGGTCACCCGGCTGCTGACCGAGCACATCGCGATCTCGCTGCACGAGCACCCGGTGATCCTCCCCTCCGACGTGCGGGAGCTGCGCGCGTACAACCGGACCGCCCGGCAGCGCACCGGCTACGAGGGGCTGTCCCGGTCCGGGCTGACCGCCGTCTTCGACAACTTCATGGCCGGGGCGTCCTGCGTCACCAGCGAGAACGGCTGGAAGTGGAACGACCTGGTCTACGCGGTCGGGATGCGGCTGTCCGACGTCTACAAGCAGGACTACGTCACCCTGGCGACCTCGCTGGCCGACATCCACGCCGCCAAGCGGGACGGCCGGCTCGCCCTGGTCGCCGGCCTCGAGTGCAGCAGCCCGATCGAGAACGAGCTGGACCGCATCGACATCCTGTACGGCTTCGGCATCCGGCAGCTCGGCATCGCGTACAGCCAGGCGAACATGCTCGGCGGCGGGCTGTCCGAGAAGTCCGACGGCGGGCTGACCCACTTCGGGCGGCGGGCCGTGACCCGGATGAACAAGCTCGGCATCGCCATCGACGTGTCGCACTCCGGGGACCGGACCTCGCTGGACGTCATCGAGGCGTCCCGGGTGCCGGTCTTCATCACCCACGCCGGTGCCCGGTCGGTCTGGGACACGCCCCGGATGAAGCCGGACGAGGTGATCCGGGCCTGCGCCGAGCGCGGCGGCGTGATCGGCATCGAGGCGGCCCCGCACACCACCCTGTCGGAGAAGCACCCGCACCACTCGATCGAGTCGGTGATGGACCACTTCACCTACTGCGTCGACCTGGTCGGCATCGACCACGTGACGTTCGGCCCGGACACCATGTTCGGCGACCATGTCGGCGTGCACAACACCTACGCCGCCAACTACGCCCACGACGCCGGCAACCGCCCGGAACACCCCCGGGTCGAGTACGTGTCCGGGGTGGAGAACCCGGCCGAGGCGTTCACCAGCATCGTCGGGTGGCTGGTCAAGCACGACTACTCCGACGACGAGATCGCCAAGGCCATCGGCGGCAACACCCTGCGGGTCCTGGAGCAGGTGTGGTGACCACCCGAACGACCGTGCCGGGCGTACACCGCTAACTACTACACTCCGTCTGCCGGTGGGCGGCGGTGAGCGAGAGGTGAGGGTGGATGGCTCGGCGCGAGACCGCGCTCCAGGCGGCACAGGGACGGCTGTTGGACCTGATCGGCAGCGAGTTCCACCCCGGGGACAAGCTGCCCAACGAGCGTGAGCTGGCCGACCTGCTGGAGGTCAGCCGGGCCACCGTCCGCGAGGTCCTCGGCCAGCTCGCCGCCGAGGGCGTGGTCCGCCGCACCTGGGGGATCGGCACCTTCGTGCACGAGCCGGCGGGCCGGGTGCCGGTGGCGATCGGGGACGTCACCGCGCTGCGCGACCGGATCACCGCCTCCGGGCATCGCCCCGCCCTGCGCGACGCCACGGTGAGCCGGGTGGCCTGCCCCGGGGACTGCGCCGACGTCCTCGGGCTGGCCCCCGGCGACCCGTGCTGGCGGGTGGACCGCCTCTTCGCCGTCGACGAGGTCCCGGCCGTGTTCATCCGCGACCACCTGCCGTTGCGGGTGGCCGACCGGGACCTCGACCCGTCCGGCCTGCTCAGCATCGACCTGGACATGTTCGAGTTCCTGGCCGATGCGACCGGGATGCCGGTCCGGCGGGCCGAGATCGAGTTCGCCGCCGTCCTCGCCGACGAGGAGCTGACCGCCCGGCTGGAGGTCCCCGCCGGGCACCCCCTGATCAACGGCACCCAGATCGGGTACGGCAGCGGTGACGTGGCCCTCTTCCACGGTCACCTCACCGTCCGCACCGACATCCTCACCCTGAAGATCAGCCGGGTCGGCTGACCGGGCGGGCGCTCAGGGGGCCAGGTCGTCGAGGGCCTTCGCGTAGGCGGCCGGGACGAAGGTCGGGCCGCCCGGGGTGAACACGTCGGAGCGGGCCGCCGTCGCCCAGGCCGGCTCCGGGACCGCGTCGACCAGGGCGCGGACCACCGGCGCGTCGCGCCACTGGTCCTGCTCGGCGAGGAGGCCGAGGGCGACCACCGACTCCTCCACCTCGCCGACGCACTCGAACGGCTTGTGGCCGTCCACGCCGAGCAGTTCCCGGTACCCGGGGAGTTGGCGCTCGTCGGCCAGCAGGTCCCCGCCGAAGATGCCGACCACCCGCTCGCGCGGCATGAACGGTGCCATGGCGAGGAAGACGAACCGGCACTTCGGGCAGTCCCGGCACCACCGCTCGCTCGCGTCGCGCAGCTTGAACGCCGCGTTGCAACTGGTCACCACCGCTTCGTACCGGTCGATGGCGGCGAAGAGCCGGGCGATGTGCAGCTCCGACAGCGACCGCAGCAGCGAGAAGTACGGCTCGGTCAGCCCGGCGTGTTCGGCCAGCGCCGCCCGCAGCAGCCCCTCCGCCTCGACCCCCTTGGACCACTGGTGGTTGATCTCGTGACCGTCCCAGACCAGGTTCGGGTCGGAGGCGGACCGCTCGTTGGACATCACCACCGGGCCGAGCCCGTGCAGCACGGCGGTGGCGACCGCGATCAGCGAGTTGATCGCGGTGACCGGGATGTGGCCGTTGCGCGCGCCGGCCGCGTTCAGGTCGAACAGCACCGGGTCGATCCGCCGCCGGGCGGCCAGCGGGGTGAGCCCGGACGCCTCGTTCACCGCGACGATCACGTGGTTCGGGTTGACCGAGAAGGGCACCGGGTCGAACCCGCCCCGGCGCAGCGCCTCCAGGCTGACGATCGAGTCCTTCCCGCCGCCCACCGCCGAGAGCGGGCGCAGCTCCGAGGTGTCGTACCCCCGGGCGGGCGGGACCTCGCCGGCGGGCACCTCGGGCGTCAGCTCCAGCACGTGCGGCAGCCGGTTGCGGTAGGCGTACTCGGCGAGGCCCTTGGTGTAGACGGCGGTGACCAGCGCGACGGCGTCGGCGCCCAGCGGCGCCGGCAGCACCAGCCGGGGCGGGGCGGCGGTCTTGTAGTAGCTCACCCCGGCCACCAGGTGCAACAGGGCGAGGACCCGGTCGAGGGTGGCCACCGTGGCGTCCGACGGCGGGGCGTCCGGCAGCGGGAACGTGATCACCTCGGTGAACCGCTGCTCCCCGTCCGGGCCGGTCAGCGCGTAGTCGAACAACGCCTCGCCGGTGGCGAGATCGATCGAGTAGGACGGGAAGGTGAAGGCGTCCATCCGCCGGAGCTGCTCGTTGGGCACACGCCATACTAGGCCCTGGTTCGTCCGGCCGTGCCCGGTGCGCCGGACCCGGCCCGCCGGCCGGCGCTCCCGGTGCGCACGCCCGGCACCCGGACCGCCCGCCACGGAGGAGGAGATCACCTGTGCGCCTGTCTGACCTGCGCGGACGTACCGTCGCCGTCTGGGGTGCCGGCCGGGAGGGCCGGGCCGCGGTGACCGCGATCGCCGCGCACGCCCCGGCCGACCTGGTCGCCGTCGACGACAGCGCCAACTTCCTCTCCCTGCCCTGGGAGGGCCCGCTGGCCGCCGCCGCGCCGCTGGTCACCGGGGCCGAGGGCTTCGACCGGCTGGCCGCCGCCGACGTGGTGGTCCGCTCGCCGGGGGTGCCGCAGACCCACCCGTGGCTGGTCGAGCTGCGCGCCCGGGGGGTCACCGTCACCCAGGGCACCGCGCTCTGGATGGCCGACCACGCCGACCGGACCATCGGGGTGACCGGCAGCAAGGGCAAGAGCACCACGGCCAGCCTGATCAGCCACCTGCTCACCGCCACCGGCCGGCCGAACGTCTTCGGCGGCAACATCGGGGTGCCCCTGCTCGACCTGCCCGAGGCCGACCGGTACGTGCTGGAGCTGTCCAGCTACCAGTGCAGCGACCTGACCGACTCGCCCCGGGTCGCGGTGGTCACCTCGCTCTTCCCCGAGCATCTCGACGCGCACGGTGGGGAGCGGGAGTACTACCGGGACAAGCTGAACCTGATCGCGCACGGCCCCCGGACGGTCGTGGTCAACGGGGCCGACCCACGCCTCGCCGTCGAACTGGGCGACCGGGCGGCGATCCGGGCCGGCCTGCCCGGCTCGGCCACCGTGGCGACCGGCGCCGACGGTACGCCCTGGTTCCACCTCGGCGACCGGCCGCTCTTCCCCCGGGCGGTGCTGCCGCTGGTCGGCCGGCACAACGAGGGCAACCTCTGCGTCGCCCTGGCGGTGCTCGACGCGCTCGGCGTCGACGTGGTCGCCGAGCGGGACACCCTGGCCGTGGCGGTCGCCGGGTTCCAGGGGCTGGCCCACCGGCTCACCGAGATCGTCGACCCGGCCGGCCTCACCTTCGTCGACGACACCCTCGCCACCAGCCCGTACGCGGCCATGCACGCGATCGACGCGTACGAGGGGCGACCGTTGACGGTGATCGTCGGAGGGACCGACCGGGGGTTGGACTACACCCCGCTGCGCGAGCACCTGGCCGAACGGGAGCTCACCGTGATCGGCGTGCCGGACAGCGGCCGGCGGATCGTCGAGGCGCTCGCCGGGCTGCCGAAGGTGCGGACCGAGGTGGTGGACGACCTGGTGGACGCGGTCCGGCTGGCCCGGCGGGTGACCCCGGCCGACGGGGTGGTGCTGTTGTCGCCGGCCGCCCCGAGCTACGGCCGGTTCCGCAACTTCGAGCACCGCTCCGAGGTCTTCGCCCAGGCCGTCGCCGACACCCGGGAGGGGTAGGGGCGGTTCAGCCCAGCGCGGCGTGCAGGGCGCGCATCGCGCGGATCGCCGAGCGGATCTCCTGGAGGTAGCGGCCGGGGGTCAGGGTCGGCTCCGGCAGGCCGGCGACCTCGGCCGCGGCCGGGTCCACGCCGACCGTGTCGATGCCGCAGCCGTACGGCACGGCGAGGGTGCGCAGCGCGTCGCAGTGCTGGAACGGCACGTAGATCGGCGCGGTGACCAGCAGCACCGGGTCGCCCGTGGTGAGCCGGACGTGCTCGGCCCAGAACCGTTGGGTGTCGGCGGTGTGCGCCCGCCGCCGGTCCGGCTCGCTGGACGGCGCGGCGAGCACCCGGACCGGTGGCCCGTCGACCGGCTGGTACGTCCGGGCCGACCAGGCGCGGTGCGGGTGGTCGGCGTCATGACCCTCGGCGCGGACCGGCCGGGTCACCCCGAAGCTGCGCCGTACCCCGGCGTCGAGCGCGTCCACCTCGGTCGCGCAGCCGTGGATGCCGACGCCGGCCAGGGCCCGTACCTCGGCCGGGGCGAGCGGACGGAAGCTGCCCAGCACCGCCACCTCGCCGCCGACCGTCGGCCCGGTGCGCAGCAGCCGCGCGGCGTACGCCACCCGGCGCACACAGGCGTGCGCCAGCCCGCCGAGGACCAGCAGATGGGCGTACCCGGGCAGACGTGGGGCGGCGGGACGGACCAGCCCGAGGGCGGTGGCGGCGGCCAGGACCTGCGCGGCGGTCGCCGGGTCGAGGACGGGCTCCCGGGCCTCCGGCCGTTCCCGCCCGCCCCGGAAGTCCCAGTGCCGGGCGGAGAAGTCGTCCAGGGCGGCGAGCACGTCGGCGAGCGGCCCGGCCGGCCAGTCCCCGCCGAACCCGGTGACCAGGGCGCGCAGCGGGGCGGAGGTGACCCAGGCGGCGACACCGGCCCGCAGGACGTCCCCGGTCGCGCCGGCCGGCCCGTTCGGCAGCGGCACCTGGCCGGCCGGTTCGGCTGGCGGCGGCACCTGGCCGGCCGCCCGCTCGTTCGGCGGCGGCACGTGGACGTCGGGCACCGCCGGATCCTACCGGCGCTCCGGCCCGGCCGTCGGGTCGCCGTGACCCGCCGCGCGCCCGCCGTGGCGGGCGCGGAGCAGCCACAGCACGCCCGCGCCGGCCAGGTACGCCAGCAGGGCGGCGACGGGCATCCCCAGCGCCTCGGGCGCGGCCTTCGCCGTCTGGCTGTTCAGGACCAGGGCGGTGACCAGGGCGGCGTACCCGGCGACGACGAGCGCGCCCGGGACGACGGCGGTCCGGCCGGGGGCGGGCCGGTGCCGGCGCACGGCCCGAGCCTCGATCGGACCGAAGACGGCGACCAGCCCGGTGAGCACCGTGGCGAGCAGCAGCGCCCACGGCAGCCGCCAGGCCAGCCAGGCCGCCGACCCCGCCGGTGGGGTGGGCAGCAGGTGCACCGCGTCCAGCGCGCCGACCAGCAGGATCGCCGCGGTCAGGTGCCACAGGAACATGGTCAGGACCACCGTGTTGACGGCGATCACCGCCTGCCAGGGGCGGCGACGGTGCAGCCACCGCTCGGCCGGCTCGCGCAGCAGCAGAATCAACCCGAGCTGCGCGGTGGTCAGGGTGAGCAGGGCCAGGCTGGGCGGGCCCGCGTTGTCCAGCCGTTCCCCGGGAATGTTGAGCATGCTCACCGGGTACGGGCCGGGCCCGGTGAGCAGCACGGTCCCGGCGAGCCCGACGGCGAGCAGGGCCAGCGCCGCCGGCCGGCCGGTGGGCAACCGGCGGCGGCGTGGCCGCTGCCCGGTGCGGGCGTCGTACCAGGCGAACCCGAGCTGGTGCACGGCCAACCAGCCGAACAGGTAGTTGCCGAACCCCAGGGTCTCGGCCCCGGCGAGCCGGGCCAGGTCACCGACGGCGACCAGGACCACCAACCCCAGGGGTACGGCGAGCCCGAGACGCCGGTGCAGCGCGTACATCGGCGGGGTGAGCGGGACGACGACCAGGTAGGCGGCGAGGAACCAGAGCGGGATGGTGGCGAACCAGACCACCGTGCGTACCTCGGTCGGTGTGGTGCCGAGCAGCGACGCGGCCAGGGCACCGGCCGTGAGGACCAGCAGCAGGGCGGTGGTCGGGCGGACCAGCCGGGCGCTGCGGTCGAGCAGCCACCCGGCGCCGTCCCCGCCCCGGGCCCGGAACGAGTGCAGCGAGGCGGCGTTGGCGTAGCCGCCGACCAGGAAGAAGACCGGCATCACCTGGGCCAGCCAGGTCACCGGGTACGCCCACGGCAGCGCCGGCAGCGCGGAGTGCCCGTTGGGCCGGCCCGCCGGGTCGTACTCGATGACGGTGACCGTCCAGTGGCCGAGGACCACCATGATGATCGCCAATGCGCGGAGCAGGTCCAGGTACCGCTCGCGCTCCGGCGGCGTACGCTCGGCGAGCTGCCGCAGGCGACCCATGCCCCCAGGCTAGAAGAGTCCGTGGACGTGCGGAGGCCGTGCGCCTCGTGGGTGCCCGCTGGCCTGGTGTTCGGGCCGGACGGGTGAGGCGTTTGTCGACACTGTCGAGCTGCCCCGGACGTGAGACCGCCTCCGCGCCGACCGGCAGTCCATGCTGTCCCCGGCCCCGGCCCCGGCCGACCCGGCGACCCCTCCGCGCCGACCCGGCGGCCCAGGCCGACCCGGCGACCCCTCCGCGCCGACCCGGCGACCCTGGCCGATCCGGCGACCCTGGCCGATCCGGCCGACCCGCCGATCCGGCCTCGCGCACCCGCCCTACCCCCTGTCCCGCCCTACCCCGGTGTCCCGTGTCCTTGTCGTCCTGGATCTCGGTGTCGCGGGCCGGCCGTCGGTCACCCGTGTCCTGTCTCGCGGCCTCAGGGGGCGCAGGCGTGCCCCGTCCGTGCGGGCAGCTCCAAAGGGTGCGTGAGTCGTTGTCGCGCCGCGAGCGTCGTCGCGCCACGAGCCTCGTCCGGCGAAACGGTCGCGGTGGTTGGCGTGGACGTTGCGTGGACGTCTCCGGGACATCGACGGTGCGCGACACCGTCGAGGGTGTCGACGTCGCCGGGGGCAGGTCGAACCGAGCCGCTGGTGGCAGCGTGTCGACCGACGGGAGGTCGGCCGGCGGGGTTCGGCCAGGGGTTGGCGGCCAGGGGGTCGGCGGGCGAGGGAGCGGCCGGGGATGTCGAGGTGTGCCTAGCCGGCCGGCGGGGTCCGGGCCGGTTCGGTCGGTGGTCGGGGGAACAGCCGGCGGTGCAGCGCGTCCGGATCGGTGACGTCGGGCAGTTCGCGGGCGGCGAGCCATGCGGCGGCGGCGGCGCCGTCGCCGGCGGTGAGCAGCGGGGTCCGGGGCCACCGGCGGGTCAGCTCGGCCCGGACAGCGGCGGCGAGCGGCGTGTCGCCGGTGAGCAGGCCGCCGGCCAGGACGACCGGGTCGGCGGCGTCGGGTGGGCGGATCCGGGCGACGGTAGCGGCCAGGTGCTCGGCGGCCTCGGTGATCAAAGCGCCGGCCACCGGGTCGCCCCGGTGGGCGGCGGCGACGACCAGCGGGGCGAGGCGGGCCAGCTCGACCGGGGGGCGTCGGGTCACGGCCTGGACCACCGCGTCGACGGTACGGCGGGGGCGGGACGCCACCTCCGGTGAGCCGGTCAGCGCGGTGAGCACCTGGGCGGCGAGGTCACCCGGGGCGTGCGCCCGGTCCAGGTCGGCCAGGAGCCGGCGGACCGCCTCCCGGCCGAGCCAGAAGCCGGATCCGGCGTCGCCGAGCAGCCAGCCGTGCCCGTCGGCGGTCCGGTCCAGCCGCAGGTGACGTACCTCGGCGGCGATCGCCCCGGTGCCGGCGATCAGCACGGTGCCGTCCGGCCGGGCGGTGCCCGAGGCGTAGGCGACCAGGGCGTCGCCGAGGACGGTGTACGGGCAGCGGAGCCCGGCGGCGTGCCAGGCCCGGTCGAAGGCGGCCCGGCCGTCCGGGTCGGCGAGCAGTCGTCCGGCGCCGGCCAGCCCAATGGTGCCGGCCCGGACCCGGGTCGGGTCCACGGTGGCCAGTGCGCCGCGCAGGGCGGTCAGGATCTCGTCGGCGGCGCGTTCGGCACCGTGACTGGTGGGATTGCCACCTCCGCCCCGGCCGGTGCCCAACCGTTCCCCGGTGCGGGTCACGGCGAGCGCCCGGGTGGACGTACCCCCAACATCCAGACCAACCAGGACGGTGTCGGACATCTGCGACGGACCTCCGGTCGGCGGCGTGGAGAGGGCGTATTCATGCTGGTCGGTCGGGGTGCGCGGGGGCAAGGTCCGGCGGGTGCGCCGGGTAACAGTTTGAAAACTTCATCCATGGTCTTGACAGGAAGGGGGCTTCAGTAAGAACTTTTACCACTAACAGTTAACACTCTTTCCCGAAAGGTGTTCCATGGCCGAACACGAAGTCGACGGCGCGGCGGTGACCGCGGTGGTCGACGCCGGGCCGGCCGACCGGCGGAGCACCCGAGGGATCGGCGCCGACAGCGTGCTGGCCAGGGTCAGGTCCGGGGTGGACGACCTGACCGGCGCCCTGCGGCGGGTCGCCGACCACGTGCTCAGCGACCCCGAGACGGCGGCCCGGTCGACCATCGTCGAGCTGGCCGAACGCAGCGGCACCTCGCCGGCCACCATCACCCGGTTCTGCCGGGCGATGGGCTTCGACGGGTACGCCGACCTGCGGCTGGGCATCGCCGCCGAGACCGGCCGGGCCCGCTCGGCCGGCTGGACCGTCGACATCGGACGGGAGATCCAGCCGGGCGACCCGCTCGACCGGGTACTGGAGCAGTTGATGGCCGCCGACACCCAGGCCATGCACGACACCGCCGCCCTGCTCGACCTGACCGAGGTGGAACGGGCGGCGGTGGCGATCGCCGGCGCCGGCCGGGTCACCATCGTCGGTGCCGGCGGCAGTGCCCTGGTCGGTCAGGAGATGCAGCTCAGCCTGCACCGCATCGGCGTGGCCGCCTGGGCGTGGAACGACGTGCACGACGGCCTGGCCAGTGCCGCCCTGCTCGGTGAGGGGGACGCCGCCCTCGGCATCTCGCACACCGGGCAGACCCGGGAGACCGTCGAGATGCTCGCCGAGGCCGGCAGCCGGGGCGCCACCACCGTGGCGCTGACCGGGTTCCCCCGCTCACCCCTGGCGGAGCTGGCCGACGTGGTGCTCCTCACCGCCAGCCAACCCACCACCTTCCGTCCCGACGCGCTCTCCGCCCGGCACCCGCAGTTGGTCGTGCTCGACCTGCTCTACATCGCCGTCGCGCAGCGCACCCACGACCGGGCCCACGCGGCCTTCCGCCGGACCGCCCAGGCGGTCGGCGGGCACAAGGCCTCCACCGGGGCCAGCACATGACCCGCAACCGAACACAGGCCGCCGTCGACCAACTGCGCCACCGTACGGCGAATTCGACAACCCGAGGAGAGACGACGATGTCGGTTACCCCGAACCACCCGGCCGACCTGAGCCGCCGTACGTTGCTGCGCCGCGCCGCCGCCGTGGGCCTGCTGGTCACCCCGGCCGCCGGCCTGCTCAGCGCCTGCGCCGGCAGCGAGCCGAGCCGCCCCGACGACTCCGGCGCGGCGAAGAGCAAGGACAACCCGTTCGGTGTCCAGGACGGCAGCGCCGTCAAGGTGGTCATCTTCAACGGCGGCCTGGGTGACCAGTGGGCCAAGGAGGACCAGGCGATCTTCGCCGCCAAGCACGCCGGCGTGACGGTCAACATGAGCTCCACCCAGAAGATCAAGACCGAAGAGCAGCCGAAGATGGCCACCCAGCCGAGCGACCTGGTGATGAACTCGGGCGCCGACATGATGGACGTCTCCACCCTGGTCAACGAGGGCGCCATCGAGCCGCTGGACGACCTGCTCGCCGCCCCCGCCTGGGACAGCGAGGGCACGGTGGCCGACACGCTGCTGCCGGGCACCGTCGTCGACGGCACCTTCCAGGGCAAGTTCTACGTGGTCAACGTCGCGTACACGGTGTGGGGCAACTGGTACAACGACGCCCTGTTCACCCGGGAGGGGTGGACCCCGCCGACCACGTTCGACGAGTTCTTCGCCCTCGCCCCGAAGATCAAGGCCAAGGGCATCGCCCCGTACGTGCACGACGCGGTGCACGGCTACTACCCGCGCTGGGCGCTGATGGCCACGATCTGGAAGTCCGCCGGCAAGCAGGCCGTCATCGACATCGACAACCTCAAGGAGAACGCCTGGCGGGCCGAGGGTGTCCTGCCGGCGCTGGAGGTCTGGGAGAAGCTGGTCAAGGACAAGCTGCTGCTGCCGGGCAACCTCAACCACACCCAGTCCCAGCAGGCCTGGCTGGACGGCAAGGCGGCGTTCATCCAGGTCGGCACCTGGCTGAAGAACGAGATGGCCGCGACCATCCCGCCGGGCTTCGAGATGAAGATCTCGGACTACTGGGGTCTGGGCGCCACCGACAAGGCCCCCAAGGACGTCTTCGCCGGTGCCGGTGAGGGCCTGGTGGTGCCGAGCAAGGCCCCGAACAAGGCGGCGGCCAAGGAGTTCCTGCGGGCCGTGCTCTCCAAGGCCGGCTCGGCGAAGTTCGCCGAGCTGACCAAGTCGCTGGCCTCCACCAAGGGCTCCGGCGACGCGGTCCAGGACACCGCGCTGGCCAGCGCCAACGAGCTGATGAGCAAGGCCCCGGCGGACCTGATCAAGACCAAGTTCTGGGACTTCTACGCCGACCTGGACAAGGAGAGCCAGAACGCCTCCGCCGAGCTGATGGCCGGTCGCCTCACCGCCGCCCAGTTCGTGGACCGGATGCAGAAGGCGGCCGACAAGGTCGCCAAGGACTCGTCGATCACCAAGCAGACCCGCGCCTGACGGCGTACCGGGGCGATCCGTTCGAGAGAGTAGGTCCGATGCGGCACGGTGTCGCGCGCTTCGTGTCAGGGTTCCTCTTCCTGCCCGTCGCGCTCTACCTCCTGTACGTGGTGTGGCCCTTCGCCCAGGCGGCCGGCTACTCGCTGACCAACTGGGGCGGCTACTCCGACCGGCAGGAGTTCGTCGGGCTGGACAACTACGTCCGGCTGTTCACCGACGAGCTGATCCGTAAGGCGTTCTGGCACAACGTCTTCTTCCTGGTCACCGTGCCGTTGTTCACGATCGCGCTGGCCCTGTTCCTCGCCTTCCTGCTGAACGTGGGCGGGCGCGAGGACAGGGCCGGCGTACGGGGCGTCTTCGGCTCCGGCTTCTACCGGGTGGTGTTCTTCTTCCCGCAGGTGCTGTCGCTCGTGGTGATCGCGGTGATGTGGCAGCAGATCTACCGGGGTGACGGCCAGGGCCTGATCAACGGCCTGCTGATGCGGATCGGGCTGGTCGACGAGGAGAATCCGGTGGCGTTCACCGCCGATCCGGAGCCGTTCCTCGGTGTCCCGGCGGTGCTGTGGTGGCTGCTGCTCATCGCGGTGTGGAGCGGGGCCGGCTTCTACATGGTGCTCTTCTCGGCGGCGATGCAGTCGATCCCGAAGGACATCTACGAGGCGGCGCTGCTCGACGGCGCGGGCCGGGTGCACACCTTCTTCAAGATCACCCTGCCGCTGCTGCGGGACACCGTCTCGGTGGCCTGGGTGTACCTGGGCTTCATCGCGCTGGACATGTACGCCCTGGTCTTCGTGATGACGCCCAGCCAGGGCGGGCCGGACCACGCCAGCGAGATCTTCGCGTCGGTGCTGAACTTCACCGCGTTCCAGAAGGGCCAGTTCGGCTACGCCTGCGCGATGGGTGTGGCGCTGGCCATCTTCACGATCCTGCTGGCCGCGCTCCAGCTCCGGATCACCCGCCGCGAGCGGATCGAGTACTGATGGAGGCGCGAGGAATGAGCACGGTGACCCGTCCTCCCGGCGAGCGGAGCCGGGCGGGCGCACCCGGACCGGCCACCCCCCGTGGTGGGGGCGGCGGTGGACTCGGCGGGCGGTTCTTCAACGGCTTCTCCCACCTGTTCCTGGTGGTCTGGGCCGTCATGGTGATCTACCCGCTGCTGTGGGTGGTGATGTCGGCGTTCAAGAGCGACGCGGAGGTCATCCGCCAGCCCCTGTCGCTGATCCCGGAGAAGCTGAACTGGGACAACTTCTCCCGCGCCTGGGTCGAGGGGCACCTCGGGTCGTTCTTCGGGAACACCCTGCTGGTCCTGGTCGGCAGCGTCGGGCTGACCATGCTGCTCGGCTCGATGGCCGCGTACGTGCTGGCCCGGTACGAGTTCCCCGGCAACCGGGCGATCTACTACCTGTTCCTGTCCGGGCTGACCCTGCCGATCTACCTCGCCGCGGTGCCGCTGTTCAAGGGCGTCTACAACATGGGCGTCGTCTTCCCGCTGCTCGGCCCGAACAGTCACCTGATGCTGATCCTGGTGTACGTCGCCTGGTCGCTGTCGTTCACCGTCTTCTTCATGCACTCGTTCTTCCGGACGCTGCCGAACGCGGTCGCCGAGGCGGCGCTGGTGGACGGGGCCTCGCACAGCCGGCTCTTCTTCAGCGTCATGCTGCCGATGGCCCGGCCGGGCCTGATCAGCATCGGCATCTTCAACGTGCTCGGCCAGTGGAACCAGTGGTACCTGCCGACGCTGCTGATGCAGTCGGTCTCCGGCGAGCCGAAGAACCAGGTGATCGCCCAGGGCCTGATCGAGTTGTCGGTCAACCAGGGCTACAAGTCCGACTGGAGCGGCCTCTTCGCCGGGGTGACCATGGCGATGCTGCCGGTGCTGGTGGTCTACATCGTGTTCCAGCGACAGGTGCAGTCCGGCCTGACCGCCGGCGTCGGCAAGTAAGGAAGGGCCCCCTCTTAACCCATACGGTCGAGAAGGGTTCCCTTCTCACCGCCCGCCGGGCCCGCCCTGCCGGCACGGTCGCCCGCCGGGGAGGGCGGGCGGGCAGGGCGGGCCCGACGCGGGTACGGGAGTGTCGTACGGGCCGGGCAGAATCGTGTTCGTGCTGGTGGCGGTGGTGGCGGACGAGCGGGGCGGCGGCGCGCTGCAACCGCTCGATCCGGCCGGTCACCCCATCGGGGCGGCCGAGCCGGTCACCGACCTGGCCGCCGCGGTGGCCGCCCGGGAGGCCGCCGACCGGCCCCGGTGGCTGTGGGCGTCGACCGCGACGACGTACCCGGCGTTGCTGCGGGCCGGGGTGCGCGTCGACCGGTGCCACGACCTGGAGCTGACCGAGGCGCTGCTGCTCGGCCACGACGGCCGCTGGGGCGAGCCCCGGTCGGTGGCGGCGGCCCTGGCCCGTCACGGCGGGCGGCCGGTCCCGCCCGACCCGCCGCCACGCCCGGCCGACCCGCCCGGCCACGCCCAGGGCGCGCTCTTCGACGCCCGGCCCGGCCCGCCGCCGCCCGACCTCACCGACCTGACCCGGGTGTACGCCGACCAGGTGGCCCGGATCGCCGCGACGGCGCATCCCGGCCGGTTCCGGCTGCTGATGGCCGCCGAGTCGGCCGGCGCGCTGGTCGCGGTCGAGATGGGGGCGGCCGGGCTGCCCTGGCGGGTCGAGGTGCACGACGAGATCCTGGCGGACCTGCTCGGCGAGCCGTCCCCGGTCGGCGGGCCACCCCGGCGGCTGGCCGAGCTGGCCGGTCGGATCGCCGCCGCCTTCGGGCTGCGGCAGGTGCACGCCGAGTCCCCGGCCGAGTTGCTGCGGGCCTTCGCCCGCGCCGGGGTCGAGCTGCCCAACACCCGGGCCTGGGTGCTGCGCGGGGTGGACCATCCGGCGGTGCCCCTGGTCCTGGAGTACAAGGAGCTGTACCGGATCTGGACGGCGCACGGCTGGGCCTGGCGGGACGCCTGGGTCTCCGGTGGCCGGTTCCGCCCCGAGTACGTCCCCGCCGGGGTGGTCTCCGGCCGCTGGGCCAGCCGGGGCGGGGGCGCGCTGCAGATCCCGAAGGTGATCCGGCGGGCGGTGGTGGCCGACCCGGGCTGGCGGTTCGTGGTCGCCGACGCCGGTCAACTGGAGCCGAGGGTCCTCGCCGCCGTCTCCGGTGACGCCCGGCTGGCCGCCGCCGGTGGCGCCGGTGACCTGTACGCCGCCCTGGCCCGGGATTCCTTCGGCGGTGACCGGCCCCGCGCCAAGGTGGCCCTGCTCGGCGCGATGTACGGCCAGACCGGCGGGGAGGCGGTGCCGGCCCTGGCGGTGCTGCGGCGCAACTACCCGACCGCGTTCGGGTACGTGGAGGCGGCGGCCCGCACCGGTGAGGCGGGCGGGCTGGTCCGCTCCTGGCTGGGCCGGACCTGCCCACCCGGATCGGCCGGGTTCGCCGGGCTGACGGGGGTGGGGGAGTCCGATCCGGAGCCGGTCGACCCGCAGTCGAACCGGGCCCGCGCGGCCCGGTCCCGGGGCCGGTTCACCCGCAACTTCGTCATCCAGGCCACCGCCGCCGAGTGGGCGTCCACGCTGCTGGCGACCCTGCGCAGCGCCCTGGCCGGCACCGACGCGGAGCTGGTCTTCTTCCAGCACGACGAGGTGCTGGTGCACTGCCCGGCCGAGCAGGCCGACGCGGTGGCCGAGGCGGTGGCCCGCAGCGGCGACCGTGCCACGGCGTTGCTGTTCGGCGCCACCCCGGTCCGGTTCCCGTTGGACCTCTCCGTCGTCGACTGCTACGCCGACGCCACCTGAGGTCCACGCGGGCGGGCGCTCCGACCGATCCCGGTCGCCTTTAATGTGCGGAATATCCGTTTCGCCCCGACACTCATTCGGGAAGTGCTCGTTGCACCCGGTGTGCGGATCGCAGGAATGATCATCGCTGCCGGTGGCGGGCGCCGGATCGGTGGGCCCGAGGCCCTGCTGCACCAGGGCGAGCAGCCCCTGGTGCGCCGGATGATCGACACCGTGACGGAGGCGGAGTGCGCGCAGGTCGTGGTGGTGCTCGGGGCGGCGGCCGACCAGGTCCGTGAGAACGCGGACCTGAGCGGAGCCACGGTGGTGGTCAACCGGGCCTGGGGGACCGGGGTCGGCTCCTCCATCCGGGCCGGGCTGGGTGCGCTGGCCGACGACGGGATCGAGGCGGTCGTGGTGGTACCGGTGGACATGCCGGGGCTCACCGTCGCCGCGATCCGGCGGGTCGCCGCGTTGCCGTACCCGGACGTGCTGGTCTGCGCCACCTACGGCGGGCTGCGCGGGTACCCGATGTTGTTCGGGCGTCGGCACTGGCCCGGCATCGCCACGCTGGCCAGCGCCGACGTCGGTGCCCGGCCGTACCTGCTGGCGCACAAGGACCAGATCGTCGACATCGCCTGCGACACCGTCGCCGACGGCAGTCGCGTCGACACCCCTGAACTGATGGCCCTCTACGGCCTCACCATCCCACCCCAACGCGTCCCCGCCTGACCCCCTCCCCGCCCCGGGATGCGTTGATCATGGAGTTGGCCGCCTCGGTTCGGGCCGTACGTGCCGCCAACTCCATGATCAACCCTCGGGGACGGGGAGGGGAGGGGGTGGGCAGGGTGGGGGGTTAGGGGGTGGGGAGGGTGTTGGTGCGGGTGAGGGTCTGGTACCAGTGGGCGCTGTCTTTCCAGGTGCGGACCTGGGTGTCGTAGTCGACGCGGATGATGCCGAAGCGGCGGTCGTAGCCGTAGCCCCACTCGAAGTTGTCCAGCAGGGACCAGACGAAGTAGCCGCGCACGTCCGCGCCGCCGTCGATGGCGGCGCCGACCGCGTCGATGTGGCGGTACAGGTAGTCGACCCGGCGGTCGTCGTGGATCCGGCCGTCGGGGGAGACCTCGTCGGGGAAGGCCGCCCCGTTCTCGGTGATCATCAGCGGCTGGTTCGGGTACTCCCGGCTCAGGCGCAGCAGCAGCTCGGTCATCCCGCTCGGGTCGATGTTCCAGCCCATCGCCGTGTACGGGCCCGGCTGGGGCAGGAAGTCGACGTCGTCGGCGGCGATCCACGGGGTGTGCGCCGAGCTGCCGTGGCCGTCGTTGTCCGAGCGGGCCGAGGTGCCGTCCCAGGCCCGGACCAGGGTGGTCGAGTAGTAGTTCACCCCGAGCACGTCCAGCGGCACCGCGATGGTCTTCTCGTCGCCGTCGCGCACGAACGACCAGTCGGTGACCGGCGCGGTGTCGGCGAGCAGGTCCGCCGGGTACGCCCCGGACAGCAGCGGCCCGAGGAACGCCCGGTTGGCCAGGGCGTCGATGCGCCGGACCGCGTCGGCGTCCGCCGCCGAGTCCGACGCCGGCCGGATCACGTGCAGGTTCAGCGTCACCGACAGCTCCGCCGCCGGGGCCAGCTCCCGGACCACCCGGCCGGCCAGGCCGTGCGCCAGGTTGAGATGGTGGACGGCGGCCAGCGCCCCGGCCGGCTCGGTGCGCCCCGGCGCGTGCACCCCGGAGCCGTACCCGAGGTACGCCGAGCACCACGGCTCGTTGAAGGTGGTCCAGGTGTGCACCCGGTCGCCGAGCGCGCCGACGATCCCGGCGGCGTACTCCTGGAAACGCAGCGCGGTGTCCCGGGCCGGCCAGCCGCCGGCGTCCTCCAGCTCCTGCGGCAGGTCCCAGTGGTACATCGTGGCCACCGGCCGGACGCCCAGCTCCAGCAGCCGGTCCACCAGCCGGGAGTAGAAGTCGATCCCGGCCTGGTTGAAGGCCCCCGAGCCGCCGGGCTGCACCCGGGGCCAGGCGATGGAGAACCGGTACGCGTCGAGCCCCAGCTCCTTGATGTGGCCCAGGTCCTCGGCCCACCGGTGGTAGTGGTCGGCGGCCACGTCACCGGTGTCGCCGTTGAGCGTGCGGCCGGGGGTGTGGCTGTAGGTGTCCCAGATGGACGGGCCCCGCCCGTCCTCGGTGGCCGCGCCCTCGATCTGGTACGCGGCCGTGGCCGAACCCCACACAAAGCCCTCGGGAAAACTCCGTGCCGTCATCTACCCTGCCACCTCCGCGTTCACGACCTCACAGGTGTACCCCGACGAGTCGCCGGAGATCAACGAGACGCCGGCCACCCCGCCGACGTACGACACCTCGAACTCCGTGCCCGGCCCGTCGCCGGGGGACGGGACCCGGACCCGGGCCTGTTGCCCCTCCACCGGGGCGTACCAGCGCAGCCGGACCCCGTCGGCCCACTCGTAGTCCGGGCGGTCCTGCACCGCGCCGAACGGGATCACCGCGCCGGGGCGGGCGAGCACCGGCAGGCTGTCGAAGGCGTGCTTCTCGGTGAACCAGCCCGGCCCGTGCACCCGCGCCCCGCTGACCAGGTGCGTCCAGGTGCCGGCCGGCACGTAGTAGGTCACCACGCCGTCGGCGCTCATCACCGGCGCGACCAGCACGTCCGGGCCGAGCATGTACTGCCGGTCCAGGTACTCGGCGGTCGGGTCGTCGGGGAACTCCAGGATCATCGGGCGCATCATCGGCAGCCCCTCGCGGTGCGCCTCGTCGGCCGTGGCGGCCAGGTACGGCATCAGACCGAGCTTGAGCCGGGTGAAGTGGCGCAGCACGTCGACGGCCTCCTCGTCGTAGGCCCACGGCACCCGGTACGAGCCGGAGCCGTGCAGCCGGGAGTGCGAGGAGAGCAGCCCGAAGGCGATCCAGCGCTTGAACACCGCCGGGTCCGGGGTGCCCTCGAAGCCGCCGATGTCGTGGCTCCAGTACCCGAAGCCGGAGGCGGCCAGCGACAGCCCGCCGCGCAGCGACTCGGCCATCGCCACGAAGGTGGACTCGCAGTCGCCGCCCCAGTGCACCGGGAACTGCTGCCCGCCGGCGGTGGCGGAGCGGGCGAACAGCACCGCCTCGCCCCGGCCCCGCTCGGCCTCCAGCAGCTCGAAGACCACCTTGTTGTAGAGGTACGAGTAGTAGTTGTGCATCCGCTGCGGGTCCGACCCGTCGTGCCAGAGGACGTCGGTGGGGATGCGCTCGCCGAAGTCGGTCTTGAAGCAGTCCACCCCCATGTCCAGCAGCACCTTGAGCTTGCCGGCGTACCAGGCGACCGCGTCGGGGTTGGTGAAGTCGACGAGCGCCATGCCGGCCTGCCACTTGTCCCACTGCCAGACCGAGCCGTCCGGGTTGCGGACCAGGTACCCGGCCTGCCGTCCCTCCTCGAACAGGTAGGACCGCTGGGCGATGTACGGGTTGATCCAGACGCAGACCTTCAGGCCCCGCTCGTGCAGCCGGCGCAGCATGCCCTCGGGGTCGGGGAAGGTCGCCGGGTCCCAGACGAAGTCGACCCAGTGGAACTGCCGCATCCAGAAGCAGTCGAAGTGGAACACCGACAGCGGCAGGTTGCGCTCGGCCATCCCGTCGATGAACTCGGTGACCGTCTTCTCGTCGTACGAGGTGGTGAAGGAGGTGGACAGCCACAGCCCGTACGACCAGGCGGGCACCCGGGCCGGGCGGCCGGTCAGGGCGGTGTACCGGCGCAGCACGTCCTTGGGGGTGGGGCCGTCGATCAGGTAGTAGGTGAGCGACTGACCCTCGACGCTGAACTGGGTCTGCGACACCACCTCCGAGCCGACCTCGAAGGAGACGTGCTCGGGGTGGTCGACGAAGACGCCGTACCCGGCGCTGCTGAGGTAGAACGGCACGTTCTTGTACGCCTGCTCGCTGGCGGTGCCGCCGTCGGCGTTCCAGATGTCGACGGCCTGGCCGTTCTTGACGTACGCCCCGAACCGTTCGCCCAGGCCGTAGATCGTCTCGCCGACGCCGAGGGCCAGCCGATCGTGGACGTACTTGCGGCCCTCGCCGTCGGTGACCACGCCGACGCTGCGCTCGGTGGAGGAGGTGACCACCGCGCCGTCGCGCAGGAAGTCCACCTGCCAGGCGTCGACCAGGCGGACCCGGACGGTCAGGTCGCCGGTGGTCAGCGACGCGGTCAGCCCGGTGACGTCGACGGCGACCGGGTGGTCGGTGCCGGTGTTGAGCGCGAAGCGGGGCTCGCGGGGGAGGCCGCCGACGTGGTGGCCGATGGTCACCCCGACGACGCCGGGGGCGGGGGAGAAGAACTTGACCGTGACGACCGGCCGGTTGAGGGTGTCCCCGCGCCCGTTGATCGGGCCGGTGGGGGCGAACACGGTGAAGCCCCGTTTCTCCACCTCGACCGATTCGACGACCCGGGGGCGCAGCACGCTGACCCCGGGGCGCAATAGCCAGTACCCGTCGGTGAACTTCACTTCTCGGCTCCTACGGTGATGCCGCGGCTCAGCGTGCGTTGGAAGATGAGGAAGAAGACGATGGCCGGGACGAGGCTGATCAGGGCCCCGGCGTTCGTCGTCGGGGCGTCCATCAGCCGGTCGCCCTGCAACGACGCGAGGGCCACCGGGATCGTCTGGGTCTGGTTGTCGATGAGCATCACCAGCGGGATCAGGAACTCGTTCCAGGTCCAGATGAAGAAGAAGACCAGCAGGACCGCGAGGGTCGGGCGCACGTTGGGCAGCACCACCCGCCACAGCACGGTCCACGTGCCGGCCCCGTCGAGCGCCGCGGCCTCCAGCAGGCCCCTGGGGAAGGTGCCGAGCACCGAGGCGAGCAGGTAGGTGCCGAAGGCGCTCTGGATGACGGTGAAGATGATGATCACGACGAGTCGGGTGTTGTAGAGGCCGACCTCCTTGGCGACGTAGTAGAGCGGGTAGACCAGTGACTCCTGCGGCAGCATGTTCGCCAGCAGGAACAGGCCCACGATCCAGAGCCGGCCCCGGACCCGGCCGATGCCCAGCGCGTACGCGTTGAGCAGGGAGACCACGACCGCGAGGACCGCGACGGAGCCGGCGATGACTGTGGAGTTCCACAGTTTCAGCGGGAAGTCGACCTGCGTCCAGTACACGCGCAGGCCCTCGGTGTAGAACTCCGACGGCCAGCTCAGCGGCCCCTCGGTGGAGTACTGCCCCGGCGGCTTGAACGCGTTGAGCAGCATGAACGCGAACGGCACCAGCATCAGCAGCGCGCCGACGGTGACCACGGCGAGCACGATCCACCGGCCCGCGCCCCGGTGGTGCCGGTCGCGGGCGCGGGTGGGGCGGCCGGTCGGCGGTGCGGTGACCGGGGTGCCGGTGGGGGTGGTGGTGACCGACATCAGAGGCCCCCGTCCCGGCGCTCGGCCCGGCTCTGCGCCCGGATGAACAGCAGCGCCACCACGACGATGATCAGGGTGAGCATGGTGGAGATCGCCGAGCCGTACCCGACCTGGAGTTTCTTGAAGAAGGTGAAGTACGCGAAGTAGGAGGGGACGTTGGTGGCGTTCTCCGGGCCGCCCCGGGTCAGCGCGTAGATCGGCCCGAACACCTTCATGGCGGCGATGGTGCAGGTCAGGGCGACCACGAAGGTCTCCGGGCGGATCTGCGGCAGGGTGATCGCCCGGAACCGGTGCCACCAGCCGGCGCCGTCGAGCTCCGCCGCCTCGTACAGTTCCGGGTCGACCCGTTGGAGCGCGGCCATGAAGACGACCACCGGGTAGCCGATCTGCACCCAGATCATCACGCCCATCACGGCGGGCAGGGCGGTGTCGGGGTCGCCGAGCCAGTCGTGGCGCAGCGCGCCCAGCCCGATCGCGTCGAGGGCGCCGTTGAGGGCGCCGTCGGGGCGCAGGATCCAGCCCCAGACGATGCCGGCGACCACCACCGGCAGCACCTGCGGGAGGTAGAAGGCGGCGCGCAGGGCGGCGGCGGTGCGGGGTCGGAACCGCCGCCCGATGGTGTCGAAGAGCAGCGCGGCGAGCACCAGCCCGACGACGGTGGGCACCACCACCATCGCCACGATCATGGCGAGGGTGTTGCGGAACGAGGTCCAGAACACCTCGTCGGTCCAGAGTCGTTGGTAGTTCTCCAGGCCGACGAAGGTCGGGTCGCCGACGCCGGACCAGCGGGTCAGCGACAGGTAGCCGGTGAACAGCAGCGGGCCGCCGATGACCAGGACGAACAGCACCGTGCCGGGGACGAGGTAGAACCAGTACGTCGCGTCGCCGCGGCGTCGGCGGCGGGCGCGGCGGGTGCCGTGGTCCGGGGCCGCGCGGTCCGTGGCGGCCAGGGTGTCGGATGCAGCCATGGGGTTTCCCTCCGGTGCCGGGTGGGCGGTTCGCCCCGCCCACCCGCCTCCTCGTCAGCCGCGCTGGATCTCCGTGACTCCCTCGGCGTACGGTTTCGCGATCGAGGTGAGCACCTCGTCGGGGGACTTGGACTGGTTGATCAGGCTCTGGAAGCCGGAGACCAGCACGTCGTAGTAGCCGGGCACCGGCCAGTCCGGGTAGAAGGCGAGGCCGTCGGCGGCGCTGATCGCGTTGAAGTTCTCGATCAGCTTGCGGTCCTTCGGGTCGGTGATCGCCGCCGGGTCGCCCGCGACCGGGACGCCGCCGTTGTTGCCGATCAGGGCCTGGATCTCCGGCCGCATCGTGATGTCGATGAAGTCGTACGCCAGGTCCTTGGCCTTGCTGGTGGTCGGGACCACCCAGAGGTTGCCGGAGGAGCCGGCGTTGAGGGTGTTGCCGGGGAAGAGGAAACTGTCCCAGTCGGCCTTGATCTCGGTCTTGAACCGGCCGAACCACCAGCTCCCGGAGACGATCATGGGGGTCTTGCCGGCGATGAACGCGGTGCCCATGTCCTCGGCCTTGGCGCTGGCGGCGTCCTTGGCGACGTAGCCCTTGCGGACCCACTCGGCGAAGGTCTGCGCGCCGTAGCGCAGCGGGTCGGCGGTGAAGTCGACCGGGTTCTTGTAGAGCTGGTAGTTGTCGACGAAGGAGCGGTCGGCCCTGGCGAGGGCGAGCTGGTAGAAGAGCTGGCCGGCCGGGTACTCGGCGCCGGCGGTGCCCAGCGGGGTGATCCCCTTGGCCACGAAGGTGTCCATCACCGTGGTCAGCTCGGCGAGGGTGGTGGGCACCTGCACGCCGTGCTCGGCGAAGAGGTCCTTGTTGTAGTAGACCATCACGTACTCGCCGTAGTTCGGCACGCCGTACCAGTTGCCGGAGCCCATCACGCCCTTGTCGTCGTAGCGGGCGGTGGTCTGGAGGCTGGGGCTGAGCGCCTTGTCCCAGCCGCGTTCGGTCGCCTCGGCGGTGAGGTCGGTGAGCAGGCCCTGCTTGGACAGCAGCCCGGCGGTGGCGTTGCCCTTGTTGTACTCCATCACGTCCGGACCCTCGTCCGAGTTGATGATCATGCCGGCGTTCTGCTGGATCTGCTCGAACGCCTTGCGCTCGAAGCGCACCTCGACCCCGGGGTGCTCCTCCTTGAAGATCTCGATCGCGCGGTCCCAGGCGATGCCCATCGCGCTGTTGGCGCTCTCGTAGTGCCAGAGTTTGAGCACGCTGGCGTCGCTGCCACTGTCGTCGTCACCGCAGGCGGTCAGGGTCGTCGCCGCGACGGCGGCCAGCGTCACCGCCGCGGCGACCGTACGAAATCGGTGCATTAGCATTCTCCTCGGGAGTATCGAGCCGGTACTCGGGTGGCCCGTCGTCGCGTGGCAGCGCGGCGGCGGGCCGGTGTCATGAGGGATGTTCCGTCCGGGGTGCGCCGACGGCCCGTCGTCGGGGCGGCCCGCTGGATCCCCGGACCTCCAACGTGCAGGGCAGCAACTGCTGGTGCAGCGCCGTACCGTCGTCGCGCACGTGGCGCAGCAGCGCCTCGATGGCGATCCGTCCGACGGCCGTGCCGGGGGAGGTCATCGTGGTCAGGGCGGGGGTGGCCAGCTCGGCCACCTGCGGCGAGGTGACCATCGAGACGACCGACACGTCGTCGGGCACGGTGCGGCCGTGGGCGGTGAGTTCGCCGAGGATGCCGAAGACGGCGCTCTCGTTCATGGCGAGCACGGCGGTGAGGTCGGGGGCCCGGCCGAAGGCCGTGGTGAGAGCCTGTCGGCCGCCGGCCGCGGTGTCCTCGGCGGGGACCATCACCGGCGTCACCCCGTACCCGGTCATCGCGGCGGCGAAGGCGTCGCGCGAGCGCAGCGCCGGGCCGTACCCGCCGGCGAGGGCGGCGGCGGAGTGGTTGACGTAGACGATGCGGCGGTGGCCGAGGTCGACGAGGTGCGCGACGGCGTCGCGGACGGTCCGGTCGAAGTCGATGTCGACGTAGGACAGGCCGGTGGTGTCCCCGGTGCGGCCGATCAGCACCACCGGGACGCGGGCCTCCCGCAGCACCCCGAGCCGGGGGTCGTCGACCTGCACCTCCATCAGCACGACGCCGTCGAGCATGCGCTGACTGGCCAGCCGGCGCAGGCCGTCGAGGTCGCCGGCGTCGACGGGGGAGAGCACCAGGTGGTAGCCGGCCGCGCTGGCGGTGGCCGCGGCGCCGGTGACGAAGGCGGACTCGGTGGCGCCGAGGCCGCGTTCGTCCAGGGGCAGGAGCAGGCCGAGGATGCGGCTGCGCCGGCTGGCCAGGCCCCGGGCCAGCGCGTTGGGTTGGTAGTCCAGCTCGGCCATGGCCGCCAGGACCTTCTCCCGGGTGGCCTGGGAGATCGGGCGGGCGCCGGTGAGCACGTACGACACGGTGCTGACCGAGACCCGGGCGAGCCGGGCGACGTCCTGCATGGTGGCCATGGCGCACCTCCCGCACCGGCTGGCCGGGGCCCGTGGGGCCGTTGTCGAAACGCTTCGACGAAGCGCTTCGACAGACCGTAGGACACGTGTTACGAAGCCGTCAATAGCCGATGACAAAAACGGGCACGCCCGCCCAGGCGGTCGTGAACCGGCGCGATCGCGGACTGTTTCGTGGCCCTTTGCCGGATTTGCGACCGCCGGGCGGGCGGGTGGGCGCGGCGGGTCAGCCGTCGGTGGTGAAGCGCTCCAGCAGCGAGGGGGCGACCAGCCCGATCGCGGCGAGCACCGCGACCGCCGTCATCACGCCGCGCAGCACGACGGTCTCCGTCTTGCTGCCGGTACGCAGCGCCATCCTGCTCGGCAGCCGCACCGGCATCCACATCCGACGCTTGATCGGGATCGGCCACAGGATCGGCACCCCGGCCCGGGTGATCAGGTCGCCGAGGATGTGCACGAAGCAGCCCACCCCGACCGCGAGCCCGATCAGCGGGTAGCCCCGGCCACCGGGGAGGTTGGCGTAGGTGAACCAGGCCGCCCCGGCCGACACCAGGGTCACGACCACCCAGCCGGCCCGCTCCGCCCACTTGTCGAACAGGCCCCGCAGGGCCAGGCCGATCATGAAGAACAGGATGCCGATCACGGCCCACTTGCCGTACGTGGCGCAGAGCCAGGTGGTGCCCCAGCCGACCAGGACGGTGAACGGGATGGTGTGGGTCAACGTGCGGTGCCCGTTGTTACGCCGGGGGTCCTTGCTGAGCTTGGTGGCGTAGTAGACGCCGAGGGAGAGCTTCTCGATCACCTCGGCGGCGAAGAGGCTCACCACGCCGAAGGTACGGGCGACCGTCGCCCCGCCCCGGTTGCGGGTCACCTTGCCGGAGAGGTCCAGGTCGGGAAAGAGCGCGCCGCCGGCGCAGACCGCCGTCCCGACGGCGAGGGCGAGGGGCGACTGCTCGTAGTCGGCGAACTGGTGCAGCGCCCACGAGCCGGTCAGCCACACCGCCGCGCCGGACAGCGCGTGGGACGGTCCCATCATCTCGCGTCACCCTCCCCGGGAATCGTGATCGACAACCTACGCCACCGGGGCGGGGCGCTGTCGAGGGGGATCATGTGAACCGTCCAGGATGGACGGATTCACGCGGCGGGGCGGAAACTCTGCCGGATCATCAGGAAGTAGGTCGCGTTGACCTGCCAGTCGAACTCGCCGGTCCGCCAGGCCACCGTGTACGCCCGGCCCGGCGCGGTGACGACCAGCAGGCGGGCGCTGTGCAGCGGGTCGCCGGCCGCGTCCCGCCACCGGCACTCCCACAACGCCGCCGCGCGGAACAGGTCCAGCCCGGAGATCTCCACCCGCTGGTAGTCGGTGAGCGCGCCGGCGGCGGTGAGCCGGCGCTCCTGCGCCCGCCAGTACCCGACCGGGTCGGCCGGCACCGCGACCTCGCCCACGCTGAGCAGCCGGGCGCCCCGGGGCTCCCGGAAGCAGGTCGTCCCCGCGTCGGTCCACCGTAGCCAGCCCACCGGCGCCGCGATCCGGAACCCGCCCGGATCGCGGTACCAGGTCCAGCCCGGCACCAGGGCGAACTCCCCGTCGGGCGGGGCGGCCGAGCGGACCGGGTCCGCGCCGCCGGGGGCCGGGCCGCCGCAGGGGAACGCCGCCGGCCGGTCGGCGACCGGGGCGACGGCCGTCGCGCCCTGCGGGCCCGGCACCGGTGCCCGGCCGGCGCCGGGGCGCAGCGCCATCGCCGCGCCGACCGTCACGACCAGCGCGACGGTCGAGGTGGCGGCGACCAGGCGGCAGCGGTCCCGCCGGCGGCCCGCCCGGGCCGGGAGCCCGCTGGCCGCCGGTGCGGCCGGGCCGGTGTCGGCGTCCGGCGACGGCCCGACGGACCAGGTGGCGGCCGGACCGTCGCGTGGGGTGGCGGCGCTCCGGGCCCGGCCCAGGTCGGCGGCCATCCCGCCGTCCAGCGAGGTGGTCGCGGTGGGGCCGTCCGCGCCCCGGCCGGTGGCCAGGTCGGGCGTGGCCAGGTCGGTCGCGGCATCGGCAGGCCGGGCCGCCGGTGACCCGCCGGCGGCCACCGCGCGCAGCAGCGGCTCCACCTCGGCAGCGGCGAGCCGCCGCTCGGGGTCGCGGTGCAGCAGGCCGGTCAGCACCGGGGCCAGCGGGCCGGCCCGGCGCGGCGGGTCCGGAGGCTCGGTGGCCAGCGCGCTGAGCGTCGCCATGGCGTTGGCCCGCGCGTACGGCGAGCGGCCCTCCACCGCCGCGTACAGGGTCGCGCCGAGCGACCACAGGTCGGTGCGCGGGTCGGAGACGCCGCTGCGGGCGCGTTCCGGGGCGACGAACTGCGGGGAGCCGAGCACCATCCCGGGGCCGGTCATCGCCCCGTCCCCGCTGGCGAAGGTGGCCAGGCCGAAGTCGGTCAGCACCACCCGGTCGTCGGCGGTGACCAGCACGTTGTGCGGTTTGACGTCGCGGTGCAGCACCCCCGCCGCGTGCGCGGCGCGCAGCGCGGCGAGCACGGCCAGCCCGACCCGGGCGGCGCGGGCCGGCTCCAGCGGCCCGTCGGCGGTGACGATCTGCTGCAACGACCGGGACGGCACGTACTCCATGACCAGCCAGTGGCCGTCCTGGTCGGCGAGGACGTCGTAGACGCGGACCACGTGGGGATGGTCCAGCCGGGCGGCGGTGCGCGCCTCCCGTAACGTGCGGCGGTGCACCTCGTCCCGTTCGGACTCGGCGAGCCAGCCGGGTGGGACGATCTCCTTCACCGCCACGTCCCGGTGCAGCATCTCGTCGCGGGCCCGCCACACCCGGCCCATCCCGCCGGTGCCAACCAGGGCCAGCAGCCGGTACCGGCCGGCGATCAGCGCCTGCTGCACCACGTTCCCCCTCGACTACGTGACGTACACGATAGCCAGCGGGACGGGCCTTCTCATCCTCCGTGCGCACCGTTGCCGACGGTGCGTCGGCTCACCCGGCGACACCCCCGGTCACCAGCAGGTTCCCCTCCGGGATGTGGATCGGCGACCGGGTGCCGCGCAGCCGGTCGGTGGCCCGCCGGACCTGGAAACCGCTGTGCTCCCGGCCGGCCGCCGCGTACGTCGCGGCGGTCCGCTCGGCGATCGTCGCCCAGCCGTACCGCTTGCCGACCATCGCGCGGGCGCTGCGGGCCACCCGGCGGGCGAACACCTCGTCGCCGAGGAGCTGGTCCACCGCACCGGCGAGGGCGTGCGGGTCGCTGTGCGGGAAGGTCACCCCGGTCACGCCCGGCTCGACGATCTCGGCCAGGCCGCCGGTCGCCGCCACCGCCAGGGGCGCGCCGGCCGCCGCCGCCTCCAGCGCGATCATGCCGAACGGCTCGTACAGGCTGGGTATCACCGTGGCGTCGGTGGCCCCCAGCACCGCCGGGAGCTGCTTGGCGTCGAGGAAGCCGGCGAAGCGGATGGTGTCGCCGAGGGCCAGCCGCTCCGCCTCGGCCTGCAACTCCGCCCGGTACGGGCCGTCCCCGGCGATGAGCACCCGCAGCCCCGGGTGCCGCCGGCGCAGGTCCGGCACCGCGCGGACCAGGTGCTGCACACCCTTCTCGTAGACCAGCCGCCCGGCGTACCCGATCAGCGGCCCGTCCCCGGCGAACCGGGCGCGGGCCGAGGCGACCGCCCGGGGCCGGGCGTGCCAGGCCCGGCCGTCCACCCCGTTGGGCACCACGTCGATCCGGCCGGTGGGCACCTCGAAGAGCGTGCTCACCTGCTCCCGCATGTACCCGGAGCAGGCGATCACCCGGCCCGACGCGCCGCTGAGCCAGTGCTCGACGCCGTGGATGGTGCGGTTCATCTCCTCGGGCAGCCAGCCCTGGTGCCGGCCGGCCTCGGTGGCGTGGATGGTGGTGACCAGGGGCAGGTCCAGGTGTTCGGCGAGGGTGATCGCGGTGTGGGCGACGAGCCAGTCGTGGGCGTGGATGACGTCGTAGGTGCCGGTGTCGGCGGCGCGCAGGGCGGCGCGGGTGAGGGTGTGGTTGAAGGCCATGGTCCAGGCGAGGAGGCTGCTGGTGGCGAGGGGGAAGGTGACGGGGTCCTCGGCGGCGCGGAGGATGCGGACGCCGTCGGCGTATTCCTCGTGGGGTGCGCCGTCGGTGTGGCGGGTGACGACGGTGACCTCGTGGCCGGCGGCGGCGAGGGCGACGGAGAGGGCGTGGACGTGGCGGCCGAGTCCGCCGACGAGCACCGGCGGGTACTCCCAGGACAGCATCAGGACGCGCTGACGCCGGCCGGAGTGGATGTCGATCACGTGGGCGTCCGGTGACATGAGGCCCCCTTGAAGTTGTCAACTGCACGGTCCGGCCGGCACCCGGCGGAGGGTGCCGGCCATGGCTGCCCGGGATGGGGCCAATCCTTGCCCAGCCGGGCTAACCAGCGGAGACGCGGCCGTTGCGGTCGTGTAAAGCGCGCCTATCGGATCCGTCGGACACGCAGTAGTTCGGCCACCGACCAGGCCTGGAACGGGCACCCCGTGGCCCGGTACGGGGCGAGCCCGTCGGTGGTCTCGCTGACCGACCCGAGCCCGTGCTCGCGCAGGTGCGCCTCGATGCCCGGGAACAGGTTGTCGACGTCCAGGCCGGCCCGCCGGGCGGCGTCGGTGTACGGGCCGAGCAGCCACGGCCAGACCGTGCCCTGGTGGTAGGCGCCGTCCCGCTCGGCCGGGCCACCGGAGTGCCGGCCGGCGAAGCCGGGCGAGTCCGGCGAGAGGCTGCGCAGCCCGAGCGGGGTGAGCAGGCCGGCGGCGATCCGGCGCAGCGCCTCCCCGTCCGGCTCCAGCGGGGCGTACGGCAGCGACCAGGCCAGGAGCTGGTTGGGCCGGAGCAGGTCGTCGTCGTGGTGCGCCGCCCCGCCCAGCGGGTACGCGGGCGCGGGGGCGTCCACCACGTCGTGCAGCCAGCCCACCGGCGCCGGGAACCGCTGCCGGAACGAGGCGTGCGCCCGGTGGTGCAGCCGCCACAGCTCGGCCGCGTCCTGCCCGGCCAGCTCGGTCAGCTCCGCCAACCCGGCCAGGCCGTTGATCCACAGTGCGTTGACCTCGACCGGCTTGCCGGTGCGGGCGGTCACCGGCACCCCGTACACCCGGGCGTCCATCCAGGTCAGCGCCGCGCCGGGGGCGCCGCAGGTGAGCAGGGCGTCGACCGGGTCGACGACGATGCCGTACCGGGTGCCCTTGAGGTGGGCGTCGGCCACGCCGTGCAGCGCGGGCAGCAGCTCGTCGCCGAGGTCGGTGTCCCCGGTGACGGTGACGTGCCGGGCGACCGCGTGCAGGAACCACAGGGTGCCGTCGACGGTGTTGTACTCCACCCGGCCGGTGTCGGCGGTGTTGGCGAGCATCCCCTCCGACAGGGTCGCCGCGTACCCGCGCAGCAGCGCCGCCCCCTCCTGCGCCCGTCCGGTGCAGAGGAACAGCCCCTCGTACGAGATCATCGTGTCCCGCGACCAGGCCCCGAACCACGGGTACCCGGCGACCACGTCGACCGGCGCGGCGGCGGTGCGGACCACGAACGCGTCGGCGGCCAGGGCGAGGGTCGCCTCGACGTCGTCGACCGGCTTCGCCGCCGCCACCACCCGCCGGTTGCGCTGCCGGGCCGCGGCCACCACCTCGACGGCCGGCACCGGCTCCTGGTCGAGCTGCCCGGCCCAGGCCAGCACCGACACCGTGTCGCCGGGGCGCTCCAGGGTGCCGGAGAACCGCCCCGCGTACCAGAGGTCCTCCTCCGCGGGCAGGCCCCGGGCGGCCTCCTCGCGGTGGCGGACCCCGAGCCACCACTGCCCCTCCGGCACCCACCCCGGGCCGGCCAGCCGGTACGCCCCCTCGACCACCGCCCCGCCGGCCACCGGCTCCACGCGCGGGGCCGGGCCGTCGGCGCGGCGCTCGCCGTGCGCGTCCCGCCAGGTGCAGACGGCGGCCAGGTCGAGCTGCACCGGCCCGCCGGCGACCAGCCGGTGCACCACCGCCACGCAGGGCCGGCCGGGCAGCATGGCGATCTCCCGTTCGATCACCACGTCGCCGATCCGCCACCGCCACCGGGGCACACCGTCGATGATGGCGAAGTGTTCCAGCAGCTCGAAGCCGCGCGGGTCGACCGTGTCCGGGGACCACTCGTGCGCCCCGAGCCGGACCTGCGCCCCGGACGGCAGCACCACCGCCGGGTCCAGGCTGACCAGTCCCACGGTACGGGCCGCCGGGGTCTCCCCGGCCACCACGAGCAGGCCGTGGTACCGGCGGGTGCGCAGGCCACTGACGGTGCCCATGGCGTACCCGCCGAGGCCGTCGGTGACCAGCCACTCGCGGGACGCCCCGCCGGTCAGCTCGGCACAGAGCTGCGGACCGAAACTGATATCGATCAACTTTCCTCCAGCGGCGGCAAGGTGTAACACGCCACGACAACAATGGCCGCAGTGGTCAAGGACTCCCGCGACGTCGAAGATTGGCAGGTGCTCACAGACGTGTCCGCTTCCCACGAACTGTCCCCCGATGCCGAGCGCACCCGGTTGGCCCAGGCCGACTCGGGTGAACAGGCGTGGCGCGCATGGGGTCCCTATCTGTCCGAACGGGCGTGGGGGACGGTACGGGAGGACTACAGCGAGCACGGCACAGCGTGGGACTACTTCCCCCACGACCACGCGCGCTCCCGAGCCTACCGGTGGAACGAGGACGGCATGGCGGGCGTCTGCGACGACCGGCAGACGTTCGCCTTCGCGCTCGCGTTGTGGAACGGGAGGGACCCGATCCTCAAGGAGCGGATGTTCGGGCTCGGCGGCGACGGCGGCAACCACGGCGAGGACGCCAAGGAGTACTGGTGGTACGAGGACTCCACGCCGACGCACTCCTGGATGCGCTGGCGGTACCACTACCCGCAGGCCGCGTTCCCGTACGACGACCTGGTCGCGGTCAACACGCAGCGCGGCCGGGACGACACCGAGTACGAGCTGGTCGACACGGGGATCTTCGACGACGACCGGTACTGGGCGGTGAGCGTCGACTACGCCAAGGCGTCCCCGACCGACCTGTGCATGGTGGTGACCGTCGCCAACCGGGGTGACGCCGACGCCGTCCTGCACGTGCTGCCCACCCTCTGGTACCGCAACACCTGGTCCTGGGGGCTGCCCGGCAGCGACCGGATCCCCCGGCTGGCCGGCGAGCCGGCCCGTCGGGGGCGCAGGCGGGCCAGTTCCCGGGGGCCCGCCGGCCCGGCCACGGCGGCCCGGCTGGTGGGGGAGCACCACGTCCTGGGCCAGCTCGTGCTGACCGGCGACGGTGACCCGACGCCGCTGCTCTGTGACAACGACACCAACGCCGACCGGCTGTGGGGGCTGCCCGGCCGGTCGCCGTACCCGAAGGACGGGATCAACGACCACGTGGTCGGCGGCGCCGCCACGGTCAACCCGGCCCGGGAGGGCACCAAGGGCGCGTTGCACTACGTGCTGGCCGTGCCGGCGGGTGGGCAGCGGCAGATCCGGTTGCGGCTGACCCGCACCGCGCCGCCCCCGGCGAGCGCCCCGCCGCCCCCGGCCGACCTGGGCGCCGGCTTCGACGCGGTGGTCTGGGCCCGGCGGGCCGAGGCGAACTGGTACTTCGCCGGGGTGATCCCCGAGGCGGCCACCCCGGACGAGGCGCTGGTCGCCCGGCAGGCCATCGCCGGGCTGATGTGGGGCAAGCAGTTCTACCACTTCGACGTCAAGCGGTGGCTGGAGGGCGACCCGGGCTCCACGCCCCCGCCGGCCGGCCGCCGGCACGGGCGCAACAGCGCCTGGTGGCACATGACCAGCTTCGACGTCATCTCCATGCCGGACCCCTGGGAGTACCCCTGGTACGCCGCCTGGGACCTGGCCTTCCACTGCGTCAGCATCGCCCGGGTCGACCCCGGTTTCGCCAAGGAGCAGATCCTGCTCCTGCTGCGCGAGTGGTACCTGCACCCCAACGGCCAGATCCCGGCGTACGAGTGGGCGTTCGGGGACGTGAACCCGCCGGTGCACGCCTGGGCGGCGCTGAAGGTCTTCGAGATCGACGGGTCGCGGGACCGGGAGTTCCTGGCCCGGGTGATGCACAAGCTGATGCTGAACTTCACCTGGTGGGTCAACCGCAAGGACACCGGGGGGAACAACGTCTTCGAGGGCGGGTTCCTGGGGCTGGACAACGTGGGCCCGTTCGACCGGTCGGCGGCGCTGCCGGTGGCCGGGGTGCTGGAGCAGTCCGACGGCACCGGCTGGATGGCGATGTACGCGCTCAACCTGCTGGACATCGCGATCGTCCTGGCCGAGCAGGACCGCACCTGGGTGGACACCGCCTGCAAGTTCTTCGAGCACTTCGTCTACATCGCCGCCGCCGCGTACTCGCAGGGGCTGTGGGACGACGAGGACGCGTTCTTCTACGACGTGCTGCGGCTGGCCGACGGCAGCCAGGTCCCGCTGCGGGTACGGTCGGTGGTGGGGCTGCTGCCGCTGGCCGCGACCACCCGGCTGACCGCGCGGACCCTGGACCGGCTGCCCGAGCTGAGCGCCCGGATCCGCTGGTTCCTCACCAACCGCCCCGAGTACGCCCACGTGATCGACGCCCGCCGGCTCGGCCCGGACGGCCGCCAGCAGCGGCTGCTGTCTATGGTCGGCCCGGACCAGGTGGTCCGGCTGCTGGCCCGGATGCTGGACCCCGACGAGTTCCTCTCCGAGTACGGGCTGCGCACGCTGTCCCGCGCGCACCTGGACAAGCCGTTCTCGGTGACCCTCGGCGGGCAGGAGTTCAGCGTCGGGTACGAGCCGGCCGAGTCGACCAGCGGCCTGTTCGGCGGCAACTCCAACTGGCGGGGTCCGATCTGGATGCCGACGAATTTCCTGCTGGTCAGCGCGCTGCGGGACTACGCGGCGTTCTTCGGTGACGACCTCCAGGTGGAGTACCCGACCCGGTCGGGGGTGAAGCGGACGCTCGACGAGATCGCCGACGACCTGTCGGCCCGGCTGATCGCCCTGTTCACCAGGGACGGGTGGGGCCGCCGGCCGATCTACGGCGCCTGTCAGCTCTTCCAGACCCACCCCGACTGGCGGGACCTGATCGCCTTCCCGGAGTACTTCCACGGCGACAACGGGGCCGGCCTGGGCGCCTGGCACCAGACCGGCTGGACGGCGCTGGTGGCCGACCTGATCCTCACCCTGCGCCGCTGAACCGCCCGGCCGGGGCCCGCGCCACGCGGCCCCCGGCGGCGGTCGTCGTCGCTGCTCGCCGCGGTCGAGGGCCGGTCACCAGGGGATTCGCCGCGAGGGCGGTGACGAACAGCGCCGGTGGTGGCGGTGCTGTTACGTCGGTACGCCCCAATTTCGGCTTGCTGGTAATCGGCGGGTGACAGGCTCGTGACGTCTTGTCCGGCCGGACGGGCGGGCCCTACGGTGAGGCCCACGTCACGATCCTCACGGGGTGGGTCGGGGCGTACCGAAGTCCGGGCGCGGGCACCGCGGAACTGAGTGCCGGTGGGTCGGCTCGCCGTGGGAGCCCGGTGTGGAGCGGCGTGCCCTGCCCGCCGGTGCTGCCGCGGTGGGTCCCGCCGCGACCCGGGCTGTTGGGTCAGGACCGGGGAGTTGCGGACCCGGTCCTGACCCGTGGGGCCGGGCGGGCCGAACTGCCGGATCCCCGATTGACATCGTGACCCTCGGTGGTGTCGGCGTTACCATCCATCGCGTGCCCCGGACCCGTCACGGGGCCACCCGGACCGTGAGCCCCTGGCCCGGTGGCCCCACCAGCGGCGCCGCCGACCCGCCGGGCGACCGGGTGGGTGACGGTGGGCCGGCTGACCCGCAGTGGACCGTCCCTCCGTCCCCGGCCGTGTCGAGCCCGGCCGGACAGCCGGCGGCCGGACCGGTCGGGTAATGCGGATGAGCCCGTGCGGTGACGGGCGTACCCTCACCGGCCGGGGCGACGACGGACCGGGAGGTCGGATGAACGGCAGCGGCGGCGGGACGGCCGGGTGGCGGCGGAGCGGGCAGGTGCTGGTCTTCGACGCCGACGACACGCTCTGGGAGAACAACATCCTCTTCGAGCGGGTGATCGACGACTTCCTCGACTGGCTGGACCACCCCACCCTGGACCGGCGCGAGATCCGGCACATCCTCGACGACATCGAGCGGGCCAACACCGTCGCCCACGGGTACGGCAGCAAGGTCTTCCTGACCAGCCTGCACGACTGCATGGAGAAGCTGCGCGAGCGGCCCGCGACCGACCGGGAGCGGCAGGAGATCGAGGCGCTCGCGGCGGCCCTGGCGCAGCGTCAGGTCGAGCTGATTCCCGGCGTGGCCGAGACGCTGACCGCCCTCGCCGACCGGCACGACCTGCTGCTGCTGACCAAGGGCGACGACGACGAGCAGCGCCGCAAGATCGAGGCGTCCGGGCTGGACCGGCACTTCCGGGCCGCCCACGTGGTCGCCGAGAAGGACGTCACGACCTACCGCTGGCTGACCCGGGAGCACGGCCTCGACCCGGCCCGGGCCTGGATGATCGGCAACTCCCCGAAGTCGGACATCCTGCCGGCCCGCGCCGCCGGGCTCAACGCGGTGTTCATCCCCAACGACAACACCTGGGTCCTGGAGCACGACGAACTCGACCCGTCCGACGCCGGGGTGCTGCACCTGGCGGCCTTCACCGACCTGCTGACGCACTTCTGACCCGGCCATCCGACGTCGGACGGCCGGGTCAGCTCACTTCGCCCCGGACGATGGCGATCGCGATCCGGCAGAACTCGTCCATGTCCGGGCTGAACCCGGCCGCGATGTCGGGGTGCAGACCGGCCCGGGTCTCGTCGAGCAGCCGCTGGCACACCTGCTCCACCGGCTCGCCGGCGTAGCTGGCGCGGACCCGGTGGGTGGCCGCCTGCAAAGCCGAGGTCAGCTGTTCCTCGAGCGGGCCGCGCAGCTTCTGCTGCACGGGGTCGAGCCCGCTCGGGTCGAGCGTGACATGTGGCTCCGACATCGGTGCTCCCTTCGTCGGCGTCCGCGGTACCCCACCGCGAGCGCCGGTCAAACCACCGCCGGCGCGGCGGCCACCCGGACCTGGTACGAGAAGTCCTCGGCGGGTTCCTCGGCGTACGACAGCCGGCGGATCTGCCGGTCGTCGGAGTAGAGGGCGACGTCGACGAGGACGCCGAGGTGGGCCAGCCCGATGGTGGCCACCCGCTTCTTGTCCTGCAACACCGCGCAGACCCCGCCCAGCAGGGTGCTGGCGTCGGAGGTGCGGTGCCCGGGCGGGCAGCGCAGGGTCAGGTCGACCTCGATCGGCCCGGTCAACGGCGTCCAGCCGGTACGCTGGGCCGCCGCCAGGGCTGCCTGGAGCAGGGCCCGTACCCTCGTCGCCTGGCGGTGGCCGGCGGCGAAGATGGACAGGGCCTCGGTCTTGACCGGTGGCAGGCCGCTCACCTCGAATGTCAGGGCGAGAGCGCGGGTGTCCTGCACGACGGCACCTCCTCGGAGAACGATCCTGCCCAACCGGTCCCGGTAACAGGGGTGTTCCCGCGATTACCAACCGATCGGACGGTGCTGGGGTCGGCCGGAGGCGTATCGACGTCGACGGCGACGCGCCGGCCCGTGAGGCTTGCGAGAAGCTCGGGTGAGGCTTGCGGAGCGGCTCAGGCGGTGAGGCGTGCGGTGAGCTTGGCACCAGACGCTAGTGCACCCGGCGTGACACCGGAACACCCGGTTGGTCACTGATTCCTATCAGTCGTCACGCTGGGGAGTCGGGCGGGAAGGCACAGAACTCGTTGCCCTCCGGGTCGGCCATGATCCACCACGGCAGGTCCGAGGTGCGCTCGCGCAGCAGCGTCGCCCCGTGCCGGATCAGCGGCGCGGGCGTCGGGTCGGCGAGGGTGACGTCCCAGTGCATCCGGTTCTTGACCGTCCGGCGCTCCGGCGCCGGCTCGAAGATCCAGCGCTGCCAGGGGAAGCCCGCCGCGTCCACCACCGACGCCACGCCCGTCGCCGGCACCGCGCCCGGGACGCCGGAGCCCGCCGGATGTGCGGAATCGGCCGGGCGCAGGTCGGCCCGGCCGCCGAGGGCCCGCGCCCACCAGTGGGCCTGGGCGGCCGGGTCGGCCGCGTCCACCACCAGGTGGCAGGGGCCGGGCCGGGTGTCCGCGCGGGCGGGCAGGGCAGCGAAGAGGTTGCCCTCCGGGTCGGCCAGCACCCACCAGTCGATCTCCGAGTCCGGCTCGCGGACGAGCCGGGCGCCGGCGGCCCGGAGCCGCTCGGGCCCGGCCTCGGCGAGCCGCAGGTCGAGGCGGACCCTCGTCCTGCCGGTGCGGGGCTCGGGCACCCGGTTCACCCAGATCGACTCGGCGGGGGAGGCGGGTGGGGCCGCGTCGACCCGGGCGTCCCCGTCGCCGGTGTCCACCAGCCGACCGCCGAGCACCTCCGCCCAGAACGCCCCCAGCAGACGGGGGTCGGCCGCGTCCAGACAGAGATCCTTGAACCGGGCGATCATCGCCCCATCATCCCCAACCCCGTCCACCCGGCCCGGCCGGCCCCCGCCCGATCCGTGTCCATCGTGGACGCGACGGGCTCGCCCCCGTGTGCCCGGTGGGCGAGGCGGACCCACCGGGCCGGGTGGGAACGGGTGTGCGGTCAGTGGCGGGCGCGCTTGATCTCGTGGAAGGCCGGCATCCGGATCAGCGGGAGCAGGGAGTCCCAGAGCACCAGCGCGTCGTCGGTGTCGGGGACCTCGGTGAGGATCGGCCCGTGGACGCCCCGCTCGGCGCTGGGCACCATCAGGACCGGGGAGCCGATGTCCGGGCCGGCCGAGGAGTACGCGAGGGCGTGCGACTCGTGCACCGCCCGGTCCCAGCTCTCGTCCTCCAGCGCCGACGCCACCGCGTCCAGCCCGGCCGCCTCGACGGCGGTGGCCACGATCTTGTCGGAGAGCGGGTTGCCGGCGTCGTGGCTGTGCTCGCCGAGCGCGGTGTAGAAGCGGCCCGCGTCGTCGTGCCGACCCTGCGCGCGCAGCGCCTCGACCAGCCGCAGCGCCCGGGCGGAGGCGGCCATCGGCTCGGCGAACTGCGGCGGGACCTTCCCGGCGTTGAGGATCGACAGGCTGAACGCCCGCCACTCGACGGCCAGGTTCCGGGCCTCGGCGACCCGGACCAGCCAGCGGGACGCCCGCCAGGTCCACGGGCAGACGGGGTCGAAGAAGAAGGTGGCATCCATCCGCCAGAGCGTACGGGCGCCCGGCGGGCCCCGCACCCGGCACGCCTTCCGCACTCGCCCGCCATCCGCCCGCCGCGCCGCCCAGCCGACCCCGTCCGGCCGGCCTGGGCCAGCCCGCCCGCCGGCCTGGGCCCGGTCGCCGCGCCGGCCCGTCCGACGGGACGCCCGGTACGGGGCGCGGGGAACGGGACGAACGAGGGCGCCGGTGACCCCACGCCGGGGTGGTCCACGCCCGTGTGTCCGATACTTTCCAGTCGCGCTGCGGCCAGGTTTCGCCGCTCGGCAGGTCGGGCAGTGTTGACGCCACGAAACGCCTGGGGGCGGGTCGGACCGGTAACGGTCAGAGGAGTCTCGCCGTGCGCCGGGGCCACGGACCCCTTCCCCGGTTCTCGCCGATGCACATGAGGGGGAGGCGATGACGAACCACGTCGACCAAGCGCGACATCGGCGTCGGCCACGGGTACGGGCCACCGCGGCGGCCGCCGCGGTGGCCCTGCTGGCGCCGCTGGCCGCGTGCGGCTCGGACGAGGCCGGCGGCCCGCCGACGATCAACCTGTACTACGGCCCCGAGCAGAACCTGCAGCAGGTCGTCGACGACTGCAACGCCGAGGCGCAGGGCCGCTACCGGATCGTCTACCGGACGCTGCCGCGCGAGGCCGACGACCAGCGGGTGCAGATGGTCCGCCGGCTCGCCGCCGAGGACAGCGGGATGGACGTGCTCGGTCTCGACGTCACCTGGACCCAGGAGTTCGCCAGCGCGAACTGGATCCGGGAGTGGACCGGGCAGCGCAAGGCCGACGTGGAGCAGGGCACCCTGGCCGGCCCGCTGGAGACCGCGACCTACGAGGACCGGCTCTACGCCGCGCCGAAGAACACCAACGTGCAGCTGCTCTGGTACCGCAAGGACCTGGTGGAGCAGCCGCCGACGACGTTCGACGAGATGATCCAGCAGGCCCAGGACCTCAAGAGCCAGGGCAAGCCGTACCAGATCCTCACCATGGGCGCCCAGTACGAGGGTCTGGTCGTCTTCTACAACACCCTGGTCGCCAGCGCCGGCGGGAACATCGTCAGCCCCGACGGCAAGCGGGCGGAGATGGACGAGGGGGCGGTCCGGGCGCTGGAGACCCTCCAGCGGTTCGCCACCTCCGGGGTCACCTCGCCGTCGTTCAGCAACTCCGCCGAGGACCCGGTCCGGTTGGAGTTCCAGTCCGGCAACGGCGCCTTCCAGCTCAACTGGCCGTTCGTCTACCCGGCGATGCAGGAGGCGAACCCGGAGCTGGCGCAGCAGGTCGCCTGGGCCCGGTACCCGGGCGTCGACCCGGGCACCCCCGGCAAGGTCACCGTCGGCGGGTACAACCTGGCGGTCAGCGCGCACTCGAAGCACCCGGAGGAGTCCTTCGAGGCCGCCGCCTGCCTGCGTAACGAGAAGAACCAGAAGTTCTCCGCGATCAACGACGGTGTCCCGCCGACCATCGAGGCGGTCTACGACGACCCGGAGATGGACGAGGCGTACCCGATGAAGGAGACCATCCTGGCGGAGCTGCAGGACGCGGCGACCCGGCCGCTGACCCCGGCGTACCAGAACATCTCCACCGTGATGTCGGCGTACCTCTCCCCGCCGTCGGCGATCCGGCCGCAGCAGACCGCCGAGGAGCTGCGCGGCGCGATCGCCGACGCGCTGGAGTCGAAGGGAGTGCTGCCGTGAGCGAGCGGACCGTCGCCGCGCCGCCGGACGGGGCCGAGGCCACCGGGACCGGAGGCGAGCAGGCCACCGAGCGGCACCCCTTCGCGCCGCCGCCGCGTGGGCGCCGCCACCGGGCCCCGCTGAGCGAGAACAAGCGGGCCGAGCGTCGGCTCGGCTGGCTGCTCTGCGCGCCCGCCGCGCTGGTGATGCTGGCGGTGACCGGGTACCCGATCCTGTACTCGGTCTGGCTCTCCCTGCAACGGTTCGACCTGCGTTTCCCCGACGAGCGGCAGTTCGTCGGGCTGGAGAACTACGCCACGGTGCTGTCCAACGAGTTCTGGTGGACGGCGTTCGGGGTGACCATGCTGATCACGGTGGTCACCGTCGCCGTCGAGCTGGTACTCGGCATGGGCCTGGCGTTGATCATGCACCGGACGCTGGTCGGGCGGGGGATCGTCCGGACCGCGGCGCTGATCCCGTACGGCATCGTGACGGTGGTGGCCGCCTTCTCCTGGCGGTACGCCTTCACCCCCGGCACCGGCTACCTGGCGGGCCTCTTCGACGGGACCGACCCGTTGACCGAGCGGGCCAGCGCGCTGGGGATCATCATGCTGGCGGAGATCTGGAAGACCACGCCGTTCATGGCGCTGCTGCTGATGGCCGGTCTGGCCCTGGTGCCGGAGGACCTGCTCAAGGCGGCCTCCACGGACGGGGCCACCGCGTGGCAGCGGTTCACCAAGGTGATGCTGCCGGTGATGAAGCCGGCGATCCTGGTCGCCCTGCTGTTCCGCACGCTCGACGCGTTCCGGGTCTTCGACAACATCTTCGTGCTGACCGCCGGGGCCAACGAGACCTCGTCGGTGTCGATGCTCGCCTACAACAACCTGATCCGGGGCCTGAACCTCGGCATCGGCTCCACCATGTCGGTGCTGATCTTCATCACCGTGGCGATCATCGCGTTCATCTTCGTGAAGCTGTTCGGTACCGCTGCCCCCGGCAGCGACGACGGGGAGAGGCGTTGACATGGCGGACACCACCACCCGGGCCAAGTTCCGCTGGGGTCTGCTGGACGTCTTCGTGGTCGTCTTCGCGCTGATCCCGGTCCTCTGGATCGCGTCGCTGTCGTTCAAGACCCCGGCGACGCTGACCGACGGCAAGTTCATCCCGCGCGAGTGGACGCTGGAGAACTACCGGTCGATCTTCAGCACCGACCAGTTCGTCCGGGCCCTGGTCAACTCGATCGGCATCGCCCTGATCGCCACCGTCATCGCGGTGGTGCTCGGCGCGATGGCCGCGTACGCGATCTCCCGCCTGGACTTCCCCGGCAAGAAGCTGCTGGTCGGCGTCTCCCTGCTGATCGCGATGTTCCCGCAGGTCTCGCTGGTGTCGCCGCTGTTCGAGATCGAACGGCAGCTCGGCCTCTTCGACACCTGGCCGGGGCTGATCCTGCCGTACATCACCTTCGCCCTGCCGCTGGCGATCTACACGCTGTCGGCGTTCTTCAAGCAGATCCCGTGGGACCTGGAGAAGGCGGCGAAGATGGACGGCGCCACCCAGGCGCAGGCGTTCCGGCGGGTCATCGCCCCGCTGGCCGCGCCGGGGCTGTTCACCACGGCGATCCTGGTCTTCATCTTCTGCTGGAACGACTTCCTGTTCGCCATCACGCTGACCTCCACCGAGCGGGCCCGTACGGTGCCGGTCGCGTTGTCGTTCTTCACCGGCGAGTCGCAGTTCGAGGACCCCACCGGGGCGATCTGCGCCGCCGCCGTGGTGATCACCGTTCCGATCATCCTGTTCGTGCTCTTCTTCCAGCGCCGGATCGTGTCCGGTCTGACCTCCGGCGCCGTCAAGGGATAGGTGGGTAGACGTGGCTGACATCGTGCTCGACAAGGTGAGCAAGAAGTTCCCGGACGGGACCGTCGCGGTGGCCGACGTCGACCTGGAGATCGCCGACGGCGAGTTCGTGATCCTGGTCGGGCCGTCCGGGTGCGGCAAGTCCACCACCCTGAACATGATCGCCGGGCTGGAGGACATCAGCTCCGGTGAGCTGCGCATCGGTGGCCAGCGGGTCAACGACAAAGCCCCCCGGGACCGGGACATCGCGATGGTGTTCCAGTCGTACGCGCTGTACCCGAACATGACGGTGCGGGAGAACATGGCGTTCCCGCTGCGCCTGGCCAAGCTCGACAAGCAGACCATCAACGCCAAGGTCGACGAGGCGGCGAAGGTGCTGGAGCTGACGCCCCTGCTCGACCGCAAGCCGGCCAACCTCTCCGGTGGCCAGCGGCAGCGGGTGGCGATGGGGCGGGCCATCGTCCGCCAGCCCAAGGCGTTCCTGATGGACGAGCCGCTGTCCAACCTGGACGCCAAGCTGCGGGTGCAAATGCGGACCGTGGTGTCCCGGTTGCAGAAGCAGCTCGGCACCACCACCGTGTACGTCACCCACGACCAGACCGAGGCGATGACCCTCGGCGACCGCGTGGTGATCATGCGGGGTGGGGCGGTGCAGCAGGTCGGCCCGCCGCAGGAGCTGTACGACAACCCGCGCAACCTCTTCGTCGCCGGGTTCATCGGCTCACCGTCGATGAACTTCCTGCACGCCGCCGTGGAGGAGGGCCGGCTGCGGACGGCGTTGGGGGACGTGCCGGTCGGCGACCGGCTCCGCCGCGAGCTGGAGGGCGCCGACGCCCCCCGTGAGCTGATCCTCGGCATCCGCCCCGAGCACTTCGAGGACGCCGACCTGATCGACGACGACACCCGGCAGCGGGGGATGGAGTTCACCGCCCCGGTCGACATCGTCGAGTCGATGGGCTCGGACAAGTACGTCTACTTCACCGTCGAGGGGGAGCGGGCCAGCGCCGCCGAGCTGGAGGAGTTGGCCGCCGACGCCGGTGCCGCCGACTTCGCCGGTGGCGGCTCGAACCTGGTCACCCGCCTGTCGGCGGAGTCGACCGTGACCGAGGGCCAGGACCGGCGGGTCTGGTTCAACCTGGAGAAAATCCACCTCTTCGACCCGTCCACCGGCCGCAACCTGACCCTCCACGAGGGCCGCGCCGCCGGCGCCCTCGCCGCCTGACCCCCACCTCGCCCGCGCCTCACCCCGCCCGAGCCTCGGGCGGGGTGGGGCGGGCGGGGCGCGGGGGTGAGGTCGTGGGGTGGTCAGGGGTGGGGGGTCCAGGTGAGGGTCAGGGGTAGGCCGAGGAAGGTGGCGTAACCGGTCAGGGCCGTCTCCACCTGGGCGCGGGTGGCGGGGGGTAGGGCGACCAGGGGGTGGATTTGCGCGCTGACCCTGGTCCTGGCGACGGTGCGTTTCCAGGTGCCGACCACCCGGCCGTCGTGCACGACGGTGGGCTGGAAGACGCCGTTGCCGCCCGGGATGACCGCCGGCTGGTGCGCCGGGTCCAGCAGCAGCGAGCGGTCCTTGTAGCCGAGCAGGTACTCGTCGAAGCCGGGCAGGGTGTGCACGTCGTCGACCGGGGTCGGGGGCGCGTCGAGCAGGGCCGAGTCGACCAGCGCCGGCACCCCGTCGACGGTGACGGTGGTCAGCGCGTCCCCGGCTTCGGCGATGCCGCGCTTGGCGTCGGCGGCGGTCAGCCCCGTCCAGCCGGCGAAGTCCTGCCGGGTGGTGGGGCCGTGGCTGCGAAAGTAGCGCCGGGCCAGGATGCCCAGGGCCTCGTCCCGCTCGGGCCGGTGCGGGTCGGGTACCCACTCGTCGAGCAGGGCGAAGGTCTGCTCGGTGCCGACGTGCGGGGCGATGCAGGTGACGCCGCGCTGGGCGGCGTACCAGAGCAGGTGGTAGCCGCGCTGACCGGCGGTCTCGACGCCGGCCGCGGTGAGCGCCGCCAGGCACTCGGCCCGGGTGAGCCGGGCCCCGCCGGCCAGGGCCGTGCCGAGCACGTCGGCGGCCTGGTCGGCCTCGGCCTCGGTGAGCCCCAGCACGGCCCGCCGCCGCTGCGCCCCGGCCAGGGCGCGGACCCCGGTCACCGCGAGCATCCAGTGCGCGTCCCGGGACGGCACCAGGTGCACGGTGCCGCGCATTGGCCAGGTGCGCAGCGCCTCCCGCCGTTCCAGGGCCTCCTGCACGTCAACCCGGGTCGCACCGGGCAGGCGGACGCCGAGCGACCAGAGGCCGCTGGCCGCGTCCTGGGCCTGCATCGCGCCGAACCACTCGACGACGTCGGCGACCGTGTCGGGGCGGGTGGCCGGGTGCGGGCGCAGCAGCAGGCTGGTCATCCGCAGCGCGCGGGCCTCGGCTGCGGTGAGGTCCACGGCCATCGGGGGCTCCTTCGTCCGGTCCGCCGGTCAGCCTAGCCGCCGACGCCGGGCCGGGTGACGACGCCGGCCGGGCCAGGCCGCGGAGCGGGACGAGCGGAGTGGTGGAGCGGGGCCGGCGCGCCGGGCGGCGGAGCGGGGAGGGGGCGGTGGGCCCCTGATCGCGTTGCGCCAGCGCCGTTGCCGACGAAACGCGATCCCCCGTTCAGGTACGCCGACGCGGGGCGGCGGGCTGACCTGCCGGCGCCGGTCATCTCAGGATGCGCCGGTGCCGGCCCTGCCGAAAGCGGTTTCGGGTGGAACTTGCGGATATCTTGAGCAACGCCGAGGGTTTGGGCTCAGCCTCGGCGGGGCTGCGGGACCCGGACGGCGGCCATGCCGGCCGCCGTGGCGGACTCGATGCCCAGGTCCGCGTCCTCGAAGACGAGGCAGGCCTGCGGTGGCACGCCGAGCAGGCGGGCGGCGAGCAGGAACGGCTCCGGGTCGGGCTTGGGGCGGGTGTAGTCGCCGGCGCAGACCAGGACGTCGAAGCGGTCGAGGAGGCCGAGCGCGTCGAGGCTGGCGGTGACGGAGTCGCGGGTGCTGCCGGAGACCACGGCGAACGGGATCCGGCCGTGCGCGTCGTCGATGTGCCGCAGCACGTCGGGGATGCCGGTCGCGGTGGGCAGCAACTGCTGGTAGAGGGCCTCCCGGCGGGCGACCACGGCCTCCACCGGCATGGCCAGGCCGTGCCGGTCGTTGAGGGTGGCGACGATGTCGGCGGTGGGCAGGCCGGCGAGGGCGTAGAAGAGGTCCTCGGGGAACGCGCAGCCCCACTCGTCGAGGGTGCGCAGCCAGGCCGTGTAGTGCAGGGGCATCGAGTCGACGATGGTGCCGTCGCAGTCGAACAGGTACGCCTGGAAGTCACCGGTGGGCAGGGGCAGCGTCACCGGCCCAGGCTATCGTCCGGTGGTCGGCCGCCCGCCCGCCGCCCCGCGCCCTGCGGCGCGCGGCACCCGCCGGGGCGGGCTCAGAGCCGCTGGTGCATGACGAGCAGGTCGACGTACCCCTGGGTGGGGTGCTGGAAGGCCTCCGGCACCCGGCCGACCACCTCGAAGCCGAGCGAGCGCCACAGCCGTACCGCCCGGGTGTTGGTGGCCACCACCGCGTTGAACTGCATCGCCCGGTACCCCTGGGCGCGGGCCAGGTCGAGCACGTGCTGGCCGAGTCGCCGGCCGACGCCCCGCCCGGCGGCGGCCGGGGCCACCATGAAGCTGGCGTTGGCGACGTGCGCGCCGGGGCCGAGCTGGTTGGGGGTCAGCTTCGCCGAGCCGAGCACCGTGCCGTCGGGGTCGACGGCGACCACGGTGCGTCCCGGCGCGGGGAGCAGCCAGATGCTGCGGGCCTGCTCCTCGGTGACGTCGCGCGGGTAGGTGTACGTCTCACCGGCCGCGACGATCTCCCGCAGGAAGGGCCAGATGGCGGGCCAGTCGTCGGCGGTGGCGTCCCGGATCTGCACGGTGTCGAGCATGCCAGCGGGGTCCGGCCGGGCGGTGGGCGGGTGCCTCACAGCAGCCCGGCGGCCATCGCCGTGGTGACCGCGGCGGTGCGGTCGGAGACGCCGAGCTTGGCGAAGGTGCGCATCAGATGCGTCTTCACCGTCGCCTCGCCGATGTGCAGTTCCCGGCCGATCTCCGGGTTGGAGCGGCCCTGGGCGACCAGCCGCAGCACCTCGACCTCGCGGGGGGACAGCGTCTCGCGGGTGGGGGCGGGCTGGCGGACCTGGCGCAGCAGCCGGGTCGCCACGGAGGGGGCCAGCACGGTGTCGCCGCGGGCGGCGGTGCGCACGGCGGCGACCAGGTCGGCCCGGGAGACGTCCTTGAGCAGGTACCCGGCCGCGCCCGCCTCGACCGCGCGGAGGATGTCCGCGTCGGTCTCGTAGGTGGTGAGCACCACCACCCGGGTGGCCGGGGACTCGGCGAGGACCCGTTCGGTCGCGGTCGCGCCGTCCAGGCCGGGCAGGCGAAGGTCCATCAGGACCACGTCGGGGCGCAGCGCCCGCGCCGCGGTGACCGCCTCGTGGCCGGAGGCCGCCTCGCCGACGACGGTGATGTCCGGCTCGCCGGCGAGCAGGCCGGCGACCCCGGCGCGGACCAGCGCGTGGTCGTCCACCAACAGGACCGAGATCACGGGTACGGCACCTCCACCCGTACGGTGGTGCCCGCGCCGGGGGCGGAGCGGACGGTCAGGGTGCCGTGCACCTGCTCCACCCGGGCCCGCATGGCGTCCAGGCCGTACCCGCCGGTGCCGTCGGCGGGGGTGAAGCCGGCGCCGTCGTCGGTGACCTCCAGCAGCACGGTGTCCGTGCCCTGGTCGAGCCGGAGCCGTACGGTGCTGGCCCCGGCGTGCCGGCGGACGTTGGCCAGCGCCTCCTGGGCGGCCCGCAGCAGCACCACCTCGACGGAGGTGGCCAGCGGTCGGGGGGTGCCGGTGGCGGCGCAGGTGGCGGTGACGGCGGTGTCCCGGCCGAACCGGTCGACCAGCCGGTGCAGGGCCTGGGCCAGCGGGGAGCCGGTCAGTTCGCCGGGGGTGAGCGCGGCGACGAGTCCGCGGACCTCGGCGAGGTTCTCCCGGGCGGTGCGCAGGGCCAGGTCGAGGTGCCGGCGGGCGCCGGCGGTGTCGCGGTCGAGGTCGGCGTCGGCGGCCTGGACCAGCATGACGACGCTGGACAGGCCCTGGGCGATGGTGTCGTGGATGTCGGCTGCCAGACGTTGCCGTTCGGCGGTGATGCCGGCCTGGTGGGACAGTGTCGCCACCTCCGTTCGGGAGCGGTCGAGTTCGGCGATCAGGTCGGCGCGGTGTTCGCTCTCGGTGACGGTGCGCTGTGACCAGACGCCGAGCACCGATCCCACGAGCACCACCATCGCGGCCACCAGCGCCGGTCCGCCGTACGCGGCCGGGTCGGCGGTGCGGACCACGAGCACGACCACGTGCACGCTGTTGAGCAGCAGCAGGGCGGCGATCGAGGGCAGCGCCGGGAACAGCATGAAGACCTGCGGGCAGAGCGCGAAGAGCACGAACGAGGTGGAGCCGGCCAGCAGCACCGCCGGTCCGTAGAGGGCGAGGACACCGGCGAGGTAGAGGTATCCGCGCCGGTCCTCGACGGAGTCGCGCATCAGCGGCCGGCCGATGGCGGCGTACCAGCCGGCGAGCGCGGCGAAGAGGGCGAGGACGCCGAGGCGGGCGGGGGTGGGGTGGCGGGGGTCGAGGGCCACCAGGGCGCCCACGCCGACGGTGACGGCGGCGAAGTAGGTGTCCCAGATCCAGAACCGGGTCGCCCAGCCGGTGGCGGCTCGGGCGCCGGCCGGGTGGCGCAGGCCGTCGAGGGCCACCGCCGTCGCGCTGCTCACCGGTTCCGCCGGCCCTGCCAGCAAAGGGTGGTCAGACACAGCAGCAGTCCTCCGGTGCACCAGGCGACCAGCACGAGCGCGGTCCGGCCGTGTTCCCAGGAGGGTACGACCTCCTGGGAGAGGACGGTGTCCGGCAGGAACGCCGAGCGGAAGCCCTGTGCCATCCACTTGAGGGGGAAGAGCGCGCCGAGGGTGCGCAACGGTTCCGGCAGCGCGCCGACGGGGGTGAAGAAGACCCCGGGAGACGAAGGCCAGGGCCAGGTAGGGCAGGTTCAGCACGGCGGCGGCGCTGCGGGCCGAGCGGGCCAGGGCGCTGACCGCGATGCCGAGCAGGGCGCAGGCGGTGCCGCCGAGCAGGAACACCCAGCCGAGGGTGAGCCACCGGGCCGGGTCGGCCGGCAGGGACAGGTCGAAGGCGAGTACCCCGACGGCGATCAGCAGGACCGCCTCGCCGACGCTGACCACCAGGGCCATCAGGGTCTTGCCGACGACGTACGCCGCCGGGGGCATGGGCAGGCCGCGTAGCCGGCGCAGGGTGCCGTCGTCGCGGTCGGCGGCGATGCCGGTGCCGAGGTTGACGAAGGTGGTGGAGGCGACCCCGGCGGCGATCATGCTGGGTGCCAGGTACTGGGCGGAGGTGACGTCGCTGCCGGGGTACACGCCGTCGAAGAGCGCGCCGAGCAGGATGAGGATCACCACCGGCATGGCGAAGGTGAAGACCACCGCGTCGCGTTCGCGGCGGAACGCGGTCAGTTCGAGCACGCCCCGGTGCAGCCCGAGGCGCAGGACGGCGCGGGCGGTGGTGGTCACGACGGTGCTCCGATCAGCTCCAGGTAGACGTCCTCCAGGCTGGGTCGGGTGACGCTCAGCTCGGGGACGGTCCCGCCGTACCGGCGGGTCAGGTCGGCGACCAGGGCGGCCGGGTCGTCGGTGTCGCGCTGCCCGCCGGCCCAGCGCACGGTGCTGCGGGCGGTGGCGCGTCCGCCCAGGGTGGCCGGGTCGCCCTCGGCGACCACCCGGCCGGCGGCGACGACCACGACCCGGTCGGCGAGGGCCTCCACCTCGTCGAGGTAGTGGGTGGTGAGCAGGATCGTGGTGTGCTGCGCTCCGGCGAGGTCCCGGATCAGCGCCCAGAACCGTCGGCGGGCCTGCGGGTCGAACCCGGTGGTCGGCTCGTCGAGGAAGAGCAGGCGGGGCCGGCCGAGCACGCCGAGGGCCACGTCGAGGCGGCGGCGTTGGCCGCCGGAGAGGGTACGGATGCGGGTGCGGGACCGGTCGGTGAGGCCGACCAGGTCGAGGACCTCGGCGGGGTCGCGGGGGTCGGGGTGGTAGTGGGCGAAGTGCCGGACGGCCTCGCCGACGGTCAGTTCGGCGAGGTCGGCGGCGCCCTGGGTGACGATGCCGACGCGGGAGCGCCAGGCGAGGCCGGCGCGGGCGGGGTCCTCGCCGAGCACCCGGACCTCGCCGTCGTCGCGGGCCCGCAGGCCGGCGAGGATCTCCACGGTGGTCGTCTTGCCGGCGCCGTTGGGGCCGAGCAGGGCGAGCACCTCGCCGGGGGTGACGTCCAGGTCGATGCCGGCCAGGGCGACCCGGTCGTCGTAGGCGCGGCGGAGTCCGCGGACCCGCACCGCGGGGGTTTCGGTCATGTTCCGATCGTCGGTGCGGGGTCGGGCCGTGCGCGACGACCGGTGGCAGGAACGGTGGTGTCCGTCGACCGGGGGACGCCCCCTGCGGGTGTTTGACGGGGCAAGTATCGGGTAGTCGCCGGAGTTGATCCCTGACGAGGAGGAACCACCTGATGGACGGCCAGACCAAGGTTGCGGTGATCTACTACAGCGCCACCGGCATCACGTACCAGATGGCGCAGTCGGCGTGCGAGGCCGCCGGGGAGGCCGGTGCCGAGGTCCGCCTGCGCAAGGTGCGGGAACTCGCCCCGGACGAGGCGATCCGGTCCAACTCGGGCTGGCAGGCGCACCGGCTGGAGACCCAGGACGTGATGGAGGCCGAGCCGGACGACCTGTCGTGGGCCGACGTGGTGATCTTCGGCTCGCCGACCCGGTACGGCATGATCGCCGCGCAGCTCAAGCAGTTCATCGACACCACCGGCCCGCTGTGGGCGCAGGGGGCGCTGGCCAACAAGGTCTACTCCGGCTTCACCTCGACGGCCACCGCCAACGGTGGGCAGGAGTCGACGCTGCTGGCCCTGTTCAACGTCTTCTACCACTGGGGCGGCATCGTGGTGGCGCCCGGGTACACCGACCCCAGCCAGTTCGTCGCGGGCAACCCGTACGGCGCCTCGCACACCAGCAACAACGGGGAGATCCCGCCGGACCACGTGGCGCTGGCGGCGACCGCGCTGACCGCGAAGCGGGCCGTGGAGATCGGTACCGCGCTGCGTCGGGGCCTGGCGGCCGGCTGACCAGGGTGGAACAGCGGTCGGGGCCGGACGGGTCCGCTCCCGTCCGGCCCCACCGGCTAGCCCCGCTCCGTCGCGGCCCGGTCCGTCGGGTGGTGCGTGGCCAGCGTGCGCTCCGGGCGGGCCAGCAGGTGTGCGAGCAGGTCGGCCAGGACGGCCAGGCCGTCCGGGCTGAGCACCGACTCCGGGTGGAACTGCACCCCGGCGAAGCCGGGGCCGCGCAGCGCGTGCACCGCGCCGTCGGTGTCGTCGCGGGCCACCTCGACCGGCCCGTACCGGGTGGGCAGCCGGTCGGTGTCGGCCAGCGCGGTGAACGTCGAGTAGAAGCCGACCCGGCGGCTCGTGCCGAAGAGCCGGATCCGCCGCTGCACCCCCTGGTAGGGGCTGGCCCGCCGGTGCAGGGGCAGGCCGAGCAGCCCGGCGAGGACCTGGTGGCCCAGGCAGACCGCCAGGGTGGGCCGGCCGGCGGTGAGCAGCCCGGTCAGCAGCGTGCGCAGCGCTGCGGTCTTCGGTTCGTCGCCGCCCGGGTCACCGGGGCCGGGGCCGACCACCACCAGGTCGTGGGGGTCGAGGGGGCCGGGCTGTTGCCAGGGGCGGACCTCGACGGTGAGGCCGAGGGCGGTGAGCTGGTGGGCCAGCATCGCGGTGAAGGTGTCCTCGGCGTCCACGATCAGCGCCCGGCGTCCGGCCAGGCCGGGCAGCACGGTGCTGCCGGGTGGGCGCTGGTCCAGCCAGAACCGGGCCAGCGGCTCGTTGCGGGCGGCCAGTGTGGCGCGGACCTCGGGGTCGTCGGCGAGGCGTACCGCCGGGTCGGGGCCGGCGGCGGGGGCGTCCGGGCCGAGTCCCAGCGCGGCCAGCACGCCGGCGGCCTTGGCGTGGGTCTCGGCGACCTCCCCGGCGGGGGTGGAGTGGCGGACCAGGGTGGCGCCGACCTTCACCCGCACCTCGCCGGTGGGGGCGAACTCGGCGGTGCGGATCAGGATCGGCGCGTCGAGGGTCTGCCGGCCGGCGTCGTCGCGGCCGAGCAGGGCCAGCACCCCGGCGTAGTGGCCCCGGCCGGTGCGTTCGTGCCGGGCGATCACCCGGCAGGCGTTCTCCATCGGGCTGCCGGTGACCGTCGGGGCGAACATCGTCTCCCGCAGCACCTCGCGCACGTCCCGGGAGCTGCGGCCGGCGAGCAGGTACTCGGTGTGGGTCAGGTGCGCCATCTCCTTCAGGTACGGGCCGACGACCTGCCCGCCGTGCTCGGCGACCCGGGCCATCATCTTCAGCTCCTCGTCGAGCACCATGTACAGCTCCTCGACCTCCTTGGGGTCGTGCAGGAACCGCAGCAGGGCGGCCCGGTCGGCAGTGGTGCCGGTGTGCCGGAAGGTGCCGCTGATCGGGTTCATCATGACCAGCCCGTCGTCGACGCTGACGTGCCGTTCCGGGCTGGCCCCGACCAGGGTGCGGGTGCCGGTGTGCACGAGGAAGGTCCAGTACGCGCCGCGTTCGCGGGTCAGCAGCCGGCGCAGCGCGGTCAGCGCGGCGCGCAGCGGCGTCCCCTGCGCCCGGGCGGTCAGGGTGCGGTGGATGACGAAGTTGGCCCCCTCGCCGCGTCCGATCTCCTCGGCCAGCACCCGGGCGACGGTGGCCGCGTACTCCTCGTCGGTGCTGTCGAACGCGGCGTCGGTGGCGACCAGCGGGTCGGCCGGCAGCGCGGCGAGCGCCCGTGCCGTGCCGATCCGTTCGGCGGCGTCGACGACCAGGCACTCCAGGGGGGTGCCGTCGTCGACGCAGGCGAACCCGCGTTCGGTGACCTGCCGGTAGGGCACCAGGGCCAGGGTGTGCGGCCCGGCCCCGGTGGCGGGCAGCGGGATGTCGGCGAGCCGGTCGGCCACGCGCAGCGTGCCGGTGAACAGGTCCAGGTGGTCGGCGCCCTCGCGGCGGACGAGGGCGAACGGCCCGGGGTCGCGGCCGTCGGTGACGGCGGCGAGCAGGTCGGGCAGGCGGGACATGGGGTGCTCCTCGGGGCTCGGGTGCCACCGTCGGGGGCGGCCCGGGAGCCGGGAGGGACCGGCGGCCGCCTGGTCGGCGGCCGCGTCGGGGTAGCTACGCGCGGGAGGTGGCCGCCGGGTCGGCGGGCCACCAGCAGGACGTCAGCGCGGGCATGTGCCCACCCTACGCGGCGGGGGCGGCGACCGGAAGCGTTGCGGCGACCCGACCGGAGGCAGCGGTCGGGCGGGACTGCCGGCAGCGGCGGACAGGGCCACCGGCAGCCGTGGTCGGGACGATCGGAAACGGTCCGCGGGGTCGATTCGCGCCGGACCGGGTTCCCGCACCCGCCCGGCTGGGTACGGTGACCCGCGATGAGGATTCTCGCGCTGGACCTGGGGACGTCCTCGGTGCGGGGGCTGGTGCTCGACGCGGACGCCGAGGTGCTGCCGGGTGCCCTGGTCCGGCGGCGGACGGCGGTGAACACCACCGACCACGGGGCGGGGACCCTGGACGGTGCGGGTTACCTGGCCGGTCTGGTGGAGTGCCTCGACGAGTTGGGGGCGGGCGGGCACCTGCGCGGGGTGGCGCGGGTGGCGGTCTGCGCGCAGTGGCACTCGGTGGTGCCGCTGGACCGCCGGGGCGCGCCGCTGGGGCCGGTGCTGACCTGGCTGGACACCCGGGCGGTGCCGCCGCCGGGGGCGGTGGGGCCGGTCGACGCGGACGCCTTCCACCAGCGCACCGGCGCCTGGTGGCACCGGACCTACTGGTCGATGCGGCTGCCCTGGCTGCGGGAGCGCTCCTCGGTCCCGGTGGCCCGGTTCGTCGGGCTCGCCGAGTTCGTGCTGGCGGCGCTGCTGACCGAGGCGCCGATGTCGATCTCGTTGGCCTCCGGCACCGGCCTGCTCGACCTGCGCAGCCTGGACTGGGACGCGGAGGCGTGCGAGCTGGCCGGGGCGGGCCCGGGGGAGCTGCCGGAGCTGGCGCCGACGTCGTGGTCGGGCCGGTTGCGCCCGGAGTACGCGCGGCGCTGGCCGGACCTGGCGGGGGCGCGCTGGCAGGCGCCGATCGGCGACGGTGCGGCGTCCAACATCGGGTCGGCCTGTGTCGACGGGAGCCGGGCGGCGGTGACCGTGGGGACCTCGGCGGCGGTGCGCATGATGCAGGCGGTGCCCGCCGGGGTGCCGCTGCCGCCGCTGCCCGAGCGGCTCTGGCGGTACCGGGTGGACCACGACCACGTGGTCACCGGGGCGGCGTACTCCTCCGGGGGGAACCTGTTCGCCTGGGCCGACCGGGAGCTGCGGCTGCCCTCCGGCGCGGAGTTGGACGCGGCGCTGGCCCGGGTGCCGGCCGACGGTGGGACGCCGACCGATCCCCGGCTCGGTGGGGACCGGCCGCCGGGCCTGGCCCCGGCGGGATCCGGGCGGATCGGTGGGCTCAGTTTCGGGACCAGCGCAGTGGAGATCCTGGCCGGGCTGATGCGGGGGCTCTGCGACCAGGTCGCCGAGGACCTGACGGTGCTGGAGTCCACGGTGGATCGCACGGTGACGGCGGTGCTGGGCGGCGGCGCGTTGGCGGCGTCGCCCTGGTGGCGGCGGGCTTTCGGGGCGGCGCTCGCGCCGCGCACGGTGTGCTGGCAGCCGGATCCGGAGATCGGCGCGGCGGGTGCCGCGTTGGCCGCGGTGGGCCGGTTGACCGACGCCGCGGAGCCGGTCGACATCGGCCGGATGGATGAGCCGCATCCACCGACCACGCCAGCTTCCGCGCGCCCTGCGTATCCTTCCTGAGCCGCATCTCCCCCCGGGGCGTTGACACAGCTCACAGGCCTGGTTGGATAAAGCCCGCTCGCCGGCTCGCGGTTTGAGCGGCGGCGAGGCGAGGAGGCAGGGTGGGCACACGTCCCGACGCGAATCCCGGTGGGGTCTCCAGCCACCGCCGGCGCAGGTTCGACGTCCGGGTCGTGCCCCACCGGCGGCGCTCCGCGTTGCGGCTGCGGGACTGGCGGATGGGCACCAAGCTCACCGCCGTGTTGATCATCCCGTCGTTGGCGTTCCTGGTGCTGGCCGGCGTGCAGACCGCCAGCCTGGTCGGGCGGACGACCACGTTGAGCGACTTCGCCGGGCAGGTGGCCGTCGGTGTGGAGATCAACGCCGCGGTGCACGCCTTGCAGCAGGAGCGGGACCGCACCGCCGGGGAGCTGGCCGAGCTGCGCGCGTCCGGCCGGCGGCTCAGCGGTGACGCGGCGGCCAGTTCGTTGCGGCCGTTGCAGGAGGCGACCGACCGGGCGATGGCGGACCTGCGCCGGGCCGCCGCGCCGCTGGCCGACTCGGACCCCTCCTGGCAGATCGCGTACGCGGAGGTGCTGGAGGCCGCCGAGCAGGTGGTCTTCATCCGGGGTGCGGTGCCGGCGGCGGTGCTGAGCAGCGACACCATCCTGAGCAACTACCACCGGGCCATCAACACGCTGCTCGACCTGCTCGCCGAGCCGTCCCCCGGTGAGGGGCAGCCGGTGCTCACCGACGCGGTGCTGCGCTACGTGCAGTTGGCCCGGGTCAAGGAGCTGTCCTCCCGGGTCAGCGCCCAGTTGCACGAGGCCGCCCGCGCCGGCGAGTACGGCCTGGAGGACCAGGTCACCCTGACCGACCTGCGGGCGCAGCAGCTCACCGCGCTGGGGGCCTTCCGGGTCGCGGCGACCAACGGGCAGATCGCCCGTTACGACCGGGCGTCGGTCGACCCGGCCTTCGTCGCGGCCACCACGTTGGAGGAGAAGAGCCTGCCCGGCGACGGCAGTGAGGCGGCGGTGCTGCCCGCCGGGGAGTGGTGGTCGGCCAGCGAGCAGCGGCAGGCGCTGCTCGGGCAGGTGCTGTCCGGTGTGCTCGACGACGCGGTGACCCAGGCCGAGGACGCCAGCGGCAGCCAGTTGCGGCAGACCCTGCTGGTGGCCGGGGCGGTCGCGACCGTGCTGGGGGCGGCGGTGCTGACCTCGGTGCTGATCGGCCGCTCGATCGCCCGGTCCATGCGTCAGCTACGTGGTCAGGCCCTGCGGATCGCGCAGGTGGAGCTGCCCGACACGCTGGACCGGCTGCGCACGGTCAGCGGTGGGGTGCCGGAGATCGAGGTGGCCCCGGCGGTGGTCCGGTCCCTCGACGAGATCGGCGAGCTGGCCGAGGCGTTCGTCGCGGTGCACCGCAGCGCGGTCAGCGTCGCGGTGGAGCAGGCGACCATGCGGCGCAACGTCAACGCGATGTTCGTCAACCTCGCCCGCCGCAGCCAGGTCCTGGTCGAGCGGCAGTTGAAGCTCCTCGACGACCTGGAGCGGGAGGAGAGCGACCCGGACCAGCTGGAGAACCTGTTCAAGCTGGACCACCTCGCGGCGCGGATGCGCCGCAACGACGAGAGCCTGCTGGTGCTGGCCGGGACCGATTCGACCCGGCGGTGGAACCGGCCGGTCGGGCTGGGCAACGTGCTGCTGGCCGCCAGCGCGGAGATCGAGCAGTACCAGCGGGTGCGGCACGACTCGGTGGTGGAGCTGCAGCTCGTCGGGCACGCGGTGGGTGACCTGGTGCACCTGGTGGCCGAGCTGCTGGAGAACGCCACCTCGTTCTCCCGTCCGGAGACCACGGTGGTGGTCAGCGCCTGGGCGGAGGAGGACGGGGTGAGCGTCCAGATCACCGACCAGGGCCTGGGGATGAGCGCCGCCGCGCTGGCCGAGGCGAACGCGTTGCTGGCCAGTCCGCCGGCAGCGGACGTGGCCGCCTCCGAGCGGATGGGTCTGTTCGTGGTCAGCCACCTGGCGGTGCGCCACGGTGTCCAGGTGCGGCTGCATCCGGGGGAGTCGGCGGGCCTGGTGGCCCGGATCCGGCTGCCGGGTGGCCTGCTGGCGCCGGCGGGGTCGATCGAGCTGGACCTGCCGGGGATGGTGGTGGGGTCGCCGCCGGTCTCCCTGGTGGACGCGCCGACCGTCGCCACCAACACGCCGGGCGGGCCGGCCGCCGGTGCGCCGGTGGGGTCGCCGGTGTCCGGGCCGGTCGGCGCGCTCGACGAGGCGATCGCCCCGGAGGTGGCGGAGCTGCCGGTGGCGGGGCGCCGGCCCCGACCGACGACGGTGCCCCGGCCCGCCCGCACGGTGCCGGTGCGCGCCGAGGACGTGCTCGCCCCGGCCGCCGGGCGGCCGGAGAAGAGCGGGTGGTGGTCCCCGAAGGGGCCGGCCCCGTCGATGACGCCGTCGGGGGCGCCGCCGGAGCAGCCGGTGACCGGGGGCATCAACGCGCAGGGACTGCCGGTGCGGGTACCGATGGCGCAGCTCGCCTCGGTGTCTCAGTCGGCGCGGCCGGAGCAGCCGGCACCGAGGTACGAGCCCGACCCCGAGGCCGTCGGCGGGATGCTGTCGCGCTTCTACAGTGGGGTGCGCCGGGCCGAGAACGAGGAGACCACCGAAATAATGATGCCGCCGGCCGGCGTACGCAGTGAAGGGGGACACCAGTGACGACGACACTGAGCCAGGAGGCGCGCGACCTGAGCTGGCTGGTCAGCGCGTTCACCGAGCGGGTGCCGGGTGTGGCGCACGCGATCGTGGTCTCCTCCGACGGGTTGCTCGTGGCGATCTCCGACAACCTGCCCCGGGACCACGCCGACAAGCTGGCGGCGGTGACCTCCGGGTTGATGAGCATCACCGCCGGGGCGGCGCAGATGTTCGACGGTGACATCGTCAAGCAGACGGTGGTGGAGATGGGGCGGGGCTACTTCCTGGTCATGCAGATCCGGGACGGGTCGATCCTGGCCACGCTGGCCGCCGGGGACGCCGACATCGGCGTGGTCGGGTACGAGATGGCCCGGCTGGTGAAGCAGGCGGGGGAGATCCTCACCCCGGCGTTGCGCGCCGAACTGCAGCAGGCGCTGCCGCGCTGAGCCACCGGTGCGGGGGCGGCCCCGACCCTCGGGTCGGGGCCGCCCCCGTGTCGTGCGGCGGTCAGACGCCGTTGTCGCGGATCACCTGCCGGTACCAGTGGGCGCTGCGCTTGAGGATGCGGCGCTGGGTGGGGTAGTCGACGTAGACGATGCCGAAGCGCTGGTCGTAGCCGGCTTCCCACTCGAAGTTGTCCAGCAGCGACCAGACGTGGTAGCTCTCCAGCGGCACCCCGGCGGTGATGGCCCGGTGCGCGGCGCTGAGGTGGTCGCGCAGGAAGTCGACCCGGGCGGCGTCGTCGACGGTGCCGTCGGCGGCGAGGACGTCGATGGTGGGCAGCCCGTTCTCGGTGACGGTGAGCGGGATCGGCCCGTAGTCGCGGGTGACCCGGGTGAGGATGTCGTAGAAGCCGTCCGGGTAGATCTGTTGCCAGGCCGCGACCGAGGTGGGCCAGCGGCGCTCGGTGCCGCCGTCGGCGGTGACGTAGATCGGGGTGTAGTACTGCACCGCGAGCAGGTCGACGGGGGCGGAGATGACGGCCAGGTCGCCGTCGGCGATCCCCCGGACGAGCCGGCTGTCCGGCCCGAGGTCGGCCAGGACGTCGCTGGGGTAGCTGCCGCGCAGGATCGGGTCGAGGTAGAGGCGGTTCTCGTACCCGTCGTAGAGGCGGGTGGCGGCGGCAGCGGCCGGTGAGTCGTCGGCGGGGTAGCAGGGGTGCAGGTTGATGGCGGGGCCGATGCGTCCCGGCTCGCCGGTGGCGCGGAAGGCCTGCACGGCCAGCCCGTGGGCGAGCTGGAGGTGGTGGGCGACCAGGTAGGCGGCGTCCGGGTCCTTCTTGCCGGGGGCGTGGTGGCCGGTGAGGTAGCCGTTCTGCACCACGGTCTTGGGCTCGTTGACGGTGAGCCAGACGGGGATCCGGTCGCCGAGGGCGCGGAAGACGGTGTCGGCGTAGTCGGCGAAGCGGAGGGCGGTGTCCCGGTTCTCCCAGCCGCCGGTGTCCTGGAGGGCCTGGGGCAGGTCCCAGTGGAACAGGGTGGCCATCGGGGCGATGCCGCGTTCGTTGAGGCCGTCCACCATGCGCCGGTAGAAGTCGAGGCCGCGCTGGTTGGGCTTGCCGGTGCCGTCGGCCTGGACGCGGGGCCAGGAGATGGAGAACCGGTAGCTGTGCAGCCCGAGGTCGCGCATCAGGTCCAGGTCCTCGGGCCACCGGTGGTAGTGGTCGGCGGCCACGTCGCCGGTGTCGCCGTTGAGGGTGCGCCCGGGGGTCCGGCTGAAGGTGTCCCAGACCGACTCGCCCCGGCCGTCCTCCTTCGCCGCCCCCTCGATCTGGTACGCGGAGGTGGCCGCGCCCCAGCCGAAGTTCTCCGGGAAGCGGAGCACGTCGCGCGGCGCGGGGGCCGGGTCGTGCTCGTCGCCGGAGGCGGTGTCCGCGCCGGGCCCGGTGGCGCCGGCCGCGAGGGCGGCGGCGGCACCCAGGGGGGTGCCGGTGGCACCGGTGGGCGCGGGGAGGGGCGCGGCGCGGTGGAGCAGGCGCCGCCGGGTGAGTATCGACATCGGGTGTTCTCCTCACAGCTTTTGCCTGCCACCGACGACCGGGAGCGCTCCCATACTAGGGTAGGCGCGGCCGGTCCGCGGCACTGCGTGCGGTGAGCCGCGTTCGTGGCGGCATGGTCACCGGCAGTCGGCGGCCGGGCGGGGAAAGGTGGGGCGGTCGACGGCGTCTGCCGAGGTCGACGCGCCCGGCGGGGGTGCTGCCGGAGGCGAACGAGGTCGGCGGGGTGCGCCGGTACAGCGATCGAGGCCGGCCGGGTGGCATACGCCTGTCCCGTCGGCCTCTTTTCCCGTCAGAGACGGAGGGTTAGTGTGGGGACGGGGGAGGGCAACCCCCGTCCCCAGCATTGGTACAGCACACGCACTGTGATTGTGGGATCCGCGTGCGTGGTGCGCGGGAGCCGGGCCACGCGAGTGGCTCTGGTTCCACCTCCCTCCATGTCGGTGGGTCATCGGCTGGCGGCGGCGTCCGGGCTTGGCCCGCCGTCAGCCATTGGGGCTGGTCCGGGGTCGTCCGAGGACGGCCCGGGCAGAACGTAACCTACATCTCCGTCGATGGAAGCGCTCCCATCGGCGATGCAGCGACTGTAACGCCCGTCACCGCTTTGTGAAAGCCCCTAAACGAGATTGAAACATCCGGTGGGTCCGGCCTTGTTGTGGGAGCGCTTCCATGCGAGACTGTCGAACTACTGCGACGCGGAGCCAGTGCGCGCGAGTGCGGGTCGCCGAGGGCAATCCGGTCCCTGACCGGGTACGGCACCCGACGACGGTGGGTCCCTGCGGGGGTCCGCCGAGCCCGGCCGATACCGCCGGGTTACCACCCCATTCCGGGCGCCTCCGTCCCCTACGTGTGACGCACGCGTGGAGGCGCTCTGCCGGGACTCGCGCCCGGCCTGGCCCGAGGAGACACCGCGCACATGAAACTCATGGCAAGACGTCGCCGGCTGGCGATGCTCGCCGCCACCGCGCTGGCCGTCGGCGGGGTGACCCTGCCCGCTGGTCCCGCGCAGGCCGCCCCCGCCTGCGACGTGGTCTACGCGACCAACGACTGGGGCAGCGGCTTCACCGCCAACGTCACCATCAAGAACCTCGGTGACGCGATCAACGGCTGGACGCTGAAGTTCGCCTTCCCCGGCAACCAGCGGGTCACCCAGGGCTGGTCGGCCCGGTTCACCCAGACCGGCAACGAGGTGACCGCGACCAACGAGGCGTGGAACGCCAGCCTCGCCACCGGCGCGTCGACCAGCATCGGGTTCAACGGCACCTACACCGGCAGCAACCCGAAGCCCACCTCGTTCTCGGTCAACGGTGTCACCTGCGGCGGCACGGTGCAGAAGCCGCCGACGGTCACCCTCAACGTGCCCGCCGGCCCGTTCGTGGCCCCGGCGGACGTGCCGCTGACCGCCACCGCGGCCGACGAGGACGGCACGATCAGCAAGGTCGAGTTCTACCGCAACGGGCTGCTGGTCAACACCGACACCACCGCCCCGTACGCGTACACCCTCGAGGACCTGCCGGCCGGCAACTACACCGTCCAGGCCAAGGCGTACGACAACGCCAACCTCAGCGCGGTCTCCGAGAAGACCTTCACCGTCAGCCCGGCCACCGGGCCGACGCTGGTGGCGACCCCCTCGGCGGTCAGCGTCAACGAGGGCGGCAGCACGACGTTCAACCTGAAGCTCAGCGGCGCCCCGTCGGGCAACGTCCCGGTCACCCTGGCGCGCACCGGTGACTCGGACATCACCGTCTCGCCGACGTCGCTGACCCTGACCACGGCCAACTGGAGCACCGGGGCCACGGTCACCGTCGCCGCGGCCGAGGACGCCGACACCGTCGGCGGCACCGCGACGATCACCGCCTCGGCCACCGGGTACGCGCCGCTGGCGATCACCGCGACCGAGATCGACAACGACGTGCCCGGTGGTGGCGACAACGTCTACGTCGAGCGGTTCCTCCAGCAGTACGGCAAGATCAAGAACTCCGGGTACTTCAGCCCCGAGGGCGTGCCGTACCACTCGATCGAGACCCTGATCGTCGAGGCTCCCGACCACGGCCACCAGACCACCTCGGAGGCGTTCAGCTTCTGGCTCTGGCTGGAGGCCAACTACGGGCGGGTGACCCAGAACTGGGCGCCGTTCAACAACGCCTGGACGGTGATGGAGAAGTACATCATCCCGTCCAACGCCGACCAGCCCACCGCCGGCTCGCCCGGCACCCCGCAGTACGCCGCCGAGCACGACCTGCCCAGCCAGTACCCGTCGGCCCTGGAGCCGAACGTGCCGGTCGGCCAGGACCCGCTGCGCAACGAGCTGCAGGCCGCCTACGGCACCGGCAGCATCTACGGCATGCACTGGCTGCTCGACGTGGACAACGTCTACGGCTACGGCCGCTGCGGCGACGGCACCACCCGCCCGGCGTACATCAACACCTTCCAGCGGGGCACCCAGGAGTCGGTGTGGGAGACCGTGCCGCAGCCCTCCTGCGACACCTTCCGCCACGGCGGCCAGTACGGCTACCTGGACCTGTTCATCAAGGAGTCCAACGCCCCGGCCAAGCAGTGGAAGTACACCAACGCCCCGGACGCCGACGCCCGCGCGGTGCAGGCCGCCTACTGGGCGCTGGTCTGGGCCAAGGAGCAGAACAAGCAGGCCGACGTCGCCGCCACGGTCGCCAAGGCCGCCAAGATGGGTGACTACCTGCGGTACGCGCTGTTCGACAAGTACTTCAAGAAGGTCGGCAACTGCGTCGGGGCCAGCACCTGCCCGGCCGCCTCCGGCCGCGACTCGGCGCACTACCTGCTCTCCTGGTACTACTCGTGGGGCGGGGCGTACGAGGCCAACCAGAACTGGTCGTGGCGGATCGGCTCCAGCCACAGCCACTTCGGCTACCAGAACCCGTTCGCGGCCTGGGCCCTGACCAACACCCCGGAGCTGGCGCCGAAGTCGCCGACCGCGGCGGCGGACTGGACCAAGAGCCTGGAGCGGCAGCTCGAGCTGTACACCTGGCTGCAGTCCGCCGACGGCGGCATCGCCGGTGGCGCCACCAACAGCTGGGGCGGCCACTACGGCCAGCCGCCGGCCGGCACCGCCACCTTCCACGGCATGTACTACGACGTGGACCCGGTCTACAACGACCCGCCGTCGAACCAGTGGTTCGGCATGCAGGCGTGGTCGATGCACCGGATCGCCGAGCTGTACCAGCAGACCGGCAACGAGCGCGCCAAGGCGCTGCTGGACAAGTGGGTGCCGTGGGCGATCGCCAACACCACCCTGGGCGCCAACTGGTCGATCCCGGCCGACCTGAAGTGGACCGGCCAGCCCACCACCTGGGCCGGCTACCCGCACACCAACCCCAACCTGCGGGTCGAGGTCCTCTCGACCGGCCAGGACGTCGGCATCGCCGCCGCCTACGCCCGGACCCTGATCGCGTACGCGGCCAAGTCGGGCAACACCGCGGCGAAGAACACCGCCAAGGGGCTGCTGGACGCGCTGCACGCGGCCAGTGACGCACAGGGTGTCTCCACCCCGGAGACGCGCGGCGACTACCGCCGCTTCGACGACACCTACAACGCCTCGACCGGCCAGGGTCTGTACATCCCCCAGGGCTGGACCGGGCGGATGCCCAACGGCGACGTGATCGCCCCGGGCAAGAGCTTCGTCGACATCCGGTCCTTCTACAAGAACGACCCGGCCTGGCCGAAGGTGCAGGCGTACCTCGACGGTGGGCCGGAGCCGGTCTTCAACTACCACCGGTTCTGGGCGCAGGCGGACGTGGCGATGGCCTACGCCGACTACGGCAAGGCGTTCCCGAACGGGTGATCGGAGTTCCTCCGGGCGGACGGCGGCGTCCGTCCACCCGGAGGTGCCGACCGGATCCGGGGATGGACGACTCCCGGTCGGCAGCGGGCCTGATTCCCACGATCAGGCCGTGGTGGGCCGGTCGTCCGGCCAACGCAGCGGCGCGGCCGGCCCACCACACCCACACCGTCCGGCGTTCGGCGGTGAAACGCGAGGACATCCCATGGATCCGGATGAAAAAAGGCGGGCCCGTGGGATAACGCTCCGGCTCAAAACGGAGTAACGTACGTCACCGGAGAGGCCGCTCCCCCCGTGGCGGCCTCTCCCTCAACTCCACCGGGCCCCGCAGCATCTGCTGCGGGGCCCGGCTGCGTCCACGGCCCGTCCGGCTGCGCCTGCGGTTCCTGCGCCTGTGGCTGCGGTTCCTGCGCCTGCCGTCCGCTGGGCGCGGTCCGCGGCCCCTACGTCTGCTCTGCCCGCGGCGGGGGCTGAGATCCGTGCGGCGGGGGCGGCGACCCGGCCGGGTGCCGCAGCCCCGGGTGCCCGGCCGGCAGCGACCGCTGGATCACCAGCCAGCTCACCGCCAACGCCGTGGCCACCAGCGGCCAGGTCAACGCGACCCGGGCGACGACCAGCGCGACCACCTGCCCGCCCAACCACAGCGGGACGAAGACCGCCAGGCGCAGCACGTAGGTCGCCGCCCACACCCAACTGCCCCGGGCGTACGCGCGCACCAGCGCCGGATCCCGCCGCCACCGGCCACGCTGACCGAGCACCGCCCCGACGATCACCCCGAGCAGAGGCCAGCGCACCACGATGCTGACCGCCCAGGCGAGCGCGCTGGCGGCGTTGGACAGCAACTGGAGCAGGAAGAAGTCGGTGGCCCGGCCGGTGCGCAGCGCGATCAGCGCGGCCACGCAGACAGCCAGCAGCCCGATCAGCACCGAGCGGGGCCGGTCGCCCCGGTGCAGCCGCCAACCGGCCAGCACCACCCCGGTCGCCACGGCGGCGCCCACCCCGCCCCAGAGCGAGTGGCCGCCGGCGAGCCACCCGACGGCGAACGCCACCGGCGGCAGCGTCGCGTCGACCGCGCCCCGCCGCCCGCCGAGCAGGTCCGCCAGCGACTCCGGCCGCTCCTGCTCCTGCGCCGGTCCCTGCGCCCGCTCCTGCGCCCGTTCTTGGTCCTGTCCCTGCTCCCGACCTGTGGTGCCGGTCACGTCACCCCCCTCGCCGTCCACTCCACCTAAGCACCCGACACCACCGGCGGGCCACCGGACCTCCGGTGGTGTCAGGCCGCTACGGTGTGCGGGTGCGAGCGACGGCAAGGGGTTGGACCGCGGTCTGGTTGGTCGTGCTGGCCCTCGTCCAGGTGGCCGCCTTCCTCGCGGTGTGGCACCTCGCCGTGCACACCTTCCTCGGCCAGTGGCTCGACACGGTGGCGCTGACCGGCAACAAGATCGGCCAGAGCCGCATCGAGAGGCCGATGGACCACGTCCTCAACGCGATGTCGGTGGTCTCCCTGCTGGCGGCCACCGCCGTGATCGGGTTCATCGCGCTGATCCGGGGCCGGGTGGCGCTGGCCATCACGGCGACCCTGCTCATCGCCGGCGCCAACGTCACCACCCAACTACTCAAGTACGGACTGGCCCGGCCCGACTTCGGCGTCGACCCGGAACGGGCGTTCGTCGGCAACAGCCTGCCCAGCGGGCACACCACCGTGGCCGCCTCGGTGGCGATGGCGTTGATGCTGGTCCTGCCGCCGAAGGTCCGGGTCCTCGGGGCGTACCTCGCCGCCGGCTACGCGGCCATCGCCGGGGTGGCCACCCTCTCCGCCGGCTGGCACCGCCCCAGCGACGCGGTCGCGGCGTACCTGGTGGTCGGGGTCTGGACGGCGCTGGCCGGCCTGCTGCTGCTGATCACCCAGCGGGAACAGGCCGAGATCGCCCCCGAGGACGCCCACCGCAAGGCCGCCGTGGTGCTCGGCGTGGCCGGCGTCCTGGCGCTGTGCGTCTCCGCCCTCGCCCTGGCCTGGCTGGTCGACCTGCCCCGGGTCGCCCCGGAGGCGCTCACCCGGCGACCGCTCTTGGCCGGGTACGCCGGCAGCGCAGCCGGGATCGTCGGCGCCATGGCGGTGGTGGCGGCGCTGGTGCTCGCCGTCGTGCACCGGCTGGTCCCCCGGCACAAGGGCTGACCGCCCGCCCCGCCACGACCCCACCCCCGGAGGGCCGGTGGCCGGCCGGGCGGCACGGCTCAGCGGTAGTACGTCCCCACGGTGGTGCCGCTGGCGATCTCCCGCCCGGCGACCGCCCGGTGCACGTCGTCGGCCTGCGGCGCGCCGGACAGGTCCAGCGGGGCGCCGAGGGCGAACAACCGGAAGAAGTACCGGTGCGCCTCGTCGCCCTGCGGCGGGTTCGGGCCGCCCCACCCGGTCCCGCCGAACCCGTTGGGCCACTCCCGGCCACCCGGCGGGACGGTGCCCTCGGCGACCCCGTCGGAGGCCGGCGCGATCCCGGTGACCAGCCAGTGCAGGAACGGATGACGTCCGGCGTCCGGATCCTCGACGAGCAGCACCAGTTCGGCGGTGCCGTCGGGCACCCCGGACCACTCCAACGGCGGCGAGACGTTCCCGCCCTCCTGGGCGAACCGCCCCGGCAACAGGTCGTGGTCGGTGAACGCGGTGCTGCGCAGCATGATGCCGGCCATGTGTCGCCCCCTCCTCTGCCCGTCCGGCGGCGGGTACCCGTGCCGGGCCCGGCGAAACCGCCCACCCCCGCCGGTCGCGGGCGGCGCGACGGGGGTGGTGCGCCGGGCCGCCCGCGACCGCGCGCATGATCGGGGACAGCCCGGCCGATGCCGGACGGGCACGGGGGAGGGGGGCGGCCGTGGAGACGGTACGGATGGCGTTGCGGGTCGAGTGCGAGCGGTTGGCCACCGTGCTGCGTGGTCTCGACGGGCCGGACCTGGGGCGGGCGACCGGCTGCCCGCCGTGGACCGTGCGGGACCTCGTCGCGCACGTGCACACCGGCGTCGGCCGGCTGGTCGACATGCTGGCCGCCCCGCCACCCGAGCGGGCGCGGGTGGACGCGACCGGGTACTACGGGGCCGACAAGTTCGCCCCCGAGGTGGACGCCGAGCGGATCGACAGCGCCCAACGGGCCGCCCGACAGCCGGCCACCGGACCGGAACTGGCCGGGCGTCTCCTGGACGCCTGGCGGGCCACCGACGCGGCGGTCGCCCGGCAGCCGGCCGGCCGGCTGGTCCGGACCCGCCACGGCGATCCGATGCGGCTGGACGACTTCCTCGCCACCCGGGTCACCGAGGTCGGGGTGCACGGCCTGGACCTGGCGTACGCCCTGGACCGGACGCCGTGGCTGACGCCGGACGCGGCGGTGGTCGTCGCCGGGCTGCTGACCGACGGCCGGGACCTGCCCGCCGGTCTGGACTGGGACCGGCTCACCCTGATCCGCAAGCTCACCGGCCGGGCCCCGCTGACCGACGCGGAACGGTCCACCCTGGCCGGCGCGGGTCTGCGGCCACCGGCCTTCGCGGCGGACTGACCGCCCCGCCCGGCAGCGCACCGGTGCCGGTCCGGTCGGGCCCCGGTTCATCGACGCCGGGTGGGGGTGTTGCCGGGGCGGCGTGGCGCGGGCAGGATCGAGCGGTGACGACGCGATGGGGCATGACGGTGCCGCTGGACCGGATACCGCTGGCCGAGCACGCCGACGTCTACGCGACCCTGGCCCGGGCCGGCTTCACCGACCTGTGGTCCTCCGAGGTCAACGGCGCCGACGCGTTCACCCCGCTGGCCCTGGCCGCCGCCTGGCAGCCCGGACTGCGCCTCGGTACGGCGGTCGCGCCGGTGTTCACCCGGGGCCCGGCGCTGCTGGCGATGAGCGCGGCGGCACTGGCCGAGGCCGCCCCCGGCCGGTTCGCCCTCGGGATCGGCGCCTCCTCACCGGTGGTCGTGCAGGGCTGGAACGCCACCCCGTACGTGGAGCCGTACCGGCGGACCCGGGACGTGCTGCGCTTCCTGCGGGCGGCGTTGGCCGGGGAGACCGTCGACGAGGCGTACCCGACGTTCACCGTCGGTCGGTTCACCCTGGACCGTCCCCCTGCGGTGCCGCCGCCGCTGCTGCTGGCCGCGCTGCGCCCCGGGATGCTGCGGTTGGCCGGGGCGGAGGCCGACGGGGTGATCCTGAACTGGCTGGCCGCCGGGGACGTGCCGCAGGCGCTGGCGCAGGTGCAGCCGAGCCGGCCCGGGTTCGAGGTGGTCGCCCGGATCTTCGTCTGCCCGACCGAGGACGCCGCGCACGCCCGCGCGCTGGGCCGGCGGCTGATCGCCGGGTACCTCACCATCGGCGCGTACGCCGAGTTCCACCGCTGGCTGGGGCGGGCCGAGCAGCTCGGGCCGATGTGGCGGGCCTGGGCGGCCGGTGACCGGCGGGGCGCCGCCGCGGCGGTCCCGGACGACCTGGTCGACGAGCTGGTGCTGCACGGTTCGCCGCAGCGGTGCCGGGAGCAGGTCGCCCGGTACGTGGCGGCCGGGGTGCGGGTGCCGGTGCTGGCGGTGCTGCCCACCCCGGAGCTGGTCGCCGGTGGCGCGGCGGCCCTCGCCGACCTGGTCACCCGCCTCGGCCCGCCGGACGGCTCGGACTCAGCGACGGCGGGGGAGCCGGCGTGAACCTCACCGAACGGGTCGTGGTGGTCACCGGGGGAGCGGGCGGCATCGGCGCGGCCCTGGCCCGCCGCTGCGTCGCCGAGGGGGCGACGGCGGTCGTGGTGGCCGACCTCGACGCCGCCGCCGCGCGGGAGGTCGCGGCCGGGATCGGCCGGCCCGCGTCCGCGCAGGCGCTCGACGCCGCCGACGAGGAGCAGGTGCGGGCCCTGGTCGCCGAGGTCGAGCAGCGGTACGGGCGGATCGACCTGTTCTGCGCCAACGCGGGCGTGGCCACCGGCGCGGGGTTGGACGCCGACGCCGCCGACTGGGAGCGGTCCTGGCGGGTCAACGTGCTGTCCCACGTGTACGCCGCGCGGGCGGTGCTGCCGGGGATGGTGCGCCGGGGCAGCGGGTACCTGCTGCACACCTGCTCGGCGGCGGGCCTGCTGACCGCGGTCGGCGACGCGCCGTACACCGCGACCAAGCACGCGGCGGTGGGGTTCGCCGAGTGGCTCTCCATCACGTACCGGGACCAGGGGGTGCGGGTCAGCGCGCTCTGCCCGCAGGGGGTGGACACGCCGATGCTCACCGACGGGCTGGCCGCCGGGCACCTCGGCGCGCAGGTGATCGCCGCGTCCGGTGCGGTGCTCGACCCGGACGTGGTGGCCGACGCGGTGATCGCCGGGCTGGCCGAGGAGCGGTTCCTGATCCTGCCGCACCCGGAGGTGGCGGCGTACGCCCGGCGGCGGGCCGAGGACCCGGACGGCTGGCAGAGCGGGCTGCGGAAGCTGGTCCGGCGACTGCGCGGCTGAGCCGGCCGGCGGTTCCGGGCATCGGCGCGCCGGGATGGGCGGCGGCTGACACAATCGACGCGTGTCCACGCAGCGGAACCGCCGACGGAGGAACCCGGCCATCGTCGGTGCGGTCATCGCGGCAGCGGCCACCGTGGCCGCCGCCGTCATCCCGGTCACCGTCGAGCTGGTCCGGGGCCGGCTGGCCGGCGACGCGCCGCCGGTCGCGTCGGCGTCCCCGTCCGGGCCGGCGGCCTCCCCGCCCGCGTCGGCGGAACCCCCGACGGTCGGGGTGACCGGACCCGGTACCCCGTCGCCGACCGTGGGCGCGGCCCCGCCGTCGGGCGGGCCGTCCAGCCCGGCGCCGGGCGAGGCGCCGCCCGAGGCCGGGCAGCAGTCGCTGACCGAGTTGCCGGAGGTGGACGACTTCGAGGGCTGGCAGCAGGAACCGCAGGTCGTCGCCGGCAGGCGGTACGACACGGTGCTCTCCGCCTCGCCGTGCTGGCTCAACGACAACTTCACCGCGACGTTCGTGACGAGCCGTGGATACTCCACCCTGGAGGCGCGGGTGGGGGTGGCCGACGACTCGGTGCCGGCGCCGCTGCGCTTCGCCGTGCTCGTCGACGGCAAGTCGGTCTTCACCACCAGCGTCGGGCTGGGGCGTACCCGGGCGGTCAAGGTGGACGTCAGCGAGGCCACCCAGGTGGGCCTGCGGATCAGCACCACCAGCACCGACCAGTGCCACGACAACAACGTCGGCGTGTGGATCGACCCCCGGCTGCGCCGCTGACCGGCCACGCCGCGCGGCCGGTTGTGCCGTGGCGTGCCGCACCGGCGGCCGGGGTCCGACTGGTGCCCGGGGCTAGCGTCGCCAGCGCAGTGGGCCGGGGTGCACCGACCAGAGCAGGCGTCGCCACCACGGGCGGGCGGCCCGCAGCGCGGCGACGTACCCGCCGGCCACCGCCGCCGCCCCGTCGGCCTGCTCGCCGGTCGTGCTGCCGGGCGCGAACGCCACCTGGTTGAGCAGGTCGGCCAGGTCGTCCACGGCGGGGCCAGCCGAGGCCGGGCCGCCCGGGACTGAGGCGGCCGAGGCCGGGCCGGCTGACGCTGAGGTGCCTGAGCCTGAGTCGACCGATGCTGAGTCGGCCCACGCCGGGCCGGATCCCGGTGGGGCGGGTGGGGTGCCTGGACGCTGCGGGGTGCGGGTCGCGCGGGCCTCGGTGAGCACCGTGCGGGCCTGCGCGGCCACCTCCGTGGCGGCCAGGTCGCCGCCGACCGGGTGGCCGGCCAGCCGCAGCGCGTCGGTCACCTCCCGCCACGCCCCGGCGATCCGCGCCGCCGGGTCGCCACGCCCCAACCGGGCGCGGGTCTGCGCCCGGCGCATCGCGGCCAGCACCAGCAGCACCCCGGTCAGCAGCAGCAGGGCGCCGCCGGCCCCGCCGCCGACCAGCACCACCGGTGGTACGCCGCCGTCGGTGTCGGTGCGTCCGGGGGCCGCCGCCGGGGGTGGGGTGGGCGTCGGCTCCAGGGTGGGCTCCGGGACGTCCGGGGGCGGGGTCTCCTCCGGGCGGGGCCGGAAGTCCTCCTCCACCGGGCGCGGTTCCTCGTCCGGCCGGGGCATCGGGTCGAACGGCACCCAGCCCAGCCCGGTGAAGAGCACCTCCGGCCAGGCGATGGCGTCGGCAGCCCGCACCGGGCCGTCCCCGCCGGGCCGGAAGCCGACCACGACCCGGGCGGGCAGCCCGCAGAGCCGGCCCAGCACGGCGAACGCCGCCGCGAACTGCTCGGAGGTGCCCTGCTGCCCGCCGCCGTTGCGCGGCCCGACGAGGAAGAACTCCAGGTTCGGGTACGCGTGCCCGCTGGGCGCGTCCGCCACCACCCGGTAGTGCTCGGCGAGGAACTGCTCGATCGCGCTGGCCCGCGCGTACGGGGCGCTGTTCTCCTCGGCGAGTTGGGTGGCGAGGCGGCGCAGCGGTTCGGGTACCCCGTCGGCGACCCGCAGCACCCGGGCCACCGGGTCGCCGGCCGGTACGTCGGCGGTGGCGAGGAGGTTCAGGTCCGGGCGTTCCCGGGCCGAGGTCACCGTGTACCGCAGCCCCGGGGTCAGCCCCTCCGGCCGGATCAGCGTGCCGGTCTGCGGGTCGTACGCCACCCGCGCGCCGGTGACCTCGCGGGGGGTGGGGACGGCGGGCAGCAGCCGGCCGCTGAGGTCGGCGACGGTGATCTCCTGCCGGATCTCGTCGACGGTAGTGTGCGGCGGGGGTTCGGTGGCGGGCAGGATCCGTCCGGCGTTGCGGTAGGTCGCCCCGACCCGCCAGGTGACCCCGTCGTAGTCGCTGAGCACGGCGAGCCGGATGCGGGGTGGTGTGCTGCCGCCGGCGGGGCCGCCGGGGCGGGTGGTGTCGACCTCCAGCAGTCGTTGGTCGGGGTTGAGCGCCCAGCCGGAGATCCGGATCAGCGGGTTCTCGTCGAGCGAGTCCACCTGGGGTGGTTCCACGTACCGGCGGGGGTCGACCGGCCGGCGGTCGACCAGGGCGGCGACCGCCGGGCCGACCACGGCGGTGGCGGCGACCACCAGCACCACCCCGGTGGCCGAGGCGACGGCGAGGCGGGCCCGCACCGCCGGCGGGGTCGCGGGTCCCGGGGCGGTGGGGGCGCCGCCGGGCCCGGTGGGGCCGCTGTCCGGCACGGCCAGGCCGACGGCGGCGACCGCGACGAAGGCCACCGCCGGCCAGATCGCCGGGTCCGCGTTGGGGCCCACCACGTAGAGGGCCCCGGCGAAGAGCGCCGCCGGGGGCAGGTAGCCGAGCAGGACCCGGCCGGCCCGCAGCGCCACCTCGGCGGCGGCGAGGCCGGCCAGCCAGGCGGCGACCAGCGGCACCAGCACGGTGTCGGGGGTGGGTTCGACCGGGATCATCGCGGTGAGCAGCCGGGGGATCGCGTTGCGGGCGGCGTCGGCGGTCACCTCGACGAGCCCGCCGGGCAGGTCGGCGGCGTCGGCGGCGAGCCGCACCGACCACAGCGTGTACCCGGCGAGGGCGGCCACCGACAGGGGGGCGACCAGCCAGGACCGCAGGCGGCGGGCGGCGACGCTGACCAGGACCGAGCCGGCCGCCGCGCCGACGACGAGGCGGGTCAGCAGGTCGTCGGCGTACACCCGGCTGAGGACCGTCCCGGCGAGGGAGACCAGCGCGACCAGGACCAGTGGCGGCACGGCGGCCCGCAGCAGCCGCCCGGTCCGCGACCCGCGCGCCGGGCCCGCCGGGTCCGGTGCGGCCCGCGTCGTCTGCGGTCCCGTCGCGTGCGGCGGTGCGGCGTGTGTCATGGGTGTCGGGTCCGGTCCCGTCCCGTGCGCCGGTGTCACGTCCGGGAGGTGGGCGCCGGCCGGTGGGCCGCCGGTCACCACCGGCGGATTCCGTCCCACTCGGCGGCGAACGCCGCGCCGTCGGCGGCGTCGAGCACCACCGGTCCGGTCGCGGGGGCCGCCGACGGTTCCCGCGCGCCGAGCACCCCCACCACCACCGACGGGTACGCGCCGCGCAGCGCGCCGACCAGGCCCAGGTCGGCGCGGCCTCCGGGGCCGGTGAGGACGACGAGGGTGTCGCCGAGGCGGTCCTGGCGCAGCCGGGAGGTGGCGGTGCGCAGCGCCGTCGCGCCGTCGCCGGTGGCCAGCTCGACGGCGGCGAGCCGGTCCAGCGGCCCGCCGCCGCCCGGCAGGGTCGTCGCGGCGTCGGCCGGGGCGGTGGTGTCCGGGGTCCCGGGGGGTGGGTCGGTGTCGGGCAGGCCGCTGGCCTCGGGGGCCACCAGCAGCAGGGTGACCGGCAGGTCGGCCCGGTGCGCGGCGGTGACCACCGACGCCGCCGCCTCGCAGGCCGACTCGAAGGACTCGGCGACCCCGTCGACGCGGTCCGGGTGCGCGGCGGCCCGGTTGTCGAGCAGCACCACCAGGCGGGGCAGGCTGGTGTCGACGTTCTCCCGGACCATCAGCTCACCGACCCGGGCGCTGGTGCGCCAGTGCACCCGGCGCAGCTCGTCGCCGACCACGTACTCCCGCAGCGAGTCGAAGGTGATGGAGCCGTGGGGGACGCCGTCGACCCGGCCGTCGAGGCTGCGTCCGGCGCCGGTGGGGGTGGCGGTCAGCGGGTGGACGCGGGGGTGCACCCAGACCGGCACCGTGCCGCCGTACGGGCGGGCCAGGCAGACCAGGCCGAGGGGGTCGCGGCGGGTCACCCGCAGCGGGCCCACCGGCACCACGCCCCGGCGGCTGGTCGGCACGTTGTACTGGACCTCGGTGTCGCGGCCGGGTCGCAGCCGCAGCAGGGGAACCGGCACGGTGGTGGGGCCGCAGCGGTCCTCGGCGAGCAGGTTCGCCGAGCGCAGCCGGCCGGCGTTGCGCACGGTGAGGGTCATGGTCGCCGGTTCGCCCCGGGTCACCCGGTCCGGGTCGGCGTGGCGGGACACCGCGAGCCGGGGCCGCCAGGCCGCCGTGGCCAGCGCGTAGCCGACGGCGAGGCCGGCCGCCGCGCCGAGCAGCGTCAGCTCCGGGTACGCGAAGCGGAGGCCGGCGCCGAGCAGCAGCGCGGCGGCGGCGAGCAGCCCGGCGCCCCGGGCGGTGATGCCCACGCCGCCGGTCAGCCCCGCGCCGGGGCCGGCTGCCCCGAGGGCAGTGGCACCGGCACCGACGCCACCGCCTGGCGCAGCACCTCGGCCGCGCTCATGCCGCGTACCTGCGCCTCGGGGGTGAGCAGCAGCCGGTGGGCGAAGACCGGCTCGGCGAGGGTCTTCAGGTCCTCGGGCATGATCCAGCCCCGGCCGTCGATGAGCGCGTACGCGCAGGCGGCGCGGGTCAGCGCGATGACGCCCCGGGGGCTCACCCCGACCCGCACGTGCGGGTGGGTGCGGGTGGCGGCGGCCAGGCGCACCGCGTACCCGTAGAGGGGTTCGGCGATGTGCACCCGGCGGGCCATGGTGACCATCTCCCCGACGGTGGCGGTGTCGGTCAGCGCGGTCAGCGCCTCGGGGGAGCGGACGGTGGCCCCGCGCAGCACCTCCACCTCGACCGCCTCGTCGGGGTACCCGACCGACAGTTTCACCAGGAACCGGTCGAGTTGCGCCTCGGGCAGCCGGTAGGTGCCGTCCATCTCGACCGGGTTCTGGGTGGCGACGACCAGGAACGGCTGCGGCACCGGGTGGCGGACGCCGTCCACGGTGACGGTGCGTTCCTCCATCACCTCCAGCAGCGCCGACTGGGTCTTCGGGGAGGCCCGGTTGATCTCGTCGGCGATGACGATGTTGGCGAAGACCGGGCCGGGATGGAACTCGAAACCCCGGGTGGCCTGGTTGAAGATGGTCACCCCGACCACGTCCGAGGGGAGCAGGTCGGGGGTGAACTGGATGCGTCGCCACTCGCCCCGCACCGTCGCGGCGATGGCCCGGGCCAGGGTGGTCTTGCCCACCCCCGGGACGTCCTCCAGCAGGACGTGACCCTGGGCGAAGAGCGCGGTCAGCGCGAGCCGGACCACCTGCGGTTTGCCCAGCACCACCGAGTTGACGTTCTCGGCCAGCCGGGCGGCGAGGGCGGCGAAGCCCTGCACCTCCTGCTGGCTGAGCGGCTCGTGCGTGTTCACGGTGGGTCAGGGCTCCTTGCCTGGTCGGTCAGCAGGTCGGCAGGCTGTTGATTCTGTCGCCGTCCTCCAGGTTGAGCCAGGCCCACGGGATGTAGTTCTTCCCGCTGTACTCGACCTGCACCCACCAGGTGCTGCGCTTGTTGTCGTTGTAGACGTAGGCGTAGACCTCTTCGCCCTGCCGCTTGCAGTGCGCCTTCAGCCGGGTGCCGGGTCGGGCCCAGCCGACCTGCCGGTCGTTGTCCTGCCGGGGCACCGAGAAGACCTCGTTGCCGTTGCGGCCGTCCCGGTCCTGGTCGCAGTAGGTGAGCTGGTCGGGCTTGTCGCCGTTGACGCAGGTGGCGATGCCGTACATGGCCTCGGTGCTCTGCCGGCGGGTGGCGGTGCCCTCCCCGGCGGCGTTGGCTGCGGTGACCGTGACCGTGTACGCCGTGTCCGGGGTCAGGTTCGGCATCGACAACCGGGTGCACGCGCCCGACACCGTCGGCTCGCCCGGGGTGCTCACCGCGCAGGTGGCCTGCCCGCCGCCGGCGTCCACGGTGAACGACACCGTGACCGAGGTGGCCGTCGCCGACGACCCGGTCACCGTGACCCGGGGCGGCGCGACCGTCCGGGCCGACGCGGTCGCCGCCGGCCCCTCCCCGGCCTCGTTGACCGCCTTCACCGCGACCGTGACGTGCTGGCCGTCGCCCAGGCCGTCCAGCGTGGCCTGCGGCTCGGTCACCTCGGTGCTGCGACCGCCCACCTCCACCAGGTACTTGCTCACCGGCCGGCCGTTCGCCGGGCCCGGCGCCCACCGGACGGTGACGGTGCCCGGCCGGTCCGGCACGGTCGCCGCGTCCAGCCCGGTCGGCGCGCCCGGCGCCGCGAACGGCACCACCGTGTTGCTGACCGGGGACGCCGTCGACCCGGCGCCGGCCTCGCTCACCGCGATGACGGTGAACGCGTACTGGGTGCCGTACTCCAGCTCACCGGCCGGCACCACCAGCTCCGTCTTCGTCGCCTCACCCACCGGGGCGTTCGCCCCGGCCGAGGTGGCGGTCACCGTGTACCGGGCGATGGCGTTGCCCTGCCCGTCCGCCGCCGGCCAGGTCACCAGCACCGTACCGTCGGGACGTTCCTGCGCGGTCACGCTCGCCGGCGGATCGGGCACCTCGGCGGTCGGGGTGACCGGGTTGCTGTTACGCGACGGCCCGGCGCCCTTGGCGTTCACCGCGTGCACCGTGAACCGGTACGTCTCGCCGTTGGTCAGCCCGGTGATCTCCACCGACCGCTGGTTGGCGCCCACCTCGTGCCGCTGGCCGGCGCCCTCCACCACGTACCGGACGATCTGCGCGCCGTTCGCGGCGGCCGGCCGCCAGCTCACCCGGGCCTGCGCGTCGCCGGCCGCGGCGGTGACGTCCCGGGGCGGGCCCGGCTTGGCGACCTTCGGCTTCGGCGGCGGGGGAGGCGGCGGCGGGGCCTCCTCCGGCGGCTCCGCGCCGAGCACGTCGGAGGCGTACTTGTCGACGTCGCGCACCTCGTGCCGGTCGTTGACCACCCGGGCCCGCGCCGAGTCCGGCGCGTTGATGAACAGGTGGTTCTCCCGGACCTCCAGCTCCAGCGGCCCGGACAGACCCCGGCCGCCCTTGATGGTGTCGACGAGCTGACCGCCGACGTCGAAGGAGTAGACCGTCCCGGCGCCCTCGTCGGCGGCGTAGAACCGGTCGGCCCAGGCCACCACCGGACTGAGCCGGTCCCCCCGACCCGGCACCGTGAACTCCCGCACCTGCGGGCCGTCCACCACCAGCACCCGCCGCTGCTCCGGGATGGTGACCGGCACCCGTGACCCGCTGGTACGCGCCGGCAGCGTCGCCACCCCGGTCAGCTCCAACGGGTGGCGGGCGGTGGTCCCGCCCCGGAGGGTCACCAGGTCACCCCGGGTCCGGTCGAGCACCGCGACACCCTCGTCCAACGTCGAGAGCACCAGCTCGTGGTTGCGTTCGGCGACCTCGTAGGTGGCCACCCGCTTCGGGCTCAGGCCCTCACCGGCCGCCCCCGGCGTCGCCGGCAGGTCGGCGGCGGTGACCGCCGACACGGTGCCCTCGCTCGGGACGGCGATCCAGAGCCGGCCCTCCCCGTCGAACGTACCGCCGGTGATCCCCGGCGGGTACCGCACCGGCTCACCGACCGGGGCGAGCGAGCGGGGGTCGAGCTGCCGGACCACGCCCTGCACCGCGTCCACCACGAACGCGGCGTCCTCGTGCAACGCCACGCTGACCCCGAGACCGGGGGTGGTCCGGGTGGTGGCGGTGATCTGCAGGGTGGCCAGGTTCAGCGAGCTGACCTGGCCGGTGTGCAGGTCCCGCAGGATGAGCTGCCGGTCGGTCTGCACCACCTGCATCGGGTGGCGGCGGGTGTTGGGCACCTCGACCCGGGTGTCCACCCGGGCGGTGATGCCGTTGACCCGGGCCATCTCCCCGCGCGTCGAACTCCACAGCCAGGAGGAGGCGTCGTAGCTGGCCACCGCGTTGTCGGCGGCACCGAGCCCGAGGACCGTCAAACCCATCGCGGCGAGCAGCGCGCCCACCGTGCCGAGGGTGATGAAGCCACCGCGCATCCGCCGGCCGCGGCGGGAGCCGGCCGTCCCGACGGCCCCGCCGTCGTCGATCGTGGCCACAGCCGACCGCCTCCCCGTGTCGTCCGTCGTGGCGGAGGATCCCGTGTGGTGGCGGTCCGACCCGCCCGGAGCCGGGTGCCATCATATGGGGCGCTTCGGCGCGGGGAAACCCGCACCGTCCGGCCCCGGACACCCAGCGTGCACGCTAAACGGACGTCGACCAGCCACCCTGGACGGCTCCGTGCGCAGCGCTCCGTGTGCCGCCCGTCCACACGTGGTTGACGGCCGGTCGACCGAGTCGGCGGAGCGGAGTGGTCGGCCGGCTCGACGAGGCGCAGCCACCGGTCAGGTTGACCGGATGGCGCCGCCGGTCAGGTCGACGGGGTGGAGCGGTCCCGGTTGGTGCAGACCTGACCCGAGGTGGCGAACTCGTCGGTGGAGTACACCGCGAGCACCGTGAAGCAATAGTCCACCCGCGAGTTCAACCCGTTCACCGTGTAGCTGGTCTCGCCCGGGTCCACCGTGGCCATCACCCCGAGGGCCTGCCCGGCCCGACCCCCGGCCACCATGAACGGCACCGTCCCGTCGGTCGGGTCCGACCAGGTGATCGTGATCGTGGTCGCGTCGTCCCGTAGCTCCAGGTCGGCGGGAGGTGGCCCGCTGGTCGCCGGCCCGGCCGCCGTCGGCGCCGCGCCGCCTCCCGGGCCCGGCGTCGCCTCCCGGTTCAGCAGCACCACGCCCACGCCGACCACCGCCGCGACCGCGACCACCGCCCCGGCGACGGCCACCGCCACCAGCGCCCGGCCGCGCCGGCTCTCGCCCTCCTCCGGCACCTGCGAATACCCGGGGTACGTCGGCACCGCCTGCGGCGGCGCACCCGGGGGCATGTGGGACGGCGGGACCGGGGTGCCATGGGGCATCGGCACGGGAGCCGTGGGTGGCGCCGGCACGGGCGCCGGGTGGTGTGTTGGCGCGGGGGTCGGGTGGGACGTCGGGACGGAGGCAGCGGGAGGTGGCGGGACGGTGGCGGTGACCGGCGGTGGGGCCGGCTGGCCCGGGTACGCACCGCTCGCCGGTCCAGCCCCGTGGGGCCTGGTGCCGTCGACCGTTCCTGCTCCGTCCACCGTTCCGGCTGCGCCCAGCGTCCCTGCTTCGCCCGGCGTTCCTGCTTCGCCCGGCGGGGCATCGTCGGGCCCGAGGTGCCCCAAGGCTGGCGTCGCCGGGTGGGCCGGGACCGTCGGGTGGGTCGGGGGCGGTGACGGCTGGCTCGGCTGCGTCGGCGCTGGCGGATACCCGGCCAGCGACGGGTACGTCGGGGCCACCACAGGCGCGCCCGCCGGGGCGGGTGGCGCGACCGGGGTCCCGGACGGGGGGTCCGCCCGGAGTGAGGGGAAAGGCTCCGTCCTGTCCTGCACCGGCGGGGTGTGGTGCGGGGCCGGCCCGGCAGGGGCGACCAACTCCTGCTCCGGTCGTCCGGGCAGGTCGTCAGCAGCGGGCCACCCTGCGCTCGGGGCAACCGACGGGGACGGGAGTTCCGGTGCACGGTCGCTGTTGTCGTGCGGCCCCGCCGCGCCGGCAGTACCGCTCTCGGCGGGACCCGTCGCGGAGTCCGGCGGGCTGGCCGGCTGCGGTGGGACGACGCGACCCCACGGCGGGGCGGTCATCCCCCAGGGCGGCACCACCGGCCCCGGATCGGGTACCGCGCCGGCCGGCGGTCCGCTCGGCGGCGGCCCGACTGCCCGTGGGCCGCTCGGTGGCGGCGTGCCGACGGACGGTGGCCCGCTCGGCGGTGGCGGGACGAACGGTGGCCCGCTGGTCGGTGGGGCGCTGACGGGGGCGCTGCTCACGGGTGAGTCACTGACCGGGGCGCTGTGGGCGAATGGGGCGCTGACCGGGGCGCTGGGTACCGGTGGGGTGCTGCCTGCCGGTGGGGCGCTGACCGGAGGGTTGCCGGCCGGCGCGGTGACGGCGGGCATCGCCCCGGCCAGCCGGGCAGGGGTACCCGGCTCGTTCGGGACCAGCGCGCCGATCTGCTGGACCACGATGGTCGGGTTGTCCCACCCGGCCGGCCGCGCCGACGGCGTACCGGGGCGGTCGTCCTGCCGCCGCTGCGATCCGGCGGGCGGGGCCGTCGGGCCCGGCGTGACCACCGGGCCGGGCCTGCTCTCCGGTCCCGGCTGGGTTTCGGGGCCCGCCGGTGCCGGCGCGTCGGCCGGGTTGGCCGGGTGCTCCCGATGGGCGGTGGTGTCCGAGGGCGGCGGGACGATCGGCGGCGGGGGAGGCAGGGGGGCCGAGGGTCGCGTGCCGGGGCCAGCCGGCTCGGCCGGGGGTGGGAGCGGACGGTCCGGTGGGGCGGGAAGGGGCACCCTCGGGGATGGCGGCGGGGCGGCGTCGGTAGGCGGTGCCAGCGGCCTGGGGCCCGGCGAGGGCAGTGGGCCAGGGGGCGGCGGTGGGAGGACGCCTCCCGGCGGCTGCGTGGGGCCCACCGGGTGGCGGGGCGGCGGCACCGCGGTCGTGCCCGGTCCGGCCGGCGTGGTCCCGGCCGCAGCCTGGGGGGTGACGGTGGGTGCGGCTGGTGGAGGTGGCAGAGGGCTCGGCTGCCGTGCCGGCGGAGTGGGCAGCGGTATCGCCCGGCGGGGGATGGGCACCGGTCCGGGCCGCTGCGGGGGTACCGGTCCGGCCGTGGCCGACCCCGGCGGCCCGGACGCCGGTGGCGTGGAGAACGGTGGCGCGGAGGCCGGCGGCCCGGAGAACGGTGGCCCGGAGAACGGCGCGGTAGGGACGGGCGGCGCCGACAGCGGCGTGCCGGCGGCGGGCACGGTCGGGGCCGGCGGTGGCGGGAGCGGCGCGCCCGGGAACGGCGGAGCCGACCGGGGCGGGCTGGCGGCCGAATCCACAGCCGGGGGCGGGGGTGCCCAGGGCGAGGGTGGAGCGGCCGGCGGCTGAGCTGCCCCTGGACCGGCTTCCGAGATGGGTGCCGGGGGTGCGGTGGGCAGCCCCGACAGCGGGACGGTCGGCTCGGAGAGGGCCGGGGTGCCGGCCTGCGGGAAGCGTGGGCCGGGGTGCGGCGGTGGCACGGCGTCGCCGAGGTACTGCCGGGCGGCCCGGACCGCCGGGTGGTCGGGGCCGAACACGGCCGGCCCGTGCTCGGCCACCCGGGCGTAGTTGCGGCGGGCCTCGTGCCGGTTGCCCAGTTCCTCGGCGACCGAGGCAAGATCGAAGGAGATCGCCAACATCAGCGGCTGGGCGGGACTCCACCGCCGCTCACCGGCGGCGTACGCCTCCTCCAGGACCCGCCGGGCCGCCATCGGGTCGTCCGCCTCCCGGTGCAGTTGCGCGAGGAGCCGGCCGGTACCCAGGACGTCGGCGTGGTCGGCGCCGTACGCGGGGCGAGCCGCGTCGAGCGCGTCGGTCAGCAGCCGGCAGGCGGTGGCCAGGTCGCCGGAGGTACGCAGGGCGAGCGCCCGTTGCTGGGCAGCGGTCAGCGGGGAGGGGTGTGACACCCGAACCATGCTGCCGGTAGTCGCCACCGCATGCCACCCACCCCCGGTGGTCGGCGGTCACGGCCCGTTCGGCAGAAGGCCTGACCTGCCCGAACATCGACTGCTTTCGCCCACCGGAAGGCGATGTGCATGATCCACCGGGGCCGTGTACAGTAAGGCCCCGTGCGGCCCGCCGGGGCCGGCAGGCGGTGACGAAGTCCCGCAGCCGACACGGTAGGCTGGATGAGTAGGTCCGGGTGGCGGAATGGCAGACGCGCTAGCTTGAGGTGCTAGTGCCCGTATAGGGCGTGGGGGTTCAAGTCCCCCCTCGGACACAGTTTCCCCGCATATCTGCGTGATGTGACGTACCGGTGGTCGAACGGCGGCCGCCGGACTCCGGCTTCCGGCGCTGTCTTCCCCGCTTCGTCTCGGGGGTGGTCGCGGTGAATGCCCGGGTCGTGTCAGCGGTGGTGCCGCCCTCGATTCCCGCTGGGCCGAGGGGCGTGCCGAGCAACGATCGGCGTGCCTTGCCGGTTGCGCAGCTCGCTCCCGAGGCCCGGCCGACGGTGCCGTATGGGATGGCGGCGATCGATCGTGATGGTCGGCTGGCCGAGGCGGTGGTCATTCCTGCTCTGGGCTGGCGGTCGGGTACCCGGGTGGATGTTCGGGTGCGCGGCGGCCTAGTGCTGGTGACAGCCGATCCGCACGCGGTGTTTCGGGTGACTCGGCCTGGTCAGGTTCGGTTGCCGGCGACGGTCCGGCACTGGTGTGGGCTCACCGCCGGCAGTCGTCTGCTGCTGGTGGCTGACCCGGCAGGCGGGCGGCTTGTGGTCCATCCGCCTGCCGCCGTGCACGCGATGATCACCGCTTTCCAGGCGGCTGCGTTGGACGGTGAGGCGGCATGACCACGCAGCCCTCGTCGAGCCGGCCGAGCCAGGCTGACCTGGACGCAGCGATGCTGCTGCTGTCCCGGCTCGGTATCTCACCGGGCGACCTGCAGCAGACCGCCCCTGCCGGTCCGCCGGCACCGACGTTCGCCGAGTACATCCCCGTGGTGTCCGAGGCCGTCAGCGCCGGCACCCGCAGGGTCTACGCCTCCTACTGGAACCGGGTTCTCGCCGAGTGGGGCCACCGGCGGTTGGACGAGCCTGACCCGACCGAGATCAAGCGCCTCGCCGAGCACGTCAAGGCGAATGTCGTCACGCGCCGCAACGCCCGCGGCGGTCGCAGCGCGGCGGAGCACCTCATCGCGGCTCTGCGGTGTCTCTACCACCACGCCGTCGCCGACGGGCATCTCGCCGAGGCGGACAATCCCGCCCGTAAGGTTGCCAAACCGCGGCGGCTGCCCAGCACCCGCCGTGCGGTGCCGGACACTCGGCTCGCCGAGATCAATCAGGTCGCCGCGACGACCGGCGACGACCCGGCTCTGGACTGCCTGCTGCTACGGCTCCACACGGAGACGGCCTGCCGTCGGGGCGGAGCGCTGGCCCTGCGGCCAGCGGACCTTGACCCGGACCAGTGCCTCATCATGCTGCACGAGAAGGGGGGAACGGTGCGCTGGCAGCCGGTGTCGCCGACCTTGATGCGGCATCTGCAACAGCACGTGGAGGAGCGGCCGGCCGCGCCGACAACGCCGCTGTTGCGTTACCGCAACGGCAAAACCGATCACCTATCGCCGCTATGACTACCTGTGGGAGCGCATCGGCAGACACCTACCCTGGGTCGCGACCCAGCAGATCAGCACCCACTGGCTACGCCACACCACCCTGACCTGGGTCGAGCGGAACTTCAGCTACGCCGTCGCCCGAGCGTTCGCCGGCCACAACGACAGCGGCGGCGACACGGGCACCACGACCACCTACGTACGCGCCAGCCTGCAAGAGATCGCCGCTGCCGTGGCAGCCCTCACCGGCGAGCCACACCCGCTGGCGTAGACAAGTCGGTTCGCCTGGTCAGGGATTGCGGCCAGATGCGGATGTCGTTGGCGCTCCCCTGTTGGCGTCGACGCCGGGCGTGCCGAAAGAAGGTGAAGGACCTTGCGGGCGTCGGTGCCACGCTGGCGGGTCACAGCGGGTAGGGACGCCGGGTCGTCAACGGGTGGTGAACTCGCTTGCGGCCGCGACCACGTCGGCGGCGAAGCCGCCCGCGTACGCTGCCGTTGCGCCGCCGTCGACCGGCAATACGATCCCCGTGACGAAGGACGACGCGTCGCTTCCGAGCCACAGGGCGGCCTCGGCGATGTCTGACGGCAAGCCCAGGCGCCCGATCGGCTGCGAGGCACCCAGCTTCTCCTCGAGGAAGTCGCTGAACGCATCCGCCTGGTCTGGGGGAACGCCGAAGCTGCGCGCCATGATGGGCGTGCGGATGATGCCGGGGGCGATGGCGTTGGACCGGATGCCGAGCGGTGCGAACTCGACGACAGCCTGCCGCACGACCCCGACGACTGCGTGTTTCGCGATCGTGTATCCCGCGGCACTCCAGCCGCCCTGTAGGCCGGCGGCGCTCGCCGTCGAGGCGATCGAGCCGCCGGTGCCCTGGCGCCGGAACTGCCGCGCCGCGTACTTGTGGCCGAGCACGACCGAGCGCGTCAGCAACGCGATTGTCTTGTCGAAGCCCTCGCTTCCGATCTCGATCATCGGAGACGGGTCTCCCTGCGCGCCCGCGTTGTTGAACATGATGTCGAGCTTTCCGAACTCACTCACCGCCCTGTCGACAGCGGCGGCGATGTCGGCCTCGCTCGTGACGTCGGTATGGACGTAGACGAGCGAACCCCCGTACTCCTTCTGGAGCGCCGCGCCCAGTTCGTCGTTGATGTCGGCGGCGACGACCTTCGCGCCCTCGGCGACGAAGAGATCAGCGCCGCCGCGACCGATGCCGCTCGCCGCGCCCGTGATCATCGCGACCTTGCCCTTCAATCGATCTGGCATGGGTCTTGTCCTTTCGTGAGACCGCCTCTGACAGTCAGGCGATCCGCAGGGCAGTGCGCGGGAGGCGGTGATTCAGCATTCGAGACTTGCTGCGGTGATGAGCTCGGCAAGATCGGGCGGAAAGGCTGCCCGTTGCGACCCTGCGCTTGAGCGCGCCGCGCAGGATGTGATGGTCGCTGCAGCGAGCGCAATGCCGGCCTCAGAAGCTGCCAGCATCGCCGCGTCATCGTGGAACCGAGCCGCGGCTCCAGGCTACGTCGTTGGTGGCCGCATACGGCCCCAACGACAAGATTGAACACCGTATCTAACAAGACCGGACACCTGTAACAACAGGCACCCGCTCATCGGCTAAGGCGTGTTTCATAAGTCGGGTTGGTGGCGTCGAGGTCACGGCGTGGCGGTGGTCGACAGCTGAAGAGGTCTCCGGTATCTGGTTCTGCGACCAAGCAAGAACTTCATACCGGAGACCTCGTGCCCAGCGTAGCGGTGACGAGGCGGCATGACCTGACCGACAGGCAGTGGGCTGTTCTGGCTCCGCTGTTGCCTGCCGCGCCGAGGACGGGTCGTCCGCCGAAGTGGGAGAAACGACAGCTCATCGACGGGATCCGGTGGCGGATCCGGGTCGGTGCCCCGTGGCGGGATGTCCCCGTCGAGTACGCGCCCTGGCCCACCATCTACGGACTGTTCCGCCGGTGGCAGCGCGACGGGACCTGGGACAGGATCCTGTCCGCGTTGCAGGCCGTCGGCGACGCGACCGGCCGGATCGGCTGGACGGTGAGCGTGGACTCGATGACCAGCCGCGCCCACCAACACGCCGCCGGCGCCCGCACCAACGGACACCTGCAGAAGGAACCGCCCGGCGGTGTGCACGACGAGCCGGCCGATCACGCCCTCGGTCGTTCGCGCGGCGGGCTGACCACCAAGACTCATCTGGCCTGCGAGCAAGGACAGAAGGTCCTCTCCCTGATCGTGACCGCCGGGCACCGGGGTGACAGCCGCAGTTCATTCCCGTCCTGCGCCGCATCCGCGTGACCCGTCTCGGCGTGGGCCGGCCCCGCACCTGCCCCGACCTGGGTCCTGGCCGACAAGGCCTACACCAGTCGCGGCAACCGCGGTCACCTGCGCTCACGCGGGATCAAAGCCTGCATCCCCCGCAAGACCGACCAGGACGCCCACCGGAAGGCCAAGGGCTCCAAGGGCGGCCGCCCACCCGCCTTCGACAAGGACCTCTACCGGCTACGCCACGCCGTCGAGAACGGCATCAACCGCCTCAAACGCCACCGCGGCGTCGCCACCCGATACGACAAACTCGCAGTCCGCTTCCACGCCGTCCTGACCATCACCATCATCACCGAATGGCTCTGACCAGCTTATGAAACAGGCCTTAGATCCGGAAGCCACTAGGAACAGCCTGCCGTCACCCAACGTAATCATTGAGTCGTTTGCCTCCCGACGTCGTCGGGCTCACTCGCGCTCTCCGACGCCGATCATCGCTACGTATGTCCAGGCGTACCTGGCTCTGCACTGGTGCCCGTACGCCGACATCAGCCGCCGGACGGGGCCGGTCGCTCATCACCCCTGGATAGATCGCAACGCCTGGGGTGCACGACGCGCTCCGGGCCCGCGGCGGAGTCGCTCATCACCCCTGGAGGGATCGCAACTTCAGCCGCGACGGGTCGCCGGAACCGCGCAACCGGCCGCCATCGCAACGGGCGCTGCGTCACGCGTGGCTGACCGAACAGATCCGAGCGGTGCATCTGGCCTCCCGGGGAACGTTCGGTTCTCGCCGCGTGCACGCCGAACTACGGCTGGGCCGTGGCCTCGTCGTGGGCTATCACGCCGTGGAGATGCTGATGCGCCGCGCCGGCATCCGCGGCCTGCCCGGTAGCCGGCGGCCGCGGCCGAAGCACCAGACCCCGACCGCGAGCGACCTGGTCAACCGCGACGTCACCCGCTCATCGCCGAACCAGTTGTGGGTCACTGACATCACCGAGCACCCGACCCGGGAGGGCAAGGTGTACTGCGCGGTCGTGCTGGACACCTTCTCCCGCAGGGTCGTCGGCTGGTCCATCGACGCCACGCAGACGGCCACCTTGGTGACCAACGCCCTGAGCATGGCCATCAGCAGCCGCCAGCCGTCCGGCACCGTGATCCACTCGGACCACGGAGTCCAGTTCACCTCATGGGCTTTCACCCGCCGGGTCCAGGAAGCCGGTCTGGCGCCGTCGATGGGATCGATTGGTGACTGCTACGACAACGGCATGATCGAATCGTTCTGGGGCCGGATGCAGACCGAGCTGCTCAACCGCCGGACGTGGCGCAGGAGCGGCCCGTTCACGACCGGTCCGGATGATGTGCGCGACATATGCTCACCGGCCGGCCCAACCCGGGTCAACCGGTGCTGACGTGGGGCGTCGTGGCCGGTCGGTGGTCGCAGGCGGCGAGGACCCTGCCGGCCCGGCCCCGCGTCCGGCCCGCGCCGGCCGTCTGCTCCTTTGCTCATCACGACCGACACGTGCCGAGCCAGGCGGCGGCGGACGCGGGACAACCGGTATGTCCCGATGGACCCCGGGCTCCGTAACCGGAAAGGCGATCTACCAGCCGGTACGTGATGTGGCCGACCTCGGGATGATCCGCCGGCTTAACGAAGGCTTCCTAGCGTCCGGATTGATCAATCCCACACCCGGAGGCCTGATGAGCCAGACCCGCAGGGACTTTCTCCGTCGCGTCGGTATCACCGGCGGTGCCGGCGTCATGCTACACAGCATGGGCGCGCTCGGTCTGACCAGCGCCCACGCCGCGGAGACACCACCGTTCACACCACCGAAGAAGAGCGACCTCGGCCGGCACGGCCGCAAGAAGGTCATCGTGATGGGCGGTGGCATCGCCGGCCTCACCGCGGCCTACGAACTACTCAAGGGCGGGTACGACGTCACCGTCCTGGAGGGGCGCGACCGGCCCGGCGGCCGTAACCGGACCGTCCGGGGCGGCGACACCGTCACCGATCTCAAGGGGCAGACCCAGCGGGCGACCTTCTCCAAGGGCCAGTACATGAACGCCGGCCCCGGCCGTATCCCGCAGATGCACGTGACGATCGACTACTGCCGGGAACTCGGCATCCCGATCGAGGTCTTCACCAACCAGAACGCCGACGCCTTCCTCTACCGCGAGAACGTGCCGGGTGCCCTCAACGGCGTCCCGGTCCGGCACCGGGCCGCCAAGGCGGACGCCCACGGGTACACGGCCGAGCTGCTCGCGAAGGCGACCGACCAGGGCTCGCTCGACCAGTACCTCACCGCCGAGGACAAGGAGCGCCTCCTGGCCTACCTGCGCAGCTTCGGTGCCATCGGGCCCCGGGTCGCCGGCGACCCGGCGGCCAGCTTCCGGTACACCGGCGGCGGGCGGCGCGGCTACGCCACCCAGCCGGGCGCCGGCCTGGAGTCGGGCACCACCATCCCGCCGTACGCGATGTCCGACCTTCTCGCCTCGACCGTGGGCAGCTACTTCTCGTTCGAGATGGGCTTCGACCAGGCGATGATGATGTACCAGCCGGTCGGCGGGATGGACAAGATCGCCTACGCCTTCGCCGCGGCGATCGGTGCCCGCCGGATGCGGTACAACGCCGAGATCGTCGAGTACCGCAACACGACCTCGGGCGTCGAGGTGGTGTACACCACCCCGGCCGGTCCGAAGAAGGCGGTCGCCGACTTCGCGATCAACACCATCCCGCCGCACATCGCCGCGAAGATCAGTTCCAACCTGCCCAAGGCGGTCGTCACCGCCCTCGGGTCGGTGAGCGTCACCAACGCCGGCAAGATCGGCATCGAGTACGACCGCCGGTGGTGGGAGGAGGACTTCCGCATCTACGGCGGCATTACGAACGCCAACACCAACCTCGGGAACATGTGGCACCCGTCGTACGGCTACAACGGCGACCGGGGCACCATGATCGGCTACTACAACACCGGCGGGAACGCGAACTTCTACGGCAACCTGACCCCGGCGGAGCGACTCGTCGAGGCGGTACGGCAGGGCAAGAAGATATTCGGTGACGTGTACGGCGAGGGGATCACCGCCTCCTACTCCCAGGACTGGGTCTCCACGCGGTTCTCCGAGGGGGCGTGGGCCGGCTGGCCCGGCGCCATCGGTGGGCAGACCGGTGCCGCGTACCGCAGTCTCCTGGAGCCGACCGGCAACGTCTACTTCGCCGGCGACCACCTCAGCCACGCCATCGCCTGGCAGCACGGCGCGATGGTCTCCGCCCGTGTCGCCGTCGAGTCCCTGCACGCCCGCGTCACGGCCGCATGAGCACGCCGGCCACCCCCGGTCGCCTTCGCAGAAAGGTCCCCACCGTGCGCCGAAGCGCCATCCTCGTCCCCGCCGCCGTCGTCCTCCTCGCCATCCCCACCGGCGCCGTCGCCGACGGGCTGTTCCCGCCCCGGCCCGGTACCACCGTCACCCTGCTCCCCGCCGGACAGGACAACCCCTCGATCGCCGACGGCGTGGCCATCGGCAAGGGCACCGCGCTCTACAAGACCAGCGGGCTCGGCCCGGCCGCCCTCAACCCGGCCGCACCGGCCGGGTCGGAGGCGCGTTACATCGACACCGCGGTGTTCCCCGGCGGTGTGCTGCCGCCAGGCGTGACCATCACCGAGGCACAGGGCATCAACGTGCTGCGTCGGATCGGGGAGAACCTCGCCCGCGCGGGCCTGACCTACCAGGACGTCATCAGCATGCGGGTGTTCCTCCAGAACCCCGCCGGCCAGGAGCGGATGGACTTCAACGGCTGGAACCGGGCGTACCGCCAGTTCTTCGCCAACACCAGCCTGTCGACCGGCAAGCCGGTGCTCGTGCCGCTCGGGTCGGCCGCCCCGGCCCCGCCGATGGTGGTCAACCCCGCCCGGCCGTCGCGGTTCGCGCTCGAGATCGAGAACCTGCCGGTCAACGGCTGGCTGGTCGAGGTGGAGGTGGACGCCGCCTACCCCGCGAAGAACGAGTGACCCCCCGGCACAGGCGCACCGTCGACCGGCCGCCCCAAGGTCATGGAGCTGGACCGGTTCGACCTCGCCTGATCCGGCACGCCTGATCCGGCACCCCTCCGACGGGCCTCGGTCGATCCGCCGCGATCGGCCGGGGTCCGTCCGTGGGTGTCGGTAGCCGGTGGCGGGGCGCCGTCGCCTCCCGGGCCGCCCGGCCGCCCGGGAGGCCCCGGCTGGCGTCGGAGCAAATCTGCACCTTCGTTGCCGAAGGCGCCTGCGGTACATCGACGAACTCGCAGCCACCGAGCCGCAAGCCTTCGCCGCACGTCGCGACGCGGCAACGTCCACCCTGGCCGACCTGCAACAGAGCCCCGCCGATCCCGCCCTGAACTGCCAGCACCCAGGTCACCTGACCTGGACGACCCAGCAAATGACGCCGCGTAGCTGCACCCGGTGCAGAGCCAGATTCGCCAGCACGCACAACCGACCATCGACGTCGACAAGTGCCTACGGGTAGTCGGCAGGGAAGACGTCAGCCGAGGCATGAAGCTCACTACAGAGATTGAAAGGTTGATGTCTGTCGGCGTGGCGGCGTGATGTGGGTCGGTGGGTTCGGTAGGCCGGGGTGATGAGGTATCCGACTGGTGGTGGGTTGAACGCGGCGGCCAGGGCTCGGCGTGAGGCGGTCCGGGAGCGGGCCGCGGTCATGTTCAAGGAGTCCAAAACGACTACACAGATCGCTTCTGAGCTGCGGGTTTCGGAGAAGTCGGTGCGGCAGTGGCGGCGTCGGTGGGCTGCTGGTGGGACGGCGGCTCTGGCGTCGTCGGGGCCTGGCGGCTCGGACTGCAAACTCGACGGTGGGCAGCGTAAACAGTTGGCTGTCGTGCTGGATGAAGGCCCGGTCGCTCAGGGCTGGGCCGATGCCCGCTGGACCCTGGCTCGGGTTGCTGAGGTGATCGAGCGGCGGTTCGGCGTCGGGTACACGTTGCGCGGGGTGTCGTATCTGCTGCACCGGATGGGCTACAGCCTGCAGGTTCCCGCCCGGCGTGCGGTTGAGCGGGACCCGGAGGCGATCGCGGGTTGGCAGCGCAGGCGGTGGCCGGCGGTAAAAGGTTAGCGGCGGCGCGGGGCGCCTGGATCTGCTTCCAGGACGAGGCGGGTCAGACCCTGCGACCGCCGAAGAGCAGGACCTGGGCACGTCGAGGGCGCACGCCGGTGGTCACGGTGTCGGGCAAGGGCTCCGGCCGAGTCTCGATCGCCGGGCTGGTCTGCCTCAGGCCGGGTGAACGAGGGCGGCTGATGTGGCGCACCCGGCTGCACCGCGGTCGTGCCGGGGAACGGGGCAGTTTCAGCGAGGACGACCACATCGCGTTCCTGGACCAGGCCCACCACCGACTGGACGCGCCGATCGTGCTGGTCTGGGACAACCTCAACACCCACGTCAGCGTGCGGATGCGCACCCTGATCGCCGCCCGGGACTGGCTGACCGTGGTGCGGCTGCCGGCCTACGCACCCGATCTCAACCCGACCGAGGGCGTCTGGGCCTGGATGAAACGCGGCATCACCAACATCGCCGTCCACGGCGTCGACCACCTCGCCCACCTGGTCAGGCAACGGCTACGCGCCTGCCAGAACCAGACCGACCTCATCGCCGGCTTCCTCGCCCAGACCGGCATGACCCTCGACCCCGAACCACCCTGACAACACAGACCTCGAACTTTCAACCTCTGTAACTACGCGACGTAACGGTGGAGGCGGTCCCGCGACGTGCGGATCTGCCGATGAGCCTGCACTCGCTCCGGACTTGCCACTGACCGGTGACGGCGGGACCCGCACTCATGCCGGGAACGGCTCCACGTGCCCGCTCTACCCTCGACCGACTACTCTGCCAGCCATGAGCAACGCGGCCGGGGCGAAGGCCACCCGCGAGGAAGAGATCGCGTTTCTGGCCATGGAGCAGGTGCTCGGGATCGACATCCAGCTCGCGGATGCCGGCGCTGGCGACAAGATGCCCGACGGCTCTTGGGTATACCCTGACGGCCGGGAGCGCCACGGCATCGTCGAGGTCACCTCGCCCCCGGCCGCAAGCCTGATGGTGCGATGGGCGCGCGCGAAAAAGGCGGGACTGCCCCAGACCGAGAGCGGATCGATCCCCTTGCGCTTGAACGAGCTCGCGCAGGTGTGCGATGAGATGCTCGCGGCGGACTGGGCTCGGGAGAACATCCACAAGCTCCTGGCCCAACCGGCCGATGAGCGGCATCTCTTCCTCTTTGGGCGGCGTCACGAGGAAGAGCACTACTTCTTCCGACTGTCCGATCTTGACGACGACGGGGAAGCCGAGCCCGTCGATGACCTTGTCCTCCCGAAGGGCCTCTCGGACGTATGGTTCCGGGGCCGGACACGGCTCGACCGTGACCAACCACGTGACCAACCAGTGGGCACGATGGAACTCAGGTTGGCGCGGTTTCACGCGGAGTCGGGTTGGCACCGCTACGTGGTCCGGATCGAGGAGCGGCACCTGCCGACCCCCAATCGGCATATCACCGATGATCGAGTTCCCGCTGGATGGCGACGTCCCAAAGTTCGATCTACCAGGCCGGCCGATGACTGAGGCCGACTGGGTCGGCAATCACGTATCGGGTGCAGGCCTGCTCGTGCCGCGGATCCTCGTGCCAGCGGTCTGATCGGCGAGCGGCCCACCGCTGGACTCCCAACCCGATCTTGACCCCCGCAAGGTCCGTGACCTCGCCACTCTCGCGTTCGTGCAGGCCAAGGCCAACGTCGCGTTCCTCGGCCCGCCCGGCGTCGGCAAGACCCACATCGCCGTTTCACTCGCGGTCGCCGCCTGCCGAGCCGGGTTCACCGTCTACGTCGCCACCCTCGACGACATGGTCCGCCACCTCAAAGCCGCCGACGCGATCGGCCGGCGTGCCCGCAAGCTGCACACCTACGGGAAACGTTCTACTTGCCGTGTGGGTCGGCGGCGTTCAGCGTCGCGACGACCTGGTCGTATTCGCCACGCACTTCGGCGTACCGGAGGAACTTGACCCGGTCGACGTGGATCTCGTTGGCGTCGGGCTGCTGCTGGAGCAGCGTGATCACCCCAGCCAGGTAGTCCTCCATCGGCATCGCGAAGTCACTGTTCTCCTGACCGGGCAGCAGCGACGTCCGTACCGCCGGCGGCACGAGCTCGACCACCTTCACCGGGGTGTCAGCCAGTTGCAGCCGGATCGACTCGCTGAGCATGTGGATCGCCGCCTTCGAGGCGTTGTAGCTGGGAGTGGCCTTCAGTGGGGTGAAGGCCAGGCCCGAGGACACGGTGACGATGGTGGCGTCCGGCCGGGTCCGCAGGTGGTCGATGAAGGCGGCGATGAGGCGGATCGGACCCAGCACGTTGGTGGTGACGACCGACTCGGCGGAGGACAGGAAGCCGGCGGCGGTGTGCCAGTCCTCCACCCGCATGATCCCCGCCATCGTGATGAGGACGTTGAAATCGGGTGGCGGTCCAGGACTTCCTTGGCGGCCGTCTCGATGCTCTGTGGGTCGGCGGTGTCGATGCGAACCGTGTCGATGCCGGGGTGCTCGGCGGCGATCTGCGCCAGCAGCTCCGTCCGGCGGCCGCCGACGACGACCGTGTTGCCATGCGTTTGCAGTTCGACGGCCAAGCCGAGGCCGATGCCGCTGGTCGCGCCTGGGATGAAGATGGTGTTTCCGGAGATGTCCATGTCGAAATTCTTTCCGAGCTGGTGCGCCCGATGCAGGGCCTGTTGATCCGGGGATTCGCAATCCCTGGTTGGGCTCATTCGGTCGATGTCGTCGATGCCCATCCCATCGCCCCGTGTCAGTCGACCGGCGTCAAGGTAACCGGTGGATGACCTGTCCGACCGGGTGTCCTCTTTGAAGAACCCGCTGTCATCGACGGTCAGCACCCTAGTACTCTAGCCGCAGTTGCCTCATCTGAAGTTTCAGCAGCTCATCGGCATGATCGATGTCGGAGTTGAGTCCGCCACGCAGCTGCGGATGTCGATGCTATTCGGTGGGCGGTTTGCGTGGTCGCACTGTCTGTCTGTTGTGGCCAGTCGCAGTGCGGGCAGGCTTCCGTGTTTGTGTTGATCGATGAGATTGTGGGCTGGCGGGCGGGTCTGGATGATCTGCTGGCGCGGTTCGCGCACCGGTTCGGGCGGGCGGAGCCGCGCCGGCAGGCGCTGACCTACCTGATCGGGTTGTTGTCACCCCTGGCCAGCAAGAACGGCTGGACCCTGGCCGAGGCCGCGGGCGACGCGACGCCGGATCGGATGCAGCGGCTGCTCAACCGGTCGGCGTGGGACCCGGACGCGGTCCGCGATGACCTGTTCGCCTACGTGTCCGAGCACCTCGGCGACGACGACGGGGTGCTGATCGTCGACGAGACCGGCTTCCTGAAGAAGGGCATCAAGTCGGCCGGGGTGCAGCGTCAGTACTCGGGCACGGCCGGGCGGACGGAGAACTGCCAGCTCGGGGTGTTCCTGGCCTATGCCAGCCCGGCCGGGCGCACGCTGATCGACCGGGAGTTGTATCTGCCCCGCGGCTGGTGCGACGACCCCGCCCGCCGCGAGGAAGCCGGCATCGCAGCGAACATCGGGTTCGCCACGAAACCCGCTCTGGGCCTGCGGATGCTCGAACGCGCCATTACCGCCGGCCTGTCGGCGAGGTGGGTCACCGCGGACGAGGCCTACGGACAGGACTCGAAGTTCCGGACCTGGCTGCAGCAGCACCGGATGGGCTACGTGCTTGCCGTGCCCTGCAACCAGCGGGTCCCGACCACGATGGGCAGCTCCCGCCCGGACGTCCTCGCCGCCAACGCGCCGGGCCTGGCGTGGAAGCGGCGCAGTTGCGGCGACGGCGCCAAGGGACCACGACTCTATGACTGGGCCGTGGCCTCCCTGCCCGGCACGGTTGACGGATTCGGCCACTGGCTGCTGATCCGACGCAGCATCACCAACCCCACGGACCTGGCCTACTACCTGTGCTTCGGCCCCGCGGGCACCCAAGACGAGCAGCTGATCCGGGTCGCCGGGACCCGTTGGGCGATCGAGGAGTGCTTCCAGACCGCCAAGACCGAGGTCGGCCTCGATCACTATCAGGTGCGTAGGTACGACGCCTGGTACCGGCACATAACTCTCGTTCTGTGCGCCCACGCCTACCTCGCCATCACCGCCGCGCAGGCCAAAAAGGGGGCGCCGAATCCGATGATGGCCTCATTCCTCTTACTCTCGGTGAGGTCCGACGTCTCCTGGCACACCTGATCACCACCGTCCGACCCTTCGACTACATCCATCGATGGTCACGATGGCGACGCCGACACCAGTGCCGCGCCAGAACAGCCCACTACCAGCGAAGACTCCCACTTCATCAGGTGCGGCTGGAGTACTAGTGCCTCGTCTTGGAACGTCGAACGGGTAATCCGTCGGTTTCTGAGGATGGATCGGGCAGGCTGTCTCCCAGCACTCGTGATGGGAGGTGATGGCCGGTGGGCAGACGGCCGGAGGTGTTCGTCCGACAGGTGTCGATGGCCGAGGGTCAGCGGTTGCAGAAGATCACCAGGACCGCAAGGGACCCGGTGAAGCTGCGGCGGGCGATCGTGGTGCTGATGTCCGCCCAGGGGTAGCCAGCCCCGGACATCGCCCACCTGCTGACGGTGACCGACGACTACGTGCGCGATGTGATCCACGCGTTCAACGAGCGGGGGTTCGACGCCCTGTCCCCAAAATGGAGCGGGGGCGCACCGAGACGGATCGATGAGCAGACCCGCGACTGGATCTGTGTCATCGCCCGGTGCGACCCCCGCTTCCTCGGCCAACCGTTCTCCTGCTGGTCGTTGGCCAAGCTGCGCGACTACCTCATCGCCGCCGGCTATGTCACGACGATCAGCGTCGAGACCGTGCGCCGTGTCCTGCACGAACGCGGGGTGACGTGGCAGGCCACCAAGACGTGGAAGGCCAGCACCGACCCCGACTTCACCTCGAAGATGCGCCGGATTCTGGACCTCTACGACCATCCACCCTCCGACGGCAGGGTGCTCTGCGTTGACGAGTTCGGGCCGTTGAATCTGCAACCCCGCCCCGGACGGGCCTGGCGACCCGTCGCACACCCGGTGCGACTACGGGCCACCTACACCCGCGACCAGGGCGTACGGCACATGATCGCCGCCCTGGACCTGGCTACCGGCAAGCTGCACTACCGCATCCGCGACCGCAAACGCTGGCGGGAGTTCCTGGCCTTCCTCAAGACCCTGCGCGCCCGCTGGCCCGACCAGAAGCTGTATCTCATCCTGGACAACTTCTCGCCGCACAAGCACCCCGAGGTCCGCGCCTGGTGCGCCGCCAACCGCGTCGACCTGGTGTTCCTACCCACGTATGCCTCGTGGCTGAACTGGATCGAGGCCGAGTTCGCCGCCGTGCGGTACTTCGCCCTCAACGGCACCGACCATCGCACCCACGCCGAGCAGGACGCCGCCCTCGGCGACTACATCCGCTGGCGCAACCAACGCGCCCGACCCAAGACCGGATTCGCCACCGGCTCCAAGATCCGCCACCCGGATTACCCGTTAAAGGCTGCATGACGAGGCACTAGCAGGGCTCGTGGATCAGGCAGACCGGCGAGTGCTCCGGGCAGCCCACCAGCGGTGTCGGCAACGGTCAGAGCCGGTGCGTCGGATAGGGGCGACATCAGCGATCGTGGCAGCGCGGGCATGACTCACTTTGTCGATCAGCATGGCGGAGAGAACCTTGATGATCCTCTGAGCGGGTCATGCCCGTCTTGCTGCCACCACCGACGGCGCTTCTGTCCCAAGCCTCACAAGTCAGACACCGTCACGACTGTGCCGGGGCCCTGTTCGGGTATCAGCTCGATCGTGGATGAACACATAGGAAGCCAAACACGCCTGCATCCGTGAGCTGAGGTCGAGCTTCGTCATTATGTTTGCGAGATGCGCACGAACGGTCCGCTCGGTGATGAACAGCTGATCGGCGATCACCTGGTTCTGCTCACCCTTCGCCAACAGCGTGAAGACCTGCATCTCGCGGTCGGTGAGGGTGGCAGTCTTCGACAACGCGCCAACCCATCTGCAACACGCGAACTTGTCTGCTGAACCCATTTCTCCCCCATAAATGCCGCAGCGTGGCCCCCGGTAGCGACAGCAACATACGGACGGGGACCCCCGGCGGCGGTCGGTGTTCGCTGCGGTAGGTCCTGGCGGTGCCATTCCGCGGGCGGAGCACGTGGCACTGGGTGTGGGCGAGCGGCGAGACGCATGGTGACACCGAATCATGCAACTGCGGCCGATTCGACTGAGCCCTTTTCAACGTGACCGCGCAGGTCAGGAGTGGTGGGCGCAGCCCGGTGATCGATGAGGGCGAGGCTCCAGGTAAGACAGCAAATCGACCAAAACCCGATGCCCCAACCGGGAGCCTCGCCTGTGCTGTCTTACCCCTCCGCGATCTCGTTGTCCAGCCGGACCCTGAACCACCTCGCCGACCGCATCCGCCAGCACCGTAACCAGCGCCGATCCCGATGGCGACGCCTCGACCCGGGCCGACAGGCGCTGCTCGCCCTGGCCCACCTCCACAACGGCGACACCTACACCCGCCTCGCCGCCGGATTCGATGTCAGCATCGCCACCGCCTGGCGCTACGTGCAGGAAGCAATCGCCCTGCTCGCAGCCGCCGCCGACACCCTGACCACGGCCATGGACCGGATACGCCGGCTGGCGTACGCGATCCTGGACGGCACCCTGATCCCGATCGACCGGGTCGCCAACCAGAGGCCGTACTACTCCGGCAAGCACAAGCGCCACGGCGTCAACGTGCAGGTCATCGCCGACGCGGCCGGCCGACTCGTCTGGGCCTCACCGGCACTACCCGGCTCAGCGCACGACCTCACCGCCGCCCGCACCCACGGCATCCTCGAAGCGCTGACCAGCGCGGACGTGATGACCTTCGCCGACAAGGGCTACCAAGGAGCCCGGGGCAGCGTACGCACGCCGTTCAAACGGCGCCGCTACCGCCCGAAGCTGTCACGCCGGCAGAAGGCCGTCAACCGCGCCCACGCCACGATCCGCGCCCGAGGCGAGCGGGCGATCGCCGCCCTCAAGACCTGGAAGGTCCTGGTCAGGCTGCGCTGCTGCCCACGACGAGCGACCCCGATCGTGCAGGCCATCCTCGTTCTGCACCACGTCGAAGCCAACCGCTACGCAGGATGAAAAAGGCTCACTGTTCGAGGCCACCGAACATGTTCGGAACAGATCCGAACACCAGGTGCTGTCCGGTGCGGCGATGCTCCTCGGGTAGCCGGCCGGGTGCACTACGGGGACGGAATCCGGTAGCAGGTCGTCGTCGCGTCCGATCTGGGGCAGCCCGGCGGCAGCGGCGATGGCCTCGACAGCGTCGACCAGGGCGGTGGTCTCCGGTAGGACGAGTTCGCCTGGCCAGCCCAGATCTCGAGGTGGCCGGCAACTTACCCGTGGTAACTTACCGGGAGTGGTTGCTGGCCGTCGCGTCGCCGAGGAGTCCGCGTGACTGATCTCCCGGTGTCTCCGCGTCGCCGGCTGTCGAAGCAGGAGCGGCACGTCCAGCTCCTGGAGGTCGCCCGCGAGCTCATCCGGGACTCGGGCACGGACGAGTTCACGCTCGGCCGGCTCGCCGAACGGGCCGGGGTGACCAAGCCTCTCGTCTATGGTCACTTCGGCGACCGGGCCGGAGTGCTCGCCGAGTTGTACCGCGAGTTCGAGGCCCGGCAACGGGAGATGCTCGCCGTCGCGCTCGCCGGCGCTCGGCGCGACCTGGCGGCGGTGGCGGGCGTCATCGCGGGCGCGTACATCGACTGTTGCCTCAAGGAGGGGCGGGAACTGGCCGACGTCGTCGCCGCGCTCGCGGGCTCGTCCACCCTGAGCCGGTTGCGGCGGGAGGCCGAGGAGGCATACCTCGTCATGTGCCGTGACGCGCTGGAACCCGTCGCCGGCCCGATCGACGCCGCGGGTCTGCTGGGGATCGTCGGCGCCGGTGACGCGTTGGGCAGAGCTGCCCTCACCGGCAGGATCAGCGCCGACCGAGCACGCGACACCCTGGCCCGCGTCGTCACGGCCGTCGCCACCGAAGGCCGCCAGCACGTGACGGGGGCGACCCTCCGCCGGGCGGCCCCGAAAACGGCGAGGTCATGAACCGGAGGGGCGGTCAGCCTCGTCGGCATCGTGGGTAGTGGGAGGGCTTTCAGCGTGTTGCCGCAGGTGACCCTGGAGCACCATCGGGCGTCGGTGGTTCTGCCGCGGTCCAGCAGGAACAGGGCGTACCCGTGGTTGGCGCACGGCGGAGCCGGTCGGGACGTATCGGACTGGTGTGACGGTGAAGCCGCTGGCGTTCCCGGGCAGGGCGGAGGAGACGAGGCCGCCCGGCGGCTGTCGCAGCAGCGGCGGCCCCTCGGGAGCACCGACGATCAGCAGGTCGGCGGTGCCGGTCGTCACCCGCGCGCCGGTGCCCGGAGCCAGGTCGACCAGCTTCGGCAGCAGGACGCGGGCATCACCGTGGAGCGCGCCCGGCGGTCCGACCGGCCGGATGATCACTGTCCGGTTCCGGTAGCGGTCGGCGCTGACATCTACCGGTGAACCGATGTCCACGCCGCCGGCGGTGAGCCGGCCCTGCGTGAAGAGAGGACCGTGAGCCGGGTGCCGGCCGGTGTCCCGCTCGTGGGCAGGGAGCGTGCCGGGCCAGCAGGTGGACCCGGGGTAGCGCGACCACGTGGGCCGCGAGACCACCCCGACCGTACCCGCGCCGCCTCGACGTCTCCGGGACACACCACGCCCACCCGATCCGCCACCTGTCGCCACCCTGCACGAACCATGCCGACGCCGCAGCCCTGAAAGGGCCCTTCATTCGGGTTCACGCCTTCACCGGCCTCTTTGGAGGGCCGAGTCGACTCAACGCCCTCCGAAGTAGACGGTGCTGTTTACCCGGTCGGACCCGATCGGTTACAGTCGTCTAAGTAAACGCGAACGTTTACCTAGGCTGAAGGAGAAAGCATGACCGACGACCTGCGCCCCGAGTACGCCGAGCGCCTGATCCGCGGACGACGCGCCACGCGCGCCTTCCGCAGCGACCCCGTTCCGCAGTCGACCCTGGAGGCGGTCTTCTCCCTGGCCGCCGCGGCACCGTCGAACTCCAACACCCAGCCGTGGCACATCGAGGTGGTCAGCGGCGCGGCCCGTGACCGCCTCGCCGACGCGCTCGTGGCGGCTCACCTGCGCGGGGACACGACCCCCGACTTCCCCTACCGGCCCGATCTCTACCAGGGCGTCCACCAGCGCCGGCGGCGGCACGCCGGCCAGCAGATGTACGGCGCCGTCGGTATCGCCCGCGACGATCACGAGGCACGGGCGGCCTACGACGTGGAAAGCCTGCGCTTCTACGGCGCGCCGCACGTGGCGCTGCTGTTCACCGCCCCGACGGCGGAGGAGAGGATGGCCGCCGACGTGGGGATCTACGCGCAGACCCTTTTGCTGGCGATGGCGGCGTACGGCATCGACAGCTGCCCGCAGGGCCTGCTGAGCTTCTTCGCCGACACCATCCGCTCCGAGCTCGGCGTGCGCGATCGCAAGCTGCTGCTCGGCATCTCCTTCGGGTACGCCGACGAGGGGGCCCCGGCCAACCGGCTTCGCATGCCACGGGCGGCACTCGCCGAGACGACGCGATTCCACTGAGGCGTCGCCCGGCACCCGGAAGGGCGTCGGAACTCACGCGGGCGTTCGAGGGGCAGCCGCGGATGATCAGCGTGACGCGCCATGCCCGCAGGGGAGCGCTGGTCGAGGGGGTCTGCGTTCGGCGGCGCAGACCGGCTGTGAGCCATGCCGTGCAGTAGGTTACTCGTGGTAACTTACTGATGGTAACTTGTTCCGGGGTGTCGCGTCCGGTCCGCGCGCCACACATGAGGAGGTCCCATGACGATCACCCACCCGCCCGAGCCGGGCACCGCCCTCTGGGTCTACGCGCACCCCCGCCGGGGATCCTTCAACGACCGCCTCTTCCGGGCCGGCACCGAGGCCCTGTCCACGCGCTACCGGATGCTCACCTCCGATCTGAACGCCCAGAACTTCGACCCGGTCCTGTGCGACCGCGACCTCGGCGACCTGGCCGGAAAGCCCGGCAACATCGCCGAGTTGGCCGGCGCCGCGTACGCCCGGGGGCAGCAGCCCACCGACGTGCGGCAGGAACAGGCGAAACTTGCCGCCGCCGAGCTGCTCATCGTGCAGTTCCCACTGTGGTGGTACGGGCCGCCAGCGATCCTCAAGGGCTGGTTCGACCGGGTGTTCACCAGCGGCTTCGCCTACGGCGACGTCGACTCCGAACTCGGCGTGCCGCGACGGTACGGCGACGGCGGACTCGTCGGGCGTCGCGCGCTCGTCGTGGTGACCGCGGGCGAGGACGCCGGCTCGATCGGCCCGCGCGGCATCAGCGGTGACATCGAATCCCTGCTGTTCCCCGTCACCCACGGCGTGCTCTGGTACGTCGGCATCGAGCCGCTCGATCTGCACGTCGTCCACGACGCCGACGACCTGGACGCCGCCGCCGTCGAGCGTGAGGTCGAGCGCCTGCGTCACCGGCTGCGTACCGTCGACACCGAGCCGGCCCGCCCCTTCCGGCGTCTGCGCGACGGCGACTACCAGGGCACCCGCGCCCTGCGCGCGGACCTCCTGCCCGACCGCACCGATCTCCACATTCACGTCGCCCCCCGCGACTGAGGTCGATCGAGGCCGTCGAGGGCGCCACGCCGGCCGTGCCTGCCTTCTGCCGGGCGGTGACCGCCGGTGCGCCCTGGTCACGGTGACCGACGTCGCCCGGCCTGTCGGTCGGCGTGGTCTCCGACCACCCGACCGGGGTGGGAGGCGGGGCGGGGATCGGATGACGGTGGGCGGTGCCGCACCGAAAGGTAGACGCTGACGTACACTTGCCGGCATGGCGACGCGGCGCGGGCGTGGCGGCCGGGAGCGGATCATCGCCGCGGCGACGACCCTCTTCGAGACGTACGGGATCAACGCCGTCGGGATGGAACGCCTCGCGGCGCAGGCGCCGGTGTCGAAGCGGACCCTCTATGCGCACTTCCCGACCAAGGAACAACTCGTGGTGGCCTACCTGGACCACCTCGTCCACGGCGGGCAGACAGTCGAGAGCGCGCTCGACCGGACGGATCTGTCTCCCCGCGAGCGGATCCTCGAACTGTTCACGGTGCCGGGCACCGGCACCGCCCCGATCCGGGGGTGTCCGTTCGTCGACGCCGCCGTGGAGTTCCCCGACCCCGACAGCACGGTGCACGCCTTCGCCCGACATCAGAAACTGCGGGTCGGCGAACGCATCACCCAGCTCCTGCGCGACCTCGGAGTCGAGGATCCCGAGGAACTCGGCGAACAACTCAGCATCCTGGCGGACGGCGCCGCCAGCCGCGCGATGGTGCTCAACGACGCCTCGTGCGTGGTGCGCGCCCGCGCGGCTGCCGAAACCCTTCTGGATGCCGCCCTACCGAGGTGAGCCCAGACGACGCGATCCCCGTCGCGGCCGTCGTGCCGCGACCGGATCCCGTCCGCCGGGCGCGCCGGTCAGCGGCGCGTGGCGAGCCAGGTGCCGATGCCGGTAAGAAGCGCCGAAACCGAAAGCTGATGTGGTTCGTGGCCAGTTCCCCGGCGATCGGCGACATCACGTTCGTCATGACGAGGAGTCCGGCACGGTCAACCAAGGCCGTGATGCGCGAGGTCGGCCAGGTACCGGTTCAAATCGCTCAGTGTGGCAGCTCGCGCCAGGCCGGGTTGCCCCCGCGCCAAGCCCTCGCGAGGATGCTCGCCGAGCTACGGCTGAAGCACTCCAACACCTCGGAACGGCCGCGCGCACCACCGATCTGCGCCTGCACCTCCCAGCGCCGGCCATCGGTACGGATGTAGATGTCGCGACGTCCTCGTGTCGACGCCTCCCCGTTCCACCAGTGCTCCTCGACGATCACCCGGCGACCGTACCACCAGGAGCCCGGCCGGCCGAGAGTGTGGCCGCAAGCCGTCCGGCTCAGACGAGACGCTGCATCCGTACCTTCGGGCCCTCGCCCGTTGTCGCCTGCTCCTGGCTTTTCGCCACAACGCCCTGAATCCGGCGAGAGAGAGCTGATCAGTCGACTCCCCGCGCGTTGGTCGTGGAGATTGGCGCTGAACAGATGGGATCCGGTTGCGGTGGGTTGCTCGTCGGGGCTGGTGGCGGTGAGTGCGGCGACGTCGGCCAGGGGGAGGTCGCCGGCCAGGGTCAGTCGGAACTCCACACCCATGGGGCTGCCACTTCTCACCGTCGCCGCAGGATCTGCGTGATCCTACCGTCGGGGGTGACCGCAACGGCCTCCTTGATCCGGTCGATGGGCCACTGGTCGAACTGGCGTTGCAGGGCGGCTGCTGTCCGGACCTGCCGATCAGGATCGATGCACCGACGCCAACGGCACTCCATGCTCCCGAACGCGCGACCTGACGACGATCCTTGCCCGACTACGCCACCAACTCCTCGCTGAGGGCCCAGAGGCGCGCGGCGGCGTCGGGGTCGCGGGCCAGGGAGCTCGGCTCGGTCTGCTTGCCGCGGACGAAGTAGCCTCCGGTGACGTCGGCTGCCTCCGGGGCGGTGGCCAGGTAGAGCGGGGTGGCTGCGCCGGTCTGGACGGTACCCATGAAGGGTTTGGCGGCCGCGACGAGCAGCTTGGTGACGCCGCGGGCCTCGCGGCCCAACCGGGTCCGGATGAGACCGGGGTGCAGGCAGTTGGCGACCACGCCGGTGCCGGTCAGGCGGGTGGCCAACGCGACGGTGAACAGGATGTTCGCCAGTTTCGACAGCGGGTAGCTCGGCTCGCCGCGGGCCAGGTCGTCCCAGGGGATGTGTGTGGCCGACCTGTGGGCGTGGGACGACACGGTGATCACGCGGGCCGGCGCGCTGCTCACCAGCCGTTCGCGCAGCAGGTTGGTCAGCAGGAAGGGTGCCAGGTGGTTGACGGCGAACATGGTCTCGTAGCCGTCGACCGTGAGGTGCCGCTTGAGCATGATCACGCCGGCGTTGTTGTCGAGCACGTCGAGCCGGTGGTACTTCTCCAGGACCTCGGCGGCCAGCCAGCGCACGTCGGCCAGGCTCGACATGTCGGCTGTCAGGAGGTCCACCTCGGCGTGGGGTGCCCGGTGCCGGATCTCGGTGACGGCCGATCGTCCTCGCTCGGCGTCGCGCCCGACGACGACCACGGTGGCCCCCAGTTCGGCCAGCCGGGCCGCCGTCTCCCGGCCGATCCCGCTGGTCCCACCGGTCACCAGGCACACCTTGCCGGACATGGTGGTCATCGACCCTCCCGGATGCACTCGCCGCCGCACCATTCTCTCCAAGTGACGACCCGGGTACAGGTGTGCTCAACGCCGCCAGCAGACGTGCCCGGTTCGCCCCGCTCTCGGCGATCCTCGATGCCGCCGTCAGCCACCCCACCGTCCAGATCGCTGCCGTAGCGCCGCCCCACACGTCACCCCGCGCTGGGACCGAACCGGTCAACAACCTGGACCGCCACAGCAATCACCACACCGAACGGCGCGCCTGAGGTGGGCGGCCACCACGCCGAGTCAGTCGCGAAGGCAGGCGACCAGGGCGGCGGCTGCTGCGGTACGACGGTCGCGACCTGCTGTCGTACCTCGTCGAGCGATCACTGCGAGCCCGGCGGACCTCACCACCAACGGGCATCCTCGACTGTCTACGAGCCGACCCGGTGGACCGCCGCTACACGATCGCCGCCCTCACCGACGCCGGCTACGACGTCGTGGTCGCCGCCGCGCCCGCCCATGCGCGCTTGGTGCGGCGCTACGTGCTCGACCCGCTCACCCCCGTCGACCGACGCGCGCTGATGCGCATCGCCGCCAAGCTCAAGGCACGGCCGGTCGACCTGACCGAGGAGACGGCCGGCCCGCAGTAGCCGCAGTCTCCTCGCGGCAGCGGGTGGCGTTGAACGAACGTCCAGGTGACCTCGCTGGCGTCGGGGCCTTCCCGCAGGACCGTGGTCCGGAACAGACCGAGCACCGTGCGCGGCTCCTCGTCGATGTCGACGGTCCCGGAACCGGGCTGGAACAGCAGCAGGAGAACTTTTCCAGGTCGGAGTGTCCGGACGCGGTCGGGGTGCGGCGTTCATCGGCGGGGCTCCCAGCGGAAGAGCCGGGTGGCCAGGGCGACGGCGATGACGACCCAGCCCAGGGTGGGCGCGAGCAGCAGCAGGGAGTCGGTCACGGCGACGCCGCCGTTCCAGGCGTTCCTGGTCAGCTCGGTGGCCGCGCCGCCGGGCAGCAGCCGCTTGAGCCAGGCGAGGTCCGCGGTGCCGGTGATCCCCACCCAACTGGCCACGGCGATCACGCCGAGGGTGACGGGCAGGGTGGTGACCTGGGCGTGTTCGGGGGAGTTCGTCAGCCCCGCCGTGGCGAGCGCCAGACCGATCATCATGGCCACGGTCGCGAGGACCGCCACCACCAGCAGGGCGACGTTCGACGGTCCACCGGCGACCACGGCCAGGGCGGTCAGGATCGCGGCCACCTGGATCAGGGCGAGCACGGCGACGGGCAGCAGCAGGCCGGTGAGGATGCGGGCGTCGCCGGCCGCGGTGGAGCGCAGCCGCTTGAGGAAGAGGTTCTGGCGTCGGGAGGCCAGAGTGGTGACGGCGGTGGCGTAGAGCCCGAACGCGGCCACGGTGAAGGTCACGATCGCCGCGATGTAGCCGAGGCTGCCGATGGCGGCGAAGGTCTCGTGCTGGCGGACGAAGAGCACGCAGACGGCCACCGGGACGATGAGGCTGGTGACCAGCACCAGCCGGTTACGGAAGATCTGGATCAGTTCGCTGGAAGCGATGGACAACATGGCGACTCTCCTCTCGAAGGACCGAATCAGGCGTTGATTGCGCGGAACACGTCGTCGAGCCGGGTCGGCCCGGCCGCCAGGTCCCGCAGCTCCACCGCGTGCTCCTGCGCCCACCCCAGGAGAAGGTGCAGGTCCTTCTGCAGGGCGAAGGTCTCGATCACGACCTCTCCGTCGGCGTCGACGGCGGCCGGCAGCGGCAGCGACGGCACCGGTGCCGCGAGGGAGAACCGGATCACGGCCGGCAGGGTACGGGTCAACTCGGACACCGTGCCCTCACGCTGGAGGCTGCCCCGGTGCATGAGCCCGATCCGGTCGGCCCGCTGCTGCGCCTCCTCCAGGTAGTGCGTGGTGAGCACGATGGTGGTGCCGTTCTCGCGCAGCCGGTCCACCGTCGCCCAGACGGCGTCGCGGGACTGGATGTCCAGGCCGGTGGTCGGCTCGTCGAGGAAGATCAGTTCCGGGGTGCCGTAGACGGCGGTGGCGAAGTCGAGCCGCCGCTTCTCGCCGCCGGAGAGCTGGGCTACCCGCCGCCCCGCCCGCCCGGTCAGGTCGACGACGTCGAGCACCCGGCCGACGTCGTCCGTGCGTCCGCTGAGCCGGCCGATCAGGCCGACGGACTCACGGACCGTGAGGTCCGGGGAGAATCCGCTCTCCTGGAGCATCACGCCCATCCGGGGACGGACCGCGCGGCGGTCCTGCGGGCTGCGTCCGAAGACGCGTACGGTGCCGGAGGTCGGCCTCCGGTGTCCCTCGACGACCTCCAGGGTCGAGGTCTTCCCGGCCCCGTTGGTACCCAGCAGCGCGTAGAGCTCCCCGGGCCGGACCTCGAAGGTGAGGTCCCTGACGGCGTGGAAGTCGCCGTAGGTGAGGTTCAGCCGGTCGACGGTGATGACGGGTGTGGTGGACATGCACCCATGACAGCGCGGACCCGCCCCGCCCGTCAGTGGCGCGGTGTCACGACCGTATGTGACGTGGTGTCACTGGTCGGGGCCGCGGCCTGCCGGATACTGGGATGGTGACCGCACCAGCGCCACGCTTCACCGCGTCGACACAGAAGAGGCTGCGCCGACTCAACCTCGCCACCTCACTGCCGCCGGTGGTGTTCGCCGCCGTGGTCCTGGTCTACATGGACGTCCGTGCCTGGTGGCACGTCGTCGTCCTGGCGCCGGGGGCGGTGGCTGCCCTGGTGGCCTTCGAACGGTGGACGGCCAACGACCTCGCCCGGTTCGCGCTGCCCTGCGTCGTGGTGGCGGGAGCGGTATGGCCGGTGGGGGTCCTGGTGACCGGCAGCCCCAACGCGTACTGGGGTATCTGCGCCGTGGGGTCGCTCGCCCTGCGCGAGGTGCAGCGGCGGCGGCGGGCCCTGGCGGTGGCCGGGTTGCTCTGCTTCGTCGCCGTGATCGGCGCGACGCGGCTGCTGGTGCAGCGCGACGACATCGGCGATGTCCTGGGGCTGTACGTCCTCCTTCCGACCGTCCTCACCGTCGTGGTGGCCGCCCTGACGGTGGCGGGGGAGCGGTTCTTCGACCTCATCCGGGAACTCGAACAGACCCGTGAGCGCGAGGCCGAGCTGGCCGTGGTGCGGGAACGCGTCCGGTTCGCCAGCGACCTGCACGACATCCAGGGGCACACCCTGCACGTGGTCAAGCTGAAGATCGCCCTGGCCCAGCGGCTGCTGGACCGCGACACCGCGCGGGCGCAGAAGGAACTCCGTGAGACGTACGCACTGGTCAGCGACACCATCGCGCAGACCAAGGAACTCGCGTACGCCCAACGGCGGCTCAACCTCACCGCCGAGGTCGAGAACGCGAAGAACCTGTTCGAGGCCGCCGGCATCCGGGTCCGGGTGACCCGGGAGGCCGAGGCCGACGCCCGCAGCAGCGAACTGCTCGGGCAGGTGCTGCGGGAGACGACCACCAACATCCTGCGCCACGCGCAGGCCACCCAGGTGCAGATCACGCTCACCGGGGCGGGTATCACCATCGTCAACGACGGCGTGACCGTCGGCACGCTGCCCGAGCTCCGGGGACTGGCGGCGCTGCGGCAGCGGGTCACGGGTGACGGAGGTGTGCTGACCGTGGAGCAGTCGGACGAGCGGTTCCTGACGGCTGCGGCCTTCCCACCCGCTCGTGCCGACGCGGCCCCGCCCGCCCCGGGGGAGGACGCCCGATGACCACCATCGTGCTCGCCGACGACGAGGCGCTGCTGCGTACGGCCATGGCCGCGCTGCTGCCCATGGAGGGCGACATCACCGTCCTGGCCGAGGCGCCCGACGGCGAGTCGGCCGTCGAAGCCACCCTGCGGCACCGGCCCGACGTGCTGGTCATCGACCTGGAGATGCCGGGCGTGGACGGGCTCACCGCCGTCGCCGAGATCCGCCGCGTGCGCCCGGAGCAGGTGATCCTCATGCTCACCCGGCACGCCCGTCCGGGCGTGCTGCGCAAGGCGTTGCGGCTCGGTGTCCAGGGTTTCGTCAGCAAGTCCGCCGAGCCGGCGCACATCACCGAGGTCATCGCCACTCTGCACGCGGGCAAACGCTGGATCGACCCGGACGTCTCCGCGCTCGCCGTCACCGAGGACTGCCCCCTCACCGACCGCGAAGCCGACGTGCTGCGGGTCACCGGCGAGGGCTACTCGGTGGCCGACATCGCCGCCCGGCTGCACCTCGCCCCCGGCACCGTGCGTAACTACCTCTCCAACGCGATGCGCAAGACCCAGACCCGGACCCGCCACGAAGCGGCGCGCTACGCCCGCGAACACGACTGGCTGTAACCGGCCGGCCCCCCTGACCGGCCCTTCGCGGGGCCGGACTCCTGACCGATCCGAACTCAGTCCTGTCGGGGACGGTCGGCACCGATCGGGCCACGCGCTTCAGCCCGGGACCTCCGGCGTGGCCGGAAGGGCCTCCGTTCGAGCACGCTGAGGGCGGTCACCTGCCACCCGGTGGCGGGCTGCCCGTGCAACGTGTCGGTCAGCGGCGGTCGAGCGCCGACTCCAGGCGTTGGATGAGGGTCTTGCGGCCCTTGCCGGCGCGTTCCGCGCGTAGCGCGGCCCGGAGCTGCCTGACGTCGAGATCCCGGACGCGGCGGGTCGCCTCGGCGACCGTCAGGTCGGTCAGCGGGACGGCTGCGGCGGTGCGGCGGGCCTGTTTGGCCGGCCCGGTATTGGCGACGTACTGCTTGCCGGAGGCCGACCCCCGGCGCTTCTTGGCGTCGGTGGCCCGTTGCTGCTCGGGGGAGAGCTTCTTCCACGCCTGTTCCGGAAGGTAGCGGTCGGTTTCGCCGTCATGCCGTGCCCGGGTGGTGCCCTGCCTGGTCCGCCACTTCTGGTCGCCCCAGCGCTGGAGGGACTTCTGGCGCTCGTCCTTCGGGCCCTGGAATCCGCCGCCACGCTTCTCGTACTCGTTGGTGAGAAGCTGCGACTTGCGCGCCGACCACTGCCCCGGCCGGCCGCCCCGGTCGGACGCCCTGATCTCTTCCTTGAGCTGTTCCCGCAGCTCGGGCTTCGTGTATCGCGCCATGGTCGTGGGTACCCGTCGTGGGACGTCGTAGTCACCGCCACCGGCACGAGCGCCGTGAACGCTTCTGGCTGCGCCAGCCGAGCGGCCCAGCCGGTCCAGCCATCGGTCCAGGCCGAGCTGCCCGCAGCTTCGACGCCGGTCCCGGTCGCGCGGTGCGGCACGATGGGGCCTGCCGGCGGTGCGAGCGGTACGAGTGGCAGCAGGCCACCACTGAAGCACGGACCGCCCAGAGCTGACCGGGACGGGGCCGGGCGATCGGCCCCACCACGCCGACTGTCGGATCACGGTCAGCGCGCTCCGCCGAGACGGATGTTCCCTACCCTCGTGATATCGATCCCGGTGCGCGCCGAAGCCGGCCGGCGACCCCGTCATGGAGGTGGTCCATGTCCCCCCACCACACCCTTTTCACTTCCCGCCCACGTCGTCGTCCACCGGCCCTGCTCCTGATCCTCGGGTTGCTCCTGGGTCTCGCCGCGCCCACGGTGACGGCGGCACCCGCGTCCGCCGGGCCCAGCGTGCTGACCCTCCCGTTCTGCACCTCCAGCGCCTTCTTCGAGCCGGATCCGATCGTCGGCCCCGTCACCACCGGTACGACCTGGACGTTCATCGGAGCCCGGAGCAACGGGCCCTTCACCTACCGGTACTGGATGGCGCAGCGGCCATCGGGCGGGTCGTCGATCCTGTACTACCGGAACAGCCTGGTGGCCGAGTGCAACTCGGCGAACCTGCTGGTCTCCAGCACGGAGCTCACGACGAACAGCGCCTCCGCCAGCAGCATCTACTGCACCCGCTACACCGACATCTCGTCCCCGGTGATGGCGAGCACCGAACGGTACGTCGGGCAACGATGGGTTCCCACCACGGGGCTCACCCCGACCGCCACGATCCGGTACTGGCACGGGGAGTGGTACTCCCTCACCTCCCTGACCTGGAACTACAGCTACAGCTACGTGGTGCGGTGCTGAACACCCGTCTGGAGGAGTCCCCGCTCATGAGTAGAAGCGTCTCGCGGGTCGCCGCGGCGGTGGCCCTCACCGCCGGGCTGGCCCTGGCTCCGGTCCAACCCGTCCAGGCGGCACCGCCCGGCAGCCAGTACGACTACACCGACCCCGCCCAGACGGGCTGCTCGGCAACCGCCGTCACCATCTGGTCGAAGCAACTCCAGCACCCGGTCACCGGCGTGGTCAACGGCGTCATGGAGGTGCGCTACTCCACGGCGTGCCAGACCAACTGGGTGCGAGTGAACAACTACGTCAACGGCGCCGCAGCCACGAAGATCATGATTCGTCCGCGAGTGCACACTCCGGAAGGTGGGTCGCTGGAGTACGCCTCGGACACCACCGTCGACGTCTACCACGGCTGGAGCTACGGGCTGCAGTTCTACGCCCCGTCCTGGGTCTGCATCCAGGTCGGCGCGACGCTCACCCTCGGCAACGAGGTGATCGGCTCCAACGGGCAGTCCGTCGACTGGGTCTGCTGACCGACGCCGGAACGGTCACCGCTCTCCGCGGTGGGCCCGTAACTGGTCGAGCCGCGCTTCGACGAGACGGGTCAACGGATCGTCCGGTCCGAACTCGTGGACGATCCTGGCATGCTCGCGCCTCCAGTAGGTCAGCGGGTCGGTGAGCATGCCGTCGACGTCGGCGCCGGACTGACGGAGGGCACCGAGACCCTCGGTGAGGACGCGCAGCGTGCCGAGCCGTTGCTCCACGATCGCGGTGTGCGGGTGGTCGGGACCGAGCACCCGCGAGCAGTCGGACAGGAGGCCTTCCCACGCGCTCCCAGCGCCTGCCAGGTCCCCGGAGGCCTCGATCCAGTGCGCGGCGTTGTGCCGGATCGTCAGGGTGTGGGGATGATCGGGGCCGAGGGCCAGGCGGTAGGCGGTGGCGAGAGCCTCGTGGGCTGCCGCGGCAGCCGTGCGGTCGCCCGCGTGTCCGTACGACCGGGCCAGGTTGGCGCGGGCCTGCAGAGTGGTCGGATGGTCGGGGCCGAGGAACTCCTCGCAGTCCCTGAGCAGCGCCGTGTGGGGTGCCGGGTCACTGGCGTGGCTGAGCGCGTTGACCTCGCATCGCGTCGACAGGGTGTCCGGATGGTGGGGGCCCAGGATCCGCAGGCAGTCGGCGAGGACCAGGTGAAGGTCGGTGGGCTCCCCGGCCCGGGCGAGGAGGACGGCGAGGTTGTTCCGGGTGGCGATCGTCTGCCGATGCTGGTCGCCGAGGACCCGGCGCTGATCGGGGAGGAGACTCTCGTACCCCGCGATCGCGGCCGCGCGGTCCCCGGCCTCCGCCCGCATCCGCGCGAGATTGTGGCGGGTCACCAGGGTGGCCTCGTGGTCGGGGCCGAGAACACGTAGCTGCTCGGCCAGCAGGCCGGTCAACGTGGTGGCGGCACCGGCGTGGTCGCCGGCGATACCCTGCCAGTAGGCGAGGTTCCCCCGGGTGGCCAGGACGTCGGGATGATCCGCCGGGTGGCGGCGCTGGTCGTCCAGGAGCAGTTCGCGGTACGTGGCGACGGCCCCGGCGTGGTCACCTGCCAGTCCTCGACTCCCGGCGAGACAGTGCCGGACGTGGCGGGTGTGCTCATGATCGGGGCCGAGCAGCCGGCGCGCGGTCGCCCACAGGCCGCTCCAGTAGGTGACGGCGGCACGGACATGGCCCTGGTCGCGGAGGCTGGCCCCGGTGTGGAAGAGCACCGGGTGGGCACCGGGCTGCCACAACAGGTCCCCGCTGTGGCCGAGCAGCGCCTCGGCGTTCGCGCGCAGACCCTCCTCCGCTGCCGGGGTGCGGAACCTGCTGCGCCAGATCCGGGCCAGGGCGTCCGCGGCGGCCTGCGCGACCGTCCGGGCCTGCTCGGGCAGCAGCCTGTCCCGGGTGGCGCGTTGCACCAGCGCATGGACGCGGATCTCGTCGCCCTCGATGGTCAGCAGGCTGAGCCGCCGAAGGTTGCGCAGGCCGTCGAGGAGGTCCTCGGTGGCCGGCCGTGGCCCCGTGCCGCGCAGGTGCGCGTCGCACGCCGCGGCGACGACCACCGTGAGCGGGATGCCGTTCGGGTCCAGGAAGCTGGCGAGGTGCAGCAGCGGCCGAGCCTGCCCGGCCGGGGACAACCGGTCCGCGGCCTCGATCGACAGGGACCAGGTGACGGCGATCGTGGCGGTCTGGTCGTCGGGCAGCGCCTCGGTCTCCGGCACCAGCTCGGCGAGCGTCCTCCTGCGTTCGGCGAACCTGCGCCGGTAGCCGGCACAGGTCAGGTCCCGGTCGAGGAGGTACGCGGCGGCCTGGGCCAGGGCCAACGGCAGGTACCCGAGGTCGGCCGCCAACCGCTCGGGCTCGTCCAGCAGCGCCGGATCGCCGCCGAGCTTCTCACCCAGGTACCGGTGCGCCTCCTCGGGCGTGAACAGGCCGACGTCGACGATGCGCCGACCCTGTGCGGCGAGAACGGCGTCCCGCCGACGGGTGGTCACCAACACCCGGCCGCCGGCCGTGCGTGGCGGCCACAGACCAGCCAGGTCCCCGGGTGCGGCGAGGTCGTCGAGGACGATCAGCCAGCGGCGGCCGTGCGGCTCCGCGAGCCAGGACAGGAAACGGGCGGCGCCCTCGGCCGGGTCGGCCGCGTCGACACCGGTGAGGTCGGTCGCGGCGCTGGAGAACGCGCCCAGCACGGCCACCCGAGACCTGGCGGTGACCCACATCAACAGGTCGACGTCGCCCTCCCGCCACGCTCGGTCGGCGAACTCGGCGGCGAGCTGGGTCTTGCCGACGCCGCCCAGGCCGGACAGCACCTGGCAGGACCCCACCGTCGAGCCGTCCGGCACCGCAGTCAGTAGGTCCTCGTCGACCTCCCGGCGCTGCCGGCAGTCGGCCAGCGCCGGAACGACACCGAAGCGGCGCGGCCACCTCGACGCCACCCGGCCCTCGTCGACGCCGGCCGGATGGACGTGGATGGACGAGCCGTAGAAGACCCCGGCCGCCCCGTGGTTGCCCGTCACCTGGACCACCGCCGGACCGGAGCCACCGGGGACGGCCGGCCCTACGCCGTCCCCGGCTCCGCCGGGGGGCCGGGCCTACCCCCACCCGGCGCCTGATGGGTGACCGTCACCGGCGCGTGGAACGTGCCGACCGCACCGAAGTTGGTGTCCACCCGGACACGGTCGCCCCTGCCGGCGACATCCGCGCCCGCCAGGTCCAGCAGGCGCTGGGCGGTGGCGAGGACCTCCCGGTCCGCGTCCGCGCCGCACACGGCGAGTGCCACACCCAGGCGGACGGGGGTCACCTCAGCCGCCGCGTCCAGCACGCCGACATCCGAGCCCCGGCGAGCCAACAGCCGGGACAACCGGCCCTTCAACGCCGCGTACGCATCGGCGACCGCGCTGTTCGCAGCCGTCGACACCCCCGCCGCGGCCCCCGTCGCCAGCGCGGCGAGGATCAGTTCGACACCGGTCACGACCACCTCCCACGCGCCAGCGTCACAGACGGGGTCAACCGCCGTGACCCCGCGCCGATCGTCCCTGCCGACGTCGTTGTCCAGCTCACCGGGCTGACCGTGAGTAGCGGCGGCAAGAGACCCGCTTCAGCGGTCGTCGTCGAGCGTCTGCCGGAGGGTCACCGCGAACGCGTCCGGGTCACCCGGCCAGCCGAACTCCCCACCGAGGAAGCCGCCGTGGTGGCTGGGGAAGACCACCGCCGTCGTGCCGAGCCGGTCGGCGACGGCGAGCCCGCCGCGGTGGGCCAGCTCGCCTTCCGATTCGGCCCCGACGCCGACCACGATCCGGGTCGACGCCGCCCGCAGGGCGTCGAAGTCGTGCTCATGGTGGGTGCAGGTGATGAGGTTCTGCCCGAGCATCACGTCGTCGCGGGAGCCGTCGTCGTCGGTCGGCAGGCCGAACGCGGCCGGATCGGGTGCCGGCCGCTCGGTGTAGTCGGCCGGGATCTCGCCCCGGAATCCGGTGAGCGCCATGAACCGCGCCATGCCCGCACCGAAGCCGTCCCGTTCGTACGCCCGGCGGACGTCCGCGGTCGCGGCCAGCGCCGGCTCCCGATCCGGCAACACCTGGGCGGCCGGAGGCTCGTGCGCCACCAGGACGCGCACCTGCTCCGGGTGCCGGGCCACCAGCACGAGCGCGTTGACGGCGCCACCGCTGCTGGCGAAGACGTCCACCGGCCCGCCACCGAGGGCCTCGATCACCCGGTGCAGGTCGTCGGCGTGCTGCTCGGGCGTGGACTCGCCGCCGGTGTCGGTGCGCCGGCTGCGTCCGGCCCCGCGCGGGTCGACGGTCACCACCGTACGGTCCCGGAAGTGCGCGGCGAGGCTGGTGAACCCGGTGGCGTCCATCGGGGAGCCGATCATCAGCAGCGTCGGTGCGGCGCCGGCTTCGCCCTCGCGGACGTCGTAGTGCAGGGTCGCCCCCGGCACGTCCAGGACGTGGGTGCGTGCCTCGGTCATGGTGATGCCCTTCAGGAGGTGCCGGTGGCGGGCGGCCCGGTGGGACGGTCGGTGCGCCCCGGGACGGGACCACAGGACGCGATCGAGCGGTTCGACGCGAAGCTATCACCGGCCACCGACAGAAACGCTCCGCTCGACCGCTTCCACCCACCCACGGCGGACAGGCCGCTGCCCGGACGGGCTCCGGTGCCGGTCCCGGTGACTCGTCACGGATCCACCATGGTGATGATCACACTCTGTGCGCGCCCGCCCGATGCTCGTCACGCACGTGCGAGCATCTATGCGCGTTACGTGAGTACGGGGCGTTGGTGGTGGGGGGAGCATGCCCACGAGTCGGGTGCAGCGTGACCAGTTCGGAGGCCTGCTCAGGACCCTCCGCCTGGAGCGGGGGCTGACCCAGGAAGAGCTCGCCGAGGCGGCCGGTTCCAGCGTCCGCGGCATCCGGGAGATGGAGAGCGGCCGGGTACGCAGCCCGCAACGACGGACCGTGGTGCTGCTCGCCGACGCCCTGCGGCTGGCCGGGGAGGACCGCGACCGCTTCGTCACCCTGGCCCGGGCCGACCGGCAGCCACCCACCAGGGGAGCAACGCCACCCGACGACGCGGTGGTGTCCAGCCGCCCGGCGGTGGTCGTACCCGGGGAACTGCCCGCCGCCGTGCCCGACCTGACCGGCCGGGCGGAGATCCTGGCACGGCTCTCGACACTGGCCGCCGACGTCACCGCCGGGCGACCGGACACCCCCTCGGTGGTGGTGCTGCACGGGCCGCCGGGAATCGGCAAGACCAGCCTCGCCGTCGCGGCCGGACACCGACTCAGCCCCGCCTTCGCCGGCGGACAGCTCTTCGTCGACCTGCAGGGCGTCCCCCCGGACGGGCCGGTCGACCCGGCCGAGGCGCTGGCCGGCATGCTCCGGTCACTCGGGGTGCCCGACGCCCGGGTGCCGGTGTCACCCGCCGAGCGGGGCGGCCTGTTCCGCACCCTCACCCGCGACCGGCCGCTGCTGGTCGTCCTGGACAACGCCGCGAACGAGGCACAGGTACGCCCCCTGCTGCCGGCCGGGCGGGGATGCCTCGCGCTGATCACCTGCCGGCGCCCACTGACCGGTCTCGCCGGTACGGCCCGCCAACCCCTCGACCTGCTCGACCCGGCAGCCGGTCGACAACTGCTCACGGCGATCGTCGGCGCCGACCGCATCGCCGCCGAACCCGCCGCCGCCGACCACCTCGTCAAGCTCTGCGGCCGGCTGCCCCTGGCCCTGCGGATCGCCGGCAACCGCCTCGTCAGTCGACCGCAGTGGTCGGTCGGCTGGCTGGTGGACCTGCTCCGCGACCAGCGTCGACGGCTGACCGTCCTGACCGCCGGAGACCTGGGCGTCCGGTCCGCGTTCGAGGTCTCGTACCGGCAACTGGACCCCACGACCGCGCGGGTGTTCCGGCGGGCCTCGCTGATCCCCGGCACCGACTTCGCACCCGCGCTGGTCGCCGCCGTCGCCGGCACCGACGAGGAGACCGCGGCGGCAGCCCTGGAGGAGTTGGTCGAGGCCGGCGTCCTCCTGACCACGGGGGACCGGTACCAGTTCCACGACCTGGTCCGGCTCTACGCCCAGGAACGCCTCGACGCCGAGGAACAACCGGCCTGCCGGACCCGGGCGCACACGCAGATGGTCGACTGGCTGCTGCGGCGTACCCGACAGGCCGGCGCCATGTTCGAACCGGTCGCCTGCCGGGCCGACTCCCCGTTCGACGACGACCGGGCGGCGGCGTCCTGGCTGGACCGGGAGTCCGGCAACTGGCTGGCCGCGCTCCGCGACGCGGCCCGCTCCGGTCGGCACGCCGACGTGGTCGCGGTCGCCCGGGCCCTGCACTGGTACTCCGACGCCACCAGCCACCGGCACTCCTGGGACGAGATCTTCTCGCTCGGGGTGACCGCGGCCCAGGCCACCGGCAGCCCCCGCGACGAGGCCGTCCTGCTGAACTTCCTGGGCTGGGCCCGGTACTTCTGCCGGGACCGCAACACCGACGGGCTGGCCGCCCTGGCCCGGGCCCTGGACCTGGCCCGGCGGATCGGGGACCGCCGGGAGGAGGCGTGGGCGCTGACCTACACCGCCGCGATCCACATCCGGCTCGGCCGCGCCGCGACGGCCATCGACCACGGCCGCCGCGCCGTGGACCTGTTCCGCGAGGTCGGGCACACCCTCGGCGAGCACAGCGCGGCGAGCGTGCAGGGCGGAGCGCTGGCCGCGCTCGGCCGGTTCGCCGAAGCGGCCGAGCTGCACCGCGAGGTGCTGGCGTTCTACCGCCGGGGCAACGGTCTCAGCCGTACCGGCGCGGCGGTGGCCCAGGCCGGCGCGATGACGAGTCTCGGGGCGGACCTGGCCGGGATGGGCCGGTGGCGCGACGCCGCCGACGAGTACGCCCGCGCCTGGCGGGTGTTCCACCGCTGCGGCGCGACCTTCAGCGAGGCCAGCGCCCTGCACCGGTACGGGCTCGCGCTCCAGGCGTTGGGCGAGGTCGACGCGGCGGCCGAGGCGCTGGGCTCGGCGCTGGCCCTGTACGCCGCACTGTCCTGCCCGTGGTGGGAGGCGCAGACCCTCTACGCGCTCGCGGCGCTGGCCGACGCGGCCCCGGACCGGGCCGCCGAGGCCCGCCTGCTGCGCCAGCGGGCCCTCGACCGGTGCGGCGAACTGGACGCCCCGGAGGTGCGGACCCTGCGCGCCACCCTGCGACGCGAACTGGCCGAGTCCTGACCGCACCGGCACCGGGCCCCGCCGACGGCGCGGCGGGGCCCGGTGGACGGGGTCAGTTGCAGGTGGTGCCGTTGAGGGTGAACGGCACCGGGGTGGCCGGGGAGCCGTTCGCGGTGAAGCCGACGTTGACGGCGCCGCCGGTCGGGATGGCGGCGTTGTGGTTCTCGTTGGTGACGGTCACCGCCGACCCGGTCTGCTGGAAGACACCGTGCCAGTGGCCCTGGAGGGTCTGCCCGCCCGGGAAGGACCAGCCCAGCGACCAGCCGTTGATGGCCGGGCCGTCGTTGTAGACGGTGACGCTGGCGCTGTAGCCGGTGCCCCACGAGTTGGTGACCACGAAGGAGACCCGGCAGGTGCTGGCGAGCGTCGTCGCCGGCACGAGGTTGCCGTAGTCGTCGCGGGCGGTGGCGAAGTCCTGGAACCCGAAGCCCGGGCCGGCCGACCGGGTGGTGGTACCGGCGGCGAGCACCGTGCCGTCGGAGTTGACGGCGTAGACCGGGCCGCCACTGTCGCCGCCCCGGGCGGACTCCTCGCCGTCGAGCTGGGTGGCCTCGACGAGGTCCTCGATGTCGGTGTAGTGGAAGTCGACCCGCAGGTTGCAGACGGGACCGCCGATCTCACCCGCGGAGGTGTACCCGGACTGGCACAGCAGCTGACCGGGGATGACCTGGGTCCAGCCGACCACCTCGGCGCGGACCTCGTCGTGCTGGCCGCCGACGTAGATGTGGTCGCCGGGCGACGCCGTCGAGATGATCATCGTGTCGTGGTCGTCGTTGCTGTCGACCGCGTAGCCGACCAGCGTGCCGGTGTTGGTGGTCGTGTTCCACCCGACGTGCCAGGGCGAGCCGATGGCTCCGCAGTGCTCGGCGGTGAGGACGTACCCGTTGCCCGTGTCGGCGTTGCGCACCCCGAAACCGGCGGTGCAGCCGGGGGTGGTGAACCCGATGCCCGACCCCCCGTCGAACGGGGCGACGTCGTTGGCCCGGGACCGCTCGACCATCCGCTCGCGCTCGACGACGCTGGTACGCACGCCGGTGGCCGGCAGCTTCGGCAGCCTGGCGCTCCGGGCATCCTTGACGGCGAGCTCGATGCCGCTGCCGTCGGTGCGCAGCCGGACCGAGTGGATGGCGTCCGCCGGGTCGGCGGCCACCACCGGGGCGAGCCTGGCCGCCGCCGCGCGCAGCTCGGCGCGGGAGTAGGTCGCGTCGACCACCTCGACCGGCGCGGTGCGGCGGGCGGCGGTGACGGCGGCGAGGACGTCGGTGGGCGGCGCGCCCTTCCACCACAGGGTGACGTGGTCGTCGACCAGGCCGATGCCGGCGTAGCCACGGGCCGGCGTGCGCTCCACCGCGGTACGGATGACATTGGCCGCGTCGACCAGCGGAGCCTGGGCGAGCATCCGGTCCAGGGTCGGCGCCGGGATGATGTCGAGGATGGACGTGGCGGCCCCGGCCGCCGTGGGCTGGCTGGACTCCGCGTACACGGAGGCGGAACCGGTGAGCGCCGTCGCAGCGACCAGTGCCCCGACGACCACCGTACGGGTGATCGCTTCCCGAAGTTGTGTCATGGCGCTGAGTCAAACAACGCCCGATGCCGGGAGACAGGCAGGACGCCCGGCAGGAGTCATCCTGCCGGGCGTCGACCGGCGCTGTCGGTCCGAGACCGCCTCGGATCACCCCAGCCATCCGCATCAGGCTCAGGTATCCGGAGCCCAGCTCCGGGCGTTCGCGGGCAGCCGACGGTGCTTCGCTCGCTACGCCCCGCCGGTCGGGGGCGCGGTGCCGGCAGTGGGCTCTGCCCGGCGGTTGGCGGCCATCCAGGCGGTCGCGAAGTCGACGAGGGCAGGCTGGGACATCAGGCGGGCCGTCGCACCACCGACGGGACCGACCACGGCGGCACCGGTGGCCTCGAAGTCAGCGCCCAGCCGGTCGAAGTCGCTCTCGTCGGTGACGACGTCCACCCACGTCGTCCAGCGGCTCGTTCCGTCCGGCTGCCGGACCGACGAGCCGGTGCCCGCCCGTGGGGGCGACGCCTGTCGCCACTCCGCCAGGTGCAGCGACGTGTTGGTGCGGTGACCGCAGCCGAGCAGGAGCACCGTGCCGTCGAGCCGGTACACCGCGCCCAGCGGTGAGTGCTCACCCAGCGCGTCGTCGAGCTGGTGCCTGCCCACGACGGTCGCGGCGTTCCTGCCGAGCGCGGCGCAGGAGACCTGCGGGTGATCGCTGCGCAGCGCACCCGGCCACGTGCGGACCGCCTCGGCGATGACACCCATCCACCGGCCCGGCGTGCACGACGGGTCGAAGCCGGGAGCCTGCTCGCGGATCACCGGCCACCACGCCTCGGGGACCGGCGGATGCCGCCACCCGGCCGGGTCCGTGTTCTCGGACGTGTGGGTCGGCACGACGAGGGTGCCCTCCGGTCCGAGCACGTCCAGCACCGCGTGCACCACCGCCTGGACGCCACCGGCCACGAATCCGAGGCTCCGGTACGAAGAGTGCAGCAGCAAGACGTCGCCCGTGGCGATGCCGAGCGCCCGCAGGTCGGATGCCAGGGACCGGACGGTGTGGGGTGACGGCTGCTCCATTCGGCGCAGCATAGGCGGAGCCGCGAACCCTTTCGGCGCCCGGCGCGCGTGACGGGGCCGGCTCAGCGGGTGGTGGCGTCGGCCAGGATGTGGTCGAGCCGGGCCCGGCACTCGGCGACGAACGCGGGACAGGTGTGCCAGTAGTAGGCGATCCCGCTGACGCCGACGGCGACGGCCCAGGCCCGGGCCCGCGTCCAGGTCGCCTCGTCGAGGTCCATGGCGTCCCAGTACGCCTGGCGGCCCCGGGCCGGCAGGTCCCAGACGGTGGCGTGTTCGGCGTCGGGGAAGCCCACGGACAGGCCGCCGAAGTCGATGACGGCGTGGAGGCTGCCGTCGGTGACCAGCAGGTTGCTGGGCTTGAGGTCACCGTGCAGCCACACGGGGCCGGCGGCGGGCTCCGGCAGGGCGAGCGCGGCGCGCCAGAACCGTTCCAGCGTCGCCACGTCCAGGTCGTCGCCGACGGTGGCCCGGCAGTCCTGGAAGTACTGGCTGACCCACTCGTCGCAGGGTTGCAGGGGCCCGGCGCGGTACCAGCTCAGGTCGTCGGTGCGGGGTGCTCCCATCAGGTCGACGCGGTGGAGTTCGCGGACGAAGGCCGCCAGGTCGGCGCCGAACGTGGCCCAGTCGCTGACGGTGTCGGGCCGGGGCTCCTGTCCGTCGATCCACCCGAGGACGGACCACGGCAGCGGGAACCCGGGGGTCGGTGTGCCGGCGTGGCGGGGTTCGGGGATGGCGCGGGGGAGCAGCGGCGCGAGCCGGGGCAGCCACCGTTGCTCCTTGCGCAGGGACCGGGCCTTGTCGGCGGTCCGCGGAACGCGGACGAGCAGGTCGTCGCCGAGCCGGTACATGGTGTTGTCCGTTCCGGCGCCGGCGGGTGACAGCGGCAGGTCGGCCCACTGGGGGCACTGCGCCCGCACCAGTGACCGGACAATGTCCTTGTCGACGGGTACCTCGTCGTGGTGCAGGGTCACGTCAGGGATCTTCCCGCCGTGGGACCGGGTCATGCCATCGATTTCCGGCAGAGCGCGCGGAGCAGGTCGAGCGGGTGACGCCCCTCCCGCTCAGCCGGTGACGAGGGTGTCGACGTCGGGGGCGTAGACGGTCATCCAGTGCGGTCGCAGCCGGTAGTAGACCACCTCGTTGTCCCAGTCGAAGGCGTCCGGGCCGTAGAAGTCCTGGAAGTAGGCGAGCAGGTCCGGCCAGTCCGCGGCCGGCTCGCCGCCCCGGGGGTTGAGGACCTCGACCGTGCCGTGGGTGAACACGCCGAGGTCCTCGCCGCGCAGGTGCGCGACGCTGGCCGCCGGCCGCGCGGCGAGGTGACGGGCCTTGGCGGCGCCGGGCGCCGTGCCGAAATGCCACCTGCCGTGCAGGAAGTGCCCGTCCACCCCGCTGATCCTCGGCTCGCCCTTCGCGGTCACGGTGGACAGGGCGAGGGTGCACATGCCGGTCAGGACCCGGGTGAGCTGCGCCGCGGTCAGGGTGCGCTCGACGACGATCGAGCGGAGGTGGGCGGTGGAGCGGGACAGGGAGGAGTCGAGCAGGGCCTGCAGTTCGCTGAGCTCCTCGGGCGTTTCGCGCACTCTGGGTCGTCCCTTTCTGCCGGTGGGGCCGGTACACGTCCGCCACCGACGCGACCGGTCCCACCATGCTCCGCCAGAAACCTGACACCCCACGTCGCATTTCCCCAATGACGGCCGGCAGGTCCGGGAGCGGGGCGCGGCGGTGACTCAGGGCGTCGCCGATCGGCCCAGCGCCGCCTCGACGATCCGGATCGCCTCGGTACGGTCGATGCCGACGCTGGAGATCACCGCCGCGTACTCGCGGGCGGCCCGGTGCGCCTGCTCCAGCGCCTGCTCACCGGCGGCCGAGACGAACGAGCCGGCCCGCCCCCGGGTCTCGATCAGCCCGGCCTCCTCCAACTCCCGGTACGCCCGACCGACGGTGTTCACGGCGAGGCCGAGGTCGGCCGCGAGCCGGCGGATCGTCGGCAGTCTCGTGCCGACGGCGAGCGAGCGCTCCTGGATCTGCCGCGCGAGCTGGGCCCGGAGCTGCTCGTACGGCGGCGTCGGCGAGGCCGCGTCGATGACGATCATCGGACGGCCAGGGCCCGCCGCGCCGCCGTCCCGACACCCGTGGTCCGGATCTGGATCAGGCCACGCGCGATCACTCCCGCCACGACCAGCGCCACGGCGGCCGCGTTCCACCAGCCGATCGACTCCCCGACCAGGAAGATGGGCGGCAGCGACCACACCAGGCTGGGCGTGACGAGGGCACGGACGTCCTCGACCCGCATGATGACGTCGGCCGTGAGCGACGCCTCGTCCTCCGCCACGGCCGGGGCCGCCAGCACCTGACGCAACTGCAGGACGGTCCCGGCGCCGGCCCCGGCGAGGCCGATCAGCACGACGATCGCCCCGTACCGCAGGCCGGGATCCGACACCGGCAGCACGCTCACCGCCAGCAGCAGCGCGCCGCTGAAGGTGGCGGCCATGAAGATGGCGTACGGCCAGCCCAGCACCGCCGGCCAGCCGAGCTGGACCGGGTGGGCCACCCGCTGGGACAGTTGGGCGCCGGCCCACCGGTCGACCCGCCGTACCCACCAGCCGAGCCGCCACTGGCCCACCAGCAGCCCGCCCACGAGCGCCACCAGCGCCAGCAGCGGCGGCCAGGAGAACGTCGGGTCGGGGAACCGCCCCCAGACGTGGGTGAGCGCCGCGCCGATGAGGAACGCGGCCAGCAGGCAGCTGTCGACCAGCTTGGCGCGCCGCCGCACCGCCAGCCGGGTCGCGAGCAGCGGGGTCGGCTCGACGTCGGTCAGGCCGTGCCGGTCCAGCCACCGCCTCGCCTCCGGAAGATCTGCTTGGCGCATGTCGCACCTCCGTATGTCGCAATCCTTGTCTCAATAAGATGAGTCATAGCATGCGACAAAGTCAAGGGTGGCGGACCGGCCGCTGCCGCCGCGCCAATCAGCGACCGATCTGGTCCAGCTCGGCCAGGTCCTCGGGCGAGAGCGACAGACCCGCGCCGGCGATGTTCTCGCGCAGGTGCGCCGCCGACGAGGTGCCGGGGATGAGCAGGACGTTCGGTGACCGGTGCAGCAACCAGGCGAGGGCGACGGCCATCGGCGTCACCCCACGCCGCGCGGCCACCCCCGACAACGTCGAGGACTGCAGCGGGGTGAAGCCACCCAGCGGAAAGAACGGCACGTACGCGACGCCCTGCCCGGCGAGCGTGTCCACGAGCGCGTCGTCGTGACGGTGGGCGAGGTTGTACATGTTCTGCACGCACACGATCGGCGCGATCGACTGGGCCTCGACGACCTGCTCCACCGTCGCGTTGCTGACCCCGAGGTGGCGGATGAGCCCCTGCTCCCGAAGCTCGACGAGCGTCCCGAACGCCTCGGCGAGCGAGCCCGCCTGCGGCCCCTCGGCGTCGCCGAGCCGGAGGTTGACCACGTCGAGGACGTCGAGCCCGAGGCTTGCGAGGTTGTCGTGGACCTGGCGGCGCAGATCCTCGGGCCGTCGCGCCGTGGGCCAGCCGCCGTGCCCGTCCCGGGTCGCGCCGACCTTGGTCACGATGTGCAGCGACGGGGGATAGGGGTGCAACGCCTCCCGGATCAGCTCGTTGGTGACCCGCGGCCCGTACGCGTCGCTGGTGTCGATGTGGGTGACACCGGCCTCGACGGCCGCGCGCAGCACGGCCCGCGCGCCGTCCCGGTCCGCGGGCGGCCCCATCACCCCGGGACCGGCGAGCTGCATGGCGCCGTACCCGAACCGGGTGACGGTCAGATCGCCCAGGGCCCAGGTGCCGCCGGGAAGTCGTGCGGAGGAGGTGCTCATCGTGGTGCCTCTCGTGGTGACGCAGGGGGTGCCTTCCGGCCTCCTGCATCATTGTTGGGAGGTAACTTCCTGTCAGGAAGAAGGCACCTGGAAGTGCGTAGGTCACCACGGGGTGGGGGAGCATCGATGGCGACGGTGACGGCGGCCCAGCGCAGGGCCCAGGCCAAGGCGGAGTACGACGCGTTCCTGGCGGCGTGCCCCAGCCGCGGGCTGCTCGACCGGATCTCGGACAAGTGGGTCGTCCTGATCCTGTGCGCGCTCAGCGGTGACGGCCCGCACCGGTCGGACGCCGACGCCGGCGGCGAACCCGGCCCGATGCGGTACTCGGAACTGGCCCGCGCGCTGGCCGGTGTCAGCCAGAAGATGCTGACCCAGACACTGCGGTCGCTGGAACGCGACGGTCTGCTCACCCGTACCGTCACCCCGACCGTGCCCGTCACCGTCACCTACCAGCTGACCGACCTCGGACTCTCGCTCTACGAGATGACGCGCGGACTCAGGAGCTGGGCCGAGACGCACATGACCACGGTGCTCACACACCGCGACGCCTACGACGCGCACACCTCCTGAGCCGCGACCACGTCGACGGCCACCCGGCCCGGGCAGCGCTACCCGGAGGAGGTGGTCACCGACAGCCGGAGCCACGGCCGGTGCAGGCCGGCGTAGCCGTCCGGGTCAGGCGTCCCAGGTCCTGCGCGCGGAGGCGGCCGGGCCGGTCACGAGCGTGTTCGGCGGGACGTCCCTGGTCACGACGGCACCGGCGCCGACCACACAGTTGCGGCCGATCGTGACGCCGGGCAGGACGGTGACGGCGGCGCCGAGCCACACGTCATCCTCCAGGGTGATCGGCGCCGCCAGGACGTACTCGCGCCGCTGTCCGGGCGGGACGGGATGCCCGGAGGTGACGAGGTTCGACTTCGGGCCGATCATCACCCCGGAGCCGATCCGGATGCCGCCCTGGTCCAGGAACGTGCAGCCCTGGTTGACGAAGACGTCCTCATCGAACGCGGTGTTCAGGCCGTAGTCGGTGAAGAACGGCGGGAAGATCCGCACGGACTGGGGGAGGGGACCGGCGAAGACCTGCGCGAGCAGCGCGGCCCGTGCCTCGGCGTCGCCGAACGGCAGCACGTTCAACCGCGAGGTCAGGTCGGTGACCTGGTGGATCCGCTCCGCGTAGCGCGCGAACTCCGTCGTCCGGACATACATCCGCTGGGTTGTGGCGGTAGACATGTGATGATCTCAGCAAAGACCCCGACCAGCGGGCAAACAACCGACACGCCCTCCAGACACAACCGAAAGTTGGGACAGCGAATGGATCTCGACGGCGTCCGGACGTTCGTCCTCGCGGCCGAGCTCGGCCAGTTCCAGGAGGCCGCGGACGAACTGGCCGTCACCCAGCAGGCGGTCTCCAAGCGCGTCGCCGCCCTGGAACAGGCCGTCGGCGCCGTGCTGTTCGCGCGGACCACCCGTGGCGTGCGGCTCACCCTCGACGGGCAGACCTTCCTTCCGCACGCCCGTGAGCTCCTACGCGCCGCCGAGCGCGCCCGGAACGCGGTCCGACCCGGCAGCCGCGCGCTCCGCGTCGACGTCACCCACCGGCGCATCGCGCCCGCCGTCGCCCTGCACGACTTCCACGTCGCCCACCCCGACCAGGACCTCGACGTGGTCACCCTGGCCGAGAACAACCTCACCGCGGCGCTGGCCGCCGTGCGCACCGGCGCCGTGGACGCCTCCTTCCGCGCCGTGACCCTGCCGGCCGACACCCTGCCGGCCGGCATCAGCACCGCCCGCGCCATCGACCACGAGCTCGAAGTGCTGCTCGGGCCACGGCACCCCCTGGCCAGGGAGCAGCACCTCGAGCCGGCCCGCCTCGCGGGGCACCGGATCTGGATACCCGGGATCGTTCCCGGCACCGAGTGGGCGACGTTCTACCACGACTTCGCGGACGCCTTCGGCCTGAGCATCGACGGCATCGGCCCGCACTTCGGCGACGAGGCGCTGCTCGACCAGTTGTCCACGTCCGCCGACCTCGCCACGATCGTCGGCAGGCGCGACCGCTACCTGTGGCCGGCCCGCTACGACCTGCGCCGGATCCCGCTGCGGAACCCGACCCCGATCTATCCCCATTCCCTCATCTGGGCCACCGCCAACCCCCACCCCGGCCTGGCCGCCCTGCGGGCGTACCTGTCGGCCGCGCGCCACGCCCGGACACCAGCCGCGCCGCTCTGGACGCCGGCCTGGACCACGCCCGACCACGGCGGGCTCCAGAGCTGACGACGAGGGCTGCGGGTCGCTAGGACGCCTGGCGGACGGGCATGTCGGCCAGCCAGACGTCGGCCAGGTCGGCGAGGGGGACGTCGAGGGCCTGGCTGAGGCAGACCACCGTGCCGAACGCCGGTGCGGGCAGCCGGCCCGCCTCGATCTTGCGCAGCGTCTCGGGGGAGATGCCGGCCGCCAGGGCCACCTCGACGAGGCTGCGGCCGGCCCGCGCGGCCCGCAGGGCGGTTCCGAGGCGCTGGCCCGCGGCGATCTGTGCGGCGGTGAGTGGTTGGCGAACCATGCCAGCAGGATATCCCTGCGGAGCGCCCGGACCCTGCGTGGTATAAAAATGCCGGTATAGAAATACCGCATGGGGGAGAGGGAGGCAGCCGTGATCGAGCTGAAGTCCACCGAAGAGATCGGCCGGATGGCGGTCACCGGCCAGTTCGTCGGCGAACTGCTCGCCGACCTGGCCGGTGTCGCCGCGGTCGGCGTCAACCTGATGGACCTCGAACACCACGCCCGCCGCCGGATCGCCGACCGTGGCGCCGAGTCCTGCTACTGGGACTACGCCCCCTCGTTCGGGCGCGGCCCGTTCCGCAACGTGTTGTGCCTGTCGGTCAACGACGCGGTGCTGCACGGCCTGCCGCACGACTACGTGCTGCGCGACGGCGACCTGCTCAGCATCGACATGGCGGTCAACATCGACGGCTGGGTCGCCGACTCCGCGCTCTCCGTCGTCGTCGGCACCCCCGACCCGGCCGACCTGAAGCTGATCGAGGCCACCGAGGTCGCCCTGGAAGCCGCCATCACCGCCGCCCAGCCCGGTGGCCGCCTCGGCGACATCTCCGCCGCCATCGGCGAGGTCGCCCACTCCTACGGCTACCGCGTCAACGCCGAGTTCGGCGGCCACGGCATCGGCCGCACCATGCACGAGGACCCGCACGTCTCCAACAACGGCCGCGCCCGTCGGGGCCTTCGACTCGACCCCGGCCTCACCATCGCCATCGAGCCCTGGTTCTGCCGCTCCACCGACAAGATCAGGTTCGACGACGACGGCTGGACGATCCGCTCCGCCGACGGCTCCCGCACCGCCCACTCCGAGCACACCGTCGCCATCACCGCCTCCGGCCCGCAGGTCCTGACCCGCCGCCCCGCTCCCACCACCACGCCCGCCGCCTCCTGACCACGCGCCGTCAGCGGCCAGCCGAACCGGTGCCTCGGCGCGTGCGGACGCGCGTGCGGCGGCGGCGATGCGGGCGGGTGGAGGGCCAGGTGCCCGGCGGGCCACGACCGGGCACCTGGCCCTCGGTCGATGATCTCCGCTCGGAAGAAAAGCGAGCATCCCGAGCGGGCGACGGCACGGGCACAGCGAAGATCCGCGCCCCGGTTGTCCTCGATCGCCGCGGCCATCCTTGCCACGGCCGTGATTGTCACGGCCACAGCGTGTCGCGGGCAGCCGTGCTATCCCCGCTTGCGACAACAACAAAGGCAAGGAGGGAAACTCCTTGCCACTACTAACGTATACCGCACCCCCGGGCTTGCGGCAATACCCCGGCCGTGGCCCACAATCGTCGGCCGAGCGTACGAATCGGCACACCATGGGGGAATGCATGTTCGATGTGATCATCGCCGGCGGCGGCCCCACCGGCATGATGCTGGCGAGCGAACTGCGGCTGCGGGGTGTCGCCGTGCTCGTGCTGGAGAAGGAGGCGCAGCCGCCGCCGTTCGTACGGTCCCTCGGGCTGCACGTACGCAGCATCGAGCTACTGGACCAGCGGGGACTGCTGGAGCGGTTCCTCGACAACGGCACGCAGTACCCGATCCGTCCCGGTGACGTCCGGGGATTCTTCGCGGGCATCGACAAGCCCGCCCCCACCGGCCTGGACACCGCGCACGGGTACGTGCTCGGCATTCCCCAGACGCTCACCGACCGGCTGCTCGCCGAGCACGCGGCCGAGGTCGGGGCCGAGATCCGGCGCGGGTGTGCCGTGACCGGGCTGGAACAGGACGACGACGGCGTCACCGTCCACCTCGACGACGACACCACGGCACCGGTGCGGGCGCGGTTCCTCGTCGGCTGCGACGGTGGGCGCAGCACCGTCCGGAAACTGCTCGGAGTCGCGTTTCCCGGCGAGCCGTCGACAGTGGACACGCTGCTCGGCGAAATGGAGGTCACGGCCTCCCCGGCCGACATCGCCGAGGTGATGACCGAGGTGCGCAGGACCGAGAAACGGTTCGGGATCGGGCCGTCGGGCAGGCCGGGGGTGTTCCGCGCGGTCGTGCCGGCGGCGGCCGTGGCCGAGGACCGCTCCGTGCCGCCCACGTTCGAGGAGTTCCGGCACCAACTGCACAGGTACGCCGGCACCGACTTCGGCGTGCACTCGCCCCGCTGGCTGTCGCGCTTCGGCGACGCGACCCGCCAGGCCGAGCGGTACCGCGTCGGCCGGGTCTTCCTGGCCGGGGACGCCGCGCACGTCCACCCGCCGATGGGTGGACAGGGGCTCAACCTCGGCCTCCAGGACGCGGTCAACCTGGGCTGGAAACTGGCGGCGGCCGTCACCGGCTGGGCGCCGGAGGGCCTGCTGGACAGCTACCACTCCGAGCGGCACCCGGTGGCCGCCGACGTGCTCGACAACACCCGCGCGCAGATGCACCTGACGAGCACCGAGCCCGGACCGCAGGCGGTACGGCGGTTGCTGGCGCAACTCATGGACCTCGACGACGTCAACCGGTTCCTGATCGAGAAGATCACGGCGATCAGCGTCCGGTACGACCTCGGCGCGGGCCATGCTCTGCTCGGGCGGCGGCTGCGCGACGTCCCACTGACACCGGGCCGCCTGTACGAGCTGCTGCGCACCGGCAACGGACTGCTGCTCGACCGGACGGGCCGGCTCTCGGTGGACGGCTGGGCCGACCGGGTCGACCACGTCGCCGACGTCAGCGACGAGTGGGGCGTACCGGCGGTCCTGCTCCGGCCGGACGGCCACGTCGCGTGGGTCGGCGAGGAGCAGCGGACACTCGGGGAGGCCCTGGCCCGGTGGTTCGGCGACGCCGCAACCCCGACGGCCGGCTGAGGGGCGCTGTCGGGGACGGTGCTGCACTACGGTGGCGAGGGTGACGAGTGCTCCCCGGGAGGCGCAGACGCCGATCGGCCCGATCGGTGCGGCCCTCTGCCGACTGGTGTTCCTGGCCATCTCTTCAGGATCACGTGACGGCGGGCCACAGTCCGGTGCGCCCGGTGCGTCGCGGCGGTCGCCGGCCCGGTCCGTTGGTGAGGACACGCGGACCTCACGGCAGGCGCTGATCCACCCTCGTACCCAGGGGGAGGCCGGCGTCGGGGTAGCCGTGCCGGCGGTAGGAGCGCACCGCGTCGACGCTGCGGTGGCGGTCGCCGGCCGACAGGTGCACGATTGCCCGTCCCGCCGCCCGCCGTGGGGCCGCCCGCAGCACCGCCGACCCCGCCCGGAGCGGACAGCCCCGGGGACCCCGGCCGTGATCGGCAGGCGGGCGGGTGAAACCACCGTCCGGTCCCGCGCGTCATGAGGCTGTATCGATCCGAGCGCCTCGGACCGCCCCGGCGGTCCGGGGGCGGTGACGCACGAGGGTGGGAGGACGTGATGTCGGTGCGGAGATGGCTCGCGGGCGTGGGGCTGGTGGCGGTGGCCGGTGCCGGGATCGGACTGTACGGCGGGGCGTCGGCGTCGGCGGACGACGGTGCGCCGGCCGGTCCCGGCGCGGTCGCGGAGCAGGCGCGGAGGGCGTCACCGGACCCGGTGCTCTCCGGTACGCGGCGGGTCACGATCGTCCGGGTCGGCGCGTTCGAGTCGGGGCTGTCGTTGCTGGACGGCGGGCGGCTGGCCGAGGTGGACGACGACCGGGGGCGGCAGGTGTTCGTGCCGACCCCGCTGGGCGGGCAGCAGTTCCTGGTCAGGTCCTACTACGGCGGCGGGACGGGGCAGCCGCTCTGCTGGCGGGCGCACAATCCGGGCAACGCGCAGCCGCTGGTGGTGCGGGGCGCGACCTGCCGGGCGGACGACCCCGCCCAGCGCTTCGTGATCACCGCGGCCGTCGGGGGCGGCCCCCGCGAGTTCGTGATCAGCAACCGGTCCGCGTACCTGCGTGACTCGGCGCGGTCCGGGCTGATCCTGGAGGAGTTGGGCGACGCCGACCCGTTCAGCAGCTTCCGGTTCAACGACACGGGCCCGGCGCCCCGGCCGTAGTGCCCACCCGCATGCCGGGCCGCGTCGGGCCCGCCACCGGCGCGCTGCCACCTCGGCCCGGTCCGCCGGTGGACCGACCCCGCCGGCGGGCCAGGCCATGACCGTACGAAACCAGACCGGGTGGGGGCACTGTTCGATGCGTGACGCCGCGGAGTTCGACTTCTTCTACTCCGCGTCGGTCCAGCGCGTGCTGGGCCAGCTGTACGCGATGATCGGCAGCCGGGTGGAGGCCGAGGACGCGGTGGCGGAGGCGTACGCCCGGGCCTGGGACCGGTGGGGGGCGGTGCGCGAGTGCGACAGCCCGGAGGCCTGGGTGCGAAGCGTGGCGTACCGGGTGGCGGTGAGCGCGTGGCGCAAGGCGGTGAACCGGCTCAGCGCCCACCGCCGCCAGGCCGCGGCGCAGCCCGTGGAGGCGGTCACGGTCGACCACGTCGCGCTCGTGGTCGCGTTGCGCCGGATCCCCGCCGAGCAGCGCCGGGTGGTGGTCCTGCACCATCTGGTCGGCCTCAGCGTGGCCGAGATCGCCACCGAGGCCGGCACCAACGTGAACACCGTCAAGACGCGGCTCGCACGGGGACGTCGGGCCCTCGCCGCGCATCTCGCCGACGACGAGTACCAGATCACGGGTGGGGGGAGGGGCCATGAGGTCTGACCGGAGTCTCGACGACGTCCTGCGGGCGCTGGCCCGGCACGGCGCGGACGGGACGGTCCCCGCCCCGGTCGACGTCCGGCGGCGGGGCGACGTCCGGCGGCGGCGTCGCCACCTCGCGTCGGTCGCCCTCGGTGCCGTCCTGGTCGGGGTGCTCGGCGGCGGCACTGCGGTGATCCGCCTGTCCGGGGCCCCGGACCCCGTCCCGGTCGGTCCCGCCGTCCCGACCACGACACCGACACCGGCGCCGGCCCCGACCACCGGTCCACCCACCCGGGGCCCGACCCCAGCCGCCGCCAGCCCGCCCACCGGAACGTCCGCCCCGGCCTCCGGTGGACCCGGTCCGGCCACGCGCACCACGAACGGCTCGACCTCCGGTACGCCCGGCACCGCGCCGAGCGTCGATCCGGGGCTGGCCGGGCAGCGCCAGGTCACCATCGTGCGGGCCGTGGACCAGGCCGGCGCTCTGTCGCTGCTCGACGACGGCCGGCTCGGCGAGGTCGACGGCGACGAGGGGCGTCGCCTGTTCGTCCTCGCGCCACAGAACGCCGGCCGGCACCTGATCCGCGTCGCCGAGCCGGCCGCCGACCTGACCGACACCTGCTGGGAGGTCCGGGCCTCGGGCAGCCAGCCGCTGCGGGTGGTGGCCGCCGCCTGCGCGCCGGAGGAGCCGGCGCAGCAGTTCTCGGTGGTCCGCGACGGGCAGCGCAACGGAGAGCCGACCTACGCGATCAGCAACCGCTTCGCCTACCTCCAGTTCTCGCCCACCCGGGGCCTGATCCTCGAGGAACTCGGTGACGCGCCGCTGACCACCCGGTTCCGGCTCGTCGACAACGGGGACGCGTCCCGGGGCCCACGGTGAGTCACCCGGCCCCGGGACGCGCTCGGGCCGTCAGCTCGCGGCCCGCAGCGGGGGCTCGGTGTCGGCCAGGAACTCCGGCAGGGTCCGCGCCGGCCGGCCGGTGACCCGCTCGACGGCGTCGGTCACCACCGCGAAGCTGCCCGCGTGCACGCGCTCGAAGGTCAGCGCGAAGAGTTCCCGTTCGAAGCCGGTGGTCCCGGCGACGGCCTCGTCGATGGTCAGCTCCTGATGGGTCACCGGTCGTCCTGCCGCAGCCGAGAGCAGCTCCGCGGTGCGCGGCAACGAGAGGGCCTCCGGGCCGGAGAGTTCGTACACCTGACCGGCGTGCCCCTCCTGGAGCAGCGCCCGCTCGGCCACGGCCGCGATGTCCCGGGCGTCGATCCAGGCCAACCGGGCACCGGCAGCGGGGAACGGCAGCAGTCCGGCACCGGCGATCTGGTCGCGGTAGAAGCGCGCGTCGGTGAAGACCTGCATGAACCAGCTCGGCCGCAGGATCGTCCAGGGGTGCCCGGCGTCGGTCACCGCGCGTTCGGCCCGCGGCGCCCACCCGTCGGCCCCCATGTAGTCCGCGTCCTGCTCGGAGAGCAGGACGATCCGGGTCCGCGTCGGCGTCTCGGTCAGCAGCGCGCCGATGAGCTCCGGCGCGTCCGCACGGTCCGGTCGGACGACGTACACCGCGTCGGCGCCGTCGGTGGCCGCCGCCCACCCGGACGGGTCGTCCCACGAGAACGCGGTCGGGCGCACCCCCTCGAGGCTGACCGTGGACGGATCGCTGCTGCCGCCGAGCACCTCCACGCCCCGCGCCACGAGCAGGCGCGCCAGCGGCAGCCCCGTCTTGCCGCGGACCCCGGTCACCAGCACGCGGGTCCTGCCGGCCCCGTCCGAGTTCGGACGTCCCACCGTGAACCACCCCTTTGGTTGAGTGACTAAAGTTTCATCACCCACCTCAACACCGATACTTGAGTTAGTCAAGTAATCCCGGGAACTAATCTCCAGCTATGACCGAGGTGGCAGACACCCTTGAGCAGCAGTTGTGGGACTTCGTGTTCGCCTACGACGCCGCGTACGGACGGGCGGCGCAGACGGTGGGGCTGAGCGCCGCCCAGGCCTGCCTGCTGGAACACCTGACCAGGGGCAGCCGCTCCATGGGTGAGCTCGCCGCCGACCTGCTGTGCGACGCCTCGAACGTCACCCAGCTCGCCGCCCGGCTGGAGGCCCGCGGCCTGGTGTCCCGCGCGCCCGACCCGGCCGACCGACGGATCAAGCAGGTGTCGATCACCCCGGACGGGCGCGACGTGCAACGCGCGATGCGGCGGTCCTTCGACTTCCCGGCCGACCGGCTCGGACGCCTGACCGCACCGGAGCAGCGCCAGTTGTCCGAGCTGCTGGCGAAGGTGCTGGCCACCGGCACGGCCTAGCGACACCGGGCCGCCGCCGGCGCGGCGGAACCCGTGTCCCGCCACGCCGGTCGGTGCGCCAGTTCAGCCCCAGGTGCCGGCGTAGACGAGCCGCCAGTGCTGGTTGGTCCCGCCCCAACAGGTGCCCTGCACCACGTACGCGCCGTGCGCGATGCTGGCGTTCGCCACGTCCAGACACCGGTCGCTGTGCCGGGCCCGGATCTCGTAGAAGCCGTTGCCCAGGTTGACGAACCGCCAGTGCTGGTTCGTGCCGCCCCAGCAGTCGCCCTGCACCACCGACGCGCCGTGCGCGTTGCTGGCGTGCGCCACGTCCAGGCACTTGCCGCTGTGCTGCGGGCGGATCTCGTAGTAGCCGTTGCCGACGGCGATCCACCGCCAGCGCTGGTTGGCCCCGCCCCAGCAGTTGCCCTGCACGACCTGCGTGTCGTGGGCGATGCTGGCGTTCGCGACGTCCAGACACCGGTCGCTGTGTCGGGGTCGGACCTCGTAGTAGTCCACCGCCTGGATGCTGGGCCCTGCCGCGTCCCGCGCCGACGCCACCACGGACCCGCCCTGCGCCCCGCCGGCCCCGGCCCGGGACGAGCCGGGATCGGCCTGCGCCCCGCCGGCCCCGGTCGCCAGCAGGCCACCGGCCAGCATCACGGCGAGCCCGGTCCGCAGCGCAAGCCGCCGGACCACCCGTCGATCCACGCGCGGCTTCCGGGACAGTTGTTCGGACCGCGGAGATCCGCTGGTTTCCACCACGACCGCTCCTCACCTCGTCGGATACCCCGGCTCCTGGGAGCCGGTGGGGTCCACCCTGGTGGGTGTGCGTGCTGTCCGACGGATTCCCGGACACCCCCGCCCACCGCCGACCCGGAGAGGCCCGTGGGGCCGGTGCCTCCACCCGTCCGGACACGGGCGAGGCCGGTTCCTGGCCGGATCCGATAGTTGCCGATATGGCAACTATCGGATATGGTTGCCGGCGTGGAAACTAGTTATCCGGCCCCGGGTCGACGCGAGGCGTTGGCCGATCTCGACGCCGTGGCGGACGCGCAACGCGCTGTTCGGGACCGCCCGTGGCCGCTCTGGCTCTATCCGGCGAACACGCTGCTGCTGGGCGTGATGGCGCTGACACCCCTGCTCGGGGTGGTGAGGCTGGGGGCCTGGGTCGTGCTGGGGTTGGCGGTGTTCGGGCTCAACTACTGGGCGGGGCACCGAATCGGCACGCCGTTCGCGGTGCCGACGAGCCGTGGCTTCCGTGTCGCCCTGACGGCCACAGCCCTCTTCCTGGCTACGGCCATGATCACCGGTACCGCCGGCTCTTCCTGGCTCGTCGTGGCCTCTGCGGTGGGCACCATGATCAGCTACGGGGTCGGATCGGTGTTCCACCACCGGAGCACCCGCCGGTGACCGCGGAGCTCGACCCGGTCATCCATCCCACCCACCGGCTGAAGATCTGTGCGATGCTCGCCGTGGCGACGACTGTCGAGATGGCGGTCCTGAAGGACACCCTCGGTCTCAGCGCCTCGGCGCTCAGCAAGCAGGTCGCCGCGCTCGTCGACGCCGGTTACGTCGCACAGGACCGGTCCAAGCTCGACTCCCGCCGCATCTGGCTGACGTTGACCAAGGACGGCAAGCGCGCCTACCACCGCCACGTCAGTGCACTACAGGACATCGTCGCCGACTCCCTGCGCCACCTGTGACGGCAGGACGTCCAGCCCCGGTGGGCTGGACGTACCGCTGATCTTGACCTTGACGGAGGGAACCCGCAACGGCCACCCCCGGCCCGTTCCAGGTTGTCGAGCAGTGCGACGCGGCGCTGCCGCAGGCGCTCGCCGCGCGCCGATCCGACGTCGCTGGTGGTGCCGTCGGCGATGGGTGACCGACCCGCCGCTCGACCTCGCCGGCTCCCGTGCCGGGGTGGCGGAGATCTCCACGGTCAACGGCATCTGCGCGTGCTGGACGGATCCCCGCGTCACGATGAACGCGAACCCGCACGGCCGCCCTGGTCGAGGCGCTCCGGCCGGTCGTCGTGTGCCGACCGGGCTGACTCTGCGGTGAACCTGGATTAAGAAAATCAAGATCTACATCTTGAAAGTTAATAATTGGTGGGTCTACTCTTTCGGCTATGACAGAGCAGGCCATGGACTGGCAGGAACTCACGAACCTGACCCGGGGTCAGCCGTTCGTCGTCGAGCGGGTGCGCCTGGCCGGCAGCGGCGTCGCGATCGAGGGCCGGTTCGAGCTGCCGCAACTGGCCCAGCTCACCGTCGAGGACCAGGTCTTCGTCACGGCGTTCGTGCGCTGCCACGGCTCCATCAAGGAGATGGAGCGGATCTTCGGGGTGAGCTACCCGACGATCAAGGCACGGCTGAACCGGATCACACAGAAGCTCGCCTTCGTCGACACCGATCCGGCACCACCCCACGCCGACACCATCGACCGGTTGCGCCGGGGCGAGATCACCGCCCAGCAGGCGCTGTCCGAGCTCCAGGGGCGGGCGTGATGCCGCAGCTGGTGGCCGTGCGGTGCACCCGGGCGCACGGCCGGCCCCTGCGGATCTGGGTCCCGGTGCTCCCCGTGGTGCTCGTGCTGTCACCGGTGCTGCTCCTGGCCGTCCTGGCGGCGGCCGTGGCCTGCCTGGTGTACCGCATCAGCGTGGTGCGGGCACTCGGGGCCGGGTGGGGCGTCGTGTCCGCGCTGCCCGGCACCCGCATCGACATCGAGCACGGCCGCACGGCTGTGCTCGTGACCATCCGATAGGAGAACCCCGTGAAGGAACAGCGCAAGGACATCCTCGACATGCTGGCCGAGGGCAAGATCACCGCAGCGGAGGCCGAGCAGCTCATCGCCGCGCTCGAACGGACCCAGCCGCCGACGACGGCCAGCATCGACGCCCGACCGAAGGGCAAGGCCAAGTACCTGCGGGTGATGGTCGACGCCGTCGACGAGAACGGCGAGCCCGGCCGGGTCAACGTGCGGGTGCCGTTGCAGTTGCTGCGGGCCGGCGTACGGCTGACGGCCCTGATCCCGCCGCAGGCCCTCGGCACGGCCAACGCCGAACTGACCAAGTCGGGCGTGCCGTTCGACCTCACCCAGCTCAAGCCCGAGCAGCTCGAGGCGCTCGTGGACCACCTCGACGAGATGACCGTGGAGGTGGACCAGCCCGATGCCAAGGTGCGGGTCTTCTGCGAGTAGGCGCCGTCCAGACGGACGGGCCCTCAGGAGGGTGCTGCAACACCCTCCCGAGGCCGCACGCGCTCCAGCGGAGCGGAGCACGGTTGAACTGCCAACCTGAAGTCTAGCCCGCCAGCGGAGACCCGACCGGGCTCGCACCCCGCCTGCTGCCCGTCGGCCCGACCGGCGACGGTCGACCCGTCGTCGACGGCCGCACCGTCGGCCGCGGCACACCGTGACCGACACGTGGCGACGTTCCCTACCGGGCCGTCGCCACGTGTCGGTTCCCGCGCACCACGACACCTGATCCACCCGCCACACCGGGATCCCGATGTGACGGCGATCACGCCAGGCCGGGACCGGATCCGGACGAGCCCGTCGTCTTACCGACCGTGAGGACAGGCATGGACGGCCCCGACGAGGGCGAACTCGTCCGTCGGGTGGCCCGGGGGGACCGGCGGGCGTTCGACGAGCTCTACCGGCGTACCGCGCCGTGGCTGGAGGTACGCCTGCGCCGCCGGTGCGCCGACCCCGACGTCGTCGCCGAGGTGCTGCAGGACACGTACCTGACGGTCTGGCGGGCCGCGGGCAGCTTCGCCGGCACCCGGACCGGCAGCGGCGGTGGGGCCCGGGGGAGTGCGGTGGGCTGGCTCTGGCGGCGCGGAAGTGGCGGCTGACCCGTACGGTCCGTGTCCGCCGACCCAGCCCCTGAGGGGGACTGGCAGAACCTCCCGGCGGGCCGTCGTCGCTGCGTACCGTCGTGATCACGGGCCCTGCGAGGTCAGCGGACCCGCAGTCGCCCGGGCGAGACGGTGACGACGTGTAGCCAGGGAAGTGAGGACCAGCATGCGTGGCGTGGTGATGTACTCGGCCGGGGACGTCCGGGTCGAGGACCGCGAGGACCCGACGATCATCGACCCGACCGACGCGGTCATCCGGCTGACCGCGACGTGCATCTGCGGCTCGGACCTGTGGCCGTACCGGGGGATCGAACCCGCCGACCACCAGGTGATGGGACACGAGTACGTCGGTGTGGTGGAACAGGTCGGGGACGAGGTGACGACGATCAAGCCCGGTGACTTCGTCGTCGGCTCCTTCGTCATCTCGGACAACACCTGTGAGATTTGCCGGGCCGGCTTCCAGTCCAAGTGCGTGCACGCGGAGTTCGTGGCCCAGATCGGCACCCAGGCGGAGAAGGCCCGCATCCCGTACGCCGACGGCACGCTCGTGGCGACCCCGGGCCAACCGGACGAGGACCTCGTGCCGGCGCTGCTGGCGGCCTCCGACGTCCTGGGGACCGGCTGGTTCGCCGCCGACGCGGCCCAGGCCGGGCCCGGCAAAACCGTCGCGGTCGTCGGGGACGGCGCCGTCGGCCTGATGGCGATCCTCGCGGCCAAGCACCTGGGCGCGGAGCGGATCATCGCGATGTCGCGCCACCCGCAACGGCAGAAGCTCGCCCGCCACTACGGCGCCACCGACATCGTCACCGAACGCGGAGACGAGGGCGTCGCCCGGATCAAGGAGCTGACCGGCGGGCTCGGCGCGCACTCCGTCGTCGAGGCGGTCGGCACCCAGGAGTCGTTCATGCAGGCCGTGGGCGCCACCCGGGGCGGCGGCCACCTGGGGTACGTCGGCGTCAACTACGACGTCACGATCCCCGGTATCCAGCTGTTCTTCGCCGGCATCCACACCCTCGGCGGGCCCGCCCCGGTGCGCCGCTACCTGCCGGAGCTGATCCGGATGATCTGGGACCGCACGATCGACCCGGGCCTGGTCTTCGACCTCACCCTGCCGCTGGAGCGGGCCGCGGAGGGCTACCGGGCGATGGACGAGCGCCGCGCCACCAAGGTCCTCCTCACCCTCTGAGGCACACCATCCCCGGTGGGGTGGGGGGTCCTGCCAGAACCCCCCACCCCACCCCGAGACAGCCCTACCGTTGAGGCCATGAGCAGCAAGGACGAGGTGCGGGAGTTCCTGATCTCCCGGCGCGCGCACGTGACCCCCGAGCAGGCCGGCCTGCCCGACTTCGGTGGGGAGCGCCGGGTGCCGGGGCTGCGACGCGAGGAGGTCGCCCTGCTCGCCGGGGTCAGCCTCGACTACTACACCCGCCTCGAACGCGGCAACATCCGGGGCGCGTCCGAGAGCGTGCTCAACGCGGTCGCGCGGGCGCTGCAGCTCGACGACGTCGAGCGACAGCACCTGTTCGACCTGGCCCGCACCGCCCCGGTCGGCTCGACGGCGCGGTCCAGGAAGAAGGTCACCCCGGCCCTGCGCACCTCGGTGCAACGCGTCCTGGACAACCTGGCCGTCCCCGCCATCGTGTACACGGCACACCAGGACCTCATCGCCTCGAACCTCATGGGCCGGGCCCTCTTCTCGCCCCACTTCGAGGCCGAGCAGCCGAACCTGGCCAGGTTCGTCTTCTTCGACCGGCGGGCGCGGGACTACTACGTGGACTGGCCGCTGGCCCGTCGGATGACCGCCGCGATGCTCCGACTGGAGGCCGGACGTGACCCCCTCAACAGCGACCTCACCGCCCTGATCGGGGAGCTGTCGACCCGCAGCCCGCAGTTCCGCGCCGACTGGGCCGCCCGGGACGTGCACGAGCACCGCACCGGGCGCAAGGTCTACCGCCATCCCGAGGTCGGCGAGCTCGAGGTCACCTTCGACGTGTTCGAGATGCCCGGCGAGGCCGGCACCTTCGTCACCACCTACAGCGTCGACGAGGGCTCCGACTCCGCCGACCGACTCGCCCTGCTGGCGAGCTGGGCGGCGACCGGACTCGCCGGCCCGGACACCGACGGGGCCGAAAGGGACGACATGCCGGAAACCACGCCCCGGCGCGCGGACACGCCCGACCGGGCGCCCGCCACGCCGAGCCCGACCGACCGGGTACCCGGCCGGCGGCGCGGACCCACCCGGTGACCGTGCCGGAATGTCCCGGACGGAGGCGACCCCGAGCACCGGCAGGATGCCGGCGGTCCTGCGCAACTACGCGCTGCTCGCCGACGGGCACCGGGGCGCGCTGATCGACCCCGGCGGGGACATCGTCTGGCTGTGCGCCCCCGGCTGGTCCGACCCGGCGGTCTTCAGCGCGCTGCTCGACGGGGCGGGCCGGTTCCGGGTCGCCCCGGCGGCCGACCGGTTCGTCTGGGGTGGCTACTACGAGCCAGGGTCGTTGATCTGGCGCAGCCGGTGGGTCACCGGGGACGGGATCATCGAGTCCCGGGAGGCCCTGGCCTTTCCCGGCGAGGCGGACCGGGTGGTGCTGTTGCGCCAGATCCGTGCCCTGGACAGGCCGGCGCGGGTGCGGGTGGTGGTGGACCCCCGGGCCGGCTTCGGCCGGGAACCCGTGCGCGACCCCGTCCGCGACGGTGACCGGTGGCGGGCCCGCACCGGCAACCTGCACCTGCGCCTGCAGGGCGGCGCCCGGCTGCACCAGGACCAGCAGGGTTTTCTCGCGGGAGAGCTGACGATCCCCCCGGGCGGTCACCACGACCTGGTCCTGGAGATCGCGAACGGCCCCCTCGACCCGGCGCACGAGTCGGCCGCCGAGCTGTGGCGGACCACGGAGCAGCACCGGTCCTCGGTGATCCCGTCCCTGGACGGGCCGGCCCGGCGCGACGCGACGTTGGCCTACGCCGTGCTGCGGGGAATGACCCGGCCGGGCGGCGGCATGGTCGCCGCCGCCACCACCGCCCTCCCCGAGCGGGCCCTGGCGGGCCGCAACTACGACTACCGGTACGCGTGGATCCGCGACCAGTCCTTCGCCGGCCAGGCCGCCGCGCTGGTCGGCCGGTACGACCTGCTCGACGACGCCGTCGCCTTCTTCACCGCCCGGGTCCTGGCCGACGGGGACCACCTCGCCCCGGCGTACACCGTCACCGGCGATCCGGTGCCCCGGGAACAGCCGCTGCCGCTGGCCGGCTACCCGGGTGGCCGGGTCCGCACCGGCAACTGGGTACGCGGCCAACTGCAACTGGACTCCTTCGGCGAGGTGCTGATGGTGCTGGCCGCCGCGCAGCGCCACGACCGGCTCGACACCGACGGCCGGCACGCCATGCAGGTCGCCGCCGACGCGATCGGGCGGCGCTGGTCACAGCCGGACTCCGGGATCTGGGAGCTGTCCCCCCGGCAGTGGACCCACTCGAAGCTGACCTGCGTGGCCGGGCTGCGGACGGCGGCCCAGGTCGCCGCGCCCCCGTCGGCCGCCCACTGGTCGGCCCTGGCCGACCGGATCCTCGCCGACGTCTCGGCGAACGGCCTCGCCGCCGCCGGCCACTGGCGGCGCGCCTACGACGACGACCGGGTCGACGCCGCGTTGCTGCTGCCCGGCATCCGGGGGGCGCTCCCGCCGCAGGACCCCCGCGTGGACCGCACCCGCCGGGCGGTCACCGGCGAGCTGGAGCAGGACGGTTACCTGTACCGGTTCCGCCCCGACCGGCGTCCACTCGGCGACGCCGAGGGCGCGTTCCTGCTCTGCGGGTTCGCCGCCGCCCTGGCCGCCTGGCAGGCCGGGGACGTGGCCGGCGCGAACCGCTGGTTCGAACGCAACCGGGCGGCGTGCGGCCCGCCGGGCCTCTACACCGAGGAGTACGACGTGCAGCAGCGGCAACTACGCGGCAACCTGCCGCAGACGTTCGTGCACGCGTTGATGCTGGAGACGGCGGTGACGATCGGCCAGGTCGACCCCTGCCGGTGACCGCGCCGTCGCGGCCCGCCCGCCCTCAGGCCACCCGGTACCGCTGCGCCTGCTCGGCGCGGAACTCCAGGCCGGTGCCGGGCCGGTCCAGCGGCACCGGGACGGTGCCGCCGGTGGCCGACGCCGCGCCGTCGAAGAGCATCGCCTCGATGCGGACGTGGTCGTGGAACCACTCCAGGTGCCGCAGGTTGGCCACGGCGGCGGCCACCGGCAGGTGCTGGTGCGGCGCGCAGTGTCCGGACACCTGGATCCCGGCGGCGTCGGCCACCGCGGCGACCCGGAGGAACTCGCTGATCCCGCCGCAGCGGGTGACGTCGATCTGGAGGCAGTCCACGTACGGGGCCATCCGGTGGAAGTAGGCGAGGTCGAACCCGTACTCACCGGCCGTCACGTCGGGGGTGACCCGGTCGCGGACCAGGCCGAGGCCGGGCAGGTCGTCGGAGCTGACCGGCTCCTCGTACCAGCGCACGTCCAGGTCGACCACGGCGTGCGCCACCCGGACGGCCTGCTTGCGCTGGTACGCGCCGTTGGCGTCAACGAACAGCTCGGCGCCGTCGCCGATGGTGCGACGCGCGGCCGTCATCCGCGCCACGTCCCGCTCCACCGCGGTGCCGCACGACTCGCCGATCTTGATCTTCACCCGGGGGATGCCCTGCTCGTGTACCCACTCGGCGAGCTGCCGGTGCTGCCGGTCGGTGTCGTAGGTGGTGAGTCCGCCGCTGCCGTAGACGGGCACCGCCCGGCGGGCGGTGCCGAGCAGCCGGGCCAGCGGCAGGCCGTGCCGGCGGGCCTTGAGGTCCCACAGCGCGCAGTCGGCCGCCGACAGGGCGAGCCCGGCGACGCCGGGGCGGCCGACGTTGCGCAGCCGCCGCTGCATGCTCGTCCAGGCCGCCGGCACCTCGTCCGGGTCGAGGTCGGCGACCGCCGGGGCGAGCAGGTCGGCCACCACGGCGACGACGGCCACCGGCCCGTACGTCCAGCCGAGCCCGGTGCGTCCGTCGGCGTGCGCGCGGACCAGCACCAGGGTGGTGCTGGTCCAGGCGAAGGTGCCGTCGCCCTCCGGCGCGTCGGTGGGGACCTGGTACGCCTCGGCGGTCAGCCGGATCCTGGTCACCGCGTCCACCGGCGGGCCAGCACCGCCACCGAGGCCAGCCCGGTGGCCGCCACCAGACCGGCCGCCAGCCACCGGGTGACCGCCCCGGGGGGCCGTGGCCGGGTGGCCCAGAAACCCTCGGGCCGGGCCGGCACGGTGTCGTCGTGCAGGCCGGCGCGCAGGAGTTCGGCCAGGTGGATCGCCGTGCGGCCCTCGACGGCGCTCTGCTCGACCTGGGTACGACAGCTGAAACCGTCGGCGAGGATCACGTCCGTCTTGGCGGCTTGCCGGACGGCGGGCAGCAGCACCCGCTCCGCGCACGCCTCGGAGACCTCGTAGTGCCCCTGCTCGAAGCCGAAGTTGCCGGCCAGCCCGCAGCAGCCGGAGTCGAGGAACTCGGCGTCCACCCCGGCGGCGGCCAGCACGGCCTGGTCGGCGGCGGTGCCGAGGATCGCGTGGTGGTGGCAGTGGGTCTGGATCAGGGCGTGCGCGTCGAGGTGGGGCGGCTGCCAGCCAGGGCTGTGCTCGTGCAGCAGTTCGGCGAGGGTGACGGTCTGCTCCCGCAGCCGGGTGACGTCGTCGTCGGCCGGGAACAGCTCGTGGGCGTCGCTGCGGAACACCGCCGTGCAGCTCGGCTCCAGCCCCACCACCCGGGTGCCGGCCCGCAGGTACGGCCGCAGCACGTCGACGGTGCGGCGGAGCACCCGCTTGGCGACGCCGAGCTGCCCGGTGGAGATCCAGGTGAGCCCGCAGCACACCGGGGCGTCCGGGACGCGTACCCGCCACCCGGCCGCCTCCAGGACCTCGACCGCCGCCTGGGCCACCCCCGGGTGGAAGCGGTTGGTGAAGGTGTCCGGCCACAGCACGACCTCGCCCCGGGAGCCGTCGCCGCCCGGGGTACGGCGGGTGAACCACCGCTGGAACGACTCCGGCGCGAAGAGCGGGATGTCGCGCCGCCGGTCGATGCCACCGATGGTCGTGGCCAGCCGGCGGAGCCCGGGGGCGTGGGTCAGCGCGTTGACCGCGCGGGGCAGGCGCCCGGCGGCGGTGGCGATCAGCGGCAGCCAGCCCATCGAGTAGTGCGCGCGGGGGCGCAGCCGGCCGGCGTAGTGGTGGGACAGGAACTCGGCCTTGTAGGTGGCCATGTCCACGTTGACCGGGCAGTCGGCCTTGCAGCCCTTGCAGGCCAGGCAGAGGTCCAGGGCGTCGCGTACCGCGTCGGAGCGCCAGCCGTCACCGATCACGCCGTCGCGGGCGGTGCCGTCGAGCATCTCGAACAGCAGCCGGGAGCGGCCCCGGGTGGAGTGTTCCTCCTCCCGGGTCACCATGTAGGAGGGGCACATCACCCCGCCCGAGTGGCGACGGCACTTGCCGACCCCGACGCAGCGCAGCACGGCGGCGGCGAAGTCGCCCCCGTCGTCGGGGTAGGCGAAGACCGTGCCCCCGGCGTCGTGGTCGTAGTCCACGCCCAGCCGCAGGTGGCTGTCCAGCGGATACGGGGGCATCACCTTGCCCGGGTTCATCCGGTCGTCCGGGTCGAAGATCGCCTTGAACTGCCCGAACGCTCTGGTCAGCCGCTCGCCGTACATCCTGGGCAGCAGCTCGCCACGGGCCTGCCCGTCGCCGTGCTCCCCGGAGAACGACCCGCCGTAGGACACGATCAGGTCGGCGGCGTGTTCCAGGAAGTCGCGGAAGTCCCGGATCCCCCCGGCGGTCCGCAGCCGGAACGGGATCCGGGAGTGCACGCAGCCCTGCCCGAAGTGCCCGTACACCGACGCCTGCTGGTAGCCGTGCGCGCGGTAGAGCGCCGCCAGGTCGCGCAGGTAGTCCCCGAGCCGTTCCGGGGCGACCGCCGAGTCCTCCCACCCCGGCCACGTGTAGTCCGAGTCGGGCAGCCGGGTGGTCGCGCCCAGCGCGGCTTCGCGGACCTCCCACATCCGCCGCTCGGCGACCGGGTCGGCGAACTCGTGCACCCGGGGTCCACCGTCGCGGCGCACCGCGGCGATCAGCCGGTCGGCGGCCGTCCGGGCCTGCTCGGGGGTGTCGCCGCCGAGCTGCACCATCAGCCAGGCCCCGCCCTCGGGCAGCTCGTGCAGGGCGTGGGGGTGCAGGCTCTTGTGCTGTTCGAGGTCGACCAGCTTGTCGTCGATGCCCTCCAGGGCGATCGGCCGGTGCTCCAGGATCCTCGGCACGTCGTCGCCGGCCGCGGCGATGTCCGGATAGCTGAGGAAGACCATGGCGGCGGCCTTGACCTGCGGGATCAGCCGCAGCCGGGCGCGCAGGACGGTGACCAGTGTGCCCTCCGACCCGACCAGGGCCTGGGCGACGTGGAAGTTCTTCTCCGGCAGCAGGCTGTCGAGGTTGTAGCCGGAGACCCGCCGGGGGATGTCCGGGTAGCGGGTACGGATGTCGGCCAGGTACCCGTCGCGTAGCGCCCGTAGCTGCCGGTACACCTGCGCCGGGCGGCCGCCGACTCGCTGGATCCGGGCGTACTCCTCGTCGCTGGTCACGCCCACCCACATGCGGGTGCCGTCGTAGAGCAGCACCTCCAGGGCGACGACGTTGTCCACCACCTTGCCGGCGCGTTGGGCCGTGGCGCCGCAGGAGTTGTTCCCGATCATGCCGCCGAGGGTGCAGTGGTCGTGGGTGGCCGGTCGGGGACCGAACTCCAGCCCGGTCGGTCCGAGCTGGGCGTTCAGCTCGTCGAGGACGATGCCGGGTTCGATGAGGCAGGTGCGGGCCTGCTCGTCGACCTCCAGCAGCCGGTGGCAGTACTTCGACCAGTCGAGGACCACGGCGGTGTTGGTGCACTCGCCGGCCAGGCTGGTACCGCCGCCCCGGGAGGTCAGCGGCGCGCCGTGCCGGCGGCAGACGGCCACGGCGGCCACCGCCGCGTCCACCGTCCGGGGCACCACCACCCCGATCGGCACCTGCCGGTAGTTGGAGGCGTCGGTGGAGTACGCGGCGCGGGAGCCGGCGTCGAACCGGATCTCCCCGTCGACCTCGGCGCGCAGGTCGGCGGCGAGGGCGGCCACGTCGACGTCGCGGGCCGGGTCAGGGGGGCGCAGCACCGGGTCGGGCAGCACCTCGGTCATGACCGCAGTTCTTTGATCTTGTCTCGGGCGACGGTGGCCAACGTCGCGATCTTGTTCGGCTGGCCCCGCAGGAACGCCTCGGTGAAGTGCTTCGCCTGGTCGTACTTGATCTTGCCGGGCATCGGCGGCTCGTCCGGGTTGACGTCGCAGTCCACCAGCGCCGGCCCGGGGTGTGCGAGGGCCTCCCGGATGGCCCCCGGCAGGGTCTTCGCGTCGGTCACCTTGACGCCGAAGGCGCCGCAGCCGCGTGCCCAGGTGGAGAAGTCCGCCTCCGGCTGGCGGTGCCGCACCGCGTACTCCGGGTAGCCGAGGACGATCTGCTCCCAGAGGATCTGACCGTACGAGTTGTTGTTGTTGACGACCACCTTGATCGGCAGTTCGTGCCGTACCGCGGTGAGGAACTCGGCCATCAGCATGGCGAAACCGCCGTCGCCGACGAACGCGATCACCTGCCGGCCCGGGTGGGCGTGCTGCATCGCGATGGCGTACGGCAGGCCGGGCGCCATCGTCGCCAGGTTGCCCGACAGGTAGAACTCGCGGTCACCACGGATCGTCCAGTGCCGCGCCGACCAGGTCGCGATCGTCCCGGAGTCACAGGTGAGAATGGCGTCGTCGGCGGCGGCGGCGTCGACGCAACCCATCAGGTACTGCGGCGCGATCGGTGACCGCTGCGGGTCCACCAGGCTGGCCATCTCCGAGCGCCAGCCGTCCATCTTGCCCTGGTACTTCTGCAGGAACGAACGGTCCGGGCCGTGCGTGAGCAGCGGCAGCAGTTCGCGCAGCGCCAGGCGGGCGTCCGCGCAGACCGGCGCGGCGACCGGCAGTCGCATCCCGATCAGGCTCGGGTCGACGTCGATCTGCACCACCGTCGCCTGCCCCGGCGCGGGCAGGAACTTCCCGTACGGAAAGGAGGTGCCGACCATCAGCAGCGTGTCGCACTCCGCCATCAGTTCCTCGCTGGGCGCGGTGCCGAGCAGGCCGAGTCCGCCCGTGGTCAGCGGATGGTCGTCGGGCACCACCATCTTGCCCGGCAGGGTCTTCACGATCGGGCTGCCGAGCGCCTCGGCCACCGCGAGCACCTCCTCGCGGGCCCCACGGGCACCGACCCCGACCAGCATGGCCACCTTCCGGCCGGCCTTGAGCACCTCGGCCGCCTTCGCCAACTCCTGCGGGTCCGGCGGCAGTCGGGGGTACGACACCGTCGCCGCGCTCATCGGTGGCCTGCCGGGGCTGACATGCCGGTACGGGTCCTTGGCGGCGGGCGCCACCTGCACGTCGTTGGGGAAGGTCAGGTGCGCCACGGTCCGCTTGCTCAGCGCGTCACGGATCGCCAGGTCCACCACCGCCGGCATCTGCTGCGGGTTGGTGACCATCAGGTTGTACGAGGCCACGTCCTGGTAGAGGTGGGTGGTGTGCACCTCCTGCTGGTAGTGCGCGCCCAGCACCGAGGTCTCCTGCATGCCGGTGAGCGCCAGCACCGGCACATGGTCGAGCTTGGCGTCGTACAGCCCGTTGAGCAGGTGGATCGCCCCGGGACCCGAGGTGGCCGCGCAGACCCCGAGCCGGCCGGTGGCCTTGGCGTAGCCGGTGGCCATGAAGGCCGCCGCCTCCTCGTGGTGCACCAGCACGAAGCGCAGCTTCTCCCGCTGCCGGCGGAAGCCCTCCATCAGGCCGTTGATGCCGTCCCCGGGCAGGCCGAACACGGTGTCGACCCCCCAGGCCACCAGCCGTCGGGCCAGGCTCTCGCCCACGATCTCCTGCACGTCGTCCTCCTCGTCCCCGCCGCCGCGGCCACCGCCTCAGGCGCGCAGCCGGGACCGGGCCAGCAGGTAGCCGAGGGCCAGGCCAGCGGCCAGGGCCAGCAGGGTGCGGGGCCCGGTCGTGGCTCGCACCTTGCCGAGAGCCGCCTTCGGGTCCACCACGCCGCCCGCCACGTCGCCGGCCGTGCCCACCACCACGTCACCGAACCTGCCACGCTCCACCGGTCCACCGCCCTTTCAGCCGCCGGCGGCTACCCGGCACCACGGCGACCAAACATCCCCGTCGGGCCGCAGACGGGGGGCGCGCCGACCCCGTCCGACGACCGGCGTTACCGCCGCTCGACGCTACGGGTCCACCCTGCGGCGCGGGTTGCTTTCCGCCTCGGGTCGCCCGAAAGCGACCAACCGGCGCCCGCCTCCGTGGCGGGATACGCCTGGTGGCAGGTGCACGTCTACCTCGACCAGAGCTGCCGCTGCGCTTCCTCCCACCCCGACTACAGCAACATCCACGGGCGGAACCTGATCGCGTTGGCCGAGGCGACCACCGCCCGGGGCATCGCCCTGGACGCGCTGGAGAAACTGCGACAGCCCTGACCCGCGTGACGAACGGGTGCCGGCCCGGACCGACGGCGCGAGCCGACGGGCACGGTCCACGGACGACGGTCCGGGCTGGCACCATGGCGCGGGTGAGTCAGCACTTCCAGGCCGGTGACCGCGTCCTGTGGAATCCCGCCACCACCGTCGCCACGCTGTTCGTCCGGATGACCGAGGCGATGGTGGAGGTCGCCGGGCGGCCGTCGGGCGTCGGACCGGACACCGGGCGCGACGAGTACGACATCGACCCGGACACCTTCGCCGCGTTCGTGAACGCGCTGACCGCGCGGTACCTGTCGACGAACCACCCCGTTCTCACCGCCATGCTGGCGGGGTACCTGCCCACCGCGCTCGTGCTGGTCGAGCGCAGCGGCCGCGACGTACCGGCACTCGCGGAGGCGGTCAGCCGGCACGACCGCGACATCGCACTCCACCCCGACGCGTTCGACCCCGACGCCGACCGGCACCGCCTGCGCGTCCTGGCCGCGCAGCACGCGCGGTCGGTGCCCACCTGAGCGGCACCGTCGACCCGCGTCCCCCCGCGCCGTCGGGCCTTCGCGCCAGCCCCGCCAAGTCGACGCCAAGTGTGCGCCAACCGCCCCACTCCACAGTCGGGACACACCAGCCGGTAGCCGCCGCGGAGCGGCCCACCGGTAGCCGACCACCCGACCAGGCCGCCGCCGGCGCGGCCGGAGGAGACCATGGGCAGCACGACCCACCACGACGAGCCGAACCTCACCGGCTTCCGGATCAACCACCGCACCATGCGGTCCGACACCCGCCGGCTGGCCGACCTGGTCGGTCGCGTGGCGGCCGGCCAGATCACGTACGACCGCCGCCGGGCGACGGCCCTGCGGACGTACCTGCGGCTGCTCTGCGACGGCATCCACCACCATCACGCGATGGAGGACCAGGTCCTCTGGCCGGTGCTGGCCCGGTCGGCGGGCGCGGAGATCGACCTGCGGGACCTCAGCGACGACCACGCGGCCCTCGATCCGGTGCTGGACGAGGTCCGCGTCGCGGCGGACGACCTCCTGGCCGCCTACGCCGCAGGCCGTCCCGCGGCGGGCCCGGCGCACACCGTCGCCCGGCGTCTCGCCGCGACCCTCGCCCACCTGCGCGACGTCCTCGACGAGCACATCGAGGAGGAGGAACGGCTGATCTTCCCGGTGATCCGCCGGTACGTCAGCGTGGCCGACTGGAACACCGTGGAACGGGCCGTCCGCAAGGGTGGCGCGCTGCGCTTCGAGCTGCCCCGGATCGAGCGGTACGCCCACCCGGAGGAACTCGACGAGCTGAAGAGGATCGCCGGGCCGGTGCTGCGGCTGATGCTGGTGGCGCTGCGACCCGGGTTCCGCCGACGGGAGGCGACGGTCTTCGGCACCTGACGCCGCCCCGCACCGGTGCCCCGCTCAGCGCACCGCCGCCGGCACGGACGCCGACTCGTCGCTCCACGGCACGGCACCGACCCGGCGGGCCAGCCGGAGCCCGGCGGCCCGGTGCGCGGCGGCGGCCGGGTCGCCCAGCGTGTCGGCGAGCTCGGCGAGGGTCTGGTCCACCGGACCGAGCGAGATCGACCCGCACTCCAGCCCGGCGAACCGCCCCGCCCACGGCAGCAGCTCCTGGTAGCAGCGCCGCGCCGCCGGCCGGTCACCGAGCCGCGCCGCGACCTGCCCGCGCAGCGTCATCCAGTACAGCCACAGGTAGTCGGGGCGGATCGGGGTCTGGGGCCGCCACACCGCCCGGGCCGCCGCCCGGTCACCCGCGGACAGCAGCGCGTGGGCCAACACGTCGTGCGCGTCGTCGGGCACCCGCGCGTGCACCTGCCGGAGCTCCCCGAGCACCTCGTGCCCGCGCCCGACCGTGCTGAGCACCGTGAACCGGCCCATCAACCCCATCGCCGCCGCGTTGGGACCACCGACGCGAACCATCCGCTCGCTGACCTCCGCGTACCGGCGCGACGCCTCGTCGAGATCCCCGGCGAAGAGCGCGCGCAGGCCGGTGAACCACCCCATCACGGCGAGGATCAGGCCGAGCTGACCCGTGGTGGCCTCCTCGATCGCCCGGTCGACGTGGTACCGCGCCCGGTCGAAGTCGGCCTCGGCGAGCGCGGCCTGGTACAGGATGTGGTGGGCCTCGCACTGGTACGCGGTGAGCCCCGCCGCCTCGGCGACCGCCAGCAGCTCCCGCCCGACGTCCGGCAGCTCGGCCCGGTACGCGGGGGCGACCGTGACGAAGTAGCGGGCGTTGAGCGCCCGGCAGAGCACCGCCGGATCGTCCTGCCGGCGGGCCAGCGCGAGGCACTCCCGGGTGACCTCGTCGGCACGCCGCAGATCGGCGCCCTCGATCTCGAAGGCCAGGGTGCTCAGCAGCCGGGACCGCAGCGCCGGCTCGTCCCCGCCCACCCGGGACAGCTCCTGCTCCAGCAGCCGGACCAACGGCCCGTCGACGGCGCGGTCCGGCCGGATGGTCCAGGTCACCGGGGCGTCGAAACAGGTCAACGCGGAGTGCACCGCCTGCGGGTCGTCGAACCCGGTGGCCAGCCGCACCGCGTCGGCGCGCGCGGCGCGGGCGGTCAGCACGTCACCGGCGAGCGCGCTCGCGGTGGCCCGCTGACAGAGCAGGTCCAGACGGGTACGCGCGGCGGCGGGGGCGAGGTCGGCCGCGCGCAGCGCGCCCGCCCAGAGCACGGCGGCTTCCCGGGGCGCGCCGAGGTCACCGGCCCGGCGGGCGGCGGCGGCCAGGTGACCGATCGCGTCCCCGGCGGTGGCCGGGGTGAGCGCGGCGAGCGCGTGCCGCCCCAACGCGGCCACCTCGTCGGCGCGCTGGGCACGCAGCACCGTGAGGATCCGGTGGTGCATCCGGGTCCGTCGCAGCAACGGCACGCTGTGGTAGAGCGCGTCCCGTAGCAGGGCGTGCGCGAAACGGATCCGCCCCGGCTCGGGCTCCACGAGCAGACCCGCGGTCACCCCGGCCTCCAGGCCGTCGAGGACCGGCTCCTCGGGGCCGCCGTCGACCGCGACCAGGATGTCGACCTCGGCGTCGGGCCCCAGGACGGCGGCGTGCCGCAGCACCGTCCGGGCGGCGGCCGGCAGCCGCGCCAACCGCCGGGCCAGCACGTGACCCAGCGCGGCGGGGATGCCGTCCAGCGCCGACCCGGGCCCTTCGGCCGCGATCAGCCGGGCCAACTCGATCGTGAACAGCGGATTCCCCGCCGACCGGTCCCGCACCGTACGCAGCAGCTCGGTGTCGGTGGTGTCGACGCCGTGCCGCCGCAGCAGCTCGGCGACGGCCCCGTCGTCGAGGCCGTCGAGGTGCAGTTCCACCGCCGGCACGCCGGTGAGCGCGGCCCGGGCCGCCACCACGTCCTCGGTCACCTCGTCGGGGCGGAACGTCGCCACCACCAGGACCGGCGCGTCGGCGAGGGTGACGGCGAGGTGACGCAGCACGCGCAGGGTCTCACCGTCGGCCCGGTGCAGGTCCTCGATCACGACGAGCAGCGGGCCGTGACCGGCCAGCCGGCACAGGTAGGCCCCCAGCGCCTGCCGCAGGTGGAACTCGTCGTACCGCCCGGCGCCGGCCGCCGTAACGGTCCCGAGGTCCACGAGAAGCCGCAGGCCAGCCGCCTCCGCCTCGTCGAGCGGGAACCGCGTACGGGCGGCGGTGACCACCTCGTGCCACGCCCAGGCCGGTGGTGCGCCCTCCACCTGCGGGCAGGTGCCGGTCGCGGTGATCCAGCCGTCGGCGGCGAGGCCGCCGGCGAGGTGCCGGGCCAGCGTCGACTTCCCGCCGCCCGCGTCGGCGCCGACCCAGCAGAAGCCGAGCCCGGCGCCGGTGACGCGGTCGGCCGCCGCGCGCATCCGGGCCAGCTCCACCGCACGCCCCACCGGCGGTGGCGCGGCGGTCGGCCGCTGCCCTCCGGCAGGCGGTGGCTCGGCCTGCCCGGCAGCGGCCACCGGGCGGGCGGTCCGGGCGGCCGACGGCCCCAGCCGAGGGTCCTGCCGCAGCAGATCCGTCTCCAGGCTCCGCAGCTCCGGCCCCGGGTCGATGCCCATCTGCTCGCTCAACGCGGCCCGCGCCGCCCGCACCACGTCCAACGCGTCGGCCTGCCGTCCGAGGCGGTACAACGCGACCGCGAGCAGCATCGCGGCCTGCTCCCGCAGCGGGTGGTCCCGCACGAGCGGATCGAGGTCGAGGACCACCTCGTCGGCGCGGTCCACGTCGAGCAGCAGCTTCGCGCGCTGTTCGACGGCGGTCAGCCGCAGCCGGCCCAGCCGGTCGCTCTCCCGGTCCGCCCACGGCTCCCCGACGAACTCGGCGTACGGCAGGCAGCCGTCCCAACCGGCCAGGGCCTCGTCCAGGTCGGCCACCGCCGCCTGCGGCGGCGTCTCGGCGGCCCGCGTCGCCGCACGCAACGCCGCCTCGAACCGCCAGGCGTCCACCTGGGGCGTCGGCAGCCGCAGGGCGTACCCCGGGGCCGCGGTGACGAGGATCCGAGCGGGATGGCGGGGCGGGCGGTCCGGCTCCAACGCCCGGCGCAGGTTCGACACGTACACCTGCAGGGCGGCCTGGGCCCGGGGCGGCGGGTCTCCCGACCAGAGGTCCTCGACGAGCTGGTCGACCGAGACCACGTGACCGCCGCCGGCGACGAGCCGGGCCAGCACCGCGCGCTGTCGCGGCGCCCCGAGGTCGATCGGGACGCCGTCGCGCAGTGCCCGCACGGGGCCGAGCACACCGATCGTCGTCACGCTGCCACCGTAGTGAGCCGCGACCGTCGGGGAGATCCACTATCCGACACCTACGCGACCGAACGGTCGGCCCGCTCCTCGGAACCGGCAGCACCTCCGGACCGGTCCTGGTCGGACGCCCGCCACCGCACCCCACCAGCCCACCAAGACGACGTTAAGGGCGCGCCAACCCTGCTGCGGCCTGATGGAACCCGCACCTCGTCCCACAGACCTGCGGGACGCCGGAGGAAGGACATCGATTGAGAACCACGAAAGGCCTGAGCCACCCCCACCGCTGGCTCGCGGCCGTGACCGGCGTGAGCCTGGCCGTCGGGCTGGCCGGACCGGCGGTCGCCGCCGACCCCGTCCCGTACGACGAGCAGGCCGTGCACCACGCCCTGTTCGCGGCGGTCGTCCAGGTCCGTGAGGGCGGCACCCGTGGCCTGCTGGACGCCGTGGTCGCCGCCGAGCTGAGCGACTGGCGCGGCGCGCACCCGACGGCCGACACCGCGACCGTCACCACCCACCTGAACACCGTCACCACCCTCGTCGGGCAGGCCGTCCCGGCGTCCGACGAGTCACCCGGGAAGCTGCACCTGCTGGGCACGGCGATGGCGAAGCTCGCCGGCAGCGGCGACGCCCACCTCGGCGGCCCGACGGTCAAGGCGCTGCTGCGCAGCACCACCGGCGAGGAACTGGGCGGCATCGTGCCGCCGATCGAACAGATCCGCAGCGGCACCCAGGACCACCTGTGGGAGATCGTCTCCCGGGGCGCGCTGACCGAGGTGTGGGGCACGCTGCACGCCCGCGCCGCCACCGATCCGACCCTCGCCGAGGTGTGGAACGGCGTGGTCGGCACCCGGCTCGGCATCCGCCTGGACACCCCGGCGGCCGACCTCGCGCAGCTTCCCGACCTGAGCGGACACCTCGACCTGGCGGCGATCACCGCGAAGCGCCACGACCGGGACGCCTACCGGGCGGAGATCCAGTCGCAACTCGACGCGGCCCTCGCCGCGCTCCGCCAGCGGGCCGCGACCACGGTGACCGACGTGGTCGCCCAGTCCGACCGGTTCCCGATCGACGGGCCCACCAAGCCGACCAGCGCCGACGAGGCGGCGGCCAAGGCGAAGGCGGAAGCCGACCGCAAACTCAACGAGAAGCTCGGCCAGGCCGTGACCGTCCTCGGCAAACTCGCCGGGATGGTGGACAAGCAGTTCGGCAAGCAGATCGAGACCATCGCCAAGGCCGTGGTCGGCGCCATCTCGGCGATCACCACGTACACCGCGGCGATCTCGGCGGCCGGCATCACCACGGCGGCGCTGGCGATGTCGACGTTCACCCTGGTCGGCGGCCTGGTTGGCGCGGCGATGATCCTGCTGCCGCTGTTCACCGGCGACGGCGGCGCCGACGCCGGCACCGCCCGGGAGATCGCCGCCCTGCGCGACCAGATCAACCGGCTGGCCGCCGGCATGGACAAGCGGTTCGACCGGATCGAGAAGATGCTCGGCGCGATGTACGACGGGCTCAGCGCCCAACTGACCGCGCTGTCCCGGGACCTCGCCGAGGTACGCGCCCAGCTCACCGTCATCGCCGGCCAGTTGATCGTCCTCGACCAGCGGGTCGACACCCTGGCCCTGGCGAGCCAGGCCGCCTTCGAGCAGATCGCCCAGCAGCCGTTGAAGACCAGCGTCGACCGGTACGTGCACCGGGAGGCCCGCACCGGCTCGCCGATCGACTCCCTCGCGACCTACTTCGACCAGGCCGACTCCCCGACCCGTACCTTCGCGGCCGACAGCGCCCGGCAGGCACCGTACGTCGTCCCGGCCGGCACGTCGCTGGCCAACCCGGTGGGTACGGTCGACCTGCACCTGCCGGCCGGCGCGATCGACTACCTCGCCCAGTGGGCGGGTGCCCGGGGCGTCGCGCTCACCCCCGCCCCCGGCGACCAGCCGGCCTCCGGAGTGGCCAACCCCTCGGCGTGGCTGCTCGGCGCTCGGGCCAACCTCATCCTGCAACTGCAGAACCCGCAGTACGCGGCCCAGATCGCCGCCGCCGAGACGGCGAGCACGATCGCCGCGGGCGACGCGGTCAACCGCCGGGTGCGACAGTTCAGCGCGCCCACCGCCGACGGTGGCACCAACGCCCTGTTCCAGCGGCTGACCGCCGACTACCGGGCGGCGGTCGGGCAGTGGAAGACCGTCCTCGACGACGTCGGCCGGGGAGTGCGCTGGGTGGAGACCGACCGTGACTACGACATGTGGGGCAGCGTCGACCAGGACGTCCCGGCCGCCGGCCGTGTCGCGGACGTGCCTCACCTGTCCTTCTGCGACTCCTCGATGGGCACGAACCTCACCGTCCCCAGCCGGGTCAACCGCTCGGCCCTGCCCAACGTCTACCACCTCGCCGCCTACGCGATGGCGCCCGGCCACCGGCCGCAACTGCGCTCCTGCATCGACCGGGAATTCGTCAACCTGGAGGTGAACGACGGCCCGCGCTACCAGCAGACCATCGGCGACCTGCGGCTGGTCGTCCGGCAACAGGCGAAGTGGTTCGGCGGTGACTGGCAGGACGTACGGACGGTGACCTGGCAGACCAGGCTGACCGACATCTGCCTGTGGGATCAGCGCTCCAACCCGCCCAGCGGCTACTGCCGGGAACCCGACTACTACCTCACCAGCAAGTGGAACTCGACGTACCGGGCGGCGATGGACAGCAGGGGCACCGTGGTGGACAACGCCGCCGCGCTGGCGCTGGCCCGGACCAAGACCCAGGCCATGCTGACCGGCAAGCAGCGCTACTACTACCGGGTGGCGGCGCTCGGCACCGGCGTGGACCGCCCACCGGCGGGCACCTGGTCGCTGTCGCACCAACTGTGGGAGGCCGGGAAGAAGGTCTCCGACGCGGTACGGATGCTGCAGATCTTCTCGGACCTGGGCTGGTCGTCGGCGCTGGAGCGGGACGACGTCATGCGCGGCCAACTCTTCGGTGACCGGTCGCTGCCGGCGGACTACCGCCTGCCGCGCAGCCAGGACAGCTACAACAGCGGGTCGCTGCACCTGGCCAACGCCTACCAGCGGGCGCTGGCGAACTACGCCACCTGCCAGCAGCAGGTGGACTGGGACCCCTGTCAGGGCGACGTCTCCGGGCTGAACCCGCTGGCGCAGCAGGAACGCTTCGGTGTCGGCTGCCCGGCGGCCCCGGCCGCCCAGGCGCCGGACGACCCGCTCGGCTCGTGCGTCGTCCAGGCCGGGTCGGCCGGCATCGGCACCCTCACCGACCGGTACGGCCACTGGTCCGGCCGGATCACCGCCGGCGCCCACCAGGAGGGCCTGGTGGCGGTGAAGAGCGTCGTCGGGCTGCTCCGCGCGACGAACGTGGCGGTGCGCGCGGCCTGACCGCAGCCCAGGTGCGGGGGGCTCACCGTCGTGGTGAGCCCCCCGCCGGCGCCCGGCCCGCCACCCCGGCGCCCGTGACCCGGTGGCCCTGCCGACCCCGTGACTCCGGCCGCCTAGCCGGTGACGCGGAACCCGATGTTGGCGGTCCGGATCCGGGTGAGGTCACTCGCCGTCATGCCACGGCCGGTGAACCGCTCCACGGCGACCAGACCTTTCTCGATGCGGTCGCGGGGTGCGGTGAAGTCGAGCCCGGCGAGTGCCGCGCCCACCGCCGGTGGTCCGGTCTCGCCACCCCATGGCTCGAATGCGGCGAGCAGGTCGCCGGCCTCGGCGAAGCCGAGCTGGGTGTCGGCGTTGACGTTCCAGAACATGCTGGCTGCCCGGCCCGCCGAGGATGCGGCGCGCAGCACCCTCGCGTCGGTGCCCCGGAAGCCGTTGCCCTCCACGACCAGGACCGCGCCGTCAAGATCCAGCACGGTGATCCAGGGTTCGACGACCTGACGCAGCGACAGGTCACGCCCGATGTCGTCGATCCGCTCCGGTCGCTGCGGGTCGGCGCCGAACGCCCGCAGTACCTGCTCGACCGTGGCACCGGTGACGACGGTGACGGTGGCCGCCTCCGCGATCTCGCTGTGGCGCACCCACCGGTAGGCGTGCTCGGGCGGCCGGGCCGGCTCGGGTTCACCCCGCAGCCGGTACCCGAGCCGGTCGGCACGGGCGTGCACGATCTCCGGCGCGGCGGGCGCCGCCCACACCACGAGGTGGTAGGCCTCCAGACCGGCGTCGGGGTCGTCGCGGCCCCGGGCGTGCACCCGGACCCGGTACTCGCCGGGCCACGGCGGGGTCCGTAGTCGCAGTGCCCGGCCGGTCGTGCCGCCCGGTGCCACCACCGCCGCGTGGCCCTCGGCGGCCCGCCGACTGACCTCCACGACCTCGTCCCAGTGGGACTCCACCGCGTCCGGCGCCTCGGCGAGCACGGCCAGGGCGACGCGGACCGTGCCCTGCCCGACACCGGTCCGCACGACGACACCGCCGTCGGCGACGGCGACCAGCCCGTTGCCGGAGAAGTCGGCCTCGTCGGGCAGGCCCTGCTCGGCCAGCCCGAACCGGTGTCCCGTCACGACCAGCTTGCCCGAGCTGTGCGCCGGCAGCAGGTACTCCGCGCGGAGCCGTTCCCGCAGCGCCGCCGCGTACGCCGGGGGCAGGGGCACCTCCCGCAGCAGCAGCGCCGCCGCGCCGATTCCCAGGCCCACGATGGCCACGGCCCGTTCCACGACGGCCGGCGGGTCCGCCTGCTGGACCACGGCACCGGCGACCGCCACCGCCAGCGCGAGGTGAGCGGCCCCGTGCCCGGCCGCGACCGACTGCTCGTCGGCCGCCGTCGGTGTCACCGCCAGCAGCGGGGCGACCGCCGGGTGGTGCGCCGCCGCCCGCACCACGGTCACCGTCCGGTCGGCCAGACCGGGAAAGAGCCCGTCCAGCATCCTGACCACCGACGTCGCCTCGCTGTCGTGGCCACCGGCCACCAGCCACGCGCCCCCGACCCCCGTCGGCGGACGCAGGCCCGGCGTCGCCACCGGGGCGCTGCTCCAGTCGTGCCCGGCGACGGTCAACTCCAGCGCGCCGAGCAGCCGTTCCACCGGCAACGCCCCCACCGCCCGCACCGCGGCCAGGCACTCGGACTCGCCGTCGGGCCGCCGGTGCGGCCAGTGCTGGCCCGGCGACAGTCGATCCGCCTCCTCGGGCGCGGCCAGTCGCCCCAGCAGCCGCGCGGGCGCAGCGGGAATGCGTTCCCTGAACACCGGCATCGTCGCCGCGACGAACGCCGCTACGTCGTCGCTGACCGCGACCGGCCCGTGAGTCATCGTCTGCTCCCCGTCAGCACACCACCATCCGGCGCCGGAAGGATAGCGACGGCGACGCCGCCGCGTCGCATCCGCAGGCCTGGACCATGCACGACCAGGCCCGGCACGGCGGCGCGTACATCCGCATCCACGTGACGAAACAGGGCTTCGACCCGCTCACCCAACGGCTGCGCTGGAGTGACCTGGAGCAGGTCCTGGACACCGGCCCCTTCCCGGACGAGGGCCCCACCACCGACGACCCCATCCTCGACGGTGTCTCCTACTCCTTCCAGGTCACCGCCCCCGGTCGGACCGGCCGGCACATCGTGTACGCGGTCTGGCGCGCCGGTCACGCCGACCAGAACTACTACATGTGCTCCGACGTGCGGTTCCCCGGCGGCGCTCCGGACCCCACCACCCCGCCGCCGTCCCCGCCGGCCCCGAACGACGGCTGCACGGCCGCGTACACCCCGCCCGGTCAGTGGACCGGGGTTTCCAGGGCGAGGTGAAGGTGACCGCCGGTCCGGCCGCGATCCGGGGCTGGACCGTGACGATGCGCTTCCCGAACGGCCAGACCGTCGGACAGTCCTGGAACGCCTCGGGCACCTCGGACGGCTCCACCGTGACGGCCCGCAACGTCACCTACAACGGCGCCCTCGCCCCGGGGACCAGCGCCACCTTCGGAGTGCTCGGCAACTGGCTGGGTACCAACGACCCGCCGACCCTGAGCTGCACCGCGACCACCTGACCACCGACGTCCCCGGCAGTGCCGACCGGGGGCCCGTGGCGCGCCCCGCCGGCCGGTAGCCGCCCGGCGGGGCGCCGCCGACGGTCAGGGCAGCAGCACGACGTGCAGGACGCGCGGGCCGTGCACGCCCTCGACCCGGTCGAGTTCGATGTCGCTGGTGGCGGAGGGCCCACTGATCCAGGTGAGCGGCCGGTGCGGCGTCAGCCGGGCCAGTGCCTCCGGCACCCCCGCCACCACCTGGGCGGCCCGGAGCACGCAGATGTGCAGGTCCGGCAGGAGGGTGAGGATCCGACGCCCCTGGTCCGGCGAGCCGTCGAGCACGACGGTGCCGGTGTCGGCGACGCCGACGGCGGCGGCGGTGACGACGCCGTCCGCGGCGGCGATCCGCGCGGCGTCGAGGCCGTCGTCGGGGAGTGCGGTCACCGTCGGGGGCAGCCAGGCGGGCGGCAGCCCCGGTGGCACGACGACGGTCGCGCCGGGCGGCAGGAGCCCGGCGACGGTGTCGGCGACGGCCGCCTCGGGCACCCGGTGCACCCGGGCCCGGTAGTCGGTCAGCCGGTCCACCAGCCGGTCGAGGTCGACCGGGTTCTCCCGCCGGTACTCGCGGGGCACCCGCCCCGCCGGCCCGTCGGCGGACACGGCGGCGCGCAGCCGGCCCAGGACCAGGTCCCGGCCGCTCACCGCGCCGCCCACCACTCGCGGAAGGTCTCAGCGGGTGGGTCGGGCAGGTCCCGGCTGGCGGTCCAGCCGGACAGCGGCGGTGGCAGGCCCCGACCCCGGCGGCCGGCGAGGCGGCTCAGCCGCGCGGCCCGCTGCGCCGCCGCGTAGAGCGTGGGGTGGTCCATCGTGTACGCGGCGGCGGCCATCGCGGCGGACTCCGCGCGGGGATGGGGGGCCTCGGCGCGCAGGTGCACCAGGATCGACGGAATGTCGATCATCACCGGGCAGGCGTCGTAACAGGCTCCGCACAGCGTCGACGCGTACGGCAGGGAGGCGTTGTCGGCGACGCCGGTGAGCTGCGGCGACAACACCGCCCCGATCGGCCCCGGATACACCGACCCGTAGGCGTGACCGCCGGTGCGTTCGTAGACGGGGCAGACGTTGAGGCAGGCGGAGCAGCGGATGCAGTGCAGGGCCTGCCGGCCGACGGGGTCGGCGAGCACGGCGCTGCGCCCGTTGTCCAGCAGCACGAGGTGGAACTCCTGCGGCCCGTCGCCCGGCGTCACCCCGGTCCACATCGACGTGTACGGGTTCATCCGCTCGCCCGTCGACGCCCTCGGCAGCAGTTGCAGGAAGACCTCCAGGTCCCGCCAGGTGGGGATCACCTTCTCCACGCCCATCACGGTGATCAGGGTGCGCGGCAGGGTCAGGCACATGCGCCCGTTGCCCTCGGACTCGACCACGGCGAGGGTGCCGGTCTCGGCGACGGCGAAGTTGGCCCCGGAGACCGCCACCGGCGTGCTGAGGAAGGTCTGCCGCAGGTACCGGCGGGCCGCAGCCGCCAGCGCGACCGGTTCGTCGGTGAGGCCGGGGTCGACGCCCGGCATCGCGCGCAGGAAGATCTCCCGGATCTCCGCCCGGTTGCGGTGGATCGCCGGCACCAGGATGTGGCTGGGCCGGTCCTCGCCGAGTTGCACGATCAACTCGGCGAGATCGGTCTCCACCGGCGTGATGCCCGCCGCCGACAGGGCCTCGTTCAGGCCGATCTCCTGGGTCACCATCGACTTGACCTTGATCACCCGGTCGGCGCCGGTCGCCGCGACCAGGCCGGTGACGATCCGGTTCGCCTCGACCGCGTCCGCGGCCCAGTGCACGACACCCCCGGCGGCGGTGACCGCCGCTTCGAGCTGCACGAGCAGGTCCGGCAGGCGGGCCATGACGTCGGCCTTGATCGCCGCACCGGCGGCCCGTAGCTGCGGCCAGTCCGGCACCTCGTCGATCACCGCCGCCGACTTCCCCCGGATCGTGCCGGTGGCGTGGCCAAGGTTACGGCGCAACTGCGGGTCGGCCAGGGCCCGCCGGGCGGCGGCCGGGAACGGCTCGTCGCCGCGCAAATGGCCCACCCCCGGCGGCGCGGTCGCCGGCATGCCGAGAAAGGTCCGGGTCATACCGCCTCCTCCGTCGAGGCCAGGATCTCCGCCAGGTGCACCGTCCGCATCCCGGCCCGCAGCCGGGACAGCCCGCCGCCGATGTGCATCAGACAGGACACGTCCCCCGCCGTGCACACCTCCGCCCCGGTCGACAGCACGTGCCGCATCTTGTCGGCCAGCATCGCCGTCGAGGTGTCCGCGTTCTTCACCGCGAACGTCCCCCCGAACCCACAACACTGCTCCGCCGCCGGCAACTCCACCAGGGTCAACCCCCGCACCGCACGCAGCAACCGCACCGGCCGGTCACCGACCCGCAACGACCGCAGCGAGTGGCAGGTCGGGTGGTACGTCACCCGGTGCGGGAAGTACGCCCCGACGTCGGTGACGCCCAGCACGTCCACCAGCAGCTCCGACAACTCGTACGTCCGTCCCGCCACCGACTCCGCCCGACCGGCCAACCGCTCGTCACCCGCCCGCCGGGCCACCCACGCGTGCTGGTGCCGTACCGACCCCACACACGACCCCGACGGCGCCACCACCACGTCGTACGGGTCGAAGGTCCGCGCGAACCGCCGCACCAACGGCACCGCCTCACCCGGGTAGCCGGTGTTCACGTGCATCTGTCCACAACAGGTCTGCCCCGCCGGAAACACCACCTCGTGGCCGAGCCGTTCCAGCAACCGCACCGTCGCCTTCGCCGCCTGCGGGAACACCGTGTCGGCCAGACAGGTCACGAACAGCGCGATCCGCACCTCACACCTCCACCCGTCGGTCGTCCGGCCCCGCCGGGACCGGTCCGCCGCTCGGCTCGTACCGCTCGATGCGCTGAGTGTCGCGGACCAGCCGCCGCAGGGCGGCCAGGTCGTCGCCGACCACGCCGGCGGCGCGCGCCTGCACCAGCACGTTACCGATCGCGGTGGCCTCCACCGGCCCGGCGAGCACCGGCAAACCGCAGGCATCGGCGGTGAGCTGGCAGAGCAGGGCGTTGCGGGCCCCGCCGCCGACGACGTGCACGGCGTCGACGTGCCGGCCGGACAGGTCCTGCACCTGGCGCACCGCCCGGCGGTGCGCCAGGGCCAGGCTGTCGACGACGCACCGCACGACGGCGGCCGGCGACCGGGGCACCGGCTGCCCGCCGCGCCGGCACGCCTCGGCGACCCGGTCCGGCATGCCGCCGGGCGGCAGGAACGACGGGTCGTCGATGTCGACCACGCTGCGGAACGCGGGTTCCCGCGCCGCGGCGGCGAGCAGCCCGGACAGGTCCGGGTCGCCCCAACCGCGCAGGCACTCCTGCAACGGCCACAGGCCCATCACGTTGCGCAGGTACCGGACGGTGCCGTCGACGCCCCCCTCGTTGCTGAAGTTCGCGCGGCGGCTGGCCTCGGTGAGGACCGGCGCGGTCAGCTCGACGCCGACGAGCGACCAGGTGCCGCAGGAGATGTAGGCGAACCGCTCGTCGGCGGCCGGCACCGCGACCACGGCGGAGGCGGTGTCGTGTGAGCCGACCGCCACCACGTCCGTGCGGTGGGAAAGGTCGAGCCCGGGCAGCGTCGCACCGATGCGGGTACCCGGCTCCCGCAGCGGCGCGAACAGGTGCCGGGGAATCCCGGCCTCGGCCATCAGGTCGTCCGCCCAGGCGCGGGCGTGCAGGTCGTAGAGCTGGGTGGTGGAGGCGTTGGTGGCCTCCGCGCCGATCTCCCCGGTGAGCCAGTACGCGATCAGGTCCGGGATCATGAGCAGCCGGTGGGCGGCGGCCAGTTGCGGCGACCCGGCGGCGGCCGTGAGCTGGTACAGCGTGTTGAACGGCAGTTGCTGGACCCCGGTGGTGGCGTAGAGGCGTTCCGCGCCGAGTCGTCGGGTCACCCGCTCCAGGACCCCGTCGGTCCGCGCATCGCGGTAGTGCACCGGGTTGCCCAGCAGCGCGCCGGTGGAGTCGAGCAGGCCGTAGTCGACCGCCCAGGAGTCCACGCCGACGCTGGCGACCGGGCCGGCCCGGCGCAGCCCGGCCAGCACCTCGCGGAACAGGGCCAGGACGTCCCAGTGCAGGGTCCCGCCGACGCGCACCGGGTCGTTGGGGAACCGGTGCGCCCGGGTCAGCCGCAGCGTGTCCCGGCCGACCCGCGCCAGCACCACCCGGCCGCTCGACGCGCCCAGGTCGACGGCGGCGACGCCGACCTCCGCACCGCGCCGGGGCGGCGGCGCGGTGCGGGGGCGGGCGACCCCGGGCCCGGCCGGTCGGCCCGCCCCGGGCGGCGGCCCGGCCCCCGGTTCCGGTCGGTCCGACCCGGGCGGCGGCCCGGCCCCCGGTTCCGGTCGGTCCGACCCGGGCGGCGGCCCGGCCCCGGGTTCCGGACCGGTGTGCGGCGGCACCGGCGTCACCGCAGGAACGCGGCGGCGACGCCGGCGTCGACCGGGACGTGCAGGCCGGTGGTGTGCGACAGGTCCCCGGCGGTGAGGGCGAAGACCGCGTTGGCGACGTGGACCGGCAGCACCTCCCGCTTGAGCAGGGTCCGCTGCGCGTAGAACTCGCCGAGCTTCTCCTCGGGCACGCCGTAGACGGCCGCCCGGTCGGCGCCCCACCCCCCGGCGAAGAGGCCGGAGCCCCGGACCACCCCGTCGGGGTTGACGCCGTTGACCCGGACGCCGTGCGCGCCCAGTTCGGCGGCGAGCAGCCGGACCTGGTGGGCCTGGTCGGCCTTGGCGGCGCCGTACGCGATGTTGTTCGGACCGGCGAAGACCGAGTTCTTGCTGGCGATGTAGACGATGTCGCCGCCCATGCCCTGGGCGACGAGCACCCGGGCGGTCTCCCGGGAAACCAGGAACGACCCCCGGGCCATCACGTCGTGCTGCAGGTCCCAGTCCCCGGTGGTGGTCTCCAGCAGCGACTTCGACAGGGACAGTCCGGCGTTGTTCACCACCAGGTCGACCCCGCCGAAGGCGAGCACCGAGGCCTGCACGGCGGCGGCGACCTGCGCCTCGTCGGTGACGTCGAGCGGCACGGCGACGGCGACGTCAGGCCCGCCGATCTCGGCCGCGACGGTCTCGGCGGCGGCGGCGTCCCGGTCGGTGACCACGACACAGGCGCCCTCGGCGGCCAGCCGGTGGGCGACCGCCCGGCCGATGCCGGACCCGCCCCCGGTGACCAGCGCGATCCGGGTCGCCAGGGGCTTGGGTCGGGGCATCCGCTGGAGCTTGGCCTCCTCCAGGGCCCAGTACTCGATCCGGAACTTCTCCGCCTCGTCGATCGGCGCGTACGTCGACAGCGCCTCGGCGCCCCGCATCACGTTGATGGCGTTGACGTAGAACTCGCCGGCGACCCGGGCGGTCTGCTTGTCGGCCCCGAAGCTGACCATGCCGACGCCGGGCAGCAGCACGACCGCCGGATCGGCGCCGCGCATCGGCGGGCTGTCCGGCCCGGCGTACCGCTCGTAGTAGGCGCGGTAGTCGTCGCGGTAGGCGGCGTGCAGCTCCGTGAGCCGCTCGACCGTCTCCGCCAGGCCGGCGGTGGGCGGCAGGTCGAGAACCATCGGGCGGACCTTGGTCCGCAGGAAGTGGTCCGGGCAGGAGGTGCCCCGCGCGGCCAGCTCGGGCATCCGTTCCCGGCCGACGAAGTCCAGCACCACGTCGCTGTCGGTGTAGTGGCCCACCTGGGCCCGGTCGGTGGAGGCGAGGCCGCGCAGCACCGGCAGGAGGGCGGCGGCCCGGGCGTGGCGCTCCCGCTCGGGCAGCGGCCCGTGCGCCACGGCGCCGAGGGGGTCCGGGCGGGCGTGCTCGGCGAGGTACCGGGCCGCGGTGGTGATGATCTCCATCGAGTGCGCCTCGCACTCGTCGCTGGTGGCCCCCCAGGCGGTGATGCCGTGCCCGCCCAGGATGACGCCGATCGCCTGCGGGTTGGCCTGCTGGACGGCGGCGATGTCGAGGCCGAGTTGGAAGCCGGGCCGGCGCCACGGCACCCAGAGCACCCGGTCGCCGAAGATCGTGCGGGTCAGCTCCGGGCCGTCGGCGGCGGTGGCGATCGCGATCCCGGCGTCCGGGTGCAGGTGGTCGACGTGGGCCACCTCGACCAGGCCGTGCATGGCGGTGTCGATGGAGGGCGCCGCCCCGCCCCGCCCGTGCAGGCAGTAGTCGAAGGCGGCGACCATCTCGTCCTCCCGGGCGACGCCCGGGTAGGCGTCGGCGAGCGACCGGAGCCGGTCGAGCCGGAGCACCGCCAACCCCCGCTCGGTGAGCGTCCCGAGGTCGCCGCCGGACCCCTTGACCCACAGCAGCCGGGTGGCCTGGCCGGTCACCGGGTCGGTCCCGGTGCCCTTCGCGGAGGTGTTGCCGCCGGCGTAGTTGGTCGTGGCCGGGTCGGCGCCGAGCCGGTTGCTGCGGGCCAACAGGTCGCGCACCGCGGGGTTCGTCATGGTGTCCTTCGCTGTCGTCGAAAGTGTCATCCGGGGCGTCAGGCGCCCCAGCCGGCCTGGTCGCCGCCCACCCGTTCGGCGCTGACCCGCTCCAGGTGACCGGAGCGCTTGTACGCCGCGACGGGGTCGGGATCCAGGCCCATCTCCGCCCGCACCTCGCGCAGCAGCGGCCGGACGTCGGTGTTGTAGGCGTCCATCAGCACGGCGTTGGCCTCCAGCACGTCACCGCAGCGCTGCGCCGCGGTCAACGCCGCCACGTCGACCAGCAACGCCTTGGCCGTCGCCTCCTGGACGTTGAGCACCGACCGGATGACGGCCTGCACCTTCGGCTCGATGTTGTGGCACTGGTCGAGCATGAACGCGACGCCGTGGCGTGGCCCCAGCGCGTCCGACAGGACGATCTCGTGCATGATCCGGAACAGTTGGAACGGGTCGGCGGAGCCCACCATCAGGTCGTCGTCGGCGTAGAACCGCGAGTTGAAGTCGAACCCGCCGAGCTTGCCGGCCCGCAGCAGGAACGCGACGATGAACTCGATGTTCGTGCCCGGCGCGTGGTGGCCGGTGTCGATGACCACCCGGGCCCGCTCGCCGAGGTCGAGGCAGTGCGCGTACGCCGTACCCCAGTCCGGCACGTCGGTCATGTAGAACGCCGGCTCGAACAGCTTGTACTCCAGCAGCAACCGCTGCTCGCCGGTGAGCCGGTCGTACGTCTGCCGCAGCGCGTCCGCCAGCCGGTCCTGGCGCTCCCGGACACTGTCCTGCCCCGGGTAGTTGGTGCCGTCGGAGAACCACAGCTTCAGGTCCCGCGACCCGGTGGCGTCCATGATGTCGATGCACTCCACCAGGTGCCCGATCGCCTTGCGGCGCACCGCCGGGTCGGGATTGGTGACCGAGCCCAGCTTGTAGTCGTCGTCCTGGAACACGTTCGCGTTGATCGTGCCCAGCGCGATGCCCTGCTCCGCGGCGTACCCGGCCAGCGCGGCGTGGTCGTCCACCCGGTCCCACGGGATGTGCAGCGCCACCGTGGGCGTGACGCCGGTGAAGCGGTGCACCGTGGCCGCGTCCGCCACCTTCTCGTACGGGTCGCGTGGCACCCCCGGCTGCGGGAACACCCGGAACCGGGTGCCCGAGTTGCCGTACCCCCAGGACGGCGTCTCGATGCGCTGCTCCCGTAACGCGTCGACGATCCGCCTGCGCGTGGTCGGGTCGATCTCGGTCATCACTGCTCCCCAGTCGTTCCTCACGGGTCGATCTCGATCGGGGCGGCGGGCGCACGCCCCACCCACCCGTGCCTCAGAAGTCGAACCCGTCGATGTTCGCGGCGGTGAACTCGAAGGGGTCACCCAGCAGGACCTCGCCGTTCGCGCCGACGGTGTACTCGCCGAGCTTGCCGGCGGTGAACGTCTCACCCTCCTTGCCGGTGATGATCCCCGAGGCCAGCGCGGCCCCGGTGTAGGCGGCGAGGTACCCGAGGTCCGCCGGGTTCCACAGGGCGAAGGACGTGACGGTGCCGTCCTTGACGTACTGGCGTAGCTGGTTGGGCGTGCCGAGGCCGGTGAGCTGCACCTTGCCCTGGTACGACGAGCCGGACAGGTACCGTGCGGCGGCGGCGATGCCGACGGTGGTGGGGGAGACGATGCCCTTCAGGTCGGGGTACTTCGACAGCAGCCCCTGGGCCTCCTGGAAGGACTTCTCGTCCTGGTCGTCGCCGTAGACCGTGGCCACCAGCGTGAGCTTGCTGTACTCCGGCTTGGCCAACTCGGTCTTCATCAGCTCGATCCAGGCGTTCTGGTTGGTCGCGTTCGCCGTCGCCGAGAGGATGGCGATCTCGCCGCCCTCCGGGCCCACCGCGTCGGAGATCAACTTGATCTGCGTCCGGGCGATGCCCTCCGGGCTGGCCTGGTTGACGAACGCGTCCCGGCACTCCGGTTTGGTGTCCGAGTCGTACGTGATGACCTTCGCCCCGGCGGCCTTGGCCTCGGTCAACGAGCCGCAGACCGCGTCCTGGTCGTTCGCCGCGATGATGATGACGTCGGTGCCCTGCTGGGACAGGGTGTTGATGTACGACACCTGCGCCGACGGGCTCGCCTCCGAGGGGCCGGTCTGGGCGTACTGCCCCTTGAACTCCTCGACCGCCGGCTTGCCGCCCTTGTTGTCGGACGTCTCGAAGTACGGGTTGTTGACCTGCTTGGGCAGGAAGGTGATCTTGAGGCCCTCCCGGATCGTGCCGGTGGGGTTGCCGGCGTCACCGGAGCCGGAGCCGGCGCCGGTGTCCTCGGCGCACGCGCCGAGGAGCAGGGCCATGGTGGCCAGGACGGCGGTCGTGGCGATCCGGGTACGTCTGCTCATGACGGAGTCCCTTCAACTGTGGTGGTGGGCCGACGCCGACGCCACCGCTCGCGCGTCGCGCGCACGACGTTCGGTCCGACGACGGAGAGGATGAGCAAGCTGCCGGTGACGATGGTCAGGGTGTTGGCGGGCACGTTGGCCAACTGCAGGGCGTTGCGCAGGACGACGAGCAGGGCCACCGCCGCGAGCACCCCGACGAGACCGCCCCGACCGCCGAAGATGGAGACGCCACCGAGCAGGACGGCCGCGACCACCGCCAACTCCAGGCCGGTCGCGTTGTCCGCCCGCGCGCTGGCGAAGCGGAACGTCCAGAACACCCCGGCCAGCGCCGCCATCGCCCCGGTGGCGACGAAGAGCCAGAACCTGGTGCGCAGCACCGCGACGCCGGAGAAGGTGGCCGCCTCGGCGTTGTTGCCCATCGCGTAGAGCGACCGGCCGACCGGGGTGGCGTACAGCAGCACGCCGAACGCGACGGCGAGGGCCGCCAGCACCAGCACGAACCAGGGGACGACGGTGCCCGGGACGGGGGCGACCGCGTTGCGCGTCCAGGCCGGCGGGTAGTCGGCGACCGCCCGGTCGCCGAGGACGACGTAGGCCAGCCCACGGTAGAGCGCGAGGGTCCCGATGGTGACCGCCAGCGAGGGCAGGCCGAAGACCGTGACGAAGACCCCGTTGACGGCCCCGAGCACGGCCCCGAGCAGCAGGCTCAGCCCGATCAGCAGGGGCAGCGACGTGACCCCGAGGTGCCAGAGCTGCCCGAGCACCGAGCAGGTGAGCCCGACGGTGCTCGCCACCGACAGGTCGATCTCACCGGTGATGACGACCAGGGTCATCGGCAGCGCGATCAGCGCGATCGGGATCGCCTCCAGCGCCACGAACCGGTAGAACCGGGGGCTGCCGACGCCCTCGACGGTGGCGGCGGCGACGATCACCACCGCCGCCAGCGCGACGAGCAGTACCGCGTCCCACGAGCCGAGCAGCCGACCGGGGGAGGGCCACCGCGTGCCCGTGGTGCCGGCCGGGACGGCCTGTGTGTCAGGTGCCACGGGTCGTGCCTCCTCGCAGACGACGTGCCATCCGGACCGCGAGCGCCCGGTCGAGCCCGATGGCGGCCAGGATGAGCGCGCCGACGGCGGCACGCTGCCAGAACGGGGTGACCCCCAGCACCGGCAGCGCGCTGCCGATGGTGGTCAGCAGAACGGCGCCGAGCGCCGCGCCGTAGACCGAGCCGCTGCCGCCGAAGATCGCCACGCCGCCGACCACCACGGCCGCGACCACGTTGAGTTCCAGGCCGAGCCCGGCGTTGGCGTCGACGGTGCCGAACCGGGCCGCGTAGAGCACCCCGGCGAGGCCGGCGAGCGCCCCGCTGGCCAGGAAGGCGACGAAGACCCGCCGACCCACCGCGATGCCGGACAACCGGGCCGCGTCGGGGTCGGAGCCGATCGCGTAGAGCTCCCGACCGCTGCGGTAGTGCTTCAGCAGGTAGCCGGCGGCGACGAGCACGGCGACCGCGACGAGCGCGAGCACCGGCACCCCGGCGACGGTGGCGGTGCCCAGGCGCAGGAAGGCGGGTGGCATGTCCGCGGCGTTGATCTGGCGACCGGTGGCCCAGGTGTGGTCGAGGCCGCGGAACACGTACAGCGTGCCGAGGGTGACCACCAACGCCGGGACGCGCGCCGCCGCGATCAGGCCGCCGTTGACCGCGCCGCAGGCCGCCCCGAGCGCCGTGCCGACCAGGATCGCCACCGGGATCGGGACGCCGGGGTTGTCGACGAACAACACCCCGGTGGCGAACGCGGACAGGCCCAGGATCGAACCGACCGACAGGTCGACGTTGCGGGTGATGATCACGACCGCCTGCCCGACGGCGAGGATCGCCAGGATCGTCGAGCCGAGCAGCAGGTCCTTGACGTTCTGTGCGGAGAGGAACCGCTGGTTGACGGCGAAGGTCACCCCGACCAGCAGCACCAGCGCGAGCAGGATGCCCAGCTCCCGTACCACGAACAGGCGGTGCACCAGGCCGGCGCCGGACTCGCCGGTGGGCGCCCGCCCCTCGGGGCCGACGGCCCTTCTCCGCACGTCCGGGGCGGTCATGCGGCAGCCGCCCGTTGCCCGGTGGCGGCGAGCATGACGCTCTCCTCGTCGGCCTCGCCGCGGGGGATGTCGGCGACCAGCCGGCCCTCGTGCATGACGAGCACCCGGTCGGCCATGCCGAGCACCTCCGGCAGTTCGCTGGAGACCATCAGCACCGCCACCCCCTCGGCCGCGAGCTGGGACAACAGCCGGTGCACCTCGGACTTCGTCCCCACGTCGATGCCCCGGGTCGGCTCGTCGACCACGAGCACCCGGGGGGCGGTCGACAGCCACTTGGCCAGCACGACCTTCTGCTGGTTGCCGCCCGACAGGGTGGACACCGCGTCGGTGTCGCGGGCCGCCTTCACCTGCAACCGCCGGGCCCACTGCGCCGCCGAGCGTCGCTCGCTGCCGCCGAACAACAGGCCGAACCGGCTCAGCGCCCACCGGCGCGGCAGGGTGGCGTTGCGCTCGATCGACAGCTCCATCACCAGGCCCTGCTGGCGGCGGTCCTCCGGCACCAGCGCCACGCCCGCCGCGATCGCCCTCGGGGGGTCGCCGGGACGCAACCGCCGGCCGTCGACGCGGACCTCGCCGGCGTCGTACCGGTCGACACCGAAGATCGCCCGCGCCACCTCGCTGCGCCCCGCCCCGACCAGCCCGGCGAGCGCGACGATCTCGCCCCCGCGCACCGTGAACGAGACGTCCTGGAAGAAGCCCCGCCGGGTCAGCCCCTCGACCTCCAGGCGTACCTCGGCCGGGGTGGTCGCCACCTTCGGGAAGAGCGCGGAGACGTCCCGTCCGACCATGGTGCGCACGACACCCTCGACGGTCAGGTTCCCGATCTCGTCCGTGACGATCCACCGCCCGTCACGCATCACGGTGACCCGCTGGCAGAGGGCGAAGACCTCGTCGAACCGGTGTGAGACGAACAGGATCGCCACGCCGTCGTCGCGCAGCGCCCGGGCCACGGCGAACAGCCGCTCGACCTCGACACCGGACAGCGCGGCGGTGGGTTCGTCCATCACCAGCACCCGGGCCTCGAAGGAGAGGGCCTTGGCGATCTCGACGAGCTGCTGGTCGGCGATGGACAGTCCCCGGGCCGGCCGGTCCGGGTCGATCCGGACGCCCAGCCGCGCGAACAGGTCGCTGGTGCGCGCCCGCACGGCCGCCGCGTCGATGCGCCCCAGCCCCCTGCGCGGCTGGCGTCCCATGAAGATGTTCTCCGCGACCGACAGGTCGGGAAAGAGGGTCGGCTCCTGGTAGATCACGGCGATGCCCGCCGCCCGGGCGTCGCCGGGGTTGCCGAAGACGACCGGGGTGCCGTCGAGCAGCACCTGGCCGGCGTCCGGGCCGTGCACGCCGGCCAGGATCCTCACCAGGGTGGACTTGCCGGCGCCGTTCTCGCCGACGAGCGCGTGCGCCTCGCCGGGGAACAGCTCCAGCCGGGCGTCACGTAACGCGGCGACGGCACCGAACGACTTGTCCACACCTGTCAACGCCATGACCGGAAGCACACGGTCTCCTTCACCAGTGGTCGGAGATTGTCCTGGTCAGGTGTATGAAACGTTTCATGAAAGTGCCCCGACTCTAGGTGTGACCTCCGCCTCAGGTCAAGGGTTTCGATGCGGTTTCCGGTCTGCCGACACGGCGCGCCCGGCCCCGTCGGACAGCCTCCGGCGGGTCCTCGCGCACCGAGCCCGTGCCGGGGCGGGAAGTGAAACGTTCTACGGCGACATCGAGTCCGCCGGCCCGCCGGGACGCCCCGTCGGGTCGGGGCGGCCTGACCGGGTCACCGCGTCAGGACAGCGGTGGGTAGTCGAAGAACTGGCCGGCGCTGCCGAGTGCGAGCACGCGCTCCGGCGCCCCGACGGCGGCGGTGATCACCACCTGCTGGCCGCGCGCCGTCGCGTGGTCACGGACCGTCAGCAGGGCGGCGAGGGCGGCGCAGTCGAGGTGCCGCAGCGCGGTCAGGTCGAGGGCGAGCCGGGTGACCCAGCGGGGTGTCAGCAGGAGCACCAGGTCGTCTTCGAGTTGGCCGACGGTGGCCAGGTCGGCCTCGCCGGTGAGGGTGACGTGGCGGACGCCCGACGTCCCGTCGTGATAGTCGGTACGGAGAACGGTGCGGTCAACGGTGGTGACCATCGGAAGACTTCGGTCCTCGCCCAGCGACGGGCGTATCGGAGGGCCGGACGAGGTGGCACCATCAGTCCGGCGCCAAGGAGGACAAGCTTGAGTGCGGCGGTGCCGACCTCGACGTGGCGCACGAGCGCCACCCCGAACGCTACCGGGGGTCGCCGTGATGCGCCACCCTGCCGGTCCTGACGTTCCGTTGTCGGAAAGTCACCCATCGTAACTGTCGCGCCGGGTGCCGGCACATCGCCGCGAGCGAGAAACCACCGGGGGTCGACTGGGGGACGGATTCGCGCGTCCCGCCGGTGAGCAGGGAGTCTGTCGATGACCCGGGTTACGGTATCGGGCATACCGCCCGCATCCGCCCGCCCATCGGTCGGTGGGCCTCCGGCGAGCGGCCGGGTACATCGACCACTCGCGCGACGGCATCCCGCGGTACCCCGTCTAACGTCGACCACCGTGATCAACGACAGCTCGGCCTTCCTCACCCAGTTCATCCGGCACCCCCTCACCACCGGTGCCGTGCTGCCCAGCGGATCGACGCTCGCCCGGGACATCACGGCGACGGTGCCGCAGCGGGGACACCCCCTGGTGGTCGAACTCGGCCCCGGCACCGGAGTGTTCACCCAGGCGATCCAGCAGCGGCTGGCCGGCCGAGGACACCACCTGGCCGTCGAGCTCAACCCGACCTTCGCCAGCGGCCTGGCACGCCGGCACCCCACCGTCGACGTGGTGCACGCCGACGCCGCCACGCTCGGCGGGTTGCTGACGGAGCGTCGCCTGGCCCCCGCCGACGTGATCATCAGTGGGCTGCCCTGGGCCGCCCTGCCCGGCAACCGGCAGTCGGCGATCCTCGACGCCGTCGTCGGGGCGCTCGACACCGCCGGCGTCTTCACCACCTTCGCGTACCGGCACGCGCTGCCGACCCGCCCGGCGCGACGCTTCCACCGGCTGCTGACCGAGGCCTTCGACGAGGTGACCGTGGGCCGTACCGTCTGGAGCAACCTGCCGCCCGCCCTGGTCTACCACTGCCGTGGCCCGAAGGCCGTGGCATCCGGCAGCGGCACCTAGCCTCGCGTCCGTCCAGCCTGGTGCCGCCGACGGCACCAGGCTGGACCTGGTCGCCGCCACCGGCCGCCCTCGGCCGGTCGACTCCTGTCACCCCGCGCGCCCGTGCCGTCGCGCCCGGACCTGCCGCCGTCGGCTCCCGCCGGCCGTCCCGCCAGCGGCGCGCTCCGTGGCCGCGGTCACGCCGCCGTCCGGGCGGCGTGAAAAGGGCGTCAAAAAACACCGGACCGCCGTCATGGTCGCGTCATAGCCCCTGTCACCGCACGGCGTACGGCGTTGTGATGGCCCGGCGCGGCCGCACAGCGGCCGGAGCGACCTGTTCCGAGGTGAGGAGTCAGACGTGTCCGACGTGGTGTACGTCCTGGTGACGGTGGCGCTGTTCGCGGCGCTCGCCCTGCTGGTGACCAGCGTGGAGGAGCGGTGAACGCCACCAACGCCGTCGGGCTGGTGCTGCCGCTCGGCCTGGCCGTGTTCCTGCTGGTCGTCTGGGGCCCGGAGTACCAGCACGAGACCAACTACCTGCGTCAGTACATGGCCCAGCTGCGGCGCAAACTGGAGGACGACCCCGCCCGCCCCCGCCATCTCATCACCGAACCCGGCATGGGCTAGCGCTATCGCCCCTGACGTCACCCACCGGCGGGCGGCCCCGGCGGGCCCGGAGGGTCGGCGCCGAGCAGGCCCCGGCGCAGCTTCCCGGACGCCGCCGCCGGCCACACCACGGTCACCCGGGCCTGTGAAACCCGACATCCGTACCCCTGCCCGGTCCGTCGCCCGTCTCGGCGCTGCGGGTCAGGGGCCCCTGGCATGACGGTGGTGTGGGCGGGTAACCGCGCCCGGTGAACCGACCGGGTGGGGGCCACGCCGACGGGCCGGCCGTCGACGGGGTCGAGGCCGGCCACCCCGGGCCGCCCACCGCCGCCGGCCGGTTGACCGGCCACCGTGACCGGGCCGGTGACCCGGAGGGTCGGTCCGGTGGCGGGCGGGTGGTGGTCGTGTCCGCCGACATCGGCGCGGGACACGACGACGCCGCCGTCGAGCTGGCCGGCCGGCTCGCCGCCGACGGCATCGTGGCCGAACACCTGAACTTCCTCGCGGCCCTGCCGCGCCCGCTGCACGCCCTCGTCCGCGAGGGGTACCGGGCCATGCTGAGCTGGCTGCCCCGGGGCTACGACGCCCTGTTCACGATCACCGACCGGTCCCCGCTGACGGTCACCGCGGTCAGGGCGGGCCTGCGGCTGGCCGCACAACGCACGCTACGGCGGCTACCGCCGGACACCCGCCTGGTCGTCACGACCTTCCCGCTCGCCAACCAACTCCTCGGCCCCCTGCGCCACCGGGGACAGCTCACCGCCCCGGTGATGACCTACGTCACCGACTTCGTCGTGCACCCGACCTGGATGTCACCCGGCATCGACGTCTACTGCGTCATCCACGACGTCGCCCACCAGCAGGCCACCGCGCGCGGCGCGCGGGACGTGCGGGTGGTCGGCCCCCTCGTGTCCACCCGGTTCGCGCCGGCGCCCACCGCCCACCGGCGGGCCGCCCGCGCCCGGTTCGGCCTGCCCGAGCAGGACCGGCTCGCGCTGATCGTCGCGGGCGCCTGGGGCGTGGGCGAGGTGACCCACACCGCCGAAGAGGTGCTCGCCACCGGCTGCGTCACCCCCGTCGTGGTCTGCGGTCGCAACGACGTGCTGCGCCGCCGGCTGCACACCTTTCCCGGCCACGTCCTGGGCTGGGTCGACGACATGCCCACCCTCATGCGGGCGGTCGACGTCGTCGTGGAGAACGCCGGAGGACTCACCTGCCAGCAGTCCCTGGCATCCGGACGGCCCACCGTCACCTACCGGCCGATCCCCGGGCACGGCCGAGCCAACGCCCGGGTACTGGCCGAGGCGGGCCTCACCACGTACGTCACCACCCCCGCCCACCTCCGGCCGGTGCTCACCGCGCTGACCGCCACCGACGACGCCCCGTCCCTGGTGGCCGCCGACGACATGACCGCCGTGGTCGCCGAAGCCGTCCAGCACGGGGCTCACGCCTGCCTGCTGGACCGCATTGCCGCCGACAACTCCGGGGGCGCTTTCCGGGAAAGGAAAGGATGAAACCGTCGTTATCGACGGTCACCGACCGCTTTCGACGCCGCCGACCGTTAATGCCAAACATTTGCCTATGTCAAGACGTTGGCATTCGCTGAGTGGGCTTTGCGTGATGTCGGGGAGTGCGCCCCCGGCGTGGCCGCGTCCACGCTTCCGGACGGTCGCAAAGGCGCTTGCCTGACGTCCTCCCGACATGGCACCATCGTCGATGTCGCTGCGGCGACGCGCCATCCGGCGTCCGGGCGATCCGTGGCGAGCGACCCTGTGGTCGACCTGCTCCACCCCTGCGGGTGAATCGCACGCCGCCGGTCCGGCAAGGTTTCGCGACGCGGCGAATCCGCCCGGAATTCCACGGTTGTGGTCAGGCTGCCGGAAGCTGTGGCAATCGGGTCACACCGAATGTCCCCGCCGCATTTCAGCTCATCGGCGAATGGCCAGTTCCACCGGCACGTCAACCGCCCACCGGCACGGGCCGGCTGGTGTCGGAATCGTCACCGTCATCGATTGGGGAGCCTGTCATGAGTACGCCGCAAACGGGTGACATCGACGTGCGCCGAGTGGCCACCTGTCTGGGCGCGGAGATCGGCGGTGTCGACCTGTCCCGACCGATGTCCGACCGCGTCGTCGCGCAGATCACCGACGCGCTGCACCGCCACCGGGTCATCTTCTTCCGCGACCAGCACCTCGACCACGCCAGTCACGTCGCCCTCGGCCGTCGCTTCGGCGAACTGACCTACGCCCACCCGCACGACGAGGCGCCGCCCGCCGGGTATCCGGAGATCTTCACCGTGGACCCCAACTGGAACCGGGAACGCTACGGCGACGACTACCTCACCGCGAACCGCCGACGCCAGTACACCTACCTCACGGGGTGGCACACCGACATCACCCCGGCGGTCAACCCGCCGGCGGCCTCCATCCTGCGGGCCCACGTCGTCCCCGCCGAAGGGGGCGACACCATGTGGACCAGTCTCGTCGCGGCGTACGAGGGGCTCTCCGCCCCGATGCGGGCCTTCGTCGACACCCTCCGGGCCGAACACCGCTACGGCGGCCGGGACTGGCCGGCCGGCAACGGTGAGTACGCGCGCCGGATCAACGACAACCCGCTGATCGCCATCCACCCGGTGGTACGGGTCCACCCGTACACCGGCGAGCGGGGGCTGTTCGTGAACCCCGGCTTCACGAGCCACATCGTCGACCTCTCGCCCCGGGAGAGCCGGGCGATCCTGGACGTGCTCTTCGACGAGCTGACCCGGCCCGAGTACACCGTGCGACTGCGCTGGGAGCCGGGCACGGTCGCGTTCTGGGACAACCGCACCACGGCCCACCTCGCCCCGCGCGACCTCAACCGGATCGAGGGCGGGCGGACCCTGTACCGCGTCACGCTCGTGGGCGAACGCCCCGTCGGGCCGGACGGACGGCCGTCCGAGCTGGTGGCCGGCGAGCCGTACGGGTCGCAGCGGACGGTCGTGCTGAGCGGGTGACCCGCCCGGCGCGCGTGACGCCGCCCCGGTGAGACGCCGCGCCCGCCCCTCGATCGTTGGACGTTGCGCCGTTTCCGACGCCCCGGTGCGGTCGGCCGGGGCAGGCTGCGAGGTGGGTGCGGCAGCGTGCTGGGGGGCATGGGGTGGACCGGAGGTTCGTGGGCCTGCTGGTGCTCACCGGGCTCCCGCCTGCCGTCGAGGCGAGCGTCCTGGTGGGGTTGGGATTCGCCGCCGCCGAGGGGCTCGCGCCGCAGGCCGCCGCCGTCTGGCCGTACGACACCTACCACGACCTGCGGTGGCTCTTCGTCTACCACGACTCCTGGCTGAGCTTCGGGCTGTGGTTCACGTTCCTGGTCGTGGCCCGGGGGCTGTTCCACACCGTCCTGGTGATGCTGGCCTGGCCGGCCGAGGTGGCCCGCCCGCCGCTGCGCTGGCTGGTGGGCCGCAACCTGGGCCTGGCCCTGGTGGTGGCCTTCTTCGTCGCCCCCTGGGCCCTGGTCTCGGTGGCGGCCTCCGTGGTGGCGCTGTCCTGGGTGCTGTTCGCGTCGCTGCTGCCGCTGTTCCTGATCGCCCCGTTCCTGCAACGGGCCGCGGTGGTGACCCCGTGGTGGCGGGGACTTCCCTCGGCCGCCCTGGTCGGCTGGTCCCTGCTGAACTTCGTGGTGCTCACCGTGGCCGGCGCGGTGTGCTGGAGCGTGCCCACGGCCTGGTCGATACCGGTGGCCGCCGGGGCGGGCGTGGTCAACGGGCTGCTGTGGCACCGCACCCTCCGGGCGGTCCTGTTCGCCCCCCGGACGCGGTGGGCCCGGGTGCCGGTGACCCCCCTGGCGGCCCTGCTCTCCCTCGCCGTACCGCTGGTCATTCCGCCGTTGGTGCAGGTGGTGCCCGGCGCGCACCTGCGGGTGGAGGCGGTGGTCACGGAACAGTCCCTGCCCCCGCAGGTCCAGCACGCCCTGGTGGTGCTGGCCGGCTACGGCTCCGCCTACACCGGTGAGGAGCCCGTCGACCCCCGGGTGCAGCGCTTCTCCTACCGGGGGCTGGGCCCCGACCACCGGCCGTTGCCGTACCGGCCGGCGGACACCAGGATCTCCGTGGCCGACAGCGTCCGACTACTCCACCAGCAGGTGGAGAGCCTGCACCGCCGGACCGGCCGCAAGATCGTCCTGGTCGGGGAGAGCGAGGGAGCCATGGTCGCCCGCACCTACCTGGACCGCGACCCGCACCCGGCGGTGGAGATGCTGGCCATGTTCAGCCCCCTGATCACCGCCGGGCGGGCCTACTACCCGACCCCCGACCGTCACCAGGGCTACGGCGTGGTCACCGGATGGCAGCTCCGGGCCGTCTTCCGGCTGGTCGGCCTGGCGGGCGGGCCGAACAGCGGGCCGGACGAGCCGTTCATCCGGTCGCTGCTCGACGACGCCCCGTTCTACCGCAACCAACTGATGTGCCCCGTACCCGGCGTACGGATGGTGGCCTTCCTGCCCACCACGACCGCCACCGAGGCGCCCCCGGGGCAGTACACCCGGATCCCGGTCGTCCAGACACCCGGAGTGCACGCCGGGTTCCTCCACCGCGCCCCGGTCCAGGACCATCTCGTCACCTTCCTCGCCAACGCCGACGTCAGCCAGCTCCGCAGCGAGTACGAGATCCTCCAACGTCTCGGATCCGCCTGGCAGGCACCGCCCCTGGCCATCCACGCCAATCCGGCCTGGGCCCACAACCGGCAACCGGACCCCGCCTTCACCGGCCGGGTGTGCCTGCCACCGGACTGAGGCCGACGGGCGGTGCGCGGTGGGGCGACCCCCGCTGAGCCCACCCCCGCGCCGGCCGTGGGCACGCGGGCGGTGGGGGACCGGTCCCCCACCGCCCGCGGCCCGAGCCGGATCAGGCTCGGATTCCTCGCCGGCTGCCGGCGGAGCCCCACCCGCGCCGCCGCGTACGCGCCGGGCCGCCGCGCGGCGGTGCGGGGCCGGGACCCTCACCGGTCACCGGCCCACGGGTCACGCCCGGCTCCACCGTTGGTTGGCGTTGCCGTGACAGGACCAGAGGAGCACCGCCGTGCCGTTCGCGGTGCCGCCGTTGTCGACGTCCAGGCACAGGGACGGATGGCGGACGTTGCTGATCGTGCCGTTGCTGTTGAACGTCCACTGCTGGTTGGTGCCGCCGTTGCAGTCCCAGATCTGCACCCGGGTGCCGGCGGCCGCGCTCGTCGGCACGTCCAGGCACTTGCCGAGGATGCGCAGCGTCTGACCCTCCTGGCTGACCTGCTGGTTGGGGTTGCCGTGGCAGTCCCAGATCAGGGCTCCGGTGCCGTTGGCGGTGTTGGAGTTGTCGAGGTCGAGGCAGCGGCCGGCCGACTCGCTGCGCAGCCGGAAGGTGGTGGGGGTCGGGGGGTTGGTGGTGCCGCCGCCGCTGACCCGGTACACCACCGTGCCGTGCGCGGGGACGCTCGCCGAGATCGCGCCGGTGGTGGTGGAGGTGGCGTTGGTCCAGGCGTCCCGCAGGGTGAAGGAGCTGCCGGTCTTGCCGATCGCCGCGGCCGTGGTGGAGATGGTGGTGGTGGCGTTGCTCTGGTTGAACAGGGCCACCGCCACGTCCCCGTTGGCCAGCCGCTTGGCCAGGATCCGCCGGGTGCCGTCGCCCGCGACCTGGACCGCCTGGAGGCCGAGGCTGTCCTGGTTGATGGCGATGAGCTGCTGGTTGCGCAGGATGGCCAGGGTCGCGGCGCTGGCCGACCGGAGGTCGTTGCCCATCATCAGGGGGGCCGCCATGATCGCCCAGAGGGCGAAGTGGCTGCGCATCTCGGTGTCGGTCATGCCGCCGTTGCCGACCTCCAGCATGTCCGGGTCGTTGAACCCGCCGGGGGCGGCGTACCCGGCCAGCGGCACGTTGACGTTGACGATGTTCTGGATGCCCATCGGGTACCCGTTGCTCTGGCCGGTGTTCCACGCGTTGGTGATGTCCTCGGTGGTCCGCCAGAGGTTCGCCACGTCGCTCCAGTTGCGCTGCGGCCCGGTCTTCTCGTGGATGCTGTTGGAGTTGATGCTGTAGACGATCGGCCGGCCGGTGGCGGCGAGGGCGTCGCGCATGATGCCGAAGCGCGCCACCTGGTCGTTGATGGTCCCGGTGGGGGAGCACCAGTCGTACTTGAGGTAGTCCACCCCCCAGGCGGCGAACTGCCGGGCGTCCTGGTACTCGTGCCCGAGGCTGCCGGTGGACCCGGGGAAGGCGTCGAAGTACTGGGCGCAGGTCTGGTCCAGGGGGCCCTGGTAGATGCCGAACAGCAGGCCCCGGGAGTGCAGGTAGTCCCCGAGGGCCTTCATCCCGCTCGGGAAACGCTGCGGGTGGGCCTGGAGGTTGCCCTGCGCGTCCCGGTCCGGGTTGAACCAGCAGTCGTCCACGACGACGTACCTGTACCCCAGGTCCCGCAGGCCGTGGTTGACGATCGCGTCGGCCATCTGCCGGATCAGGGTCTCGTTGATGTTGCAGCCGAAGGTGTTCCAGGTGTTCCAGCCCATCGGTGGGGTCCGGGCGACGCCGTTGTTCAACGCCTGCGCCGGGCGGGGCGCGACGACGCTGTCGGTGACGGTCGTCGTGAGCGTCAGCGCCAGCACGCCCAGGACGGCCACCAGCCATCTCTTCGGTCTACGCACGTTGCTCCTCCTGTCGGAGAGGTGTTCGGCCGCCGCCGGTGCGGGGGAGAACGGACCCGCGTGCGTACCGGTCGCGGTCGGCTCTCCTCGTCCGGGTCTGCGGTGGGGCGGGGTACCGCTGGCACCCGCGCCTCGGGTGGCGGCGGCTGCCGCGTCGTCGCGGACCCGGCCGGCTCCCGCCGGGGCGCCCTGTCGGGTGATGTCACGATGGTGTCAAGGATGTTATCGATAACATCGATGCATGTAAACCAGCTTCCGGCGTGACCCGGCTTTCCGGGTGGCACCGGCGCGGGCGTGGTCGGTTCCACCGCCGGGCGGAGCGGGTTCGCCGCCCGGCCGGCGGGGACCACCCTCCATCGTGGTGATGGCCTGCGGTGGGGTCCTTCGGTGGGGGTGGTCCTGCGCGGGATTCGGTCATCTGGTCGCGGCCGGCCTTCCGGCCGTGGCCGCCGCCTGCGGGTCCCGCCGCCGTCCCGTCGCGTGACGTCTTGACGACCACGATGTTATCGTTCACAGTCGATGCGTGGGGTGGCTGGCCGGCCCGCCGACGGTCCCCGGATCGCGACATCGGAGCGACCCGGTTCCTGTCATCTCTGAGGAGGATCATGGTTGTCAACGGTGGGCTCGCCCCGGCCGTACCCCGGCGGCGCAGGTGGTGGTCGCGGGCCTTCGCCGCCGTGGCGGCGGTGCTGGTGGGCGGCACGCTCGTCGCGGTGGCCCCGACACCGGCCTCGGCCGCGACGGTGGACACCAACGCCTGGTACGTGCTGGTGAACCGCAACAGCGGCAAGGCGCTGGACCTGTACAACTCGGCCACGAACGACGGCGCACGGATCACCCAGTGGTCCCGCAACGACGGCAACTGGCAGCAGTGGCAGTTCGTCGACTCCGGCGGCGGCTACTACCGGCTGCGGTCACGGCACTCGGGCAAGGTGCTCGACGTGCACAACTTCTCCACCGCCAACGGCGCGAGCATCGTGCAGTGGACGGACCTCAACGGGACCAACCAGCAGTTCCGGCTGGTGGACTCGGCCGGTGGGTACGTGCGGTTGCTCAACCGCAACTCCAACAAGGCGCTGGAGGTGCAGAACGCCGCCACCGCCGACGGCGGCAACATCGTGCAGTACGACGACTTCAACGGCAGCCACCAGCAGTGGCAACTCGTCCGGGTGGACGGCTCCGGCAACCCCGGCACCCCCGGCGGCAGCTTCACCAACCCGGTCGTCTGGCAGGACTTCGCCGACGTCGACATCATCCGGGTGGGCGACGTCTACTACATGTCCGCCTCCACCATGCACTACTCGCCCGGAGCGCCGGTGCTGCGCTCCTGGGACCTGGTGAACTGGGAGTTCGCCGGGCACTCGGTGCCCCGGTTGGACTTCGGTTCGAAGTACGACATGGCCAACGGCAGCCACGCGTACGTCGACGGCATCTGGGCCTCCACGCTGAACTACCGGCCGAGCAACCGGACCTTCTACTGGGCCGGCTGCATCGACTTCGCCCAGACGCACATCTACACCGCCTCCGCCGTCGACGGCACCTGGAGCCGGCACGCCACCATCCCCAACTGCTACTACGACGCCGGGATGCTGATCGACGACAACGACACCATGTACGTCGCCTACGGCAACGGCACGATCAGCGTGGCCCAGCTCTCCGCCGACGGGCGCACGCAGGTGCGGGCCCAGCAGGTGTACCAGACGCCGTCGAGCATCGGCACCCTGGAGGGGGCCCGCTTCTACAAGCGCAACGGCGCCTACTACATCTGGCTCACCCGGCCGGCGAACGGCCAGTACGTCCTCAAGTCGACCAACGGCCCGTTCGGCCCGTACGAGCAGCGGCAGGTGCTGCTCAACATGCCGGGCCCGATCTCCGGCGGCGGCGTACCCCACCAGGGCGGGCTGGTGCAGACCCCGAACGGTGCCTGGTACTACATGGCGTTCACGGACGCGTACCCCGGCGGCCGGGTGCCGACGCTGGCCCCGATCACCTGGACCAGCGACGGCTGGCCGCAGGTGCAGACGGTCAACGGGTCCTGGGGCGTCAACTACCCCAACCCGCTGCCGCTGCGCCCGGTCAAGCCCCTCACCGGCACCGACACCTTCCCCGGCGGCACCCTCGGCGTCCAGTACGAGTGGAACCACAACCCGGACAACAGCCGGTGGTCGGTGAACAACGGCCTGCGCCTGCAGACCGCGTCGGTGACCAACGACCTGTACCGGGCCCGCAACACGCTGACCCACCGGATCCAGGGGCCCACCTCGACCGGCACCATCGAGCTGGACTACTCCGCGATGCGCGACGGCGACCGCAGCGGGCTCGCGATGCTGCGGGACACGTCGGCGTGGATCGGCGTCAAGCGGGACAACGGCACCACCCGGGTGGTCATGACCAACGGCCTGACCATGGGCACCAACAACTGGAACACCGTCGGCACCGGGACCGAGATCGCCAGCGCCCCGGTCTCCGGCGGGCGGATCTGGTTGCGGGCCACCGCCGACATCCGCCCCGGCTCGGGCCGCCAGGCGAGGTTCTCGTACAGCACCGACGGGGTCACCTTCGTCCCGCTGGGCAACGCACTGACCCTCAACAACGCCTGGCAGTTCTTCATGGGGTACCGGTTCGGCATCTTCAACTACGCCACCCAGGCCCTGGGGGGCGCGGTCACCGTGCGCCAGTTCTCCCTGACGACACCGTGACCCCGGCCCGGTCCGGTGCCGTGGACGCCCACGGCACCGGACCGGACACCCGGGTGCGACCTGGCGGCGGGGGGTCGGCGTGGGCGGTGCCGGAGGATGGGTGGATGGGGCATGGTCTGGACGCGGCGGGTCCGCTCAGCAACCGGGCGCGGGCGTTCCTGAACGCGTACGCGCGGTGGGTGACGGTCGACCCCGGGCCGGGTGACGAGGAGTGCCGAGCGGCGATGACCGCGGCGCTGGGGTACTGCGACGAGGACGCCCTGACCGCGTTGCGGCGGATCCAGCACCGGTACTCCGGGCTGACCTACCGCAGCCCGCTGCGCGCCAGCGAGATCGTCGTCGAGCCCGTCTTCGACGTCGACCCCGACGAGCGGCTGATCAGGTTCGACCACGCCGTCTCGGACACCGCCCCGGACGGCTGCCGCTACGGCCTCCTGCATCCCGACGGCACGCTGTGGTTCGGCTTCCTGGAGACCCACGTGCCGGCGTTCCCCTCACTGGAGCACTTCCTGGAGTGTGACGCCCTGCTCCACCACGCCCACCGCCAGGACCTCCGGTCCACCGAGGCGCCCACCGACGCCACCGCCCACCGGGAGCTGCTGCTCGGCTCCCACCCGAAGCTGCGTCGCCTCGACACGGCGAGCGGGTCCTGTGTCGAGTGGTGGACCGACGACGAGCACCTCGTGTTCTACGACGGGCTGGCCGGACGGTTGGCGGCGGACGGCCGTGGCGCGAGCCGGGCCCCGACCACGGTGCTGACCTGGCGTCTCGACGCGCCCGTCACCTCCGCCGCCTGAGGCGCGGCCCCCCGTGCGCCGGGAGGGTCGGGGGGACACGCATCCCGTTCCCGGCGGGCTGCGGGAGGGTGCAAGGCCGGCTGCGTCCTGGGAGTGCTGGGGCCAGGCTCCCGGCGGGCCGCGCCCCTAGCGTGGGTGGCACGGCGGACCGTCGCCGGTCCCCGTCCGACAGCGACCCACGGGAGGGTTCATGAGGCACCTGGCCAGAATCGTGCTCGGCGGCGCGTGCGTCGCCGTGCTGCTCGCGGCGTGCACCGTCGGGCCGGACACCGCAGGCCGGACCGGCACCGACGACGCGGCGCAGCCGAGCCCACCGGAGTCCACGCCGCCCGGCGCGGTGGCTCCGCAGACTCCGCCGTCACCCTCCGCTGACGTCGGACCGCACCCGTACGTCGGGATGTGGGTGACCGCCGACGGTCACATCCGTCAGATGCTGCTGGCGAACGGCCGCTACGACGAGGCGCGGGGCGCACGGCAGAGCGCCTACACGGGCTCGTACGAGATCCTCGGGGACCGGATCGAGTACGTCGACGACACCGGGTTCAGCGCGGACGGCACCTTCGACGAGGACGTCCTGCACCACGGGGGTTTCGTCTTCTACCGCGAGGGCAGCGGGGCGCACCGACGGGCGGGGGAGGAGCGGCGATGACGACCAGCGCAGTGCGGCCCAGCCGGCGTCTGCTGGTGACCGCCGGGATCGCCGGCGGCCTGACGGTGGTCGCCGGGACCAGTGCCGCCGCAGCCGGGTCACGGGAGCACGACGACGGGCCGCGGGCCGACCGGCGGGCCAGGGAACGTCGCGACACGGCGGCCGTGCTCCGGGCCTTCGAGCGGCAGAACGCCGGTGGCGACATCTACGAGATCCTCCACGACGACGTGCGGTGGACGATCGTCAACGGACGCACGTACCGGTCCAAGGCGGAGTTCCTCGCCGAGGGGTCCGCGCCGATCCTGGATCGGTTGGCCCCGACGCTCGTGATGACGATCCGGGACCGGACCCGGGGACGCTCGGCCGGGCGCCCGGGTCCGGGCGGGCGGGGTCGCAGGGGTCAGGGGCGTGGGCTCGGCTGGGCAGCGTCGTCGAGGTAGCGCACCCCGGTGGCGGTCTGCGAGACGGCCCAGAGCCGGCGGGCGAGCGCCGGGTCGGTGGCGGGTCGGACGAGGGGGCGGGCGTGCACCCGGTGGTCCCACCTGTGCAGGGCGGGGCCGAGGAAGACCCCGCTCTCGGCGGCGGGGGCGGTGGCGGCGTAGAGCAGCGGGATGGTTCCGCTCGCCGCGCTGCGGGCCAGGACGGCGCCACCGATGCGGGTCACGATCCACGCCGCGGGACCGTCCGCGTTGGCCTGCATGGGGGTCCGGGCCATACCCGGGTGGGCGAGGAGGCTGCGCACGGGGCTGCCGGCCTGGCGTAGCCGGCGGTCGAGTTCGACGCCGAAGAGGAGGTTGGCCTGCTTCGACCGGATGTACCGGACGATCGGTGGGCCGGCCGGGATGCCGGTGAGATCGTCGAGGTCGGGTCCGTCGGACAGCAGCCGGTAGAAGCCGGAGCCGACGGTGACCACGCGGGGGTCGCGGTCCGGGCGGAAGCGGTCCAGCAGCAGGCCGGTCAGGGCGAAGTGGCCCAGGTGGTTGGTGGCGACGATCGACTCGTACCCCTGGGCGGAGCGCTCGGGACCGTGCGCGCCGCCGACGCCGGCGTTGTTGAGCAGCAGGTCGACCGGGCGGTCCTCGGCGCGGAGCCGGTCGGCGAAGGCGCGGACCGAGTCGAGGTCGGCGAGGTCGAGCCGGCGCACCAGCAGGTCGCCGGTGAGCCCGGCGCGGACGCGTTCACCCTTGGCCTCGTCGCGGACCGCCATGATCACGGTCGCGCCCCGGGCGGCCAGCCGTTCGGCCGCGACGAGGCCGAGTCCGCTGCTCGCGCCGGTCACCACGGCCGTCCGGCCGGTCTGGTCGGGCATCTCGTCGGGAGTCCAGGCGACGGGCATGGTGCACCTCCGGTTCGACCGATCGGATAATCTATCCGTTCGCTGTCCCGAAGCGTAGCACTGGATCGGATAACTTATCCGCTGCGGTGTGACGGGCTATCCTCACCACCGTGGAGAGCACTCCGACGACCAGCGCCGACTCCCTGCGGGCCGACTCCGCCCGGGTCCGCGCCCGGATGCTGCGGGCCGCCCGGGACCGGATCACGGCAGGGGACCTCGACCTGCCGATGAACGCCGTCGCCAAGGCGGCCGGGGTCGGCGTCGGCACCGTCTACCGGCACTTCCCCACCCGCCAGGTGCTGCTGGAGTCCCTGGCCGCCGAGCACTTCACCCGGCTCGTGGACACCGCCGCCCGCGCCGCCGCCGCACCCGACGTCGCCGCCGGCCTGACCGACCTGCTCCGGTCGGCCCTGGAGTCGCAACGCGTCGACCCGGCACTGGCCCTGGTCCTGGCCGAACCCGACGCGGCCTGCCCGGAGACCGTGGAGCTGGGCCGGGCGCTGACCGCCGCCGTGGACCGGTTGCTGGAGCGGGCCCGCGCCGCCGGGGTGATCCGACCCGGCATCACCGCCGCCGACGTCCAGGCCCTCCTCTGCGGCCTCCGGCGTGCCGTGGAGGTCGGCGGCGACACCACCACCGACCGCTACCTCGACGTCCTGGTACGCGGACTGCGGGCCGACGCCGGCTAGGCAGGACCCGCAGCCCGGCGGCCGTCGCCGGGTCGCCGCCCCTCGCCGGCAGCAGGCGCCGGGCCTGGCCCGGGTCTCCCCGACCGCCACGCGCACCCGTCTGGTCATGCGACTGTTTGCGTGAATCGCGACGGAGCCGCCGCGCGGCTCACTACCGTGAACCGGGGTCGGTAGCTGGCCGGGAGGCGGGCGGGCGTTGACGCACGAGGTGGTCGAGCTGCGGGTGCACGGGGTCTCCGGCGCGTCCGCCGAGGCCCTGCTCGACCACCCGGTGGTGACCCGGGTGGCCGGCGACGACAACGCCGGCTTCTACCGGCCCCGCCCCGGGTACGGGACCAGCGACCGGCCGGCCGGGTTCCGGGTCGAGGCGTACCGCTGGGGCGCGCTGACCGCCGGCAGCGCGGTACGGACCCTGTCGCTGCTGTTCCTGCTGCCGTTCATGCTGGTCAACATCGCCGTCTGGACCCGGCCGCCGACCGGCGGAACCGGCGGGATCATCGGTCCCGTCTGCCGGCTGCTCGCCGCCACCCTGACCGCCGCGTTCGTCCTGTCGATCGTCGGGGTGACCGTCGACATCGTCGGCTGGCAGTGCACCCCCTACCGTCCCTGCGTGCGGGGCCGCGGCTACCTGGGCTGGCTGGCGGACCTGCCGCTGGGGCCGCGCCTGGCGCTGCTCGCGTTGCTGCCGATCGCCGCGCTGCGGCTGCTCTGGTGGCTGGGGGAGCGTTCCGCCCGGGCGTTCGAGGCGTTCCCGGCCGCGCGCGGACAGGACCGGGGCAGCGGCGGCGAGGACCGGATCGACCGGCCGGGCTTCTGGAACGACGCGCTCGTGGTCCAGCGCCTGCGGGCCATCCACGTCGCGGTCGGGCTCGGCACGCTCGACGCCAGCCTGCTCGGCGCGCAGCTGCACATCTACCCCACCCCGGTCGCGTACGTGCTCTTCGTGGCGGTCTGGTTCCTCCTGGCTGCCTGCGCCGTCATGCTCTGCCTGCCCGCCCGCCGCGCCGAGGACGGGTCGGGCCGGGGGCCGGTGGACCTGCGCGGCATCCGGACCCTGCGGCGGGTCGCCACCGGGCTCACCGTCCTGGCCCTCGTCTACACCGCGGTACCTCTGGAACCGCAGCCGCCACACGAGCAGCTGCCCGGGTACGAGGGCGCGGTGGCCGCGTCGATCGCCGCCCAGGCCGCCCTGCTGGCCGTCCTCACCGCCACCACCTTGCACCAGCGGCGACGCAGCCACCACACCGCCTCGTCCTGGCTGAGCGGACTGGCCACCCCGGTGCTCGCCGCCGCGGCGGTCGCCGCCTCGTACGGCTTCTCCGCCGCCCTCGTCTACCGGGTCGCCGACGTCCTCGACCGGGGGGAGATCCCGAACCCGGCCCGGCCGAAAGTGCCTGACGCACCGCCGTTGGAGCCGCCCGTCTCCTACCGCTGGGCGGCGCTGGCCGGGCTGGTGGCGGTCCTGGTCGTCGCCGCGACGACGGTCTGGCGGATCGTCGTGACACGCCGGCGGCGGCGCCGGCTGGCCGAGGAGATCGTGCGGCGGGACTTTCCCGACACCCCGCCGGAGGCGCTGTCCCGCCGGGCCGCCGTCCGGGAGGTCGTCGCGCGGGCCGCGGTCGCCGAGCAGCTCAGCCCGGCCTTCATCGTGTTCCTGGTGCTGTCGTTGCTCGGCGTCACCGTCGTCGCCCTGGACCTGATCGGCATCGGGCCGTCGGAACTGAGTGACCAACTGGTCCACGCCGACGACCAGGCGGCCACCAACCTGGCGATCGCCACCGACGTCGGGATGTACGCGATCGGTCTGGTCGCCCTCGGCATCCTGGTGCTCGGACTGTTCTCCTACCGGTCGGACGACACCCGGCGCACGGTCGCCGTGATCTGGGACCTGGGCACCTTCTGGCCACGGACGGTGCACCCCTTCGCGCCGCCCTGCTACGCGGAACGGGCCGTGCCGGAACTCGCCAAACGGATCACCGCGCTGACCGCCCGGGGCGGCGTGATCCTCTCCGGGCACAGCCACGGCTCGGTCCTCGCCGCCGCCACCCTGCTCCAGCTGCCGCCGGAGGTGCGGGGGCGGGTGGCGTTGCTGACCCACGGCAGCCCGCTGCACCGGCTCTACGCCCGGCTCTGCCCCGCCTTCCTCGGCGACCCGACCCTGCACGAGCTGGGCGACCGGATCGGCTGGCGGTGGGTGAACCTGTGGCGCGACACCGACCCGATCGGCGGCCCGCTGTTCTCCGCGCACCGGCCGGGCGAGCCACCCCGGCAATCCGGCCCGGCCGGCACGGTCGACCGGCGGCTGCGCGACCCCCGCGCGATCGTCGTAGACCCGGACGACACCGTCCCACCACCGATCGACCGGCACTGGCCGTACCACACCGACCGGGCGTACGAGACCGCGGTGCGTGAGCTGGCGGGGCGGCTCGACCTGACCGACGCCCCGGGTGACCGGTAGGCCCCCGGGCCGCCACCGCCCCGGTTCACCAGCGGGCCGGGGAGCCGGTTCACTCCCGCCAGCCGGTCAGCTCCACCCCCTTGGCGAGGTCCACCCGGAACCCCAGGGCGATCTCGCCGCTCTCCCCGGCCCCGAGCGGCAGCCGCCAGGTCAGCTCGCCCAACTCGGTACGCTCGGCCGGCGGGGGGACCAGGGCGGCCTCCCGGACGACCACCCCGTCGTCGCGGGAGACCGGGAACTGGTCGCGTACCTCGACCGTCGTCGGCCGGGGCGTGTGGTTGGTGACGCTGATCCGGTACTCCACCTCCCGTCGCCGGGTCGAGCCGAGCGTGGCCCTGGTGTCGGAGCGCCGGTGCAGCGTGCGTTCCACCCGCAGCCGGTCGTCCACCCCGAGCGCCAGGTCGGTCTCCTCGCCCGGCGCCCAGACCGGCAGCCGGGTGGCCGCGACGAAGTCGGCGCCGTGGAACACCGCCGCCGGGCCGGGCAGCAGCGTGTGCGCCGAGGTGTTCCGGACCGTGGCGCGCAGGTGCGCCTCGACGGCCCGGACCGGCACGGTCACGTGCTCCAGCCGGGCCGGCAGCTCCAGGACCGCGACGGTGGCCCGGTGGGCGGTGCCGTCGGCCGGTACCGCCACCGGCCGGGCCGGGCGGTAGGTGGCCGCGCTGACCCCGTGCTCGACCTCGGCGGCGGCGGTCCGCATCGTCGGCCGGGGCGTCCCGGACCGGGCCACGCCACCGGCGGGGGCCGCCACCGGCGGGGGGCCCGCCGGCAGCGCCATCTCGGCGAACGCGCCCGCCGCCACGGGCATCGGCGGCGGCGTGGGCCGGCGCCGGTCGAGGTACCAGGGCGACAGGTCGGGGACCGCGGTCGCCGCCGCCGGCCGGGCGGTCGAGAGCCGGAGGTCACACTCCGGCCAGTCCTCCCCGGTGTCCTGGCTGACCAGCCCGAACCAGGTGACGGTCACGGTGTCGTCGACCAGCCGCAGGTCGTAGGAGGGCTGCCAGCGGGCCCCGTCCACCAGGTAGGTCAACTCCAGCTCCAGGTCGGTGTCGTCGGCCTCCACGGAGACGCTCACCTCGGCGGCCAGCCGGTCCGGCTCCCGCTTGCCGTGCGCGGCGTCGAGCTGGCGCTCGACGAGGGCCAGCTCCTCGGCCAGGTCGACACGCCGACGGGCCAGCGCGCGTCGCCCGGTGCGGGAGTCGGCGAGCTGACCGGCCACCGAGTCGGTGAAGGTGGCCACGTCGCCCGGGGTCGCGTCGCCGGTGGCCAGCGCGCGGGCGTACGTGCCACCGGCCCGCTCGGCCAGCCGGGCCAGGAACTGCCCCCGCTGCTGCTCGATCTCGTCGGCGTCGTCGACCTCGGCCAGTTCCTCGGTCAGCTCGCGTCGCCGCTGCTCCAGCTCGCTGACCTGACCATCGGTGCTGCGGGCCTGCCGCCAGGTGGTCACGTCCACGCCGAGCACGGTGGCCGCGCCCCGGCCACCGACCCGGATCGAGTCCCGGCGCAGGCCCAGGGGGAGCGGCGCGATCCTGACCCGGTGCTCGCCGGCGGCCAACCGGGCGCTGCCCCGACGGGTGATCCGGGCCCGGTCCGGGTAGACGGTGACGCCGACGACGGGTGCTTCGATCTCCGCTGTCTCCACGGCGGCGAGGGTAGTCGAACCGCGCCCGCCCGTGGACTCGCGCAGCGGTGGCCCGGGGCGGCCCCCTCGACCGGGGCCGTCCCGGACCGTCGGGACGTCAGTGACCGGCCCTCGGCCGGCGCCGGGCGAGCATGGTCCCGCCGGCCGCAGCGACGGCGACGAAGCCGGCGAGCACGACCAGCGCGTGCCCCAGCGTGGCGCCCTCGCCCTGCCCCGGCCCGCCGTCCCTGCTGGCCGTGGCGGGGGTCGCCGCGGTCGGGTCGGGCTGGGTGGCCAGGACGGCGGTGGTGGCGACCAGCCGGGGCGCCGGTTGCTCACTGTCGGGCGTGAGGTCGATCCAGTGGTACGAGCCGCCGTCGGCGCACCGCTGCAGCACCGGGAAGTGCAGGGTGTCGCCAGCCCTGGCCACGATCCGCGCGGTCACCCCCACCTGCGCGGTCGTCAGGCCGGCTCCGGTGAAGGTGACGCGGTCCCCGGCGACCGCGCCCGACCAGCCGTCCGGCGTGACGGTGCCGGTAGCGGTCACGCCGTCCGGCACGGCGACGACCAGCTCGGTGGTGGGGGAGCCGTCGCAGCTGTGGTCGAAGCTGAAGGTCAGGGTCGCGGTGCCGTCGCCGTTCGGCTGCGCCGTGGTCAGCTCGACATGAGCGGCGGCCGGCGTCGCGGTCAGCGCCAGGGACGCGACGGTGGCGAGCGCCGCCGCGGCCAGGGCCCGGCTCCACCGGCCCGTGCTCATCGGACCTCCACGGTGAAGCGGGCGACGGGGTTGTCGTACCTGGAGGTCCGAACGCTGATCTGCACCGTCCAGGAGCCGGCGAGGGGCAGGTCGACGGGCGCCTCGTAGGTACCCGGTCCGGTGGTGGTCAACGGGCGCTCCAGCGGGCCGACGTCCATCGCGGGCAGCCGTACCGTCAGCTTCGGCTCGGCGACCGGGACGACGGGCTGACCGGTGGCGTCGAGCAGGGTCAGTTCCATCGAGTTCACTCCTGTCGTGCCCGGTGTGAATCGGGCGACCGCGCGCCCCGACCCCAACGGGGCCTCCACCACGAGCGGCCCGCTCGCGGTGGCGTCGGGGGCGGGGCGGGGGGTGGTGCCGGCGACCGGGCTCTGCGTGACCAGGAGACCGGTGGCGAGGACGACGGCGACGAGCACCGACGCCTCGAACCGGACGGTGCGGCGCAGCAGCCGCCACGCCGCCGGGGAATCCTCGGCGCGGTCGGCGGCCGAGATCCGGGGTACAAGGCGGAAGCGGTTGTACGCGGCGACGGTGAGGACCACGGCGGTGAGCCCGACCTTGGTGAGCAGGGCCAGCCCGTACGTGGTCTCCCACAGCGCCGCCCAGGAGGACAGGATGCGCCAGCCGAGCAGCACGCCGGCGGTCCCGAGCAGGCCGACGAGCACGGCGGCGGCGCGGGAGAACGCCGACACCGTCTCCGCCGCCGCCCCGACCGCGAGGTCGGCCGAGCGGGCGAGGGACCAGGACAGGGCCACCAGCCCGCCCAGCCACACCCCGGCCGTGGTCACGTGCAGGACATCGGCGGGGACGACCAGCCAGGCCGGGCCGTACGTGCGGGTGTGCCCGACCAGGGCGACAGCCCCCCAGGCGAGGGCGACGCCGGCGAACGCGACGGCGGCCGGTAGGGCACGCCCGGCGGTTGCGGCGCTCGCCCACAGCGCGGCCGCCAGCCCGACGACCACCAGCAGGGAGCTGAGGGCCTCCTCCGAGGCGAAACCGGCCCGCCACAGGTCGGCGTCCCCCAGGCCGGTCAGGTCCCGGCCGTCCTGCCAGGCCGGGACGGTCGGGAGCAGGACCAGCCGTGCCAGCGCGGTCGCGCCCGCCGACCCCCAGGCGAGCCGCCGCAGCCGGCGTCGCAGGACCGGCGCGTCGGCGCGCAGCAGGACGAGCAGGAAGACGACGAGGCCCGCGCTGACCAGCAGGCCGAGGTAGGCGGTGGCCTCCGCTGCCTGCCGCAGGAGGTCCAGCGGGAGGCTCGGCCGGCTCTCCGGCACCGTGACGGCGGCGCTGCTCGGCGCGCCCACGGCGAAGCTCAACCCGCCCGAGACGGGGTGGCTGTCGGCCGAGATGACCCGAAAGGTCACGATGTAGGTACCGTCGGGTAGGTCCGGTGGAACGGTCAGGACCACGGAGCTGTCCACCGCCCGGCTGTCGGTGGACAGCTCCTCGCCGGTGGCGTCGAGGAGCCGGACCCCGCCCGGACGTACCGCCACCGGCTCGTTGAAGGTCAGGGTGACCTGCTGCGGGGTGGTCGCCAGCACCGCCCCGTCCGTCGGATCGGTGCCCAGCAGGACGGCGTGGGCGGCGGCGGGGGCCGCCGGGATGATGGCGGCCAGCAGGCCGAGCAGGCCGGCGAGCACGGTGGAGACCATCCACCGAGCCCGCCGGACCGGCCCGCCCCGCCGCGCGGCCGGGACGCTGCGCGACCTCACCTGCGTCATCGGCCGGTCAGGCGGCCTTGCGGGTACGCAGCAGCGCCAGCCCGCCCAGCCCCAACCCCAGCGCACCGAGCGCCAGGGCGATCCAGCCGACCACCCCGGTGCCGCCGTCTTCGGAGCCGTCGGTGGTCTGGCTGACCTGCTGGGCGGCCGGCTGGACGGCGCCCTCGCCGGTGTCGGTCTTCGCGGTCAGCGCGAAGCTCGGCGCGGGGTAGTCCAGCCCGTCGGCGTCCTGCCCGTCGGCGGGCACCTCCACCCAGGCCGCCTCGCCCTGCTCACAGGTCTGCACGGTCGGGAAGACCAGCGTCTCGCCCGGGGTGTCGGGCAGCTTCAGCGACAGCTCGAAGGTGTCCCGCAGGTCGCTCGGCAACGGCGTCCGGGCGGTGTAGACGACCTCGGAGACCCGCTGCGTGACCTCGTTGCCGTGGCTGTCCTTGACCGGCGGGTTGAGGTCCGCCATGACCTTCTGCACCGTCCAGTTCGGGTTCACGGTCGGGGTGACCGTGACGAGCTGCTCGGGCATCTTGATGGACACCTTCGTGGTGGCGGACGTGTCGCAGCCGTGCGGCACTCCGAAGGTCAGCACGGTGTAGGCGTTCGCGGTGGTGACCGACGGGCTGACCGAGACGTGCGCGGCGGCCGGTGCTCCGGTGAGCGCCACCGTGGCAGCGACGACGATGCCGAGCGCGCCGACCTGGGCGACCCTGCGTCGGGAGAGAGCCATAGCTGGACGACCTTTCGAGGAACGGCGCCACGACGTCGCTGCGGCGCCTCACACTCCCCTTGGTCGGGGCGCGGGGCAGGTTAGTTCCCGGGAACGCCGGCGGACCTGGTGCGATCCGACTCCGGTGGGCCGGTCCGGCCGGTCGACTGCACCCACCGATCGGTGGGCCGTACGGGCGGCCGGGTGAGCCGGCCACCCGGCCCCGTGCACCCGGTCAGCCGCGCCCGTACACCATGCCGCCGTTGACCTGGATGATCTGGCCGGTGGTGAACCGTGCCTGCGGCGACGCGAGGTAACCCACCGCCGCAGCCACCTCCTCGGGGGTACCGGGCCGGCCCAGCGGTGTGGCGTCCACCCGGGACCGCCGGAACTCCGGGGTGATCTGGTCACCGAAGAACTCCGTGTCCGGGATGAAGCCGGGGGCCACCGTGTTCACCGTGATCCCGTCGCCGCCCAGTTGGGTCGCCAGCGTGTACGTCCAGGCGTGCACGGCCGCCTTCGCCGCCCCGTACGAGCCGGTGGGCCGGTACGCGGCCACGGAGCCGAGCAGCACGACCGCGCCGCCGGGACGGCGCAGGTCCGCCCGGAACGCCTCCACCAGCAGCACCGAGGTGACGACGTTGGCCTCGAAGTCGGCGCGCCAGGCCGCGACCTCGGCGTCCAGCCCGGGGCCGGTGTGCCGCCGCCCGGCGTTGCCGCCCGCGTTGGCGACCAGGACGTCCACCGCGTCGCCCCGCTCCCGCAGTCGGCTCGCCACCTCGGCGACCTCGTCGGCGACGGTGAGGTCCACCGGGTACGGGACGACCCGCTCGTCGCCCACCGTCTCGTTGATCTCCGCGGCGGCCCGCTCCAGGACGGCCGCCCGCCGGCCCAGGACCGCCACCGTGGACCCCTCCTGGGCCAGGCGTTCGGCGACGGCCCTGCCGATACCCGTACCTCCACCCGACACGATGCTGAGCCGCGCCACGCTATACCCCCCTCGTCCGGTGCCGCAGCAGCACGCTGGCCGTGCTGCCGCCGAAGCCGAAGCTGTTCACCATAGCCAGCCGTCGGCCGGCCAGCGGTGCCGTGGTGGCCGGCAACCAGGCCGGGCCGGCGCGCCGGGACCGTCCCAGGCCGACCGTCGGTGGCGCCGTCCCCGTCCGCAGGGCCGCGCTCGCGGCGACGAGCGCCGGGAAGAACGACGAGTGCAGCAGGTGCCCGACGGCACCCTTGTGCGAGCTGACCGGCACGCCGGCGGGGCCGAGGTCGGCCAGCACCTCGCCCAGGGCGTCCAGCTCGACGTCGTCGCCCTGCGCGGTCCCGGTGGCGTGGGCGTGGACGTAGTCGGGTCGGGCCGGCTCCCCGGCCCCGGCGGGCGGCGCCGCGTCCGCGTCGGCCAGCGCGGCCCGCATGCACCCGGCCAGGTCGGCGGTGGCCGCGGCGGCGGGGAGCGCACCGGCCACCCGCGTGGCACCCCCGGCGACGACGATCTCCCCGGCCGCGCCGGTCGCCGGCCGGAGCACGACCGCGCCGCCTCCCTCGCCGAGCGAGATGCCGGCGCGGGCCGGGTCGAACGGCCGGGCCGGCTCCGGGCTCAACGCCTTGACGACCTCCATCGACCGGTGCTCGTACTCGTTGAGCACGTGCGCGCCGAGCACCACGGCGGTGCCGGTGTGCCCGGAGCGGACCAGGTCCCGCGCCAGCAGCAGCCCGAAGGCCGCTGACGCGCAGGCGTGCGAGACGTACCAGACGGGCACCGTGGGCGGCAGCCGCGCGGTCAGGTCCGGGCCGGTGAACTCCCGCATCCCGGCCGGCCGGTCGGCGCGTTCCGGGGCGGGCGGTGCCTGGCTGGCCGCCACGACCACGGCGTCCGGCGGTACGGCGGACAGCCCGGCCCCGGCCAGCGCCTCGCGCAGCGCGGTCTCGGCGTACCGGAGTTTGCGGGGCTCGTCCGGGTCGGGGGCGGCCGGGTCGTCGACGGGCACCTGGCCGACCACGCCGTAGCCGGGCCGGGTGGCCGGCCGCAGGGCGCTGCGGCCGGCGCAGAGTTCACGCCAGTAGCGCTGCGCGCCGGGCCCGAACGCGGTCACCAGGCCGAGCCCGGCGATCGCCACCTCACCGGTCACCGGGTCCGACCTCCGCCGGGTCGACCGTCCCCGCCAGCGCCCAGGCGCGGATCGTGCGCCGGTCGAGCTTGCCGGAGGCGAGCCGGGGCAGCCGGGGCACGACGGTGACCCGGGCCGGGCGCAGGGCCGGGGGCAGCGCGGCCCGGCAGGCCCGCCCGGCGCGGTCCACCGGGTCGGGCGTGGGCTCCAGCACCAGGTACGCCACCACCCGGTCCCCCCGCCGGGCGTCCGCACCGGGCAGCCCGACCAGGGCGGCCTCCAGCACGCCGGGCTGGTCGACGAGCGCGTCCTCCAGCAGCACCGGCGCGTACGTCCGCCCGTACACGTTGATGATCTCCCGCCGCCGGCCGGTGATGGTGAGCCGGCCGGCGGCGTCGATCTCGCCGAGGTCCCCGGTGTGCAGCCAGCCGTCCACCAGGTGCGCGGCGGTGGCCTGCGGATCGGCGAGGTAGGCCAGCATGACGCTGGGGCTGTGCACGAGCACCTCGCCGTCGGCGCCCAGCCGGACCCGGGTGCCGTCCAGCGGCCGGCCGACCCCGGCCGTGGCCGGCTCGTCGGGGCCGGTGAGCGCCACGTTCGGCCCCGCCTCGGTCAGCCCGTAGCCGTCGTGCAGCGCCCCACCGATCCGGTGGGCGAACTCGTGCCGCAGCCCCGGCGCCAGCACGTCGCCGCCGCAGCCGCGTACCCGCAGCGCGGCGAGGTCCGCCCGCAGCGCGGGGCAGTGGCGGGCCTGGCGCAGCAGCAGCCGGTACATCGCCGGTACGCCGTCCAGGGTGGTGATCCGGTGCTCGGCCAGCCGGCGGGCGACCAGGTCGACGCTGAACCGGCTCTCCACGAACAGGTCCGGCCCGCCGGCGATCCACTGGGCCAGCACGCTGAAGCCGTAGGCGTGGCGGGGGGACAGCGGCAGCAGCAGCGCGTCGGACGGGTCGTATCCCAGCCGGGCGGCGGTGGCCCGGACCTGGTAGCGCATCGCGGCCGGGCTGTGCACCACGATCTTGACGTCGCCGGTGCTGCCGGAGGTGGTGAACAGGTAACCGGCCTGCTCGGGCAGCGGGCCGGCGGCCCGGTCGAGGGGTACCGGCTGCGTCCGCGTCCGCCCGGCGTCGGTCCGTACCCGGGCCGCGACCGGCAGGTGGCGCGCGGGCCCGGCACCGGTCGGGGCGGACCCGCCGAGGTGCAGCGGCGCGCCGAGGCGGTCGGCCGCGAGCGCGGCCACCACGGTGCTCAGCGGCTCCTCGTCGGCGACCCCCAGCGCGTGGCCGGGCCCGACGCCGGCGTCGGCGGCCTCGGCCGCGCACTGCCGGACCAGGGCCGCCAGCGTCGCCTCGGGCACCGGCTCCCCGTCCAGGTGCAGCCGTCCGCGTTCCATCCGGGCTACCCGCCGTCCTGCGGTGGCCCGAGCAGCCGGCGTACCCCCACCGGCACGTCGGTGTCCGGCACCGGGACGCGGACCAGGGCCAGTTCGCCCCGCCCGGCCGCCGCGTGGGCCTCGCGCAGCACCGCGCCGAGGTCGGGGGTGACGGCGAGGTCCGCCGCCCACCCGCCGCAGGCCCGCACCCAGTCGAGCACCGGCACGGGCGTCGGGAACCGGGCCGGCCCGGGCGGCTCGCCGGCGAGCGCCCGCAGGTGCCGGGGCCAGCCGAAGCCCTGGTTGTCGAACATCAGCACGGTGATGCCGAGCCGGCGGGCGGCGGCCGTCGGCAGCGCGTTGACACTGAGCTGCACGGCGCCGTCCCCGGCGAGCACCACCACCGGGCGCTCCGGCGCCGCCGTCGCGGCCCCGATCGCCGCCGCGACGCCGAAGCCCATCATGGTCTGCTCGCCGGGACAGACCACGGTGGCGCCCGCCGCCACGGTCAGCGCGGGCCGGTGGTAGCTCCAGATGTCGTGCAGGCCGTTCTCGTGCACCCAGACCACCCGGTCGCCGTAGACGGCGGCGACCTCGCGCAGCGCCCGGCGCACCGGCGACCGGTCGAGCTGGTCCGCGACCGTGCGGGTGGCACCGGCCCGGACGTCGCGCAGCAGGGCCGCGCGGTCGGCGCGGTCGACCGCGTCGACGTCGTCGTCGGCGATCCGGTCCGCCAGCGCCGCCGCGGTGGCCCCGGCGTCGCCGAGCAGGGCCAGGGCCGGGGGTACGCCGGCGTCGAAGGCCCGTACGTCCAGGTCCACCTGCACCAGCGCGGCCCGGGACAGGCCCGGCCAGTCCATCCGGACGGTCTCCTCCAGCCGGCTGCCCAGCGCCAGCACCACGTCGGCCCTCTCCAGCAGCGCGTCCACCGGGGGCGTGGCGTACAGGCCGGCGCAGCCGAGCGACAGCGGGTGCCGTTCGTCGACCACCCCGCGACCGGCGGCGGTGGTGACGATCGGCGCGTGCAACCGCTCGGCGAGGCGCACCACGGCGGCGGCCTGGTCACCCCAGCGGGTGCCGCCGCCGGCCAGGATCACCGGCAGCCGGGCCCCGGTCAGCAGCCGGGCGGCCCGGTCCAGGTCGGCGGCGGGCGGGACGGCGACCAGCCGCCGGGCCGGTGCGACCGGCTCCCCGGCCGGGTCGACGACCTCGCGGGCCACCTCGTCGGTGACCTCGACGACGGTCACCCCCGGTCGGCCGGCGACCGCGAGCGCGACCGCCCGGCGGACGGCCCAGACCAGCCGGTCGGGCCGTTCCACCAGGGTGTACCAGGTCAGCAGCGGGTCGGCCATGGCCGCCTGGTCGACGTACTGGAAGGCGCCCCGGCCGAGCTGGGCACCGGGGGCGCGGGTGGTCACCACGACCACGGGCGCGCAGAGGCTGGCGGCCTCGGAGAGCCCGGCCAGCGCGTTGACGAAGGCCGGGCCGGTGGTCAGCGCGAGGACGGCCGGCGCGCCGGAGGTCAGCGCGTGGCCGGCGGCGGCGCAGGCCGCGACGCGCTGGTCGGCGACGGCCACGGCGGTCAGGTCGGGATGCGCCTCGGCCGCGTCGAGCAGGCCCGGCTCGTCGGTGGGCAGGCCGAAGACCGCCCGGCACCCGGCGCGGGCCAGGGTGTCCGCCAGCACGGCCCAGGCCGGCCCGGCGGCGGGTGCCGGGGCGGCGTCGGCTGGCGCAGCGGCGGTCGGTTCCCCGGCGGCGGCGGTGGTGGGTCCGGCGGTCACGGCTGCCGTCCCCACAGCGTCGCGGTGGCCACGAAGTCCGGTGTCCCGTCACCGGCCGCTGCCCTGTCGTCGGCGGCCCGGACGGTGCCGGCGGGCGCGTCGGCACCGGCCGGGGCGGGCGTACGGGCCGGGGCGGCGGCCCGCAGCTCACAGTGCACCAGCGGCGAGCGGATCCGGCGCAGGGCCGCCACGGCGGCCCGGGCGGCGGGCCCGTGGGCGTCGGCGCCGGCCAGGATCACCGCGTCCCCCGGCCAGCCGGCGCCGGCGTCGAAGGTCCGCAGCAGCTCGGCGGTCTCCAACCGGATCGAGTCCGACGGGCGCAGCCGTCGGCTGGTGTCCCGGCACCGCCCCGCGTACCGGTCGGCGGCCCAGGCGCAGTACGCGTCGGCCGCGAAGACCAGCGCGACACCGGTCCGCCGGCCCGGTGGCAGGTGCGCCAGCACGCTGCCGAGCACCCGGTGCACCAGCTCCGGCGCCGTGGCGCAGCCCGGGTGACGGGCCGTCGTCACCGGGTCGCCGGCCCCGGCGGGCTCGACCGGGTCCGGCAGCGCCCCGGTGGCACCGGTCGACCGGGCGAGCACGACGACCGGACCGGCCCCGGCGCGGGCCACCGGCGGCGGGTCGGCTGGCGGCGCGCCGGCCGGCGGGGGCGCGGCGGTGGACGGTGTCCGCGTCGGTGTCGGCTCAGGCATGGAGCACCGCACCGGAGGGTCGGGCGCGCAGCGCCTGCCCGGCCGGCCCCAGCTCGGCGGAGAGCAGCAGGGGACGCGCCGACACCAGGTCGCCCCGGCGCACGGAGTTGGCCTCGATGCCGTACCCGCCGAACGGCCGGTTGCCGTCCTCGACGTCGAGGGTGGTCACCCCCGACAGGACCACGCTGGTGCCGAGCACCCCGTCGGGCAGGCCGGTCTCGCCGTACACCGAGACGTACATGCCGCGTCGCCGCTGCGGGGCCGACTCCAGCCAGGCCCGGATCTGCCCGGCGTGGTCGTACTCGACCAGGTCGAAGACGGGCGCGAAGAACTCGGGTGGCTGGACGTCGGCCGTCCACGGCCGCAGCAGCACGGTCGGCTCGACGAGCAGCCGGTCCCGGTCCACCCGCCCGCCGCTGCGCACGTACCGGGCGTGCTGCTCCAGGTACTGCTCCAGCGGGGGCAGGACGTCCGGGTAGGTCAGCGCCGACACGACGGTGTCCGGCCGGGCGCGGGGACCCACGGCCAGTCGCCCGACCGACCGGACCAGCCGCTCCGTCAGCTCGGCCGCCACCGCGCGGTGCACGAAGACCACGTCGGGGCAGAGGCAGTCCTGACCGGAGTTGTACAGCCGGGCGCGCAGCAGGTCCGGCACGACCTGTTCCGGGTCGCCGTCCGGGCCGACCACCACCGGGTTCGGCCCGGAGCCGAAGGTCAGCAGCAGGGTCTGCGGGGACAGGCTGGCGGCCACGCTGTCGGCGTTGGCCGGCTGCCCGGTGAAGACGGCCACGTCGGCGTCGCGGTGCCGGGTGAGGAACTCCCGCTGGGAGGCGTGCGCCAGCGTCACCGGCGTCGGGCGGGGCATCGCCGGGTCCGCGCTGAGGATCCGGTGCACCGCCGCGGTCGTCGAGGCCACCCGGCTGGACGGCCGGGCCACCACCTCCCGGCAGTACAGCGCCGGGACCAGCCCGAACAGCACGTACGAGTAGAGGACGTTGTTCGACGGCAGGAAGACGATGAGCTGGTCCCGCTCGGCGGGGCGGTTCTGGGCCAGCTCCCACTGCGCCCCGGCCAGCGCGCGGATGGACCGGCGGATCTCGTCCACGGCGGCGCTGTGGGTGGCGACCTGCACGAGGGCGTCCAGCAGCGCGTCGTGGTTGCGGCGGATCACGTCGATGGCCAGCAGGTCGAGGTCGGTACGGCGGACCGGGCTCACCGGATCGCCTCCTGCGGCTCGGCGGCCAGGGCGCGGCGGGTGACGTGCTCGACGTACGGCTCGGGCAGGTCCAGCCGGCGCATCGCGCGGCCCAGCCGCCGGGCGCAGAGCTGCGCGCTGGCCTGGATGTGTCGGGCCTGCGCCCGGGTCGGGGCGTCCACCGCGTCGATCCACACCGTCAGCGTGGCGGCCTCCTCGATCGTCTCGCTGATCTCGTCGGCGTACCCGGCGGCCACCGCCTCGCGCAGGGTGTGGATCCCGTAGTTGACGTGCCGGGACTCGTCCCGCGTCATGGCGATGAACGCGGTGGTGAGGCCGGGCAGCCCGGGGAGTTGCTTGAGCAGGCGGATCATGGCGGTCTGCCCGGCGACGGCCAGCACCTCCTCGGTGATGAGGTGGAAGAGCGTGACCGTCCGCAGCCACCGCCGGTAGTCGCCGGGGTGGGCCTGGAGGTCGGTGACGATGCGGGTCTCCAGGGCGGCCAGGCGCCGGTGGGCCGGCGTGACGGCCAGCCACGCCTCGTCCAGCAGCCGGCGGGTGTCCAGGTCGAGGCCGAGCAGTTCGGTGCCGAGCCGCAGCATCAGCCGGGTGTGCCGTGCCTCGTCGGCGACCTGGGTGCCCAGGAAGAGCAGGTCGGCCTCGGCGGGGGCGCCGGCCAGGATCGGGCCGAGCAGGTCCAGGCCGGTGTACTCGCCCACGATGAAGGTGTGGATCGTGGCGGTCAGGTACCGGCGGTGGCCCTCGGCGAGCTGGTCGAACCGGTCCCGGTCCGGCTCCAGCGGGATGTCCTCGGCCCGCCACTGCTGCCGTTCCCAGCGCTCGTAGAGGTTGGCCGGCGACGGCCGGTACGTCGCCAGCGCCTCGCGGTGTCGCAGGATCTCGGAGACGGGGACGTGGGGCAGGTCGTCGAGTCGCGCTTCGTCGAGCAGCAGTGTGCTCCACCTTGTCATGATCAACCTTCCGGGAGGTTATCGACAATGCCCCTGGCCAGTGCGTGAATACCGCGCGCTGCGACCACTCCCGGTTCCCCCGCGCCGAAAAACACCGCCTGATTGGGCGACAGTAGTCAATGTCATTGCATTACTGAGTGTCCGTTGAAGTCGATTAAAAGTGTCGCCGATCACCCGATGCTCGGAGAGTAGCATGACGATCGATGTCTGCGTCAGTCCTCAGTGGTGCTCGTCCCGGATCGACGGGAAAGCCTTTTCTCCAGGGGTGATCGTTTGCTAGGGTCGGTCGGGTGGTCGACCGGCGGTCGGCGCTGACAGTCGTGCGAATCCAGGTAAGACAATGCATATTGAGTCAGAAAACGGGGGCATGTCCGACCGCAGATACCTCCTGCATCCTGCGACGGTCAGCGCGGACGCGGGTAATTACGTGGAGCTCAGTCGGGCCGACGATCGGCTGTGCGTGGACCAGGAGTTGGCGGCGGCGTGCGCCGCGCTCGCCCGGGCCCCGCACTCGGTCGCGCAATTCGACGACCTGCTGCCCCGGCCCGGCGTCGGGGAGCGGCTGCTGTCCCTGCTGCTGTCGCGCGGCCTGGCCTGCGCCGCGCCGCCCCCACCCGGCACCCGGTCGCCCGGGGCCGCCACCGGTCACCTGCCGGCGACCACGCCCGACGACGCCGGCCGGTCACCCGCCGCGCCGTCCGGCGGCCCGCTCGCCGCCGCCGCGTCCGCGCGGTACGTCCAGCCGAACCCCCTGCGGGTGGCCGACCTGGCCGCCGCCGGGCCCGGAGCGCCGCGCCCCCTGCGGGTGTTGCTGATCGGCGGCTGTGTGCTCCAGTTCGCCGAGGACTCCCTGGTCCGCGCCGCCGCCCGGCGGGGGCTCGACGTGCGGACCACCCACCGGTGGCCCGACTCCTGGCGGGACCAGCCCCTCGACGACGTGGACCTGATCGTCTTCCAGCCGACCACCATCCACTTCCTGGCACCCCTGTGGGACGACGGCCCGTACCGCTCAGGCGACGACCGGCGACGGCGGCTGACCGCCCTGGTCCGGGTGCTGCGCACGACCGTGACGGAGCTGGCGCGGGCCGCGGGTGACCGCCCCGTCCTGGTGCACAACGTCGCCGCGCCGGCCGTCTCCCCGTTCGGGCGCACCGACTTCCGGCAGCCGGTCAACGTCCGCGACATCGTGTACGCGGTCAACAGCGAACTGGACCGGTGCGCCCAGGCGCACCCCACCGTGCTCGTCGTCGACGAGCAGGCGCTGGCCGCCCGGCACGGCGCCGCCCACCTCCTCGACGACCTGGTGTTCCCGTACGCGCACCACGGCGGCGCGGTCGACCCGGCCGTGGAGCAGCCACACCAGACCGGGCCGCTGAGCGACCTGCTGGCCGAGGAGTACGTCGCGCTGTACCTGCTGCACACCGGCGCCGACCGGATCAAGTGCGTCGCGGTCGACCTGGACGGCACGTTGTGGCCCTCGGTGGCGGCCGAGGACGGGTTCGGCTGGCTGGACCGGGACACCACCAGTCGCTGGCTGCACCTGGGCCTGCACCAGGCGCTGCGGATCCTGCGGCACCGGGGCATCCTGCTGGTCAGCCTGAGCAAGGGCACCGAGGAGGTCACCCTGGGGCTGTGGCGGCAGCACGCGGCGGGCCTGCCGCTCGGGCCGGACGACTTCGTCGCCCACCGGATCAACTGGCAGCCCAAGTCGGCCAACCTCGCCGCGCTCTGCGCCGACCTGGGCATCGCCCACCACCAGGTCCTCGTCCTCGACGACCACCCGGTCGAGCGGGCCGAGATCCGGCACGCCCTGCCGGACGTGCACGTCCTCGACGCGCCGGTGGCCGACTTCCGCCGGCTGCTGCTCAGCGACCCGCGCTGCGAGGTGCCCTGGTCCACCCCGGAGGGGGCCGCCCGGTCGGACACCACCCGGGCGGTGCTGGCCCGCCAGGCGGTCGAGGCGCGCGCCGCCGACCGCGCCGACTTCCTGCGGGAGCTGGGGATCCGGCTCACCGTCCGGCCCGCCGTCGCCGCCGACGCGGCCCGCCTGGCGGAGCTGTTCAGCCGGACCACGCAGTTCACCACCACGGCCCGCCCGCTCACCGAGGCCCAGGTGCGCCACCTGCTGGACCGCCCGGACGCCGCCGTCTTCGCGCTCACCGTGCGCGACCGCTTCGCCGACTACGGGCTGACCGGGGCGCTGGTGCTGGAGGGGGAGACGGTCACCGCGATGGCGGTGAGCTGTCGGGTGCTCGGCCTGGACGTGGCCGTACCGTTCCTCGTCGCCGCGGTCCGCGCGGCCGGCCGCGCGCACGCCGGCCTGCGCGGGCTGGTGGTCCGCACGCCCCGCAACGAGCCGGCCCGCACGGTCTTCACCCAGGCCGGGCTGGTCGAGGTGGCCGACGGCGAACACACGCTGCGCGACCCGGCCCACCTGGCCGACCCGGGGGCCCATCCCGGGCACGTCGAGGTGCAGGCGCCGGCCGCGACGGGGGCGGCCCGATGACCCGGCACGCCGACGCGCCCCCGGACCTGACCACCCGGTCGCTGCTGCGCAACGGCCCGTTCGTCCGGCTGACCCTGTCGCTGTTCCTGCTCCGGCTGGGCACCGGGATGACCACCGTCGGCCTGCCGTTGCTGGTGCTCGACCGGTACGGCCTGGGCCTCGACGTCGGCCTGGCGCTGGGCATCCGGTTCCTGCCCAACATCTTCCTCGGCGCGGCCGTCGGCCACATCACCGACCGGTACGATCCGCGCCGCGTCGCGGTCTACAGCGCGTTGGCCAGCGCGGCCGTGGTCGCGCTGTTCCCGTTCACCACGGCGATGTGGCAGATCCAGGTCCTCGCGTTCCTCGTCGGGCTGTCCTTCATGTTCGGCGTGCCCACCCGGATGGCGCTGCGGCCCGCGGTCATGCCCAGCGGCAGCGAACTACGCGGCAACAGCCTGCTGGTGACCAGCGAGCGGCTGACCAGCTTCCTCGGCCCGGCCACGGCGGGACCGATCGTCGCCTTCGCCGGCATCGGCTGGCTGTTCGGGGTGGAGGCGGTGACCGCCGTGCTGGCGGCGGTGCTGCTGCTGGGCCTGCCGCCGGTGCCCCGCCCGGACGCGGCCGCCGGGTCGCCCCCGGCGGGACCGGGCGACGCGCCCGCGCCGACCGGCGGACGCCGGTCCGTCGGCCGGGTCGCCTGGGACCTGGTCCGCCGGGTGCTGATCACCAGCCCCCGCGAGTTGGCCGGGCTGGTCCGCCGGGACCGGCTGATGCTGGCGCTGACGGTCACGGCCTTCACCTACGTGGCCGCGGTCAGCCTGGGGCGGGTGTTCCTGACCGCCTTCGAGACCGAGCGGTGGCCGGACTCCGGCGCGTTCGCGTACGCGCTGGCCGCCATGGGCGTGGGCGGGGTGCTCGGCGGCCTGCTGGGCGGGCGGCTCGGTCGCCTCCCCGCCGGCTGGCTCTACCTGCTCGCCAACGTGGTGGAGGGGCTGTGCTGGCTGGTGATGCCGCTGGCCGGCTCGGTGGTGGTGCTGATCGGGCTGACCTTCGTGGCGGGCGTGCTGGAGTCGGTGGCCACGGTGGTCTTCTTCGCCGAGGTGCAACGCCGGCTGCCCGCCTCCCACATGGGCCGGTACTACGCCGGCCTGGTCCCGTTGACGGACCTGTTCGTGGCCATCGGGTTCATCGGCGGCGCGCCCGCCGTGGGGCTGCTCGGGCTGGGCTGGTCGGCGGTGCTGATCACGCTGCTGATGGCCGTGCCGGTGCTCGCCTTCACCCGGTCGTTCGTCCGGGTGTCACCCGCCGGGGGGCCGCCGTGACATCCCCGCCCCTGGTCAGCGTCGTGACGCTCACCCGCGACCGGCCCCGCCAACTGCGCCGCGCGATGGCGTCCGTGGTGGCCCAGCGCGGCGTCCGGGTGGAGCACATCGTGCTCGGCGACGACTGCCCGTACCTGGGCGACCCGGCGGCCGGCGAGTCGCTGCGGCGACAGTTCCCGGCGGCGGTGCTCCGGGTGGTCCACGGCTCGGCGGACGACGGGGAGTACCTGCCCGCCCGGCTGGCCCGGCTGCGCAACGAGGGCATCGGGCTGGCCAGCGGCGAGTACGTCGCGCAGCTCGACGACGACAACGCCTACCACCCGGAGCACCTGCGCTCCCTGGTGGACGCGCTGGCCGCCGAGCCGGGCGCGCAGGTGGCACACAGTTGGCGGCGGCTGCTCACCGAGGACGGCCGGCCGTTCGTGCCGGACGGGGAGGATCCCTGGCACCCCGATCCGCAGCAGCGGGCCGAGTCGTACCGGCAGCTCGTCGGGTGGGGCGTGCTGGAGCCGGGGTCCAACGTGGTGCGCGACACCCTGCGGGCGGCCGGCATCCCGATCACCCGGGTGGACACCAGCGAGTACCTGGTCCGCCGCGACCTGCACGCACGCATCCCGTTCCCGACCCGGTACCCGTCCTGGCGGCGACGCCGCGGCTACACCGAGGACCTGGCCTTCAGCATCGAGCTGGTCCGCCAGGGCGTGCCGGTGACCTGTTCGCAGCGGGCGACGCTGGACTACTACATGGGCGGCTACTCCAACGCCGACGCCGGATCGGTCCGCCAGGTGACCGGCCCGGACGACGCGGGGGCGACCGACGAGCGAGAGGGGCTGGTCCGATGAGGTGGACGGCGTGAGCCCGGCGGGCACCCCGGCGGCGTTCCGGGTGACACTGACCGCCACGGCGGGTTTCCTGCCGTACGTCGCGGCGGCGATCGCCTCGCTGCGCGAGCACAACCGGTCCGTGCCGGTCACCGTCTTCGCCGACGAGCCCTCGCCCGTGCTCACCCGCCTCGCCGACCTGCTCGACGTCGACGTCGAGGTGGTGCCGGTGGGCCCGGACGACCTGGCCGGCGCCCGGCCGGCCGACGCCGAGTCGATCCGGTCCCGGATTGTCAAGATCACCTCGATGGCGCGGGCCCGCACCGCGCAGCACCTGTACCTCGACTCGGACACCATCGTCCGCGCCGACATCGGGCTGATGGCCACCGAACTGGGCCCCGGGGTCGACCTGTACTCGCTGCTCAACCGGCCCGTCGCGCCGACCCTCTGGGGGGACCGGCGGCTCTACTTCACCGACCCGGACATCGACCGGGCCGGCGTGCTGGAGCTGGTGCACCGGACCTTCGGCGTCCGCCTGCCCGCCGCCGCGCTCGACGAGATGCACTGCTGGAACAGCGGCATCCTGCTCGGCTCGGCACCGGCCCTGCGCCGGATCGCCGACCGGTGGCTGCGGCACTACCGGGCGATGCTGCCGATGGCGGCGGCCGGCGTGATGATCCCGCGCGACCAGTTGGGCTTCTGGCTGACGATGTGGGAGCTGCGCCACGACCTGCGCGTCGAGGAGATGCCGGTGCGGTGGAACTTCATGGCCGGGCACCTGGTGCCGGTGCCCGTCGGCACCGGGCACCTCGACGAACGGGCGTACCGCGACGCCGCGATCCTGCACCTGGCCCAGAACAAGTCCGACCCGTGGGCACGGCACCTGGTCTCCGGGGCGCTGGAGCGCAGCGGCGCGGCCGAGGTGTTGACCCAGGCGGGCATCAGCGCGCGGTGACCCGGGCGCGGAGAGGAGAGAACATGGGCACCCACGGGGGAGGCGCCGCCACCCGCGAGTACGTCGTGGCACCCGACTGGCTGCCGCCGCAGTGGTGTGACCGGCTGCGCGCCGGCCTCGACGACCTGGCCAGCACCGAGCCGGGCCGCAAGCGGCTCATGCCGCACCCGCCGTTCCTGCGGCTGCTCGCCGAGGGGGTGCTCGACCCGCTGGTCCGGCCGGTGCTCGGCGACACCTACCTGTTCCACCACGCCAACGGCATGCGGCTGACCCGGGGCGAGGGCAAGGCCTGGCACCACGACTACGACAGCGACCAGCCCTGGGACGGCCGGTCCGACACCGCCATGGTGCACGTCATGATCTACCCCGCCGGCCTCACCGCCGACAACGGCCCGCTGGTGCTGCGCCCCGACACGCACACGGCCCGGGTGCCCCGGCACCACCCCAACCGGTACGGCTTCGAGGTGGGACCGGACGACGTCACCGTCGTCGGCGGCGCCGGGACGGTGGCCGTGGTCAACTCCGCCACCTGGCACATGCGCCCGCCCAGCCCGCACGGCAGCGTGCGCTACTACCTCAACTACAGCTTCATCGGGCCGGGCGCCGCCGCCCGACCCGAGCGCGACGAGTACCACGACCTGCTGGCCACGCTGCCCACCCTGGTGGACGACCCCGCCGGGGCGGCGCGGCTGTCCGCGCTCTGCCGCCGGCACGCGAGCTGACCGATGGCTGACCGACACCCCGGGCACGGGCTGCCGCCGAGGTCCCGGGTCCTGGTGACCGGCGCGGCCGGGTTCATCGGCTCGCACCTGGTCGACGCCCTGCTGGCCGACGGGCACCACGTGGTGGGGCTGGACCTGCGGGCCCCCGACGGGCACCGGCCGGCCGGCCCCGCCGCCACGCCCGCCCGCCCCGGCTACACCCCGCTGCTGTCCGACATCACCACCGACGACCTGGCACCGGCCGTCGAGGGCTGCGACACCGTCTTCCACCTGGCCGCCATCCCCGGGGTACGCCCCTCCTGGGACGCCTTCCGCCGGTACGCCGAGACGAACGTCCTGGGCACCCAACGGGTCGCCGAGGCGTGCCTGGCCGGGTCCGTCCGGCGGTTGGTCTACGCCTCCTCGTCCAGCGTGTACGGGCTGGTCGGCGGCCCCAGCCGGGAGGACCAGGCGACCGCCCCGGCCTCGCCGTACGGGGTGTCCAAACTGGCCGGGGAGCAACTGTGCCACGCGTACGCCGCGCGTCCCGGGCACCCGACGACCGTCGTCGCGCTGCGCTACTTCACCGTGTACGGGCCCCGCCAGCGGCCGGACATGGCGATCGGCCGGCTGCTGACCGCCGCCGCCACCGGCGAGCCGTTCCCGCTCTACGGCGACGGCAGCCACCGGCGGGACTTCACCTTCGTCTCCGACGTGGTGGCCGCGACCGTCGCCGCCGCGTCGGCCGACCTGACCGCCGGCGGCCCGGCCGCCCGGAGCGCGCCCGGTGGCGCGCCGCCCCGCTCGGTGACGGTGAACGTCGGCGGCGGCGCGAGCGTGCCGATGACCGAGGTGGTGGACCTGGTGGAACGGGTGACGGGGCGACCGGTCCGGCTGGACCGGCTGCCCGAGCGCGACGGTGACGTGCCGGCCACCGCCGCCGACCTGACCGTGGCCGCCCGGGTGCTCGGCTACCGGCCGCGCGTCGGACCGGCCGAGGGGATGGCCCGGCACGCCCGCTGGCTGCGCCGCGTCGAGTCCACCGCCGCCCTGTCGGGGACCCGGTGACCGCCCGCCGCACCCGCCCGGCCCGGTCCGGCCGGACCACACCGGCACCCGTGGACACGGCGGCCGAGTCAGGGAGGCGCACGTGACCCCGGAGCCGATCGCCGCGTACGGCATGCAGCGGGAGTTCTGCCTGCGCGCCACCCTCGACGAGGCCGGCCACCCGCGCCGCCCACCGGTCAACCCGGTGTGGGACGCCTTCCACCTCCACGGCGACCTGCACGAGGACCACTTCCGGACCGCGCTGCGGCTGGTGACGGAGGCGGTGGACGTGTTCACCGCGCGGCTGCGCGGCGGCGCCGACGGCTTCCGGTTCGTGCCGGAGGACGGGGCCGCCGCCGTGTCGGTCGAGCAGGTCGACCTGCGCGGCTGCGCGGGCGACCGGCACCGGGCCCGGCTCGGCCTGCACCTGATGCGCAGCTACACCCCGCTGATCGACATGCAGGACGGTCCGCTGGCCGCGGTGACGCTGATCCGGGAGGCCGACGACCGGCACGTGCTCGCGATGGCGATCGACCACACCGTCGCCGACCAGCAGAGCATGGCCGCGATCCTGCGCACGGTCGGCCGGGTCTACCAGGCGCTGCTGGACGGGGACCCGGCGCAGGCGGCCCGCGCGGCCCGGACACCGTCGTTCCTCGCGTACGCCCGCAGCGTGGCCGCGGACCGCGACGGCCTCGCCGAGACGGACCGGTTCTGGGCCCCCGCGCTGGCCGAGCCGCCGCCCCGGGTGACGTTCCCCGGCGGCGGGTGGAAACCGTGGCAGCAGCGGCAGGCCACCGGCAACCACTTCGTGGCGCTCCCGCTCGACGAGGGACGGGCGCTGACCGACCTCGGCGCCCGCACCGGCGCGTCGCTGGCCCACCTGTTCCAGGCGGCGGTCTCCCTCGCGCTGCTCGCCGCCTTCGACGGGGAGTTCCTGCCGGTGACCGCGCACCGGCACGGCCGCGTCCGCGCCACCCTGCGGCTGCCCGGCCCGCTGTGGGAGACCCTGATCACCCGTCCGCCCGCCGCCGACGCGACGGGCGGCACGGTCGGCGACTGGGTGGCCGGGTTCGTCGCCGCCAACGCCGGCGCCCCGCCGCTGCGCAGCCGGGCGCTGGTGGACTACGCGACGCTGGACACGGTGATGGAGCTGCGCCGGGTGACGGTCAACGTGTACCCCACCACCCGGCCGATCCCGATCGGGCCGCTGCGGGCCGTCCCGCTGCCCAACGAGGAGCTGGCCGCCGCCCGCCCGCACCCGATCCACCAGCGCACCGTGCTGCCCCACAACACCGGCCTGCGGCTGTTCGCGCTGCGCGGCGGACGGCTGGAGGTGGCACTGCACCACGACCCGGAGGACCTGCCCGACGCCGAGGTGTTCCTGGCCGTCATCCGCCGGGCCGCGACCGTGCTGACCTCCGCCGCCGACCTGCCGCTCCAGCAGTGGATCAAGGAGGCCGGCCAGACCTGGGGCTCCGGATGAGCCCGGCCCGTGACCGAGCGCACCTTCGGGGGACCGATGGACTTCAGCCTGCTCTACTTCGCCAACCGTGAGGCGACCGACCCGCCGCGCGAGTACGACCTGCTCATCCAGACCGCCCGGTTCGCCGACAGCCACGACTTCACCGCGCTGTGGGTACCCGAGCGGCACTTCCACCCCTTCGGCGGCTCGTACCCGAACCCGGCGCTGGCCGCCGCGGCGCTGGCCGTGTCCACCAGCCGCATCCGGCTGCGGGCCGGCAGCGTGGTGCTGCCCCTGCGCGACCCGGTGACCGTGGTGGAGGACTGGGCGTTCGTCGACAACCTCTCCGGCGGGCGGGTCGACCTGGCGCTGGCCACCGGCTGGATCGCGAACGACTTCGTGCTCGCCCCCGACCGGTTCGCCGGACGCCGGCAGTTCGTGATCGACAACATCCCGGTGCTGCGGGACCTCTGGGCGGGTACCCCGATCACCCGGCCCAACGGCGAGGGCCAGGACACCGAGTTCCGGACCTTCCCCCGGCCCCTCCAGCGGGACCTGCGGCTCTGGCTGACCTGCACGTCCGGGGTGGAGACCTTCGTGCTCGCCGGCACCCACGGGCTGAACGTGCTCACCGGGCTGCTGGTGCAGCGGGTCGACCAGCTCGCCACCAAGATCCAGGCGTACCGGGAGGCCCGCCGGGCGGCCGGCCACGACCCGGACGGGGGCACCGTCACGCTGATGCTGCACACCTTCGTGCACGAGTCCGACGAGCGGGTACGGGAGGTCATCCGGGAGCCCTTCGTCCGCTACCTGCGCTCCTCGGTCAACCTGTGGCGTCACCAGTGGCCCGAGCTGGCCAGCTCCGACCTGGACCGGCTGTCCAGCTTCGCGTTCGAACGGTACTTCGGCACGTCGGCGCTGTTCGGGTCGGTGGAGAAGTGCGTCGGCCTCGTCGAGCACCTGGCGGAGATCGGGGTGACCGAGGTGGCCTCGCTCGTCGACTTCGGCGTCGACGAGGACCAGGTGCTGGCCGCCCTGCCGTACCTGGACGCGGTCCGCCGGAAGGTGCGCGGCGGTGACTGAGCAGGGGCCGCGCCGGGTCGTGGTCACCGGCTGCGGCGTGGTGTCCCCGATCGGGTCGACCACCGCGCAGTTCTGGGCCGGGCTGCTGGCCGGGCGCAGCGGCATCGGCCCCCTGCGCCGGATCGACGCGACGGCGCTGCCGGTGCGCATCGGCGGCGAGATCCACGACTTCGACCCGGCCCCCTACATGCCCCGGACGCTCAGCCGCCGCATCGACCCCTACGCCCAGTACGCGATCGCGGCGGCGGCGCAGGCGGTCGCGCAGGCCGGGCTGCCGGCCGACGGCGACCTCGGGCCCCGGGCCGGCGCGTTCGTCGGCACGGCGGTCGGCCCCACCCAGCTCTGCGTGGACGGCGCGCTGGCGTCGCAGCGGCGGGGACACCGGGCGGTCAGCCCGCACTTCTTCGCCGTCAGCGGGCAGGACCACGCGGTCAACGAGATCGCCCTGCGGTACCGGATCCAGGGCCCCACGATGTCGGTGGCCACCGGCTGCGCGACGGGCACCACCTGCGTCGGCGAGGCGATGCGGCTGATCCGGGCCGGTGTCGCGGACGTCATGCTGGCCGGCGGCGCGGACGCCCCGCTCACCGTCCTCGACGTCGGCGCGGCGGCGATGGCGGGGGCGCTGTCGCGCCGCAACGACGACCCGCAGCGGGCCAGCCGGCCCTTCGACACCGGCCGGGACGGGTTCGTGATGAGCGCGGGCGCGGCCGTTCTCGTGCTGGAGGAGGCCGGGCACGCCCGGGACCGGGGCGCCACGATCCTGGCGGAGCTGACCGGGTACGGGGCGACGACCGACGGGTACCACCTCACCGCGCCGCAGCCCGAGGGGCTCGGCAGCGGCCGGGCGATGGCGGCGGCGCTGGCCGACGCGGGCATCGGCCCGGCCGACGTCGACCACGTCAACGCGCACGGTACGGGCACCCGGCTGAACGACAGCGTGGAGGTCCGGGCGATCCGGCGGGTCTTCGGCGACCACGCCACCCGCGTGCCGATCACCGCCAACAAGTCGATGACCGGGCACATGCTCGGCGCCGCCGGGGCCGCCGAGCTGGTCGCCACCGTGCACACGGTCCGGACCGGCCGCATCCCGCCGACGATCAACTGCGACGAGCCGGAGGACCCGGAGCTGGACCTCGTCCGGGACCGGCCCCGGGAGCACCCGGTACGCCGCGCGATGACCAACTCCTTCGCGTTCGGCGGGCACAACGCGGTCCTGGTCGTTCAACGGTGGCCGTGAAACCAGGGGATGGAGAGGGAGGCAGCGCCATGTGGGTCCTCGGGGTCAACGCGCCACCCACCGGCTGGCACGACACCGCCGCGTGTCTGGTCAACGGCGCCGGTGAGGTGGTCGCCTTCGCGGAGGAGGAGCGCATCAACCGGCGTCGGCACTCGCTGTTCCGCAAGCCGGCCGGCGCCGTCCGGTTCTGCCTGGACCAGGCCGGCATCGATCCGTCGGACATCGACGTGGTGGCCATCGGCTGGGACGGCGAGCAGCTCTACCCGCACCGCTTCGCCACCGACGCGGAGCTGCTGTCGCACGCGGTCGGCCTGGACTTCGGCGGCCGGACCCCCGAGGTGGTGCAGGTGCCGCACCACCTCGCGCACGCCGCGTCGGCGTTCCACGCCTCGCCGTTCCGCCGCGCCGCCGTGGTCGTGGTGGACGGCAACGGGGAGAACGAGTCCTCGACGATCTGGACCTTCGCCGACGGCGAGGAGCCCCGGCTGGAGCGGAGCTGGCCGCGCAGCGCCTCCCTCGGGTACGCCTACGACGCCGCGTCGACGTGGCTGGGCTTCTCCTTCCTCAACGCCGGCAAGACCATGGGGCTCGCCGCGTACGGGCGGGCCCGGGGGCTGGCCGTGGACCCCCTGGTCGAGCTGGACCGCGACGGGTTCCGGCTGGCCGTGCGGACCGCCGGGCACGACGACGGACCGGCCACCGCCGACGAGGTCGAACGGCAGTACCGCGCCACCGTCGCCGCCTGGCGACAGCGCTACTGCGCGCTCGTGCGCGCCGACGGCCCGATCGTGCCCGGTGACCGGCTGGCCGACGACCCCCGGGCCGTCGCGGTGGCGTACACCGCCCAGCGGATCGTCGAGGAGACCGTCGGTCACCTGGCGGCGCTGGCCCGTACGGCGGCGGGCGTGGACGCCCTCTGCCTCAGTGGCGGGGTGGCGCTGAACTGCACCACCAACGGCGGCCTGCCCGGCCCGGTGTACGTGCCACCGGTGCCGCACGACGCCGGGGTCGCGCTCGGCGCCGCCTGGACGGTCCGCCCGCCGCTCCGGCGCACCGGGCCGCTCAGCCCGTACCTGGGCATGGACGTGGCGGGCCCGCCCCGGGGCGGCGCCGGCGCGCCGGTCGACCTGTCCGGTCTCACCGCCACCGACCTGGACGTCGACGAGGTGGTCGGGCTGCTGCTCGAAGGCCGGGTCGGCGCCGTCGCCCAGGGCCGGGCCGAGGTGGGCCCGCGCGCCCTGTGCCGCCGCTCGATCATCGCCCTGCCGTACCAGGCGGAGGTCAACGGACGGGTCAACGCCATCAAGCACCGGGAGCCGTGGCGCCCGTTCGCCGGGGTGACCCGCGCCGACTACGGCGCCCGGCTCTGGGCGGGCCAGGAGCACCTGAGCCGGTACATGCTGGGCGCCGCCCGGGTCACCGAGCTGGGCCGGACGGTCGCCCCCGGGGTGGTGCACGTCGACGGCACCACCCGGCCCCAGGTGCTGCACGGAGACGACGCGCCGGCGGTCGGGGCGATCCTGGACGTCCTGGACCGACGGGGGGCACCGCCGGTCCTGCTCAACACCTCGTTCAACGACAAGGGGGAGCCCATCGTCAACACCACCGCCGACGCGCTCGCCGCGTTCCGGTCGATGGACCTGGACTTCCTCGTCCTCGGCGACTCGCTGATCCGCAAGGCACCCTGACCCACCGCCTGCCCGGCCGGTCGGCCCGACGACGGTGCCGGCGTCCCGTCCCGCCCGGGGCGCCGGTCAGTCGACCAGGCGGCGTTCCCACGCCCAGGCGGCGATCTCCACCCGGTTACGGACGTCGAGCTTGGCCTGGACACTGCCCAGGTGCGTCTTGACGGTGCCGACCGAGATGTAGAGCCGCCCGGCGATCTCGGCGTTGGTCGCGCCCCGGGCCACCAGCCGCACCACCTCCAGCTCGCGCGGGGAGAGGCCGCCCTCGGGCGCGCCGGCCGGCGTCTGCGGCGGGTTCAGGTGCCGCAGCAGCCGGACCGTGACCGAGGGGCTGATCAGCGCGTCGCCGCTGGCGGCGGCCCGGACCGCCTCCACCAGCAGGGCCGGGCCGGAGTCCTTGAGCAGGAAGCCGCAGGCGCCGTCGCGCAGCGCGGCGTGCACGTACTCGTCCAGGTCGAAGGTGGTGACCACGACCACCCGGGTCGGATGGGTCGCGGTCGGGCCGGTGAGCAGCCGCAGCGCCGCCAGGCCGTCCAGCCGCGGCATCCGGATGTCGAGCAGGGCGACGTCCGGGCGGGTCCGCCGGGCCAGTTCGACCGCCTCGACGCCGTCGCCGGCCTCGCCGACCAGCTCCATGTCCGGCTGCGCCCCGATGATCATCCCGAAGCCGGTCCGCACCATCGCCTGGTCGTCGGCGACCATCACCCTGATCACCGGGGCACCGTACCCTCCGGTAGCGGCATGTCCGCGTCACCCTCCCGCAGCGGCAGTTCCGCGTCGACGGTCCAGCCGCCGTCGATGCCCGGCCCGGCGCGCAGCCGGCCCCCGGTGGCGGCGACCCGCTCGGCGAGCCCGGCCAGCCCGAACCCCTGCCCGCCGCGCCGGGACGCCCGCTGCGCCGGTGCGTCGTCGACCACCCGGACCAGCAGCCGGTCCGGGGTACGGCTGAGCCAGACGTCCACCCGCCGGGCCCCCCGGGCGTGCTGCCGGACGTTGGTCAGCGCCTCCATCACCACCCGGTACGCCGAGGAGCTCACCTCCACCGGCAGGTCGTCGAGGACCCCCTCGGTGTGCAGCCGGACCCGCACCGGCCCGGCGGTGGTGAACCGGTCCACCAGCTCCGGCAGGTCGCCGACACCGGCGAGCGGGGCCAGCGGGCCGTCCGGCGCGCTGTCCTGGTCCCGCAGCACCCCCACCATCCGGCGCATCGCGGTCATGGTCTCCGCGCCGGCGTGCTCGATCCGCTCCAGCGCCTCGACCGCCCGGCCCGGATCCCGGCCGGCGACGTACCGGGCACCCTGGGCCTGCACCACGATCCCGGTGACGTGGTGGGCGATGAAGTCGTGCAGGTCACGGGCGAACTCGGCGCGCTGCTCGGCGCGGACCGTGGCGAGTTGGCGGTCCCGGACGGCGGCGGTCAGGCGCAGGTACATGCCACCGGCGGCCACCCCGGTGGCGAGCAGCGCGTAGACCATGCCGACGAACAGGAAGACGTAGTCCGTGCCGCTGCGCAGCGGCATCACGGTCAGGGCGCCACCGGTGACCGTGATGGCCAGCAACGCGGGCACCGGTCGGGCGGTCCGGGCCAGGGCGAAGACGACGCCGAGCAGGGCCACCGACTCGGGCAGACCCCAGAAGGTGGACGGGCCGCCGCCGTACCGGACGTCCGGCACGACGAGGGCCCGGAGCGGGAGGTACGGCCCGAGGCTGACGGCCGCCGAGACGACGGCGACCGCGCCGGCCGCGACGGGCAGCCACGTGGGGCCGAGCCGTCCGGCGGCCAGCCACACCCCGGCGGCGAGGACCGCCAGCAGGCCCCGGACCAGGAGGACCGGATCGAGCAGGTGGCCGTCGGCGAGGATCCGCCCGTAGGTCAGCTCGAACAGCCCCACCACGCCCAGACCGACCAGGGCGAAGGCCGTCCCGGCCCGCCCCCACCAGCGCTGCATGGTCTCCGTCATCGTCCGCCAACGGTAGCCACCACCGGCCGGCACCCGGATCGGCCGAAAGTCAGAGTCGCCGCCTCCGGACCTGCCCGTGGGCGGATGTGCCGGGGGCCGGGCCCCGGCCACGATCGTCGACGTCACCGCAGACGTGGAGGAACGATGAGGATGCAGCACGGCGACCCCGCCGGGGCGCAGTCGCCGACGACGGCCGTGGCGGCGGTCGACCTGGTGAAGGTGTACGGCACGGGAGCGACCGCCGTCCGGGCGCTCGACGGGGTCACGGTCGGGTTCGGCCGGGCCGCCTTCACCGCCATCATGGGGCCCTCGGGTTCCGGCAAGTCGACCCTGATGCACTGCCTGGCCGGGCTGGACACCGCCACCTCGGGCCGGGCGCTGCTCGGCGGCACCGACCTGACCCGGCAACCGGACCGGGTGCTCACCCGGGTCCGGCGGGAGCGGCTCGGCTTCGTGTTCCAGGCGTTCAACCTGCTGCCGCAGCTCACCGCCGAGCAGAACATCCGCCTGCCGCTGGACCTCGCCGGCCGCGCCCCCGACCCGGCGCTGTACGCCCGGGTGGTGGCGGTGCTCGGGATCGGCGACCGGCTCCGGCACCGGCCCAGCGAACTCTCCGGCGGGCAGCAGCAGCGCATCGCCCTGGCCCGGGCCCTGGTCACCGCCCCGGAGGTGGTCTTCGCCGACGAGCCGACCGGGAACCTGGACTCGCACTCCGGGGCGGAGGTGCTGTCGTTCCTGCGGACCAGCGTGCGGGAGTGGGGACAGACGGTGGTGATGGTCACCCACGACCCCGCCGCCGCCGCGTACGCCGACCGGGTTGTCCTGCTCGCCGACGGGCGGATCGCCGGTGACCTGGACCGACCGGACCGGGCGACGATCAGTGGCGCGCTGCACGACCTGGCGGTGCCCCGGTGAGCCGGCGCACCACCGTCCTGCGGACCCAGGTGATCGACGGGATCCGCCGGCCCCGGCGGGTCCTGCTGATGGGGCTGGCGATGATCATCGCGGCGTTCGTCACCTTCGGCACGGTGCTGGCGGCCCGCAGCACCGAGCGGACCGTGACGGCGCACTTCGCCGGCACCCCCGCCGCCGTCGACTACGTGGTCGGCCACGAGACCGGCGCGACCCGGCCCGACCTCGACGCCCTGCGCGGGCTGCCGGAGGTCGCCGAGGCGGTGGCCCGCCTCGCCGTGACCACCCCGGTGGCCGGGGACGGCCGGCTGCTCACGGTCACCGCCGACCCCGGCACCGGCCCGCTGGCCACCGTCCGGGTGACGGCCGGCCGCTACCCGAGCGGCAGCGCCGAGATCGCGGTGACCAGCCGTACCGTCGAACGGTCGCGGCTCGACGTCGGCGACACGGTCCGCGTCGAGCCGGTCACCACCGGACCGGACGCGGCGCCGCCGGTCACCCTGCGGGTGGTCGGCGTGGTCGAGGCCCCCGAGGACGACGGCGCGGCGGCCTACACCACCGACGCGGCGATGCTGCGCCTCGTCGACGACTGGGCCACCCGGATCGACGTGCGGCTGGCCGCCGGGACCGACCCCGAGACGGCGCTGACCGCGCTGCAGCGGGCCACGGCGGGCACCACCGACGCGCCGGCCCCGTCGATCGCCACCGGCGCGGAGATCCGCCAGGCGGAGCTCGACGCGGTCAGCGACAACGTCGACCGGCTCTTCGCCCTGATCGGCATGTTCGTCGCGGTCACCGTGGTGGCCGCCGCCCTGGTGGCGACCTCCACCTTCCGGATCGTCTTCGCCCAGCGGATGCGGCAGCTCGCCCTGCTGCGTGCCGTCGGCGCCGACCGGGGCGCGCTGCTCCGGGCCCTGGTCACCGAGGGCGCGCTCACCGGACTGGTCGCCGGCGTGGCCGGCGTGGCGCTCGCGTACGCCCTGGGTCTGCTCCTGCCGCCGCTGGCCGGCCTGGCCGGCGTCGAGGTCGTCGCCCCCGGACACCCGGTCGGCGCGGCGGTCGCGGTGGTGCTGGGCGGCATGCTGCTGACGGTGGGCGCGGTGCTCGCCCCGGCGGTCACCGCCGCCCGGGTCGCCCCGCTGGAGGCGCTGCGCACCGCCCACACCACCGCCGGACGCAGCGGCGTGCCCCGGCTGCGCGCCGGGCTGGGCGGGCTGCTGCTGGCCGGCGCGGTGGCCGTCGCCGCCCTGGTGGTCACCCGCCTGCCCGGTACCGAACCGCAGGCGTACGACGCGCGTGGACCGCTGCTGCTGGTCGTCCTCTCCGGCGCCCTCGGCTACGGCGCGCTGGTCGCCCTCGGCCCGGTGCTGGTCCGGCCGGTGCTGGCGGCGGTGGGCTGGCCGCTGCGCCGGCTCGGCCCGCTCGGCCGGCTCGCGGTCGGCGGGGTCGGTGGCGCGCCGCGCCGGGCGGCGGCGGTCAGCGTGGTGGTCGCGCTCGGGGTCACCCTGGTCGCCGGGGTCCTGGTCGGCAACGCCTCGCTGCGGCACCTGCTGGACCGGGAGCTGGCCGGGACCGCCCCCGCCGATCTGGAGCTGCACGGCAGCGTCGGCAGCGGCGTGCCGTTGCCCATCGGGGCGCTGGACCGGGTCCGCGCCGCCGACGAGCTGACCCGGGTGGTGCCCTTCCGGGCGGTCCGTGACGTGCGGGTCGACGAGGTCCGGATCGAGGGACTGGACACCGCCGACGTGGACCTGCGGGCCCTGGCCACCTGGCCGGACTTCCACGCCACCACCGGCAGCGTGGCGGAGCTGGGCCCCGGCCGGGTGGTGCTGCTCACGGCGGTGGCCAGGGCGGCGGGGGTCGGTCCGGGGGACACCGTCACCCTCACCCGGGGCGACCGGTCGGTGGACCTGGTGGTCGCCGGCACCCTGGACAACACCCCGGTCAACGCCGGCTCGCTGGTGCACCCCGGGGACCTGGACCGGCTCGGGATGCCGGCGGAACCGACGGCGCTGCTCGCCGACGTGGCCGGTGACCGGGACCGGGACCGGACGGCGGCGGTCGAGGCGCTGCGCGCGGCCGGCGGACCCGACGCGCACCTGACGGTCCTGGCGGACGAGCGCGACGACCTCAGCGGGAGCCTGGACGCGGTGGTGGCGGTGATGCTGTCCCTGCTGGGCCTGACCGTCGTCGTCGCGGTGGTCGGGGTGGGGACCACCACCTCGCTGTCGGTGGTGGAACGGACCCGCGAGTCCGGCCTGCTCCGCGCGGTCGGCATGGCCCAGGGCCGGCTGCGGCTGATGATGACGGTGGAGGCGGGCCTGTACGGGGTGATCGGCGCCGCGCTCGGCCTGCTGCTGGCCCTGCCGTACGGCAGCCTGGCGGTACGGGCGCTCGGCGCGGACGCGCCGGTGGTCCTCCCGGTCGGACAGTTGCTGCTGGTGGTCGCGGCGCTGTCGGCGGCGACCGCGCTGGCCGGTCTGCTCCCGGCCCGGCGGGCGGCCCGGATCAGCCCGGTCACGGCCCTGGCCGCCGACGGCTGACCGGGTCCGCTGCCCGGCACGGGTCGCGCCGCTGGCGGCCCGGCCGGGGCGGACGCGGCACGGCCTCGTCGACGCGGTGCCACCCGCGTCGACGAGGCCGTGGTCACGGACCGGCCGTCACTTCTTGATGGTGACCGTGGCCGAGCGGTAGTTGTCGCGGGAGTCGTTCTTCGTCGGGTCGTAGTTGCGCTCGATGTTGCCGGCGGTGTCGACCGAGAACCACTTGAACGTCGTCGTCTCGGTCACCCGGAACACCTGCCCCGGCTCGCGGAACTCGGTCGCCTGGTAGCGGGGCGACTCAAGGGTGGGCCGGCTGCCGTCGGTGGTGTAGTAGATGGTGGCCGGCTCGCTGGTCTCGAAGCGGACGTCGACCGGCCGGACGTACGTCCCACCGCCGGGGACGAGCGTGGAGCTGGGCTTCTTCTTGTCCTTGCCCCAGTCCGCCGCGACCCGGAACATCTCCATGATCCCGTTGGCGTACTCCATGGTCTCGGCGTGGCCGCTGACGAGGGCCGGGTCGCCGACCCACGGCGGCTGGAACGAGCCGCCCTGCCAGTTGCCGGTGGCCGGGTTGTAGATCGAGCCGCCGACCTCCCAGCCGAACGAGTAGATCCCGTAGGTGTGGTACAGGTCCTCCCGCACGTTACCGGCGGAGGAGTACAGCACGTCCGACGAGCCGCCGACGTTCTGCGGCGTGACCACGGTCTCCCGGTGCGCCTTGACCTGCGACAGGATCCGGGCGGCCGACTGCCAGTAGAACGCCTCGTCACCCAGCGGCGGGCGCGGCGTGGTGATCCGGCCGTCCGCGATGTAGGCGCCGGGCTGCCAGAAGAGCTGGCCGCCGTTGGAGTGCACCGACATCATGAACTTGATGTTCGAGTACTTCTCGACCAGCCAGATGACGTTCTTCGACTCGGGCTCGGAGAGCTTCTCCGGCCCCTGGAAGGTGTCGCTGACGCAGCTCGTCGACGCGCCCGCGTAGCCGTCGTGCCCCGACCCGACCCGGTAGTTCCGGTTCAGGTCCACGCCCCAGGAGTTGCGGCGGGCCGGATCGGCGTTCGCGTCCGGGCAGTGGTTGGTCATGTTCCGGCGCTGCGAGGCGAAGTTGTAGAAGCTGTAGTTCGCGCCGTCCGGGTTGTTGGAGAGGATGAGAAAGATGTCCGTGTTCCGGACGATCCTCTTCGTCTCCGGGTCGGTCTTGAAGTTCTGCACGAGCCGCTCGGCGGTCTCCAGCGTGGTCGTCGCCGGCACCCACTCGCGGGCGTGGTCCTGCGCCTGGATCAGCACACCGGGGTTGCGGCCGTCGCGGTGCTTGCCGATCCGCAGCACGGGGATGGTGGCCGGGCCGCGCGGCACCTCGCCCTCCGGGGCGCCGACCCGCTTCTGGTCGAGGAAGTCGGTCAGCGCGACCGGGGTGGCCGTGGGCACGACGACGCCGGTGCCGGTGTTGGTGCGGTACGGGTGCGCCCGGTCGATGAGCCCCTGGGACTGCGTCTGCAGGGCCGCCGCGACCTCGGCGGCGGTGCTCGTGGCAGCGCCGGCGGCGTCCGTGGCGAGCAGGACGCGGACGGCCTTGCCGGTCACCTCGACGGCCAGCGGGAGGTTCGCCCCCGGCTGGTTGGCGAACTCGACGGTGATGTCGTTGCCGCCCTCGTGGCCCCAGGCCGCCGAGCTGACCACGACTGCGGACTGCCCGGTGCCACCGATGGTGGCCTGCGCCTTGCGCTGGTAGCCGTTGGTCTCGTGCGGCAGGTAGACGATCTCGGCGATGTCCGGGTACTGCCGGGCGATCTCCTCGGCGCGGGCGAAGAGCTGCTGCGGGGTCTTGTAGCCGTCGATGAAGTCCGACTTGTAGCCCCGGGCCGAGGTCAGCGGCGGTGGCGCGTTCTCCAGCCAGTCGGAGACGACACCGGTGGCGACGCCACCGGTCGAGCTGGTGACCCGGATCTTGTTCGGGCGGGTGTCGAGCTTGAACAGGTTCCGGTGGAACATGTACTGCCCGGAGTCGACGAAGCGGCTCATCGTCCGGGCGAAGCCGAACTCGGTACCCCGACCCGAGTCGTTCTCCAGCTGCATTCCCACGATCGGCGTGGTCTGCTGCCCCTCGGTGGTGCGCGCCTCGACGTAGAGGAAGCCCTGGCCCTTGGTGGTGAACCAGTCGGCGCGCACGATGCGTGCGGTGGCGGTGTTCGCCGGCTGGGCCGTGGCCTGGGCGGTCCGCGCGCTGGTGTTGCGCAGGCCACCGTCGGCCACGTGGCTCCACTCGAAGCCCTCGTCGGCGCCGAGGATCCGGACGCCCATCGCGGTGAGCGTGGCTACCTGCCCGGCGGTCACCACCGCCTCGGCCTCGATGCCGTCGGGCACGCGCTGGAGGCCGTGCCCGACGTCGATGCCGGCGTCCACCACCTTCTCGAGCATGGCGCCGCCGGTCATCTGGATGCGGACGTGGCGTACCGCATCCTCGTCCTCGAGGGGGGACCGGTCCGATCCGGCGGTCGGGGGCCCGGCGGGTTCCGCCCCCGCCGGCGTGGTCGCCGTGAGGACGATGCCCATCAGGGCGGGTAACGCGAGAAGCGTGGCGCGCAGTCGTGTGCGTCGCATGCTCCCCTCCTTCTGTGTGCGGCCTGTGGTTGATGCCGTGGTCGGACCTGCGGGCGGGCCCGACCGGGATCGGTCCGGTCAGGACGGTTGTGCTGCGCTCGCCCCGGCGGATGTGGTGACCAGGAACGGTCGCTGTGGTGGGAGGCGGAGGCGAGCCGGGTGCGGTGAGCGTATGGGCATCCGTCGCATCGACGGATCACCCGACCTGGGTCTTGAGCATTACTTGAGCTTGTCGTCGGCGCGGCTGCCGGTGGTGGGGCCCGCCGGACGCCGGGCAAGCCATTGACAGAGTTCACTATGTCACTACCGTGGTCCCTGACACACCCGCAACGGGCCCGACGCGCTGGTGGGGGTGCCACCCGTCACCCGCCGCCGGATCCGCCCCGCCGCTAGGAGACGCGCATGTCCCGAGCCGTGACCCGGTGCGGCGCCCTGGTCGCCACCGTCCTGCTGCTGCTCACCTCGTGGTCGGTGGCCGCGCCGACCCGGGCGCTCGCCCTCGACCCGTTCACCGGCTACCTGATGGCCCACTTCACCGGCGAGTCCGCCACCGGCCAGCAGATCCACCTGGCCCACAGTCCGGACGGCCTGACCTGGACCGACCTGGCCAACGGAGGCCCCGTCCTGCGCTCCACGGTGGGCACCCGGGGGGTCCGCGACCCCGCGCTGGTCCGGTCACCCGCCGGGGACCGGTACTGGCTGCTCGCGACCGACCTGTGCATCGGCTGCGGCCAGAACTGGCAGGACGCCCAGTACAACGGCAGCCGCAACCTCGTGGTGTGGGAGTCCACCGACCTGGTCACCTGGTCGGCGCCATGGCTGCTCAACGTCGCCGGCGCCATCCCGGACGGGCGCAACGCGTGGGCGCCGGAGGCGATCTGGAACCCCGCCAGCAACGACTACCACCTCTACTGGGCCACCAACGCCACCGTCAACGGTGTCCTCAAGCACCGCGTCTACGCCGCCCGCACGACCAACTTCCGCAGTATCACCACGCCGCAGCTCTACATCGACCGGGCCGGCGCCCAGGACATCATCGACACGCAGATCGTCGAACTGCCCGCCGGGGTCGGCAGCCACCGGTACGTCCGTGCCTCCCGCGACGGCCAGATCACCATCGAGGGCAGCAACTCGCTCCTCGGCACCTGGACCCACCTGGGCAACCTGTCCGGCATCGGGCTGACCGGCGCGCAGGTGGAGGGCCCGATGTGGACGAAGATCAACACTCGCAACGAGTGGGTGCTGTACCTGGACCAGTACGCGTCGGGTCGCGGCTACCTGCCGGTGCTGACGACCAACCCGTCGAGCCCGGCCGGCTACCGGACCGCCGGGGCGGGCTCGTACCACCTGGGCGGCACGAAGAAGCGCCACGGCGCGATCCTCAACCTGACCGGGGCGGAGCAGGAGCGCGTCCTGGCCCGCTGGCGCAGCACCGCGCCGAACCGGATCCAGTCCTACAACCACCAGGACCGGTACGTGCGGCACGTCGACTTCGACGTGCGGATCGACGCGAACGTCAGCCCGCTGGCCGACTCGCAGTTCCGGCTCGTCCCCGGCCTGGCGAACGGATCCGGGCACGTGTCCTTCCAGTCGGTCAACTACCCCGGCCACTACCTGCGCCACTACGGGTTCGACCTGCGGCTGGAAGCCCACGACGGCACCGCCACCTTCGCCGCCGACGCCACCTTCCGCCCGGTCGCCGGACTCGCCAGTGCGTCGTGGACCTCGTTCCAGTCGTACAACTACCCCGACCGCTACCTCCGGCACGACAACTACCTGTTGCGGCTCGACCCGATCGGCGACGCCCAGGGCCGCAGCGACGCCACCTTCCGCCTGACCTCGTGACCCGGCTCCGGCTCCGGCACGGGGCGGCCCGGCCGACGACTCCGGCGACCGCCGGCTGCCCGTCGCTTCTCCGGCGGGCACCCGTCCGGGCCTGACCCGGCACCCGACCGCCACCGTCGGCGCCGCCCCCGGGCGCCCGGTCACCCGCCACCGGCCCACGCTCCCCGCCACCGGTCCACGCTCCCCGGCAGGGGTCGTGGACCGGTGGCGCTTGCGCGCCTCCTCGCGGGTGGCGGCCTCGGCGGGAGGGTCGGCCGGTGGCCGATGCCGAAATGAGACCTTGACGACTCGGCGTATTTGACATTTGATAAAACCCGCTCATGGAGGAGGTCTTATGTCAGGTCGTCGCCGTCTCGTCGCAGTTGTCGCCGCATCGGCTCTCGCGTTCACCGTCACCGCCTGTGGTGGATCGGCGGCGGAGGACGCCGCCGACGGCACCTCCGTCACCTACCTGACATCCTTCGGGACGTTCGGTCGGGACTCGTACGTCTACGTCGCCCTGGAGAAGGGCTACTTCCGGGAGGCGGGGCTCGACGTCACCGTCAAGCCCGGCACCGGCACCGTCGACGTGATGAAGCTGATCGGGTCGGGCCAGGCCGACTACGGCACCGGCGACCTCTCCGGCGTCATCACCACGATGGCGAACGAGGCCATCCCGGTCCGCGCGGTGGCCGCCATCCACCAGCGGTCGATGGCCGGGATCGCCTCCCTCGACAAGGCGATCGACTCCCCGGAGAAGCTGGTCGGGACCAACATCGCGGACAGCTCCGGCTCCACCAACATGATCATCTTCCCGGCGTACGCCAAGGCGGCCGGCATCGACCCCGCCTCGGTCACCTTCGTCCCGTCCTCGCCCCAGTCGCTGCCCCAACTGCTCGCCGCCGGCTCGGTGGACGCGATCGGTCAGTTCGCCGCCGGCAAGCCGTTGCTGGAGAAGGCGGCCGGTGGCAAGTCCGTGACCATGCTGCCGTACGCGGACAAGCTGCCCGACCTGTACGGCAACGGCCTGCTGGTCTCCGCCGCGAAGCTCGACAGCGACCGGGACGAGGTCGGGAAGTTCACCGAGGCGCTGATCAAGGGCCTGGTCTACGCGGTGGAGCACCCCGAGGAAGCCGCACAGCTGCTCAAGAAGCACGACCGTACCGCCGACGAGACCGTCGCCGCCGCCGAGCTCACCGAGATGCGCCCCTACGTCCTCGGTGACGGCGGGTCGGCCGGGACGCTCGACCGGGCGCGGATGGAGCGCATGATCACGCTGCTGGCCGGCACCGGCACCCTCAAGTCGACGCCGAGCGCCGACGACCTTGGTGCCTACGACATCACCACGCCCTGACCCCCTCGACGACGGCGGTGCGGACGGCCCGAGGGCCGCGAGCACCGCGAGAGGCGAACATGATCGGAATTAGGAACGTTTCGCAGGTGTACCGCACCCGCGCGGGCGACGTGGAAGCCCTCCGGGAGGTGTCGCTGGACGTCGCCGACGGCGAGTTCGTGGCGATCGTCGGACGCTCCGGGTGCGGCAAGTCCAGCCTGCTGCGGCTGGTGGCCGGTCTCCAGACGGCCACCTCGGGCGAGATCACCGTCGCCGGCACCCCGATCCGGGGCCCCCGGCAGGACATCGGGTTCATGTTCCAGCGGCCCGCCCTGCTGCCGTGGCGGTCGGTCATCGACAACGTCATGCTGCCCATGGAGGTGTTCAAGGTGGACCGCCGGGCCGCCCGGGCCCGCGCGCACGAACTCCTCGACCTGGTCGGGCTGAACGGCTTCGACAAGCGCCTGCCGCACGAACTCTCCGGCGGCATGCAGCAGCGGGTCTCGCTCTGCCGGGCCCTCATCCAGCAGCCCCGGGTCCTGCTGATGGACGAGCCGTTCTCCGCGCTCGACGCGCTCACCCGCGCCGACCTGACGGTCGAGCTGCAACGCCTCCAGATGAAGAACGCCTCCACGGTGCTCTTCGTGACCCACTCCGTCGACGAGGCCGTGCTGCTGGCCGACCGGGTCGTCGTGCTCAGCCCGCGGCCGGGCCGGTTGCGGCAGATCGTCGACGTCGACGTCGCCCGCCCCCGGTCGCTCGGCCACGACGGCCACTCCGCCGCCCTGGGGGAGCTGCGGGCCCGACTGCACGACCTGCTCATGACGACCGAGGAGATGGCCCGGTGACCGTCACCCAGGCCCCACCCGCCCGCCGCGACAACCCCCGCCGGGAGACCACCCGCCGGATCGGTCAGTGGTCGCAGCATCTCCCACCCGTGCTCGGCCTGGCCGGCGCGGTCGCCCTCTGGTGGGCGGTCACCGTCGTCTTCGAGGTGGAGAGCTTCATCCTGCCGTCCCCGATCGAGGTCGCGCAGACCCTGGTCGAGGACGCCGGCTACCTGTGGGACAACACCCTGGTCACCCTCTGGGAGACGCTGCTGGGCTTCCTGCTGGCCATCGTGGTCGGGGTACCGCTGGCCCTGGTCGTCACCGCCTCCCGGATGCTGGAACGGACCGTCTACCCGCTGCTGCTGATGCTCAACGCCGTACCGAAGGTGGCCGTCGCGCCGCTGCTGGTGGTCTGGATGGGCTTCGGTCAGTTCCCCAAGGTCTTCCTGGTCTTCCTGGTCTGCTTCTTCCCGATCGTCATCTCCACCGCCGCCGGACTCAGCTCCACCCAGGCCGACCTGGTGGAACTGGGCCGGTCGCTGAAGATGAACTGGTGGCAGACCTTCCGGATGATCCGGATGCCCGCCGCCGTCCCGCAGCTCTTCGTCGGCCTCAAGCTCGCCATCACCCTCGCCGTCATCGGCGCGGTGATCGCCGAGTTCGTCGGCGCCACCGAGGGGCTCGGCTACGTCATCGTCGCCTCCGGGGCGAGCGCCGACACCGCGCTGGCCTTCGCCGCGATGATCCTCCTCGGCGTGCTCAGCGTCGTGCTGTTCTACCTGACCGCCGCCGTCGAGCGGTTCTTCGTGCCGTGGGCGGACCGGTCGTGAGCGCGTCGAGGGTTTCCGTCGGGTGGCTCACCGACGCCGTGGCCTCGGTCTTCCGCGCCCTGGGCTTCTCCGGGCACGCGTCCTACCTGGTGGCCGGCAGCCTGGTGGACGCCGACATGCGGGGCATCGCCTCGCACGGGGTGATGCTGCTGCCGATGTACGTGGACCGGATCACCGCCGGCTCGGTGAGCCGGGCCGAGCACGCCGAGGTGGTCCGGGACAGGGGCGCCATCGCGGTGCTCGACGCCGGGCACGCGCTGGGACAGCTCACCGGTGACCAGGCGATGCGGCTGGCGGTGGCGAAGGCGCAGCACTACGGCGTCGGGGTGGTCACCGTCCGCCGGGCGTTCCACTTCGGTGGCGCCTTCCGGTACGTGGACCTCGCCGCCACCCAGGGGTGCGTCGGCATCGCGGCGGCCAACACCCGTCCGCTGATGCCGGCGCCCGGCGGCGCGTCGGCGGTCGTCGGCAACAACCCGATCGCCGTGGGGGTGCCCCGTGCGGGTGGTCGACCGGTGATCCTCGACGTGGCGCTCTCCGAGGCCGCGCTCGGCAAGATCCGGCTGGCCGCCGGCGAGGGCCGGGAGATCCCCGCCACCTGGGCGACCGACGCGCAGGGACGTCCCACCACCGACCCGACCGCCGCGCTCCGGGGGCTGCTGCTGCCCTCGGGCGCCCACAAGGGATACGGTCTGGCCCTGATGATCGACGTGCTCACCGGTGTGCTGTCCGGCGGCGCGTACGGCCAGGGGGTGCAGGGCCTCTACGCCGACGTGTCAATACCCAACGACTGCGCGCACTTCTTCCTGGCCCTGGACGCCGAGACGTTCGCCGAGGACGCGCAGGACATCGCCCGCCGGGTCGACGACCTGGCCCACCAGGTGTACGGCTCCACACTGGCTCCGGGCACCGACCGGGTCCACCTGCCCGGTGACATCGAGGCCGACCGGTACGACCGGGCGGTGCGCGACGGGGTCGCGCTCCAGCCGTCGGTCCTCGCCGGCCTGACCCGGGTCGCCGCCGGGCTCGGGGTGACCCTGCCGGCCCCCGACGGGGCCGGCTGACCCGGCCGGAACCGACGAGGGCTCCGGCCGGGAGCCCGACGAGGGACCCGGCCGGGGCCCGACGAGGAAGCCGGCCAGGACACGAAGGAGAAGGAACGACATGCAGGCCAGTTTCGACGCCACCGGTGAGGTGCTCGTGGTCACCGGCGGTGCCAACGGCATCGGCGCCGCCCTCGCCCACGCCTACGCCGACGCCGGGGGCACGGCCGTGGTGTTCGACGTGGCACCCGCCGCGCCGCACCCCAGCGGGCGGGTGCACGCACACCACGTCGACGTCGCCGACCGGGACGCGGTGTGCGCCGCGGTCGCCCGGGTCCTCGCCGACCACGGCCGGATCGACGCGCTGGTGGCCGGCGCGGCGGTGCAGCCCCGCAGCGACGTCTCCGTCATGGACCCGCAGGAGTGGCGGCGCACCCTCGCGGTCAACCTGGACGGGGTCGTGTGGTGCGCGCAGGCGGTCCTGCCGGACATGATCGCCCGCCGGTCGGGAAGCATCCTGGTCTTCGCCTCGGGCCTGGCCACCGCCGGCCGGGCGCAGGCGTCGGCGTACGCGGCGAGCAAGGGCGCGCTGATCGCCTTCGCCAAGTCGCTCGCCGCCGAGGTCGCCGAGCACCGCATCCGGGTCAACACCGTCTTCCCCGGCGTGGTGGACACCCCGCAGTTCCAGCAGGCCAACCCGACCGGCGGGGAGCGGGAGCACTGGGCCCGGACCACCGGCATCGGCACGCCGGAGGACGTCGTCGGCCCCCTGCTGTTCCTGCTGTCGTCCGCCGCGACCATGACCGGATCCACCCTGACCCGTGACCGCGCCTACCCGAGGAACGAGGAAGCATGAGCACCACGACCGAGCAGTTGCCGGTGGGCGTGGTCGGCGCCGGACCCGTCGGCCTGATCACCGCACTCGGGCTGGCCCACTACGGGGTGCCGGTGGTCGTCTTCGAGGAGGACGACACCCTCTCCCGGGACACCAAGGCGGGCACCGTCCTCACCCGCACCCTGGAAGTTCTGCACCGCTACGGCGTCCTCGACGACGTGCTGGCCGGGGCGCTGCGCATCGACGAGATCGGCGAGTTGGACCGGGCCACCAACCGGCAGACGCTCAGCGTCCGCACCGGCGACCTGACCGAGGACACCCGGTTCCCCTTCGTCATCAACATCCCGCAGCACGAACTGGAGCCGATCCTGCGGGAGCGGCTCGACGCCACCGTTCCCGGCGCGCTGCACATGGGGCACCGGCTGCTCGACTTCACCCAGCACCCGGACCGGGTGGACGTCCGGCTGCACACCGCCGACGGGGAACGGACCGTGCCGGTGCGGTACCTGCTCGCCTGCGACGGCGGCCGGTCCGCCGTGCGGGACCAGATCGGCGCGGTGGTCGAGGGCGAGACCTACCAGGAGCGGTACATGCTGGTCGACCTCAAGGTCGACCTGGACGTGGAGAACCCCCGGGACTACCCGTACCTGGCCTACTTCGGCGACCCGCAGGAGTGGATGATCCTGGTGCGTCAGCCGCACTGCTGGCGCTTCCTGTACCCCCTGCAGGCGGGGCAGGACGAGCCGAGCCGGGAGGAACTGGCCGACAAGGCCCGCCGGTTCATCGGCGACACCGAAACCCTGGAGATCATCGGCACCAACATCTACCACGTCCACCAGCGGGTGGCCGACCGCTGGCAGGACGGGCGGGTCTTCCTGCTCGGCGACGCCGCGCACCTGATCACGCCGATGTGGGCGCTGGGCCTGAACACCGGTGTGCTGGACGCCTCCAACCTGCCGTGGCGGATGGCCTGGGTGCTGCGCGGCTGGGCCGAGCCGGGACTGCTCGACGGGTACCAGGTCGAGCAGGCGCCGGTGGCCGCCAAGGGCTCCGCGTCGATGGCCGCGGCGGCGCGGGCGTACATGGCCCGCCGGGCCGACGACCCGGGCGTGATGACCGCCGGCAACTGGGGCAACGCCTTCACCCGCGGCATGCTCGGGGTACGCCTGGACGTCGACGGCACCGGCGACTGGTCCATGGTCGCCGCGGGCGACGAGCCGCTGCCGGTGCTGGCCGGGGCGCGCAGTCCCGACCTGCCGCTGATCGGCCGCACCGGCCGGGTGCACCTGCACGACCTGACCGCCGACGCCTTCGTGGCGCTGTACTTCACCGACCCGCGCCGGGCCCCGGTGCTGCCGCCGCAGGACTCGCCCGCGCTGCGGCACTACGTGGTGAGCCGGTGGGACGCCCCGCACGACTCCGGGCTGCGGGACCGGGCGCTGTTCGACCCGGGCGACCGGGTCCGGCGCCGGTTCGCCGTACCGGACGACACCCTGGTGCTGATCCGCCCGGACGGGCACGTCGCCGCGATCGTACCCTTCGATCCCGGCGCCGACCGCGACGCGGCCAGCGGGATCTACCAGCGCATCACCGGGTGCCCGCCGCCGCGCGACCCGGCCTGACCACACCCTGCGTCCCGGAAGGAGAGAAACAGATGAGCGAGTACGGTCACGCGACCGCCCCGGACGGCAGCTCCGTCCCCCTCGGCGCCGTCGGTCAGGAGGTGGTCTTCGAGAACGAGCAGGTGCGGGTCTGGGAGATCACCCTGGAGCCGGGCGAGCAGCAGCCCTGGCACCACCACCTCAACCCGTACCTGGTGATCGCGCTGGAGGCCGCCGACAACCGGATCGACGCCCTCGCCGGCGGCGACCCGCGCCTGGTGCACGAGCAGGTCGGCGGCGTGGTCTACCGCGAGCCGGGCGAGATCCACATGCTGACCAACCACGGCACCAGCCGGTACCGCAGCCGCCTCGTGGAACTCAAGTGCCTGGGGGAGAACCTGGTGGCCGGCGGGGGTGACCGGTGAGCGGGCAGCAGCCGGCGGTGGTGCCGGCCCCGCCGGTGCCGGCCGGCGTCGACCCGCAGGAGTGGGCCCACAACCTCTCCGAGCCGTCGGCCTACGGCGGCGAGGCGGCCGAACGCTCCCGCGAGCAACTGGTGCCCGGCCCGGACGGCCTGGTGCTGGCCCGGTTCCGGGAGATCCTGCTCCAGACCGACGAGTTGGACTGGGCGGACAAGACCCTGGCCGGCCTGTCGCACAAGGCCCTGTGGCGCGACGAGCAGACCGAGGCCTCCATCTCGCTGATCCGGTTCCGCAAGGGCGCCGGCATCCCGCTGCGCCACTCGCACGCCTCCAACCAGTTCATGTTCTGCCTCAGCGGCCGCTACACCTACGTGCCGACCGGGCTGACCCTCACCCCGGGCGCCTTCTACTGGAACCCGAAGGGCAGCCTGCACGGCCCCACCCTCGCCGAGGAGGAGAGCGTGCTGCTGGAGATCTACGACGGGCCGCACTACCCGACCCAGCCGCAGTGGTACACCGATCCGGCGGACGCCCGCTAGCACCACACCTGAAAGAGAAGAGCACCATGCCCAAGCAGCAGATCGTTTCCCCCGAGCTGGCCGCGCCGAACGGCCACTTCGCCCAGGCGACCCAGGTCCGGGCGCGTGGCCGGATGGTGTTCGTGTCCGGCATGACCGCCCGCAACCGCGACGGCGGGGTCACCGGCGTCGGTGACGTGACCGCCCAGACCCACCAGGTCTGCCAGAACCTGCGCGCCGCGATGACGGCCGCCGGCGGGTCGCTGGACGACGTCGTCCGGGTGGACGTCTACGTCCGCAACATGGAGGACTTCGACGCCATCCACGCGGTACGCCGGCAGTACTTCACCGGCGAGCCGCCGGCCTCGACCATGGTGGAGGTCTCCAAGTTCGTCAACAAGGACTACCTCATCGAGATCAACGCCATCGCGGTGGTCGACGACGGACAGGACGACCGGTGAGGATCGCCAGCGTCCGCACCGACACCGGCCGGCGCATCGGGGTGGTCGACGGCGACACGATCGCGGTGCTCCCCGCCGAGGCGGGCGTCCTGGACGACGCGATCCGGGGCGGGGCCGCCGCGCTGGACGCGGTGCGCGACGCCGCCGCGCGGGTCACCCCCGTACCGCTGGCCGAGGTCCGGCTCGACGCGCCGCTGCGCCGGTTCAACCGGGACATCCTCTGCACGGGCTGGAACTACTGGGACCACTTCGAGGAGTCCCGGGGCCGACGGGAGGGACAGGACCCGACCGAACGCCCCAAGCATCCCACCTTCTTCACCAAGGGCCCGGACACCGTCGTCGGCCCGTACGACGACATCGCCTACGACCCGCAGGTGTCGGCCAAGTGGGACTACGAGGCGGAGGTCGCCCTGGTCATCGGGGCGGACTGCCGGTCGGTGAGCGAGGCGGACGCGATGTCGTACGTGGCGGCGTTCTGCGTCGCCAACGACGTGTCGCAGCGCGACCTGCAACGTGCCCACGGCGGGCAGTGGCTCAAGGGCAAGAGCATCGACGCCACCATGCCGCTCGGGCCGTGGCTGACCACGGTGGACGAGGTACCGGACCCGGCGGCCCTGCGCATCCGGTGCGAGGTGAACGGGGTGCCGTTGCAGGACGCCTCGACCGCGCAGATGGCCTTCCCGTTCGCCCGCCTGATCGCCGAGCTGAGCTGGGGGATGACCCTGCGGACCGGTGACGTGCTGCTCACCGGCACGCCCAGCGGCATCGGCAACGCCCGGGACCCGCAGGTGTTCCTCACCGACGGCGACCTGGTGGTGACCCGGGTGGACGGGCTCGGTGAGCTGCGCAACCGGGTACGGCTCACCGACCTGCACTGACGACCGTGACAGGGGTGCGGGCGTGGCGACACGGACACGTCCCGCACCCCTGGACAGGGCCGGGATTGATACCATTTCCAGGGGGTGTGAGCGCGTTGGCGGAATCATCCGACGACCGTGCGCCTCGATCCGGAGGCACACCGTGACGGCAACGCGGCAAGGGTCCACCCCGGGTGACCTCGGCGGTGACGGCCTCGCCGGGGCCGACGGGCAGCAGCACCGCACCCTCGCCGACTCGGCGACCGCCATCCTGCACGAGGCGATCCTCACCGGCCGGCTGCCGGCCGGGACCCCGCTGCGACTCACCGAGATGGCCGACCTGCTCGGCATGAGCATGAGCCCCGTCCGTGAGTCGATCCGCCGGCTGGCCGCGATCGGTCTGGTCGAGGTGGTGCAGCACAAGGGCGCCTGGGTCATGCCGTTGACCGTCGAGGACGCCATCGACACCCACGAGGCCCGGATCGCCATGGAGACCGCGCTGGTGGAGCGGGCGGCGACCCGTTTCACCGAGGCCGACGCCCAGCGCGCCGCGGCGGCCCTCGCCGAGCACGTCGCCGCCTCGGCGCGCGGCGACGCGCCGGCCGCCCGCCGCGCGCACACCGAGTTCCACTTCACCATCTACCGGGCCGCCGGGTCGCGCTGGCTGCTGCGCGGCCTGGAGCCGGTCTGGGAGAACAGCGAGCGGTACCGGTTCGCCACGGTCACCCCGCCGGGGCAGCACGAGGAGCGGGTCCGGGAACACCAGGCCATCCTGGACGCGTGCGTGACCGGTGACGTGGCGGCGGCGGTCGCCGCCGTACAGGTGCACATCCGGCACGCCGCCGAACGTGTGCTGGCCAAGATGACCACCGACGCCGTGGCGGTGCCCGCACCCCGGGGACCGGAGGCGCACCCCGCCGGATGACCGGCCGCGCGCCGGCCCACCCTGCGCACCCGTGCCGTCCGGGTCGCGCGGTCGGGTCCGGCACGCCGACGTCCGGACGCCGACCACCGCGCGTCCGTACCCCGCTCGGGCAGGGGTGCTCCGATCAGGAGGCCGGCTCCGGGCCGGCCAGCAGGTCCCGGGTGGCGACGGTCGCCGGGTGGTCGGCGCCGAGCATGGTGGACTGCTGCTCCAGCAGGCGGGTGAGGATCCTGGTGGCCTCGCGGTCGCGGCCCTGGCCCCGCAGGGCCCGGGCGAGCCAGTAGTGGGGCCGGTTGTCCAACGTCTCCGGGTACTCCGCGCCGACGAGCCGCTCCCGGGCGTCGATGACCTGACGCAACACCGCCTCCGCCTCCGCGTGGCGGCCGTCGAGCACGTAGCCTTCCGCCAGTGAGTGGTAGGCGTCGATGACCTCGACGTGGTCGTCGCCGAGCACCGCCCGTCGGTCCGCGATCACCGCGTGGTACCCGGCCTCGGCCTCGTCCGGGAACCCGGTGCGCCACAGCGCCCAGGACAGACAGCAGCGGGTGTGCAACGTGTCCGGGTGGTTGTCGCCGAGCAGGCTCCGACGCTGCTCGCGCACGGCGGTGAGCTGGGCACGGGCCCGCGCCCAGTCCCCGGTCATCCCGACCGACCAGGCGAGCTTGTGACGGACGTCCAGCACGACCTGCGGCGGCGGCTCGGGCTGGGCCGTCCAGGCGTCGAGCACCGAGGTCAACAGGGTGTGTGCGACGTCCCAGCGGCCGTTGCGGCCCCTCGCCCAGGCCAGCTCGGTCCGCAGGGCCAGGCGCGAGACGTGGTCGCCGAGCGGCTCGGTGCGGGCCAGCGCGTCGGCGGCGAGCTGCTCGCTGGTCGTGGCGTCCCCGCTCCACGCCCCGGCGGCGACGAGCCGGGCGGCGGCGTCGAGCAGCAGGGTGCCGTGCCGCTCGCCGAGATACGGCGTGCTGGTGGCCAGGAGCTGGCGGACGTGCGGGACGAGCGTCGCGGCCAGGGGCCAGGTACGGCTGTCGTCGGGCCGCAGGGGGCCGAGCGCGCCGGCGACCGTCTCGACGGCGACCTCGTGCGGCGTGCGCGCCGAGGACGGGTCACCGGCGCGCCGCAGGTGGCCGCGGTTGGTCTCGCTGACCAGCGGATGCAGCGACACCGCGCTCGTCGGCGCCCCGTCGTGGTGCAGGTGTTCCTCGGTGATCAGGCTCAGCCGGGCCAGCTCCCGCAGCGCGGCGTGCAGGTGCTGCTGCCCGGCGGTGTCCCCGGGAGGGCTGTCGAGCAACGCGTGGACCGCCGGGCAGGCCAGCAGACCGACCGGGACCGGTAGGTCCGGCGCGAAGCAGGAGAGCAGCCGGAGCAGGGGCGTGGCCTGCGGGAAGCCCGCCTGCCGCAGGCTCTCCAGGGACAGCTCGAACGTCGCGGTGACGGCCTGGCGTTGGTCCGTGGGCGTCCCGCCGTCGAGGACGTCGGCCAGGTCCTCCGACTCCAGGGCCTGCTGGTAGGCGCGGAACGAGTCCCAACGGGAGAACTCCCAGGCGAGCGCGCTGCCGGCGAGCCTGAGCGCCAGCGGCAGCCCGCCCAGGTGCCGTGCGAGGCTGCGCGCCTGCGCCTCGCTGCCGGCCCTGGCCAGGTCGAGCAGCAGTTGGGCGCCGGCGTCGGCCCCGAGCCGGTCGAGCTCGATGATCTCGGCGTCGCGTCCCCACACCTGCCGGCTCCTGACCCGGCTGGTCACCACGATCAGCCCACGCCGGCTCCGGCGCAGCCAGCCACGGCCGTCCAGGGTGCCCAGCACCCCGATGTCGTCGGCGTCGTCGACGATCAGCAGCCAGCCACGGCGGGCCCGACCGAGCAGCTCCCAGAACCGGTCCCGGGCGTGTCCGGTGCCCGCCCGGATGGCGTCGGCGTCGGCGGGGGTCGTGGCGCCGAGGGAGATCGCGACGGAGACGAGGCCCTCGACGAACGTCTCCGGGGTGCGGGCCGAGATCCACCAGACGGGCCGCCCACGGCGGCGGGCCGCGTGGGTGTGCAGGGCCAGCGCCAGCGCCGACTTTCCGACGCCGCCGAGGCCGGCCAGCACCCGGAACGGCCCCGACGGCCGGGCCAGCGCGGCCCGCAGCCGGGACAGCTCGGCGTCGCGTCCGCGTAGCGTCGCCGGCGCGTTGCCGACCGGTGCCGCCACCGACTGCTCGGCCGACCCCGCGACGGCAGGGCTCTGGGCCGGGCCGGGCTGGACCTGGCGTACCTGCGCCCAGCCCGCGACCGCGCTGACCGCGCTGACCGCGCTGACCGCGACGCCCAGCAGGACGCCGACCGAGCTGACGACCTGGGGTTCGAGGAAGAACGCCGAGGCGACGGAGGAGCCCACGACAGCCGTCCCGCCGATCCCCGCGTAACGCACACGACGGGAGACAACCCGGAGAGTCACCCGGCAATTGTCGTTGATCGCCGCAAGGCCCCGCCGTCGGCAGGGTGGACTTCTCGCGCCCGGACAGCCCGGTCCGCCCGGTCCGCGTGGTGTCACACCGGTCGTGCCCGGCACCGTCCCGGTCGCCCGGGACAGCCGTCCCTGGTGCCTGGGTCGCCGCGCGACACAGACTCGCCGCCGGAGTCGAGAGGAGGACCCGGTGGACATCATTGTCGAGGTGCCCGTGGCCGGCACGCTGCTGGAGGACGAGGACCCGGAGAGCCGGATCGGCGAGGCGGTCGACTACGACCTCTTCGACCGCGAGGACCAGGCCGATCCGGAGGTCGGTGCGGAGGACCCGGCGGGGGCGCGGGCCGCGTACCACCTCGCGCCGACGCTGAAGGTGCTGCGGGACGAGGTCGACCGGCGCTGGCCGAAGCGGGACCGGACCTCGGACGGCTGGATCGGGGACGCGGCGCACCGGGGCACCCGTTCCGACCACAACCCCGACGCGGACGGGTCGGTCAACGCCCTGGACATCGACCGGGACGGCATCGACCCGATGCTGGTGGTCCGCCGGTGCATCGTCCACCCGTCGACCCAGTACGTCATCTTCGACCGGACCATCTGGAGCCGGACCCGCAACTTCGCCGCCGCCCGGTACACCGGCAGCAACCCGCACGACAAGCACCTGCACGTCAGCGTCAGCCACGACCGGGCGCTGGAGAACAGCACCCGGAGCTGGGGGATCGCCGACGCGGTCGTCCCGAAGCTCGGCGACCGGGTGCTGCGCCGCGGCAGTACGGGCAGCGACGTGCGGGAACTGCAGACGCTCGCCGGCCGGCTCGGCGCGAAGCTCGCCGTCGACGGTGACTTCGGCTCCCGCACCGAGGCCTGGGTCCGCGACTTCCAGAAGGCGCAGCGGCTCACCGTGGACGGCGTCGTCGGTCCCCGGACCCTCGCCGCGTTGCGGGCGGCGACCGCGCCCGCCCCGCCGTCGGCCGGCCGCAAGCCCGGGTCGCGGACCGTGCGTCGGGGCAGCACCGGCGCGGACGTGGCCTTCGTCCAGCGCTTCGTCGGCGAGCGGCGGTGTGGGCCGGCGACCGGGTCGTTCGACGCGATGACCGAGTCGGGCGTGCAGTGGTACCAGGGCATCCGGGGGATCACCGTGGACGGCGTCGTCGGCCCGCAGACGTGGCGGCAGATGGGTGTCCAGGTGACCTACTGACCGTCGCCGGGCCCGGCCGGCGGTCACCGCCGGCCGGCGTGGCGGCGGCGCGACCGGGTGGGCGCGCGGTGGTGTCGGGGCGGCGGTTCGTCGGTGCCGGGAAGGCGGACGGGTGAGGCATGATGCGTGCGGCGAGATCGACCCGACCGGATCCGAACCGGAGCCGGCCGGCGGCCCGGCGGTGGAGGACGCGATGGCGGTGGCCGGCACTGACCGGGCTCGGCCGGTCGTGGCGTGGCTGGCGCTCACCGTCACCGGCGGGCTCACCGTCGGCGCGGCGGTCGCCTGGACGGTCTCCGCACCGCCCTGGCCACCGGGGACGCTCTGGTGGCTGGTCGACCTGACCGTCGGCGCCAGCTACGGGCTGGCCGCCTGGCTGACCCTGCTGCGCCGGTCGCACCCGGCCGCCGGGCTCATGGCGCTGGTCGGGGTGGCCGCTGCCGGCTCGGCTGCGGCGGTCGGGTGGGCGACGGCGGCCCACCGCTGGCCGCACCTGTGGGCACCGGAGGTGCCGTCCGCCGGGGCCGGGGTGCCGGCCTGGTCGGCCCTGGTCGTGGTGCTGCCGTGGCTGCTCCCGGTGCGGCCGGTGAACCGGTCGACGCGGATCGCCGTGGGAGCCGCCGTCGCGGTGCCGGTGATCGTTGCGACCGTGGCGCACGACTGGGTCCTGCCGGCCGGGTGGGGGCCGGCACAGCTCACCGGGCCGACCCGCGACGCGGTGGGGGCGGCGCTCGGGGCCTGGCTGCCCCCGGTCCTCGCGCTGCTCGGGTTCGCCGCCGTGGCCGGCGTGCTGGCCCGCCGCCGGGCCCTGCCGCCGTGGCAGCGGCACGGCCTGGGCTGGCTCGCCGTCGGCACCCTGCTGCACGCGCTGGCGTTGCTGGCGTCCGCCCTCCACCCGGTCCTGCCGCTCGGTGTCCCGGCCCCGGCCGCGCCGCTGCTGATGCTCGCCGCGCAGGCGTTCCTCCCGGCGGCGGTGCTGGTGCTGGTGCTGCGCCAGCGGCTGTGGGCGCTGGCGCACACCGTCCGGTGGACCCTGGTGTGGGCGCTGACCACCGGGCTGCTGATGGGCGCGTACACCCTCGGGGTGGTGGCGCTGGGCGCGCTGTGGCCGGCCATCTCGGTGCTGCCCGAGGTGCTGGTGACCGCGGCCCTGGCGGCGGTGTTCCACCCGGTGCGCCAGTGGGTGCAGCGCCGGGTCGACCGGCTGGTGCACGGCGACGGCGGGCAGCCGTTGATCCGCCAGGTCGCCGACCGGTTACGCAGTGCCGACGGAGGGATGCAGATGCTCGACGCGGTGGCCGACGGGATCGCGGACTCGTTGCGGCTGGCGACGGTGACGATCACGGTGACCGGGGACCCTGGGGTGTCCGTGCCCGCGCAGTGGCTGAGCGGTTCGACCCCGGTCGCGCCGGCCACCGCAGCGGGCCCGGCCGGCGGGCCGACGGGGCGGCGCGCGGCGCCGCTGACCGTGCGCCTGGTCAACGGCGACCGGCTGGTGGGGGTGCTGCGGGCGTGGCCGCGTACCGGCGAGCGGGTGGCCGGCCGGACGGCGTCGGTGCTGGCCGACCTGGCCCCGGTGCTGGCCGCGCTCGCCGAACTGGCGGTCGCCCAGCAGGACCTGGAGCGGTCGCGGCTGCAACTGGCCCGGGGCCGTGACGAGGAGCGCCGCAAGCTGCGCCGGGACCTGCACGACGACCTGGGACCCGCGCTGAGCGGGGTGTCGCTGGGGCTCGCCGCCGGGCGCAACATGCTCCGCCCGCACCGGGAGGTGCCGGCGGTCGCGGCGGTCGACGACCTGCTGGAGCGGCTGATCGCCGAGGTCGACCGGCAGACCGTGGCGGTGCGGGACAACGCCCGCGACCTGCTGCCCCCGCTGCTCGACGACGGGGCGCTGCGGCCGGCGCTGGAACGGCTGCGGCAGCGCTACGCCGACGCCGGGCTGCTCCTGCGGATCCGGTCACCCGAGGTGAACCTCCCGGAGCCGGTGGCGACGGCGGTGTACGGCATCGTGGCCGAGGCGGTCCGCAACGTGCACCGGCACGCCGATGTGGACCGCTGCACGATCGACGTGACGGACGGGCCGGACGGGCTGGAGGTGTGTGTGGTGGACGAGGGCAGGGGCATCCCGCCCGAGGCGGCCGTGGGGGTCGGCACCCGCTCCATGCGGGAACGGGCGGAGGGGATCAGCGCCGACCTGACCATCGGTCCCGCCCACACCCGGCCGGTACGCCCGGGCACCCGTGTCCGGCTGCTGCTGCCCGGGAGCCTCCGGTGAGCCGGGACCAGCCGGAGCGGCCGATCCGGGTCGCCGTCGTGGACGACCACCCGGTGTTCCGGCTCGGCATGACCGCGCTGCTCGGCACCCTGGCCGGCATCGAGTGCGCCGGCGAGGCGGTCGACGTCGACTCGGCGCTGGACCTGGTCGCCAGCCACGCGCCGGACGTCGTCCTGATGGACCTGCACCTGGGCGAACGTTCCGGGGTGGAGGCCACCCGGCTGATCCGGGCCCGGCATCCCGACGTCGCGGTGCTGGTGGTCACGATGTTCGACGACGACGACTCGCTGTTCGGGGCGCTGCGGGCCGGCGCGTCCGGGTACCTGCTCAAGGGCGCGGCCCCGCAGCAGGTGGAACGGGGCGTCCGGGCGGTGGCCAACGGCGAGCTGCTGCTCGGCCCGGAGATCGGTGCCCGGGCGGTCGGCTTCTTCACCCGGGGCGCCGATCCGACGCCCTTCCCGCAGCTCACCGACCGGGAACGGGAGATCCTCGACCACGTGGCGCAGGGGCTGGGCAACGCCGCCATCGCGCACCGGCTCGCGCTCAGCCCGAAGACCGTCCGCAACCACCTGTCGAACATCCTGGTCAAGCTCGGTGTCGGGGACCGGGCCCAGGCCATCGTGCGGGCCCGGGAACACGGCTTCGGCCGGCGCTGAGCGGGCCGGCCCCGGCGTGACGTGCACGACCCGGCCGTTGCCGGCGCACGGAACGGCCCGGTCCCGCCGCCCGGCCGGATGCCGGCCGGGCGGCGGGACCGGGTCACCGTCCGGTCGACCCGCCCGAGGCGCGGGCCGTCTACTCGTCGACCTCCGGGGGCCACAGCTGCGCGAGTTGGAACGAGCCGGCGACCGGCGAGAGACCGGCGTCGCCCGCCGCCACGGCCACGCTGGCACCGAAGCCCGGTGGGTACGCCGGGGCCAGGTCCACGAGCGCGGCGGTGAGGGCCGCCTGGGCCGCGTCCGCCTCGGCGCCGGTACGCGGGTCCAGCAGGTGTGGCCCGGGGCCGTGCACCGCCTCGAAGACCGCCCGGAGCGCGTCCTCGACCCCGTGCTCGCCCAGCACCTGCTCCGGTACGGCGGTGTGCCACCGCAGCAGCGCCGCCACGGCCTGCTCGCTGGTGAAGACCTCGCCGAGGGTGGCGTCCCGGGACGAGTCGGACCCGTTGCGCACCACCGGACCGGTCGGGATGCTGCTGCCGGGGTAGCGCCAACTGCGCTGCCGCAGCCGGCCGATCCGCCGGACGGCGAACCGCCACATCGTCCGGCGCAGCCCGTCGGTGGTGCGCAGGGTCATCACCAGGCGGTGCACCGTGTGCCAGCCCCGCAGGTGGTCGAGCACCTGGTCGTCGGCGGGGCCCAGCGGCAGCAGGTCGTACGGGTGCACCCGGCCCTCGGCGTCGCGCAGCCCGTACAGGGCGAGCCGGCCCGCCTCGCGGGCGCGGTGGCCGGCCTCACCGGTCGACCAGGCGTCAGCCGGCCACCACGGCTGCGCCGGCCAGATCCCGTACTGGCCGAGGTCGCGCTGATACCCGGCCGGATCGAGGAACTGGTAGTAGGCGAGCAGGGCGGCCAGGTCGCCGAAGCCGTCGGCGCCGAGCGACCACCGCAGCGGTCCCAGCCGCAGAAGGTCTGTGCCGCTGGCGTCGACCGCGTCGAAGTGCGTCCCGCCGCCGGCCTCGGCCACCGCCCGGATCACCCGGTACGTGCTCAGGTCCTCCGGCAGCGGCGGTGGTGGTGGGTTGTCCTCGTACTCCGGCGGGATCCACGCCGGGGTGAGCGCCAGCTCGGGCCAGAGTGCGGCCCCGGTCACGTCGGGACCGCCGGGTGCGCCGGTGCCGGGGCCGGGTGCGGCGTACCGCCCGAGCGCGACCCGGCCGGGACCGCCCGGCAGCCGCCGGGCCGCCGGGATCGGGTACCGCTCCAGGTGGTCGGTGGCGTACACGCCGAGGGTCGGGTCGGTCCCGTCGGCCGGGTGCCAGAGGTTCGCCGTGACGACCTCACCCGGCACGGTGCCCTGCATCCGGTACGCGTCCACGGTGGCGGCGTTGCGGGTGCGCCGGGCCTCGCCCCTGACCGGCGTGAGCCAGGCGGCCAACACCGTGGCCGTGTCGGGGGTCAGGCAGCCGTTGATCAGGCCCTGGTAGCGGCGGACTGCCAGCTCCCGGGCGTGGCCCACCGGGTTGCCCGCCTGGTCCCGCCACACGGTGTACACCTGGGCCAGCCGTGCCGAGATCTGGAACTCGCGCAGGGCCGACGCCGTCTGCGGGCCGAAGCTTCCGGACGGGTCCGGCGCGGTCGAGAAGCCGACCGCGGCCAGGTGCTCCTGGAGGTCGCGCACGGCGGTCCGGGGTGGGACGTCGCCGTGGACCACGCCACCGTAGCGGTGTTCGGCGTCGTTGTCACCGATGCGCAGCATCTCCCCGCCGTACCCGTGGATCGCCTGCGGGTTCACCCGCCACGAGCCGATGTGCCAGCCGTGACTGGCCAGCCCGTCGCGCAGGAACCGGGTGAACCGCGCGACGACGAGGTCCATCATCGCCAGGCCCCACTCGCTGTCCAGGTCGGAGGAGGGGATCTTGAATTTGGACCACATCATCGCCGAGACGGCACTGCGCACGGACGCCGCGATCGCGCTCTCGGCCTGCGGGTCCAGCGTGACCGTGCCGGTGGTCTCGTCGTAGGAGTGCGGGATCGCCGGTTGCGACCGCCGGACGAACAGGTGGAACCGGTTGTCGGAGTGCAGCACCCGCCGGTCGGGCGGGGTGCCGTCGGCGCCGGTGCCGGGTGTGCCGGGGCCGTAGTAGCGGCGCAAGAGGTCGGTCAGGGGGGTGGGCAGCGTCGGGTCGAGCGTTTCCATCTCGGGCATGAAAATGATGGCATCCATGTCGCCGAGCATGTCGTCGACGGCGCACCGACCGGCGGCGGCATCCAGCCAGGCGGTCGGCACCGCCAGTGACTCCGGATCGGTGGGCTCCTCCCACCCGTCGCCGGCCGCTTTCTTGGCCTTGCGCCGGGCCTCGTTGTACCCGATCCACCACGAGGCGAGGTCGCCGACCCAACTGAACAGCCCGTACGGATCAGTGTAAGTGCCGAGGGCGATCCCGTAGATCGTCAGCCCGTTGAGCGCCCTGTCGGCGCAGACCCAGAAGTGGGACAGCTCGACCGCGGGGCGCAGCCGGCCGTCGGGGCCATCGCTCCAGGTGCTGACCGAGCCGGTGCTGACCAGGCCGTCGAGGGCTTCCTGCGTTCCGTGCTCTCGAATGAGCGGCGCGAACCTCCAGCCCGGGTGGGAGTTGAGCAGTACGTCGAACTCCGGCTGTTTATTGGTGAGCCCGTAGTGCAGCATGCGGATCCGCTGCGCGGTCTCCTTGCTGTCGCCGATCGTCGACTCGACCTCGGACAGCCAGTCCAGGTACTGCTCCAGGTAAGGGCTGAAGGCCTTGTACTCGCGGCGCAGGGTGACGGGGCCGTCGATCCAGCGGCGGCCCTCTTGCGGCAGCGTGTGCAGCGCAGTGGACAGGACGACGGCGACCGGGTCGGTCGTCTCGGTGCTCATGATCCTCCCTCGGCCGGTACCGGCCCTGGTGGTGGACGTCGGGGGAAGGGCCGGCGGCTCACGGCGCGGCCGGCCCGGCGGGGCGTTCGTCCGGGCGGACCAGCCACAGCCGGGCGGCGATCATGTTCTGCCACTGGGCCGTCGTGACGTGCGGCGGGGGCGGGGTCAGCGGGTCGGTGTTGCTGCGGGTCCACAGGGCCCGGGAGTCGGCGCGCCCGAGCGGGGCCAGGTCGGCCAGCGGCGGGTCGGGCGCCAACCCGAGCAGCGCCCGCTCCTGCTGGTGGAGCCCGATCAGGGTCTGCCGGAGGTCGAAGTAGTCGGGCGAGACGATGCAGCCCGCCGATCCGGTGCTGGACGCCGCGTCGTCCCCGGTGTTGGTGTGCCCGTCGTGGAACCGGATGAAGCGCTTGCCGTCGGGGTCGTCGCGGACGTGCAGCAGCGGCGCGAACGGGTGCCAGGTCGGGTTGACGCCGGGCAACGGCCGGGGGTTGCTGATGTCGTCCAGGTAGTAGCGGCCGTGGGCGACGTGGTCGTTCTCGCCGGGGGTGACGATCTTGATTGAGTAGTTCTTGAAGGCGTCACCGGACCGGTACGACAGACAGTCGTAGTGGGTGTTGCCCCGGATCGCCGACCGGTTGTCGTCGTTGTACCGCCAGGCCGAGTAGCTGGTGAACGAGTACGCCGCGTGCTGCCGGCCGCCGTGCACGACGAGGGCCACGCCGCCGTAGTGGTCGGTGCCGCGCTGATCGGGCCGGAACCCGGTCGGGATCGGGTCGAACCGCCCGCCGACGCCGGCCGGGATCTGCCAGGCCGACGACTCGCCGTCGAGGGCCGGCTCGCCGTCCAGCGTCAGGGTCCGGGTCGCCAGGTCACACCCGAGGATCCGGTACGTCGCCGAGGGGCGGGCCACGTCGGCGGGCAGGTGGATGGTGTCGGCATTGAGGTTGAGCAGGGTGAGCCCGGCGTCGCCGTCGAGGATCACCTGGTTCGCCGCCGCACCGGGCCGGGCGCCGGTGCCGACCAGGTGCGGCCGTTCGCCGACCGGGTCCACCATGACGATCTGCGGGCGGCGGCGCAGCAGCCAGGACTGGTCCGGCCCGACCAGCTCCGGGTTGCCGTGCACGGTGACGGTCCGGGTGGCCGCCTCGACGCCCGCCACCCGGAACCACCGCTGCGCGGCGGGCGCGGTGCCGGCGAGGAAGAGCAGGTCCCGGTGCGGCCCGTTCGCTCCGTCCGACCGCCACACCCCGGCCAGGTCGGCGTCGCCGTCGAGGCGCAGCCGGAACTGGTTCGGCGGATGCGGTGGCGCGGGTGTCGCGGCGGTCCCGGCGGGGTCGAGCAGGTCCACCCGGTGGTACCCCTCGTCCTCCGGCGGGCGGGGCACGTTGCGCCCCACCATCTCCCCGGCGTCGCGCGGCAGCCACGGGTCGTTCACATTCAGGTAGAACTCGGTGACCGCCTCCAGGTGGAAGAGGTTCCCGTCGGCCACGTCCAGCACGTACGGGGGCTCGCCGCCCTCGTCGACGGCGAAGCCGGCGCGCACCATCAGCCGTCGACGCCACAGGGCCTTCTGCGCGTCGCCGACCTGCCGCCACTGCGCGGGGGTCAGCGGGACCCCGTCCCGGGCCGCCACCAGCGTCGACCACGGGTACAGCTCCCGGGCGGCGCGGGTCAGCACGGTGGCGGCCGGCAGCCCGGTCAGCGTCGGCCGGACGATCCGCTCCGCGTCGGGCACGCCGTGGCGGCCGGGCTGCCGCCAGAGGTCGATGGTGCCCGCGGTCTCCTCGTCCAGCCGGCCGTGCGGCAGGCCCAGGTGCCGCCGGTACGCCGGGCCCCGGGATTCCCCGGCGACCTCGGCGCGGGTCGCGGTGACCTCCCGGTGGGCGGCGACGGTTTGCAGCTCGCGCAGGGCGCTCTCGGTGGCCGCGTCGAACCGACCGGTGACGGCGACGGCGAACCCGAGTTCGGTGAGGTCCCGCTGGAGCAGGGCGACCGGGGTCTGTGCCGGGTCACCGGCCCGCACCCGCCCGCCGAAGCGGCGCTCGGCGTCGCTGTCGCCGTGGCGCAGGTGCCAGCCGCCGTAGCGGCCGAGCGCCGTCGGGGCGGCCGGCCAGTCACCGGCGGTCCAGCCGTCGCCGGCCGCCCCGGCCAGCAGGACGCCGGCGAACCGGTCGACCAGTTCGGTGAGCATCGCCGCGCCCCAGGCGCTGTCGAGCGCCGCGACCGCGTCCGCCGCCGCCCACGGGGGCCAGGAGCGGCCCAGGTGCTGCCGGATGACCAGGAACATCGCCGCTCTCGCCACCGGCGGGCGCAGGGCGGCGGCGAGCCGGGCCGGGTCGGACTCGAGGGGGACCGGTGGCGTGGCCGCGTCGTACAGCAGGCGGAACCGGTTGCGCGCGTGCCGTTCGGTCGGGTCCGTGGTGGCCGGGCCGGCCGGGTCGTAGTACCCGGCCAGCAGCGTGCTGACCGGGGTGGCCGGATCCCAGGTCGCGGCGAGGTTCAGCCCGTCGACGACCGCGAAGAGCCGTTCCACCCCGGCCCGTTCGGCGGTCGCCTCGGCCAGCCACTGCCGGGGGCGGGCCAGGTCGGCCGGGTCCTCGACCCAGGTGCCACCGGCGTCCCGGGCCACCTGCTCGGCGGCGCGGCGGCGCAGCTCGTAGCCGAGCCACGCCTCGGCCAGCAGGCCCGGCCAGCCGAGCAGCGCGGCCCCGTCGTACACGGCCCCCTGGGGGGTCGGCTCGCCGAGGCGCTGGTCCAGCAGGCACCAGATCGGGTACGTGTCGACCAGCCGGGGCGCACCGGTCGGCCCGACGCCGATCTGGAGCCGCCCGGTGCGGTACAGCCCGTTGAGGGCCGGGCGGGGGACGTCGGCGACGGTCAGCGGTGTCCGCGCCCACGAATGCGCGTCGGCGATCAGCTCGTCCGGCTGCCAGGTCTCCGGCGGCTCCCCACCGGCGACGAGCAGCCGCATCCGGCGCACCACGTCCCGGGGCTGCCAGGGTGGCTGGTGCGGGCCCGCCTCCACGGCCGCCAGCCAGGACCGGTAGCTGCGCCAGCCCGCCAGGTGGGCGCGCTGCTCCCCGGCCAGGGCGGTGGGGCCGAACGGCCACCGCTCTTCCGCGCGGGCGCGCAGCGTCTCGATCGCCTCGACGACGGGGGCGGTCACGACTGCTCCGCCGGGGGCCGGGCCGGCACGTCGGGCGCGGGTGTGCCCGGCCCCGACGGTCGCGGTACGGCCGGCGGGCCGCCCGGCGCGGCCGGGCCGGGCAGGCCCGGCGCGCTGACCGGGCCGGGCCAGAGCACGTCGTGGTACCGGCCGCTGGCACCACCGCCGCGACCGACCGTGGCCCGCCGGCCGAGCCACAGGTGCTGGCGGCCGTCGGTCCAGCGGGCGTACTGCCAGGCGCGGGTGAGGTGGGTGCCGGCCCGGGTCACCTCCTCCCGGTGCAGCCGGTGCTGCCGGAGTTCGCCGAGCAACCGGCCCCAGGGCACCGGGGCGGGCGACCCGTCCAGCGGCGGGACGGTGCCGACGTCGAGCATCTGGGCGGCCTGCGGCGACGGGTCCAGCGGGAACCAGTGGCCCGGGGTGTCGGTCCGCAGCCGGTAGCGCAGCGGCAGGTCCGGGTCGGCGGAGGGGGTGACGGTGCCGCCGGTGGCGGCGCGGCCGGCGGCGTGGCGTTCCGCCCGGTCCACCGGTCGCCCGTCGGGGCCGCCGGCGGTCGCCTCGACCGCCCACACCTGGTTGGCGGTCTCGTCGCGCAGCAGCCAGACCTCCTCGACCGGGGCCGAGTCGTGGCTGTCGTCCAGGGTGGGCAGCAGCGTGAAGGTGCTGTCCCGCAGCAGCAGTGGCCGGGTGCCGCCGCTGAGCGGGTCGTGCACGCTGTGCTCGTAGATGGCGAACTCGGCGCCGCGCGCCGCCGACCGGGTGGGCGGCACGAGCATCCGCTGCCCGAAGGTGTCGTGCACGACGAGCGACGACACCCGGCAGACCGAGCCGACCTCCATCGCCACCGGGAACAGGAAGAAGTCGTTGCTGTAGACGGTGGCGTACTCGACCAGCAGCATGGTGGCGATGCTGTCCCCGGAGGCCCGGACGCTGCCGAAGTCGACCGCCGCGTTCTCGAACTCCCACCACCGGGCGGCCGGCATGCCCCGGAACGTGACCGGCGTCGGGATGCCCGCCGACAGGAACGGGCGGACGGTCCCACCCGGGTCGCTCGGCACGGCTCCCAGCGACCCGCCGGGCACGCTGTCGAAGGCGTACCAGTCCAGGCTGCCGGAGGCGTACTCGTCGGTGGTGAGCACGAACTCCTCCGCCCCAGCGGCGGCGGGGGCGGCCAGCGACACCTGGTACTCCAGCCGCTGCGGCGACCAGGTGGGCAGGTCCGGCAGGGCCCGCCCGGTCACCCCGTCGTACCAGGCGAGGAAGCGCAGGGCCGCGGCCCGGATCGGCAGCGGCGACGCGCCGGCCAACGGCGGCTGCGCGGGCAGCATCGGACGTTCCTTACCGGTCGGGCGCAGCGCCGGGTCGAGGGCGGCGAACAGCGCCACCCCGTCCGGCACCCGGGCGGCCAGCAGCCGCTCGCCGGCGGGCAGACCCTCGGTGGGGATCGGGTACGTGGCCAGCAACCCGGCGAGGTAGCCGGCCTGGCTGTCGGCGGTCACTCCGGCGGTCTTCCGCTCGGCGGCCAGCAGGGTCAGGAAGTACCCGCCGGCCCGCAGGGCCAGCTCCCGGCCCGGCTCGGTGCCGACCACCGCCGGCTCCGACTCGACCAGCGCCTCCAGCGGCACGGTACCGACGTCGTACCGCAGCCCCTCGGCGCCACCCGGGCCGGTGGGCGGCGGCCCGGGACGCAGCCGGGTCAGCCCGGTGACCGTGCCGCGCAACCGCGCCCAGACCGGGGTGCCGGCGTCCTCACCGGCGAACTCACCGAGCTGCCACTGCCGGGTCAGCAGCCACAGGGGATCGGCGACCCCCGCCTGCAGGCCCTCCTCCCCGGTCCGTTCCCGGGCCACCGGCTCCAGCCGGGCCCACCCGTTCTGCATGCTCATCGTCTCTCCCCGTTCACAGATCGGTGGTGACCCAGGACATGACCTCGTACGTGAAGGCCCCGACGAGCTTGTCGGACGCGTCCTCCACGCTGTCGCCGTGCTCCCGCGGCCCCTGCACGGCCAGGGTCACGGGCACCTGCCTCCAGTGCTTGACCTTGGGGATCGGTTTGCCGCGGTCGTCGTACTCGACCGGCGGCTTGGGTCGACCGGGTACCGCCAGGGTCACCGTCACCGTCGCCGTCACCGTGCCCGGCTCGTCGTTCGAGGTCATCCCGATCACCGTCAGGCCGGACCCGGGAACCGTGAAGGTGACCGGCGAAGCCGGCGGCGCCGGCAGCAGGTGGTGGCCGCGGACCTGGAGCACTGCAGTGGTGGCGTACTGGTCCTGGCGCACCACGGCGGGGGTGACGCCCGTGATGGTGATGCGCGGGGTGACGAGGACTTTCCGGGTGGCGACGCCACCCCGGTTGGTCAGCCGCAGTTCGTACTCGCCGAGCGGCGGGTAGCCGGTGCTGGTCTGTGCCGCTTTCAGTTCGAGCCGGGCGTGCTTCTCCGACTGGCTGAGCACCCGGAGCTGCAGCTCTGGCCGGTTGACGGTCCACTGGCTGTCCAACAGTTCGTTCTGCAGGTTCTTGCCGGTGACGGCGATCGTGATGGTGCGACCCTGCCGGATCTCGGTGGCAGTTGTCTGCGTGGTCTCCAGGTAGAAGTTGTCGATCTCGGGCTTGCCGGCCATCTGCGGCACACCGAAGGTCGCCGGCACCGACGCCAGCCGGGCCACGTCCACCGCGCCGGGCGCGGTCGCCGGCCACAGCGGCAGGTACGCCAGCGACCCCAGAATGTGGTCGGCGCCGAGGTCGACCCGGTCCATCGACCGGGCCTTGACCAGGTCGATCGTCTCGTTGACGGTCGCGGTCAGGTCGTCGAGGGTCCAGGTGCCGCCGGCCGGCCGTGGCGAGACGGCGAGCAGGACGGCCTGCGGCGCCTGCGCCCCCGGCGCGTCGTAGTGGTACGCGACCGCCGTCGTCTCCCGGCGGGCCGGCACCACCTCGCCCCACTCGTCGAGCAGCAACCCGGCGAGCGAGCCGGTGCCGGCCGGACCGGCGCCGACCGCGACGAGCGAGGTCACCCCGGTCGGCACGGTGCCGGCCGGGTCCAGCGGGGGCAGGCCGACCCAGCGCCGGGCGGGTTCCCCGGCGGCCGGCGCGGGCACCTGCCCGATCGTCAGGTCCAGACCCCACCCGGTGGCCAGCGCCTGACCGAACCGGCAGGCCGTCTCGACCGCCGCGACCGCCGGCCGGATCCGGGCCGCCCGGGCGAACCAGGCCAGCGGCTCCTGACCGGCCGGCGCGGGGCTGACCGACGTGCCGGCGAAGGCCCGGCCGAGCTGGGTCGGGTCGGCCGGGGTGAAGCGGGGCACCACCGGGAAGTCCGCGCCGAAGACGGCCCGGAGCAGGTCGACCCAGTCCGCTGCCCGGCTGGCCCGCGCCGCGATCTCGTCCGCCGCCACGCTGCGGCGGCGCACCTCGGCGTACCCGGCGAGGACCTGGGCGGTGAGGGCGGCCACGGCGGTGGTGGAGGCCTCGGTCGCGGGCTGCCCGTCCGCTCCGGTGGGGTCGAGGGCGTGCCGGGCCACGGGCACCACGCCGGGCACGCCGAAGGCGGTGGCGGTGAGCAGGTGCCCCGCCGCCGTGGCGAGATCGGCGACCTCCTCGGCGTGCCCGTGGTCGTCCGGGTCCCCGACGGCGTCGCGCAGCGCCGCGCGCAGGGTGGTCAGGCCCAGGTGGGCCACCGTCGCCCGCTGCCGCAGCTCGTCCAGGAGCACGCCGTCCGGCTCGTCCTCGTCGGCCGTGCCGCCGACCACCAGATCGGCAGCGGCCAGCGGGCGGGCGGTGGAGAGCACCGCCGCGACCGAGCGCACCACCTCCAGCAGGTCGGTGAGGTACACCTGACCGGGGGAGAGCGGACTCGCCGGGTCCGGCAGGAGCCGCACCCCGGCGTCCGGCCCGACGCCGGCCGGGCGGCGCACCGGGTCGAGCTGGTGCCAGGCGAGCCGGCTCTCGATCCCGGCCGGGTCGTCGGCGTACCCGAGCAGCTCCAGCGGGTACGGCAGCGCCTCGCCGAGGGTGACCCGGCGGGTCGGGGCCGGCGCCGCGCCGGTCGCCGGGCCGGCGAACCCGACGTCGGCGACCACCCGCTGCGCGGGGCCCAGCACCGCCGCCACCCAGGCGGCGAGGGCGGGCTCGGCGGTCTCCCGGGGGCCGACCTGCCACCCGCCCGACCCGGCGCCGAGCGGGGGCGCGTCCAGCATCAGCAGGAGCCGGTGGGTGATCCCGGCGCCGGTGCGGGGAGTGCGGACCACCTCCAGCTCCGGCGGGGCGACCCCGTCGACCTTGCCGATCGCCAGCGCCGCGGCGGCCCGCTGGTAGTTGCCCTGCACCGTGTGGTGCAGTCCCTCGGCGACGGAGAGGTCACCGACCGCGTCGAGGGCCTCCCGGGCCACCTCGATCGCCGGCGCGACGGCGGTCAACCGGGGCAGCCCGTCGACGCCCCACCGGAGCTGCCCGGCGGTGTGCGCGGTGAGCAGCGCGACCCCGTCGACCACCTCCTGCTCACCGGTGTGGCCGGCCAGCGCGGCGACCGCCCGGCGCAGGGCGGGGATGACCGCCGCCTGCCCGGTGTCGTGCAGGGCCCGCTCGATCCGGTACCCGATCAGCGCCGCCAGGGTCTGCCCCTGGCGCAGCCCCTCGACGACGGCGGTGCCGAGCCGGACCCGGCGGGAGGAGAGGTCGAGGGCGAACGGGCTGGTCCCGGTGCCGTCGGCCTCCTCGGCGTGGTTGAGGTGGCCGGCGCGCAGCACGGCGGCGGTCGCCGCGTGGGCCACGCTCGGCGCGTGCAGGTAGCCGGCGTCGCTGGCGCGGCGCAGCAGGCCGGGCGCCTCACCCGGCGGGATCTGGTCGGCCGGTACGGCGACGTCGTGGCTGCCGGGGGCCAGGTTCTCGACGAAGCCGTACCCGCCGAGGGCGAGCCCGGCCGTCGGGTCGGCGCGCAGCCGGGCGAGCCGCCGGGTGGCCACCGAGGTGGCCCAGGCGTCGAGCCGGAACCCGGCCAGGTCCAGCGCCTCGCGGGCGGCCAGGTCGACCACCGTGGCCGGTCGTCGGGCCAGGTCGTCGAGGGCGGCGAGCAGCTCGGCGTACCGGTCCAGCGGCGGCGGCTCGACGGCGTCGCCGAAGTGGCCCCGGGCCGGGTAGTCCCGCACGTCCGGGGCCGGGCCGGTGGCGACCAGCCGGGCCGCGTGCCGCAGCAGCAGGTACAGCACCGAGTCGGCCGGCTTGCCCGGCCAGCCCCCGGCCTCGACGTCGGCGGGCAGGGTGGCCAGCATCCGGGCCCGCAGGGCGGCGAGCCACTCCACGGTCTGCGGGGTGAGGTCGGCCGCGACCGTCGGCAGGTGCCCGTCCCAGGCGGACGCGGAGGTGAACGCCTTGATGAAGTCGAACGGCATGAACGGCGGCACGTTCAACGTGCTGCTGATCCGCCCGTGCTCGGTCCGGGCGTCGACGGTCCGCTGGATCACCTGGGCCTGGTCGAGTCCCTCGAAGCTGATCGCCGTGTCGATCCACGGGCTGGCACCGAAGACGCCGCGCACCGCGTAGCCGTCGGAGACCGGGCGGCGCTTGAGGATGTCCAGCACCGGCCTGGTGTCCGGCCTGCTGGCGGCGACGGCGGTCTGCCAGATCGGGCGCAGCCGGCGGACGAGGTTGGCGACCTGGGCGCCGGTGGGGTCGCCCGGGTCGGCCTGGTAGCGGTCGAGCGAGACGACCGGCAGCACCCCGTACGGCTGGTTGCCGATCCGCAGCGCGGCCAGCGGGCCCCGGGCCCGGACCCAGTCCACGAAGTGCCGCCGGTACGGCTCCAGCCGGGTGAGACCGACGCTGGTCAGGATGCCGTTCAGCAGATAGCCCCAGGTGGCGGGCCAGAGGGCGGCGTTCATCGCCTGCGCGTCGCGCGACTCCCGCCCGTCGGCCCCCTCGACCCTGCCGAACACCGTCCGGGGTACGCCGAGCGCGGCGGCCAGCCGGGCCCCGTCGGAGCCGTCGCCCGCCACGTCGGGCGCCAGTTCCCGGCGGCTGGTGGTGGCCGCGAGTCCCGCCTCGCCGAGGCCGGAGGGGCCCCGTCCGGTGTTGTTCGTCGGGGTGCCCTGGGCGACCAGCGCGAGCCCGTCGGTGTAGCGGTGCGCGGTGAGCAGCGCGGCGAGGTCGGCCGCGCCGCGCGCCGGGGCGGTTCCGCCGGGCTCACCCGGCCGGGCCTCGACCCGGACCCCGAGCACGACGAGCCGGTCCAGGACCAGTTGGGTGGGGCCGAGCGGGACCCGCAGCAGCATGCCGTTCGCCTCGCCCTCGGCGGGGTCGATCATCCAGGCCATGCCCGGCGGCACGTCGACGGGGTCGGGCCGGTGCCCGGAGGCGTCCGGCGGCGACGGAGGCGCGGGCGTGACGGCCTCGTCCGGCGGCGGGCTGACCGCGAGGTCCCGGGGGACCGGTGCGGCCTCGTGCCGGAAGACCACCTGGCCGGCGCGGTACCCGAGCACCACGAAGCGGTCCGGCAGCGCGCGGGCGCGCACCGGCTCGGACCACATGGCCGGACGGTCGCCGAGGGTCTCCCCGTCGGGGAGCCGCCGGGCGAGCCAGGCGGCGCGGGTCTCGCCGAACTGTTCGACGAGCCGCGCCCACGCGGACACCACGTCGGGCGCGTCCGGGTCGAGACGGTGCCCACCGGCGGCGATGAACTCCGCGCGGGCCTGCGCCTCGACCGGGGCCAGCCCCGGCTCGTGCGCGTCGAAGTGGAGCTGGTCGGGGTAGACCCGGACCAGCAGGTCGGCGCCGGGCTGGCCGCCGGACCGGGGCAGGTACCGGGTCTCGATCCGGTACGGCAGCAGGGCGATCGGCGTACCGGTGGGCACGGTGGTGATGTCGGGCATGGCGTCTCGTTCTCCGGCCTCAGTCGGCGGTGAGCAGGTCGGCGGCGTGGATCAGCACCCGCAGCGGCAGCCGCAGGGTGCGGCGGGCGACCTCGGCGGCGGTCACCCCGGCGCCGGCGAGCGGGTCGCCGGTCGGGGGCGGGCCGAACCGGGTCTCGGTGGGTTGCTCGGCGAAGACGAAGAACCAGCCCGGGGCGTCCGTCCGCCCGGTCGCCTGGTCCTGGGTCAGGTCGAAGCCGAAGTAGCGCAGGTCCGTGCCGAGGGCGCCGCCGAAGATCGGGTACGCCACGGTGCCGGCGACGGTCTCGTCCGCCGGGACGGTCCGTGACGCGGCGCGGACCGCGTAGACGGCCGTGCGCGGGTGCCGGCGCAGCAGCTCGCCCCGGACCGCCAGGACCAGGCGGGCGGGGTCGCCGGTCACCACCTTGTCGAGCCGCCGGTCGGCCGGCCACTGGTCGATCGGCGGCACGTCCGGCGTACCGTCGCCACTCTGGCCGCGCCGGTCCCAGAAGTGCTGGAACAGGGTGGCCCGGTCGGCCAGCGGAAAGTCCCGCCAGCGCAGCTCGCTGGCGAGTTCGGCGGTCAGCCCGGCGAGGAACGCGGCGACGAAGCGGGGGTTGGTCTCCAGCGCGACCACGCTGTCCGGCGGGATCCGGTCCGCGCCGGGCAGCAGGAACTGCGGCGCGAGCCGGGCCAGCTCACCGGCCATCGGGGTCGGGAAGGCCGGCGCGATCCGGACCCGGTCCGGCTGGTCGGTGCCGGTGGCCCCGGTGAGCCGACTGGCCACCCGTTGCTTGACGGTGCGGGCCGGTTCGAGCGCGCTGGTCAGGGCCGCGACGTCGGCCGGCGCGACGGTGACCGGGGCAGGTGGGGCGGCCCGCCGGGCGATCGGCCCGCGTCGCCGGCTCACCCGCCGGTACGCGGTGGTGGTGACCACCCCGGCGCCGGCGGTGAGCCCCAGCGGCGCCGTCAGTTGGGTCAGGGTCAGCCCGTCGGCCGGCAGGCCGGTGAGCCGGCGGGCGTGCAGGGTGCTGTTGACCGTGGTCGCCAGGTCGCTGGTGGCCAGCAGCTTGTTGACCGGCCGCACGTCGCCGGCCTGCTGCCAGGCCGCCGCGACCAGGTCCTCCTGCCGGTCCCGCACGACGGCGGCGGCCAGCCCCGCGACGCCCCGGTACCGGGGGTCGAGGTTCAGCTCGGCGAGCCAGCCGGGGTCGCCGGGCGGCACCGACCGCCGGCCGGCGTGCTCGCCGCCGTACAGCGGCGCGGCGCTGCCCGGCCCGGTGCCGACGAGCGGGGCGAGGGCCTGCCGTACCCAGGCGGGCGGGTCGGTGTGACCGCTGCCGGGGCGCACCAGCGCGCCGTCGAACGCGGGCAGCGGCGTCGCCCCGGCCGGGGCGGTGAGCCCGCTGCCGGCCAGGTCGAACGGCCGCCGGCCGACACCCTCGGGGGCCGGCCGGAACCGCAGCGCCCGGACCAGGTCGGCGAAGCTGTGGCCGGCGCCGGTGCTGAACTCCCAGTGGTGGTAGACCGGCAGCGTCACCTCCTGGTCGGTGGACGTCCAGGCCGGCCCGGTGCCGTCGGGCAGCGGCAGGTTCAGCCCGGCCGCCCGGCCGACGGCGAAGGTCGGCACGAGGCAGGCGTGGTAGCGGGCGTCGGGACGCAGCGGCGTGGGGCAGACCAGCCGGGCGACGGTCCGCTCCGGGGCCTGGCGCAGCACCTGCGCGGCGGACTCGCCGGGGGCGAGCGCACCGACCAGTTGCACGTGCGCCCAGGCCCAGGAGTGGGTGAGGTCGGGCAGTTCGAGCCGGGCGTCGGCGGGCGCGCCGATCTCCAGCACGGTGGTGTTGCGCAGCCCGTCGGTGCGTAGCCGGACCCCGGGCTGTTGGCGGACCGCCACCAGGCACAGCCACGGGGGGAGCCGGTCGGCGGCCGGGGGCAGCGGGGTGAACAGCCAGGGCAGGGTCGGCGAGTCGAGGTCCAGGGTGGGGTAGTGGTCCGGCTCGAAGCCGAGCGTGCCGGGCGGCGGGTCGGTGCGCAGCACCTGGTGCGGGGCGAGCCCGGTCACGTCGCCGGGGCCGAGCATGGCGACGTCGACCTCGCCGAGGGGCTCCTCGTTGAGCGACGCGCTGACGGTGACGTGGCCACGGCGCGGGTCCTCGTCGGGTTCCGGCGCGCGGAGCCGGTTGGCCAGGCCCTCCCTGGCCCAGGGCAGGAAATGGTAGGTCGAGGACACGGTCACTCCCGGGGGACGTCGTCGTTGTCGATGAGCTTGCGGAACCCGCCGGCCCCCTGGGCGGCGACCGCCTCCCGGGCCTCGGCGTACCGGGCCGGCGGTCGGGCCGGCGTGAGCACCGCGAGCGTGCCGTCGGTGGGCGGGGTGGCGGTGACCACCGCGTACAGCGGCTCGGCCAGCCCGATGTCGGAGGCGGGCCCGGCGAACGCCCGCGCGCCCTGCGCGCCGGCCCCGTTGACCGCCGCCGCGCCGGCCCCGGCCTGGACCTTCATCCGGTCGTCCGGGATCGGCCGGGTCACCGTCTGCCCGGTCGGGCCAGCACCGGGGGTACGGGTGACGATCTCGTCCTCGGTCCGGGCGGCGACCGAGCGCCAGGCCGGCGCCGGGGGCAGGGTCAACGCCGAGTCGTCGACACGGAAGCCGGACGTCCACCGCTCGAACGAGGGCGCGGAGAGCTTCTCCATGTCGTCCATGTCGAGGTACTCCGCCGGGGGGAAGAGGTCGTCGACCGGTGTGGACCGGGCCGGGGCGTCGTCGAGCACGACCCCGCCGACGGTGAACCGGCGCACTCCCCCGGTGAGCGCCGCCGTGCCGTACCGGTCGACGGTCACCTCCAGCGGGGCCACCTTCTGCCGCACCGTCAGCGACCCGAGCGGGTGCACCAGGACCCCGGCGTCGACGGTGGCCGACTCGGCGAGGGTGACCAGCGGCCCGGAGCCGGTGGGCGGCTCGGCGGTCCAGTTCGCCGGGTCCGCCAGCGCCGCGCGGACCTTGCCCGCGAGGTCCACCCGCACCGGCGGGGCGACGGTGGGGCGTTTGCCGACGGTGACGTCGAACCGGATGGAGTGCCGGCCGAGGAAGGTGAAGCTGGCCCGCCCCACCGCCCGCCACGGGCGTGGCCCGGTCAGGCTGCCGGCGAGCTCCACGGCGAGGACCGGGTCACCGTTCCAGGTGAGCGCCACCATCGCGTAGATGTCGATGGCGAAGGAGAGCGGATCGAGCACGATCAGCGCGTCGAAGCTGAGCACCGCCGCGATGGCGAAGGTGCCGACGATCGGGACCGAGATCCCGGCGTACAGGTCCAGGCGGGCCCCGAACTGAACGGTGTTCGAGGTGACCGCCAGGTACGACGCCAGCCGCAGCCGGGGGTTGCCGTCGCCCAGCGACAGGGTCAGTCGCTGGAGCGCCGGGACGGTGTCCGGCTGCGGGAACCGGGGGTGGAACCCCCCGATGGAGACCAGGAACGAGGGCCGGTCCCCCCAGTTCGCGCGGACCGCCATCCGCCCGGTGAGGGTGAACCCGGCGATCCGGGAGTCGCGCAGCACCCCGTCGATCGCCAGCGTCCGCTCGCCGAAGTCGAGCGCGCCGACCAGGTCGACCTGGATCAGCACCACCGGTTCGGTGCGGCCCGGCGGCAGCGCGATCCGTAGCTGGCCGGCGAGCACCACCCGCACCGGCGTCGGGAACTCCACGAACAGGCCCAGCCGGGCGGTGAGCAGGCCCTGCGCGCCCCAGGTGAGCTCCACGGTCGGCCCGACCACGTGCTGGCCGACGGTGGTGGGGAAGAACCGGTCGAGGTCCCGGACCAGCCGGGGGGCGTTACCGATCGGGTCGGCCGGGAACAGCAGGTCGTCCAGCGCGCCGTCGGCGAGCCCGTCGCGCATCGCCTTCACGTTCACCGTCCGGTTGACGCCGATCAGGCCGCCGACGCCGGTGAGCGCGAAACCGAACCCGAGCTGAACCGGGGGGAACCGCACCGAGATGAGCACGAGCAGGGAGAAACCGGGGGAGCCGTCCGGCATCCGGGTGTCGAGCAGGCCGACGGCGGACAGCGACTGGCCGAGGAAACTGAGCTGGACGACGCCGCCGTACCGGTCGTCGTCCTGGGCGAGCAGGAACCCGCCACCGGTGACCACCCCGGCGTCGACCGCGATGCCGACCCCGGAGGGCCGCAGGAACGCCAGGTCCACGTCGACCGGGCCGAGCGTGCCGGCGCCGTCGGCCGGGGTCAGCGCGGCCCGCAGCCCGAGGCCGGTGGCCGAGGCGGTGACCGGGCCGAGCCGTACCGTCAGGTCGGTGGTCAGCCGCACCTCGACCCCGGCGGTGCCGACGGGGCCGGTGACGCCGCCGCCGGGCAGCCCCGTGCTGCCGGCCCGCACCCCGACGGTGACGTGGTCCACGTGCAGCGGGCCGAAGGTCGCGCCGACCGGCAGGGTCGACTCCAGCCCACCGCCGCCGGTGAGGGTGAGGCCGCCCTCCGGCGACCAGCGCAGCCCGGCGTCCAGCTCGATCCGGATCGGGTAGGACGGCAGGACCGCGGCGAGGAAACCGTCGTCACCCGGTGCGATCAGCAGGCGGGCGCCGTCCAGGCTCAGGACGAGGTCACCGGTCGGCCCGGTGGCGGTGAGCCGGCCCTGTGCGGCGAACCGGAACTGGTCGACCTCCAGCCGGGTACCGTCCGGTGAGCCGAGGCGCAGGGCCGGCTCGCCGGGGGTGGGACCGGCGTACCGCAGCTCGACCGAGCCGGTCAGCTCGGCCCCGGCCGGTGGGGTGGAGCCGTCGGCGGGCCGGAACCGCGCGCCGTCCCGGGTGACCACGACCGGGGTGACCAGGCCGGTGAGCCGGCCCGCCACGGTCCACGGGCCGTGCTCCACGGTGGCGTCGAGGCTCCCCTGTGGTGCGAGCACCAGGGCCAGCGGCGGGTCGACGGGGTCCTGCGTGGTGTCCCGGGCCAGCCCGGCGGCCAGGTGCAGGGTGGCCTGTCCCAGCGGGTCGACGTCCGGGTCGGCGTCCGGCTCGTCGGGGGTGCCGACCGGCGCCGACCAGGACAGGTGCAGCAGGCGTCGGGCGGCGTCACGCTGCGCCGGGGTCAGCTCCGACCCGGCCGAGTCCACGCCCGGCGTGCCGTACGAGGCGGGCACCCCGATGCCGGTCAGCCACCGCACCAGCGGCTCGCCGAGGGCGTCGGCGATCTCGGCGGGCAGCGTGGGCGGGCCCTGCGGCCCGAAGAGCCGGTCCCGGAGCACACCCACCGGGTCGGCCAGCAGCCGGCCCAGCGGGTCGACCGTGAAGAAGGGCCGCTCCCGCCGGTCCCGGGCCTGCCGGCCGCCGATCGTGACGGGCGCGGTGGCGGTGACCAGCCGCCGGACGCCGAGCATGTCGAGGGCGACCAGCAGGTTCGGCGCGTACAGCGCCAAATGGGCGTCGAGCAGGTAGCCGAACAGGTCGGTGAGGAAGAGCAGGTACGGGTCGGCGTCGTGGTGCGGGGGAGCGGGCCGGCCCGCCGAGCCCGGGGCGGGCGGGGGCCGCCAGCCGTCGAGCAGGTCCACGACGGCCGTGACGGCGGTGCGGATGTCGGTGAGACACGCCGCCGCGTCGCCGAGGTCGTCCAGGCCCGCGTCGATCCGGGCGGCGACCCGGGCCACGGTGTCCCGGCAGCGGACCAGGGCGTCGACGAAGGCGGGCAGGTCGAAGCCGGTGAGCGTGGACACGTCCCAGCCCATGCCCTGCAGCAGCCGGTCGCGGGCCTGGGCGTCGCCGGCCGCGGCGGTCAGGGGACGCAGCAGCGCGACCGCGTGCTCGACGAGGATCGCCGGTACCGGCTGGGTCATGGGAGGCACCGTCCACTGTGGCGGAACCGGTGGTCCACACCGGACCTCGCGGTGGCGGTGGGACACCGGCCCGGCGGGCTGGTGCTGTCGGGCATGGCGACGGCACACCTCTGCGGCATGGTCGAACTCCTGTCGGTGGCTGGCCGGACGGCGCTGGGCGAGTCTGTTCGCGCAGCGGGCCCAGACACCAGGGACAGGCGTCCCGTCCGCCCGGGACACGGCCGGACCAGCCGAAAAGGTGAGGGATCCGGCCTGTTGGACCACCACCACCCGGGACGTCCGGCGCGTCGTAAGATCCGGCGGCCGGTGACCCGGGCGACCCGTGGTCTCCACGCGGTCTGCACGGCCCCTCCACGCCCGTTCCACGCCGCGGTGGTGTCGTGGTCGCGTCCTGGGACGGCCGTGCCGCGCCAGCTCAGCCAGGTTCGAAGGGGTCACCTCATGCGTTCAGCCCAGCGTCCGGGTCACGAAGCGGTCCAGGAGGTCGACGTCGTCATCGTCGGCTGTGGCCCGGTCGGGGCGCTGGCGGCGAACCTGCTCGGCGCCCGGGGCGTGCGGACGCTGGTGGTCGAGCGGAGCACCGGGCCGCACCGTCAGCCCCGGGTGTTCTCCTGCGACGACGAGGCCCTGCGCATCTACCAGCAGGCGGGGCTGCTCGACCAGATCGTCGGCGACCTGCACCAGCCGTCGCGGGTCGACTACGTCAACCACGCCGGCCGGGTCTTCGCCACCGTCGACCTGGCGGAGGTCGACTTCGGGTACGGGCACGCGCCGCTGCACTTCTTCGACCAGCCGTCGGTGGAGCAGGCGCTGCGCGGCGGCCTGCGCCGCTTCGACCACGTCGAGCTCGCCCTCGGCGTCGAGCTGGTCACCCTGCGGCAGGACGACGACGCGGTGCACCTGGTGGTGCGCGACGTGGTCACCCAGCGGTGCCGCCCGGTGCGGGCCCGGTACGTGCTGGGGTGCGACGGGGCGCGCAGCACCACCCGGACGGCGGTGAAGATCCCGCTGTCGGGGGCGAGCTACCCCCAGGCGTGGCTGGCGGTCACCGGCGACGTCACCGGCGACGCCGTCCGGGTGGCGCACACCACCTTCGTCTGCGACTGGCGGCGGCCGGCGTTCGTCTCGCCGGGGGCCCGGGGCGGGTACCGGATGGAGTTCATGCTGCGCCCCGGCGAGATCGAGGCGGACCTGCTCCAGCCGGAGAGCCTCGCCCGGCTGGTCGAGCCGTACGTCGACCCGGCCCGGTTCACGGTCACCAGGGCGTTGGTGTCCACCTTCCACCACCGCACCGCCCGGCAGTGGCGCCGGGGCCGGGTCTTCCTGGCCGGTGACGCCGCCCACCAGATGCCCCCGCTGCTCGGGCAGAGCCTGTGCAGCGGCCTGCGGGACGCGGCGAACCTGACCTGGAAGCTGTCCCTGGTGCTCTCCGGCGCCGCCGACCCGGGGGTGCTCGACACGTACGAGATCGAGCGGCGACCGCACACCGTGGCGATGGCGCGGACCAGCGTCCGGATGGCGCGGCTGTTCCTGCCCGGCAGCCGCCGGGCCGCGTGGCTGCGCGACGCGGCCCTGCGGGCGGCGCAGACGGTGTCCCGGGTGCGCCGGTACGTCCGGCACTTCGAGTTCAAGCCGGAGCCGGCGTACCAGCGGGGCCTGCTGGCCGGCGGTCGGCGCGACGGCGCGGTCGGCACGATGTTCCCCCAACCGAGGGTCGGCACCCGGGGCTCGGCCACGCCGCACCTGCTCGACGCGGCGCTCGGCGCGGGCTTCGCGGTGCTCGGGCGGCCCGGCGCGGTGCCGACGGGTGACCTGCGCCGGCTCCGGCTGCCGGTGCGGTTCGTCGCCGTGCACCCCGCCGGTACCCCGGTGGCGGCGCTGCCCGCCGCGCCGGGGCCCGACCGGGCGGCACCCGTCGCGGTGGTCGACGTCGACGGGACCATCGGCGGCTGGCTGCGCGAGCACCGGGCCGACCTGGTGGTGCTGCGGCCGGACCGGTTCGTCTTCGCCCTGGCGGCGGCCGACGGCCTCGACCGCGTCCTGGCCGACCTCGTGGCGGCGCTCGCCCCGCCGGCCCGCGTGGCGGTGCCCGCCGGCCGGTAGCCGCCGGGCCGGTGCCAGGGCACCGCCGTCGCGTGGGCGTCAGCGAACGGCTGCCGCAGGGACGTCAGGGCACGGCTGGTGCGGGGGCGGGCCCGGCGTCCCGCAGGTGGACGCTGTCCTGGCTGGGCGGCACCCCGAACTGGCGGCGGTACTCCCGGCTGAACTGTGACGGGCTGTCGTACCCCACCCGGTGCCCGACGCCGGTGACGTCGTGGCCCCGGGTGGCCAGCAGCAACCGGGCCTGCTGGAGCCGGAGTTGCTTCTGGAACTGGATCGGGCTCATCGCGGTGACCGCCTGGAAGGCCCGGTGGAACGCCGACACGCTCATCCCGGACATCCGCGCGACCTCCTCCACCCGGAACGACTCCCGGTAGTGGTCGCGGATCCAGCGCACCGCGCGGGCGACGTGGGTCAGGCTGCTGTCGGCCAGGCCGAGCTGCCCGACGGTGGCGCCCTGGGGTCCGGTGACGAGCCGCCAGAGGATCTCGCGGGTGATCAGCGGCGCGAGCACCGGGATGTCGCGCGGCTGGTCGAGCAGACGCAGCAGCCGTACCGCCGCGTCGACGAGCGCGACCGGGGCGTCGCTGACGGCCAGCGCGGACGGGGTGCCGCCGGCGCGCGGGACGGCACCGGCCGGTGCCGTCAAAAGCAGCTCGGCGATCGCCGCCGGCTGGAGGACGAGACCGAAGCCGAGCGCCGGCACCTCGCGGCTGGCCTCGGTGTAGTGGCCGGTGACCGGGAGGTCGACCGAGGCGACCAGGTACTGGCCGGCGCGGTACTCGTACACCCGGTCGCCCAGCGCGAGCGTCTTCGCGCCCTGCGCGATGAGCGCCAGCACCGTGCCGGACATGGCCGAAGAGTTCTGGTACGCCTGCTCGGCCCGGCCGATCAGGACGCCGTCGATGGCGGTGGTCCCGTCGGGGCGGGCGTGGCGGGCCAGCAGCGTGCGGAGTTCATCGAGCGGCACGCCTCGATTGAAGCATTCGCCCCCGGTCGTCACAAGGAGAGGATCAGGCAAGGAGCGAGCAGGATCTTTCTACTGTCATACCTGGTCACAGTGGTCGGATGAAAGCACCTCAATCGCAGGGAGCGCACACCGCTCCACGAATGGACAGGCAGGTGCAACCATGCGGGTCGGCATCGTCGTCGGCGCCAGCTCCGGCATCGGGCAGAGCGCGGCCATCCAGCTCGCCACCCGGGGCGCGGGCGTCATCCTGACCTACCGCGGCAACGAGGCCGGCGCGCGGGACACGGTGGCCGCGATCGAGAAGGTGGGGGGCCGGGCGGTCGCGCTCCGGCTCGACGTCGGTCGCAGCGAGACCTTCCCGGCCTTCCGCGAGCAGGTCGTGGCGGCGCTGCACGACACCTGGCGGCGGGACACGGTCGACCACCTGGTGAACAACGCCGGCTTCGGCGGCATGGCGAGGTTCGAGGACACGACCGAGGAGCTGTTCGACCGCTTCGCGCGGGTCCTGCTCAAGGGGCCGTACTTCCTGACCCAGGCGTTGTTGCCGCTGATCGCCGACGGTGGCGCCGTCGTCAACGTCAGCAGCAGCGCGGCGCTGCCCACCGGTCTGGTCGAGGCCGGGTACTCGGCGTGCGCCACCATGAAGGGCGGCCTGAACGTGCTGACCCGCTGCCTGGCCAAGGAGTTGGCCGTCCGGGGCGTACGGGTCAACGCCGTCGCCCCCGGACCCACCCGGACCCGGCTCGCCGACGCCTCCGGGGTGGTGGGCTTCGAGGCGTACCCCGAGGTGATCCCGGCGCTGGCCGCCCGGACCGCCCTCGGTCGCCTCGGCGAACCCGACGACGTCGGTACCGTGATCGCCGCTCTGGCGGGCGACGAGGGCCGCTGGATCACCGGGCAGGTCGTCGAGGTCTCCGGCGGGTACGACCTCTGACGGTCTCGGCCCACGGCTCCCGCTCCTGGCGCCCCGTGCGGGCGGCCAGGCCCGCCGTTCCACCGCGTCGATGTTGCGCGGGCTCTCGATCGCGGGCTCAGTCCACGACCGCGTGCCAGACCTCCGCCACGGCGGGCGCGTCGGGCGGCAGGCCGGCGACCTGGGCGACGAGGAGCCGGCCGGTGTCCACGAGGTGCTGGCGCATCGCCGCCTCCGCGCCGTCGCCGTCACCCCGGGCGATCGCCCTGATCACCGGCTCGTGGTCGTCGCGGATCTGCCGCAGCGAGCGACCGTCGGGGGAGGTGGGCGGGGTGAGCAACCCGGTCGTCGCGCGCAGGGTGGCCACGATGTCGGCCGCGCGCCGGTTGCCGGTGCCCCGCAGGATCCGGTCGTGGAGCAGCCGGTCCGCCGCCCAGAAGGCCCGTTCGTCGTCGTGGCGCAGGGCGGCGTCGAGGGCGTCCAGGGCGTCGGTGACGTCCAGGCCGGCCGCGCCGGCCCGGCGTGCCGCCGGAGGTTCCAGGGCGAGGCGGACCGCGAAGATCTCGGCGACGTCGCGCGGGTCGGGCAGGACGACCCGGAAGCCGCGGTTGCGCTCGAACTCGACCAGTCCCGCCTCGGCCAGCTTGAGCAGCGCCTCCCGGACCGGACTGCGGGAGACACCGAGCAGGTCCGCGAGCTGGTACACGGAGTACCGCTCGCAGGGCACGAAACGACGGGCCCTGATCCCGTCGCGCACCGCCTCGGCCACCTGGTCGGTGAGGGTCGGGGGTACGCGTAAGGGCAGCTCAGACATGAGTAGCATGTTACATGTGACGCGCACTCCTTCCCGCTCGACCGGCCTCGCCGGCGAGCTGCGCCGCGCCGGGCTCGAGGTGCGGAACGACGCGGGAACCAGGGCCATGTACGCCAGCGACGCCTCCCTCTACCGGATCCCACCGATGGCGGTGGTCCGTCCCCGGGACGCGGCCGAGGTCGCCGCCACCCTGGAGGTCGCCCGCGCGGCCGGCGTGCCGGTGACCTCACGTGGGGGCGGGACCTCCATCGCCGGTAACGCGGTGGGTCGCGGCATCGTGCTCGACTTCAGCCGCCACATGAACCGGGTGCTGAGCATCGACCCCGAGGCCCGGACCGCGACCGTCCAGCCCGGCACGGTGCACGCCGTCCTCCAGCGGGCCGCGCTGCCGCACGGTGTCCGGTTCGGACCCGACCCGTCGAGCCACTCCCGGTGCACGATCGGCGGGATGATCGGCAACAACGCCTGCGGCAACCGGGCGCTCGGCTACGGCCGGACCTCGGACAACGTCCGGGGGATGACCCAGTTGCTGGCCTCCGGCGAGACCCTGGTGACCGGGTACGACGCCGACGGCCGCCCGGTCGCCCACGGCCCGGCGGACCTGCTGTCCGACCTGCGCCGGGTGACGGGCCGCCACCTCGCGACCGCCCGTACCGAGTTCGACCGGTTCGGCCGGCAGGTCAGCGGCTACGCGGTGCAGCACCTGCTGCCGGAGCGCTTCGACCTGAACCAGGCCCTGGTCGGCTCCGAGGGCACCCTGGCGATCGTCACCGAGGCGACCGTGCGCCTGGTCAAGGATCCCGACCACCGGGTCCTCGTCGCGGTGGGCTTCGACGACATCGTCGCCGCCGGCGCGGCCGCCCCGGTGGTGACCACCTTCGCCCCGACCGCCTGCGAGGGCATGGACGAGCGGCTGGTCGCGGTGCTGCGCGCGCGCCGGGGCGACGCCGCCGTCCCGCCGCTGCCCAGAGGTCGCGCGTGGCTGTTCGTCGAGATCGCCGGGGACGACCGGGCCGAGGTCCTCGACCGGGCCCGCGCGCTGGCGCGCGCCGGCCTGGGCGTCGAGTCGATCCTGGTCACCGATCCCGCGACGGCGGCGAGACTGTGGCGCATCCGCGAGGCCGGCGCCGGCCTCGCCGGCCGGGCGCCCTCGGGACGCCCGGCCTGGCCGGGCTGGGAGGACGCGGCGGTCCCGCCGGAGCAGCTCGGCTCCTACCTGGCCCGCTTCGACGAACTGGTCGCCGCCCACGGGATGACCTCGGCGCCGTACGGCCACTTCGGGGACGGGTGCATGCACGTCCGCCTCGACTACCCGCTCGACCGGCCGGACGGCCTGCGGGTGCTGCGCCGGTTCCTCGTCGCCGCCGCCGAACTGGTGGCCGAGTACGGCGGCTCGCTCTCCGGGGAGCACGGCGACGGTCGCGCCCGGGGCGAACTGCTGCCGACGATGTACTCGGCCGACGCCATCGCGCTGTTCGGCGGGATCAAGCACGCCTTCGACCCGGACAACCTGCTCAACCCCGGGGTGCTGGTCGACCCCGACCCGTTCGACGCCGACGTGCGGGTCGCCGGGGTGGCCCCGTACCGCGCACGGCTGGCCTTCGCCTACGAGCACGACGGCGGGGACCTCGCCCAGGCGGTGCACCGGTGCACCGGGGTCGGCTCGTGCCGGGCGGACAACTCCGCCGCCGGCGGGGTGATGTGCCCGTCGTACCTGGCCACCCGGGAGGAGAAGGACTCCACCCGGGGCCGGGCCCGGGTGCTGCAGGACGTCGTCCGGGGTGCCGTCGACTGGCGGTCCCCGGCGGTCGCCGAGTCGCTCGACCTCTGCCTGGCCTGCAAGGGCTGCCTGTCCGACTGTCCGACCGGCATCGACCTGGCGACCTACAAGGCCGAGGCCCTGCACCAGCGGTACCGCCGCCGGCTCCGGCCGCTGGCGCACTACACCCTGGGCTGGCTGCCCCGCTGGAGCCGGCTGGCCGGGTACGCGCCCAGGGTGGCGAACCTCGCCGTCCGGCTGCCGTTCCTGCGTCGGCTCGCGCCGCCGCTGCTCGGGATCGACCCCCGCCGGTCGCTGCCGACGTTCGCGCCGACGCCGTTCCGTCGCTGGTGGGCGGCGCGGGTGGCGCCCACGGCCACCACCGGCCGGCCGGTGCTGCTCTTCGTCGACACCTTCACCAACTCGTTCTCGCCGACGGTCGCCGAGGCGGTCGTCCGGCTGCTGCGCACGGCCGGCTTCGAGCCCCGCCTGCCGGCGGCGTCGCTGTGCTGCGGCCTGACCTGGATCAGCACCGGCCAGCTCGACGCGGCCACGCGCATCCTGGGCCGGACCGTCGCCGAGCTGGCGGCCGCGGTCCGGGCCGGTGTGCCGGTGGTCGGCATCGAACCGTCCTGCACCGCCGTGCTGCGCTCCGACGCGGTCGAACTGCTGGCCGGCACCGACCGGGAGGCCGACGCCCGCACGGTGGCGGCGGCCACCCTGACCGTCGCCGAGCTGCTCGCCACCGCCGAGGGCTGGGTGCCACCCGACCTGACCGGAACGGTCGTCGTGGCGCAGCCGCACTGCCACCACCACGCCGTGCTCGGCTGGTCCGCGGACCGGGCGCTGCTGGAGCGGACCGGCGCCACGGTGACCACGCTGGCGGGGTGCTGTGGGCTCGCGGGCAACTTCGGCGTGGAACGGGGCCACTACGAGGTCTCGGTCCGGGTCGCCGGGCAGAACCTGTTGCCGGCCCTCGACGCCCACCCCGACGCGGTGGTGCTGGCCGACGGCTTCTCCTGCCGTACCCAGGTCGCCGACCTGCGCCAGCGACCGTCGCTGCACCTGGCCGAGCTGCTCGCCGGCCCGGACCCCGTCGGATCCCACTGAACGGGGGGAGTGGTTCTCGCCGTGGCGTCCGGCGGGGCGGACAGCAGCCCGTCGCGCACCACCTCCCAGTCCACCATGTGCGCGCTCACGCGCATCGCCCGGTCGGCGGCCGGGGCGGGAGCAGGCCGGCGTAGACCGGCCGTGAGCGGTTACTTCTCCTTGGCTCTCGGGGGCTGGCCGGGTGCTTGACAGTTCTCGGCTGTGAGCGTGAACATAGACGACAATCGTTTGTAACGAGTTCGTCGTCGGACGGAAACACCGAGGTCGATCTCGCGACGGCTCCGGCCGCCTACCGGGCACCGGCGCCCTCGCCGCGAATGCTTCCCATCAATCGACACGCCGACTCCGAAGGGCCATCATGATCTCGCCCCTCCCTGCCGTCCGGAGACTCCCCGCGTACCGTCGGGCGGGCCTCGTCGCCCTGGTCGCCGCCGTCGCGGCCACCGGCGTCGCCGTCACCGCCCGCTCGGCCTCGGCGGCCGTGGTGGACACCACGGCCTGGTACGTCCTGACCGCCCGGCACAGCGGCAAGGCCCTGGAGGTGTACGAACGCTCGACCGCCGACGGCGCGCGGATCGTCCAGTGGTCCCGCAACGACGGCGCCTGGCAGCAGTGGCAGTTCGTCGACTCCGGTGGCGGCTGGTACCGCCTGCGCGCCCGGCACAGCGGCAAGGTCCTCGACCTGCGCGACGCCGCCACCACCGACGGCGCCGAGATCGTCCAGGCCACCGACCGCAACGCCGTCAGCCAGCAGTTCCGCCTCGCCGACTCGGCCGGCGGGACGGTACGGCTGGTCAACCGGCACAGCGGCAAGGCCCTCGACGTCTGGGAACACTCCACCGCCGACGGTGCCCGGGTCAGCCAGTTCACCGACCTCGACGGCGCCAACCAGCAGTGGCACCTCGCCCGGATGGCGGGCGGCACCGCGCCCACCACGCCACCGGCCACCGGCGCCCCGACCACGCCGCCGGCCGGCTACCCCCGGCCGGGCCGGGTGACCGGCGACGTCTCGGTGCACGACCCGACGATCGTGCGACGGCCCTCGGGCGGGTACCTGCTGGCCCACACCGGCGACAACATCGCGCTGAAGACCTCCTCGGACCGCACGGCGTTCCGCAACGCCGGCGCGGCGTTCCCGGGTGGGGCACCGTGGACCACGACGTACACCGGCGGAAGCCGCAACCTGTGGGCGCCGGACCTGTCGTACCACGGCGGCCGGTACCTGCTGTACTACTCGGCGTCGACCTTCGGCTCGAACCGCTCGGCGATCTTCCTGGCCACCAGCCCGACCGGCGACTCCGGCACCTGGACCCACCAGGGCCTGGTGATCGAGACCCGGACCTCGGACACCTTCAACGCCATCGACCCGAACCTGGTCGTGGACACCTCCGGCCGGTGGTGGCTCAGCTTCGGCTCGTTCTGGTCCGGCATCAAGCTGATCGAACTCAACCCGGCCACCGGCCTGCGCGCCGACACCACCGTCCGCAGCATCGCCGGCCGGGGCGGCGGCGCGATCGAGGCCCCGGTGATCGTCCGGCGCGGCGACCACTACTACCTGTGGGTCTCGTTCGACCAGTGCTGCCAGGGCGCGGCCAGCACCTACCGGGTGATGGTCGGCCGCTCCACCAGCGTCACCGGCCCCTACCTGGACCGCACCGGCACCCCGCTGACCTCCGGCGGCGGCACCCAGGTGCTGGCCGGACACGGGAGCATCCACGGCCCCGGCCACCAGGCCGTGCTCACCGACACCGACGGCGACCTGCTGGTCTACCACTACTACGCCGACAACGGCGCGGCCCGGCTCGGGATCAACCGGCTCGGCTACGACGCCGCCGACTGGCCCTTCGTCCACTGACCCCACCGTCCGAACCCGCGAAAGGTCCCCTCACATGCGTACCCGAGCGCGTGCACTCCTGGGAGCCGCCCTGGCCCTGGTCACCGGCGGCGTCGGCGCGGTGGTGGTGACACCGCCGGCAGCGGCGGCCGTCGTCCAGCCGGGCACCGCCTACGTGCTGGTCAACCGGCACAGCGGCAAGGCCCTCGACGTCTACAACCTGGCCACCACCGACGGCGCCGCGATCAACCAGTACAGCCGCAACGACGGCGCCTGGCAGCAGTGGCGGTTCCTGGACTCCGGCGGCGGCTGGTACCGGGTGCAGTCCGCGCACAGCGGCAAGGTCCTCGACCTGCCCACCACGGCCGACGGCATCCAACTCGTGCAGAACACCGACCGCAACGACGCCCGGCAGCAGTTCCGCCTCGCCGACTCCGCCGGTGGGCACGTCCGGCTGATCAACCGCAACAGCGGCAAGGCCCTCGACGTCTGGGAGTGGTCCACCGCCGACGGTGCCCGGGTCAGCCAGTTCACCGACCTCGACGGCGCCAACCAGCAGTGGCAGTTGATCGCCCTCGGCGGTGGCACCCCGGGCACGTTCACCAACCCGATCAAGCGCGGCGGCCCGGACCCGTGGCTCCAGCACCACAACGGCTACTACTACCTGGCCACCACCACGTGGAACTCCACCGTCACCATGCGCCGCTCGACCACCCTGGCCGGCCTGGCCACCGCCACCGACCAGGTCGTCTTCAACCTGGCCGGCCGCCCCAACGGCTGCTGCAACATGTGGGCCCCCGAGTTCCACCTGCTCGACGGCCCCAACGGTCGCCGCTGGTACCTGTACTACACCGCCGGGCAGAACGTCGCGGACTTCAACCCCACCCAACGGCTGCACGTGTTGGAGTCCGCCGGCACCGACCCGATGGGCCCGTACACCTTCAAGGCCGACCTGGGCACCGACTGGCAGCTCGACGCCAGCGTCCTCAAGGTCGGCAGCAACCTGTACCTGATGGGCACCTACGGCGGCGACGGCGCCGGGCAGAGCAACTTCATCCAGCGCCTGTCCAACCCCTGGACCCTGTCCGGCTCCCGGGTCCGGCTCAGCTCCCCGACTCTGAGCTGGGAACGGCAGACCCACCCGGTCAACGAGGGCCCCGAACCGTTGTACCGCAACGGCCGGGTCATGGTCGTCTACTCCGCCTCCGCCTGCTGGGGCCCCGACTACAAGCTCGGCCTGCTCACCCTCACCGGCAGCGACCCGATGAACCCCGCCCACTGGACCAAGCACCCGACCCCGGTGTTCCAGCGCAGCGACGCCAACGGCATCTACGCCCCCGGGCACAACGGCTTCTTCACGTCCCCCGACGGCACCGAGGACTGGATCGTCTACCACGCCAACGACTCGGCGGGTGGCGGCTGCGACATGAACCGCTCCACCCGCGCGCAGAAGTTCACCTGGAACGCCGACGGCACCCCCAACTTCGGCACCCCCGCCCGGCTCGGCGTCACCCTCACCGCACCGTCGGGGGAGTAGGTACCGGCCCGACCCCGCGGGCGAGCGGGAGCTGCCGTCTTCCGACGGCGTCTCGGGTTTCTCGGTGTGGTGCCTGAGGGTTCCTTTCGAACTGCCCGCACGGACGGGGCAGGGCTCGTGCGCCGGTGCGGGCGGAGAGCGGGTGACGTCGGCATGACCGAGGCTGCACGGTGCGGGGCCGAGTGCCGGTGCCGATACCGGAGCCGGTACCGGGGGGCGCGCTGCCCGGGTGTGGGCGTGGTCTTACCGACGGGGCAGTTCGAAAGGGGCTCGTGAACAACCCTCGGCCGGATCCGGCCCCGCCGTGTCGTCCCCGTCGGGTTCACCGGTCGACCACGTCAGGCGGGTGCGATCTCCGGGGCGGTCGGGGACGAGGCGCCGGACGGCTTCCGGCGGTCGCGGAGCGACCAGTGGCGGGCCAGCAGCGTGGCGCCGGCCAGGGCGGCCAGGACCATGGCGACCTCGGTGAGCACGACCGGCGGTGCCGTGCTGTAGTCGGTGGACCAGGCGAAGGCCATGGTGACCGGCGTGACGAGGATGCCGGCCACCGGCATCAGCAGGCTCATCATCCAGCCGGTGCGTTGGATCCGGGGCAGGTCGCGCAGGCGGAGCCGGACCGCGAGGACCGCTCCGGCGACCACCACGAGGGCCGGCACGCCGTAGAAGACGGTGACCGCGACCTGGATCGGCACCTGGACCGAGCGGGAGATGTCGATCATGTTGACGAGCACCGGGTACATCCTGATCAGGACGGTGTAGGCGAGCGCGGCACCGAGCGCCGCACCGGTCAGTGCGGTCTGGAGCACCCGGACGTAGTCCCGGCGGACCCGTCGGACACCGGCCTCGACGGCGAGCCGCCGGGCGAAGCCGGCCACGTCGCCGCCGAGCAACTGCCGGGGGCCGACCCCGTCCGCGGCTGCGGCCTGCAGGTCGAGGCGCAGGTCGGCGGCGAGGACCGCGCGGTCGGCCGCGCCGACCCCGTAGGCGCGCCAGGCCCGGTCCGCCTCGGCCAGGACGTCGTCGATGGAATCCACGGTCAACTCCTCGTGGGGCTGTGGTCGGGGGCGGTGAGGACGGCGGCGACGGTGTCGGCGAAGCGGGTCCACTGGTGCTGCCAGGCAGTCAGGTGGACGCGGCCGGACTCGGTCAGCGCGTAGACCTTGCGGGGTGGGCCGGTCGGGCTGACCTGCTGTTCGTCGGCGACAAGACCGAGTCGGCGCATCCGGGTCAGCAGGGGGTAGATGGTGCCGTAGCTGATCGCGCCGAATCCGGCCGTCTCCATCCGCCGTACCAACTCGTAGCCGTGGGCGGGCTCGCGGGCCAGCAGCGCCAGGAGGCACATGTCCAACGCGCCCCGGAGGAGTTGGGTCTGCCGCTCGTTGTCGTCAGCCGGCTGACTCTCCACCACTACCATGCGACACATAATACGCCACTATGCGGCGCCGCGATATACGGTTCCCCGGTTCGAGCGACCACTTCCACCCCTGGCTGGACGTGCAGGGCCACTCGCCGTTCACCTGGACGGTCTTCGGCGCCATCGCCGCCCGGACCGACCGGGTGGGTCTGGCCACCGGGGTGACCTGTCCGACGGTGCGGTACCACCCGGCGATCATCGCCCAGGCCGCGGCCACCCTCGCGATCGTCTCCGACGGCCGGTTCACCCTCGGCGTGGGCGCCGGCGAACGCCTCAACGAACACGTCGTCGGCCAGGGGTTCCCCGGTGTCCGGGGCCGGCACGAGCGGCTGCGCGAGGCCCTGGAGATCATCCGGCTGCTCTGGTCGGGCGGCTACCAGTCCTACGAGGGCAAGCACCTCCGGTTGGAGGACGCGCGGGTGTTCGACCTGCCCGACCGTCCGCCGGCGATCGTGGTGGCCGCCAGCGGCCCGGCGTCGGCGGCGATCGCCGCCGAACTCGGCGACGGGCTGTTCGCCACCGAACCGAAGCCCGACCTCGTGCGCGACTACCAGCGCGGCGGCGGAGCCGGCCCACGCTACGCCGAGGTGGCGCTGGCCTGGGCCCTGGACGAGGAGCAGGCGGTGCGGGCGGCCTGGCAGACCAGCCGGTGGTCGGTCACCGGGTGGAAGGTGATGAGCGAACTGCCCAACCCGGTGAACTTCGACGCCGCGTCCCGCACGGTGACCGAGGCGGACATCCGGCAGCAGTTCGCCGTCGGCCCCGCCCCCGAGACCCACGTCGCGGCGGTGCGCACGTACGTCGACGCGGGCTTCGACCACCTCGTGCTGCAGAACGCCGGCCCCGACCCCGACGGCTTCCTCGACTTCTACCGGGACACCCTCGCCGACCGCCTCCGCGCGCTCGGCGGTCCCGCCGCCGGTTCCGCGTCACCGCCGGCGCCCTGACCGGTCGCGCCCGCTACGCCGGTGCCGCCGTGCCGGCCCGGGGGTCGCGGCGGCGCAGCAGGTACGTGTCCATGATCCAGCCCTTGCGTTCGCGGGCCTGCGCGCGTGCGGCCACGATGCGCGCGGCGACCTCGCGCACCGGGCCGGCGATGAGGATCTCGTCGGCGGTGCCCAGGTAGGCGCCCCAGTAGATGTCCAGGTCCTCGTCGACGTACCGGGTGAAGGCGCAGTGGGCGTCGAGCATGACCACCACGTCGTCGACGCCGGGCGGGAACTGCGCCGCGAGCCGGCGGCCGGTCGTGACCAGGAAGGGCCGCCCGACCCGGTTGAGGCCGATCCGGTGCCGCGCGGCGAGGGTCGCCACGCTGCTCACGCCCGGGATCACCGTGTGGGTGAAGGCGAGCCGCCCCCGGGCCTGGATCTCCTCGACCACGGCGAGGGTGCTGTCGTAGAGCGCGGGATCACCCCACACCAGGAAGGCGCCGTGACCGTCCGCCGGCACGTGCGCGGCGATCGCCTCCTCCAACAGGTCGGCGCGGGCGCGCCGCCAGTCGTCGACGGCCCCGACGTAGCCGTCGGTGGTGCGGTCGCGCTCAGGGTCGCGTACCTCGACGACCCGGTGCCCGGGGTCGGCGAAGCGGGCCATCAGCTCCTGCCGCAGGGCGATCAGGTCCTGCTTCTCGGCGCCCTTGTCGAGCAGGAAGAACACGTCGGCCTGCCGGATCGCGTCGGCGGCGGCCAGGGTGAGCTGGCCGGGGTCACCGGCGCCGATCCCGATGATGAGGATGGTCCGCATGAGGGTTCAGTCTCCCGTCGGGTCGGGCCGCTTCGCCCGGCGGTCCCGGGCGGGGGAGTAGAGGTAGCTGTCGGGGAAGCCCTCGGCGGCCAGGACGGCGCCGACGACGATCACCGCGGTCCGGCGTACCCCGGCCGCCGCCACCTGGTCGGCGATGTCGCCCAGGGTGCCGCGCAGGACGATCTCGTCCGGGCGGCTGGCGTTGGCGACCACGGCGGCCGGGCAGTCGGCGCCGTAGTGGGGGACCAGTGTCTCGGCGATCTGCCGGGTGTGGGCGACGGCCAGGTGCAGGACCAGGGTGGCCCGGCTGCGGCCCAGCTCCGCGAGGTCCTCCCCGGCGGGCATGGGCGTGGAGCGGGCCTGCGCGCGGGTGAGGATCACCGTCTGCCCCACGGTCGGCACGGTCAGCTCCCGGCGCAACGCGGCAGCGGCGGCGGCGTACGACGGCACCCCGGGAACGATCTCGTACGGCACGCCGGCCGCGTCGAGCCGGCGGGCCTGCTCGGCGACGGCACTGAACACCGCCGGGTCACCGGAGCAGAGCCGGGCCACGTCGTGCCCCTCCGCGTGGGCGTCGGTCATCGCCGCGACGATGTCGTCCAGGGTCAGGTCGGCGGTGTCGACCAGCCGCGCCCCGGGCGGGCAGGTGGCGAGCAGGTTGCCGGGGACCAGGCTGCCGGCGTACAGGCACACCCGGGCGCGGGCGAGGATCCGCTGCCCGCGCACGGTGATCAGGTCGGCCGCGCCCGGCCCGGCGCCGATGAAGTACACCGTCACGGCTTGGTCACCGCCCACTGCACCAGCGGCCGGGCCGGTTTCCAACCGGTGAAACCGCCCAGCGGGGCGGCGCGCTCGACCGACAACCGGGTGAGGTCGCCACCACGCTGGACACTCTGGTCGACGAGGACCCGTTCGCCCTCCAGGGTGACGGCGTGCGCGACGAGCCGGCCGCCGGGGCGCAGCGCCGTCCACACGGCGTCGAAGACCCCGGGCGCGGTGAGCCCCCCGCCGACGAAGACCGCGTCGGGCGCGGGCAGGTCGGCGAGGGCGTCCGGTGCCTGCCCACGGACGACGCGCAGGTGCGGCACGCCCAGGGCGCGGGCGTTGCCGGTGATCCGTTCGGCGCGCTCGGCCCGCGCCTCCACGGCCACGGCCGAGGTGGACGGGTCGGTGCGCAGCCACTCGACGGCGATGCTGCCGCAGCCCGCCCCGACGTCCCACAGCAGGTCGTCAACGGTGGGGGCGAGGCGGGACAGGGCCAGCGCCCGGCCCTCCCGCTTGGTCAGGGCGCCGTCGTGGTCGAAGGCGTCGTCGGGCAGCCCCGGCACGGTGGAGAGCACCCGCGTGCCGGGGGCGGCGGCGACCCGGACCGCGACGACGTGCAGCGGGTCACCCGGCTCGGCGTTCCAGTCGTGCGCGCAGCCGTCGACGCGGTGCTCCCGGTCGGTGCCCAGCGCCGCCAGGACCGTCAGCTCGCTCGCGCCGTACCCGGCGTCGGTGAGGGTCCGGGCCAGCGCGGCGGGGGTGGTGGCGTCGGGGCCGAGGACCAGCAGCAGCCGGCCCGGGGCGAGGTCCCGGCGGACCCGGTCCAGGTCGCGGCCCACCGCGCTGCGGACCGTCACCCGTTCGACCGGCCAGCCCAGCCGGGCGCAGGCCAGCGAGATCGACGACGGGTGGCCGAGCACCCGTACCCGGTGCGGGCCGACGAGCCGGGCCAGGTGGCTGCCGATGCCGAACCACATCGGGTCACCGCTGGCCAGCACGCAGATCCGCCGCCCGGCGTGGGCGGCGAGCAGGTCGGGCAGGGCGGGCAGCAACGGCGTCGGCCAGGGCACCCGCTGCGCCGTCACCTCCCCGGGCAGGAGGTCGAGCTGCCGGCCCCCACCGAGGACGACCTGCGCGTGCCGCAGCGCGGCGCGGCCGGGGTCACCGAGGCCCGGCCAACCGTCCGCGCCGATGCCGACGACGGTGACCGACGCGCCGGGTGTCGTGGAGTTCACGCGTCGCAACGCTAGTCCAGACCCGCGCACCCCTGCCGACGCGGGGGCGGGTGTGACATCATTCGCGGCGACGGCGCGGTGAGGAACACCGGTGAGCCGGCCCCGGGACGGGGCGGCGAATCCGGGGCGGTCCCGCCACTGTGACCGGGCCCGGCGTGCCGGACCCGGAAGCCAGATACTCGCCCCGTCGTGCCGGGTCGTGCACGCCACGCGTCACGTCACGGTCGGTGACCGGTCGCGGGCGAGGATCCCGCGCGAGGTGAAAGGTGTGACCGTGCGGTCGTACCCGTTCTCCGCCGTCGTCGGCATGGACGACATGGCGTTGGCGTTGAGTCTGTGCGCCGTCTCCCCGGCGATCGGCGGTGTGCTGGTCCGGGGCGAGAAGGGCACCGCCAAGTCCACCACCGTCCGCGCGTTGACCGCGCTGCTGCCGCCCGTCGAGGTGGTCCAGGGCTGCCGGTTCTCCTGTGACCCGGGCACGGTCGACCCGCAGTGCCCCGACGGGCCGCACCCGGGCGTGCCGCCGGCCTCGACCCGGCCGGCGCGGCTGGTGGAGCTGCCGGTCGGGGCCAGCGAGGACCGGGTGCTCGGCGCGCTGCACCTGGAACGGGCGCTGAGCGAGGGCGTGACCAGCTACGACCCCGGTCTGCTCGCCGCGGCGCACCGCGGCCTGCTCTACGTCGACGAGGTCAACCTGCTGCACGACCACCTCGTCGACGTGCTGCTCGACGCCGCCGCGATGGGCCGGGCGACCGTGGAACGCGAGGGCGTGTCGGTGACGCACGCGGCCCGGTTCGTCCTGGTGGGCACCATGAACCCCGAGGAGGGGGAGCTGCGCCCGCAACTGCTGGACCGGTTCGGCCTCACCGTCGAGGTCGCCGCCAGCCGCGACCCGCAGGTACGGGCCGAGGTGATGCGCCGACGGCTGGCGTACGAGGCCGACCCGGAGGGCTTCGCCGCCCGGTACGCCGAGGCCGACGCGGCGCTGGGCGCGCGGGTGGCGCAGGCCCGGGCGCTGCTGCCGGAGGTCCGCCTCGACGACGACATGCTGGTCCGCATCGCGGCCCTGTGCGCCGCCGCCGAGGTGGACGGGATGCGGGCCGACCTGGTCATCGCCCGGACCGCGCTGGCACACGCCGCCTGGTGCGGGCGGACCGGGGTGACCGCCGGTGACGTGCGGGTGGCGGCCCGGCTGGCCCTGCCGCACCGCCGCCGCCGCAACCCGTTCGACCCGCCCCAGCAGGACCAGGCGGACCTGGACCGGGCGTTGACCGAGGCCGGCCTCGACGAGCCGCCGCCCCCCGCCGACGAGCCGGAGCCGCCGTCGGACGGCCCCACCCCACCTGACGGACCGCCGGGGCCGGACGACCCCGACGACGGTCCGGACGGGCCACCCGACGGTGGCGGTCCGGGCGGGTCCGGGCCGGACCAGCCCGACGACGGGCGGCCCTACCGGCAGCGGCCCGCCACCGACCAGCACGGGGAGCCGTCCACCGCGCCCCCGCCCGGCACGCCGGTGCCGGCCGGTGCGCCGTACCGGGCCCGGCTGCTGCGGGTGACCGGCACCGGAGCCGGTACGGCCGGGCGCCGCTCCGCCGCCCTGACCACGAACGGACGTACCGTCGGGGAGCAGCGCCCCACCGCCGGGGTGACCGGCCGGCCGCACCTGGTGGCGACGCTGCGCGCCGCCGCCCCGCACCAGCGGGCCCGGGGCCGCCGGGGCCCCGGCCTCCTGGTCCGCCCCGCCGACGTCCGGCTGCCGGTGCGGCAGGGCCGGGAGAGCAACCTGATCCTGTTCTGCCTCGACGCCTCCGGGTCGATGGGGGCCCGGCAGCGCGTCGGCGCGGTGAAGGCCGCCGTGCTGTCCCTGCTGCTCGACGCCTACCAGCGGCGCGACAAGGTCGGCCTGGTGACGTTCCGGGCCGCCGGGGCCGAGCTGGCCCTGCCTCCGACGGCCAGCGTGGACGTGGCCGCCGCCCGGCTGGAGGCGCTGCCCACCGGGGGCCGCACCCCGCTGGCGGAGGGGCTGCTGCGCGCCCGCGAGGTGCTGCGGGTGGAGCGGATCCGGGACCCCCGACGCCGCCCGCTGCTGGTGGTGGTGACCGACGGCCGGGCCACCTCGGGCCCGGAGGCGGTGCCCCGGGCCCGGCACGTGGCCCGGCTGCTCGCCGCCGACGGCACGCCGAGCGTGGTGGTCGACTGCGAGCAGGGCCGGATCCGGATGCGGCTCGCCGCCGACCTCGCCGCCGTCCTCGGCGGGGAGCACCTGCCCCTGGAGGGGGTCGCCGCCGACACCCTCGCCCACGCGGTGCGGACCCGCACGGCGACCCGACCCGGAAGCGAGGCTGCCTGATGCCACAGGGCCAACCGGTCAGCGTTCCCGACGACGGGCTGACCACCCGGCAGCGCCGCAACCGGCCGCTGCTGATCGTCCACACCGGTCAGATGAAGGGCAAGTCCACCGCCGCCTTCGGGCTGGCGCTGCGCGGGTGGAACCAGGGCTGGTCGACCGCGGTGTTCCAGTTCGTCAAGAGCGCCCGGTGGAGCGTCGGGGAGGAGAACGCCCTGCGCGCCCTCGACCAGGTGCACGCCCAGACCGGGCAGGGCGGGCCGGTCGCCTGGTACAAGATGGGCGCCGGGTGGAGCTGGAGCCGTACCCAGGGCACCGAGGCCGACCACGCCGCGCAGGCCGCGGAGGGCTGGGCCGAGATCAAGCGCCGGCTCGCCGCCACCGCCCACGACCTGTACGTCCTCGACGAGTTCACCTACCCGATGAAGTGGGGCTGGGTCGACGTCGAGGAGGTCGTCGACACCCTGCGGCAGCGGCCCGGCCGCCAGCACGTCGTCATCACCGGCCGGGACGCCGACCCCCGGCTCGTCGACGCCGCCGACCTGGTCACCGAGATGACCAAGATCAAACATCCGATGGACGCCGGGCAGAAGGGCCAGCGGGGGATCGAATGGTGACCCTCCCGCCCCGGGTGCTCGTCGCCGCTCCCGCCTCCGGGCAGGGCAAGACGACCGTGGCCACCGGGCTGATGGCGGCGCTGCGCCAGCGCGGCCTGGTGGTCAGCGGCCACAAGGTCGGCCCGGACTACATCGACCCCGGGTACCACGCCCTGGCCACCGGCCGCCGGGGCCGCAACCTCGACCCGTTCCTCCAGGGCGAGCAGCGGGTCCTGCCGCTGCTGCGGCACGGCGTCACCGTCGGCGCACCCGCCGACATCGCCGTCGTCGAGGGCGTGATGGGCCTGCTCGACGGCGCCGTCGGCCGGGCCGGTTTCGCCTCCACCGCACACGTGGCCCGGCTCACCCGCACCCCCGTGCTGCTCGTCGTGGACGTCTCCGGCACCTCCCGCAGCATCGCCGCGCTGGTGCACGGCTTCGCCACCTTCGACCCGCAGCTCACCGTCGCCGGGATCATCCTCAACAAGGTCGGGTCGGCCACCCACGAGGCGGAGATCCGGGAGGCGGTCGCCGTCACCGGCGTACCGGTGCTCGGGGTGCTGCGCCGGGACCCGGCGCTGGACACCCCCAGCCGCCACCTCGGCCTGGTGCCGGCCGCCGAACGGGCCGCCGCCGCGCGCCGCACCGTCGACGCGCTCGCCGGGCACGTCGCCGCCGGGGTCGACCTCGACGCGGTCGTCGCGGTCGCCCGCCGCGCCCCCGCCCTGCCCGGCCCGGCCTGGGAACCCGCCGCCGAACTCGGCGGCCTGACCGTCGACGCGACCGTCGCGGTCGCCGCCGGACCGGCCTTCACCTTCCGGTACGCCGAGACCGACGACCTGCTCGCCGCCGCGGGCGTCCGCCTCGCCCCCGTCGACCCGCTGCGCGACCCCGCCCTGCCCGCCGGCGCCGCCGGGCTCTACCTCGGCGGCGGGTTCCCCGAGATGTACGCCGCCGACCTGGCCGGGAACGCCCCGCTGCGCCGGGCGGTGGCGTCGGCCGCCGCCGCCGGACTGCCCGTGGTGGCCGAGTGCGCCGGGCTGCTCTACCTCGCCCGGGACCTCGACGGCGCGCCGATGACCGGCGTGCTCCCGCTGCACGCCCGGATGACCGACCGGCTGGTGCTGGGCTACCGGGAGGCCCGCGCCGCCACCGCCGGCCTGCTCGCCGACGCCGAGGAGCCGGTCACCGGCCACGAGTTCCACCGCACCCGGGTCGAGCCGCTGGCCGAGTCGGCGCCGGCCTGGCGCTTCCAGCCCCGTCCCTCCGCCGCGCACGGCACCCCCGCCCCGACCCTCGACGGGGTCGTCGGCGGCCCCACCGGGCAGGTCCACGCCTCGTACCTGCACGTGCACTGGGCCGGGCATCCCCGGCTGGCCGCCCGCTTCGCGCTCGCCGCGCACCGGCACGCCACCGGTGTGGCGGTGCCCCTGCCCCGCCGGTCCGCCGGCACGCCGGCACCCGCCGCCGCCCCGGCCGTCGCCCCGGCGGCTGCTGCCGGCCCGCCGGCCACCGGACGGGTCACGCTGGTGGGGGCCGGGCCCGGCGACGCGGGCCTGGTCACCCGGCGCGGTCTGCAGCGCCTCGCCGAGGCCGACGTCGTGGTCGCCGACCGGCTGGTGCCGCACGCCCTGCTCCGCGAGCTGCCGCCCGGGGTACGGGTGGTCGACGTGTCGAAGGTGCCGCGCGGCGCGTTCGTCCCGCAGGAGCGGATCAACGAGATCCTGGTCGAGGAGGCCCGCGCGGGACACCACGTGGTGCGGCTCAAGGGCGGGGACTCGTACGTCTTCGGCCGGGGCATGGAGGAGGTCCTCGCCTGCCGGGCCGCCGGCGTGCCGGTGGAGGTGGTGCCGGGGATCTCCAGCGCCGTCGCCGTACCGGAGCTGGCCGGGGTCCCGGTGACCCACCGTGGCCTCACCCAGGGCTTCACGGTCGTCTCGGCGCACCTGCCACCGGGCGACCCGGGCAGCACCGTCGACTGGGCCGGGGTGGCCCGCGCGGGCACCACCGTCGTGCTGCTGATGGCGGTGCAGACCCTGCCCGAGGTGGCCGCGGCGCTGCTCGCGCACGGCATGGACCCGGCCACCCCGGCGGTCAGCATCGAGAACGGGGGCACCCCGCAGCAACGGATCCTGCCGGCCCGGCTGGACGGCATCGCCGCCGTCGCGGCCAGCCACGGGCTGCGTCCACCCGCCGTCACCGTCGTCGGCGCGGTCGCGGCCTTCGCCGACGCCGCCCGGCCGGCCACCGTCTGACCTGGTGTCCCGGGGCCGAACCGGCCCCGGGACACCAGGGGTCAGCCCCGGTCCTCCAGGTCGCCCTCGACCTCCAGGTAGGCCTGCCGCAGCGCGTCCATCAGCTCCGGGTCCGGCTTGGCCCACAGCCCCCGGTCGGCCGCCTCGGTGAGCCGTTCGACGATGCCGCGCAGCGCCCACGGGTTCGACCGGCGCAGGAACGCCTGGTTCTCCGGGTCGAGGACGTAGCTCTCGGCGAGCTGCTCGTACATCCAGTCGGTCACCACCCCGGCGGTGGCGTCGTAGCCGAACAGGTAGTCCACCGTGGCGGCCATCTCGAAGGCGCCCTTGTAGCCGTGCCGGCGCATCGCCGCGAGCCACCGGGGGTTGACCACCCGGGCGCGGAACACCCGCGCGGTCTCCTCGGTCAGCGAACGGGTCCGGGTCGCGTCCGGGGTGGTGCTGTCCCCGATGTACGCCCGGGGCGCCTGCCCGGTCAACGCCCGCACCGTGGCGATCATCCCGCCGTGGTACTGGAAGTAGTCGTCGGAGTCGGCGATGTCGTGCTCGCGGGTGTCGGTGTTCTTCGCCGCCACCGCGATCCGCCGGTACGCCGACTCCATGTCCTCGCGCGCCGGCCGGCCGTCGAGGCCCCGGCCGTAGGCGAACCCACCCCAGACCGTGTACACCTCGGCCAGGTCGGCGTCGTCGCGCCAGTTCCCGCTGTCGATCAGCGGCAGCAGGCCCGCCCCGTACGCCCCCGGCTTGGAGCCGAAGATGCGGGTGGTGGCCCGCCGCTCGTCGCCGTGCCGGGCGGCGTCGGCGCGGGCGTGCGCGGCGAGGTAGTTCTCCTCGTCCGGCTCGTCGAGGGCGGCCACCGCCCGGATCGCGTCGTCGAGCAGCGTCACCACGTGCGGGAACGCGTCCCGGAAGAAGCCGCTGATGCGCAGCGTCACGTCGATGCGGGGCCGACCCAGGTCGGCCAGCGGGACGACCTCGAACCCGGTGACCCGTCGGGACGCCGGATCCCAGGTGGGCTGCACCCCGACGAGCGCGAGCACCTCGGCGATGTCGTCCCCGGCGGTGCGCATCGCCGAGGTGCCCCACGCCGACAGCCCGACCGAGCGGGGCCAGTCACCGGTGTCGCGGCGGTACCGCTCCAGCAGCGACGTGGCCATCGCCTGCCCGGTCTCCCAGGCCAGCCGGCTGGGGATCGCCTTCGGGTCGACGGTGTAGAAGTTCCGCCCGGTGGGCAGCACGTTGACCAGTCCGCGCAGCGGTGAGCCGCTCGGCCCCGCCGGCACGTACCCGCCGTCGAGGGCGTGCAGGACCGCCGACAGCTCGTCCGTGGTGCCGGCCAGGCGCGGCGCGACCTCGGTCGCGGCGAAGTCGAGCACCCGCCGGACCACGTCGGCGCGGGGATCGTCGGGGCCGAGCACCTCCGCGCAGACCCCGTCGACCGCCCCGGCGGCCCAGCCGTGCGACTCCATCGCCTCGGCGAGGCGGCGGGCCACCGCCTCGATCCGGTCCACCTCGGCGGTCTGCTCGGCGGCGGCCTCGTCGAGGCCGAGCGCGGCCCGCAGGCCGGGCACCGCGCCGACCTGACCGCCGAAGACCTGCCGGGCGCGCAGGACGGCCAGGATCAGGTTGACCCGGGCCGGGCCGGTGGGGGCCTGGCCGAGCACGTGCAGGCCGTCGCGGATCTGCGCGTCCTTGACCTCGCACAGCCACCCGTCGACGTGCAGCAGGAAGTCGTCGAACTCCGCGTCGTGGGGGCGTTGGTCCAGGCCCAGGTCGTGGTCGAGGCGGGCGGCCTGGATCAGCGTCCAGATCTGCTGGCGGATGGCCGGCAGCTTCGCCGGGTCCATGGTGGCGATGTTGGCGTACTCGTCGAGGAGCTGCTCCAGCCGGGCGATGTCGCCGTAGCTCTCCGCGCGGGCCATCGGCGGCACCAGGTGGTCCACGATGGTGGCGTGCGCCCGCCGCTTGGCCTGCGCCCCCTCGCCCGGGTCGTTGACCAGGAACGGGTAGATCAGCGGCAGCTCGCCGAGCACCGCGTCGGGCCCGCAGCCGGCGGAGAGGCCGAGGTTCTTGCCGGGCAGCCACTCCAGCGAACCGTGCTTGCCCAGGTGCACCACCGCGTGCGCGCCGAAGCGCTCGTCCAGCCACCGGTACGCGGCCAGGTAGTGGTGGGTCGGCGGCAGGTCCGGGTCGTGGTAGATGGCGACCGGGTTCTCGCCGAACCCGCGTGGCGGCTGGACCATCAGCAGCACGTTGCCGGCGCGTAGCCCGGCGAGCACGATGTCGCCCTCACCGCCGCCGGAGCGGTCGACGAAAAGCTCGCCCGGCGGCGGACCCCAGTGGCGGGTCATCGCGTCGCGCAGGTCGGCCGGCAGCGCGTCGAACCAGCGGCGGTACTCCGCGGCCGGCACCCGCACCGGGTTGCCCTGCAGCTTCTCCTCGGTCAGCCACTCCGGGTCCTGCCCACCGGCGGCGATCAGGGCGTGGATGAACCGGTCCCCGTCGGCGTCGTCACCGTCGCCGCCGGGCACCAGGCCGGGCAGGGCGTCGGGGCCGTCGACCGGGCCGACGTTGTAGCCGGCCCCGCGCAGCGCCCGCAGCAGCCGTACCGCGCTGGCCGGGGTGTCCAGGCCGACGGCGTTGCCGACCCGGGCGTGCTTGGTCGGGTACGCCGACAGCACCACCGCGATCCGCCGCTCGGCCGGCGGCACGTGCCGCAGGCGGGCGTGCCGCACCGCGATGCCGGCCACCCGCCGGGCACGTTCCGGGTCGGCGACGTAGCGCGGCAGCCCGTCGGCGTCCGTCTCCTTGAAGGAGAACGGCACCGTGATCAGCCGGCCGTCGAACTCCGGCACCGCGACCTGGGTGGCCGCGTCCAGCGGGCTGAGCCCGTCGTCGCTGTCGGCCCAGGTGTCCCGGCTCTGGGTGAGCGCCAGCGCCTGCAGGATGGGCACGTCCAGGGCCGCCAGCGCACCGACGTCCCAACTGTCGTCGTCGCCACCGGCGGACGCCTCCGCCGGCCGGGTCCCCCCGGCGGCGAGCACCGTGACCAGCAGCGCGTCGGCCCGGCTTAGAGTCTCCAGCAGCGCGGCGTCGGGTGTGCGCAGGCTGGCGCAGAACACCGGCAGCGGCACCCCGCCGGCCGCCTCGACGGCCGCGCACAACGTCTCCACGAACGCCGTGTTGCCGCTGAGCTGGTGGGCCCGGTAGTACAGGATGCCCACCGTGGGGCCGGTCCCCGTGGCGGCGTCGCGCGGCAGCACACCCCAACTGGGCTGCTCCGCCGGTGGCGCGAAACCGTGGCCGGTCAGCAGCACCGTGTCGCTGAGGAAGGCGTGCAGCTCCCGCAGGTTGTCCGGCCCACCCTGGGCCAGGTAGGCGTGCGCCTGCGCGGCGATGCCCTGCGGCACCGTGGAGCGGGCCATCAGGTCCGCGTCCGGGAGCTGCTCGCCGCCGAGGGCGACCACCGGCAGGTCCCCGGCGAGCAGCGCGTCCAGGCCGGGCTGCCACATCCGGTAGCCGCCGAGGATGCGCACCACCACGAGGTCCACGCCCGTGAGCAGCGGGGCCAGCGCGTCGGGGTCGTCACCGACCCGCGCCGGGTTGGCCAGCCGGAACGGCGCACCGCTGGCGCGGGCGCTGAGCAGGTCGGTGTCCGAGGTCGACAGCAGCAGGATCATGCGGTCACCAGCACACGCACTGGGTGACTCCTCCCCGGGTCCGCGCCCGTGGTCGTCGGTCGCGGTCGACCGGAGTGTCTGGCTCCCCGCCCGGCACGTGCTGCGCCGAGCGGTGACAGTGGCGGGACCGCCCCGGACTCGCACCGGGTTCCTCCACGCCGACCGCGTGATGCTGATCTCGGCGCGGATCCGCGCCGAGACACCGACTCTACGATGACTTCGTGCCCCCTGTCTCCTCCCCGTCGCCCCGTGCTGCGGACGACCGGTGTCCCGGGGCGCTGCGGGCGCACCAGGCCGCCGACGGGTTGCTGGTGCGGGTGCGCATCCCCGGCGGCCGGCTCACCACCGCGCAGCTGGGCCGGCTGGCCCAGGTGTCGCGCCGGGACGGCACCGGGCTGCTGGAGCTGACCTCCCGGGGCAACGTGCAGCTACGGGGGATCGCCGACGCCGCCGGCGTCGACCGGGTCGCCACCGCCCTGGCCGAGGCCGGGCTGCTGCCCAGCGTCACCCACGAGCGGGTCCGCAACATCGTCGCGTCCCCGCTCAGCGGCCTCGACGGGGGCGGCGACGCCGACGTCCGCCCGCTGGTCGCCGCCGTCGACGCGGCGCTCTGCGCCGCCGGTGACCTCGCGCAGCTCAGCGGCCGTTTCCTGATCGCCCTCGACGACGGCCGGGGGGACGTCACCGCCCTCGGCGCCGACCTGTGCTGGACCGCCGGCACCGGGGCGCTGCTGCTGGCCGGCCGGGACGTCGGGCTGCGGGCCCGCATCGACGAGGTCGCCGACGTGGTGGTCGCCGCCGCGCGGGCCTTCCTCGGCCACCGGGGTGACCGGCGCGACATCTGGCGCGTCGCGGACCTGCCCGAGGCCGCCCCGGCGATCGTCGCCGCGTTGGGCGGCGCCGGCGCCGACCCGGTCGACCCGCCACGCGGCGGTCCGACGCCGGTCGGCCCGCACCCGGGCGACCTCGTGGTCGCGGCGGCCCCGCTGGGCCGGCTCAGCGCGGCGCAGGCCGACACCGTCGCGGCGCTGGCCGACGGAACCGTGGTGGTGACACCCTGGCGGAGCGTCGTCGTCGGCGGGCCGCCCGCGTCGACGACGCCCCGGTTGGCCGGGGCCGGGCTCGTCGTCGATCCCGCCTCACCGTGGATCGGGGTGACCGCCTGCACCGGCCGGCCCGGCTGCGGCAGCGCCCTGGCCGACGTCCACGCCGACGCCGCCGAGGCCCTCGCCGCCGCCGGCCCGCCCCCCGCCGGCGCGTTGCCGCTGCACTGGGCCGGCTGCGACCGCTGCTGCGGGCGACCGGCCGGTCCGGCCGCCCTGCTGGTCGCCGACGGGTCCGGCTACCGTGTCGAGAGCCCCCGAGGGGAGCACGACGGCCCGCTGTCCGAGCGGGTGGCCCACGCACGGAAAGCAACGTGATGAGCTACGACTACGTCCGCGACGGCGCGGAGATCTACCGCCGCTCGTTCGCCACCATCCGCGCCGAGGCCGACCTGTCCCGGTTCCCCGCCGACGTGTCCCGGGTGGTGGTCCGGATGATCCACGCCAGCGGCATGGTCGACCTCGCCGACGACGTGGACGCCCATCCCGACGTGGTCGCCGCCGGGCACGCCGCGCTGCGGGCCGGCGCGCCCGTGCTGTGCGACGCGGCGATGGTCGCCGCCGGCATCACCCGCAGCCGGCTGCCCGCCGACAACGAGGTGGTCTGCACCCTGCGGGACCCGGCCGTCCCGGACCTGGCCCGGCAGCAGGGCACCACCCGCAGCGCCGCCGCGATGCAGTTGTGGCAGGACCGCCTCGACGGCGCCGTGGTGGCCATCGGCAACGCCCCCACCTCGCTGTTCCGGCTGCTGGAGCTGATCGACCAGGGCGTCGGCCGGCCGGCGGCCGTCGTGGGGGTGCCCGTGGGGTTCATCGGCGCGGCAGAATCCAAGCAGGCCCTCGCCGCGCACCCGGCACGGGTGCCCTACCTGGTCGTGCACGGGCGGCGCGGGGGCAGCGCCGTCACCGCGGCGGCGGTGAACGGCATCGCGAGCGAGGTGGAGTGACGATGGCCCAGCCCGGCACGCTCTACGGCGTCGGCGTCGGACCCGGCGACCCGGAACTGCTGACGGTCAAGGCCGCCCGGCTGATCAGCGAGGCCGACGTGGTCGCCTACTACTCGGCCCGGCACGGCCGCAGCATCGCCCGGTCGATCGTCGCCGCGCACCTGCACGACCGGCACGTCCACGAGCCGCTGGTGTACCCGATCACCACCGAGGAGACCGACGACCCGGCCGGCTACGAGGGCGTCATCCGGCAGTTCTACGACGACAGCGCCGAACGGCTCGCCGGCCACCTCGCCGCCGGCCGTACCGTGGTGGTGCTCTGCGCCGGGGACCCGATGTTCTACGGCTCCTACATGTACCTGCACGAGCGTCTCGCGCACCGGTTCCCGGCCCAGGTGGTGCCCGGCGTCACCTCGGTCAGCGCCGCGTCGGCGGTGCTCGGCCGGCCGCTGGTGGAACGCGACGAGGTGCTGACCGTCCTGCCCGGGACGCTGCCGGCAGAGGAGTTGGCCCGCCGGCTCGCCGACACCGACGCCGCCGCGGTGCTCAAACTGGGCCGCACCTTCGGCCGGGTCCGGGCCGCCCTCGACGACGCCGGCCGGCTCCCCGAGTCGTGGTACGTCGAACGGGCCACCTCCGAGCGGGGCCGGCAGGCGCCGCTGGCCGAGGTGGACCCCGACGAGGTGCCCTACTTCTCGCTGGCCCTGCTGCCCAGCCCGACCAGCAGCGCCGTCCACGCCGACCCGCCCGCCCCGGCGGCCTCCGGCGGGGAGGTGGTGGTGGTCGGCCTCGGCCCGGCGGGACCGCGCTGGCAGACCCCGGAGGTGACCCGCGCCCTGCGCGAGGCCGAGCACCTGGTCGGGTACGGCCCGTACGTCGACCGGGTGCCGGTGCGCCCCGGCCAGCAGCGGCACACCTCCGGCAACCAGGTGGAGACGGAGCGGGCCGCCCACGCCCTGGACCTCGCGCTCGGCGGTGCCCGGGTGGTGGTCGTCTCCTCCGGTGACCCGGGCGTCTTCGCGATGGCCAGCGCCGTCTACGAGGTGGCCACCGCCGAGGCCCGCTTCGCGCGGGTGCCGGTACGGGTGCTGCCCGGCCTCACCGCGGCCCAGGCCGCCGCGAGCCGGATCGGTGCGCCGCTCGGGCACGACTTCGCGGTGCTGTCCCTGTCCGACCGGCTCAAGCCGTGGCCGGTGATCGAGGCGCGGCTCGCCGCCGCCGCCGAGGCCGACCTGGTCCTCGCCCTCTACAACCCGGCCTCGGCGAGCCGCCGCTGGCAGGTCGGCGCGGCCCGGGACGTCCTGCTGCGCCACCGTGACCCGAAGACCCCGGTGGTGGTGGCCCGCGACATCGGCCGGCCCGGCGAGACGGTGACCGTGACCACGGTGGCCGACCTCGACCCCCAGGTGGTGGACATGCGCTGCCTGCTCCTCGTGGGGTCGTCGACCACACAGGTCAGCAGCCGGGGGGACGGCTCCGTGGCGGTGTGGACCCCGCGTACCTACCCGGGCTGACCGGCGGGCAGGCGTTCCACCCACCGGGCCGCCTCCTCGGCGGTCTGCACCACCGCCGGCAGGTCGGGTGGGGCCGGCCGGTCGACCATCAGCACCGGCAGCCCGAGCCGGCGGGCGGCGACGAGCTTCGCCTCGGTCAGTGCCCCGCCGCTGTCCTTGGTCACCAGCACGTCGATCCGGTGGTCGCGGATCAGCGCCAGCTCACCGTCCACGGTGTACGGGCCACGGCTGCGCAGCAGTCGGACGTGCGCGGGCAGGGGCTCGTCGGGTGCGTCGACCACGCGGGCGAGGAACCACATCCCGGTCACCGGCAGGAACATGCCGAGGCTCTGCCGGCCGGTGGTGAGCAGCGCCCGCGTCCCGAGCGCCGGCAGGTCCCGTACGGCGGCGGCCATGTCGGGCACCCGGTGCCACCGGTCACCCGGCTGGGCCGTCCACCCGGGCCGTTCCAGCCGTAGGTGCGGCACCCGGGCGGTCGCGGCGGCCTCGACCCCGGCGATCCGCATCCGGGCCGCGTAGGGGTGGGTGGCGTCCACCACCGCGTCGACGTGGTGGTCGGTGAGCCACCGGGCCAGTCCCGCCGGGCCACCGAACCCGCCGATGCGGACCTCGCCGACCGGCAGGCGGGGGTCGGCCACCCGGCCCGCCAGCGAGGAGACCACCGTCGTGGCCGGCTGCGCGGCCAGGATGGCGGCCAGGGCCCGCGCCTCGGCGGTACCGCCGAGGACGAGCACCCGCCGTGTCGACGGCGGGCGGCTGGTGGACGTGTCCACCGCAGGGCCGCGTCGTGCCGTCGGACCGGTCACCGCCTCGCTGTTCGGGGCACCCACCAGATCCTCCGTTCCCACCGGGGGCCGGGCTCGGTCGCCGTGCGGCCCGGCTCCGCTGGCGGCTCGGCCCAGGCTAGCGGCTACCCGGGGCGGGACCGGTCCCGCGTCCCGGACGCCCCGCCGTTCGCCGCGTGCCGGCGGAAAGCGCCGCGCGGCACGTTTCCGCGCGGCGACCGTGGGCATGGACTGCCATGGAGCACACCGGCAGCGAGCCGAACGTCGTCATCACCCCGTACCCGGACGGGCCGTTGCTGGTCCGTGGCGCGTTCCTGTTGCGCGCGCCCGACGGCACGCCGATCGAGCCGGGACGGAGCACCATAGCGTTGTGCCGGTGCGGCATGTCGGCGATCAAGCCGTTCTGTGACGGCACGCACAAGGTGACCGGGTTCCGGGCGGCCAGCGGGCGCGACCCGGGCCCGGAGCCGGCCGGCGCACCGTCGGTTTGACCGGGGCGCAGGGCCGCCGCGCGCCGTCATCCGGCGAGCTGGCACCGCCGGTGCGCCGTCATCCGGCGAGCTGGCACTGCCGGTGCGCTGTCATCCGGCGAGCTGGCGTTGCCGGTGCGCGGCCACCCGGATGCGTGCGCCGGCGTAGCTGATCCCGCCCCACCCGACCCGCCGGGCGAGCGCCAACCAGGCGCAGGTGGCCCGCTCCAGCACCCAGACCGGGGCGAACGCGACGGTGCTGCGCGGGAAGACCCGGGCTCCGCCGGCCCGTCGCCGGCCCGCCTCGGCCAGCGTCACGGTCGTCACGAGCGCCCCCGCCAGGGCTGCCCCCCACCGACCGCTGCGGGCCGCGACGAGCGCCGCCGGGAGGAGGGCGAGGAACACCGCGAAGCGGCGGGGCTGGGCGAGGTCGTCGTAGGCCTGACGGACCCGTTGCGCCCAGAACCGTCGCGCGGTGGGCGGCAGGCGGCGCACGTAGAGGCCGTGGGCGACGATCTCCCGTCCGCCGTGCGCCCGTACCGTCCGGATCAGCTCCAGGTTCTCGAACAGCACGTCGCCGTCGTAGCCGCCGATGCCCAGCACCGTCGACCGGCGGACGCCGAGCGTCCCGGGGAAGTCGGCGCCCACGGCCCGGTTGAGCAGGCTCCGGCCGGTGTCCCACCGGGCGTGCCAGGGCAGCGGGTCGAAGTAGTTCTGCGGGCGGACCACGTCCGCGTGACCGAGCAACTGAGCCATCCGGCGCAACGCCGTGTCGTCGTAGCGGACGTCGTCGTCGGCCACGACCACCCGGTCGTGGCGAGCCACGCGGAGCCCGGTCAGGACGCCGTTGACCTTGCCGTTCGCGTACCGCAGAACCGGGTCGGGTGGCAGGTGCCGCACCAGGGACCGCCACCGGGCCGCGTGCCCGGCCCGCAGTGCCGACGGTGAGCCGTCCACCACGACCACCTCGACGCGGCGGGAGAGCCAGCGCAGGTAGGCGGTCAGTTCCTCCAGGCCCGAATCCTCCGACCAGCGCAGCGGCAGGACGTAGGTCACCGGCTTCGGGACGGTTGCCGCGCCCGGCCCGCCCGTCGCCCGACCGGAGGGGACGCTCACGCGAGCGCCATCGACGTCCGCAGCGAGCTTCGTCCGCTGGACCACGAGGTGACCAGGTGCTCGGCGAAGAGCCGGTCGAGGGCGAGACAGCACGCCGCGCCGAACCACACGTCCGGCGCGAGGTGGGGCTCGCCGGTGACCAACGAGCCGCACAGGTCGTGCGCGGCGATCTGTTCGTGGACGGCGTCGGCCTCGACGTGCTCGTCGTAGAAGCGGGTCGCCGGGGGAGTGCCGCCGAGCCGTCGCAGCGCGTCGCCGTAGCGGCGGTTCGGCAGCGACGAGGTCATCTCGAAGGCCGCCAGGTGCCCCATCAGCGCACCCCGCCACCGTCGGTGCAGACCGAACAGGGACATCAGGTTGTTGGTCGCGAGCGTCACCGCGGGCACCACCTCGACGTACGCGCCGTACCGGGTGTCCAGCTCCAGCCAGGCCATCGTGTCGCGGAAGAGCTGTGCGTGCATCCGGGCGAGCTGACCGCCCCCGTACTCGTCGATCTGGATCTCGATGAGGGCGGCCTTGGCCGGTCCGGCCAGCCGGGGGATGCCCCAGGTGTGCGGATCGGCCTCCCTGAGGTGGTACACCGAGCGGTGCGTCACGAACTCCTCGAACCGCGCGGGTCCGGTCCGGCGGCCGAGCTCGGTGGCCAGCGACGGACCGTCGTCGGCCGCCACCAGCGCGGCCAGGGCGCGGGGGAGGTCCCGGTCGAACCCCTCGGGCGGACGGCCGACCAGCCGGCGCAACGAGGACTCGAACTCCGCCTCGGCGGTGCGGCGCAGCGCGAGCAGCGCCGGATCCCACTCCCACTCGTCGGCGACGTCGTCCCAGCCACGGTAGTGCAGTTCGTAGAGGGCGAAGAGGAGGATCTGGAGGTCCTCGTCCGACAGGGCGTCGCCGGTCCGGGGCACCGTCGGACCGAGATCGGGCGGCAGCTTTCCCGGAGCGCGTCTGAGGGCCTGGAACACCAGCTCCGAGACGGGGCCCCGGGCCGCCGGAAGTCTCATGGGAACCTCCTGATCAGCGTCCGGGCCCGGGTCCCCCGCCGGGTGTGAGGTAAACCCGCACGGCAGCACGCCCGTCCCGGCCAGGGCGGGCGTTGTGTCTGTTTTAGTGACTATGTCCATTAATGGGACCTACAGTGTCCGTGAGACTGGTGGGGACGATGCGGCGGGAGAGACGATGTCGGTCGGGCGGTGGGGTCGCCTGCTGGTGGCCGCCCCGGTGTCGGTCGCGCTGACGGTGACCGCGCTGGTGGTCACGGCGGTGCCCGCCGTCGCCAGCACGGTCCTGTTCGACCAGCCCTTCACGAGCAACACGGCGAGCGGTCAGGGCACCGTGGCGGTGCCCGGCGTCCCCTCCGGCCTGACCAGCAACAGCGCCTGCCTCAGCGCGGCGGGCAACACGACCACCGGGCCGCTGCTGAGCTGTCCCAGCAGCACCGACCCGCAGGGCTCCGGCAAGTTGCGGCTGACCCCGGCCGCCCTGACCCGGCAGGGCGGGGTGTTCGGCGCGGTGAGCGTGCCCACCTCGCAGGGGCTGTACGTCACCTTCAACGCCTACCAGTACGGCGGCAGCAGCCCCGGGGCGGACGGCCTGGCCTTCGTGCTCGCCGCGGTCGACCCGGCCGACCCGCGCTCACCCTCGGCCATCGGCCAGCCGGGTGGGTCGCTGGGCTACTCGGCCGCCTACAGCGGCGGCTCGGTCGGCCTGTCCAACGGGTACCTGGGCATCGGCTTCGACGTCTACGGGAACTTCAGCAACAGCGTCTACCAGGGCACCGGGTGCACCAACCCGGCGTACATCTCCACCACCAACGGGCGGGTGCCGGGCCAGGTCGTGATCCGGGGTCCGGGCCGCAACGGGGTCGGGTACTGCGCGGTCAACAGCACCGCCACCAGCACCTCGTCGTCGGCGGTCCCGCTGCGGGCGAGCACCCGCGCCGCCTCCGTGGTGCCGGTCGAGGTGGTCGCCAACACCACCGCCTCGTCGTACACCACCAGCACCGGGATCACCGTGCCGGCCGGGCGGTACGCGGTCCGCTTCACCCCCGTCGGCGGTACGGCCCGCACCCTCACCGGCGCCCTGCCGGTGGTCCCGTCGAGCCTGTACCCCTCACCGAACTGGTTGAACGCCAACGGCATCCCCCGGCAACTGGCCTTCGGCTGGGTCGGCTCCACCGGGGCGGTCACCGACTTCCACGAGATCGACAACGCCCGGGTGGTCAGCTTCAACGACGTGCCCAACCTGCTCGTGAGCCAGACCAGTTCGGTGGGGGCCAACCCGCAGCCGGGCGACCCGGTGACGTACACGGTCACCGCCCGCGTCGACTCCGGGACCAGCGAGTCGTCGCCGGTCCTGGTGACCCAGACCCTGCCGGCCGGCGTGGTCCCCAGGGGCGCCTACGGTTCCGGCTGGACCTGCGCCGCCCCCTCCGGCCAGAGCATCACCTGCACCAACGCCAACACGCCGTTCCCCGGCGGCACGAGCCTGCCCCCGGTCACCGTGGCCGCCACCGTGACCGGGACGGGGGTCACCCCGACGCTGATCCAGACCGGCACGGTGGCCACCGCCTCGTCGAACGACGCGAGCCCGGGGTACGCCGCCAGCACCACCGCGGTCACCCCGGCGACCGCGCCCAGCGCCGTCACCGTCACCCCGGCGACGGGCTCGGTCGCCGGGGGCGCGGCGGTCACCGTCCGTGGCACCAACCTCGCCGGCGCGACCGCGATCACCATCGGCACGGCCGCCGAGCAGGCGACCGGGGCCTCGGTGGTGCTGCTGCCCTGCGCCTCGGGGCCGGCGGCCGGCTGCTTCACCAGCGGTGACGGCAGCCTCGCCGTCTCCTCGATGCCGGCCCGGTCCGGCCCGGCCCCGGTGACCGTCTCCGTCGTCACCCGGGGCGCGGCCGGCGCGGGAAGCTTCGTCTACGCCTCGTCGCCGGCCGCCCCGGCCACCCCGACCGCCGTCGCCGGGGTCGCCAGCGCCACCGTCACCTGGGCCGCCCCGGCCGACAACGGCAGCCCGATCACCGGGTACGTCATCACCCCGGTCCGGGACGGGGTGACCCAGCCGACGGTCAGCGTGGACGCCTCGACCACCACCCGTACCCTCACCGGGCTGACCACGTCGGCGCAGTACACCTTCCGGGTCGCGGCGGTCAACGCGTACGGCACCGGCACGGCCAGCCCGGCCTCGGCGCCGGTCGTGCCGTACACCGTGCCGGAGGCGCCGACGATCACCTCGGTCACGGCCGGCACCACCTCCGCCACCGTCACCTGGAGCGCGCCGGCCACCGGCGGCTCGGCGATCACCGGCTACCGGCTGACCCCGTACCTCGCAGGGACGGCCCAGACCCCGTTGGCCCTGCCGGCGACGCCGACCAGCCGGACCGTCACCGGCCTGACCGCCGGTGCCACGTACACGTTCCGGGTTGCCGCCGTGAACGCCGCCGGTACCGGTCCCGACTCGGCGGCGTCGGCCCCGGTCACGGTCAACGCCCCGCCCGGCCTCACCTTCCCGCCCCCACCCGCCGGTGAGGTCGGCGCGGCGTACCAGGTCACGCTCACCGTGACCGGTGGCACCGCGCCCTTCGTCTGGTCGGTGAGCGCGGGGGCGTTGCCGCCGGGGCTGACCCTGGGCGCGGCCACCGGGGTCCTCGCCGGCACCCCGACCCAGGCCGGCAGCTACCCGTTCACCGTCCGGGTGACCGACGCCAGCGGATTCTCCGACACCCGGCCGGCCACCGTCACCATCGCCACCGCCCCCACGCTCGACTTCCCGCCACCGCCGCCGGGCAAGGCGTTCCAGCCGTACTCGTACCAGCTCACGGTGAGCGGTGGCAGCGGGCCGTTCGCCTGGTCGGTGAGCGCGGGGGCGTTGCCGCCGGGGCTGGCCCTGGGCGCGGCCACCGGGCTGCTGTCCGGCACACCCACGGCCGCCGGGACCTTCGCCTTCACCGTCCGGGTGACGGACTCGTTCGCCCGGTCCGCCACCCGGCCGGTCAGCCTGGTCGTCGACCCGCTGGGCGGGCTGACCATCAGCGTGCCCGTCGCCGCGTCGCTCGGCCGGGGCACCCCGGGCTCCCCGCCGGTCGCCGACCGGCTCGGACTGGTCCGGGTGGTCGACGACCGGGGCCTGACGGCGGGATCGTGGTCGGCCACCGTCTCCGCCACGGCCTTCGTCACGGGCTCGGGCTCGGCCGGTGAGACCATCCCCCGCAGCGCCGTCAGGTACGCCTCCGGCCCGCCGGTGAGCACGACGGGCACCGGCACCTTCCTGCCCCAACCCGGCACGGTCCTGGACGTGCCCCGCACCGCCGCGGGCTGGTCCGGCCAGGCCGGCGGCGCCAACGCGGTCAGTTGGAACCCCACGCTGTCGGTGCTGCTGCCGCCGCAGGCGGTGGTCGGCACCTACCGGGCCACCGTGACCCACTCGGTCATCTGAGGCCGCGGCGACGCCGGCCGAGCGCGGCGAGCGCCGTGCCGACCGCGATCAGCAGGGCGGCGGCGGCCAGCAGCGGCCCCGGTCCCGGGTCGGGCCCGGTGACCGGCAGCGGCTGCCCCGTCGGATCGGGGTCGGGCGCCGGTTGCGTCGTCGGCCCGGGATCGGGCGTGGGTTGTGCCGTCGGGTCGGGGTCGGGCGCTGGTTGCGTCGTCGGCCCGGGGTCGGGCGTGGGTTGTGCCGTCGGGTCGGGGTCGGGCGCCGGTTGCGTGGTCGGTCCGGGGTCGGGCGTCGGTTGTGCCGTCGGGTCGGGGGTGGGGCTGCCGGACGGGTGGGGCACCACCTCGAAGATGACCCCGGTCGAGCCGTCCGGTGCGGTCGTCGCGGACGCGGCCCGTGCGGCCAGGACGGTGGCCGGTCGCACGCCGTCGGTGCTCCGTGACCCGACGGCGACCACGCCGGCGGCGAGCAGGAGCACCGCGAGCAGGGCGGCGGTGGGCCACCCGGGCGGCGGGGCAACGGTGCGGGTCCGGACCGTCATGACGACCTCCAACCGGGTGTACGTGACCGGCCGGAGCGGGCCCGGCGGGATCCTCGACGTGCCGCCCGCCGGAATCGTCCTTGAGGCGACGCGAAACCGATCCTATATGCCCTTTTGTGGAGGAATCTCGGCTTTGTGTCCGGTGGCATGACGCGACCCGGCCGCCCCGTCACGGGGCGGCCGGGTCGGGGACCCGGCGTGGCGCCGGGCCGGTCGCGATCCGGGCTCGACCGCTGGCCACCGGGAGCGGGGGCCCAGGGGCGGCCGGGGCGGTCAGGCGGGAGTCGGGAGCCGGCGACGGGACCGCCGGCGGGCGAGGGACCAGGCCGCGAAGACCACGACGGCCGCCAGCGCCACCAGCGTGCCGAGCGAGTACACCAGCCACCCCGGCGTCGCGGTCTGCATCGCCGCGCGCGACGCGACCGGCAGGGTGATCCGGCCGTCGGCGGTCCGTTGCACCACGCCGCTGGCCAGGACCAGCCGGGCGTCCCAGACACCGTCCGGCAGGGACTGGGTGATCTCGATCTGCACCCGTCCGCTCTGGCCGGGCGGGACCGTCACCCCGTTGGTCACCGGGAACGGCCCGGCCCGGATCGACTCCCTCGTCAACGTCAGGGTCCCGGTCATGTCCAGCGCCCGCCCCCCGGTGTTGGTCACCCGGGCGGTGACCATCGGGAACTCGCCGGGCCCCGGCTCGGCCGCCACGTCGTCGATCCGGAAGTCGGTCGGCGGCTCGCCACCGGGGCCGATGTCGAGGTAGAGGCGGATGCCCACCCGGTGCACCTGGGTCACGTTGCCGCCCCGCTCGGGCGCGCTGGAGACCTGGGCCCAGATCGCGCCGTACCGTTCACCCCTGGACGCGCTCCGGGGCACCTCGATGTCGACCTCGACGGGCCGGCGTTCGCCCGGCGCCAGGCTCAGCCGTGCCGTCTCCAGGCTCACCCAGTCGCTGAGCTCGTTGCCGTCACGCCCCTCGGGCACGGTGAACGTGGTCCCCTCGATCGTGGCGGCCCCGGCGTACAACTCGATCCGCTGGCGCTCGGCCGAACCGTTGTGGACCTCGACCCGGCGACTGATGGTCGCGCCGGGCTCGACGTGGTCGATGATGTAGACCCGGGCGCGGGGGTCGTCGACCCGCGCGGCGGGGACGTCCACCAGGCGGATGCCGATGCCCTCCCGGTCCCGCCCGGGTGCCTGCTGTTCCCGCGCGGCAACGGCCGGCGCCGCCGGCACCCCGAACGCCAGGAGGGCGACGGAGACCAGCGGCACCAGCCGGCCGAGCGGCCTAGAGCACCGAATGTGTCACCGTCCCGCGGTAGGTGCCCTGGACGGTGGAGGGCGGGATGTTCACCACCAGGGTCGGGTTCCAGGTGGCAAAGTTGTTGCCGCTGCCGCCGGTCTTGCTGAACGCCGTGCGGGGGACGTTGATGATCTGCTGGTCGCCGGGGCCCGGCTGGCCCGGGGTGAAGGTGCCGGTGCCGGAGGTGGCGGTGGCCGGGCCGGACCAGTAGCTCACGTTGATGTTCGGGATCGTCTCGCCGGAGCTGCCGCCCCCGGTGACGAAGTCGGTGGAGATGACCGAGGCGGTCCAGTTCGGAGTGAGCGACGACCGCTGGTCCAGCACGGTGACCGGGCCGAGCAGGCCGGACACCGACGCGCCCTCGATGCCGTGGCCGATGTTCGCCGTGGCGGGCACGGTGATCGACAGGCCGCCGGTGGCGTCCACCGTCAGGGTGACGATCGTGTCCTCCGCGTGGGCGGGCGCGCCGAGCACGACGGACGCGGCCACACCCGCGACGGCGGCGACGAGCAGTTTCTTTCGCATCAAGGCTCCTTCAATGCGGATCGGTGGGGGACGGCAGCTTGAGCCTAAAGGTACGTACGGGCATCTAGGTGACGTTCTTCTCAGATGGTCACTGAACGGGTGAAAGCACGCCCTGTTCCGAGGTGATTCGGGGCGGGGGAGTGGGGCCGGCCCCGACGCGGCGACCGCGGTCACCGGCGCGGGTGATCGCGGCGCGCCGCCCTGGATTCGAGCTTCGTCGATATTTTCGAAGCGGGGTATTTACTGTTAAGAATGTTTACTTTATGTTGGGCCCACTGGGGCGCGCCCACACCTCTCCGACTCCACGCAGGAGGTCCCCATGCGACGAACAGTCACGGTTCCACTGGTGGCGGCCGGCGCCGTCGTGTCCTCACTGGCCCTGGCCGCTCCCGCGCAGGCGCACGGCTACGTCTCCGCTCCGCCCAGCCGGCAGGCGCTGTGCGCCCAGGGCAAGGTCACCAACTGCGGGCAGATCCAGTGGGAGCCGCAGAGCGTCGAGGGCCCGAAGGGGCTGCGCAGTTGCAGCGGCGGCAATGCGATCTTCGCGGTGCTGGACAACGAGAGCAAGGGCTGGCCGGCGACCTCGGTCGGCACCTCGGTGACCTTCAACTGGGTCTTCACCGCCCGGCACGCCACCGCCAACTGGGAGTACTACGTCGGCAACAACCGGGTCGCCAGCTTCGACGGCGGCGGTCGCCAGCCCGGTGCCACCGTCTCGCACACGGTCAACCTCGGTGGCTACTCCGGACGGCAGAAGATCCTCGCCATCTGGAACATCTCCGACACCGCCAACGCCTTCTACTCGTGCGTCGACGTCAACGTCGGCGGCGGCAATCCCGCCCCGACCACCCCGCCGACCACCCCGCCCGCCCCGACCACTCCGCCGGCCTCCACCACCCCGCCGCCCAGCACCGGCGGCACCTGGGCCACCGGCACCGCGTACCGGGTCGGCGACCAGGTCACCTACAACGGACTCACCTACCGCTGCCGGCAGCCGCACACCGCGATCCCCGGCTGGGAACCGCCTCATGTCCCGGCGCTCTGGACGCAGGTCTGACGACCCGGGGCGGGCCCGTACCTGGACGGGCCCGCCCCACCGGCGCGTCTCGGTCCCACCACCGGAGAACCCCATGACCCGTGTCCGGATCGCCGCCACCCTCGGCGGGCTGCTGCTGCTCGCCGGCTGCACCGCCGCGCCCGCGCCCACGCCCGCATCCGTGCCCACGTCGGCGGCCACCGTGGCCACCGCCCTGACCGCCGCCGACGTCACGTACCTGCGGACCATGCTCACCCACCACGAGCAGGCCCTGGAGATCGCCCGGTTGGCGACCGACCGCGCCAGCGACCCCGCCCTGCGGACCCTCGCCGCCGCCATCGACACCACCCAGACCGACGAACTCGCCACCATGCGCGCCTGGCTGGCTGTCCCGAGCGCCACCGGCGGAGCCCGGTCGCCCGCCCCCGGCCACCACCCGGGCCACGGCGGTCACCCGAGCCACGGCGACCACGCCGCCGGTGGCGACCACGCCGCCGGTGGCGACCAGCCGAGCCCCGGCGACCAGCCGAGCCCCGGCGACCAGCCGAGCCCCGGCGACCAGCCGAGCCCCGGCGACCAGCCGAGCCCCGGCGACCAGCCGAGCCCCGGCGACCAGCCGAGCCCCGGCGGGCACCCGGGCCACGGCGGGCACGGCGACGGCGGGATCGAGCCCGCCACCGGCCCCGAGGACATCGCGCGGCTGCGCGCCACCGGCCCCGACCGGTTCGACGCCGCCCTGCTCAACCTGCTCGTCGCCCACCAGCAGACCGCCGCCGAACTGGCCCGCGCGCACCTGCGCGCCGGCGGCGACCCGGCGGTGCGGGACCTGGCGGGCCGGATCGACCGGTCCCGGACGGCCCAGGTCGCCCACCTGCTGACCGTGCTCGCCGAGCACACCGCCCGCCGCTGAGCGCTGCCGCCCGACCGTTTCCCGGTCCGGTCTGGCGCGGTGGGGCGGGCCGCGGCGTGCGACCCGCCCCACCACCGGTCAGCACGGGCCGTTGTCGGTCCAGACCTGCTGGCTGTTCGACCCGGGCACGTCACCCTGGGTCCACCACTTCGCCGTCCACCGGCGACCGTTGTGCGAGACCACCGTCCCGCCGGTGTACGCGGTGCCGGCCGACCACGCGGGTGCCGTGCACGCCCCCGAGGTCGGGGTCGGCGTCGGTGACCCGGTGGGATCGGTGGTCGGTGGCGGGGAGCCGGCGCAGGGGCCCTCGTCCGCCCAGACCGCCGCGCTGCCCGGGGTCTCGCCCTGGGTCCACCACTTCGCGCTCCAGGTGCGCCCGGCGTGCGAGACGCGGGCCCCGCCGGAGTAGGCGGTGCCGGCCGACCAGGCCGGTGCCGCGCAGGTGCCGCCCGGCGGCGTCGACCCGCTCGGGCTCGGCGTCGGCGTGACCACCTGCCCGCCCCGGGCGAGGTCACTGGCCAGGGCGTACGTCTGGCCGCCGAAGGTGAGGGCGAAGTTGGCCGGCCCGGAGATCGGCAACTGGTAGTTGAGGGTCACCTCGGCGTACGACCCGGGGGCGATGGCGGTCGGGACGGTGAGGCGTACCCGGTGGTAGTCGCCCTTGAGGCCGCCGACGTTGCTGCCGGTGTGGCCGGTGGTGACCGTGGTCAGCGCCCAGCCGGACTGCTGGGTGAGGGTCGGCGTGCTGGTCGGGTAGTCGAACTCCAGCGTCGCCCCGGCCGGGATCGGGCTGCCGGAGTTGTTGGTCAGGCGCAGTTCGGGGTTGATCGGGTAGTTGTTGTCGCCCAGGGCGAACCCGCCCATGCTGGCGGTGACGTCGATCGTCCGGCTGGGCAGGGTGGTGGTGGCCCGCCGCGCGCCGTACCCGCCGGCGGCGGTGAACTTGCCGTGCAGCAGGCTGGTCAGTGTGTCGCCCACGCCGTACTGGCCCTTGGCCTGGTCGAAGGCGTAGTCGCCGGCGAGTTCCCAGATCATCACGCCGCCGATGCCCTTGTTCACCACGTAGTCCGCCTTCGCGCCGAGGGACTGCTCGTCCTCGGTGGACAGGAAGACGCTCTTCTGCGCGTTCCACAGCCACGGCGCGACCAGGGCGGGGGAGTAGTGCCGGGAGTAGCTGCCGGTGAGCCGGTCGGCCGGGTCGGTGCCGGGCGTCAGCCCGTGCGCGGACAGGTAGTCGGGGGTGATTCCGCGCTCCAGGTTCTTGGCGTGCCACATCGGGTTGACCCCGGAGGGCACCTCCCGGCCGCCGGCGTCCAGGTCGTGCCAGAGGTTGTCGATGCCGACCGCGCCGTTGCCGCACGGGGTGGTGGAGCCGATGGAGGCGCCGGTGCCGGGTGGGCACTTCGTCTGGTCGGGCAGCGCGGCGCGGCCCCAGAGCCCGTTGGTGCCGCCGGTGACGTTCTGCCAGCCCCGGGTGTAGTAGGGCACGCCGATGTTGATCCGGCCGGCGGGCAGCGCGCCCCGGAAGTAGTGGTAGGCCCAGTCGGTGTTCAGGTAGCCGATGCCGCTGTAGGCGCCGTACACCCCGCCGGCGGCCAGTTCGGCGTCGTCGCCGTTGTCGTACAGGGCGGCGTTGGGCCCGACGAAGTGGTTCCAGGAGCCGTGCAGGTCGTAGGACATGATGTTGACGTAGTCGAGGTACTGCACCGCCTGGTGGGACTCCATGCCGCGCAGCAGCCAGCCGGAGGCGGGGGCGGCCACGGTGAGCAGGTAGTGCTTCCCGTCGGCGGCCGAGGCCCGGTCGAGCTTCTCCCGCAGCGTCTTCATCAGCACCTGGTAGGAGGCGTTGAGTCCGGCGCGCTTGGCGTCGGCCTGGGCGAAGTCGAGCGGGTTGCCGGCCTTGTTGTTCGAGGTCGGGTACTCGTAGTCGATGTCCACGCCGTCGAAGCCGTACGTGCGCAGGAACGTCACCACGGAGTCGGCGAAGGTGGTGATGCCGGCGGTGTTGACCGTGTTGCTGCCGGTCGTCGTCATCCGGTAGAAGCCGCCGGCGTCGACCCGCTCGCCGGCCGCGTCGATGTACCCGCCGGTCTCGGCCCACCCGCCGACGCTGACCAGCGTACGGACGTTCGGGTGCTGCTTCTTGAACTTGTTGAGCAGGTTGAAGTGCCCGGTGTACGGCAGCGTCGGGTCCATCGTGGCACCGGGGACGCCCGGCCAGGTCATGTTGGTCGCCGGGTTGTTCGGCGCGGCCGGGTCGCCGACGGAGATGCGGTTGGTGGCGTCGACGTGGGCGAACGCGTAGTTGATGTGGGTGATCTTGTTCCACGGGATCTGGGAGGCGAGGTAGGCGGGCGCGCCGTTGCGGCCGGTCCGCCAGCTCGTGAAGTAGCCGATGACGCGGCGGGAGTGGTCGTTGGCCATCTTCTCCCGTCCGTCGGTGTCGTAGACGGTGCAGTACGGCACCGCCACGCCCGGGGTCCGGTACAGCCCGTCCGGTCGGCAGGCCTCGCCGTCGACGACGGCGGAGTGTGCCATCGGGGCCACGACCAGCGCCATCGCCGTGGTCAGCAGGCCCGCGAGGCCGGCGGCGAGTAGGCCGCCTGTCCGTTTCCGCATCGGTCCACCTCCAACTCTTAACAATGTTTACTATTTACGGTGGTGTATGTATACCGGCCGGTGTGGACGGGCGCAAGACTGGCTTCGGCGGTGGCGGTGGCGGCGGGGGTGCCGGTCGGCGGCCCGGCCCGTCGTGGGCGGCGACGTCCCGCCGCTCCTCGTCGCGGTCGCGGTCGCCCGCCCCTGGGGGTCCGGGATGTCGGTCGGGCTGCCGGGCAGGTGGCGGGCTCTTCGCCGCCCGCCGCTGAGATTCTGTCGGTCGCTCCTGTTAGCGTGCCGTGCGTTGCCGATCATGGCCGATTTCTTGTGAACTCTGGTGAATGTCCTGCTACGGAGGGTGAGCCTGATGGGCTGGCTACCGGTGGGTGACTCGTACGAGATCTCCCTCGTGGACGGAAAGGTGGCGGCCCGGTCCACCGGCCCCCGGGCCTCCGGCCGTCCACTGAAGACCCTGCCGAAGGCGCTGCGCGACGATCCCGAGGTGGAACGGCTGCGCCAGCTCGCCCAGTGGCTGGACCGGCACGCCGCGCAGTGCCTGGCCCGGGTCGACTCCTGGGTGGTCTCCTCGCTGCCCGTGCCGACCGGGCTGCTGGCCCGGGTCTGGCCGGACCCGGCCTGGCAGGACACGCTGCGCGACCTCGTGGTGCTCGGGGACGACACCACCGAGACCGGCTTCCTGCGGGACGTCACCGCCGCCGGTGACCTGCGGGTGGTCAACCTCGACGGGGAGACCGTCCGGCTCTCGCGGGCCAGCGCCACGCTGCCGCACCCGGTGCGCCTGCCGGACCTGGCCGAGCTGGCCGGGTTCGCCGACGAGCTCGACGTCAGCCAACGGGTCGAGCAACTGCACCGGGGCACCTGGGGCCGGCCCGCCGACCTGAAGGACCGGGACACCACCCTCACCGACTTCCAGGGCACCGCAGTCCCCGCCCGGCTGGCGGCCCGCGCCGCGGCCCTGGGTTTCCGGGTCGCCGGCGCGCAGGTCACCTGCCGGGTCTGGGAGGCCGGCCACCCGGTCGAGGCGGCGCTGCGCTTCGACGAGGACTACTGGGACTCCGAGGCGACCCTGGGCACCCTGTCCTGGTCGGTCGTGGCGGGACCGACGCTGCGGTTGACCGACGTCGGGCCGGTGGCCTGGTCGGAGGGGATGCGGATGGCCACGGTCCTCTCCGGGGCCGTGACCGGGACGGAGGCGAGGGCATGACCGTGGTGACGACGACCGTCCCGGGCGAGGAGCACGGGCACGCCGAGAGCCTGCTGGCCGCCGGCGCGGTGCTGCCGGCCGACACCGCCGGAGCCGGTGACCGGGCCGTGCCCCTCACCGCGCGTGCCTACCGGCACCCGGCCCTCGGCGACCGGCTGGTGGTCCGGCTGGTCGACGCCGCCCTCGGCGAGGGCGAGGACATCGCCGTGGGGTTCCTCGGCCTGACTCCGGCCGCCGAGCCGGCCGTCGTCGGGTGGGGACCGCGCCGCCCGCTGGCCTTCCCCGAGTGGGTGCTGGTCCAGCACCCGGCGGACGGCCGGCACGCCCTGGCGGTGGTGCCGGAGCTACAGAAGCTCGCCAAGCAGGCACGGTCGCGGCCGAAGGCCGCCCTGGACGGGTACCAGAGCGTCGCCGACACCTTCGCCCGTACCCTGCCGCACTTCCTGCCGACCTTCTTCGAGCAGGCGGCGCGGGTGTTCCTGGCCGCCGGCCAGGACGCCTACGCGACGCAGTTGTTCAACAAGGCGCGTCGGGCCGAGGCCCAGCACGGCCTGCCGGTCGACCTGGACCGGTTGGACGAGGTCTACGTGGAGTTCGCCTCGGCCTCGGTGGTCTCCGCGACCGCCCTGGCCGGGTACGCCAAGGAACTGTCCGCCCAGTTGCCGGCCGACGAGGCGCTGGACCGGTTCTGCCGGCTGGCGCTGCGGGCCGCCACCACCGGCGTGGTCCCCTCCACCCCGTCGGCCACCGCGGTGAACAGGCTGCTGCGGGCCGCCACCAGGGACCCGGGCCGGTCCGGTGCCGCCGGGGTCGCCGACCGGGTGGCGAGCTACCTGACCACGCTGCTCCGGCTGCCGGTGGCCGCCGAGGCGCCGGCCGGCTGGTGGCAGGCGCACCTGCCGGCGGTGACCGCCCTGGCCGCCGCCGACCCGGCGGTCCGGGGCAGCCTGCTCGACCTGATGCCCACCGACCGGGACACCCTGGTCACCTGGCTGGCCCTGCTGACCGACACCGGCGCGCTCGCCGGCCTCACCGACCCGGACGCGCCGGCGGCGGCCCGGCCCGCCGACGGCGCCGTCGGCTGGCTGCGCCGCTTCGTGAGCCGGTCCAGCCCCGGCGGCCACCACCGGGTCCGGGTGCCGCAGCTCTACCCGCTGGTCGAGCGGATGACCGACCGGCTGCGCACCGAGCTGACCGACGGCGGCGAGACGCTCACCGCCGACGGTGACCTGGACCTGCTCGACCTGCTGCTCACCCTCGGCCTGCCGGTGGCCGCACCCGGGGAGCGGGAGACCCTCGACCTGGCGCAGTGGGTCCGGGTCGAGGGGAAGCGGGACCTGTCGGCGCTGGCCGGGGACGACCGGTTCGCCGCAGCCCTGCGCCGGGGTCTCGACCAGCTCGACGGGCAGCAGTCCGCCCTGCGCCGGCTGGCCGCCACGCCGGGTGTCCGGCCGCTGCTGACCGACTGGCTGCGGGACCGGGTCCGCGACCGGTTCGCCGCCGGCCTGCCGCACCTGCCGGAGTCGGTGCAGTGGCTGGGCGCCCTCCCCGTGGAGGCGTTGTGCCTGGTCGTCGACGACCCCGCCCGGGCCGGTGACCTCGGGCAGGCCCTGCACGTCGACCTCGCCGAGCGTGTCGCGCGCACCCTGCGCGGCGGGCTGTTCGACGAGGTGGGCTGGCCCGCCTGGGAACTGGCCTGGCAGGAGGTGACCGGCGGCGACCACGAGGTCGTCCCGACCTGTCAGGAAGCCTGGCCGTACCTGATCGTGGCCGGGCCGACGACGGTGCGGGTGCTCGACGCCGACGGCATCGTGCTCCGCCACGACCTGCGCATCCCGACCGACGACAGGTGGGGTCAGCCCGGGTACCACTACGTCGACGACCAACTGCTGGTCTACTGGCGCTCCAAGGAGCTGGACTACGACCTGCGCGGCTACTGGCACCGCGCGCCCGGTGAGCTGCACCCCGTCCGGGGTGTCCACCACGGCAGCCGGCCGCGCCGCAACGGGATCACCCTGCCGCTGGCCACCGGCGGGCGGACCACCGGCGACGGGGTGCTGCACGCCGGTGACACCGCCGTTCCGGCGGAGGTGCCGGTCATCACCGACGGCACCGGCCACTGGGTCTACCGCCACTGCGACGACGACGACACCCGCGGGTGGCGCGAGTACGACCCGGCCGCGAACAGCCACGGCCGGCGCAGCCTGCCCCGGTTCCTGGCCGACCTCCCGGTCCCCGGGAGCCGGCTCACGGAGTCGGCGAGCTGGCTGCGGCCGGCCCTGTCCGACCGGGCCACCCCGGCCGCCGTCGCGGTGGACGGTCTGCTCGGCTGGCGGGTGTCCACCCTGCCGGACGGCTCGGTACGCGGGGAGGACCTGGCCGGTCGGACGGTCACCGTGGCCCCGGGCCGGGAGCCGGTCGCGGCGCTGGTGCTGCCCGGCGACGACCGGCCGCGCGCCGTCCTGGCGAACTTCGTCCTGGTCGACCCGGACGGCGTGGTGTCGGCCGCCGGCGCCGTGTCGTCCGGCCGGGCCGGCGCGTCCGCCGCGATCCCGCTGCCGGCACCGGAGTTCCTCGGCAACCTGCTGCCCCGCGACCCGGCCGGCTCCGCCGCCCTGCGCCGGGTGGACCGGGACACCGCCGCCGACCTGTTCCAGGCCGCCCTCGACGAGCGCCGCGCCGCCCTGGCGGAGGAGGCCGCGCGGGCCGCCCGCCGGACGACGCCCCGGCCCCGGTCGACCGGCACCACGCCGGCCCTCGCCGCGACGGCCGTGACCGGTCCGGCCGGCACCGCCGCCGCAGCCGAAAAGGACCGCCCGGACCCGCTCGTCGAGCTGGTCCGCGCGACGGTGCCGGCCCTCGGCCACGACGCGGTGCTGGCCGGCGTGGCCGGCGTGCTGCGGCTGGCCGCCCGGGTGCGCACCGACCTGGACGCGGTGACCGAGCGGCTCACCCGGTCGCTGGCGGCCGCGGCCACGGCACCGCCGGTGACCGCCACCGGCCCCACCGACGAGCAGCTCGGTCAGGCCCTGGACGGGCTGCGCGGCTGGGCCCACGGGTCGCGCGGGCCGGCCCACGTCTTCACCCAGTTCCAGGCGTTCGCCGCGCACCGGTCGGCCGCGCCCGACGCCGAGGCCGTCGGACCACTGCACGTCGACGGGCCGCCGCTGCCGCGCGCCCTGGACTGGTGGCCCCTGCTCGGTGGCGTCGCGGCCGTCGCCTACCGGGCCGTCGCGGCGGTCACCCCGGACGAGCACCGGGAGACGTTGCGTGCCCTGCTCACCGAGCTGGACCAGCTCGACCTGAGCACGGCGACCGAACCGGCCCGGTGGCGCCGGTTCACCCTGCACCTGCTCGACGGCGACCTGACCGGCCCGGACGGCTCGCACCGGCACCCGCGACCGGGCATCCTGCCGCTGCCCGACGGCGCCTTCCTGGCCGTGCTCTCCGCCAGCGGTACGGCCACCGGCTACACCTTCGACGCCCTGTACCACGACCCGGCCGGCGAGTTCGCCGTACCCGAGCCGTACGAGGTGCGCGCCGCCGAGCCGGTCGGCGACGCCCGGCCGGTGGGCTGGCTGGCCGAGTTGCAGACGCGGTGGGCCGCGCACGGCCCGCTGCCGTGGCGGCCGGAGGCCGCCGAGCGCTTCGCCGACCTGACCGGGATCCCCCTCACCGCCGCGAAGCTGGTGCTGGCCGGCCTGCCGTACGTGGACTCGGCGACCGCCGTGCCCACGGAGCTGCGCGAGGCGCTCGGGATCAGGCAGGCCGCCGAGGTCAAGCTGGCTCTCGGGGTGCTGCGGGAGACCACCGGGCAGCTCCGGCGGGCGGTGCTGTCGGCGCTGGTGCCGCAGGACCCGGCCCGACTGTGGACCGACGGCCCGGACGTGGCCGCCGCCGCGGCCGAGTGGACCGCCGCCCTGGGCCGTCGCACGGCGGTGCCCGAGCACCTGCTCGCCGAGGCGGTGAAGGCGGTCCGCACCGGCTGGGGCCCCGCGAAGGCGTTGCCGGCGCTGCTCGACCCGGCCCGCTCGGCCGAGCTGAGCACCGACCTGGCCTTCACGATCCGGGGCGACCGGGCCCGGCAGGTCGACGGCGAGGCGACCGGATTCACCGGCGCGGTGCTGCACGGCACGCTCGCCCTGACCGCCTGGATCGCCCACCACACGCCGGCCGGCGACCCGTGCCGGGCCGCGCTGCCGGGCGTCCTGGGCGTGCTCCGGGACCGGCTGGCCAACCCCGGCCTGCTGCTCGACCTCGACCGGTACGTCGGCCTGTCCGCGTTCCGTCAGGTGGCCGGCAGTCCGTCGGAGACCGGGCCGGGCTGGGAGCGGTACGGCGCGATCGTGCTGGCCACCTACGACGACCAGCCGTCGCCGGCCCTGCGGCCGGCCCTGCTCGACGCCGACGGCACCGACCCGTACCTGCCGGCGCTGCGGGCGGACGCGGCCCGGCCGTACCCGATGGAGGCGGCGCTGCGCCTGGTCCGCGACCCGCGCTTCGCGGCGTTGCTCGACGACCCGGGGCCGCCGGCCGCCGGCACGGGCGCGGCGGACGGGACCTGGTGGCCGCAGGACCCGAGCCGGTCGGTACCCGACCTGGTCGCCGAGGTGGCCGGGGAGCACGACCTGGGCGCCGACGCGGCGGCGGTGTACCTGATGCTGCTGGCCATGCCGGACCCCACGGACCGCCGGACGGCGACCTGGACCGGCTGGAAGCCGGCCCGGCTGAAGGCGGCCCGCGCCGAACTGGCCGGCACCGACCTGGTCCTCGGGGCCAGCCGGCCCCGGGCCGGCCGGTCGCTGTTCCTGCCCGGCCCGTGGCTGCAGCGCGGCGGCGGGCAGGCGCCGATCGAGGGCTGGAAGGTCGCCCTGTTCGACCTGGCCCCCGACGGCACGGCCAGCCTCGGCGTGACCGTGCCGCTCGAACCGACCGCCGAGCTGTACCGGCGGGCCTGGCGACGCCTGCGCGACGGCGACGCGCCCCGGCTCGACACCCTGCCCACCCGGGGCGCCCGCCGCTGACGTCGACCGGGGCGGCGGTGCCGCGCCGACCCGTCCGGTCGGCGCGGCACGAACCGGGCGTCCCGGTGCCGAGCACCCCTCCGCACACCCCCAACCGCACCAGAGAGATCGAGGAAGATCCGTGTCCGTGACCGAGCACGTCCACTCCACCGAAGCGGCGGAGGATGCCGCCCAGGTCCTCTCCGCCGAGCAGCGCCACGCCGGGGAGTTGGCCTTTCTGGCCGCGTACGACGACGGGGCCCGGCCCCCGGGCTGGGCGTTGACCCCGCGTGCGGTGGTCACCTTCATCCAGGGCAGCGACGGCGAGGCGTTGACGCTGCCCGCCGACCGGCGCACCGGCCCGGCCGGCACCGGCCTGCCGGCCAGCATGACCATCGCGCCGAAGTTCGTCGGTGAGCGGAGCCTGGTCGAACGGTGCGTGGTCACCCTGGCCGGCGAGCGGGGCCTGCTGCTGGTCGGCGAGCCCGGTACGGCCAAGTCCATGCTGTCCGAGCTGCTCGCCGCCGCGGTCTGCGGCACCAGCGCGTTGACCGTGCAGGGCACCGCCGGCACCACCGAGGACGCCTTCCGGTACGGCTGGAACTACGCGCTGCTGCTCGCCCAGGGGCCGACGCCGCAGGCGCTGGTCGACTCGCCGGTGCTGACCGCGATGCGGACCGGTCGGGTGGTCCGGATCGAGGAGGTCACCCGCTGCCTGCCCGAGGTGCAGGACGCGCTGGTGTCCATCCTGTCCGACCGGCGGATGAACGTGCCGGAGCTGGCCGGCAGCGACGACGGCCTGATCCGCGCGGTGCCCGGCTTCACCGTCATCGCCACCGCCAACCTGCGGGACCGGGGCGTGTCGGAGATGTCCTCGGCCCTCAAGCGCCGGTTCAACTTCGAGACCATCCACCCGATCGCGGACGCCGACACCGAGACCGACCTGGTCCGCCGGCAGGCCACCGCCGCCGTGCAGCGCGCCGGCACGGCGTACACGGTGGACGACGCGGTGCTGGACGCCCTGGTCACGGTCTTCCGCGACCTGCGCTCCGGGCGGTCCGGCGAGGGTTGGGACGTGGAACGCCCCGGCACGGTGATGTCCACCGCCGAGGCGGTGCAGGTGGCGGTGTCGCTCGGCCTGGCCGCCGCGTACCTGCCCGGCGGGGACCCCCTCGACCTGGTGCCCGGCCACCTGCTCGGCGTGGTGCGCAAGGACGACCAGAACGACCACGCCCGCCTGCTCGGCTACTGGGACGGGCCGGTGCGCCGCCGCGCCGAGGACGGCTCGGCGATGTGGCGTCGGCTCTGGGACCTGCGGGAGAGCCTGCGGTGACGACCTTCTCCGCTCCGTCGACCGGTGCGGCGGCCGATCCGCGCGTGTCGGTCGACGCGCTCGCCGCGTCGGCCCGGCCGTACCTGATCGGGGTCCGGCATCACAGCCCGGCCCTGGCGGCGGTGGTGCCGGCACTGCTGGACGCCGCCGGGGCCGAGGTGGTCTGCGTCGAACTGCCGGCCGACTTCCAGCACTGGCTGCCGTACCTGTCCGACCCGGCCGCCCGGGCCCCGCTGGCCCTGGTCGGCAGCCACGGCGCGGACGGGCCGATGGGCTTCTACCCGTTCGCCGACTTCTCACCGGAGCTGGCCGCGATCCGCTGGGCCCGGCAGCACGACGTCGAGGTGGTCTGCTGCGACCTGCCGTTGACCGACCCCGGCTGGACCACCGACCCGGGCACCGACCCCGACCCGGGCACCGACCCGGGCGCCGATCCCGACCCGGGCGCCGATCCCGACCCGGGCGCCGATCCCGACCCGGGCGCCGATCCCGAGCCGGGCGCCGGCCCGGCGAGCGGACCCGACCGGACGTCCGGTGCGCCGGTCACCGGCCCGCACCGGTCGTACGCCACCGCCCTGCGCGCCAGCGGCACCGGCCGCGACGGCGACGACCTGTGGGACCGGGTGGTCGAGGTGCGGGCCCCGGGCTGCCCACCCGAGGCGGTGCGCCGGGCCGCCCTCGGTGTCGGCTGGGCGATGCGGACCGACAGCGTGGGCGGCGACGGGGTGCCCGCCCAGGACCTGGCCCGGGAACGGCACATGCGCCGGGTGCTGGCCGAGGCCGGCGCCGGCGGCCGGCGGGTCGCCGCCGTCGTCGGCGCCTTCCACGCTCCGGCGCTGGTGGCCACCGCCACCGAGGCGGTCACCCCGGCGTCGACCAGCGCCCCGTCGACCGTCGAGCCCGGTGCCACGCAGGCCGCCGTGGCCGTGGCCGGATCGACCGCCGAGGTCAGGGCCGGGGCGACGCGGACCGTCGCCGCGCCGGCCGGTGCGCCCCGGTCCGCCTCGACCCGGCCCGATCCGGGTGCCGGCACCGCCACCACCTCCCTGGTGCCGTACACGTTCGACCTGCTCGACTCCCGGTCCGGCTACCCGGCGGGGATCCGCGACCCGCGCTGGCAGCAGCTCGTCCTCACCGCCGCCGGTGACCCGGAACGGATCCGCGCCGCCGCCGCCCGGGCGGTCACCGACCTGTGCCGGGAGCTGCGCGCGGCCGGTCACACCGCCGGCACCGGTGAGGCCGCCGAGACGGTACGGCTGGCCGACGACCTGGCCCGGCTGCGGGACCTGCCCGCCCCCGGGCGGGGCGAGGTGCTGGAGGCGGTGACCACCGTGCTCGGCCAGGGCGAACTGCTCGGCCGGGGCCGCGCGCTGGCCACCGCGCTGGAGACCGTCCTGGTCGGTACCGAACGGGGCCGGACCGCCCCCGGCACGCCGCGGTCCGGGCTCGGCCCGGCGGTCGAGGCGGACCTCACCGAGCTTCGGTTGCCGAACCCGGACAGCCCGAAGCCCCGCGAGGTCCGGCTGGACCCGCTGCGCACCGAGCTGGACGGCCGCCGGGAGACCCTGCTGCAGCGCCTGCAGGTCTGCGGCGTCGGGTACGGCGAGGCGATCACGGTCACCGGCACCGGCGACGGTGCCGCCCTGACCACCCGCTGGCAGGTGGCCTGGACCCCGTCCGTGGCGGCCCGGCTGGACCTGGTCGGCGTCCGTGGGGTGACCGCCGCGTCGGCGGCGGCCGGCACCCTGCGGGAGCGGTTCCGCCGGCAGGCCGCCGACGGTGGACCCACCGCCGCCCACCTGCTCACCGGGCTGCGCGACGCGGCCCGGTGCGACCTGCCCGACCTGGTCACCGACCGGCTCGGCCTGGCCGCCTCGGTGCTGCCGGGCACCGGCACGCTGCCCGAGCTGCTGGCCGCGCTGGACCTGCTGGAGGCGCTGCGCCGGGAACACCTGCCCGGCACCACCGCCGAAAGCCGGGGCCGGGCGGCCGAGCTGGCCGTCGTGCTGCTGGACGCGGCGGTCCGGGGGCTGCCCGGCCTGGCCGGCAGCGACGCCCCCGCCGACGCCGCCGCCCTGGTCGACCTCACGGTGCGCGCCGGTGAGGAGCGGATCGGCCTGCGCCTGGACGAGGCCCTCGACCACCTGGCCCGGACCGGCTCGTCGCTGATCCAGGGCGCCGCCCTGGCCGCCCGGGTGCTGCTCGACCTGACCGACCCGCCGACCCTGGGCACCCGGGTGGCCGGCTGGGTCGACGCCGCGACCGGGCCGGAGAGCCGCCGGCACCTGCACCGGCTGCTCGGTGGGCTGCTCACCGCCGCGCACCCGCTGCTCCAGTCCGCCCCGGCCGCGCTGGACCCGCTGCTGGACCGGATCGAACGGCTCACCGACGCCGAGTTCCTGGACCGGCTGCCGGCGCTGCGCGGTGGGTTCGACGTGCTCACCCCGGCGGCCCGCGAGCGGATCCTGGACACCGTCGCCGACCGGCTCGGTGACCGGCTCGACCTGACCCTGGTCGCCCCGCCCGAGCTGCTGGCCCGCTGGGCCGCCGCCGACGCGGCGGGCCGGGCCGTCCTGCTCGCCCGGGACCTGCCGATCCCGGACGCCCCGACCGGTCAGGCCGCCGCCCCGGCCGGCACCGCACCGGCGGCGTCGGGAACGGCGACCGGACAGCTCGCGGCGACGGACCGGTGGCGGCTGCTGCTCGGCCGGCAACCCGACCGGTTGCCGGCCGACGCCCGCCGCTACGCCCGCGCCCTCGACGAGCTGTACGGGGCGGGGCAGGGGGAGGGCGCCACCGATCTCGGCCAGGCCGCCGGTGGCGGCCAGGAAGCCTCCTTCCCGACCGCGCGGGAGTGGGCGGCCGAACTGGAGGCGCTGTTCGGCACGGCGGTCCGCGAGGAGGTCATCGCCAGCGCGGCCGAGAGCGGCCGTACCGACGTGCTCACCGAACTCGACCCGGCCGCGGTACGCCCCTCGATGGAGCTGCTCACCTCGGTGCTGTCGCTGGCCGGCGGGCTGCCCGAGGGGAAGGTGGCCGCCCTGCGTCCCCTGGTCCGGCGGCTGGTTGAGGAGCTGACCCGGCAGTTGGCCACCCAACTGCGCCCGGCGGTGACCGGGCTGGCCAACCCGCGTCCGTCGCGCCGCCCCGGTGGCCGGATCAACCTCGCCCGTACCCTGCGGGCGAACCTGGCGCACACCCGGCGGCTCGGCGACGGCCGGACGGTGGTGGTGCCGCAGCGCCCGGTCTTCGACACCCGGGCCCGGCAGGCGGCCGACTGGCGGCTGGTGCTGGTGGTCGACGTGTCCGGCTCGATGGAGGCGTCGGTGGTGTGGTCGGCGTTGACCGCCGCCGTGCTGGCCGGGGTGCCCACCCTGTCCACCCACTTCGTCGCCTTCTCCACCGAGGTGGTCGACCTGACCGACCGGGTCGACGACCCGCTGTCGCTGCTGCTGGAGGTCCGCGTCGGCGGCGGTACGCACATCGCCGCCGGGCTGGCCCACGCCCGCTCGCTGGTGACCGTGCCGAGCCGCACCATCGTCGCGGTGGTCAGCGACTTCGAGGAGGGCTACCCGCTGGCCGGGCTGCTCGGCGAGGTCCGCGCCCTGGCCGCCTCCGGCGTTCACCTGCTCGGCTGCGCCGCGCTGAACGACAAGGGCGTGCCCTGTTACTCGGTGCCCGTCGCCGGGCAGCTCGTCGCGGCCGGGATGCCGGTCGCCGCGCTCAGCCCCCTGGAACTCGCCCGCTGGGTGGGCGACCGCATCCGCGGAGGATCACGTTGACGCAGCACCCGCCCATCGCCGTGGACGCCGACCGGTTGCCGCCGGTGTCGCCGCAGGTCGCCGCCGAGGCGGTGGCGGCCCTGCCACCCCGGCTGCACCGGCGGCTCGACGCCACCGTGCAGCGGCTGGCCGGCGTGCCGCCGGGCCGGGTCGACGGCGGCGTGTCGGTCGACTGCGGCCCCGAGGCGCTGGTCACCCTGACCCCCGGCGCGACGGGCGCGGTCACCGAGCCGGGCCAGGCCCGGTGCAGTTGCCTGCTGGCGCCCCGGTGCCTGCACCGGACCGCGGTCCTGGTGGCGTGCCCGGTCGCCGACCCGGCCGCCCACCCCGAGCCGGTGGCCGGCTCGGCGGCCCATCCCGAGCCGGCCGCCGACGCGGCCACCCCGGCCGGCCGGGCCGGTGCCGTCGCCGGCGCGACCACCGGTCGGGCCGGGGCGGCCGGACGCGCCGGCCGGAGCGCCGCGCCGACGAAGGCGCAACGGGCCGCCGCCGCCGCGCTGTGGCGGGCCGCCGCCGTGGTGCTCGCGGCCGGCGCGCCGGCCGCCGGAGCCGTCCCCCAGGCGGAGCTGTTGCGGGCCGCCCACAGCGCCCGGCTGGCCGGCCTGCCCCGGGCGGAGAGCGCCGCGCTCCGCCTGGTCCGTGGCCTGCGGGCGCACCGGAAGCGGCAGACCGGGCACCGGCTGGCCGACCTGGTCGAGGTGCTGCACGACCTGCTGTACGTGGCGGGCCGGCTGACCGCCGGCGACCCCGACCCGGCCCTGGTCGGCGTCCTCCGGCGGCCGTACCAGCCGGACGGCACCCTGGAGGTGCACGGCGTCTGCCGGGAACCGGTCATCAGCGCGACCGGGTACGCCGGAGTGGTCACCCACCTGGTCGCCACCGACGGGCGCCGGCTCACCTTCGGTGACGTCAGACCGGGTGGCCCGGACCGGGCACGCGACAGCGCCCGGGCGGTCACCGAGATGGGCGCGGTCGCGGTGAACCACGCCGTGCTGGCCCGTGGCGGTCTGCGGATCACCGGCACCACCATCTCCCCGGACGGTCGGCTCGGCGCCGGCAAGGGGGTCCGCGCCACCCCGCTCGCCGGGACCGACTGGTCCACCGGGCCGGTGGCGGAGCTGTTCGGTCGTCCGCTCGCCGAGGTGGTCACCGAGCAGCTCGCCGCCGACGACCCGCAGGACCCGGCCCGGGCGGGGACCGCGCTGGTCGGCGGTGACCTGGTGGTGGTGGGTGCCGTCGGGGACCAGGTGCTCGCCCGTGAGCTGGCCCCCGGCACGGACGCCGGGCCGGACCGCGCGCCGGTGCCGGGCGGGCCGGTGATCCGGCTGGTGCCGGACAACGCCCACCCGCTGCTGGCCCACGTGGCCAACCTGCGGCGGCTCGCCTCGTGGCCGGGTCTGCGGATCCGGGTGGTCGGCCGGCTGGATCCGCACCGCGCCGGCACGGTGCGTCCGCTGGCGGTCGGTCCGGTGCCCGGTGCGCGGACGACGCTGCGGTTGCCCGCCGACTGGCAGGGCCGGGCCGACCTCGGCTACGACGAGATCCAGGGCGGCCACCTCCCGCCGCGCGACCCGGCCGCGATGACCGCCCCGGTCCTCGCCGTCGAGGGCGACGCGGTCGCGGAGTCCCCGCTGTGGCGGGTCCGCCGGTTGGTGGAGCTGGCCGTCTCCGGTGGTCGCCGGGCCGTCGCCGAGGCGGCCCGGGGTGGGGAGGCCGGGCCGGCGGGTCCGTTGCGTCGCGCCGGCTTCACCACCGCCGCCGCGGTGGCCGCCGCGCTCGCCGACGAGTCCGACCGACGCGGGCGTGACGTGTTCGGCCGGCGCACCGACGCCGACCCGGACCGGTACGCCTGGGCGTGGCTCGCCGTGTCCGCTCATCTCGTCGCCGCCGAACGGGAGCTGATCCGGTCCTCCTGGACCGCCGTACCCGTCGGCTGACCGGCCACCGGGCCGGGGCGACCAGGCCCCGGTCCGGTGGCCGGCCCGGCGTCCGGGAAGGTAAGGCTTACCTGACCGAATCGTGGATTATTGCGGCTATTAGGGGAGATTACCCGGGCGTGGTGGGGGTATTCGGAAGCTCACACGGATCGCCAGGGAGGGGTACGACATGACGGACATGTTGGAGATGCCGCGGGTGCACGAGTGCACGGTGACCGACTGCGGGTACAACCACGACGGGTGTCACGCGTTCGCCATCACGATCGACGACCAGAACGCGAACTGCGCCACCTTCATCGACACGTCGGTCAAGGGTGGCTTGGACAAGGTGATCGCCCAGGTGGGGGCGTGCCAGCGGGCCGACTGCCGGCACAACGCCGAGCTGGAGTGCCACGCGCCGTCGATCCGGGTCGGCCCCGGCCGCGACGCCGCCGACTGCCAGACGTACGACCCGAGCTGATCGTCGACGGTCCCGGGGCGGTCGTCCGCCCCGGGACCCGGTGGCTCCGGGGTCAGTCGACCCGGCGCAGGACGTACAGGTGGGTGGCCTGGCCGGGGGTGAACTGCCGGTCACCCAGGTTGCGGATCAGCAGGGTCTCCAGCCCGGCGCCCCGGGCCAGCTCCTCCAGCGTGAACGGGTCCACCGTGTAGTGCACGTGGTGCTGGTGCCAGAGCGGCTCGTCCGCGCGGTACAGGGTGAGGAAGGTCCGGCTGCGGGAGAACGCCTCCTCGAACGCGTGCCGCCGCCGGTGCAGGCGCAGGCCGTCGCCGAGGTCCGTCTCGCTCGCGCCGACGTCGGCGTCGGTCCGCAGGAACCGGCGCGAGCAGTAGTCGAACACCAGGTGACCGCCGGGGCGCAGCGCGTCGGCGACCCGGGCCAGGCAGTCCGCCAACCGGTCCGGCGGCAGGTAGTTGAGGCTGTCGAAGCCGGAGACGACCGCGTCGAAGGGCTGCTCGACGGTGAAGTCCGCCATGTCGGCGACGATCCGCCGCTCGGCCGGGACGCCCCCACGGGCCAGCATCTCCGCCGACCGGTCCAGCGAGGTCACCTCCGCCCCGGGCACCAGTTCGGTGAGCACGCCCGTGCCGATGCCGGTGCCCGCGCCCAGGTCCAGCACGCGCGGGGTGCCGGGGGCCAGAACGGCCAGCTCCGCGCCGACGCCGAGCCGCCACACGGCGCGGGCGGCGGCGCCGGCGTAGCGCTCGTAGACCTCGGCGAGGTCGTCGTAACCCGCCCCGCGCCGGGTGCGGACGGTCTGCGGCGCGCTCATCCGGCCCGCTCCGTCAGCGGGACGAACGACGAGATCAGCACGTACGTGGGCTCCTCCTGGAGCTCGTCGTAGCCGGCGTGCTCGATCAGCGCGAACTGGAACCCGGCGGGTGGGGCGTCGCCGTGCTGCCGCTCGCGCACGACCGCGCCGGTGAAGTCCCGCAGGACGGTGTACGCCGGGTGCGCCTCCACCACCTCGGCGGTGACGGTACCCCGCTCGGCGAGCTTGCGGCCCACCACGAGCAGCTCCGCGGCCACGTCGAACAGGGCCTTCGACCGACGTCGGGTGGGGAACCAGACGGTGTGCGCCCAGGTCCGGTGGACCGGCTCCATCACGAACCGCCACGGCGACACCGTGCCGTCGTGCTCCTCCACCCGGTAGATCAGCCCGTAGTCGAAACAGGCCGGGTGGGGGGCGAAGAAGCGCCAGTTGGGCAGGAAGATGCCGTTGCGGTCGAGCCGGCGGACCCGGTTGAACATCTCCGACGGGTGGGCCGCCGCGACGCTGGCCCAGAACCAACCGGCGAAGGCGCCGGCCGCCAGGACGGTCACCAGGCCCCGCCGGGCCGGTGCGGTGTGCTCTGCGGTCATCTGTCTCATCTCTTTCTGCCGTCAGGCGGTGCGGATCGGCGGACGGGGCGCGGCGGAGAGCCGGGGGCCGCTGTCCGTCGGCTCCCGGCCCGCCCCCGGGGCGCCGTCCGGCGTGACCCGGCCCGGCCGGGCCGCCACCGCCGCGTCGACGAAGGCGGCGACCAGGTCCACCACGCGGGCGGCGCCCTCCGCCGTCACGACGACGGATTCGTGGCTGGTGTCCGCCACCACGTGCCGGTGCGACCAGGCCGCCGCCTGCGCCATCTCGTCGTGCAGACGGACCTGCACCGGGTCGAGCGTGGCGGTGCGCTCGGCGGTCAGCACCACCGCCGGTACGTCGACCGGGCGCAGGCGCGCGTCCGGGTGGCCGAAGAACGTCCGGACCGCCCGCCACTCCCGCCGGGCGGCGGCCCACATGCCCGGGTCGGCGTACTGGGCGTGGACCAGGTCCCGGACGTCGGCGGGGAGGTCGTCGACGAACTCCGGGCGCTCGGTCAGCACACCGAGGCCGAGGCGCAGCGAGACCGCCACCTCGTCGAAGTGCCGGTCGTGGAAGAGGGCGCCGGAGTACTGCGCCGCCGACTGGAGCAGCTCGTCCGGGTGCGTGGCGTCGAGCAGCGCGACGCCGCGCACCCGGTCCCCGAGGCGGTCGGTCAGGCGGGGCACCGCCAGCCAGGCCAGGTACCCGCCGAGCGAGTGCCCGAGCACCACCACCGGGCGGTCGCCGGCCTGGTCGGCGACCAGGTCGGTCAGGTCGCGCAGGGCCACGTCCAGGTGGTACTCGCCGGGCCAGCGGTACCGGCTGCTGCCGTAACCGGCCCGCTGGTAGGACAGCACCGCGAACCGTTCGCCGAGCCCCCGCTCCAGCCACACGTTCTGCTCGATCGTCGCGGCGAGACCGCCCTCGACGACGACCAGCGGGACGCCCGGCGCGGTACGGCCCGACCGGCGGAAGGTCAGTTCGTTGCCGGTACCGGTGGTCAGCCGCTGCTCGCCCGGCCGGCCGGCGGTGACCAGCGCCCGCCGCCTCCGGTGCGCCCGGTACGCGCCGGCCACCACCGCCACCCCACCGGCGGCGAGCACCACCGGGAAGAGGTCGTCGCGGCGTTCCGGCCCGCTGGCGGTGACCGCCCGCCGGGGACCGGCCGTGTACAGCACCGACGGGTGCAGCGCCAGGAAGGCCGGCACGAACCGGTGCAGCCCCATCAGCCGCGCGTTGACCACGTGGAAGGCCGCGGCGGACCCGACGAACAGCGGTGCCGCCCGGCCCCGGCCCAGGTACGCCAGCGGGAAGAAGCACTCCAGGGCGAGGACCGCCGCGCCGAGCACCCGCGCCGTGCGGGGGTACCGGCGCACCAGCCGGTACGCCTGCCGGTCGCCGTAGGTGTACGTGCGCAGCACCCCGGGCAGCGCCTCGCCGTTGCGCCACTGCGGGCCCAGCAGCTTGGCCCAGCCGGAGACCGCGTACGACAGGGTGCCCTGCGCGGCCACGTACCACAGCGCCGCGTCGACCAGCGCCGGCCGGTCCGGCACCGCGCGGGCCAGCGCGGCGGCGCTCTGCGCGACGAAGGTCGCCTGGTCGCTGCCGTCGCTGCCGTACGACTCGTGCGGGTAGAGCAGGGCGCTGGTGACGGCCAGCGTGGATCCGGCGGCGAACCGGGTCCGGCGACCGGTCGGGGCCAGCAGCAGCAGCGCGGCGCCGACCCGGAGCACGTGCAGGCCGGTGACGACCCGCCGGTCGGCGACCGCGCCGACGATCCGCCGGGCCACGCCCGAGCGGAAGGTGAACCGGGTGGCCTGGAGGGTGGCCCACTCGTTGGCCCGGCCGGGCAGCTCGCTGCGCGGCTCCATCAGGTACTCGACACTGGAGAGAAGCTGTCCCACCGCGGCGATCCGCTCGGTGGTGAGCAGGGTCTGCTCACGGGTCGGACGGATCGTGGGCAGGCGGCGCAGCGCCCGCGCGACAAGTCCCATGCGACGGCTCCCAGGTGCGGCGGCCGGTGTCCGGCCGGGGTCGGAGAGGGCCCGGGCCCGCCCGGTCGGGGGCGGGCCCGGGTGCGGTGCGGCGACCGGGTGGTCACCGCACCGGCCGGTCAGGCCAGGTTGCTGGGGTCGGTGGCGTTCGGGTCGGGCTGCCGTACGCCGGTGACCTGCGCGACGACCTGGGTGGCCACGTTGACCGTCCCGGTGACGATCGCGGGCGTGACGATGGTCGGCAGCAGCATGACGGGGGACCCGTCCTTGCGGCCCAGCCACGTCGACCGTTCCGCCCGCACGGGCACGGTCTTCAGGTACCTGCTGAAGTTGACGCTGGCCAGAGGGTCGGACATGGAGCATCCTCGATGTCGGTGCCGCCGGCGCCCGGGTGGCCCGGTCAGCCGGTGCCGAGTATCTCGGCGGGGGATAACGCCGGCGGTGCCGGTCGTTAACGGCCCCGCCGGCTCTGGCTGCTCCCCGGCTCGGCACGGGCCGGTCCGGCCTGGTGCGGCCCGGGTGGTCCCTCGGCGTCGGCGGCGACGTCGCGGACCAGCCGCAGCGGCTCGGCCGGGGCCAGCGGCGGGACCGGGATGACGATGGCGTTGTGCAGGCCGGCCCCCCAGTCCGGTCGGCGTCGCGACAACGGCTCGCGGGCGGTCACCACGGTCAGCAGCGGCAGCGCGGCGGGCGTCGCCGTGACGGCGGTGACCGCGTCGAGCAGCTCGTTCGGCGCGTCGTGCAGGTCGTCGAGGACGATCACCACCGTGGCCCCGCCGAGCAGGTCCCGGACCACCTGCCGCCAGCCGGCCGCCGGCGCCACGCCGTCGGGCGTGACGGTCCGCAGGGCCGCCACGACGTGTCGCAGGCCCTGACGTGCCGCCGGGCGTCGCCCGGGCGGTGCCGGGGCGACGCCGGGGCCGGGCGGCCCCGGCAGCCGTTCCAGCCGTACCGTGGGGTCGTCGCCGCCCCCCACCCGGGCGATGTACCCGGTGAGGGCGGGCAGCCGCGCCAGGGCGGCGGCGACCGTCGCCAGGGCGAGCCGGGTCTTGCCGGTCCCGGCCGGGCCGACCAGGGTGACCAGGTGCGGCCGGCGGGACGTGGGCACGTGGTCCAGGATCGCCGCCAGCAGGGCGAGTTCGGCCTGCCGGCCGACGAGGGGGCGGGCCCGGCGCCGGTGCGGGTCGCGGGGCAGCAGCCACGCCGCCCGCGCGGTCCAGGCCCGGTCCGCCGCGTGGTCGGGACCGTCCGCCCCGGCGGTGTCCGGCAGGTACCGGATCAGCCGCCGGCTCGCCCGCCGGGTGGTGTCGTCCACCCGGACCGTGCCGTCGGGGGTGGCCGCGAGCAGGTCCATGCCGGCGTCGACGACCTGGCCGACCAGCCGGGGGCGGGTCGGCTCGGGCGTGGGCACCTCCCGGACCAGGACCGGGCCGGTGACCACCGCGGCGGCGAAACCGGGGCGGCCGGCCACCGCGGCGCGTACCGCCAGCGCGGCGTACACCGCGAACCCGGCGGTGTCGCCGCGACCGGAGACCAGGCCGAAGGAGGCCACCACCGTCGACCCCAGCACGTACTCGATCCGCCCGCCCAGGTTGCGCAGGTTGGCGTGCACGACCGGCAGCGTGTGCGCCGGCCGGGCCTCGCCGCCGGTCGGCATCCGCAGGCACAGCAGGGTCACCCGACGCAGCCGACCGGAGGGCCCGGCCGGCCGGACGGGGGAGACCGGGCCGGTGGGTGCGGGCGGCGGCCCGCCGTCGACGCGCGGCGGCAGGTCCGCGCGCTGCTCCAGGATGGACCGGTACAGCTCGTCCAGCTCCAGGGTGGACTCCCGGCCGGTGTGCCGGACCAGCGCGGTGCGGGCGTCGTGGTACGCGGTGATCGCGTGCGCCTGCTGGTTGGCCCGGTACAGCGCCGTCATGTGCTGGCGGTACAGCCGTTCCCGTCCGGGGTGGGCGCGGACCAGCCCCGCCAGTTCGGCGACGAGCGCGCGGTGCCGGCCGAGGGCGAGGTCCGCGTCGATGCGCTCCTCGATGGTGCGCAGCCGCAGCTCCTCCAGTTCGGCGACCTCCGGCCAGTCGGCGTAGCTGTCGAGCAGGTCCGCCAGGGCCGGGCCACGCCACAGCCGGGAGGCCGCGGCCAGCAACGACGCCGCCTCCGGCGCCTCACCCGCGCCGAGCTTGAGCTGGGCCCGGGGCAGCAGCCGGCGCAGCGCGGCCACGTCCACCGTGTCCCGGTCGGCCTGGAGGCGGTAGCCCTGGTCGACCGTGGCCAGCCGGACCGGACCACCGGCGGGCAGGAGCTTGCGCAGCGCGGAGACGCAGTTGCGCAGCGCCGCCAGGGCGGTGGGCGGGTGCTCCGGCCCCCAGATCCGCTCCAGCAGGACGCCGAGGGCCAGCGGCCGGCCGGCGTGCAGCGCGAGGAGCGCGAGCAGGGCGCGCCGCCGACGACCGGGCAACGCCACCGGTGTGCCGTGGACGCGGACCTCGACCGGACCGAGCAGCCGCAGTTCCACGGTGGGAGGTCGTGCCGGCATGGGCCATCCTTCTGTCCCCCTCCAGCTATCCGCGACGCCGCCCGCTGTTCGACCCGGTGTGGCGGGCCGGTGAACGGGTCGGGCGGGTCGGTACGGACGGCGGGTGGGGGGTGGGTGTGCCGGGCGACGTCGACCGTCCGACGTGGGCCCGTCGGTGGGGAGGGGGCGGGATGTCCGTCGTCCGCTCCCGGGCGGTGGGCCGGGCCGGGTGGAGACCGGCGCCGCAGCGGGCCGCCGACGGCCGGGTGCGGTCGGGAACGGTGCTCCGCCGACACCCTTCGTCGCGTTGCCCACGAGCCCCCCGGACAGCCCTCAGCGCCCCCGTGATACCCCTTTGCGCATCCTTGCCCGGGTAGCTAACACCGGCTCAATTAACGGCTAACGTCGGCTCTGCCGTACGGCGGTCGGGCCGGACCCGCCGACATCGCGGGCGCGTGACCCCTCCACAGCGCGACCGGGGCGTGACAGGCTGTCCACCGGGATGTGTCGATCGGGCGCCGGAACCGGGCCGGTGCGGGACGTACCGGCGGGCCGGTCCGGCCCCACGAGGGGGAGTCCGAGGTGGACGTCGTACGACCGCCGGTCAGGGCTGGGAAGCCCGCCGTCTTCGTCGCCGTGCTCCGGCCGCTGGAGGTGCTGGTGGGCGGTCGGCCGGTCAAGGTCCCCGGCCGGACACGGCGGGCGCTGCTCACCGCGCTCGCCCTGCACCCGAACCGGCCGGTGGCCACCGCCGACCTGGTCGACCGGATCTGGACCGGTCGGCCACCGCGCCGGGCCGGGCTGACCCTGCGCAATTTGGCCTCCGGGCTGCGGGCCCGCCTGCCGGACGGTCCGGGCTGGCGCCTGGTGGTGACCGACGCGTACGCCGAACTGGCGGTCGCGCCGGACGCGGTCGACCTGTTGGTGGCCCGGCGGCTCGCCGCGCACGGCCGGACGGCGGCGCGGGCCGGGCGGCCGGCCGAGGCGGCGGCGCTGATGCGTCGGGCCCTGGGGCTGTGGCCGGGCCGGCCGGCGGCCGACCCGGCCTGGCCCGAGTTCGCGGCCCTGGTCGAGGAGCGGCTGACGCTGCTGGAGGACCGGCTGGACGCCGACCGGGCGGCGGGCCGCCTCGACGAGGTGGTCGACGAGGCGATGGGGCTCGTCGTCGCCGAGCCGCTCCGGGAACGCCTGCACCTCATCCTGATGCAGGCGCTGCGGGACGCCGGCCGACCCGGTGAGGCGCGGGCCGTCTACGACCAGCTGCGCGGCACGCTGGCCGACAGTTGGGGTATCGACCCGGGGCCCGAGTTGCAGGCGCTGCGGCGCTCGCTGGCGGACCCGGTGGTGGGCCGGCCGGCCGAACCCGGCCCGCAGGACGCGAGCGTGCTCATGTTCCGGCTGCGGGGCTTCGCCGAGGTCGCCGCCGGCCCGCAGGAGGAGGCCGCACTGCGCGACGGCTGGGTCGGTGGGATCAACCGGCACGTCGAGCACGCCGCGGGCCGACTGGCGCTCGTCCTGGGCGGGACCGTGGTGGCCCTCTTCCCCGACGATCCCGGGGGCCGGCGTGCCCAGCGCGCCGCGACCGCGGTCCGCCAGGCGGCGGGTGCGGCCGGCCCGGACCCGGCGTTCCGTGCCGCCGGCCGGGTGACCTGCTGCGCCGCGGTGGTCTCCGGTCCGGCCCCGACCGGCGACCTGCTCGGTGGGGACGCCCCGACCCTGGTCGGAGCCGCCCTCGACCGCTGTGCGGCCGTGCTCGCGGCGGCCCGGCCGGGCGAGATCGTCGTGGTCGGCACCCGCTGACGGCCCGCCGGAGGGCGTCCGGGGTGGCGGGCGGCGACGGGACTTGCCGAAAACGTTTTCGGAGTTCATTGTCGGAGGCCAGGACCAGCGATCCCCGTCGAGGTCCGGACCCGGACCACCGGCTCCACGGCGCACGGTCACCGTCGTCGCGGAGCCCTCCTGGCGCGAGGAGGCCACAGGGTGTGAGCGAGCAGGACGGCCGGGCGTCGGCCGGTGCAACAGCAGTGGAGCAGGCCGTCCCGGCCCGCGCCGACCCGTCGGCCGGTCGTCCCGGCCGGTCGGTCATGCGTGACGTCGCCGAACTCGCCGGGGTGTCGGCGCAGACCGTGTCCCGGGTGATCAACGACCACCCGCACGTCGCCGACGACACCCGGGCGCGGGTGCTGGCCGCGATGCGGCGGCTGGACTACCACCGCAACCCCGCGGCGCGCGCCCTGGTCACCCGCCGGTCCGGCACCCTCGGCATCGTCGGCTACGAGAGCCCGCTGTACGGGCCCACCTCCATGCTGTACGCCATCGAGGGCGCGGCCCGGGCCGCCGGCTACTTCGTCAGCGTCGCCAGTGTCCGTCACCTGGACCGCCGGTCCGTGCTCGAGGCGGTCGACTGGCTGAGCCGGCAGTCGGTCGAGGGGATCATCGCCATCGCCCCCAAACCCGCGATGGCCGACGCGTTGGCCGACCTGCCGGCCGGACCCGCCTGTGTGACCGTGGGCGGCGGACGCAACGCGGCGGTCCCGAGCGCCCGGATCGACAACGTCACCGGCGCTCTGGTCGCCACCCGGCACCTGCTCCGGCAGGGGCACCCCACCGTCCACCACGTGGCCGGGCCGACGCAGTGGCCGGAGGCGAGCGAGCGGCTGCGCGGCTGGCGGGAGGCGCTGCTCGCGGCCGGCGCGCCGGTGCCGGCGGTGGTGCCCGGCGACTGGGACGCCCGTACCGGGTACGAGCGGGGCCGGTGGCTGGCCCGTGACCCGGCGGTAACGGCCGTCTTCTGCGCCAGCGACCAGCTCGCCCTCGGTCTCCTGCGCGCGTTGCACGAGGCCGGCCGGCGGGTCCCGGACGACGTCAGCGTCGTGGGGTTCGACGGCACCCCCGACGGTGCGCACTTCCTGCCCCCGTTGACGTCGGTGCGGCAGGACTTCGCCGAGCTCGGCCGACGCAGCCTGCGGCTGTTGCTGGAGCGGATCGGCCCGTCCGGGCAGACCGCGAACCCCCGGCACGACCTGCTGGTGCCCGATCTCGTGATCCGGCACAGCACGGCGCCCCCACGCGGCGGCGACCGCCCGGGTCGGGACCTGGCGTGGTCGGCCCGCACGTCGAGCACGCCGCAGGTGATCGGGGGACCGGGCCGGGCCCGACGCTCCCCGGCCTGAGCCCCCCACGTCGCCCCTGGCCCGGCCGTCGACGGCCGGGCCGTGTCGAGCGTCCGCGTCGGACCCGGCCCGACGGTCCACGTCGGCCCCGGCCGGGGCCTGGTGCCTCACGAGTCCCGGGGCGGGCTGCCGGCGAGGGTGGAGACCCGGGTCTCCGCCCGGCCCTCCTCCCGGGCCTCGGCGAGCAGCCGTGCGAGTCGCCGCCGGCGTCGCCGGACGACGCTGCGGTAGGCGAGGACGAGCCCGGCCAGGCCGACCGCGAGGGCCAGCTGTGGCCAGGGCAGCGCCCAGACCGTCACGGTGGCCGACGACGGCCGCAGGTCGGCGACGGCCGGAGCGTCGCCGTCGACGGCCGGGGAGACGTCGACGGCCGCCCGCAGCGGACCGACCGCCCAGACCCCGGGGACCCGGACGTCGACGGCCCGGCTGCCGCGCGGCAGCGTCTGGTCGACGTCGGCGACGCCGTCCTGCCGGGCCAGCCCGAACGGACCCGAGACGGTCACCCGCCCGCGCCCGGTCGCGGCGACCGTGCCGTCGTTCCTGGCCGTGTACCGCACGCGCATCGTCCCGGCCGCGAACGGGTTCCACGAGGGCCGGTACGTGACGTCCAGGTCGCCGACCGCCAGGCTCGCGGTGATCGCGCCGCTGGCGCGCAGCATGACCCGGAACCCGACCCGGCTCTCGACGGCGACCGTACCGCCGCTGCTGGTGACCGTCGCCGCGATGCCCGCCGGGTGGTCCCCGGGGGTGGCATCCGGTGGCACGGTGATGGTGAACGGCACCACCAGCGTCTGCCGGGCCCCGACGGTGACCGTCTCCCGCACCTCGATCCAGGTGCCGCCGGCCACCGACGGCTGGTGGGACGGGAGCATGGTGAAGCGTCCCCTGTCGGTGAGGTAGCCGTCGGCCGCCTTGAGCGAGAAGACCACGGCGGCGTCGCTGAAGTTGCGCACGGCCAGGTGCTCGGTCACGACCTGCCCCGGGTCGAGGGTGCGCTCGATCCACCGGCGGCCGTCCGGGCCGTCGCGGTCGGCCGGTTGGACCGCCCAGGTGAGCGTCGGTTCCGCCAGGGCGGCGGTGGGCGCGCTCGGCACGGTGGCGAGCAGCACGGCCAGCACGGCGAGCAGCCGCGGCAGGGTTCGGGTCACGGCGATGTCCTTCGCGGGGTGGGAGCGGGGCGGGGGCCGCCGGGGACGGCCCCCACGGCGTGGGTCACTCGAACAGGGACAGGGTCAGGGTCGAGGTGTACGAGCCGGCGGCGACGTCCGCCGGGGTCCGCAGGTACAGGTCAGCGCGGCCGTCCCCGGCCCGGCCCGGGTGGCCAGCGGCGACGCGGCGCGGACGGTGAGGGTCGCCGCCGACCCGCCGGGATTGCTGAAGGTGACGACGGTGACCGCGACGTTGTCGTCGGTGACGAACTTGGTCAGGTCGGCGGTGACCCAGGTGGTGCCGATGGTGTACCGGCTCCGGGCGTGGCTCGGCGCGTCGAACCGGTGCGCGGCGACCTCGGTGACGGTCTGCCCGGGGACGGTGACGGTGTACAGGTTGCCGAGGTTGTTGGGGCCGCCGACGTGCGCGCTGCCGGCGAAGCCCATGGTGGTGAAGTTCGCGTTGTTCGCGCCCCGCAGGTAGAGCGAGCGGCCCCGGGTCATCAGCACCGCCGACCCGAGCGTGCCGGGCCCGCCCAGCACCCGGTCGAGGTAGTAGTCCGTGACCCCGACGTCACCCTCGTTGCCCGGCAGGACCGGGCTGGCGGCGCGGGCCGGTGACGGTACGGTGACCGCTCCGCCCGCCACCCGCGCGGCCAGGGCGACCCGCAGGGGCGCCCTCCTCACGCGTCTACGGCTCATGGTCCCTCCTTGTGGTGGTGGTGCCGGGGTGGGTGGGGGGTCACCGGCCGGGCACCTCGGGGGTGGTGACCCGCGCGGCACGGGCCGGGCCGAGCTGCCCGTTCCCATCTGTGAGCGTTAACATGTGGCGGTGTCGTCCGTCCCTCCGGCCGGCGGTGGTCAGTCGGTCGTCGGCAGCCAGACCCGCATCGTCGAGGGCCCCCGGTTGGCCCACGCGTGGTACTCCACCAGCGCCACCTCGTCGAGGTCGGCGTCCACCGGGTCCGGCGGGGCCGGGGTGCCCCGGTAGGGCCACTCGTCCTCGCGGGGCCGGACCCGCCGGCAGCGCACGGTCACCCGGCCGTCGACCACGCGGGGCGGGTGGCGGGTGTCGACGCGGAACTCGTCGACGGTCCCGACCCCCGGCACGTCCACGGACTCCAGGGCGAGCACCACCGGGCCGCGCTCCACCGCGACGCAGCCCCGGACCGCGTCGATGCGCGGATCCGGGTACGTGAACCGGGGCGCCATCGGCAGGCGCAGGACGACCTCGTCCCCCCGTCGCCAGACCCGTCGCTCGGTGACCATCCCGGGACCGACCGGCCGGGTGTCGGCGTCGACGGTCAGCGTCGCCCCCCGGGTGGCCCAGCCCGGCACCCGTACCGACAGCGACCAGGGCCGGTCGTCGTCGCTGTCGACCCGCACCCGGACCACCCCGTCGTCCGGGTACCCGGTCAGCACCGTCACCCGCAGGTCGGGCCCGTCGGCGAGCCGGTGCGCGATGGTGCCGGGCAGGTACTGGTGCACCTGGAGACCCTCGTCGTCGGCCGTGGCCACGTACGCCGCCAGGCTGGCCAGGGTACGGGCGACGTTGGTCGGGCAGCAGGACACCTCGAACCAGGGCGCCCGCAGCGACGCCGCCGCCCGCAGACTGGGCCGGTCGGCGTCGGGCACGCTGCCGATCTCCCGCCGGTGCAGGGTGTTGGTGTAGAAGAAGGCCCGCCCGTCCGTCGACGACGAGGTCGCCACCACGTTGAACAGGGTGCGCTCGATGAGGTCCGCGTAGCGGGCGTCCCCGTCGGCGAGCAGCAGCCGCCACGCGAGCATCACCGAGCCGATCCCGGCGCAGGTCTCGGAGTAGGCCCGGTCGGCCGGCAGCACCCAGTCGTCGCCGAACGCCTCGTCCTGGTGGCGGGAGCCCTGCCCACCGGTGACGTACGTCCGGCGGGCCACCGTGGCGCGCCACTGGGTGCGGACCGCCTCCAGCAGCGCGGCGTCCTTCAGCTCGACGGCGACGTCGACGGCCCCGGCGGCGAGGTAGTTCGCCCGCACGGCGTGGCCCCGCAGCACGGTGGCCGCCCGGACGGGACGCTCGTCCTGGAAGTACTCCCGGCCGAACTCCACGTCGCCGAGCAGGCCGTGGCCCCGACGGTCGACGAAGAGCGCGGCCTGGGCGAGGTACCGGTCGTCCCCGGTCACCCGGGCGAACTCCACCAGCGCGGTCTCGATCTCCGGGTGCCCGCACAGCCCGGTCACGCCGTCGGGTCCGAACGTCTCGCACACGTTGTCGGCGGCCCGGCGGGCGACCTCGACCAGCCCGTCGTCCGCGCCCGGCCGGGTCCGGGCCCGGGCCACCGCGGCCTGGAGCAGGTGACCGACGCAGTACAGCTCGTGACCCCATGCCAGGTCGGACCAGCGGGGCGCCTGCCCCCGGCGACCGAACCGGGTGTTGAGGTACCCGTCGGGCTCCTGCGCCGTGGCCACCCGGCGCACCACGGACCGGAACCGGGCCTCCAGCCCCGGATCGCCGCCCCGGCCGATCTCCCACGCCAGCGCCTCCAGGAACTTGTACACCTCGGAGTCGGCGAACTCCCGTCCCCGGCGCTCCCCGGCGAGGTCGCCCCGCGCGGCCAGGTCGAAGTTGCGGATCCAGCCCTCCCGCTCGAGCCAGTGCTCGACGTGCGGAAGGCTCGCCACGGCGTTGACCGACTGGCGCTCGGCCCAGAAGCCGCCGGTGATCCGGACGTCGCCCAGCCCGACCGGCCGCAGCCGCCCCCGGATCGGCAGGACCGGCGTGGCGGTGGGTGCGATGCCGCTCATGGTCATCCTTTCAGCGCGCCGGACATGAATCCGCGCATGTACTGGCGTTGCAGGAGCAGGAACAGCACGATGCACGGCAGGGCGAGCACGACGACGCCGGCCTCGGTCGCCCCGTAGTCGACGACCCCCTGCACCTGGCCGCGCAGGTTGGACACGGCGAGCGGCAGCGTCATCCGCTCGGTGTCGTTGATGAGGATCAGCGGCGCCATGAAGTCGTTCCACGCGGCGAGGAAGGCGAACAGCCCGACGGTGATCAGGCCCGGCTTGACCGCCGGCAGCAGCACCCGCCACAGCGCGGTGAACGACGAGCACCCGTCGACCATCGCGGCCTCGTCGAGTTCCCTCGGGACCGCCTCGAAGGAGATCCGCATCAGGAACGTGGCGAAGGGAAGCTGGAACATCGTCAGCACGAGGGCCACCCCGACCAGGGAGTTCTGCAACCCGACCTCGTTGAGCAGCACGTAGAGCGGGATCAGCAGCGTCGCGTACGGGACCATGAGGATGGCGAGCGTGAGCATGAACAGGACGTTGCGGCCCGGGAAGCGGAACCGCGCGAACGCGTAGCCCCCGAGGAACGAGATCAGCAGGGTCAGCGCCACCGTCAGCAGCGACACCAACGCCGAGTTCGCGAGGTAGCGCCACACGCCGGCCTGGTAGCTGGCCAGGGTCGCGTAGTTGCCGAACCCCCAGCCGTCCACCTGGTTCGTGCCGGCCTGCGGGGAGACCGAGGCGACCGCCGTCCACAGCAGCGGGGCCAGGAAGACCAGCCCCACCGACCCGGTCAGCACCCAGTACGGCGTCCGCAGCGCGATGCCGGCGACGGTGACCCCGGGGGACCGGGGCGGGCGGGACGGGGTGGCGTCGGACGGCGGCGGGGCCGCGCTGCCCGGGGTGGCGGTGGAACGGGACACGACGGACATCGCCTCAACTCTCCTCGGACCGGAAGGCGCGCAGTTGCAGCGCGTTGACGAGGACCAGGGCGACCAGCACGATCACCGACAGGGCCGCCGCCACGCCGAGGTCGTTCTGGCCCTGGAACGCCACCAGGTAGATGAGCTGGACGACGGTGACCGTGCTGTTGTCCGGGCCGCCCTTGGTGAGGATGTAGAACTGCTCGAACGCGAGCAGGGAACCGGTCACGCAGAGCACGGTGGTGAGGGCCAGCGTCGGGCGCAGCAGCGGCAGGGTGACCTTCCGGAAGGTCTGCCACCGGGTGGCGCCGTCGGTGCGGGCGGCCTCGTAGACGTCGGCCGGGATCCCCTGCAGGCCGACGAGCATGAGCACCATGTAGAAGCCGGCGTAGCGCCACACGATGAGAAAGGTCGTCGAGACCAGCGCCGCGGTGGGGGAGTCGAGGAAGGTGAGACCCAGGCGCTCCATCACCGGCGCCAGCGGGCTCGCGTACGGGGAGTAGAGCACGTAGAACAGCAGGGAGGCCGACGCCAGGCCGAGGGCGCTGGGGATCAGGAAGGACGCCCGGAGCAGGTTGTTCCACCGGCTCGACTCCTGCACGAGCAGCGCCAGCCCCAACCCGAGCGCCAGCAGCAGGACCGTGGCGAGCACCGTGTACTTGACGGTGAACACCACCGAGTCGGTGAAGAAGCGGTGGTTGACCGCCTTCACGAAGTTGTCGGGGGCGTTGACGCCCTGGTCGCCGGTGAGCAGCGGCCATCGGGACACCGCCATCTTGAGCACGAGCAGCAGCGGGACCGCGAACAGCGCCACCACGAACAGCGCCGTGGGTGCCGCGTAGAGCCAGCCCAGCAGGGCGCGACGGCCACCGGGCCGGGCCCGGCCCCGCATCGCCGCCCGCAGGGGGTGAGACGGCGCTCTGACGTCCATGGGAACCTCTCGTCGGGTCGGCGGGTGGTGGCGCACCGGGTCCGGCGGCGGGCGTGTGTCGGCTCGGTGGACCCGTGGGCCGGCACACGCCCGCGACGCGACGGCTACTGCCGGAGGACGCCGGTGATCTCGTCGTTGTCCTTGCGGAGGTCGCCGCTGCCGGTCAGCACCTGGTTGCGGACGAGAGTCAGCCACGGGCTGCCCGGCGCGTTGAACGCCTGCTGGAAGTTCACCGCGACGGGGGTGTCGCCCTGGCCGGCCACCTCGTTGATGGTCACCAGGCGCGGGTCCTGGGCGGCGTATTTGTTGTTCGCCAGGTCGGAGCGCGACACCACGTCCCTGTTCTTCGCCAGCACCTCCACCTGGGCCTGCTCGGACATCATCCAGCTCAGGAAGTTCCAGGCCTGCGCGGACTTCCTCGAGTCCTTCGACACCCCGATGCCGTCGCCGCCGACGAAGGTGGAGGCACCGCCGTCGGGGCCGGGGATGCCGGCGACCCCGACCTCGAACGGCGTGGAGGAGAGCAGCGTCGCCGGGTAGAACATCAGGCCGACCTTGCCCTCGGTGAAGGCGGCGGTCCAGGTCGGACCCGTCTCGCCCGCCGAGGCGGGCAGGACGGCGCCGGACTGCCACAGGTCCCGCCAGGTGCGGTAGACCCGCTGCGCGGTCTCGTCGGCGAGCTTGGACTCGGTGCCGTCCTCGCTGAGCACCGCGCCGTCGGCGGCCCAGATGGTGGGGAACCAGGTGAAGACGAGGCAGCCGCCGCAGTTCAGGCCGGCGGCCGTGCCGTAGACGCCGGCCTTCTTCGTGGCCTGGATCGCCTTGGCGGCGGCGGCGTACTCGCCGAGCGTCGCCGGTGCCCGCTCCGGGTCCAGGCCGGCGTCCCGGAAGAGCTGCTTGTTCCAGAACAGCATCGACAGGTCCAGCACGAAGGGCAGCACGTGCGGCTTGCCGTCCACCGTGCCGGCCGAGAGGTGTCCCTTGTTGATGGAGTCCTTGAAGCTGAGGCCCTCGACGTTCGTGCTGAGATCCTGGAACAGCCCCTGCCGTACCCAGTTCGGCACGTAGACGATGTCGGCGGCGAAGAGGTCCGGCAGACCGCCCGACCCGGCCGCCGCACCGACCTTCGCGACGTAGTCGTCGTTGGGTACGACGGTGAGCTTGACCCTGTTCTGGTGGCTGGCGTTGTACGCGTCGACGAGGAGCTTGGCCTGCTTCTCCAGCGGCGCGCGGGTCCACATGGTGAGTTCGCTGCCGTCGTCGACACCCTCGGGCCCGGCCTCGGCCACCCCCGGGCCGCTCGGGTCGTCGCCGGTGCACGCCGTCACGCCCAGGGTCAGGACCGTCGCCAGGGCTGCGGCCAGCGACCGCAGGGCGGTACGTCTACCCAGGGTTCTGCTCATGGTGCTCTCCTAGGGTTCGTCGGGGGGACGGAGCCGCGGGGCGGTCCCGGTTGACCGAGGGCTTGTCCGGCGGTGGGGCGTGGTGCCGAGCGGGGCGACGGCCACCGCGTCGGCGCTGGTGCGTGCCGGTGGTCGTACCAGCGGGCCGAGCGGAGGGCGGCTGACCGAGCGGAGGGCGGTTGATCGGTGGCGGCGCTGAGCGTGGTCGAGTCGACGTCCACCGTGGTGGCGGTCGGCCGGGGCGAAGCGGCCAGCCGCGCGGACGGTGTGCGGTGCGGGTCCGGCGGCGCCGCGCCGGTGGGTGGCCGACGCGGTGCGGCGCGCGGGTAGGGGCGGGGAAAGGGGAGATTGCGCGGCTGTGAACGAGGTCACGATCGATGTTAGCGCTAACGATAGTGACGTCAAGAGCGCGAAAAGACAATGTTTCCGGCGGGTTGCGGGCGGCGTTCCCGCCGGTGCCTCACCGCCGCCGGGGCGCCGTGCTGGCGCGGACCACCAACTCCGGGGGGATGACGGCCGACGCGCCGCGCGCCGCACCGCCCTCGATCTCGCCCAGCAGGATCTCGATGCTCCGCCGCCCGACCTCGCGGAACGGCTGGCTCACGGTGGTCAGCGGCGGGGTCACGTACGCCGCCTCGGGGAAGTCGTCGAAACCCACCACGCTGACGTCCTCCGGCACCCGCAAACCCGCCTCCAGCAGGGCCCGCAGCACGCCCAGGGCCATCGAGTCGTTCGCCGAGAAGACGGCGGTGACCCGGGGGTCGCGGGCGAGCTTGCGGCCGGCGGCGTAGCCGGACGCGGCGCTCCAGTCGCCGGCGAGTTCCCGGGGCACCGGCCGGCCGTTCGCCTCGAGGGCGGTCATCCAGCCCTCGACCCGTCCGTTCGCCTCGCTCCAGTCGGCGGGCCCCCGGACGTGGTGGACGGTCTCGTGGCCCAGGGACAGCAGGTGCTCGGTGGCCAGCCGGGCGCCCAGCACCTGGTCGACCGAGACGCTCGTGACGGTCGGCAGGGCGTTCTCCACCGCGACGACCGCGAGGGTGGTGGGCAACGCCCGGACGAACGCCATCGCCTCCACGGCCTGCGGCGCGATCAGGACCAGCCCCTCCACCGACTGGTGGACCAGGCGCTGGACGGCCTGCGTCGCGGCGTCGGCCGTCAGGCGGCGCAGGCTCGCCACGCTGACGGCGTATCCCGCCTCCTCGGTGGCGTGCACGATGCCGTTGAGCATCGACGCCGGCCCGTGGTGCGTGGTGTCGAAGCAGACCACGCCGAGCGTCTGGGACCGCCGGGTGACCAGGCTCCGGGCGGCGCTGTTGCGGCGGTAGCCGAGCTGTTCGATGGCGAGCAGGACCCGCTCCCGGGTCTCCGGGCGCACCGAGCCGGGCTCGTTGAGGACGCGGGACACGGTCATGTGCGACACGCCGGCCAGGCGGGCGACGTCCCCCATGACCGGCAGTCGCCAGTTCTTCGCCACGCTCACGTCGCCCATGCTTCCCCTCGTCCCGCGCGGACCCGGGCCCGCGTCCTTCCCGCGTCGCCGCCATGGCCCCATGGCCACCGTGGCCGGGGTCGGGACCGCGTCTGATAGCGCTAACATACCATCCCTCGTTGCAATTTACGGCCGTGTTCGATAAGCGCCATTCAGTGAGTCGGATGGTCGGGTGGGGGGCGGATTCCGGCAATAACCGCGTCAATGCCGACCGGCCGGCGTTGACGCCTGTCCGGGCCGCGGGGCCGGGTGGGTGGCCGTCGCGCCGGGGCCGGTGGCCCCGTCCCGCGCCGTCGGCGGAGTTCTCGTCCCGCCCGTGTCCGGGCGGTCCCACGTGGGGTTCCGGCCTGGTCGGTCGGGCCTGGGCATCGAGGTTCGTCAGGTTGGCCCTTGACCGTCCGAAGAGGCGCGAAATACGGTGTGATAGTGCAATGGCATACCGAAAGAGGGGTGACGCAGCTCGGGGTGACCGTGGTGGCCACGGGTGGCAACGGGGGCGAGAACCTGGACGGCCCGGAGTTCCTGGGCCGCTTCGACCGTACCGTCCGCGACGCGGGCGCCATCATCGTCGGCGCGGGCAGCAGCACCACCCGGGAACGGCTGGGCTTCTCCGTGCACGGATCGCGGGTCGACCTGCAGGGGTGGGGCCAGAACATCACCACCACCGGCAGCAACGGCAACCTCCAGGGCGGCACCGACCCGGCCAACCTCGACGTCCGGTACACCCGGTCGTTCGGTGGCACCTCCGGCGCCGGGCCGATCGTCACCAGCGCGGTCGTCGCCGTCCAGTCCTACCTCAAGGCCACCGGCCAGGGGGTCTGGAGCGCGGCGCGGATCGCCGACCTGCTCAAGGAGACCGGGACGCCGCAGGGCGGCGACGTCAGCCAGCACATCGGCCCGCTGCCCGACCTCCGGGCGGCCCTGCGGCGGATCGAGGTCGACGCCCCGTCGTCGGCGGTCGCGCTGACCCAGGTCCCGCCGAGGACGGGCGACCGGTACGGCAACCCGACCGTCACCCTCTCCGCCGACGACGGGTGGGGATCGGGCGTCGACCGGATCGAGTACCGGCACAACGGTGGCCCGTGGCGGACCTACGACGGGCCGTTCCGGGTGCTGCGTCCGGGTCAGCACCAGATCAGCCACCGAGCGGTCGACCGGAACGGGACGGTGGAGCAGGCGAAGACGGTCACCTTCCGCAACCTCGGCCCGCCCCGGTCGTCGTCGGGGGACTGACCGGCAGCTCCGGTCGCGCGGCGCGTCGGGACCGCGTCGCGCGACCGTCGCATGTCGGCGGTGCCGGCCGGAGTCGCCCGTGGCGGTGCGCGCTGGCCGTGGTGGTCGGCGGTGACCTGCGGTGACCGTCCTGTCCGGGGGGTCACGATTGAAAAACGAGGTTGCAATTGCACATTGCACCAGCCGTTCCCGCTGGTTAGTGTGCCTGGCAAAGCTCTCCCCGCAGAGGTCGTCGCACCTCGGCGGGGAGCGACGACCGACCCGTTCGCCCCGCCTCCCGTCCGCCCGGATCCCGACGGCCCGCCGGCCACCCCGGCGCGGACGCGCGTGACTCCACAACGGACGGTCGGCGGGCGCAGCGGTTCGCGTGACGGACAGCCAGGGAGGACGACATGCGTGTGTACGGCAGGTTCGGGCGGATGGTCGCCCTGTCGGCCACTGCGGGGCTGCTCGCCGCGGCCGCCGGCTGCAGTGGCAGCGACTCGACCGAGGACGGCGACCGCAAGACGTTCGTCTTCGGCGCCTCAGACGACCCCAAGACACTGGACCCGGCGTACGTCTCCGACGGGGAGTCGTTCCGCGTCATCTTCCAGGTCTACGAGACCCTCGTGGCGCTGAAGCCCGGAACGACCGAGGTCGTCCCGTCGCTGGCCACCGACTGGACGGTCAGCGACGACGGACTGACCTACACGTTCAACCTGGCCAAGGGCGTCACGTTCCACGACGGGGAGGCCTTCGACGCCACCGCGGTCTGTTACAACTTCGACCGCTGGTACAACTTCAAGGGCGCGCAGCAGAACGGCGACATCTCGTACTACTGGCAGACCATCTTCGGCGGCTTCGCCACGCGCGACAGCGACGCCGCGCCGGAGAGCAGCCGCTACGCCTCCTGCGAGGCCACCGAGGAGTCGGTGGCCACGCTGCGCCTGACCCAGCCGTCGTCGGCGCTGCTGTCCGGCCTGGTGCTGCCCGCCTTCTCCATCGCCAGCCCCAAGGCGATCGAGGAGGGCGGCACGGACCTGACCGTCACCGGCGACTCGATCGCCTACAGCGGTGGCTTCGGCACCCGCGTGGTGGCCGGCACCGGCCCGTTCAAGTTCGTGAGCTGGGACCGGGGCGAGCGGCTCATCCTGGACGCCAACGAGAACTACCGCGAGGGCCGGCCCCAGCTCGACCAGGTCATCTTCCGGCCGATCGCCGACGCGACGGCGCGGATGCAGGCGTTGCAGGCCGGTGAAATCGACGCCTACGAGGGCGTCGCGGCGGCCGACATCGAGGCCGTGAAGAACGTCGGCCAGGTGGTCGAGCGGCCGGCCTTCAACGTCGGGTACGTCGGCATGAACCAGAAGGTGCCGCTGCTGCAGAACCGCAAGATCCGCGAGGCGATCGCGTACGCGCTCAACCGCGAGGGCCTGCTCAAGGCGGCGTACCCGGAGGGCGCCGAGGTGGCCAACCAGTTCCTGCCGCCGTCGCAGTGGGGCTACAACTCCGCCATCACGGGCTACCCCTACGACCCGGAGCGGGCCAAGCAGCTCGTCGCCGAGTCGGGGGAGCAGAACCTGACGGTGGAGTTCTGGTACCCCGCCAACGTGTCGCGGCCGTACATGCCCAACCCGCAGGCGGTGTACGAGTCGTTCGCGGCGGACCTGGAGAAGGTCGGGTTCACCGTCGTCCCGAAGACCGTCCCGTGGACGCCGGACTACCTGCAGAGCATCCAGGCCGACGGCAAGGGCCAGCTCTTCCTGCTGGGCTGGAGCGGTGACTACGCCGACCCGGACAACTTCGTCGGCACCTTCTTCCGGGAGACCACCGCCCAGTTCAACCTGACCGACCCCGGCATCCAGGGGCTGCTCAACCGGGCCCTGGCCGAGACCGACCAGGCCACCCGGCAGAAGCAGTACGAGGAGGTCAACCAACTGATCTTCGACTACATCCCCGGCGTGCCGTTCGTCCACAACCGGCCGCTGCTGGCCCTGGGGAAGAACGTGGTCGGCTACCAGCCGTCCCCGGTCAGCCTCGAATACTTCAAGATCGTCAACATCGAAGGCTGACGTCTCGTGCTTCGCTTTGTCTTTCGGCGGCTGCTCCAGTTGGTCCCGATCCTGCTGGGCCTGTCGATCCTCCTGTTCGCCTGGGTCCGGGCGCTGCCGGGCGGCCCCGCCCAGGCCCTGCTCGGGGAGCGGGCGACACCGGAGGCCGTCGAACAGATCGAGGCGCAGCTCGGCCTGGACCGCCCGCTCTGGGAACAGTACGTCCAGTTCCTCGGGCGGGCGGTCCGGTTGGACTTCGGCGCGTCCCTGCAGACCGGTCAGCCGGTCATCGAGGAGATGGCCCGCCGGTTCCCCGCCACCATCGAGCTGGCCATCGCCGCCCTGCTCATCGCCGTGACGGTGGGCATCCCGCTGGGGTACCTGGCCGCCCGCCGGTACGGCACCTGGCTGGACAGCGTCCTGGTGTCGGCCTCCCTGCTCGGGGTGACCGTGCCGATCTTCTTCCTGGCCTACCTGCTCAAGCTCGTCTTCGCCGTCCAACTCGGCTGGCTGCCGACGGCGGGCCGCTCGGACCCACGGGCCCGCGCCGAACATCCCACCGGCTTCTACGTCCTGGACGGCATCGTCACCGGCGACCCGGCCGCCAGTTGGGACGCGCTGACCCACCTGATCCTGCCCGCGGTCGCGCTGGCCTCCATCCCGCTCGCCGTGATCGTCCGGATGACCCGCGCCTCGGTGCTCACCGTCCTGCACGAGGACCACGTGCGCACCGCCGAGGCGAAGGGCCTGCTGGCCGGCACGATCGTCCGCCACCACGTGCTGCGCAACTCGATGCTGCCGGTGACCACCGTCATCGGCCTGCAGATGGGCGTGCTGCTCGCCGGGGCCGTGCTCACCGAGACGGTGTTCGCCTTCTCCGGCGTGGGCAAGTTCATGGCTGACGGCATCGTCCAGCGCGACTTCCCGACCATTCAAGGGTTCATCCTGGTGATCGCCGTGAGTTACGTCCTCGTCAACATGATCGTCGACATCGTCTACGGGCTGCTCGATCCCCGGGTGAGGGTGTCATGAGCCGGCGGCACCGCCGCCCGGACCCGGGGCCGTGGCCCGGCGGGGGGACGGCATGAGCAGCCCGGAACAGGTCGCCGCCACCCGACCCACCGGCGGCGACGAGGCGATCGGCAGCCCCCGGCCGACCCGGGGCCTGCGCGGCGACGCCCTGCGCCGGCTGCGGCGCAACCCGATGGCCATCGTCGGGTTCACGCTGATCCTGCTCTTCGTCGGGGTCGCCGTCTTCGCGCCGTGGATCGCGCCGTACTCGCCGAAGGACAACTCCTGGCTGTCCGAGGTCCGGCCCGGCGCCTACCCCGGCCCCTCCGCCGAGCACTGGCTGGGCATCGACCCGCTGGGTCGGGACGTCTTCTCCCGTCTCGTGTACGGCGCCCGGCAGTCGCTGCTGATCGGCGTGGTGTCGCTGGCCGTCGGCGCCACCGTCGGGGTGGGGATCGGGCTGCTCGCGGGCGCCTTCGGCGGCTGGGTCGACGCCGTCGTCATGCGCCTGGTCGACATCATGCTCTCCGTGCCGGGCCTGCTCTTCGCCATCGCGATCGCCGCGATGCTGGGGCAGAGCCTCACCTCGGTGATGATCGCCATCGCGGTGGTCAACATCCCGATCTTCGCCCGCCTGCTCCGGGGGGAGATGCTCGGGCAACGGGCCGCCGACTACGTGCTGGCGGCCCGCTCGCTCGGCATCTCCCGGGCCGGGATCGTCTTCCGTCACGTGCTGCCGAACTCGTTCACCCCGGTGATCGTCCAGGGCACCCTGACCCTCGCGCTGGCCATCGTCGAGGCCGCCGGCCTGGCCTTCCTCGGCCTGAGCGGCAGCGACCCGTCGGCGCCGGAATGGGGACGCATGCTGACCGACGCCCAGGTCGCGTTGACCTCCGCCCCGCAACTGGCGCTCTACCCGGGGCTGGCGATCGTCCTCGCCGCGCTCGGCTTCACCCTCCTCGGTGAGTCGCTGCGCGAAGCACTCGACCCCAAGCTACGGCGGTGAACGGATGAGCTTCCTGCGCGTACGGGACCTCACGGTCACCTTCACCCGGCCCGGACAGGCCCCGGTACGGGCCGTCGACGGCGTGACCTTCGACGTCGAGTCGGGGCAGTCGGTGGGGATCGTCGGCGAGTCCGGCTCCGGCAAGTCGGTCACCTCGCTGGCCGTCATGCGGCTGCTGCCCGCCCGCAACGTCCAGGTCACCGGCAGCATCGAACTCGGCGACCAGGACCTGCTGGCGCTCTCCGCCCGGCAGATGCGCGACGTCCGGGGCCGGGACATCGCCATGATCTTCCAGGACCCGATGACCTCCCTCAACCCGGTGCTCACCGTGGGCCGGCAACTCGTCGAGGTGATCGTCCGCCACGACGGCAGGTCCGTCGCCGAGGCCCGCAGGGACGCCCAGGCCCTGCTGGAGCGGGTCGGCATCCCCGACCCGGCGCGGCGGCTGCGCGAGTACCCGCACCAGCTCTCCGGCGGGATGCGCCAGCGGGTGATGATCGCCATCGCGGTCGCCTGCCGGCCCCGGCTGCTCATCGCCGACGAACCCACCACGGCCCTCGACGTCACCATCCAGGCGCAGATCCTCGACCTGCTGCGCGACCTCGTCGAGGAGCGCGGCTCCGCGCTGGTGATGATCACCCACGACCTGGGGGTCGTGGCGGGGCTGTGCGAGCGGGTGCACGTCATGTACTCCGGGCGGATCGTGGAGTCCGCCCCGGCGACCGGCCTCTTCGCGCGCCCCGCCCACCCGTACACCGACGGTCTGCTGCGCTCGATCCCGCGCATCGACGACGAGGAGCGCGGCATGCTGCACACCATCCGTGGCTCGGTGCGCGACGTGGTGGCCTGGGAGCACGGCTGCGCCTTCCAGCCCCGCTGCGACCACGCGGTCGGGTCCTGTCTGGGCGGACCACCGCCGGTACGCGACCTCACCGGCGCGCCCGGCCACCGGGTCCGCTGTCCGCGTCCGGTGCACCCGGCGACACCCGCCACCGGCACCGGCCGCGGCGAGGGGAGCGTGTGATGAGTCTGCTGCAGGTACGCGATCTCAAGGTCCACTTCCCGATCCGCAGCGGCACGCTCTTCACCCGCCAGCACGGCTCCGTGAAGGCGGTCGACGGGGTGGACCTGGACGTGGCGGCCGGGACCACCTTCGGCCTGGTCGGCGAGTCCGGCTGCGGCAAGTCCACGCTGGCGCGCGCCATCATGCGGCTGGTCGAACCGACCGCCGGCAGCGTCACCCTCGACGGCCGGGACCTGCTCGGTCTCAGCGAACGCCGGCTGCGCCCGGTGCGCCGGGACTTCCAGATGGTCTTCCAGGATCCGATGGCGAGCCTGGACCCCCGGCAGAACGTGGAGTCCCTGCTCACCGAGCCGCTGCGCGCCCACCGGATCCCCGGCGGGTCGGTGGAGCACGCCCGGCGGATCCGCAAGCTGCTGGAGGTGGTGGGCCTGCCGGCGACGGCCCTGGAACGCTATCCCCACGAGTTCTCCGGTGGGCAGCGCCAGCGCATCGGCATCGCGCGGGCGCTGGTGCTGAACCCCAAACTGGTCGTCGCCGACGAGCCGGTCTCCGCGCTGGACGTCTCGGTCCAGGCGCAGGTGATCAACCTGCTCAAGGAACTCCAGGAGACGTTCTCGCTGACGTACGTGGTCATCGCGCACGACCTCGCGGTGGTCCGGCACATCAGCGACACCGTGGCGGTCATGTACCTGGGACAGATCATCGAGCAGGCGCCCTCCACCGCGCTCTACCGGGCGCCGACCCACCCGTACACGAAGGCGCTCATGGGGGCCGTGCCGGTGCCGGACCCGGCCGTCGAGGTGTCCCGCACCCGGATCCTGCTCCGTGGTGACCTGCCCTCACCGGCCAATCCACCGAGCGGCTGCCGTTTCCACACCCGCTGCCCGTGGCGGCAGGCCACCCGCTGCGCCGACGAGCGGCCGGCGCTGCGCACGCTCGCCCCCGGGCACCAGGTCGCCTGCCACTTCGCGGAGGAGATCGCGGCCGGCCGGATCCAGCCGTCGGCCGCCGCCGGGCCGCCCGCCACCGCCGCCGCCCGGCCGTCCTGACCGGACGGCCGGGCGGCGCGGCCGGGCCGCTGCGGTGGGCCGTCGCCGGTGGGCCGCCACCGGGCGACCCACCGGGGCCGCCCCGACCCTAGGCCGGGTCGTCGCCCGGGTGCCCGTCGCCGGGCGGCGTCGCCAGGTCGCCGAGGGACGTGGGGGCGGCGATCGGTCGTTCCGCGAAGGCCCGCAGGTCCGTCTCGGTGACGGCCCGGCCGGCGTGTCGGGCGGTCAGGCAGGCGGTGGCGAAGCCGCACACCCGGCCCTGGCACCAGCCCATACCGGGCCGGGCGAGCAGCTTGACGACGCGGGCCTCGGTCGCCCCGAGTTCGGTGACCGCGTGCCGGATCTGGCCCGCGCTCACCTCCTCGCACCGGCAGACCAGGGTGTCGTCCGCGCACTCGGCCAGCAGGGCCGGCGGGACCGGATAGACCTGGTGCATGGCGGTGGCGAAGCCGCGCAACGCGCTGCGCCGGTGACGGGCCGACCGGTCGTCCGGCACGTCCCCGGCGCCCAGCGACCGGGCCGCCGCGCGGCCGGCGATCCGGCCCTCGACCGTGGCGAGGTCGGCACCCCCGACGCCGGTGGCCTCGCCGGCCGCCCAGACCCCGGCGACGCTGGTGGCCTGGTCGTCGTCGACGGCCAGCACCAGGCTCCGGTCGACGTCGACCCGGGTCGCGCAGCCGAGCTGCAGCGCCAGTTCCAGTTGCGGGGTGAACCCCCAACCGACGGCGAGCACGTCGCAGGCGATCCGCCGCTCGGAGCCGGCCCGGACCCGGCCCGCCCGGTCCAGCCGGCCGACGACCACGCCGGTGAGCTGGTCGGTGCCGAGGGCCCGCAGCACGGCGTGCCGGTGCCGGACGGGGACCCGGTGTCGCAGCAACCGTCCGGCGTACCCGCCCGCCTCGCCGAGCTTGCCGACCGCGCCGAGCAGCGCGCGGGGGTGCCGGGCGAAGCCGACCGGGCTGTTCGCCTCGACGACCGCCGCCACCCGGGCGCCGTACCGGGCCAGGCCGTCGGCCACCGGCAGCAGGAACGGTCCGGTACCGGCGACGACCACGGTCCGGCCGGCCACCACGAGGTTCCCCTTGAGCAGTGCCTGCGCCCCGCCGGCGGTGATCACCCCGGGCAGGTCCCAGCCGGGGAACGGAAGCTGCCGGTCGTACGCGCCGGTGGCGAGGACGAGCCGCCGGGCGTGCACGGTGACCGGGTCGGGGGTGCCCCGCTGCCGGGGTTCGGCGCCCCGCAGGCAGTGCACCGACCAGTGGTCGCCGGCCGGGACGACGGACCAGACGTGGTGCCCGGCCAGCCGGCGTACCCGGCCGGTGCCGGCCAGGTCGGTGAGCCGGGCGTCGGTGGTGGCGAACCGGCGCCACCCGTGGTGCAGGGTGGTCGGCCGGAACGGGCCCGCACCGGGGTCGGGGGAACGCCAGTACTGCCCGCCGGGGCGGACCCCGGCGTCGACGACCGCCACGCTCACCCCCGCCTCGGCGGCGGCCAGGGCGGCGGCCAGCCCGGCCGGTCCGGCGCCGACGACCGCGAGGTCCACCCGCTGCCCGGTCACCGTCCCGTTCCCTTCTGGCTGCGGATCTCGTCGCCGGGCGCGGCGGGCACGAGACAGGCCCGCACCGAGGGCTGCCCGTTCACCGTGACCAGGCAGTCGAAGCAGATCCCGATGCCGCAGAACAGGCCCCGGGGCCGTCCGTCGTGGCGGGTGTCGCGCCAGGACCGGATCCCGGCGGCGGTGAGCGCCGCGCCGACGGTCCAGCCGTCCCGGCAGGGCAGCGGCGTGCCGTCGAAGAGGATCTCGAACTCGGACGGATGGGTCACCGGGGCACCTCCGGGCCGAAGCGGTCGGGGCGGAACGGGTCGACGTCGAGTGCGGGGGGCTGGCCGGTCAGGCCCTGGGTGACCAGCAGCGCGGTGCCCAGGGACAGGCCGATGCCGGCGCCCTCGTGGCCGCAGGCGTGGTGCAGGCCCGGCGCGCGCGGGTCCGGGCCGATCACCGGCAGGTGGTCGGGGCAGTACGGCCGGAACCCCCGGTACGCGCGGATCACCGCGACGTCGCGCAGGACCGGGAAGAGCCGGACCGCGCCGGCGGCGAGGCGGCGCAGCGCGGGGGTCGAGACCGTCCGGTCGAACCCGACACGTTCCCGGCTGGCGCCGATGAGGACCGTGCCGGCGCGGGTCCCCTCGACCACCGTCGAGGTCTGCAGGGCGGCCGAGTCGCTGGCCACGTCGGCGACGTAGTCGGCGAGGTAGACCTTGTGCCGGACGAGCGGCGGGAGCGGCTCGGTGACGAGGATGTAGCCGCGCCGGGGGGCCACCGGGACCGTGACGCCGGCCAGGGCGGCGACCTGTCCGGCCCAGGTGCCGGCGGCGTTGAGCACGGCGCCGGCGGGCAGGTCGCGCCGGGGTGTGCGGACGCCGGTGACCCGCCCGCCGGCGCGCAGGAAGCCGGTGACCGGCTCGTGGGTGAGCACGGTGGCGCCGGCCCGGCGGGCCAGCCGGAGCAGGTGCGCGGCGGCGAGCATGGGCTGGACCTGCATGTCCTGGGGGTACCGGTAACCGCCGGCGACGTCGTCGGTGAGGTGCGGCTCGACGTCCCGCAGCCGGTCGGTGGGCACGGCGACCGCCTCGATCCCGGGTGCGCGCTGGGCGGCCACGAGCCGGGCGAGACCGTCCAGGGTGGCCTGGTCGGTGGCGACCACCAGCCCGCCCTTGGTCTCCAGCTCCACCGCCCGGCCGAACGTCGTGTCGTCCAGCGGCAGGGCGGCCAGGTCCCGCCACTGCCGGTTGGACAGCACCGCGAGATCGAGCTCTGGACCGGGTTCCTTGTCGGAGACGAGAATGTTGCCCTCACCCGCCCCGGTCGTTCCGCCGGCGATCGGTCCGCTGTCGACGACGGTCACCGACAGGCCGGCCCGGGTGGCGTAGTAGGCGCAGGCGGCCCCGACGATCCCGGCGCCGACGACGACGAGGTCGGGGGTGGGGGAGGTGCGGGGGGACGGGGGCAGGTCAGGCATGGCGCGACCCGGGTCGGTGCGGCGCGGCGGCGTCTGGGTCTGCCGCGAAGGGGGTGTCGGGCATGGGCACCTCGGGGCGTTGCGGGCTGGAAGCCGTTGCTTGCGCTGTTGTAGTGTGACATTGTACGCCCTCGCGGCCCGACGACCACCGTGGCGACCACGACCCGCGTCCACGGTGGGTGGCTTCGACTGGACCCATTGCGACCGTAGGATAAGGAGCGATCGATGCGCGCGCGATTGAGGCCATGGCACGGCGTGCTGGTGGCGACGACGGTGCCACTGGACGACCGCCTGGCGGTCGACCTCGACCGGTACGCCGAGCACGTCCGGTGGCTGGCCGCCGAGGGGTGCGACGGGGTGGTCCCGAACGGCTCCCTCGGGGAGTACCAGACCCTCACCGGGACCGAACGCAGCGCGGTGGTCCGCGCCGCGGTCGACGCCGCCCCGGACGGCTTCACCGTGATGCCCGGCATCGCGGCGTACGGCGCGCGGGAGGCGCGGCGCTGGGCCGAGGACGCCGCCGAGGCCGGCTGCGCGGCGGTGATGCTGCTGCCCCCCAACGCGTACCGCGCCGACGAGCGGGCCGTGCTGGAGCACTACCGGGAGGTCGCGAAGGTCGGCGTGCCGGTGGTGGCGTACAACAACCCGATCGACACCAAGGTCGACCTGACCCCGGCCCTGCTCGCCCGCCTGCACGGCGAGGGGCTCATCGTCGGCGTCAAGGAGTTCACCGGCGACGTCCGGCGCAGCTACGAGATCGCCGAGGCGGCGCCCGGCCTCGACGTGCTCGCCGGCTCCGACGACGTCACGCTGGAGCTGGCCATCGCCGGGGCGCCGGGCTGGATCGCGGGGTACGTCAACGCGCTGCCGCGCTCCTGCGTGCAGTTGTTCCACGCCTCGGCCGACGGCGACCTGGCCACCGCGCTGCCGCTGTACCGGGAGCTGCACCCGTTGCTGCGGTGGGACTCCAAGACCGAGTTCGTCCAGGCGATCAAGCTCTCCATGGATATCGTCGGCCGGTACGGCGGGCCGTGCCGGCCGCCCCGGGTTCCGCTCACCGAGGCGCAGGCACAGGTGGTCCGGGAAGCGACGGAGAAGGCGGTCGCGGCCGGCGGCCGGTGACGGAGAGGGCGGTGGTTCATGCGCAGCAACCGGGTCTTCCACGCGGTCGACTCACACACCGAGGGCATGCCGACCCGGGTGGTCACCGGCGGCGTGGGTGTCGTCCCCGGCGATTCGATGGCCGCGCGCCGTCGGTACTTCATGGAGCACCTCGACCACATCCGCCACCTGCTGATGCGTGAGCCGCGCGGGCACGCCGCGATGAGCGGCGCGATCCTGCAACCGCCGACCCGGGCGGACGCCGACTGGGGCGTGCTCTTCATCGAGGTGAGCGGGTGCCTGCCGATGTGCGGCCACGGCACCATCGGGGTCGCCACGGTCCTCGTGGAGACCGGCATGGTCACCGTCACCGAGCCGGTGACGGTGATCCGGCTCGACACCCCCGCCGGCCTGGTGGTGGTGGAGGTGGCGGTGCGCGACGGGCACGCCGAGTCGGTGACGCTGCGCAACGTGCCCGCCTTCGTGCAGGAGCTGGACGCGACGGTGGAGGTACCCGGGCTGGGCCCGGTCACCCTCGACCTCGCCTTCGGCGGCAACTTCTACGCCATCCTCGGTCTCGACCAGCTCGGCATCGCCTTCACCCCGGCCGACGCGCGCGTGCGGCAGCGGATGCTCGACGCCGGGCTGGCCATCATGGACGCGGTGACCGCGCGGCTGCGCCCGGTGCATCCCGAGGACCCCGGGATCTCCGGCTGCCACCACGTCTACCTCGCGGCGCCGGGCTCGGACGCCCGGCACTCCCGGCACGCCATGGCCATCCACCCGGGCTGGTTCGACCGCTCGCCCTGTGGCACCGGGACCTCGGCCCGGATGGCCCAACTGCACGCCCGGGGCGAGTTGGCGTTGCACGCCGACTTCGTCAACGAGTCGATCATCGGCAGCCGGTTCGTCGGCCGGCTGCTCGACCGCACCACCGTCGGCGACCGGCCGGCCGTGGTCCCGGCGGTCACGGGCCGGGCCTGGATCACCGGCACCGCGCAGTACCTCCTCGACCCGACCGATCCGTTCCCCACCGGTTTCCTGCTCTGACCAGCGCTGGAGTCTCGCATGTCCGTCGTGTTGTCCGTTTCCCCCCAGAGCCCGGACGAGGTCGTCGTGTCGGTCCCGGCCGCGAGCGCCGCCGACGTCGGGAAGGCCGCCGAGGCCGCCCGGGCGGCGCAACCCGGCTGGGCCGCGGCCCCGCCCGCGCACCGGTCGGCGGCGCTGCACGCGGCGGCCGACGCGGTGGCGGCCGACGCGGCCGACCTGGTCGCGTTGACCGTGCGGGAGGTGGGCAAACCGGTCACGGAGGCGCGCGGCGAGGTGGCCCGGGCGGTCGCCCTGCTGCGGTACTACGCCCAGCAGGTCTACGACCCGGCCGGCGCGGTGCACGAGCCGAGCGGCGGCCCGGGGCTGGCGTACACCCGACGTCGCCCGCGCGGCGTCGCCGGACTGGTCACCCCGTGGAACTTCCCGCTGGCCATCCCCCTGTGGAAGGCCGCGCCGGCGCTGGCCTTCGGCAACGCCGTGCTGCTCAAGCCGGCGCCGCAGGCGACGGCGTGCGCGCTGCGGCTGGCCGAGCTGGTCACGCCGCACCTGCCCGAGGGGCTCCTGACGGTGCTGCCCGGCGACGCCGAGGCGGGCCAGGCGGTCGTCGCGGCGAGCGACGTGGTCTCGTTCACCGGCTCCGCCGCGGTGGGCGCCGTCGTCGGGTCGCGCGCGGTGGCCCGGGGCGTGCCGGTGCAGTGCGAGATGGGCGGCCAGAACCCGACGGTGGTCCTGCCGGACGCCGACGTGGAGTCCGCCGCCCGGCAGATCGCCTACGCGGCGTTCGGGTACGCGGGGCAGAAGTGCACCGCCACCAAGCGGATCATCCTGGTCGGCGACCCGGCCGGCTTCACCGACGCCCTCGTCGCCGCCGTCACGGCGCTGGCCTGCGGCGACCCCGCCGCCCCGGACACCACCGTCGGCCCGGTGATCGACGAGGCCGCGCGGGCGCGGGTCCTGGCGGCGGCGGACAGCGGGGTGGCCGCGGGCGGCCGGCTGCTCACCGGCGGCCGGGCCGCCGACGGGCCGGGCTGGTTCGTCGCCCCCACCGTGCTGACCGACCTGCCGGCGGGCCACCTGCTCCAGCAGGAGGAGGTCTTCGGGCCGATCTGCGCGCTGAGCCGGGTCGACACCCTCGACGCGGCGCTGGACGCCGCGAACGCGGTGCGGTACGGGCTCTCCGCCGCCGTCTTCACCGCCGACCTGGACGCCGCGCTGCGCTTCGCCGACGGCTCGGCGGCCGGTCAGGTCAAGGTGAACGCCCCGACCGCGGGCGTGGACTTCTACCTGCCGTTCGGCGGCGAGCGCGACTCCAGCTTCGGCGGGCGCGAGCAGGGCAAGGCGGCGCAGGACTTCTACACCTCCCTGCGGACCGTGACCGTCGCGCCCGCCGGCCGGTGACCCCGGACGACGCCGGTGGCCGGCCGGGTGCCGCCCGCCGGGAACGACCGCCCCGCGTAGTATGCCCGGCTAGGGAGGGTGGGGCGTGATGACTGACTCGTTGGAACTGCCGGCGCTGGGGGCGCGACGGAGCGTGCGCGGGGAGGTCGCGAACGCGCTCCGGGCGGCGCTCGTGGCCGGCCAGATGCGCCCCGGCGAGGTCTACTCCGCACCGACCCTCGCCGCCCGGTTCGGCGTCTCCGCCACGCCGGTCCGGGAGGCCATGCTCGACCTGGTCAAGGAGGGCCTCGTCGAGACGGTACGCAACAAGGGCTTCCGGGTCACCGAGCTGTCCGAGCAGGAGCTCGACAACCTCACCGAGATCCGGCGGCTCCTGGAGGTGCCCACCACCGTCCAGGTGATCGACGTCATCACCGCCGAGGACCTGGCCCGGTTGCGGCCGATGGCCCAGCGGATCGTCGACGTCGCCGAGGACAAGGACCTGATCGCCTACATCGAGCACGACCGGCAGTTCCACCTGGAGTTGCTCGCCCTGATCGGCAACAGCCACCTGGTGTCGCTGGTCGGCGAGCTGCGGGCGCGGTCCCGACTGTTCGGGCTCACCCGCCTCGCCGAGGCCGGGGAGCTGGTGCCCTCCGCGCGGGAGCACATCGAGATGCTCGACCTCATCGAGGCGGGGGACCGGTCCGGCCTGGAACGGCTGATGCGGGCGCACATCGGGCACGTGCGGGGCCGGTGGGCGGGCCGGGCGGAACACCCCGAGCCGTGAGCGCCGCGATGACCGGGCCACCGGAGCAGCTCACCATCGTCAACGCGGCAATCTTCGACGGGGTCTCCGCCACGCTGACCGAGGGCCGGATCCACGTCGTCGACGGGATCGTCACGGAGATCGGCGGAGCCGGCCGGCCGGCCGGACAGGTGCTCGACGCCCGGGGCGGCACCGTCGTCCCCGGTCTCATCGACGCGCACTTCCACGCGTACGGGACGGAACTCGACCTGCTCGCGCTGGAGGCCACCCCGCTGAGCTACCTCGCCCTGGCCGGCGCGGGACGGCTGGCGGCGGCCCTGCGGCGGGGGTTCACCACGGTACGGGACGTCGCCGGTGGTGACCCGGGGCTGGCGAAGGCGATCGCCCGTGGGCTGATCCCGGCCCCGCGCTACCTCTACACCGGAGCCGCCCTGTCCCAGACCGGCGGGCACGGCGACCCCCGGCCCGGTGACGTCGACCTGTGTGCCTGCGGCGCGTACACGGGCGAGGTGGTGGACGGGGTCGACGCGCTGCGTCGCGCGGTCCGGGAGCGGTTCCGCCGGGGCGCCCACGCCATCAAGATCATGGCCTCCGGCGGGGTCATCTCCCACTCCGACCCGATCCGGATCCCGCAGTACTCGCCGGAGGAGATCCGGGCGGTCAGCGACGAGGCCACCCGGCGGGGCAGCTACGTCGCCGCGCACGCGTACTCGCCCGCCGCGATCGCCCACGCCGTCGGCAACGGGGTCCGCACCGTCGAGCACGGCAACCTGCTCGACGCGCCCACCGCGCGGCTCATGGCCGCGCACGACGCCTTCCTGGTGCCCACCCTCGCGGCGTACGACGCCATGGAGCGCCGGGGCGCGGAGTTCGGGCTGACCCCGGTCGGCCGGGAGAAGAACCGTGAGGTGCTCGACGCCGGCCGGGTGGCCATCGAGACCGCCCGGGCGGCCGGGGTGCGCATCGGCTTCGGCACCGACCTGATGGGCCCGCTCGAGGACGAGCAGTTGACCGGGCTGCGGTTGCAGGTCGAGGTCGAGGGGGTGCTCGCCGCGCTGCGCTCCGCCACCTCCGTCAACGCCGAGATCATCGGCCGGCCGGACCTCGGCCGGGTCGCGGTCGGCGCCGTCGCCGACCTGGTGGTCCTGGCCGGCGACCCGTTCGAGGACCCGGCGGTGCTCTGGGCCGGGCCCGACCGGCGCACGGTGATCCAGGGCGGTCGCCCGGCCTGAGCGTCCCAGGACCGGCCCACCGCCCCGGCCGAGCGGCGCGACCAGGGCGGCGGTCCGGGTGTCAGCGTGCCTGGCAGGTGAGGGCGGGCGGGTTGTTGGTCGCCCCGGCGGTGGCGAGGAAGCCGAAGCTGGTCGTCGCGCCGGCGGCGAGGGCGCCGTTCCAGGCCGCGTTGGCGGCGGTCACGGTCGGGCCGGTGCCGGTGACCGTGGCACCCCAGTGCTGGGTGATCGTCTGTCCGTTGGCGAACGTCCAGGTGACGGTCCACCCGGACACCGGCGCGCTGCCGGCCCGGACGGTGACCTCGCCCTGGAAGCCGCCCTGCCACTGCCCGGTCACCGCGTAGCTGGCCGTGCAGCCACCCGGCCCCGGGGTCGGCGGCCCGGTGGTCGGCGGCCCGGTGGTCGGCGGGGTGGTGGGGGTGGGCGTCGGGTTCGGCCCGGTGCCCCCGCTGATCGCCATCTGGGCGTCGGTGAAGGTCGGGTGGGGCGGGTTGATGTCGGTCTCCCCGGGCCCGCCGTCGCAGCGCCGGTCCGGGTTGAAGATGAGGTACGTGCCGGCGCTGCACGCGGTGGCCGGCTCGGCGTCACCGCCGATCACCACGCTCCCGCCGAGGTTGGCGCCGCCCTGCACGAGGGCGTTGTTCTTGACGACCGCGCTGCCGCCGACGGTGGCCCCGCTGTTGATCCAGGCGAGGTCCTCGATCCGGGCGGTGCCGGTGACGGTGCTGTTGCCGTAGACGGCGGCCCGGGGGCCGACGTAGGCGGTGGCCGCGACGGTGGCCCGGTTGTCGACCCATCCGCCGCCGTTGCTGTGCCACCGGCCGCCGCCCGGGGCGGCGGGGCGGACGTACCCGGGCTCGAAGCCGGAGGGCACCGCCCCGGAGAGCCGGAACTGGTACGGGTACCGGTGGTTGCGGGGGTACCCCTCCAGGAAGGCGTACTTGTGGACGGTGTCGGGGGTGCCGGTGACCACCAGGTACACCTCCCGCTCACCGGGCTGGGTCTGGAAGCTCACCTCGGCGTCGCTGGCCACGGTCAGCGGCCCGTACCGGGGGGTGCCGTTGCGGACCGCGACGAAGCCGAAGGTCCAGCCCGAGCCGGCCGCCGGGTTGACGTGGCCCCGGAACCGCATCCGGATCAGCCCGCCGTCCTGGCTCGGTACCAGCTTGATCTTGTTGTACCCGTAGTCGGAGGGGGCGAGGGCGTCGGAGATCCGGAAGTGCCCGGCGGCGGCGTTCACCGCCTCGGCGGGTACCCCGTTGTAGGCGGTGATGAAGGGGTAGAGCCGGTTGATGAACGGCATGACCTCGGCCCGGTTGGCGTAGTCCCAGGTCACGTTCCGCTGGGCGTACTCGCCGACCCGGCGGTTGAGCTCGGCCTGGGTGATCCCGGCGATCCGCCGGTAGGTCTCCAACGGGTGCTCGGTGGTGCGGGCCTCGTTCCAGATCCGGTTGAACATCGCCAGGCCGTCGCGCTCCTTGATGTACTGCAACAGCATCCAGGCGCCGTAGTGGTGCCGGCTGCTGCTGTACGCCAGGTTCTCGGTGCGGATGAACCGGGTGAGGTCGCCCGCGGCGGCACCGGGGTACACCTGCATCGCCATGAACTCGGCGCTGGCCTCCCAGAAGGTGCCCGCCGAGGGATGGGTGAAGCCGTACCCGGAGCGGCCCAGGAAGGTGTAGTTCTGGAACACGTGGGCCAGTTCGTGCGCCAGCCCCCAGGAGCCGGGCTGGGCCGCCGCCGGCGCGATGTTGATCACCCCGACCCGGCCGTCGGTGGAGCCGCCGGTCGCCCAGGCGTCCAGCGGCGCGTTCGACCAGGTACGGGTGATGATCACGATGATCTTGTGCTGGGCGAGCAGCCCGGTCTCCGGGGTGAACCGCATGTCGTTGACGTAGAAGGAGTACAGGCGTTCGAGCTGGTCGAGGATGTTGGCGGGGTCGAACCGGTACTCTCCCGGCGCGGTGCGCGGGTCGGTGCCGGACCGGTCACCCCACAGCAGGATGAAGTTCGCCGACTCCCGGGTGCGTTCCTGCACCCAGGGGACCTCGCCGGTCTGGGTCCAGCGCGCCGGGATCCACACCGTCTTGGCCGCGGCCGAGGCCGGCGGCAGGTCCGGCAAGCCCAGCGGCACCGACACCACCAGCGCGGCGGCGACCGCGAGCAGCAGGCGGGGCCAGTGGGGGATGCTCCACCGTCGTTTCGTCATGGCGTCTCACGTCACCTTCCACAGGCGGTCGATCAGGGTCCGAGGGGGTGCCGTCGGGGCCGGGAGGCGGCGTCGTCACCGGGCGGGGGTGACCCCTGCGTCCGGGGCGGCGACCCGCGTCCACGGCGCGGCACCGGACCCGGTCGGGCCAGGACGGACCCGACCGGGTACGGGAGCGGGCTCAGTAGCCGTAGCGGCTCTTCAGGTGTCGCCACCAGTCACGGAACATCCAGGTGTCGAACTCCGTGATCGAGCTGGCGCTGCCGGCCTTCATGATGAACCCGCCGACGCCGCTGGGAGTCCAGTCGTAGAAGTCGTCGAGCCCGAAGGTGTGCCCGATCTCGTGCAGCAGGATGGTCATGTTCGCGGCGTTGATGTTGTTCATGAAGTACTCGCGGCCCATCCGCTGGCCCCAGTCGCCCCCGGCGCCGCCGCCGAACCCGTCGGTCAGCCACAGTGACTGGTCGTAGTGCCGGGCGACCCCGCCCGGGCAGTTCGGGTACTGGCCGTTCTGGTTGAAGAACCGGCCGCAGGGCTCGGAGCACTGCGGGGCGTTCTCCCGGATGTTGTTGACGTAGATGTCCACGGAGGTGTCCGACCACTGCAACTGGGCGCGGTCGCGGACCGCCCACCCGACGACCCGGATCGGCACCTCGGAGTACGGCCAGGCGTTGTGCCCGACCATCACGTCCATCCACTTCTTGTACTGCCGGGCCAACGCCGCGTGGATCTGGTCCCGCTGGGCCGCCGTCACCGACGCCGAGGAGTCCCACCGTACGCAGAAGTTCAGGTACCCACGGTTGGCCATCACCTGGTCCCACCCGTAGTTACGGAAGCCGTACAGGTTCCCGTTGTTGTACGTCTGCTCCTGGTGCTGCCACACCTGGTTCAACGGCGTCACCAGGTTCGCCGGCGGATTCCACGCACTGGTCGTCGGCGGGGTCGTCGGCGGGGTGGTGGGTGGCGTGGTGGGTGGCGTGGTGGGTGGGGTCGTCGGTGGGGTGGTGGGCGGGGTGGTCGGGGCGACCCCACCGGTGCAGGTGGTGCCGTTCACCGCGAACGAGGCCGGCACCGGGTTCGACCCGGCCCAGGAGGCGTTGAACCCGAACGAGGCGCTGCCCCCGGTGGCCAGGGCGCCGTTGTACCCCACGTTCACCGCGCTCACCTGCGACCCGGACTGCGTGACCGTCGCGTTCCACGCCTGGCCCACCTGCTGGCCCGCCGCGTACGACCAGGTCAGCCGCCACCCGGTGAGCGGGTCACCCAGGTTCGTCACCGTCACGTCCGCGCCGAACCCGCCCTGCCACTGGTTCGTCACCCGATAGTCCACCCGGCACCCCGGGGCAGCGGCCTGCGCTCCTGCCGCCACCAGAACCGCTGCCGCCGCGCCGGTGACGACAGCCGTCACGGCGACCAGCAGCCGTGCCCTTCTCCGATAGGGAGATCCCATCTCGTCCCTTCCGTCAGGCCCGACGGCCGCCGGCACGACCATCGAACAGACTTTGAATGTTGTCTATGCAAATTAAGGCCGACCCCGTGATTGCGCAAGATGGGCGAGCGGTGAGTTTCCACTGTTCAGGAGGTGGGCCGTGGCGATTCGCATACACAGCGTGAAACTTTGTCGTAATGAGCTGGGCGGCTTGCCGAAAACGTTTTCGGCCGGCACAGTGGAGACCCGAGGTGTCGGCCGGCCCCCGGTGGCTCCGCCCCACCCCTCACACGTCGAGCGGCAACCCGTCCCGGTGCAGCCGGAAGCCGTCGAGGGTGGCGGGGTCGACCGCGAGCCGCAGGTCGGGAAGCTGGTCCGCGATGCGCTCGAACATGATCCGGCTCTCCAGCCGGGCGAGGTGCGCGCCGAGGCAGAAGTGGATGCCGTACCCGAAGGCGAGGTGCCGGCGGACGTCGGTGCGGTGGATGTCGTACACGTGCGGGCGGTCGAAGACCGCCGGGTCGCGGTTGGCGCCCCACAGCGACAGCCCGACGCGGTCGAAGGCGGGGATCCGCCCGCCGGCCAGCTCGACGTCCTGGAAGGCGTGACGCGGTGGCACGATCTCGACCGGCCCCCGGAACCGCAGGGTCTCCTCGACCACCGCCGCCGCGAGCGCCGGCCGGTCCCGCAGCGCCCGCCACTGCTCGGGGTGGGTGAGCAGGAGCCGGATGCCGTTGACGATCAGGTCGACGGTGGTCTCCTGGCCGGCGATGAGCAGCAGTTGCACCAGTGCCACCAGGTCGTCGCGGTCGAGCCGGTCGGCCCCGTCCCGGTCGGCCGCCAGCCGCGACACCAGGTCGTCGGCGGGGTCCACCCGGCGTCGGGCCACCAGGTCGTCGAGGTAGGCCGCGAACGCCACGGTGGCCGCCGGGCCGTCGGCGCTGGCCGACACGATCGCGGCCGACCAGGCGCGGAACTGCGGCCGGTCCGGCTCCGGGATGCCGACCAGTTCGGCGATGACGTTGACCGGCACCGGGTCGGCGAGGTCGGTGACCGCGTCGACGCGGCCCTGCCGGCGGGCCCGCGCGACCAGCCGGTCGGCGAGGTCGCCGATCCACCGCTCCAGCCGCGCCGTGGCCCGTGCCGTGAAGTCGCCGCTGACCAGCCCGCGCAGGCGGGTGTGCTCGGGTGGGTCCAGGGTGATGAGCTGCCGGGCCTCGATCCGCGCCGCCTCCGGCAGGTCGCGGTGCTCGGGCGCCGGGTGGCCGGGCCGGTGCCGGTGGACCTCGTGCCCGATCGCCGGGTGGTGCAGCCCGGCCAGCACGTCGGCGTGCCCGGCGATCACCCAGAACCGGTTGCCCGCCGGGTCGATCTGCAGGACCGGGCCGCCGCTGTCGCGGACCCGGTCGTAGAACCCGTGCGGGTCGTGGCGGACCGCCGGGTCCCACAACTCCGACACGCCGACAACGGCGGCCACGGTGCCTCCTTGGGCGAGAGAGGTCCATGCCTGCCCCGGTCGGCGCGCGTCCCGTCGAGCGCGGGGCACCTGGTCGCCGCGGCGGGAGTCCGGCGTTCGCGCGGGCGGTGAACGTCCGGTCGATCAGCAGGTGAGCGCTAACATATATATGTCTCCAAGGGGTGTCAACGGGTAAAATTTTACTCGCCGGTAGGTATTGACGGTCCCGAGCGTGAGCGCTCACACTCCCTGTCAATCAGCGATTCTCGCCCCCACGACGGGGCCCCTTCCACGACCACCACGGGGCCCACGTCGTCCGGATCGACACCCCACCTGACGGAGGATTCCGATGCGATAGTGCCGCCCGCCATTGCGCGCCCCCCGGGGCGATGCGCGGCACCACCGTCACCCGCCCCGACAGCCCGTCCGGCGGTCGCCGCACCGGCGACCCTGCGCCCCCGACCCCGCCCCCGACCCCGCCCCCGACCCCGCCCCCGACCCCGCCCCCGACCGGCACCACCCACCCGTCCGAGGCCCGTCGCAGCCGGCCCGGTCCGGACCCGCGGCGGCACGTGGTCCGCCACCGGTGGACCGTGCCCGTGACCGCGCCGTCGTCGCGTCGGTGGCACCAGCCGCCGATTCACCCCCCGACGCGACCCACCCCACCCGCCCGCCGCAGGCCGACCCACCCCTGCGGGCCGGTCGACCGCAGGGGCGTCGCCTCCACCCGGGAAGCCACCGGATCACCCGGGCCGAATGCCAGGCCCGCCCCGCGGGCCAGTCCCCATATCCCGAGCCGCAGGCCGACCGGGGGGTCGGCCGGCATCCACCTGGAAGGACGAACCCAGTGGCCCTGCCCGACGACCTTTCCGCCAGCCGCCGTCAGATTCTCCAGGCCTCCGCCATCGGTGTGGGCGCGGTGGCCACCGCGACCGTGCTCCCGGCGACCGCCGCCCAGGCGGCCCCCGCGCCGGGCGGGGCCGCGACCGGGTCGACCGCGCTCGGCGCGGCCCCGCCCGATCCCGGCCCCGGCGGCACCGCCCCGGTCCGGCCGTTCCCGCTGCGCGACGTGCGGCTGGGCACCGGACTGTTCCAGGAGAAGCGCGACCGCATCAAGGACTACCTGCGCCAGTACGACGAACGGCGCTTCCTCGTGCTGTTCAACAACCAGGCCGGTCGGCCGAACCCGCCGGGGGTCGCGGTGCCCGGCGGCTGGGAGGACGGCGGGCTGCTCAGCGGCCACTGGGCCGGCCACTTCATGACCGCCCTGGCCCAGTCCTACGCGGACCAGGGCGAGGCGATCTTCAAGACCAAACTCGACCGGATGGTCGACGAACTCGCCGCCTGCCAGGCCGCGATCACCGCGCGGATGGGCGACGGCGACCCGGGCGGTGAGGAGCCGCAGGAGCCGCAGATCGGTCGGGTGCCCGGCCGCTTCGGCAGCGGGCTGCGCCTCAACGGCCCCAGCCGCGCGCAGCACGTCGCCCTGCCGCAGGAGGCGATCAGCCAACTCGCCGACTTCACCATCGCCACCTGGGTCAACCTCGCCTCCGTCCAGAGCTGGAGCAGGCTGTTCGACTTCGGGCAGAACACCACGGTCAACATGTTCCTGACCCCCCGCGCCGGGGTCACCGGCACCGTGCCGAGGTTCGCGATCACGGTCAGCGGGGGCGGCGGCGAGCAACGGATCGACGGCACCACCGCGCTGCCGACCAACCAGTGGGTGCACCTGGCCGTCACGCTCTCGCAGCAGACCGGAACGCTGTACGTGAACGGCCAGCAGGCCGGCCAGAACACCGCCATGACCCTCAACCCCTCGCACCTCGGCAACCCCGGGAACCGGTGGATCGGCCGGTCGCAGTGCGGCGACCCGTACCTGGACGCGACCGTCGACGAGTTCCACATCTTCGACCGGGCCCTGAGCCCGCAGGAGATCCAGTCGCTCCAGGACTCGGCGGCCGGCAGCACCGGCGGCGGCTCGATCGCCTGGTACCGGTTCGAGGAGGAGGGCGGCACCACGATCCGCGACGCCTCGCCCAACGGCCGCGACGGCGGCATCGTGGCGAGCCAGGACGGTGGGGCCGCGCTCTGGATCCCGACCCACCCCGGTTACCTGGGCGCGATCCCGGAGGACGCGGTGCTGCGCCTCGGCCCGCCGAGGTGGGCCGTCTACGGCAGCAACGCGGCCACGAACACCTGGGCGCCCTGGTACACCCAACACAAGATCATGCGTGGCCTGCTCGACGCGTACTACCACACCGACAACCGGCAGGCCCTCGACGTGGTCGTCAGGATGGCCGACTGGGCCCACCTCGCGTTGACCCTCGGCGACAAGAACCACCCCGACTACCCGGGCCCGCTGACCCGGGCCGATCTGAACTACATGTGGGACCTCTACATCGCCGGGGAGACCGGCGGCGCCAACGAGGTGTTCCCCGAGATCCACCAACTCACCGGGGACGCGAGGCACCTGCGGACCGCCACGTTCTTCGACAACCGGCAGTCGCTCTTCGACGCCTGCGTCGAGAACCGCGACATCCTGGTCACCACCCCGGCCACCAACCCCGGCCCCCGCCGCCCGGACCGGCTGCACGCCAACTCGCACGTGCCGCAGTTCGTCGGCTACCTGCGCGTCTACGAGCAGAACGGGGAGAGCGAGTACTTCCAGGCCGCGAAGAACCTCTTCGGCATGGTCGTGCCGCACCGGACGTACGCCAACGGCGGGACGGGCGGCAACTACCCGGGCTCCAACAACAACATCGAGCTGTTCCAGAACCGGGGCAACATCGCGAACTCGATCGCCCAGGGCGGCGCGGAGACCTGCACCACGTACAACCTGATCAAGCTGGCGCGCAACCTGTTCCTCCACGAGCAGGACCCCGCCTACCTGGACTACTACGAGCGGGGCCTGCTCAACCAGATCCTCGGGTCGCGGGCCGACACCGCGAACGTCAACAACCCGCAGGTCACCTACTTCCAGCCGCTGACGCCGGGCGCCGCCCGGGGCTACGGCAACACCGGCACCTGCTGCGGCGGCACCGGCGTGGAGAACCACACCAAGTACCAGGAGGCGATCTACTTCAAGTCGGCCGACGGCTCGGCGCTCTGGGTCAACCTGTACGCCCCGTCGACCCTGACCTGGGCCGAGAAGGGCCTCGTCGTCACCCAGGAGACGACCTTCCCGCGCGGCGACCGGGTCACGCTGACCGTCACCGGCAAGGGCCAGCTCGACATCAACCTGCGGGTGCCGGGCTGGGCGCGGTCGGGCTTCCAGATCACCGTCAACGGGGTCGTCCGCAAGGGCAACCCCAAGCCCGGGACGTACGTGACCCTGCGCCGGGTCTGGAAGACGGGCGACACCGTCGAGCTGCGGATGCCGTTCAGCGTCCGGATCGAGCGGGCCCCCGACCGTCCCGACACGCAGGCGGTCTTCTGGGGCCCCGTCCTCCTGCAGATCCTGGGCAACCCGGGCGGCGGCAGCTACCGCGAACTGTCCCTGTACCGCCACCTGAAGCGCGACGGCGACTACGGCCGCTCGGCGATCACCCACGCGGGCACCACGGCGGCGGGCGACCTGCTCTTCACCTCGAACGGCTTCACCCTGCGGCCGTACTACATCGGCGACACCCAGGCCGCCTCGTCGTACTTCCGGCGGGTCGAGCCGACGGTCGTCTTCGGCTCGGTCGACACCGGGGTGCCCAACCGCAAGCGCGACGACGGACTGCCGCACTACGACGTACCCGTGGAGGGGGTCCCCTCGCCGGGCAGCGACGGCCCGACCTTCCTCGACCTCGTGTGGGACGAGGCGCCCTTCCCGAACCACAGCCGGTTCGTGCAGACGGTGACCCGGATCGCCCGGTCGTTCGTCCAGGCGGGCATCTTCAACCGGGACGAGCGGGCGGCCGTCGTGGAGGCCGCGGCCCGCTCGGAGGCGGAACTCACGCCGTAGGCCGCGGTCGTTGCGACGTTGGACGGTCAGGTCCCGCCGAAGTTCCGTCAGGTGTCGGGTGCCCCCGCGCTGAGCTGCCGGTTACGGTCGGGTGACCACAGCGGGGGTCGTGAATACCTCCACCGCAGCCGGCTCGGGTCGCCGGCTGTGCTGGCGATCCGCCGTCGTCCGGCCGGCCCGGACGACGACGGACGGGGGACCCAGGACGGTGCGACCGACGGCCACCGGCATCCGGTGGTCGGCACCACGGCCAGGTCGTCACGCGACGGCGCTCGACGGTCCGACCCCACCCGGGGTTCCGTGGCCGACCGATGTGGATCCACTGTGCCGGCGTCCGACGGGTCGGGTGCCGGCACCTGACGCAGGAGCGTGGGAGCTTCCACGGCGCCCGCCGTACCACCGTGGGCGGCCGGTGCGACCGCAGACGTGTCCCGGTCAGATGTTGCTGGTGCTGCCGCTCGACGCCGGCGCGGCCCTGGGGCGGCCGGCGGAGAGGTGCGGCGGATGGGAAGTGAGGTGAGCAGTCAGTGAAAGTCAAGGTCGCGATTCTCGCGGCGGCAACCATGGTCGCCGGTCTGCTGAGTGTGACCGCCGGTCCGGCGACCGGCGCCACGGCGGACGGTACGCCGCTGCCGTTGCCCGACCCGAAGGTGCACTCGATCCAGGTCACCGGCCCACCGGCCGAGCGGCTGAACCTGATCCTGCTGGGCGACGGCTACCAGTGGGACCAGCAGAAGCTCTTCCTGGAGGACGTGGACCGCAACCTGGCGGTCATGTGGGCCACCGAGCCGTTCCGGACCTACCGCAACTACATGAACGTGTACGCGGTGGAGATCGCCTCGATCGACCACGGCGTCCGGTGCGACCCGGACGGCCGGGTACGCCACCCGGACGGCACGGTCCGCGACACCGGTGAGCGGGAAGGCCCGATCAACACCAAGAACACCGCCCTGCGGATGATCTACCAGGAGGGCTGCACCGACCCACTGTCCCGGGGCACCGTCTACGGCGGCGCGCCGGTGGACTGCGCGAGCTACGCCGCCTACTACCCGGCCGGGGTGAACCCCTGCGAGACCGGCAACCAGGCGCACAACCGGATCATCGACACCTACGTGGCGCCGGTGCTGGGCATCCCGCGCACCTCGCAGAACGTGCAGACCCTGGCGATCTTCAACACGTTCACCTACGGCGGCATCGGCGGTACGAACGCGACGACCTCCGGCGGCTCCCCGCAGGGTCCGCTGATCTCGCTGCACGAGATCGGCCACTCGCTCGGCACGCTCGCCGACGAGTACCCGTACTCCTCCCGGGACGTGGTGCGTCCCTGCTACACCGGCAACGAGCCGAGCAGCTTCCACCACACCATCCGCAGCGCCGGGCAGTTGGTCGCCGACGAGCACAAGTGGTGGCGGTGGGTCGGCGAGGAGAGCCTGTCCGGCGGCGTCATCGGCGCGCACGAGGGCGGCGGCATGTACCCCTGCGGCCAGCGCCGGCCGAGCGAGCACTCGATGATGCGCTGGATCGGCTTCGACTTCGACCAGATCGGCCTGGAGCACATGGTCGCCCGGGTGACCGGTATGCGGAACTCGGGCCAGATGAACGTCCGGCACACCCCGCTGGGCACCGTGGCGACCGACAGCGTGCTGTGGGTCGAGACCGGCCAGCCGCGCCACCACGAGTTGCGGGTCACCTGGCGGGTCGGCGGCCCGGAGGGCACCGTGCTCGACACCCACAACAGCCGTGACCTGGACCTGGGCGCGCTCGACCTGCCCGCCGGGACCGTGGTGCACGTCGAGGTGCGCGACCCGGTCGGCCCGGACGGCATCGACTGGGTCCGCAACCCGTCGACCAGCAACACGGCCACCAACTCGGGGTACAACGGCCCCCGGTTCGTGCAGACCCGGCAGTGGACGGTGGGAGAGACGACGGCGAGCCCGTCGGCCCCCGAGGCGACTATCACCGGCGCCACGATGAACACCCAACCGGTCGCCGGCGACGAGGTCGTCTACGTCCGGACCAACCACCCGTCCGACCGCGCCGTCGAGGTGACCTGGTCGCTCAACGGGACGACGGTGGCCAACCCGCACAACAGCCGTAACCTGGACCTCGGCGCGCTCAAGCTGGCGCCGGGCACCCACAAGCTGGTCGCGACGGTGACCGACCCGGCCGACCCGGGCGGCGTCTCCGACCGGATGGAGTGGACGGTCGACAACGCGCTGCCGACCGCGCCGCGCACCCTGTCGAAGCCGCTGACCACGCTCGCCGGCGGCGGGGAGCACCCGGTGTACTTCGACGGCTGGGACATGTGGCTGGACCCGACCGACGACCAGACCGGGTACGACGAGAGCCGTTACGTCGTGGGTCAGCTCCGGCTGAACAAGCAGGGCTGGTACAACTACTTCGGCTTCCCCGAGAAGCCGATGCCCGACTCCCCGTTCGAGTTCCGGCACTCCGGCACCGACGTGAAGGCGCTGACGTACGGCAACCTCGGCACCGGTGGCCTCTCCAAGGCCGCGTTCGAGCAGCACCTGCCGGACGACCACCCCAGCGGCGGGTTCGTGCCGGGCTTCGGCACCCACCTGGTGGAGCACCGGGCGATCGACGCCGCCGGCAACCTCGGCAAGGCGGACGCCTACCGGGCCACCGTGCTGCCGGGCTCGTCGCCGGACTGCACCCGGACGCTGACCGGAGCGCAGCGTGGGCTGGAGGTCACCTCGGGGGTGACCTGCCTCAAGGGCGCCCAGATCAACGGCGGGGTCACCGTACGCCCCGGCGCCTCGCTGGTCGTCACCGACAGCGTGGTCAACGGTGGGCTGACGGCGACCGGCGCCGAGGCGGTGCAGGTGTTCGGCAGCATCATGAACAGCCCCACCCGGATCACCGGCACCAGCCGGGACGTGACGATCGCCGGCAGCACCTTCAACGGCGGCCTCACCCTGACCGACAACGTCCAGGTGACCGCCAACGAGCGCTTCAGCCGGCTGGCCGGCGAGTACGGCCCGGTCCTGGTCGGCAGCCGGGTGAACGGGACGGTGAGCTGCACCGGCAACAGCGCGGCGGCCAAGGACTTCGGCGCGCCGAACACGGTCACCGGAGCCAAGCGCGGTGACTGCGCCGCCCTGTAGGGCGCGGTCGCGGTAGCGACAGACACGTGGTGGGGGTCGGGTTGCCGGCCCCCACCACGGTCCGTTCGCCTCAGACCGGGTTCGCTGGCCGGGCGGGGCACGGGCAGGCCTGTGCGAGGCGGTGCTGGAGCATCGCGTGCCGGAACTGGTACACCGGACCGGACTGCCGGAGCAGGCCGAGCTGGTGTGCGTACTCCAGGAAGCGCATGAGTCTCAGCGGGCTCCTGCCGCGCAGGGCCAGGATGACGGTCATGCTCAGATAGACCGAGCTGGCCACCTTCGGAGGCGCGCCGACGATCAGGGCGACCATGAACGCCGTGGCCAGCGCGAAGACGACGTACGGCGCGGCCCCGCCCATGACCGTCGCCGTCAGTGCCGCGACGGTGCCTCCGACGAGCACGAAGACCATGGTGCGCAACAGCGCGAGCTGGAGGTCGCCTCGCAGGACGCTGGCGGGGCTCTGCACGCGGTAGTCCGTCACCGGCGTCGCGACCCAGACCATGAATCCGTACACCAGCCCGAACGCCGTGCCGATGACCGGCGGGCCGATGGCCCCGACGTCGACTCCGGTGATCGTGAGCAGGACACCGACGGCTACGCCGATGGCCAGCCAGGTCACCGTCGCGTACCCGACGGTGCGCAGCAGCGAACTGACCCTTTCCGGCCGCAGCCGTAGGTCGGCGTAGGCGGGCGTCGCCGTGGTGTCGGCGGCAAGACCGAACGCCAACCCGACCATGAATCCGCCGACGAGTCCCGTTGTGGCGGCCAGCATCGGCACGTCGAGCGCCAACCCGACGAGCCCTGCCGTCACGCCGGACAGCAGCGCGAAGAGCAGACCGAGGGCGGTGCCCGTGACAGCCCGGTGCACCGGGCGCACGGTCACCGAATGGCGCAACTGCCACCAGGCGAGATCCCGGCTTCCCGTCCGGTCGAGGTGGCAGGCCAGGAAGGAGAGCCAGCGTTGGGCGTCCTCGGGGCGCCACACCCGACGGGACGACGTGGCGGGTATCCCTGGCCGACCGGCGGAGACGAGCGTGGTGGTGAGATGGTCGAGCAGGTAACCGGTGATCGCCCCCGGGTCAGGGAATGTCGTCCGGTTGCGGAGGGTTCGTGGATCGTTGTCGGAGTCGATGTAGATCTTGCGCAGCAGCCAGAGATTGAGCGGGGTCGCGAGTGCCACCGCCAGCGGGGTGGGCCGGCCGGTGGCGAGTTCCTGGAGCACCTCCGACCACACGTGTCGCCGGCCGTGCTGGCTGCGCAGCAAGCTGGTCAGGTAGGCGACGACGTCCGGTGGCCTGGGTGGCAGCGGCACGATGACCGCGCCGCCGCGTACCCCCGCGCCCAGGGCGAGCGTCGCCTCGTACTCGGCGGTACGGCAGGTCACCACGACCGCGTCGTCTCGGGTGGTCACCGCGTTGATCTCGCTGATGGCGGCGGGGCGTAGCGAGTCCGGTATCTCGTCGAGTCCGTCGAGTATCGGGAGGATCCTGCGGTCGGTCACCAGCACGCGGGGTGCGTCGGTGCCGAACTCGGCAGCCCGCAACATGGGGTAGTCCGTGGCCAACCGCCGGGCCAGCCAGTCGTGCAGGGACTCCTCCGTCGCCCGCCATCCCGACAGGGAGAACAACACGGGGACTTGGCTGGTCGCATCGTTGTCTCTGAGCAGTTCACGCAGCAGCAGAGAGGCGAGGGTCGTCTTGCCCATCCCCGGCTCACCCAGGATCACCAGGCGTGGGGGATCGAGCTTCCGGAAAGCGTCGACCATCACCGCGATGTCGTCCGTGCGTCCCTCGAACCGGCGTCTGCCGATCCTCAGCAGGGACCGCATGAAGTCGGGGCGGCTCTGGCTGCTCACCCGTTCCCCGCGGTCGAACTCGACGAGCCGCCACCGCACGGCCAGGGACATCGGGTCGTCGAGCTGTCGGAGCACGATCTCGTGGCGCCATTGCCGCAGCACCGCTGTGGCCAGGGCGCGTTGTGCCCGGTCGGCCTGGTCGGGGGTGGTGCCCGTCGTCCTCCCTCCGGCCCGCCACCAGGCGGCCAGCGGAACCAGGGCGAGCACCAGGGAGAAGAGTTGCGCCCAGTCCGCTGCGCGTTCCAGATCGTGTACGTGGACATAGGCGAGCCCGATGCCGGTCGCAGCGACCAGGATGCATACGGTGAATGCCACGTGTCTTGCTCTTCGCACCGCCCGATGCTGCTAAATCGGCGTCACGCTGACAAGACCGGAAATCTGACACCCAGCCTGATCAGGGTCAATACGGGCTTGACAGCGGTGCCCGCCGAAAAGGTGATGGTGTCCCGTGTCTCGGCGGCAGCCGAGACACGGCCGTTCATCGGGATTCCTGTACGGGCCACACTGGCCACGTACCGAAGCCGACACCAGGAGGGGCCTTCCGATGATCTTCATTACCGCCAAGTTCCGGGTCCGCCCCGAGGACGCGGACCGCTGGCCCGAGATCAGCCGGGCCTTCACCGAGGCGACCCGCGCCGAGCCCGGCTGCCTGTGGTTCGACTGGTCCCGCAGCCTCGACGACCCGACCGAGTACGTCCTGGTCGAGGCTTTCCGGGACGCGGAGGCGGGCGCGGCGCACGTGCAGTCCGAGCACTTCCGGACCGCCCAGCGGGACCTGCCGCCCCACCTGGTCGCCACGCCGCGCATCGTCAACACCGTGCTCCCGCAGGACGACTGGTCCGAGCTCGGCGAGATGGCGGTGGATCGATCCTGACGTTCGTCACCGACACCCGACCGAGTCGATGCCCGCTGGGGTGGCCGTCGGCTCGGACCGGTGGTGGGGGCGGCCACTTCCGGTGAGGTGCCCGGCGGTCGTGGCACTGACCGCCGGGCACCCCCCGGATGGCGGGACGGTGACTGCGCCCGCACAGTGCTGTGCGGACGCGCGTCACCCCTACCCGGTCAGGCGCAGGCAGCGCCGTTGAGGGTGAACCCCGTCGGTGCGGGGTTCGCGCCCGAGTGGCTGCCGAGGAGACCGAAGGTCACCGTGCCACCCGGCGCGATGGCGGCGTTCCAGGGGACGTTGCGGGCGGTCACCGCCGTGCCCTGCTGGCTGAACTCCGCGTTCCAGCCGCTGCCGACGCGCTGGTTGCCGGGGTACGTCCAGCCGACCGCCCACCCGGTGACCGGGGCCGGTCCGGTGCTGGTCAGCGTGACGGTGGCGGTGAAACCGGTGCCCCACTGGCTGTCCACCCGGTAGCTGACGGTGCAGGTGGCCGGTGGCGCGGTGGTCCCGAACGACACCCGGTGCAACTGCCCGGGAAGGTCGTTGACCAGGTAGATCTCCCCGTCGGCGGTCAGCCCCAGGCTGGTCGGCTGGATGGTCAGCTCCCCGAGCTTGCGGCTGGCGTAACCGCCGTCGGCGGTGGGGCGGATCACGAACGCGGTGCCCGAGCAGTAGTCGGTCGCCAGGTAGGTGCCGGCGGCGATGTCGGCGTACCGGCTGCCCCGGTAGACGTGGCCGCCGATGACGGCGCAGCCGTCGACCGAGGTCGGGTAGTGGTACACCGGGTCGACGTACCGTGCGCCGGCCACGCAGCGCTCGGGGTCGAACACCTGCGGCCCCTCCCGGCAGGACCAGCCCAGGTTCGCCCCCTTCTGGTCCGACGCCAGGTGGTTGATCTCCTCGTACGTGCCCTGGCCCACGTCGGCGATCCACAGCGAGCCGTCGGCCCGGTCGAACGAGAAGCGCCAGGGGTTACGCAGGCCGTACGCCCAGATCTCCGGCCGCGCGCCGGCCGTGCCCACGAACGGGTTGTCCGCCGGGACGCAGTACGGTTTGCCGTCGCAGCCCCGGGACACGTCCAGCCGGAGGATCTTGCCGAGCAGGGTGCCCAGGTCCTGACCGGTGTCGAGCGGGTCGTCGGCGCCGCCGCCGTCGCCGATGCTCCAGTAGAGGTACCCGTCCGCCCCGAAGGCGATCTGGCCGCCGTTGTGGTTGGTGAACTCGGCGTGCGGCTGGCTGAGCAGGATCTCCTCGCGGGCCGCCGGCACCGGGTGCTGGCCGGCGCTGTCGAGCACGAACCGGGAGAGGGTCAGCGCGCCGTCGGGCAGCGCCGTGTAGGCGACGTAGAGGCTCCGGCTGGTGGGGAACGACGGTGCGCTGAGGATGCCCAGCAGCCCGCGCTCGTTGCCGCTGGTGGAGACCCGGCCGCTGAGGTCGAGCAGCGGCTCGGCCGCGAGCCCGGTGTCCTCGTGGTAGACCCGGACGGTGCCGGTCTTCTCGGCGATGAACAGTCGCCCACTGCCGTCGTCCGGCGCGTGGATGGCGGTGGGACGGCGCAGGCCGGAGGCGACCTGGGTGGTGCTGACGGTCAACCGGTCCAGCGGCACGGCGGCCGGGGTGACGGCGGTCGGGCCGCCCACCGCGGTGGTCTCCGGCGCGGACCACGCCGGAGACGAGGGCGTCAGGAGCACCCCGGCTGCCACCACGAGCCCGGCGGCGGCTGCCAGTGCGCCCTTACTGCCTACAGGCATGTCGACTCCAATCATTGCTCGGAGTCAATGTCCGTTGTTGGCGCATGTCCCTACATCGCTGTCCCGGCAAGCGGGAGTTCGATCGGTGCCCGTCTCTCGGATGATGGGACGAGGAGGTGACCGCTGCGGTGTGCGCGGTGGTGGCCGGCGCCTGACGGACGGCGTGTCGCGTTCCGGCGGCGGTATGTCGTCGGCGCGATATACCTGTCAGGCATAAATATACCCCGATGGTATATTGCTCACATCGATATGGTGTCCCGGATGCGCCACGTCGGCGTGCACCACGAACGCCCCGCTGCGCAGTCACCCCACACTGGAGCGCTCGCGGCGGGCAGGGAGGCGACAGGGCTCCCGGCGTCGCGCCGGGAGCCCTGTCGCGCGGGTGGCTCAGGCTGCGGGGCCGATCCGCTTCGCCAGGCCCACGAAGCCCTGCCAGGCGGTCGGGGCGAAGGCGAGGGTGCCGCCGTCGCGGTCCTTGGTGTCGCGCACGAGCACGACACCGGCCAGGTTGTCCGCCACCTCCACGCACGATCCGCCATTGCTGCCCGAGTAGGTCGACTTGCGCCACTTGGCCTTGGTCACGTCCATGTTTGCGCCGCTTCCTTGATCAGATCGAGGGACTGCCTGCGAGAGAGGGCTTCACCCCGTACGGCCTCCCATGTGCGCTGGAGAGTAGCAAGGTCGTCGGCCTGATTGACGATCTGCGCTCTCACCTGGTGGTCCAGGTGAGCGACCACTGAGCCGTCGCGCAGAGTGGCCATGATGAAGCCTCCCTGTAGTCCAGGGTAGATCCCGGCCTCCTCGGTCACCACGAGAACCTGTACCTGCGGCAGTTCGGCCATTTTCGCCAGGTGCGACAGTTGCTCCGACATGACTCCGGGCTGCCCGCTCACGGGTCGGCGCAGCACCATCACGTCGATGGCCGCGACCAGTTGCACGGGATGTCCGCCGCTGGCCAGGATCGCCTGCCGCCCGAGCCGAGAGGCGACGCGCTGCTCGACCTCGGCCTCAGGCAGGAGGTTGTAGGCCAGCGTCGCCCGTGCGTACGCCTCCGTCTGGAGCAGTCCAGGCACCCAGGCGGGCTCGTACCAGCGGAGCTGTTGCGCCTCGGCCTCGAACTCGATCCACTCCCGCAGCCAGGCGGGAGTCGAGGCGAGGCTGCCCAGGTCGCGCAGCATCCGGGTGAAGCGATCGTCCAGCTCGAACTGCGTGTCCACCGCCCTCATGTAGACGTCCGTCGGTGGTCGACCGCCGGTCTCCACGGAGCTGACGTGCGAGGCGGAGTAGCCGATCCGGCGGCCGAACTCCTCCTGGCTGAGCCCGAGCGATGAGCGAAACAGTCTCAGCTCGTTGACCATGTAGCTCGCAGCGCTGCTCATCGATCCCCCACCTTCCGCCCTCTTCTGACGGCGTGTCTGTCGGCCCGCTCGTCACGCTCCGATACGTACCCAGGGTCAGTGAGCGCGTATCGACCGTAGTCCCCGCAGGCCAAGCTGTCACTCGCGCGGACCTGGCTCGTGCCGGAGAGTGACCGAGGTGGGTTCTGCGCTGGCGAGAGGGTCGCCTCGGTCCTTCCGGAGCGGGCGGCCCTCTCGCCCCTACCGAGGAGGTGGCGTGAATCCAGTCGTGGCAGAGGGTGACGTGCTCACCCTTCACCCTGAGGACTACTGCGTGGGCAGGGACGTGCTCCGCATCCGGGTCACGCACGTGCCCCGGTACGCCAACTGCCTCGCCTCCGCCTGGGTCCGTCTCTGCGGCGTGGAACTGCGCCCGGACGGCCTCCCGCTGCGGGAACGCATCATCCTCGCCCGGGTGCGGGCGCTGGTCGAGCAGCGGGCGCGGGCGGACGGGCGGCGACCGTGCTGACGGACCATCCCCCGCTCCACCCCGGCGGTGCCTGCGCCACCTGCGGGCAGCCCTGGCCCTGCTTCGAGCGGCAGGTCGACTCCATCGTGGACTTCGCCGGCCACCGCCAGGCGCTCGCCGAGCTGATGGCCGACTACCTCCGCATGGGGGTGGCCGAGAGGCGGAGCCGGGGGCTGCCGGACGATCCCGGGATGCCGGCGCGGCACCTCGGCTGGATCGACTGCGTGGTGCCCCGGTGAGCCCGGTGCCCCTGAGCTGCGGTGACCTCCTGCACCTCACCCGGGCCGCCAGCGTCCAGTTCGCCGTCCGGCCGATCGTCCTGCGGCTGATCCGGTTCGAGCGGCAGGTCGACTCCATCGTGGACTTCGCCGGCCACCGCCAGGCGCTCGCCGAGCTGATGGCCGACTACCTCCGCATGGGGGTGGCCGAGAGGCGGAGCCGGGGGCTGCCGGACGATCCCGGGATGCCGGCGCGGCACCTCGGCTGGATCGACTGCGTGGTGCCCCGGTGAGCCCGGTGCCCCTGAGCTGCGGTGACCTCCTGCACCTCACCCGGGCCGCCAGCGTCCAGTTCGCCGTCCGGCCGATCGTCCTGCGGCTGATCCGGGTCCGCGAGGACTGGGTCACCTACGACGGCTGGGTGTGGCTCGACGGGTACCAGGTGGACGAGCGGGGTGACGCCGTCGAGCGGCGGACCCTCTTCGTGCTGCGGGCGGGGGTACGGGTGCTCCGGTCGCCGCCCTCCGGGCAGGTCACCGGACGGCCGGTGGCCTCGCCCGGCGGGCGGCGGGTGGGCGGCGCGCGGGCGTCACCACCAGCGCTTGCGCGGAGGGCGGACGGTGACGTCCCCGAAGATGACGCGGCAGTGCACCTCGATCACCGGGGCGCCCGGGGCGACCGGCCCGCGTAGCTTGGAATTCTTGCTGCCGAAGACGGCGGTGCCGGTGAGCCGGACGTCCGTCCCCTCCGGCACGACGATGGTGATGCTGCCGAAGATCGCGTCCGCGTCGATCCGGGTCACCTGCCGGTGCAACTCGGTCTGGTGCAGCTCGATCCGGCAGTCACCGAACACGGCGCGGGCCTCGACACGCTCCGGCACCGGCCAGGCGCCGGTGCGGACGTCGCTGCTGAAGATCGCCACCAGCCGATCCTGGGCCGGGACGACCGTGCCGGCGACCGGCCGGCCCGGCGCGTCCGGCAGGTCCCGGGTCACCAGTGCCAGCTCGCTGCGGGTGACCGAGGCGTGGGCTGCGCCGACCCGTTCGGTGTACTCGCCGAGGGTGAGCCGGCCCTCGGTCACCGCGCGGCCGAGTAACTCCACGACCTCTTCGCGCTCCCGGTCCGAGACCCGCAGCCGCCCAGCGTCGTCGTGCCGTTCCCCGTCCATGCCCCCGAGCCTAGCGGCGGCCCGCCCGCGCGGGGGGACCGCGCTCACCCGCCGCGCCCCAGATCACGCCCACCGGCCCCTTGATCACCTATAAAACCTATGGTCATACTAGGTTTATCCGGCCGTGCTGTCGCGCCGGCTCCACCTCTCCGGCACCCCGCGCCCGGCCGTCGCCGCACCCCGGCACCCGCACCAGAACGACGGGAGAACGTCGCACCATGAGCACCGACGCCCAGCAGCACGCCCACGACCCGACGGCGCCCTACTGGGTCGACACCGGCGGCGGCGCGGGGCCGCTGTGGTCGTTCCCGGTGGGGGAGGTCGAGGTCTTCCCGATCCGGGAGGTCGACTACTTCCCGCTGCCGGCGGACTTCTTCCCCCAACTGGAGACCGGGACCTGGACCGAGGGGGCGTTCTACACCCGGGAGCCGTTCACCCACGACGGCCGGATCCGACTCAACCAGGAGGCCCACCTGCTCAGGATGAAGGACCGGCTGATCCTCGTCGACGCCGGGGGCGGCAACGGCAAGCCCCGCAACGGCGGGGTGTTCGACCGGGCCGACCGGCCCTTCCTGGAACAGTTCGCCCGCGCCGGGGTCTCGCTCGACGACGTCGACACGGTGGTCTTCACCCATCTGCACGTCGACCACGTCGGCTTCGCCACCAGCGCGGACGGGGCCGGGGGCTGGGCGCCGACCTTCCCGAACGCCCGCTACCTGGTGGTGCGCGAGGAGTTCGAGTGGTGGAGCGGCCCCGAGGGCGCGGCGGCGATGCGCCGCACCGGGGACTACCTCGCCGACAGCATCCTGCCGCTGCGCGACGCCGGGGTGCTCGACCTGGTCGAGGCCGACCACGTGCTCGCCCCCGGGATCCACCTCGTGCCGGCCTTCGGCCACACGCCCGGCAACGTGTACCTGGTGGTCGAGTCCGCCGGCCGGCGCGCCCTGTTCGCCGGGGACATGCTGCACCACGGCGTGCAACTGGAACGCCCCGAGTGGAGCATCCGGTACTGCGTGGTCCCCGGCGACTCGGCCGACCAGCGCCGCCGGCTGCTCGAACGGGCCGCCGACTCCGGTGACCTGCTGGTGCCGGCCCACTTCCCGTTCCCCGCCGCCGGGTACGTGCACCGGGCCGAGCGGGGCTTCACCTACACCTTCATCGACGTCTGACCGCCCGCCCGGCCCTGCCCCCGCCCCGGCGCTGACCGGGGCCGTCCGCCGGTCGGTAGCATCCGGCGCATGACCTTCTGGGTGCACTACGTGGTCCCGCCCGGTGCGGCCGGGGACCGGATGCCCGTGCCCCGGGGGGACGAGATCGTCACCGTCGCGCAGACGCTCGACGTCGACGCGGGGGAGCGGACCGTCGAGTTCACCGTCCTCGCCGTCGGCGCCGGGTACCAGATCGGCACGGACCTCGACGGCACCGGCCTGCTGCGTGGTCACCCCGGGGAGGTCGCCGCCGCGCGGGCGGTGGACGACTGGGTGCTCGGGTGCGCGTCCCGCGCGGTGCGGATCCACGAACTGCTGCTGCACCGGTGGTACGAGGTCTGCTCGCCGTCGCACCGGTCGGCGGCCGAGGCGCTGGAGCGGTGGTTGCGGGCGCAGGACCCGGCGGGCGACTACTGGGCCGCGCTCGGCTCCGCGACCGGCCCGCGACCCCGGAGCTGAGCAGGGCGGCCGGCCCTCCGGGTGGGGCCGGCAGCGCGGCGTCCGCCCCGCTGCCGGCCCGTGCCGTGGTTCACCAGCGATCGTCGTGCAGCACGCTGGCCAGCGGCGGGCGGGCCGCCGGGCGGAAGCCCTCACCCCGGTACCAGGCCGTCGGGACCAGGGCCGCCTGGTGCACCCCGGCCGGGATGCCGAGCAGCCGCGCCACCTCCGCCTCGCGGCGCAGGTGCGCGGTGGTCCAGACGGTGCCCAGACCCCGGGCCCGCGCCGCGAGCTGGTAATTCCAGACCGCCGGGAGCACCGAACCCCAGAACCCGGCCTGGTTGCCCTCGGGCAGCGGACCCGGCGTCGCGACGCAGGCCAGCACCAGCACGGGTACCTCGCCGAGCCGGTCGGCGAGGTAGGTGGCGCTGGCCAGCGAGCGGCCGGCGGCCCCCGCCGGCCCCGTCGCGTCGCCGGTGCCGTTCCCCGCCCGGCCCGTACCGCCGCCCGGCTTGGTGCCGCCCCGGCCGGACTGCTGCTCGGTGAAGGCGGACCGGTAGATGTCGCCGAGCCGGGTGCGGGTGTCCGGGTCGGTGACGACGATCCAGTGGGTCACGTTCCGGCCGGACCCGCTGGGCGCCTGCTGGGCGACGCGCAGGCACTCCTCGACCAGGGCGCGGGGCACCGGTCGGGTCAGGTCCAGCCGGCGGCGGACCGCCCGGGTGGTGGTCAGCAGCCCGTCCGGGGTCAGCGGCCCGTCCCGCTCGGGCGTCCCGGCCGTGGCCGCGTCGGCGGGGCCGCCCGGCCCGTCAGCCATCGGGATCGTCCCAGGTCAGCGGCAGCTCCCAGAGCCCCCGGACGTACATGTCGACGCGCCAGCGCAGGTCCGCCTCGTCGACCGCGATCCGCAGGCCGGGCAGCTCGGTGAGCAGGGTGGTGACGCCGACCCGCAGCTCCAGCCGGGCCAGCTCCGCGCCGAGGCAGTGGTGCGCGCCGTACCCGAAGGCGATGTGCGGGTTGTCGACCCGGTCGGGGTCGAGCTGGTCCGGCCGGTCGAAGACCAGCGGGTCGCGGTTCGCCGCGTCCGGGACCGGCACCACCACCTCACCGGCCGTCACCACCGAGCCGTCGGAGAGCGTCACGTCGGTCAACGCCACGTGCGGCACGCCGCCGGAGCCGTTGGCGCAGACGTAGCGCAGCGTCTCCTCGATGATCGGGTCCGCCTCGGCGGGGTCGGCCAGGATCCGCCCGACCAGCTCCGGCCGGCGCAGGATCTGGTGCAGCACGGCGGCCAGCACGTTGCTGGTGGTCTCGTAGCCGGCCATGAGCATGCCGGCGGAGAGCACCACCGCCTCGGTCCGGCTCAACCGGCGGTCCTCCCGGGTCGGGGTGAGCATCCGGGCGATCAGCCCGGTGACCTCCTCGCCCCGGTCGAGCCGGCCCTGCACCGTGTCGACCAACGCGGCGAAGTACTCCTGCATCTCCCGGTGGCAGCGCTCCACCTGCTCGGCCGGGAACTTGTCGATCGACATCAGCACGTCGACCCACGGGCCGAAGCGGGGCATGTCCTCCTCCGGCACCGCCATGATCCGGCACATCACCCGCAGTGTGAACGGCACGGTGAACCGGCCGACCACGTCCGCCGGTCGGCCACCGGCGGCGTACTCGGCGAGCTGTCGCCGGGCCAGCTCGACCACCATCGGTCGCAGCCGCCCGACCTGGTGTGCGGTGAAGGGCGGGGCCACCGTGGACCGACGCCGGGTGTGCACCGGCGCGTCGGTGGTGATCAGCGGCAGCGAGTCGGCGCTGCGCGCGAAGAGCGGCCCCGAGGTGTACGCCGACCGGCTGAACCGGCGGTCGCTGAGCACCAGCCGGACGTCGGCCCAGCGGGTGACGACCAGCGCCTCCCGGCCGTTGCGCAACCGGACCCGGCCGGGCCGGGGCAGGGCGTGCAGGGCCGGGTACTCGGGCGGCGGCTCCACGGTCGGGCCGGCGGCGAAGGGGAACGTCGGCAGCTCGGCCGCCGCCCCGGCCCCGGTGACGGGGCAGGACGAGGGGCGGGTGTCGGTGTCGCCGCCGGTCGGCGCGGCGGCGGGTGGGCGGGTCATCGGGTCGCCACCTCCTGGACGATGCTGATGATCTGGTACCCGGCGAAGCTGGACAGCAGGAACATCGCCGCCGGGCCGTACGGCCAGCGGGTCAGCCGGTCGGCGTGGAACCGCCGCCCGGCCAGCAGCGGCAGGGCCAGCGGCAGCACCGCCAACCAGACCGGCCAGTACGGGGCCGGCCCGCCCCGGGCCACCACCAGCAGCAGCAGGACCGAGGCCAGCGCCGCGCCGACCGCCACCCCGGCGGTGCCGTTCGCCCCGATCCGGGCCGAGTACGTGCGCTCGCCCGGCCGGGGCGAACGGGTGGTCTTGCGGGCGAACTCCAGGTGCAGGAAGGCCAGCGCGGAGACCACGACGCCGACCGCGCCGGACCAGGACGGGCCCAGCCCGACCGAGTGCAGCAGGCCGGCGTAGAGGAACGCGTTGATCATCAACTGGACCGGGAAGTTCAGCACGAAACCGAGCAGCATGGCGTCCCCGGCCGGCCAGCCCCGGCGCAGCTCCACCCCGACCAGGACGAAGGCGTACCCGAGTTGGCCGGCGAGCACCAGGAGCACCGGCCAGCGCCAGGCGTTGAGCGCCAGCACCAGCACCGTACCGACGGCGATCATGACGTACAGGTCCCGGACCCGTACCGCGCCCCGGGCCAGCGGGCGGTCCGGGTTGTGCGTCCGGTCGTACGGCAGGTCCCGGATGTCGTCCAGGGCACGCATCATCAGCAGGGTCACCAGCAGGGTGAGCGCGCTGACCAGCACCCCGACGTCGGGCAGCGCACCGCCGATCCGGTCGTCGACCACCGCGCAGACCGCCGTGCCGCCGAACGCCCAGAGCAGCGCGTACGGCACGTACGCCGACGGCGGGTAGCTGCCGGCGACGTAGCGCAGCAGCCGCCCGGTCATGCCCCGGCCGTCGCCGTCGCCGTCTCCTCGGCCGGCACCTCCTCCGGTGGCACGCTGCGGACCGTGCCGGTCGCCCCGTCCACCTCGATCCACTCCCCGTCGGCGATCAGCGAGGTCGCCTCCGGCACCGCCACCACCGTCGGGATGCCCAGCAGCCGGCCGGTGATCGCGGTGTGCGAGAGCAGGGTGCCCCGCTCCACCACCATGCCGCGCGCCACCATCATCAACATCAACCATCCGGGGTCGGTCTCCTTCGCCACGATGATCCGGTCTCGGCAGGTCTCCGGCGGGGTCGACGGGTCCAGGACGACCCGGGCCCGGCCACGGACCACACCCTTGCTCGACGGCAGTCCCCGCAGGTCGACCCCGTCGCCGCCGTCGGTGGCCGTGGCCGTCCGGGCCGGCGTCACGGCGGTGGCGGCGGGCAGGGCGTCGGCCACCGGCCGGTTCAGCCGCGTGGTCAGCCGGACGCCGAGGTCGGCGGCGGCGGTCGCGGCGAGCCGCTCCGCCCGGCGTCGCGCGACCAGCGCCCGCAGGTCGGTCTCGACCAGGGTGCCGTCGTACGCGCCGAGCACCTCCTCGACGGTCAGGTCGACCACGTCCAGCGGGTCGTCGAGGCGTCCCGCCTCGACGAGCAGCGCGCCGAGACGCCACATCACGTGCCGGGTCAGCCCGTAGAGCTGGCTGCGGCAGTAGCGGGTGTCCTCCCGGGTGCGGACGAACCAGCGCAGCCCGGCGGCCAGCGTGCGGATGACCAGCCGGCGGGGCAGCGACGGGCAGCCCTCGCGCAGTTCCCGTTCCGCCTCGGCCCGGCTGGCCACCTCCCGGGCGCGGCTCTCCGCGACGGTCAGCCCGCTGCGGACCAGCGGCCGCACCGAGGAAATGATCATGCCGGGGCGCTGCCGGGGCGAGGGCTCCTCCAGCTTCAGGTCGTGCGGCGCCCGGTCGCCGTACCGGCGCAGGTGCTCGCGGGCGGAGGCGGCCAGCTCCGGGCCGTACCCGCCGTCGACCACGTCCTGCCAGATCGCGTCGGCCTCCCCGTCGTCGCAGTGCCGGACCCGTTCGGCGAGGGCGGGGTCGGCGCCGATCCGCTCGGCCAGCGCCACCGCCGAGCGGACCCCGAGCACCGAGCGGTTCTCCCGGCCGCCCATCAGCAGGCCGCCGAGGGTCCGCTGCTCGTCGCCGTCGACCCAGCGCCGCACCAGCGCGGAGGCGAAGGTGGCCGTACCGAGCATGAAGAAGGTGTTGACCAGGGTCACCCCCCACCGGTGGCCGACCTCGCTCCACAACCGGCGGTAGCAGGCGATCAGCTCCTCCGGCGTCCAGTCGTCGATCCCGGCGGCGTCGTCGACCAGCGCGTCCCACCAGCGCAGGAAGCGGCGGACCGAGCCGGGCAGCCGGCCCAGCCGCCAGGCCAGCCCCGGCAGGGTGGGCAGGGCGCGCAGCAGCTCCGCCCGGGACGGCCGGTAGTCGCCGGCCATCCCCATCGACTTCTCCCACCAGGGCCGGACCAGCACGAATCCGGGGATCTGGTGGTGCAGCTCGAACCAGGCGTCGAGCCGGTAGTAGACCCGTCCGCGCAGCAGCCCGACCATCCGGTTGAGGTGGTGCTCGCGGGCCCGCAGCCGGCGCTCCGGCACGCCCATCCGCCGGTACACGTCGCGGAAGATCAGCCGGTAGAAGACCCGGGCCTGGGAGTAGGTCAGCGCCCCGGAGATCCCCGGATAGCTTTCCGTGATGTTGTGGTTGCTCCACGGGACGGGCGTGCCGCCGGGCTCGTCCCCCGCCGGGGCGGGCGGGGTGGCGAAGACCACCGGACGGGCCTGGACCAGGTGGATCGTGCCGTCGGCGGTGAGGGTGCCCTCGATGTCCTGCGGCGGGCCGAAGAAGCGCTCCACCTCGGCGGCCAGCGCCGCCACCTGCCGGGCCTCGTCGTCGGTGAGCACCGGCCCGGTGGCCAGGTCCGCCGGCACCGGCCGGACCACCGGGTCCGCCCCGGGGCCGTCCCCCGGGCAGACCATCGTCGTCTTGACCACCGTCTCGGCGCGGACCGCGCCGGCGTCGGGGGCGACGAAGAAGTGGTCCACGTCGGCGCGTTCCTGCACCACACCCTCGCCGATGCCGTGCGCGGCGGCCACCACGGTCTCCGCCGCGCCGGTGCGCGGGTCACGGCTGAACGCCACGAAGGAGCGGACCCCGGGCACCATCCGCTGCACACCGACGGCGACCCGGGTGGCGGCCGGGGCGAGCCCGCGCCGGGCCCGGTAGAGCACCGACTCCGGGCTGAACCCGGACGCCCAGCAGGCGGTGACCCGGCGGGCCACGTCCGCCGCCGGGACGTACAGGAAGGAGTCGGTCAGCCCGGCGAAGGCGTCGGTCGCGCCGTCCTCGCCGACGCCGTCGGCGTCGGCCACCACGCAGGCGCGGACCGCCAGCAGGTCACCCGGCCCGGCCAGCGCGGCGACCGCCTCGTCCAGCTCGGCGGCGAGCCCGGCCGGCAGGGTGGCCGACCGGAGCCGGTCGGCGACCGCCGTCGCCCAGGCCAGCAACTCCTCCGTGGACGCCGTCGCGCCCGGCGCGGACGCCCCCGCCACCGGTGCCGCCGCCGCACCCGCCCCGGCCGCCGCACCCGCCCCGGCCGCCGCACCTGCCCCGGCCGCCGCACCCGCCCCGGCCGGCGTGTCCGCCCCGGCCGGCGGGGACACCGCCGGCGCGGTCAGCAGGCCGGTCGCCGCCGCGTCGAACGCCGACACCGGCAGGCAGCAGAACTCCGGCACCCGGAACCCGGCCAGGCGCAGCCGCTCCTGCCGGGCGAACTTGTGCCCGACCAGGGTGGCGTCGGTCAGCCGGGGGTCACCGGCCCGGATCAGCGCCATCACCACACCCCGGGCAGCAGGCGGGGCCGGCCGGTGGCGAACTCCGGGTAGCCGGGGACCGCCCAGAGCACCCGCTCCTCGGTGCGGATGCGCCACACCAGCACCGCCACCAGCGCCGCCAGCGCCAGCACGCTGACCACGTGGTGGAAGAAGAGGACGAAGCCGAGGTTGGCCAGCAGCATCCCGGAGTAGGCCGGGTGCCGGACCAGGCGGTACGGGCCGGTGGTCACGATCGGGTGCTGCTGCCGCCGGACCACGTGGTGGGTGTAGAGCGCCCCGAGCACCCGGATGGCCACCAGCCGCAGGACGATCCCGGCGACGAAGAGCGCGATCGGCGGCACCATCCACCACGACCACCCCGACCAGGGGGTGGCCGGCAGCACCGTGACGATCACCAGGAGCATCCGGGTGCTGGCGTACGCGGCCAGGGTGCGGATCTCCACCGCCGGCGCCGACGAGCGGCGGAAGGTCACCGGGATCTCCGCGCCGATCCAGGCGAGGTACGCGCCGGCCAGCAGACCGGAGACCAGGTGCTCGGGTGCGGCGGCGTGGGCGAGGTGCCAGACGGCCCGGCTGCCGAGCACGGCCAGCGCGACCACGAACAGCACCCGGGTCAGCAGGGTCACCGGGTCCACCGTCCGGCGGGTGGCTCCGGCGGTCGCGTCCGTGCGGGTCACGGTTGTCCTTCCTGGTTGGTGGCGGGCGTGGCCGGATGGCGCAGCCGCTGGTAGACCGCCTCGGGAGCGGCGTAGTACCGGAAGCCGACGTGCCCCCGGCGGACCCCGTCGACCAGCACGTCGAAGACGAGACTGCGCCGGCCCTTGGCGGGTGGGATCGGCGTCCAGCTCAGTTCCAGGTCGCCGTGGACCGTGCCGGGCAGGTCCGCGTCCAGGTCGAGCAGCACGAACCTCAGGTCCGGGCTGGCGTGGTGCGCGACGTGGTTGATCATGGTGGCGTACTGGCGGGCCGCGTCGATGACCAGTTCCACCTGGTCCGGCTCGCCGGGCGGGCTGGCCAACGGGTGGCCCGCGAACGGCCGGCGGACGGCGACCGTCTGGTCGGCCCCGGTCGGCACCATCCCCGAGATCAGGACGTTCTGGGCCAGCCGGCGGTGCACCAGGGCCGGCTCGGCCGCCGGCGTCTCCGCCGGCAGCAGGCGGGCTGTCGGCTTCCGGACGGCCGGCGCCTCGGCGGCCCCGAACTCGACGTGGCCCGTGCAGACGGCGGTGCCGGCCTGCTCGGCCCGCACCGTGAGCGTCCCCTCGGGCCCGCCGGTGTCGGCGGCGGTCACCCGGATCGTCTGCTCCAATTCGCAGAAGAGCGGAAACCGCAGCGTCGTCCGGATTCGCCGGTCGATCCCCTCCACCGGCGTACCGGTGGCCCTGACCAGTTGGAAGAGGCCGCAGATGAGCGCCATGCCGGGTACGTGGTCGAGTGGATGGTCGAACAAATAGGGATCATCGTGGTCCAGGTCGAGCGTCGCCGACCAGCGGCGGACCGCCGTCGAATTCTCCTCGTCGAGATCGCGTAGCAACTCTGCCGTCCGTTGTGGATCAGCGTGGCCGGTAGCCGGTCGGGTATCCAGTGACACTGCGATCCGCCCCCCATCGGTCTCGTTGTTCACGCGATCTTTGATTGCCGGTGGGATGCACGCAAGCTTCGACCGTTCTCATTCTCGGTCCGGTTCCTGACCCAGGTCCGCCACCTCGGCCTGCGGCAGAGTTACGTAACGTTCCAGGATGGACACTCCGTATTGTCGACGGTACGACCGAGACGGTGCGGAATGCACCACCCGGTTGATCACCGCCCGCGGGCCGGGTGGTGCCGACCGCGCCGGACGCGTCGACGGTGGCCGCTGGGTGGCATTCGTGGTGGTCACCGCACCGGTGCCCGGACACGGCACAGCCGCCGGGAGAGCTGCCCTGCCCTCCCGGCGGCCGTGGCGGTGCCGTCAGTTGCGGGTGATGGTGAACGTGCTGGTGGTGTTGCGGATGTCCTGCCAGTTGTCACTCAGCCGCAGGTTGGTGAAGGTCACCGAGCCGACCGCCGGGCCCTGGCCCTGCTCCGGCAGCTCGTTGACCCAGATCCCGAAGCCCGACTTGGCGTCGAAGGCGTCGCCGCTGCGCCGCGCGCCCGAGATCGACACGTTGGTGAAGACCGTGTCGGTGATCGGGTTCTCCGGCTGGTTGCCGGTGTACTTGGTCTGGAACATGATGCCCGAGTACGTCGGGTCGACGATGTCCACGTCGGTGACGCGGATGCCACGGAACTCCTTCGACGCGGAGAACACCCAGATCGCCGGGAAGGTCTGCGCGCCCCAGAAGTGTCCGCCGGCCCGGATCAGTGAGATGTTCTCGAACCGGGTCGGTGGGCTGGCCCCGAACCCGACAAACGGGTAGCCGAAGTCCAGCGAGCTGATCGTGATTCCGGAGTACGTCAACATATCTGCGATGTAGAGATTGCGGAAGACGTTGTCGTACCCGCCGTACACGGCGATCCCGGCTGCCCGCCAGGTCAGCGTGGCGCTGAGGTTCTCGAACACATTGCCGTGATTCCCGGTGGCGGCGCCCTGGTCGGTCGCGGAGAACAACGCGAACGCGTCGTCGCCGTTGGACCGGCCCTCCGAGTTGCTGATCAGGTTGTTCGTACTGCCATTGGTCATGTTCACCGCGTCGGCGAAGGTGTTCCGGAACCGGCTGTTGGTGATCTTCAACCCGCTGACGCTCACCCCCCAGTACGCGCAGACCGTGTGCTCGACCCAGACGTTGTCCAGGGTCAGGTTGTCGACGTCCTTCAGCTCGCCCCAGACCTTGCCCGGCCCGTCCTGACGGGTGGTGTAGTTGCCGAAGAAGGCCAGGTGCTCGAAGGACGACCCGCTCGCGCTGGGCTCCACCCGGAAACCGGCGTCGGTGTTCTGCTGCGACGGCGGGGTCTGGAAGCGGGTGAACCACATCCCCGCGCCCACCACCTTCACCGGCTTGCCGTACACCTGGAACTTCTGGGCGGTCTCGTACGTGCCCGGCGGCAGGTAGACGCCGACCAGGGTGCCGGTGGTGTCCATCCGGACCGCGTCCAGCGCGCTCTGCACGTCGGCGTGGCCGAACCCGTTGGGCACCCGGTACCGCGCCGGGTCCGGGTTGCCCCGGGGGGTCACCTGCTCCAGGTTGACGAAGTCGACGGCGTACGTGGTGGTGTTCGCCGGGTCCTTCTGCAACCGGATCCGGCTGCCCGCCGGGACGGTCGAGTCGAGCAGCACGTTCGCCTCGTCGTAGAGGTGCCGGGGCGGCCCGGCGCTCGGCGAGTCGCTCGGGCTGGCCTCCGCGCCGTACAACCAGATGTGCTTCGAGGTGAGGCTGACCGGCTTGTGCAGCACCCCGTTGACGTAGATGTTCAGCGTCGCGGTGATCCCGCCCCCGTTCGGGGCGTCCGGGATGGAGAAGCGGGTGACCAGGGCGTTGGCCGGCGCCCTGGTGGTCCACTCGACGTACGCGCCGGTGCTGTTCAGGGTCACCGCCCGCCGGCCGGACGCCTCGCCGGCCAGGTCACCGATGGTCCGGTTCGGCCCGACCACCTGCGCCCCGCCGCCGACCGAGCCCTCCTCGGCCTCGTACATGTCGTACGGCAGGTTGGCGCCCCGGCCCACGAACAGCGGTCGCTCGCTGGTGTTGTTGGCCCGCTTGACGGGCACCTCGTTGGCGTCGGCGGCGACCACCACCCGGACGGTGTACCGGCCGTTGGCCGCCGGCCAGGTGCCCAGGTCGATCGGCCCGGCCGTGGCACCGGCGCCGATCGTGCCGGAGTACGAGCCGGTGAGCGTGCGGACCACGGTGCCGGCGTCGGTGAGCACGGTGAGCGTGACGCCGTGCGCGCCGCCCGCCGAGGCGACCGTCCCCTGGTTGCGCAGGGTCACCGCGAACCGGACCGTGGCGCCCGCGTTCGGCGTGCCGGGTGACCAGGTCACCGCCGAGGCGACCAGGTCGGAACTGGACACCGGGGCGACCGTCAGCCGGGTCGGGCTGGTCAGGCCGTTGTTGGACTCGTCCTGCTCGATGACCCGGTTCGCCTCGTCGACCGTGGCGCTGAGCTGGTAGCTGCCGGCGTCGCGGGGGTCGACGGTGGTCGACACGGCGGTCGACGCGCCGGCCGCGAGGGCACCGACCGGGGCCTGGCCGACGGTCGTCCCGTCGAGGGCGAAGCCGACCGTCGTCGCCCCGGCCGCCAGGCTGCCGGCGTTGCGCACGGTGGCGGTGAGCGTGATCCGGTCGGTCTCCACCGGGGCGGCGGGGGTGACGGTCAGGGTGGTGACGGTGAGGTCCGGGTTCGGCGCCGGGGTGCCGATCACCTGGAGTTCGGCGACCTGCCCGTTGGCCGACCCGGTGTTCGCGGTGAACTGGAGCCGCACGTCGGCGGCGGTCGCCGACACCGGGACGGTCACCGTGTTGCCGCCGGCCGGGCTGAACGCGTAGGCCGCCGTGCCGACCAGCGTGCTGAAACCGGTGGCGGCCTGCTCCCGGCCGAGGATCTGGAAGGTCTGGGTACGCGGCCCCCAGGCCGGGTCCGGGTTGAGTTTCACCACGACCGCGCTGATGCTGGCGTTGGCGCCCAGCGCGACGGTCAGCGTGCTCGGGTACGCCCCCGGCGCACCCTCCCAGTACGTGGTGACGTCGTCGTCGACGGCGTTGGCGGCGGTGAAGACGTGCACCGTCGACGAGGCGGTGGCCGGCTTGCCGGCGGCGAGGTTGCGCCCACCGGGCGTGCTGCCGGTACGGGTGACCGTGTTGCTGTTCGCCGACACGTTGCCGGCGGCGTCCTTCGCCCGGACGTGGTACGTGACGGTGGCGTCGGCGGGTTGGGTGTCGGTGTGGGTGAGCGTGGTGCCGGAGACGCTGGCTCGCAGGACGTTGTTGGCGTAGATGTCGTATCCGGTCACGCCGACGTTGTCGGTGGCGGCGGACCAGGTGAGGCGGATCTGCCCGGTGGCGGGTTGGGTGAACGCCAGGTTCGTCGGCGCGGCCGGCGGCTGGGTGTCACCGGTGCTGCCGGTGCGGGTCACGGTGTTGCTGTTCGCCGAGGTGTTGCCGGCGGCGTCCTTCGCCCGGACGTGGTACGTGACGGTGGCGTTGGCGGGTTGGGTGTCGGTGTGGGTGAGCGTGGTGCCGGAGACGCTGGCTCGCAGGACGTTGTTGGCGTAGATGTCGTATCCGGTCACGCCGACGTTGTCGGTGGCGGCGGACCAGGTGAGCCGGATCTGTCCGGTGGCCGGTTGGGTGAACGCCAGGTTCGTCGGCGCGGCCGGCGGCTGGGTGTCCCCGCCGGCCGGCCCGTACACCTCCAGCTCGGCGAGCTGCGCGGCCGGCCAGCCGGTGTTCGCGCTGACCAGGAGCCGCACGTAGCGGGTCGACGCCGCGCCGACCGGGACGGTCACCGTGTTGCCGGCCGCCGGGGTGAACGCGTACCCGGCGGAGGCGACGAGGGTGCCGAACGTCGAGCCGGTGGTGCTGCCCTGCACGGTGAGCGTCTGGGTGCGCGCCGCCCAGCCGCCGGGCAGCCGGAGCACCAGCCGGTCGACGGTGACCGTGGCACCGAGGTCCACCTGGATCCACTGCGGGAAGGCGTTGTTGGCGCTCTCCCAGTAGGAGCCCTGGTTGCCGTCGTTGGCGTTGCCGGGGACGTGGACGTCGGCGTGGCCGCTGGCGGACATGCTCCGGCCCGCCGCCAGGTTGGTCGACGAACTGGCCGCCCCGTACACCTCCAGCTCGGCCAACTGCGCGGCCGGCCAGCCGGTGTTCGCGGTGATCGCGACCCGGACGTACCGGGTGGTGGTGGCCGGGAAGTCGAGGGTGACGGTGTTGCCGCCGGCCGGGCCGAAGACGCGGCCCGCCGAGCCGACGATCGTGCCGAAGCCGCTGCCGTCCGCGCTGCCCTGCACCGACAGCGTCTGGGTGCGTGACTCCCAGCCCGCCGGCAGCTTCAGCCTCACCTGGTCGATCGACCGGCCGGCGCCCAGGTCGACCTGGACCCACTGCGGGAGGGCGCCGCTGCTCTCCCAGTAGGTTGCGGCGTTGCCGTCGGTGACGGTGGCCGCGACGTAGGAGCCGTTGGTGCTGCTGGCCGTCGCGGGTCGACCGGCGGCGAGGTTCGGGCCGCCGGCCGCGACGGCCGCCGGTGCGGGCGCCACGGTGAGCACGAGGCCGACCGCGACGAGCACGGCGGTCAGCCGGGTACGGAATCTGGACATGGGGGATCGACACCTTCTTCCGGGGAGGTGGAGAGGCGTTACGGGTGCCGCGTGGGCGGCGGGGGCGGGGTGGGCCCCGGTCGGCGTCCGGGGCCCACCCCACGACTCAGGAGGCGTGCACCTCGAACTCGGCGACCTGCGCCGCCGGCCAGCCGGTGTTGCCGGTGACGACCAGCCGGACGTACCGCCGGTCACCGGCGGGCAGGCCGATCGAGACGGTGTTGCCGCCGGCCGGGTCGAAGGTCCGGCCCGCCGGGGCGGCGAGCGTGGCCCACGTGGTGCCGTCGGTCGAGCCGAGCACCGACAGCGTCTGGGTCCGGGTCTGCCAGGCCGGCGACGGTGGCAGCTTCAGCACCACCCGGCGTACCGGCCGGGCGCTGCCCAGGTCGACGGTGAGGGTCTGCGGGAAGACGTGGTTGGCGCTCTCCCAGTACGTGTTCGCGGCGCCGTCCACCGCGTTGGTGGCCACGTACACGTCGGTGTGGCTGGTGGCGGTGACCGGCCGGCCGAGCGCCAGGTTCCCGGTCGTCGGCGGGGTCGTCGTCGGCGGGGTGGTCGGGGGAGTGGTGGTGGGTGGCGGGCTGGTCGGGCCGCCGCCCCACCGGGGCTCCGGCCACGGCCCGCAGTACGGGGTGGCGGTGTACCAGCCCGCGTTGCCGGCGCCCTGGGTGATCTGGAAGCCGCTGCCCACACAGTTGTGGATCGGGGTCGCCTGGGCGATGTTGGTGGCCCGGACGTTGGTGAACGACACCTGGCTGGGCGCCTGCACCTGGAGCGCGTACGTGCCCGCGCCGTCGATGCGCACGTTGCTGAAACTGATCCCGCTGGTGGCGCCCTCGATCCAGTGCAGCGCCGCGTAGGAGCTGTCCAGGATGTCGGTGTCGCTGACCACGATCGACGCGCCCTGGATCGGCTGGTTCAACGCGGAGAACCAGATCGCGCCGACCCCGAACCGCCAGTTGTAGTCGGAGTTGCCGTTGCGGATCAGCGTGTTGCGGGCGACCGTGATCGTGCCGGCGACGGCGGTCGGGCCGGTCACCCCGGTGTACCGGTTGGCCACGTGGATGCCGCCGCCGTTGGTGACCGAGTCGGCGGTCACGTTGTCGGTGATCCGGATGTTCCGCCCACCGTAGGTGACCAGGTGGTTGGCGAGGACGGTCACGCCGATCGTGTTGCGGGTGAACGAGTTGCCGACGTTGGGCACGGTGTCGGCCCACATGGCCAGCGCGTCGTCGCCGGTGTTGCGGACGAAGGTGTTGGTCACCGTCGAGTTGGTGACCCCCCAGTGGAAGTTCACCCCGTCGGCGGTCTGGTCGAGGATCCGGCTGTTGCGGATGGTGAAGTTGTCCATCGGCCCGTCCATCCAGGCGCCGACCTTGGTGTGCTGGAGCCACAGGTTGTCCACCATCGAGTCCGACATCGCCCCGCCGATGGCGTTGACCTGGTCGTCGTCCACCCGTTCCCGGATGTCGCCGATGATGGCGAAGTCGCGCAGCACCACGTTGCGGCTGGGCCCGCCGGCCTCGTGCGGGCGGATCTCACCCCGGTAGCCGCCGCCGGTCACGTACTTGCCGTAGATGCCGGCGGCGCGCCTGCGGTCGGTGGGGTGCCGGCCGCCGAGCACCGAGTGCCACGGCCCCGCGCCACGCAGCGTCACCCCGTCGACCACCACGTGGTCCCAGAGCGTGAAGCTGCCCGGCGGGATCCACACCGTCCGGCCCTGGGCGCGGCCGGCGTCCACGGCGGCCTGGAACCGGGCGGTGGCGTCGGTGCCGCCGGTCGGGTCGGCCCCGAAGTCGGTCACCACGTCGAGGGCGCCGGCCGGTTTGGCGATCGGGGCGGCGACCAGCTCGAAGTCGGCCAGGTCGATGGTGAACGTCGGCGACTGGGCGGTCGAGGAGACCTGGAGCCGGATCCTCGTGCCGGCCGGGTACGTGCTGCCGAGCAGGGTCCGGGTCTCGTCGTAGAAGTGGTGCGGGTTGATGTCGCCGGGGTTGTTGTTGAACGGGTAGCCGCCGTAGTACCAGCCGTACCTCGAGGTGACCGGCACCGCCTTGAGTAAAGCGCCGTTGGCCCGCAGGTCGATGGTGGCGTCGCGGCCGGTGCCGGCGGCGTTGTCCGGGACGCTGTAGCGGAAGGTCACCGCGTTCGCGGGTGCGGTGAGCGTGAACTCGACGTACTCCCCGACCGCGTCGAGGGTGACCGCCTCCCGGCCGCTGGCCTCCGACGGCAGCGTGCCGTAGCGGCGGTCCGGTCCGATCCGGGTGCCGGTGTGCGCGGCCTTCTCCGCCTCGTGCTCGACGAACGGCACGGTGGCGCCCCGGCCGGTGATGTCGAACGGGGAGAGGCCGGCCGCGCGGGCCGGGGTCGCGGTGCTGGTGAGCGTGACGACCGAGATCGACGCGGCGGCGAGCGCGGTGCCGACGAGCGCGGCGATCGTCGTCCGGGTCCGGTGTCTGGGCGGGCGGGGGTGGTGACGGGCGGTGTGGTCGGCCATGAGCAGCGCTCTCCCTTTCCTTCAGGTGGCCAGGTCCCCCGTGTGGTGCGGCGCGTACCTCCTCGTCGTGGGCGGGCTGACCGGCGGCCAGCGGTCGGTGGCGCGGCGTCGGCGGTGGGACGACCACCGACGCCGCGCCCGGGTCACCTCGGGTCGTCCGGCGTGCTCCGCACCCAGACGGCGGTGTCCGGGGGCAGCCGGTCGTCGTCGAGCGGGCCGCTGGCCAGGAGCAGCCCGGCGTGCGGCGGCAGCGGCACCGCCGTGCCGGAGAGGTTCACCAGGCAGGTGAGACCGGGATCGCGGCGCAACGCCAGCACCCCCTCCGGGGCGGGCAGCCACGTCAGGTCCCCGTCGCCGAGCGCCGCCTCGGCGCGGCGCAGGGCGATCGCCGTCCGGTACAGCTCCAGCATCGAGTGCGGGTCGCCGGCCTGCGCGCGGGCCGTACGGTCCTTCCAGTCGGCCGGCTGGGGCAGCCACGGCGGCGCGGTCGCGCCCTCCGGGCTGAAACCGAACGGTGGCGCGTCACCGGACCACGGCAGCGGGACCCGGCAGCCGTCCCGACCCGGGTCGACCCCGCCCGAGCGGAGGAACATCGGGTCCTGCCGCAGCTCGTGCGGGATGTCCTCGACCTCCCACAGGCCCAGCTCCTCGCCCTGGTAGACGTAGGCGGCGCCGGGCAGGACCAGGCTGAGCAGCACGGCGGCGCGGGCCCGCCGGGTGCCCAGCTCCAGGTCGGTGGGGATGCCCTCGCGCCGGGCGGCGAAGCTGAACGTGGTGTCGGCCCGGCCGTAGCGGGTGACGTGCCGGGTGACGTCGTGGTTGGACAGCACCCAGGTGGCCGGCGCGCCGACCGGGGCGTGCGCGGCCAGCGTGGCGTCGACGCAGGCGCGCAGCGCGGGGGCCGTCCAGGCGCAGCCGAGGAAGTCGAAGTTGAACGCCGTGTGCAGCTCGTCGGGGCGCAGGTAGTTGGCGAAGCGCTGCCGGTCGGGCAGCCAGACCTCACCGATGAGCGCCCGGCCGCCCGGGTACCCGTCGGCGATCCGCCGCCAGCTCCGGTAGATCCCGTGCACCGCGTCGACGTCGACGAACGGGTGTGGCCCGTCGGGGGTGACCTCCGGCAGGGTGGGGTCCTTGGCCAGCATCGCCGCCGAGTCGATCCGGATGCCGTCCACCCCCCGGTCCAGCCAGAACCGGATGATCTCCTCGAACTCGGCCCGTACCCTCGGGTGGTCCCAGTTGAAGTCGGGTTGCTGCGGGGCGAACAGGTGCAGGTACCAGTCGCCGGGGGTGCCGTCCGGGTTCGTGGTCCGGGTCCAGGTGCCGCCGCCGAAGGGGGAGACCCAGTCGGTCGGCTGCCGCCCGCCGTCCGGGCCCCGGCCGGGGTGGAACCAGAACAGCTCCCGTTCCGGCGCGTCCGGGTCGGCCAGCGCCGCCTGGAACCAGGGGTGCGCGTCGGAGCAGTGGTTGGGCACCAGGTCGACGATGATCCGCAGGCCCTGCCGGTGCGCCTCGGCGATGAGCTGCTCCGCCTCGGCGAGGGTGCCGAAGACCGGGTCGATGTCGCGGTGGTCGGCGACGTCGTAGCCGGCGTCGGCCATCGGCGAGGGGTACCAGGGGCTCAGCCAGAGCGCGTCCACCCCCAGACCGGACAGGTACGCCAGGCGTTCGCGGATGCCCGCGAGGTCACCGATGCCGTCGCCGTCGCCGTCGGCGAAGCTGCGCGGGTAGATCTGGTAGATCACCGCGCTGCGCCACCACCGGGAGTCGTCTGCTGTGGACACGGGCACCTGCTTTCTGGGTCGGTCCGTCGAGGTCGGCTGGCCCACGCCCAGCGGCCGGCGCTGGCCGGGGCCGGGTCAGCCCTTCAGGCCACCGGCGGAGAGGCCGCTGACGATGCTGCGTTGGAAGATCAGGAAGACGACGAGCATCGGGACGCTGGCGATCACCAGGCCGGCCATCAGCTCGGTCGGGGGGATCTGGCTGGTGTTGGCCAGCCGGCTCAGCGCCACGCTGAGCGTCTGCGTCTGCGGGTCCTGGAGCACCAGCAGCGGCCAGAGGAAGTCCTTCCAGATCGCGATGATCGAGAAGATGGAGACCACCCCGAGCACCGGCCGGGACAGCGGCAGCACGATCGAGGCGAGCACCCGCAGCCGCCCGGCGCCGTCCAGGCTGGCCGCGTCGAGCAGGTCGTCGGGGATCTGGTCGAAGAAGCGCTTGAGCACGTAGATGTTGAAGGCGTTCGCGGCGGCCGGCAGCCACAGCGCCCACGGGGTGTTCAGCAGGTTGACGCCGAGGATCGGCACGTCGCTGACGGTCAGGTACGCCGGCACCAGCAGCGCGGCGGCCGGCAGCATCAGGCTGGCCAGCATCGCGGCGAGCACCACGCCGCCGAACCGGGGCCGCAGCTTCGACAGCGCGTACGCGGCGGTCACCGCCACCGCGAGCTGGATCAGCCAGCCGCCGAGCGCGTAGTACACGGTGTTCAGGAAGTACCGGGGGATCTGCATGTGCTCCCACGCCAGCGCGTACGTCCCGGGGTGGAAGGACTCCGGCACGATCGTCGGCGGGGTACGGGCGAACTCGGCGGGCGCCTTCACCGCCGAGGTCACCATCCAGTAGACCGGGACGAGGAAGACCAGTACGAAGAGCGTGAGCACCAGGGCCAGTACCGCGACGTACAGCACCCGCCCGCGCCCCCGGGCGAGCTGGCGGTCGGCGACCAGGGTGCGGGTGGCGGCGGCGCGCGGTCGCCCGGACCGGCGGCGCGACTCCGGCGGCGGCGCGCCGGTGGGCGGCACGGGGGTGGCGGCGAGGGTCATGGCGGCCTCCTCGGTCGGCGCGGCGGGCTCGAACGGCGCGGCGGGGCTCAGTCGGCGCGGCGGGTGAGCCGCAGGTAGAGGGCGGAGAAGACGCCGAGCACCACGAAGAGCACCACGCTCGCCGCGGCGGCCAGGCCGAAGTCGTTGTTCACCGTGAAGGCGTACCGGTAGATCAGCACCATCACGGTGACCGTGTCCGGGTTCGTGGTGCCGGTGAGCTGGTACGGCTCGATGAAGACCTGCATGGTGGAGATGATCTGGAGCAGCAGCAGGACCAGCATGATGAAGCGCAGGTGCGGCAGGGTCACGTGGCGCAGCCGTTGCCGGATGCCGGCCCCGTCCAGCTCGGCCGCCTCGTACAGCTCGCCGGGCACGTTCTGCAACGCGGCGAGGTACATCAGCGTGGCGCCGCCGAGGTTCGCCCAGGTGGAGACGAGGACCAGCGAGACCATCGCGGTGGAGGAGGACTGGGTCCACTGGCTCTCCGGCAGGTGCGCGCCGCGCAGCAGCGTGTTGAACAGGCCGTTGCCCGGGTCGTAGAGGTACTTCCAGAGCAGCACCACCACGATCGGCGGCAGCATCACCGGCAGGTAGACGGCGATCCGGAAGAACCCCGCGAGGTGCCGCAGCTCGTTGAGCAGGATCGCCAGCGCCAGCGGCACCAGGTACCCGAGCACCAGGGCGAGCCCGGTGAAGACCAGGGTGTTCTTCCAGGCGGTCCAGAACAGCGGGTCGGCGACGAGGGCCCGGAAGTTGTCCAGCCCGACGAAGGTCGGGTCGGTGACGAAGTTGACCTGCTGGAAGCTGAGCAGGACGCCGCGCGCCAGCGGGTACCACGAGAAGAACGCGAAGCAGAGGATGCCGGCCGCGAGGAAGGCGTACGCCAGCAGGTCGTCGCGGAGCCGACGCCGCCGGACGGCGCGGCGAGCGGACGTGCGAACCGCCATCTCAACCCCTTCGGGTGCAAGGAAGGGCCCCCTGTTAACGCTTCTGGTAGAGGAGGGGGCCCCTCCAAACCGCGGTGTGCCGGTCAGCGGACCGTGCTGAGGATCGTGTTGACCTGTTTCTCGGCGTCGGCCAGGAGCTGGTCCACGTTGGCGTCGCGGTCGGTGAGCACCTTGAGCATCGCCACGTCCAGCGCGGCGTAGACCTGCTGCGCGTTCGGCGGTTCGAGCTTGACCGGGATGCTGCCCATCGCGGCCACGAAGGGCGCGTAGTTCTGCTGGGGCACGTTGGCGTACGTCTTGTCGGCGGCGGCCTGGGTCTGCGCGGCGGGGCCGGTGAAGATCTGCGGCTCCGGCAGGCCGACGGGGAGCTTGTTCTCCGCCGCCCACTTGTTCTCCGCCTCGAACCGGTCGGCGCTGGTGAACCAGAAGGTCAACCACTTGAGCCCGGCGCGGATCTTCTCGGGGCTGGCCTTGGCGTTGAACATGTAACCCTCACCGCCGCCCAGGGTGCCCCGGCCGTCCGGGACCGGGCCGAGCCCGTAGTCGGCGAAGTCGCCCTTGTACTGGTTGACGATGGTGGGGATGTTGTCGGCGGTGGCCAGGTACATGCCGAGCTTGCCGGCGCCCATGAGCTGGAGCAGGTCGGCCCACTCCAGGGACTGCCGGGCGCCCATGCTGTCGTCGGTCCAGCGCATCTCCTTGAGCTGGGTGAGCACCTGCCGCCCGGTGTCGTTGTTGAACGCCGCCTTCCAGGTGCCGCCCTCGTTGACCGCGACCTCGCCACCCCGGGAGTACATGTGGGTGGTGAAGTGCCAGCCGCCGGTGTTGGACTTGCTGTACTCGCCGAAGCCCACCGTGCCGCCGCCGAGCGCGGCGATCCTCTGCGCGGCGGTGCGGACCTCGGCCCAGGTCGCCGGCGGCTTGTCCGGGTCCAGTCCGGCCCGGGTGAACAGCGGCCGGCTGTAGAGCAACCCCATCGAGTAGTTCTTGTACGGCAGGCCGTAGAGCTTGCCGGCGTCGTCGGAGAAGACCCGCCTGACCTCCGGCCGGATCTGGTCGACGACCGGGAAGTCCCTGACGTACGCCGAGATGTCGGCGACCTGCCGCTTGGCGATCAGGTTGGCCGGGTCGGTGAAGTAGACGTAGAAGACGTCCTCCAACTGCCCGCCGGCCAGCTTCGCGGCGAAGGTCTGCGGGTCCATCTTGCCCTCGCGGGCGTCGATCCTGATGTCCGGGTGCTGCCGTTCGAACTCGGCGACGTTGTCGAGGAAGCGCTGGTGGTTCGCCGCCTCCGTCGCCGGGGGCAGCCCGTTCACCGTGATGGTCACCGTGCCGTCGGCGGATTGGTCCTCGTCGGAGCCGCAGCCGGTCGTGGAGAGGGCGACCCCGGCGACGAGGAGGACCCCGAGCGCGCGGCGCAGCCTGGTTCTGGTCATGGGGCGCACACCCTTCCCTGGGTGGAGGCGATCTCAAGCTCGTCACTGCCTTGTTTCGTGGCGATGACGATACAAACCCGAATCGATGAACGCAAGAACCAGACTGGACCATGAAAATCAAGGACATCGGTGGGGGAGGTGTCGGGAGACGCGACGAGGGGCGGACCCCGTGCCGGGTCCGCCCCTCGTCCGCGTGGTACCGCCGCCTGGCCGGCTACCCCCTCGGGCTGGGCGCGGTCGAGCCCCGCACCACCAGCTCCGGCTCGAAGAGCAGCTCGTCGGCGAGCACCCCGCCGCCCTCGATCTGGGTGACCAGCAGGTCCACCGCCGCCTGGCCCATCGTCTCGATCGGTTGCCGCACCGTGGTCAACGGCGGGTCGGTGCAGGTCATGAAGGCGGAGTCGTCGAAGCCGACGACCGACACGTCGCCCGGCACCGTCCGGCCGAGCCGGCGCACCGCGCGGATGGTGCCCAGGGCCAGCACGTCGCTGGCGCAGATCACCCCGGTGGCCCCCCGGTCGACCAGCTTGGTCGCGGCGACCCGGGCGCCCTCCATGGAGAAGCTCGACCGCTCGACCCACTCGTTCTCCTCGCCCCACCCGGCGACCCGCCGCAGCGCGGCCAGCTTGCGCCGCGACGGGACGTGGTCCTCCGGGCCGAGCACCATGCCGATCCGCTCGTGTCCCAGCGAGGTCAGGTGGCCGTACGCCTGCTCCACCGCCACCGCGTCGTCGGTGGAGACCCGGGGGAAACCCAGCTCGTCCACGCCCGCGTTGACCAGCACCACCGGCAGTCCCCGCTCGGTCAGCCGCCGGTAGTGCTCGTGCGCGGCGTCGGCCAGCGCGTACGACCCACCGGCGAAGATGACCCCGGAGACCTGGTGGTCCAGCAGCATGTCGACGTACGCCGACTCGGTGACGCCGCCGATGGTGCGGGCGCACAGCGCGGGGGTGAACCCGCGCTGGGCCAGCGAGCCGGTGACCACCTCGGCGAGCGCCGGGAAGATCGGGTTCTGTAGTTCGGGGAGGACCAGCCCCACCAGCCGGGCCCGTTCCCCGCGCAGCTTGCTGGGCCGTTCGTAGCCGAGCACGTCCAGGGCGGTGAGCACCGCGGTCCGGGTCGCCTCGGCGACACCACCACGCCCGTTGAGCACCCGGCTCACGGTGGCCTCGCTGACGCCCGCCTTGCGGGCCACCTCGGTCAAACGTTTCGTCACGACCGCAAGTCTACGCCCGAATGATGAAAGAAACGAACAGCTCGCTGTCGGCGTTTGACGTCAGCTGCCGGTGTGGCGGGACCCGCCCAGCACCTGCCAGCGCCCGGGGTCGTGGGTCAACGCGACGAGCTGGTCCCGCAGCAGCCCCAGGTCCCCGGGGTAGGCCCCGCCGCCCCACAGGGGTGCAGCGCTGGCGCCGTCGGCGGCGGCGACGACCAGGGTGAGGACGTCGTCGGGGAGACCGTCGGCGCGCAGCTCGTCCTGCCAGCGTCGGGCGTCGTCGCGGCTGAGCGTCTCGACCTCGGGGCTGGTCAGGAGGTGGGCGGTCAGCGTGATGCTGTCGCGCAGCGTGCGTTCGTCGACGTTCGGGTCCAGGCAGGCGCGCACGTAGGCGCGGGCGAGCCGCCCCGGTGCCTCGTCGTCGGGGGACAACGCGGCCTCGACCTCCCGGCGGAACCCGTCGAGCAGGTCGGCGGCGAGGGCGAGGACGAGATCGTCCTTGCTGGCGAAGTGGTAGAGCAGACCCCCCTTGGACACCCCGGCGGCCCGCGCGATGTCGTCGAGGGTCGCGGTGATGCCCCGGTCGCGGATCACCGTCGCGGCGGCGTCGAGGAGCAGGCGACGGGTCTGTTCGGGTGGGCGTCCCGCCTTGCGTGCCATCGCAGCCTCCCTCCTAGTGGTTCGCGGATGGGCCGCCGTCGTGCTCCGCCGGCTGTCTCGGCGAGGGAATGGTACGCCAGGCCACGATCGCGGCCAGCGCCGTGATCACCGCCGCGATCACCGAGGTGGTCTGGATGGCGTGGACGAACGCCTCCCGCGCGGCGGCGGCGAGGTCCGAGCCGGGCGCGAGGACGCTCAGGGCCGAGGCCAACGAGTCCTCCACCATCGACCGGGTGGCCGGCGACAGGTCGTCGGGGAGGGCGAGGTTCGCCCGGTAGGTGAGGGTCACCACCGACCCCAGGATCGCGATGCCGAGCGCGACCCCCAGTTCGTAGGCGGTCTCGGAGATCGAGGCGGCGGCGCCGGCCTTGCGGGGTGGCACGGCGGAGACCACCGCGTCGGTGCTCAGGGTCATCGCCAGGCCGACCCCCAGCCCGACCGGCACCAGCGCGAGCCCGAGCCAGAGGTAACTCTCGGCGCTCTCGGCCGCCGCGACCAGCAGCAGCCCGACGGCGGACACCGCCTGGGCGCTCCCGATGGCCCGGCCCCGGCCGAGCCGGGCCATCGCGACCCCGACCAGGCCGACGACGAGGATCGAGGCGATCGTCGCGGGCATCTCGGCCAGCCCGGCGACCAGCGGGCTGAATCCCCGGGCCAGTTGGAGGTACTGGGAGAAGAAGAACAGCAGCCCGGTGAGCGCGAAGATCGAGATGAAGGTGGCCAGCACCGCGCCGCTGAACGCCGGATTGCGGAACAACGTCACGTCGATCATCGGGGTGGTCAGCCGCCGCTGCCGGCGGACGAAGAGCACCCCGGCCCCCCACGCGACCGCCAGGGTCGCGGCGAAGACGCCGTCGAGGCCGGTGCCGACGGCGTGCTTGACCGCGTAGACCAGCGGCACGATCGCCGCCATCGACAGGCCCGCCGACAGCACGTCGAAGGGCCCCGGGTGGGGATCGCGCGACTCCGGGAGCAGGACGATGCCGGCGACCAGGAGCCCGACCATGATCGGTACGTTGATCAGGAACACCGAGCCCCACCAGAAGTGCTCCAGCAACGCTCCGCCGACCAGCGGGCCGAGCGCGATGCCACCCGCCGAGGCGGCCGACCAGACCGCGATCGCCCGGGTGCGTTCCGCCTGGTCGAGGAAGATGTTCCGGATGATCGACAGCGTCGAGGGCATGATCGTCGCGCCGGCCAGGCCCAGCAGGAGGCGGGCCGCGATCAGCGCCTCGGCGGTCGGGGCGAACGCCGCGAGCAGCGAGGCCGACCCGAACGCGGTGGTGCCGATCAGCAGCAGCTTCTTGCGGCCGATCCGGTCCGCCAGGGTGCCCATGGTGACCAGCAGACCCGCCAGCGCGAGCGAGTAGATGTCACCGATCCACAGCACCTGGGTGGCCGTCGGCGCCAGGTCGCGCGTCATCGACGGCACGGCCAGGTACAGCACGGTCCCGTCGATCGCGAGCAGCAGCACGGCACCCACCAGCACCGCGAGCGCCGCCCACCGCCGCCGGGCCGACAGCTCCGTCACCGAGTTCACCATGACGTGAACTATACCGTCTGGTCGGTAAAGTTTTTCCGGGCAGGTGATCCTCTCCGGCCGGCCGCCCGGGTCCCGGCCCGGCGGCGTGCGCGCCGGCCCGGCCCCGCCGCCCGGCCCGCACCGGTGCTGCCACCATGGGGCCCATGCGGGACGGGAATCTCGTCGGGCTCTGGGACAGCAGCCTGTACGACTACGGGGTGATGGAGTCGAGCTGGGTCTGCCTGCGGCCGGACGGCACCGGCTGGAGCGCCTGGGCCAACGCCGGTGGCGCCACCACCAGCCGGCTCCGCTGGAGCTGTCCCGGCGACGGGGAGATCGAGCTGCGCTACGTGTGGACGGCCGAGGGCAGGTTCGCCCCCGGGGCGCCGCCCTTCCTGGCCGAGGTCGACGACGAGGGGCCGGACGACACGGTGGTCCGCACCCGCTTCCGGGTGGGCCCCGACACACCGCCGCTGAGCGCGTCGCCGGTGACCTGCCTGCACGTCGCGGAGGGCATCGAGCACTGCCACCAGTTCGCCCTCGTGACCCGCGACGTCGAGGACGGTCCGCACGTCTGAGCCCGGCCGGCGGGGCCGCCGCGCGTCCGCCCGCCGGCCCGGCCGGGGATCAGCCGGCGGGCTGCTGACGGGGCGGGACGGTCGGCGCCCGGTCGAGGACCGCGGCGGGTAGCTGCGGGCCGGCCGGCAGGGCCACCGGCTCCGTGGCCCGGGTCACCAGCTCGACCACCGTCTGGGAGAGCCGGTTGGCCGACTGCGTCATGGACTGGTTGGCGGTGACGATGGCGGTCACCACCTCGGCGCGCTTCTGCTGTCCGTACCGGACGGCCTCCTCGACGCCCCGCGCCTGCGCGTCGATCGACTCGGCGACCTCGAGCAGGGTCTCCGGGCGGATCGTCGGGGTCTGGATGGTCCGGGCGATCTGCGGGACGGCGGCCTGCGCCGCCCGGGCGTACGCGGCCAGCACGTCGTTGGCGCCGTCGGCCACCACCTGCTGCATGTCGGCGGCCTGGTTGGCCTGCAACAGCAGCGCCCACTGGGCGATGGTGAGCTTCATCGTCGGAATGGTCAGGTTCATCAGCAGCGCGAGCCGCTGACCCAGGCCGTAGTTGAGCGTCCGGATGGTCCGCACCTGCGGCGAGGTCGACCAGGCCACGAAGAGCCGCTGCTGGAACTCGTTGATCCGTACCTCGATCGCCTGGACGAACTCGGTGACCAGCGAGAGCCGCTCCTGCTGGTCGCGCTCGTCGACCGCACCCGGCGAGACGGTGATCGACCTCGCCTCGGCGAGCGCCTCGTCGCGGACCAGCTCCAGCACCGCGATCGCGCCGATGAGCTGGCCGATCGCCGCCTCGTTGGCCCTGTAGAGCTCGTCGCAGAGCACCACGTTGCGCCGCAGCTCCAGCTGCTTGGCGCTGAGCTGCCCGGCGACCCGGTCCAGGTGCTGTTCGACCGTCCGGGCCTCCTCGAACAGCATCTCCAACAGGTTCCGGCCCTTGCGGAAGACCCCCTTGACCGCGTCGGAGAACCGGGTGAACGTCTCCCGGACCGTGGGGTCGCTCGGGTCGTACCGGCGGCGGAAGGTCCGCATCCGGTCGTTGAGCTGGCGCATGATGCTGGTCAGCTCCGGGATGTCGACCCGACCGACCTCTGTGAAGATCCGGCTGACCTGGGCGTTGACCTGGTCGATCGCGCTGGTGCCGAAGGACGCGAGCTGGTCGGTGTCGGCCAGCATCGCCGGGTAGAGCTGCCGGGCGGCGGCCTCGGCCTGGCCGCGCTGGGCGGGACTGAGCAGATCCGTGCAGACCAGCTCACGCGGCTGCCCGGCGGCCAGCGTGGTGCTGATGGCGCTGTCGGCCGCACCGGCCGGCGGGTCGGCCGCGCCGCCCACGATGGTGCCGAAGTCGATCTGCAATCCGTCGGTCATGACCGTCGGCCTCCTCACTGGCAGGTGGTGGCGTCCTTGATGCAGCCCAGCAGCGCGAGCGTCACGTCGGCGGCGGGCGCCGGGGTGGTGCGGACCTGCGCGGCGAGCGCGAGGTCGGGGAAGTCGGCCACGTCGTTGGCGCCGATCCGCAGCGCCGAGCGGAACCCGTACGTCTTCCAGGCGATCGTCTGGATCTCCGGGTCCTTCATCGCCTCGACCAGCCGGCCGGCCGTGCTGGTGAGCGCGAGCAGCGGGTGGTCGCTGTAGATGGTCGGTTCGGGGTACAGCATCCGGACGTTCGCGAGCACGCTGGCGGTGTCCACGCCGCCGCCCGCCACCATCTGGATGAGCTGGTTCTCGTAGCCGGCGTAGAGCGGTGACTTGAACTCGCCGCCCTGGGTGAGCCACTCCCGGAACCCGGAGTCGGAGCTGCGCGCCTGCAACCCCTGCGCGTCGTACAGCGCCCGCACGGTGGGCAGGGCCCGACGCGCCTGGGCGAGGCTCGGCGACTGGAAGACGTCGTCGGTGGCGACGATACTGAGCTGGAGCTGGGCCAGCACGAAACCGCTGTTCGACTTGGCCGCGTCGGTGCTCGCCACGGTGATCGGCCCGCGCAGGTCGGCCGCGCCGATGCCGTCCCAGGTCCGCTTCTTCAGGACGTGGTCCAGCAGCAGGGACTTCATGTCCACGATGTGGTACTGGTGGTCGCGCTGCTCGACCAGTCCCCGCCTGACCAGGGCCTCGGTGCCGCGCGGCCCCGCGTAGACCACCTCGGGGGACTGCAACAGGTTCTCGGCACGGTAGTCCGGGAACGCGCCGGCGTGCCGGGCCTCGAAGACGCTCTGCGCGCTCGCGCTCGACGGCCAGAGACAGTCGATCCGGCGCGCCCGCAGGTCGTCGGCGCTGAGCTGCACCTGGTCGTACGAGCCGAGCGGCTGGAAGGCGACCTCCACGTGGTACCTGTCCCGCAGGATCCGGACCACGTCGGCGTCGGCCATCAGCTCGGACTTCTCGGACCCGCCGAGGCAGGTCACCACGACGTCCGGGGTGCTCCGGGCGGTGCCGGTGGCGGTGCCGTCGGTCGCGGACCGGACCCAGAGCACGGCGGCGACGACGCAGACGACGATCACCGTGACCAGTCCGATCAGGAACCGGACGTTCGGCAGTCTCACGATGGCTCCCTCATCCCAGCTCTGGCAGCTTCGGCGGTGCGACGGTGTCGAGGTTGGCCCGGTACCGGGCGACGTCGCCCTGGTTGACCAGCCGCACGCTGTCCAGCGCGAAGGCGGCGAACCGTTCGAACGCCGCCTCCCCGCTGCGCGTGAGGACCTCGGGGTCGGTGTAGAGCATCGGCGTGGCCTGGACGTCGAGGTACTGCCGCAGCACCCCGTCCAGGCTGGTCAGGTGCCCGCCGATCTGACTGGCGGTCGAGTAGAGGCTGCTCGGCGCGGACGCGGCGACCCGGTCGAACAACTCGGGCACGTACCGGCAGGCCGACTCCAGGGCGGCGCGGGCGGCCGGCGCGTGCACCGTCCGGCCGAGCCGTTCGATGCCGCGCAGCACGGTGAGCGCCTCCGCGACCTTGGCGTGCGCCTCGTCGAGGTACTCGTCGCCCCGGGCCTGCGCCGCCCCACGGTCGTCGAGCATGAGGTGGACCCCGAGCGCCGCGGCGACCGCCAGCAGCGGCGCCCACAGGAAGCTCCCGGTGCCGGCGAAGACCCCGACGAAGACCGCGACCGCGGTGGCGAGCGCGGCCGGGGCGGCCAGCCGCCGCCGCACCGGGACACCCGGTACGCGGCGGGGGCGGCCGTCGCCGGTCACTTGTAGCCCGCCGCCTGGCGCAGCGCCGCCACCAGGTCGTCCTGCTGGACGTACGCGCCGCCGGTGGCCGTGGCGACCTCCCTGAGCTGAGCGGCGTCGACGTCCCGGCCGAAGGCGATGGCGATCACCGGTACGTCCACCGCGGTCAGCGCGGCGACGGCCGCGTCCCGGTTTTGGCCGGTGGACCTGCCGTCGGTCATGAGCACCACCAACCGGCGGCGGTCGGCGGCCTGCAGCCGGCTCAGGTCGCTGGCCGCCCGGCGCAGACAGGCGTACATGTCGGTGCCGCCGTCGGGCTGGTAGGCGTCGATCCTCCCCACGAGGCCGTGCAGCGCGTTCCGGTTGTCGCCGTCGACCCGCCACGGGGTGCCGGCGACGAGATCCTGGGTGAAGATGCCGACGGTCGTCGTGTCCTGCGGGTGGGTCTGCAGGAAGGTGAGGGCGGCCTGGCCCTGGTCGAAGATCTGCCGCCCGGCCGCCCGGACCCCGTTCCACCCCTCGTTCGAGGCCATCGACCCGCTGCCGTCGAGACAGTAGAACGTGTCGACGGGCGGCCGGTAGCGGGTCTGGTAGCGGTCCAGCGCCGCCCTGATGACCGGGGCCGCCGGGTACTGGATGCCCTGCTCGTTGATGGTCGCCTGGATGCCCCACTCCGGGTTGAACACGGACAGGTCGGGGTTGTCCAGGGTCAGCCCGACGCCGCCGACCGGGCGTCGTCCCAGCTTGCGGAGCTGGGCCTGCGCGCCCGCGTCGGTGAGCAGGTGCTCCTGCAACTCGCGGAAGGCCGCGCGCCGGCCGGCGTCCCCGTCGTCGCCGCGCGGGAGGAAGCCCAGTGGCGCGTCGCTGATCGCGAGCGACCCGCGCGGGTACGCCACCACGAGGGGTTCCCGGCCGTCGCGGACCAGCTCCTGGTTCTTCTCGATCACCAGGTCCTCGTAGGTGAACAGGGTCCGGCAGTCGGTCGGGCGGGCCAGGCACTCCGTCATCAGGGTGCCGGTGGACGGCGGTGTCTGGTCCATCGCGGCGACGAACCGGCTCACCCCCTGTTCGACCGCCGGGGAGTCGAGCTGCGCCGCGCTCAGCGGCGTCCCCGGGCCGTTGCCCGCGAAGTGGTTCATGAATCCGAACAGCACCGTGGCGCCGGAGTTGGACTGGGTCGGGTTGGTGATCCACACCCTGGTCCGATCCGACTCCACGGCCCGCAGGATCTCCGCGATGCCGACGTCCGACCGGCCGGCGAAGCCCAGCCGCTGCATCTCGCTGCGCCATCCGGCGAAGACGACCGGCGTCAGGAACATCGGCTTGACGTCCTGCAGCACGGTGGCTTCGTCGCCGAGCTGGCTGAAGACGCTGGAGGCGAACCAGTAGACGTCGTGCTCGCGGCTGCCGGCGGCGAGCAGCCGGGCCTGGTCCACGGAGCCCTGCAACGTCACCACACAGTGGTGGCCCCGGCTCTCGCACCACGGCGTGACGATGGTGTCGATCACGCTCTTCTGCTCGGACCCGGCGACGATCCGCAGTGTCAGCCCCCCGCCGGGAGTGCCCTCCGACCGCCGGGGGGCGGGTTCGTCCCCGGTGCAGCCGGCGACCAGCACCATCACCGCCGCGGCGGCTGCCGCAAGCCCCTTCGCGCGCACGTGTGCTCCGTCCCGCCGTCACCGATGATCTTCACGAGGAACCTGGCTCGTTGGTAGCACCGGTAACCGAACGGAACGGCGAGCAGAAGATGAACTGTAGGGGTCGGGTGGCGGCGGCCCGGTCCGGCCGCCGCGCACGGGCCCGGACGGCCGGACCGGACACGATGGACGGGCTCCTCACCCGACCGGCCTCACCCGACCGGCCTCACCCGACCGGTTGGTCGACCACCTCCGGGTCCCCGAGGGCCGCCGCGAGGTCCCGGCCCACCCGCCGCAGGGCACCGGAGCCGGCGACGGCGAAGACGAACCGGTCCGGGCGCAGCACGACCACGTCGGCCCGGTGCCGGCGCAGCCACGCGCTGATCGCACCGTCCACGTCGACGACGTCGACCCGGTCGCCGTCGCGCCCACCGGTGGCGGGCGGAACCGCCGCCCCGGCGGGATGCACCTCGACGTAGCGCACCGCCGGCCCCGACACCCCGGGCAGACCGGCCGGGAGACCGCGCCCGATCACCGCGAAGCCGTCCCCCAGCACCTCGTCGAGCAGGCGGGGCGTCGCCGACCCGCCGCCGCCGACCCGGGGCTGCGGGAACATCGTCCCGACGGCACCGTCGCGCCGGCCACCGGCCAGCAGCCCCCGCTCGTACGCCGGCACCGGCTTGAACTCGAAGTGCCGCACGAACCGGCGTACCCGGGGCACGGTCTGCGCCGCCCGCAACACGGCGTCGCGCAGCCCGGCCGCCCGCCGGCTGCGGGCCAGGAAGACTCGTCCCAGGCGGACGCTCGTCTGCGCCATCGCCGTGGTGTGCGGCCGGCGTTCCGCCTCGTACGTGTCGAGCACCGCCGGGTCGGCCGCGCCGGACAGCACCAGGGGCAGCTTCCAGGTCAGGTTCGCCGCGTCCCGCAGACCGCTGCACAGCCCCTGCCCGAGGAACGGGGGCATCTGGTGGGCGGCGTCACCCAGCAGGAACACCCGTCGCTCCCGCCACCGCTGCGCGACGAGGTGGTGGAACGTGTAGACCACCGCCCGGGTGACGGTGAACCGCGACGGGTCGACGTACGGGTCGACCAGCCCGGCGATGCGCTCCGGGCGGCTCATCTCGTCCTCGGTCTCGCCGGGCAGGAGCATGAACTCCAGCCGGTAGCTGCCCCGCGCCCCCGGGGACACGAACGCCGGCCGCCGCCAGTCGCAGACGAACGTGGTGTGCGCGCCCCGGACCCCCTCCGGCGGCACGTCGCCCGAGACGGCCAGCCACGGCTCGGCGTAGCTCGCCCCCGCCAGGGGGATCTTCACGGCGGTACGGGTGGTGCTGCGCGCCCCGTCACAGCCGAGCACGTACCGGGCCCGCACCGCGTACGACTGGCCGGTGAGCACGTCGCGCAGGGCCAGGTGCACCCGGTCGTCGTTCTGCCGCAGGCTCACCAGCTCGGTACCCGTCCGCAGCTCGACGTGCGCGAACCGGTCCAGCCCGTCGCGCAGGGCCTGCTCCAGCAGCGGCTGGTCGAAGAAGTTCAGCGGCGCGTGCCCGAAGCCGAAGTCGACCTCGTCGAAGGCGATGGTGGCGAACAGCCGGCCGGCGGCGTTGACGTAGTCGGCCCTCCTCGGCTGGTGCAGGTCGTCGACGATCCGGTCGAGCAGCCCCGCCTGCTGGTAGATGCGCAACGCCTCGTCGTCGCAGGAGAAGGCCCGGGGCTGGCCGTGTGGCGCGGTGCTGCGCTCGACCACCAGCGTGCGCACCCCGCGCAGGCCGAGCAGGTTCGCGGCGAGCGCCCCGACCGGGCCGCACCCGACCACGACGACGTCGATGTCCTGGACCGCTGTGGACGGTGGCGGCTGCGCGGTGTTCATGGTGCTCCTCGGGACGTGCGTGCCCGGTGCTGACCGGGCTCGGGCTGCTGACGGTCCCCACGACACCAGCCCGGCGTGGAGGAACCGTGGAAGCGCCGTGGAGGCCACCCGGACCACCTCCACGGCAGCCCGCAGGCCCGGTCGGCCGGGACGCGGTCAGCGGGGTTCGATGGCCTCCGCGGGGAACCGGGCCAGCAGCAGCCCGCTGCCCTGGTCGGCGGCGATCCGGGCCCCGGTGGCCAGCGCCGCCGGGTCGTCCCGGGCGATGCCGCGTACCCGGTGCAACTCGGCGGCGAAGACCGCCTCACCCAGGTCCGCCACCACCGCCAGGCCCTCCTCGGCCAGCACCGCCGCCGTCGCCGGGTCACCCGCGGCCAGATACGCCTCGGCCATCCCGCTGAACGTCACGGTCCTGGTGGCCCGCAGCCCGGGACGGTAGATCCCCTCGGCGGCGGCGCGCATCACCGGCAGCCGGTCGTGGTCACCGCCGCGGGCCGCGGCCCACTCGAGGAAGAACGTGCCGGTGGCGACGAAGTGCGGCATCCCGTTGGCCGCGCCGATCTCCCGGCACCGCTGCGCCGCCGCCCGTACCGTCGGCACGTCCCGCTCCTGCATCCCCATCCAGGCGCCGAAGAGCGCCGCGTTCGCCCGCCCGTACAGGTCGTCGAGGGCCTCGGCGAGCCGTTCGGCGTCGGCGATGTCCCGCCGCGCGGCGTCGGCGTCCCCGCGCAACGACCTGACCAGGGCGCGGAAGTTGTAGGCGGCCAGGACCGGAAGGCGGCCGACCTGCCGGTTGAGCAGCCGCAGGTCCACCGCCCGCAGCCGGTCGACCGCCACGGTGAGCCGCCGGTCGGCCGCCGGCAGCCGGCCGGTGAAGTAGTCGACCACGCCCAGCAGGTACGCGCCGGCCGCGGCGATCAGCCCGGTGCCGTCGTCCTCGGCCCGGACCAGCCGGTCGGCCAGGTCGGTGCAGACCGCGTAGTCGGCCCGGTTGGCGGCCAGCTCACCCAGCGCCCACAGCGCCGGCCGGACGTCCACCTCCGGCCCGACCAGCACCAGCAGGTCCCGGGCCCGGGAACACACCTCGTCGACGGCGTCGGCGCCCACCCCCACCGTCATCTGCAACAGGGCGGCCCGGTGCAGTTGCACGGCGAGTTCGGTCCGCGCCGCCGCCGGCGACCCGGCCGTCGCCGGGGCCAGCCCGCGCGCGGCACGCGCCAGGTGGCCGAGGGCGTTCTCGTAGGCGAACCGCCGGGTCGCGTCGTCGGCGGCGGCCAGGGACCAGCGCAGATGGTCCTCCCCGTGGCCGAGCCCGACCGCCTGTCCGTAGTGGTGGGCCAGCTCGGCGGGGGCGACGTCGCCGGCCCGCTCGTAGGCGGCGGCCAGCCGGGCGTGCAGCGCGGCGCGGCGCGGCGGCAGCAGCTCGGCGTAGGCGACCTCGGCGAACAGCGGGTGACGGAACCGCACGACCCCCGGCCCGGCCTCGGTGACCAGCTCCGCCGTGTACGCCGCGCCGAGCGCGTCGGTGACCTGGTCCGCCGGGCGGCGCAGCACGGTCGCCAGGGTGCTCGCGTCCACGTCGTGTCCGGCCACGCTGAGCAGGTCCAGGCAGTCGCGGGTCGGTGCGGGCAGCTCACCGAGGCGCAGCCGGACGGTGTCCCGGACGCTCGGCGGCAGGTCCGCGCCGGCCGGGTCGGCCCGGTACCGGAGCAGCTCGGTGATGAAGAACGGGTTCCCGCCGGTCCGGGTCACCAGGCGGTCCACCACCGGCTCGCCCGGCGGTACGCCGGTCCGCCGCCGCACCAGGTCGGCCACGGCGGCGGCGGGCAGCCCGCCCAGCCGCACCTGCCGGAAGCCCGGCCCCCGGGCCAGCTCGGCCACCGTCGCCACCAGCGTCGCCGCGTGTTCGTACGGCCGCAGCGTGGCCAGGACGAACGCCCGGGTGCCGGGGAGCACCGCCGCGAGGAAGCGCAGCAGCAGCAACGAGTCCGGGTCGGCGGCGTGCAGGTCGTCCAGGACGACGAGCAGCCCGCCCGGCGCGGCGGCGGCCCGCACCAGCTCCGCCACGGCCTCGTACGCCCGGAACCGGGCCGCCGGATCGGGCTCCGGGCCGGCGGCCAACCCGGGCAGCGGACCGTCGGCGAACCCGTCCAGCCGCCCCGCCGGGCCGGTCGGGCCGGCCTGCGGCATCGCGGTGAGCGCCCGGACGACCTGACGCCACAGCCAGAACGGCGGGGCCTGCCCGACGTCCGGGCAGCGACCCCACACCACCGGCACGCCCCGCGCCGCCGCCGTCGCGCCGACCGCCACGGCGAGGCTGGTCTTGCCGATCCCCGGCTCACCCACCACGGCGGCGATCCGGCCACCGGCGTCGCCCGCCTCGGTCAACGCCGCCCGCAGGTCGGCCAGTTCGACCCCGCGACCGACCAACGGCTCCGACGCCCCGTCGGCGCCGCCCGCCCCGGTCGCTCCCGTCGCTGCGGGCGGGGTCGCGTCGGTCGGCCCCATCGCGCCGGGTGGCTCGGGCGAGCCGGTCGGGCGGGTCGGGCGCACCGCTGGCGGCGTGCCGGTCGCGGGCGGCGGGGTGCCGGGCGCGGGTCGGAGGGCCGGCGCAGGCGGGACGGCGTGGGCCAGGATGCGGCGGTGCAGGGCGCGGATCTCGGTGCCCGGGTCGAGGCCGTACTCCCCGGCCAGCAGCCGCCGGGCCTCGTCGTAGACGGCCAGCGCCTCGGCCTGCCGGCCGGACCGGTACAGCGCCAGCATGAGCTGCGCGCGGGCCCCCTCGCGTACCGGATTGGCGGACACGAACTGACGCAACTCGGCGAGCACGGCGGCGTGCCGCCCGGCCGCGACCGCCGCGGTGAGCCGCCCCTCCTCGGCGCCGAGCCGCGACTCGGCCAGTCGACCCGCCTCGGGGCGGACCGCCGCCAGGTGCGCGGCACCGGCGAACGGATCGCCCCACCACAGGCCCAACGCCGTGTCGTAGCCCCGTTCGGCCGCCACCGCGTCCCCGGCCGCCAGCGCGCCCGCCGCCTGGTCCACCGCCCGCCGGAACCGGGCCGCGTCGACGGCCTCGGTGTCGACCCGCAACTCGTACCCCCCGGGGTGACCGCGCAGGACGCGGGCCGGCTCGCCGGGGGACCGCTGCGGCTCGACGGCCCGGCGCAGGCCCGCCACGTAGGTCCGCAGGGTCGTGGCGGCGCTGGCCGGCGGCCGACCGTCCCAGAGCGCGTCGACCAGCCAGTCGGTGCTGACGACCCGGTTCGGCCGGACCAGGAACAGCGCCAGCAGGGCACGGTGTTTGGGCCCGCCGACCGGCACCACCTGCCCGTCTCGGACGACCTCCGGTGGCCCCAGCACCCGGAACTGCACGCCACCACCACCCGGCCCGACCCTGCCGGGCCGAGTATGCCAGTCGGGCGCCACCGCCGCTGGCACGCACGCCGACCGCGCGACGCCGTCGGGTCGGTAGGGTCGTCCGCGTGGACCTGGACGACACCGCCGCCCTGCTCGGGGTACCCGTCGAGGAGGTCGACCGCGTGCACCGGCTCGCCGGTGACCGGCCGTCGGCTCCGCTGCCCGCCAGGGCCGACGCGCCGGCGCTCCTGGACCGGCTCGCGGTGCGGCCGGACGACGCGGCCGAGATCATGGCGGGCTGGCCCGACCTCGACTCTCCGTTGTGGACGCCGGAGCTGCGCTGGCTGCTGGACCGCTCGACCGCCCTGGTCCGCGCCGACCTCGGGGGCTACGGGTGGCTGCCGCCCGGTCCGGTCCTGCCGCGCGACCGGGGCCCCGCCTGGCGGCACCTCTACGTCTACGCGTACCTGGCCCTGGTCGACGTCGTCCGGGGGTACCACCGGGACCACGGCGTCGCCGACGCGGTCTCCTGGGCGACCCTCGCGGACCTGGGCCGCAACCTCGCGGTCGACCGGCGGATGCGCGGTGAGGGCTGGCCGGTCATGCAGAGCTGGCTGACGCTGCACGCGCGCGGCGGCGTCTACCAGTTGGGCCGGTTGCAGCACCAGCGCGGCGACACCGCCGTCAACCTGCACATCCCCGAGGCGGGGCCGTTGACCCCGGACGCGGTCGACGCGTCACTCGACGCGGCCCGTGCCTTCTTCCCGCGCCACTTTCCGGCGGAGCGCCACCCGGCGTTCTCCTGCGGCTCGTGGCTGCTCGACCCGCAGTTGCTGGAGTACCTGCCCGAGGACTCGAACATCGTCCGGTTCCAGCGGCGGTTCGAGCTGGAGCCCTACGAGGAGCCGGAAGGAATCGACGCCGACGTCGAGGTGCTGCGGTTCGTCTTCCGTACCCTGAGCACGCCGCTCGACCGCCTGCCACGTCGTACCGTGCTCCAGCGCGCGGTCGTCGACCACCTGCGGGCCGGGCGTCACTGGTACTGGCGCCGGGGCCGTTTCCCGCTCTAGTACTCCAACGTCACTTGGCCTGTCTGCGCTGGTAGTGGGATCGGCGGGCTCGGGCTTGGGATGTGCGTCGCCAGATTGACCAGTGCAGTGTGTGTTCTGGCGGGAGCGATGCGGCGAGGATGAAGGCGTTGAGGAGGCGGCGGATCTCGGCGACGGTCAGCGCGATGATCTCCGGGTCGGTGTCGGGCTGCTGGGCGGCGAGGATGGTCAGGACGGCCAGGGCGAGCATGGCCAGGGTGATGAACCGGTGCCAGCCGGTCCAGCCGCGGACCTGGTAGTGGTCCAGGCCGACCTGGCCTTTGCCGGTCTGGAACAGCTCCTCGATGCTCCAGCGGGAGCCGGCGACGGTCACGAGGGTGTGCAGCGGCACCGGTTGGGGTGACCAGCACAGGTAGAAGGCCAGCTCGCCGGTGGTGCGGTTGCGGCGGATCAGCAGCCACCGGTGTTCACCGGGCTGGGTGGCGGTGGTGATCCAGGCCCACAGGTAGTCGCGTGGTCCTTTCGCTCCGGGTCCGCAGCTGTGCAGCTGCCACTCGGCGGTGGGGATCCGCTCGGCGAGGTCGTCGACGCGGATCAGGGTGCGGCCGTCGTTGACGTGCACGCGTCGGTCGCAGCCGACCGCGAGGACGTAGCCGATCCCGCGATGTTCCAGGTTGTCGCGGAGGGCGGGGTCGGCGCCGTAGACCTCGTCCCCGGTCACCCATGCGAACGGGACTCCGGCATCCAACGCGGCGGCGATCATCTGCCGGGCCAGAGCGGGCTTCGTGGCGAACTCGACGTCGTCCGGGACCCCGGCGGCGGCGAGGCGGTCGGGCTGGTCGCACCAGGTCGTCTCGGGTAGGTAGAGCCGGCGGTCGATCATCGCCCGGCCGGCAGGTGTCACGTAGGCCAGGAACACTGCGACCTGACTGTTCTCGATCCGGCCGGCGGTGCCGGTGTACTGCCGCTGCACCCCGACCGAGCACACGCCCTTCTTCAAGAACCCGGTCTCGTCGGTCACCAGCACCGCGTCGGGATGGCCGAGCTGCTCGATCAGCCACTCACGCAGGTCATCGCGGACGGCGTCGGCGTCCCACACCGCCGTGCGCAGCAGCCGCTGCATCGCCTGTGGATCCCCGTGACCCGCCCGCTCCGCAAGCGACCAGCAGGTCTTTCGTTCGGCCTCCGACAGCAGCCCTGCTACGAACTGCCCGGCCGTCGCCCGCGGCTCGGCCCGCACGAACCGGCCCGCGACACGCCTCATCGCCTCGTCCAGGATGACCCGCCACCCGGCGGGGTCTACGCTGTGGCCCGCGGCCACCGCACGATCTTCGATTGTCCTCACAAACCATCGATGATCAACGCGGTGGCCGTCCTCATGCCTACGCCACGCCCAACGCCGAAGCCAAGTGACGTTGGAGTACTAGCCACCCCTTCGGGCAGCCGCAGTCGGCCACCACCATGGTGGTCGCTGTGACCCCGGGACACCGGATACCATCGCGCGATGGATCTGCGCGGAACGATCAGCCCCGACCGGCCGCTCCTGGTGCTCGCCCTCGCGGAGGAGGCCGCGTACCTCGATCCGGACCTGCCGGTGCTGCTCACCGGGATGGGGAAGGTCAACGCCACGATCGCGCTCGCCGCAACCCTGGCCCGGGGGCCGCTGCCCGCCTCGGTGGTCAACCTCGGCACCGCCGGCGCCCTGCACACCGGCTGGACCGGCACCCACGAGGTGGGCCGGGTCCTGCAACACGACCTGGACTCGGCGGTCCTGCACGCGTTGACCGGCCAGGTCGTCGGCGCTCCGCTGACCCTGGCCGGCACCGGCCCGGTGCTGGCCACCGGCGACCAGTTCATCGCCGACGAGCAGGCCCGGGCCCGGCTCGCCGAGGACGCCCACCTGGTCGACATGGAGGGGTACGCGCTGGCCGCGACCGCGCAGCGGTTCGGGCTGCCGATCCGGCTGGTCAAGCACGTCAGCGACGGGGCGGGCGAGGGAGCGGGCCACACCTGGCAGGAGTCGGTGGACGGCTGCGCCAAGATCCTCGCCCAGTGGGCCCGGGACAACCTCTGACGGTCCCGCGTCGTCGCCGACGGCCCACCCGGGCGCGGGCCGCGGAGGGGATCGCGGCAGCGCCTTCCACGACGCGCGGCGGACGGTCGCGTGGTTGACTAGAGGTGGATATTCGGACGTCCAGCCCGAAACAGGAGTTCCCCGTGCGGACCCGCCCGTCGTCACCCGACTCGCAACTCGTCCTCGACGAGGTCACCAAGCGCTACCCCGAGCGGGTCGTCCTGGAGCGGGTGTCGCTCACCGTCAAGCCGGGGGAACGGGTCGGTGTCATCGGCGAGAACGGTTCGGGCAAGTCCACCCTGCTCCGGCTCATCGCCGGGCTGGAGACACCGGACGGCGGGCACCTGACGGTCTCCGCGCCCGGCGGCACCGGGTACCTCGCGCAGCGGCTGCGGCTGCCGCCCGGTGGCGGCACCGTGCGGGACGTGGTGGACCACGCGCTGGCCGACCTGCGGCAGATGGAGGCGCGGCTGCGGGCCGCCGAGGCGACCCTCGCCGCCGCGACCGCCGAGCAGCTGGACGAGTACGGCACGCTGCTCACCGAGTTCGAGGCACGCGGCGGCTACGCGGCCGACGCCCGGGTGGACGCCGCCCTGCACGGCCTCGGCCTGCCCGACCTCGACCGGGACCGGGCGGTCGACACCCTCTCCGGCGGGGAACGGTCCCGGCTCGCCCTCGCGGCCACCCTGGCCGCCGCGCCGGAACTGCTGCTGCTCGACGAGCCCACCAACGACCTCGACACCGAGGCCGTCGAGTGGCTGGAGGAGCACCTGCGCACGCACCGGGGCACGGTGGTGGTGGTCACCCACGACCGGATGTTCCTGGAGGCGGTCACCCCCACCATCATCGAGGTCGACGCCGACACCCGGACGGTGCACCGGTACGGGGACGGCTACGCCAACTACCTGCGGGCCAAGGCCGCCGCCCGGGCCGCCGGGGAGCGCGCGTACACGGACTGGCTGGCCGAGATCGACCGGCAGACCGACCTCGCGGAGCGGGCCGGCGAGATGCTCCGGTCGATCTCCCGCAAGGGCCCGGCGGCGTTCAGCGGGGCCGGCGCGCACCGGTCCCGGTCCTCGTCGACGGCGACCTCCCGCAAGGCCCGCAACGCCAACGAACGGCTGCGCCGCCTCCGGGAGGAGCCGGTTGCGCGCCCCGCCGACCCGTTGCGGTTCACCGCGTCCGTCACGGCGGGCCCGGCGGACGCCGACACCCCCTGCGCCCAGTTGACCGACGTGCGCGTCGGCGACCGGCTGCACGTTGCCGACCTGGTCGTCGGCCGGTCCGAGCGGCTGCTGGTCACCGGCCGCAACGGGGCGGGCAAGAGCACGCTGATGCGGGTGCTCGCCGGTGAACTCGTCCCGGACGGCGGGCAGGTGCGGCTTCCGGCCCGGGTCGGTCACCTGCGCCAGGACGTGACGGCGGAGCAGCCGGGGCGCACCCTGCTGGAGGCGTTCGCGGCGGGCCGCCCGGGGCACTCCGACGAGCACGCCGAGAGCCTCCTCGCGCTCGGCCTGTTCCGCCCGGACGACCTGGGGATGCCGGTCGGGACGCTCTCCGTCGGGCAGCGCCGCCGGATCGACCTGGCCCGCCTGGTCACCCGCCCGGCCGACCTGCTGCTGCTGGACGAGCCCACCAACCACTTCGCCCCGCTGCTCGTCGAGGAGCTGGAGCGGGCGTTGGACGACTACGCCGGGGCGCTGGTCGTGGTGACGCACGACCGCCGGATGCGCAGCACCTTCACCGGGACCCGCCTGGAGCTGCGCGAGGGGGCGGTCGCCGGCTCCACCCGGGTCTGACGGGCCGGGCGCGAGGGGGCCTCAGCCGCCGACGCCGCCGGGCCGCACCGGGGTCAGCGCCGTGAGCGCGGCGGTGACCCGCCCGCAGACCGCGTCGATCTGGTTGTTCAGGTAGAAGTGCCCGCCGGGGTAGGTGTGGACCACCGACGTCGCCGTCGTCACCTCGGCCCACGCCGCCGCCTCCCCGGCGGTGACGTTGGGGTCGGTGTCCCCGGTGAGCACGGTGACCGGGCAGCGCAGCAGCGGCCCGGGGCGGTAGTCGTAGGTCGCCGCCGCCCGGTAGTCGTTGCGGATCGCCGGAAGGACCATCTGCAGCAGTTCCTCGTCGGCCAGCAGGCTGGAGTCGGTGCCCTCCAGCCGGCGGATCTCCGCGATCAGCTCGTCGTCGGCGTGGTAGTACCGGTCGCGGCGGGGGGTGGCCGGGCCGCGCCGGCCGGAGGCGAAGAAGTGGACCAGCCGGTCGGCGGCGGCGGGTGGGAGCCGCCGACCGACCTCGAAGGCGACCGTGGCGCCCATGCTGTGCCCGAAGAAGGCGATCGGCCGGTCCGCCGCAGCGACCAGGGTGGGCAGCAGCCGCTCCACGAGGGCGTCGATGGAGTCGACGAAGGGCTCGTCGCGGCGGTCCTGCCGGCCCGGGTACTGGATCGCCGCCACGTCCACGGTGGCCGGCAGCCGGCGCGCGAACGGCAGGTACGCGCTGGCCGCGCCACCGGCGTGCGGGAAGCAGAACAGCCGGACGGCGGGGTCGTCGACCGGCCGGTAACGACGCAGCCAGAGCTCGGGTGAATCGGCGGACCGGGACATGACGGTGGACGCTCCTCGGCTTCCTCGACGGTGCGGTGCTCAGGTGGTCGGTGGCCCGGTGGGCGCGGCCCGGCTCACCGCGGGGACGACGCGACCCCGACCTCCGCGTCCAGGTCGGTCAGGATGGCGCGGACCGCGGAGACCACCACCTCGACGCTCTCGTCGGGCAGGTGGGGGCCGATCGGCAGGCTCAGGACCTCCTCGGCGAGGCGTTCGCTGAGCGGCAACGGGCCGGCCCGGCGGACCGCCTCGGTGTCCCGGTACGCGCCGGAGCGGTGCACCGGGGTCGGGTAGTGCACCAGCGTCTCCACCCCGGCCTCGGCCAGCCGGTCCCGCAGCAGCTCACGGTGCCGGGTCCGGACCACGTACAGGTGCCACGCGGAGGTGGCCCAGGGCGCGACGGTGGGCAGGACGAGGTCGGGCAGCCCGCTCAGCGCCTCCGTGTACCGCCGGGCCACCCGGTCCCGTCGCGCGGTCCACTCGTCCAGGTACGGCAGCTTGGCCCGCAGCACCGCCGCCTGGAACTCGTCCAGCCGCGAGTTGCCGCCCTGCACCTGGTGTTCGTACTTGCGCGCGGAGCCGTAGTTGCGCAGCAGCCGGACCCGCTCGGCGACCTGCGCGTCGTCGGTGACCACGGCCCCGCCGTCGCCCAGCGCGCCGAGGTTCTTCGCCGGGTAGAAGCTGAACGCGACCACCCCGCCGGCGCCGATCGGCCGCCCCCGGTAGGTGGCGGCGTGGGCCTGCGCCGCGTCCTCCACCACCGGTACGCCGTGCCGGTCGGCGACCGCCCGCACCGCGTCCAGGTCGACCGGGTGCCCGTAGAGGTGCACGACGAGCACCGCCTTGACCTGCGGGGTGAGCGCGTCCGCCAACCGCTGCGGGCAGATGCCGAAGTCGGACTCGCCCGGCTCCACCGGCACGGGCCGGGCGCCGGTGGCCGACACCGCCAGCCACGTCGCGATGAACGTGTGCGCCGGCACGACCACCTCGTCACCCGGCCCGACGCCGAGCGCCCGCAGGGCCAGCACCAGCGCGTCCAGCCCGCTGCCCACCCCGACGCAGTGCCGCGCCGTGCAGTACGCCGCGAACTCCGTCTCGAACGCCGCCAGCTCCGGACCGAGCAGGTAGCGGCCCGACGCGGACACCCGGGCGTACGCCGCGTCCAGGTCGGCCCGTACCTCGGCGTTGGCCGCACCCAGGTCCAGGAAGGGAACGTCCACTGTCACCTCGGGTTCCGTGCGTGGGGGGCGGGGGCAGGTCAGCGGGCCGGCGGCGATCAGCCGCGGACCACCCGGACGGGCAGGCGCCGCGCGGTGAGCTGGTCCGGGTCGTAGAACTCGACCCCGTCGTGCTCGATGCTGAACTCGCTGAACTCGTCGAGGACCTGGTTGAGGAAGACCTTGGCCTCCTGCCGGGCCAGGAACGCGCCCAGGCAGTGGTGGATGCCGTAGCCGAAGGCCAGGTGCTTGTTCGACTCGCGCCGGATGTCGAAGGTGTCCGGGTCCGTGAACACCTCGGTGTCGCGGTTCGCGGAGGCGATCCAGGCGATCACCATCTGCCCCTTGCGCATCGGCTGGCCGAAGATCTCGGTGTCCTGGGCGAGCAGCCGGAAGATGCAGTTGAAGGGGGAGCGCCAGCGCAGGGTCTCCTCGACCACACCGGGGACGAGGCTGCGGTCGGCGCGGACGGCCGCCAGCGCCTCCGGGTGCTCCTCCAGCACCAGGAAGAGGTTGCTGAGCAGCGTGGCGCTGGAGATGTGCCCGGCGGTGAGCAGCAGCGCCACGATGTTGACCACCTCCTCGTCGGTCAGCTTGCGGCCCTCGACCTCCACCGCCAGCAGCCCGCTCATCAGGTCGTCCTGCGGCCGGGCCCGCTTCTCGGCGATCTGGGCGTACAGGAACTCCGACCACTCCGCGATGGCCGGGCCGACCGTCTCGGTGAAGTCGTCCGGGAGGTTCGGGTACTCCAGGCCCTCGTTGCTGAGGATGATGTCGACCCACTCGCGGAACTTCTCGTGGTCCTCGTTCGGGATGCCCAGCATGTCGGCGATGACCGTCACCGGCAGCGGGTACGCGAGGTCGGCGGCGATGTCGATCCGCTCCTGGCCGCGTACCTGCTCGAGGATGTCGGCGGTGATCGTCTCGATCCGCGCCTCCATCTGGGCGATCCGCCGGGGGGTGAACGCCTGGCTCACCAGTTTGCGCATCGGGCCGTGCCGGGGCGGGTCGATGCCGCCGATGGTGCCCGGCCCCATCAGCAGGGCCAGCTCCGGCGGCACCGGGAAGGCCGGGCTGAAGTCCGAGGAGAAGATCAGCGGGTTGGTGGTGACGGTCAGGTAGTCCCGGTAGTTGAACACGTGCCAGGCCTGCCGGTTCTCGTCCCAGGAGACGGGCCAGTGCTCCCGCATGTACGCGAACCAGTCCAGCAGCCCCTGGGCGTCCGCGCCCTTGGGCAGGTCGAGTGGTGGTGCCGGTGCGTTGTCCGTCTGCGTCATGGTGTCCTCTCATCTCCTCGGTGCTCGTGGCCCTCGGGGCCGGGGGTGGGCAGGACCGGGTGCGCGACGGACCGCCGGGGCAGGGAGGTAATCGTCGGAGGTCGAACCCTCCCGCGTCATCCTTGCCAGGATCCGACGTTCTGGCAATAGCGGGTCGCCGGGATCGGCGGGACGCACCGATTGTGGCGACGATTTTCGGAACGGTGGTGGGCGCGGAACCGAATCGAACCAGCCATGGCGGGAGCGAAGTGTGCGATGTGTGCCATTGCGGTCGATGTGCGGGTGCCGAACCGTGAAGTCAGGACTGCGGCTGTCGGGGGGAGGGCATGCCGAGAACTGCTCCGTGGCACCGGAAGTTACGGACCGGGGGGCGGGAGCCGCAAGGTCGGACTTGACATAGTGCCGTCTCCAACGCTGGGAGCACGCCTGAAGGAGATCGACTGTAGCGATTGTCACAGACAGTTCGATCAGTTCAATTGCGGGACTTGACATAGTCTTCTGTGATCCCGTGACAACGCGTCGTAGGCTCCTGTTGGGTGAATCGCGAAAGGGGCGGGCTGTCGGGGGAGGGAACTTGTCAAGATCGGTACAGGACGGCCCCTTTCTGGAGGAGAAGCTGCCATGGAGTGTCCCGTAACGGCCGGATCCTCACGGTTCTACCCCTTCAGTGACCGTGCCGACCTCACTGTCGATCCCACCTACGGCGAACTGCGCTCGAAGGAGCCGGTCGCCCGCGTCCGCATGCCCTACGGCGGCGGGGACGCCTGGCTGGTCACCCGGCACGCCGACGCCAAGAAGGCGCTCTCCGACCCCCGGCTCAGCATCGCCGCCGGCGCCGGCCGGGACGTGCCCCGCGCCTCCCCCCGCATCCAGGAGGCGGAGGGGCTGATGGGCATGCCCCCCGAGGCGCACGCCCGGCTGCGCCGCCTCGTCGGCACCGCGTTCACCCCGAAACGCGTCCGGGACATCGCCCCCCGGGTCGCCGAGATCGCCGACCGGCTCGTCGACGAGGTGATCGAGACCGGCCCGCCCGCGGACCTCGTGCGCCAGATCGCCCTCCCCGTGCCGGTCACGATCATCTGCGAGATGATGGGGGTGGCCACCGAGGAGCAGCCCATCTTCCGGGCCTTCAGCGACGCCCTGATGTCGAGCACCCGCTACACCGACGACGAGGTGGACCAGGCCGTCCAGGAGTTCATCGCGTACCTCGGTGGCCTGCTCGCGCACCGCCGCGCCAACCGCACCGACGACCTCATCGGCGCGCTGATCGAGGCCCGCGACGACGGCGACCGGCTCAGCGAGGAAGAGCTGATCATGCTCACCGGCGGCCTCCTCGTCGGCGGCCACGAGACCACCGCCAGTCAGATCGCCTCGCACCTGTTCGTCCTGCTGCGCGACCGGACCCGGTACGAGACCCTGTGCGCCCGGCCCGAGCTGATCCCCACGGCCGTCGAGGAGCTGCTCCGCGTCGCCCCGATGTGGGCCACCGTGGGGCCCACCCGCATCGCCACCGAGGACCTGGAACTCAACGGGACCGCCATCCGTGCCGGCGACGCCGTGATCTTCTCCTTGAGCTCCGCCAACCTCGACGAGGACGCCTTCCCGGACGCCGCCGACGTCGTCCTCGACCGCGAGCCCAACCCGCACATCGCGTTCGGACACGGCCCGCATTTCTGCATCGGGGCCAGCCTCGCCCGACTGGAGATCCAGGCCACCATCGGAGCGCTGGTCAGACGACTCCCCGGCCTCCGCCTCGCCGTCGAGGAGAACGAACTCGAATGGCAACGGGGGATGATGGTACGTAGCCTCGTGGCCCTACCGGTGACGTGGTGATCCAGCTCCACGACCAGTTCAGGTGAGGGGTCGAATCAGCACCGACTGATCCGACACGGCCCGACCTGACACACGGGCTGGTGAACGCCACCCTGTCGACCACCGTCGTTACGTGTTTTCGCCGGGAGAACGATCGAGCTGCGCGCGGACGCGCAGCGCACCAGAGCCGTCCTTCGGACCGTGGGTGAGTCTCCCGAGCGCGTTCTTCTCGACCCAGGAGACCTCATGACCGTGAAGAGCAGCGTGCTGCACCCCAGCGATATCGCCGTCGTCGGAATGGCGTGCCGGCTTCCCGGCGCGCCCGGCATCGAGGAATTCTGGGAACTGCTGCGCACCGGTCGGAGCGCGGTCGAACGCCAACCCGACGGCAGTTGGCGGGCCGTGGTGGAGGGCAAGGCGGAATTCGACGACACTTTCTTCGGGATGTCCCCGCGGCAGGCCGCCGCGGTCGACCCGCAGCAGCGCCTGATGCTCGAACTCGGCTGGGAGGCCCTAGAGCACGCCCGGATCCGACCCGCCGACCTCAAGGGCACCGACACCGGTGTCTTCGTCGGCATCGCCGCCGACGACTACGCCACCCTGCTGCACCGCTCCGGCACCGCCGTCAACGGCCACACCGCCACCGGCCTGCACCGCAGCCTCACCGCGAACCGCCTGTCGTACCTGCTCGGCCTGCGCGGGCCCAGCCTCACCGTCGACTCCGCGCAGTCGTCGTCCCTGGTCGCCGTGCACCTGGCGTGCGAGAGCCTGCGCCGGGGCGAGAGCACCGTCGCCCTCGTCGGCGGCGTGAGCCTCGTCCTGGCCGAGGAGAGCACCGCCGGTATGGCGCTCATGGGCGCGCTCTCCCCCGACGGACGGTGCTTCACCTTCGACGCCCGCGCCAACGGCTACGTCCGTGGTGAGGGCGGCGTGGCGCTCGTCCTCAAGCCCCTGGGCCGGGCGATCGACGACGGCGACCGGGTGCACTGCGTGATCCGGGGCGGCGCCGTCAACAACGACGGTGGCGGTCCCAGCCTGACCCACCCCGACCGGGAGGCCCAGGAGGCGCTGCTGCGCCGGGCGTACGAGCGCGCCATGGTCGCGCCGGAACAGGTCACCTACGTCGAACTGCACGGCACCGGTACGAAGGCCGGCGACCCCGTCGAGGCGGCTGCCCTCGGGGCGGTACTCGGCGCGGCCCGTACCCCCGACACCCCGCTCGCCGTCGGATCGGTCAAGACCAACATCGGCCACCTCGAGGGCGCCGCCGGCATCACCGGCCTGCTCAAGGCGGTGCTCGCCGTCCGAGAGGGAATGCTGCCTCCCAGCCTCAACTTCCAGACGCCGAACCCGGACATCCCGCTCGACGACCTCAACCTGCGGGTGCAGACCGACCTCCAGCCGTGGCCGGGCCGCGAGGCCGGGCGCCCGCGCCTCGCCGGCGTCAGCTCCTTCGGCATGGGCGGCACCAACGCCCACCTGATCCTCGAACAGGCCCCCCTGGTGGCGGAGGCCCCCACCGACGACACCGACCACCGCGCCCTGCCGGTGGTGCCGGTGGTGCTGTCGGGCAGGTCCGTGCCGGCGACCCGGGCGCAGGCCGACCGCCTCCGGGCCGTTCTGCCGCACGCGCGGCTGCTCGATGTCGGCTGGTCGGCGGTGTCGACCCGGTCGACGTTCGAGCGTCGGGCCGTGGTCCTCGCCGCCGACCCCGACGCGGCCGAGCGTGGCCTGACGGCGGTGGCGTCCGGCGAGGTCGCTGCCGCAGGTGTGGTGCTCGGGCCGGCGGGCCCGTTGTCCGCCGGTCGGGTGGCGTTCGTGTTCCCGGGGCAGGGGACGCAGTGGGTGGGTATGGGTGCCCGGTTGATGGATGGGTCGCCGGTGTTCGCGGAGTCGATGGTCGAGTGCGCGGAAGCGCTGTCGACCTTTGTGGAGTGGGATCTGCTGGACGTGGTGCGCGGGGGCACGGGGGCGGAGCTGTTCGGTCGGGTTGATGTGGTGCAGCCGGTGACGTGGGCGGTGATGGTGTCGCTGGCCCGGTTGTGGCGGTCGGTGGGTGTGGTCCCGTCGGCGGTGGTGGGTCATTCGCAGGGTGAGATCGCCGCGGCGGTGGTGGCCGGTGCGTTGAGCCTGTCGGATGGTGCGCGGGTGGTGGCGGTGCGGTCGCAGGTGATCGGCCGTGTGTTGGCGGGTCCGGGTGCGATGGCGTCGGTCGCCCTGCCGGTGGCCGAGGTGGAGTCGAAGCTCGCCGCGTTCGACGGCCGGTTGGGTGTGGCGGCCGTGAACGGCCCGTCCGCGACGGTGGTCTCGGGTGATGTCGACGCGGTGGTGGACCTGGTGGCGCGGTGTGAGGCGGAGGGGGTTCGGGCGCGGAAGATCCCGGTGGACTACGCGTCGCATTCGGCGCATGTGGAGGCGATCGAGGCCGAGCTGCGGGATGCCCTGGCCGGGGTGTCCCCGCAGGTGGCGGAGATCCCGTTCTACTCGACGGTGGAGTGTGGGCCGGTTGATGGCGTCGGTTTGGATGCCGGGTACTGGTACCGGAATCTGCGGCAGCGGGTGTTGTTCCGGGAGACCGTGGAGCGTCTGGTCGGGGACGGGTTCACCGGGTTCGTGGAGTGCAGTGCGCATCCGGTGTTGGTGCCGGGTGTGCAGGAGACCGTCGAGTCGGTCGGTGGTGGTGTGCCGGCCGTGGTGGTGGGGTCGTTGCGGCGCGACGACGGCGGCCTGGACCGGTTCCTGACCTCGGTGGCCGAGGCGTTCGTCGCCGGGGTCGACGTCGACTGGAAGGCCGTGTTCGCCGACACCGGGGCCCGGGTGGTGGACCTGCCCACGTACCCGTTCCAACGACGCCACCACTGGGCGCCGCAGACGGACGGAACCGCCTCGCCGGTCCTGATCGACGACCAGGCGGAGCCGGAGATCGACCCGGCAGCCGGCGCGTCAGGACTCCACGCGGAACTGCTGACGCTGTCCGACACCGAACAACTGCACCGACTGCTGACCGTCGTCCGGGCGAGCACCGCTGCCGTGCTGGGCCTCGAATCCGCCGAGGCGGTCGATCCGGAACGGACCTTCAAGGAACAGGGCTTCGAATCCGTCACCGCCGTCGAACTCTGCAACCACCTGCGACTCGGCACCGGCGAGCGGGTGCCGACCACGCTCGTCTACAGCCACCCCACCCCGCTGGCCGCCGCCCGTCACCTCCGCGACGAGATCCTCGGCCGATCGGCTCAGGACCATGCGTTGTCCGCCGTTCCCACCGCTGTTGTGGACGATCCGATTGCGATTGTGGGGATGGGTTGTCGGTTGCCGGGTGGTGTGGTGTCGGCGGATGGTTTGTGGGATTTGGTGGTGTCGGGTGGGGATGCGGTGTCGGGTTTTCCGGTGGATCGGGGTTGGGATGTGGAGTCCCTGTTTGATCCGGTGCCGGGTGTGGTGGGGAAGTCGTATGTGCGTGAGGGGGGCTTCGTGTATGACGCGGGGTTCTTCGATGCGGAGTTTTTTGGTGTGTCGCCGCGTGAGGCTGTGGCGATGGATCCGCAGCAGCGTTTGTTGTTGGAGACGTCGTGGGAGGCGTTGGAGCATGCGGGGATTGATCCGGTGGGTTTGCGGGGGTCGCGGACTGGTGTGTATGTGGGGGTGATGGGTCAGGAGTATGGGCCTCGGTTGGCGGAGGGGGGTGGTGGGTTTGAGGGGTTTTTGTTGACGGGGACGACGCCGAGTGTGGTGTCGGGTCGGGTGGCGTACACCTTGGGGTTGGAGGGTCCTGCTGTTTCTGTTGACACGGCGTGTTCGTCGTCGTTGGTGGCGTTGCATCTGGCGTGTCAGGGGTTGCGGTTGGGTGAGTGTGATGTGGCGTTGGCGGGTGGGGTGACGGTCATCGCGGCGCCGGGTCTGTTCGTGGAGTTTTCGCGGCAGGGTGGGTTGTCGGTTGATGGTCGGTGTCGTGCTTTCGGTGGTGGCGCGGATGGTACGGGCTGGGCTGAGGGCGCGGGTGTGGTGGTGTTGGAGCGGTTGTCGGTGGCGCGGGAGCGGGGTCATCGTGTTCTGGCGGTGGTGCGGGGTTCGGCTATCAATCAGGATGGGGCGTCGAATGGTTTGACGGCGCCGTCGGGTATGGCGCAGCAGCGGGTGATTCGGGATGCGTTGGCGGCGGCGGGTGTGGAGGCGTCGGGCGTCGATGTGGTGGAGGCGCATGGTACGGGGACTCGGTTGGGGGATCCGATCGAGGCTGAGGCGTTGTTGGCGACGTATGGGCGTGGTCGGGTGGGGGGCCCGTTGTGGTTGGGGTCGTTGAAGTCGAATGTGGGTCATACGCAGGCGGCTGCGGGTGTGGCTGGTGTGATGAAGATGGTGTTGGCGTTGCGGGCGGGGGTGTTGCCGGCGACGTTGCATGTGGATGAGCCGTCGCCTTTTGTGGATTGGTCGTCGGGCGCGGTGGAGTTGTTGACGGAGCGGCGTGAGTGGCCGGAGACCGACCGCCCCCGCCGTGCCGGAGTCTCCTCGTTCGGAATCAGCGGCACCAATGCCCATCTGATTCTGGAAGAAGCGCCTCCACTGCCGACCCCGCACACCGAGTCCAGCCCGGGTGCCGCGCCCATTCGTGAACTGCCGGTGGTGCCGGTGGTGTTGTCCGGCAAGTCGGAGGCGGCGCTGCGGGCGCAGGCCGATCGCCTCCGTGGGCTGCTCCCTGACCGGCGACTCCTCGACCTCGGCTGGTCGTTGGCGTCGACGCGGTCGAGGTTCGAGCGCCGTGCCGTGGTCCTCGCCGGCGATCCCACCGTGGCCGACCGGGGCCTGGAGAGCGTCGCCACCGGTGGCTCAGCGACGTCGGGTGTGGTGCTCGGCCCGGCGGTACCGACGGCGGACGGCCGCAAGGTCTTCGTGTTCCCGGGTCAGGGGACGCAGTGGGTGGGTATGGGTGCCCGGTTGATGGTCGAGTCGCCGGTGTTCGCGGAGTCGATGGTCGAGTGCGCGGAAGCGCTGTCGACCTTTGTGGACTGGGATCTGCTGGAGGTTGTTCGCGGCGGCACGGGGGCGGAGCTGTTCGGTCGGGTTGATGTGGTGCAGCCGGTGACGTGGGCGGTGATGGTGTCGCTGGCCCGGTTGTGGCGGTCGGTGGGTGTGGTCCCGTCGGCGGTGGTGGGTCATTCGCAGGGTGAGATCGCCGCGGCGGTGGTGGCCGGTGCGTTGAGTCTGTCGGATGGTGCGCGGGTGGTGGCGGTGCGGTCGCAGGTGATCGGCCGTGTGTTGGCGGGTCCGGGTGCGATGGCGTCGGTCGCCCTGCCGGTGGCCGAGGTGGAGTCGAAGCTCGCCGCGTTCGACGGCCGGTTGGGTGTGGCCGCCGTGAACGGCCCCTCCGCGACGGTCGTCTCGGGTGATGTCGACGCGGTGGTGGACTTGGTGGCGCGGTGTGAGGCGGAGGGGGTTCGGGCGCGGAAGATCCCGGTGGACTACGCGTCGCATTCGGCGCATGTGGAGGCGATCGAGGCCGAGCTGCGGGATGCCCTGGCGGGGGTCAGCCCGCAGGTGGCGGAGATCCCGTTCTACTCGACCGTCGAGGCCGGCGTCGTGGACGGTTCCGGGTTGGATGCCGGGTACTGGTACCGGAATCTGCGGCAGCGGGTGTTGTTCCGGGAGACCGTGGAGCGTCTGGTCGGGGACGGGTTCACCGGGTTCGTGGAGTGCAGTGCGCATCCGGTGTTGGTGCCGGGTGTGCAGGAGACCGTCGAGTCGGTCGGTGGTGGTGTGCCGGCCGTGGTGGTGGGGTCGTTGCGGCGCGACGACGGCGGCCTGGACCGGTTCCTGACCTCGGTGGCCGAGGCGTTCGTCGCCGGGGTCGACGTCGACTGGAAGGCCGTGTTCGCCGACACCGGGGCCCGGGTGGTGGACCTGCCCACGTACCCGTTCCAACGACGCCACTACTGGGCCGAGACCCCCAAGCCCGCCGCCGCCGTCACCAGCGGTGACACCGATCCGACGACGGAGTGGCGGTACCAGGTCACCTGGAAGCCACTCGCCACCGACAAGCCCCGACACCTCACCGGCCGCTGGCTGCTCGCGGCCGACCCCGCGACCGCCGGGTCGGCCCTGGCCGCCGACGTCACCGCGGCACTCTCCCGCCGGGGTGCCGAGGTCGAGCCGCTGAGCCTGGACCCGCTCGCCAGCCGTACCCGCCTCGCCGACCTGCTCGCCACCACGGCCGACGGCGCGACCCCGCTGGCCGGCGTCGTGTCCCTGCTCGGGCTCGTACCCGGCGTCCACCCCGACCACCCGTCCATCGCGCGGGGCGTGGCCGCCTCGCTGGCGCTGGTGCAGGCCGCCGGTGACGCGGGCCTCGACGTACCCCTGTGGACCGTGACCCGGGCGGCGGTGGCCGTGACCCCTCGGGAGGTGCCCGACGCGGTCGGCGCGCAGGTGTGGGCGCTCGGCCGGGTGGCCGCCCTGGAGCTGCCGGACCGCTGGGGCGGCCTGGTCGACCTGCCGCAGGAGCCGGACTCCCGGGCGCTCGACCACCTGGCCGGCGCGGTGGCCGGGGGAGAGGGTGAGGACCAGATCGCGGTACGCGGCTCCGGGGTCTACGGGCGACGGGTGACGCGCGCCTCGGACACCCCCCGCCGGGAGTGGCGCCCCCGTGGCACCGTCCTGGTCACCGGCGGTACCGGGGCACTGGGCGCCCAGGTGGCGCGCTGGCTCGCCCGCACCGGCGCCGAGCACCTGGTCCTCACCAGCCGGCGGGGCGCCCAGGCCCCCGGCGCGGTCGAGCTGGAAGCGGACCTGCGGGCACTCGGCGCGGCGGTGACCATCGTCGCCTGCGACGTGTCCGACCGCGCCGCGCTCGCCACCCTCCTGGAGGCCCACCCGCCGACCGCCGTCTTCCACACCGCCGGCGTCCTCCACGACGGCGTGCTCGACACCCTCACCCTCGCCCACGTCGACGAGGTGTTCCGCCCGAAGGCCGACGCCGCCCTGCTCCTCGACGAACTCACCCGACACCGGGACCTCGACGCCTTCGTCCTCTTCTCGTCCATCACCGGCGTCTGGGGCAACGGCGGCCAGGCGGCGTACGCTGCGGCCAACGCGTCCCTGGACGTGCTCGCCGAGCAGCGCCGCGCCGCCGGTCTCCCCGCCACCGCCATCGCCTGGGGGCTGTGGGGTGGCGGCGGCATGGCCGAGGGGATCGGCGAGCGGAACCTGAACCGGCGCGGCATCACCGCCATGGACCCGGACGGCGGCATCCGCGCCCTCCAACGGGCCCTCGACCGCGACGACGTCTGCGTCACCGTCGCCGACGTCGACTGGGCGGACTTCGCCCCCCGACTCGCCGACCTCCGCCCGGGCCGGCTCTTCGACGGCGTTCCCGAGGCCAGGAGCGCGCTCGACGCCCGCCGGGCCGACGCCGCGACGCCGACCTCCGGCCTGGCGCAGCGCGTGGTGGGCATGTCCGAGTCGGAACGGCAGCAGGTCCTGCTGCATTTGGTGCGCGCGGAGGCGGCGGCCGTCCTCGGCCACGACACCGTGGAGGCGGTCACCCCCGGCCGGGCCTTCAAGGCCGCAGGCTTCGACTCGCTCACCGCACTGGAACTGCGCAACCGCTTGAACACCACGACCGGGCTCACCCTGCCGTCGACCGTCGTCTTCGACCACCCGAGCCCCTCGGCCCTGGCCTCGTTCGTGGAGGAGGCCCTCACCGGCGCCACCCCCGAACCCGTCGTCCCGGTGGCGACCGGCGCCGCACCCGTCGACGAACCCATCGCCATCGTCGGCATGGCCTGCCGCTACCCCGGCGGGGCGGACACCCCCGAGAAGCTCTGGGACCTGCTGCTGAACAAGGCCGACGTCATCGGTCCCGCCCCCGACGACCGGGGCTGGGACGTCGACTCCTTCTTCGATCCCACCCCCGGCGCGGCGGGCAAGTCGTACGTGCGCGACGGCGGGTTCGTGTACGACGCGGGCTACTTCGACGCCGAGTTCTTCGGTATCTCCCCCCGCGAGGCCCTGGCCATGGACCCGCAGCAGCGCCTGCTGCTGGAGACCTCCTGGGAGGCGCTCGAGCGCGCCGGCATCGACCCGGAGGGACTGCGGGGCAGCCGCACCGGCGTGTACTCCGGGCTCACCCACCAGGAGTACGCCGCCCGCCTCCACGAGGCGCCCCAGGAGTTCGAGGGGTACCTGCTCACCGGCAAGTCGGTCAGTGTCGCCTCCGGCCGCGTCTCCTACACCCTCGGACTGGAAGGCCCCGCCGTCTCCGTCGACACGGCGTGTTCGTCGTCGTTGGTGGCGTTGCACCTGGCGTGCCAGGGGCTGCGGCTGGGCGAGTGTGACGTGGCGTTGGCGGGTGGGGTGACCGTGATCGCGGCGCCGGGTCTGTTCGTGGAGTTCTCGCGGCAGGGCGGGTTGTCGGTTGACGGTCGGTGCCGTGCTTTCGGCGGTGGCGCGGATGGCACGGGCTGGGCCGAGGGCGCCGGGGTCGTCGTGTTGGAGCGGCTGTCGGTGGCGCGGGAGCGCGGTCACCGCGTTCTGGCGGTGGTACGGGGTTCGGCCATCAACCAGGACGGGGCGTCGAACGGCCTGACCGCGCCCTCGGGCGCAGCCCAGCAGCGGGTCATCCGCGATGCGTTGGCGGCGGCGGGTGTGGAGGCGTCGGACGTCGACGTCGTGGAGGCGCACGGCACCGGAACCCGGTTGGGAGACCCGATCGAGGCCCAGGCGTTGCTGGCGACCTACGGCCGTGACCGCACCGGCAGCCCGCTGTGGCTGGGATCGTTGAAGTCGAATGTGGGTCATACGCAGGCGGCTGCGGGTGTGGCCGGTGTGATGAAGATGGTGTTGGCGTTGCGGGCGGGGGTGTTGCCAGCGACGTTGCACGTGGACGAGCCGTCACCGTTCGTCGACTGGTCGTCGGGCACCGTCGAGTTGCTGACCGAGCAGCGCGACTGGCCGGAGACCGACCGCCCCCGCCGCGCCGGAGTCTCCGCGTTCGGGGTCAGCGGCACCAACGCCCACGTGATCCTCGAAGAGGCTCCCCCCGTCGCGGAGCCCGCACCTGCCGACGGTACCGACCCCGCCGAATCCGCCGTCCGGCACCTTCCCGTGGTACCGGTGGTGCTCTCCGGCAAGTCGGAGGCGGCACTGCGGGCGCAGGCCGACAGCGTCCGGGCCGTGCTCGCCGATACCGACCTGGTGGACGTCGGTTGGTCGTCGGTGTCGACGCGATCGGTCTTCGAGCGCCGCGGCGTGGTGCTCGCGGCGGACCCCGGCACCGCCACCGCTGCGCTGGGTGCCGTGGCGTCCGGCGAGGTCGCTGCCGCAGGTGTGGTGCTCGGGCCGGCGGGCCCGTTGTCCGCCGGTCGGGTGGCGTTCGTGTTCCCGGGTCAGGGGACGCAGTGGGTGGGTATGGGTGCCCGGTTGATGGATGGGTCGCCGGTGTTCGCGGAGTCGATGGTCGAGTGTGCGGAGGCGCTGTCGGCGTTCGTGGACTGGGATCTGCTGGAGGTGGTCCGTTCCGGTTCGGGGTTGATGGAGCGGGTTGATGTGGTGCAGCCGGTGACGTGGGCGGTGATGGTGTCGCTTGCCCGGTTGTGGCGGTCGGTGGGTGTGGTCCCGTCGGCGGTGGTGGGTCATTCGCAGGGTGAGATCGCCGCGGCGGTGGTGGCCGGTGCGTTGAGCCTGTCCGACGGGGCGCGGGTGGTGGCGGTGCGGTCGCAGGTGATCGGCCGTGTGTTGGCGGGTCCGGGTGCGATGGCGTCGGTCGCCCTGCCGGTGGCCGAGGTGGAGTCTCGTCTGTCTGACTGGACCGGCCGGTTGGGTGTGGCGGCGGTGAACGGCCCCTCCGCGACGGTCGTCTCGGGTGATGTCGACGCGGTGGTGGACTTGGTGGCGCGGTGTGAGGCGGAGGGGGTTCGGGCGCGGAAGATCCCGGTGGACTACGCGTCGCATTCGGCGCATGTGGAGGCGATCGAGGCCGAGCTGCGGGATGCCCTGGCGGGGGTCAGCCCGCAGGTGGCGGAGATCCCGTTCTACTCGACCGTCGAGGCCGGCGTCGTGGACGGTTCCGGGTTGGATGCCGGGTACTGGTACCGGAATCTGCGGCAGCGGGTGTTGTTCCGGGAGACCGTGGAGCGTCTGGTCGGGGACGGGTTCACCGGGTTCGTGGAGTGCAGTGCGCATCCGGTGTTGGTGCCGGGTGTGCAGGAGACCGTCGAGTCGGTCGGTGAGGGTGTGCCGGCCGTGGTGGTGGGGTCGTTGCGGCGCGACGACGGCGGCCTGGACCGGTTCCTGACCTCGGTGGCCGAGGCGTTCGTCGCCGGGGTCGACGTCGACTGGAAGGCCGTGTTCGCCGACACCGGGGCCCGGGTGGTGGACCTGCCCACGTACCCGTTCCAACGACGCCACTACTGGGCGCACACCTCCCCGGCAGGCGTCGGGACCGCCGCCGCGGCCCGGTTCGGCATGGAGTGGGAGGACCACCCGCTGCTCGGCGGCGCGCTGCCGGTCGGCGGCACCCGGAGCCTCCTGCTCGCCGGCCGGCTCTCGCTCGCCTCGCACGGCTGGCTCGCCGACCACGCCGTCTCCGGCACCGTCCTGGTGCCCGGCACGGCCTTCGTGGAACTGGCCCTGCACGCCGCCGAGGTGGCCGGCTGCACCGGTGTCGAGGAACTGCGCCTGGAGGCGCCGCTGGTGGTGCCGCCCACCGGCGGCGTACGGCTCCAGGTGCTGGTGGACGACCCGGCCGAGGGTTCCGACCACCGGCCGGTGAGTGTGTTCTCCCGCGCCGAGTCCGCAGCCGACGACGCCGCCTGGACCCGCCACGCGGTCGGTGTCCTGACCACCGGGCCCCGGCCCGTCCCGGCGACCTCGTGGCACACCGAGACCTGGCCCCCCGCCGGCACCGAAGCCGTCGACGTGGACGCCCTCCACGAGCGGTTCGCCGCGCTGGGCTACGAGTACGGGGAGGTCTTCGCCGGACTCCAGAGTGTCTGGCGGCGCGACGGCGAGGTCTTCGCCGAGGTACGGCTGCCCGGCCGGGTCGCCGCCGAGGCCACCCGGTTCGGGGTGCACCCCGCGCTGCTCGACGCCGCCCTGCAACCGTGGCTGGCGGGCGGACTCGTCGACGTCCCCGAGGGCAGTGTGCTGCTCCCGTTCGCCTGGCAGGGCGTCACCCTGCACGCCACCGGCGCCGACACGCTGCGGGTCCGCATCGGTCGGGCCGGCGAGGCGGCGGTGTCGATGCAGGCCGTGGACCTCGCCGGGGCCCCCGTCCTCGCACTCGACGCGCTCGTCCTGCGGCCCCTCGCCCGGGAACGCCTCGGTGTCACCGGTACCACCACCGCCCTGCCGCTGTACCGGGTGGGCTGGCGGCGGCGGACCGCCGTGGCCGCGCCGCCGCAGCGGCGGTGGGCGGTCGTCGGCCCGTACGGCGCCGAGATGATCGGTGCCGCCGCGCGGTACGGCTGGCCGGTCACCGCCGTCGACATCCACGCCGACCTGGCCTCCCTGCGGGCGGCCCTGGACGCGGGCGCGGAACCGCCCACCGTCGTCCTCGCCGACTTCCGCCGGGACTCCTGCTCCACCGACCCCGCCCACGTCGCCGAGGCGGTCCGGGCGGAGACCCAGGCCGGACTGGAACTGCTCCAGGGCTGGCTGGCCGACGAGCGGTTCACGGCGGCGAAACTCGTCGTGCTCACCGAACGGGCCGTCGCCGCCGGCACCGACGAGGACGTGCCGGACCTCGTCCACGCCGGCCTCTGGGGCCTGCTGCGGTCGGCCCAGTCCGAACACCCGGACCGGTTCGTCCTGCTCGACATCGACGCCGACGACACCTCCATCTCCACGGTCCCGTCGGCGCTCACCCTGGACACGCCGCAGCTCGCGGTCCGGGCCGGCGAGATCCGGGTACCCGAGATCGAGCCGCTGCGCGCGGAACCGGAGCCCGCCGACCCGGCGGCGGGCGGGCTCGACCCGGCCGGTACCGTCCTGGTGACCGGCGCGACCGGTACCCTCGGCGGCCTGCTCGCCCGGCACCTGGTGACCGCGCACGGGGTACGCCGGCTGCTGCTGGTCAGCCGCAGCGGCCCCGGCGCCGCCGGAGCGGACCGGCTGACCGAGGAGCTGACCGGGCTCGGCGCGCACGTGTCGCTGGTCGCCTGCGACACCGCGGACCGCGCCGCGCTGGCCGACGTCCTGCGGGGCATCCCCGCCGCGCACCCGCTGACCGCCGTGGTGCACGTGGCCGGCGTCCTCGACGACGGGGCGCTCCAGGCGCTCACCCCCGATCGGATCGACGCGGTGCTGCGGCCGAAGGTGGACGCCGCGCTGAACCTGCACGAGCTGACCGCGAACCTGCCCCTGGCCGCGTTCGTCCTGTTCTCCGGGGCGGCGGGCATCCTGGGCCGCCCCGGTCAGGCGAACTACGCGGCGGCGAACACCTTCCTCGACGCCCTGGCCCAGCACCGGCAGGCCCAGGGGCGGCCCGGCGTCGCCCTCGCCTGGGGCCTGTGGGGACTGGCCAGCGACATGACGGGCCACCTCGGCGAGAACGACCTGCGGCGGATGCGCCGCTCCGGCATCGCGCCGATGACCGCCGAGGAGGGGCTCGTGCTGTTCGACCGGGCCCTCGACCGGGCCCGGCACGAACCGCTGCTCGTACCCGCGCGCCTGGACCTCGCGGCGCTGCGGCGGGAGCAGGCCGCCAGCGGACCGGACGCGGTTCCGGTGCTGCTGCGCGGCCTGGTCCCGCCGGCCCCGGCCCGACGGGCCGCCACCTCGGGGGGCGCCGGCGGGGCGTCCGCGCCGGCCGCCGCCCCCGCGCAGCAGGCCGACGACCTGCGGCGGCGACTGGCCGGGCAGGACGCGCCGGCCCGGGTCCGGGAACTGCTGGACCTGGTCCGCGCCCACGTGGCGGGGGTGCTCGCCCTCGACGCGGGGGCCACGGCGGTGGACCCGAGACGACCGTTCCGGGAGGTCGGGTTCGACTCGCTGACCGCCGTCGAACTGCGCAACCGGCTGAACACGGCGACCGGCCTGCGGCTGGCCCCGAGCCTGGTGTTCGACCACCCGAACCCGCAGGCCGTGGCCGAGCACCTGGCCGACCGGCTCGCCGCCGACGGGGTGGCCGACGCGGGCGCGACGGCGCTGACCGGGCTCGACACCCTGGCCGCCGCGCTCGGCGGGATGAAGACCGACGACGTCCGCCGGGACATCGTCCGCCGTCGGCTGGAGGAGATGCTCGCCCTGGTCGGCGGGCCCCGGTCCCGGCCGGCGGAGGACGGGCTGGTGGACGCCACGGTCGCCGAGCGGCTGGCCTCGGCGACCGACGACGACGAGCTGTTCGCCTTCATCGAGGAGCAGCTGTGAACCCCGACCGAGGAGACAACCGGCAGATGGCCGCCAACGAGGACCGGATCCGTGAGTACCTCAAGCGCGTCACCGCCGAACTGGCCGGGACGCGGCGACGGCTGCGCGAGCTGGAGGACGGCGCGCGTGAGCCCATCGCCATCGTGGGGATGAGCTGCCGGCTGCCGGGCGGGGTGCAGACCCCCGAGGAGCTGTGGCGGCTGGTCGACGGCGGGACCGACGCCATCTCGGGCTTCCCTGACGACCGGGGCTGGGACGTGGAGAAGCTCTACGACCCCGACCCGGACGCCACCGGCACCAGCTACGCCCGTGAGGGCGGCTTCCTCCACGACTGCGCCGACTTCGACCCGGAGTTCTTCGCCATCTCACCGCGCGAGGCCCTGGCCATGGACCCGCAGCAACGGCTGCTGCTGGAGACCGCCTGGGAGGTCCTCGAACGGGCGGGCATCGCACCCGGCGCGGTCCGGGGCACCCGCACCGGGACCTACGTCGGGGTGATGTACGACGACTACGGCACCCGGCTCGCCGAGGTCCCGGACGACCTGGAGGGCTACCTGGTCAACGGCAGCGCGGGCAGCGTCGCCTCCGGTCGGATCGCGTACACCCTGGGGTTGCAGGGGCCGGCGGTCACGGTCGACACGGCCTGCTCGTCGTCGCTGGTGGCGCTGCACCTGGCGGTCCAGGCCCTGCGGTCCGGGGAGTGCGACCTGGCCCTGGCGGGCGGGGCGACGGTGCTCGCCACCCCGACGATGTTCGTCGACTTCTCCCGCCAGCGTGGACTCGCCGGGGACGGCCGCTGCAAGGCGTTCGCGGACGCGGCGGACGGCACCGGCTTCGGCGAGGGCGTCGGAATGCTGCTGCTGGAACGGCTCTCCGACGCGCTCCGCAACGGGCACCGGGTACTGGCCGTCGTCCGGGGCACGGCGGTCAACCAGGACGGCGCGAGCAACGGCCTGACCGCCCCGAACGGTACCGCCCAGCAGGCGGTCATCCGGCAGGCGCTGACCAACGCGGGGCTGGCCGCCGACGAGGTGGACGCGGTGGAGGCGCACGGCACCGGCACCCGGCTCGGTGACCCCATCGAGGCGCAGGCCCTGCTGGCGACGTACGGGCAGGGCCGGCCGGCGGACCGGCCGCTGTGGCTCGGGTCGCTGAAGTCCAACGTCGGCCACACCCAGGCCGCCGCCGGGGTCTCCGGTGTGATCAAGACGGTGCTGGCGATGCGCCACGGCCGGCTGCCCCGGACGCTGCACGTCGACCAGCCCTCGACCCGGGTGGACTGGTCCACCGGCGCGGTCCGGCTGCTGACCGAGAGTCAGCCGTGGCCGGCGTCCGACGACCGGCCCCGGCGGGCGGGCGTCTCGTCGTTCGGCGCCAGCGGCACCAACGCCCACGTCATCCTGGAAGCCGCCCCCGACCGGCCGGTGGCCGAACCCGCCGACGCGCCGGCCCCGGCCGCCGGGGTGCCCGTCTGGGTCCTCTCCGGCCGCGACGAGGCGGCCCTGCGCGAGCAGGCCCGGCGGCTGCACACCCACCTGACCGGCCGGTCCGAACCCGCCGACGCCGTCGCCCGCGCGCTGGCCCGGACCCGCACCGCCTTCCCGTACCGGGCCGCCGTGACCGGGCCCGACGAGGCCACCCTGCTCGACGGCCTGCGGGCCCTCGCCGCCGGCGGCAGCGCCGCCGGGCTGGTCACCGGCCGGGCCGCCCCGGAACGCCGCGTCGCCGTCCTCTTCACCGGCCAGGGCAGCCAACGGCCGGGGGCGGGGCGGGACCTGTACGCCCGGCACCCCACCTTCGCGCAGGCGCTCGACGAGGTGCTCGCCGAGGTGGACCGGCACCTGGACCGGCCGCTGCGGGACGTCATGTTCGCCGAGCCGGGCAGCGACGCGGCGGCCCTGCTGGACGACACCGCGTACACCCAGCCGGCGCTGTTCGCGCTGGAGGTGGCGCTGTTCCGGCTCGTCACGAGTTGGGGACTGCGGCCGGACGCCCTGCTGGGGCACTCGGTGGGGGAGATCAGCGCGGCGCACGTCGCGGGCGTGCTCACCCTGGCCGACGCCGCCCGGCTGGTGACCGCCCGGGGCCGGCTGATGGCGGACCTGCCCGCCGGGGGCGCGATGGCCGCGCTCGAGGCCGCCGAATCCGAGGTCGCTCCGCTGCTCGCCGGCCGGGACGCCGAACTGTCGATCGCGGCGGTCAACGGGCCGCAGGCCACCCTCGTCGCCGGCGACGAGGCTGCCGTCGAGGAACAACTCGCCTGGTGGCGGGGGCAGGGCCGCCGGGCCACCCGGCTGCGGGTCAGCCACGCCTTCCACTCGCCCCGGATGGACGCAATGCTCGCGCAGTTCGAGAAGACCATCCGGGACCTCGACTACCGGGAGCCGACCATCCCCGTCGTCGGTACCGTGACCGGTACGCCGGCCTCCGGCGACGACCTGCGGACCCCGGAGTACTGGATCCGGCACGCCCGCGACGCGGTGCGCTTCCTCGACGGCGTACGCCGGCTGCGCGCCGAGGGCATCGACACCTTCGTCGAACTCGGCCCGGACGGCGTCCTCACCGCCATGGCGCGGGACTGCCTGGCCGAGCCGCCGGAGCCCGCCGGGACCGACCGGCCCCTGCTGGTGCTGCCCACCCTGCGCCGGGACCGCGACGACGCCCTGGCCGTCGGGGAGGCGCTGGCCACCGCCCACGTCCACGGCCTCCCCGTCGACCCGGTCGCGGCGCTCGGCGACGGCCCGCTCAGCACCGACCTGCCCACCTACCCGTTCCAGCGGACCCGCTACTGGCTCGACCCGCGCCCCGGCACCCCCGACCTGACCGCCGTGGGGCTCGACCTGGCCGGGCATCCGCTGCTCGCCGTCGCGGTGGACCTGCCCGACGGCACCGGCACGGTGTTCACGGGCCAGCTCTCCGTCCGGACCCACCCGTGGCTCGCCGACCACAGCGTGTGGGGGCGCACGGTGGTGCCGGGCGCCGCCCTGCTGGAGATCCTGCACGAGGTGGGCGCCGCCGCCGGCTGCGACCGGGTGGCGGAGCTGACCTTCGAGGCGCCGCTGGTGGTCCCCGACGACGAGGGCGTCCGGCTGCGGGTCGTGCTGGGCGGCCCGGACCCCGACGGCACCCGGACCGTCCAGGTCCACTCCGCGCCGGCCGCCGCCGGACCCGAGTGGACCCGGCACGCCACCGGCCGGGTGGCCGACACCGCCCAGCAGCCGCCCACCGGCGGGGCGGGGCCCGCGACCGACCTCGCCGGTGTCTGGCCCCCCGAGGGCGCACGGCCCGTGGAGGTCGAGGGCGAGTACGAGCGCTTCGCCGACGCGGGCATCGGGTACGGCCCCGCGTTCCGGGGGCTGCGCGCCGCCTGGCGACGCGGCGACGAGACGTTCGCCGAGGTCCGGCTCCCCGAGGAGTACGCCCCGGAGGCGGGCCGCTACCGGGTCCACCCTGCGCTGCTGGACGCCGCCCTGCACGCGATCGTCCTCGGCGACCAGTTCCCCGACGGCGCGCACGGGATGCTGCCGTTCGCCTGGACCGACGTGCGGCTCTCCGCCACCGGGACCGACCGGCTCCGGCTCCGGATCGCCCCGGCCGGCCCCGAGTCGGTCAGCGTCACCGCCACCGACGGCACCGGCACGCCGGTGCTCACCGCCGCCTCGCTGGCCCTGCGCCGGGTACCCGCCGACCGGATCGCCGCCGCCGTCACCGGCCAGGCGCCGCTGTACCGGCTGGACTGGGCGGCCGTACCGTCCACCCCGCCGACCGGGCAGGTCCGGTTCGCCCTCGTCGGCCCCGACCACCCGGCCCTGCTCGCGGCCCTGACGGCCGAGGCGCCCACGCAGGCGTACCCGGACCTGGACGCGCTGGTCGCCGCCCTGGCCGACGGCCCGGTACCGACCCACGTCGTCGTCACCGCCGGCCCGGCCGACGCCGCGCCGGCCGGTGACGTGACGGCCGCCGGTGTGGACCGGGCCACCCGGCAGGCGCTCGACCTCGTCCAACGGTGGCTCGCCGAGGAGCGGTTCACCGGCTCCCGGCTGGTCGTGCTGACCACCGGTGCGGTGCAGACCGGCACCGGCGTCACCGACCCCACCGCCGCCGGGGTCTGGGGCCTGCTGCGGGTCGCCCAGACCGAGCACCCGCACCGGTTCGGCCTCGTCGACCTCGACGACCACCCGGACTCGCTGCGTACCCTGCCCGGGGCGGTGCGAACGGCCGAACCGCAGCTCGCCCTGCGCGCCGGAACGGCCACCGTCCCGGGCCTCGTCCGGGTACCGGCCGCCGACGACGTCGCGCCGCCCTGGCCGGACACCGGCACGGTGCTCGTCACCGGGGGGACCGGACTGCTCGGCGGGGCCGTGGCCCGGCACCTGGCCCGCCGGCACGGGGTACGGCATCTGCTGCTGGTCAGCCGGCGCGGGCCGGACGCCCCCGGCGCGGCCGACCTGACCCGGGACCTGGAGGCCCTGGGCGCGTCCGTCCGGGTCGCCGCCTGCGACGTCGCCGACCGCGACGCCCTGGCCCGGCTGCTGGCCGGGATCCCGCCCGCGCATCCGCTCACCGCCGTGGTGCACTCCGCCGGTCTCGCCGACGACGGTGTGCTGACCGCCCAGACCGGGGACCGGGTCGCGGCGGTGCTCCGCGCCAAGGCGGACGCGGCGGTCAACCTCCACGACCTCACCCGCGACCTGGACCTCACCGCCTTCGTGCTGTTCTCGTCCGTGGCCGGCACCATCGGCAGCGCCGGCCAGGCCGGGTACGCCGCCGCCAACGCCTTCCTCGACGCGTTCGCCGACTGGCGGCGGGGCCGGGGGCTGGCCGCGACCTCGCTCGCCTGGGGGCCACTGGACGGCGGGATGGCCGTCGACCTGGGCCGGGCGGACCTGGCGCGCCTGCGCCGGTCCGGGCTCGTGCCACTCGGCGTCGACGACGCGCTCGTGCTCCTCGACGCCGCCTGCGCCCGCCCCGGGGCGGTCTTCTACCCGGTCCGCCTCGACCCGGCGGCGCTGCGCGCGGGCGGTCCCGCCGGCATGGTGCCCGCCGTCCTGACCGGCCCGACCCGGGCGCGACCGAGAGCCGGTACGCCGGAGCAGCCGGCCGAGGCCACCGTCGCCGCGCGACTGGTCGGCAGGTCGGCGGCCGAGCGTACGGCGATCCTCACCGACCTGGTCCGTACCGAGGCCGCCGCCGTCCTCGGCCACGCCGGGGCGGCGACGCTGAGTGTGAAACGGTCCTTCCGGGACGCGGGCTTCGACTCGCTCACCGCCGTGGACCTGCGCAACCGGCTCGGCGCGGCGACGGGCCTCGGCCTGCCCGCCGCCATCGTCTTCGACCACCCGACCCCCGCCGCGCTCGCCGCCTACCTGGGGGCCGAACTCGACCGCCGGTCCGCCGGCGACCAGGTGCCGACCGACGCCACCGGCGTCCTGACGATGCTGGACCGGCTCCGCACCGGGATCGGGGCGGCGGTGCGGGACGACGCCGACCGCAGCCGCGCCGCCGACCTGCTCCGCGCCCTCCTCGCCGAGGTCGGCGGGGCCCCCGATCCCGACGACGGCTCCAGCGCCGAGGTCTCCGACCGGTTGCGGACCGCCTCCGACGACGAACTGTTCGACATGCTCGACAGCGACTTCCGGCTGTCGTAACGCCGGCCGCGCCACCGACCGACCCAACGACCGACCCCACGACGACACCGGACCACAGGGGGAGCACCGTGCCCGTCACCAACGAAGAGAAGCTCCGCGAGTACCTGCGCCGCGCGATGACCGACCTCCACGAGGCCCGCGAACGGATCCGGCAGTACGAGTCCACCGCTGTTGTGGACGATCCGATTGCGATTGTGGGGATGGGTTGTCGGTTGCCGGGTGGTGTGGTGTCGGCGGATGGTTTGTGGGATTTGGTGGTGTCGGGTGGGGATGCGGTGTCGGGTTTTCCGGTGGATCGGGGTTGGGATGTGGAGTCCCTGTTTGATCCGGTGCCGGGTGTGGTGGGGAAGTCGTATGTGCGTGAGGGGGGCTTCGTGTATGACGCGGGGTTCTTCGATGCGGAGTTTTTTGGTGTGTCGCCGCGTGAGGCTGTGGCGATGGATCCGCAGCAGCGTTTGTTGTTGGAGACGTCGTGGGAGGCGTTGGAGCATGCGGGGATTGATCCGGTGGGTTTGCGGGGGTCGCGGACTGGTGTGTATGTGGGGGTGATGGGTCAGGAGTATGGGCCTCGGTTGGCGGAGGGGGGTGGTGGGTTTGAGGGGTTTTTGTTGACGGGGACGACGCCGAGTGTGGTGTCGGGTCGGGTGGCGTACACCCTCGGACTGGAGGGTCCTGCTGTTTCTGTTGACACGGCGTGTTCGTCGTCGTTGGTGGCGTTGCATCTGGCGTGTCAGGGGTTGCGGTTGGGTGAGTGTGATGTGGCGTTGGCGGGTGGGGTGACCGTCATCGCGGCGCCGGGTCTGTTCGTGGAGTTCTCGCGGCAGGGCGGGTTGTCGGCCGATGGTCGGTGTCGTGCTTTCGGTGGTGGCGCGGATGGCACGGGCTGGGCCGAGGGCGCCGGGGTCGTCGTGTTGGAGCGGCTGTCGGTGGCGCGGGAGCGCGGTCACCGTGTTCTGGCGGTGGTGCGGGGTTCGGCCATCAATCAGGATGGGGCGTCGAATGGTTTGACGGCGCCGTCGGGTATGGCGCAGCAGCGGGTGATTCGGGATGCGTTGGCGGCGGCGGGTGTGGAGGCGTCGGGCGTCGATGTGGTGGAGGCGCATGGTACGGGGACTCGGTTGGGGGATCCGATCGAGGCTGAGGCGTTGTTGGCGACCTACGGGCGTGACCGCACCGGCAGCCCGCTGTGGCTGGGATCGTTGAAGTCGAATGTGGGTCATACGCAGGCGGCTGCGGGTGTGGCCGGTGTGATGAAGATGGTGTTGGCGTTGCGGGCGGGGGTGTTGCCGGCGACGTTGCACGTGGATGAGCCGTCGCCTTTTGTGGATTGGTCGTCGGGCGCGGTGGAGTTGTTGACGGAGCGGCGTGAGTGGCCGGAGACCGACCGACCCCGCCGCGCCGCCGTTTCGTCCTTCGGCCTGAGTGGCACGAACGCCCACGTGATTCTCGAGCAGGCTCCAGCGGACGAGGAACCGCCTGTCGAAGCCGCACCGGGTCACATTCTTCCGGTCGTGCCCCTGGTGGTTTCCGGCAAGTCGACCCCGGCGTTGCGCGCCCAGGCCGAGCAGCTCCGTGGCGTACTCGCGAATGCCCCACTCCTGGACGCGGGCTGGTCGTTGGCATCGACGCGATCGGCGTTCGAGCGTCGGGCCGTGGTCCTCGCCGCCGACCCCGCGACCGCCGACCGTGGCCTGGCGGCCGTGGCCTCGGGTGACCTGGCCACGGCAGAGGTGGTCTCCGGGCCGTCCGGTGTGCTGCCCGATGGCCGGGTGGCGTTCGTGTTCCCGGGTCAGGGGACGCAGTGGGTGGGTATGGGTGCCCGGTTGATGGATGGGTCGCCGGTGTTCGCGGAGTCGATGGTCGAGTGCGCGGAAGCGCTGTCGACCTTTGTGGACTGGGATCTGCTCGAGGTGGTGCGTGGGGGCACGGGGGCGGAGCTGTTCGGTCGGGTTGATGTGGTGCAGCCGGTGACGTGGGCGGTGATGGTGTCGCTGGCCCGGTTGTGGCGGTCGGTGGGTGTGGTCCCGTCGGCGGTGGTGGGTCATTCGCAGGGTGAGATCGCCGCGGCGGTGGTGGCCGGTGCGTTGAGCCTGGCGGATGGTGCGCGGGTGGTGGCGGTGCGGTCGCAGGTGATCGGCCGTGTGTTGGCGGGTCCGGGTGCGATGGCGTCGATCGCCCTGCCGGTCGCCGAGGTGGAGTCTCGTCTGTCTGACTGGACCGGCCGGTTGGGTGTGGCGGCGGTGAACGGCCCCTCCGCGACGGTCGTCTCCGGTGACGTCGACGCGGTGGTGGACCTGGTCGCGCGGTGTGAGGCGGAGGGGGTCCGGGCGCGGAAGATCCCGGTGGACTACGCGTCGCATTCGGCGCACGTGGAGGCGATCGAGGCCGAGCTGCGGGATGCCCTGGCCGGGGTGTCCCCGCAGGTGGCGGAGATCCCGTTCTACTCGACGGTGGAGTGCGGGCCGGTCGATGGCGTCGGTTTGGATGCCGGGTACTGGTACCGGAATCTGCGGCAGCGGGTGTTGTTCCGGGAGACCGTGGAGCGTCTGGTCGGGGACGGGTTCACCGGGTTCGTGGAGTGCAGTGCGCATCCGGTGCTGGTGCCGGCCATCCAGGAGACGGCAGAGACGGTCGGCTCGGACGGGTCGGCGGTGGTGGTGTCGGTGGGGTCGTTGCGGCGCGACGACGGCGGCCTGGACCGGTTCCTGATTTCGATGGCGGAGGCGTTCGTCGCCGGGGTCGACGTGGACTGGAAGGCGGTGTTCGCGGGGACCGGGGCCCGGGTGGTGGACCTGCCCACGTACCCCTTCCAACGACGCCACTACTGGGCGCCCACCCCGACCACCGTCGGCACCACCGTCGACAGCGCGACCGGCGACCCGACCGACGAGCGTCGGTACCGGGTCACCTGGAAGCCCCTCCCCGTCGGCACCCCCCGCCGGCTCACCGGCCGGTGGCTGCTGGTGGCACCCGACGCGCTGGGCGGCGACGAGACGACCGACGGCATCCGGCAGGCCCTGACCGCCCGGGGTGCCACCGTGGACCTGCTGACCGTCCACCCGGCCACCGACCGGGCCCGCCTCGCCGAACACCTGACCGCCGCCACCGCGACGGACCCGGCCGGCCTGACCGGCGTGGTCTCCCTGCTGGCGCTCACCGGCGGCGACGAGCCGGACGCCGGGCCGCTCGGCTCGACCGCCACGCTCGCCCTGATCCAGGCCCTGGCCGACACCGACACGCCGGCCCGCCTCTGGGCCGTCACCCGGGGCGCGGTGGCCGTCTCCCCGGGCGACGTGCCGGACGCCGGACAGGCACCGGTGTGGGGACTCGGCCGGGTCGCCGCCCTGGAACTGCCCGACCGCTGGGGTGGCCTGGTGGACCTGCCGGCCAGTCCCGACCCCCGCGCCTACCCGCACCTGGCCGCCGCGCTGGCCGGCGCGGGCGGCGAGGACCAGGTCGCCGTCCGGGTCTCCGGGCTGCACGGCCGACGCCTCGTCCACGCCCGGCCCGGTGCCGGCGCCTGGCAGCTCCGGGACACCGCCCTGCTCGTCGGCGAGCCCGGGTCGGTCACCGTACCCCTGGTCCGTCGTCTCCTCGCCGACGGCGCGGCGCACGTGGTGCTCGCCGGCCCGGCCGAAGCGTCCACCACCGACCTGCCCGCCGACCGGGTGACCCTGGTCGACTGCGACCCGACCGACCGCGACGCGCTCGCCGTCCTGCTCACCGCCCACCGGCCCCGCGCGGTCGTGGTGGCCCCGCCGCCCGTCGCGGTGGCCGCCCTGACCGACACCGGCCCGGCGGACCTCGCCGTCGCCGTCGCCGCCAAGACCACGACCGCCGGCCACCTCGACGCCCTCGTGGCGGAGCTGGACCTGGAGCTGGACGCGTTCGTCGTCTGCTCCTCGGTCACCGGCACCTGGGGCGGTGCCGGGCACGCCGGCTACGCGGCCGGGATCGCCGGCCTGGACGCGCTCGCCGAGGCGCGGCGGGCCCGGGGGCTGCCCGGCACGGCGGTCGCCTGGACCCCGTGGGCGCACCCGGACCCCGCCGACGGGACCGGCCCCGACCCCGAGCTGCTGCGCCGCACCGGGCTCACCCCCCTGGAGCCCGACACCGCGCTCGACGCGCTGGCGCGGGCCGTGGCCCGGGGCGAGGGCCACGTCACCGTGGCCGACGTGGACTGGGCCCGCTTCGTCGCCTCGTACACCGTGGCGCGGCCCACCACGCTCTTCGACGAACTGCCCGAGGCGGGCGCGCTCCGCGACGCCGACCACGCCCCCGCCGACGACGACGGCGGCTCCGACCTGGCCCGCTCCCTGCGCGGCCGGCCGGTGGCCGACCAGCACCGGGCGCTGCTGCGGGTGGTCCAGGCCCACGTCTCGGTCGTCCTCGGCCACGACGAGACCGGGGAGGTCGACCCGGACCGGGCGTTCCGGGAACTGGGCTTCACCTCCGTGGGGGCGGTGGAGCTGCGCAACCGGCTCAACGCCGCCACCGGCCTCGCCCTGCCGGCCTCGGTCGTCTTCGACCACCCGAGTTCCCGCGCGCTGGCCGCGTTCCTGCGTACCGAACTGCTCGGCGCGCAGGCCGGCGACGACCCGGCGGACCCCGCCGCCGGTGACCTGCCGGCCGCCCCGTCGACGGTGGGCGACGACGAGCCGATCGCGGTGATCGGGATGGCCTGCCGGTTCCCCGGCGGCGTCGCCACCCCGGAGGAGCTGTGGGACCTGCTGGAGAAGGGCCGGGACGGCATCTCGACCTTCCCCACCAACCGGGGCTGGGACGTCGACGGGCTGTACGACCCGGACCCGAACGCGCCCGGCCGCACCTACGTCCGGGAGAGCGGCTTCCTGCACGACGCCCCGGACTTCGACGCCGCCTTCTTCGGGATCTCCCCCCGTGAGGCGCTGGCCATGGACCCGCAGCAGCGCCTGCTGCTGGAGACCACCTGGGAGTCCCTGGAACGGGCCGGCCTCGACCCGACCACCCTGCGGGGCACCCGGACCGGGGTCTTCGTGGGCACCAACGGCCAGCACTACATGCCGCTGCTGCGTGACGGCACGGACGACTTCGACGGCTACCTCGGCACCGGTAACTCGGCCAGCGTGATGTCCGGCCGGCTCTCCTACGTCTTCGGTCTGGAGGGTCCGGCGGTCACCGTCGACACCGCCTGCTCCGCCTCGCTGGTCGCCCTGCACCTGGCCGTGCAGGCGCTGCGCCGGGGCGAGTGCGCGACGGCCCTGGTCGGCGGGGCCACCGTGATGTCCACGCCGGACATGCTGGTGGAGTTCTCCCGGCAGCGGGCCATGTCACCCGACGGCCGCTCCAAGGCGTTCGCCGCCGCGGCCGACGGCGTGGGGCTCAGCGAGGGCGCCGCCATGATGGTGGTGCGGCGGCTCTCCGACGCCCGACGGGACGGGCAGGAGGTCCTCGCCGTCATCCGGGGCACGGCCGTCAACCAGGACGGCGCGAGCAACGGCCTCACCGCCCCGAACGGCACCGCCCAGCAGCGCGTCATCCGGCAGGCGCTGGCCGACGCGGGCCTGCGCGCCGACCAGGTCGACGCGGTGGAGGCCCACGGCACCGGCACCGCCCTCGGCGACCCCATCGAGGCCCAGGCGCTGCTCGCCACGTACGGCCAGGGGCGGCCGGCGGACCGGCCGCTGTGGCTCGGGTCGCTGAAGTCCAACATCGGCCACACCCAGGCCGCCGCCGGTGTCGCCGGGGTGCTGAAGGTGATCCTGGCGCTGCAACACGACACGCTGCCCCGCACCCTGCACGTGGACCGGCCGACCCCCCAGGTGGACTGGGCCTCCGGCGCGGTGTCCCTGCTGACCGAGGCGGTGCCGTGGCCGGCGGGCGACGAGCCGCGCCGGGCGGCGGTCTCCTCCTTCGGCATCAGCGGCACCAACGCCCACGTGATCGTCGAGCAGGCCCCGCCCACCGTGCACGAACTGCACGACCACCCCTCCGACGAGGTCACCGTCCCGCTGTTCCTGTCGGCCCGGGACACCACCGCGCTCGGGGCGCAGGCCGGTCGGCTGCGGACCCGGCTGATCGAGGCACCCGACCTGGACATCGCCGAGGTCGGGTACACCCTGGCCGGTAGCCGGGCGCACTTCGAGCACCGGGCCGTGGTGGTCGGGGAGAGCCGCGCCGAGGTGCTCGACGCCCTCGCCGCGCTGGCCCGGGGCGAGGAGCACCCGTCGCTGCTGCGGGGCCGGGCCGCCACCGAGGGCCGGGTCGCGTTCGTCTTCCCCGGGCAGGGCTCGCAGTGGGTCGAGATGGCCGACGAACTGCTGGACCGCGCCCCGGCGTTCCGGGCCAGCGTCGAGGAGTGCGACGCGGCGCTGCGCGCGTACCTGGACTGGTCGGTGCTGGACGTGCTCCGGCGCGAGCCGGGCGCGCCCTCGCTGAGCCGGGTGGACGTGGTCCAGCCGGTGCTGTTCACGATGATGGTGTCGCTGGCCGCCGCCTGGCGGGCGCTGGGCGTGCACCCGGCCGCCGTGGTCGGCCACTCCCAGGGCGAGATCGCGGCGGCGTACGTGGCCGGTGGCCTCACCCTCGACGACGCCGCGCGGATCGTCGCGCTGCGCAGCCAGGCGTGGCTGCGGCTGGCCGGCCAGGGCGGGATGGTGGCCGTGTCGCTGCCGGTCGACCAGCTCCGCGCCCGGCTCGCCCGCTTCGGTGACCGGCTCTCCGTCGCGGCGATCAACAGCCCCGGTACGGCCGCGGTCAGCGGCTACCCCGACGCGCTCGCCGACCTCGTCGAGGAGCTGACCGCCGAGGGCGTGCACGCCAAGGCGATCCCCGGGGTGGACACGGCCGGGCACTCCGCGCAGGTGGACGTGCTCAAGGACCACCTGATGGCGGTCCTCGCCCCGGTGTCGCCGCGCAGCTCCCAGATCCCGTTCTTCTCCACCGTCACCGGCGGGCTGCTGGACACCGCGCGGCTCGACGCCGACTACTGGTACCGCAACATGCGTGACCCGGTGGAGTTCGAGCAGGCCACCCGGGCGATGCTCGCCGAGGGGCACCGGGCGTTCCTGGAGCCCAGCCCGCACCCGATGCTCGCGGTGTCGGTGCAGGGCACGGCGGCGGACGCCGACGCCACCGTGGCGGTGCTCGGGACGCTACGGCGCGGCAAGGGCGGCGCCCGGGGCTTCGGGGTGGCGATCGGCCTCGCCCACGCGCACGGCGTCGCGATCGACGCCGCGGTGCTCTTCGGCACCGACTCGCGCCGGGTCGACCTGCCGACGTACCCGTTCCAGCGGGAACGGTACTGGTACCAGGCGCCGGCCGTGGCCGGGGACGTCGCCTCCGCCGGTCTGAGCGGCACCGACCACCCGCTGCTCGGCGGCGCCGTCGAGCTGCCCGACCAGGGCGGTCACGTGTACCCGGCCCGGCTCGGCCCGCGCAGCCACCCGTGGCTCACCGAGCACGCCCTGCTGGGCACGGCGATCCTGCCCGGCGCCGCCTACGCCGAGCTGGCCCTCTGGGCGGGACGGCGCAACGGGGCCGAGCGGATCGAGGAGCTGACCCTGGACGCGCCGCTGGTGCTGGCCGACGACGGGGCGGTGCAGGTCCGGCTGGTGGTCGGCCCGGCGGACGCGGACGGACGGCGGCAGCTCACCGTCCACTCCCGCGTCGACGGGGCGGAACCGGACACCGCGTGGACCCGGCACGCCCAGGGCACCCTCGGCCCGGCCGACCCCGCCGGCGGCGGGACGCCGGAGCCGGCCTGGCCGCCGGCCGACGCGGAACCCGTCGACGTGGCGGGCATGTACGACCGCTTCGCCGACCGGGGCTACCAGTACGGGCCGCTGTTCCAGGGGGTCCGGGCCGCCTGGCGGGCCGGCGACACCGTGTACGCCGAGGTGGCCCTGCCCACCCCGCAGTCCGGGCAGCCCCGCTTCGGGGTCCACCCGGCGCTGCTCGACGCGGCGTTCCAGGTGATGAGCCTGGGCGCGTTCTTCCCCGAGGACGGGCAGGTGCGGATGCCGTTCGCGCTGCGCGGCGTGTCGTCGTCCGGCGGCGCGGCCGACCGGCTGCGGGTCACCGTCAGCCCGGCCGGCGACGACGCGGTGCGGATCGTCTGCGCCGACGAGCAGGGCCGCCCGGTGGTGACGGTCGACTCGCTGCTGGTGCGCCCGGTCCCGGTGGCGGCGCTCACCTCGGGCGTCCCCGGCACCGGGGACGGCGTGCCGTACCAGGTGACCTGGGCCGCCCGGCCGGTCCTGACCGCCGTACCGGTCCAGCGCTGGGCGGTCGTCGGCGGCGACGACCCCGGGCTGACCGGGGGCCTGGCCCGGGCCGGCACGGTCTGCGACCCGTACCCGGATCTGGCCGCCCTGGTCGCGGCGGTGGCCGGGGGCGCGGCGGTGCCCGACGTGGTCGCCGTGCCGGTCGCCGCCGGGTCGCCGGTCGGGCCGGACGCGGTCCGCGCGGTCGTGCTCCGGGCCCTGGAGCTGACCCGGGCGTGGCTCGCGGTCGACGGCCGGCTGGGCGCGGCCACCCTGGCGTTCGTCACCACCGGGGCCGTGGCGGTCGGCGACGGCACCCCGGAGGTGGACCCGGTCGCCGCCGCCGTGTGGGGGCTGGTGCGGTCCGCCCAGTCCGAGGAGCCGGACCGGTTCGTCCTCGTCGACGTGGACGCCGACCCGGCCGGCGCACAGGCCCTGCCGGCGGCGCTGGCCACCGGGGAACCGCAGGTGGCGGTCCGCGCCGGGACGGTGCACGTGCCCCGGTTGACCCGGCCCCGGCCCCGGCCCGACGGCCCGTTGACGCCCCCGGCCGACGCCGCCTGGCGGCTCGCCGCCGGTGGGCAGGGCACCCTGGACGGCCTGGCGCTGGTGCCGGCCCCGGACGCCGAGGGGCCGTTGCCGGCCGGTCACGTCCGGGTCGCGGTCCGCGCCGCCGGGGTCAACTTCCGGGACACCCTCATCGCCCTCGGCCTGTACCCGGGCACGCCCGTGCTCGGCGCGGAGGGCGCCGGGGTGGTCACCGAGGTCGCGCCGGACGTGGTCGGGCTCGCCCCCGGCGACCGGGTGCTGGGCATGTGGACCGGCGGGTTCGGCCCGGTGGTCGTCGCCGACGCCCGGATGGTCGCCCCGGTGCCGGACGGCTGGACGTTCGCGCAGGCCGCGTCCGTGCCGGCGGTCTTCCTCACCGCCCACTACGCGCTCACCCGGCTCGCCGGGATCCGCCCCGGCCAGTCGCTGCTGGTGCACGCCGGCGCCGGTGGGGTCGGCATGGCGACCCTCCAGCTCGCCCGGCACCTGGGCGTGGAGGTCTACGCCACGGCCAGCCGGGGCAAGTGGGACGTCCTGCGCGGCCTCGGCCTCGACGACGCGCACATCGCCGACTCGCGCAGCCTCGACTTCGCCGACCAGGTCCTGGCGGCCACCGGGGGGCGGGGCGTGGACGTGGTGCTGAACTCCCTCGCCGGGGAGTTCGTGGACGCCTCCCTGCGGCTGCTGCCGCGCGGCGGCCACTTCCTGGAGCTGGGCAAGGCCGACGTCCGTGACCCCGGACGGATCGCCGCCGGGCACCCGGGCGTCGACTACCGGGCGTTCGACCTCGTGCAGGCCGGGCCGGAGCTGGTCGGGGATCTGCTCGGCGAGCTGATGGCGCTCTTCGACGCGGGCGTGCTGCGGCCACTGCCGCTGACCGTCCGGGACGTGCGCCGGGCCCGGGACGCGTTCCGCCTGATCAGCCAGGCCCGGCACGTCGGCAAGGTGGTGCTGACCATGCCGCCCGCGTTCGACCCGTACGGCACGGTGCTGGTCACCGGCGGCACCGGCACGCTCGGCAGCGCCGTCGCCCGGCACCTGGTCACCCGGCACGGGGTCCGGCACCTGGTGCTGGCCGGCCGGGGCGGACCCGCCAGCGAGGGCGCGTCCGCGCTCGTCGAGGAGCTGGCCACGGCCGGCGCGTCGGCCACCGTCGTCGCCTGCGATGCCGCCGACCGGGAGGCGCTGCGCCGCCTGCTCGACGGCATCCCGGCCGCGCACCCGCTCACCGCCGTCGTGCACACCGCCGGTGTCCTCGACGACGCCACCATCACCGCGCTGACCCCCGGGCAGGTGGACACCGTGCTGCGGCCCAAGGCCGACGCGGTGGTCAACCTGCACGAGCTGACCCGGGACCGGGACCTGTCCGCGTTCGTGCTGTTCTCCTCGGCTGCGGCCCTGTTCGGCAGCCCCGGTCAGGGCAACTACGCGGCGGCCAACGGGTTCGTCGACGCGTTCGCCCAGTACCGGCGCGCGCAGGGACTCCCGGCGGTGTCGCTGGCCTGGGGCCTGTGGGCGGACAGCAGCCGGATGGCCGGGCACCTCGACCAGGAGGGGATGCGCCGCCGGATGGCCCGGGGCGGCGTGCTGCCGCTCACCGCCGACCAGGGCCTGGCCCTGTTCGACGCCGCGCAGCGGGTGGACGAGGCGCTCCAGGTCCCGATCCGGCTCACCGTCGGCGCGCTGCGGGCCGCCGGCCCCGTCCCCGCGTTCCTCACCGACCTGGTGCCGAGCGCGGCGACCGGCGGCGCGGCCGGCACCGTGGCCCGCGACGACGCGGAGCGCACCCTCGCCGACCGGCTCGCCGGGCTGACCGCCGACGAGCAGCGGGACCTGGTGCTGGAGAGCGTCCGGGGGCACGCGGCGGCCGTCCTCGGGCACACCGACCCGCAGGCCGTCGACGCCGGCCGGGCCTTCCGGGAGATCGGCTTCGACTCCCTGACGGCGGTGGAACTGCGCAACCGGCTCGCCACCGCGTCCGGGCTGCGCCTGCCGGCGACGCTGGTCTTCGACCACCCCACCCCGGACGCGCTCGCCGCGCACCTGCTCGCCGGCCTCGCGCCCGAGCCGGCCACGGCGCAGGTGCCGTTGCTGGCCGAGCTGAGCCGGCTGGAGGCCGCCCTGGCCAGCACCGACGAGGCCACCCTCGACGCGCTGGACGACCTGGTGCGGCGGGAGATCGGCGTCCGGCTCGCGGCGCTGCCCGGCCGGTGGGGCGCCACCCGGGGCGACGCGGCCGAACCCGACGGCGGCGAGGCGGCCGAGGTGCTGGAGTCCGCCGCCGACGACGACATCTTCGCGTTCATCGACGAGCGGTTCCGCACCTCCTGAGCGGCCCCCGGGGCGGCGACGAGGCGGACGGGACCGACGGACAAGGATGGGTTTGGGCATGTCGAACGAGCAGAAGCTCCGTGAGTACCTGAAGTGGACCACCACCGAACTCACCCGGGTCTCCGACCGGCTGCGCGCGGTCGAGACGCGGGCGCACGAGCCGATCGCGATCGTCGGCATGGCCTGCCGCTACCCGGGCGGGGTCAGCTCCCCGGAGGAGCTGTGGGAGCTGGTGGCCTCGGGTACGGACGCGATCTCCCCGTTCCCCGACGACCACGGCTGGGACGGCCACGCGCTGTACGACCCGGACCCGGCGGCGGCGGGGCGCACGTACTGCCGGGAGGGCGGCTTCCTCGACGGGGTCGGTGACTTCGACGCCGCCTTCTTCGGCACCTCGCCCCGCGAGGCGCTGACCATGGACCCGCAGCAGCGGCTGCTGCTGGAGACCTCCTGGGAGGCGCTGGAGCGGGCCGGCATCCCCCCGGACTCGCTGCGCGGCAGCCGTACCGGGGTCTTCGTCGGGGCCTGGAACGACGGCTACACCGACCTGGCCGGGCAGCCCTCGGCGGAACTGGAGGGGCACCTGCTGACCGGCGGGGTGGTCAGCTTCACCTCCGGGCGCATCTCGTACGTGCTGGGCCTGGAGGGGCCGGCGGTCACCGTGGACACCGCCTGCTCGTCGTCGCTGGTGGCCCTGCACCTGGCGGTACGGGCGCTGCGGCAGGGGGAGTGCGACCTGGTGCTGGCCGGCGGGGCGACGGTGCTGGCCGATCCGGCGGTGTTCGTGCAGTTCTCCCGGCAACGGGGCCTGGCCCCGGACGGCCGCTGCAAGGCGTTCGCCGACGCGGCGGACGGGTTCGGGCCGGCCGAGGGCGTCGGCATGCTGGTCGTGGAGCGGCTCTCCGACGCCGTCCGGCACGGGCACCAGGTGCTGGCCCTGGTCACCGGCACGGCGGTCAACCAGGACGGGGCCAGCAACGGGCTCACCGCGCCCAGCGGTCCGGCCCAGGAACGGGTGCTGCGGCAGGCGCTGATCGACGCCCGGGTGACGGCGGCGGACGTCGACGCGGTCGAGGCCCACGGCACCGGTACCCGGCTCGGCGACCCGATCGAGGCGCGGGCCCTGATGGCCGTCTACGGCGCCGACCGGCCCGCCGACCGGCCGCTCTGGCTCGGCTCGCTGAAGTCCAACATCGGCCACACCCAGGCCGCCGCCGGGGTCGGCGGGGTGATCAAGACGGTGCTGGCGATGCGGCACGGGGTCCTGCCGCCGACCCTGCACGTGGACGCCCCGACCACCGAGGTCGACTGGTCGACCGGTCAGGTGGCCCTGCTGCGCGAGGCGACGCCGTGGCCGCGGACGGACCGGCCGCGCCGCGCCGGGGTCTCCTCCTTCGGGGTCAGCGGCACCAACGCCCACGTGGTGCTGGAACAGGCCCCCGCGCCGGCCGACCCGCCCGCCGGGGCCGGCACCCCGCCGCCGGTGGTGCCGCTGGTGCTCTCCGCCCGGTCGGCGGCGGCGCTGGCCGGGCAGGCCCGGCGGCTGCGCGACACCCTGGCGGCCACCCCGGACCCCGACCTGGCCGCCACCGGCCTCGCCCTGGCCACCACCCGGTCCCTCTTCGACCACCGGGCGGTGGTGACGGCAACCGGCCGGCAGCCGGCCCTGGACGCGCTGGACCTGCTGGCCACGGGCGAGCCCGGCCCCACCGTGACGACCGGCCTCGCCGCGCCCACCGGGCGGACCGTCTTCGTCTTCCCCGGCCAGGGCACGCACTGGGCCGGCATGGCCGCCGACCTGCTCGACCAGTCACCGGTCTTCGCCGAGTCGATGGCCCGGTGCGAGCAGGCGCTGGCGGCGTACACCGACTGGAAGCTCGGCGACGTGATCCGGGGCGCGGCCGGCAGCCCGCCGCTGGAGCGCGTCGACGTGCTCCAGCCCGTCTCCTGGGCGGTGATGGTGTCCCTGGCCGAGCTGTGGCGCTCGCTCGGCGTCGAGGCGGACGCGGTGGTCGGCCACTCCCAGGGCGAGATCGCCGCCGCCGTGGTGTGCGGCGCGTTGACCCTGGCCGACGCCGCCCGGGTGGTCGCGCTGCGGTCCCAGGTCATCGGCCGGGTGCTCTCCGGCCTCGGTGGCATGGCCTCGGTCCAGCTCCCGGCCGACCAGGTCGCGCCCCGACTGGCCCACTGGGCCGGCCGGCTCGACGTGGCCGCCGTCAACGGGCCGCAGTCCACCGTCGTGGCCGGCGACGCCGACGCGGTCACCGCCCTGGTCGCGGCGTACGAGGCGGAGCAGGTCCGGGTCCGGCGGATCCCGGTGGACTACGCCTCCCACTCGGCGCACGTCGAGCGGCTGCGCGACGACCTGCTCGCCGTCCTCGGCCCGGTCGCTCCCCGCCCGGCGCGGATCCCCTTCTACTCCACGGTGGACGCCGCCCGGATCGACACCACCGCCCTGGACGCCGGGTACTGGTACCGCAACCTGCGCGGTCAGGTCCGCTTCGCGGAGACCGTCGGCCTGCTGCTCGACGCCGGGCACCGCGCCTTCGTGGAGGCCGCCGCGCACGCCGTCCTCGTCCCCGGCATCCAGCAGATCGGGGACGCGGCCGGCGTCCGGGTGGTGGCCGTCGGGTCGCTGCGCCGGGACGCGGGCGGCCTGGACCGGTTCCTGACCTCGGCGGCCGAGGCGTTCACCCAGGGGGTGGCCGTGGACTGGTCGCGGGCCCTGGCCGGCGCCGCCCGCACCGCCGTGGACCTGCCCACCTACGCCTTCCAGCGGCAGCGCTACTGGCTGGAGCCCGCCGCGCCGGCCACCGCCGCGACGACCGTGGACGGCTGGCGGTACCGGGTCGGCTGGAAGCGGCTGGAGCCCGCCGGCGGCCCGCTGACCGGACGGTGGCTGCTGGTCACCGCCGGGGACCAGCCGACGGAGCCGGTCGAGGCGGCGCTCACCGCGCGGGGCGCGCAGGTGCGGCACCTGAGCGTCGACCCGGTCACCACCGACCGGGCCGCCATCGCCGCGCTGCTCACCGCCGCCGGCCCGGAGACCGAGGGCGTGCTGTCCCTGCTCGGCGCCGACCGCCGTCCGCACCCCGGGCACCCGGACGTCGCCGTCGGCACCACCGCGACGCTGCTGCTGACCCAGGCCGTCGCCGACGCCCTGCCCACGGCCCGGCTGTGGACCGTCACCCGGGGCGCGGTCGCCGTCGCGCCGACCGAGACCGCCGACGAGCACCAGGCGCAGGTCTGGGGGTTCGGCCGGGTCGCCGCGCTCGAACTGCCCCGGTCCTGGGGCGGCCTGGTCGACCTGCCCGCCGACGCGGACGGGCCGGTCTGGGACGGGCTGGTCGACCTGCTGACCGGCGCGGAGGACCAGGTCGCGCTGCGTGGCGCGGTCGCGTACGGCCGCCGGCTGCGGCACGCCCCCGCGCTGCCCCCGAAGCGCGCGTACCGGCCCCGGGGCACGGTCCTGGTCACCGGCGGCACCGGCGCGCTCGGCGCGCACGTGGCCCGCCGGCTGGCCGCCGACGGGGCCGCGCACCTCGTGCTGACCAGCCGGCGCGGGGCGGACGCCCCGGGCGCGGCCGACCTGGTCGAGGAGTTGCGCGCGGGGGGCGTCGAGGTGACCGTGGCCGCCTGCGACGTGGCGGACCGGGCCGCCGTGGCGGACCTGCTCGCCGGCCTGCCCGCCGACCCGCCGCTGACCGCGGTCTTCCACACGGCGGGCGTCGCGCACTCGGTGCCGATCGGCGAGACGGGTCTGTCCGACGTCGCCGAGGTCTTCGCCGGGAAGGTCGCCGGGGCCCGGCACCTCGACGAGCTGACCCGGGGGTACGACCTGGACGCCTTCGTCCTGTACTCCTCGAACGCGGGCGTGTGGGGCAGCAGCGGGCAGAGCGCGTACGGGGCGGCCAACGCGGCCCTGGACGCGCTCGCCGAACGGCGTCGCGCCGAGGGCCACGTCGCCACCTCCGTCGCCTGGGGCCTGTGGGGCGCGGGCGGCATGGGGGAGGGCGCCGCCGAGGACTACCTCAGCCGCCGGGGCCTGCGGCCGATGTCGCCGGAGCGGGGCGTGGACGCCCTGTTTGCGGCGCTGGACCGGGACGAGACCTTCGTCGCCGTCGCCGACGTGGACTGGGCCCTGTTCACCGCCGGGTTCACCGCGTTCCGGCCCAGCCCGTTGATCGGCGACCTGCCGGAGGTCGGGGCCGCGCTGGCCGACGCCGCGCCGCCGGAGGCGACGTCCGCCGACGGCGACCTGGCGCAGCGGCTCGCCGCGGCGGCCCCGCAGGAACGCCACCGGATCCTGCTCGACCTGGTCCGCCGGCACGTCGCCGCCGTCCTCGGGCACCCCGGCCCGGAGCACGTCGGCCCGGACGCCGCGTTCCGGGAGATCGGCTTCGACTCGCTGACCGCCGTCGACCTGGCCAAGCGGCTCAAGGCGGCGGTCGGCGTGCCGCTGCCGGCGACGCTGGTCTTCGACCACCCCACCGCGACGGCGGTCGCCGGGCACCTGGACGGGCTGGTGACGCCCGCGTCGACCGGCGGCGACCCCGGCGAGGCCGAGGTCCGGCGGGCGCTGGCCAACCTGCCGCTGGCCCGACTGCGCGACGCCGGACTGCTGGACGGCCTGCTCGCGCTGGCCGGGCTGCGCGACGACCCGGTGCCGGCCCAGCCGGACCCGGTCACCGACGACCTCGACGAGATCGACGACCTCGACCCGGAGGAACTGGTGCGGATGGCGCTGGACAGAGCCGACTCCTGACCCGCCCGACCCTCTTCCCCCAAGGAGCCCCACCCATGGCCATGCCCCCCGACAAGGTGCTCGAGGCGCTGCGGACCTCGGTCAAGGAGACCGAGCGGCTGCGCCGACAGCACCGGGAACTGCTCGCCACCCTCCACGAGCCCGTCGCCGTCGTGGGGATGGCCTGCCGCTACCCGGGCGGGGTGGCCTCACCCGAGGACCTGTGGCGGCTGGTCGAGTCGGGCACCGACGCGATCGGTGACTTCCCCGCCGACCGGGGTTGGGACGTCGACGCGGTGTACGACCCGGACCCGGAGTCGCCGGACACCACCTACTGCCGGCAGGGCGGGTTCCTGGCCGGGGCGGGCGACTTCGACGCCGCCTTCTTCGGGATCTCCCCGCACGAGGCGATGGTGATGGACCCGCAGCAGCGGCTGCTGCTGGAGGTGTCCTGGGAGGCGCTGGAGCGCGCCGGGACGGACCCGCGCAGCCTGCGCGGCTCCCGGACCGGGGTGTACGTCGGCGCCGCCCACCAGGGGTACGCGGCCGACCCCGGGCAGGTGCCCGAGGGGTCGGCGGGCTTCCGGCTGACCGGCAGCGCGGACGCCGTCCTGTCCGGACGGATCTCGTACGTCCTCGGGCTGGAGGGCCCGGCGCTGACCGTCGAGACGGCCTGCTCGTCCTCGCTGGTCGCGGTGCACCTGGCCGTGCAGGCGCTGCGCCGGGGGGAGTGCGGGCTGGCGCTGGCCGGCGGGGTGGCCGTGATGCCGGACCCGGCGGCGTTCGTCGAGTTCTCCCGGCAACGGGGCCTGGCGGCCGACGGCCGCTGCAAGGCCTTCGGCGCGGGCGCGGACGGCACCGGCTGGGCGGAGGGCGTCGGCGTCCTGGTCCTGCAACGCCTCTCCGACGCCGTCCGCGAGGGCCGGTGGGTGCTGGGGCTGATCCGGGGCTCGGCGGTGAACCAGGACGGCGCCAGCAATGGGCTGACCGCCCCGAGCGGCCCGGCCCAGCAGCGCGTCATCCGGCAGGCCCTGGCCGACGCCCGGCTCGGGGCCGACCAGGTCGACGCGGTCGAGGCGCACGGCACCGGTACCCGGCTCGGCGACCCGATCGAGGCGCAGGCCCTGCTCGCCACCTACGGTGCCGACCGGGACCCGGACCGGCCGCTCTGGCTCGGCTCGCTGAAGTCGAACATCGGGCACGCCCAGGCGGCGGCCGGCGTCGGCGGACTGATCAAGATGTTGATGGCGATGCGGGCCGGGGCGATCCCACCCACCCTGCACGCCGACGTGCCGACCCCGCTGGTCGACTGGTCCGCCGGGGCCGTCCGGCTGGTGACCGGGGCGGTGCCCTGGCCGACGGTGTCCGGGGCGCCTAGGCGGGCCGCGATCTCCGCGTTCGGCGTCAGCGGCACCAACGCCCACGTGATCGTCGAGCAGCCGCCCGCACCCCCCACCGACGCCCCGGCCCCGCCCGACGGGGCGGCCCCCACGGCGGCCCTGCCGCTGGTGCCGTGGGTGCTCTCCGCCCGTACCGACGCCGCGCTGCGCGCCCAGGCCGACCGCCTGCGCACGCACCTGGCGGCGGCCACCGACCCGGACCCGCTGGACGTCGGGTTCTCCCTGGCCACCACCCGGGCCGCCCTGGCCCACCGGGCGGTGCTGCTGGCGCCCGACGGGGACGGCCTGCGCCGCGCCCTCGACGCGCTCGCCGCCGGCGGCACCGCGTCCGGCCTGGTCCGGGACACGGTACGGCGCGACGGCGGGACCGCCTTCCTCTTCACCGGGCAGGGCAGCCAGCGCGTGGGCGCGGCGCGGGAGCTGTACGGGGCCTTCCCCGCCTTCGCCACCGCCCTGGACCAGCTCGCCGCCGGGCTGGACCGGTACCTCGACCGTCCCCTGCTGCGGGTGCTCTTCGCCGAGCCGGACTCGGTCGACGCCCGGCTGCTGGACGGCACCCGGTACGCCCAGGCCGCCCTCTTCGCCGTCGAGGTGGCGCTGTTCCGGCTGCTCGACGGCTGGGGGGTACGCCCCGACGTGCTGCTCGGCCACTCGGTGGGCGAACTGGCCGCCGCCCACGTGGCCGGTGTGCTCGCCGTCGACGACGCGTGCGCGCTGGTCGCGGCGCGCGGGCGGCTGATGGGCGAGCTGCCGCCGGGCGGCGCGATGGTGGCGGTCCGGGCCACCGAGGAGGAGGTCGCACCGCTGCTGGCCGGGCACGGTGACCGGGCCGCCGTGGCGGCGGTCAACGGCCCCCGGGCGGTCGTCCTCTCCGGCGACGAGGAGATCGTGCTGGCCGTCGCCGAGCGGTGCGCCGCCCTCGGCCACAAGACGAAGCGCCTCACCGTCAGCCACGCGTTCCACTCGCCCCGGATGGACCCGATGCTGGAGGCGTTCCGGCAGGTGGCGCGCGGCCTCACCTACCACCCCCCGGGCATCCCGGTGGTGTCGAACGTGACCGGTCGGCTCGCCACCGCGCAGGAGCTGTGCGACCCCGAGTACTGGGTCCGGCACGTGCGCCGGCCCGTCCGGTTCCGCGACGGGGTGCACGCCGTCCGCGACCGGGGCGTCACCACCTTCGTCGAACTCGGCCCCGACGGGGTGCTGTGCGCACTGGCCGAGGAGAGCCTCACCGGCACCGGCTCCGGGCGGGAGCCGGTGCTGGTGCCGCTGCTGCGCCCCGGCCGGCCGGAGGCGGTCACGCTGCTGACCGCGCTTGCCACCGCGTACGCGGGCGGCACCGGGCTGGACTGGTCCCGGCTCTTCGCCGGCACCGGCGCCCGCCGGGTCGAGCTGCCCACGTACGCCTTCGAGCACCGGCGGTACTGGGTGGCGCCGCCCGCCCCGCCGGCCCCGCGCGCCGACGACTGGCGGTACCGGATCGACTGGCGGACCCTGCCGGCGCCGGCCGCCGGGGCCGCGTCGCCGGGTGGGCACTGGATCCTCCTGGCGCCCACCCACCCGGGCCGCCCCTCGCTGCCCGGCGCGGCCGGGGCCGCCCTACGGCGCGCCGGGGCCACGGTGACCCCGGTGACCGTGGACGCCGCCGACGTCGACCGGGACACCCTCGCCGCGCTGCTGGCCGACGCCGCCGCCGGCACCCGCCCGGACGGGGTGCTCTCCCTGCTGGGCGACGACGACCGGCCGCATCCCCGGTTCGCCGCGGTGCCCAGCGGGGTGCTGGCGACCCTGTTCCTCACCCAGGCCCTGGCCGACGGGGCGGCGTCCGCGCCACTGTGGTGCGTGACCCGGCAGGCGGTCGCCGTCACGACCGGCGAGGGGCCGTCCGTCGCCGGGGCCCAGCTCTGGGGCTTCGGCCGGGTCGCCGCGCTGGAGCTGCCCCGGGTCTGGGGTGGCCTGGTGGACCTGCCGGCCGAGCCGGACGACCAGGACTGGGACCGGCTCCGGGCCGCCCTGACCGGCACGGAGGACCAGGTCGCGGTCCGCGCCGGCGCCGCGTACGCCCGCCGGCTGGTCCCCGCCCCGCCGCCGGTGGCCGGGCGGTCCTGGCGTCCGCGCGGCACGGTGCTGGTGACCGGCGGCACCGGGGCGCTCGGCGCGCACACCGCCCGCTGGCTGGCCCGCGCCGGGGCGGCGCACCTCGTGCTCACCAGCCGCCGGGGCGAGGACGCCCCCGGCGCCGCCGCGTTGCGGGCGGAACTGACCGCGCTCGGCGTCTCGGTGACCGTGGTCGCCTGCGACGTCGCCGACCGGGCGGCCGTGGCCGACCTGCTCGCCGGCCTGCCCGCCGACGCGCCGCTCACCGCGGTCTTCCACGCGGCGGGCGTGCCGCAGGTGTCGCCGCTGGTCGAGACCAGCGCGGAGTTGTTCGCCGAGGTCTGCGCCGGCAAGGTCGCCGGGGCGGTGCACCTGCACGACCTGACCGGCGACCTGGACGCCTTCGTCACCTTCGCGTCCGCCGCCGGGGTGTGGGGCAGCGGCGGGCAGTGCGGGTACGCGGCGGCCAACGCCGCCCTCGACGCGCTCGCCGCGCGCCGCCGCGCCGCCGGGCTGCCCGCCACCTCCGTCGCCTGGGGTGTCTGGGGTGGGGCCGGCATGGGCGAGGGCGCGGGGGAGGAGTACCTGCGCCGGCGGGGCGTGCGCGCGATGGCCCCGCAGGCCGCGCTCACCGCCCTCGGGCGGATCCTGGACGCAGACGAGACCGGGGTGACCGTCTCCGACACGGACTGGGCCCGGTTCACAGCCGGGTTCGCCGCCGCCCGCCCCGCCCCGCTGCTGGCCGACCTGCCGACCGGCGGGTCCGGCCCGGCCGACGACACCCCGGCACACCCGCAGCCCCCGGCGCGCCGGCTTCCGGCGACCGCCGACCGGGCCGCCCTGGTGGCCCTGGTCCGCGCCGAGGCCGCCGAGGTGCTGGGGCACGACGGCGCCGACGACGTCCCGGCCGACGCGGAGTTCGCCGCCCTCGGCGTCGACTCCCTGGCCGCCGTGCGGCTGCGCCGCCGGCTCGCCGAGGCCACCGGGCTGGACCTGCCGGCCCCCGTGGTCTTCGACCACGGCACCCCCGACGCCCTCGCCGCGCACCTGCACCGGCTGCGCACCGACGCGGCCGGCGCGGCGGCCACGCCGGCGGCCGAGAGCGCCCTGGTCGGCATGTACCGGCGGGCGGTCGGCGACGGCCGGGCCGGCGAGGCGGTGACGGTCCTCGGCGCCGTCGCCACCTTCCGTCCCCTCTTCACCAGCGCGGCCGAGTTGAACGGGCGGCACCCGACGCCGGTCCCGCTCGCCACCGGGGCGGGCGGCCCTCCGCTGATCTGCTGCGCCGGCACCGCCGTGGCATCCGGCCCCCGGGAGTTCACGGCCTTCGCCGCGGCGCTGGCCGGCCGGCGCGACGTCGCCGTGCTGCCGCAGACCGGCTTCCTGCCCGGCGAGCCGCTGCCCGCCCGGCTGGACGCCCTGCTCGACGCCCAGGCCGACGCCGTCCTGGCGTACGCCGCCGGGGGACCCTTCGTCCTGGTCGGCCACTCCGCCGGGGCGAACATGGCGCACGCGCTGGCGCTGCACCTGGAGGCCCGGGGCAGCGGGCCGGTGGCCCTGGTGCTGATGGACATCTACACGCCCGCCGCGCCCGGGGCGATGGGGGTGTGGCGGGAGGAGATGCTGTCCTGGGCGACCGAGCGGTCCGTGCTGCCGGTCGACGACACCCGGCTGACCGCGATGGGCGCGTACCACCGGATGCTCCTGGACTGGACGCCCCGGCCGACCCGGGCACCCGTGCTGCACCTGTACGCCGGCGAGCCGATGGGCGCCTGGCCGGACGACGCCGGGCCGGACTGGCGTTCGCGCTGGGCCGGCGCGCACACCAGCACCGAGGTGCCCGGCACCCACTTCTCGATGATGACCGAACACGCGGCGGTCACCGCCGCGACCGTGCACACCTGGCTCGACGAGGTGTGCCCGACCCGCGTGCCGTGACCCGTCCGGCCGGCCCGTCCCGGCTGACCCGACGACGACAGCAGGAGGAAGTGCAGATGACCACAGTCCCCACCGGTGGAGACCCCGCGACCTGGGCCCGCCGGCTGCAACTGACCCGTGCCGCGCAGTGGTTCGCCGGCAACCACGGCGACCCGTACGCGCTGATCCTGCGGGCGGAGACCGACGACCCGACCCCGTACGAGCAGCAGGTGACCGCGCACGGGCCGCTGTTCCGCAGCGACCAGCTGGACACCTGGGTGACCGGGGACGCCGCGCTGGCCGGCGAGGTGCTGACCGACGACCGGTTCGGCTGGCTGACCCGCTCCGGGCACCGCCCCGCCGAGCGGACCCTGCCGCTGGCCGGCACCGCCCTGGACCACGGGCCGGAGACCCGGCGGCGGCTCGACGCGCTCACCGGGCTCGGCGGCCCGGTCCTGCGTACCGACGCCGAGGGGCTGCGGATCCGGGTCGAGAAGAGCACCCTGGCCCTGCTCGACGGGGCCGGGACCGACGTGGACCTCGCCACCGTGGCCCGCCGGCTGACCGCGTCGGTCCTGGCCGACCTGCTCGGGGTGCCCGCCGGTCGGCAGGGCCGGTTCGAGGAGACCCTGGCCGCCGCCGGCCGGACCCTGGACAGCCGGCTCTGCCCGCAGACCGTGGCGCACGCCCTGGCCACGGTGGCCGCCACCGCCGAACTGGCCGGCCTGCTCGCCGAGGCGTCCGCCGCGGCCCAGGGCGAGCCCGGCGCCGGCCCGGCCACCGACGTGCGGGCCGACGACCGGGTGACCGCCGGGCTCGCCCTGGCGGTCGGCACCGCCGAACCGGCGACGACCCTGCTGTGCAACGCGGTCCGGGCGCTGCTGGACCGGCCCGCGCAGTGGGCCCTGCTGTGCGCCGACCCCGACCTGGCCGCCGTCGCCGTCGAGGAGACGCTGCGCTGGTTCCCCCCGGTGCGCCTGGAGAGCCGGGTCGCGCTGGAGGACGTCACCCTCGCCGGGCAGCTCGTCCCGGCGGACGGTCACCTGGTCGTGCTGGTCGCCGCCGCGAACCGGGCGCTGCTCGCGGCGGGCGACCCCGACCGGGACGGCTTCGACCTGACCCGCCCGGCGGCCCCGGCGCTCGGACTCGTCGGGGTGCCGTACCTGGCCGGGGCGGGGGAGCTGATCCGGCTGGTCGTCACGACCACCCTGCGGACCCTCGCCGAGGCGGCGCCCACGCTGCGGCCGGCGGGGCCCGGCGTCCGCTGGCGACGTTCGCCCGTCCTGCTCGGCCACGCCCGGCTCCCGGTCACCCGGGCCGGCGGCACCCCCGAGTCCGATGACCGCCCGGCGACGGAAGAGGCCACCCGATGCGAGTCCTGATCACGTCCTTCGCGCACAACACCCACTACTACAGCCTGGTACCGCTGGCCTGGGCGCTGCGCGCGGCCGGTCACGAGGTCCGGGTGGCGAGCCAGCCCTCGCTCACCGACACCATCGTGACGTCCGGGCTGACCGCCGTCCCGGTCGGCGACGACCAGGCGATCATCGACCTGCTCACCGAGGTCGGCGGCGACCTGGTGCCGTACCAGCGGGGCCTGGACTTCACCGAGACCCGGCCCGAGGTGCTGACCTGGGAGTACCTGCTCGGCCAGCAGACCATGCTGACGGCGCTGTGCTTCGCCCCGCTCAACGGCGACTCCACCATGGACGACATGGTCGCGCTGGCCCGGGAGTGGAAGCCCGACCTGGTGCTCTGGGAGCCGTTCACCTACTCCGGGCCGGTCGCGGCCCGGGTCGTCGGGGCGGCGCACGCCCGGCTGCTCTGGGGGCCCGACGTGGTGGGCAACTCCCGGCGGCTGTTCACCGAGGCGCTGGCGGGACTGCCGGCCGAGCAGCGCGAGGACCCGATGGCCGAGTGGCTGCGCTGGACGCTGCACCGGTACGGCTGCCAGATCGGCGCCGACGAGGTGGAGGACCTGGTCACCGGCGAGTGGACCGTCGACCCCACGCCCGGGAGCACCCGCCTGCCCGTCCCCGGTCGCCGGGTGGCCATGCGGTACGTGCCGTACAACAGCCCCTCGGTGGTGCCCGAGTGGGTGGCCAAGGCCGAGCGGCCCCGGGTCTGCCTGACCCTCGGGGTGTCGAGCCGGGAGACGTACGGCAAGGACGTGGTCTCCTTCCAGGAGTTGCTCGGTGCGCTCGGCGACCTGGACGTGGAGGTCGTGGCGACGCTCAGCGACGCCCAGCGCGACCACCTCGGCGACCTGCCGGACAACGTCCGGATCTGCGACTTCGTGCCGCTGGACGTGCTGCTGCCGAGCTGTGCCGTGATCATCCACCACGGCGGCGCGGGCACCTGGTCGACGGCGACGCTCTACGGCGTCCCGCAGATCATGATCCCGTCGTTGTGGGACGCCCCGCTCAAGGCGCAGCAGGCGGAACGGCTCGGGGCGGGCATCGCCATCCGGCCGGAGGAGCTGACCGCCGACTCGCTGCGGGCCGCCGTGGTCCGGGTCCTCGACGACCCGTCGATCACGGCCGCCGCCCGCCGGCAACGCGACGAACTGCTCGCCGCGCCGTCGCCGGCTGAGGTGGTCCGGATCCTGGAGCGCCTCACCGCAGACCACCGGTCCGGCCGTCCGGCCGGCACCGCCACCGACCACTCCTGAAAGGGCTGACACGATCCATGATGTACGCGGACGCCATCGCCGAGGTCTACGACCTGGTGTACCAGGGGAAGGGCAAGGACTACGCGGCGGAGGCGGAGGAGTTGGCGGCCCTGGCCAGGGCCCGCCGGCCCGGTGCCCGGACGTTGCTGGACGTCGCCTGCGGCACCGGCCTGCACCTGCGGCACCTGGCCGGGCTCTTCGACGACGTGGGCGGCGTCGAGCTGGCACCGGACATGCTGAGCATCGCCCAGCAGCGCAACCCCGGCGCGGCCCTGCACCTCGGTGACATGCGCACCTTCGACCTGGGACACCGTTACGACGTCATCACCTGCATGTTCAGCTCGGTGGGCCACCTCGAGACCACGGCCGAGCTGGACGCGACGCTGGCCCGCTTCGCCGCGCACCTGTCCCCGGGGGGTGTGGCGATCGTCGAGCCGTGGTGGTTCCCGGAGACGTTCACGCCCGGGTACGTGGGCGCGAGCCTGCTGGAGGTCGACGGCCGCACCATCTCCCGGGTCTCCCACTCGGTGCGTGCGGGGGGCGCCACCCGGATCACCGTGCACTACCTGGTGGCCAGCGCCGACGGTGGGATCCGGCACTTCGACGAGAGCCACCTGATCACCCTCTTCGAGCGGGCCGACTACGAGCGCGCCTTCGCGCGGGCCGGCTTCACCACGGAGTACCTGACGCCCGGCCCGTCCGGGCGGGGGCTCTTCGTCGGCGTCCACCGCTGACCGCCCGGCCCGGCCCGGCACCCCGGGCCGGGCCCCGGCGTCCGGTCCCCGGACGTCGGGACGTGACCTGACCCCGATCCACCCCACCCGATTCCTGGGAGACACCGGTGCCAGACACCCCCGAACTGAACCGCATCCTCGACGCGATCCTCGCCCCGGAGCCGGACGCGCGGGAGCTGGCCGCCCTGCCGTTGCCGCCCTCGTACCGGGCGGTGACGGTGCACAAGGACGAGACGGAGATGTTCGCAGGCCTCTCCCGTCGGGAGAAGGACCCGCGCAAGTCGCTGCACGTCGAGGAGGTGCCCGTCCCCGAACTCGGCCCGGGGGAGGCCCTGGTCGCGGTGCTGGCCAGCTCGGTCAACTACAACACCGTCTGGTCGTCGATCTTCGAGCCGTTGGCCACCTTCGGCTTCCTGGAGCGGTACGGCCGCCTGTCCGAGCTGGCCCGGCGACACGACCTGCCGTACCACGTCCTCGGCTCGGACCTCGCCGGCGTGGTGCTGCGCACCGGGCCGGGGGTCAACCGCTGGCGGCCGGGTGACGAGGTCGTCGCGCACTGCCTCTCGGTGGAGCTGGAGTCCGCCGACGGCCACGGCGACACCATGCTCGACCCGGAGCAGCGCATCTGGGGCTTCGAGACCAACTTCGGCGGGCTCGCCGAGATCGCGCTGGTCAAGGCGAACCAGCTGATGCCCAAGCCGGCCCACCTGACCTGGGAGGAGGCCGCCTCGCTGGGGCTGGTCAACTCCACCGCCTACCGGCAGCTCGTCTCCGGCAACGGGGCCCGGATGAAGCAGGGCGACAACGTCCTCATCTGGGGCGCCACCGGCGGCCTCGGCGCGTACGCCACCCAGCTCGCGCTGGCCGGCGGGGCCAACCCGGTCTGCGTGGTCTCCAGTCCGCAGAAGGCCGAGATCTGCCGCCAGATGGGCGCCGAGGCCATCATCGACCGGGTCGCCGAGGACTACCGCTTCTGGTCGGACGAGCACACCCAGAACCCCCGGGAGTGGAAGCGGTTCGGCCGGCAGATCCGGGAGCTGACCGGCGGCGAGGACGTCGACATCGTCTTCGAGCATCCCGGCCGGGAGACCTTCGGCGCCTCGGTCTACGTCACCCGCAAGGGCGGCACCGTGGTCACCTGCGCCTCGACGAGTGGCTTCGAGCACGTCTACGACAACCGGTACCTGTGGATGTCCCTGAAGCGGATCATCGGTACCCACTTCGCCAACTACCGGGAGGCGTGGGAGGCCAACCGGCTGGTCGTGAAGGGGAAGATCCACCCGACGCTGTCCCGCTGCTACCCGATGGAGGAGGTCGGCCAGGCGGTGTACGATGTACACCACAACCTCCACCAGGGCAAGGTGGGCGTCCTGGGCCTCGCGCCCCGCACCGGGCTCGGGGTGCGGGACGCCGAGCTGCGGGAGCGCCACCTACACGCGATCAACCGGTTCCGCGTGCCGGAGTGAAAAACCTCTCCCGGTGGCCGGGGGACAAATGGGGGCGTCGGGGGTGTCCGCGACCTCGCACGGGCCGGGCCCGGTCGGTCGATCCGACCGGCGCCGGCGGCGAAAGACCAGCTCGGCGCGGGTGCGGCGGGACAGGCGGGGCGGTCCGGGCACGCTGGACCGTCCACTACGGAGAGAGCGGGATCGACTGCGATCGGCCGGCTACGCTAGGTGTATCGATGGCGGTGAACGGAGCTTCCCCGGATCCCTGACCCATGTCCGTAGGCGTTGTGTGCGAGGTGGTGGGACGCATGACTGGCCCCGGCTCTCCGTCGCGAGACCACGAGCTTCAGTTCTTCGAACTCCTGGCCCGGGAGGCGCCCGTCCTGCGGTACGAGGAACTGGTGCAGCAGGCGCAGCGCGACGGGGTGGACCGGGCCGCGCTCGACCGGGTCGTGACGGCCAAGCGGCTCGCCCTGGAGCTGCGGGAGACCGTCGGCCGGCGGTGCCGGCGCGGCGCCGAGCTGGCCGCCCTCGTCGACACCGCCCGGGACCTCGCCGGGGCCTCGAACCTGGAGGCCGGGCTGCACCTGGTCGTCCGGCGGGCCCAACTGCTGCTCGCCATCGACGTGGCGTTCGTCAGCCTGGTCGACGAGGTGACCGGCGACTCCTACGTCGCCTCGGCCGTCGGCGCGGCCACCACGCTGAACGACGGTTTCCGGCTGCCCCGCCGGCACGGGCTGCTCGTCACCGCCGGGGACGGCGAGCCGATCTCCTGGACGGCCGACCACCTCGCCGACGAGCGGCTCGAACACCACCCGGTCACCGACGGCCTGATCCGCGCGGAGGGGCTGCACGCCGTCCTGTCGGTGGCCCTGTGCGTGGACGGCCGGCACCTCGGGGACCTGCACGTCGGTCACCGGCAGATCCGGCACTTCGCCCCGGACGAGGTGGCCGCCCTGCGCCTGCTCGCCGACCTCGCGGCGACCGCCGTGGACCGGATCAGCGTGCTCTGCGACACCTGGGCCGACCTCAAACAGGCCCAGCAGGAGGCCGCCCAGGCCCGCGCCGAGCTGAGCGCGGCCCGGGAGGTGGGCGGCCTGCAACCGGAACTGGTCCAGCTCGTCCTCGACGGCGGCGGCCTGGACGACCTGGCCGCCAGCACGGTACGCCGGCTGGGCGGGGCGTTGCAGGTCCGCGACCGGGCCGGGGCCGCGCTGGCCGTGGTCGGTGACCTCCCGGCGCCCGACGAGCGGGAACTGGCCCGCGCCCGGCTCGGCGCCCACACCACCGGCCGGCCCGCCCGGCTGAGCACCGGCTCCTGGGTGGTGCCGGTGGCCGCCCGCGCCGACGACCTCGGCTGTGTGCTGTTCCACCCCGACGAGACGTTCGACGCCGAGCGGGTGGCGACCCTGCCGGCCGTCGCCCAGTCCGTCGCGCTGCTGCTGACCCAGACCGTCGGAGTCCGGGGCCGGTCGGGCGACCGGCTCCTGGAGGACCTGCTGGGCCCCTGGCCGGAGCTGGACCGGGGTGGCAAACGCGGCCGCCGGACCCCGGTCGACCTGGACCGGCCGTACGTGGTGGTGGTCGCCCGCCCCGAGGGCACCGCCCCGCCCGGCGTGGTCGAGCGGGCGGTCTGCGTCGCGCACGGGCTGGACGGCATGAAGGCGATGCGCGACGGCCACGCGGTGCTGCTGCTGCCCGGGGACGACCCGGGAGCCCGGGCCCGGGACGTCTCCCGCGAACTGGGTGGGCTGCTCGGCCTGCCGGTCACCGCCGGCGGGGCCGGCCCGGTGCGGACCGCCGACGCGGTCAGCGGCACCTACCAGGAGGCGGCCCGGTGCGTCGACGCCCTGGTCGCGCTGGACGCGACGGGGCGGGCGGCCTGCTCACGGGACCTGGGCTTCCTCGGGCTGCTGGTGGCCGACGGCCACGACGTCCCCGGCTTCGTCGACCGGGTCCTCGGGCCGGTGCTCAACTACGACGCCCGGCGGCTGGCGAACCTCGTCGAGACCCTGGAGGTCTACTTCGACTCGGGCGGCAGCCGGACCCGCGCGGCGGAGATGCTGCACGTCCACCCGAACACCGTCTCCCGACGGCTGGACCGCATCGCCCAGCTCCTCGGCGACGACTGGCAGAAACCGGACCGCGCCCTGGACACGCAGCTCGCCCTGCGCCTGCACCGGGTCCGGGAGCTGCTCTGCGCGGACCGCGACGACCCGGCCCCGGCCCCGGCCCGGTGGGCGGCGCCCGAGCCGCCGGACGGGCCTACCGACGCCTGGTGCCCAGCATCCGCAGGGCGTGCGCCACGGACGCGAGGGTGACGTGCCGGTGCCAGCCCGGGTACGACCGGCCCTCGAAGTCCTGCATGCCGACGTCGAGGCTGATGTAGGAGAAGTCGGCCTCGACCCGGCGGGTGAGCCGGCTCAGCCGCAGCAGCGGGCCGTACCCGGCACCGGTCATGTTGGTCAGCCACACCTGCCGCACCCCGCGCTCGTACGTCTGCCACTTGCCGAGCAGCGTCAGCGGTAGCCCGAGGGCGGCGGTCCGGGTCGACCCGGCGGCGGACCCGGCGTACGGGCCGCTCGGGCGGGCGTCGGGCTGACTCGGCCAGTACACCTGCAGGGGCGCCACCAGGCTGGTGCGCCGGGCGCCGGGGCTGGCCGGGTCGATCCACTCCACCGGGCGGCGCTGGGCCCGCGCCAGGCCGAGCAGGTGTTCGGCGGAGGCCGCCGAGACGCGGTTCTCGCCCTGGCCGGCCCCGGCGGCCAGCAGGGTGCAGCCCCCGCTGACCCGCAGCAGGAACGGCAACCCCGCCGCGGTGAACGCCTCGACCAGCGGGGGCAGCGCAGAGTACCGGGCGTCCATCACCACCGGACGCGGCTCGATGCCCCAGGCCGCGGCCTTCAGGACCGCCTGGACCGCCGCTCCGTCGCCGGTCGTGCCGTCCTCGTCCTCCGGGACGGTGGCGCGGGTCCGCGTCCGGTTGTCCTGGAGCCACCCCTTGCCGATGGACAGTTGCCAGTTGACCGGCGCGGCGGCCGTCTCCGAGGCCAGCCAGAGCCCGTAGCTCTGCTGGCTGTTCACCGTCTCGCCGAGCGCCGGCACGTACCGGCGTTCCACCCCGACCGAGTGCCGGCCGGTCTTCGGCACCAGCATCGACCGCACCACCCAGGCCCGGGGCGACAGCAGCCGGTCCAGGTGGCGGGCGAGGGAGGCGCGGACGACCGTCCAATCCCAGGTGGAGCAACTGATGAAGTGGTGCAGGCTCTGCGCCGCCGCCGGATCGTCGGTGCTGGTGGCCAGGTTGCGCATGGTCTTGCGACCGGGTGAGGTCAGCAGGCCCCGGACGTACATCTCGCCCTTGCGCCGCTGGTCGACCCGGGGCAGCGAGGCCAGCAGGGTGCCGCACGCCCTGGACACCGTGTCCAGATCGGCCCGTCGCGCTCGGCTCTTCTCCCGGACGTCGAGCATCGGCAGCGTCACTCTCCTCCGGTTGCTGGTGGGACGATGTGTCGGTCACGGCCAGGGCCCGGCCCTCGTCCCACGATCGCCCGGTGGGCCCCGCGTTGCCCAGGTGCGTCGGAACCACACTTGACCGCCGACGGTGGTTGCGCACCCACCGTAGCTGGCTGGGTACCCGAACGTGTCGGCCGCTTGCGGTCCCGGCACCCGGTGACGCCACCACACCTCACGGCCAGGACCGCAGCGAAATGTGTGACCGGCGAACCTCGCATCCCGCGCCACTCTCCGGAAACCTTCTAGGAGATCGGCCATCGTCGTGATGTGCGGCAGGGGCCGGTCCCGCCCTCGGGTTTCCCAGCCCGGTCCGGTCCCACCCGCGACCCGTCGCCCCACCGACCCGCTAAGGACCCCGATGACCTCCGCAGCGCACCACCCCCGGTACTCGGCGAGGGCTGACGCCCTGATGGACGACGCCGACGTCCGGCCGGGCGCCGAGGACGTCGACGGCGCGCAGCTCGACCGGGACGACCGGGCCGCACTGCGGCGGGTCGCCGGCCTGTCCACCGAGACGACCGACGTCACCGAGGTCGAGTACCGGCAGGTCCGGCTGGAACGGGTGGTGCTGGTCGGCGTCTGGACCGCCGGCACGGTCGACGAGGCCGAACGGTCCCTGGCCGAGCTGGCGGCGCTGGCCGAGACGGCGGGGGCGATGGTGCTCGACGGGGTGATCCAGCGCCGCGACCGGCCCGACCCGGCGACCTACCTGGGCTCCGGCAAGGCCCGGGAACTGCGGGACCTCGTCCGGGCGGCCGGCGCCGACACGGTGGTGTGCGACGGCGAACTCAGCCCCGCCCAGTTGGTACGCCTGGAGCAGGTCGTCGACGCGAAGGTGGTGGACCGCACCGCGCTGATCCTCGACGTCTTCGCCCAGCACGCCACGTCCCGCGAGGGCAAGGCGCAGGTGGCCCTGGCCCAGATGCAGTACATGCTGCCCCGGTTGCGCGGCTGGGGTCAGTCGCTCTCCCGGCAGATGGGCGGTGGTGGCGGCGGTGGTGGCGGCATGGCCACCAGGGGACCCGGCGAGACCAAGATCGAAACCGACCGGCGGCGGATCAACGAGAAGATGGCCCGGCTCCGCCGGGAGATCGCCGAGATGCGGACCGGCCGGGAACTCAAACGCCAGGAGCGGCGGCGCAGCAGCATCCCGTCGGTCGCCATCGCCGGCTACACCAACGCCGGGAAGTCCTCGCTGCTCAACAGGCTCACCGGGGCCGGCGTGCTGGTGCAGAACGCGCTCTTCGCCACCCTCGACCCGACCGTCCGGCGGGCCACCACCCCGGCCGGTCGGGCGTACACCGTCACCGACACCGTCGGGTTCGTCCGCCACCTGCCGCACCACCTGGTGGAGGCGTTCCGCTCCACCCTGGAGGAGGTCGCCGAGGCCGACCTGCTGCTGCACGTCGTGGACGGCTCGCACCCCGCCCCGCTGGAGCAGCTCGCCGCGGTCCGCGCGGTCATCCGGGACGTCGACGCGGGCGACGTGCCGGAGCTCGTGGTGGTCAACAAGGCCGACGCGGCCACCCCGGCGGCCCTGGCCGCGCTGGCGGAGGCCGAGCCCCGGCACATCGTCGTCTCGGCCCGCACCGGGCAGGGCATCGACGCGCTCCGGGAGGCCGTCGGCGCCGCGCTGCCGCATCCCGAGGTGCAGGTCGACGTCCTGATCCCGTACACCGCGGGCGGTCTCGTCGCGCGGATCCACGCCGACGGCGAGGTGCTGGCCGAGGAGCACACCGCCGACGGCACCGTGCTCCGGGCCAGGGTGGCCGCCGACCTGGCCGCCGACCTCGACGGGTACGCCAGGACCTGAGCCGGGCCCGGGACCGCCCGGGGCCGGACACAGCCGTGAACCGCGGAAGGAGGCAGGACCATGAAGCGCGACCTCGGGGACCTGGCGCTCTTCGGAGGGCACGCCAGTTTCCTCCAGCAGATCCACGTGGGGCGGCCCAACCGGATCGAACGGACGCGGTTGTTCGACCGCCTGTCCTGGGCGCTGGACAACCAGTGGCTGACCAACAACGGGCCGCTGGCGCGGGAGTTCGAGGAGCGGGTGGCCGACCTGGCCGGGGTGCGCAACTGCGTGGCCACCTGCAACGCGACGGTGGCCCTGCAACTGCTCGTGCACGCGGCGGAGCTGACCGGCGAGGTGATCATGCCGTCGCTGACCTTCGCCGCGACCGCGCACGCGGTCCGGTGGCTCGGCCTGGACCCGGTCTTCTGCGACATCGACCCGCGCACCGGGTGCCTCGACCCGGCGGCGGTGGCCGCCGCCGTGACCCCCCGCACGTCGGGGATCTTCGGCGTCCACCTGTGGGGGCGCCCCTGCGCCGTGGACGCGCTGGAGAAGCTGGCCGCCGACACCGGCCTGCGCCTGTTCTTCGACGCCGCCCACGCGATCGGCTGCACCTCGCAGGGGCGGCCGGTGGGCAGCTTCGGCGACGCGGAGGTGTTCAGCTTCCACGCGACCAAGGTGGTCAACGCCTTCGAGGGCGGGGCGATCGTCACGGACGACGACGACCTGGCCCACCGGATCCGCAGCCTGGCGAACTTCGGCTTCAACCTGCGGACCCCCAGCGCGGCCGGCGGCACCAACGCCAAGATGAGCGAGGCGTCCGCCGCCATGGGGCTCACCTCGCTCGACGCGTTCCCCGAGGTGGCCCGCCACAACCGGGACAACTACGAGCAGTACCGCCGCGAACTGGCCCGGGTGCCCGGCCTCAGCGTGATCGACATCGACCCCGACGAGCGGCACAACTACCAGTACGTGATCGTCGAGATCGACGAGGAGATCACCGGGCTGCCCCGGGACCTGCTCGTCGAGCTGCTGCGGGCCGAGAACGTCGTCGCGCAGCGCTACTTCTCCCCGGCGTGCCACCAGATCGAGCCGTACCGGTCCCGGCAGGAGGCGGTGCACCTGCCGCACACCGAGCGCCTCTCGGCGCGGGTCGTGGCGCTGCCGACCGGATCCACCATCTCCCGGGAGGACATCCGCAGGGTGTGCAACATCGTGCGGTTGGCGGCCACCCGGGGATCCGAACTGACCGCCCGGTGGCACCAGCAGTCCGGGGCCGGAGAACAGGGCGTGGTGCCGGCCGGCTGACCGGCCGGTACCGGATGAACGTGTGGGAGGGCCCATGACCGTAGAGATGTCCGCGACGAACTCCGCGATCCCCGGCAGCGATCTGACGGTGGTGGCGCAGGCACTGCACGAGGAGGTGGCGGGCAGCGGGCTCGTGCCGCCGGCCGAGACCGGCCCGACCGCCCACCGGCTGGCGGCACTGGCGCGCATCTACGGGAACGCGCCCTTCGTGCCGCTGGAACAGGCGCGCCACGAACTCGGCGTGGACCGGGCCGGCTTCGAGCGGTTGCTGGAGCTGTTCACCCGGATCCCGGCGCTGCGGGCCGCCGTCGAGAACGGCCCGTCGGGTCGCTACTGGACGAACACCGTGCTCGGCCTGGAGAGGGCGGGTGTCTTCGACGCCGTGCTCGCCAGAAAGCCGACGTTCCCGCACCTCGTCGGTCTCTACCCGGGGCCGACCTGCATGTTCCGCTGCCACTTCTGCGTGCGGGTCACCGGCGCCCGGTACCAGGCCTCCTCGCTGGCCGGCGGGAACGAGATGTTCGCTTCCGTCATCGACGAGGTTCCCGCCGGCAACCGCGACGCGATGTACGTCTCCGGCGGCCTGGAACCGCTCACCAACCCGGGACTGGGCGCCCTGGTCAGCCGGGCGGCCGGGCGGGGCTTCCGGATCGTCCTCTACACCAACTCCTTCGCGCTGACCGAGCAGAAGCTCAAGGGTGAGCAGGGCCTGTGGGACCTGCACGCCATCCGGACGTCGCTGTACGGGCTGACCGACGAGGAGTACCAGGCCACCACCGGCAAGCAGGGCTCGTTCACCCGGGTCCGGGCCAACCTCGCGCGGTTCCAGCAGTTGCGCGCCGAGCGGGAGGCGCCGATCCGCCTCGGGCTCAGCTACATCGTCCTGCCCGGTCGCGCCGGGCGGCTGAGCGCGCTGGTCGACTTCATCGCCGAGCTCAACGAGGCGGCGCCGGACCGCCCGCTGGACTACATCAACCTGCGCGAGGACTACAGCGGCCGGCCGGACGGGAAGCTCTCCCCGGACGAGCGGGCCGAACTCCAGGACGAGCTGAACCGGTTCCGGGAGAAGGCGGCGCAGCGCACCCCGACGTTGCACGTCGACTACGGCTACGCCCTGCACAGCCTGATGATGGGCACCGACGTGCAACTGGTCCGGATCCGGCCGGAGACCATGCGGCCCACCGCGCACCCCCAGGTGTCGGTGCAGGTGGACCTGCTGGGCGACGTCTACCTCTACCGGGAGGCGGCCTTCCCCGGCCTGGCCGGGGCGGACCGCTACCGCATCGGCACGGTGGGGCCGGACACCACCCTGACCGAGGTGGTGGAGACCTTCGTGACCAGCGGCGCGACGGTCACCCCCCAGGCGGAGGACGAATACTTCCTGGACGGATTCGACCAGGCCGTGACCGCGCGGCTGAACCAGATGGAGACCGACATCGCTGACGGGTGGGGGGAACGGCGCGGTTTTCTCCGCTGACGGAGATCGGCCGCGGCGCGCGGGCGACGAATGTGAAGAAACCGACGGACCCGGCGGTCGGGCCGGGTCCGTGCCCACGTGTTCCGGAGAGTCGGGTATAGTGCCGGGCATGGGTTTTGTGTGGTTCATCAGGTTCCGCCGCGCATAGCGGCGGACTATCGCTCTTCTCAATGAGCTCCGCCGCGCAACGGTTCACCGCCGGTGCGGCATTTCCAGCCGACCGGCTCCGAAACGATAATCGCGGAGCACGCACATGCCTTACCACGAGCACGTCGGACGACACGAGTTCGGCCAGAACTTCCTGGTGGACCGCTCGGTGATCGCCGACCTGACCGATCTCGTCGCCCGGACCGAGGGTCCGATCGTCGAGATCGGAGCCGGCGACGGCGCCCTCACCCTTCCGCTGAGCCGGCAGGGCAGGGAAGTGACCGCCGTGGAGATCGACCCCAAGCGCGCCAAGCGGTTGAGCCGACAGACCCCGGAGAACGTCACCGTGGTCTGCGCCGACATCCTGCGCTTCCGGTTTCCCCGGCACCCCCACGTGGTCGTCGGGAACATCCCCTTCCACGTGACCACCTCCATCATCCGGACCCTGCTCGCCGCCGACCACTGGCACGCGGCGGTGCTGCTGGTGCAGTGGGAGGTGGCCCGCCGGCGGGCGGGTGTCGGCGGCGCGACGCTGCTGACCGCGAGCTGGTGGCCCTGGTACGACTTCGAGCTGCACTCCCGGGTGCCGGCGCGGGCCTTCCGGCCGGTGCCCTCGGTGGACGGTGGGCTGTTCACGATCGTCCGGCGGGGGACCCCGCTGGTGACCGACCGCAAGGGCTACCAGGACTTCGTCCGGACGGTCTTCACCGGTCGGGGCCACGGCCTCGCGGAGATCATCCAGCGGTCGGGGCGGATCAGCCGGCCCGACCTGCAGGACTGGATGCGGGCCAACCGGGTGGGGCCGAACCTGCTCCCGAAGGACCTCGACGCCCACGAGTGGGCCTCCCTGTGGCAGTTGGCCGGCCCGGCCCGGCCCGGTGGCGGTGGCCGTCCCGCGCCGCGCCGGCCACGGAACCCCGCCTCGACCCGCCGGGTCTGACCGGTGGCGGGGCCGGTCCGGTGCGTGCCCGGCCCGGTCCCGCCACCGCCCCGTCAGGTCGTGCCGGGCGGCGTGGCCTTCAGCGGCTCCCACCAGTCGCGGTGGGTGCGGTACCACTCGACGGTCTCCGCGATTCCCTCGGCGAAACCGGTCCGGGGGGCGTACCCGAGTTCGGCCGTGATCTTGGAGATGTCGAGGCAGTAGCGCAGGTCGTGGCCCTTGCGGTCGGGGACCCGACGGACCGCGGTGGCGTCCGCGCCGCAGATGTCGAGCAGCCGGGCGGTCAGCTCGGCGTTGCTCAGCTCCGTGCCGCCGCCGATGTGGTAGACCTCACCCGGCCGGCCCTTCGAGGCGACGAGTTGGATCCCCCGGCAGTGGTCGTCGACGTGCAGCCAGTCCCGGCTGTTGCGTCCGTCCCCGTAGAGCGGCACGGTCAGGCCGTCCAGCAGGTTGGTCGCGAACAGCGGGATGACCTTCTCCGGGTACTGGTACGGGCCGTAGTTGTTGGAGCAGCGGGTCACGCAGACCGGCAGCCCGTGGGTGCGGTGGAAGGCCAGCGCCAGGTGGTCGGAGGCGGCCTTGGTGGCGGCGTACGGGGAGTTGGGGGAGAGCGGCTGGTCCTCGGCCCAGGCGCCGTGCTCGATCGAGCCGTACACCTCGTCGGTCGACACGTGCACGAACCGGCCGACGCCCGCGCGGACCGCCGCCTCCAGCAGCGTGAAGGTGCCCTGCACGTTGGTCCGGACGAACGCCGAGGCGTCCGCGATCGACCGGTCCACGTGCGATTCGGCCGCGAAGTGCACGACCAGGTCGACGTCGCGCATCAGGTCGTCGACGACCACCGGGTCGCAGATGTCGCCCTGGACGAAGGTGAGGTTCGGGTCGTCGGCCACCGGCGCGAGGTTGGCCGGGTTGCCGGCGTAGGTCAGCTTGTCGAGCACCACCGTCCGGGCGTTCTCCCAGTGGGGGTAGGCGCCGGACAGCAGTTCCCGGACGAAGTGCGAGCCGATGAAACCCGCACCGCCCGTCACCAGGATGCGCATGGGGTCACCCTTCTCGGGCCGGGCCGTCGCCCGCCCGGACGTGGACAAGAGCATTCTCCACCCGGCGGCACCCGATCCGCCGACGGCGGGCGGGCGGCCGGCTCGGTCGTGCGTCAGGACAGCGGGGACGTCGCCTTCCAGTCGAGCAACCGGAGCAGGTAGTCCCCGTACCCGCTGCGCGTGAGCGGGCCGGCGAGGGCCCGCAGCTCGTCGTCGTCGAGGAACCCGGCGCGCCACGCCGTCTCCTCCACGCATCCGATCTTGAAGCCCTGTCGTTCCTCGATCACCCGGACGTACTCCCCGGCCTGGACGAGGCTGGTGAACGTGCCGGTGTCCAGCCAGGCCGTGCCCCGGTCGAGCAGGGTCAGGCTCAGCGTGCCCCGGCGCAGGTACTCCTGGTTCACCGCGCTGATCTCCAGCTCCCCCCGGGCGCTGGGCGTCAACCGCTCCGCGATCCGCACCACGTCGCTGTCGTAGAAGTAGAGCCCCGGCACCACGTAGCGCGATCGTGGCCGGGCCGGCTTCTCCTCGATCGAGAGCACCCGCCCCGCCTCGTCGAACTCCACCACACCGTACGCCGACGGGTCGGCGACCGGGTACCCGAAGATCTCCCCGCCGGTCGGGTTGGTGTGCCCGGCCAACTTCCGGCCCAGCCCCACCCCGTGGAAGATGTTGTCGCCGAGGATGAGGGCGGCGGGCCCGCCGGCCAGAAACTCCCGGGCGATGATGAACGCCTGCGCGATCCCCTCGGGTCGGGGCTGCACCCCGTACGTCAGGGAAAGACCCCACTGCTTTCCGTCACCGAGCAGTCGCTGGAACTGCGACTGGTCCTCCGGACTGGTTATCACCATGATTTCGCTGACCCCGGCCATCACCAGGGTGGACAGCGGATAGTAGATCATCGGCTTGTCGAAGACCGGCATGAGTTGTTTCGATACCGCCTGCGTGATAGGCCACAACCGCGATCCCGTGCCGCCGGCCAGCAGGATTCCTCGCATCGCCGCAGCATAACAATAGAATTGCTGCCAGTAAATGTGATGAATGCCCACCCGAATGTGTCAATCGTCTGCTCGGCGGGCGTCGGCGGAGACGGCCCGCCGGCCTCCGGTACACCTGGTAACCGTGGTACACCAGCACCACCGTGCCGGGGCCGGCTGACCGGGGCCGGCCGGTCGAGGCCGGCGCCGGACGACCGGGTCCGGGTCCGGTCGGCCCGCGCCGCAGGACCCCGGCCCGGACGCGGTCACCCCCGGTGCTCCCCGGTCCGCGCCGGTGACCAGCCCGGATTGGTTCTCCGGGACGATGTCCGGCCGCGACCGGCGTCATACCCTGGCCGGATGAGGGTGATCGACCGGGCCCGCGCCCCCGTCCGGGCCCATCCGACCGTGGCCGACCTGGCGCTCGCGCTCACCGTGGCCGGGCTCAGCCTGGCCACGGCACCGGACGGGCTCGGCGCGGCCGATCCGGCCATGGTGGGCTGCGTCGCGTTGGCGGCGACGGCGATCACCGCCCGCCGCCGCCGTCCGCTGCCCGCGCTGGCCGTGGCGCTGCTCGCGGCGACCGTGGAGCGGGCCGTGGTCGGCACCGACAGCTCGCTGGTCGGCGTCCTGATCGCCCTCTACACGGCCTGCGTCCGGACCGACCGGCGGACCGCCCTGCTCAGCGGGACGGTCGCCGCGCTCGTGCTGGCCGGTGGCGCGCTGGTCGAGGGCCGCCCCGGCACGGACCTGTTCGGCCTGGTGATCTGGGCGGCGCTCGGCACGTCGGTCGGGGACGCGGTCCGCAACCGGCGGGCCTACACCGACGCGATGCGGGAACGCGCCGAACGGGCCGAACGCACCCGGGAGGAGGAGGCCCGGCGGCGGGTCCTGGCGGAACGGATCCGGATCGCCCGGGACCTGCACGACGCGGTGGCCCACCACATCGCCCTGGTCAACGCGCAGGCCGGGATCGCGGTGCACCTGATGGACCGGCAGCCCGAACTGGCCCGGGAGGCGCTCGGTCACATCCGGGAGACCTCCCGGTCCGCCCTGGACGAACTGCGGGCCACCGTCGGGCTGCTGCGGCAGTCCGGTGACCCGGCCGGGCCCCGCGACCCGGTCCCCGGCCTGGCCGACCTGGACGACCTGGTGGCGTCGTTCCGGCACGCCGGGCTGGTGGTGGAGGTGTCCCGGGACGGCGGGCTCGGCGAGCTGCCGCCCCTGGTCGACCTGTCCGCGTACCGGATCGTGCAGGAGGCGTTGACCAACGTCCACAAGCACGCCGGGGTCACCCGGGCCTGGGTCCGGCTCGACGTCCGGGCCGGGGCCACCCTCGACCTGCTGGTCAGCGACCGGGGCGGTGGTCCCGGCCGACACGGCCGACACGGCCGGGACGCCGCCGCGGGCGACGGCGACGGCCCGGGGCACGGCCACGGCCTGATCGGCATGCGGGAACGGGCCGAGGCGGTGGGCGGCACCTTCCGGGCCGGGCCCCGCCCCGGCGGGGGCTTCGAGGTCGCCGTGGAGCTGCCGCTGCCCGGCGACGGCCGGCCCCGACCGGCCGCACCGGACCCGTCGGCGGGCGGGGCGAGCGACGGCGGAACCGACCCGGTGACCGGCCCCGCCCCGGCGCTCGGGTCCGGTACGGCGGCCGGTGCCGGTACGGCGGCCGGCGCGGGCGTGGCGTGCGGGACGGAGCGGACGCGATGACGATCCGGGTGGTGCTCGCCGACGACCAGGCGCTGCTGCGCGCGACGTTCCGGCTGCTCATCGACGCGACCGACGGGATGACGGTGGTCGGCGAGGCGGCCGACGGCCGGGAGGCGGTCGAACGCGCCCGGTCCGGCCGGGCCGACGTCGTCCTGATGGACATCCGGATGCCCGGCACCGACGGCCTGTCGGCGACCCGCATGATCAGCGAAGCGGCCGACCTGACCGGGGTGAAGGTGCTGATCCTCACCACCTTCGAACAGGACGAGTACGTCGTCGAGGCGCTCTGGGCGGGGGCCAGCGGCTTCCTCGGCAAGGGGGTCACCCCGGAGGAACTGCTGACCGCGATCCGGGTCGTGGCGGCCGGCGAGGCGCTGCTCTCCCCGGTGGCCACCCGGAGCCTGATCGCCCGGTTCCGGGCGCAGCCCCGTGCCCTGCCCGGTCACCACCACGAACGGCTGGCCGACCTGACTCCACGGGAACGGGAGGTGCTGGTGCTGGTCGCGGCCGGGCTGTCCAACGTCGCCATCGCCGACCGGCTCTACCTGAGCCCGTTGACGGTCAAGAGCCACCTCGGTCGGATCATGACGAAGCTCGCCGTCCGGGACCGGGCGCAACTGGTCGTGCTCGCCTACGAGTGCGGGCTGGTCCGGCCGGGGGACGCCGGCCTGGTGGGGTGAGCGGTCCCGGGCGACTGCTCCTGGGGGAGTAGACCCGGGCCCGGTCGCTGCTCCCTGGGACGCAGCCCGGAGTGCGGCCGGCAGGCCGACGACCGGAGGCCGCCGGCTGGCCAGACTCGATCGTGGCGGGACCGTGGCCGGCCCAGGCGGGCCGGGCACGACGACACCCGCGAGTCCGGCCCGATGCACAGAGAAGAGTCACATGTCCTGGCTGTCCACGATCAGCCTCGCGCACCGGAAACTGGCGGCGCTGATCTTCCTCCTCGTCCTGGCGTTCGGCGCCGCGGTGATCCCCTCGATCAAACAGCAGGTCCTGCCGGACCTGAACCTGCCGGTGGTCGGGATCGTCGCCGCCGACCCCGGCTCCTCACCGGCCGTCGTCGAACAGCAGATCGTCGAGCCGCTGGAGGCCGCGGTGGCCGGCGTCGCCGGGATCGAGCGCACCACCTCGACCTCCCGGCAGGGGGCGGCCACGGTGGCGCTGTTCTTCACCTACGGCACGGATCTGACCGACGCCCAGGCGCAGGTCGTCACCGCCGTCTCGAAGGCCGCCGCGACGCTGCCCACCGGCGTGAGCCCGCAGGTCTTCGTCGCCAGCACCTCCGACCTGCCGACCCTCACCCTCTCCGTGGCCTCGTCCACGATGGACCAGCAGGAGCTGGCCGGCCGGGTGCGGTCCCGGGTGGCGCCCGAACTGGAGCGCATCGACGGGGTGAACGAGGTGACGGTCAGCGGCGAACGGGGCCGGGTCGTCCGGGTCACGCCCGACCCGGCGAAACTGGCCGCCGCCGGGCTGACCGTCGACGCGCTGTCGGCGGCGCTCGCCCCGCTCGGGCGGACCCGGCCGGCGGGCACGGTCAGCGACGACCGTTCGGTGATCAGCGTGCAGGTCGGCGGCCCCCTCGCCGCGCCCCGGGACCTGGAACAGCTCACCGTCGCCCCCGCCGCCCCGGGCGGGGACGCCGGCGGGCGCGCCGCCCGACCGGTCCGCCTGGCCGACGTCGCCACGGTCACCGTGACCGAGGCGCCGGCCACCTCCCTGACCCGGACCGACGGCCGGCCCAGCCTCGGCGTCGCCCTCACCATGGGTACCGGCGGCAGCTCCGCCCACATCTCCGAGCAGGTCCACGAGCGACTCCCCGACCTGCGTGACGCGCTCGGCGAGGGCGCCGCGCTGACCGTGGTCTCCGACTTCGGGCCGTCGGTTCGCGACAGCGTGCAGGGGCTGCTGGTCAAGGGCGCGCTCGGCATGGTGATGGCCGTCCTGGTGATCGTGCTCTTCCTCCGCTCGCTGCGCTCGACCGTCGTGGCGGCGGTCTCCATCCCGCTCTCCCTGGTGATCGCCCTGATCGTGCTCTGGCAGCAGGGCCTGTCGCTGAACGTGCTCACCCTCGGCGCGCTGACCATCGCGGTGGGCCGGGTGGTGGACGACTCCATCGTGGTGCTGGAGAACATCAAACGGCACCTCGGGTACGGCACCGCCCGCGCCGAGGCGGTCCGGACCGGGGTACGGGAGGTCGCCGGGGCGGTCACCTCGTCGACCCTCACCACGGTCGCCGTCTTCGTGCCGATCATGGCGGTGAGTGGCCTGGTCGGGGAACTCTTCACCCCGTTCTCGCTCACCGTCGCGGTGGCGATGCTGGCGTCCCTGGTGGTCTCGTTGACCGTGATCCCGGTGCTGGCGTACTGGTTCCTGACGCCGCCGCCGGTCGGCGCGGACCCGGAGCGGTTCCGCCGCGAGGCCGAGGAGGCGGAACGCAACGGGTGGCTGCAGCGCCGGTACGTGACCGTCCTGCACCGGTCGTTGGCCCACCGGCGCCGGGTGCTCGTGTTCGGGGTGGTGACGCTGCTGGCCAGCGTCGGCCTGGCCGGGCTGCTGAAGACCACCTTCATCGGCGACGAGGGCGGGGACACGCTGACCGTCACCCAACGTCTCGCCCCGGGCAGCGGCCTGGGGGTCACCGACGCGGCCGCCCAGCGGGTGGAGCAGGTGCTGAGCGGGCTCGCGGAGGTCGAGTCCTACCAGGTGACGATCGGGTCGGCCGGCGGGTTCGGCGCGGCGTTCAGCGGAGCCGGCGTGGACACCGCCAGCTTCCAGGTCGCGCTCGCCCCGGACGCCGACCCGGCGGCCACCCGGGACCTGCTCACCGAGCGGCTGGCCGCCCTGACCGGGGTCGGTGACCTCACGGTCGGCACCGGGGAGGCCGCCCAGAGCCTCGTCCAGATCGCGCTGACCGGCGACGACCCCGCCGCCCTGCGGGCCGCCACCGGCACCGTGGTCGACGCCCTCGCCGGCCTGCCGGCCCTGCGGAAGGTCACCAGCGACCTGGCCGAGGCCGCCCCGCAGATCACGGTCACCGCCGACCCGGCGCGCGCCGGCCGGTACGGGCTCACCGACGCGGTGCTCGCCGAGGTGGTCGGCCGGGCGGTCCAGGGCCGGACGGTGAACACCCTGACCATCGGCGACGCCCGGTACGACCTGGTGCTCGACCCGGGCACCGACGTGCCGACCAGCGTCGACGAGGTACGCGCGCTCGCCCTCACCACCCCGGCCGGCCGGGTCCGGCTCGACCAGGTGGCCACCGTCGACCTGGTCGACGCCCCCACCAGCCGGACCCGGGTCGACGGGGAGCCGACCGTCACCGTCACCGCCGAACCGGCCGGTACGGACACCGGCGCGGCCGGCACGGCGGTCCGGGAGGCACTGGACGGCGTCGACCTGCCGGCCGGGGTGACCTGGTCGCTGGGCGGGGTGAACGCCGACCAGGAGGAGGCGTTCCGGCAACTGGGCCTGGCGATGGCCGCCGCCGTGGCGCTGGTCTTCCTCATCGTGCTGGCCACCTTCCGCAGCGTCCGGCAGACCCTGGTGCTGCTCGTCTCGGTGCCGTTCGCGGCCACCGGCGCGATCCTGCTGCTGCTGCTCACCGGCACCCCGCTGGGCCTGGCCGGCCTGATCGGCCTGTTGATGCTGATCGGCATCGTGGTGACCAACGCGATCGTCCTGATCGACCTGGTCAACCAGTACCGGGAGCAGGGGATGCCGCTGACCGACGCCCTCGTCGAGGGCGGCCGGCGGCGACTGCGCCCGATCGTGATGACCGCCCTGGCGACGATCCTCGCTCTCGCGCCGATGGCGCTCGGCATCGGCGCCCACGGCGGGTTCATCTCCCAGCCGCTGGCGATCGTGGTGATCGGCGGCCTGGTCAGCTCGACCCTGCTGACCCTGGTCCTGGTACCCACGCTCTACGCGATGGTCGAGTCGCGGCGCGGCGGCCGGCCTCGCCGGGTCGAGCCACCGGCGCCGGTTCCGGACGGTCCTTCCGGGGCCAACGAGGCGGCCGCCGCCGTGCGCTGACCGCCACCGGCGGACCGGTCCCCGGTCGACGCGCCGCCCCCGGGCGGTCGACCGGGGACCTCCCGCGTGCCGACGGCGGCCGACCCGGTCGTTCCGCCTCGGCGTCGTCGCGGGGCTGCCAGAATCGGCAGGGTGAGCTCCCTGCGCCACCCGGGCCGGTTCCTCCCCGCCGCGCCCGGGTCGCGGGTCACGCGCCTGGAACTCTTCTACGACCTGGTGTTCGTGTTCGCGTTCCTCAACGTCACCACGATCCTGGCGGAGGACCTCACCGCCACCGCGCTCCTGGCCGGCCTGGTGGTCCTGGCCCTGCTCTGGTCGTGCTGGGCCAGCTTCGCCGGCCTGGGCAACTACCTGCGGGCCGACCGGGGCGTGGTCCCGCTGATCGGCGCGGTGACGGTGGCGGCGCTGCTGGTGCTCACCCTGTCGCTGCCCGAGGCCCTCGCGGACCGGCCCGGCGGCGCCCCCGGGCCGCTGGTCTTCGCCGCCTGCTACCTGGTGATCCGCGGGCTCCAGGTCTTCGTGCTGGTGGCCCGGGGCCGGGAGGTGGGCGGGACCCGGCGACGGCTGGTCGTGCCGGTGCTGGCCAGCATGCTGCTGGTCCTGACCGCCGGGCTGGTGCCGTCCCTGGCGCAGGCACCGTGGCTCGCCTGGCTGCAACTCGGGCTGTGGGCGTCCGCCGTGGGGGTGGAGTTCGCCGCCGGGGCCAACGCGCAGGGCGCGGGCCTGGCGGTCGTCTCGGCCGGACACTGGGCGGAACGGTACGCCCTCATCGTGCTCATCGCGCTCGGGGAGTCGATCATCGCGCTGGGTCTGGGGGCGAAGCTGACCAGTGACCTGCCCCTGACCTGGCCGGTGATCGCGGCCGGCATCCTCGGTGTCGCCGTCATCGCGGCGATGTGGTGGATGTACTTCGACACCCTCGCGTCGGCCCTGGAGCAGAAGATGCACCGCACCCGCGACCCGGGCGAGCGGGCGGCGCTCGCCCGGGACGCCTACCTGTGCCTGCACTTCGTGCTGATCGTGGGGGTCATCCTGTTCGCGCTCGGGCTCAAGCGGTACCTGACCACCATCGCCGCGCAGGCCGGCAACGGCTGGCTGGTCCGCCCGGCCGGGATCGACGACGCGGCCCTGTTCGGCGGGGTGATCGTCTACGTGGCCGGGCTGCTCGTCCTGGGCCGGCGGGTCAGCCGGCGGTCCCGGCTGGCCCCGGCCGTCGCGCTCATCGTGCTGGGCTTCGTGCTGCCCGCGGTCAGCCGGCTCCCCGCCCTGCTCGGGCTGGGCGCGCTGGCGCTGGTCTGCGTCACCGTGGTGGTGTCCGGGCTGCGCCGGGCCGACCCGCTGCGCGGACAGGTGCGACAGACGGCGCTGGAGGAGCAGGTCGCCGCCGAGTCGGAGCAGTCCGAGTGGCGTCGCCGGCACCTGTGACGGTCGGCGGACGCCGGGCAGCCGACGCCCGGCGTGCCGTCACCCGGCGTCCGCCGGCCGTCCCGGGCCGCTGCCCGCGCCGGCCCGGGACACCGGCCGGAGGTGCTCAGCTCCGGCCGGCGATCAGGTACTGCATCTGGTGCTCGTGGTCCGGTGCCACACCGAAGCGCCGGTCCAGCTCGTAGATGGTGGTCAGCGGGGTGACCGTGACCTCCGACAGGCCCGCCTTCTCCAGCACCGCCACGGTCTGGTCGATGGAGGTCGCGGCGGCCAGCGGCAGCACGTCCCGCACCCGGGCGTCGTAGAAGTCGGTGAAGTTCTCCGAGGCGTTGTCCAGCCCGCCGGGGAACCAGGTGCTGTCGACCACCGCGACGACGCCGCCGGGCCGTACCAGCCGGGCCCAGTTCGCCACGGCGACCTCCGGCTCGCGCAGGGTCCACATCAGGTACCGGCTGGTCACCGCGTCGAAGCTGCCGGCCGGGAAGTCCGGCGCGACGGCGTCGCCGAGCCGGATCACCGGCGGGTTCGCCAGCGTGGCGGCGTGCTGGCGGGCCCGGTCCAGCATGCCCTCGGCCAGGTCGATGCCGGTGACCCGGTGCCCGAGCCCGGCCAGCACCATGGCGACCTGCCCGGTCCCGGTGCCGACGTCGAGCACGTCCGCCGGCGCCGGCGGCAGCGCCTCGGCCCAGATCCGCGACCACGCCTCCCGGTCGGCGGCGAGCCGGTCGGGTCGCTGCTGGTACTCGTCGTAGTCCGGTGCGCGGCCGGTCCAGTAGGCGTTGATGCGTTCCTGCGCCGTCATGCGGCACTCCGTTCGTCGATGCGTCGTTCGATGGTCTGGTCGATGGGGTGGAACAGCAGGTGGATGGCACCGTCGAGCTCCAGGCGACGGATGCCGATGCCGTACACCGGTTCGAGGACCGCCGGGTCCAGCACCTCGTCGGTGGTGCCGGCGGCGGCGACCCCGTGCCGGCCCAGCAGCACCAGGTCGTCGCAGTACCGGGCGGCGAGGTTGAGGTCGTGCAGCACGACGACCGAGCAGGTGCCCAGGTCGCGTACCAGGTGCAGGACCTCGTGCTGGTACCGGATGTCCAGGTGGTTGGTCGGCTCGTCGAGCAGCAGGTGGGTGGCCTGCTGGGCGAGGGCACGGGCGATCAGCACCCGCTGCCGTTCGCCGCCGGAGAGGCTGGCGAAGGCCCGCGCGCCCAGGTGCGCGGCGCCGACCCGGGTCAGGCAGCGGGCCGCGATCTCGTGGTCGGCCGGCCCGGTGCGCTGGAACGTCGACAGGTGCGGCCCCCGGCCGAGCAGCACCAGCTCGGCCACGGTCAGCGCGGTCTCCCCGCCGCTCTCCTGCACGACCACGGCCAGCCGGCGCGCGGCCTCCCGCGCGGGCAGACCGGACAGGACGTCGCCGTCGACCAGCACCCGGCCGTGCGGGCTGCGCAACGCGCCGTAGAGCAGCCGCAGCAGGGTGGTCTTGCCGGTGCCGTTCGGGCCGATCAGCCCGAGGACCCGGCCCGGCCGGGCGGTCACGCTGACCCCGTCGATGACCGGGTTCGCGCCGTAGTGCCAGGAGACCCCGGTCGCCTCGATCACGGCTTCGCCCCGAAACGGTCCACGATCCGCTCCAGGCCGTCGACGGACAACGGGCTCGGCGGCTCGGTGAAGTTGAAGAGCTGGGTCATCACGGCGCCGTCGCGGACGGCCTTGAGGTTCGCCGCCCCGGGCAGGCCGGTCAGCCCCTGCTCGACGGCCCTCGGGTCGCCGTCGCCGTACAGCAGGATCAGCACGTCGGGGTCGCGGCCGAGCAGCTCCTCCACGGTGACCTCGAAGACCCGTTCCGGGCTGTCGCCGAAGACGTTGCGCAGGCCGGCCGCCTCCAACTGCGGGTGGGCCATGCTGGCCGTGCCGTAGGCGTACGTGACGCCGCCCCCGACCGTCGGGTAGAGCACCGCCGCGGTCCGGCCGGACGACGTCCCCGCCCGGGCCCGGATCGCCGTCACCCGCTCCGTCAGCGCGGTGACCGCGCTCGCCGCCTCGGCCTCCCGGCCGAACACCCGGCCGTACGCCCGCATCTGGGCGTAGATGTCGTCGAAGGTGGGCACGGCCGTGTTGTTCGCGCACATCGCCGGCTCCTCCAGCAGCGGGATGTTCACCGCCGACAGCGTGTCGCGGGACAGGTTGTCGACCTCGCCGAGCACCAGGTCCGGCTGTTGGCTGATCACCACCTCCTTCGAGATCTGGAGGTGGCCGCTGGTGTCGGTCCGGTCGGTCAGCAGCGGGATCCGGTCCAGCGCGGCGATGGTCGCGGCGTCGTAGTACTCCTTCGGGTACTGCCCGGCGCGGGCGGTGACCCGGTCCAGGACGCCGAGCGAGTGCAGGTACGGCACGGCCGCGCTCTTGAGCAGGACGACCCGCTGCGGTGCGGCGTCGAAGGTGACGTCCACGCCGCAGTTGGTGACGGTGACCGGGTAGCCCTCGCCCCCCGCCGAGGTCCCCGCGCCGCTGCCGCCGCCGCAGGCGGCGAGGAGCAGCACGGTGGCGCAGAGCGTCGCGGTCACGGCGAGCCGGGTGACCTTCATGGATGGGTTCTCCCTCGACGTGGGGGCGCTCAGGCGCCGATGGCGTGCAGACGACGGATCAGGACCAGCAGGAAGGGGGCGCCGAGCAGGGCGGTGATGATCCCGATCGGGATCTCCTGCGGGGCCAGCAGGACCCGGGCGACCACGTCGGCCCAGACCAGCAGGATCGCCCCGAGCAGCGCGGCCACTGGGACCACCCGGACGTGCGGTGCCCCGACGAGACGCCGGGCCAGGTGCGGGACGACGAGCCCGACGAAACCGATGCTGCCGGCCGCCGAGACCAGCACGCCGACGCTGAGCGAGACCAGCACGAGCAGGCGCATCCGGAACCGGTCGGGGGACACCCCGAGGGTCTGCGCGGTCTCGTCGCCGATGGCCAGGACGTCGAGCCGCCGCCCGGCGACGGTCAGGTAGATGACCGTGCCGCCCAGCACGATCGCGGCCACCAGCAGCAGGGCGTCCCACCGGGCCAGGCCCAGGGAGCCGAGCAGCCAGAACATCACCGACCGGGAGCCCTCGGCGGACCCGGAGGCGAAGATCAGGAAGCTGGTGGTGGCGTACAGCGCGTATCCGACGGCGACCCCGGCGAGCAGCAGCCGGATCGAGGTCACCCGGCCGCCGCTGCGGGCGATCAGGAAGACCAGCAGCGCCGCCGCGAGCGCGCCGAGGAAGGCGCTGGTGGACAGGGCGTACTGCCCGAAGCCGGCCCCGGCCCCGAACAGGATCGCCGCGGCGGCGCCGCTGGAGGCCCCGGAGTTGATCCCCAGCAGGTACGGGTCGGCCAGCACGTTGCGGACCATGGCCTGCAACGCCACCCCGCACACCGCCAGGCCCGCGCCGACGAGCATGCCGAGCAGGACCCGGGGCAGCCGGACCTGCCAGACGATGGCCTCCTGCGGCGGGGTCCAGGTCACCTCGCCCGGCAGCCCGACGAGGTGGTACCCGATGATCCGGGCCACGGTGGTCGGGGCGATCCCGATCGCCCCGGTACCGACCGCGACCAGCCCGGTCAGGACCAGCCCGACCGTCAGCGCGAGCAGCCAGAACCCGGTCCGGCGGCGCTGCGCCGCGACGCCGAGCAGGTCGTCCCGGCCCGTCGATAGGGCGGTGGCGGTCACCCTAACCCCCTGTGCAATCTCCTCGCTCCTGCAAAGACTTGGCAGAAGCTAACAGCAAGATCAAGCCGGCGGAAGGCCGGTGAGCTGCAGTTCACCGGCCCGACGCCTGCCATCCGCGTGCCCGTGCCGGACTGGCCGCTTTTCGGCCCTCCCGGCCCGCGGTCTGCGGCGTGACCAGGGCCGATGGCGGCGGAGGTCGGCGTGGCGACGGCGTGCGCCGGGGCGGTGCCGGCGTGCGCCGGGGCGGCGGTGGCGGCGTGGGCCGGGGCGGCGGTGGCGGAGGTCGGGGCGGTGGCCACTCACTGCTCCCTGGTCACGCCGGCGCCGACCCCGGGGTGCTCGGCGCTGGCCGCCAGGATCCGCTTGCGCTGCGCGGTGGGGAGGCGGTCGACGTAGGCGAGCCCGTCGAGGTGGTCGACCTCGTGCTGGAAGCAGCGGGCCAGGGTGCCGGTGCCCGAGAGCCGGATCGGACCGCCGGCCGGGTCGAGGCCCGTGACGGTGGCGGTGGCGGCCCGCGCCACCTCGGCCCGCTGGCCGGGCACGGACAGGCAGCCCTCCGAGTCGATCTCCAGGTCCCGGCGTTCGGGCAGGTGGAGCACGGGATTGACCACGGCGGCGACGGTGTGGGCGCCGGTGGCGTCGGGGCAGTCCACGACGAAGATCCGGGCGTCCACCCCGATCTGGTTGGCGGCCAGGCCGACCCCGTGTGCGGCGTACATGCTGGCGAACATGTCGGCCACGAGCTGGGCGAGGGCGTCGTCGAACACGGTCACCTCGGCGCAGCGGCGGTGCAGCACGGGGGTGCCGTACCGGGTGATGGGACGCGGGGTGCCGGTGGGTGTCTGCACAGCGACCCATTCTATGCAACTGCCAAGAGTTGGCAGTAGCGGCGGGCCGGCCAGCGGCCGGGTGGTGGAGCCTCGTGCGCCTCGCGCCGCCGGTGGTCGACTGGACCTGGGGCGCCGGGTGCCGGCTGGGTGCCCCGAGAACTTCCGGAAGTCGGCGTGAAAGTTCGGTCGGAGCCGCGTGTGGTTGGCGGTACCGCGTCGCCGGTGAACAGCGTCAACGCACCTCAGCGCGGTTCAGCGTGCTCGCCCGCCTGTCACGGCAGTCCGAAAGTTTCCGGAAGTCATTGACCCTGATGAAACACCGCTGAAATACTCCGAATCATCGAAGTCGATGTGATCGCCTTTGGCGGACATCACACGATCGTTTCCGTTTGGACCCGTACGTCCGGATGTGCTGCCCGCCCCCGGGCGACCCACCGGACCTGCTGGAAGGGGCGTCAGATGAGCAAGGACTCAGCCGGCACCGTCACCCGGCGGAGGCGGCTCCGCGCCGCGCTCGCCGTCTCGGCCGTCGGGCTGCTGGCCGTGGTGGGTGCCGTGGTCCTGCCCGGCAACGCCAGCGCCGCGAGCACCCTCGGTGCCTCCGCCGCCGAGCGTGGCGGCCGGTACTTCGGCACCGCCGTCGCGGCGAACAAGCTGAACGACTCGGCGTACACGACCATCCTGAACCGCGAGTTCAACCAGGTCACGGCCGAGAACGAGATGAAGATCGACGCGCTGCAACCGCAGCAGGGTCAGTTCACGTACGGCACCGCGGACCGGATCGTCCAGCACGCCCGCAGCCGGGGCATGCAGGTCCGAGGACACACCCTGGCCTGGCACTCGCAGCAGCCCGGCTGGATGCAGAACATGTCCGGCAGCACGCTGCGCACCGCGATGCTCAACCACGTCACCCAGGTCGCCACCCACTTCCGGGGCCAGATCGCCTGGTGGGATGTGGTGAACGAGGCGTTCGCCGACGGCTCCAGCGGGGCCCGCCGGGACTCCAACCTCCAGCGCACCGGCAACGACTGGATCGAGGCCGCCTTCCGGGCCGCCCGGCAGGCGGACCCGAACGCGCAGCTCTGCTACAACGACTACAACATCGACAACTGGACCGACGCCAAGACCCAGGCGGTCTACCGGATGGTCCAGGACTTCAAGAACCGGGGCGTGCCGATCGACTGCGTCGGCCTGCAGTCCCACTTCACCGGTGGCTCGAACTACCCGGGCAACTACCGCACCACGCTGTCCAGCTTCGCCGCCCTCGGCGTGGACGTGCACATCACCGAGCTGGACATCCGCAACGCGCCGTCCGACGCGTACCGCAACGTCGTCAACGACTGCCTCGCGGTCGCCCGCTGCAAGGGCATCACCGTCTGGGGCATCCGCGACTCCGACTCGTGGCGCTCCAACGAGAGCCCGCTGCTCTTCGACGGCGGCGGCAACAAGAAGCCCGCGTACGACGCCGTGCTCACCGCGTTGAACAACGGCACCCCCGGCACCGGCAACCCGACCACCCCGCCGACCACCCCGCCGGGCGGCACCGGGTGCACCGCGACGATGACGCCCGGTCAGGTCTGGGGCGACCGGTACAACACCTCGGTGACGGTCAGCGGCGCCAGCACCTGGTCGGTGGTCGTGGCGATCACCTCGCCGCAGAAGATCTCCAGCACCTGGAGCGGTAACCCCACCTGGGACAGCAGCGGCAACGTGATGACGATGCGCTCCAACGGCAGCGGCAACACGTTCGGCTTCACCACGATGACGAACGGCAACTCCAGCGCCCGACCGCAGATCAGGTCCTGCACCGCCGGGTGACCCGCGACCACCGGTCGACCCACGCCCTCGTCGCCCACCGGCGCGCGGGGGCCGGGTCGAGGTGATCGACACCGAGCAGGTCCGAACCCGCACCGGTTGTCCCGGTCCACGCCCGCACGGGCCGGACCGGGGCGACCGGTGCGCGCGTGCCCGTCACATGACGAGGCGCAGCGTGCCCAGGGGCGCGACGACGGAGGCCGGCGCCCGCAGCGCCTCGGCCAGCTCCGGACCACGTCCGGAGAGACTGTCCAGCACCTCGGTGGTCGACCCGGACCCGTGCGGGTCGCCGGTGGCGCCGGCCGCGACGAAGACGTCGTCGTCGTCGACACCGATCTCGTACCGGGTGGTGGCGTCGTCACCCAGCTCCAGCGTGACCGCCGGCGGGTGACCCGTGACCGTGGCGACACCCCCGGCGATCAGCAGGCCGTACATCGTGACCAGCGGGAAGTCCTCGGCCCGGGATTCCGGCTCCCGCCCGAGCGCCAGCGCCACGTCCCGCTCGTGGATCCAGTTGTCCCACAACACGTGCAGGGACAGCGTCGACCAGTGCAGCTGACGGGTGCTCGGCCCGGTGGTCAGGGGACCGTCCGGCTCGGCGGCGCGGGCCGCGAAGTGCCGCTGCTCCTCCGCCACGATCTGCGTCCACGCCTCGACGGTCGCCTCCGGCGTCTGCTCGGGCGAGTCCTTCAGCCACAGCGCGGGCGTGATCGCCGGCCGGAACGGGCCGTGCCGGGTGAACCGCTCCAGCTCCGGATCCCCGCTGAGGTGACAGACGTGGAACTCGGTGACGTTGAGCATGTGCCGCAGCAGGTCGTGCACCGACCAGTCCGGGCAGCGGGTCGGGGCGGCCCAGTCCTGCGGGTTGAGCGTCGCCAGCAGGCGCAGCAGGTTCGACCGCTGCCGCCGGACCTCCTCGCCGATCAGTTCCGGGCCGACCGTCAGTCCGCGTCGCTCGGTCAACACAAGATCAGGCACAACGGCATCCTTCGGTCAGGGTCGATGGTGTGACGGCAGCCGGACACCGACGTGCGTCGACACCCCGTCCGTCGGTGCGCCTGGTCGGTCCGTCCGCATAGGATAGCCGCCGGTCACGCCGGTTCCGAGGCCCGCGCCCGGCCCGCCCGTGCGGTCCGCACGTCCGTCCCGCCGCCGGCCGCGAAGCGGCGACCGGCGTTCTGATACCTCCCGGCCGCATCTTTGTCGTGCTGCGACAAATGACGCCCGCCGATGCCTGCGACGATTCTCCCGGCCCCGGCGCGTCGGTAGATTCTGGCGACACCGACGCCGTCCGACCGGCCTCGACGCGCGTGCCGGGCGGGTGGCCGCCACGCGCGGGTGTGGCCAGGACGGAAAGAGGGCTGGAGATGGACGTACCTCGACGGTTTTTCCTCCCCGATCCCCGCCGAGGTGGCCGCCGGGCGGTCGTGGCGCTGCTCGCCACGGGTGCCCTGCTCGCCACCGGCTCCGCCGCACCGGCGGCCTCCGCGCACCGGGCCCCGGCGCCCGTCGCGGTGCTCCCGGGCGGCGACGGCGTCGCGGTGCTCCCCGGCGGCGACGGCGTCGCGGTGCTCCCCGGCGGCGACGATGTCGCGGTGCGGCCCGACAGCTACGTCGTCGTGCTCCGCGACGAGGCGGTCGGCGGCCGGGCCGGTACCCGGCAGGCCGCCGTCTCCACCCTCGCCGGTGACCTGGCCGGCCACTTCGGGGCCACACCCGACCGGGTCTGGGGCGGCGTGCTCAACGGGTTCTCGGTCCGCACCTCGGAGGCGGTCGCCCGCCGACTGGCCGCCCACCCGGCGGTGGCCCACATCGAGCGCGACCAGGTGCTGGAGTTGACCAGCACGCAGCAGAACGCGCCGTGGAACCTGGACCGGCTCGACGCCCCGACCGGGCTCAGCACCACCTACACCTACGTCAGCGAGGGCTACCCCGTCCGGGCGTACGTGGTGGACACCGGCATCCACGTCAGCCACGCCGACTTCGGCGGTCAGGCGTACCACGGCTACGACGCCCTCGACGGCAGCCTGCCGGCGGAGGACTGCACCGGCCACGGCACGCACGCCGCCGCCACCATCGGCGGGACGACGTACGGGGTGGCCAAGGACGTCGTGCTGGTCGCCGTCAAGGTGGCCGGCGACTGCGCCGCGCCCGGCACCCCGAGCACGGTGGCGGTCCTGATCGACGCCCTCAACTGGATCGCCGCCGACCACCAGCCGTGGGATCCGCCCGCCGTGGCGAACCTCGGCCTGATGGTCGGCCTGAGCAACGCGGTGAACACGGCGGTGGCGAACCTCGTCGCCGACGGGGTCACGGTGACGGTGCCGGCGGGCAACTCGAACGCCAACGCCTGCAACTTCTCGCCGGCCTCGGTGCCGACCGCGCTCACCGTCGGGGCGACCCAGATGAACGACAGCCGGGCCAGCTTCTCCAACTGGGGGCCGTGCCTGGACATCTTCGCCCCCGGCGTGAACGTCGTGTCGGCCACGTACCTGTCGACCACCGCCACCACACCGTTGAGCGGCACCTCCCAGGCCTCCACCCACGTGGCCGGCATGGCCGCCCGGGTGCTCAGCAACAACCCGGCGTGGACCCCGGCCCAGGTGGCCGGCTATCTGACCGGTGTCGCCAACCCGGTCGTGACCAACCCGGGCAGCGGCTCACCCAACCGGCTGCTGCACCTGTCGCCCCTGCTCTGAGCGGCGGCCCGCCCGCCCCGGCGCCGCCCGGCCGGCGGCGGTCGGGCCGGTGCCGGCGGGCAACTCCGTCCCGCGTCGCCGGCCCACGCTCAGGGCAGCAGGTGCCAGCAGAGCAGGGCGAGCCAGGCCCAGCCGGTGACGATCATCAGCCGTTGGAGCAGGCCGGTCCAGGGGGCGTCGCGTTCCCAGGCGCTGCCGAAAGCCAGCAGCAGCCCGGTGAGGGCGACCGCCGTCAGCGCGGAGTAGACGGCCCACCCGACGCCGTGGACGTTCGGCACCGCGACGGCGGCGGCGGCCGGCAACGCGACGAAGACCACGGCACCGGCCGCGTCGTGCAGCCGGTGCGCCCGGCTGGTGGTCTCCGGGGTGCCCGGGGGCGTGCCCGGCGGGTACCCCCGCATCGGGTCCATCCGCCACACGCCGGAGGCGACCAGGGCGAGACCGAAGACCGCGACCAGGACGGGGAGCCAGAGGCCGCCGGTGGCGGCGCGCAGGCCGGCCGCCGACACGGTGACGAGCAGGCCGTTGACCACGAAGCTGCTGGTCTGCACCCAGCCCCGCCGGCCGAGGGCCAGGGCGCTCACCGGGTGGTGGCGGACGTCGTAGCCGGGGCGGGTGGCACCGTCGACGAGGAAGACGAGGACGAAGAGGGCACTGCCCGCGATGCCGGCACCGAGGGTCCAGCTCATCCCGCCAGCGTAACCAGCGGTGCAAACCCCGACCGGCGCCCAGGCTGGCCGGGCCGGCTGTCCGCGACGTGGTCGACGGCGAGCCCGGCCCCCGAGTCGTCGCGAGTGACCTAGCCTGGGTCAGATGAGACTCCTGGTCACCGGCGGGGCCGGATTCACGGGTGCACACCTCGTGCGGAGCCGGCTCGGCGACGGGCCCGCCGCCGGTGCCCGACCGTGACCCGCTGGCTGGTCACCGGCGCGGCGGGGATGCTGGGGCGGGACCTCGTGGCGGCGCTGGGCCGGCTCGACGGGGCCTCGGTGACCGCCGCCGACCGCGCCGCGCTGGACGTCACCGACCGGCGGGCGGTGACCGAGGCGGTGGGCGGCCACGACGTGGTGGTCAACGCCGCCGCGTGGACCGACGTCGACGGGGCCGAACGGGCGGAGGACGCGGCGACCGCGGTCAACGGCACGGCGGTGGCCCACCTCGCCCGCGCCTGTGCCGGCTCCGGCGCGGTCCTCGTGCAGGTCTCCACCGACTACGTCTTCGCCGGGACGACCGCCGGCCGGTACCCGGAGGACGGCCACCCCGGGCCGGTGAACGCCTACGGGCGCAGCAAACTGGTGGGGGAGGAGGCGGTCCGCCGGCTGCTGCCGCAGCGTGGGTACGTCGTCCGGACCGCCTGGCTGTACGGGGAACACGGCCCCAACGTCGTCGCGACGATGCTCGACCGGGCCGCCCGGGTGCCCCACCTCGACGTGGTCGACGACCTGTTCGGCCAGCCGACCTGGTCCGTGGCGCTCGCCGCGCAACTCGTGGCGCTGGGGCGGGCGGCCCGTGCCGGGCAGGCTCCCCCGGGCACGTACCACGGCACCAGCGCCGGCGAGACCTCCTGGTACGGCCTGGCGCGGGCGCTGTTCGCGCACGCCGGACTCGACCCGGCCCGGGTCCGCCCGGTGTCCCGCACGCGGTTCCCCCGGCCGGCGGTCCGTCCGGTGCGGACCGTGCTCGGCCACGCCGGCTGGGCCACGGCCGGCCTACCGCCGCAGGGGCACTGGCGGGCCCAGGTGCGGGCGGCGCTGGCCACCCCGGGCTTCGCCGCGCTGGCCCGGGCCGCGCGGCAGGCGGAACCGGGCCTCGGCGTCACCCGGAGCGTCGACGACTGACCAGCTCCCACCGTCACCACCGGCGGTGCGTCAGAGCCGACATCGACCCGGTGAGAGCTCACCTCCAGCCCCCGGAGATGCGTCCGTCACGCGCCGGGGTAAGCGACGCAAAGTGACGGGTGGGTTGCCCGCCGTCTGTCGTGCATCGAGATATGTCAGTAGACTCGGTCCGGTCGGCCCGACCGCGCACCGGCGTCCGCACCTGCCCGGCAACGGGTTCGCCGACGCGGCCGACGTGCCCGGCTTCCACCCTCCTGATCAGCACCGTCCCCCCACCGGCCCCGGCGGCGATCCCGTCCGGAGCCGGTCCCATCCGGTGAGGAGAAGAGATGACCAGTTCACGTGTACGGGAACGGGTGCGAGCGCTCGCCCTGGTGGTCGCCCTGGCCGCCGCGCTGCTGCCGGGCGAACCGGCGACCGCCGGACCGGCCGCCGAGGGCGCCGTCCGCCACGCCGGGGCCGCCGGCGCCGTCGCGGGCAGCTACCTCGTGGTGCTCCGGGACGATCCGGTGCGCGCGGCGGCCGGCGCGGACACCGTCGCCGGGGTCACCCGGGTCGCCGACCGGCTGCGGGCCCGCTACGGCGGCGCGGTCGACCGGGTGTACGGCAGCGCGCTGACCGGGTTCGAGGTCCGGCTGTCGGAGCGGGCCGCCCGCCGCCTCGCCGCCGACCCCGCCGTGTCGTTCGTGGAGCAGAACCGCACCGTCGCCGTCTTCGCCCCCGGCACGCAGGTCAACCCGCCGTCCTGGGGGCTGGACCGGATCGACCAGCGGTACCTGCCGCTGGACAACCGGTACTCCTACCCGAACACCGCGCCCACCGTCCACGTGTACGTCGTCGACACCGGGGTCCGGGCCACCCACACGGACTTCACCGGCCGGGTCACCGGCGGGATCGACCTGGTCGACGGCAGCCTGCCCGCCGACGACTGCAACGGCCACGGCACCCATCTGGCCGGCACCATCGGCGGCGTCCGCCACGGGGTGGCCAAGGAGGTGCTGATCCACCCGGTCCGGGTGCTCGGCTGCACCGGCAGCGGCACGGTCGCCACGATCGTCGCCGGGCTCGACTGGATCGCGGCGAACGCGGTCCGCCCGGCGGTGGTGGAACTGGCCATCGGCGGGCCGGCGAACTCGGCCCTCGACGCGGCGGTGACCAACACGATCCTGCGTGGCATCACCGTCGTCACCACCGGCGGCAGCTCGAACGGCAACGCGTGCAGCTACTCGCCGGGGCGGGTGCCGGCCGCGTTGACCGTGGTGGGCACCTCGGTCACCGACGCCCGGCTGTCCAGCGGCAACCACGGTAGCTGCGTCGACCTGTACGCGCCGGGCGCGAGCATCACCTCCACCTGGCACACCACGGACACCGCGACGAACACCATCAGCGGTGGGTCCAGCGCCTCGGCCCACGTGGCGGGCTGCGCCGCGCTCGCCCTGTCCGACAACCCGGGCTGGACCCCGGCCCAGGTGCACAGCTACCTGGTCACCCGCGCGACCGCCGGCATCGTCTCCGCCGTGCCGGCGGGCACCCCGAACCGCCTGCTCTACTGCGGCCCGTGATCCCGGTCGGCGCGGGCCCGGGTGGGCCCGCGCCGGCCTTCCGCCCCCGGTGATCGTCCGGAGTGGACACCACTAGACTCCGCCCGATGATCATCAAGAGACGATCGGCGGTCGTCCTCGTCGGCCTGCTGGCGGCGACCGTGACGACCGGCCCGGCGCCGGCCCTCGCGGCCGCGGAGCCGGTGGCCGAACCGCCGAAGGTCGAGCTGGTACTGGACGTCAGCGGCTCGATGGCCGCCCGGGACATCGACGGACGCAGCCGGATCTCGGTCGCCCAGCAGGCGTTCAACGAGGTCGTCGACGCGCTGCCGGAGGGGACCGAGCTCGGCATCCGGGTGCTCGGCGCGACCTATAAGGGCAAGGACAAGAAGCAGGGCTGCCGGGACACCCAGCAGATCGTGCCGGTCGGCCCGGTCGACCGGGTGCAGGCCAAGGCGGCGGTGGCGGACCTGCGGCCGACCGGCTTCACCCCGGTCGGGCTGGCCCTGCGGGAGGCCGCCGAGGACCTGGGCACCGGCACGACCGCCCGGCGGATCGTGCTGATCACCGACGGCGAGGACACCTGCGCCCCGCCGGACCCCTGCGAGGTGGCCCGGGAACTGGCCGCCCAGGGCACCAAACTGGTCGTCGACACCCTCGGCCTGGCCCCGGACGAGAAGGTCCGCCGGCAGTTGCTCTGCATCGCCGGCGCCACCGGCGGCACGTACACCGCCGCGCAGAGCGCCGACGAGTTGACCGGCCGGATCAAACAACTCGTCGACCGGGCGAAGGACACCCACACCGCCGCCCCGACCGTGATCGCCGGCCGCTCGGCCTGCGGCGACGCGCCGCTGCTCGCCCCCGGGGTGTACACCGACCGGGAGGAGTTCTCCGAGCACCGCTGGTACCGGGTGCCGGTACGCCCCGGACAGGAGCTGCGCGCCTCGGTCAGCATCGCGCTGGACCGCCCGGTGAACCGGGACTACGGGGTGCTGCTGCGGGCCACCGCCACCGACGGCCGGGAACTGGTCCGGGGTGTGGACGCCGGCAGCGGCCGGACCGACGTGGTCTCCGCCGGCCTGCGCTGGTCGGCGAGCGAGGAACCAGGGGACGAAGCCACCCCCACGCCGGAGGCCACCACCGCCGTCCCGGCCACCACGGTCTGCCTGGTGGTGAGCAACGCCCTCGCGCCCCGGTCGGGCACCCAGACCACGCCCGGCATGCCGGTGGAGCTGACCGTGGACGTGGTCGCCTCCTCGCCCGCCCCGGCCGCCCCCGACCTCGGCCGGGGCTGGGTGCTGCTGCTCCTGCTGACCGTGGCCGGCCTGCTCACCGGCCTGGTCGCCGGCCTGCTCACCCGCTGGTGGGTGGCCACCTGGAGGGAGAACTGATGCGTACCCCGACCATCCGTGGCGGGGCGGCGCTGGCCGCCGCCGGCCTGGCCCTGCTGGTCGCGCCGGCCCCGGCGCAGGCCGACCCCACCCCCTCGCCCGGCGCGACCCCGGTCACCCGGGCCGGCACGTCCTTCCTCACCGCCACCGGCATCGCGGCCGGGCAGCCGGTCCGGGTTGACGCCGCCACCGGCGACTACCTCTACTGGTCGTTCCCGGGCTCGGCGGGCGAGCGGCACGAGATCACCGCCACCGTGTCGTTCCCGCAGGCGCGCAGCGGCGGATCGACCTGGACGGTGGAGGTCTTCGACGGGCTGCGACGTCGGCAGTCCTGCACGGCCGGCGCGCAGACACCCACCGTGGACCGGTCCGCCGGCAGCGTGGCGCTGGGCTGCACGCTGCGCCAGGTCCGCTCCTGGGCCGAGCCCTGGTCGGCGGACCCGCTGCCCGGGACGTACTACGTCCGGCTCTCCGTGGTCGACCTGCCCGAGGCCGACCTCGGCCTGCCGATCGACGTGGAGTTGCTGGTCGGCGCGGACGGCGCGGGCTCCCGCGACGACGGCGAGCTGAAGGCGCCCCTGGTGCCCAACACGAAGGCCGGCGCGGTGCTGGACGCCGAACCCACCGCGCAGCCGGCCGGGGAGGACGACGGCGGCTGGTTCGACTGGCTGCCCGACCTCGGCTCGCGCTGGATCTGGAGCACGGTGGGCGGGGTGCTCGCCGCCGTGGCCGGCGTCGTCGGCTTCGCCCTGACCCGCCGGCCCCGCCGGCCCCGCCGGCCGTGACCGGCGCCGGTGGCCGCCGCCTTGCCGGGCGGCGGCCACCGGCCGACCAGGACGGGCGCCGCTAGACGCCGCTAGCGGCGCGGCTTGGGTGCCACCCGGGGCAGCACGTACGGCGGGCCGGCGTAGATCAGGTCGGCCTTCATCACCTGGTACGCCCGCTTGGGCTGGTAGTCCTCGTCGTAGATGGTGGCCAGGCCCTCCGGCGGGTCGTCGAACCAGCCGGGCACCCAGGAGTGCCGGTCGGTGAAGCCCCAGACGGTGAACGACAGGCAGCGGGGCTCGGCCAGGCACGCCTGCAGCAGCACGTGGAAGTTCGCCGCCGACGCCTGGAGCCGGGGGTTGATCTCCTCGGGGTCGCCCGCCTGCACCCCGTCGGTCATCCGGCTGCGCACGTCGACCTCGGTGAACGCGGTCGCCAGTCCCAGCCGGGCGAACCGGCGCAGGGCGTCGGCGACCTGGAGCGTGTCGAAGTTGCCGTACTGGGTGCCCAGGTGGCCCTGGCTGCCGACGCCGTCGATCGGCACCCCCTGCGCCAGCAGCCCCTTGGCCATGTCGTACACGAACTGCGTCTTGTCGTCGGCCGGGTCGCCGGAGCCGAACGCCTCGATGTTGTAGTCATTGTAGAACAGCAGCGCCGTCGGGTCGGCGGCGCGGGCCCAGCGGAACGCGTCCGCGATGTAGCCGGGCCCGAGGTGGCGGGCCCAGAAGCCCTTGTAGTGCAGCGTCGACGGGGTGTCCCAGGGGTCACTGACCGCCTCGTTGACCACGTCCCACTGCCAGATCTTGCCCCGGTACCGCTTGACCACCGTGGTGACGTGCCGGCGGAGGATCTCGCGCAGCTCGGTGGTGCCGATCGAGCCGTCCTCGACGCCCGTGGTCAGCCACCCGGGCAGTTGGTTGTGCCAGACCAGCACGTGACCCCGGATCCGTTGGCCGTTGCGCTGGGCGGCGGCGACGAACTGGTCGGCCGGCCCCCAGTCGTAGCTGCCCCGGGTGGGCTCCAGCGCCTCCCACTTCATCACGTTCTCGGCGGTGGCGCTGGAGAACTCCGCGCGCAGGATCTCCCGGTACCGGGGGTCGGCCGGGTCGTTCAGGGCGGCCGTGTCGACGGCGGTGCCGATGTACAGGCCGTGCCGCAGACCGAGGGTCCGCAGGGTCTGCGCGGCGGGATCGTAGGGGCGGTCCGCTGCGGCCGGTACGGCGTTCAACACGCCGAGGGTCGCGACGGCGACCATGCCGGTGGCTATCCACCGTCTGAGCATCATCGCTTTCCTTTCGCGGGCACGGGGGCGACGGGCGGGAGGAGCGGTGTGCCGTCCCGGTCGCCGGCCGTCGGCGCGGCGGCCCTCCGCGCGCTGACGCGCCGGACCGGAGCCGTGCGATCGGTGGCCGTCGATTACCGGGAGTTGTCTGGAACGTTACGAGCGCGCTCGCGCCCCGGTCAACCACCGATACTTCCGCCAGCCCTGCTCGCGGCGGTGACAGTCGGGCGGTACGGGCCCGGAAGTTCCGGCCCGTACCGCCCGTACCGCCGGCCCGCGTTCCCCCCGGTCCGCCCGGCCTGCCCCGCCCCGGCCCGCCCCGGCCCGCCCGCCGGACCCCGCCGGTCAGAACTCCCGGTAGGTGGCGAGGTCGAAGTCGGCGTGCCCACCGTCGCCGCCGAGGTCCTGCACCCACAGGCCGAGGAACGCGCCGGTGAAGCCCCACGCCGCCGGCTCCCCGTCGACGACCAGGGCGGCGTGCTCGTCGGAGAGGATGGTGGCGTCCAGCGCCACCGGAAGCTCCTGCCATCCGGCGCCGAGGTCGTACCCGAACCGCACCACCGGCCCGTCGAAGACCGCCCGCAGGCCCACCCGGTCGGCGCCGTCGGCGTCGACGGTCAGCCCGGGGTACGCGGTGCGTCGCCCGCTGTCGGAGCTGAGCAGCTCCAGCACCCGCCGGCCGGCGTCGTCGCGGGTCAGGTAGAGGTGGTGCCAGTTCAGGGTGTTGTAGTACGCGGTGATCCCAGCGAGCTGCCGGTGGTCGATCGGGTCGAACTCGACGACCGTCTCCAGCGCGCACCGCGTCGCGCCGACCCGGCGCGCGACCAGGCTCGGGGCCTGCCGGCCCACCGGTGACTGGCCGCCGTGCACCCGCAGGTGCGACGGGCGGGACCGCAGGTCCACCCAGTCCGGTCCGGCCGGCCGTCGCAGCGTCGACCAGCAGGGGGCCAGGTGGTCGGTGTCGAAGTGGTCGGTGGCGGGCTCGGCCGGCCACGGGTGGGCGGGCAGGCCGGGCGCGGCGACCTCCTCGGCCGGGACGCCCCCGGGAATCCGGGGCCAGTCGCCGGCGGGCCACTCGACCCGCTGGATGGCGGTCTCCCGCCCCAGCACGCAGTTGCCCAGCGGGGTGTAGGGGCGGCCGACCAGGTGGGCCAGGTACCAGTCGCCGTGCTGGGTGCGGACCAGGCTGCCGTGCCCGGCCTTCTGCAGTCGCAGGTCCGGCCGGCCCACCGAGCTGAGCAGCGGGCCCGCCGGGTCCACCTCGTACGGTCCGAACAGCTCGCGGGAGCGGGCCACGGTGACCTGGTGTTCCCAGCTCGTGCCCCCCTCGGCGGTGATCAGCCAGTACCAGCCGTCGCGGCGGTACAGGTGCGGGCCCTCGGTGACCCCCACCGAGGTGCCGGTGAACAGCAGCCGGGGCCGGCCGACCAGGCGGCGGGTGGCCCGGTCGTAGCGCTGGATCTCGATGCCGGCGAACCGTTCCCGGCCGGGCCGCCAGTCCGCGCTCATGCTCAGCAGCCAGGTGCTGCCGTCGTCGTCGTGGAACAGCGCGGCGTCGAAGCCGTGCCCGTGCAGCTTCACCGGGTCCGACCAGGGGCCGGTGATGTCCGGCGCGGTGACCAGGAAGTTCTGCGGGTCCCAGTACCCGCTGGCGAAGCTGGCCACGTCGCTGTAGACCAGGAAGAACTCGCCGTCGTGCCAGGTCAGGTCGGGTGCCCACACCCCGTTGGAGTCGCCGCAGCCGCGCAGGTCGAGCAACCGGCGGTCGGTGACGACGCCCCCCAGCGCACGCCAGTGCACGAGGTCGCGCGAGTGGTGCACCCGGACCCCCGGGTACCACTCGAAGGTCGAGGTGGCCAGGTAGTAGTCGTCCCCGACCCGCAGGATCGACGGGTCCGGGTGGAACCCGGCGAGGACGGGGTTGCGGATCGACCGGGCAGCGGTCGCCACGTCAGCGGTCTCGGTCGACACGTCGGCTCCTCCGATACGGATTTCGGCAACTTCCGGATCATCGGCCCGGAAACTCAGGAAGTCATCACCACGCTAGCCGTTCAGGTCGTGATAGGACAGACCCCTTGACCGGGGTGGAGACTTTCTCGTAGCGTGCCGGCCATCAATCGGTAATACCGGTGAACCACCGAAAGTTCCGGAAGTTGACGTTCAGATTCGTGCCGGCTAGCTCGGCATCCGGGCACCTCATGAGTCCCCGAAGGGATGGATCATGACAGCGCACCTCTCCCGTAGATCGCTGCTCGGCCTCGTCGGCGCCGGTGCCGGCGCGTACCTGCTCAGCGGGTGCAGCGGCGACGACGAGTCCAGCGACCCCAACGCCCCCCAGACGATCAACTGGTGGCACATCCAGAACACCGAGCCGATGCTGCCGGTCTGGGCGGCGATGGCGCAGGAGTACCGCACCGCGCACAGCAACGTGACCATCGAGATCCAGCCGCTGGAGAACGAGGCGTTCAAGACCAAGCTGACCACCGCCACCCAGGCCGGCTCCCCGCCCGACCTGTTCCAGTCCTGGGGCGGCGGCGTGCTCCGCCAGCAGGTCGACGCGGGCCTGGTCAAGGACCTCACCGACGACGTGCAGCCGTGGATCGGCTCGCTGCTGCCGGCCGCCCTCCAGCCGTACACCATCGACGGCCGGATCTACGGCATCCCGTTCGACGTCGGCATGGTCGGGTTCTGGTACAACAAGGATCTCTTCGCCAAGGCGGGCGTCACCGAGACGCCCACCACCTGGGCCGGCGTCCTCGACACGGTCCGCAAGATCAAGGCCGCCGGCATCGTCCCGATCGCGCTCGCCGGCAAGGACAAGTGGCCGGCCCACAACTACTGGGCGTACCTGGCCATGCGCATCGGTGGGCTGAGCGCCCTGCAACAGGCCGCCGAGACCAAGAACTTCGACACCCCCGACTTCGTCGCCGCCGGCGAGCGGCTCAAGGAACTGGTCGACCTGCAACCGTTCCAGCGGGGCTTCCTCGGCGCGGAGTACGGCTCCCCGGACGGGCAGGCCGCCACCATGGGCAACGGCGGCGCGGCCATGGAACTCATGGGCCAGTGGGCCCCCTCGGTGCAGGCGTCCAGCTCCACCAGCAAGAAGGGGATCGGCGACAAGCTCGGCTTCTTCCCGTTCCCGGTGGTCGACGGCGGCAAGGGCGCCGGCTCCGAGGCGTTCGGCGGCGGCAACGGCTTCGCCGTCGGCAAGGACGCCCCCGCGTCCACCGTCGACTTCCTCGCCAGCCTGCTCACCGTGGACAACCAGCGCAAGTCCGCGCAGACCGGCGCGGTGCTGCCGACGGTCCGGGAGGCCGCCTCGGGCATCTCCGACCCGAACAACAAGATCGTCGCGGAGAACCTGGCCAGCGCCACCGGCTTCCAGCTCTACCTCGACCAGGCGTACCCGCCCGCGGTCGGGCAGCAGGTCAACGACAGCGTCGCCGAGCTGATCGCCGGCACCAAGTCGCCCGCGCAGATCGTCAAGGACATCACCACGGTGGCGAAGAGCCAGTAGGCAGATGTCCACCGCACCCCCACCCGTCGCCCGCCGCGAGACCCGAACGGAGCAGGCATGAGCAGTCCATCGACCGTGTCGGGTCCGCGGCGCGGCCATCCGGGCGCCGCCGCCCTGCCGGGGCCACGTGGCGTACGCCGCGTCGCCCGGCCCCGGCCGGGCCGGCGCGTCGCCCTCGCCGTCTTCCTCGCCCCGGCCCTGACGCTGTTCCTGTTGCTGGTCATCGCCCCGATCGTGGTGGCCAGCTACGCCAGCCTGTTCAAGTGGAACGGCTTCAACCTGCCCGAGAACTTCGTCGGGCTGGACAACTACCTCCGCGCCTTCGCCGACCCGGTCTTCCGGGGCGACCTGTGGCGGGCCCTGCTGCTGATCGTGGGGTCGCTGACGATCCAGCTCCCCGTGGCGCTGGCCCTGGCCATGCTGCTCAACCAGCGGCTCGCCGGCCGCAGCCTCTACCGGCTGGTGTTCTTCGCCCCGTACGTCCTGTCCGAGGTCACCACCGCCGTCCTGTTCACCCTGGTCTTCTCGCCCAACCGGGGGCTGGGCGACACCATCTCCGGGTGGCTGGGCGCGGAGGCCGGCGCGATCTTCGCCGACCCGGACACCGTGCTGATCGGCGTCTTCCTCGTGGTCTCCTGGAAGTACTTCGGGCTCTACATGATCCTGCTCCTGGCCGCCCGGCAGGGCATCCCCAAGGAGCTGAACGAGGCGGCGCTGACCGACGGGGCCACCACCTGGCAGGCGTTCCGGCACGTCACCCTGCCCCTGCTCGGGCCGACGATCCGCATCGCCGTGTTCCTGTCGGTGATCGGCACCATCCAGTTGTTCGACATGGTCTGGGTGCTCACCGGCGGCGGCCCGATCCACTCCTCGGAGACGATGGCCGTGACCATGTACCAGTACGGCTTCCGCCGCTTCGAGGTCGGCTACGCCAGCGCGATCAGCATCGTCATGTTCCTGCTGAGCCTCGTCTTCGCCCTGTTCTACCAGCGCGTCGTCCTGCGCCGCGACACGGCGGGGGCGCTCACCGTCCAGGGAGGCCAACGATGACCCGCCCGGCGAACCCCGCCCAGCGGTCCCGCCGCCTCGTGCTGCACCTCGTCTGCGTCGCTGTCGGCGCGCTCATCGTCGTGCCGATCCTGTTCGGCGTGCTCGGCGGTTTCAAGGACAACGGGCAGCTCTCCACCAACCCGCTCGGCCTGCCCGACCCCTGGGTGCCCGGGAACTACACCGACATCCTCACCTCCGGGGTGTTCTGGCGGCAGCTCGGCAACAGCCTGCTCATCGCCGTGGCCAGCACCCTGATCGTGGTCGGCGCGGCGGCGATGGCCGCGTTCGTCTTCGCCCGCTACGCCTTCCGGGGCCGGGAACTGCTGGTCACCCTCTTCACGATCGGGCTGATGTTCCCGTTCGCGGTGGCGATCCTGCCGCTGTTCGTGATGCTGCGCGGGATGGGCCTGCTGGACAACCCGCTCGGGGTGATCCTGCCCCAGGCCGCCTTCGGGCTGCCGATCACCATCATCATCCTGCGCCAGTTCTTCCGGACCATTCCCGGCGAGGTCGAGGAGGCCGCGATCCTCGACGGCTGCGGCCCGTTCGGGTTCTTCTGGCGCATCCTGCTGCCGATGGCCCGCCCCGCGCTGGCCACCGTCTCCGTGCTGGCCATCGTGGCCAGTTGGAACAACTTCATGCTGCCGCTGGTCGTCTTCACCGACCAGAGCTGGTGGACCCTGCCCGTCGGGGTCCAGGCGTTCCAGGGCCAGTACAGCGACGACACCGCCCGGGTGCTCGCCTACGTGGTGCTGTCCATGGTCCCGGCCCTGGCCCTCTACGCGGTGGCGGAACGCCAGCTCGTGGGTGGCCTGGCCGGCAGCGTCAAGGGGTAGCAGAGAACCCCTGCGGTAGCCTTCTGGCTCCGTAGGTCCCAGCCGACACGAAAGGGTGGACCGTGGGCCCCGACAACAGCCGGAACGTCACCATCGCGATGATCGCGCGCCTGGCCGGCGTCTCCGTGCCCACGGTCTCCCGTGTCATCAACGGGCGCTCCGACGTCGCCCCGCAGACCAGGGAACGGGTCGAGGAACTGCTCACCCGGCACGGGTACCGGCGACGGTCGCCCAGCCGGCGGCCCAGCCCGGCCCTGATCGACCTGGTCTTCAACGACCTCGACAGTCCCTGGGCGGTGGAGATCATCCGGGGGGTGGAGGACGTCGCGCACGCCGGCGGGGCCGGCACCGTCGTCTCGGCCATCCACCGGCGGACCTCGTCGGCCCGGCAGTGGCTCGACAACATCCGGACCCGCTCCAGCCACGGGGTCATCTTCGTGACCTCGATGGTGGAGCCACCGTTGCAGGCCGAGCTGCGCCGGCTCAACCTGCCGGTCGTCATCGTCGACCCCGCCGGGGTGGCCCCGCAGGAGGCGCCCACCATCGGCGCCACCAACTGGGCGGGCAGCCTGCGCGCCAACCAGTACCTGCTCGGCCTCGGTCACCGGCGCATCGGCTTCATCGCCGGCCCGCCGCAGCTCATGTGCAGCCGGGCCCGGATGGACGGCTACCGCGCGGCCCTGGAGGCCGCCGGGGTCGCCATCGACGACGCCCTCATCCGCCCCGGCAACTTCTACCACGAGTCCGGCTACACCGCCGGTACCCAGTTGCTGGCCCTGGCGGACCCACCCACCGCGATCTTCGCCTCCAGCGACCAGATGGCGCTCGGCGTCTACGAGGCGGTCCGCAAGCGGGGCCTGCGGGTGCCCGACGACGTCAGCGTGGTCGGCTTCGACGACCTGCCCGAGGTGCGCTGGTGCTCCCCGCCGCTGACCACGGTCCGCCAGCCGCTGGCCGAGATGGGCATGCTGGCCGCGCGGACCGTGCTGCGCCTGGCCCACGGCGAGAAGATCGAGAGCCCCCGGGTGGAACTCGCCACGGAACTCGTCATCCGCGACAGCGTCGCGCCGCCCCGGTGACGACTGGTCCGTCGTCGGTCCGCCCGGTCCGCCGTCGGGGCGGACCGGTCCGTCGTCGGGTCCGCCCGGTCCGCCGTCGGGGCGGACCGGGTCAGGCCGGCTGGTCGCCGGGGGGCATGGCGGCCGGGCGGAGCCGGAGGCCGTGCATGCCGCCGTCGACGGCGAGCACGGTGCCGGTGGTGGCGGCGGTCAGCGGGCTGGCCAGGTAGCCGATGGCGGCGGCCACCTCGGCGGCGGAGACCAGCCGACCGATGGGCTGCCGGGCCCGCAGGGCGGTGAGTTCGGCGGCCGGGTCGGCCGCCGCGTCGAGCAGCCGGCGGACCCAGGGGGTGTCGACGGTGCCCGGGTTGACGCAGTTCACCCGGATGCCCTCGGCCACGTGGTCGGCGGCCATCGCGAGGGTGAGCGCCTGCACCGCACCCTTCGTCGCGCTGTAGAGCGCCCGTTCGGGCAGGCCGGCGGTGGCGGCGATGGAGCAGACGTTGACGATCGCGGCGGCGGCGGACGCGCGCAGGTGCGGCAGGGCGGCCCGGGTGGTCCGGACCACGCCGACGACGTTGACGTCGAGCACCCGGTGCCACTCGGCGTCGGGGTTCGCCTCGACGGTGCCCCGCGCGCCGATCCCGGCGTTGTTGACCAGCACGTCCAGCCCGCCGAGCCGGCTCACCGCCGTCGCCACCGCCGCCGTCACGGAGTCGGTGTCGGTGACGTCGCAGGTGACGCCGACCAGCGGGTCCGGCACGCCGGTGGGATCCAGGTCCAGGCAGGCGACGGTGGCGCCCCGCGCGGCCAGCAGCCGGGCGGTGGCCAGGCCGATGCCCGAGCCACCTCCGGTCACCACCGCGGCCAGGCCGGCGAAGTCCCGGGTCACGACGACCTCACTCTCGTCCGGGTCGGGCCGTCCGGTCCGGCGCCCGGGGCCGGCGTCCGTCACGCCGACCCGACGGGCTGGCGTTGCGTGCCCAGGCCGTCGATCTCCAGCTCCAGGACGTCACCGGGGCGCAGGTACGGCTTCGGCTCCGGCATGCCCAGCGCCACCCCGGCCGGGGTGCCCGTGTTGATCACGTCGCCGGGTTCGAGGACCATGAACTGGCTGACGTAGCGGACGATCTCGGCGACCCCGAAGACCATGTTCTTGGTGCTGCCGTCCTGGCGGGGCGTACCGTTGACGCTCAGCCGCAGGCCCAGCTGCTGCGGGTCCGCGACGTCGTCGGCGGTGACCAGCCAGGGCCCGAGCGGGTTGAAGGTCTCGCACGACTTGCCCTTGTCCCACTGGCCGCCCCGCTCCAACTGGAACTCGCGCTCGGACAGGTCGTTGGAGATGGTGTAGCCCGCCACGCACTCCCGCGCCGCGGCCTCGTCGGGGAGGTAACGGGCGGTGCGCCCGATGACGACCGCCAGCTCCACCTCCCAGTCGGTCTTGACACTGCCCCGGGGGATCAGCACCTGGTCGTTCGGGCCGACCACCGTGTTCGGCGCCTTCATGAACAGGATCGGCTCGGCCGGCAGCGCCGCCCCGGTCTCCGCCGCGTGGTCGGAGTAGTTCAGCCCGACGCACACGATCTTGCCGGGCCGGGCCACCGGCGCGCCGACGCGCACCGCCGGGTCCAGGACAGGCAGCCCGCCACCGGCGACCGCCGCCCGCGCCACCTCGATGCCGTCGCCGCCGAGGAAGGACCCGTCGATGTCGGCCACCAGACCGGACAGGTCCACCAGCCGGCCGTGCGCGTCCAGCGCCGCCGGGCGTTCCTGGCCGACCGTTCCCACTCGAAGCAGCTTCACGCCATCCCTCTCCACGACCGACGCCGGATCTGTAGCTGTGTATAGAACAGCGGTGGGGGCGCGGCAAGGGGCCGACCGGTATCCGGGCGGGCGGGTGTCCGGGATCTCGGCCCCCTCGCGGCTGGTCGACGGTGCGGGTGGCCGGTGCCGCACTACTGTGAGGGCTGCCCCGCCACCTGACCTGAGGAGTACCGATGACCCGGGCAATCCGCCAGGCCACGGCGCGCGTCCCCGGCTCGAAGTCCGTCACCGCGCGGGCGCTGCTGATCGCCGCGCTGGCCGACGGTACGACCCGGTTGCGCGAACCGCTGGTGGCGGCCGACACCGTCGCCTTCGCCGAGGGGGTGGCGAGCCTGGGCCTGCCGGTGACCCGCGACGCGGGCGTCTGGACGGTGACCGGCGACCCGGGCGGTCCGCCGGCGCCGGCGGCCACCGTCTGGTGCCACGACTCGGGGACCGCCGCGCGGTTCCTGCCCGCCCTCGCCGCGCTCGGCCGGGGGGAGTACGTCGTCGACGCCAGCGCGCAGATGCGCGCCCGGCCGATGGGCCCGCTGCTCGACGCGCTCCGTCAGCTCGGGGTGAGCGTCCAGGCGCAGGAGGGGGACCGGCTGCCCCTGGTGGTACGCGGCGGCCGGGTGTCCGGCGGCACGGTCCGGCTCGACGCCGGGGTCTCCAGTCAGTACCTCACCGCGCTCTGCCTCGCCGCGCCCGGGATGGAGAAGGGGCTGCGCATCGAGATCGAGGACATCGTCTCCGTCCCCTACGTCGAGCTGACCCTGGCCATGATGCGCGACTTCGGGGTCGACGCCACCTGGGAGGGCTCCACGATCGTCGTCCCGCCCGGCGCCTACCAGGCCCGGGAGTACCGGATCGAGGCGGACGCCTCCACCGCCTCGTACTTCTTCGCCGCCGCCGCCGTCACCGGCAACACCGTCGTGGTACCCGGCCTGGGTCGCCGCTGCGTGCAGGGCGACCTGCGGTTCGCCACCGAGGTGCTGGCGTCGATGGGATGCCGCGTCGAGGTCGGCGAGGACGAGGTCGCGGTGACCGGCCCCCGGCGGCTGCGCAGCCCGGGTGAGGTGGTCATGCGCGACATCAGCGACACGATGATGACCCTGGCCGCCATCGCGCCGTACGCCGACGCCCCGGTCCGGATCACCGACGTGGCGAACTGCCGGGTCAAGGAGTCCGACCGGATCGACGCGATCACCACCGCGCTCGGCGTCTGCGGCATCACCACCCGTACCGGGCCGGACTGGCTGGAGATCGAGCCGGGGCAACCGCACGGGGGCGTGGTCGAGACCCGGGCCGACCACCGGATCGCGATGAGCATGAGCGTGACCGGGCTGCGCGCGGCCGGGATCGAGCTGGACGACCCGTCCTGTGTCGCCAAGACCTTCCCCGGCTTCCACGAGGAGTTCGCCGCGCTCCGGACGGCCTGGGCGGGGAGCTGACGCCGGGGCGGCGGGTGCACCGGCCGGCGGCCCGACGTCGGCCGGGGTGAACAGGACTGTGTGATTCCGCTTTCGCGGGCGGGCTGGTCGCCCGGCGCGCGGGTGGCTTCCCGCTGCCGGCTCCGTGCCGTCCCGACGGTGGCTCCCGAACGGGAGGTCGTGGACGATCAGAGCGGGTCGCCCACCATTCGCACCAGTCGTCACGCATCGGTATTCGTCATCCCCGCAATGCTGTCTGCGGTGGCGAAGAACGAGAATGGGAGGGGGCGGCTCCGGTCCGGGCGGTCCACGCGCGGTAACCCGGGCCGTGTGCCGGGGCCAGCGACAAAAGGATCGGCCCGGCGGCGAAGAGTGTCCGGCCCGGCGGAGTGGGAAGTGCGCCCAGATCTGCCAGGAACAACCGGCGGTAACCGTCGGAAAAATCACCGCGGCGGCGGCTGCGGCCGGTCGGGGCGCGGGCGGCGGGGGCTGTTCGGCCATCGGCTCGTGGTCGGTGTCCGTGCCTGGTCGACGACGGCTCGCGCGGGCTGGTTCCGGCCCCGGAGCCGCCGTCTCGGGTCCGGTGTTTCCCGCCGCCGCGCCGGTGCTGCCCGCCCCGGGCCTGCTGGCGGTCACACGCCGCCGCGCCGGGGCGTGCGGGTCGGCGTCCGGACGGCGCGAACGGCTGACTCCCGCCTGCCCGAGCGGCCATGGCGATCGATGAATGTCGCTGTCTATGGTGGCCGTGCCCACCGAATCGAGGAGTCGTCATGCGTCGAGTCCGGACCTTCCTCATGCTCACCGCCATCGGTGCCGCCCTGGTGCTCGGTGCCGGCGCGCCGGCCGCCCACGGCGCGGCGTCGGCGGACCGCCGCCCCGTCACCGCCGCCGCCGACTCGTACCTGTTCGGCTACTACTACACCGTCGAGGCGTGCCGGTACTTCGGCGACAGTCTCGTCCAGGGTGGGGCGTGGGGCTCCTACACCTGCTCGTACCAGTGGCACCCCTACGACAAGCAGTACTACTGGTACCTGTACGTCTGGTGACCGCCGTCCCGGCACGCGGTCCCGCCTCGGCCCCGTGGCCGCCAGGCCTGCCTGTCGGGTGGGCCGGCGCCCGTCACGGCCCGCCGCCGGCGTGCTCCCGGAACCGCCCCGTCCACCGTGGACGGGGCGGTTCCGCGTGCTGCGGCCGGACCGGGGTGACCCCGCCGTCAGGGGTCACCTACCGTGACCGGTATCGTCTCGGGGAAAGGCGTCGCCGGACAGAAAACATCCTCATGTTCGCTGCCCGTAGGGTGGATCGCCGCTCTTGAAACACCTGAGCTAATATGGCGGTCATCACGGGTTTTCTTCCCGACATCCACCGGTGCCACCGATTCGAGGCGTGGTCGGCCGCGTGCGGAACCGGTACGTGGGTAATGGTCGAGCGTTGCCGAATTCCGGCGAGGTGTCTAGATTATTTGGGTCTGCCGCTTTTCTGTTGGCTGGAAGGCCTTGGCACTGTTTTGCCTTCCCCCCGTACCCTGTGTGAATGCGGAAACGGTGCTACTTGCTGGCGGCACGTGATTCCGTCAGAATAGGCGCGCGCAGATGGAGTGACGTTTATCGGTGCACCGACCCACCTAGCCGCCGCCAACGGCCGACCTGGGGCCGAGCGGCACATCACTGCGCTGTCTGTCAGTCCTAACGAGTAGGGTCCGCGCCGACGGGGGACGACGCGGGCCGGCCTCGTCGAGGCAGTGGCGTGCCTGGCGTGGCGGTGCCGACATCGATCAGCACGGAGCACAGGGGGAGCGACCGTGACCAGGGTCCTTATTGTTGAAGGAGAAGCCTCTAACGCCGAAGCGTTGGCCCATCTCGTCCGCACCGAGGGCTTCACGCCCACGGTGACGACGGCTGGACCGCAGGCTATCGAAGAATTCGAGCGTAACGGTGCCGACATCGTTCTGCTCGAACTCCGCCTGCCCGGGATGAGCGGGACGGAGGTGTGCCGGCAGTTGCGCTACCGGTCCACCGTACCCGTCGTCATGCTCAGCGGGCGCGACACGGAGATCGACCGGGTGGTCGGCTTCGAGGTCGGCGCGGACGACTACGTCACCAAGCCGTACTCGGCACGGGAGCTGATCCTGCGGATCAGGGCGATCCTGCGCCGGGGCGGGCAGGTGACGATCGAACGGGAAGTGCAGCCGACCGTGCTGTCCGGGGGGCCGGTACGGATGGACGTGGTGCGCCACATCGTGACGGTGAACGGTGCCGAGGTGCACATACCACTGAAGGAGTTCGAGCTGTTGGAGTACCTGTTACGTAACCCCGGTCGCGTGTTGCGCCGGAGCGTGCTCATCGACCGGATCTGGGGCCAGGACTACTTCGGTGACACCAAGACGCTGGACGTGCACGTCCGGCGCCTGCGTTCCAAGATCGAGGAGGATCCGAGCTCACCGCGGTACCTGGTCAACGTGCGTGGACTCGGCTTCAAGTTCAACGTCTGAGGGGGAGGCGGCACCGCCGCCGTCACTGGGTGACGGCGGCGGTGATCGTCTGAGCGTGCCAGGGCGTGTCGAAGGCGGTCACGGTGACGTCCGCACCGCCCGCCACGAGTTGGGCGGCGGCCCCGGTCGCCGTGGCGACGAAGCCCGAGAGCCGGTGCGTGACCTGGAGGTCCAGCTCGGTGAAGGGCCTGCCGTCGCAGCGCAGCAACCGGACGTCGACGAACCCGTTGAACCGACGGTCCAGCACCGTGACCCCTTGCGGGCTGCGGATGCTGAACCGGATCCGCGCCGCCACGTGCCCGTGGTGGTGCTGGTCGGAGAAGTGGGCGATGTCCGGGATGGCCGGCGGGACGAAGTGGTCCCGGTCCAGCACCGCGGGCACCCGGGGGAGGTTGCCGGCGATGAAGTGCCAGGAGTTGTACTGCATCCGGGCGGACATCGCCCAGGCGGCGTCGGCGAGCCGGGACACCGAGCCGCCGAAGTGCCGCCGGGCCTCGGGCGCCGGCACCACGCAGCAGAAGAACTCGGGCAGCTCCCACTCGGTGATCCGGTCCCAGTCCGCCGACCGCATCGCCGTGACCAGGTCCGGCAGCGACCGCAGGCCCCGGCTCATCGCGAAGTCCACGTCGAAGGTGTGGACCGCCGCGCGCACCGACTCGTACACCAGCGACTCCAGCCCGGTGGCGAAGTCGCCGTGCGGCGCGGCCAGCCAGGCCGGGTCCTCGGTCACCGAGCGGCCCAGCGCGGCCAGCGAGTCACCGGTGACCGGCAGGCGCTCCCGCAGCCACGCGCACAGCTCCCGCTCCGGCGCGTCGGCCGCCGCGGGCCAGCCGACCGCGACCTGCTCGATCTTGTGCATGAGCGGGCCGTGGATCTCCCGGTAGAGCTGGGCGCTCGCGCCGACCTCCGCGCGCCGCTGCTTGAGCGCGTCCGCCAGCGCCAGCAGGTCGGTCACCCCCGTCGACGCCGCCGGCGCGACCGGCGTGCCACCGGGCACCGACTGGTACCGCTGCCGGGTCCGCTCCAGCAGCTCGGCGACGTGGTCGAGGGTGAGCTGGGTGCTGTTGGCCTCCTCGATGCGGGCGTAGCCCGCCGAGCGCATCAGGATGGTCAGGCAGACGACCATCAGCACGTCGCCGTCCGACCAGAGGTCCAGCGGCACGCCGCGCAGGGCGCTCAGCGCGCAGTCCGGGTGGCCGGGCCAGAGCGTCTTGCCGGTCAGCGTGTTGCGCTCCCGGAAGTTCGTGTAGAGCCGGTTCTCCTGGTACAGCACGAACGGCGCGGTGCGCTGCGTCGCTTCGGTCAGGTCGGCCAGGAACTGGTCCCGCCCGGCGGTGCCGGCGGCGGCCAACCAGGTCCGGCTCTCCTCGATGGCGTCGGCGTACCGGGTCCGGATCGGCTTGAGCCGGTCCTGGTACAGGCTCAGCGCCTGCGCGGACCACGGCACCCGCAGCACGCCGCCGACGAGGTCGACCTCGTCGCGCAGCAGCGGCGCGGACGGCACCCGCAGCACCACCCGCCCGGCGGTGGTGAGCCCGATCTCGCCGAGGAACACCTGCTCGCCGTCGTCGGCCGCGGCCGGCTCGTCGGTGCGCCAGGAGCGTCCGAACAGGGCCGACAGCGCGGCGTCGTCGGACAGCCGCAGCGCCCGCAGTTGCACGTCCGCCGGCACGTGCCCGTTCAGGGTCAGCAGCGTCTGCACCGCCTCGGGCAGCGGCTGCGCGCTGGCCGTCCGCCAGACCTGACCCAGCAGCCCGGGAAAACCGGCGACCGGGTCGTGCGTCCGGTCCGGCGTCTCGGTCCGGCCGCCGAGCTGGCCGAGCCGGCTGGGCCGGCGGCTGAGCCGGGCCTTCGCCCGCGCCTCCCGCCCCGTCTCCGCGCCCGCGCTCATGCCGGCCGCCCCGCGGTGAGCTCCACGTACGACCACAGGTCCGGGCCGGTGGGGGACCAGTCCTCGTCGACGTAGATGCAGTCCACCGGGCACACCACCACACACGCCGGGCAACCGGAGCACAGCTCCGGCACGATCACCACGTCGAGCCCGTTGTCGAAGATGGCCCCGAACTCCGGCGGGCAGCTCCGCAGGCAGGAATCGCAGGTGATGCATTCCGAACGCTCGATCCGGCGCGGCGGTTTCTTCCAGCCGTCATGCCGTGACTGGTTCTCGATCCGTTCGGAGCGTGCCTTGACGGCCGCCGGTGAAACTGTGTTCCGACTCATTCGAGACCCCCAGTATGGGTTTACGACCGGCCCCCAGAATAGGGGCCGGTCCACCCATTCGGGTACCTCGAACTGTGCTACACGGATAGAACGTTCGTTAAACGTGCGCGGGATTGTCAGTACACCGCGAAATACTCGCGGTGCTCCCACTCGGTGGCCTTGGCCGGATCGGGCCGCTCGGCGGCCAGCCCGTCGCGTACCTGGTCGGCGAGCCACCCCTCGAACCGCGACGCCTCGCTCTCCTTGAGCTTGACCAGGCACCGGGCGAGCGGTTCACCGAGCAGGGCCACGGTGTGCGGGCTCTCCCGGAACGCGGTCAGCGACTCCCGCAGCGAGGCGGGCAGGGTGCTCGGCGCACCGCTGGCCGGCTCGTCGATGCGACCGTCGATGCCGTCGAGGCCGGCCGACAGTTGCGCCGCCATGGTCAGGTACGGGTTCGCGCACGGCTCGCCCACCCGGTTCTCCACGTGCGTACCGGAACCGGTGCCGAGCACCCGGAGCATGGCGTGCCGGGACTCGTACCGCCAGCCGATCACGGTGGGGGAGAGGGTGAAGTCGGCGGCCAGCCGGCGGTACCCGTTGACCGTGGGCACCGACAGCAGGCAGAAGTCGGTGGCCCGGGCCAGCAGCCCCTCGACGTACGCCTTGCCCTCGGCCGACAGGCCCTCGGTGTTGTCGTCGACGGCCAGGACGTTGCGCCCGGTCGTCGTGTTCAGCACCGACTGGTGCAGGTGCCAGCCGCTGGGGTCGAAGGAGTCGAGCAACGGCAGCGCCATGAACGAGGCGTGGTGCCCGCGCCGGGCGCACTCCCGCTTCGTCACCGTCCGGAACAGCAGCATCGCGTCCGCCGCGTCCAGCGCGAACAGCGGGTCGAAGGTGGTCTCCACCTGACCCGGGCCCGACTCGTGCTCCACGGTCCGCAGCGGCAGGCCCAGCTCCAGCAGCACCGCCGCCAGCGGGTCGAGCACCGGGGCCAGCGCGTCGGCGTAGGCGTCCAGGTTGAACTGGTACCCGGCGTCGACCGCGGCCACCCGGGGCGCCTCGCCCTGGCTGCCGAACCCGTTGCCGGCGTTGCCGACCGGCCCGTCGAGCAGCCGGGTCAGGTACCACTCGACCTCCAGGCCGACCACCGGGGCGAGCTGCCGGTCGGCGTAGCGCTGGCAGACCCGGCGCAGCAGGTGCCGGGCGGACAGCGGGTGCGGGGTGCCGTCGCGCAGGTACTCGTCGCCGATCACCCACGCCGTCCGGCGTCCCTCGCCGGGCAGCACCTGGAAGGTGACCGGGTCCGGAACCACCACGAAGTCCCCGGCCCCGACCAGTTCGCGGACGCCGACCCCGGGATCGTCGGCGAGGAAGTCCACGGCGACGGCGTGGCCGGTGTCGAACAGGAACGGACCCGGGCTGAAGTCCATGCCGCTGCGCAGCGCGGCCCGGAACGTCTCCGGCGTCAGCGTCTTGGAACGGGCGATCCCGTGCGGGTCGCAGAACGCCAGGCGCACCTGGTCGACGTCGTTCAGGGCCGCCTCGACCTGCCTGGCGGCGGCGAGTTGCCGGTCGTCCCAGAGCCGGAACTCCTGGACGAACGACGGCCGTCCCACCCCGTCGTCCGGGTACGGCCGTGCCCATTGCCGGGTGAACATGTCGACATCAACCCCTCATCGCTGATTGCGGAACCGGTTCGAGCGCGGGCAGGTGCGCCTCCACCTGCGCGGCGGTGGCGAGCAGCAACTGGTCGCCACCGGCCGGCCCGACCAACTGCCCGCCGACCGGCAGCCCGGCCGGGGTCCGGCCGATCGGCAGCGAGATCGCCGGCTGGCCGGTCATGTTGAACGGGTACGTCGCCGGGGACCAGGCCAGCCAGCGCAGGTCCGCCGGGTCGGCGGCCCAGTCCGGCCCGATCGCGTCGACGCCGAACGGCTCGACCGGGACGGTGGTCATCGCCAGCAGGTCGTAGCGGCGCATCACCTCGCCCAACCCGATCCGCAGCCGCAGCCGGGTCTCCTCGGCGCGGGCCACGGCGGCCCCGTCGAGGGTGCGGCCGTACCGGATCACGGCGAGCCGGCCGGGGTCGCAGTCCAGTTCGTCGGCGGGGGACGTGCCGGCCGCGTCGGCGGCGGCCAGGATGTCGACCAGGGCGGGGTACGGGTCGGCGAACGGCAGCGGCAGGTCCTCCACCTGGTGCCCCAGCCCGACCAGGGCGGCGCGCAGCGTGGCGCCGGCCGCCTCGACCGCGGGCTCGGTGCCCGGGAAGTCCAACCAGCCGATCCGCAGCCGTTGCGGGGCCCGCCGACGGTCCACGGCGACGGCGGCGGAGTCCGGGTCACCGGGGTCGGCCCCGGTGGCCACCGCCGCGGCGGCGGCCACGTCGGCCACCGACCGCCCGAACGGCCCCAGGTGCGACAGCCGGTCGGCGCACGGCGGCACGTACGGGATCCGGGCGAAGGACGGCTTGTACCCCACCACCCCGCAGAACGCCGCCGGGATCCGGATCGACCCGGCCCCGTCGGTGCCGAGCGCCACCGTGCACAACCCGGCGGCGACCGCGGCGGCCGAACCGCCGCTGGACCCGCCGGCGGTGCGCTCGGGGTCCCACGGGTTGCGGGTCGGCGGCGCCACCCGGCTCACCGTGCTCGCGCTCCAGCCGTACTCGGAGGTGGTGGTCTTGCCGATCACGACGGCGCCGGCGGCGCGCAGCCGGGCCACGGCGGGGGCGTCGCGCCGGGGCCGGTCGTTGACCAGCAGGGAGCCCCGGGTGGTGGCCAGGTCGGTGGTCTGGATCAGGTCCTTCACCGCCACCGTGACCCCGAGCAGCGGCCGGTCCTGCCAGGCCGCCGGGCCGGCCCGGCGGATCAGCAGGTCGGCGGCCTCCGCGTCGCGCAGCGCCGCGTCCTGGGCGACCGCGACGAAGGCACGCAGGGCCGGATCGCGCTCGGCGATGGCCTTCAGGGCGGCGGTCACCTGGTCGAGGACCGTGGAACCGCCGTCACGGAGCAGTTGTCTGGTCTGCTTGATGCTGAGGAACGTCAACGGGCATTCCTTCCACCGGCGGCCGTTGCGGCGCGGCAACAGGCTACGAAGCCGTTGTCGTGCGGTCAGGCAACACCGATGAAACTCCGGTGGAACGGCTGGCTGGTGAATGTGTAACGGCGACAGAGTTTTCCTCTCCGCGCGGTTCTCGACCGAACCGCGTTGATAGCATGGGCGCGTTCTGCGTCGGCGTGAATTCCCGCCCGCAGAAATTGGAGAGGTGCCCAGGCAATCGAGAGGTGCCGGAATGATTCCCCGTTATACGCTGCCCGAGATGCACGCCCTCTGGACCGACGACGCCAAGTACCGCACCTGGACGAGGGTCGAGGTGCTCGCCACCGAGGGGCAGGCCCGGCTCGGCCGGGTCCCGGCCGAGGCCCTGGCCGACATCCGCCAGGCCCCCGCCCCCTCGGCCGCGGCGGTCGCCCGTCAGGAGCGTGAGCGGGACCACGAGATCCTCGCCTTCCTCGCCGCGTACTGCGCCGGCCTGCCCGAGGAGTCGGCCCGCTGGGTCCACCTCGGGATGACCAGCTACGACCTGGTCGACACCGCGCTCGGGCACACCCTGGCCCGCGCGACCGACCTGGTGCTCACGGCGGCCACCCGGCTGCGCGCGGCGCTGACCGAGCGGGCCGTCGAACACTGGGACACCGTCTGCATCGGCCGTACCCACGGCATCCACGCCGAGCCCACCACCTTCGGGCACAAGCTCGCCACCTTCGCCTTCGCCGTGGACCGCAGCGTGCGCCGGCTGCGCGCGGCCCGCGAGGCGGTCGCGGTCGGCACCATCTCCGGCTCCGTCGGCACGTACGCGCTGATCGACCCCCAGGTCGAACGGTACGTCTGCGACGCGCTCGGCCTCGGCGTCGAGCCGGCGCCCAGCCAGGTGGTGGCCCGGGACCGGCACGCGCAACTGGTGCAGACGCTGGCCACCCTCGGCGCGTGCGTCGAGCAGATCGCGGTCGAGCTGCGGCTGCTGCAACGCACCGAGGTCCGCGAGGTGGAGGAACCCCGCACCGTGGCGTACCAGGGGTCGAGCGCGATGCCGCACAAGCGCAACCCGACCACCTGCGAACGGCTGACCGGGCTCGCCCGCATCCTGCGCGGCCACGTCGGCGCCGTGCTCGAGGACGTCGCGCTCTGGCACGAACGGGACCTGGCGCACTCCCCGGTCGAGCGGGTCGTGCTGCCCGACGCGCTCACCGTCGCCCACTACCAGGTCACCGCCGCCGCCGACCTGATCGAGCGGATGACGGTCTTCCCGGAGCGGATGCGCGCCGCGGTGGACGCCACCCACGGGCTGGTGTACAGCTCCGTCGTCCTGGCCGACCTGCTCGAACAGGGCGTCGAGCGGGAGAAGGCGTACCGTCTGGTGCAGGCCGCCGCGAACCACACCGTCGCCTCCGGCGAGGACTTCGGTACCGCCCTCGGCGCCGCCGGGCTCGACGTGGGCCCGCTGGACCCGCGCCGGTTCCTCACCCACCACACTGTGATCCGCAAGCGATTGGAGTCCCTGCGATGACCTGGAAGACCGAACGGATCAACGGCGCCGACCTGGACATGGCCGAGGTGCGTGACCTCTACGACTCCTCCGGGCTCGGTGAGCGGCGCCCGGTGGAGCAGACGGAGCGCTTCGCCGACATGGTGCGCAACGCCAACCTGGTCCTGGTGTGCCGGGTCGACGGGCAGCTCGTCGGGATCTCCCGCAGCATCTCCGACTTCTCCTACGTCACGTACCTGTCGGATCTCGCGGTCCGGGCCGAGTACCAGCGGCGGGGGGTCGGCCGGGCGCTGATCGACGCCACCCGCCAGGAGGCGCCGCTGGCCAAGCTGGTGCTGCTCTCCGCCCCCGCCGCCGCCGAGTACTACCCGCACATCGGCTTCACCCAGCACCCCTCGGCCTGGGTGCTCAACCCCTGACCGGCAACGACGCGGTGTCCGGCCGGCCCGGTCCGACCAGGTTACGGGGGTAGGTCGACCGGGCCCGCGTCGCCGCGGCCAGGTCGATCTCCCGGGTCGCGACCGGGTCCGACCGGTCCGTGCGGGCCAGCACGGCGCCCTCCGGGTCGATGATCCACCCGCATCCGCCGAACCCACGCTCGGCCGGCGCCGCGCCCGCCGACCGGTTCGCCGACAGCGAGAACGTCCCGCCGGACAGCGCCGCCGCCCGCCCCGCCACCAGCCACCGCTCGGTCCACCCGGCCGAGGTCGCCCGGGGGGTGACCAGCAGGTTCACCCCCGCCGCGCCGGCTGAGCGGGCCCGCTCGAAGTGCCACAGCTCGGAGCAGATCGCGGCGGCCAGCACCGCGTCGCCAGCCCGGACCCCCGCCGGGGCCGGCTCCGGGCCGGGCTCGAACCAGGTCGACTCCCAGTAGCCCTCCTCGGCCGGGAGCCGGCTCTTGACGTGCAGCGGGCGGTACCCGTCGGTGGCGCTCCACAGGAACGCCTCGTTGCGCCGCCGGCCGGCGTGCTCGACCGGCCGGGTCGAGACCACCGTCGGCACGCCGAGGCCGGGCAGCAGGCGCAGCCCGTCCTCGTGCGCGGCCACCGCGGCCCGCCACGCGCCCGGGTCGAACCCGGGCCGGTCGGCGAGCCACGGCGAGAACGGCATCTCCGGCAACAGCAGCAGGTCGCTGCCCGCCCCCGCGAGCCGGTCGGCCAGGTCGGCCCACTCCGGCCCGTCGGGGGCGGCGCCGGGCAGTTCACAGACGGTCACGCGGATGGTCGCCACGAACCTCACCCGCGGAAGAAGTTGGGACGCAGCACGCTCGGATCGTACGACTCCCGGTAGACCGGCGTCGCGGAGGCGGTGATCGGCGGCACGATCCAGCTCCACTCCGCGTGCACCACCTCCCCGGAGCGGCGTCGGGCCTGGGTGTACCGGTGGAACTGGTCGGTCATCGTGTGGTGGTCGACCAGGTGTACGCCGGCGGCGGCGTACGAGCTGAGCACCGCGGCGTTCAGCTCGATCAGCGCCCGGTCCTTCCACAGGGTCCGGTCCTCGCTGGTGTCCAGGCCCAGGCTCTTCGCCACGGCGGGCAGCATGTTGTACCGCTCGACGTCGCCGAAGTTGCGCGCGCCGATCTCGGCGCCGACGTACCAGCCGGTGAACGGCGCCGCCGGGTACGACACCCCGCCGATCTCCATCCGCATGTCCGACACCGTCGGGTACGCGTACCAGCGCAGGCCGAAGTCGGCGAGCCAGTCGTGGTCCGGGTGGCTCAGCGGCACGTCCGGACAGGAGGCCGGGTCCAGTTCCCGCCAGCCCTCGCCGTCGGAGCCGCGCACCAGCACCGGCAGCCGGTCGAACTGGCCGGACCGGGGCTGCCAGCCGGCGGCGACCAGCTCCTCGGTGAGGCCCGTGTTGGCCGGGTCGCCCCGGACACCGCCGTCCGGCTGGCGGTACCCGGCGTACCGGACGAGCTGCGCGTTGACGATCTGGGGCCCCGGCGTCGTCGGCCCCTCCGGGGCGAAGATGGTGATCGTCGGGCGGATCGCGCCGTCCTGGTACACCGCCTCCTGGTGCCGTTCCAACTCGTCGAGGACGCCGTCGACGGTGTGCACCTCGCGGCGGTCCCGGACCACCAGGGTGCGCCAGTAGAGCTGGCCGATGCACCGGGTGTGGTTGCGCCAGGCCAGCTTCGCGCCGATCTCCAGCTCCGGCAGCGTGTGCGCGTACGTGCCGGTGCGGGCGATCTCGGCCAGCACCTCGGTCCGGCGCTGCCGGTACCGGGCGGTGTCCCAGCCCAGCTCCACCGCGCAGGTGCGCAGGAACGCGACGGCCTCCTCGGGGAGGGTGCCCGGCTGGCTGGACGCGTTCAGTGGACGTTCGTCGGCTCCGCCGCTGCGTCGGGGTTCGCGGTGTCCGGTGACCGGGCAGCCCGGTCCTCGCGTGTCATCCGGTCCCGATGCGCTCCGGAGCTGCTGTCGTACCTGCGGTTTCCCCACCAGTGCCCGCCTTCCGGGGTCGGTCGCACTTCACCGGCCACCGGCATCATTGCCGTGAGGGCAGCCGGCGACGTCCGCTCACCGGACGGTAGGGGAAATTGACCGACCGCTGTTCACCACGAAATGGAATACTGATTGAACGCTCGGTCGGCAGACATTGAACCCGCTGGTCGTGAGCGGCAAACGTCAAACGATGGTCAAGCCCTCGTGCGCTGCAGGTCAGGATCGTGGAGGGTACATTGTCGACCCCGACCCCCCGCCCTACAGTCGCAGCAGAGCGCTGCCGGAACGGTGTCATTCCTTTCCCGGCTGCTTCCGGATCGCCCGAGACGATGACCCGGAGGGCGGAGCAGATTGACCGAGTACGCGACCACCGCGCCGGCCCGGACGACCCCGGACGGCGACGGCTACCCCATGGACCCGATCCCCGACCTCGACCGGTACCGCACCAGCACCGTGCCGATCGCCGCGCTGGTCCCCGGTGACTCTCCCCGTCTCGACGGGATCCGACCCGAGCACGTGCGGGTCCTCGCCGCCACCGACGTGCCGCTGCCACCGATCCTGGTGGAGCGGGGCACCATGCGCGTCATCGACGGGATGCACCGCCTGCACGCCGCGCTGGCCGCCGGGCGGGACAGCGTCGAGGTGGTGTACTTCGACGGCTCGGCCCGCAGCGTCTTCGTCCAGGCGGTCAAGGCGAACATCGCGCACGGCCTGCCGCTGACCCTGGCCGACCGGCGGGCCGCCGCCCGGCGGATCATCGGTCTCTACCCCGAGTGGTCCGACCGGATGGTGGCCGCCACCGTCGGCCTGTCCGACAAGACCGTCGCCGCGGTCCGCCGCGCCGCCGGGGACGTCGGCCAACCCGAGGTCCGCATCGGTATGGACGGGCGGGCCCGGCCGCTGAGCAGCGCCGCCGGCCGGTGGATCGCCAGCCAGTTGATGGAGGAGCGCCCGGAGGCCTCGCTGCGCGAGATCGCCCGGGAGGCGGGCATCTCGGTGGCCACCGTGCGCGACGTGCGGGCCCGGATGCGGCGCGGCGACGACCCGGTGCCCGCGGCGGCCGGTGGACGCCGCAGCACCACCCGCCGGGCCGCCCGGCCGGAGGCGGGGGCGGCCTGCCCGGAGCCGGACGGCAGCGCTCTGCTGGAGGGCCTGCGGCAGGATCCGTCGCTGCGGTACAACGAGGTCGGCCGGGAGCTGCTGCGCTGGCTCGACCTGCGCACCCCGCGCAGCCGGGAGCTGGAGGGCGTGGTGGACCGGGTGCCCCCGCACGCCGCGCTGATCGTGGCCCGGGTGGCCCGACGCTGCGCGGCGGGCTGGGAACGCCTCGCCCGCGAGATGGAGCTCAGCGCGGCCGACCCGGCCGACGAGAGCTGACGCGCCGGCCGGCGTCGGGCCGGCCGCACGACCACGGAAGGTGGACATGCCCGCCAACGACACGGATGTGATCATCGCGGGAGCCGGGCCGGTCGGACTCATGCTCGCCGCCGAGCTGCGGCTCGGCGGGGTGCGGGTCGTCGTGCTGGAACGCTCGACGGATCCCACCGACCAGACCCGCGCCCTCGGGTTCACCTCCCGCACGATCGAGGTCTTCGACCAGCGTGGACTGCTGCCCCGCTTCGGCGGGTTCGGCACCATCCCGATCGGACACTTCGGCGGGCTGACCCTCGACTACCGCGAGGTGCCGGGCGGCTCCTACGGCGCCGCGGGCGTACCGCAGTCGCTGACCTCGTCGATCCTCGACGAGTGGGGTACGGAGCTGGGCGCCGACATCCGGCGCGGCTGGACGGTCACCGGGTTCGACGCCGACCTCGACGGGGTGAGCGTCGCGGTGGACTCGCCCGACGGTCCCCGTCGGCTGCGTGCCGCGTACCTGGTGGGCTGCGACGGCGGCCGGAGCACCGTGCGCAAGCTGGCCGGCATCGACTTCCCGGGCCAGGACGCGGTGATGGAACTGGCCTTCGCCGAGGTCGACGGCATCCGGGTGAAACCCCGGCCCAACGGCGAGCGGGTGCCCGGTGGCCTGGTCCTGGCCTTCCAACAGGGCGCGGACCGGTTCCGGGTGACGTACTACGAGCGGGGCGTGGTGCCCAGGCCGGGCACCGAGCCGCCCAGCTACCCCGAGGTCGCGGCGGCCTGGCTGCGGCTGACCGGCGAGGACATCAGCGCCGGCAGCCCGAGCTGGATCGGCCGGTTCACCGACGCCAGCCGCCAGGCGGCCGAGTACCGGCGCGGCCGGGTGCTGCTGGCCGGCGACGCCGCGCACATCCACCTGCCCATCGGCGGGCAGGGCATGAGCACCGGCCTGCAGGACGCGGTCAACCTCGGCTGGAAGCTGGCCGCGGAGATCCACGGGCACGCGCCGGACGGGCTGCTCGACACGTACCACAGCGAACGGCACCCGGTCGGTGCCCGGGTGATCCGCAACACCCTCGCCCAGCGGATCCTGTACGTCGGCGGCCCCGAGGTGGCGCCGATCCGGGACCTGGTCACCGAGCTGACCGCGTACGCCGACGTGCGCCGCCACCTGATCAACACGGTGACCGGCCTGACCATCCGCTACGACGTCGGCCCCGGCGAGCACCCGCTGCTCGGCTGCCGGCTGCCCGGCCTGGACCTCGCCGCCGCCGACGGGCCCACCTCGACGCTGCGGCTGCTGCACCGGGCCCGGGGCGTCGTCCTGGTGCTCGACGACGGGTCCGGCTGGGCGGAGGCCGCCGCGCCGTGGGCGGAGCGGGTCGACACCGTGTCCGTCCGCCCCGCCGACGCCGACGGTGCGGCGGCGTTCGCCGGTGCGGCGGCGCTGCTGGTCCGCCCGGACGGCTACGTCGCCTGGGTCGGCCCGCCCGGGACGTCCCCGCAGCACCTCGCCGACGCGCTGCTGCGCTGGTTCGGCAAGCCGGCGGTGGGCTGACCGTGGCGACGAACCCGCACCTGGACGACCGCGCCGACGGCCGGGTCGCCCTGGTCACCGGGGCCAACCGGGGCCTCGGCCTGGAGATCGCCCGGCAGTTGGCGCACCGGGGCGCGACGGTTCTGCTGGGCGTGCGCGACCCGCGGCGTGGGTCGCAGGCCGCCGAAGAGCTCGCCGCGACCGGCCTCTCCGTCGCCGCCCTGCCGCTCGACGTCACCCACGCCGCGTCGGTGGCCGCCGCCGCGACCGAGATCGACCGACGGTACGGCCGGCTCGACATCCTGGTCAACAACGCCGGGATCGCCGGCGGCTTCACCGGCCCACCCAGCGCCGCGAGCGTCGACGACCTCCGCGAGGTGTACGACACCAACGTCTTCGGCGTGGTGGCCGTCACCAACGCGATGCTGCCGCTGCTGCGCCGGGCACCGGCCGGGCGCATCGTCAACATGTCCAGCGAGGCGGGTTCGCTGACCCGGAACGCCGCGCCCGACTCCTGGTTCCGCGACTACAACGCGATCGCGTACCAGTCGTCGAAGACTGCCCTCAACTTCGTGACCCTCGCCTACGCCAAGGAACTGCGGGATACCGCCGTGAAGGTCAACGCGGCGAACCCGGGCTTCGTGGCGACCGACATGAACCATCGGCGTGGCCATCGGACGGTCGAGGAGGGCGCGGTGATCGCCGTACGGCTGGCACTGCTCGGCCCGGACGGCCCCACCGGCACCTCGCAGGACGACAAGGGGCTCGTGCCCTGGTAAGCGGCAACCCCCGGCGACACCGGGCTGGTGCAAGGCGGCGGGCTGGTGTCCACCCTCCTGTGGAGCCGCCTCGGCCTGGGGTGGGCGGTCGTGCTCCCTGTCGAGCTGCCCCCGTGGACGGGGCAACCGGTCCGGTGGCCGGTCGCCAACCGGTTTGGCGGCTGCGATCGGTGGCCGTGATCGGCCGACGTGCCCGAGGAAGGGGCCGTGCTGCGTCGTGACGCCTGACGACCGGCGGTGGTCCTGTTGGCGGGGCAGCTCGAAAGGCCGCTTGCGCCCGTCTCGCCGTCCGTCCGCCCGCCACGCCGGCCATATCCTCGCGCCGCCCACGTCGTTGCGCGGTCGGCCTGCCGTGCCGTCGCCTCGTCGTGCCGCCGGGCGGTGCGCGTACGTCGACGGGCCCGACGACCAGCGGTCGGTCGGGCCCGTCGACGTGGTGGTCAGTCCTCCAGGACGAAGTCGGCGATGGCCGGGCCGATGTGCTCCGGCGGAACCCGGTGCCACACCCCGGGCAGGGTCGTCAGCCGGCCCTTCGGCAACGCCTCGGTGGTGGCGTGCGCCGCCGCCCGCAGCCAGTCGGCGGTGCTGTCACTGGCCACGATCAGCACCGGGATGTCCAGCTTGGCCAGCCGGTCCACGGGGAGCTGACCATCGCCGCAGATGGCGGTGTCGTAGGCGAGGGTGTGCGCCAGCGCCTCGTTCGAGGACCACAGGGGGCTGGTACGCCAGGTCGCGATCGCCTCCGCCGACAGGCCGGCGACCTGCTCCAGGAACAGCTCCGCCGCGTCGCCGCGCCGGTCCTGCCGCAGCAGCGCGTCCAGGTTCTCGGCGAAGTCCGGCGGCGGCTTCTGGTGCCCGGGCATCCGGTAGGGCGGCTCCAGCAGCGCCAGGCGGGTGATCGGGGCGCCGGCCATCGCGGCCTCCAGGGCCAGGATCGCGCCGCTGGAGCCACCGAAGACCGCCGCCTCGCCGCCGGCCTCGTTGATGACGGCCACCAGGTCCTCGATCTCCCGTTCGAGGGCCCACTGGGGGGCGTCACCGCTCTCGCCCCGGCCACGCCGGTCGTAGCAGTACGTGGTCACGTGCGGGTTCAGGTACGGCACGATCGGCGTGAAGACGGTGTGGTCGCGGAAACCGCCGCCGAGCAGCACGAGTGGTGGTCCGTCGCCCTCCTTCACGTAGGCGATCGTCGTGCCGTCCCGGGAAACGACCTTGTGCATCGCATTCTCCTGTTCCGCGCGGCGGCCCGGTCCGCGAAATTACATTCCGGCCCGGCAGATTTCCCGGCGAAATTACAACCGAACGGGGCAACTGTCAACGAGTGCGGAATGTGCGACCGCGGTGCTTCCGGGGTCGCACACCCGTGCCGTTGTGGGCTCGGGAAAGCACCCCTAACATCGCCCCGGAAGCCACCGGAGCGCATATTCGTCGACCGGGCGTCCAGCCCCGTCGGGTAACGCCACAGCGCCGGCCAGATCGCCAGGAGGACCGCATGTCTTCGATACCTGCCCCGTTCGCACTGCTCAATCTCGTCCAGGGCGCCATGGTCAGCCAGGCGCTGTACGCCGCGGCGACCCTCGGCATCGCCGACGAGCTCGCCGACGGGCCGCTGGCGCCCGAGGAGATCGGCAAGCGGGTCGACGCCGACCCGGAGTCCACGTACCGGCTGCTGCGCGTGCTCGCCGCCTACGGCGTCTTCGCCGAGCGGGAGGACAAGACCTTCGAGCTGACCCCGATGGCCGACGCGCTGCGTACCGACGCGCCGCTGTCGATGCGGCGGATCGCCCGGCTCATGGGCCACCCGACCCACTGGGAGGACTGGGGGCACTTCCTGGAGGCGGTCCGCACCGGCGAGCCGTCCCTGCCGAAGGTGCGCGGCATGAGCGCCTGGGAGTACTTCGGCGCCAACCCCGAGTACGCCCAGGTCTTCTTCGCCGGCATGGGCAACCTGTCGGACCTGGAGACCGTGCCGGTCTCCCAGGGGTACGACTACAGCCCGTTCGGCCGCATCGTCGACGTCGGCGGCGGCAGCGGCGCCCTGCTCGCCGCGATCCTGGAGCGGACCCCGCAGGCCAGCGGCGTGGTCTTCGCCCCGTCCTCGGTCGAGGCCGCGCAGCAGGTGCTGGCGCAGGCCGGCGTCGCCGACCGGTGCACCATCGAGGAGGGCTCGTTCCTGGAGTCCGCCCCGGCCGGTGGGGACGCCTACATCCTCAAGCACATCGTGCACGACTGGCCGCACGAGCAGGCGGTGGCCATCCTGCGCAACGTGCGGTCGGTCATCGGCCCGCAGGGCAAGCTGCTGCTGATGGAGAGCGTGGTGCCCGAGGGGAACACCCCGCACAGCAGCAAGCTGGTCGACCTGTGGCTGCTGCTGCTGGTCGGCGGCCGGGAGCGCACCGAGGCGGAGTACCGCAAGCTGCTCTCCGACGCCGGCTTCGCGCTGTCGAAGATCACCGAGACCCCGGCGGGTGTGGCGATCATCGAGGCCGATCCGGTGTGATCGATCCAGACGTCCCCGGCGGTCCTCTTCGGCGAAGGCGGCAGACATGACTGTGCACACCCGTACCGCGCTGGTCATCGGGGGCGGCGTCGCCGGCCCGGTGGTCGCGACGGCCCTGCGCCGGGCCGGCGTCGAGGCCACCGTCTACGAGGCGTACGACAGCGCCGCCGACGGGGTCGGGGGCGGGCTGAGCATCGCGCCCAACGGGCAGGACGCGTTGGACGCGATCGGGCTCGGTGGCGTCGTCCGGGAGGTCGGCCGGCCGCTGGCGGGCACGGTGCTGCGTAGCTGGAAGGGCGCGGTGCTGGGCGAGATCTCGGTCCCGCCCGGCCTGCCCGAGCTGCGCTTCGTCTGGCGCGCCGAGCTCAGTCGCGGGCTGCGTGACGCGGCGGCCGGGCACGGCGTGCGCACCGTGTACGGCAAGCGGTTGGAGCGGATCGAGCAGGACGGGGAGCGGGTGACCGCCCACTTCGCCGACGGCACCAGCGCCAGCGCCGACGTGCTGGTCGGCGCGGACGGCATCCGCTCCACCGTGCGCCGGCTGATCGACCCGGCCGCGCCCCGGCCGGAGTACGCCGGGCTGCTCGGCTTCGCCGCCGCGGTGGCCGACACCGGGATGGCCCCCACCGGCCGGCGGCTGAACATCAGCTACGGCCGGCGGGCCTCCTGCGGCTACCTGGTGTACGACGACTCCTCGGGCGGGTGGTTCATGAACCTCCCGCACCGGGAGCCGATGACGGTGGCCCAGGCCCGCGCGGTCGGCACCGACCAGTGGCTGCGGACCCTGCGGGAGGCGGTGGCCGACGACCGGTCGGCGGCGCCCGAGCTGCTGCGCCGCACCGATCCGGCCGACCTGCTGATCACCGGGCCGTTGGAGACGCTCAGCACGGTCCCGACCTGGAGTCGGGGCCGGGTGGTGCTGGTCGGGGACGCGGTGCACGCGACCTCGCCCAGCGCCGGGCAGGGCGCCTCGCTGGCCTTCGAGAGCTCCGTGCAACTGGCCCGGTGCCTGCGCGACCTGCCGTACGCCGAGGCGTTCGCCGCGTACGAGGGGTTGCGCCGGGAGCGGGTGGAACGGATCATCGCGGCGGCGGCCCGGACCAACCGGAACAAGGCCAACGCGTCGGCCCGGATCGTGCGGGACGTCCTGCTGCCGATCACCATGCGGATCGCGATGAAAATGCTGCGACCTGGCAAGATGACGTGGCAGTTCGACCACCACATCGACTGGGACGCGCCGGTGCCCGGCACTGTCCCGGTCCGGGCGGGCGGCGCCTAGTCGCCGCTTTTCCGGCGTTCATTTCAACAAGAGTTATATCGTTGTTTCATCTTCAGGCGAGGCGTGGCCGTCGGCGATACGCCGAGGGCGTAAAGGATTGCCATCGGTGAGAGTCTTCCCGTACGGTGAATTTTCGCTCGATGACACGGTGGTCGCCGACAGCCACGTCTCCGGCCGCTGCGCCCTGCAGCGGACCTGCATCCCTCGGGAGTAGACATGAAAGCTGGCGTGGTGGTCGTGGGTGCCGGACCGGTCGGGCTGATGCTCGCGGGTGAACTACGGCTCGGAGGTGCCGACGTCGCCGTCTACGACCGGCTTCCCGCCCCGTCGGGGGAATCCCGCGCGCTCGGGTTCACCCGGCGCGTGGCCGAGGTGTTCGACCAGCGCGGGCTGCTCGCCCGCTTCGGCGAGCTGCGCCAGGGCCAGCAGGGCCACTTCGGTGGCGTGCGGATCGACCTCGGCGCGCTGCCGGAGAGCCACCACGGCGTGCTCGGCCTGCCGCAGTCGCGGACCGAGAGCATGCTGACCGAGTGGTTGACCGAGCTGGGCGTGCCGATCCACCGTGGACACACCCTCGTCGACCTGCGCCAGAGCGCCGACGAGGTGGTCCTCACCCTGGACGGGCCGCAGGGCCGGCACGAGGTCACCACCGGCTACGTCGTCGGGTGCGACGGCGGGCGGAGCACCGTCCGGGCGGTGGGCGGCTTCGACGCGCCGCGCACCGTGCCCTCCCGGGGCATGTACATGGCCGACATCACCGGCGTGGAGGTGCGCCAGCGCCCCATCGGCGAGCGCATCCCCGGCGGCCACATGGTGCTGTCGGTCAGCCTCGGCGACGGGTACTACCGCATCCTCGTCCACGACAAGGGGCTGCGCCCGCCCGCGGACGCCGCCCCGCCCGCGTACGCCGAGGTCGCCGACGCCTGGCAGCGGATGACCGGTGAGTCCCTGCACGGCGCGACCGCCCGGTGGACCGCCGCCTTCGACAACTCCAGCGTCCTGGCCACCGAGTACCGGCGCGGCCGGGTGCTGCTGGCCGGTGACGCCGCCCACGACACCCCGCCGCTGGCGGGCTGGGGCCTGAGCACCGGCATCCAGGACGCGGTGAACCTCGGCTGGAAGCTCGCCGCCGTGGCCACCGGCCGGGCCGGCGACGACCTCCTCGACACCTACCACGCCGAGCGGCACCCGCTCGGCACGCAGCTCGTGCGCAACACCCACGCCGCGTCCCAGCTCTACCTCAGCGGGGACGAGATGGAGCCGGTCCGCGCCGTGCTGCGGGAACTCGTGGACGGCGGCAGTGCCGCCCGCCACCTCGCCGGAATGGTCAGCGGGATCACCGTCCGCTACGACCTGGGTGCCGGTGAGCACCCCCTGCTGGGCCTGCGTATGCCGCCCGACCGCGAGCTGGAGCTCGTCGGGGGCGGCCGGGTCCGCATCGCCGAACTGCTCCGCGCCGGTCGCGGCGTGCTGGTCGACACCGAGCCGGAGGGAGCCGCGGCCACGCTGGGCGCGGACTGGTCGGACCGGGTCGACGTGGTCAGCGGGGCCTGGGTGCCGGCCGCCACGGCTGGCGCCGACGGTCCGCTGGACGCGGTCCTGATCCGGCCGGACGGCCATGTCGCCTGGGCCTCACCCGGTGGGGGCGACCTGGCCGACGCGCTGAGCCGGTGGTTCGGGGCGTCCCGGGCGGTGGTGGCCGCGTGAACCGGGGCGGCCGGCCGCAGGTCGGGGCCGGCGGAGCAGAAGTAAACCACATTGGAACGGGAGACCCATGACGCAATCAAACCTGCCCATCCTGGTCACCGGCGGTACCGGTACCCTCGGTGGCCACGTCCTGCCGCAGTTGCGGGAGGCCGGTCGCCAGCTGCGGGTGATCAGCCGCCGGGACCGCCAGCCCTCCGACGGCGTCGAGTACGTGTCCGGTGACCTGCTCAAGGGCGAGGGGATCGAGCGGGCCGTCGACGGTGTCCACACCGTCCTGCACATGGCCGGTGGGCCCAAGGGCGACGACCAGGTCGCCCGGAACCTCATGCGGGCCGCGGCCAAGGCCGGCGTGCAGTACGTCGTGTACATCTCGGTGATCGGCGCCGACAAGGTGCCGCTCGGCTACTTCCAGGCCAAGTACGGCGCCGAGCAGGCCGTCGCCGAGTCGGGTATCCCGTACACCACGCTGCGGGCCGCGCAGTTCCACGACCTCGTCTACACCGTGGTGTCGAAGATGGGCGGCATGCCGATCGTGCCGGCGCCCAAGGTGATCCGGTTCCAGCCGGTCGACTCGCGCGACGTGGCGGACCGGCTGGTGGAGCTGACCCTCGGCACCCCGGCCGGCCTGGTGCCGGACATCGCCGGCCCGACGGTCTACCCGATGGCCGACCTGATCCGCAGCTACCTCGCGGCCAAGGGCAAGAGCCGTCCGTTCCTGCCGGTCCCGGTGCCCGGCAAGCCCGGCAAGGCGTACCGCAACGGGGACAACCTCACCCTCGAGGGCGCGCTGATCGGCAAGCGCACCTGGGAGCAGTTCCTGGCGGAGAAGCTGCGCTGACCGTCCGGCGGCACACCTGAAACGGCCCGGGTCGAGGATCTCGACCCGGGCCGCTTCGTACGTGCCGTCAGGCGTCAGGCGTCACGGCAGGCGGAGCTTGATGACCTCGCCCTGGCCGGCCTGCAGGCCCTTGTTGGAGACGTAGATGTCCGACCCGGCGACCGTGATGCCGGTCGGCGAGACGATCCCGGTGCTGTACGTCGTCCGGGAGCCGTTGGCCTCGACCCGGATGACCGCGCCCTGGCTGGGCGGGAACATCGCGCCGCTGGTGTGCATCGAGGTGACCAGCAGCCGGCCCTGGCTGTCGAACGCCAGGTCGGTCAGGAGCGAGAAGCCGTCGGCGTACACGGTCGGGGCCTGGCCCGGCACCACCCGGTAGACCCGGGCGCTACCCGGCCGGGCGCTGATCTCCGAGACGTACAGGGCGCCGTCCGGGCCGACCTCGACCGCGGTGGGGGCGCTCTGCACGACCTGGCCGTTGACCACCTTGGTGGGCAGCGCCGCGATCGTCTGGATGACGTTGTTCGGGCGCACCCAGAGCAGCGAGTTGGCCCCGGCGTCCACGACGGCGTACCCGTCGCCGTACGCGGTCATGCCGTACGGGTTGGACTCCTTCTCCGCGCCGGCCGGCGCGCCCGCGCCGCCGTCGGGGTTGTTCTGCACCTCGTACACGCCGAAGTCGGCGCCGAGCTGCGCGGTCGGCGGCAGGGCCGGCGGGTAGTGCACCAGCCGGCCCATCTCCGGGCCGTGCACACCGAACGGGTTGGCCCCGGTCACCGGGTCCACCCCGGAGGCCAGGTTCGACATGACCACGGACAGTTCGCCGTTGTTGATGGCCAGGTCGGCCGGGCCGACCGCGTAGCCGCCGTCGGACTGGTTGGCCAGCGAGGGCAGCCCCGAGATGAGCGGGTACTTGAGCCCGGGGCCGACCAGGGTGATCGAGCCGGTGCGACCGAGGCACTGGGTGGCGTTGGGGCACGTGAGGGTGCCGCCGTTGCCCGCCTCGGCGACCACGACGAAGCCGAAGCCGGCGACCAGGTGCCGCGGCCCGTTGAGGCCGGACGCGAGCACCGTCGCCTGCGGCGTGGTCCTCTTCGACGCGGAGACCGCCGACGCTGGCACGGTCGATGCCAACAGGGCCGCGCCGATCAGGACCGCTGCGGTCCGGAATAGCCTTCTCTTCATACTATTGATCGCTCCTTCGAGGAGTGCTGAACGAGACTGACCCGCCGGACACGTCGTGCCCGGCAGGCCGACCCGGTCGTCGGGGCCCGGCCCGGCGCACAGGCACCGGCACCGGCGCCGGCCGGGACGACCGGGGGTTCGGGGGTGGAACACGGTGGAGCCGGGTCGACCCCGGGAAGCCCACGCCTTCCCGGGGTCGACCCGGTTCAGGAGGCGGCGCCGGCGGTGACGCCGGTCGCCTCGGCGGCGGCGCGGGCCGCCTCGTCGTCGGCGCGACCGGCCTCCACCAGCTCACCGAGGGGGGTCAGCCGGAACGGCTCGTCGCCGGCCAGCTTCCAGTCGAAGCCCTTCGCGATCTCGAAGAGGTCCGCCTGGGTCAGCGCGCGACCCCGGTCGTGCTCGGCCTGCAGCGCGGTCGGGTGGTACAGCTCGTAGCCGCCCGGGGTGTGCAGGGTGAGGAAGTGCGCGTCCACGGTGGGCAGCGTGGCCCAGGTGTGCTCCGTGCCGCGGCTGATGTGCGCGAGCCCGCCGGGACCGATCTCGACGACCTTGCCGTCGACGTACATCAGGAGGGCGCCCTCGATGACGAAGTAGGTCTCCTCCGAGTTGGGGTGGGTGTGCAGCGGCGGACCGGCGGTCGCCGCCACGACCCGCGCCTCCACGAGGGAGCTGACCCCGTTGGTGGCGGAGGTGGGCAGGACGATCTCGAAGCCACGGCGGCCCGCAGGGCGATCCTCGGGCAGGACGATGGTGGTCATGCTTTCCTTCCGGACGACGTGATCGGAGCAGAGGGGTGCGGTCGGAACAGGGGGAGGTCAGCGCACCGGGTCGGGGGTGCGCTCCGCGGACCGGGTGTGCACCACGTGGTACGTGTTGACGATGTAGCGCGTGGTCACGGCGTCGATGCGCGCCTGCACCTTGCGCCGCGGCGCGGGCCACTGCTCGGCCGGGAAGTCCCGGAACTCCTCCCACTGCTCCCGCGAGTCCCACTGCGCGTACCGGACCACGAAGGAACCCTCGTAGCCGCGGGAGCCGATGCCCCGCATGACGGTGTGCGACCGGTAGCCGGGGACGTTGCCCAGCCACTTCATCGACGCGCCCAGGGCGTCGATCAGCTCGTCCTGCTTGTCGGCCTCGACACCGAAGAACTCGATGACGGTGTAGTCGCCGCGCTCCGGGTGCAGCTCCACGGTGCCGCCGAGCGAGGCGTGGGTCTGCGAGTAGACGACCTCGTTCTGCAGCAGCATCATCGACGTCGTGATCTCGGAGAACGTCGGGATCGTGGCGTGCTTGAACTTGTCGTCCTCGTAGCGCTGCATCAGGTCTTCGACGCTGCGCCACTGGATGAAGTTGGCCGTCCCGAGCTTTTCCTGGCCGCTGTGGACGGTGCTGGAGATCCAGCCCGGGAATGCGGCGGTGTCCACGATCGCGCGCATTTCGTCGAGCAGGCGGTCCTGCTTTTCCGGCGCATCCGTGGTGAACACGTTGAGGACGGTGAGGTACCGGTCCTCCGGCGATACCTTGGGCATGCTTCTCCTCGTTCTCGTGAGCGGAAAGCTGGCGGAGCGGGTCAGCGGGACGGGCCGAACCAGCGCGACAGGGCCTCGTCGAGCCCGGTCGCTCCGGCGCCGGCCGGCGCGACCCAGGCGACGTAGCCGTCCGGGCGGACCAGGACGGCGTCCAGGCCGTGGAACGGGTCGTCCGGGTCGGTGGTGTGCGGCGTGGCGCGGACCACGTCGACCCGGTCGGTCCAGCCGGTGGCGGCCTGCGGGCCGGTGGTGTCGTCGCCGAACGCGAACAGCACGCCCCGGCCCCGGTGGAGCTGCTCGAACGTCGTGCTCTTGCCGGAGCCGTCGAACTCGCCGACCAGCTCCTGGTTCGGGATCCGCCGGCCGAGCAGCGGGTGCTCGCCCGCGCCGACGTCGTACCGGATGTCCAGGCCGGTGACCATCCCGACCAGGTGCTCCTGGACGTCCGGGTACCGCACCAGCTCGCCGAGGAGCTCGCGCAGCGGCTGCATCGCCTCGCCGCCCAGGTAGAGCCAGCGCTGCGCGAGGGTGTTCATCACCACCCGCCCGTCGACCGGGTGCCGCTCGGTGTGGTACGTGTCGAGCAGGCCCTCCGGCGCGTGGCCGTGGATCTCGGCGGCCAGCTTCCAGCCCAGGTTGACCGCGTCCTGGATGCCCGCGCTCATGCCCTGGCCGCCGATCGGCATGTGGATGTGCGCGGCGTCGCCGGCGAGCAGGATCCGGCCGCGCCGGTACTCGGCGGCCTGCCGGCTGGAGTCGGTGAACCAGCTCACCCAGAGCGGCTTGCCGCCCCGGATGTCCTCGCCGGTCAGCCGCTCGAAGGCGTCGGCGACCTCGGCGAAGGTCGGCGGCTCGGTGGAGTTGCGCAGGCCGGTCGCGTGCTCGAAGACGACCACCCGCTGGGCCACCGGGCCCAGCGGCAGCACCATCACCATGCCGCCCGGCACCAGCTCGCCGGAGAAGCGCAGGCGCAGGTCGCAGCCGGCCACGTCGGCCAGCCACATCTCCATGGTGGGGTCGGTGCCCGGGAAGTCGATCCCGGCGGCCTTGCGGACCGTGCTGCGCGCCCCGTCGGCGCCGACCAGGTACTTCGCCCGCAGGGTCTGCTCGCCGTCGGCGGTGCGGACGACGACCGCGACACCCGCGCCGTCGTCGTCGATCGAGACGACCTCCTGGCCCCGGCGCAGCTCGGCGCCGAGCTCGACCGCCCGTTGGGCCAGCATGCCCTCGGTGCGCGACTGCGGGATACCGCGGGCGCCGTACGAGCCGCCCTTGATCACCCGGTAGTCGAGGGGCACGCCGCCGAAGTGTCCGAACGGGATCGTACCGACCTCACCGAAGCGCGCCAGCAGGCCGCGCTGGTCGAACTCCTCGATCGTGCGGGCCGAGAAACCCAGGGCGCGCGACTGCTGCATGGGCTCGGCGAGTCGATCCAGCACAATGGTCGAAACGTTGTTGAGCCGCAATTCGCCGGCGAGCATCAGGCCGGTCGGTCCGGCTCCTACGATGATGACTTCCGCATCGATTGTGTTCATCACGACCTTCCCGGTGGCATGTGTCCAGAAGTATTGCGACGGCGTCTCGTTCCCGTAAAGGGTTGCCGCTACAGGGCTTCGACAACTACGTCAAATCTTCGACAAGAAGCCGGGTCGGCGGCGATTCAGACGTTGAGCCCGCGGATCCGCGTGACCGCGATCTCGACGACCACGCGATCGGGGAATTCCGGTGCCGGCGCCCGGTACCGCAGGCCGTACCGGCGGGCCCCCTCGGCGACCCGCGCCGGGTCGGTCCGGACCGTGGCGGCCCCCTCCAGGGTCACCCAGCGGAAGCCGGCGGTCTGGCAGAGCACCGCGTGGCTGCCCGGCCTCGCGAGCAGGTTGCGGACCTTGCGGGTGCCCGCCCGGGTGAGGACCCGGGCCAGGCCGGACGTGGGATCCCAGGTGAACCGCACCGGTGCCACGTGCGGCCGTCCGTCGGGCCGCAGGGTGGTGAACGCGGCCACGTGGTCCTCGGCCAGGAACGCCTCGACCGCCGTGTCCACCGTGGTCGGTGTGGCTCGCATGCAGGTTCTCCCGTCGTCCGTACCGGCACTGCGCCGGCCCTGTCCGATCGCACCATCCGTGCCGCTTGACGCGAATGCCGGAAACTCCGAACGTTCGTACAACAGAAGAACGCCGATATTGAAACAACCATTTAACCATATAGGAGACTGGCTTTGTCTCGGTACACTCGACCCGGTCCGGAGGGGGCCGGGCATCGGGGGGAACCGTGGGGGCGGTTTCTTCTATTCGGCCTGCCCGAGGGCGTCGTATTCCATCCGATCGGACACATTGGGGTACGCGTGAACGATAGGCCGCAGAACGTAAGCACTGTGATCGCGTCGCCGCCCGATGCATTGCGGATCCTCGTCGTGGAGAAGGACCTCCGGGACATGGAGGCGCTCGCCCGCGGGCTGCGTCGGCACGGGCACGACGTGCGGCACGCCGCGACGGGGGAGGAGGCGCTGTCCTCCTACCAGGACACCGATCTGGTCCTGCTCGACCTGGAGCTGACCGATCTGGACGGGCTCGGCGTGTGTCGGGGGATCAGGGCGGCCTGCGGGGTGCCCATCATCGCCGTGACCGCCCTCGGCAGTGAACTGGACCGGGTGCTCGGCCTGCAGGCCGGCGCGGACGACTACGTGGTCAAGCCGTACGGGTTCCGCGAGCTGATGGCCCGGATCGAGGCGGTGATGCGGCGGGCCCGGCCGCTGCGCGTCAACGACGACGTGCTGCTGCGCGGGCCGCTGCGCATCGACGCGCGGTCGCGGGAGGTCAGCGTGCACGGGCGGCGCGTCGACGTCACCCGCAAGGAGTTCGACCTGCTCTGCCTGCTGGCGTCGGCCCCGGACACGGTCATCCCACGCCGGCAGATCATGTGCGAGGTGTGGGGCGACACCTGGTCGCGCCGCACGGTCGACACGCACGTGAGCAGCCTGCGCAACAAGCTCGGCAACAGTGACTGGATCATCACGGTGCGCGGGGTCGGGTTCCGGCTCGGCGACCTGGCCCAGGTGTGAGTCTGTCCGGGGGGACCACGACGCGCTCGACCACGCGATTTTGCACAGCTCTGACAGAAGTCTTGGCATAGACCTGACAGAATTTGTATTTCACCGTCTTGAACGGCCCTGACGATTCTTGCGAACCTGGTTCGCAGATATCCCGGACGTGTCGCCGAAATGCGCTGACGCCATTTCGGCCGACCGTATCACCCGCAGAGTCAGGAGTCCGGTCGTGGACACGGTCGTCCCCGCCAACCACGGTCGGGCCACGGTACCCGGTCCGCCCCGGGCCGGACCGCGCACCGGGCCGGGGCGGGTCCGGCGTGCGGCCGGGTCCGGGCACCGCCGTCCGCGCGTTCTGGAGTCGAGCCGATCCGGAAGGAAGAACTCCATGCACAGCACACTGATCGTGGCACGGATGGACCCGGCGTCCAGCCGCGACGTCGCCGAGCTGTTCGCCGGCTTCGACGCCGGTGAGATGCCGCACCGGATGGGCACCCGCCGACGTCAGCTCTTCAGCTACCGCGGCCTCTACTTCCACCTGCAGGACTTCGACGACGAGGACGGCGGTGAGCGGATCCAGCGGGTCCGCAACGACCCCCGCTTCGTCCAGATCAGCGAGGACCTCAAGCCCTTCATCGAGGCGTACGACCCGCAGACCTGGCGGTCGCCGGCCGACGCGATGGCGACCCGCTTCTACACCTGGGAGGGCTCGGCGTGACCGAGAGGCGAGTTGTCATCACCGGCATCGAGGTGCTGGCCCCCGGCGGTGCCGGAACGAAGGACTTCTGGAGCCTGCTCACCGACGGCCGCACCGCGACCCGGACCATCACCTTCTTCGACCCGGCGCCGTTCCGGTCCCAGGTCGCCGCCGAGATCGACTTCGACCCCGAGCAGCACGGCCTGACCCCGCAGGAGATCCGGCGGATGGACCGGGCCGCCCAGTTCGCCGTGGTCGCCGCCCGGGGGGCGGTCGCCGACAGCGGACTGGCCTTCGACAACGTCGACGAGCACCGCACCGGGGTCGCCATCGGCAGCGCGGTCGGCGCGACCATGTCGCTGGACCAGGAGTACCGGGTGGTCAGCGACGGTGGCCGGCTGCACGAGGTCGACCACACCTACGCGGTGCCGCACCTCTACGACTACCTGGTGCCCAGCTCGTTCGCGGCCGAGGTGGCGTGGGCGGTCGGCGCGCAGGGACCGGCCACGGTGATCTCCACCGGCTGCACGTCCGGCATCGACTCGGTCGGCTACGCCGTCGAGCTGATCCGGGAGGGCAGCGCCGACGTGATGGTCGCCGGGGCCACCGACGCGCCGATCTCACCCATCACCATGGCCTGCTTCGACGCCATCAAGGCCACCTCGCCCCGGCGGGAGCAGCCGGAGACCGCGTCCCGGCCGTTCGACGCCACCCGCAACGGCTTCGTGCTGGGCGAGGGGACGGCGGTGTTCGTGCTGGAGGAGCTGGAGAGCGCCCGGCGGCGCGGCGCGCACATCTACGCCGAGATCGCCGGCTACGCCACCCGCAGCAACGCCTTCCACATGACCGGGCTGCGACCGGACGGCAAGGAGATGGCCGAGGCGATCCGGACCGCGCTGGGCGAGGCCCGCCTGAACCCCGAGGACATCGACTACATCAACGCCCACGGCTCCGGCACCAAGCAGAACGACCGGCACGAGACCGCCGCGTTCAAGGACAGCCTGGGCGAGCACGCGTACCGGACCCCGGTCAGCTCGATCAAGTCGATGGTCGGGCACTCCTTGGGCGCGATCGGCGCCATCGAGATCGCCGCCTGCGCGCTGGCGATCGAGCACAACGTCGTGCCGCCGACCGCGAACCTGCACAACCCGGACCCGGAGTGCGACCTGGACTACGTGCCGCTGACCGCCCGCGAGCACCGCACCGACGCGGTCCTCACCGTGGGCAGTGGGTTCGGCGGCTTCCAGAGCGCGATGGTGCTCACCGGACCCGGACGGAGGCCGTGATGACGGACCCGGTGGTGGTGACCGGCCTCGGCATCGTCTCGCCGACCGGCCTCGGTACGGCGCCGTACTGGTCGGCGACCCGGCGCGGGGTGAGCGGGATCGGCCCGATCACCCGCTTCGAGGCGGACGGCTACCCGGCCCGACTGGCCGGCGAGATCAGTGGCTTCGTCGCCGGGGAGCACCTGCCCGGCCGGCTGCTGCCGCAGACCGACCGGATGACCCAGCTCGCGCTGGTCGCCGGTGACTGGGCGCTGGCCGACGCCGGGATCACCCCGGCCGACCTGCCGGCGTTCGACATGGGCGTCTGCACGGCCAGCGCGCAGGGCGGCTTCGAGTTCGGCCAGAACGAGCTGCGCAACCTGTGGAGCCAGGGCAGCCGCTACGTCAGCGCGTACCAGTCGTTCGCCTGGTTCTACGCGGTCAACAGCGGGCAGATCTCCATCCGCAACGGGATGAAGGGCCCCAGCGGCGTGGTCGTCAGCGACCAGGCCGGCGGCCTGGACGCGGTGGCCAACGCCCGCCGGCAGGTCCGCAAGGGCACCGCGGTGATGGTCACCGGGGCGGTGGACGCCTCCCTGTGCCCGTGGGGCTGGGTGGCGCAGCTCGCCAGCCGGCGACTGAGCACCAGCGACGACCCGGACCGGGCGTACCTGCCGTTCGACGAGCGGGCCAACGGCCACGTCCCCGGTGAGGGCGGCGCCATCCTGGTGATGGAGCGCGCCAGCCGCGCGGTGGCCCGGGGCGCCCACGTGTACGGGCAGGTCGCCGGGTACGGCGCCACCTTCGACCCGGCGCCCGGCAGCGGCGGCCGACCCGGCCTGGCGCGGGCGATCCGGCTGGCCCTGGCCGAGGCGGACGTGCCGCCGGAGAACGTCGACGTGGTCTTCGCCGACGCCGCCGGCATCCCCGAGCTGGACCAGGCGGAGGCCGACGCGATCACCGAGGTCTTCGGCCCGTACGGGGTGCCGGTGACCGCGCCGAAGACCATGACCGGCCGGCTCTACTCCGGGGCCGCCCCGCTGGACCTGGCGGCGGCGCTGCTCGCCATGGACGAGGGCCTGATCCCGCAGACGGTGAACGTCACCCCCGCCGAGCGGTACCGGCTGGACCTGGTGACCGACCACCCCCGGGCCGCCCAGCTGTGCAGCGCGCTGGTCCTGGCGCGCGGCTACGGCGGTTTCAACTCGGCCGTGCTGCTGCGCTCCGGCTACCCGCAGCGGGTCGCCGGCGCGCGCTGACCACGGCTCACCGACGCCGCGTACGACAACGAGAGGAAGACCATGACCGACCGTCAGTTCACCGTCGACGACCTGCACCGGATCCTGGTGGAGGGGGCCGGCGAGACCGAGGGCGGCGCCCTCGGCCCGGACACCATCGACACCACGTTCGACGAGCTCGGCTACGAGTCCATCGCCCTGCTGGAGACCGGCAGCCGGATCGAGCGGGAGTTCGGCGTCAGTCTCAGCGACGAGGACGTGATGGACTCCCGGACCCCACGGGGCCTGATCGAGGCGGTCAACACCCGCCTCGGCACCACCAGCGGCGCAGCGGTCTGAGGGGGAACGCCACATGTCCACGCAGCAGAAGGTCGCCCTGGTCACCGGCGCCACCAGCGGAATCGGCCTGGCCACCGCGCGCCTGCTGGCCCAGCAGGGGCACCAGGTCTTCATCGGGGCCCGGACCGAGGAGAACGTCACCGCCACCGTCAAGGAGCTCACCGAGGAGGGGCTGACCGTGGCCGGCGCCGCGGTCGACGTGCGCTCCACCGAGTCGGTGCGCGCCTTCGTCCGCGCCGCGGTCGACCGGTTCGGCCCGATCGGGGTGCTGGTCAACAACGCCGGCCGCAGCGGTGGCGGGGTCACCGCCGACATCGCCGAGGAACTCTGGCTCGACGTGGTGGACACCAACCTCAACAGCGTCTTCCGGGTCACCGTCGAGGTGCTCAACGCCGGCGGGATGCGGGAGCGCGGCTGGGGCCGGGTCATCAACATCGCCTCCACCGCGGGCAAGCAGGGCGTGGTGCTCGGCGCGCCGTACTCGGCCTCCAAGCACGGCGTCGTCGGCTTCACCAAGGCGCTCGGCAACGAGTTGGCACCGACCGGCATCACCGTCAACGCGGTCTGCCCCGGCTACGTCGAGACGCCGATGGCCCAGCGGGTGCGGCAGGGGTACGCGGCCGTGCACGGCGTCACCGAGGACGACATCCTCACCCGCTTCCAGGCCAAGATCCCGCTGGGCCGGTACAGCACCCCGGAGGAGGTCGCCGGCCTGGTCGGCTACCTCGCCTCGGACACCGCCGCCTCGATCACGTCGCAGGCGCTGAACGTCTGCGGCGGCCTCGGCAACTTCTGACCCCCACCACACCGAGGAGGGCTGGCATGTCTGACGCCGGCACGCGCACCGTTGAGCACGACATCGAGATCGACGCACCCGCCGACGAGGTCTACCGGCTCATCGCCGAGGTCGTCAACTGGCCGCAGATCTTCCCGCCGACCATCTACGTCGACCAGCTCGAGGCCGGCGAGGGCACGGAGCGGATCCGGATCTGGGCCACCGCCAACGGCACCGCCAAGAACTGGACCTCCCGCCGGGTGCTCGACCCGGTCGCCCGGCGCATCGAGTTCCGGCAGGAGGTGTCGGCGCCGCCGGTGGCGTCGATGTCCGGCACCTGGCTGCTGGAGCCGGCCGGTGCGGGGCGGACCCGGGTCCGGCTGCTGCACGAGTACCGGGCCGTCGACGACGACCCGGAGGGGCTGGCCTGGATCGACCAGGCGGTGGACCGCAACTCCCGGTCCGAGCTGGCCGCGTTGAAGACCAACGTCGAGCTGGCCACCGCCGCCGCCGAGGCGACCCTGTCCTTCGAGGACACCGTGCAGATCAACGGGCCCCGCAAGGAGGCGTACGACTTCATCAACGAGGCCCACCTGTGGGACCAGCGGCTGCCGCACGTGGCCCGGGTCACGCTGACCGAGGACACCCCGGGCCTGCAGGACCTGGAGATGGAGACCCGGGCCAAGGACGGCTCCACCCACCTGACCCGGTCCTACCGGGTCACCCTGCCGCCCAGCCTGATCGCCTACAAGCAGGTCACCCTGCCCAAGCTGATGAGCCTGCACACCGGCCGGTGGACCTTCGAGGAGAACGCCGACGGGGTGGCGGTGACCTCCCAGCACACCATCGTGGTGAACACCGCGAACATCGCCGCGGTGCTCGGCCCGGACGCCACCGTCGTGCAGGCCCGCGACTACGTGCGGGACGCGCTGAGCACGAACAGCCGGGCGACCCTGGGCTACGCCAAGGAGCACGTCGAGAAGAACGCCGGGTCATGACCGGCACGCCGCCGCAGACCCGGGTGCTGGTGGTCGGTGCCGGCCCCGTCGGGCTCATGCTCGCCGGTGAGCTGCGGCTCGGCGGCGTGGACGTGACCGTGCTGGACCAGTTGCCGGTGCCGACCACCGAGTCGCGGGCCTCCACCGTGCACAGCCGGACGATGGAGCAACTGGACAGCCGTGGCCTGCTGGGCGAGCTCGGCACCGTGCCGAGCTCGCCCTGGGGGCACTTCGGCGGGATCCCGCTGGACCTGCGACTGCCGTCGCCGTACCCCGGGGCCTGGAAGATCGACCAGGCCCGGATCGAGCGGCTGCTGGCCGACTGGGCGGTGCGCCTCGGCGCGGAGGTCCGGCGGGACCGGCGGCTGCTCGACGTGGTCGACCACGGCGACCACGTCGAGGCCGTGGTCGCCACCGGCGTGGGGGAGGCCCGGATCCTGGCCACCCACCTCGTCGCCTGCGACGGCGAGCAGAGCACCGTGCGCGACCTGCTCCGGGCCGACTTCCCGGGCCGGTCCGCCGGCCGGGAACTGCTCCGCGCCGACGTGGCCGGGATCGACGTGCCGGACCGACGGTTCGAGCGGCTGCCCGCCGGGCTGGCCATCGCCGCCCGTCGGCCCGACGGCGTCACCCGGGTGATGGTGCACGAGTTCGGCGCGCCCGCGCCGCAGGGGCCGGCGGAGCCGACCTTCGCCGACGTCGCGCAGACGTGGAAACGGGTCACCGGCGAGGACATCAGCGGCGGCACCCCGCTCTGGGTCAACGCGTTCGGCGACGCCAACCGGCAGCTCACCCGCTACCGGCACGGCCGGGTGCTGTTCGCCGGTGACGCGGCACACCAACAGATGCCGGTCGGCGGGCAGGCGATGAACCTCGGCCTGCAGGACGCGGTGAACCTGGGCTGGAAGCTCGCCGCGGTGGTCCGTGGGCGCGCCCCGCAGGGGCTGCTCGACACGTACCACACCGAGCGGCACGCGGTCGGCGCCCGGGTGCTGGGCAACATCGCCGCGCAGTCGGCGCTGCTGCTCGGCGGCCCGGAGACCGGGGCGGTGCGGACGGTGCTGGCCGAACTGATCCGGGTACCGGCGGTCCGGGCCCGGCTGGCCGGCATGGTCAGCGGCCTGGACATCCGCTACGACGTCGGCGCCGGCGACCACCCGCTGCTCGGCGCCCGCCTGCCGGCCACCGCGCTCACCGGGGACGGCGTCCACACCGACACCGCCGCCCTGCTGCACCCGGGGCGCGGGCTCCTGCTCGATCTCACCGGCGCCGGTCCCGACCGGGTACGCCGGGCCGCCGCGCCGTGGCGCGGCCGGGTCACCGCCGTGGCGGCGGTGCCCGAGCAACCGGGGCCGCTCGCCGGTGCCGGGGCCGTCCTGGTCCGCCCGGACGGCTACCTGGCGTGGACCGGTGCCGACCCCCGGGACGCCACCGCAGCGCTCGACCGATGGTTCGGGCCGCCGGCCACCCCGGCGCCCGCCGAAGACTAGGAGGCAGACCTCATGGACACCGATGTCATCGTGGTGGGCGCCGGCCCGACCGGCCTGATGCTCGCCGGGGAGCTGCGCCTGGGCGGCGCCCGCGTCGTCCTGGTGGAGCGGCTCGCCGAGCCCACCGGGCAGTCCCGTGGCCTGGGCTTCACCGCCCGCGCCATGGAGACGCTGGACCAGCGCGGCCTGCTGCCGCGCTTCGGGGAGCTGGAGACCAGCCCGCGTGGCCACTTCGGCGGGGTGCAGTTCGACTACTCCGTGCTGCCCGACGCGCACTTCGGCGCACGCGGCGTCCCGCAGTCGCAGACCGAGGACGTGCTGGAGAAGTGGGCCACCGAGACGGGTGTGGACATCCGGCGCGGCTGGGAGCTGCGTGAGCTCACCGACGACGGCTCCGGCGTGACGATCGTCGCCGACACCCCCGACGGCACCCGGCGGCTGCGGGCGGCGTACCTGGTGGGCTGCGACGGTGGGCAGAGCACCGTGCGCAAGCTCGTCGGCTTCGAGTTCGAGGGCACCCCGGCCACCCGGGGCATGTACCTCGCCGACGTGGTCGGCTGCGCGCTGCGGCCCCGCTTCCTCGGCGAGAAGCTGGCCAACGGCATGGTGATGGCGGCCCCGCTCGCCGAGGGCGTCGACCGGATCATCGTCTGCGAGCACGGCACCCCGCCCACCGAGCGGGAGCGGCAGGTCAGCTTCGAGGAGGTCGCCGCCGCCTGGGAGCGGATCACCGGCGAGAGCATCAGCCACGGCGGCTCGCTGTGGGTCAGCTCGTTCACCGACGCCACCCGGCAGGCGACCGAGTACCGGCGCGGCCGGGTGCTGCTGGCCGGCGACGCCGCGCACATCCACCTGCCCGCCGCCGGCCAGGGGCTCTCCGTCGGGGTGCAGGACGCCGCCAACCTCGGCTGGAAGCTCGCCGCCGTGGTCCGGGGGCACGCCCCGGAGGGGCTGCTCGACACGTACCACGACGAGCGGCACCCGGTCGGTGCCCGGCTGCTGCTGAACACCCGGGTGCAGAACGCGGTCTTCCTCGGCGGTGAGGAGGCGGAGCCGCTGCGTACCCTCTTCACCGAGCTGATCTCGTACGACACGGTCGGCCGGCACCTGGCCGGCATGGTCAGCGGCCTGGAGGTCCGGTACGACGTGGGCGCGGGCGACCACCCGCTGCTCGGCCGGCGGCTGCCACCGCGCGCGCTGCACGGCGCGGCCACCACCACGGAGCTGCTGCACCCGGCGACCGGGGTGCTGCTCGACCTCACCGACGACGCCGGGCTGCGCGCCGTCGCGGCCGGGTACGCCGACCGGGTGGCGGTGACCGTGGCGACCAGCGACGCCGCCGAGTTCGCCGGTGTCCCCGCGCTGCTGGTCCGTCCCGACGGGTACGTCGCCTGGGTGGGCGCGGAGCCGGACGGCCTGGCGGCGGCGCTGCGCCGGTGGTTCGGCGAGCCGGCACCGGCCGGGCAGTGACGTGACCGTCCTGCCGGGCCGCGACCGGACGCGGGAGCTGGTGAGGCTCAAGGAGGAGGCCCGCCTCGGCACCGACCCCCGGGCCACGCAACGTCAGCACGCCCGGGGCAAGCTGACCGCCCGGGAGCGCATCGACGTGCTGCTGGACGAGGAGTCGTTCGTCGAGGTGGAGCCGCTGCGGCGGCACCGGGCCACCGGGTTCGGGCTGGAGAACAAGCGGCCGCTCACCGACGGGGTGGTCACCGGCTGGGGCACCGTGCACGGCCGGACGGTCTTCGTCTACGCCCACGACTTCCGGATCTTCGGTGGGGCGCTCGGGGAGGCCCACGCCGAGAAGATCCACAAGATCCTGGACATGGCGATCGCCGCCGGCGCCCCGGTGGTCTCGCTCAACGACGGCGCGGGCGCCCGGATCCAGGAGGGGGTGTCCGCGCTGGCCGGCTACGGCGGGATCTTCCAGCGCAACACCCGTGCCTCCGGGGTGATCCCGCAGATCAGCGTGATGCTCGGGCCGTGCGCGGGTGGGGCGGCGTACTCCCCGGCGTTGACCGACTTCGTCTTCATGGTCCGGGCACCTCGCAGATGTTCATCACCGGCCCGGACGTGGTCCAGGCGGTGACGGGGGAGCAGGTCAGCCACGACGGCCTGGGGGGTGCCGACGTGCACGCCGAGCGGTCCGGCGTCGCGCACTTCGTCTACGACGACGAGCGCACCTGCCTGGCCGACGTGCGGTACCTGCTGTCCCTGCTGCCCGGCAACAACCGCGAGATGCCGCCGACGGAGCCGACCCACGATCCGGCGGACCGGTGCTGCCCCACCCTGGAGAAGGTCGTCCCCACCGACGGCAGCCGCCCGTACGACGTGCGGGACGTCATCGCCGAACTCGTCGACGACGGCCAGCACCTGGAGATCCACGAGCGGTGGGCGACGAACGTGGTGGTCGCCCTGGCCCGGATGGACGGTCACGTGGTGGGGCTGGTGGCGAACCAGCCGATGTCGCTGGCCGGGGTGCTGGACATCGACGCCAGCGAGAAGGCGGCCCGGTTCGTCCAGCTCTGCGACGCCTTCAACATCCCGCTGGTCACGTTGCTGGACGTGCCGGGCTTCCTGCCCGGCGTCGACCAGGAGCACGGCGGGATCATCCGGCACGGGGCGAAGCTGCTCTACGCGTACTGCAACGCGACCGTGCCCCGGATCTCGGTGGTGCTGCGCAAGGCGTACGGCGGCGCGTACATCGTGATGGACTCCCGCAGCATCGGGGCGGACCTGGCGCTGGCCTGGCCCACCAACGAGATCGCGGTGATGGGGGCGCAGGCCGCCGCCAACGTGATCTTCCGGCGGGAGATCGCCGCCGCGGCCGACCCGGACGCCACCCGGGCCGAGCTCGTCAAGCGGTACGAGGAGGAGCTGATGCATCCGTACTACGCGGCGGAGCGCGGCCTGGTCGACGACGTCATCACCCCGTCGGAGACCCGGCGGGTGCTCACCCGCGCACTGCGGATGCTGCGCGCCAAGCACGCCGACCTGCCGGCGCGCAAGCACGGGAACCCGCCCCAGTGACCCCGGCCCCACCGGCGGTCCGGGTGGTGCGCGGGCAGGTCACCGACGACGAGCTGGCTGCGCTGCTGGTCGTCCTGGCCCGGGGGCGCGCCGCCGGGCGGGACGACCCCGGCGCGGCCGGGGAACGCCCCCGGGCCTCCTGGGCCCATCTCGACGGCACCGGGTACCGCAGCCCGGCGAGCTGGCGCTGATGCACGGGCCGGGCGCGCGCCGCCCGGCCCGTCGCGGTCGGCCCGGTTAACAAGGGGCCCCTCCTCTACCGGAAGCGTTAACAGGGGGCCCTTCCTTACACCCGGGGTGGCCAGGTGGCCAGGACGGTCGGCAGGTCCAGCCGGTCCCGGTGCGGGTCGGGGGCCGGTCGGGGGGTCGCCGTCGGGGTGCGGCCGAACCGGGGGGCCGGGGCGGGCTGCGCCGCGCCGCCGACGTCGACGAAGGTGCCCCGGGCGGCGTTGTGCGGGTGCCGGTGCGCCTCGGTGGGGGCGAGCACCGGGGCGACGCAGGCGTCCCGGTCGGCGAAGACCGCCGTCCACTCGTCCCGGGTGCGCTCGGCGAACCGTTCGGTGAACCGGCGGCGCAGCCGTGGCCAGCCGCCCACGTCGTCCTGCGCGGGCAGGTCCGGCTCGTCGGCCAGGCCGAGGCCGTCGAGCAGCGCGGCGTAGAAGGCCGGCTCCAGCGCGCCCACGGCCATGAACCGGCCGTCGGCGGTGCGGTACGTGTCGTAGAACGGGGCGCCCCCGTCGAGCAGGTTGTGCCCGCGCGGAGCCGGCCACATGCCGGCCCCGAGCAGCCCGTGCAGGAACGCGGTGAGCAGCGCCGACCCGTCGACCATCGCGGCGTCGACCACCTGACCGACGCCGGAGCGCTCCCGCTCCAGCAGCGCGGCCAGCACCCCCACGGCGAGCAGCATCCCGCCGCCGGCGAAGTCGCCGAGCAGGTTCAGCGGCGCGTGCGGGCGCTGACCGGCCCGGCCCAGCGGCTCCAGCGCGCCGGCCACCGCGAGGTAGTCGATGTCGTGTCCCGCCCGCCCGGCCAACGGGCCGTCCTGGCCCCAGCCGGTCATCCGGGCGTACACCAGCCGGGGGTTGCGCTCGCGGCAGACGTCCGGGCCGAGGCCGAGCCGCTCGGCCACCCCCGGCCGGTACGCCTCGACCAGCACGTCGGCCCGTTCCACCAGGCGCAGCAGGTCGGCCACCCCGGCCGGGGACTTCAGGTCCAGCGCGCAGACCCGCCGGCCGCGCTGGACCGGGCCGGTCGCCGGGGCGGCCAGCCGGCCCGCGCCGGGGCCGCCCGGCCGGTCGACGCGAACCACGTCGGCGCCGAGGTCGGCCAGCACCATGCAGCCGAACGGGGCCGGCGCCAGGCTGGCCAGCTCCACCACCCGGACCCCGGCCAGCGGCCCGGCCCGCGCCGGCCCGGTGGCGTCGTCGACCCCGTCGTCAGAGGGCACGGGCGATCAGCTCCTTCATGATCTCGTTGGTGCCGCCGTAGATCTTCTGCGCGCGGGCGTCGGCGTACATCCGGGCGATCGGGTACTCGGTGGTGTAGCCGTAGCCGCCGAACAGTTGCAGGCACCGGTCGACGACCTCGCACTGCCCCTCGGTGAGCCAGGACTTCGCCATCGCGGCGGTCGCCACGTCCAGCCCGCCCCGGGCGTGCCGGGCGACGCAGTCGTCCAGGAAGACCCGGGCGACCCGGGTCCGGGTGGCGCACTCGGCGAGCACCATCCGGGTGTTCTGGTGCGCGATCAGCGGTTTGCCGAAGGCGGTGCGCTCCTTGACGTACGCGGTGGTCAGCGCCATGGCCCGCTCCATCGCGGCGACCGCGCCGATGCCGATGACCAGTCGTTCCTGGGGGAGTTGGCCCATCATCTGCCCGAAGCCGAGCCCCTCGGCGTCGCCGAGCAGGTGCCCGGCCGGCACCCGCAGGTCGTCGAAGAACAGCTCGGCGGTGTCGTTGCCGTGCAGCCCGATCTTCGACAGCAGCCGGCCCCGGCGGAACCCGTCCGGGTCCCCGCCGACCTCGCAGACCAGCAGCGAGATCCCGGCCGCGCCCTGGGTCGGGTCGGTCTTGGCGGCGAGCAGCACCAGGTCGGCCAGGCCGCCGTTGCTGATGAACGTCTTCGCCCCGGTGACCCGGTACCCGTCGCCGTCGCGTACCGCCCGGGTCCGCATCGCCTGCAGGTCGGAGCCGCCGTCGGGCTCGGTCATCGCGATCGCCCCGACCAGCTCGCCGGTGCAGAGGCCGGGCAGCCAGCGCCGCTTCTGCTCGTCGTTGCCGTACGCCACCAGGTAGCCGGTGACGATGCCACTGTGCACGGCCAGCCCGAGGCTGCTCTCCCCGCACCGGGCCTGCTCGTGCAGCAGGACCGCCTCGTGGGTGAAGTCGCCGCCCCCGCCGCCGTACGCCTCGGGCACGGAGAGGCCGAGCAGCCCCAGCTCGCCGGCGCGGCGGTAGTGCGCGCGGTCGGGGTGGCCCTGGGCCAGCAGCCGTTCGGTGTGCGGCAGCACCTCGGCGGTGAAGAAGGCGCGGGCCAGCTCGGCGAGGTCGTCGTGCTCGGGTCGGCGCCACGGCGGGGGGTGCGGGTCGGCTGTCGACATGGATCCACCCTCACGTCTTGTTGGCGGTGTGTCAACAGCTCTCGATCATGAGCCGCGCGCAGGCCTCCGGGGCGTCGGCGAAGGGCAGGTGCCCGCAGCCGGGCAGCGCCACGTGCCGGGCCGCCGGCAGCGCCGCGCGGGCCCGCCGGGCCTGCGTCCGGTACGGCAGGACGAGGTCGCGGGTGCCCCAGACGACCGTCACCGGAACCCCGACGGGCCCCGGTGCCCGCCACCCGGCGAAGGCGGTCCGGGCCGCCGCGAGACCGGTCGCGCCGGCCAGCGCCGCCGCCGAGGCCACACACTCGGCCGGGTCCAGCCGGCCGGGACGGCCGTGGAACGCGCCGCAGCACAGCACCCGCCCGGCCCGGGTGCCGAGCACCCGGGGGAGGGCGGGGCGCAGCGCGACGCTGGCGAACCGGGCGGCACCGACCACCGCCTGGCACCAGCGCCGCCCCGCCGGCCCCCAGAACCCGATCGGCGCGAACGCGGTGACCCGGGTCGCCCGCCCCCGCCGGCCCAGCTCCAGCGCGACGCCGCCGCCGAGCGAGTTGCCGGCCACCTCGACCCGGTCCAGGCCGAGGGCGTCGAGGAAGGCGGCCACCCGGTCGGCGAGGTGCGGCACCGAGCCGGGGGCCCACCCGGGACCGGGCGCGGGCCAGGGCGGGGAGACGCCGAAGCCGGGCAGGTCCACCGCGATGACGTCCCGGTGCCGGGCCAGGTCGGCCAGCACCGGCCGCCACACCTGCCAGCGGCTGCCGATGCCGTGGACCAGCACCAGTGGCGGGCCGCTCCCGCACCGGTGGTGGGCGAGCCGGGCCGGGTCCGTGGGGCGCACGGGGCCAGCCTGACACCGCCGGCCGGCGGGCGGAAGTGCGCCGTTGACAGGCCGACAACAGCGGTGCCACCGTACGCCATGGGGTACGACTACGACGTCGTGATCATCGGGTCCGGCTTCGGCGGCAGCGTCAGCGCGCTCCGGCTGACCGAGAAGGGCTACCGGGCCGGCGTGCTGGAGGCCGGCCGCCGCTTCGCCGACGACGACCTGCCCACCACCTCCTGGCGGCTGCGCCGCTACCTGTACGCCCCGGCCCTGGGCTGCTACGGCATCCTGCGGCTGAGCCTGCTCCGTGACGTGCTGGTGCTCTCCGGCGCCGGGGTGGGCGGCGGCTCGCTCGGGTACGCCAACACGCTGTACGAGCCGCCGGAGGCGTTCTTCACCGACCCGCAGTGGGCCTCGGTCACCGACTGGGCCGCCGAACTCGCCCCCTGGTACGACCAGGCGAAACGGATGCTCGGGGTGACCGTCAACCCGGTCACCACCGCCGCCGACCGGGTGCTGCGCGCGGTCGCCGACGACCTCGGGGTGGGGCACACGTACCGGCGTACCCCGGTGGGGGTGCTCTTCGGCGACGCGCCCGGCACGGCCGTCGCCGACCCGTTCTTCGGCGGCGTCGGGCCCGCCCGGCGGACCTGCACCCACTGCGGGGCCTGCCTGACCGGCTGCCGTCAGGGGGCGAAGAACACCCTGGTCAAGAACTACCTGTACCTGGCGGAGGCGGCCGGCGCGCGGGTGCACCCGCTGACCACCGTCACCGCCGTGCGCCCGCTGCCCGACGGCGGGTACGCGGTGGAGACCCGGCGCACCGGCGGCACGCTGCGGCGGGGTCGCCGCCGGTTCACCGCCGGGCAGGTGATCGTCGCCGCCGGCGCGCTCGGCACCCAGCGGCTGCTGCACCGGCTGCGCGACCGGGGCCTGCTGCCGGCGGTCTCGCCGCGCCTGGGCGAGCTGAGCCGGACCAACTCCGAGTCGATCCTCGGCGCCCGGACCCGCCGCCGCGACGTCGATCTCAGCCACGGGGTGGCGATCACCTCGTCGATCCACCCCGACCCGGTGACCCACGTCGAACCGGTCCGCTACGGGCGCGGCAGCAACCTGCTCGCCCTGCTCGCCACCGTGCTGGTCGACGACCCCGGCGGACGGCCCCGCTGGGTGGCCGGCCTGCGGGAGGTGGCCCGCACCTGGCGGGACCTGCGGCTGCTCGCCTGGCCGGGACGCTGGTCGGAGCAGACGGTGCTGCTGCTGGCGATGCAGCCGCTGGACAACTCGATCACCCTCTACACCCGGCGGGGCTGGTCCGGTCGCCGCCGGCTGACCAGCCGCCAGGGGGTCGGCGAGCCGAACCCGCTCTGGGTGCCGGCCGCGCACCGGGTGGCCCGCGAGGTCGCCGACCGGATCGACGGGGTGCCGCTGGGCGCGGTCACCGGACTGGTCGGCCGGCCGGTGACCGGGCACTTCATCGGTGGCTGCCCGATCGGCGCGGACCCGGCCGGCGGGGTCATCGACCCCTACCACCGGCTGTACGGGCACCCGGGGCTGCACGTGGTCGACGGGTCGGCGGTCGCCGCGAACCTCGGCGTCAACCCGTCGTTGACGATCACCGCCCTGGCCGAACGGGCCCTGTCCATGTGGCCCAACCACGGTGACCCGGACCCCCGCCCGGCGCCGGGCCAGCGGTACCGGCCGGTCGCCCCGGTGCCGCCCCGGCACCCCGCCGTACCGGCCGGCGCGCCCGCCGCCCTGCGCCCACCGGCCCCGCCCGGCGGCTGAGCCCCAGCCCCGCCCGTCACTCGCTGCGCAGGCCGGCCGGGCGGGTCAGCCGCCACAGCAGCGGCAGGCTCGCCCCGGTGGTCGCGAGGACGACCAGGGCGGCGGCGCCGGAGGTGAGGCCGACACCGGACCAGTCGAGGCGGACGGGGGAGTCCGTCGCCACCTGGAGGAGCGTCGACAGGCCGGTACCGGTGGCGACGGCCAGGCTCAGACCGAGCAGCACGGGAATGGCGACCTGGTACAGGACCGACCCGGTCAGGGTGCGGCGGCGGGTCCCGAAGGCGACGAGCACGGCGAGCAGTCGCCGCCGCTCGCGCAGCTGCTCGGCCACGTTCACCAGCATGCTGGCCCCGACGAGCAGCAGCAGCGCCGTCGCGCCGACCAGGAGCACCTGCCGGACGGTCAGCAGCACGTCGTCGAGGGGCCGCCACTGCGTCGGCCGGACCCGGGCACCGGGGTCCAGCACGGCGGCGGCGTTGCGGACCCGTTCGATGGCGTCGGGGTCGGCGGGGTCCAGGGCGAGGTAGTGCTCCACGCTGTCCGCGACGATCGACCCATCGTCCAGGGCCGCCGGGGTGAGCAGGATGTTCGTCCCGGACAGCAGCGGGTCGTCGGTGAGCTTCGGCACGGTCCGGGTGGTGGCGGGCAGCGTCCAGTGTGGTGCCCCGGCGGTGTCGCCCAGGGTGTAGCTGTCGCCGGGGCCCGGTGCCGCGCTCTCGTCGACGACGAAGGTGTCCCCGTCGGCGCAGGCGTCGATCCGGGCGAACTGTCGCAGCACCGCGCACTCGCCGACCCGTACCCTCGCGTAGAGGCCCGTCGAGTCGGCCCGCGCCGGGTCGGCCCACACCATCCGCACGGTGTCGACCCCGGTGACCTGGGGGAGCTGGGCCAGCGTGGTCGTCCAGCGCTCGTCGGAGACCTCGCCACGGGGCAGCACGACCGCCTGGTACCGGTCGGTGTCGCGCCCGGTCTCCTCGGTGTACTGGGCCTGCATGGCCCCGACCAGCCCCTGCAACGCGATCGCGCCGGCGACCGAGACGGCGATGCCGGAGACGGTGCGGACGGCGGTGCCGCTGTCGAGCTGGAGCCGGCGGACCGCCAACTGCCAGGCGACGCCGCCGCCACCGATCCGCCGGACGGTCGCGTCCACCAGCCAGGGCAGCACCAGCGCCACCCCGATCAGCAGCGCCGCCAGCCCCGCCGTGACCTGGTACTCGAATCCCGCCGACTGTCCCTCGAAGCCGTCGCGCAGCGGGTACAGCAGGACCAGCCCGACCACGGGCAGGACCAGCCGCCACCACAGCCGACGGCGGCGCTGGTCAGCGCGGCGGACCACGCCGAGTGGTTCGACCACCACCCGCCGCAGCGCGGAGACCGTGACCAGCACCGCCAGCACCGGGACCAGCACGGCCACCAGCACCGCCAGGGCCGGGGCCGGTCGCAGGTCGGCCGGGAAGAAGCTCAGGTTGGCCGGCAGGAACCGGTTGGCCGGCAGCCCCAGGGCGACGAAGAGCAGACCGCCGACGACGAGCCCCAGCAGGGCGCCGGTCACCGTCTCCCCGGCGGCGATCCGGCGGATCATCGCGGCGTCCGCGCCGACCAGCCGCAACGCGGCGAGCTGACGGTCGCGCGCCTCCCCGCCGAAGCGCGCCGCCGAGGAGACGAAGATCGCCACCGGTACCAGCAGCACCACCAGGCCGACCACCGCGAGCAGCAGCAGCGCCGGGGCGAGCCCGTCGTCGGGCCCGCCGCTTCGCCCGAACGACCGGATCCGCTCCGCGTCGGTCTCGGTGAGGCGGTCGGTGCCGAGGTAGAAGGCGTACTCCTGGGGGCCGGACAGGCCGGAGTCCCCGATCGTGCCGACCACCCGGGCGTCCCACCGGTCGCGCAGCAGCGCGCCGTCGGGGCTGTCCAGCAGCCGGGCCAGGGCCGGCGACGCGACCAGCTCGCCCGGGGCCGGGTGGCGGTCCACGCCCGGCGGCAGCGGTGCCCGCGCGCCCTCGGGCTGCACCAGCCGGCCGGTGATCGGGCGGTCCCGGAACTCCGAGTCGGCGCTGCCGACCAGCAGGGTGTCGTCGCCGCGTGGCACCTCGTCGCGGGGCAGGTCCCGGGCCGCGAGGCGGTCGCCCCGGGCCGCCACCACGGTGGGCACGGTCGCGACGACGAGCAGCATCGCCACCCCCAGCCCCACCCCGACCGAGATCATGACGAGCCGGGCCCAGCCGGACCGGCCGCCGGAGACGCTCAGCCGCACCCCCAGGGCCAGCTCGGCCGCCCAGCGGGCCGGTGCCGCGCGGCGTCGCGCCGCCGGGGCGGTCACCGGGCGTACTCCTGCTCGCGGACCTGGCCGTCGCGGACCACGGCCTCCCGGTCGGAGTACGCGGCGACCCGCGCCTCGTGGGTGACCAGCACCACCGCCGCGCCGGTGTCCCGGGCGGCGGCGGTGAGCAGGTGCATCACCTGCTCACCGTTGAGCGAGTCCAACGCCCCCGTCGGCTCGTCGGCGAAGACCACCCGGGGCCGGGTGACCAGGGCCCGGGCCACCGCCACCCGCTGCCCCTGCCCGCCGGAGACCTGCCCGGGGCGCTTGCCGGCCACGTCGGCGACCTGGAGGCGGTCCAGCCACTCGGCGGCGGCGCGCTGCGCCTCCCGGCGACCGACACCGGCCAGCCGCAGCGGCAGCGCCACGTTCTCCAGGCAGGTCAGCTCGGGGACGAGGTGGCCGAACTGGAAGACGAACCCGAACTCCGTACGGCGCAGCGCGCTGCGGTCGGTGTCGGACATCGCCGACAGGTCGCGTCCGGCGAAGACCACCCGGCCGGAGTCCGGGGTGAGGATCCCGGCCAGGCAGTGCAGCAGGGTGGACTTGCCGGAGCCGGACGGGCCCATCAGCGCCAGCACCTCCCCGGCGTGGACCCGCAGCGACGCGGAGTTCAGCGCCCGGGTGGGGCCGAAGCTCAGGTGCAGGTCGTCGGCGGCCAGCAGGGCCTCGTTCGTGGGGTTCACCGTGACTCTCCTCGGGTGGGCGTCAGGAGCGGGTCGGCGGGAGCGGATCGGAGCCGGGCCGGACCCGGGCGGCGAGCTGGTCGAGGCGCGCGGCGGTCAGCTCCAGCCAGCGCAGGTCGGCCTCCAGGTGGAACAGGGCGTGGTCGCAGATGAGCTGGTCGGCCAGGTCCCCGTCGGTCTTGCGTCGGGTCAGCTCCCGCATCAGCCGCAGGTGCTCGCCGCGCTGGGTGTCCAGCAGGTCCGTCGCGTCGCGGCCGGTGAGCAGCGCCAGGACGACCTTGGTGTAGAGGGTGCTATGCAGGTACGGCTCGGGTTTCTCCGGCGTGGTCAGCCAGGCGGCCACGTCGGTGACCCCGGCCGAGGTGATCGCGTACCGCTTGCGGTCCGGGCCGGCGCCCGGCTCGGACTCCACCGCCACGAGCCCGTTCTTGAGCAGCCGGGCGAGGGTCGCGTAGACCTGGCCGTAGTGCAGCGACCGGCCGTGGCCGAACCGTTCGTCGTAGGAGCGCTTCAGGTCGTAACCGTGCCGCGGGCCGGACTCGAGCAGGCCCAGGAGGGCGTGACCAACTGACATGAGCGCCACTATACACACCGATTATACACGCAGTGTCTAGTGTGCTCCGTCGCCGCCCCCGGCCTGCCGAAGGGGCCCCGACCTGCCGGGCCGGGCCCCGGCTGCCGGCCCGATAGGGTCGGCGGGATGAGCGTGGACACCGAACCCCGGCGGCGCCGGCTGGAGCCGGACGCCCGGCGCGGCCAGATCCTGGCCTGCGCGGTCCGGCTCTTCGGCGAGCGCCCGTACGCCGACGTGTCGACCACCGACGTGGCCCGCGTCGCCGGGGTCGCCCGGGGGCTGATCAACCACTACTTCGGCACGAAGAAGCGGCTCTACCTGGAGGTCATCCGGGTGATGGTGACCGTGCCCGAGGTGGCCGTGGCGCAGTTGCCCGCCGGTGACCTGCGGACCCGGGTCGACGCCAGCGTCGCCTGGTTCCTCGACACGGTCTCCCGGCACCGCACCTCCTGGCTGGCCGCGACCGCCGGCGGGATGGGCCACGACGCCGACGTGGCGCGGGTGCTCCGGGAGGCCGAGGAGGTCGCGGCGGACAGCGTCCTCGTCGCGGTCGGGCTCGCCGACGTCACCGCGCACCGCGACGAGTTGCGCGGCATGATCCGGGCGTACGGCGCGCTGGCCACCGCGACCGCCCGGGAGTGGCTCGAACGCGACGCGCTCGACCGCGCCCAGGTGCACCTGCTGCTGACCACCACCCTGCTGGCCATCGTGGAGCAGGTCTTTCCCGCCGTCACCGGCCGGCCCGCCGCCGGCTGAGCCCGCGCGGGCCGTCGGCGACGCGGCTGTTCGCGCTGCGACTGCTCGCGCGGCAGCTGTTGGCGGGGTGCCAACAGGTTGCTACCGTCACCGCATGACGGGCGGGCGCCCCCGGGTGGCCATCATCGGGTCGGGGTTCGGCGGCATCGCGGTCGCCGCCGCCCTGCTGCGGGCCGGCTTCGACGACCTCGTCCTGCTGGAACGCGCCACCGGGATCGGCGGGGTGTGGCGGGACAACACCTACCCCGGCTGCGCCTGCGACATCCCCGCCCCCCTGTACTCGTACTCCTTCGCGCCCAACCCGGACTGGTCGCGGCGCTTCCCGTCGCACGCGGAGATCCTCGCCTACCTGCGCCGCTGCGCCGACGACCTGGGCGTCAGCGGCCGGGTCCGGCTCGGCGTCGAGGTCACCGACGCGCGGTGGGACGAGGCCGGCTCCTGCTGGCGGCTGCGGACCGCCACCGGCGCGGAGGTGGTCGCCGACGTGCTGGTCCCGGCGGTGGGGCAGCTCTCCCGTCCGCTGCTGCCGGCGTTGCCCGGCGCGGACCGGTTCCGGGGCACGGCCCTGCACACCGCCCGCTGGGATGCCACGCTCCGCCTCGACGGCGCCCGGGTCGCGGTGGTCGGCACCGGCGCCAGCGCCGTCCAACTGGTCCCGGCGATCGCCGGCCGGGTCGCGCACGTCACCGTCTTCCAGCGCACCGCACCCTGGACCCTGCCCAAACCCGACCGCCGGTACGGGCCGCTGCGCCGGGCCGTGTGCCGGCGCTGGCCGGCGCTGACGCGCCTGCCCCGGGCCGGGGTGTGGGCGATGACCCTGGTCGCCGGGCTCGCGGTGACCGGCAACCGGGTCGTCGCCGCCCTGCTGCGCGGCGTCTCCCACGCCCAGCGCCGCTGGCAGGTGCGTGATCCCCGGCTGCGCGCGCTGGTCACCCCGGACGAACCGCTGGGCTGCAAACGGGTGCTGTTCACCAGCGACTGGCTGCCCACCCTGGCCCGCCCCGACGTCACCCTGGTCACCGCGCCGATCACCGAGGTGACCGAGACCGGGGTACGCAGCGCCGACGGCGTGGAGCACCCCTGCGACGTGCTGGTCTACGGCACCGGCTTCGCCGCCACCGAGTTCCTCGCCCCGATCCGGGTCACCGGCCGGGACGGCCGCCGGCTGGCCGAGGTGTGGCGGGACGGGGCGCACGCGTACCTCGGCATGACCGTGCCGGGCTTCCCCAACCTGTTCCTGGTGTACGGCCCCAACACCAACACGGGCAACACCTCGGTCGTCCACTTCCACGAGTCCCAGGCCCGCCACATCACCCAGGCGGTCCGGCTGCTCGCCGCCGGTGGGCCACCGCTGGACGTGCGGCCCGACGTGGCCGCCGCGCACGACGCGCAGGTGCAGGGCCGGCTCGCCGGCAGCGTCTGGACCGCCTGCCGGAGCTGGTACCGCACGGCCTCCGGCCGGGTCGTCACCAACTGGCCCGGCAGCGCGGCGCAGTACCGGCGCCGCACCGCCCGGCTACGCCCCGCCGACTACGGGCGCGGCCCGGCCTGACCTGCCCGGCTCGGGCTGCCCGGCTCGGGCCGAGCGGGCTGGTCTGGGCCGGGCGGGCTGGTCTGGGTGGCTCGACCGACCGTCCGACCGCGACCCGTCGGACCGTGACCCATCCGACCAGGGTGCGCGCCAACCCGGTCGGGGTGTCGCAGACGTGGGTGTCGCACCCGGGCGGGGCGCTCGCCGACGCGTCGGTGCCGGGCTACCGGCTGACCGGCTGGTACGAGACGATGACGACGCCGCTCTTCAGCACCTTCGTGTCGACCAGGGCGAGCGTGGTCTGCGCGTCGGCCAGCGGGGCGCTCATCGACGGGCCGCCCTGGAGCACCGGGTGGATCCAGAACCGCACCTCGTCCACCAGCCCGGCCCTCAGCAGGGTGTGGGTGACCACGCCGTAGCCGTACATCAGGATGTCCCGACCCTCGGCGGCCTTGAGCCGGGTGACCGCCTCGACCAGGTCGCCCTGCAGCACCTCGGTGTTGTTCCACTCCGGATCGGTCAACGTGGTCGAGGCGACGTACTTCTTCACGCTGTTGAAGTAGGCCGCGCCGTTGGTCGGGTCGCTCTCGTCCATGGCCTGCCAGGCGGCGGCGAAGCCGTCGTACGTGTGCCGGCCCATCAGCAGCGCGTCGGCCGCGTCGGTCTGCGTCCCGGCGAACGCGGTGGCCTCCTCGTCGAAGTACGGCGTGGTCCACGCCGGGCTTTCGATGACGCCGTCGAGGGTGATGTAGGTCGAGTTGATGATCCTGCGCACGGTGCGGGCTCCTGTCCCGGGGTGTTCCGCTGACATCCGGCACCCTGCCAGAACCCCCTGACAATCCGCTCCAGGGCCGCTCTGCGCCGCTGGCCGCCGCCGACGGGCCGCCGTCGGCCAGCCACCACCCGTGGACGACCGAGGGTGATTGACCGGATACCTGATGTTCGGCTGTTTCCTGCCATCTGCCGCCATCTGACAACGACCTCGGATCGCAGACGTATCAGAAACCGTCGATGTCGCTCTGTACCGGTGTCCATCCGCGCCGTCCACCACCCACGGAGGCCGCGGCGGTCCCACCCTCGGAGGTAACGTGTCCACACGTCTGCACCGACCCGCACGTCGTTCCCTGTTCGTCCTGCTCACCGGCGCGGCGTTGACCACGCTGCTCTCGGTCACGGCGGCCGGCGCGGTGCCGCCGGCCGAGCGCTCGCCGCGGGCCGCCCTGGCCCCCGCCGACGTCTTCCTCCGGGACACCCCGGCGGACGTCGGTCTCCAGCCGCACGCGCTCAACCCGCTCTGGGAGAGCCCCGACATCAAGGTCTGCCCCACCGCCATCGAGTGCGCGGTCAGCCAGAACCCGATCGTCGGGCAGCGCAACTACCTCTTCATCGACGTGTCCAACCCCGGCCCGTACGGCTCGGGTGAGATGGAGGAGGGGACCATCCACGTGTACCGGACCACCCCGGGCGGCGGGGCCGCCTGGCCGGACCACTGGACGGAGATCGCCTGGATGGCCGTACCGGTCTACGCGGGCACCACGACGATCACCCTGCCCTGGGACGACGTGCCGGGTCCCGGCCACTTCTGCCTGGTGGCCCGCTGGGTCTCGGCCAACGACCCGATGACCTTCGAGGGCCCGGACATCGGCCCGAACACCCGGAACAACAACAACATCGCCTGGCGCAACGTCGACTCGGTGGCGCTGGCCCCCAACCTGGGTGCGGCGGTCCGGCCGTTCGCCATCGGCAACACCCTGACCCGGGCCACCCGCAACAGCCTGGTCTTCAGCGAGGTGGGGGCCCCGCTGCGGACGGCCGGCGGCCGGCTGGTGGCCGACCTCGGGCCGACGCTGTTCGCCCGCTGGGTCGAGGGCGGCCGGGCCGGCACCGGGGTCCGTGAGGTGGGCCGCAACCAGGTCGAGATCCTCGAACCGGGCAAGGCCAGCCTGGACAACCTCCGGCTGAACGCGAAGGAGCGGCTCACCCTGTCGCTCAGCTTCACCGCGACCGTCGCCACCCAGGAGAAGATCGCGCTGCGGGTGACCCAGATCGGCCCGGACAGCACCGGTGCCGAGCGCGCCGACCTGGGCGGCGTGCGCTACGACGTCACGGTCGGCAAGCGGGTGAACTAGCCCCGACGGGAGCCCGGAGGTCGCGGCCCGGCCGCGACCTCCGGGTCGCCGTGTCCGCCCGGCCCGGGGGCGCGGCGACGGTGGGCGCGGCGGCACCCGGGCCACGCCCGGGTCGGCCCGGCCCGGCGGGAGACCGGCCGCCGCTCAGCGCAGCAGCACCCAGGTCGTCACCATCGCGTACTCGGCGGTGCGGGCGCGGAACTGCACCGGGCCGGGGGGCAACGGCCCCATCGAGAAGTAGCCCATCGCGTCCATCGGCACGTCCTCGTACCGCCCGTCGGGGGTGCGGGCACTGACCCGACCGTCGCAGCCGGTGGAGAGTTGCCCGACGATGCCGGTGCGGGTCACCTCGATCTCCATGGCGACCGGGCCACCGTGGAAGGTCAACGTCCGGTCCGTGCCACCCGAGCGCAGCGGCCCGGCCGGGGCCAGGTCGCAGGCCGAGTCGAAGGTCAGCTCGGCGACGGTCCAGCCGGCGTCGACGGTGCGCCAACTGAACGCGGCCAGCGCGGTGTCGAGGAACTCCTCCGGCACCGGACCCGAGTCCAGCAACGCCGCGCCCAGCTCAGCCAGCAACGCGTCGTCACCGGCGGGCGGCCACTGCTCCATCGCGATCACCTCCGGTCCCCTCCGCCCCGCTCGCCGGGGGCCGGACGTACTGGGCGAGCGCCGGGCAGCGCCGCAGCCTGGCCAGACAGCGGGCCTGGGTGGGCCCGACGCTGCCGATCGGGATGCCGAGCCGGTCGCCGACCTCCCGGTAGCTGGCCGGCGGATCGGCGGCGAGCAGCGCGAGCAGCTCCCGGCAGCGCGCCGGGAGCTGGGCGAACGCCTCCCGCAGCGCCTGCTGCCGCTCGGCCCGCAGCAGATCCTCGTCCGGGCTGGCCGCGTCGACCAGCAGCAGACGGCCGACGTGCCCGTCGACCGAGTCGTCGTACGGGTCGAACGGTTGGGTGCGCCGGCCGATCCGGACCAGCCGGTGGCACTCCCGCCGGGTCGTGGTCACCAGCCAGGCCGGCAGCGCCGCCGACTCGCGCAGCCGGCCCAGGTGCTCGACCAGCCGCAACCAGACGGTTTGGTGGACGTCGGCGGCGTCGGCCCGGTCCAGCCCGTGCGCGTGGATCACCGACCGCACCAGCGGGGTGTAGCGCCGGACCAGCTCGGCCCAGGCCCGCTCGTCGCCGTCACCGGCGGCGGAGACCAGCTCCGCAGGGGACGCCCGTTCGACGCCGGCGACCGGCCCGCTGGCCGGGGGCGGGTCGGCGGACACCTCCTCGGCGGGGGACGGGTCGGCGGGGTCGGGCGGGGGTACCGCGCCCCCCGGCGCGTCCGCGGTGGGGGTCATCCGACCAGTACGCCGTAGTCGGGGTGCCAGCGCGGGGTGGCGACCAGGGCGGCGCGGGCCTCCTCGGCGTCCATCCCGGTGCTGGTCATCAGGGCGGCGAGCCGGCCGGTGACGTGCGCGGTGGCGAACGACGTCCCGGCCCAGGCCGCGAAGCGGTGGAACACCAGCGACGGTTGACCGGGCAGCCGCAACTCCCCGTCGACGTAGGTGCTGGTCCGGTCGCCGAGGGCGCACGCGTCCACCCAGGAGCCGAAGCCGCTGTAGCCGGCGGGGACCAGCGCGCCGCCCGACCCGGTGGCCAGCGCCGACACGGCGAGCACCCGGGGCAGCGCGGCCGGCCAGGACGGGCGGGCGGTGCCGCCGTTGCCCGCCGCCGCCACCACGGCCACCTCGTGGGGCAGCGCGGCGATGGTGTCCACCAGCGGCAGTGGCGGCTGGTCGTCCTGGGTGAAGCAGCCCAGGGAGAGGTTGACGATCGCCACCTGCGGGTCGAGCCGGCCGATGGCGGCCACCAGCGTCTCCTCGTCGCCGACCCCGGTCGCGTCCAGGGCGGCCTCGGGATCGAACCGGACGCCGGGAGCGGCCTGCCGGAGCACCCCGGCGACGAAGGTGCCGTGACCACCCTGGAGGGCCAGCAACCCGGCGCCGGCGTACACCGCGTCCTCGTCGTCGGACTCGGGCAGGTAGCTGCCGCCCAGCCAGGCGGGGTGCGCGGCCCCGGCGTGCCGCCAGATGCCGGTGTCGCAGACGCCGACCGTCACCCCGGCGCCCTCGCCGAGCCGGGCCGGATCCGGCGCGGCCAGGGGTGCGGCGACCCGGGGTGGCCCGCCCGGGTTGCCCATGATGTTGCCGAACCCGACCAGGACGTGGTGCGGCTGCACCACCGGGACCGTCTGGTTCGGCCACTGGCGGGGATCCCGCAGCCGGGTCACCAGCGTCGGGATGTCGGTCTCCGGGGCGAGCAGCAGCCGGCCGACGGTGGCGAACCCGGGCCCCTCGGTCACCTGGTGACCGAGGGCGCGCAGCCGCGCCAGCACCCGTTGCACGTCCCGCCGGGCGGCCAGGAGCTGCCCCGGACGGTAGAGGAACTCGCGGCCCGGGACGGTGTGCCGGCGGATCGCGGGATGGCGCCCGACGGCCTCCAGGAACGCCCGCTGGTAACTCTCCTCGAGGGACTCGGCGGCGGTGGCCCGACCCGACCACCCGCCGACGCCGAGCGGCACCGCGGCGGCGGCCAACGCGGACCATCCCACCAGCCGACGCCGGGACACTCGACCGGGCGGACGCGGCGCGGCGGGGTGGTCAGGCGACACCGGCCCTCCAGGCAGTGGACGATGCGTGGCCGACGGCAGCGGAAAAGTCGGGGGAAGCGCTCTCTGCGCACGGAGAGTATCGTTTGCTGCGACCCTGGGTCAATCGCCCGGTGGTGGCGGGTCGGGCGCCCGACCGGGATTGACCGGGCGGCGGGATCCGGGGATTCTCCATGGTATGGCCGACAGCGCCCCGCCCGGTGCCGGCCCGGCGCACCGCGCTCTCGACGCCGTCCAGCGCTACCCCCGCGAGGCCATCGCGCTGGCCCGCGCGGTGCTCGACAGCACGGTGGACACCGGCGAGCGGTCCACCGCCGAGCGGGCCGTCGGGCTGGCCCTGCGGGAACTCAACGACCTGCCCGGCGCCCTGCGGCACCTGCGCCGCGCGGTCCGGGCCACCGACGACCCCCGGCTGCGTGCGCTGGCCCGGATGAGCCTCGGATACGTCCTGGCCAACGCCGGGCGGACCACCGCCGCGCTGCGCGCGGTGACCCTGGCCCTGCCCCGGCTGACCGGGGCCGACGCCGGCCGGGCCCGGATGCAGCGGGGTGTGGTGCTGCACTACCGGGGCCGCTTCGACGAGGCGGTCCGGGACTACGGCGTCGCGGTGGAGATCGCCCAGCGCGAGGGTGACCTGCTGCTGGAGGCGCGGGCCCGCAACAACCGGGGGCTGCTCGACGCCCACCGGGGCGCCGAGCGGGGAGCGGACGATCTGCACCGCGCCGCCGAGGTCTTCGGCCGGCTCGGGCTGGACCTGGCCGCCGCCGACGCCCGGTGGAACAGCGGCATCGCGGCCGGGCAGCGGGGCGACGTGGCCGGGGCGCTGCGCCGCTTCGCGGCCGTCGACGCCGAGTACCGCCGCCTGGCGGTCCCCCGCCCGGCCCTGCTGCTGGACCGGTTCGAGCTGCTGCTGTCGGTGCCACTGCTCGACGAGGCGGTCGAGGTGGCCGCCACCGCCGTCGCCGAGCTGCGCCGCCGGGGGATGGCGTCGGACCTCGCCGAGGCGCTGCTGGCCCAGGCCCGCGCCGCGTTGCTCGCCGGGGACCTGGACACCGCCGCCGGGGCCGCCGCGGCGGCCCGGAGCCGGTTCCGCCGGCAGGGGCGGCGGACCTGGGCCACCTTCGCCCGGCACGTCGAGCTGCGCGCCGGGTACGCCCGGGGCACCCGGTCCCCGGCGCTGCTCGCCGCGATGATCCGTACCGCCGGTCAGCTCGACGCGACCGGGTGGCCCGGTCCGGCGCTGACCACCCGGATCGAGGCCGCCCGGCTCGCCGCCGCGCTGGGCCGCGCGGACCGGGCGGCGGAGCTGCTGGCGGTGGCGGCGCAGGCCCGGCGGAGGGGGACCGCGCCCCGCCGCGCCCAGGGGTGGTACGCGCTCGGCCTGCGCCGCCGGCTCGACGGCGACGACCGGGGGGCCGCCCGCGCGCTGCGCCGGGGACTCGCCGTCCTGGACGGTCACCGCGCCTCGCTCGGCGCGACCGAGCTGCGCACCCACAGCGGGGCGTACGGGCAGGAGCTGGCCGCCGAGGGGCTGGACCTGGCGGTCCGCCGGGCCGCCCCCGGTCAGGTGCTGGCCTGGGCGGAGCGGTGGCGGGCCAACGCCCTGCGGATGCGGGCGGTCTCCCCACCGCAGGACCCGGAGCTGGCCGACGCTCTGGCCGAGCTGCGGATGGTCAGCGCCGCGCTGGAGGATGCGCTGCTCACCGGGCACCCGGTGCAGCCGCTGCGGCGCCGCCAGGCCCGGCTGGAGCAGCGGATCCGGGAGCTGGCCCGGGGGGTGCACGGCGGCGGTGGGCTGCTGGCGCCCCCGGGGGTGGGGGCCGTCGCCGCCGCGCTCGGCGACACCGTCCTGCTGGAACTGGTCGCGCACGGTCCCCGGTTGCGTGCGGTGCTGGTCCGCGCCGGCCGGGCGAGCCTGCACGACCTCGGGCCGCTGGCCGAGGCGGTCCGGCTGGCCCGGCTGCACCGCTTCGGGCTGCGCCGGCTGGTCACCACCGGCGACCGGCCGGACGCCCGCGCCGGGGTCGGCCACACCGCCGCCGCGCTGGACCGGCAGCTCTTCGACCCGGTACGCCCGCTGCTCGGCGACCGTCCACTGGTGATCGTGCCGATCGGCGAGCTGCACGCCGTACCCTGGTCGGGGCTGCCGACCTGCGCGGGCCGCCCGGTGACCGTGGCGCCCTCGGCGACGGCCTGGCTGCGGGCCGCCGGCCGGTCGGCGCCGGCCGGCCCGCCGGTGCTGGTCGCCGGGCCACGCCTGCCGGCGGCCGAGACCGAGGTCCGTCAGCTCGCCGCCGTCCTGCCCGGGGCCCGGGCGCTGACCGGAACCGCCGCCACCGCGCGGGCGACGACCGAGGCGTTGAACGGCACCCGGCTGGCGCACGTCGCCGCGCACGGCCGGTTCCGCGCGGACAACCCGCTCTTCTCCACGCTGGAGTTGGCCGACGGCCCGCTGACCGCCTACGAGTTGGAGCGGCTGACCTGCCCGCCCGGGTGCGTGGTGCTCTCGGCGTGCGACTCCGGCCTGTCCGGGGTCCGCCCCGGCGACGAGGTGATGGGCTTCACCGCGGTGCTGCTGGCCCTCGGCACGCGCAGCCTGGTCGCGACCGTCCTGCCGGTGCCGGCCGACCTCACCACCACGTTGATGCTGGACCTGCACCGGCGGATGCGGGCCGGAGCCGGTCCGGCGCTGGCCCTCGCCGAGGCGCAGCGGGCGTTCGAGGGCGACGACGGCGGGGCGACCGGCGGGGCGGCCCACGCCACGGCCGCCGCCTTCGTCTGCTTCGGCGCCGGCTGAGGTCCCCCGGCCCCGGCTGAGGTCCCGGCCCCGGCTGCGGTCCCGGCCCCGGCTGCGGTCCCGGCCCCGGCTGCGGTCCCGGCGCTCGGCCGGGGTCTCCGCGTGGCGGTCCGGCGTCGGTGTCGACGCCCGTGCACCGGCCGTTCACCCCGCCGGGCGCGGGCGGCCCGCCCGCCACCGCCCCCGCGTGACCTGCGGATTGACGACGCGCGCGGGCGCGGGCACACTACGCCTACAAACTCGATAGGAATAACAGTTATTGGTCGAGGGGGACCGCTGGTGACAGGCCGTCCGGCTCGCACGCCGCCCCGGCCGGCAGTCACCCGCTGTCGTCCGGCGGCCCTCACCCCCACCCACCACCGAGTCCCGTCCGCCCCGCGCGGCGGGACTCGTTTCCGTCCCCGACAGCGGCGGCGCGGCCATCACGCCCCGCCGTCACCGGCCCGACACGATCGGACTTCGCGATGACCCATGTGATCCGTAACGGCACCGAGGCGCAGGAGGTCGCCGGCAAGCTGGCCGCCTCCTTCGCCGAACAGGCCGCCGTCCGGGACAGCGAGCGACGGCTGCCCGAGGCCGAACTCGCTGACCTGTCCGACAGCGGCCTGCTCGGCGTGACGGTGCCGGCCCGCTTCGGTGGCGCCGCCGTCGAGGTGAGCGTGCTGGCCGAGGTGTTCCGCACCCTGGCGACCGCCGACGGGAGCCTCGCCCAGATCCCGCACAGCCACTTCGTCTTCCTGGAGGCGCTGCGGCTGCAGGGCACCGAGGAACAGCAGGCCCGGTTCTTCGGCGCGGCCCTGGCCGGGGCCCGGTTCGCCAACGCTCAGGCGGAACGGGGCGGTCGGACCGCCGCCGACGACGCGACCACGCTGCGGCGTCGGCCGGGCGGCGGGTACCGGCTCGACGGGGAGAAGTTCTACAGCACCGGGGCCCTGTTCGCCGACTGGCTGGTGGTCCGCGCCGTACTGGCCGACGAGACGCCGTCCGCCCCGGTGGCCGGTGGCCCGGCACCCACCCCGACCCCGAAGGCGGTGGCCTTCGTCCGGCGGGACACCCCGGGCGTCACGGTCCAGGACGACTGGGCGGGGATGGGCCAGCGGACCACCGCCAGCGGCACGGTCCTGCTCGACGGGGTGCTGGTCGACGAGGACCAGGTCGTCCCGTACACGCCGATCTTCGCCCGGCCGACCACCTACGGCGCCCGCGCGCAGGTGCTGCACGCCGCCCTGGACGTGGGCATCGCGCGCGGCGCGCTGGACGCGGCGGTCGTCCAGGTGGGGCGGGCCCGCCCGTGGTTCGAGGCGGGGGTCGGGCGGGCGGCCGAGGAGCCCCTGCTCGTCCAGCAGGCCGGTGAGCTGGAGATCCTGGTCCGGGGTGCCGAGGCGCTGCTGCGCGAGGCCGCCGCCGCGATCGACGCGGCGGAGGCGGACCTCACCGACGACAGCACCGCGCGGGCCTCGGTCGCCACCGCGATCGCCAAGGTGGCCGGGGCCCGCGCCGCGGTGGAGGTCTCGTCGGCGTTGTTCGAACTCGGTGGCACCCGCTCGGCGGCGGAGCCGCTCAACCTGTCCCGCTACTGGCGGGACGCGCGGACCCACACCCTGCACGACCCCACCCGCTGGAAGGTCCAGCACGTGGGCCGTTGGCTGCTCTCCGGCACCCCGCCGCCCCGGCACGGCCAGCTCTGACCCGCCGCGCGCCCGGCGTCGCCCCCGGATCGCCCGCCCGCCGCGATCCGGGGGCGACGCCGGGCGTCCCGAACCACCGGTGGGAAGTGGCGGCGGGGGCTCAGGGTGTCCGGTCGAGCAGTTCGCCCACCCGGCCGAGGAGGTCGCGCAGGTTCGCCTCGGTGACCGTGTCGTGGGCCTCGGCCAGGCTGAGCCAGCGCAGCTCGGCCGCCGGGTTCTCCGGGCGGGCCCGGTCGGGCGTCCCGGTGGCGAGCACGAAACGCAGGTCGGCGTGCTCGTGGGCGGGCTCGTGCGCGCCGGCCGCCACCGGCACCACGACGACCTGGCGCAGCGTCGCGTCGGGCCAGCACACCAGGTCGTCCAGGCCGGTCTCCTCGCGGCCCTCGCGCAGCGCGACGGCGACCGGCGCGCGTTCCCCGGGATCGCCGTGCCCGCCGATCTGGAGCCAGGCCCGTTGGCGGGCGTGCCAGCGCAGCAGTACCCGGCCCGTCGGTGGGTGGACGACCAGCGCCGACGCGGTGACGTGCAACGGCAGCGTCCGGGCCCACGGGTCACCGGCGGCGACCACCGCCCGGACCCGGTCCACGTCGACGGCCTCGGCCGCCGTCCGGGGCCGGTAGGCCGCCAACAGCGCCGCGATCGGCGTCGGTTCCCCGTCGTGCATCCGCCCCTCCCGAGGTACGTATCGCCCGGCGGCGACCACCGTAGCGGGCCGGGGAGCGGGCGTCTGCCCGCCCCGCCGCCCCGGTGGGTCGTCCGGATGGCGGTCCGGCAGGGCAGTGATAAGCATCACATTTCTCATCTGATGCGTCGTCCGCGCCGTATCACGCGTTGACCGGGCGGATTTCCTTTCCGCTGGCCCGCTTCCGGCTTCCGGAGCGCCCGGCCGGCCGGGGGTGTCCGGTACGGACGGAGCCGTAACTTGTACACAGCGTGACGGAATCCGTTCTCGGGGCGACTCGCCGCGGCTCACTGTCGCCAGTGGCCGGCAGCACGATTTTGCGCCGCTCACTACCCTGATCGTGATCACGTGCCTGGGCACCCGTCGACAGCGATAAGGGCATCAGATGAGCGACAACTACCCTCCGTACGGTGGGCAGCCGGATCCGAACGTCACTCCGTGGAGTGGACCGCCGGCTCAGCAGGGTGGATACCCCGCGTACGGCCATCCGGGCCATCCGGGCCAGCCGGGTCCGCCGCCGATGCAGCAGTTCGGCGCCCCCGTCCCCCCGCCGCAGAAGTCCAACAAGGGCCTGGTCATCGGGCTGGGCGTCGGGGCGGCCGTGGTGCTCATCCTGGCCGTGTGCGGTGCCGGCATCGGGCTCTTCCTCGCCAGCGGAGGGGACGACGACGATCCCACGCCGATCGCCTCCGCGCCCGCCACCCCCGGTGGCGACGGTGACTCCCAGCCGGGCACGGACAACTCGCCCGAGCCGGCGCCGTCCGAGTCGCAGGACGAGCCGAGCAACAACAACGCCATCACGGCGCGCTTCTCCAGCGACTTCTCGTCGGTCTGCGAGGGCAGCCCGATCATGAACGCGGCGGCCTACAACGGCGGCTCCGGCGCCAAGGCGTACACCTTCTCGAACGCTCCGGACCGGCCGAACAACTGGTCGACCCGGTCGGTCAGCTCCAACAAGAAGTACTACGCCCGGTCGACCGAGTTCGAGACGGTCTCCGTGGTCGCCTGCCTGAAGTTCGCCGAGGGTAGCCAGGGCGAGCCCCGCGAGTGCCAGTACAAGGACAGCTCGGACAAGCAGGTGACGGTCAAGTACATCTCCGGCCGTTACACCCTGACCTTCCACGCCGCGAAGACCGGCGAGAAGATCGGTGACGGTGGCACGGTGAACGCCCCGACGAACCGCTGCCCGAGCTTCATCTCGTACAACCGGTCGACGATGGAGTCGTACGCGGCGCCGGACACCGGCACCGTCGAGGCGGCCCTGGACAAGTTCCTGTCCTGAGCCGACCGACCCCGAGGCCGGGGCGGGGTGGGCGACCACCCCGCCCCGGCCTCGTTTCTGCCCTCCCGAGCTGTGAGAAGGGGCCCCTTCTCGACCGTATGGGTTAAGAGGGGGCCCTTCCTTACACCTCAGGTGGCTTCGATGATCATGCCGGCGGCGACGGTGCGGTGGGTGGTCTCGTCGATGATGATGAAGCCGCCGGTGGTGCGGTTGCGGCGGTACTCGTCGGCGAGGAGGGGGATGGTGGTGCGGAGGCGGACGCGGCCGATCTCGTTGAGGGTGAGGTGGGTGGCGGTGTCGTCGCGGTGGAGGGTGTTGATGTCGAGGCGGTACTGGAGGCTGCGGATGATGGTGCGGGCGGTGCGGGTGGTGTGTTTGATGGTGTACTTGCCGCCGATGTGCAGGGGGCGGGTTTCGTCCATCCAGCAGATCATCGCTTCGATGTCCTGGCTGGGGGTGGGGGCGTTGTGGGGGCGGCAGATCATGTCGCCGCGGGAGATGTCGATCTCGTCGGTGAGTCGGACGGTGACCGACATCGGGGGGAACGCCTCGTCGAGGGGGCCGTCGGCGGTCTCGACGGCGGCGATGCGGGAGGTGAACCCGGAGGGCAGGACCATCACCTCGTCGCCGGGTTTCAGGACGCCGGAGGCGACCTGCCCGGCGTAGCCGCGGTAGTCCGTCACCGTCGTGGACTGGGGGCGGATGACGTACTGGACGGGGAAGCGGACGTCGACGAGGTTGCGGTCGGAGGCGATGTGGACCCGTTCGAGGTGGTGGAGCAGGGCGGGGCCTTCGTACCAGGGCATGTTCTCCGACCGGGTGACGATGTTGTCGCCCTTGAGGGCGGAGACGGGGATGACCGTCAGGTCGGGCACGTCGAGTTTCGCGGCGAAGGCGGTGAACTCGTCGGCGATCCGGTCGAACACGGCCTGGTCGTAGTCGACGAGGTCCATCTTGTTGACGCACAGCACCAGGTGCGGCACCCGCAACAGGGAGCAGAGGAACGCGTGCCGGCGGGACTGCTCGACCAGGCCCTTACGGGCGTCGACCAGGATCAACGCCAGGTCGGCGGTCGAGGCGCCGGTGACCATGTTGCGGGTGTACTGGATGTGCCCGGGGGTGTCGGCGATGATGAACTTCCGCCGCGGGGTGGCGAAGTACCGGTACGCCACGTCGATGGTGATGCCCTGTTCCCGCTCGGCCCGCAACCCGTCGGTCAACAGGGCGAGGTTGGTGTACTCGTCCCCCCGCGCCGCGCTGACGGCCTCGACGGCGGCGAGCTGGTCGGTGAACAGGCTCTTGGTGTCGTACAACAGGCGGCCGATCAGGGTCGACTTGCCGTCGTCGACGCTCCCGGCGGTGGCGAACCGCAGCAGGTCCATCGGCCGCGCCTGCACCGGTTCGGGCACGCCGGCCCCCGGGGTGATGGTGTCGGTGCTCATCAGAAGTAGCCCTCCCGCTTACGGTCCTCCATCGCGGCCTCGCTGACCCGGTCGTCACCCCGGGTCGCGCCCCGCTCGGTCACCCGCGTCGCGGCGACCTCCACGATCACCTTCTCCACCGTGTCCGCGTCCGACGCCACCGCCGCCGTGCACGAGGCGTCCCCGACCGTCCGGTACCGCACCACCGCCGTGAACGGCGTCTCACCCGCCCGAGGCCGGATGAACTCGTTCACCGCGTACAACATGCCGTCCCGGGAGACCACCACCCGCTCGTGCGCGTAGTAGATCGACGGCAACGGAATCCGCTCCCGCGCGATGTAGTGCCACACATCCAACTCGGTCCAGTTCGACAACGGGAACACCCGGATCGACTCCCCCGGGTGATGCCGACCGTTGTACAACGACCACAACTCCGGACGCTGGTTCTTCGGATCCCACTGCCCGAACTCGTCCCGAAACGAGAACACCCGCTCCTTCGCCCGCGCCTTCTCCTCATCCCTGCGGGCCCCACCGAACAAGGCGTCGAACCGGTGCTTCTCCACCGCGTCCAACAACACCGGCGTCTGGATCCGGTTCCGCGTCCCGTCCCCCGACTCCCGCACCAACCCACTGGCGAGAGCCTCCGGCACCGACGCCACGATCAACTGCAACCCCAACTCCGCCACCCGGCCGTCCCGGTACGCCAGGACCTCCGGGAAGTTGTGACCCGTGTCCACGTGCATCACCGGAAACGGCACCGACCCCGGCGCGAACGCCTTCTGCGCCAACCGCAGCATCACGATCGAGTCCTTACCACCGGAGAACAGCAACACCGGCCGCTCCATCTCCGCCACCACCTCACGCATCACAAAGATGCTCTCCGCCTCCAACTCGTCCAACTGCGAGATGTGGTAGGCGGCCGGCGTACTGCTCATCGGGACTCCTCAGGGGACGCCGGGGCGGCGTGCTCGGCTGACGCCGCCGTGCCGGACAACTGCCGGCGCAGCGCGGCGAGCAGCGGCGCGGCCAGGTCCCGACGGCAGACCAGCAGGTCGGGCAGGCGAGGGTCAGCCTCGTTGTACGTCAGCGCGGAACCGTCGATCCGGGAAGCGTGCAGGCCGGTGGCCGTCGCCACAGCCACCGGAGCGGCCGAGTCCCACTCGTACTGCCCACCCGCGTGGATGTACGCGTCGACCTCACCCGTCACCACCGCCGCGATCTTCGCCCCCGCCGACCCCATCGGCACCAGATGAGCACCCACATCCTCCGCCAGATCGGTCAGGAAGACGGGCGGACGACTCCGGCTCGCCGCCACCCGGACCGGCGCGCCGGTCCGGGCCGGTGCCGGCGGGTACGCCGGTGGCACGTCGGTGGCCAGCACCCGGTGCTGCGCCGGCAACGCCACCGCACCCGCCACCAGGCCGTGCGGCGTCGGGGCGTACCGGGCCCAGAGCGCCACGTGCACCGCCCAGTCCGACCGCCCCTCCTCCGAGAACTCCCGCGTCCCGTCCAACGGGTCGACGATCCACACCCGGTCGGCGGTCAGCCGGTCGGCGCCGCCGCGCCGCCGGGAGTCGGCGTCCTCCTCGGAGAGCACCGCGTCGCCGGGGCGGCAGCGGGCCAGTTCGGCCCGGAGAAGGTCGTGGGCGGCCCGGTCACCGGCGGCCTTGAGCGCGGCCGGGTCGTGGAAGCCCTGCGCGGCGCGGACCCGCAGCAGCAGGTCGCCGGCGCGGTCCGCGAGCACCCGGGCGAGCCGGGCGTCGGAGTCGGACGGGTCAGGGGTGGACATGGCGGCTCCTTCACGATGGCCTCGACGCGGTGCGCGGGTGGTCACTGGACCGCCCGCCGGATGAAACAGCGGACACTGACCCAGGTCAGCGCCGCCGCGACCGTGGTCAGCACGGCCAGGCACACCCACCCCGGCAGGTGCGGTACGCCCGGCAGCAGGGCCCCGCGCACCCCCTCGGAGACGTACGTCATGGGGTTGAGCGCGGTGGCCGCCTGGTACCAGGGCATCGACGACAACCGGGGCCAGGGGTAGTGGACGCAGCCGGTCCAGATGATCGGGGTGAGGATCACCGAGAAGGTGACGTTGATCCGCTGCACCGGCAGGGTGGTCGCCAGGCTCATCCCGATCGCCGCCCCCACCCAGGCCCCCAGCAGCGCCACCAGCAGTACCATCGGCAGCCCGGCCGGCCGCCACGGTGCGGACCCGACGACCAGGGCGCCGAGCGGGTAGACCAGGACGGCCGCGAGCAGCCCCCGGACGGTGGCCACGATCAGCTTCCCGACCGCGACGAGACCGGTCGGCAGCGGGGCCAGCAGCCGGTCCTCGATCTCCATGGTGAAACCGAACTCCTTCACCAGCGGCAGGGCCACGCTCTGCAGACCGGTGGTGAGGGCGGCCAGCGCGACGACGCCGGGCAGGAACAGTTGGGCGAAGCCGCTGCCGACGATGCCCTGGCCGCCGAGGATCGTGTCGAAGACGAAGAGCATGAACAGCGGCGTCAACCCGACCTGGAGCAGGATGACCCAGAGTTCCCGGCCGGTGACCATCAGGTCGCGGCGCAGCAGGGCGGCGAGGACGCGACCGGCCCCGGGGCGGGGGCGTGGGCGCACCTGTGACCGCAGCGGTGTCGGCGTGTCGAGCGCGGTCACCGTGGCTCCCTTCCGGTGAGTTCGATGAAGACGTCCTCCAGGCTCGGCTCCCCGACGTCGATCGCGTTGAGCGCCGCCGAGCGGGCGGTGAGCAGGGTCGTGGCGCTGCCGAGCAACGCCGCCGGCTCGGTGGCCAGGTGCAGGCGCACGCGGAGCCGGTCGGGCCCGCCCGCGCCGGCCCCGAGGCCCGCGCCGGCCTGCCCGAGCAGGCCGGCGGCGGCCAGCGCGGCGAGGCCGTTGCCGCCCGCCGCGCCCGCTCCGGCCCGCCCGCCCCGCGCGCCGCCGGCCCCCGCCCGACCGGCGAGCGCGGCGAGCCCGCCACCGCCCCCGGCCCGGTCGGCGAGCGCGGCCAGCCCGCCGCCGGCCCCGGCCTGCGCCAGCCGGGCCCGCAGCGCCGCCGGCAGGGCCGCGCCCGGCCCGCCGGGCCGCCCGGTGGGCAGCGCCAGCCGTTCCGCCTTGCGGACGCCGTCCAGCTCACCCAGCGCCGCGCAGAGCGCCTCGGGGTCGTCGGCGGGGGCCGGGGTGACGGTGAGGTCGAGGATCGCGTCGCCGGCCAGCCCCCGGACCAGGTTCTCCGGCGTGTCGAGGGTGAGCAGCCGGCCCTGGTCGACGATGCCGACCCGGTCGACCACCCGGGCCGCCTCGTTCATCGCGTGGGTGGTCAGCACGACCGCCACGCCCCGGTCCCGCAGCCGGCGGATCTGGCTCCAGATCAGCACCCGGGTCTGCGGGTCCAGGGCGTTGGTCGGCTCGTCGAGGAAGAGCACCGCCGGCTCGTGGACCAACGCGCGGGCGATCATCAGCCGCTGGGCCAGCCCGCCGGAGTACGTCTCCATCCGCCGGTCGGCCCGCTCCGCGAGGCCGAAGCGGTCCAGCAGGTCCCGGGCCCGCGCCTCGGCGTCGCGCCGGGCCACCCCGTGGTACGCGGCGTGGTGCACGAGGTTCTGCCGGGGGGTGAGGGCCCGGTCCAGGTTGTTGTGCTGGGGCACCACCGCGAACTGCGCGCGGGCGGTGGCCGGGTCCCGGCCGACGTCGACGCCGCCGACCAGGGCCCGGCCGGCGGTGGCGCGCAGCCGGGTGGTGAGGATGCCGACCGTGGTCGACTTGCCGGCGCCGTTCGGGCCGAACAGGCCGAAGACCTCGCCCGGCGCGACGGTGAACGACAACCCGTCCACGGCGTTGGTCCCGGCGCGCGGGTACCGCTTGACGAGGTCGTGGACCTCGACCACGGCCGGGCCGTCTCTGCTGGGCATCGGTTCTCCTCCTCTGGCCGGGGCTGTTACCGGGCCGCGCCGGCCGGGACCGGCGGCGGCCCGGCGGTCAGCCGCCGGCGGGCTTGGGGTGGGCGCTGAAGAAGCGCCAGATCGTCTCGGTGGCGTCGAGCGCGGTGGAGGGCGGGTCGAGGTTGAGCAACTGCTCCGCCCGGGGCGGGTTGGGTCGGCCGCCGGGCCACTGGTGCCCGGCGTCGGTGATGGTGATCAGTTCGACGGCCCGCCCGTCGGCGCAGGTCGCGGCGGTGCGCACGACCGGGCCGTCGGTGCGCACCGTCGGCTCGCCGCACCGGTCCACCGCCCGCCACCGGGCCGCCAGCTCGGGGGTGGGCGGTCCGTCGATCCGGACCGGGAGCCGGCCGGTGCCGGCGTTGTCCCGGCGGCCGGGTCCGCCGCCGTACGGCATGGTCTGGTCCTGCCGGCCGTGGATGTGCAGCACGGAGACCGGGGGAGGGGACGGGCACGCGCCGGTCAGCGTGGTCGCCACCGCGCCGACCGCCGCGAAGATCGACGTGTCGCAGACCAGCCGGTACGCCAGCAGCCCCCCGTTGGAGATCCCGGTGACGTAGGTCCGGGCGGGGTCGACCGGCAGTCTGTCGCCGATCGCGGCGACCAGCTCCCGGATGAACGCCACGTCGTCGACCCCGTCCCGGGCGGGCGCGCCGCAGCACTCCGGCCCGACCGCCCAGGCCCGGTTCAGCCCGTCGGGGAAGGCGACGACGAAGCCGTTGCGGTCGGCCTGCTCCGGCCAGTGGTACGCCTGTTCGGCCTGGGTGCCGGTACCGGCCGCGCCGTGCAGCATCACCACGAGCGGGACCGGTGCGGTCAGCGGCGCCGAGGCGGGCCGGTACAGCCGGTAGCTACGCTCCCGCCCGTCGACGGTGAGGGTGTGCGGGGAGGACCCGACCGGCAGGTCCACCGCCGGCCCGGGGCCGTCGGAGGGCGTACCGGTGCGGGCCGGCTCCGGCGCGCCGTCGCGTCGGCCGGGGTCGCCGCCGTCCAGGCTGCACCCGGCGGCCAGGCCGACGGCGAGCGCGAGCACCCCGGCGACCCGGAACACCCCGGCGGACCGCGGACGGGGTGACCCGGCGCGGCGGAGGAAAACGGTAAAAGGAGTCATATCAACAGTTTCGCCAGGGAATGTTCGAGCACGGTCAACGCCGTGCCAGGGCTGGGCAAGGGTGGCGGGGCGGTCGTGGGGTGCCGACCGCCGGCCCGGCGCACGCGCCGCCGGGCCGGCGGTGGCCCGGTCAGCAGCGGTCGCCGGAGAGCCGGATCAGCTCCCAGCCCCCCTCGGGGACGTCGTCGGTCGGGTCGGTCCGCAGGTTCATCGGGTTCGCCATGCCCAGGTAGAGCGTGGCCCCGTCGACGACCATGTTGCGTACCCCGTAGTTCAGGTGGTTGCCCACCCCGGCGTCGCTGATCGTCTTCGCCGGCTTCGTCGGCCCGGGGAAGGCGTACAGGTCACCGCCGTACACCGCCGGGGGGACCTCCGGGTTGGCCCGCGCGGCGGTGACGGCCGGCGCGGCGGCCAGCACGTCACCCATCGCCGGGGAGAGCTCCAACTCCTCGGCGGTCGCCTGGCCGAGTTCCTTGGCGAGGTAGCTCCAGTCCATGGTGCCGACGAAGAGCTTCCCGCCGGCCACCGCCATCTTCCACGTGTAGTTGTTGTACGGGTTGCCGAAGCCCGCCGGGCCGTACTTCGGGGTCAGCCCGTTCGGCACCACCGACCAGGCCCCGGCCCCGCCGTTGGCGGCCGGGTCGTACGCGGGCAGTTCGGTCGCCCCGTACAGCAGCTCCACCCGCTGGTGCCGGGAGCCGAAGCCCTTGCCCCGGTGGATGCTGATCGCCCGCTGGGTGTTCTGGATGGTGGCCCGGATCCCCGCCTCGTCGACCGGCGGGTAGACGCTCAGGTGCAGGGTGCTCGCCTTCAGCGGTACGTGCATGCTGCCCCAGTACAGGTAGCCACCGTACGAGGCCAGCCCGCCCAGGCCGTAGCTGCGGGCGACCACGGCGTCCGGCTCGTAGCTGGTCACGTTCCACACCTGCTGCCAGGCGCCGGCGTCGTCCGGGGTCAGCCCCGGCGCCCCGGCGGCGAGCTTCGGGCTCATCCAGACCGAGGCGATGCTCGCCGGCACCGGCGTCGAGGGCGTCGCGGCGGCCAGTTCCTCGGTGCCGCCGGGCCAGGTGGTGACGAAGATCCGGCCCTCGTGGACGGTCAGGTCGGCGGCCTGCGCGGGCAGGTCCGCCACCTCCACGAAGCTGAACGGGTCGGCCTTGCTGCCGGTCCAGCGCAGCACGTGACCCCGGTTGCCGCCGTTGGCGCCGACCCCCACCCCGGCGTAGAGCGCGCCCTGCGCCACCACGAAGTGCCGGATGTTGCCGTACGCGGGAAAGTTCCGCGAGCCCAGGTACGCCCCGGTGGTGGTGTCGAAGGCGAACAGGTTGATGCTCTCGCCCAGCGCCGGACCACCGAGCAGGGCCACCCCGCCGTGGTTGCCGGCCGCCCGGATGCCGACCGTGGTCTGCAACCGGGTCAGGTCGTCGGGGGAGGCGTTGCGGACCAGGTCCGTCTTCTCGGTGATCCGGTTGGCCCGCAGGTCGTAGCTGTAGAGCCGGGGCATCCGGTGGTCGCCCAGGGTGACCGGCAGTTGCGGGTTGCGCTTGGCGATCTGGCTCTCGCCGTACTCGCAGACCCAGTCGGCGTTGATCGCCGGGGTGGTGTTGCGCAGGGTCCGCCCGCTGGTCAGGCAGTTGACGTTCGCTCCGGTACCGAAGAACAACGTCTTGCCGGCGCGGGTCATCCCCCACAGGTACGCCTGGTTGACCTTCGACTGGCCGGTGGCGCACGGCGGGCCCGCCGGGTACGGCTGCCCGATGCCCGCGAAGCACTCGTCCGGCGCGGCCTTCGCCAGCACCGTCGGGGCGCCCGGCTCACCCCCGGGCGCGGCGAGCGCCGCGGACGGGGTGACCAGCGCGGGCCCGAGCCCGAGCACGACGACGGCGGCCACCAGCCGCCGCACGGAGGTCCGGAGTGGAATCACCAACTGCCTCACTTTCCGGGGAACGGAGGGACACCGGCGGCGGCCCGGGTGGGCCGCCGCCGTCACAGGGGACAACGGGACAGCGGGCTCAGACGGTCGCGGGCTGCGGGCGCGTCGGGGCGACGACCCGGTCGGCGACCCGCCCGGCCCACTGCGGCGCGTCCTCGAAGTCCAGGAACCGGCCGAGCCGGGTCAGCTCGCCGACCGGGTCGGCGACCAGGTCCTCGTAGCTCATCCGGTGCAGGTGCTCCGGCGTCACGTCGACCAGCGCCTGGTCGGCCTGGCTGGTCATGAAGGCGCAGAGCCCGAGGTAGCGGCGCGTCTCCCGGCCGCGCTCCCGCAGCGCCTCGGCGGTCAGCCGGTCCGGCAGGAACGGCTCCAGGTCCGCCGGGACCGACTGGCCCGGCGCGAGCCGGAACGGGTCCACGCCGCAGCGCCCGAGGAACTCCACCCGCAACTGGATGAGCTGGAACGACGAGTGCCGGCTCATCGACCGGGCGGTGTCCTCCCAGTTCCGGGTCAGGTAGACGATCTTGCAGTCGGGAAAGCCCTTCAGCAGGTGCGGGGCCAGGTGGCTGGAGCCGCCCGAGCGCTCCACCCACCGGCGCCGGCCGGTCAGCGTGGTGAGCAGGTCGAGGAAGTCCCGGTGGTGCCCGGCCACGCTCTGGGTGCGGAATCCCGGCACCCGTTCGGCGAGCTGGTCGAAGAGCGCGTCCGGGTCGTCGGTGAGCTTCGACAGGGTGATCGCCATGATCCGGGGCAGCTCGGTCATCCGCCCGGCCCAGCGCCCGGTCGCCGGGTACCGGACCTCCTTCGGGGCCAGGCCGATCCGGAACAGCGTGGCCAGTTCCGCCTTCGGCGCGGCCAGCACCGCCCAGTACTCCTCGCCGGTGATCACCTCCTGGCTGCGCGCCCAGGGCGTGACGGACATGAAGAACTCCTGCGCGGAGAGCGTGTCCGGCTGCTCGGCGATGAGGTCGGAGAGCAGCGTCGAGCCGCAGCGACCGTTGCTGATGATGATCGACCGACCCGTGATCGGGTTGTCCATCGGGAAGACCTCCTGCGTGTCGGGCTGGGGTGGGGGGACGGTGCGGGCCACGGGGGCGCTCAGGGGGCGGCGGGTTGGGCCACGGCCAGCCCGCACCGCTCGGCCAGCCAGGCGAAGACGTGCCGGCGGACCGCCTCCGGCCGGTCGATCAGGACGGAGTGCCTCTCGCCGGGCAGCACCACGACCCGGGCCTGGGGCAGCAGCCCCGGTACCGTCGGGGCCAGGTCCGCCACCGCGGACTCCCCGCCGTACAGGCAGAGCACCGGGCAGCGGACCGCCGCCAGCCGCTCGGCCGACGGCAGCCGGCTGGCCGGCAACTCGGCCAGGATCGAGGTGTCGGCCAACATCCGGCCGGTGTCGGCGGCCCGCCGGGCGGCGACCGGGCCCCGCCGCGTGCCGATCTCGGCCACCGCCCCCGCCCGGGGCAGCCGCTCCGCGACCCGGTGCAGACGCATCCGCACCCGGCGCATCCACTCCGGGGTCGGGGGCGAGGACTCCACGGCCACGATGCCGGCGACCCGCTCGGGGTGGCGGGCCGCGTAGCCGAAGGCGACCGTCCCGCCGAACGAGTTGCCGAACAGCAGCAGCGGACCGGTCACCGCCAGCTCGGCCAGGAGCGCCGCCAGGTCGTCGACGAGGTCGTCGAGGGCGTACCCGGTGGCGGGCCGCTCGCTGCGGCCGTGCCCGCGCAGGTCGTACAGCACGGTCGGCAGCCCGGCCCGGGCCAGCGGCTCGGCCATGGTGAAGTACCAGCTCGCCATGGTGTCCGAGGCCATCCCGTGGATGAGCACCACGGTCGGTGGCGGGCCCTCGCCGGGCAGCGCCGGGGCGACGGGATCGAGCCGCTGCACGTGCAGGGTGATCCCGTTCGCCCGTACCGTGGTCACCGGTCGCCCGCCCCGGCCGCCGCCAGCGACGTGTCGATGTGCTCGACGAGCTGGCCGACCCGCAGCTCACCGACGGTCTCCAGGTCCAGTCGGGCGACGAAGTGGGCGAAGTTGACGGTGTCGCCGTAGCGGGCCTGGAGCCGCCCGGCGAGCGAGACGACGTCGATGCTCTCCATCCCCAGGTCGTCCCGGAACGTGGTGTCCATGGTGACCGCCTGGTCGGTGGCGAAGTCCCCCAGGACGGCATTGATCATCTCGGTGAGTTCGGCGAGGGTGCTGGCCTGGGCCGTGGTCATGACGGTGCTCCTTCTTCTGCTCCGGTGGGGTGGGCCGCTGGTGGGCGGGGGTGACCGGTCACGGTCGGGACACCCCGGGCGGGGTGGCGGGGTCCGGCTCCGGGCCCCAGGTCCAGGCGACGACGTACCGCCGGGGCGGCAGGTCGTCGGGGTTGGCGACCTCCCGGTGCCCGACCCGGTACGCCCGCCCGTCGACCTCGACGACGAGCGCGGTGTCGGTGGCCTCGCGTACCTCGAACCGGCGGGGCCGGCCGTCGAGTCCGGTGCCCTCCGCCTTGCCGACGGCCTCCTTCGCCGCCCAGAACCGGGTGAACCAGAGCCACCGCGCGTCGGCGTCGGCACCGGCCAGGGTCGCCAGCAGCGCCGTCTCCGCGCCGGTGAGGGCGAACGACAGGGTGCTCTCCGGATGCGTGGTGATCTCGGCGACGTCGATCCCGACCCCACCCGCGCCGGTGCTGTCGCCGGCCCCTGTGCCCGACTGGCCGCCGTCGGGGCGGCGGCGCGCGATGGCCACGCCGATCTCCGCGCAGTGCGCCAGCGACACGTCGCAGTCGCCCAGGTTCCGGCCGGGCCGGCCCCGGACCCAGGGCCGGCCGTCCGGGGCGTTGCCGACGGTCAGCTCGATCGGGTAGATGTCGGTGTGCCCGTCCTCCCACAGCCGGGCCCGCACCACGTCCTTGACCGCGATCCGGCCGAGCATCCACTGCTTGCGGGTCTTCGCCGGCTGCCGCTCGTACTCGTCGTACCCGGCGCCGCCGAGGATGCCCCGGGCCGCCATGCCCCGGGTGACCAGGTCGGTCCAGCAGTCGAAGGCCATCGTCCAGCCCTCCGGCTGGAAGTGCGACATCGGGTACCGCTCGGGGAACCGCTCGGCGACCCGGGCCTGCGGGTGGCTGTCGAAGCGCCGGTCGACCGCGCCGTCGATCTGCGCCCACACCCGACCCTCGTAGCTGAGCTGGGTGTCGGCGACGAGCGAGCCGTCGTCGATGGTGCGGACCCGGGCCACGCACTCGAAGGCCCGGCCGGCCGGCGGGGGCGGACCGAAGAACCGGACGTGCCCGAGCCCCACCGGCAGCGCCACCGTGCGGAACGGCTGGGTGGTGATCAGCCAGTTGCCGATGAGCTGCAGCGCGTTGTCCAGCAGCGCGCCGGGTGGCACCGGGGCGGTGACCACGCCCCGCACGTGCATGTCGCCGAGGGCGTGCACCTGCGTGACGCCCCGGAACTGCGGGCCGTGGAACATCAGCCGCTCGGCGTACATCTCGGCCGCGCCGAGGGTGGGCGGGCGTTCGGTGGCCGGGTCGTGCGTCCACACCGCCGGGGGAGCCGGGTACCCGGCGCCGACCTCGACGGTGGCGCGGGCGTACCCGCCGAGGGAGACCGCGTACCGCTGCGGCCCGGCCGTCCGGACCACGATCTCGACGTCCTGGCCCGGCTCGGCGATCAGCCACCGGCTGAACTTGGCGTCGTGCACGGCGACCACCCGCGCGCCGGGCACCAGTTCCTCGACGGCGTCCATCATGTGCGCGACCAGGGCGGTCGCCGGGACCACCGGCCACCGGTCCGCCGGGTCGGGCCAGTCGTCGGGCTGCACGAAGAAGCAGTGGTCCAACAGGTACGGCATGGTCCGCAGGTTGACCCGCAGGGTGGTCCGGCCGACCTCCGGTCCGGGCGCGCCCGGACCGGGCCGGGGCGCAGCGGCGGAGGGCGGTGCGGCCAATGGGCGGGACGTGGCGGCCGGGCCGGCCGCCGGCGGGGTGCCGCCGACCGGCGCGGTGGCGGGCCTTGCGCCGGCCGGTGGCACGGGGCGGGCCGGTGCCGGCGTCGGACGGGTCGAGGCCGGCGTCGGACGGGCCGGTGCCGGCGTCGGGCGAACCGGGGCCGGCGTCGGCCGGGCCGGGGCGGCGGTGCCGCCGGAGGCGGTGAGCACGCTGACCGCCCCCTGCGCGGTGTCCCGGAGCAGGGCGGCGAGTTCCGCCGCCGCGCTGGACTGCCCGGCGAGCCGGTGCAGCGCGGCCATCGCCGCCGCCGGGTCGGCGGACTGCGCGGCGGCGGCCCGCTGCGCGGCGGTGATCCCGGCCCCGACCGGCGGCGTGGCCGGCGGGGGCGTGACCCGGGCCGGCGGCGCGGCAGCGGCCGGCTGCGTGGTGGCGGCCCGTGGTGCGGTGGCGGCCTGCGGTGCCGTGGCTGCCCCGGACGCGGTGGCGGCCGGTGCCGGAGCGCCGGTGGCCGGGGTCGCGGAGAGGCCGAGCAGGCCGGCCGCGTCCGCGCCGAGCCGGACCAGCGGGCCGCCCAGGTCGAGCGGCATCCGGGGCCCGCGCCGGGCGCCGGTCGGCGTCCCCGCCTGATCCCGCGCCGTCCCGGTGCCCGAGGTCGGCGTGCCCGACGTCCGTGCGTCCGCCGTCGGTGTGCCCGACGTCCGGGTGCCCGCGGTGCTCGGCGTCAGGGCGCGCAGGTCCGGGGTGGCCCCCTCCACCCAGAGCGCGGTCGCCACCCGGCGCAACTGGTTCAGGCCGCCCCGGTGCGCGGTGTTCACCGGCATCGCCAGGTGGTCCCGGCCGCGCAGGTTGTCGCTGACCAGGGAGGCGAGCTGCCCCGCCCCGACCTGGAGGAAGACCCGGAACCCGGCGTCGTACATCGCGGCCACGGTCTGCCGGAACCAGACCGGCTCCATCATGTGCCGGACGAAGGTCTGGTTGACCTGCTCCTCGTCGGTCGGGAAGGGGGCCTGCAGGGTGGCCGACCAGACCGGCATCCGGGTCGGGTGCACCTCCCACCGGCCCAGCGCGGCGCCGATCGAGGTGAGCCCGTCGGCGAAGGCGGGGGTGTGGAACGCCGAGCGGAACGGCAGCTTCTGGCACAGCACGTTGCGGGTCCGTAGCGCCTCGACCAGCCGGTCGACCTGCGGCTCCGGCCCGTTGACCACGGACTGCCCCGGGGCGTTGTCGTGCGAGAGCACCACGCCGGGGAAGTCGCCGAGCAGCGGGGTGACCTGGTCCGCGCCCGCGCCGACCGCCGCGAAGACGTACCCGGAGACCTCCACCGAGTCGGCGTTGAACAGCTCCAGGAACTCGTCCATCGCGGCGGTGCTGACTTGGCCGCTGACCGCGGCGGCGGTCCACTCGCCGATGCTGTGCCCGGCCACCGCGTCCGGGCGTACCCCGATCCGCTCCAGCGCCTCGTGCAGCAGTTTGCCCACCTCGATCAGCCCGGCCCCGTGCCGGCCCAGGTCGGCGGCGGACCACGCGCGGTCCGGCAGCCCGAAGTGGGCGGCCAGGTCGGCGGTGCGCGGGGCGAACTCCGCCTCCAGCCCGGGGAAGACGAAGGCGAGCCTGCCCCCGTCGGCGAGCAGCGGCTGCGGGCTGAACCAGATGTCCCGCCCGCCCCGCCACGCCTGGCCCCGGGCCACCGTCCTGCGGGCCACCGCGAGCAGCTTGTCGGTCGGGCCGACGACGCCCAGCCGGCTGCGTCCCGGCGCGTCGCCACCGGAGCGGGCGGCCACCTCGGCGCCGAGCCGGCGTACCTCGTGGTCGTCGCGGGCCAGCAGCGCGGCGAGCCCGGCCGGATCCGGTGCGGCCAGCCAGAGCACCTGGTCCGGCTCGTCCACCGTGGCGCGTCCGGCGGCCGGGGCACCCACCGCCACCACCGGCTCGCCGAGCGAATCCGACGGCTGCTCGATGATCAGGTGCGCGTTGATCCCCCCGAAGCCGAACGCGTTGATCCCGGCCCGGCGCGGCCCGTCACCCTCCCACGGCCGCGCGGTGGGGATCGGGGCGAACCGGGTCGCCGCCATCTCCGGTCGGGGCGACTCGCAGTGCAGGGTGGGCGGCAGCACCCCCCGGTGCACGGCCAGCGCCGCCTTGATCAGGCCGGCGATCCCGGCCGCCGGCATGGTGTGCCCGATCATCGACTTCACCGAGCCGATCACCGGCTTCGGGCCGCCGCCGTGCGGGCCGAAGACCTCGGCGATCGTGGTCAGTTCGGCCGCGTCCCCGGTGGGGGTGCCGGTGCCGTGCGCCTCCAGCAGCCCCAGCGCGTCCGGGGCGGTCGGGTCCAGCCCGGCGGCCGCCCAGGCCCGCCGGATCGCCAGCACCTGACCGGAGACCGCCGGGTTGAACATGCTGGCCGAGCGGCCGTCGCTGGACACCCCGCTGCCCCGGATCACCGCGTACACCCGGTCGCCGTCGCGCCGGGCGTCGGCGTAGCGCTTGAGCACCACCACGCCGGTCCCCTCGCCGATCAGCAGCCCGTCGGCCGAGGCGTCGAAGGGGCGGATCTCCCCCCGCCGGGACAGCGCCCGCAACTGGCTGAACACCGACCAGAAGCTGATGTCGTGCACGTGGTGCACCCCACCGGCGAGCACCGCGTCGAGCCGGCCGTTGACCAGTTCGGTGATGCCCTGGTCCACGGCGATCAGCGAGGAGGCGCAGGCCGCGTCGATGGTGTACGCGGGGCCGCGCAGGTTGAGCCGGTTCGCCACCCGGGAGGCGGCGAGGTTGGGCACCAGGCCGATCGTCCCCTCCGGCTGGTACGGGCCGAGCCGCTCGTCGAACTTGCGCCGCAGCAGCTCCAGACGCTCCTGGTCCAGGTCGGGGACCAGCTCGCGCAGGATCTGGATGACCTGGCTGGACATCCGCACCCGTTGGGCGTACCGGGCCTGGGCCGGGCTGAGGATGCCGCCCCGGCCGATGATCACGCCGACCCGTTCCCCGTCGGGGAGCTTCTCCGCCCCGCCCGCGTCGGCGATCGCCCGCGCCGCCACCTCGAGGGTGATGAGCTGGTCCGGCTCGATGTCCGGCACCGAGGCGGGCATCACCCCGAACTTCAGCGGCTCGAAGGTCGCGTGCTCGTCGACGAACCCGCCCCGGCGGCAGTACATCCGGTCCGGTCGGTGCGCCTGCTCCGGGTCGTAGAACTCCTCGTCCCAGCGGTGCGGCGGGACCTCGGTGATGGCGTCCACCCCGTCGACGAGGTTGCGCCAGTAGCTCTCCAGGTCGCCCGCGCCGGGCATCAGGGCGGCCATCCCCACGATGGCGACCGGTTCGGGCCGGCCGGTGCCGTTGCTCATCGGTACCTCCGCAGGACGGGACGGACAGGGGCGTCGGGTCGGGACATCGCCGGGCTCACCAGCCGGAGGCGGTGTAGACGACCGAGGTGACCGACGCCTCGGCCCAGGCCAGCTCCCGCAGCAGGGCGAGCGCGCCCTCCTCCGGGTCGATCAGGCCGATGCCGCGCCGGGCGTACTCCCGGCTCAGCTCGGCGGTGACCATGCCGCCGTGGCCCGCCCCGGGCGCCCACGGGCCCCAGTGCACGGTCAGGCACCGCACGCCGGACCGCGCCGCGTACCGGGTGCCGATGGCGTCGAGGGCGTCGTTGGCCGCCGCGTAGTCGGCCTGCCCCCGGTTGCCGTAGGCGGCGGCGATGCTGCCGAAGAAGACCACGAAGCGGGGCTGGCCGGGCAGCTCGTCGAGGGCGGCCAGCACCGTCCGGGCCCCGTCCACCTTGGTGTCGAAGACCCGGGTGAACGACGCCGGGTCCTTCTCGGCGATCAGCTTGTCCTCGATGATCCCGGCCGCGTACACCAGGCCGTCGATCCGGCCGTGCTCGGCGTGGATGCCGGCGAGCAGCCGCCGGGTCGCCTCGGCGTCGCGCACGTCGAGGCTGTGGTACCGGACCTCACCGCCCAGCTCGGTCAGCTCGGCCATGGTGGCCGTCACCTCCCGGGCGGCGAGGATCTGCCGCGCGGTCCGGTCGATCTCGGCCGGCGACCGCCCGCCCTGCCGGGCCAGCGCGGCGACCAGCGCCGCCTTGTCCCGCGCCGCCGCCAGCGCCGGGTCCTCCGGTTCGGTCGGCAGCGGGGTACGCCCGACCAGCTCGATCCGGCACCGGCTGGCCGAGGCGAGCGCCCGGGCGAACCACGGGGTGATGCCCCGGGCCCCGCCGACCAGCACCACCACCGAGTCCGTGGTCAACCCGATCGCGGTGGCCTCGGCGACGCCGTCACCGGCCGGGCCGGCACCCCCGGCGGCCAGCGCGCCCAGCTCCACCGGAACCAGGTCGGCGACGTACCGGTCGTCGCCGCGCAGGGAGACCACCGGCGCGGCCGGGCCGGTGAGCAGCTCCGTGACGATCTGCTGGGCGAGCACCTGCGCCGACGCCCCCGCGTCGGTCTCCACGAACCGGGCGGTGAGCTGCGGGTACTCCCGGGCGATGGTGCGGAACAGGCCGGGCATCCCGTCGGCGGCGCCGGTGGCGTCGCGCGCCCCGGCGGCGAGCAACCAGCGCGGCCCGCTGGCGAGCGCCCGTTGCACCAGCGGGAACACGTCCGGCAGCAGCGGCTCGTCGAGGTCGGTCAGCCCGTCGAGGACGAGCACCCCGTCGAAGCCCACCCCGGCCTGGTCGCTGTCGAGCACCCCGAGCTGGCCGCTGGCGCCGTGCGCGCCGAGCAGTTCGGCCAGGTACGCCCCGACCTGCCCGCCGCCGGTGATCAGGAACCGGGTGCCGGCGAGCGTGGTCGCCGCGTCGCCGACCTCGCCGGGCTGGACGCTCTCCCGGGCGACGAGTCGCTTCGGGGCGACCCCCACCCCGACGCCGGCCTCCGCCGGGTCGGCGGTGACCTCCGGCGCGGCGGGTGCCGGCGCGGTGACCTCCGGCGCGATGGCGCCCGTCGCGGGTAGCTGGGCCGTGGCGGTCAGGGTCGCGGTCGCGGTGACCGTGGCGTTCAGCTTCTCGTCGAGCCAGGTGACCATGGCGCGGACGGTGCGGGCCTTGACGAGGTCTTCGAGTTCGCTCTCGTCGCCGTCGACGGTGAGGTGCAGGCGGTGGGCGACCTCGCCGGCGACTTCGGCGCGTTTGATGCTGTCGATGGAGAGGTCGGCTTCGAGGTCGAGGTCGAGTTCGATGAGGTCGACCGGGTAGCCGGTGCGCTCGCTGATCACCGCGAGGATCGCGTTCTGGAAGTCGGCGAGGGTGGCCCCGCCGGCCGCCACCGCACCGGCCGGGCCGGTCGCGGCCGGCACCGGGCCGGTGGTCGACACCGACAGGTGGACGCCGCCGCCCAGCTTCCCGTCGAGCCAGGTGACCATGGCGCGGACGGTGCGGGCCTTGACGAGGTCTTCGAGTTCGCTCTCGTCGCCGTCGACGGTGAGGTGCAGGCGGTGGGCCACTTCGCCGGCGACTTCGGCGCGTTTGATGCTGTCGATGGAGAGGTCGGCTTCGAGGTCGAGGTCGAGTTCGATGAGGTCGACCGGGTAGCCGGTGCGCTCGCTGATCACCGCCAGGATCGCGTGCTGGAAGTCGGCCGTGGTCACGCCGGCTGCGACGCCGACCCCGGCCGGGACGGCGGCCGGCGACGCGGCCGGCAGCAGCGCGGTCGCCGGGGCCCCGGCCGCCTTGTCGCCGAGCCAGGCCACCATCGCCCGCACGGTGCGGGCCTTGACGAGGTCTTCGAGTTCGCTCTCGTCGCCGTCGACGGTGAGGTGCAGGCGGTGGGCCACCTCGCCGGCGACTTCGGCGCGTTTGATGCTGTCGATGGAGAGGTCGGCTTCGAGGTCGAGGTCGAGTTCGATGAGGTCGACCGGGTAGCCGGTGCGCTCGCTGATCACCGCCAGGATCGCCTCCTGGAACGCGGCGAGGCTCGGCCCGGCCGGTGCCGGCGCGGGGGTGACCGGCCCGACGGCGGGCGACACCGGGACGACCGCCGGTGCCACCGCCGCGACGGTGGTGGCCAGCGCGTTCCCCCCGTTCGCCGGGGCCACCATGGCCGGCACCGGGGCCGCCACCGGGGCCGGGGCGGCGGCGGGCAGCGCCGCGTACCCGTCGACCCGGTACGTCTCGGTGGGCTGCCACACCGCCCGGCCGGCCCCGCCACCCTCACCGAGGAAGGCGAGCATGACGTCCCGCTGGGAGGCGATCATGTCCCGGGTGGCGCGCAGGTACTCGCTGAGCAGGTCGCCCCGGGGATCCCGGGGGCCGACGGCCGGGGCGGTGCCCTCGGCGGTGCCGGCGGCGCCGTTGGCTGGGGTCATCGACAGCTCCTTGATGCGTCGGGGAGGGGTCATACCACCGGGAAGACAGGCGCCGTGCTGGTCCCGGACGAGCTGCCCGTCGACCGTCCAGACCGGACGACGGGTGGGTGCGGCAGCGGACGCCCCGGTGCCGACCCGGCCGTGGAAGAGCCAGTCGGGGCGGACCGGCAGGCCCGCGCAGGCCAGCTCGGCGACCGAGACGAGGAAACCGCGCAGCCCCTCGTCCTTCCCCCGGTCGCAGGCCACGGTCTGGTGCGGCCGGTCGCCGAGGACCGCCCCGACCAGCCGGCTGAGGACCTGCCCGGGACCGACCTCGACGAAGACGCGGGCCCCGGCGGCGTACATCGCCTCGATCTGCTCGACGAAGCGGACCGGCGCGCCGATCTGCTCGGCGAGGTGGTGGCGCACCCCGTCGGCGTCCCCGCTGTACGGCGCGGCGGTGAGGTTGGACCAGACCGGGATGCGCGGCGCGGCGATCTTTCGGCCGGCGAGCACCTCGGCGAAGGTCTCCACCGCGCCGGCCACCACCGGGCTGTGGAAGGCGCAGGCCACCGCGATGGCCTTCGCCGACAGCCCCGCCTCCCGCAGCGCGACCACCGCCGCCTCGACCTTCCCGGTCGGGCCGGAGACCACCACCTGCTTCGGCGCGTTCCGGTTGGCCAGGACGACCTCGCTGGTCAGGCCGGCACCGGCGAGGACCCGGGCCACGTCGTCGGCGGGGGCGGAGACCGCCGCCATGGTGCCCGGGTCCTCCCCGCAGGCGTCCAGGATCGCGGTGGCTCGCAGGCGGCTCAGCTCCAGCAGGGTGGCCGCGTCGAACGCTCCGGCGACGCAGAGCCCGACCAGCTCGCCGTAGCTGTGCCCGGCGGTCAGGTCCGGCCGGACGCCCAGGCGGCGCAGCAGGTGGTCGACGGCGAGCCCGCCGATACCCAGCACCGGCTGGGCGACGCGGGTGTCACGGACCCGGTCCTCCTGCGCCCGCCGGCCGTCCCGGTCGAAGGCGGCCGGCGGGAAGAGCAGTTCGGCGGCGTCCCGGTCGAGTTCCAGGTAGTGCCGCAGCTCCGGGAAGGCGACGAAGAGCTCGGCCAGCGCCCCCGGACGCTGGCTGCCCTGCCCGGGGAAGAGGAAGGCCACCCCACCGGGGCCGCCCGTGCCGGCGGTGCCGCCCGCGCCGCCCGAGCCGGCGGTGCCGGCGTCGGCCGGCTGCACCAGCCCGCGCGCCGGGTCGTGCTCGCCGGCGAGGGCCCGGTGCAGCAGCGCCTCCAGCTCCGCGACGTCCCGGGCGACCACCGCGACGCGGGTCGGGGCACGCCCGCCGCCCCGGCCGGCGACCGCCGCCGCCAGCTCGGCCAGGCGTCCCGGCCGGTCCCGCTCGGCGTCTGCGGCGAGTCCGTCGAGCACCTGCCGGACCGCCTGGTGGGCGGCGGCGAGGTCGGTGCCCCGGAAGCAGAACAGCTCCGCCGGCCAGAGCCGCCGGGCGTGCCGGGGCTCCGGCGCGTCGGCGTACGCGGTGAGCACCGCGTGGAAGTTCGTGCCGCCGAAGCCGAAGGCGCTCACCCCGGCGACCCGGTCGGCGGCCGGCACCGGCCACGGGCGCGCCTCGGTGTAGAAGGCGAACGGGCTCTGCTGCGGGTGCCAGGCCGGGTTGGGTCGGTTCAGGTGGATCGTCGGCGGGCGGACCCCGTGGTACAGCGACAGGCTCGCCTTGATCACCCCGGCCAGCCCGGCGGCGCACTTGGTGTGCCCGATCTGGGACTTCACCGAGCCGAGCGCGCACCCGCCCGGCTCCGCGCCGGACTCGGCGAAGAGCCGGGTCAGCGTCTCCAGCTCGGTGCGGTCGCCGACCACGGTGCCGGTGCCGTGCGCCTCCACCAGCCCGACCTCGCGGGGGGAGATCCCGCTGCGCCGGTACGCCCGGTCCAGGGCCCGGCGCTGACCGTCGGGGCGGGGCGCGGTGAGCCCGAGCGCACGCCCGTCACTGGCCCCGCCGAGGCCCTTGACCACCGCGTAGATCCGGTCGCCGTCGCGTTCGGCGTCGGCCAGCCGCTTCAGCACCACACAGGCCACCCCCTCGCCGAGGGCGATGCCGTCGCCGGTGCTGTCGAAGGGGCGGGACCGCCCGGTCGGGGAGAGCGCGTGCGCCGAGGTGAACATCAGGTAGTCGTTGATGCCGTTGTGCAGGTCGGCCCCGCCGCAGATCATCAGGTCGCTGTCGCCGGTGACCAGTTCCTTGCAGGCGGCGTCCATCGCGGCCAGCGAGGAGGCGCAGGCGGCGTCGATGGTGTAGTTCGGCCCGCCCAGGTCGAGCCGGTTGGCGACCCGGCCGGCGATGACGTTCGCCAGCACCCCGGGGAAGCTGTCCTCGGTGACCGTGGGCAGCAGCTCCTCCATCTCCTCGGGCACCTCGCCGAGGTACGCCGGGAGCATGGTGCGCAGGGTCTGCGCGTGACCCATGTCGCTGCCCGCCTCCGCGCCGAACACCACCCCGGTCCGGGCGTGGTTTACGCCCGGGGCGTCGAAGGCGTACCCGGCGTCGACCAGCGCCCGGTGGGACACCTCCAGGGCGAGGAGCTGGGTCGGGTCGATGCTGGCCAGAGCGGCCGGCGGGATGCCGTAGCCGATGGCGTCGAAGGGCACCGGCTCGATGAAGCCGCCCCACTTGGAGACGCTGATCCGGCCGGTGCGGCCCGGCCCGACCTCGGTGGCATAGTACAGGTCGGTGTCCCAGCGCTGGGCGGGCACCTCGGTGACCGCGTCGGCCCCGGTGAGCACCGTGCGCCAGAAGCTGTCCAGGTCGGGGGAGCCGGGCAGCACGCAGGCCATCCCGACGATGGCGATGTCCAGCGGGGCGACGGGCTCCTCGACCTGCGGCGCGGGCTCCAGGCGGGCCCGCAGCGTGTCGCGCCGGGCGGCGTGGAAGTCGCGGACCGCGCTGCTGACCGCGTCGTGCAGGTCGGCCACGGTGGTGGCCGCGTCGCGCAGTACGGCGACCTGGCCGGCCATGAAGAGTCCCTCGGCGGCCTGGACGTCCTCGTCCACCGCCTCGATCGTCTCGCCGGAGCGGCGCAACCCCTTGCTGGCGATGCGCAGCCGGCCGACGTTGAGCATTTCCAGCCGCTCCCAGACCTCGCGGTGGTCCACCCCGGCGTCGGCCAACTGGGTGCGCAGCTCGTGGAAGTCGTCGACGAACGGGGTGTGCAGGCAGCGGGTGACGTGGCCGGGGGCGGTCTCCAGCACCGCCGTGCGCTCGGCGGCCAACGCCTCCCGCTGGAACCGGGGCTGGACCGCGCCGTGCGCCACCGCCTCGGCGGTGAACAGGTACGCCGTGCCCATCAGGACGCCGACCCGGGCGCCCCGGCGGGCCAGCGGCGCGGACATCGTGGCGACCATCGCCGCCGACCGGGCGTCGTGCACACCACCGGCGAAGAAGACCTGCACCTCGTCGGCGGCGGCCGGTTCGGCGTCCAGGTACTCGTCGAGCACCAGCAGTTGCGCCTCCCAGAGCGGGAAGCTGAACCGGGGGCCGACGTGCCCGCCGCACTCCGCGCCCTCGAAGATGAACTTGCGGGCGCCGGCGCGCAGGAACTGCCGGAGCAGGCCCGGGGAGGGCACGTGTAGGAAGGTGCTGATGCCCTGTTCCTCGAGGGCGCGGGCCTGCGGCGGGCGGCCCCCGGCGATGATCGCGCAGGCCGGGCGGATCTCGCGGACGACGTCGAGTTGTGCCGTGCGCAGTTCCTCCGGGGCGAAACCGAGCACGCCGACGCCCCACGGCCGGTCGCCGAGCCGGTCGGCGGTCTCGGTGAGGATCCGCCGGCACTGGTCCGGGCCGTTGAGGGCGAGGGCGACGAAGGGCAGCGCCCCGCCGTCGGCGACCGCCGCGGCGAACGCCGCCTCGTCGCTGACCCGGGTCATCGGGCCCTGCGCGACCGGGACCCGGACCCCGAGCGCCGCCGCCAGGGGCGCGCCGGGCAGCAGCAGGTCACCGGCGTCGGTGTCGCCGACGGCGTCGAGCATGGCGGCGCGCAGCCCGCGTACCGCGCTGGCGGTGTCCGCCCAGCGGTCGGCGAAGACGCCGGCCAGCCAGCCGTCCTGGCCGATCGGCAGCAGCTCGGTGTCCGTCTCGTGCGGCCCGCCCCGGCGGACGCCCCGGACCCCGTCGACCAGTGCGGTCTCCGAGCCGTCCATCCGCCGGAGCGTGGCCTGGACGTCCGCCGGCAGCTCCGACTCGGGCATCAGGGCGAGCTGGGTGTCCAGCACCACGCCGGCCGCGCCGCCGACCAGGCAGGCGCCGGCGGTCCGGGGGCCGATCCCACCGGCCACCCAGACCGGCAGGTCCAGCTCCTCGTCGGCGACGAGCTGCTGGAGCAGGACGAAGGAGCTGAGGTCGCTGACCCGGCCGCCGCCCTCCAGGCCACGGGCGACGAGCCCGTGCGCGCCGGCCGCCGCGGCGGCGTACGCCTCGGCGCGGTCGGTCACCTCGACGATGACCCGGTACCGGGTGGCGGTCTCGGCCGTCGGCCAGGGGCTGTCCGGGGTGAGCAGCACCAGGTCCACCCGGCCCTGCGCGGCGTGGTCGACCTCGTCGGGGGTGGCCAGGCAGCCGGCCGGTACCCGCACGCCGATCGGTGTGGGGGACCAGGAGGCGGCCCGGCTCAGGGCGCGCAGCGCCCAGTCGTCCCCGGCGGCCAGGTCGAGGATGCCCAGCCCGCCGCCGGCACCGGCGGCGGCCGTGATCCGTGGACCGGGTTCGAGGGTGCCGGCCGGGTTCACAACCATGACCAGGTCGCGCGTGTGCGGTGCAGTAGTCATCAGGCTCCCACTTCGTGCGCCGAGGATCGCGGGGGGCGACGGGCCGGACGCGCCGACCGGACCAGCGGCGACGGGCGTCCTGATTTGCGACAGTCAATGTCGCAGCGAGTCATAACGTAGCGGCGCTCAGTTACGGCCCGGTTAAATCTGACCTATCTCACCGTGCCGCTGAAGATTTCCTACCAAGGTGGCGGGAATTGCGGTAGGGGTAGCCAGCGGAAATGGCCCTGCTGTTGCCGAAGCTGCATCAGCAGTGGCGACCGTCGATCAGGCGGGAGGCGACCGGTTTCGCTTTACCGAATGATTCGGGCTGCCCCTGTCGTGCCTGGTGGCAGGCGATTAGGGGTGAGGAATCCCAGCATGTGGAAGGGGTCTTGTCAGGGGTTGCCGTGGAGGCGAACCATCCCTGTCTATGCCGCAGCCGCCAATACCCATCAATTAACTTCGGCATTCAGAGAGGAGAAAAAATTTAAGGTGATCATTGTATTGGCTGGTGGTGCGGCGGTGCGGGCGGCTGTTCCGCGAGTGGTGTCCGGTCACTCCGGCCGCCGGCCGGGGCGTCGGCTGCCGGCGGTGGATCGGGCGGACGGGCTGCTGATCATGGCCGCGAGGTGACCTGCGCGCGCCGTCGAGATGGCGTCTACCAGGAGACTTAACGAACGTTTTACAAGTTCGCCGGAAAGTCGGCGTCGGCCGGCCGGCCGCGCGAACCGTCGACTGTCCCGCACATCTGCAATGACGTGGACCGGCGGAGTTCCGTGGTCGCCACGACGGCCACGCCTCCGTCCGGACGACCCTGCCCTCATTCCTCACTCGAATCGGCGGTAAATGTGCGTAAACTCCTTCTCCTCGCCCTCGTCGGCCTCGGTGCGCAACTGGTCGACGGCAGCCTCGGTATGGCCTACGGTGTGACCTCCACAACACTGCTTCTGGCCATCAACACCAGTGCGGCGAGCGCTTCCGCGACCGTTCACCTCGCCGAAATCGGCACCACTCTCGCCTCGGGCGCCGCGCACTCGCGATTCGGCAACGTCGACTGGGTGGTGGTCCGCCGGGTGGGCCTCCCGGGCGCCGTCGGTGCCTTCGCCGGGGCGACCTTCCTGTCCAGTCTCTCCACCGAGACCGCCGCGCCGATCATGTCGCTGATCCTGCTCGTCCTCGGCCTGTACGTGCTGATCCGGTTCACCGTCGCCGGCCTGCCGAGGGACCGGGTCGGGCTGCCGCTGCGCAAGCGGTTCCTCGGGCCGCTGGGCCTGGTCGCCGGCTTCGTCGACGCCACCGGCGGTGGCGGCTGGGGCCCGATCGGCACCCCGGCCATCCTGGCCAGCGGCCGGTTGGAGCCCCGCAAGGTGATCGGCTCCATCGACGCCAGTGAGTTCCTGGTAGCGGTCGCCGCCAGCCTCGGCTTCCTGCTCGGGATCGGGGCGGCGAACATCGACTTCACCTGGGTCGCCGCGCTGCTGATCGGCGGCATGGTCGCCGCGCCGATCGCCGCCTGGCTGGTGCGGATGGTCCCGCCCCGGGTCCTCGGCTCCGCCGTCGGCGGTGTCATCATCCTGACCAACGTCCGGACCCTGCTGCTCAGCGACTGGGTCGACGCGCCGGCGGCGCTGCGGTACCCCTGCTACGGCGTGATCGTGCTGGCCTGGGCGGCGGCGGTCGGCTGGTCGCTGCGGCAGCACCGGGCCGAGCGCGCCGTCGCGGCCACCCCGGCCGACGGCGCGGAGGACCGCGCCACCACGTCGGCCTGACCGCACCGATCACGGGTCGGCCCACGACGGTCCGCGCCTGCGGGCCACCCGGGGGACCTGCCGGCGGCTCCGGCCCGGCGGCTCCGGCCCCGGGCCCGGCCCGGGGGCGGCGGACGGCGACTCGTCGGCGGTACCGCCCGACGCCGGTGATCCGGCCGCCGGGCGGTACCGCCCGGTGACGGTCAGCCCCGGCCGCGCTGGCTGCGGTAGCGCCCGATCAGCGCGGCGGTGGAGGAGTCGACCGTGCCGAGGTCGGGGGACTCCCCGGTGAGCAGCGGGGCGAGCTGGTTGGCCATCACCTTGCCCAACTCCACCCCCCACTGGTCGAAGGCGTTGATGTCCCAGATCGCGGCCTCGGTGAGCACGATGTGCTCGTACAGCGCCACCAACTGGCCGAAGGTGGCCGGGGTGAGCTTGCCGGCCAGGATCGACGTGGTCGGGTGGTTGCCGGCCATCACCCGGTGCGGCACCAGTTCCGCCGGGGTGCCCTCCGCCTCGACCTGCTCGGCGGTGCGCCCGAAGGCCAGCGCCGCGGTCTGGGCGAAGAAGTTCGACATGAACAGGTCGTGCATCTCGCCGATGTCGTGGTTCGGCTCGCTGAACGCGACGAAGTCCGCCGGCACCAGCCGGGTCCCCTGGTGGATGAGCTGGTAGAAGGCGTGCTGCCCGTTGGTGCCGGGCTCGCCCCAGAAGATCTCCCCGGTGTCGTACGACACGGGGGAGCCGTCCACCGTCACCGACTTGCCGTTGCTCTCCATGGTGAGTTGTTGCAGGTACGCGGGGAACCGGTTCAGGTACTGCGAGTACGGCAGCACCGCGTGGGTCTGCGCGCCGAGGAAGTTGGTGTACCAGACGTTGAGCAGGCCCAGCAGCACCGGCGCGTTGCGCGCCAGCGGGGCGGTCCGGAAGTGCTCGTCGACGGCGTGGTACCCGGCCAGCATCTCGGTGAACCGCTGCGGCCCGACGGCCAGCATCACCGACAGGCCCACCGCTGAGGGCAGTGAGTACCGCCCGCCGACCCAGTCCCAGAAGCCGAACATGTTCGCCGGGTCGATGCCGAAGTCCCGGACCCGCTGCTCGCTGGTGCTGACAGCGACGAAGTGCCGGGCGATCGCCGACTCGTCACCGCCGAGCCCGGCCAGCAGCCACCGGCGGGCCTGGTGGGCGTTGGCCAGCGTCTCCTGGGTGGAGAAGGTCTTGGAGACCACCACGAACAGGGTGGTCGCCGGATCCAGGTCGGCGGTGGCCTCGTGGATGTCGGTCGGGTCGATGTTGGAGACGAACCGGCAGGTCAGGCCGGCGTCCCGGTAGTCCTTCAGCGCCTCGTACGCCATCACCGGGCCGAGGTCGGAACCGCCGATGCCGATGTTGACGACGGTGCGGATCCGCTCCCCGGTGTGCCCGCGCCACTCGCCGGAGCGGACCGTCTCGGCGAACGCCGACATCCGGTCCAGCACACCGTGCACGGCGGCCACCACGTCCTGACCGTCCACGGTCAGGGTGGCGTCCCGGGGCAGCCGCAGCGCGGTGTGCAGCACGGCCCGGTCCTCGGTGGAGTTGACGTGCGCGCCGGAGAACGTCGCGGCGACCCGGTCGGCCAGCCCGACCCGTTCGGCCAGCGCGGTGAGCAGCGCCAGGGTCTCGTCGGTGACCAGGTTCTTGCTGTAGTCCACGTAGAGGTCGGCCACCTCGACGGTCAACCGCCCACCCCGGTCCGGGTCGGCGGCGAACAGGTCCCGCAGCCGGGTCTTGTGGATCTCCTCGGCGTGCGTGCGCAGGGCCTGCCACTCGGCGGTGGTGGTGACGTCCGCTGCCATCGGGTCGATCGTCTCCCTCAGAGGTCGGTGATGCGCGCCGGCGGCCTGCCGGCGGCGGACACCAGCGTGCCATCACGAAGATCGGCACGCGAGCCTGACGCGGCCCGCGTCCGCCAGGCTGGACGGCGGGGCACCGGCCGTGGCAGCGGCGGACCGGTGGCAGCGGCGGACCGGTGGGGGCGGCGGGCCGGTGGACCGGGGACCGGTGGCAGCGGCGGGCCGGTGGGCCAGGCGACCGGTGGACCAGGCGGTGCCGACGGCGGGACGGGACGCCGTGGTCGGGGCCCCGCGGAATCCGCCGGCCCGGTCGCCCGGTCGGCCCCACCCGACCAGATGTGCGGCGAGACATCGTTTCGGTGGAAAGCGGATTCCGGGCGGCGTCAAATAGGCGGGATCGATAAAACTGTTCACGCCCCCGGTTCGTACGTTTCGTCCGCCCGTCGAGCGGGCTCCGGTGTCGTCATTTAACGCCGCTCCGCCGGGGGTGGGTTGGTGGTTTTCGCCCGGCCCGCACGGGCCGGTGGTCGGGTCGTCGCGGCGGTGCCCGGCGGCCCCGTCGGGCGCCGGTCGGGGTGGTGCCGCAGCCGGGCTTCCGGGCCGCTGGGGGCCGGCCGCGCCGGGCGTTGCGGCCCCGGTGTTGGTGCGCCGTTCGTGCGGGGGCGCGTTTCGGCAGCTCATCGTCTTTCGTCGACGGGTGGTCGCGGGTGGGTGGTGCGGCGGGTGTTGCGCTTCGGAAAAGTCAGGGCGCAAATCACGCTATGTGATCAGAGGGACACAACACTGCACGCTGGCGGAAATCGCCGTGCACCGCCTGTCCGTGACACAAGTGAAGATATTGAGCTTTGTCTAACTATGACAACTGTGGGCGAATCTCGTGTCAACACTTTTCGGGCATTCCCTGGCAGGGTTTGATCCAATGTGCAGCCGGGTATGGGACGTGGCTTGTCAAGTCCTTGACGGCCTCGTCGCAGGGTCGCAAGATATAGGCGGTCATCATTCAGAGCCGTTGGTGGCCACACAACTTCCGGTCCGTCGGCGCGCTCGTGGACAACGGGCGCGGCCCCGGACCGCACAATCTCGCCACCCATCACGCCGGCACCGGTCCACCCCCGGGACCGCTGGGCTCCGTGCTGCCCCCGACGCGGGGGCGACGGTCAGCCGGACCACCCTGACGCAAGGAGGAGAGGCAGCGTGGACCCGCTGGTCTCAGTCGTCATACCCTGCTTCAACCGGGCCCGGACGGTCGCGCTGTGCGTCCGGTCGGTGCAGCAGCAGACGTACCCCACCATCGAGATCATCGTCGTCGACGACGCCAGCACCGACGACTCGGCCGCGATCGCCGCCGCGACCGGTGCCACCGTGCTGCGGCTGGCCGCGAACACCGGCCCCGGCGCGGCCCGCAACCGGGGCGCGGACCACGCCCGGGGCGAGATCCTGTTCTTCCTGGACGCCGACGTCGCCCTCGAACCCGGCAGCGTCGCCGCCGCCGTCGCCGCCCTGCGCGCCGATCCCGCCCTGGGGGCGATCTGCGGGGTGCTCCGCCCGGAGTCCCTGCTCTCCCGCAACATCATCGCCGAGTACCGGGCCCTGCAGATGCACCACTGGTGGCTGGCCCAGGAGGGCCCGATGGAGGGCCTGCACACCGCCCTGTGCGCGCTGCGCGCCGAGGTGTTCCGCGAGCTGGGCCCGTTCAATCCGGAGCTGCGGCACACCGAGGCGCCCGAGTACGGGCACCGGATCCGCCAGCAGCGCTACGAGGTGCGCAGCACCGCCGCCATCGCCGGCACCCACGACCACGACACCACCCTGCGGGTACTGCTGCCGAAGGCGTTCCTGCGGGCCTGGGCGAGCGCCGCCGAGGTGCGCCCCGGCGAGGTCCTGGGCGGGGCCGCCTCCCGGGTCCTCGCCAGCGCCCTGGTGCTGGCCACCGCGCTCACCCTGCCGCTGCCCCTCGTCGTCGGGCCGGCCGCCGCGGCGGTGCCGCTGGCGCTGCTCACCGGCGCCGTCGCCCTGGACGCCGGCACCTACCGCCGGGTGGCGGCCAGCCGGGGCGTCGGCTTCGGCCTCCGGTTCGCCGCCGTGCACCTGCTGTACCAGCTCACCTCCGCCGCCGGGGCGGCCCTCGGCACGGTGCAACGAGTCGCCCAGCGCCTCACCTGGCGCTCCGGACCCTCGGTGGGGGTCTCCCGGTGACCGCGCGGCGACCTGCCGTGGTCGCGTCGGGGCGCGCCGGCCGGGCCGGTGCCCGGCGCGGGCCGCACCGGACGCCCGCCGCAGGGCCCTGCTGATGGCGGCGACCGGAGCACCGGGGGACGGGTCGCGGGACGCGGTGGCGGTGGTGGTGCCGAACTTCAACAAGGTGAAGACGTTGCGGGCGTGTCTGGAGTCGGTGTTCGGGCAGTCGTGGCGGCCGGTTGAGGTGGTGGTGGTGGATGACGCGTCGACGGACGGGTCGGTGGGGGTGGCGCGGGAGTTTCCGTGTCGGGTGGTGGTGCAGGGGGTGAATCGGGGGCCGGCGGCGGCGCGGAACGTGGGGGTGGCGTCGTGTTCGGCGCCGTTGGTGTTCTTCGTGGATTCGGATACGGCGTTGGCGTCGGATGCGATCGAGAACGCGGTGCGGATTCTGCGGGGTGGGGTGGATGTGGGGATGGTGCAGGGGATCTATGAGCCGTTCCCGTTGTTCGACGACGGTCCGGTGGAGGCGTACCGGGTGGCCTTCGAGCACTACTGGCGCCGACGCAGCGTGGGCCGGCCCCGCTCGGCGACCCTCTTCGCCGCCAGCCTCATCCGGCGCAGCGTGTTCGAGGAGGCGGGGGGCTTCGACGAGCGGCTGCGCACCGGCGAGGACACCGAGTTCGGCACCCGCTTCCCGGACCGGTACCGGCTGGTGGTCACCGACCGGGTGACCACCCGCCACGACGACGTGGACCGGTTCCTGCCCTTCGTCCGTGAGCAGTTCGGCTTCGCCACCGACACCCCGATGGTCATGCTGCGGACCGGGCGGCGGCGCACCGCCGGCACCGGGATGCGGGTCAACGCGTTCTCGCCCACCGGGCTGGCGCTCTGCGGGCTCGCCCTGGCGGGCCTGCCGCTGCTGCCCTGGGCGCCCTGGCTGCTGCCGGTCTGCGCCGTGCTGGCCACGGCGCCCGCCGTGACCAGCCGCGATTTCCTCCGCTTCACCCACCGGATCCGGGGCGTCGGCTTCGCCGCGTACGCCACCGGGATGCACACGCTGCTCTACGCCCTGGCCGTGCTCGGCACCGGGGTCGGCGCGCTGCGGGTGGCGTACGCCCTGGCCCGGGGGACGGCCCGGTGACCGCCCCCGGCGCGGCGACCGGTCCGCGACCTGAGGACGCGGTGGCGGTGGTGGTGCCGAACTTCAACAAGGTGAAGACGTTGCGGGCGTGTCTGGAGTCGGTGTTCGGGCAGTCGTGGCGGCCGGTTGAGGTGGTGGTGGTGGATGACGCGTCGACGGACGGGTCGGTGGGGGTGGCGCGGGAGTTTCCGTGTCGGGTGGTGGTGCAGGGGGTGAATCGGGGGCCGGCGGCGGCGCGGAACGTGGGGGTGGCGTCGTGTTCGGCGCCGTTGGTGTTCTTCGTGGATTCGGATACGGCGTTGGCGTCGGATGCGATCGAGAACGCGGTGCGGATTCTGCGGGGTGGGGTGGATGTGGGGATGGTGCAGGGGATCTATGAGCCGTTCCCGTTGTTCGACGACGGTCCGGTGGAGGCGTACCGGGTGGCCTTCGAACACCACTGGCGCCGCCGGACCGTCGGCCGGGACACCGGCGCGCTCTTCGCCGCCACGCTGGTGCCCCGGACGGTCTTCGAGGAGACCGGCGGCTTCGACGAGCGGCTGCGCGACGGCGAGGACGACGAGTTCGGCACCCGGCTGCCGGCCCGGTACCGGCTGGTCGCCACCGACCGGGTGACCACCCGCCACGACGACGTCGACCGGCTCGGCCCGCTGCTGCGCGAGCAGTACGTCCGGGCCCGTACCAAGCCGCCGTTGATGGTGCGTACCTGGCGGCGGCAGCGCAGCGGGGCGGCCACCGGGGCGCGGGCCGGGATGATGTCGGCGGACCGGTACCGGCACCTGGACCCCCCCGCCCAGGTCTCGCTGGCCGCCGGTGGCCTGGCCCTGGCGAGCCTGCCCTTCGTCCTGCTCGCGCCGTGGCTCGCGCTCGCCGGGCCGGTCGCCGCCGCCGTCGTGCTCGCCGCCAACCACGACTTCCTGCGGTTCACGTACCGGCTGCGGGGGCCGGGGTTCGCCCTGGTCGCCGCCGGGGTGCACCTGCTGGCCCACGGCGCGCTGGTCGCCGGCCTGGCGGCGGGACTGCCGCGCGCCGGGTACGCGCTGCTGCGGGGCGGCCGGGCCGGACCCCGGCCGGCGCGGGCGGGGGTACCACGGTGAGCCTCGACGCCCCGCTGGGGTCGCACCCGCCGCCCGCCCCGGCCGGGGCCCCGCCCCTGGCCGGCGCCACCCGCACGCCGGCACCGCCCGCCGGGACCGGCGACGAGCCGGCCCCGCCCACCGAGGTCGCCGCCGCGCCGGGCCCCGGCACCGGGGTCGACCCCGGGCCCCCGCCGCGGCCGGTGGTGCGCTGGCGCCGGCGGCTGTGGCGGGCGGTGGTGGTGGTGTTCGGGCTGGCCGTGGTGGTCGCCGTGGGCCGGGCCCTGGCCGACCAGGACTGGTCGGTGGTGGCCGTGCTGCTCGCCCGGCGCGACGGTACCGAGATCGCCCTGTTCCTGCTCGGCGCGGTGGCCGTGGCGACGGTCGGCCCGCTGCTGGGGATGTTCTCCTGGCGGGTGATCCTGCTGGAACTCGGCCCGCCGCTGGCGCTGACCCGGGTGGCCCGGGTCTTCTTCGTCGGCTACCTCGCCAAGTACGTGCCGGGCAAGGTGCCGGGCATCGTCGCGGCGGTGAAGGTGGCCACGGCCAACGGCATCACCCTGCCCCGGGTGCTGCTGGCGGGGACGCTCAGCTCGCTCCTGGTCCACCTGACCGGGCTGGCCGTCGGCCTGCTCACCGGCGTCCAGGTGCTCGGCGGCCAGGCGGCCTGGCTGCTGCTGGCCGCCCTGCCGGTGCTCGCCCTGGTCGGCTGGCCGCACCTGCTCGGCCGGCTCGTGGAACTGGTGGTGCGGCTGCTGCGCCGGCCCGTGCCCGCCCGGTCGCTCTCCGGCCGCGCGGTCCGGGTGGCGGTCGGCTGGCAGACGCTGTCCTGGCTGGTCAGCGGTCTGCACCTGTGGTTGTTGGCGGTGGCGATGGGGGCGCCCGTGGGCGCGTCGCTGCCGCTGTGCGTGGGGGCGTTCGCGCTGGCGGGCGTGCTCGGCGTGCTGGCCGTCGTGGTGCCCGACGGTCTGGGGGTTCGGGAGACGGTGCTGTCGGGGGCGTTGGCGCTGGTGCTGCCGGTGCCCTCGGCGGTGGCGGTGGCCGTGGCGAGCCGACTGGTCACCACCGTGGGTGAGGTGGTGCTCGGCGGGGCGGCGCTGGCAGCGGTGGAGGTCGTCCACCGGAGGTCGTCCGCAGCGGATGCGGCGCAGACGAGGGAGATGAACGGGCATGCCCAGGTTGATCGGTCTTGACGAGTGCGAGCAGCTGTCGGTGCGCGAGGTCCACGACCTCTACCGCCGGTACGTCAGCAAGTCCCAGGTGTCGCTGATGACCACCTTCGGGTTCGGCCGGGAACTGGTGGAGCGGGCCGAGGGGGCCTGGGTCCACATGCGGGACGGCAGCAAGGTGCTGGACCTCTCCGGCGGGGTCGGGGTGCTCAACCACGGCCACAACCACCCCCGGATCCTCGCCGCCCGGGCCCGCTTCGCGGCCGAGCGCCGGATGGAGGTGCACAAGGCGTTCTTCTCGCCGTACCTGGCGGCGCTGAGCCACAACATCGCCGAACTGCTCCCCGGCGACCTGAACATCTCGTACTTCCCGAACTCGGGGGCGGAGGCGAACGAGGGCGCCATCAAGATGGCGTACAAGTACCACGGCGGCAAGCGGCAGACGATCCTGCGCGCCGACATCAGCTTCCACGGCAAGACCCTCGGCGCGGGCAGCCTCACCGGCTCGGCGGAGAACCACTTCCGCTTCCCCGGGCTGCCGAACGCCGTGATCCACCCGTACGGGGACGTGGCGGCGGTGCGCGCGGCGGTCGACGCCAGCCGGGGCCCGGACGGCACGTCCGACGTGTACGCGCTGATGGTCGAGCCGTACAGCGCCTCCAGCATGCGCTCCTGGTCGGAGGAGGCGCTGCGGGAGTTGCGGCGGCTCTGCTCCGACGAGGACATCGTGCTGATCTTCGACGAGGTGTACACCGGCTGGGGCAAGACCGGCAGCCTCTTCTACTTCACCCGGTACGAGGGCCTGCTGCCGGACATCCTGGTCTACTCCAAGTCCCTCGGCGGGGGCAAGGCCTCGATCTCCGGGTACACCGCGCGGGAGAAGCTGTTCCGCAAGGCGTACGACCGGCTCTCCGACGTCATCCTGCACAGCACCACGTACTACGGCTTCGGCGAGGAGACCGCCACCGCGATCGAGGCGGTCAACGTCGTGGTGGAGGAGGACTTCCCGGGCCGGGCCCGGCAGGTCGAGGCGATCCTCGGCCCCGGCCTGGAGCGGCTCCGCAAGGCCTACCCGGACGCCGTCGACCGGGTCGCCGGGGTGGGCTCGCTGCACGGCGTCTTCCTCGCCGGCGGCCCGAAGCTGCTGGACCTGGCCGGGAAGCTGGTGCCCGGGTTCACCAAGGACCCCCGGTTCGGCACCAAGCTGATCACCCTGTCGGTGATCTCGCACCTCTACCGCGAACACAAGATCATGACGTACTACAGCCCGAACGTGGAGAACCCGCTGATGGTGGCCCCCACGCTCATGATCGAACCGGCCGACCTGGAGTACTTCCTCCAGGCGCTGGACGCCACCCTGGCGCTGGGGCTGCGCAAGCTGCTCACCGGCTTCGTCCGGGAGAAGGTGGGTGCGGCATGGTAGCCGAGGGCCGGACCGTGGTCACCGGGGCGAGCGGCATGCTCGGCGGCTTCGTGCTGCGCCGGCTGCGCGACGAGGGGCTGCCGGTGCACGGCGTCGACCTGCGTCCCTGCGCCGATCCCGGGGTCACCGCCAGCGTCGCCGACGTCCGCGACCGGGCCGCGATGACCGCGGCGTTCGCCGGGGCCGGCGCGGTGGTGCACTGCGCCGCCGCGCTGCCCAGCTACGCCCCGCAGGAGATCCACTCGGTGATCGTGGACGGCACCCGCACCGTGCTGACCGCCGCCCGGGACGCCGGCGTGCCCCGGGTGGTGCACGTCTCCACCACCGCCGTGTACGGCCTGCCCACCCTGGTCCCCACCCCGGAGGAGCACCCCCGCGAGCCGGTGGACACCTACGGGCGGGCCAAGGCCGCCGCCGAGGAGGTCGCCGAGGAGTTCCGCGACGCCGGGCTCTGCGTCCCGATGCTGCGCCCCAAGACCTTCCTCGGCCCCGGGCGGATGGGCCTGTTCGCCATGCTCTTCGAGTGGGCCGAGGAGGGCCGCAACTTCCCCATCCTCGGCCGGGGCGACGTGCGGATCCAGATGTGCGCGGTGGAGGACCTCACCGAGTGCGTCCGGGTCGTGCTCACCGCCGACGCGACGCTCGCCAACGACACGTACAACGTCGCCGCCGCCGACTTCGGCACGCTGCGCGAGGACTTCCAGGCCGTCCTCGACGCCGCCGGCCACCGCCGGCGGGTGGTCTCGATCCCCGCCCGGCCCGCCCTGCTCGCCCTTCAGGCGCTGCGCCGGGCCCGGCTCTCCCCGGTGTACGACCGGCTGCTGCACAAGCTCCTCGCCGACTCGTACGTCAGCACCGACAAGGTCCACAAGCAGCTCGGCTTCACGCCGGCGTACTCCAACCAGGACGCCCTGCTGCGGACCTTCCGCTGGTGGCGGGAGCAGCGCGGACGTGGCGGGGACCGGCCGGCGACCGGCCGCACCAGCCGCGAACCCTGGTCCCAGGGGGCGCTGCGCGTGGCGAAGGCGTTCTTCTGATGCCCCCGGTCCAGGCCGAGCTGGCGGTGCCGGCCGGCGGCCCGCAGACCACCGACGCCGTCCCGATCCGCCCGGCCGGCACCCTGGCCGGCGCGCTGGTGCGGCTGGCCCGACCCGGCCAGTGGCCCAAGAACGTCCTGGTCGTCTCGGTGCCCCTGCTCGACCCGCAGTCCTGGCAGCGCGGCGCGCTGACCAACCTGGTCTGGGCGGTCACCGCGTTCATCCTCACCTCCGTGCTCGTCTACGTGGTCAACGACCTGATCGACCGGCGGCGCGACGCCGCCAACCCGGCCCGGCGGCACCGGCCGCTGGCCTCCGGCCGCATCTCGCCCCGGGTCGCCGTGCTCTTCGCGGCCGTGGTCGCGGCGTCGCTGGGCGGGGTGCTCACCCACTTCACCCCGGCCACCGCCTGGCCGGTCGCCGCGTACCTGGTGCTCAACCTCGGGTACTGCCTGGGGCTCAAGCACGTACCCCTGCTCGATGTCTTCCTCATCGCCAGCGGGTTCGCGCTGCGGCTCATTCAGGGGTACCTGGCCACCGACACCACCGTCTCCGGCTGGCTGCTCACCGCCGTGTTCACCCTCTGCCTGCTGCTCACCCTCGGCAAACGCCGTCAGGAGCTGCGCACCAGCGGCGGCGTGCACCGGCCCGCGCTGCGCGGGTACACCGTGCCGCTCACCGACCAGCTCATGCAGCTCTCCGCCGCGCTCACCGCCGGCAGCTACCTGCTCTACCTGCGCGACGAGGCGCCGCTGGCCGGGTACGCGTCCGTGGCGGCGGTGCTGCTCACCCCGCTGGCCATCTTCGGCCTCTTCCGGTACCTGCAACTCGTCCTGGTCCACGACGCGGGCGAGAACCCGGTCCGGATCGTGGTCCGTGATCCGGTCATGGTCGCCAACGCGGCCCTCTGGGCCACCCTCTCCGGGGTGCTGCTGGTCGCCGCCCGGGGCGCGGGATGACCGCCGTCACCGACCCGGCCCCCGCACCGCCGCTCCGCCGGCGCCGGCGGTGGGGCGCCCGGCTCCTGCTCGCCGCCGCCGGGGCGTGGCTGCTCTTCGTGGTGGCGCACCGGCTCCTCTCCGGCCGGGCGTGGTGGTGGAACCTGCCGGACCTGCTGCCCCCGCTGGCCCTGCTCGCCGTACCCGTGCTGCTGCTCGTCACGGTGGCCGTGGTCCGGCGGGCGCGGCCGGTGGGCGCGGCGCTGGCGGTGGCGGCGCTGGCGGTGGGCTGGCCCGGCAACGGCGTCAACGCCGCCGCCCTCTGGCACCGGCCGCCCCCGGCCCCGCCGGACGCGGTCACCGTCTTCTCCTGGAACACCTGGTACTGGGACGAGCTGCTGGCGATCGGGCCGAACGGGGAGCGCACCCGCGACCCGGACCGGTTCTACCGGTACCTGCACGCCCAGGCCGCCGACGTCTACCTGCTCCAGGAGTACCTGTACCTCACGCCGGAGCTGGACCCGCTGCCGGTGGACGGCCTGGACCGGCTGCGCCGGGAGTTCCCCGGCTTCCACGTCGCCGCCTCCGGCGAGCTGGTCACCGTCTCCCGGTACCCGGTCGTCCGGGAGCAGCCCGTGGACCTGCGCCCGCACCTGGCGCGGCCGTGGCCGGACCTGCCGCCGGCCGACTCCCGGCTGCCCGCGTACCACACGGTCAAGACGCTGCGCACCGACCTGCTGGTCGGCGGGCGGGTGCTCTCGGTCTACAACTCCCACCTGCACGTACCGATGGTCGGGCTGCCGGCCCGCCGCCCGGACACCGCCGACGACACGGTGGCCCGCCACGACCAGCGGCAGGCCGACTACCGGGCCCTCGCCACCGACGTGGAGGGCAACCCGCACCCGGTCCTGCTCGCCGGGGACCTCAACACCTCACCGGCGATGCGCCTGCTGCGGACCCTGCCGGAGCGGCTGGTCGACGCCAGCCCCGTCCTGGACTCGGTCTACCCGGTCTCGTGGGCCCGCTACGGCCTGCCGCTGTGGCGCCTCGACTGGCTGTTCACCACCGCCGACGTGACCGTCCACCGGTACCGGATGGTGCCGCCGGACGGACTGTCCGACCACACCGGACAGCTCGCCGTCGTGTCCCTGTAACCGACCGTCATCCCGCCGCCGTCGAGAGAGGACGCCCCACCCGATGAAGCCCGCAGAGTCCCGGTACGACCTGACCGTCGCCCTGACCTACTACACCCCGTACATGAGCGGGGTGACCCACACCGCCCAGACCGTCGCCGAGGGGCTGGCCGCCCGGGGCTGGCGGGTGGCCGTGGTGACCAGCCAGCACGACCGCTCCACCCCGCGCCGGGAGACCATCAACGGGGTGGACGTGTACCGGGCCCCGGTGCTCGGCCAGATCACCCGCGCGCAGATCAGCCCGGCGTACCCGCTGCTGGTCGCCCAGCTCGCCCGCCGCTCCGACGTGCTGTACCTCAACCTGCCGATGGCCGAGGGCGCCGTGGTCGCCCAACTCGTCCGGTCCACGCCGATCGTGAGCATGCTGCACATCGACCTGTACCTGCCGCCCGGCCTGCTCAACCGGGTCGCCGTGGCCGCCTCCGACGTCACCTCGTGGGCGGCGCTGCGGCGCTCCGCCGCCGTGGTCGCCTACAGCGACGACCAGGCCCACGCGTCGAAGTTCTGGCCGCTGATGCGCCGCAAGGAGCACCGGTTCATCCCGGCGCCCTGCCTGGACCGTCGGGGCGGGCAGCCCCGGTACCGTCGCACGGGCGGCCTGCACGTCGGCTTCCTCGGCCGGATCGTCGAGGACAAGGGCATCCCGTACCTGGTCCGGGCCTTCCGGAAGATCACCGACCCGGACGCCCGGCTGCTGATCGGCGGCAACTACAAGACCGTGATGGGTGGGGACGACCTCGCCGCCATCCGGGCCGAGATCGGCGCGGACGCCCGGATCCAGGTCCTCGGGGAGCTGCGCGGGCAGGAGATCGACGACTTCTACGCCTCGATCGACGTCTTCGCCCTGCCGTCGGTGGCCGAGTCGTTCGGCATCGTCCAGGCCGAGGCGATGATGTGCGGTGTCCCGTCGGTCACCACCGACCTGCCCGGCGGCCGGTACCCGGTGCTCGCCACCCAGTTCGGCCGGGTGGTGCCGCTGCGGAGCCCGCAGGCGCTGCACACCGCCATCACCGAGCTGGCCGCCGCCCCCGCCGACTGGCGTGACGCCAAGGCCCGCGAGGCCCGCAAGCTGTTCCACGCCGACCGTGGCGTCGACGCCCACGAAGACCTCTTCAACCTCGTCCGCGGCCACCGCGCCTCCCGCTGACCCCGAGAACAGGGGCGGGCGCCCCGTGGTGACGGGGCGCCCGCGTGGGGGACGGTCCAGGGGGCCGCAGGTCAGCTCGTCGGGAAGTTGTCCGGCGTGCGGATCCGGTTGCGCATGAAGTTGCCCGACTCGGTGAGCACCGACGTCCCGGTGAACTGGGTGCCGTTGCAGGTGCCGGGGCGCAGGGCGGCGCTGGTCTCGGCCTTGTCGGAGAAGGTCCAGTTGGCGTAGCTGATCTTCAGCCGGTCCAGCAGGTCGAGCCACTGGGTGCTGCTGGCCAGGTCGGCAGCCCCGTCACCGGTGTACGCCACGGTGCCGAACTCGGTGACGAACATCGGCAGCCGGGCGGCGGCCCGCTCCAGCTCGGCCCGGTAGTTGTCCTTGTGGGACGCGGCGTAGAAGTGGAACGCGTACATGACGTTGCTGGCGTTCACCGGGTTGTTGACGACCTCGGTGGAGTTGCCGCCCTCGGAGACGCCCAGCGAGGACCAGGCGCGGGTGCCGACGACGACGACCGCGTCCGGGTCGTTGGCCCGGATGATCGGGATGACCTGCTCGGCGTAGTTCTTGATCGTCGACCAGCTCACCCCGTTGGGCTCGTTGGTGATCTCGTAGATCACGTTGTCCTTGTTGGCGTGCCGGGCGGAGACGGCCGCGAAGAAGGTCTTCGCCCGCTCCAGGTTGTACATCGGGTCACCCGGGGTCAGCGTGTGGAAGTCGACCAGGGCGTACATGCCCCGGGCGGTGGTCTTCTCGACCAGTTCGTTGACCCGGGCGGTGAAGCCGGCGGGGTCGGTCTCGTACCCCTCCTCCTGCACGTACATGGAGATCCGGAACAGGTCCGAGTTCCAGTCGGTGGCGATGGCGTCGAGCGCCTGGTCCTTGTAGCACTGCGGGAACCAGTGGAAGCCGTGGCTGCTCATGCCCCGGAGCTGGATCGGCTTGCCGTACTGGTTGCAGAGGTTGTTCCCGCACACCCGGAGCTTGCCGTTGATCGCCACCGGGGTCTGCCCGCCCGGCGGCGGCGTGGTCACCGGCGGGGTGGTGGGCGGCGTGGTCGGCGGCGTCGTGGGTGGGGTGGTCGGCGGGGCGGTGGTGGGGGTGGTGCTGCCGGTGCAGACGGTGCCGTTCAGCGTGAACGACGTCGGGTTCGGGTTGCTGGTGGTCCAGCTCCCGTTGAAGCCGATGTTCGTGGACGCCCCGGTGGCCAGGGAGCCGTTGTAGCTCAGGCTCCGCGCGGTGACGGCGGAGCCGGACTGGTCGTACGTCGCCGACCAGCCCTGGACCACCCGCTGCCCCGAGTGGGGGAAGGTGAAGCCCAGGGTCCAGTTGCTGATCGGATCGCCGAGGTTCTTGACGGTGACGGAGGCGGTGAAGCCTCCGGACCAGCTGTTGGTGGTGTACGTGACGGCACAGCCGGTGGCGGCCATCGCGTTCGCGGCGGGCAGCAGGGCCGACGCGCCCAGGGTCAGTGCGCAGACGGCGCCGGCCGCGAGCAGGCTCCGTCGCGACGGGCGGGGGTTTTGTCTCATCGGGACCGTCTCATTCCGGTGGTGGTGTGCGGGTATGCCGGTACGGGAGCGCTCCCACGGCAGCTTAGAGCCGTGGTAACCGACGTGCAACATGTAGATGTGTCGAAGTGTCCATGATTTGCTGGCGCATCCCGTCCGCGCCTGTAGCGGGTGTCAGGTAACTTACGGTGATCATGTGGAGGCCCTTCGGCACCGCATCCTGGTCCACAGCGGAGCCACGCCGGCCGACGCCCGGCCGGGCGGCAGCCGTCCCCCGAGATGGAGGCGCCCATGCCGTCTGCCCACCCGTCCGTCCCCCGCCGTGCCCGGACGTCCCGACCCCGCCGGCTGGCGGTGGCCCTGGCGGCCGTCCTGCTCGCCGGTGTCCTGCCCACCTCCGTCGCGTCCCCGGCCCAGGCCATCGTCGGCGGCAACCCGGTGGTGGCCGGCGACCTGACCTTCGTCGCCGAGGTCCGCAACACCGCGATCGGCGGGCTGTGCACCGGCTCGCTCATCCACCCGAGCTGGATGCTGACCGCCGCGCACTGCGCCGCCCCGACCTCGGTCGGCGACGTGTTCGTGCGGGTCGGCAACAACGTCTCCGGTACCGGCGGCGAGCCGCGCCGGGTCACCCGGATCATCAGCCACCCGCAGTACGTCGGCGGGCACAACGACGTCGCGCTGCTCGAACTCAGCACGCCGGTGACCACCGTCGCCCCGGTCCGGCTCGCCACCCCCGCCGAGGCCCACCTCTGGGACGGCGTCCAGGGCGGCCCGTTCAGCCCGTACGACGACGGCATCGCCACCGGGTGGGGCCGGGACGGCTCCGGCGGGCTGCCCAGCCGGTTGCAGTTCGTCGGCGTCTACATCACCCCGCCGGCCCCGGACAACCTGGGGATCAAGCGGATCATGGTGGACCGGGGGCCGTGCCAGGGCGACAGCGGCAGCCCGCTGCTGGTCCGCTCCGGCGGTGTCCTGGTGCAGGCCGGGGTGCTCAAGGGCGCGAGCTGCACCGGCGCCGCCTCCTACAGCGAGGTCGGGGCCGGCACGAACCGGACCTGGCTGTTCGGCCAGCTCACCGCGCTGCCGTACACGCACTTCGGGACCACCGACTGGGACCGGGACGGCCACCAGGACATCGTGGCCCGCGAGGACGTCACCGGCACCCTGTGGCTGTACCTGGGGGACAGCCGGCGCGCCGTGCCGAACGCCCCCCGGGTGCAGATCGGCAACGGCTGGCGTGGCTACAGCCCCGTCGGGGTGGCCGACTGGGACCGGGACGGCTACCCGGACATCCTCACCCGCAACGACGGTACCGGCGACCTGTGGCTCTACCCCGGCGACGGCCGGCGCGGCTACTCCCAGGCGGTACCGGTCCGGATCGGCACGGGCTGGGCCGGGCACACCCCGCTCGGCGTGGCCGACTGGGACCGCGACGGCAACCCCGACGTCGTCGCCCGGCAGGACAGCACCGGTGAGCTGTGGCTGCACCCCGGTACCGGCACCCGGGGCGTGCCGGGCACGACGCGCGTCCTGCTCGGCTGGGGCTGGAACTCCTTCACCTCGTTCGGCGTGACCGACTGGGACCGCGACGGTCACCGGGACGTCGTGGCCCGGGACAACGCCACCGGGACCCTGTGGCTGTACCCGGGGGACAGCCGGCGCGGGGTGCCGACGGTCGGCCGGGTGCAGATCGGCAACGGCTGGGCCGGGTTCAGCCCGTTCGGCGCGGTCGACTGGGACCGCGACGGTCACCAGGACATCCTCGCCCGGCACGACGCCACCGGTGACATGTGGCTGTACCCGGGCCAGAGCGTCCGCGGGTACCCCAACGTCGCGCGGGCGCAGCTCGGCTGGGGCTGGTAGCCCCCGCCGCCGGGCGCCCTGCCCCCACGCGGCCGTCCGGCCGCACCGGACGGGTCAGCCGGTCCCCACCGGCCGCATCGGACGGGTCAGCGGTCCCCGCCGGCTGGCCCGTCGGGCGTCGAGGTCGCGGTGTCGGCGGACGGTGCCGGTGGGCGGTGGCCGGTCGGTGCCGAGGTCAGGGCAGCCGGGCGACCGCGCCGTAGATGGACGTCTCGGCCAGGGGCGGGAGCTGTGCCTCCGGCACCTCCGGACGCCACCGGCTGACCGGCACGATGCCCGGCTCGACCAGGTCCAGCCCGGCGAAGAACCGGGCCACGTCGGCGTGCGAACGCGGGTACCCGTCGGCGCGGAACCGCCCGGCGGCCACCTCGGCGAGCATCCGCTCGGCCACCTCCGGCGGGATGAAGTCCATGGTGACGTGGGTCATCGCCAGGTAACTGCCGGACGGCAGGGCGTCCAGCAGCCGGGTGACCAGGTCGTACGGGCGATCGTCGTCGTCGAGGAAGTGCGCCACCGCGACCAGCATCAGCGCCACCGGCTGGGACAGGTCCAGCGTCCGGCGCAGGTCCGGGTCGGCGAGGATCTCGTCGGGGCGGCGCAGGTCGGCGTCGAGGTAGGCGGTGGCGCCGCTCGGCGAGCTGGCCAGCAGCGCCCGGGCGTGCACCAGCACCATCGGGTCGTTGTCCACGTACACCACGCGCGACTCGGGGGCCGTCGCCTGGGCCACCTCGTGGGTGTTGTTCGCGCTGGGGATCCCGGTGCCGATGTCGAGGAACTGGCGGATGCCCGCCTCGCCGGCCAGGAAGCGCACCGCGCGCTGGAGGAAGCCCCGGTTCTCCCGGGCCACGGTGCGGATGGCGGGGTAGAGCGCGGCGATCTGCTCGCCGGACTCCCGGTCGGCGGCGAAGTTGTCCTTACCGCCCAGCCAGTAGTTGTACCGGCGGGCCGGATGGGCGACCGTCGTGTCGATCCGGTCCGACAACCGGCCGGCGACGTTCTCCGCAGGGGACGACGCGGTCACCACTGACCTCCGCACACTCGACGACGCGGGCCGGGACGGGCCAGCCCGCTCATCCTAGTGTCCGCACCGGACGACGCGTCGGTCCCGGCCAGCCACAACGGACGGTCGTGCTGCGCGCGCCGGGGTGTTAACAGGGGCCCCTTCCTCTACCGTATGCGTTAACAGGGGGCCCTTCCTTACACCCGGCCGGTGAGGCGGCCGAGTTTGATGGCGAGGTGCAGGCAGAGGCGTTCGTTGCCGTCCTTGAGGTCGGTCTCGGCGAGCTGCTCCACCCGTTGCAGCCGGTAGTACAGCGTGGTCCGGTGCAGCCGGAGCTTCTCGGCGGTGGCGTGCGCGTTGCCGGCCAGGTCGAGGTACGCCTCCAGGGTCTCCAGCAGCACCTGGTAGCTGTCGTCGCCGAGCAGCCGTTCCAGGCCCGGATGCACCCCGGCGATGTCGAGGTGCTGGCTGTCGAGCTGGGAGAGCACCCGGTAGATGCCGAGGTTGGCCCAGGCAACCACCGGGCCGAGGGCGGGTAGCTGCACCCCGATCCGGGTCGCCTGGACGGCCTCCTGGTACGACCGGACGGCGTGGGACAGGTGCGAGTGCGGCTGCCCGATCCCGGTCACCGTACGGTCCACCGAGGCCAGCCCCCGGGTGGCGCTGGACAGCGCCTCGTGCAGGTACCGGGCGGCGGTCTCCGGGGTGGGCCGCCCGGCGACCCGGGTGCCGCAGATCAGCAGCACCCCGTGGTCGTGCCAGACCAGGTGCAGCGACTCGCGGACCCCCAGCCACCGGCGGGTGGTGACCAGCGCCTGTTCCAGCGCGATCCGGGCGACCTCGTCGGGCTGCTGCCCGGCGGCCGGCACGAGCTGCGCGACCAGCGCGGTGGCCGGGCCGGGGCCGACGACCCGGCCCTCCTCCAGCAGCGCCCGCGCGGCGTGCTCGCGCGCCTCGCGGCTCTCCACCAGCAGGGTCCGGGTCGCCTCGGTCTCCCGCTGCGAGGCCAGCTCGCCGAGCAGGTTCTCCCGGTACAGGGCCAGGGCCAGGTCGGCGAAGGCGCCGGTGGCGGCGGCGATGTCGGCGTCCGACATCGACCCGTCGGCGTCGATGAACCAGACGAACCCGAGCAGCAGTTCCTCGTGCCAGATCGGGACGCAGACCCGGGGCAGCAGGTCCAGCTCCGCGTCGGCGGGGGTGCGGATCGGGTCACGGGCGGTGAGCACGCCCATCGCGCGGAACCAGGCGATCACCTCCGGCGTGGTCTGCCGGCGCAGGATGGACATCCGCCGGACCTCGTCCATCGGGCCGTCGTGGTCGCTGTAGACGACCACCCGCTGCCGCCGGTCCTCGATGAGAGCGGGTCGACCCACCCGGGCGGCGACGGCGTCGACGATACGTTGTAACTCACCTTGCATGGATCGATCTCCCCTGATTGTGCTGCTGACAGGGGTCGGCAGGCACAGGCCCTACCCTCCGGTGCCGGCCCGCCTCGGCGCAAGGTCCACTGGTGAAGTGCCGACAAAAGGACGGATCGTACGGCGGCTGTTCCGGCATTTGTTCGATGACCCCGCCGGTCGGCCTTCCTATCGTTCCGGTACGAGGGTGCGGAGGAACCCGCCCGCGGTGACGACATGTCCGTGCTGCCGGCGATCCCGGCTCCCGTGACCCGTCCCCCCTGCTCGCCGGCCACGGTCGTCCCGACGGCGCGGTGCAGGGTGGACGGCGCGTCCCCAGGTCGTGCCCCGTCCCGGGCGCAGCTGAGGAAGGAAGGCCGCAGTGGCAGCTCAGATGCCCTGGCGGGGGGTGCTGGTGGCGGTCACCACACCGTTCCGCGACGACCTCACGGTCGACCTCGACCGGCTCCAGGAGCAGGTCCGGTGGCTCGCCGAGGAGGGCTGTCACGGAGTGTCACCGGGTGGGACGCTGGGGGAGTACCAGACCCTGTCCGACCGGGAGTGGCTCGACGTGGTCGCCGCGACGGTGCAGGCCGCGCCGCCGGGCTGCGCGGTGGTGCCGGGCGTCGGCGGGTACGGCAGCCGGCAGGCCCGGCGGTGGGCGGAACGGGCCGTCGGGGCGGGCGCGGACGCGGTGCTCGCCCTGCCGCCCGACGGGTCGGTCGCCCGGGGGGCCGACGTGGTGGCCCACTTCCGGGAGGTCGCGGCGGTCGGGATGCCGGTGGTGGTGCACAACGACCCGGCCGCCGCCCGGCTGGACCTGACGCCGGAGCTGCTGGCCACGGTCGCCGAGGTGGACGGGATCGTCGCGGTCCGGGAGGTCTCCGGGGACGTGCGCCGGGTGCACCGGATCCGGGACCTCTGCCCGCACCTCGACGTGCTGGCCGGCGCCGACGACGTCTCGCTCGAACTCGTCCTGTGCGGAGCCACCGGCTGGATCGCCGGCCTGGCCAACGCGCTGCCCCGGCAGAGTGTGCGGCTGTTCCAGCTCGGCGTCGAGCGGGACCTGGCGGCGGCGTTGCCGCTCTACACCGACCTGCACCCGGTCTTCGGCTGGTCGGCGCGGCCGGAGGCGGTGCCGGCGGTCAAGCTGGCGATGGAGTACGCCGGGCGGTACGGCGGGCGGTGCCGGCCGCCGCGCGGGCCGCTGTCCGGGCCGGTCGCCGCGCGGGTCCGCCAGGACGTGCTGCGGGCCCTGACGGCGACGGTGCCGGCGGTCGGGGAGACCGTGCCGGAGGCGGCGTTTCCCGGGGGTTTCCCGGCCTGATCTCCTGCGTTTCGGTTCGTCACCGGTCCTTCAGGTGTCGGAAGCCGTCCGTCCACGTGCCGACATCTGCACGGTGACCCGCACCCGTCGACACTCCTAGATTCGCTGCGCGGCCCGAACATCAGGTGTTCACCCCGCGCCGGGGACATCTGACGCCGCGTTTCCCCGACGAGAGGTGATTCCGTGCACCTTGGTACCCCCAACCGATCCCGACTGCGGCGTGCAGCGCTCGCCGCGGTCCTGGCGGGCACGCTCGTGGTGACCGCCGGGGCGCAAGCCTCCGCCGCACCGGGCAACCCGGCCGGCGGCAACGGGCCCTTCCAGGTCTTCGACCCGCAGAACTGGCAGAACCCGGACACCATGACCTGGGCCGACTACCGTGACGTGCCCGGCAAGAACTGGGCCGACCCCACCGTGAAGGGGTCGGAGCGCAACTTCAGGATCGCTCTGGTCACGTTGGACTACCCGGACCAGCCGTTCGCGGTGACCCAGCGGGCCCGGTCGACGGTCTTCGGCAACCCGCAGGCGGTCGCGGCGAACATCCCCCGCGCCAACGTGCCGAAGTTCTACGAGGACTTCCTCAACACGCCGAACACCCTCAACCGGGGGCACACCCTGCACGAGTACTGGATGCAGGACTCCAACGGCAAGTACGGCGTCGACCTGACCGGGTTCGGGCCGTACCAGATGCCGGCCAAGTCCTACCAGTACGGCATCGACAACAGCTTCAACCCGGGGGCCTGCCCGAGCGGGGAGACCTGCAACCGCAACATCCGTACCGACGGGCTGGGCGCCTGGCGGGCGGCGGTGGGCGAGGACGTCGCCAGCCAGTACGAGCTGGTCTTCATCCTCAGCGCCGGCCAGGACGAGTCGTCGACCTGGCAGGAGTTCGGCGAGATGATGTTCCAGAACAAGGAGGACATCCCGGACGCGTGGGGCCCGCCGGACCCGAACATGCCGAACTGGGCGCGCACCCGGTACGTGGAGTGGACCTCCTGGAAGGCCGCGTCGACCCTGTGGCCGAACGCCGGTGGCGGCTCCTCCACCCAGGGCGAGAGCTCCGGCATGGGCGTGTACGCCCACGAGCTGAGCCACCTGCTCAGCATCGGCGACAACTACAACAACCCGTACGGCAACCCGCCGCGCCGCGCGTACACCGGCATCTGGAGCATGATGTCGCGCGGGTCGTTCAACGGGCCGGGGGGACCGCACACCCGTTGGCAGATCCCGCCGACCAACGGCGGCTCGCTGGGCTCGCTGCACACCCTGCGTGACAAAATCAAGATCGGTCTGGTGGACGAGCAGAACGTCCTGCGGCTCTCCCGCGAGGCGCTGGCCTCCTCCGGGCTGGTCGTCGCCCAGGTGACCGCCCGCGCGGTCGACCCGGGACCGAACGGCCTGACCGGCGTCAACATCGCGATGAACCGGGACCGGTCGCCGGCGTGCAGCGCCAGCACCGACCCGTTCTGCGACGGCGGCAACTTCAACAACTACACCGTCGAGGTCGTCGACCGGATGGGCGCGGACTCGTTCCAGCCCGACGCCGGGGTGCTGCTGAGCAAGACCAAGAACGCCGACAGCGCGCCGTTCCAGTGGGTGGTCGACGCCAACCCGCAGGACATCGACATGATCGACTTCTACAAGCCGGACGGCACCCCGCAGAAGATCACCATCGGTGACTACCGGCAGCTCTCCGACGCCCTGTTCCACGCCGGGGCGAGCACCGGCAGCCAGTACGAGTACGTCGACGAGGCCAACCGGCTGCACTTCTACATCATCGACCTCAAGCGCGACAACACCGGTGTGCTCTCGTACACCGTCGCGGTGCGGTCGCTGGACGGCACCGGCGGGCCGAGCACCCACGGCGTGAAGCTGGGCCAGGGCGCGGTGACCAGCACCGGCAAGGTGACCAACCGGGGCGTGACCTGCTCCTTCGACCTCACCAACACCGGCACCTGGTCGGCCGGCGGCGAGCGGCACCCGGAGAACGTCAACGCCTACCTGAAGTCCGACGTCTACCGGCTCTCGGCCGAGGTCGCCGGCAAGGGGTACCGGGTCTGGCTGCCCAACGAGCTGGCCACCGCCAAGTTCGGCGGGTCCACCACGGTCAAGGTGTCGGTGGGCGCCAGCGCCGACGCCGCGGCCACCGGCTTCGTCAAGCTCACCGCCACCTCGGAGAGCGACCCGACGAAGACGATGACCAAGCAGTGCCGGGTCGAGAAGAGCTGACCGGCCACTGAGACCGACCCCGTTCCCGCGGGGCCCCACGACGGCGTGCGACGATCCGTCGCCGGGGCCCCGCGGGCGCGGGCGGGAGGAGGACGACGTGCGGCGACGCACCACCACCCGGGCCGGCGCGCTGCTGGCGCTGCTGCTGGCCGGCACGGCCGGCGTGGCCGGCTGCACCGGCGACGACGCCGCGCCGGAGGACGTCTCCGCGACGACCGTGCGGGTCCTGGTCCGCGACATCAACCTCCGCCCGGTGGGCGCCGACTGCGCCGGCACCGGGGGATACCAGTACTTCCACCACAAGGCACCGTTCCGGGTCCTCGACGGCGAGGACCGGGCGCTGGTCACCGGCACCCTGCCGGCCGGTACGGCGGTGGCCGTCTTCGACGAGGACCTGGGGGTCGAGCGGGTGCCCACCTACTGCGAGTTCGCGGTACCGGTCAGCGTGCCGCAGCGCGCCGCGTACCGGCTGGAGGTCGCCGGCAAGCCCGCGCACGACCTCACCTCGGACAGCAGCGAGGGGCCGGCCCTGGTGGCGGTGGTCCCGTGACCCGGCGTCGCCTGCTGCCGCTGCTGCTGGCACTGCTGCTGGCCGGCACGACCGGGGTGGCCGGCTGCACCGGCGACCCCGCCGAGCCGGCCCCGCCGCCCGCCGGCGGCGCCGCCGCACTGCCCGGCCCGGTCCCCACCGACCTGGCGCTGCGCCCGGCCCCCGAGGGGGCCCCGGCCGCGCCGGCCTTCACCGGCACGCTCACCGACGGCACCCCGCTCACCGCCGCGCAGGTGTGGGCCGACCGCCCGGTGGTGCTCACCTTCTTCAGCTCGTGGTGCACCATTTGCGCCGACCGGCAGGACGCCCTGAGCGAGCTGGCCGGCACGTACCGCGACCGGGTGGTCTTCGTCGGGGTCGCCGCCGTCGACCAGCCCGACGACCTCCAGGAGTACCTGCGCGCCCACCGGGTGGAGTACCCGGTGGTGGTCGACGAGGAGCAGGTGGTCTGGCGCTCGTACGCGGTCCGGGAGCCACCGGCCGTCGTGATCGTGGCCAAGGGCGGCGCGCTGCTGCGCGGCTGGCCGGGCGGGATCGAGGTCGCCGAGCTCGACCGGCGACTCCGGGAACTGGTGCTGGCCGAGACGCCGTAGGGTCGTCCGGGGCCGGCGGCGCGGTCGTCGACGGCTGCCGGTAACCCGGCCGACACCGGTCGTTGCCCGAGCGGTCGGCACCGCGTCGACCTGGCCGGATGGGGTGGCCCGCAGGGAAGGGGAGTCGGCCGAACGGGCCGGTGCCGGCTGGCTGTCCGGTCCCTGTCCCGGACACCGATCATGATCTAGCGTCCGGGGCGCGGAACGCCTGCTCACGGGCTGCGGGGCCGCGCTCCTGGGGGGAAAACTGTGCAATCTCGCGATCACGCCGCCGAGCTGACCGGCCGGGGCCGTCCCGACCCGGAGCCCGCCCGACCACCCGGATGGCGCCCGCTGCGGGTGGCGATGATCGGCCAGAAGGGGCTGCCGGCCACCTTCGGCGGGATCGAACGGCACGTGGAGGAGATGGCCAGCCGGCTTGCCACCTTCGGCCACGAGGTGACCGTCTACTGCCGGGACAGCTACGGCGGCGTCACCACCCCCGAGTACCGGGGCATCCGGCTGCGCCGGGCCCGGACCGTGGCCAGCAAGCACCTCGACGCCATCGTGCACTCGACCACCTCGACCGTGGCGGCCATGACGGAGCGGCCCGACGTCGTGCACTACCACGGCCTCGGCCCGTTCCTGCTGGCCCCGCTGCCCCGGTACGCCGGCCGGTCGGCGGTGGTGCTCACCGTGCACGGCCTGGACAACCAGCGCAACAAGTGGGGCCGGGCGGCGCGGGCGGTGCTCGGCACCGCGTACCGGCTCAGCGGGCCGGTGCCGCACGGCCTGGTCACCGTCTCCCGGGGGCTCGCCGCGCACTACGAGTCCCGGTTCCGGCGGCCCGCCCACTACATCCCCAACGGGGTCGCCACCCCCAAGCACCTGCCGCCCCGGGAACTCGACCGGTTCGGGCTGACCCCCGGCGGGTACCTGCTCCTGGTCGGCCGGCTGGTCCCGGAGAAGTCCGCCGACCTGCTGGTCCGCGCGTTCCGGCGGCTCCCGACCGACCTGCGGCTGGCCATCGTCGGCGGCTCGGCGTTCACCGACGAGTTCGTCGCCCGGCTGCGCCAGGAGGCCGCCGCCGACCCCCGCATCGTGTTCACCGGGTTCGCCTACGGCGACCTGCTCGCCGAGCTGTACTCGCACGCGGCGGCCTTCGTGCAGCCGTCCCGGCTGGAGGGGCTGCCGCTGACCCTGCTGGAGGCGGCCTCGTACGGGCTGCCGGTGGTGGCCAGCGACATCGAACCGCACGTCGAGGTGCTGGAGCGGGACGCGCCGGGCCGGCGGCTGTTCCGCGAGGGCGACGGCGACGACCTGCTGCGGGCGCTGGCCACGGCGACCAGCGACCTCGAGGCCGAACGGGTCGGCGCCGGGGAGCTGCGCGACCGGGTCCTGGTCGAGTACAGCTGGGACACCGCCGCCCGTGACCTGGAACGTCTCTACCTCGACCTGGCCACCCGGCCGCGACGCGGCGCTCCGGACGACCCGTCGGTCACACCCGGCGCAACGGCCCATGTGCCCCGCCGGCGGCACCCGTTAGATTAGGCCGTTCTCCCGGTCCCCCGGCGGTGGCCGGCGGGTCACCCCTGTGTGTACACCTACGAGCGAGCGGTCGGCGGCGATGGACGGACAGCGGCACGGCGCGGTGCGTGACCCCGGCACGTCCGGTGGCGCCCCACCCGACCCGGCCGGCGGCGGTCCGGCCGCCGTCCGCCGGCCGGCCGGTGACCTGACCGGACGGCTGCTCACCGGCGGCGCGGCGCTGCTCTGCGCGGTGGTGGCGGTGCTCGCCGGGGTGGCGATGAGCGGCGGCAACCGGGTCGGCATGGTGCTGCCGCTGGCGCTGGCCGCCGGCCTGATCATCGGCGTGCTCGCGCTCACCCGCTTCGCGGCGTACGTGATGCTGATGCTCGCGGTGCGCTCCTGCGTCGACCTGTTCAAGCTCAGCGGGCCCACCGCCGGGCGGGCCGACGGCGGCGGGGCCGGCCGGATCATGGACCCGTCGACCCTGCTCGCCGTGCTCTTCCTGCTCGCCGCCGGGCTCTGGCTCGCCGCCCAGCTCCGCCGCGACGGGCGGCTGCGCACCTCCCCGCTGGGCGTGGCGATGCTGCTGGTCGGCGCGACCGGCCTGGTCGCCGCCCTGGGCGCGGCCCAGCCCGTGCCCAGCCTGCTGGAGGCGCTGCGGATCGGCACCGTCGTGGTGATGTTCGTGGTTTTGGAGCAGTTGATGCCGGACCTGCCGGCGGTCCGCCGGATCCTGCTCGCGGTGTACGCCTCGCTGGTCCTCGCGCTCGGCTACACCGTGCTGATGTCCCTGCTCGGCAGCCCGCCGGCCGAGGTCAAGGGCGGTTTCACCCGGATCAGCGGCCCGTTCAGCCAGTCCACCACCTTCGGCCGGTACCTGATGTTCATGGTGATCTTCGGGTTCGGCGTGTACCGGTTCCTGGAGCGGCGGCTGCGGGTCGCCCTCGGCACGCTGCTCGCCCTGTCGCTGGTGTTCCTGCTGCTCACCAACACCCGCAGCGCCATCCTCGGGGCGGCCATCGGGCTGGTCGTGGTCGCGGTGCTGCACCGCAGCAAGCGGATGCTGGTGGCGCTCTGCCTGGTCGGGGTCGTCGGCGCCGCGCTGCTGCCGTCGGTGGCGCAGCGCTTCGGGCAACTCGGCGACGCCACCGCCGTCGGCGGCGGCCCCACCGGCAACACCCTCGCCTGGCGGGTCGGCTACTGGTCGGAGATCGTCAGCCTGGCCAACCGCAACCCGGTCACCGGGGTCGGCCCGAACATGACCAAGTTCGAGGCCGACGAGGCGAAGAAGCCGCACAACGACTTCCTGCGCGCGTACGTCGAGACCGGGCTGCTGGGCCTGGGCGCGTACCTGGCGATGATGCTGCTCTGCCTGCACACCGGGCGGACGGCGCTGCGCCGGGCCCCGCCGGGCAGCCTGCAACGGGGTATCGCGATCGGCTTCCTCGGCTGCGCGGTCGCGTTCATCGCGGTCAGCGCGGCCTCGAACGTGATCTCGAACGTGGTCACGTTGTGGTACTTCGCGGCCTTCGCCGCCGCGGCCAGCGCGGTCGCGAGGGGCGCGGCACGCAGTGGGGCACCCACCCGGCCGGTGACGGTCGGGCGGAGCATCGGATGATCTACCAGACAGTGGGGAGCGCAAGGGTGGAGATCGTCGACTATCTGCGGGTCGCGCGGCGTCGACTCTGGATCCTGCTGGGGGTCCCGCTGGTCGCGGCGGCAGCGGCGGCGCTCGTCGTCCTGCTCGGCCCCGCGCGGTACGCGGCGACCTCGTACGTGGCGGCCCCGGCGCTGGTCGGCGGGGCCGCCGCGCAGCAGTACACCGGCACCCAGGCGGCGGCCCAGTTCGCGGCGGCCTTCGCCGCCGCCGTGACCTCTCCGCAGGTCGTCGACCAGGTCTCCGCCGACACCGGGGTACGCGCCGCCGACCTGCGCGCCGGGCTGAAGGTCACGCAGGTCGGCGCCAGCAGCCAGCTCACCGTGACGTACACCGCGACCGACCGGTCCACGGTCGCCCCGGTGCTGACCGCCACCGGGCAGCGCGCCCTGGCCTTCCTCTTCGCCAGCCAGGTCGGCATCGCCGAGAGCGAGGTGACGGCCGCCACCGACGAGCTGACCACCGCCACCAAGGCGATCGACGAGTGGGAGAAGACGAACAAGGTCCGCCAGCCGGACAGGCTGTACCAGGCGACCCTCCAGGAGATCGCCACCATGCGGCAGCAGCGGCTGCAGATGCAGGCGGTCGGCAACGGGCGGGGCGCCGCCGAGGCCGAGGAGGCGATCGCCGAGGGGCAGAAGCGCCTCGACGGGCTCGGCCCGAAGCTGCCCGAGTACCAGGCCCTGCTCGCCCAGCGGGACACCGCCAGCGGCGCCCTCGCCAACGCCCGGCAGGGCCTGCAACAGGCCCGGGCCCAGTCCCAGGCCGCCGACCCGGCCCAGGTGACCAGCGTCGGCGCGGTGGAGCCGGTCGACCGGACCCGGGCCCTGGTCAACCTGGTGCTGCCGGTGGCCGGCGCGGGCCTGCTGCTGGCCGTGCTGCTGGTCGCCGTGGTGGAGCAGCTCTCCCGCAACCGGGCCGTGGCCGCCGGGCGCGGCGGGGCCACCGGGCGGGCCACCCCCGTCCCGGCGCAGGTCGCCAGCCGGCCGGCGCGGGGCGGCAGCAGCGACGACACCGTCGTGCTGCCGGCGCTGACCGACCGGAACAACCGGCACCGGTAGGCCCACGGCGTGACAGACGATCCGAACCGGCCGGGGCCGGTGTCCCGGCCGGCCCCGCCCGACCGTACCGACGACCCGGGCAGCGGCGACCGGCACGTGCGGGGCATGGCCCGCGGCGGCGGCCTCAACCTGGTCGGTGCCCTGCTCAGCCAGGCCGCCGTCTTCGTGATCATGCTGCTGGTGGCCCGGCTGCTCGGCGTCCGGGAGGTCGGCCGGTACGCCCAGTGCTACGCGGTGCTGTCGCTGTTCGGGCTGCTGTCGCTCTCCGGCTTCCGGGCCGGGCTGACCCGCTTCGTGGCGGTGCACCTGGCCGACGACGACGCGCCCGCCCTGCGCGGCACCATCCGGCTGGGGCTGGGTGTCTCGGTCGCCTCCTCGGTGGCGCTCGCCGCCGGACTGGCCGCCGCCGCCCCGTGGCTCGCCGCGCAACTGCACGACCCGGGCCTGGCCACCGGCCTGCGCCTGGTGGCCCTGACGCTGCCCGCCACGACGATCACCGAGGCGGCCCTGGCGGCCACCCGGGGCTGGCGCACCCAGCGCCCGTTCACCTATATCGGCCAGCTCTACGAGCCCGGTACCCGGCTGCTGCTCACCACCCTGGCCCTGGTCACCGGCGCCGGCCTGACCGGCGCGTTCTGGGCGCTGGTGGTGGCCGGCTGGTCGGCGGCGCTGCTCGCCCTGGTCGCGCTGGCCCGGCTGCTGCGCCGGGTGGCGCCGGCCCGGCCGGTGTACCGCCCCCGGCAACTGTTCGGCTTCTCCACGGTGAGCTGGGCGTCCTCGCTCTCCTCCACCGGCCTGATCTGGGTCGACACCCTGCTGCTCGGCTTCTTCGCCAACCCCGAGATCGGCGTCTACAACGTCGCCACCCGGCTGGTCACCGTCGCCATCTTCGTGCTCGCCCCGATCAACGCCTCGTTCGGCCCGTACATCGCCTACCTGTACCACCAGGGGGCGATGGCCGACGTCCGCCGGGTCTACACGGTGGCGACCGGCTGGGTGGTCCGACTGTCGCTGCCCGCCTTCGTCGCGCTGCTGGTCATCCCCGGCGACCTGCTGCGGGTCTTCGACGGCCAGATCGCCACCGGGGCGGCGGTGACCGTGGTGCTCGCCCTCGGCCAGATGGTCAACGCGGCCACCGGCCCGTGCGGCACCGTGCTGAACATGTCCGGCCGGGTGGCGCTGAACATGGCCGACAACGTGGCCGCCCTGGTCATCAACGTGCTGCTGAACCTCTGGCTGATCCCGGCCTACGGCATCGTCGGCTCGGCGGTGGCCTGGAGCGTCTCCCTGGTCGTGGTGAACGTCGCCCGGGTCCTGCAGGTCCGGCACCTGATCGGCGCCCTGCCGTTCAGCGTCGGCATGCTCAAGGGGGTGGCCGCCGCCGGCGCGGCGGCCCTCGCCGGGCTGCTGGTCCGCGACCTGGTGCCGGGGTGGCCCTGGCGGCTGGCGGCCGGGCTCGTCGTGATCGCGGCGGTCTACCTGGCGGTGGTGCTGGCGCTGGGGCTCAGCAAGGAGGACGTGATGGTGCTGCGCACGCTGCGCCGCCGCCGGGGTCGCGGCGGCCCCCCGGCGGTGGACGGCACGGACCCGGCCCCGACCGGCGGCGCCCCGGCGGCCACGGGGGTGCCACGATGAGCGTGGACCGGCGCCGGGGCGGGGTGGACCGGCTGCGCCGGGTGGTCCGGGGCACCCGCGCCTGGGCCCGCGCGGCGTGGCCCGGCCCGACCGGGGCGCTGCCCGACTTTCTGATCATCGGGGGGCAGCGCTGCGGCACCACCTCGCTGCACGCCTACCTCGCCGCCCACCCGGACGTGCGCCCCGCCACCGGCAAGGAACTCCAGTTCTTCAGCGTGCACCACGGCCGGGGCGAGCGGTGGTACCGGGCGCACTTCCCGCCCCCCGTCGCCGGGCGGCTGACCTTCGAGGCGAGCCCGTACTACCTGTTCCACCCGAGCGTGCCGGCCCGGGTCGCCGCGCTGCTGCCGCAGGCGCGGTTCGTGGCGCTGCTGCGTGACCCGGTGGAGCGGGCGTACTCGCACTACCTGCACAGCCGCTCGTACGCGCAGGAGCCGCTGGGGTTCGCCGAGGCGCTCGCCGCCGAACCCCAGCGGCTGGCCGAGGCGCTGCGCGACGGGCCGGACACCACGGCCGCCCACCACGCGCTGCGCACCTACTCCTACGCGGCCCGGGGCCGGTACGCCGAGCAGCTCGACCGCTGGTACGCCCACCTGCCCGCCGACCGGCTGCACGTGGTGCGCAGCGAGGACCTGTACGCCGACCCGGCCGGCGAGTACGCCACGATCCTGCGCTTCCTCGGGCTGACGCCCTTCACCCCGGGCGCCTTCGCCCGGCACACCCGTCGCGCCGACCGGGGCCCCACCGAGCTCACCGACGAGGTACGGGCGCGGTTGCGGGTCGAGTTCGCCCCGCACAACGCCCGCCTCGCCGACCTGCTCGGCTGGCCGCGTACCTGGTAGCGCCACCGCCCCCGCCCCCGTCCACGGCGGCGGGCGGGCGGTGGTGGGTGGCGCGGTCCTTTCGAGCTGCCCCCACGGACGGGGGCGCCCCGCGAGGCCCTGCTCGGGGCCTGCCAACGGTGCGGGGCGGTGGGCGGGCCGGTGGGTGGTCCCGTGCGGGCGCGTGCGGGGGCGTGTCCGAGCGGGGGCGGGCCGGTGGGTGGTTCCCGGCCCGGGCGGGAGCGCGGGTGGTCCTGTGTGCGGGGCAGCTCGACAGGACGGCCGACAGAACACCACGGTCGGCTCCCCGTGCCGGGTCCGCGCTGTCACCGGCGCCCCGCCCCGGTCGTCGACCGGAAGCGGGATGCCGGGTGCGGGGTGCGGCGTCGGCGCCTAGCGGATGGGGGAGAGGATGCTGGCCGGGTCGCCGGTGCCGCGGAGCAGCACCGGTGCGGAGCCGACGCTCACCGCGCCGGACCGGGCCGCCGAGGCGGTGCCGAGCTTGTCGTTGGTCAGGCCGGGGGCGGCCGGCACCGACACCGTGGCGTCGGACGACGACCAGACCACCAGGGTGCTCTCCGTCCCGCGCCGGAACGCGACCCCGACCAGCCCCTTGTCGGCCACCGGCTCGACGGTGGCGTCCCGGGCCGCGACCGCCAACTCGGCCATCATCGCGCCGGCCAGCCGTTCGGTGCCGTCCGGGTCGAGCAGGCCGTAGCGCACCTCGGAGCCGGCCCGGTTGTTCGGGTTGTAGCCCAGCGGCAGCCAGAGCACCTGGTCGATGCCGCCGGCCACCAGTTGGCTGACCGTCTTGACCATCTCGTCGCTGCGGGAGGCGGCGTCCCCGTCGCCGTCGCGCCAGAACTGGCCGACCTCCCACGCCTGCGTCGGCACCCCGGCCGGGGTCTCCGCGCGCAGGTAGTCCAGCAGCACCGGCACCGCCGCGAAGTGCTCGTAGTAGTGCAGTTGCCGCACGTCGACGACCCGCTCGTCGAGCAGTTGCTCGGTCGCGGCGAGGAACTGGAGGTTCCGGGAGTTCTGGTCGTTGGCCAGCGCGGTCCGCAGCCCGGCCCCGTCGGTCACCGCCGGGATCTTCTGGCCCCGGGTGCCGATCCGGCGCACGAAGTACGCCTGGTAGGCGGCCACCGCCCCGGCCTCGTCCCCGGCCGTGAGCAGCCGGTCGGCGACGCCCATCCCGTACGCCACGCTGCTGATCCCGGAGTCGACGACCTTCGCCTGCGGGTCGGCCGCCCGGATCGCCTCGGCGGCCGAGGCGACCAGCCGCTTGTAGTCCTCGGGGGTGCCCGCCCAGTACTGCGGCGCGTTGACCTCGTTCTCGATGGCGAACTGGCGCACCCCGTACGGCACGTACCGCTTCACGATGTCGGTGACGAAGGCCTGGTACGTCGCCATGTCCAGCGGCATCGCCGACTCGGTCTTGTTGGCCTGCCCCCGGGTGAACTGCGGCGTGCCGCCGGTGGCCCAGCACACCCCCGTCCGGATCTTGATGTGCAGGGTGATGTCGAGGTCCCGGCTGCGCTGCGCGATCCGGTCCAGCGCCGCGTAGTCGCGGTTGCCCTGGGTCGGCTCCATCGCGCACCAGGTGATCTCCTGGTACGTCGCCGAGCCGGAGATCTTCTCCAGGTACGGCTTGAACTGCTCGTAGCGGGACCAGTCCCAGTGCGCGCCGAACGGGTTCGGCACGCTCGGCGGGCCGGCCGGGGCGGGTCCCGCCGTCGGCCCGGTGGTCGGGCCGGAGGCGTCCGGCGCGGCGGACGTCGGCGCCGGGTCGGGCGTCGGCTCGGGGTCGCTGGAGCAGGCCGTGGCGGTCAGCGCGACGACGAGGGCGCCGACCAGCAGCCGGGCCGCCCGCGACCCGGGCCGGCGCCTCACCGGTACCCCAGTTCGCGCAGCATCCGCCCGGAGAAGACCCGGGCCAGCACCCGCAGGAACGGGTCCAGCTCCCGCCGGTACGTGCCGACCCGCGACTCGTAGATCGAGGCGTCGGTGCCGGCGGCGGCCCGCCGCCGGTCCGCCTCCACGGTGTACTTGCCGGCCACGTCGTGCGGCTTGTCACCGTAGTCGAGGGCGCCGGGCTCCCACGGCTCGCCGAGGAACTCGAACAGGGTACGCATGGTCTTCTCCGGTTCCCGGACGGTGTCCTCGTAGCGCAGTTCCAGGTACCGGCCGGCGGGCAACCGGGCACCCGAGGCGCGGGCGGTCCGGATGTACCGGGGCCACTTCACCACGCACTTCACCGCCGACCAGTAGCCGAACCGCTTGCGGTGCGACACGACCACGTCCCGGCCGTCCCGGATCACGTGCACGAACTGCGCGTCGGGGAAGACCTCGGCGAGGAAGTCGATGGAGAGCGCGTACAACGGGGTCTTGTCCGCCCAGCGGGTCTTGCCCCGGGACCGGGCGTAGTCGGCGTGCACGCCGCCGAAGAAGTCGGCGATCCGGCGCAGCCAGTCCTCCCGGGGGAGGCCGAACCGGGCCAGCCGCTCCCAGTCCCGGCCGACGATGCGCTGCATGTCGGTGAGGAACCGGGTCTCCGGGCCGCAACTGATCCGCGAGTGCGAGTCGAGCACCAGGCGCAGCATCGTGGTGCCGGAGCGCTGGCAGCCGACCAGGAAGATCGGCCCGTCGCGGCGGACCGGCGCGGCCTGCGTGTCCGGGGTCGGGTCCTCAGCCATGCTCCACCGCCCCCTGCCGCACGGGTCGTCCTCCGGTCGTCGTGTCGGGTCGGGCCAGCGCGTCCAGCCGGTCGGTCAGGTCCGCGCAGAGCGCCCGGACCCGCCCGTCGATCGGCAGCGGGTCCCGGCGCGGGGTACGGGCCTCGACGTGCGCGTGCAACGCCGGGTCGTACGGCAGGTCGAGGAAGGCGCAGAGCCGTCGGGTGTACCCGGCCGGCTCCGCCACCAGCGCGTCGTACGAGCAGAGCAGCACGTCGGCCCGGTCGGCCAGGCCGAGGCTGAGTACCAGCGAGTTGCGCAGGTACCAGAACAGCGCGGCGGCGGTGTGCGGGGTCATCCGGTCGTAGTCGAAGGAGGCGACCAGCTCGCGGGCCGCCCCGTCCAGCCGTTGCCCCTGCCACCGGTCGCCGATCGTGCCGTCGGCGACGGCCCGCAACGCCCGCAGGTTCGCGTCGCCGAACTTCGCCACCTCGGACCGGGCCCGGTCGTCCACGTCCCGGTACGCCCACAGCGCCCGCCCGGGGGCCAGCCCCGGCAGGGCCAGCAACTCGTCCACCCGGTGGCTCTGGCACAGCGGCTTGACCAGCACGTACCGGTGCCGGCTGCGGCGCAGCACCGCGGTGACGACGGCGTCGGGGCGCAACTGGAACCGGTGGAACACCCGCCGGTCGTTCTCGTTGCGCACCTCGACCGAGGGCAGCGCGTCCAGCCCCCGGGTCAGCATGTTCGTGCCGGACCGTTGCAGGCCGACCAACCAGACCGGCACGGCCGCGCCGGGCGGCACCGGGTTGGCCCGCCGCCACCGCCGCTTGGCCAGCGCGGTGCCGATCCGCTCGACCGGGTCGAGCCGGTCCTCCTCGACCAGCCGCCGGATCCCCTCGGTACGGGCCCAACGCAGGTGCCGCACCACCCGTCGGGCGGTGTAGGCGAGAGCCGACGGCTTGTCGGGGTCGGCCACCGGAACCTCCTCGGCCGCGACTGTCTGGGGCGCAGCACACGCTACCGGGCGGAGATCCTGCCTGGCCACGTGGCCGTGCGGCCACCTGAAGATCAGCCGTGTGGTCAGTTGGCGGCCCTGATCTGGACTCATCCGTCCGGTTTGCATAGCGTGGGCCCCTGGCCGGCCCCGCCGGCCACCCGATCCATCCGACCACCCCGGCACCCACCCCAGAAACGGGCCTGCCCGCAGGCCGTCTTCGGAGCAGGCTCATGCGTGTCCTCCATGTCAACAAGTTCCTCTACCGACGCGGCGGCGCCGAGGGCTACCTGCTCGACGTCGCCGAGCTGCAACGGGGCGACGGGGACGAGGTCGCGTACTTCGGCATGGACCACCCCGAGAACGACACCCCGACGCCGTACACCCGGCACTTCCCGCCGCTGGTGGAGCTGGACCCGGCGCCGCGCGGGCTGCGCCCGCGCGCCTCGGCGGCGGCGCGGATGGTCTGGTCGCCGGCCAGCCGGCGCGGCCTGGCCCGGGTGATCGAGGACTTCCGCCCCGACGTGGTGCACCTGCACAACATCTACCACCAGCTCTCCCCGTCGGTGCTGGCCGCGACCCGGGTGGCCCGGGTGCCGGCGGTGATGACCCTGCACGACTACAAGCTGGCCTGCCCCAGCTACCAGATGCTCGACCGGGGGCGGGTCTGCGACGCCTGCGTGACCGGAGGGCCGCTGCGGGCGGCCCGCCGCCGCTGCAAGGACGGCTCGCTGGGCGCCAGCTCGCTGCTGGCCGTGGAGTCCTGGCTGCACCGGCTGACCCGGGCGTACGGCCCGGTGCAGGCGTTCGTCAGCCCCAGCCGGTTCCTCGCCCAGGTGATGACCCGGGCCGGCGTCTTCCCGGACCGGATGCACGTCGTCCCGCACTTCGTCGACGTGGCGGCCACGGCGGTGAAGCAGACCCCGGGCGGGGGCGTCGTCTTCGCCGGCCGGCTCTCCCCGGAGAAGGGCGTCGACGTGCTGATCGAGGCGGTCGCGCAGCTCAGCGCCGAGGTGGTGCTCGACGTGGCCGGCGACGGCCCGGCCCGCGCCGACCTGACCGAACTGGCCCGCCGGCGGGCCCCCGGGCGGGTCCGCTTCCACGGCCGCCTGGACAAGGCCCGCCTGCAGGACCTGGTCCGCTCGGCGGCGGTGGCGGCGGTGCCGTCGCGGTGGAACGAGAACCAGCCGATGGCGGTGCTGGAGGCGTTCGCCTGCGGCGTGCCGGTGGTCGCCACCGATCTCGGCGGGCTGCCCGAGCTGGTCACCCCCGGTGTCGACGGGGAGGTGGTCGCCGCCGACGACCCGGCCGCGCTCGCCGCCGGGCTGCGCCGGGTGCTGGCCGACCCGCAGCGGGCGTACCGACTGGGCCGGGCCGGGCGGGACCGGATCGAGCGGGACTTCAGCCCGCAGGCCCACCTGTCCCGGCTGCGCGAGGTGTACGCCAGCGCCGGCCGCCGGATCGGGGTGCCCGCGTGAGTCCACCCGTGCGGGTGCTCTACCTGGCCGGCAGCGGTCGCAGCGGCAGCACCCTGGTCACCAACGTCCTCGGTCAGTACGACGGCGTCCTCGCCGCCGGTGAGCTGCGGTACCTGTGGCAGCGCGGCGAGGTGGACAACCGCCCCTGCGGCTGCGGCCAGCCGTTCCGCGACTGCCCGCTGTGGCGTGAGGTGCGCCGGGAGGTGCCGGTGGAGCGGGCCGGCGCGATCGCCGCCGGGCTGCGCGGCCGGCTGCGGATGCGCGGGGTGCCCGCGCTGCTGCGCCGGGTCCGCGCCGGCCGCCGTCCGGTGGACCCGCACCCCGACGACGCGGTGCTGACCGACCTGTACGCCGCCGTGGCCCGGCACGCCGACGCCCGGGTGGTGGTCGACTCGTCGAAGCTGCCGCCGTACGGCGCCCTGCTGGGCGCCCTGCCCGGCATCGACCTGCGGGTGCTGCACGTGGTCCGGGACCCCCGGGCCACCGCCTTCTCCTGGCGTCGCCGCCGGGGCCTGGACGGCGTGGCCGACCAGCGGCTGATGAGCCGGCCACCGGTGTGGAAGGCGGCGCTGCTCTGGTCGGTGTGGAACGCCGTCACCGCCCGGATCTGGGCCGGTGACGGCGAGCGCTACCTGCGGGTGCGGTACGAGGACCTGACCGCCGACCCGGCCGGGACGCTGGCCCGGATCGCCGCGTTCGCCGGGATCGAGCCCGGGGCCGGGCCGTTCGCCGACCCGGCCACGGTCCGGCTGGCCCCCACCCACTCGGTGGCGGGCAACCCGTCGCGGCACCGGACCGGCCTGGTGCCGATCCGGGTCGACGACCAGTGGCGGCAGGGCCTGTCCCGGTGGTCGTACGCGGTGGTGACCGCGCTGACCGTGCCGGGCCTGCGCCGTTTCGGCTACCCGGTGCGCCGGGCGGCCCAGAGCACGGAGGTCGGGTCGCGGGGTGTCCCGGTCGGCGCGCCGGCCGGGGACGAGGAGGGCTGAGAGAGATGTTGTCGCTGGTGGTGGGGACAGGGCGGTGCGGCTCGACCCTGGTGCAGGAGCTGCTCTCCCGGCACCCGGAGGTCGGGTTCGTCTCCGGGGTCGACGACAAGCTGTCCCGGCTCAACCTCACCGGTCGGTTCAACGGCCCGCTCTACCGGCGCTCCGCGCCCCGCCCGTCCGGCATGACCTCCCTCGCGCACGCCCGCCGGCTGCTGGAGAAGGGGCGGCTGCGGGTCGCCCCGTCCGAGGCGTACCGGTTGCTGGACCGGCACGTGGTGGCCGGGTTCTCCCGCCCCTGCCGGGACCTCACCGCCGACGACCTCACCCCGTTCGTGGCCCGGCGGCTGCGGGCCTTCTTCGACAGCCGGCTGGCGCGGCAGCGCTGCCGGATGCTGCTGCACCACGTCACCGGCTGGCCGCGTACCGGGTTCCTCCGGGCCGCGTACCCGGACCTGCGGGTGGTCAACGTGGTGCGCGACGGCCGGGCGGTGACCAACTCGTGGCTCCAGATGGGCTGGTGGGACGGGTGGCAGGGGCCGGAGAACTGGTTCCTCGGGCCGTTGCCCACCGACCTGCGGCAGGAGTGGGAGGAGTACGACCGCTCGTTCCCGGTGCTCGCCGCGCTCGGCTGGAAGCTGCTGATGAACCGCTTCGTCGAGGCCCGTGCCGCGCACCCGGAGCAGCAGTGGCTGGACGTGCGCTACGAGGACCTGGTGGCCGACCCGCGCGGGGAGGTCGCCCGGATGCTCGACTTCCTCGGGCTGGAGTGGAGCCCGGCGTTCGAGCGCGGCTTCGGGCGGTACCGCTTCGAGGGCGGCCGGCGGGCCGCGTACCACGACGAGCTGAGCCCCGGCCAGCTCGCCGCCGTCGAGCGGGTGCTCGACAAGCCGTTGCGGGAGTGGGGTTACCGGGGCTGACCTGCGCGCCGGCCGGGTGCGCGGGGAGCTGACGGGGTCGAAGCCGGCCGGTGAATTTTCCTACAGGTGCAGATGGCGCAGGGGGACCCCGGCTCGTAGCCTCACCAGCCTGAGAACCCCCACAAGGAGACACTGCATGGCTGGAATGAGAAGGCCCTGGCGCAGGGGACTCGCGGTCCTCTCCGTGACGGCCCTCGCCGTCCTCGGCGTTTCGCCCCAGGCGGTGGCGGCGGACGAGCCGCCGACGATCGTCGTCACCGACGGCGTCACGCAACCGGTGTTCGGCTACGCCGACGCCATCCGGGAGCGCCTCTTCGTCGAATCCACCTTCGACAGCGACAAGGACGGCCTGCGCGACATCATCGCGTTCGACGTCATGCGGCCGAAGGCGACCGAGGACGGACTGAAGGTCCCGGTCGTGATGGACGCCAGCCCGTACTACACGACGCTGTGCCGGGGCAACGACTCCGAGTGCAAGATCGACGTCGACGGCGACGGGCTGCTGGACCAGTGGCCCCTGTGGTACGACAACTACTTCGTCCCGCGCGGCTACGCGGTGATCCTGCTGGACATGGTCGGCACCGGCAACTCCACCGGTTGCCCCACGACCAACGCCAAGGAGGACAACATCTCCGCCAAGCAGGCGATCAACTGGCTGAACGGCCGGGCCACCGCCCGCAACGCCGCCGGTGAGATCGTCAAGGCGGACTGGCACAACGGCAAGTCCGGCATGATCGGCAAGTCGTACGACGGCTCGCTGGCCATGTCCACCGCGGTGACCGGGGTGAAGGGCCTGACCACGATCGTGCCGATCGGCGGCCCGACCGAGTACTACGACTACGTCCGCAGCAACGGCGTGGTCACCCGGGGCAACAGCTACGTCTCCTACCTGGCGAACGTGGTCACCAACCCGGACCGGCGCGAGTACTGCAAGCCGGTGCGGGACGCCATCGGCGCGGCCGACGGCGACGAGCACGGCGACTACACCTCCTTCTGGAACGAGCGCAGCTACGTCAAGAAGGTCCCGAACCAGACCGCCAGCGTGCTGCTCTACCACGGCATCAACGACGACAACGTCCGCGCCGACCACATGAGCAAGTACTGGTACGCCCTCGCGGAGAACGACGTCCCGCGCAAGCTCTGGATCTCCCAGGAGGGGCACGTCGACCCGTTCGACTCCCGCCGGGAGGTGTGGGTGAACACCCTGCACCGCTGGTTCGACTTCTGGCTGCAGGGCATCGCCAACGGCATCATGGACGAGCCGCGCCTGGACATCGAGCGGGCCGCCGACGTGTGGGAGACCCACGCCGACTGGCCGATCCCGGGCATGGCCCAGACCGAGATCTTCCTGCAGCCCGGCACCACCGGGGCCGGTGGGCTCAAGCTGGTCCCGACCGCCAAGCCGGTGACCGCGGGCTTCCAGGACCACCGGACCCAGTCGCAGAACACGATGATCAACAACCCGGACGTGGTACAGCCCAACCGGCTGGCCTTCCTGTCCGAGCCGTTGACCGCGCCGCTGCACGTCTCCGGCACCCCGACCATGCAGATCCGCGCCGCCGCCGACCAGGCCGACACCAACTTCGGCGTCATCCTGGTCGACTACGGCACCGACGAGCGGGTCGCCCACCGGGCCTCCGGTGAGGGCATCATCACCCTCGACACGGTGGACTGCTGGGGCCTGGGCAGCCAGCACGACGACCCCTGCTACCGGCAGACCGTCAAGCGGGTCGCCACCGCCGACCAGGAGCTGGTGACCAAGGGCATCATGGACGCCCAGAACCGGATCTCGCTGCGCCAGTCGGTGCCGCTGGTGCCGGGTGAGAGCTACAACTTCACCTGGCCGCTGCTGCCCGAGGACTACGTCTTCAAGGCCGGTCACCGCATCGGCGTGATCCTGGTGGCCAGCTACCCGCAGTACTCCAGCCAGGCCGACACCACGCTGGCGAACATCACGGTGAACCTGAAGAGCAGCAAGATCATCCTGCCCGTGGTCGGCGGCACCGCCGCCGCCCACGCCGCCGGACTCTGATCCGCGCCTGCTGACCGGCCGGGCCGGTGGCGACCTCTCGGGGGGTCACCACCGGCCCGGACCCGTCCCGGGGTCCCACACTGACTGGTCGCTCACTCCGACCGGACCCTGCCGCGACCGGCCGAGGCGGCGTCGGATAGGAACCTGACATGCCCCGTTACCTGCTCTTCCCCGGCCGGCACCACCTGTTGACCCGGTTCCAGGCCGAGTACCTGCGCCGCCTGACCGCCGCCACCGACGCCGCCACCGACGCCGACGGCGCCGGCGACGGGCCCGCCGACGGGGTCACCGTGGTCTGGGCGGTCACCTCCGCCAACCACGAGAACACCCGGCGCAACCCCGTCCCGTACCACCGGCGGGAGGCGGCGATCGAACGGTTCAGCCTGCTCGCCGGGCTCCGGTCGGTGGTGGTCCCGGTCTTCGACACCGCGCCGACCGACCGGTTCGCCGAGGTGACCCTGAAGACCGTCGCGGCGGCCACCGGCCTGGAGCTGACCCCGGCGCGGACCGTGGTCGCCTGCTCCACGCCGGAGGTCGCCGCCATGTACACCCGGCTGGGCTTCCCCATCGCCGGGGTGGAGGCCGACGTCGAGCCGCCGCCCGCCCGGCCCTGGGACGTGCTGCTGCGGCTGGCCGCCGACGACCCCACCTGGCGGGACCTGGCCCACCCGGCGACCGTCGACGTGTACGCCCGGTACCGCCTCGACGACCTGGTGCGCTCGGTGGTCAACGACCCGCTGGTCGGCGACGAGGGCGGGCTGACCGCCACCCGCGACTACCGCACGTACGCCGAGGCCTTCGCCGACGCCGCGCAGCGCAAGTGGGACGCGGTCCGGGAGCACGTCCGGCCCGGCCGGATCGTCGACGTCGGCTGCGGGGCCGGGGCGGTGCTGGAGCGGGCCGACCGGGAGCCGGCGCTGCGGGAGAGCGACCTGATCGGCGTCGAGGTGGCCCGGCACCTCTACGAGGAGTGCGTGCACAAGAAGGCGCAGGGCTTCTTCACCAACCCGAACGTCTTCTTCTACCGCCGCAACGTGCTCGGCGGGGCGGTCTTCGCGCCCCGGTCGGTGGACACCACCCTGACCTTCGCGCTGACCCACGAGATCTGGTCCTACGGGGACCGGCTGGCCTCGCTGCGCCGCTTCGTGCAGGCCATCTACGACCACACCGTACCCGGCGGAGTGTGGATCAACAGCGACGTGTGCGGGCCGGACGGCCGGGACCGGACGGTACGGCTGCGCCTGTCGGACACCGACGGCGTCAACCCGACCCACCCCCGTACCGACCTGGCGGAACTGCCCCCGGCCCGGGCGGCGGCGTACGTGTCCGGCCTGTCCACCCGGGCCCGCCTCGACCAGTTCGCGGTCGACGTCACCTTCCCGTTCGGCTACCGCGCCGTCGCCGACGACGTGGTCGAGTTGACCCTCGGCGCGGCGATGGACTTCCTCACCCGCAAGGACTACACCGACAACTGGCTGTCCGAGACCCGGGAACAGTTCTGTGGCCTGGAGTACGCCGACTGGAAGGGGCTCCTCGCCGACGTGGGCTTCGAGGTCGACGCCGCCAGCGGCACGTCCCGCAACGAGTGGATCGTCACCAACCGGCTCGCCCCGGTCGCCGCCCTGACCACCCCCGACGGCGTCGCCCTGGACTGGCCCGTCACCCATGTCCTGCTGGTCGCCCGCCGCCCGCTCAACACCTGACCCGCCGCCGGCGCGCGGCTCAATCCCCGGCGGCCGTGCCCACCCGGCGCGGGAACCGCCCGGCTAGGGACGTTCGGCGCGGACGATCGCCCGGCAGCCGGCGGCCAGCAGGAGACCGGCGCCGGTGGCCAGCACCGGCAGCCCGATCCCGAACGGCATCCCGGCGACCGGGTTCAGCGCGCTCCGTTCACCGACGGCGCCGAAGCTCGCGGCCACCACGGCCAGGCTGAAGACCAGGGTGCCGACCCCGGCGACCACCCCGGTCATGGCTGCGGGCACGCTGTCGCCGGCCCAGAAGCTCACCACGACCGCGAGCAGGATCCAGGCGAACGTCCACAGCGTCCACCCACCCCCGGTGCTGAGGCTGGCGTACTCCCACCCCGAGTACCACCACTGGTACCTCGGGGACTGCTTGAACCACGGCAGCAGGTAGCCGCCCAGCGCGATCAGGGCCGCCGTGAGCATCACGCCGTCCAGGGCGATGCCGCCGGGCCGCTCGGGCCGCCGTCCCGTACCGCCGCTCTGCTGTGCCACGCCCGCATGTTAGCCACCCCGCGCAGCCCGCCGCCCCGTCCGCAGGACGACAGGGCGGTCGGAGCGGGGCGGGGGTCGGGGTCAGTCGGCGGGCAGCCAGGACTGCCAGGCGTCGGGGTTGGCGTCCAGCCACTTCCTGGCCGCCTCGTCGCGGGACAGCTTGTCCACCGTGAGGTAGCGGGCCACCTCGTTCTGGTCGGCGTTGGTCCACTGGAAGTTCTTCACCAGTTCGGCGGCGGGGTTGCCCGACTCGGCGAACGCCCGGTTGGCGATCTTGTCGAGGTCGTACGGCTGGTAGTCGCAGGCCACCTTCTCCGGCACGGCATCGCAGCCGGGGGAGTACGGGGGCAGCTTGACGTGCACCAGGTCGACCTCGGCCAGGAACCACTGCGGGGCGTAGAAGTAGCCGATCGCCGCCCGACGGTTCCGCTCCGCCTCCCGGAACGCCTCGATCAGCTTGTCCTCGCTGCCGGTGACGCTGATGGTGAAGTCCAGCTTCAGGTTGCGGATCAGCGCCCGGTCGTTGGTCTCGTAGGAGGGGTCGCCGAGCAGGAACGCGCCCTTGCCCCCCGAGGTGGGGGTACGGAACAGGTGGGCGTAGTCGTTGAGCTTGCGCCAGTTGGTGATCTCCGGGTACTGCTCGACCACCCACGGGGTGACGTACCAGCCGACGACCCCCTGGTTGCCGGTCATGCCGTGCTCGACGGCCACCCGCTCCTCGTCGATGTACCGCTTCTTCAGCCCGTCCCGGCCCCAGTTCTCCAGGATGGCGTCGACCTCACCGGCGGCGAGCGCCTCCCAGGCCTCCTCGGCGGTGAGGTCCTTCTCCACCACCGTGCAGTCCAGCCGGGTCTTGGCCAGGTAGCTCACCACGGCGAGGTTCGCCTCGTACCCGATCCAGGGGCTGTTCGCGAAGGTCACCGTGCCGCACGGCACGCCGGTCGGCAGACCGGGCGCGGCGACCCGCGGCTCGACCTCGATCGCGCAGCCGGCCAGCGCCAGGACGGCCGTGCCGGCCAGCGCCACCGCCCGGATCCAGCGTGCTGTCTGCATCGCTCCTGTTGTCCTCTCTCGTTGCCCGGTGTCCCGGGTGGGGCCGTCCCCCGGTGCCCGGGGCCCCGGTCACCGGGCGTGCCCGGCCCGGGCGAGGCGCTGGATCAGCACCACCTCGGTGAGCGCGACCAGTACCTGCTTGACCGACTCCCGGTTGCGCGCGTCGCAGTCGACGACGATCACGCCGTCGTCCACGCCGAGCGCCTCCCGGACCTCCGCCAGGTCGAACCGCCGGGCCGCGGCGAAGTTGTTGACCGCCAGCAGGAACGGGATCCGGTGGTCCTCGAAGTAGTCGATGGCGGGGAAGCAGTCCTCGATCCGGCGGGTGTCGACGAGGACGACGGCCCCCAGCGCGCCGTCGACCAGGTCGTCCCAGAGGAAGGCGAACCGGTCCTGGCCGGGCGTACCGAACAGGTACATCAGCAGCGTCTCGTCGAGGCTGATCCGGCCGAAGTCCAGGGCGACCGTGGTGGTGGTCTTGGCCGCCACCCCGGTGGTGTCGTCGACACCCACCGAGACCTCGGTCAGGTCGGCCTCGGTGACCAGCGGCTCGATCTCCGAGATCGCGCCGACGAAGGTCGTCTTGCCGACCCCGAAACCACCGCTGATGACGATCTTCACAGCGGTCGGCGCGGTGACGGGGCTAGAGGGCGCGTACACGGTCCCGGATCCTCTCGATCATGGCGACGGAGAGCTCGCCCTGTTCCTCACGTCGCAGGTAACCATCGGTCAGCAGGTCGGCCACCAGCACCCGGGTCACCCCGAGCGGCACCTGCAACGCGACCGCCACGTCGGCCACCGAGGTGGGCCGCTGGCACAGCTCGACGATGCGGCGGGCCTCGAACCGCAGGGGCGCCGACAGCGCCGCCGGGCGGGCGGACAGGATCGTCTCGACCCGCAGCCCGTCCTGGACCGGCCGGGTACGCCCACCGGTGAGCAGGAACGGGCGGACCACCGCGTGGTCCTCGGGCAGCTCGACGGCCTCCGGGGGCCGCTGCTCGACGGCCGGCTCGGGGGGCGGGGGCGCGGGTGTCCAGTGCGGGATCATCCGTGGGTCGGGCAGGCGGGGGCCAGGGTCGGTCACTGGGGCAGCATCCGTCTCGACTCGGAGATCAGGGCCGGGGTCAGCATCCCGCCGAACCGCTCGGCGAGCAGGGATATCTCGTACCCGACCAGCCCCAGGTCGCACCCGCCGTCGGCGAGCACCCCGAGGCAACTGCCGTCACTGATCGCCGACACCAGCAGGAAGCCCCGCCGCATCTCGATCATGATGAGCTTGAGCCCGTCGAAGTCGTACTTGCGCGACGCGGTGCGGGCCAGGCTCGCCATGCTGGACACGATCGCCGCCAACTGGTCGCCGGCGCCCCGGTCGAGCCCCGCCGAGGTGGCTATCAACAGGCCGTCGGAGGAGACGGCGACGGCGTCGCGTACCCCGTCGGTCTGCCGGACGAAGTTCGCCAGCAGCCAGTTGAGTTGGTGTGGGTCGGCGTGCGTATCAACCGTCACGTGTCCTCCAAGGCTCGGTCGCGGCGTCGTCGCCGGCTCCGGTCGTCGGTGTCGACGTTGCGTCCTGACCGCGGCGTACCCCGGCCCGCAACGCGGTCAGCCGGTTGCGGACCTCCGACGGGGAGCCCTCGATCGGGGCCGGGCGCTGCTCCGGTGTGGACGGGGCGGCCGGCGGCTCCTGCCCGCCCGGCTGCGGCCGTCGCTCGCGGGGCAGGCGCTTGCGGAGGCCGTTCGCGGTGACGGCCGGGGTGGCCGGGGCGGGGGAGACCGCCGTGGTACCGGCGGCGGTGGAGGAGGTCACCACCGGGTGCGGGGCCGTCGGCGTCCCGGTGGCGAGCAGCCGGGCCGGCACCGGCGGACCGCCGGCGCTGACCTGCCCGGACACCGGCGCCGGATGGCTGCCGATCGCGCGCGGCGGCCGGGCCGACGCCGGGGGCCCGGCCGGTGCCGTGGCCCGGGTCGGCGTGGCGGCGATGGTGGCCGGCTGCGCGGCACCGATGGCGGCCGTGCCCGGTTCCTGGGTGGCCGACGAGGTCAGGACGCTGTTCGGCAGCAGGACCCGGGCGGTCACGCCGGTGACCGGTGACGGCGCGAGCTGGACCTCGATCTCCAGGTCGCGGGCGAGCTGCCCGACCACGTGATGCCCGAGGTACCGGGTCGGGGCCGACACGAAGTCGACCTCACCGGCCAGCCGGGCGTTGGCCCGGGCGAGATCCTCGGCGGACATGCCGATGCCCTGGTCGGTGATGGCGATCAGGTACCCCTCGGCGCTGCGGCGACCCTGGATCTCCACGTCGGAGTCGGGCGGTGAGAAGGTCAGGCCGTTCTCGATCAGCTCGGCGAGCATGTGCGCCACCGCGCTGACGTGCGCGCCGACCACGAAGGTCTCGTCGATGCGGCGCAACTGGACCCGCCGGTACTCCTCGACCTCGGAGATGGCGGCCCGGATCACGTCGCCGATCGGCAGCGGCGTCACCCACTGGCGGGGACCGCCGGCCCCCACCAGGACCAGCAGGCTCTCCGCGTTCCGCCGCATGCGGGTGGCCAGGTGGTCCAGCTCGAAGAGGTTCGCCAGCCCCGCCGGGTCGGTCTCCTCCCGCTCCAGCTTGGTGATGAACCCGAGCTGGCGGCGCAGCAGGTTCTGGTTGCGGCGGCCCAGGTTCGCCAGCGAGTCGGTGGTGCTGCGGCGGAGCATCGCCTGCTCGGCGGCGAGGTGGAAGGCCACCGACTGCACCTGGTTGAGGGCGCCGGCCACCGACCGGACCTCCGACGTGGACCGGGGTGGCACCTGGATCGGGTCGGGAGGATCGGGCGTCTGCTCCTCCGTGCCGGTCTGGACCTCGCGGACGGCGGCGGGCAGCCGGTCGGTGGCCAGGCGGTTCGCCTCGTCGGCCAGCACCGCCAGGGGACGGGTGATCGACCGGGAGGCGATGACGAGCAGGGCGATGGCGCCGGCCAGGAACAGGAGCACCACGATGGTGGTCACGACGATGCGTCGGGCGGACTCGTTTCGCCGCTCCTCGGCCCGCGCCTCGATCTCGGAGCCGACGTGCTGCTGCATCTGGCGCATGCCGTCGAGGACGGTGGTCAGGGACGACCACCACGACTGCGGGTTGACCTGCATCCGGCGGCCGTCGGCGCTGTTCAGCGCGATCTGCTCGAAGTGGTCGGCGACCCGGGCGGCGCCGGTGTCCAGGACGTAGTCGTTGGCCGCCCGCTCCCCGGGGGTGGCGGTGTCGGCGAAGTCCGCCAGGGCGGCGTTGCGGCTCGCCCGCATCTCGGCGAACTGGAGGAACTCGCCCCGGGCGAAACCACCGGCGGAGAAGACGCCGTTGAGGAAGGCCCGCTTCTGGGCGGTGCTCTCCTTGATCCTGTTCACCGCGTCGAGAGTGGCCACGTGGGAGCGCAGCTCGGGGTCGGTGACCGTGCCGAGTCCGAAGTCGATCCGGTCGAGGGTGGCGATGCGCTCGGTGAAGAAGGCGAACGTCGCCGCCCGTCCGGCGCTGCCGTCGTCGGTGCCGGCCCGGACCACGGGCAGGCCGTCGAGTTCGCGCAGCGCCGCGCCGACCCGGTCGGCCACCGTACCGCCGCCGGTCACGACGCGCTCCACCGACTCCCGCCGCTCGTCGACCCGGTGCCGGGTCGGCGCGAGCTCGGCGCGGAAGTTGTCGTTGCCGCCGAGCAGGGCGGCGGTGACGCCCCGCTCGGTCTGCAACTCCTGGGTCAGCTCCTGCACGGCGAGCGCGATGGTCACCGACCGGCTGGCCGTGGTCGCCGCCCGGTAGTCGGCGAGCTCGATGTACGTGACGTAGCCGAGCAGCAGCAGGACGGCCACCGAGGGCAGGGCGATGATGCCGACCAGCCGGCTGCGGATCGTGCCGCCCCCGTCGCCGGTGATCGTCGGGAGCCCGAGTGCCGTACGGAGACCGGACTTCTGTGTGGACACGCAGTCTCCCAACACCGAGGGCACGGGTGGGCCCGACCGATCGGTGCCCGCGAGTTGATCAAACGTAATCTTGCGGCATTTCCGCTGCTCCGCAACCCTTCCGGCGGATCTTGTCCGTCTGGTCGACGTTCGTCACCGGATGGGCATCGGGGACGGGGACGTCTGCCGGAAGAGTTCCGGAAACCACATCTCCTCTCGGAGACTGTGCCCGCTCGGTCCACTACGGACCGCGACCGGGCGGACCGCACCGGGGTACGCCCGGTGCGCGGTCACCGACCGGCCGCCCTCCGGTCCCGCGCGGCTGCGGCGATCCGGTGTCACCCGCCGAGGTTGTCGGTGCCGCCGGTGAGCACCTGGTGGACGGTGTCGACGGCCTCGCGGATGCGACCCGCCTGCCGGTAGCAGAAGGCGAGGTCGGCGCGGATGGTCAGGGTGTGGGGGTGGAACTCGCCGAGGATGTCGACGCTGTCGGTGAGGGCCCGTCGGTACAGGTCGATGGCCTCGCGGCTGCGGCCCGCCTGCTGGTAGGAGCCGGCGAGGTTGGCGCGGGCCATCAGCGTGTCGGGGTGCCGCTCGCCGAGGATGTCGACGCGATCGGCGAGGACCTGTTCCTCCAGGTCGATGGCCTCGCGAACACGGCCCGCCCGCCAGTAGCAGTGGGCGAGGTTGCCGCGGGCACTCAGCGTGTCGGGGTGCCGGTCGCCGAGGATCTCGACGCAGTCGGTGAGGATGCTCCGTTCGATCAGGTCGATGGCCTCGTGGATGCGGCCTGCCTGCGCGTGGCAGAGGGCGAGGTTGGCGCGGGCGGTCAGGGTGTTGGGGTGGCGGTCGCCGAGGATGTGGCTGCTGTCGGTGAGGACCCGTTCGTACAGGCGGATGGCCTCGTAGGTGCGGCCCGCCTCCCGGTAGGCGTTGGCGAGGTTGGCGCGGGCCATCAGGGTGTCGGGGTGCCGGTCGCCGAGGACGTGGCCGCTGTCGGTGCGGACCCGTTCGAACAGGTCGATGGCGTCACGGGTGCGGCCCGCCTCCCGGTAGGCGCCGGCGAGGTTGACGCGGACCATCAGCGTGTCGGGGTGCCGCTCGCCGAGGATGTCGACGCGATCGGCGAGGACCTGGTCGAGGAGGTCGACGGCCTCGTGGATGCGGCCTGCCTGCCGGTAGGCGTTGGCGAGGTTGGCGCGGGCCGTCAGGGTGCCGGGGTGGCGGTCGCCGTGGATGACGACGTCGTCGGCGAGGACCTGTTCGTGCAGGTCGATGGCCTCGCGGGTGCGGCCTGCCTGCCGGTAGGCGTTGGCGAGGTTGGCGCGGGCCGTCAGCGTGTGCGGATGACGGTGGCCGAGGATACGGATGGCGGTGTCCGCCGTGGTGCGCCAGTAGGCGGCGGCGGTGGCGTGCAGGCCGGCGTTCAGGAGGCTCCGGCCGGCCTGGTAGAGCACCATGTGTGCCTCGGGATGCCACAGCGCGTCGCCGGTGTGGGAGGACAGGACGGCCGTGTTGGCGCGCAGCGCTTCGGGCAGGCCGTGCACGGCATGGTCGATGGCGGGCCAGATCTCCATCAGCGCGTCGGCGGCGGCGTGCGCCACCGTGGTCAGGTCGTCGAGGGTGTCCCGCACGGCCCGGGCGGTCAACGCGTGGATCCGGACCGCTCGCGGCCCGGGGGAGGTCTCCTCGACCAGGCCGAAGCGGTGCAGGAGCCGCATCGCCCTGCGCGCGTGTTCGGCCGTCACGTCCTGATCGGCGCTCCCGTCGGGGCGACTCCCGGCGAGATACCGGGTGACGGCGCTGCTGGTCCAGATGCTGTCGGGATGCCCGGCGGGGTCGAGCAGGGCGGCCAGGGCGAGGGCCGGGCGAGCCAGCCCCGGCGGGGCGGCGGCGTCGGCGGCGTCCAGCGCCAGCAGCAGGGTGACCGCCACCGGTCGGCCGTACTCGTCCGGGTCGATGTCGGCGGGCATGAGGTCGGCCAGCCGCCGCTCGCCGTCGCGGTAGCGGTCCAGGTAGGTGGTGCAGGTCTCGTTCTGTTGCACGAGGTACGCGGCGGCGTGGGACAGCGCCAGCGGCAGGTACCCCAGCGCGTCGGCGAGTTCGCCGGTCGGATCGAGCCGGTGGGCGTAGCCGGCTTCGGTGAGTCGTTGGGTCAGGTACGCCGTCGCCTCCGGTGGCGTGTAGGTGTCGACGGGGATGGCACGGCGGCCGGCACTGGTCAGGGTGACATCCCGGAGGCGGGTGGTGGCCAGCGTCCAGCCCTTCCGGTGGCGGGGCGGCCACCAGCCGCTCAGCCGGGCGGGGTCGGTGACGTCGTCCAGCACGATCAGCCAGGACCGGTCGGTGGTGTGCAGCCAGTCCAGGAAGCACCGGGCTGCGGTGGCCGGGTCGGCACCCACCGCCCCGGGGGCCTGGACGCGGACGGCGGCGGTGGCGTAGCTGGTGACGAGCTGGTCGGGGGTGCCGGCGTCGACCCACAGGACCAGGTCCGTGGTGCGGTCGGCGAGCGCGTCGTGGGCGATCGCGGCGGCGAGCTGCGACTTGCCCACGCCACCGATCCCGGCCAGCAGATGCGCGGTGTGCTGCTGCGTGAGGACGACATCGGCACCGAGGTGCCGGGCCGCCTCGATCCGGTCCCGCAACCCGGTCCGGGGCTGGAACGCCGACGCCAGCGGTGGCACCGTGCCCACCCGCAGCGGCCAGGACGGTGGTGGCGCGGGCGGCAGGTGCTGGTGGAAACCACCCTGGATGGTCCCGCTGTTGGCGAACGCGCCGTGGCTGGCGGTGGCGGGGCCGGTGTGGGTGGCCGAGTTCCCGCCGGGCCGCGCCGACTCCGGGGGCTGGGAGACGGTCACTGCCGGCTGGTCACCCCGGAGTTGGCGGTCGAGCCGGGGCCGTGCGCGGTGGCCGCCCCGGTCCGGTACGCACGGGCCGGTCGACCGCTGCCACCGGCCCGTACGCCGGTGTTGGCCCGGCCTCCACCGGTCGCGGTGGCGGCACCGGTCTCCTCGGCCTGGTCGGGCCCGGTCGCGGTCGGGGTTTCCCGGGGCCGTGTCGGCAGCAGGTACGGGGCCATCAGCGCGGCCAGGGCGACGATCACGCTGACACAGCCGGCGACCATGTTGGCCCTGGCCAACTCGACGGAGGTCAGGTAGCCCACCAGCGCGAGGACGACGGCCGCGCAGACGAGGCGGCCAGCCCAGATCCATCGCGGGCTGCGGTGCGGCATACGCGTGTCACCCCTTGTCGACGTCGGAGTCACTGACCGATGACGCTCACAGGGTACGACGACCGGCTGACACGTCCGCCCCGGTGCCGACTGTCCACGGGCGTCGTGGTCGGGGAACGGGACCGGGGGGTGGGTCCGGCACGCCGGACCCACCCCCGGCGCAGGTCAGCCCACCACGGACCGCAGCGGGATGCCGCCGGCCTTCAGGGTGCGGACCAGGTCACCCAGGAACGGGTGCTCGTCGGCCTGGAGGCCCTGCGGGTTCGGGATCGTCAGGTACGCCGAACCGTCGGCCTGGGCGACCGTGGCGGTGGCGGTGAACGTCTCCACCACCGCCTGGGTACGCCCGAGGTCGCCGGCCGCGACCTCGATGGTGATCGGCCGCCACTCGCCACCCTGGTCGTCGGCGACCGGGGCCGCCGCCGCGGCGGCGCGGGCCGGGTCGACGGTCGGGGCGGTCCGCGGAGCCACCCGGGCCGCCGGCGCGCCGCTGCCCGGGTAGAGCAGGGCGTTGGCCACCAGGTGCAGGCCGTTCTCGTTGTACGCCCGGAACAGCGGGTTGAACGCGAACAGCACCGCGCGACCGGACCCGGTCGGCTCGTCCACCAGCGCCACCGTGCCCTTGAGCGCGTCGGCGTTGACGGTGTAGCCGTTGGCCCAGAACGTGTCACCGGTCGGGTAGGTGAGCACGTTCGTGCCGGTGGTGCTCGGATTGAGGATCGAGTCGTTGTTGTTGAACTCGAAGTCCTCGGCCGGGCGGCCCAGCGAGACCGGGCTGTCGGCCACGTCGACGCGCAGGTGCGAGCCGACCACCGTGTACCCGGTCGGCTTGGGCTTCTCGGTGGTCGAGGTGAGCCCGGCCGCCCGCGCCATCCGGGTGCCCTGGTTGCGCAGGCCGATGTACGTCCTGCCCGAGGCGACCCAGGCGCGCAGGTTGGCCTGGCCGGCGGCGGTGAGACCACCGGTGGCGTTGCTGCCGTCCGGAACGAGCAGCACGGTCCGCCCGGTGAAGGCGGCCGTGTTGTCGTTGATGTCGGCGGTGGTGACCGGGGTCAGGTCCAGCCCCCACCGCTTGCCCAGCACGTACCGGGCCTCGCCGTGCGAGCCGGAGGTGGTGGTGATGCCGGTGCCCTGGAACAGCCCGACGTCCGGCAGCCCGATCGGGGTGCCGACCGCGCCGGTGGTGTACGGGGTCAACGTCACCCCGAACTCCTTGGCCGACCTGTTCAGCTCCCGGGTCAGGTAAACGGCCGGGAAGCTGACGCTGCCGGTGTCCAGGTCACGGCGGAGTTCGACGCCCTGGCCCAGCAGGCTGAAGGCGTACTCGGCCGCGGCGGCGGAGTCCAGCTCGAAGCTGTACGAGCCCTTGTTCGGCGGCGCGGCGAGGATCTTGCCGCCCCCGGTGTCGACGATCTTCTCGATCAGCTCGGCGTTGGGCCGGACGTCCGATGCGGTGTAGACGGCGTTGACGCCCATCAGCAGCGGGTTGCTCCAGGACGACACGTCGTAGAAGTACGGGAACGGCACGTGCGGGTCCTCGCCCATCACGGACTGGATCCAGTGCTTCTGCGGCTGGTTCATCGGGATCCAGTAGGAACCCTCCGGCACGGTCAGGTTGGTCGCGCTGCGCCCGCCGAAGATCCTGGCGGTGGGCAGCCGCAGCGGCTTCCTGACCTGGTACACCTCGACGTCCATCCGGCGCAGCCGCTCGACGAGCTGCCGTACGTCGGCGAGCTGCCGGTCGGGCAGCAGGAAGTACGACCGGATCTCCTGCGCCGGCACCGGGAACTGCACCGAGTTGCCCGGCTGGAGCACCTCGTTCGGCTCCAGGGTGCCGGCCCGGCCCTGCGCGAGGGCGTCCCGCCACTGCTGGAAGTAGCCGGTCAGCACCTCCTCCCGGTGGGCGGCGGACCAGCCCAGCGTCGACCACATGACGTTGAACTGCTGCTGCACCCGGTCGGGCAGGGCCGAGGCGCTGCCCTTCTCCAGGGTCATCCCGGCGGCGCCGAAGCCGGCGGCCGGCACGGTGTCGCCGTACCCCATGAAGAAGAGGTCGTAGGTCGAGTAGTTGAAGTAGCACTCGGTGGTGACGCCCGCGCCGCAGGCGCCGTTGTAACCGAACCCGGCCTTGTTGGCGTCACCGATCCGGTTGATCCAGTCGACCACCTGACCGGAGATCTCGTGGTGGATCGGGTCGGCGTTCGGCGGGAAGAAGTACTGCCGGCCGCCCATCTCGTGGGCGTCGATGAAGACCTGCGGCGGGTAGCGCCGCATCAGCTCCAGCTTGCCGTCGGTCTCCTGCTGGGTCCGGGCGAACCAGTCCCGGTTCATGTCGAAGCCGTACTCGTTCTGCCGGCGGTTGGCGTCGCGGCCGTCCGGGTTCTGCGTCGGCACGACGATGGTGACCAGGTTCTCGTTGCGCTCGGCCACCTCGCAGGAGAGGCCGGCGGCCAGCTCGTACAGGGTCTTGAGGGCCGCGTCGGTGCCGCTCTTCTCGCCACCGTGGACGTTCGCGGTCACCCAGACGATCGCCGGGGCGTCGGCGGCGATCTCCTTGGCCCGCTGCGCCGTCGTCGTCCGGGGGTCGCGCAGCGCCGTGATGTCCTCGGCGAGCGCGCGCAGGTTCGCCGGCCGGACGTTCGTCTCGGTCGAGACGATGGCGTACGGCAGCGGCTGCCCGAGCACGCTGGTCGTCATGACCCCGGTACGGACCCGCTTGGAGGCCCCGTCCACCGCGGCGAGGTAGTTGTTGACCTCCTCGTTGGTGACCGGGCGCTCCTGGCCGGCGCCGAGCGGGAAGCCGAGGAACTCCTCCGGGCTCGGTACCGAGGCCAGCCGGGCGGTCGGGTCGGTGCTGCAGTTCGACGTGCTGGTGGTGGCGCTCGCCGAGGTGCCGACCAGGACGGGCATGGTGCTCGCCAGCAGGATGACCGTGGCGGCACCCGCCAACCGGCGCACGCCCGTCGCGCGCGACGGTGACATGGTTTGTCGCATCTGGTTCCCTTCCGGGATATTGATCGAGACGACACCGAGCGTATGAGCTGCGATTTCGCAAGGGAAGGCGCGGTTCGTGGTTCTGTGCCACCAGCCGGGAGCCGGCAACCGCACGGTGCCCCGCACCGCCATCGATCGGCCACCCCGGCCCACCCGGACGGCCCCACCGCCACCCCCACCCCGCACGCCCGCCCCCGCCCCTCACCGCACCCTCCCCGCGATCTTGCAGTTCCGGCCCCTGGAAAGGGCCTCATGCGGCATGTGCCGGGGCGGCAACTGCAAGATCGCCGGGGCGGGGGCGAGGGGCGGGGGCGGGGAGCGGGGTGGGTCAGGTCAGGCGGAAGGTGCTCTGGTGGGCGGGGACGGCCGGGCCGACGGTGAGCCGTCCGTCCTCGTGCCGGAGGAAGGCCGAGGAGACCCCGGCGAGGCGCAGCGAGACCCGCCCGTTCGCCCGGGGTACCCGGTGGAAGCTCGCCTGGCCGGCGAACCCGGCGTCGTCGCGTGCCGGGTCGAGTCGGACGGCGCCGTCGACGACGCGCAGGTACCAGCCGGGCTGGTCGACCGACTGGACCGACACCGTGTCCGCCCCGGCCAGGCCGGCGCCGATGCGGAACTGGGTGTCGGCCAGTGCCCGGGAGTCGGTGTCCACCACGACGGTGGACCCGACGTGCCGGACGAAGGTGTACCGGCTGGCGTCGGCGGGGGAGAGCCGCACGATCGGGCCGCCCGCGCCGACCGGGATCCCGAACAGCGGGGTGCCGTCGGCGTCCCAGTAGAGCTTCTGCACCCGGGCGTGCCGGTTCGGGTCGTACAGCGGGTCGCCGGTGATGTCGCGGTAGTCGCGGGCGTGGTACACCAGCACGTCGGTGACCCCGTCCTCGGCCACGGTGAACGAGTTGTGCCCGGGGCCCCACCGCCTGGTCTGCTCGTTGCTGACGAAGACCGGCTCGGGCCGCTTCACCCAGGACCGGTGGTCCAGCAGGTCCGCGTCGGCGTCGGCGGTGAGCAACCCCATGCAGTACCGGGAGTCGGTGGCGCTGGCGGAGAAGGTCAGGAAGACCCGGCCGTTGCGGACCAGCACCGCCGCGCCCTCGTTGACCGCGAACCCCTGCACCTCCCAGGAGCGGGTGGGGGTGGCGATGCGCACCGGCTTGGTGGCCAGCGTCCACGGGTTCGCGAGCTGTGCGATGTAGAGGCTGGAGTTCACCGCGATCTCGGGCTCGCTCTGCGCCCACACCAGGTACCGGTGGCCCCGGTGGGCGAAGGTGGTGGCGTCGAGGGCGAAGCTGTCCCACTCGGTGCGGATCTGTCCCCGCAACTGCCAGCCCGCCGGGTCGCGGGGGTCGGCCAGCGCGGACTCCAGCACGTACATCCGGATCCGGAACACGTCGTCGGAGTCACCGGCGGCGAAGTAGATGTACCACCTGCCGCCGATGCGGTGCAGCTCCGGCGCCCAGATGTGCCCGCCCAACCGGCCGCTGGCCGGTCGCCGCCAGACGACGGTCTCGGTCGCCGTGGCCAGGCCGGCGATGGTGGGGGCGCCGCGCACCACGAGCCGGTCGTACTCCGGCACCGAGCCGGTGAAGTAGTAGGTGCCGTCCACCGGGTGGGTGACGAACGGGTCGGCCCGCTGCGTGACGAGCGGGTCGAGGGTCGGGACGCCGGAGACGTCGGCGTCGGTCGGGGCGGGGGCCGTGGGTGCCGCCCCCGGCGCGGCGGCGGCCCCGGCGGGGAAGCCGGCGACCAGCCCGGTCGCCGCGACGCCCAGCCCGCCGCGCAGCAGCATCCGTCGGCTCACGTCGTACGTCATGGCTCTCCTCACCTGGTCCCGATGCGGATGAAGGTCACGGAGTACGGCTCGAAGGTGTGCGTGAAACTCGACGTGACGCCGTCGAGCGACGTGGTCACCGGCTGGACCGGCTCGGCCGAGCGGGTGTTCTGCTCCCCGGGGTCGCCGCTGATCACGGTCATCCGGGCGGTCGGCTCGACGGCCAGGTCGCCGAGGTCGATCCGGGTGACGGCGGCCTTCTCCTGGGCGTTGACCACCTTGACGATCACGTCCCCGGTGGCCTCGTCGGTGGTGACGACGTGGGCGAACGGGCGGGTGACCCGGTCGTCGGTGAACTCGCCCCACACCTCGCCGTCGAGCAGCAGGGTCACCCGGTTGCCCCGGACCTTGACCGTGATGTCGTACGTGGTGCCGGTGGTGACCTGGTTGGCCCTGGAGATCAGCGTCTCCTTGGCCCCGTTGGTGGCCTTCTCCACCGCGCCCAGGGTGTTGTTCCAGCCACCGAGGTTCCACCAGTAGTAGGTGCCGGCGTCCTTGACCCCGAAACCGATGAGGAATCCCTCGGCGCCCGCGTTCTTCTTGGCCTTCAGCGACAGGTCGTAGTCACCGGTGGTGATGTTGCCCGCCTTGACCAGGGTGTCCAGTGCGGCGGTGTCGCTCTGCGTGTACCCGCCGCCGGAGACCGACCAGGTGCCCCGGTGGGCCAGCGGCGTCCACTGGCCCGCCCCGGCGGAGAAGTCGTCGCGGAACAGGACGGTGCCGTCCGGGGCGGTCACCCTCACGTCGCTGTAGGTGGCCGAGGTGGCCCAGGTGGACAGGCCGATCGAGCCGGTGATGTCCTGCGGCCCGAGCGTCGGACCGGTGGCCAGGGTCGGCACGGTCCGGTCGCCGACGTTGGTCATGAACAGCTTCTGCACCTGGTAGCTGGTGGTGCCCCAGGACTCGTCGTTGTCGAACCAGATCAGGTCCGGTCGCCACTGGACGTGGTCGACGTTGGCCAGCAGCGGCGCGTACGAGGCCATCTCGACCACGTCGGCGTTGCGCTCCAGCCCGGTCATGAACGCCGCCTCGGCCAGCGAGTTGAACAGCTTGGCGTCGCGGGAGGCGTACTCGCCGAGGAAGACCTTCGGGCCGGCGCGGTCGTAGCTGTCGTAGCGGGTGTTGTTCTGCAGGAACCAGGCCGGGGAGTTGTAGTAGTGCTCGTCGACCAGCTCGACGCCGGCGTCCCGGTTGAGCTGCCAGAGCCGGTCGAAGGTACCGCCCGAGGAGGCCGGCCCGGAGTTGCTGACCACCACGATCTCGGGGTGTGCCGCCTCGATCGCGGCGCGGAACCGCTGGAAGTTGGCGAAGAACTCGTCGGGCAGGTTCTCCTCGTTGCCGACCGCGACGTGGGTGAGGCGGAACGGCTCCGGGTGCCCCATGCTGGCCCGCAGTCCGCCCCAGGTGGAGGTGACCGGTCCGGTGGCGAACTCGATCAGGTCGAGGGTGTCCTGGATGTGCCGTCGCAGCAGCGCCTCGTCGACCGTGGCGCGGTTCTGGCCGCAACCGGTGACCAGGGCCGGCACCACCGGCAGCGGCATCGCGCCGATGTCCTCGGCGAACTGGAAGTACTCGTAGTAGCCCAGGCCGTAGGACTGGTTGTAGCCCCAGAAGTTGGCGTTGGTGGCGCGGGTCTCGACCGGGCCGACGGTGTCCTTCCACTGGTAGGAGCGGGCCCGCGGCCAGTTCGAGGCGGCGTCGTAGCCGTACATGCTGCCGGTGTTGACCAGGCAGCCGCCGGGGAAGCGCACGAAGCCCGGCTTGAGCGCGGCGACCTTCTCGGCGAGGTCCCGGCGCATGCCGTTGGGTCGGGCGCGGAAGGTGTCCCGGGGGAAGAGCGAGACCATGTCCAGCCGGACCGTGCCGGTGCCGGCGGCCAGCACCGACAGCCGCCCGGCGTCGGAGGTGCGGTGCGCGGTCAGGGTGGCGGTGTACTTCGTCCAGGTGTCGCCGCGCACGGCGACCCGGGTGGCCACGGCCAGGTTGCGGCCGTCGGTGTCGCGCAGCGCGACGGTCAGCCGGGTGCCGGCCGCCGCGTCGGTACGGGCCCAGACCGAGAAGTCGTACCGCCTGCCGGCCTCGACGGCGATGCCCCGGTTGAAGCCGGAGTTGGTCACCCCGAACCGGCCGGCGTCGGGGTTGCCCAGGGTGAGCCGCAGGTGGGTGCGGTTGCGGTCGTGCAGCCGGTGGCCGTCGTCGACGGGGGTCGCGGTGCCGGCCCCACCGTCCTCCGTGGTCGGGGTCCAGGCCGTCATCCCGGTGAAGGACTGGTTGTCCACGGGCAGGAACTCGAAGGAACGGTTGCGCACCAGTTCGGCGTAGAGGCCGCCGTCGGCGGCGTAGTTGATGTCCTCGAAGAAGACGCCGTACATGGTGTCGCGGATCGGGACGCCCTGGGTGGTCGGATCGGCGGTGATGGTGTACTCCGGCGCGGGGCCCGCAGGGTCGGCCCGGCTCGGGGCCGCCGGGCCGGCGGTGCTGGCCACCAGCACGGTGACCAGCAGTCCGAGCAGTGGACGTCGTCGGCGCATCGGTGCCTCCAGGTCGGGCGGGACGGGGGGCGGCGCGGCACCCGGGCCGGCGGGTGGGGCGGCCCGGTGCCCTGCTCAGGGCGCTCGCCGATGTGAGCGCTAACAGACTGGGAGTATTGCGAGCGCATCGCCGACAGTCAATAGGTGGGTGGCCGGAGGGGCCGCCGTGAAGCGTGCCGGTAACATCATCGAACGCCGATCTGTCGGCACCGGGCCGGTCGGGCTAAGCTGCCTCCGGTCGGGTCCGGATGCCGGTGCCGCTGCCATCACTCTCCGTGGCTGCTGGGGTGGGGTGGCCGAAGGATCGGCAGATCAGTGCGGGTGTGCCGGTCGTCGACCGGGTTCGCGACGAGGTGCGGCCCGCTCGCGGGGGCGGTCCCGGATCGCGGTTTCGACAATGTTTCCGTCGATGGCTTGACGGGTCGTCATGTGAGCGCTAACACTATGCCCCAGCGCGTCAGCGGAGGTTCACATGAGCGTTACGGCGGAGCCCGGCGACCGGTACGTCATCGGCGTCGACTTCGGAACGTTGTCCGGTCGGGCACTGGTGGTACGGGTCGGCGACGGCGCCGAGCTGGGCACGGCGGTGCACCCGTACCGGCACGGGGTGATGGACGCGGAGCTCACCGCGGCAGACGGGCGGGCGTTGCCGGCCGACTGGGCCCTGCAGGACCCGGACGACTACCGCGACGTGCTGCGCCAGGCGGTCCCGGCCGCGCTGGCCGCCAGCGGGGTCGACCCGGCACGGGTGGTCGGCATCGGCATCGACTTCACCGCCTGCACGGTGCTGCCCACCCTCGCCGACGGCACCCCGCTCTGCGAGCTGCCCGACCTGCGTCACCGCCCGCACGCCTGGGTGAAACTGTGGAAGCACCACGCCGCCCAGCCCCAGGCGGACCGGATCAACGCCCTGGCCCACTCCCGGGGCGAGCCGTGGATCGGCCGCTACGGCGGCAAGATCTCCGCCGAGTGGCAGTACGCCAAGGGCCTCCAGCTCCTGGAGGAGGACCCGGAGGTCTACGCCCGCGCGCAGCGCTGGATCGAGGCGGCCGACTGGATCGTCTGGCAGCTCTGCGGCACCGAGACCCGCAACGTCTGCACCGCCGGCTACAAGGGCATCCACCAGGACGGCCGGTACCCCTCGGCGGAGTACCTGGCCGCGCTGAACCCCGGCTTCGCCGACTTCGTCACCAAGCTCGAGGGGCCGCTGGCGCAGCTCGGCGACCGGGCCGGCGGGCTGACCGCGCAGGCCGCCGCCTGGACCGGCCTGCCCGAGGGCACCGCCGTCGCGGTCGGCAACGTCGACGCCCACGTCACCGCCGCCGCCGCACAGGCCCTCGACCCGGGCCGCCTGGTCGCCATCATGGGCACCTCCACCTGCCACGTGGTCAACGGCACCGAGCTGGCCGAGGTGGCCGGCATGTGCGGCGTGGTCGACGGCGGGATCAGCGCCGGTCACTGGGGCTACGAGGCCGGCCAGAGCGGCGTCGGCGACATCTTCGCCTGGTACGTGCAGCACGCCGCCCCCGCCGGGTACGCCTCGCACGAGGCGCTGACCGAGGCCGCCGCCGCCCAGCCGGTCGGCGCGCACGGCCTGGTCGCCTTGGACTGGTGGAACGGCAACCGGTCGCTGCTGGTCAACCACGACCTGAGCGGCGTGCTCGTCGGGCTGACCCTGGCCACCCGGCCGCCGGACGTCTACCGGGCGCTGCTGGAGTGCACCGCGTACGGCACCCGGATGATCATCGAGGCGTTCGCCGAGGCCGGGGTGCCGGTCGACGAGTTGATCGTCGCGGGTGGACTGACCGGCAACACGCTGCTGATGCAGATCTACGCCGACGTGACCCGGCGTCCGCTGGGGATCATCGGCTCGGCCCAGGGGCCGGCGCTGGGCTCGGCGATCCACGCGGCGGTCGCCGCCGGCGCGTACCCCGACGTGCCGGCCGCCTCGGCCACGATGGGCCGGGTCGACCGGGACGTCTACCGGCCGGACCCCGAGCGGGCCCGCGCCTACGACGCGCTGTACGCCGAGTACCGGCGGCTGCACGACCACTTCGGCCGGGGCGCGGACGACCTGCTGCTGCGCCTGCGCGCCATCCGCAACGCCGCCCGCACGGCGGCGGACCCCGACGTGGCCGGTCCGGCCGCGACCCCCCTGGAGGTGGTGGCATGAGCGAGCGCACCGAGCGGGTCACCGGCGCGGCCGGCCGGGTCGGCGCCGAGCGTGGCGAGGTGACGGCATGAGCGTGCGGGACGCCGCGGTGGCGCGGCTGCGCGAGCAGGTCGCCACCCTGCACGGCGAGCTGGTCCGGTACAACCTGGTGGCCTGGACCGCCGGCAACGTCTCGGCCCGGGTGCCGGGGCATGACCTGCTGGTGATCAAGCCCAGCGGGGTCTCCTACGACGACCTGAGCCCCGCCACCATGGTCGTCTGCGACCTGGACGGGGTCGTGGTCGACGGCGACCTGTCGCCGTCGAGCGACACCGCCGCGCACGCCTACGTCTACCGGGCGATGCCGGAGGTCGGCGGGGTGGTGCACACCCACAGCGGGTACGCCACCGCCTGGGCCGCCTGCGGCGAGGCCATCCCCTGCCATCTCACCGCCCAGGCCGACGAGTTCGGCGGCGAGATCCCGGTCGGGCCGTTCGCGCTGATCGGCGGGGACGACATCGGCAAGGGCATCGTCGCCACCCTCTCCGGGCACCGCTCCCCGGCGGTGCTGATGCGCAACCACGGCGTCTTCACCATCGGCCGGGACGCCCGGGCGGCGGTCAAGGCGGCGGTGATGTGCGAGGACGTCGCCCGCACCATGTACCTCGCCCGCACGCTCGGCCGGCCGGTGCCGATCGCCGCCGAGCACGTCGACTCCCTCTACGACCGCTACCAGAACGTGTACGGGCAGTCCGGCGCCCCGGTCGGCACGGCCTGAGGGCGCCCGCCCCGCGCGTACCCCCGGCCGGTCGGCGGCCCACTCCACCGCCGGCGGCCCACCCAGTCGGTCGGCGGCACCACCACCGCCGGCGGTCCACCCCGGTCGGTCGGCGGCCACACACCACCGTCGGCGGTCCACCCCTGCCCGTCGCCCCCCGGCGGCGGGCCGGGAGCTCACACCCCCACCTCACCCCTCAAGGAGCCAACAGATGTTGAAGACCGGTACGTTCACCCGGCGCGGGCTCGGCACCCTCCTGGCCGCCGGTCTGCTGGCGGGTGGCCTGGTCGGCTGCGCCAACAGCGACACCGGCGGCGACGGCGGCGACAGCGGCGACGGCAGCGGAAACGGCAAGATCGTCCTCGGTTTCTCGCAGGTCGGCGCGGAGAGCGGCTGGCGGACCGCGAACACCACCTCGGTCAAGGAGGCCGCGGCGGAGGCCGGCATCGAGCTGAAGTTCGACGACGCCCAGCAGAAGCAGGAGAACCAGATCAAGGCGATCCGCAACTTCATCCAGCAGAAGGTGGACGTGATCGCCTTCTCGCCGGTGGTGGAGTCGGGCTGGGACACCGTGCTCAAGGAGGCCAAGGACGCCGACATCCCGGTGATCCTCACCGACCGGGCGGTCGACTCGGCCGACACGAGCCTCTACAAGACCTTCATCGGCTCGGACTTCGTCAAGGAGGGCCGGCTCTCCGGCGAGTGGCTGGTGGAGGAGAAGAAGGCCGCCACCGGTCCGGTGAACATCGTCGAGTTGCAGGGCACCACCGGCTCGGCGCCGGCCAACGACCGCAAGAAGGGCTTCGCCGAGGCGATCGCCGCCAACCCCAACCTGAAGATCGTCGCCTCGCAGAGCGGTGACTTCACCCGGGCCGGCGGCAAGCAGGTCATGGAGCAGTTCCTCAAGGCCAACCCGAAGATCGACGTGCTCTTCGCGCACAACGACGACATGGGCCTCGGCGCGCTGGAGGCGATCACCGCGGCCGGCAAGGTGCCGGGCAAGGACATCACCATCATCACCATCGACGCGGTCAAGGACGGCATGCAGGCCCTCGCCGACGGGAAGTTCAACTTCATCGCGGAGTGCAGCCCGCTGCTCGGCCCGCAGCTCATGGACCTGGTGAAGAAGGTGCACGCCGGCGAGTCCGTGCCGACCCGTGTCGAGACCGAGGAGACCACGTTCACGTCTGAGCAGGCGAAGGCCGCCCTGCCCACCCGGAAGTACTGACCGACCGGGGCCGCCGCGCACCCCGCGCGGCGGCCCCGGCGCTGCGAAGGAAAGGGCTGGTGGGATGTCGCAGAGGCATCCGGTCCTGACGATGACCGCGATCAGCAAGATCTTCCCCGGAGTACGCGCCCTCGACGGCGTCGACTTCCGGCTCTTCCCCGGTGAGGTGCACGCCCTGATGGGCGAGAACGGCGCCGGCAAGTCCACCTTGATCAAGGTGCTGACCGGTGTGTACGGCACCGACGCCGGCACCGTCACCCTCGACGGCGCCCGGGTCTCCTTCACCGGCCCGATGCAGGCCACCGCGGCCGGGGTGAGCACCGTCTACCAGGAGGTCAACCTCCTGCCCAACCTCTCCGTGGCGGAGAACATCTTCATCGGCCGCGAGCCGCGCCGCCTCGGCGTGGTGGACTGGCGCGCGATGCGCCGGCGGGCGGCCGAGCTGCTGGCCCGCATCGACCTGCACATCGACGTGACGGAGCTGCTCGGCAGCTACTCCCTCGCGGTGCAGCAGATGGTGGCCATCGCCCGCGCGGTCGACGTGCGGGCCCGGGTGCTGATCCTCGACGAACCCACCTCCAGCCTGGACGCCGACGAGGTCGCGCAGCTCCTGCGGATCATGCGTCAGTTGCGCGACGACGGCATCGCGATCCTCTTCGTCACCCACTTCCTCGACCAGGTGTACGGCATCGCCGACCGGATCACCGTGCTGCGCAACGGCCGCCTGGTCGGCGAGTGGCCCACCGCCGAGCTGCCACAGCTCGCCCTGGTCGAGAAGATGATCGGCAAGGAACTCGACGCGCTGGAGAGCATCGACGCCGACGCCGGCAACGACCCGGAGGCGGTCGCCGCGGGCCCGCCACTGGTGACGGCCGACGGGCTGGGCCGTACCGGCTCGGTGGCGCCGTTCAGCCTCACCATCCACCAGGGCGAGGTGGTCGGCCTGGCCGGCCTGCTCGGCTCCGGCCGGACCGAGGTGGCCCGGCTGTTCTTCGGCGCCGACCGCGCCGATCAGGGGCAGCTCACCGTGGACGGTACGCCGACCGCGATCCGCAACCCGGTGGCCGCGATCGACCGCAACATCGCCTTCTGCTCGGAGAACCGTCGTACCGAGGGACTGGTCGGCGAGCTGACGGTGCGGGAGAACATCATCCTGGCCATGCAGGCGGCCCGGGGCTGGCTGCGCCCGGTGCCCCGGCGCCGGCAGGACGAGCTGGTCCAGCGCTGGATCGAGGCGCTGAGCATCCGGCCGGCCAACCCGGACCTGCCGGTGCGCAACCTCTCCGGCGGCAACCAGCAGAAGGTGCTGCTGGCCCGCTGGCTGATCACCGAGCCCCGGCTGCTGATCCTCGACGAGCCGACCCGGGGCATCGACATCGGCGCCAAGACCGAGATCCAGCGGCTGGTGGTGAAGCTCGCCGACGGCGGGATGGCCGTGCTGTTCATCTCCGCCGAGCTGGAGGAGGTGCTGCGACTCAGCCACCGGGTCGCGGTGATGCGTGACCGGCAGATGGTCACCCAGCTCACCAACGACGACACCCTCGACGCCGACCGGGTCATGAGCGCCATCGCCAGCGGCGGCCACGAGGAAGGAGCACCGGCATGAGCACCCTGCGGAGCCGGCTGCCGGCGGTCACCGGGCACCGGCTGTTCTGGCCGCTCGTGGTGCTGGTGCTGCTGATCGCCGCGAACACCGTCTACCGACCCAGTTTCCTCTCCGTCGAGCTGAAGAACGGGCACCTGTACGGCAGCCTGATCGACATCCTCCGGCTCAGCGCGCCGCTGATCCTGGTGGCGCTGGGCATGTCGCTGGTCATCGCCACCGGCGGCATCGACCTCTCGGTGGGCTCGGTGGTGGCCGTCAGCGGCGCGGTGGCCTGCCTGTACATCAGCAAGCAGCCCGACCAGAACAGTCTCGGCGGGGTCGTCACCGCGCTGGCCCTCGCGTTCGGGGTCGCCCTGCTGCTGGGGGTCTGGAACGGGACGCTGGTCGCGGTGATCGGCATCCAACCGATCATCGCCACGCTGATCCTGATGGTCGCCGGGCGGGGCCTGGCCCAGCTCGTCACCCAGGGGCAGATCATCACCGTCAACAGCGACCCGTACCGGACGATCGGGGTCGGGCACCTGGTCGGCCTGCCGTTCGCGATCATCGTCGCCCTCGCCGTGACGCTGCTGGTGGCGGTGCTGACCCGACGGACCGCGCTGGGCATGATCATCGAGGCGGTCGGCGGCAACGCCGAGGCCAGTCGGCTCGCCGGGGTCCGTGCCCGGCGGATCAAGCTCCTGGTCTACGTGGTCAGCGCGGCCTGCGCCGGCGTCGCCGGGTTCATGATGACCGCCAACGTCTCCAGCGCCGACGGCAACGCCGCCGGACTCTGGGTGGAGCTGGACGCCATCCTCGCCGTGGTCATCGGCGGCACCTCCCTGGCCGGCGGCCGGTTCTACCTCGGCGGCACCATCGTCGGCGCGCTGCTCATCCAGACCCTCACCACCTCGGTCTACGCGATGAGCATCGACCCGCAGACGGCCCTGCTGTTCAAGGCCGTGGTGGTGATCGTGGTCTGCCTCATCCAGGCCCCGGCCTTCCGGGCCCGGCTGCGGCGGCGCACCGCGCCCCCGACCCCCCCGACGACGCCCGCCGAGCAGCAGAAGGAGCAGGTCCCGGCATGACCACCACACCACTGGCCGCACGCGTCGACCGGGCGTGGTGGCGGGTGCCCCCGCGGCACGTGCCGGTGCTGGCCACCCTCGCCCTGCTGCTGGTCATGTACGGCATCGGCGTCTCGCAGTACCGCGCCTTCTCCAACGTCCAGGTCGTCTTCAACATCTTCATCGACAACGGCTTCCTGCTCGTGGTCGCGGTCGGCATGACCTTCGTGATCCTCACCGGCGGGATCGACCTGTCGGTCGGCTCGGTGGTGGCGATGACCGCGATGGTCTCGGCCTCGCTGCTGCGCTCCGGGCTGCCACCCGCCCTGGTGCTGCTGATCGCGCTGCTGATCGGCCCGACCCTCGGGTTCGCGATGGGCTGTGTGATCCACTTCTTCGACATCCAGCCGTTCATCGTCACCCTGGCCGGGATGTTCTTCGCCCGGGGCATGTGCACCTGGATCAGCGCGTCCTCGATCCCGATCACCGACGGGTTCTGGACCACGATGGCCCAGGAGCGTATCCGGATCGGGGAGAGCTTCGTCAGCATCAGCGTCCTGATCGCCGTGGCGGTGGTGCTGCTCGCGGCCTTCGTGCTGGCGTACACCCGGCTGGGCCGCAACGTGTACGCCATCGGCGGCAACCCCCAGTCGGCGCTGCTGATGGGGCTGCCGGTGGCCCGTACCAAGATCGCCGTCTACACCATCAGCGGGCTCTGCTCGGCGATCGGCGGCATCATGCTCTCCTTCTACACCCTCTCCGGGGCGCCGCTGATCGCCGTGGGCATGGAGTTGGACGTGATCGCGGCGGTGGTCATCGGTGGCACCCTGCTCACCGGCGGCTCCGGCTACGTGTTCGGCACCGTCCTGGGGGTGCTGGTCCTCGGCGTGATCCAGACCCTGATCACCTTCGACGGCACGCTCAACTCGTGGTGGACCAAGATCGTGATCGGTGGCCTGCTGTTCGCGTTCATCCTGCTCCAACGCCTCGTCGGCATCCGCAAGAAGTGATCCCACCCGTCCATCGGAAGGCAACCCCATGACGAGCTCATCACCGGCCGCGCAGGTCTGGTTCCTCACCGGGAGCCAGGGCCTGTACGGCCCGGAGACCCTGCGCCAGGTGGCCGAGCAGTCGCGGCAGATCGCCGCGCAGCTCGACGCCGACCCCGCGATCCCCGCCCGGGTGGTGTGGAAGCCGGTTCTCACCTCCAGCACCGAGATCCTGGCCGTCTGCCGGGACGCCGCGGTGCAGGGCGCGGTCGGGGTGATCGCCTGGATGCACACCTTCTCGCCCGCGAAGATGTGGATCTCGGGTCTGGACTCACTGCGGACCCCGTTGCTGCACCTGCACACCCAGGCCAACGTCGAGCTGCCCTGGGCCGACATCGACATGGACTTCATGAACCTCAACCAGGCCGCCCACGGCGACCGGGAGTTCGGGTTCGTGCAGACCCGTCTCGGGGTGGCCCGCAAGACGGTCGCCGGGCACGTCAGCAACCCCGAGGTGGGCGCCCGGATCGGGGCGTGGGTGCGGGCGGCGGTCGGGCACGCGGAGCTGCGCTCGCTGCGGCTGGCCCGCTTCGGCGACAACATGCGCGACGTGGCGGTCACCGAGGGGGACAAGGTCGAGGCGGAGCTGCGCTTCGGCGTATCGGTCAACACCTACGGCGTGAACGACCTGGTGGCGGTCGTGGACGAGGTGCCGGACGCGCGCGTCGACGAACTGGTCAAGGAGTACGACGACAGCTACCGGCTGGTCGCCGGGCTGCGCCCCGGTGGGGAGCGGCACGACGCGCTGCGCTACGCCGCCCGGATCGAGGCGGGGCTGCGGGAGTTCCTCACCACCGGTGGGTTCCGCGCCTTCACCACCAACTTCGAGGACCTCGGCGGGCTGCGGCAGCTCCCGGGCATCGCGGTGCAGCGGCTGATGGCCGACGGGTACGGCTTCGGCGGCGAGGGCGACTGGAAGACCTCCGTGCTGGTCCGCACGCTCAAGGCGATGTCGGTCGGCGCCACCGGCGGGACCTCGTTCATGGAGGACTACACCTACGACCTCACGCCCGGCCAGGAGGTGATCCTCGGCGCGCACATGCTGGAGGTCTGCCCCAGCATCGCCGCCGGCACGCCGACCGTGGAGATCCACCCGCTGGGCATCGGCGGCCGGGAGGACCCGGTGCGGCTGGTGTTCGACGCCCGGCCCGGCCCGGCCGTGGTGGCCGGCCTGGCCGACATGGGGGAGCGGTTCCGGCTGGTCGCCAACGAGATCGACGTGGTGGAGCCGCCGCAGCCGCTGCCGAAGCTGCCGGTGGCCCGGGCGGTGTGGCGGCCCCGGCCGTCCCTGGCCACGTCGGCGGAGGCCTGGCTGACCGCGGGGGCGCCGCACCACACCGTGCTGTCCCAGGCGGTCGGGGTGGAGGAGCTGCACGACCTGGCCGAGATGGTCGCCACCGAACTGGTGGTCATCGACGCCGGCACCACCCCCCGCCGGTTCGCCCAGGAGCTGCGCTGGAACCAGGCCTACTACCGGTTGGCCCGGGGATTCTGACCGGGACCACGGTGGCCCCGCCGGGCCCGACCGCCGGGTCGGGCCCGCCGGGCGGACCGGCGGCGTGGCGGGCCTCGGCACCCGTCGATGTTGATCACCACGGGCTACGATGGCGGCGAGGGGGATGAGGCATGGGGCAGCAGCCGGCCGTACGGGCCGCGGTGATGAGCGACGTCGCACGGCTCGCCGGGGTCTCGCACCAGACGGTGTCGCGGGTGCTCAACAACCACCCGAGTGTCCGACCGGAGACCCGGGAACGGGTGCTGCGCGCGGTGCACCAGCTCAACTACCGGCCCAACGCGCTGGCCCGGGGGCTGGCCGGGCGGCGTTCCCGGGTGATCGGCGTGGTCAGCTTCGACACCATCCTGTACGGCCCGGCCGCCACCCTGCTCGGTATCGAGCGGGCCGCCCGCGCCGCCGGGTACGGCATCAACATCGTCACGCTGGAGCGGCTCGACCGGGCCGGGATGAAGTCCGCCATCGACGCGCTCACCGAGCAGTCGGTGGCCGGCGTGGTCATCATCGCCCCGATGATGACCGCGGCCCTGGCCGTGCACGGCCTGCCGACCGGGGTGCCGGCGGTGGTGGTCGAGTCCGGTGGGGGCACCGGCGAGCTGCCCAGCGTCTCGGTCGACCAGGTGGCCGGCGCCCGCCTCGCGGTGGAGCACCTGCTCTCGCTCGGGCACGAGACGGTGTGGCACGTCGCCGGCCCCCGGGACTGGCTGGAGGCCCGGGACCGGGTCGACGGCTGGCGGCTGGCGTTGGAGCAGGCCGGCCGGCGGGTGCCCGCGGTCGTCCCGGGGGACTGGAGCCCCCGCGCCGGGTACGAGATCGGGCAGTCGCTGGTCGACCGGCCGGACGTGACCGCGGTCTTCTGCGCCAACGACCACCAGGCGCTCGGCCTGCTGCGCGCGCTGCACCAGCGCGGCGTGCGGGTGCCCGAGGACGTCAGCGTGGTCGGCTTCGACGACATCCCCGAGGCCGAGTACCTGTCACCCCCGTTGACCACCGTCCGTCAGGACTTCGACGAGGTCGGCCGTCGGTGCGTGGCCGCCCTGCTGGCGTTGCTCGGCGCCGCCGGGCCCACCGGTCCGGAGCCGGCGCAGGTCGAGCCGGTGCTCGTGGTCCGCGACAGCAGCGGCGCCCGCCGGAGCTGACCCGGCCCGCGACGGCCGGCACCGCCCGCGCGGGCGGTGCCGGCCGTCGCGTTTCCGTCGCTTCCGGCCTGCGCGCGTACCGTGCGCGTGCCCCACCTTCCTGTGCAGCCACCGCTCCCCGCAGGGGCCGGTCGAGTGCCCGGCCGGTTGGAATTGTGATATCACTTTGCTAGCGTTAGGACATCATCACGACGAAGGAGCCCCGCCATGCCGGAACACCTCGACCTGCCCGCCCCCCAGGTGCGCGAGCGCATCGCCCGTGGCGCCTCGGGCTGGCCGGTCCTCGCCGCGTCCATCCTGGTGATCGCCCTCAGCGTCGCCGTCTCCGTCGTCGGCGGGCAGCAGGAGGACGGCGTGGTCGGGGGGATCCTCATCGGTCTCGGCCTCCTGTTCGGGCTGGCCGCCCTGGTCGCTCTGGCTGGCCTCACTCCGGTCGCCCCCGGTGAGGCGCGCGTCCTTCAGCTTCTCGGCCGCTACACCGGAACCGTCCGCACCGACGGGCTCCGCTGGGTCAACCCGCTCACCGCCAGGCGCAAGGTCTCCACCCGCATCCGCAACCACGAGACGGACATGCTCAAGGTCAACGATGCCGACGGCAACCCCATCGAGATCGCCGCCGTCGTCGTCTGGCAGGTCGAGGACACCGCCCGCGCCGTCTTCGAGGTCGACGACTTCATCGAGTTCGTCGCCATCCAGACCGAGACCGCCGTCCGGCACATCGCCAACAGCTACTCCTACGACTCCCACGACACCACCCGGATGTCCCTGCGCGACAACGCCGACGAGATCACCGCCCGGCTGTCGGAAGAGGTCGGTGTCCGGGTCGCCGCGGCGGGCGTGAAGATCATCGAATCCCGGCTGACCCGCCTCGCCTACTCACCCGAGATCGCTCACGCCATGCTGCGCAGGCAGCAGGCGAACGCCATCGTCGCGGCCCGTGCCCGCATCGTCGAGGGCGCCGTGGGCATGGTGGAGATGGCGCTGGTCCGCCTCTCCGAGAACCACGTCGTCGACCTCGACGAGGAACGTAAGGCCGCGATGGTCAGCAACCTGCTGGTGGTCCTGTGCGGCGACCGGGACGCCCAGCCCGTCGTCAACGCGGGCACCCTCTACTCCTAGACACATGGCCGCCGAACGGAAGAAGCTCCTCCTCCGGCTCGATCCGGCCGTGCACGACGCGCTCGCGCGCTGGGCCGGCGACGAGTTCCGCAGCACCAACGCCCAGATCGAGTACCTCCTGCGCAAGGCCCTCGCCGACGCCGGCCGGCTGCCCGGGGGCGTCGGCCGGATGCGCGGACCCGGCCGACCCCGTGCCACCGACCCGGAAGGAGAGTGACGCGGCCGTACCGGACAGCCTCCCGCTGCGCCGTCAGCGCGGTGACGGCGGCGGCGCTGACGCAGCTCAGCGGGCCGGCCGCGTCGCCCTGTACAAATCGATCCAGGACGTTACCCTCGGTGGTGGGGCCGGTCAGCTCTCCCACCGGGGGATCCTCCGGACACCTCCCGGTCCGCCACATACTCCCTCGCCGGCAGCCCGTACCGTTCCGCAACGGCGTGACGACCATCGCAGCCATCGATGATTTGGGGGTGCCCGGTGCTCGACCAGGAAAACCCGACCCGCCGGCGACGGAGGCGGCGCTCACGCGCGCTCGTCGCGCTGGCCGTGCTCGCGGCCACGCTCGCCCCGGCGATTCCGGCAGGGGCGACGGCCCCACCGGCCGCACCGGCCGGGCCGGTCTGGGGTGGCTGCCCGCCACCGGCCGGAGGTTCCGAGCGCGACGCCCGCCAGGAGTGCGCCACGCTGCGCCTGCCGCTGGACTATCGCCGGCCGCACGGCCGCCAGATCGACATCACGATCTCGCGGATCGCCGCAACCGAGCCGGGCCTGCGGCGCGGCATCCTGCTGTCCAACCCGGGCGGGCCCGGCGGCTCCGGGCTCGACATGCCGAGCTTCCTCGCCGCCGTGCTGCCGGCCGAGGTGCTGGCCCGCTACGACCTGATCGGGTTCGACCCGCGCGGCGTCGGGGCGAGCACCCCGATCACCTGCGGCATCACCGACCCGGCCACGATGGCCGAGCTCGCCCTGCCCTACCCGGCGCCGGACGGTTCGATCGCCCGCAACGTCGAGTTCGCCCGGACGACGGCGCGCGCCTGCGCGGCACACTCCGGCGCGGTGCTGCCGTACATCACCACCGCCAACACCGCCCGCGACATGGACCGCATCCGGGCCACGCTCGGTGAGCCGAAGCTGTCGTTCCTCGGGTACTCCTACGGCAGTTACCTCGGCGCGGTCTACCTCTCGCTGTTCCCGGGCCACGGCGACCGGATCATCCTGGACAGCGCGGTCGACCCGGACCGGATCTGGCACGGTGTCTTCCGCCAGTGGGGCCCGGCCGTGGCGTTGCGCTTCCCCGACTTCACCGGCTGGCTGGCCGCCCGCCACGACGAGTACGGGCTGGGCGCGACGCCGGCCGCGGTCACCGAGACCTACGTCGCGACCGCGGCGGCGCTGGACCGCGACCCTCTCGTGGTACCCGGTCTCGTGGTCACCGGCACCATCTACCGCGAGATGACCCGTTCCCTCCTGTACCGCGACAGCAACTTTCCGCAGCTCGCCGCGATCTGGTGGGAACTCGCCCAGGCGACGCCACCGGCGGCCCTGCCCGCGCTGCGGCGCGCGGTGCCGGCGGCCCAGGTGCCGGCCGCCCAGGTGCCCGCCGACAACAACCTCGCCGTCCTCTACGCGGTCGCCTGCGGCGACGTGGCGTGGCCGCGCGACGTCGACCCGTACGCCCGCGCCGTGGCCGTCGACCGCCGGCTGTTCCCGGTCACCGCCGGCATGCCGGCCAACGTGTGGCCGTGCGTGTCGTGGCCGTACCGGCCGCTGGAGCCACCGGTGGCGGTCACCGGCGAGGGGCCGCGCACCGTGCTCATCCTGCAGAACCTGCGTGACCCCTCGACCGGCTGGCAGGGCGCGCTCGGGCTGCGCCGGGCGTTGGACCGGCGGGCGACGATGGTCACCCAGGACGCGGGCGGGCACGGCGTGTACGGCATCCGGTCCGGGCCGTGCGCCGAGGGCATCGCCACCACGTTCCTCACCACAGGAGCGCTGCCCGACCGGGACCGCTGGTGCCCCGGTCCGTCACCCGACGACGTCGACGTCGCGTCGGTCGCGTGGCCGGTCCCCTCCGGTCCGCTCGCCGTCCGGTAAGCCGTGCCGGTCCGCGTACCAGGCGCCCTCGTGGTCCACCCGACACACCCCTGACCAGTTACCCCTGGGGGGTATATGGTCGGGGGTGGAGGTGGCGGAGATGGATCACGGCCACGACACGCACGCTGGGCACGACACGCACGCCGGACACGATCCCGCGCAGTTCCGGCGAAAGTTCTGGCTCAGCCTGGCGCTGACCGTGCCGATCGTGCTCACCAGCCACATGGTGATGGACTGGTTCGGGTACTCGCTGGACTTTCCGGGGATCGCCGCGGTCGGTCCGGTGCTCGGCACGGTGGTCTTCGGCTACGGCGGCTGGCCGTTCCTGGTCGGCGGGGTCCGCGAGGTCCGGGACCGTGCCCCGGGCATGATGCTGCTGATCTCGATGGCGATCGTGGTGGCCTACCTGGCCTCGGTCGCCACCAGCCTCGGCGTCTTCGACCTGGACTTCTGGTGGGAACTGGCCGCGCTGGTGACCGTCATGCTGCTCGGGCACTGGCAGGAGATGAAGGCGATCGGGCAGGCCCGGGGCGCGCTCACGGCGCTGGCCACCCTGTTGCCCGACGACGCCGAGCGGATCGACCCCGACGGTACCGTGCACCGGGTACCGGCGTCGGCGCTGGGCGTCGGCGACCTGGTGCTGGTCCGCTCCGGCGGTCGGGTGCCGGCCGACGGCCGGATCGTCGACGGCACCGCCGAACTGGACGAGTCGATGATCACCGGGGAGTCCCGCCCGGTGCCCCGTACCGTGGGCGAACGGGTGGTCGCCGGCACCGTCGCCACCGACTCCGCCCTGCGGATCCGCGTCGAGGCGGTCGGCGAGCAGACCGCCCTGGCCGGCATCGGCCGGCTCGTGGCCCAGGCGCAGGCCGCCAGCGGCCGGGCCCAGGTGCTCGCCGACCGGTTCGCCGCGCTGCTGTTCTCCGTCGCCACCGCCACCGCCGTGGTCACCTTCGGTCTCTGGTGGGCGCTCGGCGACCTCGACGAGGCGGTGGTTCGCACGGTGACGGTGCTGGTGATCGCCTGCCCGCACGCCCTCGGGCTGGCCATCCCGCTGGTGATCGCCCTCTCCACGGCGCTCGGCGCGCGGGCCGGCATCCTGGTCAAGGACCGGTACGCCCTCGAGCGGATGCGGACCGTCGACGCGGTCCTGTTCGACAAGACCGGCACCCTCACCAAGGGGGCGCACACGGTCACCGGGATCGCCGCCACCGGCACCCTCGACGAGGACGAGGTGCTGCGCCTGGCCGGCGCGGTCGAGGCCGACAGCGAGCACCCGTTGGCCCGGGCGCTGGTGGCCCGGGCCGGCGAGCGGGGTCTGCGGGCGACGGCCCGGGACTTCCGCTCGCTGCCCGGCCGTGGGGTCCGCGCCACCGTCGACGGCACCGGGTACGCGGTGGGCGGCCCCGCGCTGCTGACCGAGCTGGCCGCCACCGTCCCCGCCGAACTGCGGGACGCGATCCGCGAGTGGTCGACCCGGGGCGCGGCCGTGCTGCACCTGGTCCGGCTTCCCACCGCGGGGGGTACGGCCGGGCCCGCGGTGGTCGTCGGTGCCTTCGCCCTCGCCGACGAGGTCCGGCCGGAGGCCCGGCGGGCCGTCGCCGAGCTGCGGGACCAGGGCATCGGCACGATCGCCATGCTCACCGGGGACGCCCGGCCGGTGGCCGAGGCGGTCGCCACCGAGCTGGGCTTCCGCCCCGGCGTCGACGAGGTCTTCGCCGAGGTGCTGCCGGCCGACAAGGACCGGGCGGTGACCGACCTGCAGGCCCGGGGCCGGCGGGTGGCGATGGTCGGCGACGGGGTCAACGACGCCCCGGCGCTGGCCCGCGCCGACGTCGGCCTGGCGATCGGCGCCGGTACCGACGTCGCGATCGAGTCGGCCGGGGTGGTGCTGGCCTCCTCCGACCCGCGCGGCGTCACGGCGGTGATCCGGCTGTCCCGCGCCTCGTACCGCAAGATGCTCCAGAACCTGGCCTGGGCGGCCGGCTACAACGTGGTCGCGCTGCCGCTGGCCGCCGGTGCCCTGGCCTGGGCCGGGGTCACCCTCAGCCCGGCGGTCGGGGCGGTGCTGATGTCCGCCTCCACCATCGTGGTCGCGCTCAACGCCCAACTGCTACGCCGCGTCCGGCTCACCCCCGGATGACGGATCGTCGCACCCCGCCGCCGAGCCGTTCCCGTCGGGACCAATGTCCGAGGCCCCTTTGGAGCTGCCCCTTTCACAGGACCACCTGCGGCGGCGAACCGGTACGGTCGGCTGCCCCGTCCATGGGGGCAGCTCGACAGGCTCGCGACACCGAAGCCTGTCCCCGCCCCGGCCCCGCCGCGCCGCTCCTCCGGTCAGCGCTCGGCGGCGGTGACCAGGAGCGCGGTGACCGCCTCGACGGCGGCCGGATGCGCGGTCAGCAACGCCGCCGCGCCCGCCGCCGCGGCCCCGCCGGCCGGCCCGCCCGCCCCGGCGGCGTCCCACCGCCACCCACCGGGGTACCCGAACAGGGCGGCGACCGCGTCCACCGCCGCCGGGTGGGCGGCGAGCAGCGGCGTCACCCGGCCGGCCGGCAGCAGCGGCGGGCCGGCCGGTGGCCCGCCCGCCGGCCGTTGCCAGGGCGGCACCCAGGCGTCCAACTCCGCCAGCCCGCCGGGGAAGGTCCGGCCGGCCTCCCGGACCAGCAACGGCACCAGTTCCGGACCCTGGTCCCGCAGCGTGGTGATCAGGGTGGGCAGCCACGGCAGCAGCACCGGGTCGGGCAGCCGGGCGAACGCGGTCGACATCGTCTCCACCACGAACGGCGCCAACCCGGGCACCGGCTCCAGCGCGTGCACGAAACCGGCGAGGTACTGCGGGAAGGCCGGCACGACCAGCGGGTTCGCCAGCAGCTCGGCGCAGCGGGCCCGCAGCTCGGTCAGGGGCAGCAGACCGAGCTGGTGCCGGGCCGCCCAGAGCAGGGCGACCTTCGCGGGTGCCTCCGGGTGACACTGCGCGACGGCGAGTTCGAGCTGGGACCGGTCGCAGCCCAGCGACAGCGCCACGCTCTCCAGGCTGAACAGGAAGCCCAGCATCGCGCCGACCTGCCGGGTGCCCGCCTCGTCGTCGACGAACGCGGACGGCAGCAGCGTGCAGTAGTGCGCGTACCCGGTCGTCATGAACGCCTCGCACCAGGCCGGCAGGGCCGCCGTGGTGGCCCGGTAGTGGGCCAGCAGCCGGCGGATCCGGCGCAGCACGTCCGGGGCGTCGTCCACGGTCCGTTCCGCGGCCAGCAGCTCGACCGCCCGGGTGCCCAGGTCGTCGACCAGGCGCGGGCTGTCCAACAGCCGGAGGGCGTCCTCGACGGCGGCGAGGGTGCCGGCCGCCGTCGCGTCCGGGGCCCGGACCGCGCGCCGCAGCCGCTGCTCCAGCACCTGCTCGACGGTCACCCCCTCGTAGCCCAGCTCGATCAGGGCGCGCTGGTTGCGGCCCAGGGCCAGGTCCCAGCTCTCCTGGATCGAGCGGTGCCCCAGCCGCCGCTCGCCCATGATCGGGCGGACCGCGTCGGCCGGCAGCAGGTGCCGTAGCAGCCACAGCAGATCCGAGCAGGCGGCCAGCGCGGGGGTGGCGGTGAGGTCCAGCAACGCCCGCTGGACGGTCCGCTTCTCCAGGTCGAGCCCGAGCGGCCGGAGCCGGTCCAGCACGTCCCGGGCCAGCGGCGGCAGGGCGTGGTAGCCGACCTGCCCGATCCGGTCCCCGCCGAGCAGGATCTCGCAGAGCCGGCGGACGTCCCGCCGCCCCGGTACGACGTCCTTCTCGATGCAGGTGACGGCCGCGTCGGCGAAGTCGTACGGGGTGGGTCGGGCCCGGTTGCGCAGGCCGGCGAGCAGGATCGAGTGCTCGAAGACGGCGATCGCGTCGGCGGTGCTGGCCAGGTACCCGTTGCGGCGGGCCAGCCGGACGATGTCCACGCACCAGCCGCGCAGCTCCGCCTCGTCGAGACCGTCCAGGGGCGGCGGCGCGGCCAGGAACCCGGTGAGCCGGTCGGTGACCGACCCGTCCGCCGCGTCCGGAGCCGGGGTGCCGGCCACGCGCCCGCGCCCGGTACCCGAGCCGCGCCCGGCCCGGCTGCGCTCACCCGGCTGCCCCGCCAGCCGGTACGGGGTGACCCGCGCCGCGCTCACCGCCTTCGCCCAACTCGCCGCCGCGATCGAGACCGAGCCGGGGGCCAGCCCGAACTGCGCCTCGATGGCGGAGTGGCTGGACGGGATCAGCCCGTACCGCCAGCCGGTGCCGGTCCGGGGGCTGATCTCGAAGTCCGGGGCGGTGGAGTCGAGGCCGAACTGCTCGACCCGGCTGGCGGCGTGGAAGGCGCCGCAGACGTACAGGCAGTCGGCGGGGTCGACGCCGGTGCGGGCGAGGTGCTGCCGGATCCGGGTCCACATGTAGCGTTCACGGTCCTCGTCCCGGTCCAGCCGGTCCGCGCGGGTCGGGCGCAGCCGCCGGAAGAGGCTGCCGATCAGCACCATCACCTGCCGGTACGTGTCGTGGTCGGCCCCGGCGAGGGGGCGCTCCACGTACTGCTCCCACCACTCCGACCAGTGCCGCACCTTGCCGTGGTGCAGCAGGTGCGCCTCCAGCTCGGCGAACCGGGGCCGCAGGTCGCCGACCTCCACGCCGACCGCGTCGCCGTGCAGGGCGGCCTCCTCCTCCGGCGGGCTGGCGCCCTCCGGCGGGTCGCCGTCGGGCACGGTCCGGGGCGACCACTGGAAGACGTGGTCGGTGGAGCGGTCCACCAGCACCAGCTCCACCCCCGGCGTCTCCAGCGCGTACGCGATGGCCTGGTACTCGGCGGACGCCTCGGTGACCGGGGCGACGACGCTCAGCGGCGCCCACTCGGCGGGGAAGCCGTCCACCTCGGAGGCGAACGCCTGCACCGCCACCGGCAGCCGGCACCGGCTCAGCTCGTCGAGCAGGGGCCGGAGGTCCTCGCAGAGCTCCAGGTAGATCACCCGGGGCTGCTTGGCACGCAGCCGGCGCACCATGGCCAGCGCGGAGGCCGGCGAGTGGTGGCACACCGGGAAGATCTCCAGCCGCTCGCCGAGGGCCCGGTCGACGTCGTCGACGATCCCGGCGAGGATCTCGGCGAGCGCGTCCGGGGAGCCGGCGAAGGCGGTGGCCGCGTCGGCGAGCTGCTGGCGTAGCGCCGCGAAGGGCGCGGCACCCGACGCGGGCCCGGCCGGGGCGGGCCCGGCGGCGGGGGAGAGGTCGGGCACCGTCACGACAGCGACGCGATCGCCTGGCGGCCACCGTCGAGGAAGGCCGTCCACTCCCCGCCGCCCTGCTTGGCCCGGGGCTCCACCACGCCGTGCAGGTACTTGTTGAGGATGGCCAGGTCCTCCGGGCTGCGCCGGGCCAGCGACCCCATCAGCGACCCGGCGAGGGTCTCCGCGCGGAGCTGCCGGTCGCCGAAGAACTGGCTGTGCAGGATGGCGTCCTCCAGGACCCCGATCTGCTCGGCGGTGGACAGCGCCGACTCCAGCTTCTCGTCGTCGCTGGTCGCCGACGCGGCGGCGGCCCGCAGGTCGGCGAAGCTCTGCAACAGGATGTCCAGCAGGGTGGGCGGCACGTCCAGGTCGATGCGGTGCCGACGCAGCAACTCCTCGGTCCGGAACCGCACGATCTCCGCCTCGCTCTTCTTGTTGGACACCACCGGGATCCGGACGAAGTTGAACCGCCGCTTCAACGCCGAGGAGAGGTCGTTGACCCCCCGGTCCCGGCTGTTCGCGGTGGCGATGACGGAGAAGCCGGGCTTGGCGAAGACGATGTTGTCGTGGTCCAGCTCGGGGATGGAGACGTACTTCTCCGACAGGATCGAGATCAGCGCGTCCTGCACGTCGCTGGTGGAGCGGGTCAGCTCCTCGAACCGGCCGATCACCCCCTGCTCCATCGCGGTCATGATCGGCGAGGGGATCATCGACTCCCGGGACTGCCCCTTGGCGATCACCATCGAGACGTTCCAGGAGTACTTGATGTGGTCCTCGGTGGTGCCGGCGGTGCCCTGCACGACCAGGGTGGAGTTGCGGCACACCGCCGCGGCCAGCAGCTCGGCCAGCCAGCTCTTGCCGGTGCCGGGGTCGCCGATGAGCAGCAGCCCCCGGTCCGAGGCCAGGGTGACGATGCTGCGTTCGACGAAGCTGCGGTCGCCGAACCACTTCTGCGGGATGTCCCGGTCCAGGCCGTCGGCGCGTTCCGAGCCGAGGACGAACAGCCGGACCATCCGGGGGCTGAGCCGCCAGGAGAACGGCTTCGGGCCGGTGTCGACCGACTCCAGGTAGGCGAGTTCGTCGGCGTACTTGACCTCGGCGGGGGCGCGCAGCATATCGGACATGCGGGGTCTCCTAGGTGAGGAAGCTCTTGAGCTCGAAGACGAGTTTGCGGATGTGGCCGGAGATGACCGGGGTGCCGAGGTCCTTCAGCCGCTGGCGGAACCAGGGGTTGACGCTCTGCTGGCCGGAGCTGCTGACCGAGCCGACCGGGATGAACCGCACCCCGGAGCGGTGCACGGCCTCGATGCCGTCGAAGAGCGCCTGGGAGCGGCCGAACTCGTAGAAGTCCGAGATCCAGACCATGACGGTGTTCCTCGGCTCCACGATCTTCGGCCGGGCCATGGCCATCGCCACCGGGCCGTCGTTGCCGCCGCCCAGCTTGGTGCGCAGCAGCACCTCGAACGGGTCGTGCACCCACGGGGTCAGGTCCAGCGCCTGGGTGTCGAACGCGATCAGGTGGACGTCCACCTTGGGCAGCCCGGCGAAGATCGAGGCGAGGATGGTGCAGTTGACCATCGAGTCGACCATCGAGCCGGACTGGTCCACCACCACGATCAGCCGCGACGGCGTGGTCTTGCGGGCGGTCCGCCGGTAGTACAGCCGGTCGACGTAGAGGCGCTCGTCCTGCGGGCTCCAGTTGGTGAGGTTCTGCCAGATGGTGCGGTCCAGGTCGAGGTTGCGGAAGACCCGCTTCGGCGGCACCGACCGGTCGATGGCACCGACGCTGGTCTGCTCCACCTGGGTCCGCAGCACCTCGGCCACCTCGTCGACGAAGCGCCGGATCAGCGCCTTCGCGTTGGCCAGCGCCACCCCGGAGAGGTTGGCCTTGTCCCGGAGCAACTGCTCGATCAGGGACATGCTCGGGGTGAGCTGCCGGGCCAGCACCGGGTCGGCGAGCACCTCACGCAGCCGCATCCGGCTGACCAGGTCGCCCTCCAGCCCGGACAGGGTGGCGCCCAGCCCGGTGCCCTGCCGCCGCAGCTCACCGGCCTCGACGCCGAGGGCCTGCTCGAACCAGCCGGCGTCGGACTGCCAGCGGGCCAACTGCCCGGCGGTGACCGGGCCGGAGCCGGTGCAGAAGACGTTGAGCAGCAGTTTGGACACCAGGGCGGCCCGGCGGACCTCGTCCGCGCCGATCCCGTCCCCTGCCCGCGCCGGCCCGTCGGCGGTGGCGTCGGACCCGTCGGTGTCCTCCGCCGGCCCGGCCGCACCGGCCGGGTCGGTGGCAGCGGTGGGGCCCAGCAGGCCGCGCAGGTCGTCGGCGAGGGCCGGGAACCGCTGGACCACGGTGTCCACCGAGACCGACGGGTCCAACAGCGCGGCGGGCAGGCCGAGGTCGTCGACGACGGCCATGCTCGCCGTCTCCAGCGTGGGCTGCTCGTCGTGGTCGAAGAGGCGGGCGAGCAGCCGCCAGTAGAGCACCTGACGGCGGTTCGCGTCGGCGGCTGCGCCGGTGGTCACGATGTCGGTCATCGGCGCAGCAACCGTCCCGCGCGCTCGCGCAGCACGGCCACGGCGTCGCCCGCCCTGGCCTCGGCCTTCGCCACCCGGGCATCGGTGACACCGTCGGCCCAGTCCCCGTTGTGCGCCTCGACCGGCTGCTTCTTCACGGCGGCCAGGACCGCCAGCGGCTGCACCGACCAGCCGTCGTCCCAGCGCAGCAGCCCCAGCACGGCCGTCGCCGTGGCCACCAGGTCGGGGGTGAGCGGCCCGCCGGCCGGCAGCCGGGCGGTGTCCACCGCGACCGGGTGGCCGTCCAGGTCGACGGTGAGCGTGCCGTCGTCGTCGCGCACGACGCGCCCCTCCACCAGGACGGGCTCGGCGATGGCGACCGGGTGCCGGTCCAGCGGCGCGGTCGGCGCGGCGGTCGCCGGGCCGAGCAGCACCCGGGCCGTGGCGAACGGGTCGGCCGGTTCGCCGAGGCGGGCTCGGCCGTCGTCCCAGAGCAGGTCGCCGCCGTGCAGCGGGACGTCGGTGACGGTCACGGCCCGCCGCTGCGCGAGCGCGGTCAGCAGGACCGGGCAGGCCCGCAGCAGGCCCCAGACGGCCGGGCCGACGATGGTGTCCACCTTCGCCGCGCCGACCGTGGTGCGGACCAGCCGGGGCGGGCCCCCGTCGGCCGGTTCGAGGACCGCGTGCACCTGGGCCTGGACCGCCGTGTCGTGCTCGTGCAGGTCGACACCGAGGGGGAGCAGCCGGCCGGAGACCGCGACGGTGCCCGGCGCCGCCGGCGGCGCGGCCTGGGTGAGCAGCATGCCCCGCGCCCACAGGTCCGCCCACCGCCGGGCCGGGACCTGCGGCATCGTGCCGACCGGCACGCTGGCGCGCAGCTCGGCGGCGAGACCGTCGAGCAGCACCGCGAGCCGGCGCAGGCCGGGCACGGCGAGGGCGGTCTCGATCGGCGTACCGGCGGCGGTGAGCACGTCGTGGTCCACCCCGCGCCAGCCGGTCACGGCCACCTCGTGCAGCCAGGCCCGCGCCCCGGCGGCGGGACCGGCGGCCGGTTCGGGCCCGGCCGGCGTGCCGGCCGGGTCGGTCACCGGCCACGGCGACCGGTCGCGCCCCAGCGCGGCGTCGAGCTGACCGAGGAGGGCGTCGTGCGCGGCGCCGAGCAGCGCCGACCGGGCCCCCGCCAGGACGGCGAGATGGTCCGCGGTGACGGAGCCGGCGGTCACCTTGCCGGCCGCCTCGGCGACCGGGTCGCCCAGCGGGGTCCCCGCCAGCGCGCCGGCGAGCGCGGCCAGCGCCGCCGCGTCCTGCTCACCGACCCGGGCGAACCCCCGGACCAGGGCCTCGTCGAAACCGGCGACGACGTCGAGGGCGTCGGGCAGCCCCGCCGGGACACCGTCGCGCAGCGCCGCGACCTGGGTGCCCCGCATCAGCGGCCGGCCAGGGTCGACGGGAACCACTGCAGCTCGGGCAGCGGCGCGGCGCTCGCCGGGAGTTCCAGGTACGCCAGGTGGCGCAGGAACCGGCTGAACACCACGGCGGCCGGGGTCGGCTCGTGCCGGGTGTCCATCCGGGCCAGCACCTGGCGTCCGGTGGCCACCGTGTCGTCGATCTCGACCCGCAGGTAGCGGGCGACCCGGTCGACGCCGTACTGCACCACGGCCTCGTCGGCGAGGGCGTGCAGGTGCTTGCACGGCGCACCGCGCAGCCCGCCGCAGGGCCGGTTGTTGTTGGTGCTGCAGTGGTAGGCGTGCGTGGTCGCGGTCACCGACGAGACGTAGACTCGTTCGATGTCCGTGCCACTGGACACCACTCCCTGCAACCGGCCGTCGGCCAGCTCGACGAAGGGCACCTTGGCCAGCTTGCGGGCGCGTGCGGGAGCCACCACCCGCAGCACGCTCCGCCGCCGCCACGCGGCCCGATCCGCGTCCGCCACTACCGAACCTCCCCATCCGCCGGGACCCCCGGCGTCGCCCGTGCTGCCGCCGACGCCGGAAACCGCTCCGGCGCCGTCGTGACGCCATGGATCATGAAGGACCGGTACGACATCTCCGCGCCGGCGCACGCCGGCCGGGGAGGGTGGCGTCGTTCACGCATCGGTTGACTTCGAGCCGACTCGAACCCCTACCGTGAGGCCCGTATCGACGCCCGGCACGCGCGCGGCGCCGGGCCATCAGCAGGGGAGGACGGGTCATGCGGTACCGCACGTTGGGTGGCACGGGCATCGAGGTCAGCACCTACTGCCTGGGGACGATGATGTTCGGCGCCGTCGGCAACCCGGACCACGACGACTGCACCCGGGTCATCCACGCCGCCCTCGACCAGGGGATCAACTTCGTCGACACGGCGGACATGTACTCGGCGGGGGAGTCGGAGGCGATCGTCGGGCGGGCCCTGCACGGCCGGCGGGACGAGGTCGTCCTGGCCACCAAGTTCCACTTCCAGATGGGGCAGGGGCGCAACCGGCGGGGCAACTCCCGCCGCTGGATCGTGCGGGCCGTCGAGGAGAGCCTGCGTCGGCTCGGCACCGACTGGATCGACCTCTACCAGGTGCACCGGCCCGACGAGAACACCGACATCGAGGAGACCCTCGCCGCCCTGACCGACCTGGTCTCGGCTGGCAAGATCCGGGCCTTCGGCTGCTCGACCTTCCCGGCGGAGGAGATCGTCGAGTCCCACCACGTCGCGCAGCTACGCGGGCTGGGCCGGTTCCGCACCGAGCAGCCGCCGTACTCGCTGCTGGCCCGGCAGGTCGAGGCGGCGGTGCTGCCGGTGTGCCAGCGGTACCGGATGGGGGTGCTGGTGTGGAGCCCGCTCGCCTCGGGGTTCCTCACCGGGCGGTACCGGCGGGACCAGCCGGTCGACCTCTCCAGCGGTCGCGCGGCCCTCACCCCGGCCCGGTTCGACCCGGCGCTGCCCGGCGTCGCGGCGAAGCTCGACGCGGTCGAGCGGCTCGTCGAGGTGGCCGAGGAGGCCGGCTGCTCGCTGCCGGAGCTGGCGCTCGCCTTCACCACGGCGCACCCGGCGGTCACCTCCACGATCATCGGCCCGCGCACCCGGGAACAGCTCGACGGCCTGCTCAAGGGCGCCTCGATCAGCCTGGACGACGCCACGCTGGACCGGATCGACGAGATCGTCCCGCCGGGCACCAACCTGTACGCCCCGGACGGCGCCTGGCAGCTCCCGGCGCTCGCGCACGCCGACCGGCGGCGTCGCCCGGTACGGGACCGCGCCGCCGCCTGAGCGCCGCCCCGCCCGCCCGCCGCCCCGCCCGCCCGCCGCCCCGCACACCCACCCCGCCGGGGTGGGTGTGCGGGGCGCGTGCATGGCCGACACCTGGCACCCATGCAACCCATCCTCCTAGGATGCCCTAGGGGTGGTGGCGCGCCGCTCGTCGGCCGTGCTGTCGGATTCCCTACTCCCCATCGGTCGGCTCTGGCTCCACTGTGGCTGGTAGGTGCCGATGCAATTACTCTGCGTCGTGGTAAGACTCTCCCCAGTAGCCGCGGCTCCGTGCCGCTCGGGACCAGGAGCGTCCATGCGAATCACTGCGCACCGATCCACCAGCGCCCTCCGTCGGCCCGGCCGGCTGCTCGCCGCCGCGCTGACGGTCGTCGTCGCGGTCACCGGCGGCGCGGCGGTGCCGGCCCACGCCGCACCGGCCGCCGAGCGCGACCGCGACCCGCGCCCCTACCGCGCCCTGCACCTCGGCTCCTACGCCAGCAGCAGGTCCCTGGCCCTCAACGACCGGGGGCAGGTCCTCAACGGCACCGCGATCTGGCAGAACGGGCGGTTCGAGCCGTTGTCCCTGCCGTCGGAGGCTCGGGGGTTCTTCGGGGTCGACATCAACGAGCGGGGGGTGGTGGCGGGCCGGGTGCCGTCGCCGGTGACGGGGTACTACGAGGCCGCGGTGTGGGATCGCGGCGAGGTGACCCTGCTGGGGCCGGCCTCCAGGGTCAGCGACGCCTACTCCATCAACGACCACAACACGGTCGTCGGCTTCGCCGAGGGGCTCCGGGGGGCGGACGACACCTTCGTCTGGCGGGACGGGGTGATGAGCTGGGTGCAGACCAACGACATCTACCACGGTAGTCCGGCGTTCATCAACAACTGGGAGGACATCGTCGTCCAGTGGAACAGCAACTGGAACCCGGTGCGCTGCGTCTGCTACGGCGCCCGCTACCACCAGGGTGAACGGACCCTGCTGGGTACGCTCGGCCACCAGTCCTTCAACGAGCCGGCGGACGTCAACAACCGGCGCGAGATCGTCGGGTACTCGCACACCGCCGAGGGGGTCGAGCGGCCGTACCTGTGGCGCGACGGGGTCATCCGCGACCTCGGCACCCTGGGTGGTCCGAGCGGTCGGGCGGTGGCGGTCAGCGACCGGGGTGAGGTCATCGGGCACGCCGACACCGCCGAGGGGGAGCGGCGGCCCTTCCTCTGGCGCGACGGCCGGATGTTCGACCTGACCACCCTGGGGCTGCGCGCCACCGACGAGGTGGTCGACATCAACATCTGGGGCCAGATCGCCGGGATCCGCGACGGCCGGGCGATGCTGTTCAGTCGCCACTGACCGCCGGCCGATACCGTTCCCATCCTCTGTGGACCGTGGTCGGACGCTGGCCCTGGTCGCGGGGCGGTGGGAGTTGACAGGGTTGAATGCCTGCTCGTAGCGTGCGTGAGAAAGCGCTTTCCTGCGGCGTCGTCCTGCGGCTCCCACCACCCTGCTCCACCACCGCCCGGCACCACCCCCGTCCCCGGAGGTACGCCCCATGCGCCCGTCCCGCCAGCGTCGGCTGGCCCTCTCCCTGGTCGCGGTGCTCGCGCCCGCGCTCGCCCTGGTGGCCGCCACCGCCTCCACCGCCTCCGCCGCCACCCTCTTCAGCGACGACTTCACCGACGGCGACACCGGGGGCTGGTCCAAGTCCGGCGGCACCTGGTCCGTCGTCACCGACGGCTCCCCGGCCGTCCGCCAGTCCAACGCCGGCAGCGAGAACGCCCGCTTCTTCGCCGGTAGCACCGGGTGGACCGGGTACACCGTGCGGGCCCGGGTCAAGCCGGTCAGCCTCGGTGCCGGTGGACACGTCAGCCTGCTCGCCCGTGCCTCCGGGTCCACGACCTTCTACCGGCTGGCCCTGCTCCCCGCCAACCAGGTCCAGTTGCAGGCGGTCAGCGGCAGTGCGGTCACCGTGCTGGGCACCGCCTCCCGGCCCGTGGCCACCGGTACCTGGTACAGCCTCGCCATCGAGGTCAGTGGCAGCACCGTCCGGGGCACCGTGGACGGTGCCCCGGTCGGCCAGGCCAGCAACTCGCTGAGCAGCGCCGGGCGGATCGGCCTGCAGACCGCGTACTCCTCGGCCACCTTCGACGACGTGGTGGTCGACACCGGTGGCGGCACCCCGCCGACCACCCCGCCGGGCGGCACCACCCCGCCGCCGACCACGCCGCCACCCACGACCCCGCCACCCACCACGCCGCCGGTGACCACCCCGCCGCCGGCCGCCGGCACCCTGGTCGTGGCCACCACCGGCGCCGACGCCAACCCGGGCACCCTGGCCCGGCCGCTGCGCACCATCCAGCGCGCCCACGACCTGGTCCAGCCCGGCGGCACCATCGCCGTGCGGGGTGGCACCTACGCGCCGGGCGTCACCATCAAGATCCTCAAGGACGGCACCGCGTCGCAGCCGATCACCCTCACCGCGTACCGGAACGAGCGGGTGGTCATCGACGGGGAGAACATGCCGTACACCCCGGGGGCGGTGGACTCCAGCATCCCCCGGGCCGACCGGGGCGCCCTGCACGTCGAGGGCGACTGGTGGCGGTTCGTCGGCCTGGAGATCATCAACGGCCCGTACGGCATCTTCGGCGTGGACACCAACAACGGCCGGTACGAGCGGCTGGTCACCCGGGACAACTACGAGTCCGGCCTGCACCTGCAGGGCAGCTCGTCGGGGAACCAGATCGTCAACCTGGACAGCTACGGCAACCGTGACCCGCGCAAGAACGGCGAGAGCGCGGACGGGCTGGCCATCAAGGAGGGCTCCGGCAGCGGCAACGTGGTCCGGGGCGCGCGACTGTGGAACAACGCCGACGACGGCTTCGACGCCTGGCTCTTCCTGAGCCCGATCACGGTCGAGAACAGCGTCGCCTACGGCAACGGGTACAACCGCTGGAACCTGCCCCACTACACCGGGGACGGCAACGGGTTCAAGAACGGCGGCGGCTCCGACCCCCGACCGGCCGTCAACCACGTCACCCGCAACAGCATGGCCTGGGACAACTCGGCCAGCGGCTTCATCGACAACGGCAACCCGGGCACCCTGGTCTTCGAGCGGAACACCGCCTGGGACAACGGCAGGGACGGCTTCAACGTCTCCCGGTCCACGTCGACGCTCCACCGCAACCTGTCGGTCGGCAACGCCGGCAGCAACGCCTCGCTGGGCAGCTCCACCGGCACGAACAACTCCTGGAACCTGGGCGGCACCTGGCCCCTGGTGAGCACCGACCCGGCGACGATCACCGGCCCCCGCGCGGCGGACGGCACCATCGCGACCTCGACGTTCCTGCGGCCCAGCACCGGCGCCGACGTGGGCGCCCGGCTCTGACCGCCAGGCGGCGGCAGTGGCGCGGCCGACGGTCCACACCGTCGGCCGCGCCACCGGAATGGAAGTCTCGTGGTACACGCGTTGAACAAACTTGACCCTCCGATCGCTCACGGTGAATGCTGATCCGATGACCGTCGCTCCGCTCCGCCGTGCCCGGCGGCAGCCCGCCGTGCGCCGAACCCGTGCCGTCGTACCCACCGGGGCCGGGCGGTGAAGGGCCCGGACGCGGCGGTTTCCGCGTCGGTCGGGCCCCGGGGTGACCGGTCGACCCTCACCGTCCTGCTGCTGGCCTCGACGCTGACCGTCATGGCCGGCGCGGTGCTCGTCCCGGTCATCGAGCTGATCCGGGCCGACCTCGGCCTCAGCTCGGGTGCCGCCGGCCTCATCCTCACCGCCCACGGACTCTCCCTGGCCGTCTCCGGGCCGGTCATCGGCAAGGCGATGGACCGGTGGGGCGTGCGCGGGCCGCTCGCCGCCGGCCTGCTGCTCTACGGCGTCGCCGGGGCGGCGGGCATGGTCGTCACCTCCTATCCGGTGCTGATCGCCAGCCGGCTGGTCTTCGGCGTCGGCGCCGCGGTGATCTTCACCGGCACCACCCTGAGCCTGCTGAACCTGTTCGACGGCGCGGCCCGGGACCGGGCGATGGGCTACCGGGGCACCGCGATCAGCCTCGGCGGCATCTTCTTCCCCCTGGTCGGCGGTGCGCTCGGGGCGATCTCCTGGCACGCCCCCTTCGCGGTCTACCTGTTGGGCCTGCCGCTCGGCCTGGCGGTGCTGCGGCTGCTGCCGGACAGCGCCCCGCACCCGGTACCCGGTGGCGGGAAGCCACGGCGGCTGTTCAGCGTGCCCGCCGGCGTCCTGGTGCTCTGCGGGCTCCAGTTCGTGGCCAGCGGCCTGCTCTACGGCGTGTTGGTCTTCCTGCCGCTGCGGCTGGCCGAGATCGGGGTCACCAACCCGTTCACGGTGGCGCTGTTCACCGCGACGATGTCGCTGGTGATGAGCGTGGTCGGCCTCGGCTACGCGCCGCTGCGGGCCCGGCTCGGCAACCCCCGCCTGGTGATCGGCTCCTTCGCCACGTGGACGGTGGCGCTGGTGATCCTGGCGGTGACCGACCTGCCGGTCCTGTTCCTGGTCGCGCCCTCGATCTTCGGTATCGGGATGGGGCTGGCGGTGCCCGCGCTGACCCTGATGGTGGGCGAGCAGGTGCCGCCGCACCAGCGGGGCCAGGCCACGGCCGTGCTGGCCACCGCCACCTTCACCGGGCAGTTCGTCTCGCCGCTGGTGCTCGGGCCGGTGCAGGGCGCCACCTCGATCCCGACCACCTTCGCCGTCTGTGCCGCCCTGGCCGGCGTCGTGCTGGTCGGCCTGCTCGTGATGTACCGGTCGAGCCTGCGCGGCGGACCCACCACCCCGGGGCCACAGTCGGGGCCGGGGCCGCAGCCGGCGAGCGCCGGGCCGGCCGCCGGTGGGCCGGCGCCGGGGCGTGGTGGGGCCGTCGGTCAGCCGGAGCCGGAGCCGGAGCGCGCCGGGCCGGGCTGACCGACGACGGGAAGAAACCGGCCCGTCGTCTCGGCGGTGGGCCGGTCGGCGGGCGGGCCGGGCCGGCGCGGCCACGCCGCCGGGATCCGTTCCAGCACCCCACCGGCGAAGACGTCGCGCAGGCCCAACGGCTTGAGGTGCACGTAGCCGATGTGGCAGTCACAGGTCCCGTTGCCGCACGGGCGGGGCCGCAACGCGGACCGCCACGACCCGTCGTACAGGTTGCCGATCGGGTCGGGGACGAAGTGGCAGCGGCGCACCGTGCCGTCCCCGGCCACCGAGATCGCCGTCTCCCCGGCGTGGCACGACCGCCCCCGCGACGGGTGCGGCCGGACGCTGTACCCGAACAGCGGGTCCAGGGCGGTCCAGGTGGCCTCCTCGGCGGCGTCGTACCGCCGGCCCTCGGCGGCGTTGACCCACAGGTACACCCCGGTGGGCAGGGCGGCGCGCAGCGCCCGCGCCTCGGCCAGGTGCTCCGGCAGGCCCACCACCCCGACCGAGTACCGCACCCCCAGCTCGGTCAGGCGGGCGCAGCGGGCCAGGAACCGTTCCCGGGTGACCTGCCCGGGATGGTACGTCGTCCACAACGCCACCCGGGCCGGGTCGGCGTCGGCGAGCCAGTCCACCCGGGTCGCCAGGTTGGTCTGGATGACCGCCCGCTCCACGTGCGACAGGTGCGACAGGGTCACCAGCGCGTCCCGGTACCAGCGTCGGGTCAGCCCCTCGCCCCACGGGGTGAACAGCACCGACAGCCGCAGGTCGGTGGTGGCCGCCACCCAGCCGGTGAACCGCTCCAGGGCGGCCCGGTCGGCGGCGAGGGTCTGCGGCGAGTCCCGCCGCTTGGCGAACGGGCAGTACGGACAGTCGTAGTTGCAGCTCGCCAGGGGCCCCCGGTAGAGGATCGACAGGTTCACCGCAGCGCGTACCCCCGCATCGCGTCTCGGACCCGCGCGGAGGTCAGCCACGGGCCGATCGCGTCGGAGCGGGCCAGCCCCGCCGGGGTCAGCCGCAGCCCGCCCGCGCTTGCCCAGCCCCGCGCCACCAGGCGGGCCAGCTCGGGGAAGTCGGTGGTGGGCGGGGCGCCGAACCGGGCCCGGTAGGCGGCGGCGTCCACCCCCTCGGCCCGCAGCAGCGAGGTGAGCAACCAGCGGCGTCGCTGCTCGACGCCGTCGAGCCGGTACCCGAACTCTGCGTGCCGGAAGTCGTCGGCGGGGCGGGCCAGGTAGTCGTCGAGCACCGCCCGCACCTGCGTCACGCTGACCGCGTAGTCGAACGAGTAGTGCAGGCCGGTGGTGTACGAGCGGGCCCCGCAGCCCAACCCCACCATGCCGTCGTCCTGGCAGCAGTAGTCCGGACCGTCCGGGGTGGGCACGTCGGCCCGGCGGAACTGGCGCATCGACTCCTGCCGGTACCCGGCCGCGCCGAGGGTCTGGACCGCCTGCCGGTACAGGTCGAGCCGCTGGCCGTCCCAGTCGTCGCGGCTGTGCGCCCGCCGGCCCAGCCCGGTCAGCGGCCGGACGTAGAGCGGGTACAGGTACAGCTCCTCCGGCCGCCAGGCCAGCGCGGCGGCCAGGCTCTCGGCCCAGGTGTCGGCGGTCTGCCCGTCGATGCCGTAGATGAGGTCGATGTTGAGCACCGGGATCGCCGCGTCCCGGATCGCGCCCAGCGCCGTCTCCACCTCGGTGCGGCGCTGCGGCCGGCCGGCGGCGCGGGCCTCGGCGTCGAGGAAGCTCTGCACCCCGATGCTGACCCGGGTGGTGCCGTGCGCGGCGAGCACCGCCAGCCGGTCCGGGGTGGCGGTGGCCGGCGAGGTCTCCACCGACAGCGGTACGCCGGGCAGCCGGGCCCCCATCGTCGTGGTGGCGATGTCGAACAGGTCGGCCAGCTCGTCGGCGGTGAGGTACGTCGGGGTGCCACCGCCGAGCGCCGCGCGGGCGTACCCGGCGTCGCCGCCGAGCGCGTCGGCGACCCGTTCCGCCTGCCGGCGTAGCTGCCGCAGGTACGCGGTGACCTGCTCGGCCGGCGCGCCGGCGCGGGTGAACAGGTTGCAGAAGCCGCACCGCATCTCGCAGAACGGCACGTGCAGGTAGAGGAAGAGCGCGTCGCGCGGCTCGGTGCGCCACACGTCGGCCACCAACGGCCGGGGCCGCAGCGGGCGGTACGACGTCTTGTGCGGGTACGCGTACAGGTACTGCTGGTACGGCGAGCCGTCCAGCGCCTGGTCGATGCTGGTCACCGTTCTCCCGGTCGCAGGGTGAAGTGGGCGTAGGGGACGGTCCACACCACGTCGTGGCCGATCCGGTGGCCGGTGTGTCCGTCCTCCCCGTACGCCGTGCCGTGGTCGGCGCAGACGATCGTGAACACCGGCCGGCCCCGGCCGGTGAGCAGGGCGAAGAGCCGGTCGACCCGGCCGTCGACGTACTCCAGGGCGGCGGCGTGGCTGGCCCGGTCGTCGACGGTCGCGCCGGGCAGGTAGTGCCGGTTGGGCTGGTGCAGCGCGGCCACGTTGAGGAAGGTGAACAGCGGTCGCCCGGCCGGGACCCGGGGCAGCACCTCGGCCAGCCGGTCGAGCTGGGCGTCCACACAGTCCGGGGCGGTCACCCCGAACGCCGGCTCCCAGTGCGCCTCGGCGAAGAGGCCGGGCAGCACCGCGCCGAGCGGGCTGCGCCGGTTGAAGAAGCCCACCCCGCCCAGGCAGAGGGTGTGGTACCCGGCCGCCGCCAGGGCGGTGGGCAGGTCGGCGGCGTCGAAGACCCAGGTGTCCGCGCCGGCGGTCTCGCTGCCGGGGAAGGCCGCCGCGTACAGCCGCTCGTGCCGGCCCGGGGTGTCCGGGGTGGGCAGGAAACCGGCGAAGAAGGCGTGGTGCGCGGCGTAGGTGAAGCTGGCCGGCGAGTGCCGCCGCTCCCACCGCCCGCCGGGCAGCGCGCGGGTCAGCCGGGGGGTCCGCCCCGCCTCGGCCAGCTCCGCCGCCACGTCGTAGCGGAGTGTGTCCAGGGTGACCAGGGCCAGGTCGTGGCTGCCGATCAGGCTCCGCACGCGAGCACCTCCCGACCCGGCTCCGCCGCCGCGGCCGGGTGCTCTGCCGCGTGCGGGTCCAGGGCCGCCGACCCCGGCGGAACCGGTTGGTGCGCCGTCCGCCAGCGGTCCCACCGGCCGCTGGTCAGCGCGTCGACCTGCGCGGCGTAGGTGTCCCGTCCGTCGGCGAGCACCCCGGGCAGCAGGTCGCCGAAGGCGTTGACCTCGGCCACCGCGTGCCGCCGCCACCCGGCCAGGAACATCAGGTCGACCCCGACGTGCAGGCTGCCCGGGAAGCATGCGGCGACCCGCTCGCAGGTCCGCATCGCCGCCGCCCACCCGGCCGGCCCGGCGGCGGCGCGCAACGCGGCCAGGTCACCCCGGGCGTTGCCCAGGTGCAGGTTGGTCAGCGGGCCCCGGGCGGCGCGGACCACCGCGTGCGCGGGGCGCCCGGCGACGACCACCACCCGCACGTCCACGACCCGGTCGCCGAGCCCGGCCTTGGGCAGCCAGCGCTCCACGTGCAGCCCCTCCGGGGCGAGCCGGTCGACCAGCGCGGCGACCGTCGCCTCGTCGTCGTAGTGGCGCACCCGCAGCGAGTTGAACAGCCCGTCCGGGGTCACCTCGATCGGGGTGACCGCCCGGATCCGGCGCGGGCCGACGGCGAGGGCGAGCACCCCGGCCGCCGAGGAACCGTGCGCGGGCTTGACGAAGACCCGGCTCCAGCCGGCCGCCGCCATCGCCGCCCGCAGCCCCGCGTACCCGTCGACCGGGCCGAGCGCCGCCGGCACCGGGACGCCGGCGGCGGTCAGGCGGGCGTGGCAGGCCCGCTTGTCGCAGAGCACCGCCACCTCCGCCGGGTCGTTGAGCAGGTCCGCGCCCCCGGCGGCGACCCGGGCCAGGCCGCCGACCAGCCCGGCGTACGTGGCGGCGAGGCCGACCAGCTCGCCGTGCCGGGCCGGGTGGGCCGCTCCGCGCAGCAGCCGGTCCACCTCGGGGTCCTCGCCGGGGGAGTCGACCCGGACCAGGGTGCCGGGGCCGGGGGGTGCCGCGCCGGTGAGCACCTCGGCCCAGGGCAGCACCGCCGGCGGGGACAGTCCGGCGGCCCGGACGGCCCGGGTGAACAGGGTGACCCGGCGGTTGCCCGGGTTGCCCACGACGGTCAGCCGCATGTCAGCGCGGGTGCGGTCGCCGGGCGGCGTACTCACCGGTCACTCCGCCACCGCCACGTACCGACGGAACTCCTCGTCCTCGTCGTCGTCCTCCTCCTGCGGGTCGGACAGGTCCACCCGGACCCCGGGCAGCCCGGCGGCGACCTCCGCCGCGACCTGCTCGGTGACGTAGTGCCGGTGCAGGTCCAGCTCGGCGAGGTGGGTCAGCGCCCCGCCGGCCAGCAGCGCCCGCGCACCCCGGTCACCGAGCGTGCCCATGGACATGTCCAGGCGCTCCAGCCGGGCGAGCACCGGGGCGGTCGCCACCGCCTCGGCGAGGTCGTCGGCGTGCTCGGCGTTGCGCAACCTTAGCCGGCGCAGGGCGGGGAAGCGCTCCCCGGCCAGCAGCGGGGCCAGATCCTCCCCGGTGGTGTCGCCGCCGTAGGAGGAGTCGCCCAGCCACAGCTCCAGGTCGGTCAGGGCGGGCAGGTCGGAGTCGAGCACCGCGTGGACGAAGGCCGGGGCCAACCCGCCGCTCTCCACCGCCAGCTCCCGCAGGCCGGCGTGCCGCACGGGGGAGAAGCGGAAGTCCTGGCCGCCGCGCACCCGCAGCACCTCCAGCGCGGGGTACGCGGTCAGCAGCGGGCTCACGTCGCCCACCATCATCCAGGAGATCTCGCACTCCTCGAAGATCATGTCGCCGAGGAAGAGCGCGCGCAGCGCGGGCAGCCGGGGCGCCGCCGCGCGGAGCTGCGCGATCGGGGCGGTGTTGAACGCCGCGTACCCCCACGCGCCGACGACCAGGGCCTCCACCTGTGGGCCGGCCTGCGCGACGAACCGCTCGAAGGCGGCGGCGAAGGCGTCCGACGGCACGTTGCCGTCCCGCGTGTCGTACTCGGGGACGCTGAGCCGCCAGGCCACCGGAGCTTCCACGGTGGGCAGCGGGCCGTCCACCGGCACCTCGACCACCGGGCGGCCGGCGAACGTGGTGGCGTGCGCGGAGAAGGTCATCCCTTCACTCCCCGACCGCGGTGAACCGGTACTCGCGGGCGCCGTACACCTGGACCTCCTGGCGGTCGGAGACGTCGACGTCGACGCCGGGCAGCGCGGCGACCAGCCGGGCCGCGCACTCCTCGGAGAGGAAGTGGTGGCTCAGGTCGAGCCGGCGCAGGTGGGTCAGGGGCTGCCCGGCCAGCAGGGCCTCGCCGCCGACGTCGGTGAGCACCCCCTTGGACAGGTCGAGCACCTCGAGCTGCCGCACGACCGGGGCGTCGGCGACCGCGCGGGTCACCTCGTCGGCGTCCTCGGCGTTGCAGAGCGCCAGGTGGCGCAGCGCCGGCAGCCGGCTCCCGGCCAGCACCTCGGCGAGGTCGTCCACGGTGGTGTCGCCCTCGTAGTCCGGCCGGCCCAGCCACAGGTCGAGCCGGCGCAGCCCGGGCAGGTCGCAGCCGGCCACCGCGCGGCTCACCGAGCCGGGCAGGCCACCGGTCTGGACGACCAGCTCCCGCAGCCCGTCGTGGCGCAGCGGCTCCAGCCGCAGCTCGTGCCCGCCGCGCACCCACAGGGTCGTCAGCTCGGGGTACGCCCGCAGCAGCGGGGTGAGGTCGTCGTGGGTGATCCAGGAGATCTCGCACTGCTCGCTGATCAGGTCGGCGACGAACAGGTGCCGCAGCGCGGTCCACTCGCCGGCGGCCTCGACCAGCAACCCGAGCGGGGCGGGCGACTCGTAGGTTGAGCCCCACTCGCCGAGCACGATCGCCTGGACCGCCTCGGCGGGCACCTCGGCGCGGAACGCCGCGACGAGCGCGGCGAACTCCTCGGGATCGGCGTCGAAGTCCTCGACCTCAAGCCGCCAGGCGACCGGTGGCAGCTCCTCCGGCAGGGCCATCCCCGGGTCGAAGGGCACCACGTCGAGCCCGGCGAACGACGACAGGTGGGAGACGATCACACCGAACCTCCGGCTTCCTCTGCAACGGCGGCGCGACCGTAACAGCCGCCCCCGACACGTCGCTCGGCAGCGACGTGACCTGCGGTACCCGCGCCGGACCGACCATACGGCGGGCCGGTGGACCGGCACCGCCGGGGTGGGCCGGTCCACCGGGACCGTCTTGCCCCGCCGGCCGCCGATCCTCTACCGTCTGCTCAGCGGTTGGCGCGGTGCGGTCCGCATCCGATCCGAGACCGCTGCGTGGCGCCCCGCGCGGGCCGGGATGGTGGAGTCCCGGGTTCCCCGCCAGCGCCCTCCAGTGGTCGTGTGACCCCCTGCTCGTCTCCCGGGCATCGCCGCCCGGGGTTCCCCACCCGTCCCGTGTGCGGGCCGGTGGGACGCCGCACCGTCGGCGGCGGGCCGGGACACGCCGACCCCCACCGGGAGCCACCCGTGCATCTCACCCCGCACGAGCAGGAGCGCCTGCTCGTCCACGTCGCCGCCGACGTCGCCCGTCGGCGCCGCGAGCGTGGCCTGCGACTCAACTACCCCGAGGCCGTCGCCGTGATCACCGCGTTCCTGCTGGAGGGGGCCCGGGACGGCCGGTCGGTGGTCGACCTGATGTCCGCCGGTCGTGGCGTGCTCGACCGCGACGACGTCCAGGACGGCATCCCCGAGTTGCTGAGGGAGGTGCAGGTGGAGGCGACGTTCCCGGACGGCACCAAGTTGGTGACGGTGCACCACCCGATTCCGTGATCCCCGGGGAGATCCTGCCCGCCGAGGGGCCGGTGGAGATCAACGCGGGTCGGCCGGTGACCACCCTGCTGGTGGTCAACACCGCCGACCGGCCGGTGCAGGTCGGCTCGCACTACCACTTCGCCGAGACCAACCCGGCGCTGGACTTCGACCGGGCCGCCGCCTGGGGACAGCGGCTCGCCGTCCCGGCGGGGACGTCGGTGCGCTTCGAGCCGGGGGTCAGCCGCAGCGTCGACCTGGTGCCGCTGGGCGGGGCCCGGATCGTGCCCGGCCTGCGCGGCGAGTGCGGGGGCCCGCTGGACGACCCGGCCCACCCGCAGGGGGGAGCACACCGATGAGCTTCGTGGACCGTGACCGCTACGTCGACCTGTACGGCCCGACCACCGGCGACCGGATCCGGCTGGCCGACACCAACCTGCTGATCGAGGTGGAGACCGACCACTGTGCCGGTGGGGACGAGGTGGTCTTCGGCGGCGGGAAGGTGATCCGCGAGTCGATGGGCCAGTCCCGCGCCACCCGCGCCGAGGGGGCCCTGGACACCGTGATCACCGGGGCGGTGATCCTCGACCACTGGGGCGTCGTCAAGGCCGACGTGGGGCTGCGCGACGGCCGGATCGTGGCGATCGGCCGGGCCGGCAACCCGGACACCATGCCGGGCGTGCACCCGGACCTGGTCATCGGCCCGGCCACCGAGGTGATCGCCGGCAACGGCCGGATCCTCACCGCCGGGGCGGTGGACACCCACGTCCACTTCATCTGCCCGCAACTCGTCACCGAGGCGTTGGCCTCCGGCATCACCACCCTGGTCGGCGGCGGCACCGGGCCGGCCGAGGGCACCCGGGCCACCACGGTCACCCCGAACGCCTGGCACCTGGCCCGGATGCACGAGGCGCTGGACGGCTACCCGGTGAACGTGCTGCTGCTCGGCAAGGGCAACACCGTCTCCCCCGAGGCGCTGTGGGAGCAGTTGCGGGCCGGGGCCGGCGGGTTCAAGCTGCACGAGGACTGGGGGACCACCCCGGCCGCGATCGACGCCTGCCTGCGGGTCGCCGACGCCTCCGGGGTGCAGGTGTCGATCCACACCGACACCCTCAACGAAGCCGGGTTCGTGGCCGACACGCTGCGCGCCATCGGCGGCCGGGCGATCCACTCGTACCACACCGAGGGGGCCGGGGGCGGGCACGCGCCGGACATCATCACCGTGGCCAGCGAGCCGAACGTGCTGCCCTCGTCGACCAACCCGACCCGGCCGTACACCCGCAACACCCTGGCCGAGCACCTGGACATGCTGATGGTCTGCCACCACCTCAACCCGGCGGTGCCGGAGGACCTGGCCTTCGCGGAGAGCCGGATCCGGCCGTCCACGATGGCCGCCGAGGACCTGCTGCACGACCTGGGCGCGATCTCCATCATCGGGTCGGACTCGCAGGCCATGGGGCGGATCGGGGAGGTGGTGCTGCGCACCTGGCAGAGCGCCCACGTGATGAAGAACCGGGTCGGTGCGCTGCCCGGGGACGGGCGGGCGGACAACCACCGGGCCCGCCGGTACGTCGCCAAGTACACCATCTGCGCGGCGATGGCCAACGGCCTGGACGCGGAGGTGGGGTCGGTGGAGCCGGGCAAGCTCGCCGACCTGGTGCTGTGGGAGCCGGCCTTCTTCGGGGTACGCCCGCTGCTGGTGCTCAAGGGCGGGATGATCGCGTACGCCCAGATGGGCGACGCCAACGCCTCCATCCCCACGCCCCAGCCGATGCTGCCCCGCCCGATGTTCGGAGCCCAGCCGGTACCGGCCGCCGCCACCAGCCTGACCTTCGTGGCCCCGGCGGCGATCGAGGCCGGACTGCGAATGGACGTGCGGCGGCGGGTGGTGCCGGTGGCCGACGTACGGTCCCGGGGCAAGGCCGACCTGCCGAACAACGCCGCCATGCCCCGCATCGAGGTCGACCCGGACACCTTCACCGTCCGGATCGACGGGGAGACGGTGGAGCCGGACCCGGTGGCGGAGCTGCCGATGGCCCAGCGGTACTTCCTGTTCTGATGACCCCGTCGACCCTGCTGCTGCTCCTGGCCGACGGCCGGTTCCCGGCGGGGGCCCACGCCCACTCCGGAGGGTTGGAGGCCGCCGTCGGGGCCGGGCGGGTCTCCGATTTGGCCACCCTGGCCGCCTTCCTGCGGGGCCGGCTGGCCACCGCCGGGCTGGTCGGGGCGGCCTTCGCGGCGGCGGCCCACCGGGCGGCCGGGCAGCCGGACCGGGCGGGGCTGCTGGCCCTGCTCGACGCGGAGCTGGACGCCCGGACCGCCGCCGAGGCCCTGCGCCGGGTGTCCCGCCGGCAGGGCCGGGCCCTGCTGCGGGCCGGACGCTCCGTCTGGCCCGCCGCCGAGTTCACCGACCTGCCCACCGCCGGGGGCGGACCCCACCAGCCCCTGGTGCTGGGGGTGGTGGCCGCCGCCGCCGGACTCACCCGCGCCGAGACCGCCCTGACCGCCGCCTACCAGACGGTGACCGGGGCGGCCAGCGCCGGGGTCCGGCTGCTGGGCCTGGACCCGTACCGGGTGCAGGCCCTGCTGGTGGACCTGGCCGCCGCCTGCGACCGGACCGCCGCCGAGGCGGACCGGGCCGCCGGGGAACCACCCTGGCGGCTGCCGGCCGCCGCCGCCCCCCTCGCCGACATCCACGCCGAAGTCCACGCCACCTGGGAGGTGCGTCTCTTTGCGTCCTGAACCGAACCCGTCGCCGCGTCCTCGACCGAAACCGCAGACCGGGTACCCCGAGCACGACGAGACCGTTCCACACACCCACCCCGAGCCCGGGGTCGACCCGCACGCCCCCCTGGCCGGCGCCGGCCGGGCCCTGCGGGTCGGCATCGGGGGGCCGGTGGGATCCGGCAAGACCGCCCTGGTGGCCGCCCTGTGCCGGGCCTTCGCCGGGGAACTGCGCCTGGGGGTGGTGACCAACGACATCTACACCACCGAGGACGCCGACTTCCTGCGCCGGGCCGGGGTGCTGGACCCCGACCGGATCCGGGCGGTGGAGACCGGCTGCTGCCCGCACACCGCCATCCGCGACGACATCGGGGCCAACCTCGACGCGGTGGACGAGTTGGAGGAGACCTTCGGCGCCCTGGACCTGGTGCTGGTGGAGAGCGGCGGGGACAACCTGACCGCCACCTTCAGCCGGGGCCTGGTGGACCGGCAGATCTTCGTGGTCGACGTGGCCGGCGGAGACAAGGTGCCCCGCAAGGGCGGGCCCGGGGTCACCGCCGCCGACCTGCTGGTCATCAACAAGACCGACCTGGCCCCGCTGGTCGGTGCCGACCTGGGGGTGATGGACCGGGACTCCCGGGCCCGCCGGGGGGACCTGCCCACGGTCTTCCTCTCGATCGTGCAGGACCGGCAGGCCGGGCAGGTCGCCGACTGGGTCCGTCACGAACTGGCCCACCACCGGGCGGCCCCGGCCACCGGGGTACCGGCCGGTCGGGGCTGATGAAGGCGGTCGCCCGGCTGGTGGCCCACCCCGACGGGCGGGGCGGCACCCGGCTGGCCGAGCTGACCGGGGAGCCCCCGCTGCTGCTGCGCCGCACCGGGCACCGGGGCCCGGTCGCCGAGGTGTACGTCGTCGGCGCGGCGGCCGGCCCCCTGGCCGGGGACGACCTGCGGCTGGAGATCGAGGTGACCAGCGGGGCGGCGGTGCGGGTGCACACCGTCGCCGCCTCGGTGGCCCTGCCCGGCCGGGCCGGGGCCACCTCCCGGATGGTGGTGTCGGCCCGGGTCCACTCCGGGGCGGCCCTGCACTGGCTGCCCGAGCAGACGGTCGCGGCGGCCGGCTGCGCGCACCTCGCCGAGTCGCGGGTGGAGGTGGCCGAGGGAGCCACCCTCACCTGGCGGGACGAGCTGATCTGCGGCCGGCACGCCGAGGACCCGGGCGACGCGGTGCTGCACACCGTCGTCGACCTCGCCGGTCGGCCCCTGCTGCGGCAGACCCTCGCGGTGGGGCCGCAGGCCCCGGGCTGGTCCGGGCCGGCGGTCCTCGGCGGGGCCCCGGCCACCGGGTCCCTGCTGGTGCTGCACCCGGAGCGGCCCGCCGAACCCCCCTGGGTGCACCCGGGGGGCACCGCCGCCCGGCTGCCGCTGGCCGGGGGACCGGCGACCCTCTGGACCGCCATCGCCCCCGACGCCCACACCCTTCGATCCCACCTGGAACCCTGAGCGTCGAGAACCCGGCGGGGTGTCGTCCGTGGACGGTGGGGAGCGCCCTCCGTCGGCCCGGCCCCGCCGGGCACCGTCGATCAGGGGAGAGAACATGCCCGACAAGGTCAGCCGCCGCGTCGCCCTCGGCCTGGGCGCGGCGACAGCCGCCCTGGTGGCGGTCCCCCGTCCGGCCCTCGCCGCGCCGGCACCGGGCGCCGACCCCGCCGCCGACCGTGCTCCGCTCGACCCGACACAGCGGATCCGGCAGGCGTACCGGACCCGGACGAGGCAGGCCGGCGGGGTGTGGCACTCCCACGTCGCCCGGGTCGACGCCACCGGCACCCTGCGGACGGTGCTGGCCGACGACGCCGACCGGGTGACGCACGGCTACAGCGTGCAGAAACTCGCCGTCGCGGTGGCGGTGCTGGACACCATCGACCGGGGGCAGCTCCGGCTCGACCAGCGCCTCGACCTCACCCCCGACATCATCCTCGGCGGCAGCGGCCTCTACCACCTGCAGACCGTCTGGGGGGACGAGGTCACCGTCGCCAACTTCCTCACCGCGATGCTGCTGGTCTCGGACAACACGGCGGTCCGGATGTGCGGTCGGGTGGTGCCCGCCCTGGAGATCAACGAGATCCTGGCCGCCAAGGGGTTCACCCACACCCGGGTCGAGCCGGTGGCCAACCCGAACCGCTTCTTCCTCGGGGTCACCACCCCCCGGGAGACCCACGACCTGCTCTGGCGGCTGGCGAACGGAACCCTGCTCTCCGCCGGCTCCACCAGCTTCCTGCTCGGCGTGCTGCGCTGGATCAACGGCTACCACGACGGGATCCGCCGGGACATGTCCTCGGCCGAGCGCAGCCGGGTGGCCACCAAGTACGGGGCCGACTACGACGAGCGGGGGGCCGCCCGGCACGAGGTGGGCATCGTCTTCGACCAGACCGGGGCCCCCGCCCTGACCTACGCCTTCTTCGCCGACACCCTCGGCGACCGGGACAACTACGGGGGCACCCACCCGGCGGTACGGGCCCACGCTGACCTCGGCCGGGTGCTGTTCGACACGGTCGGGGCCGGCACCGCCCCGGCGGGGGCGTCCCGGCACACCGTGGCCCCCTTCCGTCCGGTCGACGGCGGCTAGACCCGGGCGTGCGCGCCCCGCCCGATCGTCAGCGCAGGGCGGGGGTCGGCTGCCGGGGACGGTCCGGGTCGAGCCGGGTGACCAGGTCCGCGAGCCGGCGGGTGAGGGCCTCCTCCTCGCCGGCTCCGCCGGTCAGCTCGGCCAGGTCGGCCCGGACCATCGCCTCCAGCCGGTCGTGCTCCCGCCGACCCCGGACGGTCAGGCAGGCCCGGATCCGCCGCCGGTCGTAGGGGTCGACCCGGCGGAAGACCAGGTTCCGGTCGACGAGTTGGTCCACCAGCTTGGTGAGGGTCCCCGGGGGCAGACAGGCCTCGGCGGCGACCTCGGTCATCGGGTGGCCGAGCCCGTCGGCGAGCAGGCAGAGCACCCGCCACGCCTCGACGGTGAGACCCTCGGGGGCCAGCACGGCACCGATCCGGCGGGAGAGCAGCCGCTCGGCACGGGTCAGCGGGCGCAGCAGGTCGGCTGACGCCCCGGGCAGCTCTGCCATGCGATCTCCTCCGCCAGCGGTGGCCCCGTCATGCTATCGGCTCGTCCCGGTGGATGGAGAGCCCTGGTGTGGCGTGGGTTCGCGGGCAATCATGTGTGGCATGTCCGCGCCGGCACCGCGACCGCCCTGGCTCACCGTGGACCGGTCGGTGGTCAACGTCGCCCTGGTGTACCCGATGCGCGGGCCGGCGGGCATGTTCGGTCCGACCTGTGAGCTCTGCGCCCAACTGGCGGTGGAGGAGGTCAACCGCGACGGCGGGGTGCTGGGCCGGGAGCTGCGCCTGGTCCCGGTCGACGGCGGGGCGCCCCCGGCGGAGGTGGCCACGGAGGTCGAGCTGCTGGTCTCCACCGGGGCGGTGCAGGGGGTGACCGGGTGGCACATCTCGTCGGTCCGCCAGGCCCTCGCGCCCCGTGTCGCGCACCGGGTGCCCTACGTCTACACCGCGCTGTACGAGGGCGGTGAGCGGACCGAGGGGGTGTTCCTCACCAGCGAGACGCCCGACGCCCAGCTCTGGCCGGCGATGCGGCTGCTCGCCGGGGAGCAGGGGGTACGCCGGTGGTTCGTGGTCGGCAACGACTACGTCTGGCCCCGGCGCAGTGCCCGCGCCGCCCAGCGGTACGCGCTGCGCACCGGCGGGCGGGTGGTGGGGCTGGGTTTCCTGCCGCTGGAGACCCACGACTTCGCCGACATCCTGCGCCGGATCGAGCACAGCGACGCCGACGCGGTGCTGATGCTGCTGGTCGGGGCGGACGCGGTCCGGTTCAACCGGGCGTTCGCCCGGTCCGGTCTGGACCGGCGCTGCCTGCGGCTGAGCACCCTGATGGACGAGAACATGTTGCTGGCCAGCGGCCCGCGCGCCACCGGCCGGCTCTACAGCACGGCGGGCTTCTTCGCCGACCTGGCCACCCGGGAGAACCTCGACTTCCACGGTGAGTTCGCCCGCCGGTTCGGGCTGGAGGCGCCGCCGTTGGGCAGCCTGGGGGAGTCCTGTTACGAGGGGGTGATGCTGCTGGCCGCGTTGATCGCCCGCGCCCGCACCCTCGACGTGCGGGCGATCGGGGCCAACGCCGACGAGGTCTCGTACTGCGGGCCCCGGGGCGAGTTGCGGCTGCGCCGCCGGCACGTGCGCCAGCGCATCTACCTCGCCGAGGCCGACGGCCTGGACTTCCGGGTGCTCGCCGAACTGTGAGCCGTCCGGTTCGGCCGGTGCGTGACCGGTCGATGGTGGACTTTCCGCCGGCCGCTGCTTGACAGGCTCGCCCGCTCCCGGCCTAAGATGCTTCCTGCGTGAAGTAATTCGCCTCCGCCGGGCTTCTTCATCGGTCGCCGGAGGTGGCCGTCGCGTCGCCGTCATGCATTTGTCCGAGGTGTTGACCTCGGGTGCCGACATCCAATTCCTCGATCATGGGTAATTGTGGTGTCGGCTTTTTCGTGTGGACCGATCGAGCGATCGGAAACAGTCAATTAAGGGTGGGGAAACATTCCCGCAACGATGCGCGCACAGGCTTTCCCTGCCTGATGACAGCCGTGGATCCGGCCGGTGTCCACCCGCCGGCCGGTTCCGCCGACCGCCACACCACGGACCGCACCGCGCACCCTGAGAAGACTCGACAAACGACAGTACGAAAACTGGGGAACCGGCGGTTGCCGGTTTCCGGTGGCACCGTGCGAATCGGCGCCCGACGCCACTCGTCGACGACTGTTTCCGCACGCCGACCACCGCCCATAACCGATCACTGCTCCGACGCAGCGCGCAGGGAGAATTGATGACATCGTTCCGGGGCCGCATCCTGGCGGGTGCCCTGACCCTGGTCGCCACGGCCGCCCTGGCCGCGTGCGGCAGCAAGACCACCGACGCGGGATCCGGTACGGGCGTCAGCGCCGACGTCTCCGGCGACACCGTCAAGGTCGGCCTGCTCAACTCGCTCTCCGGCACCATGGCCATCAGCGAGGTCACCGTCCGTGACTCGATCATGCTCGCCATCGAGGAGATCAACGCCGCCGGTGGCGTCCTCGGCAAGAAGATCCAGCCGGTCTCCGAGGACGGCGCCTCCGACTGGCCCACCTTCGCCGAGAAGGCGGAGAAGCTGATCAGCCAGGACCGCGTCGCCGCCGTCTTCGGCTGCTGGACCTCGGCCAGCCGCAAGGCCGTGAAGCCGGTCTTCGAGCGCAACAAGGCGCTGCTGTTCTACCCGGTGCAGTACGAGGGTCTGGAGCAGTCCCCGTACATCTTCTACACCGGCGCGACCACCAACCAGCAGATCGTCCCCGGGCTGGACTACCTCAAGTCCCAGGGGAAGAAGTCCGTCTACCTGGTGGGCAGCGACTACGTCTTCCCCCGCACCGCGAACAAAATCATCAAGGCGTACGCCGAGGCGAACGGGATGACCGTCCTCGGTGAGGACTACGCCCCGCTCGGCTCCACCGAGTTCGGCACCATCGTCAACAAGGTGCGCTCGTCGAAGGCCGACGCGGTCTTCAACACCCTCAACGGGGACAGCAACGTCGCCTTCTTCAAGGAGTACACCTCCGCCGGGCTGACCGCCGCGACCATGCCGGTGGTCTCGGTGTCGATCGCCGAGGAGGAGGTCAAGGGCATCGGCACCCAGTACCTGACCGGCCAGTTGACCGCCTGGAACTACTACCAGACCACCCCGGGCGCGGCGAACGAGAAGTTCGTCGCCGCGTACAAGGCGAAGTACGGCGCGGAGAAGCCGACCAGCGACCCGATGGAGGCCGCGTACGTGGCGGTGCACCTGTGGAAGGCGATGGTGGAGAAGGCCGGCTCCTTCGACGTGGAGCAGGTCCGGTCCGCCGCCGACGGGATCACCTTCGAGGCTCCCGAGGGGACGGTGACCGTGGACGGCGCCACCCAGCACATCGCCAAGACCGCCCGGATCGGCCGGATCGGCGCGGACGGCCTGATCACCGAGGTGTGGAACTCCGGGCAGCCGATCACGCCCGACCCGTACCTGAAGAGCTACCCCTGGGCGAGCGGCCTGAGCTGACCGACCCCGGCCCGGACGGGACACCCCGTCCGGGCCGGCCCACCCCGTACGGAGTGCCCACCGTGACAGTCCTCTTCGGCCAACTCTTCACCGGCGTCAGCATCGGCGCGGTCCTGTTGCTCATCGCGCTCGGGCTGGCGCTCACCTTCGGCCAGATGAACGTGATCAACATGGCGCACGGCGAGTTCATCATGGCCGGCGCCTACACCACCTACGTGCTCCAGCAGACCATCACCGCGGCCGGTTGGTCGCTGCTGGTGGCGCTGCCGGTCGCCTTCGTGGTGGCCGGCACGATGGGCGTGCTGCTGGAGGTGCTGCTGATCCGCCGCCTCTACGCCCGCCCGCTGGACACCCTGCTGGTCACCTGGGGTGTCTCGCTGATCCTGCAACAACTGGCCCGGGACGTCTTCGGCAGCCCCAACGTGCAGACCCGCGCCCCGGACCTGCTCACCGGCAACATCGCGTTGCCCGGCGGGCTCACCGTGGCCAACAACCGGCTGTTCATCCTGGCGCTGGCCGTGGCGGCGGTGGTGGCGCTGACCCTCGCGCTGCGGCTGACCCCGCTCGGCCGCCGGATCCGCGCCGTCGTGCAGAACCGCGACCTGGCCGCCGTCTCCGGCATCGCCACCGCCCGGGTGGACCGGACGACCTTCTTCGTCGGCTCCGGGCTGGCCGGCCTCGCCGGGGTGGCGCTCACCCTGCTCGGCCCGATCGGCCCGACCATGGGCACCAACCTCATCATCGACGCCTTCCTGGTCGTCGTGGTCGGCGGGATCGGCCAGCTCAAGGGGAGCGTCATCGTCGCCTTCGCGCTCGGCGTGCTCCAGGCGACCGGCGAGTACCTGACCACCCTCAGCGTCGCCAAGGTGCTCGTCTTCGTGGCGATCGTCGCGTTCCTCCAGTGGCGGCCCCAGGGGCTGTTCACCCTGCGTACCAGGAGTCTCGCGTGAGCACCGTGACCGCACCGACCGGCCGTACCCCCGATCCGGCGGCCGGCGGCAGACGACGGGGTCTGCTGCCGGGCGGCGGCCCGGCCCGCGCCGCCGCCGGCTTCGCCCTCGGCGCGGCGCTGCTCTTCGCCGTCGCCCCGCTGGCGCTGTCGGACTTCCGGCTCTCCCTGCTGGCCAAGTACCTCTGTTTCGCCATGGTGGCGATCGGCATCGGCATCGCCTGGGGGCGGGGCGGGATGCTCACCCTCGGGCAGGGCGTCTTCTTCGGCCTCGGCGGCTACGCGATGGCCATGCACCTCAAGCTCGCCGACGCGGGCCCGGGTGAGCTGCCCGACTTCATGCAACTGTACGGCCAGCTCGACGAGCTGCCGTGGTGGTGGCGACCGTTCGCCAGCCCGTGGTTCGCGCTGCCCGCCACCGTGCTGCTGCCGATGGCGGTCGCCTTCGGGCTCGGCTCGCTGGTGTTCCGGCGGAAGGTGCGCGGGGCGTACTTCGCCATCCTCAGCCAGGCCCTGGCCATGGCGATGGTGATCCTGCTGGTCGGCCAGCAGGGCACCACCGGCGGCACCAACGGCCTCACCGACATCCAGGGCTTCTTCGGCTACGCGCTGACCGACCCGGTCAACCAGCGGATGGTGTACCTCGTCATCGCCGGCACCCTGCTGGCCCTGCTCCTCCTGGCCCGCCAGCTCATCCAGAGCCGGTACGGCGAACTGCTGGTCGCGGTCCGCGACGGCGAGGAACGGGTCCGGTTCCTCGGGTACGACCCGGCCAGCGTGAAACTGGTCGCCTACGTGGTGGCCGCCGGGATGGCCGGGCTGGCCGGGGCGCTCTTCGTGCCGGCGGTGGGGATCATCTCGCCCGCGATGATCGGCATCGTCCCGTCGATCGAGTTCGTCATCGGGGTGGCGGTCGGTGGCCGGGCCACCCTGCTCGGCCCGGTGCTCGGGGCGGTCGCGGTGGCCTGGGCGAAGACCGCGCTGTCCGAGCGGTTCCCGGGCGGCTGGACGTACCTGCAGGGGTTGATGTTCGTGCTGGTCGTGGCCTTCCTGCCGGGTGGCCTGGCCGCCCTGGTGGGGCTGGGCCGCCAGCGCGGCGACGACCCGGACCGACGCCGCTGGTGGCGACGCCGCAGACGGGAGGTGCCCGCCGGGGTCGGCACGACCGTGCCGGTCGAGGGCGCCGGCGCGCCCGAGGCGACCGACGGCGCCGGGCTGGCCGGCGCCCGGACGGGGGTGACCGCATGAGCGAGCAGCGTCCCGACGGCCTGCGCATCCGCGACCTGCGGGTCACCTTCGACGGGTTCACCGCCGTCGGCGGCGTCGACCTCGACGTGGCCCCCGGCGACATCCGGTTCCTCATCGGACCCAACGGGGCGGGCAAGACCACCCTGGTCGACGCGGTCACCGGCCTGGTCCGGGCCACCGGGTCGGTCCGGTTCGGCGACACCGAACTGCTCGGCCGGGACGTGCACCGGATCGCCCGGCTCGGCGTCGGCCGGACCTTCCAGACCGCCGCCGTCTTCGAGGAACTCTCCGTCCTGCAGAACCTCGACATCGCCGCCGGGGCCGGGCGGAGCTGGTGGAGCCTGGCCCGGCGACGCCGACGGACCCCCGACGAGGTGGCCGAGGCGCTGGAGACGATCGGCCTAGCCGACCGGCCGGACCAGCTCGCCGGCACCCTCGCCCACGGGCAGAAGCAGTGGCTGGAGATCGGCATGCTGCTGGTCCAGAACGCCCGGCTGCTCCTGCTCGACGAGCCGGTGGCCGGGATGAGCCACGACGAGCGGGACGCCACCGGCGCCCTGCTGGAGACGGTCAGCCGGGACCGCACGGTCGTGGTGATCGAGCACGACATGGACTTCCTGCGCCGGTTCGCCCGCACGGTGACCGTGCTGCACGCCGGCCGGGTACTCAGCGAGGGCAGCGTGGCGCAGGTCCAGGCCGACCCGCGTGTGCAGGAGGTCTACCTCGGCGTCGACAGCGGTACGGAGGCGTGATGTTGACACTGCGGGACGTGCACGCCGGGTACGGGCGCAGCCGGGTGCTGCACGGGGTGGACCTGACCGTCGAGGCCGACCAGGTGGCCGGCGTGCTGGGCCACAACGGGGCCGGCAAAAGCACCCTGCTGCGGGTGGCCGTCGGCCTGCTGCGCCCCCGCTCCGGCCGGGTGGAGCTGGACGGGGAGGACGTCACCCGGCTGGCCCCGCACCAGCGGGTGGCCCGGGGGATGGCGTACGTGCCGCAGGGGCAGCAGTGCTTCCCGCACCTGACCGCGGCGGAGAACCTGCGCCTGGTCGCCGACGGCCGGCGCGACGGCGCGGCGGCGCTGGACGAGTCGCTGGACCTCTTCCCGGCGCTGCGCCCGCTGCTGCGCCGCCGGGCCGGGCTGCTCTCCGGCGGCCAGCGTCAGCAACTCGCCCTGGCCCGGGCGCTGATCACCCGGCCCCGGCTGCTGCTGCTCGACGAGCCGACCGAGGGCATCCAGCCCTCGGTGGTGGTGGAGATCCAGGACCGGATCGCCGACCTGGCCGCCCGGGCCGGGATCACCGTGCTCCTGGTCGAGCAGCACCTCGGCTTCGCCCTGCGGGTGGCCCACCACTACCACGTGCTGGAGTCGGGCCGGGTCACCTCGCGGGGCGCGGGCGGGGTGACCGCCGAGGCGGAGGTCCGCCGGGCCCTGGCCGTCTGAGCGGTCACCGCACCTCGTCGTCGGTAAGACCGGGTGCGGTGACCCTTGGCAACCCCCGCCCCGGGGCCGATGCTGTATCCACAGTCATCTACCGATGTCGATGTGGAGATCCGGATGCGTCGTCACCCGATCAGCACCCTCGCCCTGGCCGCCCTGCTCGCCATCCTCCCGGCGGGGATCGCCCAGGCCCGGCCGGCAGCCCCCGCCCCCGACCCCGCCGTGGCGGCCACCGCCCTGGCCGGGGTGACCACCCCCGGCACCGCCTGGGGGCTCGACCCGGCCACCGGCCGGATGACCCTCACCCTCGACGACACCGTCGGCGCGGCCGACCGGGCCGCCCTGCGGGCCACCGCCGACCGGGCCGGGGTGGTGGTGCGTCGGGAACCGGGCCGGCTGCGCACCCTCATCGCCGGTGGGGAGGCCATCTACGGCACCGGCGGCGGGCGCTGCTCGCTCGGCGCCAACGTCCGCCGGGGCAGCACCTCCTACCTGGTCACCGCCGGGCACTGCACCGTCACCTCCGCCACCTGGTACGCCTACGGCGCCCAGACCAGCCCGCTCGGCCCCCGGGTGGGCAGCAGCTTTCCCGGCAACGACTACGGCCTGATCCAGCACACCGGCCCGCTGCCCCGGCCCAGCGCGGTCTGGACCTACCCCGGCCTGCTGCCGATCACCAACGTCGGCAACGCGACCGTCGGGCAGGCGGTCTGCCGCAGCGGCTCCACCACCGGGGTACGCTGCGGCACCGTCACCGCCCTCAACCAGACGGTCAACTACGCCCAGGGCTCGGTGTCCGGGCTGATCCGCACCAACATCTGCGCCGAGCCGGGCGACAGCGGCGGCCCGCTCTACGCCGCCTCCACCGGGACCATCCTCGGCATCCTCTCCGGCGGCAGCGGCAACTGCTCCTCCGGCGGCACCACCTACTACCAGCCGATCACCGAGATCCTCGCCGCCTACGGCCTCACCCTGCCCTGACCCCGCCCCGGACGGCCCCGCGGTGCCCCTGCCGCCGGGCCGTCCGGCCCGCCTCCGAACCCGCCCGACCGGCACGCCCGGTCCGTCCAGGGCCCCGGTCGCGGCGGGCGTCGGTTCCTGCGCCCGCGTCGGTACCCGGCCCCGGCCGGCTGCCTCGTCTCCCGGCCGGCTGTCTCGTCTCCCGGCCGGCGGCCTGGTCTCCCGGCTGGGTGCCGCGTCCCCCGGCCGGCCGGAGGAGTCTCTTGCTGTCCCTTTCGAGCTGCCCCGTTGATGAGACCGAACCGCGGCACTCCGCCCGCAGCCGGCCAGGGCCCAGGCTGTCCCGGCAGTCGCCCGCCTGCCCGCCGGGCTGTCATGCCCGACTGTCGCACCAGCCCGACCGGTACCCGGCTCACCGTGGCAGCCGACTGCGCTGTCGCCGCGAACCGCCACCGGATGAGCCCCGCCGAGTTGCTTCGGCGATGACGTCACCCGCGTTGTCGACAGGGCCTACCGTCACGTCGGCCCGGCCGCCACGGGGCGCAGGGACGCGGCGGGCGCAGGGCCTGTCCGGCACGGGGTCGGTCCGGCACGAGGGCTGTCCGGCGCGGGGCCTGTCCAACGCAGGGGCTGTCCGGCACGGGGCGTGGCTGGCGCGGGCCCCTGCTGTTGCGGAAGGCCCGGTTGGCGCGGACCTTCGGTGCCGACCGGTCGACGCGCGGGCGAGGCTGCCCCGTCTGTGGGGGCAGCTCGAAAGGGCGTTCCTCCACAGTCCATCGGCCCGGCGCGGTCTGTCGACCGCGCCTCGTGCCCTGGCCATGGAGGTCACGCCGGGCGAGCCGATGCCGCCGCCGGCGGTGGTCGTTCCGCGCCGGTCGCTGCGGCGGCGCGCTGGGCCGCGCCGGTCGCGGTAGCCGAGGCGGTGGTACCGGTCTTCGGCGGTAGGCCACCGCGTGGGTGACGGGCCCCAGCGGTGGTGACGGGCCCCGGCGGTCGTGACGGGCGGGGAGCGCGGGGCTAGCGGGCGCCGGGGGCGGGGCGGGTCGGGACGGCGAGCGCGCGGTGGAGGTTCGCGCCGAGGACGTCGGCGCGTTCCGCCGGGGTGAGCTGCTCCAGGCCGACCGGGTCGAGGGTCTGGGCGAACGAGACGTGGTCGAGGCTGGGCGGGAAGTCGGACCCCCAGTACAGCCGCCGGGTGCCGAAACGGTCCAGGAGTACGTCGACGAACGGTCGCGCCGCCGCGTGCGGCCAGGCGTGCGCGGGCTCGCTGACCGCGTACAGCCCGGAGACCTTCACCCCGACGTGGGGGAGTCGGGCCAGGTCGAGTAGCGGGGCGAGCGCCTCGGCGGCGGCCTGCGGGGCCGGGGCCGTGGGCCGGCTGCCGGGTAGCCCGAGATGGCTGAACAGCACCGGGCACCCGTCCAGGGCGGCGAGCGCGGACCCCAGCCGGGCGGTCGCGGCGGGGGTGGCGTTGAGGCTGAGCACCGCGCCGGCCCGGTTGAGCGCCGGGGCGGCCCCGGCCAGCCAGGCGGCGAACCGGTCGGCCTGGTCCGGCTCCGCCAGGTACCCGGTGACGCCCACGAAGCCCGCCGCCCACCACCGGTCCAGGTCCGTGTCGTGCGCGGGTCCGCCAGGCGGGACGTAGGCGACCGGCGCGATCCAGTCGTGCGTGGCGGCGAGGCCCGCCAGGTACGCGTTGTTGCCGGCGAAGCGCGGCTGCCCCTCGTACCCGACCACCAGCGCCCGGCTGATGCCGTGCTCGCGCCGGATGTCCTGGTACGTGGTGAGTTCGTCGCCGCCGGCGGGGGAGCGGCCGTACCGGCCCGGGTAGCCGTCGGCGAAGAGGTGCAGGTGGGCGTCAGCGCGGTCCATGGTTACGGACCATAACCCAAATTCTGCCTGGTTATTGACGTGGGGACCCCCCTGACTTAGGTTCTTGTCTCAATTAGGTCCGGATTGCAGGACGTGAGCGAGGGGTGGACCAGGTGACGCTGGCGCACGACGAGGTTGATGAGCTGGTACGGCTGCGGCGTCAGCTTCATCAACACCCCGAGCTGCGGTTTACGGAACACGAGACGGCCGCGACCCTGGCGGCGATGCTCCAGCCGCTCGGTCGGGTCCGGACCGGCATCGCCGGCACCGGCCTGCTCGTCGAGCTTGACGGAGCCGCCCCGGGCCCGGCGGTCCTTCTTCGGGCCGATATGGATGCCTATCCCGTTCAGGACGCCAAGTCCGAGCCGTACGCCTCCGGCAACGCCGGGGTCTGCCACGCCTGCGGACACGACGTGCACATGACCGTCGCCTACGGGGTGGCCGCCCGGCTCGCCGCCGCGCCCCCGGCCCGGGGCTCGGTGACGGTGCTGTTCCAGCCGGCCGAGGAGATCCCGTTCGGGGCCGCCTCGGGAGCCGCCGCCGCGCTCGCCGACGAGGCGCTGCGCGGGCGGCGCTTCGACGCCGTCCTCGGCCTGCACTGCTGGCCCGACCTGCCGGTCGGCGCGCTCGGGGTGGACCGGGCCACCGCGATGGCGGCCAAGGACGCGTTCCGGATCGAGGTGCTCGGCCGGGCCGCCCACGCCGCCACCCCGGCGCTGGGCCGCGACGCCATCCTGGGGCTCAGCGGCATGGTCAACCTGCTGCACGCCGCCGTGGCCCGGTCCCGTAACGCCGACGAGCTGGTGGCGTTCAACATCGGCACCATCGCCGGGGGCGCCAGCCAGAGCCAGGTCGCCGGGTACGCCGAGGCGACCGGCACGCTGCGCACCCACGACGAGGGCACCCGGGAGCGGCTCAAGACGGTCATCGAACGGGTCGCCCGCCAGCAGGCCGCCGCGCTCGACCTGGGCATCCGTTTCACCTGGGCCAACGAGATGCCCCCGGTACGCAACGCAGCCGAACTGGTCGCCCTGGCCCACGCCGAGCTGCCCGGCCTGGTCGAGGTGGTCGACCTGGCGGTGCCGCCGCTGACCACGGACGACTTCGCCCTGCTCGGCGCGCTCGGCCCCAGCCTGTACGTCAAGCTCGGGGTCACCGGCGACCGGGGCGGCGCGCCGCTGCACTCCGGCGCGTTCGACGTCGACGAGCGCTGCCTCGAGACCGGGGTGACCGCCCTGGACCGGCTCACCCGGGCCGTCCTCGACGGCCGGCTCGCCGCCGCCGCGGAGAGCAGCGTCGCGGCGGTGTCGGCGTGAGCGGAGCACGGGTACCCGCCGTCGCCGTGGTGGGCGCGGGCGCGTTCGGCCTGCGGCACGTCGCCGCGTACCGGTCGCTCGGGGTGCCGGTGACCGCGCTGGTCGACCCGGACCCGGCCACCCGGGCGCGGGTCGCCGCCGAGCACGACGTACCGCGCACCTTCGCCACCGTCGCGGAGTTGCTCGCCGCCGGCGCACCGGCGGCGGCGTCGGTCTGCGTACCCGGTCCCGCCCACCGGGCGGTCGCCGTCGCGCTGCTCGCCGCCGGCGTACCGGTGCTGGTCGAGAAGCCCCTCGCCGCGACGGTCGGCGACGCCGCCGCGATCGTCGCCGCCGCGCGGACCCACGGGGTGCTCTGCCAGCCGGGGCACATCCTGCGCCACAGCGCCCCGCACCGGGCGCTGTACGACGCGGTCCGCGCCGGCCGGCTCGGTCAGGTGCTGGCCGTCTCGTCGCGCCGGGACCGCCCGCGCACGCTCAGCCGGCTCTTCCCGCACGAACACCCCGCCCTGCTCACCGCCGTGCACGACATCGACCTGGCGATCTGGTACGCCCAGGCGCCGGTGGTCGAGGTGCGCGCGGCGGCCCGGACCCGACCCGGATCGGCGTCGCCGGTTCTGGTGTGGGCGGAGCTTCGGCACGCCAACGACGTCGTGTCGTCGATCCGCAACAGCTACCTCCTGCCCGAACACACCCCCAACCACACCTCGGACCTGGTCGAGGTGTACGGCACCGACGGGGTCGCGCACGTCGACCTCGGCCACCCCACCCTGCTCGTCCAGGCCGAGCGGACCGAGGCGCCGGACTGGCTGCTGTCGCCGCTCGACGGCGGCGGCGCGCTCGCCGCCGAACTGCGCCACTTCATCGGTCGGGTGACCGGCACCGAACCGTCGGCGGTCGTCCCGCTCGCCGACGGGTTGCACGTGGTGCAGGTCGCCGCAGCCGTGGCCGACAGCGCCGCCGCAGGCGGCGCTCCCCGTCGGATCTCCCCCGATCCCCTCTCCTGACAGGAGCTTCCGCCGATGTTTCGACGTAGATTGGCCGGCGTGCTCGCCGCCGGCGTGGCCGCCGCCGCGGTGCTGGCCGGGTGCGGCGGTGACGGTGCCGGCTCGGACGGCCCGGTCACCCTGAAGGTGCTCACCTGGGAGCCGGGCGGCACCGAGTACTGGCAGGCGGTGAAGACCACCTTCGAGGCCAGCCACCCGGACATCAAGCTGGAGATGCAGGCGGTCCCCTTCGACAAGTACCCCGAGGTGCAGGGGCCGTACATCACCTCGCAGTCCGGGCCGGACGTGATGGCCAACAACGCGGGGCTGGAGCTGTTCGACCGGCGGGGCGCGTACGTGCCGCTGGGCGAGAGGGCCGCCGAGATCAACAAGGACCTGGTCACCTACAGCGGGGCGTGCGAGGGCTTCGACACGAGCAAGGAGTGCTACGGCGTCCCCTTCTCGTACCAGGGCAACGTCCTCTACTACAACAAGGACGTGCTGACCGCCGCCGGGCTCGACCCGGAGAAGCCGCCGGCCACCTGGGACGAGTTCGGGGCGGCCTGCGACGCGGTGACCAAGTCCGGCAAGACCTGCCTGGCGCTGGGCCTGTCCGGCACCTTCCCGGCGTACTGGGACTTCCCGGAGATCGCCCGGAACTACCTGACCGAGGACGACATCCGGGGGCTGCTCGCCGGCACCCTGTCCTGGACGGACCCGAAGCTGGTCCAGACGCTGGAGAAGCTGGCCGAGATCACCACCAAGGGCTGGACCAACAAGAACGCCCCGTCGATCACGATGCTGCCCGACGGCGCGGACATCTTCCAGCGCGGTGACGCCGCCTTCGCCGGCACCATCATCTCCGACGCGGTGAACTGGGACGCGTTCGGCAAGGCGCTCGGCGACGACAAGCTCGGCGTCACCCGGTGGCCGGCGATCAACCCGTCCGCCCCGCTGGCGCAGAAGTTCTCCGGTATCGAGGGCGCCGTCTACGGCGTGACCAAGTGGAGCGAGAAGAAGGAGGCCGGGCTGGAGTTCATCACCTGGCTGGCCGGCAAGGAGAACGGCGAGCTGTGGGTGAAGCACGCCAAGGGGCAGCCGCTGAACACGACCGTGGACCCGTCGCTGCTGCCCTCGTCGCCGGCCTTCAAGAAGATCCAGGAACTGGTCGCCGACCCCACCCTGCACGCCGGCGTGATGCTCTCCGGGCCGGAGGCCGACGCGCTGGCCCGTGGCTGGCAGCAGGTCACCCTCGGCCAGCTCACCGTCGACAAGTGGGCCGAGCAGATGCAGCAGGCGCTGGAGCGCAGCCCCACCAAGCAGCAGGGCCGCTAGTCGCACCGGGTGGGGTGGCGCCGTGCCGCCCCACCCGGCCAGTCCGGGGGAGGACAACCCGATGAGCATCTCCACCGCGCCGGCCAAGGGGCCGGCCGTCGCGACACCTCCATCCCCGCCGGGCCGCGCCCGGCGGCGGCCCGGGCACGCCCGGGAGTGGTGGTTCGGCGCCCTGCTGGTCCTGCCGGCGGTGGCCCTGGCGGTCACCTTCAAGGTGGTACCGCTGGTCCGGGGCGTCATCACCAGCTTCGAATCCTCCAGCGGATTCGGCGACAGCTCCTTCGCCGGGCTGGACAACTACACCCGGATGTTCGACGACCCGGTGGTCCTGGCCAGCTTCCGCAACGCCCTGCTGGTGGTCGCCACGCTGCCGATCTGGATCGTGTTCCCGCTGGTCCTGGCGGTGCTGATCCACCAGCGGGCACCGGGCTGGAAGTTCTTCCGGGCCGTCTACTTCATCCCGTACACCATCGCGCCGATCGTCGTCGGCATCATGTTCCGGCAGATCCTCGCCCCGGACGGGCCACTCAACGCCGGACTGCGCGCGGTCGGGCTGGAGCCGCTGGCCATCGAGTGGCTCAACGGGCAGAACAGCGCGCTCTTCTCGCTGGTCGCGGTCGCCCTGTGGAGCCTCTTCGGCCTGGGCGTGATGACCTACCTGGCCGGGCTGGCCACCATCCCCGACGAGGTGATGGAGGCCGCGTACCTGGACGGGGCCGGTTTCTGGCGGCGACTGTTCTCGGTGGTGGTGCCGATGCTGCGACCCACCGTGGCGTACTGGAGCGTGCTCTGCGCCTCCGGTGTGCTGATCTGGCTCTTCCCGCTGATCTACGCGCTGACCCAGGGCGGTCCGGGCAACGCCACCATGCTCCCCGAGTACCTGGTCTTCCTCACCACCTTCCAGTTCCTCGACCGGGGCTACGGCTCGGCCATCGGTATCGCCCTGTTCGTCTTCGTCGCCGTGTTGTCGATCTTCAGCGTGCGGCACATGTTCACAGAGGGGACCCGTAAGCCGCGATGAACCGGCGACACTCCGCCCAGATCGGGCGCTACCTGTTGATCTTCGCCCTGGCGGTGGTCTCGGTGGCGGCGCTGTACCCGCTGCTGTTCACCGTGGTCAGCTCGCTGAAGACGCAGACCGGGTTCGCCCGGGACCCGCTGGGCCTGCCCACCAGTGGCATCACCTTCGACAACTACGTCGAGGCGTTCAAGCGGATGGACATGCCCCGGCTGCTGCTCAACTCGATCATCACCACGGTCGCCGGGCTGGTGCTGTCGGTGGTGGCCGCGATGCTGGTCGCGTACACCGTGACCAAGCTGCGGTTCCGGGGCGGCAAGCTGGTCTTCCTGCTGATCATCGTCACCCTGACCATCCCCAGCCAGGCGATCATCTACCCGCTGTACCAGACCGTGCTGGACCTGGGCATGTCCGGGGAGTACCAGGGGCTGATCCTGGCGTACGCCGCGTTCGGGCTGCCGCTGGGCACGTACCAGCTCGCCGGGTACTTCCAGCAGGTGCCCGACGAGCTGATCGAGGCGGCCCGGGTCGACGGGGCCGGACACTTCACCATCCTGTTCCGGCTGCTCGCCCCGATCGCCACCCCGGCACTGGCCGCCCTGGCCATCTTCAACTTCGTCTGGATGTGGAACGACCTGCTGCTGCCGCTGGTCATCATGGGCGGCTCGGACTCCAAGACGCTGATGGTCGGGGTCTCCATGCTCAGTGGCCAGTACGACGTGTCGGTGCCGCTGGTCAGCGCCGGCCTGATCGTCGCCCTGCTCCCGGTGCTCATCATCTACCTGGTGTTCCAGCGTCAGCTCGTCTCCGGCGCGCTGGCCGGCTCCGGCAAGTGAACAGCGGCTCCCGGCTGCCCGCCCCCGACCCCGGCACCGGGTCGGGGGCGGGCCGCGTCACCCCGCCGAGCGGCCCGGGGGAGCAGGTCTGTCACCTGTACCGGCTGCGCCCCGGGGCGGAGGCCGAGTACGAACGACGGCACGCCGACCTCTGGCCGGAGATGACCGCCCTGCTCGACGCGGCGGGCGTGTACGACTACCACATCTACCGGCACGGCCTGTTGCTGATCTGCGTGCTGCGGACCCGGTGGGGCTTCGACCACACCCGCCGGGTCACCGGCGCGTCCGAGGTGCAGGCCCGCTGGACGGCGTCGCTGGCGCACCTGTTCGCCGAGATCGCCGACGCCGACGGGGAGCCACTGTGGGCGTACCCGGTCTTCCACCACCCCGGCCGCCCGCCGGCCCCCTGATCGCGGCCTGGTACGCCCCGGGGCCCGACGGAACTCCGCCGGGCCCCGGGGTGCCGGTGTGAAGAAGGGGCCCCTGCTCTACCGGAAGCGTTAACAGGGGGCCCTTCCTTACACCGCGTAGGCGACGGAGCCGTCGGCGCGGTACGGGATGCGGGTGAGCGGACGGCCGGTCAGGTCCAGCGGGGTCTCGTCGGTGAGGTCGAGGGTGACGCCGAGTCCCGGCTCGGTGGGGACCGGCAGGTAGCCACCCTCGCGGCGGACGCAGGCGCGGGCCGGGCCGTCGACGAGGGCGTCGTCGAGGGGGGAGTACTCCTGGGTCACGAAGTTCGGGATCGCGGTGTCCAGGTGTACCGAGGCCATGGTGAGCAGCGGGCCGAGGCAGTTGTGGCTGACCACGGCGGCGTGGTACGACTCGGCCAGCGCGGCGATCTTGCGGGCGTGGCTGATCCCGCCGGCCAGGCCGAGGTCGGGGCGGACGTACTGGGCGCCGCCCTGGGCCAGCAGCTCCTTGAACTCCCAGATGGTGTGCAGCCGCTCGCCGTTGGCCATCGGCACCCCCAGCGCCCGCCGGCTCACCGCCGCCTGGCTGCTCACGCTGTCGATCTGGATCGGGTCCTCCACCATCAGCGGCAGCAGCCGACCCACCGCCGGGACCACCGCCTCGGCCTGCAACGGGGTGAGCTTGCGGTGCAGCTCGATGAGCAGGTCGACGTCCGGGCCGACGGCGTCGCGCACGGCGGCGGTGGTGGCCTCGGTCTCGGTGACCAGCCGGGCCAGCGACAGGTCGCCGTAGTTCGCCGGCAGCGGGTCGAACTTCACCGCGGTGAACCCGTCGGCGACCGCCGCGGCGGCCTGCGCGGCCAGGGCCTCGGCGCCGGTGCCGGGCAGCAGCAGGTGCAGCCGGATCCGGTCGCGGACCCGGCCGCCGAGCAGTTGCCAGACCGGCACCTCCAGGCGCTTGCCGAGCAGGTCCCACAGGGCCAGGTCGACCGCGGAGACGGCGGCGGTGAGCACCGAGCCCCGGAACGGCCCCATCCGGTACAGGTGGTGCCAGTGGTGCTCGATCCGGTCCGGGTCGGCGCCGAGCAGGTACGGGCGGAAGGTCTCCACCACCGCGTGCACCGCGCCCGGGTAGCCCCAGCAGGCCGACTGGCCGACCCCGACCAGCCCGGCCGAGGTGTGGACCTGGACGAAGTGCGCGTCGCCCCGCACCACCGACTCGACGGCGGTGATCTCCATGCTGCCCCCAAATTAGAGACCAATAACGGCCACAAACTTGCCTCTGCACTCTTCCATAGCATGATGTCCCTGGTCTAGGCTCCAATCCGAACGAGCCGGAATAGGGCTCTAAATCTTCACTGGGGGTGTGATGGGTCTGCCGGACGACTACCGGGCGATGGCCCGGATCCGCCGGTTCGAGGAGCGGCTGGCCGCCCTCAAGGACGACGGCGAGATCCCGGGCTCGATCCACCTGTGCAACGGTCAGGAGGCGATCCCGGTCGGTGCCGCCCGCGCGCTGCGCGACGGCGACCACGTCACCGCGACCTACCGCGGCCACGGCTGGGCGCTGGCCCGGGGCGTGGACATGGCCGGACTGTTCGCCGAGATGATGGGGCGCGACTCGGCCGTCAACGGCGGCCGGGCCGCCTCGCCGTACCTGTCCGACCCGGGCCGCTGGTTCGTCGGGGAGAACTCGATCGTCGGCGCCGGGGTGCCGATCGCCACCGGGGCGGCGCTGACCGCCCAGCGCACCGGCAGCGGCGCGGTCTCCGTGGTCAGCATCGGCGACGGCGCGATGAACCAGGGCAACGTGCACGAGGCGATCAACCTCGCCGCCGTGCTCGACCTGCCGCTGGTCCTGGTCGTGGAGAACAACGTCTACTCGGAGATGTCCCGGATCGAGGACATGGTCCGCGTCCGGCAGCTCGCCGAGCGGGCCGCCGGGTACGGCGTGCCCGGCCGGGTGGTCGACGGCAACGACCCCGACGCGGTCGCCGAGGCGCTCACCGAGGCGGTCACCCGGGCCCGGGAGGGCTCCGGCCCGTCCATCGTGGAGGCGATGACCGAGCGCCTGGTCGGCCACTACAGCGGGGACGTGCAGCACTACCGGCCGGCCGGCGAGATCGCCGCCGCCCGCGAGCGGGAGCCGCTGGCCCGTATCCGTCAGGCCGCCGACGCCGAGCTGACCGCCTGGCTCGACGCCATCGACGCCGAGGTGGCCGCCGAGGTGGAGGCCGCCGTCACCGCCGCCCGCGAGGTGCCGTACCCGGACCCGGCGACCGCCAAGGAGCACGTCTATGTCTGAGTCGCTGCGCTACATCCAGGCCGTCAACGCGGCGCTGACCTGGGCGCTGGACAGCCGGACCGACACCGTCTACTTCGGTGAGGACGTGGCCCTGCCCGGCGGGCCGTTCGGTGCCACCAAGGGGCTGCACAAGCGGTTCGGCTCGGACCGCATCTTCGACACCCCGATCTCCGAGACCGGCTTCCTCGGCATGGCGCTCGGCGCGGCGATGACCGGCCTGCGCCCGATCGCCGAGATCATGTACGCCGACTTCACCTTCGTGGCGATGGACCAGATCGTCAACCAGATCGCCACCATCCACTACTCCAGCGCCGGCCGGTGGAAGGCCCCGCTGGTGATCCGGATGCAGCAGGGGTACTCGCCGGGCGCCTGCGCCCAGCACTCCCACTCGATCGAGGCGTACCTCGCGCACACCCCCGGGCTGCGGGTGGCGTTGCCGGCCACCCCGGACGACGCGTACCAGATGCTGCGCACCGCCGTGACCAGCGACGACCCGGTGGTGGTCGCGGAGGCCCGGATGCTCTACCCGACCCGTGGCCCGGTGCGCACCGACGCGGAGGTGGAGCCCGTCGGCGGGGCCCGGGTGGTCCGCTCCGGCGCCGACGCGACCGTGGTGGCCTGGTCCCGGATGGTCCCGGCGGCCCTGGCCGCCGCCGACCAGCTCGCCGCCGAGGGCATCGAGACCGAGGTGGTCGACCTGCGCTGGCTCAACCCGCTCGACTTCGACACCGTGGCCGCCTCGGTGGCCCGCACCGGCCGGCTGGTCGTCGCCCACGAGGCGAACCTGACCGGTGGGTTCGGCGCGGAGATCGCCGCGCGGGCCGCCGCCGAGTGCTTCGCCGACCTGCGCGCCCCGGTGGCCCGGGTGGCCGCCCCGGACGTGCCGATGCCGGCCGCCCCGGCCCTGCAGAAGGCCGTGGTGCCCGAGGCCGAGCACGTGGTCGAGGCGGTCCGCCGGACGGTCCGACGGTGACCGGCGGCACCCCGGCGGCCGGCCTGCTGGCCGGCCGCCGGGTGGTCGTCGTCGGCGGTGCCTCCGGCATCGGCCTGGCCACCGTGCGGGCCGCCGCGGCGGCCGGCGCGGCCGTGGCGGTGCTCGACGCCGACGCCGACGGGGCGGCCGGCGCCGCCGCGCAGGCCCGCGCCGTCGGCGCGACCGCCTGCGCCCGCCCGGTCGACGTGACCGACGAGGCGCAGGTCGCCGCGGCGCTCGACGCGGTCGCCGCCGAGCTGGGCGGCATCGACGCGGTGCTGCACGTCGCGGGCGTCATGCGCGGGCAGGGTACGGCCGTCGCCGACGTCCCGCTGGAGCTGTGGCAGCGGGTGATCGCGGTCAACCTCACCGGGCCGTTCCTGGTCGCCAAGCACGCCACCCGGCACCTGACCGGTGGCGACGGGGTGCTCGTCCTGGTCGGCTCCAAGGCCGGCGTGCAGACCGGGTCCGGCTCGGTACCCTACGGCGCGAGCAAGGGAGGACTGCACGGTCTGGCGTTGACGCTGGCCCGCCAGCTCGGTCCACAGGGGATCCGGGTGCACACGCTCTGTCCCGGTGACATCGACACGCCACTGATGCGGCGGTCGCTGGACGAGGCGCGGGTTAACGGCACCGACGGCGCCCAGGTGGCCCGGATCGAGGCGGCCCTGGGCCGGCCCGAGGACGTGGCGTCGGTGCTGGTGCTGCTGGCGGCACCGGTCAGCGCCGGCCTCGCCGGCACCGTCTACACCGGCTGAGCAGCCCGACCCCGACGGCCAGGGCGACGACGTGGAGGCAGCATCGTGATCGGGATCATCGGCCCGGAGGACTCGATCCGGCTCGTGCAGGAGGTGGCGGCCGGGGAGGGGCGCGCGGAGGAGGTGACCGCCCGCGCGTACACCAACCCCGAGCAGGCCCCGGAGCTGGCCCGGGAGCTGGACGACCTGTGCCAGGTGCTGCTCTTCACCGGGCGCATCCCGTACGCCTTCGCCGCCGCGGCCGGCGGGCTGCGCGCCGAGATCGACTACATCCGGCACGCCGGGATCGACCTGTACCGGACGCTGTCCCGGATGCTGCTGGCCGGCGGCGGTGAACTGCCCCGGGTCAGTGTGGACACCATCGAGGCGGACACCGTCCGGGAGACGTACCACGACATCGAGCTGGAGCCGCCCACCGAGATCCTGCCGATCGCGGACTCGTCCGGGCTGCTCTTCTCCGGCCTGGCCGAGATCACCGCCTACCACCGGGAGCGGTACGAGTCCGGGGCGGTGCAGGCGTGCCTGACCTGCCTCGGCGCGGTGCACCGGGAACTGCGCGAGCGCGGGGTGCCGGTGTGGCGGGTCGAGCACACCCGCGCCTCGGTCCGCGACGCGTTGCGCCGGGCCTGGCTCGCCGCCGAGGTACGCCAGTCCCGGGCCACCCAGATCGCCGTGATGATGGTCGAGCTGGCCGACTCGGGCCCCCGCCAGCAGGACCCGTACCAGGCGGAACGGCAGCGGCTGCGGCTGCGCGAGGCGCTGCTGGAGCACGCCGAGCGGATGCGCGGCCGGCTGAACGCCATCGACGACCGCACCCTGCTGATCACCACCACCCGGGGCACCGTGGAGAGCGCCATCGCCCGGCACCGCGCCGGCCACGCCTCCCTGCTCGCCCTGCGCGGCGTCGACGGCGAGCACACCGTCGGCTTCGGCGCGGGCACCACCATCGCCGCCGCCGAGGCCAACGCCCGTCAGGCCCTCGCGCTCGGCCGGGCCGGCGGCACGCACGTGGTCTTCCCCGACGGGGAGATCTACTCGACCCGGGAGAGCGCGGTCAAGCAGCGGCTGCGCGAGACCGCCCCCGGGGTGCTGCGGGTCTCCGAGCAGTTGCGGCTCGGGCCGCTGTCCACCCGCCGGCTGCTGGAGGCGCTGCACCAGATGGACCCCAACCAGGTCACCGCCCGGGGCCTGGCCGACGCGTACGGGGTGGAGACCCGCTCGGCCCGCCGGCTGCTCAAGTCGCTGCGCGCGGCCGGGTTCGCCGAGGAGGTCGGCGTGCACGTCAGCACCGGGGCCGGCCGGCCGCAGACCGTCTACCGGGTGGCCATGCAGCGCCTGGTCGGGGCGATCGGGGCGGACACGTGAGGTTCACGCCGACGTACCTGGTCACCGCCACCTTCGCCGCCGACGCGGCCCGCCGCCGGGAACCGCACCGGGCCGCCCACCTGGCCCACGTGCGGGCGCTGCTCGCCGACGGCACGGCCCTGGTCGCCGGAGCGCGGGCCGACCTGCGCGCCTCCGTGCTCGTGCTGCGGGCCCCCGACGCGGCGGCGGCCCGCGCCCTCGTCGAACACGATCCGTACTGGCAACACCGGGTGTGGACGGCCATCGAGGTCATCGACTACCTCGCCGCCACCCCGCAGTCCCTCGGGAGGTCATGATGTCGCAGTACCGCCAGGTCCCCGGAGTGCGGGTGCTCGGCGCCGAACACGCGCCGTACCCGGCCACGCTGCTGGCCGACGCGCTCGGGGAGGGGACCGAGCCGGTGCGGTTCACCGCCGACCCGGCGCTGCCCGAGGGCGGGTACCGGATCGAGGTGCCGGCCACCGGGGAGATCCGGATCGTCGGCGACCCGTTCGCCGGCCTGGTGTACGCCACCCGCGACCTGCTGGCCCGCGGCACCCCCGCCGGCCTGCCCGTGGGCTCGTGGGACAGCACGCCGGGTTTGCCGCTGCGCACCCTGTGGACCTGGGACCACTCCACCAACTGGGACCTGCGCCAGCTCGGCCAGCAGGAGATCGGCGCGCTGAACCCGTACGCCAAGGGGGCCGACGCGTTCGGTGCCGACTACCGGCGGCTGGTCGACTTCTGCAGCCGCGAGCGGATCGGCGGGATCGTCGTGTACGGCCTGCTGCGCGACGCCCACGGCGGCGTCGAGGCGGCCCGCGAGCTGTGCGAGTACGCCAACGCCCGGGGCGTGCGGATCATCGCCGGGGTGGGGATCAACGCCTACGGCGGCATCTACTTCGACGGCCGGCACCGGTACAACCTCGCCACCTGGCTGCGGCAGCGCCCCGACCTGGCCGCCGAGCTGCCGAAGAAGGTCGGCTTCGACATCGACGAGTTCGGTGACCTGCACTTCCCGGCCAGCGAGTACATGATGGCCGCCTGCCCGTCGCAGCCGGACAACCTGGCCTGGCACCGCGACGCCATCGACTGGCTGCTGGACACCCTGCCGGTCGGCGGGATCAACTTCGAGACCGGCGACTACGGTAGCTGCGCCTGCGCGCGGTGCGCCGGGCGTACCGGCGGCGAGCGCACCTCCTGGTCGTACGAGGCGATGCGGTCGGTGTACCCGACCCTGCTGGACACCGCCCGCCGGCCCGGCCCGGCCGGGGTGCCGCTGCGCCACCTGGTCGAGGTGTACTGGGACAACATCTTCGACCTCGAGGCCCAGAAGCCCTTGACGGACCTGCCCGACGACGTGGCCTACCAGTACTGCGTCAACCGGGGCTTCTGGTACGAGCACCGGGACCGGCTCACCGGCGAGCACGTGGCGGCCCTGCCGCACACCACCAACGTGCTGCGTACCCACGCCGGCTCGCAGTGGAACCGGCAGCGGCACTCCTGGGTGCCGGAGCTGTACACCGACATGGCCACCCGCAGCGCCGCCGCCGGGCTGCGCGGGCTGACCATCTTCGCCGAGCCGTCGGCCTACCACCCGACCAACGAGGTCAGCTACCTGGCGTACGCCCGGTTCACCTGGAACCCGGAGCTGACCTGGGAGGAGTTCTGGCGCGACGAGGTGGCCCCCCGCTTCGGGGGATCGGCCGAGGCGACGGCCTTCCGGGACGGCGCGGCCCTGCTCGACGACCCGGCGGCCGGCGCGGACGCGCTGACCACGGTGCGCAATGACGCGCTGGCCATGGTCGCCGCGACCTCCGGCGAGGTGCAGCGTCGCTGGCTGTGGCTGGCCGAGCGGGCCGCCCGGCACGCCCACTCCGCCGACTGACCCCGGCGGTGGTGGTGGGAGGCTCCGAGCCGCCGGTCCGTAGCCGGCGGCCCGGGGCCTCCCACTGTCTGACCGGCGGACTCGGTGGGCGGGCGGCGGCGCTCCTCTCCGCCTCCTGTCGAGCTGCCCCGTCTGTGGGACCAGGGCTCCGGCCAGGCCGGGGAGGACCACGGCCAGGCCAGGCTGGGAGAACCACCTAGGACCGGGCACGGGGAGGGATCGGCGGTGGTCCGTCGTCCGGGCCCCGGAACCACCCCGCCACCCGTCCGGTCGGCCCCGGCGCGCCCGACCGGCCGTGCTTTGCTCGACCGGCCGTGCCCTGCCCGGTCGGCCGTGCCCTGCCCGGTCGGCCGTGGTTCGGCCCCACCATCGGTCCGGTCGGCCGTGGTTCGGCCCCGCCACCGGTTCGGCCGGCCGTGGTTCGGCCCCGCGACCGGCCCGGTCGGCCCTGGCCTGCCCGGCCGGCGTCGGCACCGAGCGGCGGACGGGGCCGTGCCCCGTCTGTGCGGGCAGCTCGACAGCCTCTCTCCGGCATCATCCCGCCGCCCTCCGCAGGGGCGGGGACGCCGTACCCGGGTCGGGTCGACCCCGGTTCCCCGGTTCAGACCGGGGAGGTCGGGGGTGGGGGGTCGTCGTCGGTCCGGTCGGCGGCGGGCAGCCAGAGCACGAAGGTGCTGCCCGCCCCGGGCCGGGAGTGCACCACCGCCTGCCCGCCGTGGGACTCGACGATCTGCCGCACGATGGCCAGCCCCAGCCCGGTCCGCCGGTCCGCCGAGCTGCCCCGGCCGGTCTCGCCGCGCCAGAACCGGTCGAAGACCCGGGACCGGTCGGCCTCCGCGATCCCCGGCCCCTCGTCGGCGACGGCCAGCCAGAGCCAGGAGCCGACCCGGCCGGTGGCCACGGTGATTGCCCCGCCGAGCGGGGAGAGGCGGACCGCGTTGGAGAGCAGGTTCCCGGCCGCCCGGCGTAGCGCGTCCGGGTCGCCGATCAGGGTCAGCCCGTCGCCGAGGGCGTACCGCAGGCGCAGCCCCCGCTCGGCGGCGAGCGGGGTGAAGTCCTCACCGGCCTCCCGGGCGACCGCGCCGAGGTCGACGTCGGTGTCGGTGAGCGCCTCGCTGTCCCGCCGGGCGGTGGCCAGCAGGTCCTCGACCAGCCGGGACATCCGGGTGGTCGCCCGGTCGACGGTGGCCACCGCGGCGGCCCGCTCCGCCTCGGTCGCCTCCGGCGAGGTGAGCGAGGCGTCCAGGTTCGCCCGGATGATCGCCAGCGGGCTGCGCAGCTCGTGCGAGGCGTCGTCGATGAGCTGCCGCTGCCCCTGGAACGCCCGGTCCAGGCGGTCCAGCATCGAGTCGATGGTGTCGGCCAGGTCGCGCAGCTCGTCGCGGGGGCCGGTGAGGTGGATCCGCCGGGACAGGTCGGTGGCCTGGATCTCCCGCGCGGTCCGGGCGATCGCCCCGACCGGGCGCAACGCCCGCCCGGACAGCACCCAGCCGATGCCGAGGCTGGCCACGAACAACCCGCCGAGGGCGATCAGCGAGTAGTCCCGCACGGTCTGCAACAGCCGCAGGTTCACCTCGTCCTCGATCTGCTGCACCTCGGCGACCTCGATGGTGGTGCCGGTCGGCACCGTACGCCCGTCGCTCTTGAGCTTGACCAGTTGCGCCTCGTACCGCTTGGTGACCGGTTTCGGGTCCACCGCCCGGTCCACCGCCACGTACGCCACCGCCAGTCCCGCCCCGGCCAGGGCGAACAGCAGCGTCGAGTAGAGCACCGTCAACCGGAACCGGATCGACCGGAACAGCTTCACGCCGCCTCCTCCCGTAGCCGGTACCCGCGCCCGACCACCGTCTCGATCGACGGCTGCGCGCCGTCGCCGGTCAGTTTGCGGCGCAACGTCCCCACGGTCACCCGCACGGTCTGGGTGAACGGGTCGGCGTTGGCGTCCCAGACGTGCTCCAGCAGCTCCTCGGCGGAGACCACCCGGCCCGGCCGGGTCATCAGGTACTCCAGCACCCCGAACTCCTTCGGGGTCAGGTGCAGCCGCCGCGGGCCCCGGTGCGCCTCGTGCCGGGCGGTGTCCAGGGTCAGCGCGCCCACGGTCAGCACCGCCGAGGTGCCGCCGGTGTCCCGCCGCAGCAGCGCCCGTACCCGGGCCAGCAGCTCCGCCAGCGCGAACGGCTTGACCAGGTAGTCGTCGGCCCCCTCGTCGAGGCCCCGGACCCGGTCGCCGAGCGCGCCCCGGGCGGTGAGCATCAGCACCCGCAGGTCCCGCCCGGCGGCCACCTCCACCTCGCCGCGGCGGATCGCCCGGCACACCGTGAACCCGTCGACGTCGGGCAGGTTGACGTCGAGCAGCATCAGGTCGTACCCGTTCACCAACAACCGGTCGTACGCCTGCGTCGCGTCCACCGCGACGTCGACGGCGTAGCCGGCCCGGGCCAGGCCGACGCGCAGGGCGCCGGCCAGGTCCTCCTCGTCCTCCACCACCAGCAGTCGCACGCGACCCAACCTAACCGGCCGCGATCAGCCGCTCCGCGACCCGGGCGGCCCGGTCGATGGGGATGGCGAAGCCGATGCCGATGCTGCCGCTGCCCTCCAGGGTGGCGATGGCGGTGTTCACCCCGACCACCTCGCCCCGGGTGTTGACCAGCGGGCCGCCCGAGTTGCCCGGATTGATGGAGGCGTCGGTCTGCACGGCCGGCTGCCGGGTCCCCCCGCCGAGCCGGACCGGGCGGTCCAGCGCGCTGACGATGCCGGCGGTGACGGTTCCGGAGAGCCCCAGCGGCGAGCCGACCGCGAGGACCGACTCGCCGACCCGGGTCTGACCGGTCGGCGCCAGCGGCAGCGGACGCAGCGCGTGGCCCGCGTCGACCCGCAGCACCGCGATGTCGGTGTCCGGGTCCCGGCCGACCAGGCGGGCGGTGAGCCGGCGGCCGTCGGCGCCGACCACGCTGACCGTCCCGCCCCGGGCCACCACGTGGTCGTTGGTGACCACGTGGCCCCGGTCGTCGATCACGAAACCCGAGCCGGAGGCGGCCCGCCCCGACCCGCGCACCTGCACCGACACCACCCCGGGCAGCACCTGCCCGGCGGCGGCGACCAGGTCGGAGGCGATCGGGTCGGCGCTGGCCGACGGGGGCGGGACCAGCCCGGTCACCTCGGGCCCGGCGTCCGGACGGGCGGCCAGGTGCCCGGCGGTGCCGCCCGCCCCGGCCGACACCGCGACCACGGCCAGTCCGGTCAGCAGCAGCCGGGGCCACCGCCGGTCGCCGGCCGCCGGCCCGCCGTCCGGCCCGGGTCGGGCCGTCGGGGAGCCGGCGGCGGTGAGGTCGGGGGAGACGAACCACGGCCCGCGCGGTTCGCCGAGCCCCGGGGGAGTCGTCGACATGGGTACGCCCTCCTTCGTGGACGGTTCGCGGCCGGGTCGGCCGGGCGGCGGGGAGAACGGTCAGGGCAGCCGGGAGAACCAGAGCATCGAGGCGGCGGCGGCCAGCAGGGCCAGCACCAGCCCGGCGCCGATGAACCGGGCCGAGACGTCCTGCCGCTGCGTCTCGTACCCGATCGAGGAGCCGATGTCGGCGTACACCGCGCGCAGTTCGTCCGCGCTGCCCGCCTCGTGGTACGCGCCGCCGGTCTGCTCGGCGACCGCGCGCAGGTTCTCCCCGTCGACCGGTACCGGCTGGTCCCAGGCGCCCGTGCCGATCGTCCCGTCCGGGGTGCCGAAGGAGATGGTGTCCACCGGTACCCCCGCCTCGCCGGCCTGGGCCGCCGCGCCCCCCGGGTCCCGGCCGGACGTGTTGGCGCCGTCGGAGAGCAGCACCACCCGGGCGGGCGGCGGCTCGTCCGGGGCCCGCTCGTCCACCGTCCGGATGGACTCCAGCGAGGTGTGGATCGCCTCGCCGATCGCGGTGCCCTGGATGCCGGTGACCCCCTCGGCGAGCCGGTCGATGCCGGCGCCGACGACGGCGCGGTCGGTGTCCGGGGCGACCAGCAGCGAGGCGCTGCCGGCGAAGGCGACCAGACCGACGTTGAACTCCTCGGGCAGGCCGCCGACGAACTCCCGCGCGGCGTCCTTGGCGGCGGTGAGCCGGTCCGGCGCGACGTCGGTGGCGAGCATCGACCGGGACACGTCCACCGCGACGATGACGGTGGCCCGTTCCCGGGGCACCCGTACCTCGTCGGTGGGGCGGGCGAAGCCGACCACCAGCAGCGCCATCATGGCCAGGAAGAGCCCGGCCGGCACGTGCCGCCGCCAGGCCGGCCGGGTCGGGGCGACCCGGTCGAGCAGCCGCAGGTTGGTGAAGCGGACCGCGTACCGGCTGCGCCGGCGCTGCGCCACCAGGTAGCCGGCGAGCAGCGCGGCCACCCCGGCGAGCAGCCACAGCCGTTCCGGGGACTGCCAGCTCATCCGGACACCTCCCGGCGGTGGGGGCGGGCCGCACCGGCGAGCCGGCGCTGGGCGTGCACGTGCCGGACGATGTCGGTGATCCAGTCCCGGTCGGTGCTCAGCCGCAGGTGCGTCGCGCCGCTGCGGCGCACCGCCAGGGTCACCGCGAGGCGCTGCGCCGCCGCTGCCGCCGCGTACCGTTCGCGCAGCTTCCGGCTGCCGGTGGAGACCTCCCGGCGGCGCCCGCTCTCCGGGTCCACCAGGGTGATCAGCCCGACGTCGGGCAGTTCCAGCTCACGCGGGTCGGTCACCTCCACGGCGAGCACCTGGTGGCGGGCGGCCAGCCGGCGCAGCGGCTGCTCCCAGGCCGGCGGCGGACCGTCCGCCCCGGACACCCCCTCGTCGGGCAGGGCGTCGAGGAAGTCCGACACCACCACGGCGAGGCCCCGCCGGGGCGTGGCCCGGCGCAGCCCGTCGACCGCCTCGGCCAGCGGCACCGCCTGGGTCGCCGGGATCCCCCGGGGCACCGCCAGCAGCGCCCGCAGCAGTCCCAGCAGGTGGGGCCGGCCGGTCCGGGCCGGGAACCGGCGGAGTCCCTGGTGGCCGAGCAGGTGCGCGCCGAGCCGGTTGCCGAGCCCGGCGGTGAGCACTCCGACGGCCGCCACCGCGGCCACCGCCAGCTCCCGCTTCTCCAGCTCCGCCGTGCCGAAGTCCATGCTCGGCGTGGCGTCGACCAGCACGGTGGTGGTCAGCTCCCGGTCCGCGTCGACGGTCCGCACGTGCGGCACCGTGGTCCGGGCGGTCACCGACCAGTCCATCCGGCGGACCTCGTCCTCACCGGGCCGGTACTCGCGGCTGCCCGCCGGCTCGCTGCCCGGCCCCGGCAGCAGGCCCAGGTGCTGGCCGTGCAGCAGGCCGTCCAGGCGGCGGGTGACGGCCAGTTCGAGCCGGCGCAGCCGCTGCTCCGGGGCGAGCCGGGACAGCGCCGTGGCGTGGCCGGTCACGCCGCCGCTCCCAGGCCGGGGCCCTGGTTCTCCTGGGCCGGGGCGATCTGGGGCAGGGGCACCGCGTCCACGAGCCGTCGGACCAGGTGCGCCGGGTCGACGCCGTCGGCGACCGCGTCGAAGGAGAGCACCAGCCGGTGGGTGAGCACGTCCGGGGCGATCTCCCGGACGTCGGTGGGGAGCACGTAGTCCCGCCCGCGCAGCAGCGCCACCGCGCGGGCGGCGGCGACCAGACCGAGGGTGGCCCGGGGGCTGGCCCCGTACGCCAGGTGCCCGGCCACGTCCGGCAGCCCGAACCGGCCCGGGTCCCGGGTGGCCAGGACCAGCCGGACCACGTACTCGGCCAGCGCGTGGTGCACGAAGACCTGCCGGGCGAGGCCCTGGAGGGCGACCAGGGTGGCCGGGTCGAGCACCGGGCGGGCCGCCGGCCGGGTGGTGCCCATCCGGTAGAGGATGCCCAGCTCCTCGTCGTCGGTGGGGTAGTCCACCAGCACCTTCAGCAGGAACCGGTCCCGCTGCGCCTCGGGCAGGTGGTAGACCCCCTCGGACTCGATCGGGTTCTGGGTGGCCAGCACCAGGAACGGGGTGGGCACCGGGTGGCTGCGCCCGCCGAGCGAGACGTGCCCCTCGGCCATCACCTCCAGCAGCGCCGACTGCACCTTCGCCGGGGCCCGGTTGATCTCGTCGGCGAGCACCAGGTTCGCCATCACCGGGCCCAGCTCGATGTCGAAGCTCTCCCGCGACGAGCGGTAGATCCGGGTGCCGAGGATGTCCGACGGCACCAGGTCGGGGGTGAACTGGATCCGGGCGAAGCTGCCGCCGACAGCGGTGGCGAGGGTCTCCGCCGCGAGGGTCTTGGCCACGCCGGGCACCCCCTCCAACAGGCAGTGGCCCTGCGCGAGCAGCGCGGTGAGCAGCCGCTCCACCAGCCGGTCCTGCCCCACGATGACCCGCTTGACCTCGAACAGGGTCTGCTCCAGCAGCCGCGCGGCCGTGCCGTGGTCGATGCCGGGATCCAGGGTGGACGCGTCCACCAGGCCCGGCGCGGTCGCCGTCACCACGCCTCCTGCGGCACGGGGACCGTCGTCGCCGTCCCGCGCGGGCAGTCCCGGTCGGCCGGCTCCCGCTCGGTCACGATCTGCACCACGGGTTCGGGATCGGCGCGCGTCTCGGCGTACGCCGCGCCACCGGCGACCGCCGTGACGGCGGCGGCACCGGCGACGGCCAGTCCGGTCATGGTTCTGATCCGCATGCGCTGCTCCTCGGTCGTGGGCCTGGGCGGGCGTCGGGACACCCGCGTGGGTCCCATTGGGCCAGAGCGGACCGAAAGACAGCCGAAGGACGCCGCGTACCCTCGGGCGGCGCGGAACCGGCGGCGGGGCGACCCGCCTCAGCGCAGCCCGTGTCGGCGGGCCAGCAGCACCGCCTGGACCCGGTCGGCGACGCCGAGCTTGCCGGTGATGATGGAGAGCAGGTTGCGGACGGTCTTCTCGCTCAGCGACAGCCGCGCCGCGATCTCCCGGTTGGTGTGTCCGTGGGCCAGCAGGCCGAGCAGTTCCCGCTCGCGGGGGCTGAGCCGGTCGAGCGGGCCGGCGGGCTGGTGGGACCGGCCGGTCGGGGCCGACCCGGTGGCCACCCCCGGCCCGAGGGCGCTGCCCCCACCGGCCACGGTGCGCACCGCCGCCACCACCAGCTCCGGCGCCGAGTCCTTGAGCAGGTACCCCCGGGCACCGGCGGCCAGCGCCGCCCGGACGGTGTCCGGGTCGTTGGTCATGGTCATCACGATCGTGGCGCAGAAGGGCGCGACCGCGCTGAGCTGGCCGGCCAACTCGACCCCGTCACCGTCGGGCAGCCCCAGGTCGATGATCGCCACCTGGGGCCGTTCGGTGGTGACCAGCCGGCGGGCCTCACGGACGGTGCCGGCCTCCGACACCCGTCCGATCCAGGTCTCGGCGCCGAGCAGGGAGGCGAGACCCCGGCAGACCACCGGATGGTCGTCGACGACCAGCACGTGGATTCCCGACGGTGTCGCCCCGTTCACAGTCCGGAACTCTACAACCTCGTTGTGCCGGGCAGGAGCCGCTGTCGATACTCCCGGCCATGCGAAACATTCACGACACAACCTCGGCCGTCGTCGTCGACGACGGCACGGTCGAGGTCCAGCAGTGGCTGGACGACGTGCTGGCCGCTGCCCGGCTCGGCAGTCCGGGGGACTGGCCGCACAGCCACCCGACCGTGCCCCGGGCCAGGGTCACCCTCACCGAGGTGGTGAAGGCCATCGAGGCCTGCTTCATGGTCGACGGCGGGCCCTGGTCGGTCAACCTGCTCGGCCTGCCGCCCCTGCCCGGCGAGCCCTTCCCGGCGCTCGCCGGGACGCACCACCCGGCCAAGGGCTCGGCGTACCACAACATGCTGCACAGCCTGCTCGGCGACTTCCACTGATGTCCGCCGAGGCCACCCCGCCCACCGGCGCGCGGTGGTCTCGGCCGGCCCGGGCGGCCCGGCTGGCCTGGGCGCTGGCCGGTACCGCGCTGCTGCTGGTGGCCGCCGCCGCGCTGCTCGCCCTCGCCCGGGCCGAGGGGTGGCTCGGCTCCCCACCAGCGGGGCGGGTGCCCGCCGAGGCCCGCGACTGGCTGCTGGCGGCGGTCTGCGCGCCGCTGGGCGCGCGGATCGCCGCCCACTCGCCCCGCAACCCCTGCGGCTGGCTGGTCCTCGGCGTCGGGCTCTGCGGCGCCACGACGGTGGCCGGCGCCGCGGTCGCCAGCGCCCCGACCGACTGGCTCCGGCTCTGGGCGTGGTGGCCGAGCTACGGGTTGCTGGTGCTGGTGGCCCTGCTCTTCCCGACCGGGGCGCCGCCCGGACGCCGGTGGTGGCCGGTGGTGGCGGCACTGTCCGGGGTGGTCGTCGTCGGCACCGCCGGGCTGATCTCGCTCACCGGCCGGGCGCCCGGCCTGCTCGGCGGCGACGCCCGGGTCGTCCCCGGCTGGGACAGCGTGGCGGTGCTGGGCGCGACCGGGGCCCTGCTGCTCGGCGCCGCCGTGGCCGTGCTCGCCCTGCTGGTACGGATCCGCCGGACGCCCCCGACCCGCCGGGGTCCGCTGCTCTGGGCCACCGGCAACGCCGTGCTGCTGCTCGCCGCGTTCCTGCTGGACACCGTGGAGGGCGTACCGGTGATCGGGCTGCTGGGCGTCCTGGCGATGCCGGCGGCGGCGGCGGTCGGTGTGCTGCGCTACGGCCTCTACGAGATCGACAACCTGATCCACCGCTCCCTGGCGTACGGTCTGCTGAGCCTCACCGTCCTCGCGGTCTACGCGGTCACCGTCGGCCTGGTGGCCCGGGTCGTCCCGCCGGACGCGGCGGCGGCGGTCGCGGTCGTGGTGGTGGGCCTGCTGCCCCTGCACGAGTACGTCCGCTCCCTGCTGCGACTGGCCGTGTACGGCCGGGGCGCCCGGCCGGACCAGTTGGTGGGCCTGCTCAACCGCCGGATCGGCGCCGCGCAACTGCCCGAGCAGGTGCTGGCCGGCGCGGTCACCGCCATCGGCGAGGGGATGCGGGTGCCGTTCGTGCAGATCCGGCTCACCGGGCGGGAGCAGCCCGAGGCGACCTTCGGTCAGCTCCGGCCCTGGTCGGTCACCACCCTGCCACTGGCCTACCAGGGCCGGGCCATCGGTGAGCTCGCCGTGCAGCCCCGGGGCGCGGACGAGACCTGGTCGCGCCGGGAACGCCGGCTGCTGCTCGGCCTGGTCGCCCAGCTCGGGCCCTCGGCGGCCTCGGTCCGGCTGACCCGGCAGTTGCAGGGGGCCCGCGAACGCCTGGTGCACACCCGTGAGGAGGAGCTGCGCCGGCTCCAGCAGGACCTGCACGACGGGGTCGGCGCGGCGCTGAGCGGGGCCCGGATGCTGACCGCCGCGGCCCGGAACCTGGTCGGTGAGCCGGCCGCCCGGACCCTGCTCGACCAGCTCGCCGCCGACCTGGGCAACGCCGCCGGTGAACTCCGCAACATCATCGACGACCTGCGGCCCCCGGCGCTCGACCGGGGCCTGCGCCCGGCGCTGGAGGCCGCCGTCCGGCGACACCGGCGGGCCGACCTCGCCGTCGACCTGGACGCCCCCGACGACCTCGCCGCGCTGCCGGCGGCCGTGGAGGTCGCCACCTACCGGCTGGTCGACGAGGCGCTGACCAACGTGGTCAAACACGCCGCGGCGCACCGGGCCCGGGTGACGGTGACCCGGGACCCCGGCCACCTGTCGATCGAGGTGGTCGACGACGGCGCCGGGCCCGGTCCCGGTCCGGGCCGGTGCGACGGCATCGGTCTGGCCTCGATGCGGCAGCGCTGCCAGGAACTGGGCGGCGACTTCGTGGTGACCGGCGCCGACCCGGGCACCCGGATCCACGCCCACCTGCCGATCACCACCGGCTGACCGCCGGCCCCCGCCGACGCACCCTCCGGCCGCCCCGGGCACCGACCGACGCCACGCCACGCTGCCCGCTGCCTGCCCCGCCCCGCACTGGCTGCCCCGCCCCCCACTGTCCGACGCCGCGCCGCCCTGCCCGCGCAGGGACGGCGCGGCGTCCGTCGTGCGGGCACCGCCGGGAATCCGTCCCGGAGACCCGAGCGGACGTCCCGAGCGAGCCGGGCCGTGGTCCCTGGGGTCGGGACAGCCGGTCCGCGATCGTCTCAGGTGTCCAACGAGGCCGGACCACGAACGGCCCGGACGACCGGAGAGGGGGTGCGGGGTGTCCGTCGGACAGACCGAGCACACCAGGCAACCGCAGGACGTCGCGCAACTGTTGCTGCTCGACATCGCCCGGATCGCGCTGATCCGCGCCGGGGTCGAGGACTGGACGGTGCGGCGGAGCAGCCTGTGGTGCCTGCTGGCCCCGCCCGAGCACGCCCTGCCCCCGCACGGCTGGAAGCTGCACGTCTCGGCGACCCAGCTCTCCGCGCCGATCGTGCTGGCCCGCGCCGCCGACGTGCTGGTCCGCGCCGGCTGCGCGTTCAAGTTCTCCCGCAGCCTGGACATGGCCGCCCGGATGGTCTCCCGCAACGCCGAACGGGGCGGGGGCGGGAAGTTCATCACCGCGTACCCGACCGACGAGGAGCAGTTCCGGCTGCTCGCCGAGCGGCTGCACCAGGCCACGTACGGGTTGCCCGGCCCGGGGATCCTCTCCGACCGGCCGTACCGTTCCGGCGGGCTCGTGCACTACCGGTACGGCGGCTTCCGGGGCAGCGAGCTGGGCGACGACGGCACCTACGAGACCCTGCTGACCGGCCCCGACGGCACCCGTACCCGGGACGTGCGCCGGGCCTGGTTCGACCCGCCGTCGTGGGCCGGCTCGCCGCTGCCCGCCCCGCCCCGCCGGACCGGCGGCGGGTCGCCCCGTCCGGTGCTGCTCGGCGGGCGGTTCCTGGTCCGCGACGCGATCCGGCACTCGTACCGGGGCGGCGTCTACCGGGCGGTGGACCAGCGCACCGGTGAGCAGGTGGTGGTCAAGCAGGCCCGCCGGCACGCCGACAGCGACCTCACCGGCGCGGACGCCCGCGACGCGCTGCGCAACGAGGCGGACGTGCTGCGCCGGCTCGCCCACACCGACGTCGCCCCCCGACTGGTCGAGCTCTTCACCCACCAGCAGGACCTCTTCCTGGCCGAGGAGTTCATCCCCGGCGCCCACCTGTACGCCTGGCGGGCCGCCGAGCTGGCCCGGACCGGCCGGACGGACCGGGGCCTGCCACTGGCCACCGTGGTACGCCTGGCCCTGCGGCTGACCGACCTGCTGGCGGCGGTGCACGACGCCGGCCTGGTGCACCGGGACTTCAACCCGTTCAACGTGATGGTCGGCGACGACGAGCGGCCCCGGATGGTCGACCTGGAGCTGGCCGTCCCGCCCGGCACCCCCGTCGGCCGGGCCGTCACCTTCGGCTACGCCTCACCCGAACAGCGCGGCAGCGCCCTCGTCGACGCCGCCCCGCAGCCGGCCAGCGACCGGTTCAGCCTCGGCGCGACCATCTGTCACCTGGTCAGCGGCATCAACCCGGTGCTGCTGCGCGACGAGCCGACCGAGCAGCCGGTGGCGCCCCGGATCGCCGCGCTGCTCGACCTGGTCGCCGCCCGGATGCCGGCGGTACCGCTGCTGCGTCCCCTGGTCCTCGGCCTCACCGACGACGACCCCGACCGGCGGTGGGAGCTGCCCCGGGTCCGCGATTTCCTGACCGGTCTCGCCGACCGGCCGGAACCGGAGCCGGCGGCCGACGCGGACGCGGCGGCGGCGCTGCCCACCGCCGACGCCGACCGGCTGGTCCGCGACGGCCTGGCCTTCCTCACCACGACGATGCGCCCGTACCGCGTCGACCGGCTGTGGCGGTCCGGCCCGTTCGGGGAGACCACCGACCCGTGCGCCGTGCAGCACGGCGCGGCCGGCGTCCTGTCCGTGTTGACCCTAGCCGCCGGCACGCCCGGCGGGGACGGGCTGCGCGACGCCGTCGCCGGCACCGCCCGGTGGATCGTCGACCAGCTACCGCACGAGCCGCGTACCCTGCCCGGCCTCTACTTCGGCCGCTCCGGCACGGCCTGGGCGCTGCACGACGCGGCCCGGTTCCTGGCCGATCCGGCCTTGGCCGGGGTGGCCCTCGACCTGGCGCTGCGGACGCCGCTGCGCTGGCCCAACCCGGACGTCTGCCACGGTACGGCCGGGGCCGGCCTGGCCCAACTCCACCTGTGGCAGGTCACCGGCGACGACCGGTTCCGGCGACGGGCCCTGGACTGCGCCGACCACCTGGTGGCCACCGTGGAGCGTACCGACGGGCGGGTGATGTGGCCGGTCCCCGCCGACCTGCTCTCCGAACTGGCCGGCCTGCGCCAGTACGGCTTCGGGCACGGGGTGGCCGGGGTCGCCACGTTCCTGCTGGCCGCCGCCGACCTGACCGGGCACCCCGGGTACCGCGACCTGGCCCTCGCGGCCGGCGAGACGCTCGTGGCCGTCGCCGAGGACGACGACGGCGGGGTCCGGTGGCCCACCGACGACCAGGGCGCCGGCCGGGCCCAGGCGATGGCGGCGCACTGGTGCAGCGGGGCTTCCGGCATCGGCACCTTCCTCGTCCGGCTCTGGACGGCCACCGGCGACGACCGCTACGGCGATTTGGCCCGCCGGGTGGCGGTCACGGTCCGGCGGGCCGCCGCGCTGGCCTCCCCGGCGGCCTGTCACGGCCTGGCCGGCGACGGACACTTCCTGCTCGACCTCGCCGACGCCACCGGGGAGGCCCGGTACCGGACCTGGGCCGGTGAACTGGCCGCCTGGATGCGGGCCCGGTCCGGGCTGCGCGACGGCCGGCTGCTGCTGCCCGACGAGACCCTGCTCGACGTGGTCGCCGACTTCCACACCGGCCTCTCCGGCGCGGTCGGCTACCTGCTGCGGCTGCGGCACGGGGGAACCCGCCCGTTCCTGCCGGCCGCCCCGGCGACCGGCGTCACCGAGCCGACCCGGCACGCGACGACGGGCGGCACCGAGCCGAACCGCCGCGCGGCGGCCCTGCCCGCCGGGAGCCCGGCATGACCGCGACCACCGTCGGGCAGCGTCCCGCGCGGGCCCTGCTGCGCAGCGGCTTCGCCTTCTCCCCGGCGGGTACCCGCGCGGTGAGCCTGGGCCACGGCGAGGACGGCGCCACCCACCTGGAGGCGTGGTCGCTGGACCGGCCGGTGCCGTACTGCCACCGGGTGCCCACCCGGGAGCCGCTGCCGGCCCGATGTCAGGTGACGTGCAGCGACGACGGACGGGTCCTGCTGGTCGACCACACCGCCGCCGAGGCCCGGCTCACCCTGCTGGTGCCGGGGGACGGACCGGCCGCCGAGGTGCCGCTGGGCACCCTGCCGGCGGGCCCGGTCCGGCTGCTGCCCGCGCCGGACCCCCGGGCGGTGGCGTACGCCCTGACCCGTACCGGCGTCGGCACCACGATCTGGCGCGTCGACGCCGCCGGACCGCCGGTCGCCGTCGCCGTCCTGCCCGGCACGGTCGGGGGCGCGGCCTGGCTGGGGCCGGACCCGCTGCGGCTCGGCTTCACCCACCACCACGACGGGCGTACCGGGCCCGCCGTGATCGACCTGGCCGACCCGCAGCCGACCCCGCAGGAACTGCCCGCCGCCGGCGAGCCGACCCACCTGTTGCTGGCCCACCCCGCCACCGGCGTCGTCCTGGCCGCCCACGGCACCCCGGGCCGGCTCCGGCTGGCCTGGACCGACCGGCACGGCCACGGCCGGTCCCGACCCGTCGCCCCGTTCGGCGTCCCCGGGACCGCCGTACCCCTGGCCCTGGCCCCCGACGGCACCCACCTCGCGGTGGCCGTCACCCGGCACGGCCGGTCCACGCTGCTGCGACACGACCTGGCCACCGGCCGCACCGAGGAGATCGGGCTGCCCGCGCCGGGCCGGCTCGGCGACACCGCCGCCTGGAACGACACCGCGCTGACCGTGCCCTTCTCCGCCACCGCGCTGCCCCCCGGCCTGCTCGGCGTCCCCGGTCCGCCCGGCACGCCGGCCCGGTTCCACACCCCGGCGGGCGGTCCGTGGACCCCCGCCCGCCGCCGCCGGCTGCCCGGCCCGGCCGGCCCGATCGAGGCGATGACGTACGGCGACCCGGCGCACCGCCCCGGCACGGTGCTGGTCCTGCACGGCGGCCCGGAGGCGGCCTGGGACCTCGGCTTCGACCCGCTGGCCCAGCACCTGCACGCCGCCGGCCTCGCGGTGGTGGCCCCCAACCAGCGCGGCAGCACCGGCTACGGCGACGCCCACCGGTACGCCATCCGCGACGCCTGGGGCGGTCCGGACCTGGCCGACGTGCTGGCCCTCGGCGACCGGCTGCGGGCCGACGGGGCGGGCACCCTGACCCTCTACGGCACCAGCTACGGGGCCTTCCTCGCCGTGCTCGCCGCAGCCTGCCGCCCCGACCTGTTCCGCCGCGCCGTGGCCGTCGCGCCCTTCCTCAGCGGCGCCCGGCTGCGCGCCGAGGCGTCCGCGCCGGTGCGGCGGCTCGTCGACCGGCTCGGCGGCGCCACCGCGCTCACCGACGACCTCGGTCCCCGCGACCTGCTCCGGCTGCACCCCCGCCAGGTGCCCCTGTTGCTGGTGCACGGCGCCCGCGACGAGGTCATCCCGGTCAGCCAGTCGCGGGCCCTGCACGCCCGGATGCGGGCGGCCGGCGCACCGGTGCGCTACCTGGAACTGCCCGACGCGGGACACGACCCGTTCCACGGCGGGCCCGCCGCGGCCCTGCGCCGCACCGTGACGGACTTCCTCCGGCACGGCCCCGAGACCACCACGCCCGACCCGGTCGTGGTGTCCGTACCGGCACCGGAGAGGAGGTGAACCCCATGGAGACCGAGATCGACTTCGAGTTCGAGCTCGACGTGCAGGCGCTGCAGTTGCTGCCCGCCGACGACGAGGTCGCGCTGTTCCCGTGCGGCCCGACGACGTGCACGTCCAGCGGCTGCACCCGCACCTGCTGATCCCGCGGCGGTGGCGACCGCCGATCCGATCAGGCGTACCGGGCGGTGCGGGGCGCGACCGGCGTCCCGCACCGTCCCCGCCGCCACCTGCGAGGACGATGGTGATGACACTTCCCGAACGGCCCGCGGACGTGGTGTGGGACATCACCTACGCCTGCCCGTTGCGCTGTACCCACTGTTACTCCGAGTCCGGCCGCCGGCCCAGCCGTCAGCTCGACCCGGCCGACCTGCTGCGGGTCACCGACGCGCTGATCGCGCTGCGGCCCGGCTGGATCGCCCTGGCCGGCGGGGAACCGCTGCTGGTGCGCGGCCTGGCCGAGGTGGCCCGCCGGATCCGCGCCGCCGGTATCGGCGTGGCCCTCTACACCGGCGGCTGGTCCCTGCCCGACTGGACCGCCGCCGACCTGCTCACCGAGTTCGACCGGGTCAACGTCAGCGTGGACGGGGCGACCCCGGCGGTGCACGACCGCGTCCGGGGGCGCGCCGGCTCCTTCGAGCGGGCGATGGCCACCCTGGAACAGTTCGACGGGGAGGCCGCCCGGCTGCGTGCCGCCGGCCGCCGCTGCGCCGAGTTCGGCGTCGACTGCACCGTGGTCCGCAGCAGCTTCGACCAGCTCGACCAGCTCTGCACCCGACTCGCCGACCGGCTGCCGAACCTCGACTTCGTCTGGTTCGGTGCCGCCATGCCGATCGGGCTGGCCAGCCGACCCAGCTTCGTCGACGCCGAACTGCTCGACGACGACCAGGCCGACGCCCTCGCCGACCCCGCCACCGGCGAGCGGCTGCGCGCCCTGATGCCGGAGACGGTCACCGTCGTCGTGCAGGACAACCGGATGCTCCAGGTGCACCCGGACCACCTCGCCCGGGGCTGGTACCCGTTCCTGCAGGTCGAGCCGGACGGTGCGGCACGGGCCATGCCGATCTACGAGGGTACGGTCGGCAGCCTGCTCACCGAGGACCCCGGCGAGGTGTGGCGGCGCTGTGTCCAGCGGTGGAGCGACCCGTTCGTCACCGCGACCCTCGGCCCGGTCCGCACCATGCGGGACTGGGCGGAGGCCACCCGCCGCCTCGACCAGCACTTCGGTGACCGGCTGGTCCGCGCGCGCATCGACCGGCGTCCGGCGCACCTCGCCGGGCAGCCCGGCTGAGCGGAGCACCGACCATGGCCGTGACCGGGTTCGCCCCGCTGCGCCGACTCACCGGGTCCAGCCTGGCCCGGATGACCGTCACCGCCGGCCCGCCGCTGGCGGTGACCGCCGCCTGGACCGTCGCCGGGGTGGCGGTGACCCTGCTGCTGCCCGCGGCGGTGGCCGCCGCCGTGGACCGGGCGTTCGCCGGCACCGGCCCCGGGCTCGCCTTCGCCGCCCTGGTCGCCCTGGTCGCCGCCAAGGTGCTCGCCGAGGCGGCCGGGCTGGTCAGCCAGGCCAGGGCGGTGACCCGGGTGCTCGCCCGGGTACGCCACCTCTTCGTCCGGCGGCTCTTCGCGCTCGGCATCGCCGGCACCCGCCGACACGACGACGGGGACCTGCTCGCCCGATTCACCGGCAACACCGCCGCCGCCGCGCACGGCGTACCGTCGCTGGTCACCGTGGTGGTCGAGGGCGCCGCCTCGGTCGGCGGACTGGTCGCGCTCTGCCTGATCGACTGGTGGCTCGGGGTGACCTTCCTGGTCGGGATCGCCCCCGCCGTGCTGCTGCTGCGGCTGATGATGCGGCGGGTCCGCAGCCGCTACGGCGACTACCTGCGCCACCAGGGCGACATCGCGGCCCGCTTCACCGACGCGCTGACCGGCAGCCGGACCATCCAGGCGTCGCGCACCCAGCGGCGGGAGACCGAACGGATCCTCGCCCCGCTACCCGCCCTCGCCGAGGCCGGCCGGCAGACCTGGCGGGTGCAGGGGGACATCTCCTGGCAGCTCGACCTGGTCCTGGCCGGGCTGCGGGTGCTGGTGCTCGGTGTCGGCGGGGTCGCCGTGGTGCAGGGCCGGATCACCCCCGGCCAGTTCCTGGCCGCGTCGCTCTACCTCGGCTTCGCCCTCGGCTTCATCTACCTCTCCGACACCCTGGCCTTCCTGGCGCACGCCCAGGCCAACGCCGGCCGGGTGGACGAGATCCTGGACCAGCCCCCGCCCCAGCCGGGCCCGTCCGTGCCGGCGGCCGGCGGGCTGCCCGCCGGGGCGGGCCGGCTGGACCTGCGCGGGGTGACCGTCCGCCACGACGGCCACCCGGTGCTGGACCACGTGGACCTGACCGTCCCGGCCGGCACGACCGTCGCCGTGGTCGGCCGCTCCGGCGCCGGCAAGTCCACCCTGGCGCTGGTCGCCGGCGGCCTGCTGCGCCCCGACGAGGGCGAGGTCCGGCTCGACGGGGTACCGCTCGACGCGCTGGCCGCCACCGTGCTGCGCCGCGAGGTCGGCTACGCCTTCGACCGGCCGGTGCTGCTCGGCACGACGGTGGCCGACGCGCTCGCGTACGGCCGGCCGGGGACCAGTGGCGCCCGGGTGCAGGAGGCGGCCCGGACCGCGTCCGCCCTGGACTTCCTGCGCCGGCTGCCGGACGGCGTCGACACCCCGCTGGCCCGGGTGCCGCTCTCCGGCGGGGAACTGCAACGGCTCGGCCTGGCCCGCGCGCTGGTGCACGGCGGCCGGCTGATGATCCTCGACGACGCCACGTCCAGCCTGGACACGGTCACCGAGGCCCGGGTCACCGCCGCGCTGACCACCGGCCTCGCCGGTCGTACCCGGTTGGTGGTGGCGCACCGGGTGGCCACCGCCGCGCAGGTCGACGCGGTGGCCTGGCTGGACGGGGGGCGGATCCGCGCCGTGGCCCCGCACCGCGACCTCTGGGCGCGGTATCCCGACTACCGTGCCGTCTTCACCGCCGGGAGTACCCCATGACCGCCACCACCCCCGGACCGGCCCTGCTCGTGGCCGAGGTCCTCCGGCGCCGGGCGGCGTTGGCCCGGATCGCCCTCTGGTCCCTGGTGGAGGCGGTGCCGTCGCTGACCGCCGGCCTGCTGGTGGCCGCCGCCGTGGACCGGTACGTGGCCGGGGAGGTGGTGGCCGGCTCGCTGCTGCTGGCGGCGCTGCTCCCCGCCGCCGCCGTCGGCGTGCTCGGCACCCGACGGCTCTTCCCCTGGCTGGCCGAGGTGGTCGAGCCGGTCCGGGACGCCTTCGCCACCGCCGTCGTGGCGAACACGCTGCACGCCAGCACCGGCGTCGGCCGCCCGCCCGGCACCGCCGTGGTGGTCCGGCTCACCGAACAGGTGGAGGCGGTGCGCGGCGCGTTGTTCGTGCTGCTGCGCCAGGTCCGCCAGGTCGCGTTCACCGTGGTCGCCGTCCTCGTCGGGCTGGCCCTGCTGGCGCCGCCCGTCGCCGCGTCGACCGCGCTGCTGGTCGCCCTGGCGGTGCTGCTGTTCGCCGCGCTGCTGCCCGGACAGGTGGCCCGGCACCGGGCGGTGCTGGCCGCCGAGGAGGACGTCTCGGCCCGCGCCGGGGAGACGCTGCACGGGCTGCGGGACGTCATCGCCTGCGGTGGCGAACAGCGGGCGGTCACCGACCTGGGTGACGCGGTGGACCGGCAGGTCGTCCGGGAACGGGCACTGGCCCGGTCGATGGCGGCGCGCGGCCTGGTGATCCTCGTCGGCGGGCAGGTCCCGCTGCTGGCCCTGCTGGTCGCCGCGCCCTGGCTGGTGCGCGCGGGACACCTTGGGCTCGGCGAGGCGGTCGGGGCGGCCACCTACCTGTCGGTGAGCCTCGAACCGGCGCTGCGGGGGCTCGTCGGCGTGCTCAGCAGCTCGGGACTGACGCTGGTGGTGAACCTGCGGCGGCTGGCCGAGGAGGTGCCGGCGCCGCCACCGCACGCCGAGGGCCCGCAGCCGTTGACCGACCGGTACGACGTCGAGGTACGGGACCTCACCTTCGCGTACGGGCCCGACTCGGACCCGGTGCTGCGGGCGTTCTCGCTCACCCTGCCCGCCGACGACCACCTGGCGGTCGTGGGGGCCAGCGGGATCGGCAAGTCCACCCTGGCCGGGCTGCTGGCCGGGCTCTGGCCCGCCGACCGGGGCACGGTACGCCTCGGCGGGGTGGACGTCCGGCAGGCCCGCAGCGCCGACCTGCGCACGACCCTCGCCCTGGTCCCGCAGGAGGCGTACGTCTTCGCCGGCAGCTTCCGGGACAACCTGCGCTACCTCGCCCCGGAGGCGACCGACGACGAACTGCGCCGGTCGGCCGAGGCGGTGGGGCTGGCCCCGGTGCTGTCCCGGCTCGGCGGGCTGGACGCGCGGGTGGGGGCCGGCGGTGCCGACCTCTCGGCCGGTGAACGGCAACTGGTGGCCCTGGCCCGGGTGCACCTCAGCCCGGCCCGGGTGGTGATCCTCGACGAGGCCACCGCCCACCTCGACCCGGCTGCCGAGGCGCGGGCCGAGACGGCGTTCGCGGCGCGGCCGGGCACCCTCGTGGTGATCGCGCACCGGATCAGCTCCGCCCGCCGGGCGGCCCGGGTGCTGCTGATCGACGGGGACCGGCACCACCTCGGCCGGCACGATGACCTGCTGCGCGACAGCGCCCGCTACGCCGAGCTGGTGGGGCACTGGCGTACCACGGCCGAACTCCCGGCCACCGACCCGGGGTCCGCCCCGACCACCGCCGGCCGGTAGGCCGGTCGGCGGCAGGGCGGACACCGGGCCTGCGCGGTCGGTGCGGGTCCCGGCACCCAAGCCGCCATCGGCTCCGGCGGCCCCGGCTCCGGCGGCCCCGGCCGTCGTGTGCGGTACCAGGGAGTGTGTGGTACCGGGGCGTGTGTGGTCCCGACGGACTCGGCGGCCGCCTCCGTGGTCGTGGTGGCTCGAAGCTCGGTCGTGCCGCCCGGCGAGCCGGTGGTGGGTCCCCGTCCCGCCGTCACGACTCGGTGGGAGCGACGGTCACGGCGAGGGAAGACCGCGCGCAGGCTTTCGAGCTGCCCTCACGGACGGGGCACGCCTCGGGATTCCCGCCTGGCCCACGCCTGCACGGCCGGCGCTGGCCGGGGCGGTGCCGCCGAGCTGCGGCCGCCGGGATTGCGGCCGCCGGGACGGTGCTGCCGAGCTGCGGCTGCCGGGATTGCGGCTGCTGGGACCTGCGGCTGCCGGGACCGTGGCTGCCGGGCCTGCGGCCGCTGGGACCTGCGGCCGCCGGGGCGGCGTCGGCATCCGCACCGTCTGAACCGTACCCGTCTGACCTGTTACTGGCGGGACCTGCGACGACGGGACGCGCCGGTGGCCATCAGGACCGACGTCCGGCCCGACGATCGTGGACGACACGGGAATGTCGGTGACCGGTGTGGCGCGGTCTCATGGGTGGGGCAGCTCGACAGGTTGTCACCGACGAGGTCGTCGGCCCAGGGCGGACATCAGCCCGCCTGTCCGCAGCCGGGCCGCAGCCGGGGCCGCAGATGGCAGCAGCCGCCGGCCCGGAGGACCGACGGGGGACAGTAGGCCGGGGTAGCGATTCGGGGCAGAAGGACGGGCGGTGCGGCCGTGGGGCCGCACCGCCCGGTGCCGGCGATGCCCGTACCGGGCACCGGTCGGTGCGGGGACGCCGGCGGCTCTGGTTCCGGAACGATCCGACCGTCCGGTGTGGACAGCGGTCGCCCCGGGCGGGTCGGTTACCCCAGCGGGTGTGTGGTCACACCGGGCTGGTCGGTACCGTCGTCGGGACCCCGGGCGGCGAGGGCCGTGCCGCGCGCGCCGCGCCAGCCGTCCGGCTCGGGGGCGACGAAGTAGTAGCGGCGGTAGCCGAGCAGCATGCCCTCGTCGGTGAGGGTGAAGACGTCGACGAAGTCGAGTTCGCCGTCGGGCTGCTGGCCGGGGTGGGGAGCGACCGATCCGGTGTAGCGTCCGGTCACGGCCACGCCGTCCCCGTCGGCGATGACCTTGTAGATCTGGTGGCGGGCGGGTGGCCCGGCGACCTGCGCGTGGGTCCGCAGTACCTCCGCCCGGCCCCGCCCCTGCGCCAGGTCGGGGCGGCGGACCTGGACGTGCTCGTCGAGCAGCGACCCGTAGGCGTCGATGTCGCCGGTGTCCAGGTAGTGGTACGACAACCGGACGTGGTCGACGCCGGCCGCCGTCACCGCCGTGCTCCGGGTCGGTCGTGCCCCCCCGTGGCTGCTCATCGGATGTTCCTCCCTGCGGGTCGTTCCCCGTTGGACCACGATCCGTGGCCGTTGTGGAAACTGTCGGGCAGAAGGCCAACTTCCGCCTATCACCGCGCTTTCCCGCAGGCATCGGACCTGGCCGGGGCGGAGGGCGGTGACCCTTGCGGCGCAGGTTACCCGTGGGGAACAGCAGGAACTGGACCATCCCGACGTGCGATTGCGCAACCTACGGACGGTTCGAAAGAGATGATCTCTACGCTGGTGGACAGCGCCGCTGAGATGGGGTGAGCTACGTGAAGAATAGTCACTTCTGAATAGCTGTCGGCACGGGAGACGCATGCCCGACTCGTTCACCGCCAGACCAGTCGCCGGGGACCGGATCATGTTCCGGGTGCTCGGCCCCCTGCAGGTGGAAGGGCCGACCGGCACGGTGCGGATCCCACCCGGTCGCCAGGAGATCATTCTGGCCTGCCTGCTCATGGAGGCGGGTCGGGTGGTCGGCACCGACCGGCTGCTCGACCTCATCTGGCACGAGGAGCCGCCGGACACCGCCCGTACCCAGATCCAGATCTGCGTCTCCCGGATCCGCAAGAGCTTCACCGCCGCCGGGGTGGCCGCCGCGGTGGTCTCCCGCGCCCCCGGGTACGTGCTGAGCACCGACGAGGACACGGTGGACCTGCAGGTGTTCAACCGGCAGGTGATGGCCTCGCGGGTGCTGGTCAAGGAGGGCCGGATCGCCGAGGCGGCCGAGACGCTGCGCGCCGCCGTGGCCCTGTGGCGTGGTCCCTGCCTCAGCGGCATCCCCAGCGAGGCGCTGCGCACCCGGGGGCTGCGGCTCGACGAGGACCGGCTCACCGCCATCGAGACGTACCTGGAACTGGAGCTCGGCCTCGGCCGCAGCCACGAGATCGTCGGCGAGGTCAGCCGGCTGGTGCACGAGTACCCGCTGCGCGAGCGGTTGCGCGGTCAGTTGATGCTGGCGCTGTACCGCTCCGGGCGGCAGGCCGAGGCGCTGGAGGTCTACCGGGAGGGGCGGGCGCTGCTCGCCGAGGAACTGGGCCTGGAACCGGGGGAGGAGCTGCGCCACCTGGAGAGCGCCATCCTCGCCGGCGACCCGGCCCTGTACGCCGCCGGCGCCGCCCCGCACGGCCCGGAACACGGCCGGGCGACGGTCGCCCCCGTCGCGCCGACCCCGTACGGCGAGGAACGCCCCCACCAGCTACCGGCGGACACCGCCGACTTCGTGACCAGCGAGCCGCTGGTCGGGTCGATCGAGACCGCCCTGCTCGGCGACGACGGCCGGCGGTCGCTCGGCGTGGTGGTGATCGCCGGCAAGCCGGGCATCGGCAAGAGCGCGATGGCCACCCACATCGCGCACCGGCTCGGCGGGGAGCGGTTCCCCGACGGGCAGCTCTACTGCGACCTGCGCGGCGCGGGGTCCGAACCGGTCAGCGCCAAGGACGCGCTCGGCCGGTTCCTGCGGGCACTGGGCATCCCCGGTCCGGTCATCCCCGACGACACCGACGAGCGCGCGGAGATGTACCGCACCCTGCTGGCCACCCGCCGGATGCTGGTGGTGCTCGACGACGCCGCCAACGAACGGCAGATCAGCCCGCTGCTGCCCGGCAGCAGCAGTTGCGCCGTGCTGGTGACCAGCCGGTCCCGGCTGACCGCGCTGCCCGGCGCGCAGCGGGTCGAGCTGGACGTGCTCGACCAGGCCGAGGCGCTGGACCTGCTGGGCCGGGTCATCGGCGCCGACCGGGTCGGGCGGGAGCCGGAGGCCGCCGCCGCGCTGGTCCGCACGGTCGGCGGGCTGCCCCTGGCGTTGCGGATCGTGGCGGCGCGGCTGGCCGCCCGGCCGCACTGGACGCTCGCCTCGATGGTGCACCGGCTGGCCAACGAGCGGCACCGCCTCGACGAACTGGCACACGGCGAGATGACCATGCGGGCCAGCCTGTCGCTGACCCACGACGGGCTCAACCGCGCCGACCGCCGGCTGCTGCGGCTGTTCAGCCTGGCGCAGGGGCCGACGATGCCGGGCTGGATCGCCGGGGCGCTGCTCGACGACCACCGGCCCATCCCGTCCGACCTGGTGGAACCCCTGGTCGACGTGCAGATGCTGGACGCCGTCGCGGTCGAGTCCACCGGCGAGTTCCGGTACCGCTTCCACGAGGTCATCCGGCTGTTCGCCCGGGAGCAGCTCGCCCTGCACGACAGCCCGGCGGTGCAGCTCGCCGCGACCGAGCGGATGATCGGCGGCTGGCTGGCGATCACCGAGCAGGCCCACGCCCGGGTGTACGGCGGCGACTTCACCGTGCTGCGCGGCTCCGCGCCCCGCTGGCAGCCCCCGGCCGGCTACCTCGACCGGATCCTCGCCGACCCGATCGAGTGGCTGGACAGCGAGCAGGCCAACCTCTGCCTGGCGGTGGAGCAGGCCGCCCAGGCCGGGCTGGACGAACTCTGCTGGGACCTGGCCACCACGCTGGTCACCCTCTTCGAGGCACGCGGCTACTTCGACCACTGGGAACGGACCCACGAGCGGGCGTTGCAGGTGACCCGGGCGGCCGGCAACCGGCGCGGCAGCGCCGCCGTGCTCAGCTCGCTGGGCACCCTGCACATCAGTCGGCAGCAGCCCGAGGAGGCACGCCGGTCGCTCGGGGCCGCGCTGGAGATCTTCGACGACCTGGGCGACGTGCACGGGCTGGCGCTGTGCCGGCGGGATCTGGCCCTGCTGGAGCGGCAGGGCGGCGACGACGACCGGGCCCTGGTGCTCTACGAGCACGCCGCACGGGACTTCGAGCGGGTCGGCGACATCGTGGGTCGGGCGACGGTGCTGACCCAGAGCGCGCACATCTGGATGCGCCGGGGTCACAGCGCGGTCGCCCACGCCCAACTGGAGGAGTCGTTGGAGATCTTCCGCTCGGTGGGGTACACCCGGGGGGAGGCGCACGCGTTGCGCCGCGCCGGTCAGGTGCAGTTGCAGCGGGGCGAGCACGCGCAGGCCGAGCAGACCCTGACCGGGGTGCTGACCATGGTGCGCCGCAGCCGGGACATCATCGGCGAGGGGCACCTGCTGCGCAACCTCGGTGAGGTGCACGCCGCGACCGGGCGGTACGACCAGGCACGGGGGGCCTTCGAGCGGGCCCTGGCGGTACGGGAACAGATCATGGACCACGGCGGTGCGGCGGCGGTACGGCTGGACATCGCCCGGTTGATGGCCCGCACCGGTGCTCCCGGTCAGGCCGGGGAGCTGTTGGAGCACGCCGTGGTCACGTTCCGCGAGCGGGGGATGCGGCACGAACTGCGGGAGGCGGAGCGGCTGCTGGAGGACCTCGCCGCGCGGCGGTCCGCCGCATCCTGACCCGCCCTGCGGCGGTCCGCCGCATCCGGTGACCCGCCCTGCGGCGGGTCTACCGCCTCCTGACCCGCCGGGTCAGTCCCAGGGGTGGTTGGCGCTCGGGCTCGGGCTGGGCGTGACCACCACGGGCCCGCCGGTCGGGGCGGGGGCGTCGTCGGCCTGGGCGGTCGCCGCACCAAAGGTGATGAATCCGGCGATCGCGGCGGCCACGGCGAAGATCTTCAGTGCGGTGGTGCGGCCCATGTCGACTCCTTCGAGGCTTTCCCGGTGGGGTTGACAACAAGCTATCGACGGGCGGAATCCCGGCCTTATCCCAGCAGTTATCCCGGCGCTATCACCGTTATCGCGGTGGGGTGGCCGGGCGGTTGCGCCGGGATGGCGAGGCGTCGTCCAGCGCCCCCGCCGGCCCCGCCGGCACCCCCGGACCGTCGTCCTGAGCTGCCCCGGCGCGGGGCTTGGGCGCGTGATGCCCCGCCGATAGCGGCGTGCGGACGATGGATTGCGACGGGAAGGAATCCCGGCCATGGGATTGACGGTAGTCACCGTCCGCTCCCCGTTACCGACATCGCCCGCAGCCGGAGAAAGTGGAGAACGCGATCATGAGCATCGACGTACGGACCACCGAGGACGTCCCGCAGTTCGGCCTGCTGATCCGTCAGCACCGGATGCGGATCGGGCTGACCCAGCGCGAACTGGCCGACTTCTCCACGGTCAGCGTGCGGGCCATCCGCGACCTGGAACAGGGTCGGGCCCGCCGCCCTCGGCAGGACACCGTACGGCTCATCGCCGACGGTCTGCGGCTCGGCCTGCGGGCCCGCGCGGACCTGGAGACCGCCGCCAACCAGGGCCGGACCAGTTGGGCGGTCAAGGCCAGCTACGAGGCCGAACCGCCGGCGCCCCCGGTCGCCGTCGACGCCCTGCTCGGTCGGGAGCAGGAGACCGCCGTCATCACCGACGAACTCGGCTCCGGCGCCGAACGCCTGGTGACCATCGTGGGCACGAACGGGGTCGGCCGGACCCGGCTGGCCGTGGAGGTGGCGACCCGGCTGCACGCCGCCGACCGGACCCCGGTGCTGTGGTGCGCGGTGGCGCAACCGCCGGCCGGGGCGGGCGGGGACCGCCTCGCCGCCCTGGTGCGCGGCTGCGTCGACCAGCTCCTCGACACCGCCGACCCGGCGGCCGGCGACGACCTCACCGCCTTCGTGGAGACCGTCGCCGACCGGCCACCGCTGCTCGTGCTCGACGGCCTCGGCGACCGGACCGTCCGCCCCGAGCGCGTCGCCCACCTGCTGCGCGGCTGCCCCGGACTGCGGCTGCTGGTCACCGCCGACCGGCCGCTCGACGTACCCGGGGAACGGCCCTTCCTGCTCGCCCCGCTCGCGCTGCCCGAGGAGACGGACCCGGCCGACCCGCTGGCCGTCAACCAGGTACCCACGGTCCGGCTCTTCGTCGAGCGGGCCCGGCGGGCCCGGCCGGACTTCACCCTCACCGCCGCCGACGCGCCGCTGGTCGCCGACATCTGCCGGCGGGTCGACGGGCTGCCCCAGGCGGTGCAGGCCGTCGCCTCCTGGCTGGTCGTCTACGACGTCCCGACGCTGCACCAGTGCCTGCATGGCGATCCCGCCGGCCTGCTCCAGCACCTCGCCGGTGCGGAGGGCGGCACCCGGCTGCGCGACGCCCTGCACCGCCGCCTGGCGCTGCTGCCGGCCGGCGACCGCGATCTGCTCGCCGCGCTCTGCGCCCGGGGCGACACCTTCGGCCTGCCCGACGTGATGGCGCTGACCGGCCGGAACCTGCCCGACAGCGGCCGGGCGGTACGCGACCTGGTGCTGCACGGCCTGGTCCGCCCGAGCTACGAGGCCGGGCAGTCGCGGTTCCGCATCCTGCACCTGGTCCGCGCCGCCCAGCTCTGCGGGCCCGGCGTCGAGCCGGTGCCGGCGGATGTCGCGGCGTGACGGGACCTACCGGGGCCGGGACCCCGCCGGCAGACCCCGCCGGGCCTCGCGCAACTGCTGGGCGGGTGCCGGAACAACTGCCGCCGGCCGGCCGGGGCCGCCGGTTGAATGACTGCACACCGAGCGGGAGCGAACCCGGCGGGTTGGCCGCCGAGCTCGATCACGGTACGAGGGAGGACGACCTTGTCGGCTGATGTCGAGTACAGCAAGCACACCAGAACGGCCGTCATCGCCGGCCTCGGCGCGTACGTGCCCGAGCGGGCGGTGAAGAACGACGAGGTCGCCGCGCAGCTCGGCGTCACCACCGACTGGATCCGCGACCGGACCGGCATCGAGCAGCGGTTCCTCCTCGACCGGGACGGCGGCACCTCCGACCTCGCCGTCGAGGCGGGCCGGCGGGCCCTGGAGTCCTGCGGCAACCCGGCGATCGACTTCCTGATCCTGGCGACCTGCACGCCGGACCACCCGTTCCCGGCGACCGCCCCCGCCGTCGCCGCCCGCCTCGGCCTCAAGGGCATCGCCGCCTTCGACCTCAACGCCGCCTGCTCCGGGTTCGTCTACGCCCTCTCGGTCGGCGCGGCCATGCTCGCCTCCGGCGCGTACGGCACCGGCCTGGTCATCGGCGCGGACGCGGTCTCCACCATCATCGACCAGTCCGACCAGATCACCGCCCCGCTCTTCGGCGACGGCGGGGGCGCGGTGGTGATCCGCGCGGGCCGCCCCGGCGAGCAGGGCAGCCTCACCGCCCACCTGCTCGGCAGCGACGGTGACCTGCTGGACATCATGAAGACCCCGGCCGGCGGCTCGCGGCAGCGGGCCGTCGGAGTCACCGTCGACGCCGAGCACAGCTACTTCACCATGGCCGGCCGGTCGGTCTACAAGCACGCGATCAACCGGATGAGCCTGGCCTCGACCCGGGTGCTGGAGCAGATGGGCTGGACCGTGGACGACGTCGACTGGCTCGTCGCGCACCAGGCCAACCGGCGCATCCTCACCGCCACCGCCGAGGCGATCGGCATCGCCCCCGAACGCGCCGTGATCAACGTGGACCGGGTGGCGAACACCTCGGCCGCCTCCATCCCCCTGGCCTTCGCCGACGCGGTGGAGGCCGGCACCTTCACCCCCGGCGACCGGGTGCTCCTGGCCGCCTTCGGCGGCGGAGCCACCTGGGGCGCGGCGGCGCTGACCTGGCCCGACCTGGGCTCGACGCCCCGGTTCGCGACCGCCTGACCCCCGACTCCCCGACCGGCCCGACCGGCCCGGGGCGGACCAACCGGCAGCACCCCGACCACAGATCCCGCCCCCGAGGGCGGACAGCCGATGGGAGAGACCCGTGAACAACACCCTGGAGTCCGCGACCGACACCCTGGACCGGGTGAACGAGATCGTCCTGGAGCAGGTCCCCGACCTGGCCGTGCGGATCGGCCCGGCCGACCGGTTCAGCCAGGACCTCGGGATCGACTCGCTCACCTTCGTCGACATCCTGGTCAAGGTCGAGAAGAACTTCGACATCGAGATCGACGACGACGAGCTGGCCAGCGTGCAGACCGTCCAGGACATCCTGGACCTCATCGCGCGGAAGCAGTGACCCGTCCGCCGGTAGCCCCCGCAGGTCCCCGCAGTCCCGACGACGGCCCACCGCGTCCCCACGTCAGCTGACGGCGTCGCGGTGGGCCGCAGTCGTCCATCCGTCCGTTCCGCACTCCTCGCAGATGGGGGTCCATCATGTCCGGTCCGGTGAACCAGGCCCGGCCACTCAACGCGGCACAGCTCGGCGTCTGGTACGCCCAACGGCTCGATCCGGGGAACCCGGTCTACAACATGGGCGGCTACCTGGAGATCCGTGGCCCGCTCGACCCCGGGATCCTGCTCGCCACGATGGCCGCGCTGGTGGCCGAGGACGAGACGTTCCGGCTGCGGTTCACCGAGGTCGACGGCGTGCCCGCGCAGTACGTCGGACCGGCCCCGGACTTCACCCCGACCCTGCTGGACCTGAGCGCCGAACCGGACCCGACGGCCGCGGCGCTGCGTCACATGCGCGACGACCTGGGCCGGGCCCCCGACCTGGAACGGGACCTCCTGTTCCACCACCAGGTCTACCAGCTCGGGCCGGAGCACTTCCTCTGGTACAACCGGGCCCACCACCTGATCCACGACGGGTACACCTCCACGGTGGTCCGGCGGCGGGGCGCCGAGCTGTACACCGCGCTGGCCGAGGGGCGCGCTCCCGTCGGCCCCGCGCTCGGCTCCTTCCTCGCCACCCTCGACGAGCAGGCGCGCTACCCCGGCACCGGGGCGCACCGCCGCGACGGGGCGTACTGGCGCACGCTGATGGCCGGTGCCAGCTACCCCCCCGGCCCCGCCTCCGCCGACAAGCCCACCAACCGGATCGTCCGCCAGGTCACCCGGATCGCCCCGGAGATCGCCGACCGGCTGCGCCGGTTCAGCGAACGGGCCGGCGTGACCTGGCAACAGGCCCTGATCACGGCCGCCGCCGTGCACCGGTACCACTGGACGGGCCAGACGGACGTGCTGCTCAGCCTCCCGGTCCCCGGGCGGGTCACGCCGACCGCGATCAACGCGCCCGGCATGATGGCCAACATCCTCCCGCTGCGCTGCCGGATCGACCCCGCCGAGCCCGCCGAGGCCCTGGCCGCGCGCACCGCCGGGCAGACGCTGCGCGCCCAGTGGCACCAGCGGTACGACTCCACCGACCTGCTGCGGGACCTGGACTGGCCCACCGACGGGCACCGGCAGTTCGGTCCGGTGGTGAACATCGTGGCCGGCGACGAGCACGACACCTTCGCCGGCCTGCCCGCCGTGCACCACCTCTTCTCCACCGGCGGGACCGCCGAGGACCTCGCGGTCACCGTCACCCACCACCCCGAGGGCGGACTCCGGATCGACGTCAGCATCGACGCGGCGTACGCCGACAGCGTCGACCTCGACGCGTACCAGCGCACCTTCCACCACCTGCTGGCCGGGATGACCGACCGGCCCGGCGTTTCGGTCGGCGAGCTGACGCTGCTCGACGACGCCGACCGCCACCGGATCCTGCACGACTGGAACGCGACGGCGGTGCCGGTGCCGGACGAGTCGCTGGCCGCTCTGTTCGCGGCGCGGGTGGTGGCGGCCCCGGGGGCGGTGGCGCTGGTCGGCGAGGGCGGTCGGCTGTCCTACGGCGTGCTGGACGCGCGGGCGAACCGGCTGGCCCGGCACCTGCTGGCGGCGGGCGTCCGCCGGGGTGACGTGGTGGGGGTGCTGCTGGAGCGGGGGTTGGACTTCGCGGTGGCGCTGGTGGCGGTGGTGAAGACGGGTGCGGCGTACGTGGTGCTGGACCCGGAGTTCCCCGACGAGCGGCTGTCCTGGACGGTGGCCGAGACCGGCGCCTCGGCGGTGGTCAGCCGGGCCGACCTGGCCGCCCGGCTCGGCCCCGCCGGCCGGGTGGTCGCCGTCGACGCGGAGGCGGCGGCGATCGCCGCGCGGCCGGGCACCGACCCCGGTGTCGGGATCGATCCGGGTGACGTGGCGTGTGTGATGTTCACGTCGGGGTCGACGGGTGTGCCGAAGGGTGTGGTGTCGTCGCATCGGGCGTTGGTGGGGTCGGTGGTGGGGCAGGGGTATTCCTGTTTCGGGCCGGGTGAGGTGTTTTTGCAGTGTTCGCCGGTGTCGTGGGATGCGTTCTCGTTGGAGTTCTGGGGGGCGTTGCTGTTCGGTGGGGTGTCGGTGTTGCAGCCGGGGCAGCGTCCGGAGCCGGGGTTGATCGCGTCGTTGACGGTCGAGCACCGGGTGTCGATGTTGCAACTCTCGTCGGGGTTGTTCAATCTGTTGGTGGATGAGTATCCGCAGGTGTTCGACGGCCTGCGGGTCGCCTTCACCGGGGGTGAGCCGGCGTCCCCGGCGCACGTGGCGAGGATCCAGGCCCGGTGCCCGGGACTGCGGGTCGCCAACGGGTACGGCCCGGCCGAGTCGATGGGCTTCACCACCACCTACGACGTGCCGGCGGGGATCACCGGCGCCTCCGTTCCGGTCGGCACCCCCGTGGCCAACAAGCGGGCGTACCTGCTCGACGGCCGGTTGCGGCCGGTGCCGGTCGGGGTCGTCGGCGAGGTGTACCTGGCCGGCGTCGGTCTGGCGCACGGGTACCTGAACCGGCCGGGTCTGACGGCGGAGCGGTTCGTGGCGGATCCGTTCGGGGGTGCGGGGGAGCGGTTGTACCGCACGGGTGATCTGGCCCGGTGGACGGCGCGGGGTGTGTTGGAGTTCGTGGGTCGGGTCGACGGTCAGGTGAAGGTGCGCGGGTTCCGGGTGGAGCCGGGCGAGATCGAGGCGGTGTTGCTGCGGCACGACGCGGTGGCGCAGGCCGCCGTGCTGGCCGCGCCCGATCCGTCCGGCACGCTGCGGCTGGTCGCGTACCTGGTGACCGAGGCCGGTACCGCGATCGAGGTGCCGGAGGTGCGGCAGTGGGTGCGGGGGCAGGTGCCCGAGCACATGGTCCCCTCGGCGGTGGTGGTCCTGGAGCGGATGCCGTTGACCGCGAACGGGAAGCTGGACCGGCGGGCCCTGCCCGCGCCGGAGTTCACGGCCAGCGCGGGTCAGGGGCGGGCGGCGCGGGACGCGCGGGAGGAGATCCTGTGTGGCCTGTACGCGGAGGTGTTGGGGGTGGCGTCGGTCAGTATCGACGACGACTTCTTCGAACTCGGCGGGCACTCCCTTCTCGCGGCGCGGTTGGCCAGTCGGGCGCGGGCGGTGCTCGGGGTCGAGTTGACCATCCGGGATGTCTTCCAGGCCCCCACCATCGCCACCCTCACCGGGCACCTGGCCGACACCGGTCGGGCCCGCCCCCGCCCCGCCGTCGTCCCCGCCGACCGGGCCGACCGCATTCCGCTGTCGTACGCCCAGCGCCGGCTCTGGCTCATCGACACGCTGGAGGGGAGCAGCCGGACGTACAACGTGCCGCTCGCCGTCCGGCTCACCGGTGACCTCGACGTGGCCGCCCTGCACCTCGCCCTGACCGACCTGGTCGGCCGGCACGAGATCCTGCGGACCGGGTACCCCACGGTCGACGGGGAGCCGTACCAGCGGATCCACCCGCCCGCCCCGGTCACCCTCGACCGGCAGGCCGTCAGCCCCGACGACCTCGACGCGCGGCTCGCGGCGGCGGCCGGACACGTCTTCGACCTCGGTGCCGCCCCGCCGGTCCGGTTCACCCTGTTCGACCTGGCCGCCGACGACCGGGTCCTGCTGATCCTGCTGCACCACATCGCCACCGACGGCCAGTCGTTGCGTCCCCTCTTCGCCGACCTGGCCACCGCGTACGCGGCCCGGGTCGGTGGCCGGGCCCCCGAGTGGACGCCGCTGCCCGTGCAGTACGCCGACTACGCGCTCTGGCAACGGGCGGCCCTCGGCGACCCGGCCGACCCGGCCAGCCTGCACGCCACCGACCTCGACTACTGGCGGCAGGCCCTCGCCGGGCTCCCCGAGGAACTCGGGCTGCCCCTGGACCGCCCCCGGCCCCCGGTCGCCGACCACCGGGGCGGGGCGGTGGCGGTGCGGATCGACCCCGCGCAGCGGCGGCGGATCGCCGACCTGGCCCGCCAGCAGCGCTGCACCCCGTTCATGGTGCTCCAGGCCGCGCTGGCGCTGACCCTGACCCGGTTCGGCGCGGGCACCGACGTGCCCATCGGCACCCCCGTCGCCGGCCGCAGCGACCCGGCCCTGGACGGCCTCGTCGGGTTCTTCGTCAACACCGTCGTCCTGCGGACCGACACCTCCGGCGACCCGTCCTTCGCCGACCTGCTCGCCCGGGTCCGCAGCACCGACCTGGACGCCCTCGCCCACCAGGAACTCCCCTTCGACCTGCTGCTCGAAGCCCTCAACCCGGTCCGGACGCTGGCCCGGCACCCCCTGTTCCAGGTCTGCCTCGCCCTCGACGACGCGGCCGACGGCCAGCTCCGGCTGCCCGGCGTGCACTGCGGACGGGGCGGTGTGGTGGACACCGGGGCGGTCAAGTTCGACCTGGAGTTCCTGCTCCGCGACGAGGGGGACGCCGGCATCGGCGGCGCGCTGCTCTACAGCACCGCGATCTTCGACCACGGCACCGTCGAACGCCTCGTCGCCGGTCTGCTCCAGGTCCTCGACCAGGTGCTCGCCGACCCCACCCGACCGGTCGGCACCGTCGACGCGATCGGTGCCGACGAGCACCGGGCCGTCGTCCACGACTGGAACGCGACGGTGGTGCCGGTGCCGGACGAGTCGCTGGCCGCTCTGTTCGCGGCGCGGGTGGTGGCGGCCCCGGGGGCGGTGGCGTTGGTCGGCGAGGGCGGTCGGCTGTCCTACGCCGTGCTGGACGCGCGGGCGAACCGGCTGGCCCGGTTGCTGCGCTCCCGGGGCGTCCGGCGCGGCGCCGCCGTCGGTGTGCTGCTCGAACGCGGGTTGGACTTCGCGGTGGCGCTGGTCGCGGTGGTGAAGACGGGTGCGGCGTACGTGGTGCTGGACCCGGAGTTCCCCGACGAGCGGCTGGCCTGGACGGCGACGCAGGCGGGGGCGGCGGTGGTGGTGACCCGCGACAGCCTCGCCGCCCGGGTGGCCGCCGGCACGCCGGTGGTCCGGGTGGACACCGACGCCGAGGCCGTCGCGGCGCACCCGCCGCTCGACCCGGGCATCCGGGTCGACCCCGGTGACGTGGCGTGTGTGATGTTCACGTCGGGGTCGACGGGTGTGCCGAAGGGTGTGGTGTCGTCGCATCGGGCGTTGGTGGGGTCGGTGGTGGGGCAGGGGTATTCCTGTTTCGGGCCGGGTGAGGTGTTTTTGCAGTGTTCGCCGGTGTCGTGGGATGCGTTCTCGTTGGAGTTCTGGGGGGCGTTGCTGTTCGGTGGGGTGTCGGTGTTGCAGCCGGGGCAGCGTCCGGAGCCGGGGTTGATCGCGTCGTTGACGGTCGAGCACCGGGTGTCGATGTTGCAACTCTCGTCGGGGTTGTTCAATCTGTTGGTGGATGAGTATCCGCAGGTGTTCGACGGCCTGCGGGTCGCCTTCACCGGCGGGGAACCCGCCTCGCCGGCCCACGTGGCCCGGATCGCCGCCCGCTGCCCGGACCTGCGGGTGGTCAACGGGTACGGGCCCGCCGAGTCGATGGGCTTCACCACCACGTTCGACGTCCCCGCCGACGTCGACGGCCCCACGGTGCCGATCGGCCGGGCCGTCGCCAACAAACGCGCCTACGTCCTCGACGACCGGTTGCGGCCGGCACCGGTCGGTGTCGTCGGCGAGGTCTACCTCGCGGGTGTCGGCCTGGCGCACGGGTACCTGAACCGGCCGGGGTTGACGGCGGAGCGGTTCGTGGCGGATCCGTTCGGGGGTGCGGGGGAGCGGCTGTACCGCACGGGTGACCTCGCCCGGTGGACGGCGCAGGGTGTGCTGGAGTTCGTCGGCCGGGTCGACGGTCAGGTGAAGGTGCGGGGGTTCCGGGTCGAGCCGGGGGAGATCGAGGCGGTGTTGCTGCGGCACGAGGCGGTGGCGCAGGCCGCCGTGCTGGCCGCGCCCGATCCGTCCGGCACCCTGCGCCTGGTCGCGTACCTGGTGACCGAGGCCGGTACCGCGATCGAGGTGCCGGAGGTGCGGCAGTGGGTGCGGGGGCAGGTGCCCGAGCACATGGTCCCCTCGGCGGTGGTGCTCCTGGAGCGGATGCCGTTGACCGCGAACGGGAAGCTCGACCGGCGGGCCCTGCCCGCGCCGGAGTTCACGGCCAGCGCGGGTCAGGGGCGGGCGGCGCGGGACGCGCGGGAGGAGATCCTGTGTGGCCTGTACGCGGAGGTGTTGGGGGTGGCGTCGGTCAGTATCGACGACGACTTCTTCGAACTCGGCGGGCACTCCCTTCTCGCGGCGCGGTTGGCCAGTCGGGCGCGGGCGGTGCTCGGGGTCGAGTTGACCATCCGGGACGTCTTCCAGGCCCCCACCATCGCCACCCTCACCGGGCACCTGCCCGCCGCCGCCCCGGCCCGCGCCCGCCCGGCCCTGCGCCGGCGCACCCAGGCCGGCACCGCCCTGCCCAGCGGCCCGACCAGCGGCTGAATGCGCGGGGGAACCTGCCCCGCAATCTGCCGCTGCCCACCGGGAAACGTCGATAGTCTCCTTCCGAATGGGATCGAAGAACTGTCGTAACGCCGATTTCCCCGGCCCGATCCTGTCCTTTTCGCAATTCTTTCCGACGCGCGTCGACGAATGGAGCGCACCGTGGATCCTGCCCGACAGTACGACTCGACCGACGGTCCGGGGACGCCGACGCCCGCCCCCGACGACGTCGTCTGGGTGCTCCCCGGCGACGACGCCCACCGGACGTCCCTGCTGGTCCTGCCGCACGCCGGCGGCAACGCCCACGCCTACGCCCCGTGGCGGGCGCTGCTGCCCACCGGCGTGCGCCTGCTGATCGGCCAGTACCCGGGGCGGGGCGCGCGGTTCAGCGAGCCGTTGCCCGAGCGGATGGCCGACCTGGTCGACCCGATCGTGGCCAGCCTGCCCGCCGACACCGACGACCTGGTGGTCCTCGGCCACAGCATGGGCTCCCTGGTGGCGTACGAGGTCGCCCGGGCGCTCACCGCCGCCGGCCGCGCGCCGCGCGCCCTGATCGCCTCGGCCTGCCGGGCCCCGTTCCTGCCCAACCCCAGCCCGGTGCACCCCGAGACGCTCGACGACGACGCCCTGGTCACCGCGATCCAGACGCGTGGCGGCACCGACGACGGCATCCTCGACGAGCCGGAGCTGCGGGAACTGCTGCTCCCGTCGATCCGCGCCGACTTCGCCATCGACGACGCCTACCGGCACGCCGGGGCCGAGCCGCTGACCTGCCCGGTGACCGTGATCGGCGGCGACGCCGACCCGGTGGTACCGGCCGAGGCGCTGGCCAGTTGGACGCAGGTCACCCGGGCGGACATCGTCACGCGGATCCTGCCCGGCGGCCACTTCTACTTCCAGAGCCAGCTCGACGCGTTCCTGTCGATCGTCACCGGCGTGCTCGACGGCGGCCTCGTCCGGTCCGACGCCGCCTGACCCCACCGACCCCCCCAGGAGGATCCCATGTCACCGACCGCCCAGGCGGTACCCGCCACCGACCTCGACGTGCAGCGGGAGGCGGGCCGGCCGGCCGTCACCGTCACCCCGTACCTGCCCACCATGGACGCCGCCGTCGAGTGGCTCACCGCCCATCACGCCGCCCTGCGCGCCGAGCTGCTGCGCTCCGGCAACCTGCTGATCCGGGGTCTGCCGGTCGCCGACACCGCCGACTTCGCCCGCGCCCGGGGCGTGCTGATGCCGACCCGCACCGGGTACCGGGAGAAGGCCACCCCACGCACCGACTTCGGCGAGGGCGTCTTCTCCTCCACCGACCTGCCGGCCGTGCAGCCGATCCGGTTGCACAACGAGAACAGCTACACCCTCGACTTCCCCGGCACCCTGATGTTCGGCTGTCTCGTCGCCCCCGAGACCGGCGGCGCCACCACCGTCGGCGACACCCGGGAGGCGCTCCGGCGGATGCCCGCCGACCTGCGGGACCGCTTCGCCACCCACGGCTGGCTGCTGGTCCGCAACTTCTCCGAGCTGGCCGGGCTGCCCTGGCAGACGAGCTTCGCCACCGAGGACCCCGCCGAGGTGGAGCGGTACTGCGCCGAGCACGTCATCGGCCACGAGTGGCTGGCCGAGGGGGAGCTGCGGACCCGCCAGCGCCGCTCGGCCATCGTCACCCACCCGGTCACCGGTGAGCAGAGCTGGTTCAACCACTTCGCCTTCTGGAACCGCTGGTCCCTCGACGCCGACGTGCGGGACGTGCTGCTGGAGACGTACGGCGAGGACGGCCTGCCGTTCGACACGTACCTCGGCGACGGCTCCCCGCTCACCCGCGACGAGGTCGACACCATCAACCAGGTGTACACCGAGGTGACCGTCCGGGAGACCTGGCAGGTCGGCGACGTGATGCTGGTCGACAACATCGCCTGCGCCCACGGGCGGGAGGCGTTCACCGGCGCCCGCAAGATCGTGGTGGCGATGGGTGACGAGGTGGCGCTGGCCGACTGCCAGCCGCAGACCGCCCCGTCGGCCACGGCGCACGGGAAGTGAGCCGGCGATGACCAGCGCGCTCACCCGCCCCGCCGACCTCGACCAGGCGGTCCCCGCCCGGGACCTGCTGGACCGGCTCGCCGAGGTCCCCGCCGACCGGACCGCCGTCGTCGCCGGTGACACCACCCTCACCTTCGGCGACCTGCGCGAGCGGGCCGCCCGGATCGCCCGCCGCCTCGCCCGGCACGGCGTCGGTCCGGAGAGCGTCGTCGCGCTCTGCCTGCCGCGCGGCGCGGACCTGGTGGCGGCCCTGCTCGGCACCCTGACCGCCGGGGCCGCGTACCTGCCGGTGGACCCGCGCCTGCCCGCCGAACGGCGCCGCTACCTCGTGCAGGACGCCGGTGTCGACCTGGTCGTCGTGGCCGACCCGGGCGTCGAGCCGCTGACCGGCGGCGTACCCCAGGTCCCGGTGGCGGAGCTGACCGCGCCGGACGGCGACACCGGGTACCGGCCGGTGCCGGTGCGCCCCGGCGCCCTGGCGTACGTCATCTACACCTCCGGCTCCACCGGCCGGCCCAAGGGTGTCGAGATCAGCCGGGGCGCGGCGGCGGCGCTGCTGGCCGAGCTGGAGTCCACCGGCATCGTCCGGGGCGAGGCGGGCCGGGTCGGCTGGAACGCGTCCCCCTCCTTCGACGCCTCCGTCCAGCAGTGGGTCCGGGTCTGCCGGGGCGACACCCTCGTCATGCTCGACGACCAGACCCGCGCCGACCCGGCGCTGCTCGCCGCGCTGATCGGGGACGCCGCCCTGACCGACCTGGACATCACCCCGTCGCACGCCGACCCGCTGCTGGAGCACCTGCCCGCCGCCGGGGCGGCCCGGCCGTTGACCCTGCTCGTCGGCGGCGAGGCGATCAGCCCCGCGCTGTGGGGGCGGATCGCGGAGCTGGTGGCGAGCGGCGTGCTGCGGGCGGTCAACGTGTACGGCCCGACCGAGTGCACCGTCGACGCCACCGCCGGCTGGATCACCGGCGAGCACGCCCCGCACATCGGCACCGTCCTGCCCGGACTGAGCCTGCGGCTGCTCGACGACACCCTGACCCCGGTCACCCCCGGCGAGGTCGGTGAGCTGTACCTGGCCGGCTCCCGGGTCGGACGCGGGTACCGGCGGCGGCCCGGCCTCACCGCCGAACGGTTCGTCGCCGACCCGGACGCCGTCGACGGGCGGCGGATGTACCGCACCGGTGACCTGTGCCGGCAGCTCCCCGACGGCCGGCTGGAGTACCTGGGCCGGGCCGACGGGCAGGTCAAGGTCCGGGGCCACCGCATCGAGCTGGGCGAGATCGAGGCCACCGTCGCCGGGCACCCGGCCGTCGTCGAGGCCGCCGTGGTGCTCCACGGCGACCCGGCCGGCGAGCCGACCCTGGTCGCGTACTACCGGGCCACCGCCGCCGTCGACCCGACCGAGCTGCGCGACCGGGCCGCCGCCGACCTGCCGGCGTACATGGTGCCGGCGGCGTTCGTCGCGCTGGACCGGTTCCCGCTGACCAACAGCGGCAAGCTGGACCGGGCGGCGCTGCCCGCCCCCACCGGGGCCGCCGTCCCGGACGCCCCGGCCGCCGGGGACGAGCCCACCGGCCGGGTGGAGGAGCTGATCGCCTCGGTCTGGCGGCACGTCCTCGGGGCGTCCCGGATCAGCGCCGACGACAACTTCTTCAAGCTCGGCGGGCACTCCCTGCTGGCCATCAAGCTGGTCGCCGGGGTCCGCCGCGAGCTGGGCCTGAGCCTGCCGGTCCGGGCCGTCTACGAGAACCCCCGGCTGCGGGACCTGGCCCGGACCATCGAGTCCCGCCTCGACCAGCCCGCCGCCGGCTGAGCACCCCGTCATCCGCAACCCACCGGCGTGCGACCTGTCGGCGAACCCCGCCCCGGACAGGTCGCACGCCCCTTTCCCGAGGTCGTGGCGCCACGGCTGACGACGTCGTGGTCGAACAGGAGGAGTGTCCCGTGATCCCGTTGTCGTACGCGCAGCGCCGGTTGTGGTTCCTGAACCGGTTGGAGGGTCCGTCGGCGACGTACAACGTGCCGGTGGTGGTGGAGTTGTCGGGGGTGCCGGACCGGACGGCCCTGGCCGCGGCGGTGGTGGACGTGGTGGCGCGGCACGAGGTGCTGCGGACGGTCTTCCCGTCGGTGGACGGCGAGCCGGTGCAGCGGGTGCTGGGCGGGTCGCCGGTGGGCCTGTCGGTGGTGGAGTGCGCCGCCGCCGAGGTGGACGCCCAGGTGTCGGGATTCGCCGGGGAACCGTTCGACATCGCGGTGGACGTGCCGGTGCGGGTGCGGTTGTTCGTGGTGGACGGTGTCCGGTCGGTGCTGGTGGTGCTGCTGCACCACGTCGCCACCGACGGCGCCTCCACCGGCCCCCTGCTGCGTAACCTGTCCACCGCGTACGCGGCCCGCGCCGCCGGCACGGCCCCCGCCTTCACCCCCCTGGAGGTGCAGTACGCCGACTACACGCTCTGGCAGCGGGAGCTGCTGGGGGAGGAGTCCGACCCGGACAGTGTGCTGACCCGGCAGCTCGCCTGGTGGCGGGAGACCCTGGCCGGCGCGCCGCAGGTGCTGGACCTGCCGCTGGACCGGCCCCGCCCCACCGAACCGTCCCGGCGCGGCGGCACCGTCACCGGCTGGCTCGACGCCGACGCGCACCGCCGGCTGACCGACCTGGCCCGCGCCCGCCGGGCCAGCATGTTCATGCTGCTCCAGGCCGGGCTCGCGGCCAGTCTGAGCCGGGCCGGGGCGGGCACCGACGTGCCGATCGGCGCGCCGGTCGCCGGGCGGCCCGACGAGGCGCTGCACGACCTGGTCGGCTTCTTCGTCAACACGGTGGTGCTGCGCACCGACCTCACCGGCGAGCCGGGCTTCGCCGACCTGGTCACCCGGGTCCGCGACGCCGACCTGGCCGCGTACGCCCACGAGGACGTGCCCTTCGACCTGGTCGTGGAACGCCTCAACCCGGACCGGTCGCTCGGCCACCACCCGTTCTTCCAGGTCATGCTCACCGTCGACACCGCCGCGCCGGCCGGCGTCCGCCTCGGTGACCTGGCCGGCACCCTGCGCCCGGCGGCCCTCGCCTCGGCCAAGTTCGACCTCACCGTCTTCTGCACCGAGGTCCGCGCCGACGACGGCGCGCCGGCCGGCGTCGAGGTCTGGGTGCAGTACGCCACCGACCTGTTCGACGAGGCCACCGCCCGGCTGCTGCTCGACGTGTACCTGCGGCTGCTGCGCGCCGCCGCCGCCGACCCGGCCACCCCCGTCACCGCCCTCGACGTGCTCACCGCCGACGAACGGCAGGCCCTCGCCGACCGCCGCGCCGCCACCCGTACCGCGCCCGCCGCCGCGCCCGCCGCCGGGCCGGTGCACGACGACCCGCTCACCCCGCGCGAGGAGATCCTCTGCGGGCTCTTCGCCGCCGCCCTCGGCGTCGAGCGGATCGGCCGGCACGACAATTTCTTCCGCTCCGGCGGCCACTCGCTGCTCGCCACCAAGCTGGTCAACCGGATCCGGTCCGTCCTCGGCGTGGAGATCGGCCTGCGGGACCTCTTCCTCACCCCCACCGTCGCCGGGCTGGACCGGCGCATCGGCGAGCTGACCGGCACCGGCCGGCGGCCGGCGCTGACCCCGCTGCCCCGGCCCGACCTGGTGCCGCTGTCGTTCGCCCAGCGCCGGCTCTGGTTCCTCAACGAGATGGGCGGAGCCAGCCGGATCTACAACATCCCGGTGGTGCTCCGGCTGGACCGGCCGCTGGACCCGGCGCTGCTCACCGCCGCCGTCGGTGACGTCCTCGCCCGGCACGAGGTGCTGCGCACCGTCTACGCCGCGGTCGACGGGGAGCCGTTCCAGGTGGTCCTGGAGCGGGCCGAGCCGGCGGTGACCGTGCTGGACACCCCCGCCGCCGACCTGCCCCGGGTGGTGGACGCCGCCACCGGACACGTCTTCGACCTCGGGGTGGAGATCCCGCTGCGGGTGTGGCTGATCCGGGTCGACGACGGCAGGCAGCTCCTGGTGGTGCTGGTGCACCACATCGCCGGGGACGGCTGGTCCACCGGGCCGCTGCTGCGCGACCTGGCCGAGGCGTACGCGGCCCGTGCCGCCGGCACCGCCCCCGGCTGGACGCCCCTGCCCGTGCAGTACGCCGACTACACGCTCTGGCAGCGGGACACCTTCGGCACCGCCGACGACCCGGAGAGCCTGCTCGCCCGGCAGCTCACCCACTGGCGCACCACCCTGGACGGGATGCCGCAGCTCCTGCCGCTGCCCGTCGACCGGCCCCGCCCGGCGCTGTCCAGCCAGCGCGGCGACGTCGTCCCGTTCACCCTGGACGCGGCGACCCACGCCACCCTGCTCCGGCTGGCCCGCGACCACGGCGCCACCCTGTTCATGGTGCTCCAGTCCGCGCTGGCCGCCCTGCTGTCCCGGCACGGCGCCGGCACCGACGTGCCGATCGGCACGGTGGTCGCCGGCCGGGGCGACGACGCCCTCGACGACGTCGTCGGGTTCTTCGTCAACACCCTCGTGCTGCGCACCGACGTCGCCGGCGACCCCACCTTCGCCGAGCTGCTGGGCCGGGTGCGGGACACCGACCTGGCCGCCTACGACCACCAGGACGTCCCCTTCGAACGGCTGGTCGAGGAGCTGAACCCGACCCGTTCCACCGCCCACCACCCGCTGGTGCAGGTCACCCTCGTGCTCCAGAACACCGGCGCGCCGCCCCGGGCCGGGTCGCCGCTGGCCGGCACCGAGGTCCCCTTCGACACCGGCACCGCGAAGTTCGACCTGACCCTGGCGGTGCGGGAGGACCACGACGGGAGCACCCCGGACGGGGTGCGGGGGGTGCTGGAGTACGCCACCGACCTCTTCGAGGCGGACACCGCGCGGCGGCTCGCCGACCGGCTCGCCCGACTGCTGCGCGCCGCCGCCGCCGAGCCGGACCGGCCGGTCGCCGACCTCGACCTGCTCACCGAGGAGGAGCACCGCCGGTACGCCGCCGGTCACCCGCACCCGGCGCGGCCCGCCGCCGGCCTCGCCGACCTGGTGCAGGCCCGCGCCGCCGCCACCCCCGACGCGGTCGCCCTGGTCACCGGGGACCGTCGGATCACGTACGCCGCTCTCGACGCCGACGCCAACCGGCTCGCCCGGCACCTGCTCGCGGCCGGCGTGCGCCGGGGCGAGGTGGTCGGGGTCCTCACCGCCCGCCCCGCCCTGCCGCTGGCCGCGCTGGCGGTGCTCAAGGCCGGCGCGGCGTACCTGCCGCTCGACCCCGACCTGGCCGACGGGCCGCTGGCCGCCCAGGCCGGCGCGGTCCCGCTCGCCGCGCTGGTCACCGAGGCCGGGCTGGCCGGACGGCTGGCCGGTCCGGCCACCGGCCCGACGGTCCTGCTCGACCCGCCCGCCGCCCGGACGGCCCCACCGGTCCCGCCGCTGCCCGGGGTCACCCTCAGCCTCTCGGTGCCGGGTCGCACCCTGGACCTGCCGATCCCCGGCATCAGCCTCACGCCGCCGGTCCCGCCGGCCCGCCGCCGGCCCGCCGACCCCGCCGGGGCCGGCGACTGGCGGGCCCGGCCGGCCGACCCGCCGCCGGTGCGCCGCGACCCCGCCGACCCGGCGGTCGTCCTGGTCGCCCCGGCCGCCGCCGGTGCGCCGCTCCCGGTCGCGCTCCCGCACCGCGCGGTGCTCGCCGCCGCCGGCCCGCTGGACCCCGGAGCGGACCAGGTCCGGCTGTCCTGGGCGGCCCCGGCGTCGGCGGAGTTCACCGCCGGCCTCTGGGCGGCGCTGACCTCGGGCGGCACCTGTGTCCTGACGGCCGAGCCCCACCCCACCCCGGCCCGCCTCGCCGACCTGGTCGCCGCGCACGGCGTCACCACCCTCGACCTGCCCACCGGGCTGTTCGAGCTGGTGGCCGACGAGCACCCGGCGACCCTCGCCCGGCTCCGGCAGGTCACCACCGGGGGCGCGCCGCCGTCGGTCACCCACCTGGCCCGGGTCCGCCGCCAGTACCCCCGGCTGCGCCTGGTGCACGCGTACGGGACCCCGGCGGGCGGCGCGTACGCCCTCGGCCACCCGGTCGACGCGCCGCAGCCCGGCCGGCCGGTACCGGTCGCCGGGGCCGACCAGCGCTGCCACGTCCTGGACGCCCGGCTGCGGCCGGTACCGGTCGGGGTCGTCGGCGAGCTGTACCTCTGCGGCCCCGGCCTGGCAGACGGGTACCCGGGCCACCCGGGCGGCACCGCCGCCGCGTTCGTCGCCGACCCGTACGACCCGGCCGGCGGGCGGATGCTGCGCACCGGCCAGCTCGCCAGCCGGGCCGCCGACGGCACCCTGCGCCTGCACGGGCCCGTCGCCGGGACCGTGCTGCGCGGGGCGCGGATCGACCCGACCGAGGTGACCACGGTGCTGACCGCCCACCCGGGGGTCCGGCGGGCCGCCGTCGTGGTCCGCACCGACGAGCCGGGCGGTGAGCGGCTGGTGGCGTACCTCGTCCCGGCCGACCCGCCCGCCGCCCCCACCGTGGCCGAGCTGCGCCGGCACGCCGTCGAGGCGTTGCCGGAGCACCTGCGCCCGGCGGAGTACGCGGTCCTGGCGACGCTCCCGCTGACCCCGGACGGACGGCTGGACAGCGCCGCGCTGCCCGCCCCGGCGGAGGCGGCGAGCACCGCCGGCGCGGCGGCGAACCCCCGGGTGCGGCTGCTGCGGGACCTCTTCGCCGAGGTGCTCGACGGGCGGCCGGTCGGGCCGGAGGACAACTTCTTCCGCGTCGGCGGGCACTCGCTGCTCGCCGTGCGGCTGGTCAACCGGATCCGGTCCGCCCTCGCGGTCGAGATCACCATCCGGGACGTCTTCCAGGCCCCCACCCCGGTCGCCCTCGCCGAGCGGCTCGCCGCGAGCGCGGGCAGCCCCGGCGCGGAACGGGCCCGCCCGACGCTGCGTCGCCGCACCGGCGCCGGGGCCACGCCCGGCTAGAACCCGCCGCCCGGCGCGGACCATCCTGCCGCGCCGACTGCCGCCGACCCGGCGGCGCGCTGACTAACCTCAGGTCAACGCGCCGCCGGGTCGTTTCCGTCACCGGCCGGGCGTCCCCGACGATCCCCCGACCGGTGCCGCGACCGACCCGGCCCGTCCACAGTGGACGTACTGCCCGGCCACCTCCGCCACCAGCGCGACCCCCGACCCCAGCAGGAGGAAGTTCGATGCCATCGATCGACCACGCCGGGCCCGCGACCGACCCGGATGCCGCCGCCCGGCGGCCGGTGATCCTCGACGGGGAGCCCCTGGCCGGGCCGGTCCTCGCGGTGGACGAGGCGATCGCCGCGCGGGCCGCCGCCGACCCCGACCGGCCGGCGCTGACCGCCGGGGCGACCACCCTGACCTACGCCGACCTGGCCGCCGCCGTCGCGCAGCGGGCCGCCGGGTTGCGCGCCGAGGGCGCCACGGCGGGCCGGCTGGTGACGGTCTGCCGGCGGCGCGGCGTCGACGCGGTCGTGGCGATCCTGGCGGTGCTGCGCACCGGGGCGGCCTACCTGCCGCTGGACCCGGACGCCCCCACCGCCCGCAACGAGGCGATCCTCGCCGACGCCTGCTCCGGCGGCACCCCGCCACCTCTCGCCGAGGTCCGCGAGCGCGGCGAGGTGGTGCTGCCCGGCGCGGCCGTCCCCGTTGACACCGGGTACGTCATCTACACCTCCGGCTCCACCGGCACCCCGAACGGCGTGCTCGTCGGCCGGGCGGCGCTGGCGCACTTCGTGGCCGGCGCGACCCGACGGTACGGCGTCACCGCCGACGACCGGGTGCTCCAGTTCGCCCCGCTGCACTTCGACGCCAGCGTCGAGGAGATCTTCGTGACCCTCTGCGCCGGTGGCACCCTGGTGCTGCGCGACGCGGAGATGCTCGACGTGCCGGCCCTGCTCGCCGGGGTCCGCGCGCACCGGGTGACCGTCCTGGACCTGCCCACCGCGTACTGGCACGAACTGGCGTACGCGCTCTCCGCCGGGGTGGTCGAGCTGCCGCCGCTGCTGCGGACCGTGATCATCGGGGGCGAGGCGGCGCTGCCCGAGCGGGTGGCCCGCTGGCGGCGGGCCGTCGGGGACCGGGTCCGGCTGCTCAACACGTACGGGCCGACCGAGGCGACGGTGGTGGCCACGGTCGCCGACCTCTGCGGGTACGACGGCGGCGAGGTGCCGATCGGGCTGCCGCTGCCCGGCGTCCGCGCCGCGCTGGTCGACGGGGAGCTGTGGCTGCTCGGCGGGGGCCTCGCCGACGGGTACCTGGGCCGCCCGGAGCTGACCGCCCGCCGGTTCACCACCCTCGACGGCGAACCCGCCTACCGCACCGGCGACCTGGTGCGGGTGCGCGCCGACGGCCAGCTCGGCTACCTCGGCCGCGTCGACGACGAGGTCAAGATCAACGGTCACCGGATCGACCCGGCCGCCGTCGAGTCGGTGCTGCTCACCCACCCCGCCGTCCGCCAGGCCGCGATCGTCGCCCAGGACCTCGGCGACGGCGTCAAGCGGCTGGTCGGGTACGTCGTCGGGGAGGTCACCGCCGGGCAGGCCCGCAGCCACCTCGCCGCGCACCTGCCCGCCCCCGCCGTACCCGGCGTGGTGAGCCTGGTCCCGGCGCTGCCCCGGACCAGCACCGGCAAGATCGACCGGAACCTGCTGCGCGGCATGTCGCCCCAGCGCGCCGACACCCCCGCCCCCGCCGACCACGCCGAGTACCACCCCGCCCCCGGCGAGACCCTGGTGCCGCTCTCCTACGCGCAGCGCCGCCTGTGGTTCCTCAACCGGCTGGCGGGCCCGTCGGCGACGTACAACGTGCCGGTGGTGGTGGAGCTGTCCGGGGTGCCGGACCGGACCGCCCTGGCCGCCGCCGTGCGGGACCTGGTGGCGCGGCACGAGGTGCTGCGGACGGTCTTCCCGTCGGTGGCCGGCGAGCCGGTGCAGCGGGTCCTCGACGGGTCGCCGGTGGACCTGTCGGTGGTGGAGTGCGCCGCCGCCGACGCGGACGCCCGGGTGTCGGGATTCGCGGGGGAGTCGTTCGACATCGCGGTGGACGTGCCGGTGCGGGTGCGGTTGTTCGTGGTGGACGGGGTCCGGTCGGTGCTGGTGGTGCTGCTGCACCACGTCGCCACCGACGGCTGGTCGATGGCCCCGCTGCTGCGCGACCTCGCCACCGGGTACGCCACCCGGCGGGCCGGCGCCGCACCGGCCTGGGAACCCCTGCCCGTCCAGTACGCCGACTACACCCTCTGGCAGCGGGACCTGCTGGGCGAGGAGTCCGACCCGGACAGCCTGCTCACCCGGCAGCTCGCCTGGTGGCGGGAGACCCTGGCCGGCGCGCCGCAGGTGCTGGACCTGCCGCTGGACCGGCCCCGCCCCACCGAGGCCAGCCACCGGGGCGCCTCGGTGCGCGCCCGGCTCGACGCCGCCACCCACCGCCGGCTGCGCGACCTCTGCGACACCCACCAGGCCAGCCCCTTCATGGTCTTCCACGCCGGCCTCGCCGCCGCCCTGAGCCGGGTCGGCGCCGGCACCGACGTGCCGATCGGCACCCCCGTCGCCGGGCGCTCCGACGAGGCGCTGCACGACCTGATCGGGTTCTTCGTCAACACCCTCGTGCTGCGCACCGACCTCACCGGCGACCCCGGCTTCGCCGAGCTGGTCACCCGGGTCCGCGACGCCGACCTGGCCGCGTACGCCCACGAGGACGTGCCCTTCGACCTGGTCGTGGAACGCCTCAACCCGGCCCGTTCCCTCGGCCACCACCCGTTCTTCCAGGTCATGCTCACCGTCGACACCGCCGTCCCCGCCGATGACCTGCGCATCCTCGACCTCGACGGGCGGATCGCCCCCGCCGGCCTCGACCAGGCCAAGTTCGACCTCAGCGTCTCCTGCGTCGCCAGCGGAGCGGGCGAGGTCGACGTTTGGCTCCAGTACGCCACCGACCTGTTCGACGAGGCCACCGCCCGGCTGCTGCTCGACGTGTACCTGCGGCTGCTGCGCGCCGCCGCCGCCGACCCGGCCACCCCCGTCACCGCCCTCGACGTGCTCACCGCCGACGAACGGCAGGCCCTCGCCGACCGCCGCGCCGCCACCCGCAGCCGGGCCGCCACCGTCATCGCCGTGGCCACCGGCCGGGGCGACTCGCCCCGTACCGACCTGCTGCGCGGCCTCTTCGCCGAGGTGCTCGGCCGGCCCACGGTGGCCGCCACCGACGACTTCTTCGCCCTCGGCGGGCACTCCATGCTCGGGGTACGGCTGGTCAACCGGATGCGCTCGGTCCTCGGGGTGGAGGTCGGCATCCGGGACCTCTTCCTCGCCCCCACCCCGACCGGCCTGGACCGGCGCATCGGCGAGCTGACCGGCGTCGGCGAGCGGCCGGAGCTGACCGCGACGGCGGCCCGCGCCGGGGAGCGGATCCCGCTGTCCTTCGCGCAACGCCGGCTCTGGTTCCTCGACGAGCTGGGCGGGCCGAGCGCGGTCTACAACATCCCGGTCGCGCTGCGGCTGGAGCGCGACCTCGACCCCGAGGTGCTCGGCGGGGCGCTGGCCGACGTGGTGGAGCGGCACGAGGTGCTGCGCACCGTCTACCCGGCCGTCGACGGCGAGCCGTACCAGCGGATCCTCGACCGGGCCGCCCCCGAGCTGACCGTCCGCGACGTCACCGCCGGGGAGCTGCCGGCGGCGGTGGACGCGGCGGCCGGGTACGTCGTCGACCTGGCCACCGAGATCCCGCTCCGGGCGTGGCTGCTGCGGGTCGACGGGGGCGGGCAGGTGCTGGTGGTGCTGGTGCACCACATCGCCGGGGACGGCTGGTCGATGGGCCCGCTGCTGCGCGACCTGGCCGAGGCGTACGTGGCCCGTGCCGCCGGCACCGAACCCGGCTGGACGCCGCTGCCGGTGCAGTACGCCGACTACACGCTCTGGCAGCGGGACCTGCTCGGCGACGCGGCCGACCCGGACAGCCCGCTGGCCCGGCAGCTCGGGTTCTGGCGGTCGGCGTTGGCCGGTGCGCCGCAGGTGCTGGAGCTGCCCGCCGACCGGCCCCGCCCGGCGGTGGCCAGCCAGCGCGGCGACGTCGTCCCGTTCACCCTGGACGCGGCGACCCACGCCGGCGTGCTGCGGCTGGCCCAGGAGCACGGCGCGACGGTGTTCATGGTGCTCCAGTCGGCGCTGGCCGCCCTGCTGTCCCGGCTCGGCGCGGGCCCGGACGTGCCGATCGGCACGGTGGTCGCCGGCCGGGGCGACGACGCCCTGGACGACCTGGTCGGGTTCTTCGTCAACACGCTGGTGCTGCGCACCGACGTGACCGGTGACCCGACCTTCGCCGAGCTGCTGGCCCGGGTCCGCGACGCCGACCTGGCCGCCTACGACCACCAGGACGTCCCCTTCGAGCGGCTGGTCGAGGAGCTGAACCCGACCCGCTCCACCGCGTACCACCCGCTGGTGCAGGTGATGCTGGTGCTCCAGAACGCCGGTGGCGACGGGGAACCGGAGACCGCGTCCCCACTGGCCGGCGAGGAGCTGGCCTTCCGGGCCGGGGTGGCCAAGTTCGACCTCACCCTCGCCGTGCGGGAGTACCACGACCCGGCCGGCGCCCCGGTCGGCATCACCGGCGCGGTCGAGTACGCCACCGACCTGTTCGACCCGGCGACGGTGACCCGTCTCGCGGCGGCCCTGGCCCGGCTGCTCGGCACGGTCACCGCCGACCCGGGGACCCGGGTCGGCGACCTCGACCTGCTCACCGCCGCCGACCGCGACCAGGTGCTGCGGGTGTTCAACACCACCGGTACGCCCGGCCCCGACCTGCGCGTCACCGACCTGGTGCAGCGGCACGCCGCCGCCACCCCCGACCGGGTCGCGCTGATCTGCGACGGGCGGCCGATGAGCTACCGCGACCTCGACGCCGAGGCCAACCGCCTCGCCCGGCACCTGGTGGCGACCGGGGTACGCCGGGGCGACGTGGTCGGCGTCCTGCTGGACCGGGGCCTGACCATGGCCGTCGCCGTCCTCGCCGTGCTCAAGGCCGGCGCGGCCTACGCCCTGCTCGACCCGGAGTTCCCCGACGCCCGGCTGGCCGGCCTGGTCACCGACGCCTCGGTCACCGCCCTGGTCTCAGACACCGCGCTCGCCGACCGGCTCGGCGCGGCCCGGCCCGGCCGGACCGTCCTGCTCGACGCGGCGGCCGAGGCGCTGGACGCCCAGTCCACCGACCCGCTGCACCTGCCCGGCGACCCCGGCGACCCGGCGTGCGTGATGTTCACCTCCGGCTCCACCGGCCGCCCCAAGGGTGCCCTCGCCGCCCACCGGGCCATCGTCGGCACCCTCACCGGCCAGGACTTCGTGGACTTCGGCCCGGACCAGGTGTGGGTGCAGTCCGCCCCGGTCTCCTGGGACGCGTTCGCGCTGGAGTTCTGGGGCGCGCTGCTGGCCGGGGCGACCTGCGTGCTCCAGCCGGGGCAGCGGCCCGAGCCGGCCCGGATCGCCGACCTCGTCGCCGCCCACCGGGCCAGCACCCTCTGGCTCTCCGCCGGCCTGTTCAACCTGATGCTCGACGAGTACCCGGAGACCATCGGCGCGGTCGACCAGGTCGTCACCGGCGGCGAGCCGCCGTCGGTGGAACACCTGGCGCGGGCCCGCCGCCGCTTCCCCCACCTGCGACTGGTGCACGGGTACGGGCCGGTGGAGAGCATGATCTTCACCCACTGCCACCCGATCGACACCCCGCCCACCGGGGCCCCCGTCCCGGTCGGCGCGCCCCTGACCAACCGCCGCAGCTACGTGCTCGACGAGCGGCTGCGCCCGGTCCCGGTCGGGGTCACCGGTGAGCTGTACGTCGCCGGCACCGGCCTGGCCGACGGGTACCTGAACCGGGCCGGCACCACCGCCGCTGCCTTCGTGGCCGACCCGTACGGCCCTGCCGGGTCCCGGATGTACCGCACCGGCGACCTGGCCCGGTGGACCCGGGACGGGGTGGTGGAACTGCTCGGCCGCGCCGACGACCAGGTGAAGATCCGGGGCTTCCGGATCGAGCCGGGCGAGGTCGCCGCCGTCCTCGGCCGGCACCCGGGGGTCGGCGGGGTGGCCGTGGTGGTGCGCGAGGACCGCCCCGGCGACAAGCGCCTGGTGGCGTACCTGGTCCCGGCCGGGACGGGTGGCGAGATCGCGGTCGAGGAGGTCCGCCGGGCCGCCGCCGAGGCGTTGCCCGCGCACATGGTGCCGGCGGCGTTCGTGGTGCTGGACCGGCTGCCGCTCACCGGCAACGGCAAGCTCGACCGGGCCGCCCTGCCCGCCCCCCGGCACGCCCCGGCCACCGGCGGCCGGGCCCCCCGGACCCCCGGCGAGCAGGTGATGTGCGACCTGTTCGGCGCGGTCCTCGGCGTCGACCGGGTCAACGTGGACGACGACTTCTTCGCCCTCGGCGGGCACTCCCTGCTCGCCGCCAAGCTGGTCAACCGGGTCCGCACCGTCCGGGGCGTGGAGCTCGGCGTCCGGGACCTCTTCCTCGCGCCCACCCCCGCCGACCTGGAACGGCGGGTCGGCCGGGACACCGGGACCGCCGCCCGCCCCGCCCTGACCCGGACCGCGCCGGCCACCGCCCCGGACGGCACGCGGGCACCGGTGCCGCTCTCCTTCGCCCAGCACCGGCTCTGGTTCCTCGACGAGCTGACCGGGCCGAGCGCGGTCTACAACATCCCGGTCGCGCTGCGGCTGGAGCGCGACCTCGACCCGGACGCCCTGCGCCGGGCCCTGGCCGACGTGGCCGACCGGCACGAGGTGCTGCGCACCGTCTACCGGGCCGTCGACGGGGAGCCCTTCCAGGTGGTCCTCGACCACGCCGAACCCGAGGTCACCGTCCGGGACGTCGCCGCCGGGGCGGTACCCGCGGCGATCGACGCGGCGGCCGGGTACGTCGTCGACCTGGCCACCGAGATCCCGCTGCGGGCCTGGCTGCTGCGGGTCGACGGTGGCGGGCAGGTGCTGGTGGTGCTGGTGCACCACATCGCCGGGGACGGCTGGTCGATGGGCCCGCTGCTGCGCGACCTCGCCACCGCCTACACGGCCCGCGCCGCCGGGCACGCCCCCGGCTGGACGCCCCTGCCCGTGCAGTACGCCGACTACACGCTCTGGCAGCGGGACCTGCTCGGCGACGCGACCGACCCGGACAGCCTGCTCGCCCGGCAGCTCGGTTTCTGGCGGGACGTGCTGGCCGGCGCGCCGCAGGTGTTGGAGCTGCCCGCCGACCGGTCCCGCCCGGCGGTGGCCAGCCAGCGCGGCGACGTGGTGCCGTTCGCCCTGGACGCGGCGACCCACGCCGGGGTGCTGCGGCTGGCCCGCGACCACGGCGCGACCCTGTTCATGGTGCTCCAGTCCGCGCTGGCGGTGCTGCTGTCCCGGCTCGGCGCCGGCACGGACGTGCCGATCGGCACGGTGGTCGCCGGCCGGGGCGACGACGCCCTCGACGACCTGGTCGGGTTCTTCGTCAACACCCTGGTCTTGCGCACCGACGTCTCCGGTGACCCCAGCTTCGCCGACCTGCTCACCCGGGTCCGCGACGCCGACCTGGCCGCCTACGACCACCAGGACCTGCCCTTCGAGCGGCTGGTCGAGGAGCTGAACCCGACCCGCTCCACCGCGTACCACCCGCTGTTCCAGGTGATGCTGCTGGTGCAGAACAACGCCGAGGCCGACCCGACCGGGTCGCCGCTGGCCGGCACCGAGGTCCCCTTCGACACCGGCACCGTCAAGTTCGACCTCACCCTGTCCGTCCACGAGCGCCCCGGTGACGCCGGGCTCGCCGGGGCGCTGGAGTACGCCACCGACCTCTTCGACGCCGACACCGCCCGGCTGCTGGCCGAGCGGCTGGCCCGGCTGCTGCGCGCCGTCACCGCCGACCCCGGCCAGCGCGTCGGCGCGGTCGACCTGCTCGACGCCGCCGAGCGCCACCGGCTGCTGCACCAGCTCAACGACAGCGCCGTCGCGCCGACCCGGGGCACCGTGCACGAGGCGTTCCAGGCGCAGGTCCGGCGCACCCCGCACGCCCCGGCGGTCACCGCCGGCGACCGGCGGCTCAGCTACGCCGAGGTCAACCGCCGGGCCAACCGGCTGGCCCACCGGCTGGTCGCCGCCGGGGTCACCCCGCAGTCGACGGTCGGGGTGCTGATGCGCCACGGCGCCGACCTCGTCGTCGCCACCCTGGCGGTGCTCAAGTGCGGCGCCGCGTACGTCCCGGTCGGCACCACGCTGCCCGCCGCCCGGGTCCGGATGATCGTCGCCGAGTCCGCCGCGCGGGTCCTGCTCACCGACGCCGACACCGCCGACGGCGAGGTGGCGCGGGCCGAGCGGGCCGAGGGCGTCCGGGTCGTGCCCTTCGCGGTACCCGACGACGGCCCCGACACCGACCCGGACCTGCCGCTCGGCGACGACGCCCTGATGTACGTCATGTTCACCTCCGGCTCCACCGGCCGCCCCAAGGGCGTCGGGGTGACCCACCGCAACGTGCGGGAACTCGTCGCCGACCGGTGCTGGAACCGGGACCACCACCGCCGGATGCTGGTGCACTCCGCGTACGGCTTCGACTCCTCCACCTACGAGCTGTGGGTGCCGCTGCTGCGCGGCGGGGAACTCGTGGTGGCCGAGGGCGACGGCGCGGACCTGGCGGAGCTGTCCCGCGTCATCGAGCGGTACGACGTCACCGCCGCGTACTTCACGATGGGCCTGTTCCACGTGCTGGCCGACGAGGGGCTGGCCACCCTGGCCCGGCTCCGCGAGGTCTGGACCGGCGGCGACGTCGCCTCCCCGGCGGCCGTACGGCGGGTGCTGGAGCACTGCCCGCGGACCGTCCTGGTGCACAGCTACGGCCCGACCGAGACCACCTTCGCCTCCCACCACCAGCGTTTCGAGACCACCGACCGGCGGTTCACCGGGGTGTACCTGGGCCGGGTGCTGGACAACACCCGCGCCTACGTCCTCGACGACCGGCTCGCCCCGGTCCCGCTCGGCGGCACCGGCGAGCTGTACCTGGCCGGGGCGCAGGTCGCCCGGGGTTACCTCGGCCGTCCGGCGCTGACCGCCGAACGGTTCGTCGCCGACCCGTTCGACCCGGCCGGCGGCCGGATGTACCGCACCGGCGACCTGGTCGCCTGGACCAGCGGCGGTGAGCTGCGCTTCGTCGGCCGGGCCGACGGGCAGGTCAAGATCCGGGGCTTCCGCATCGAACCGGTCGAGATCGAGGCGGTGCTCGGCCGGCACCCCGGCGTCGGCCAGGTCGCCGTCGTGGTCCGCGAGGACCGCCCCGGCGACAAGCGCCTGGTCGCGTACCTGGTGCCGGCGGACGGGGCGCGGCTCGACGAGACCGAGGTGCGGGCCGCCGCCGCGGCGAGCCTGCCCGGGTACATGGTCCCCTCGGCGGTGGTGCTGCTGGACCGGCTGCCGGTCACCGTCAACGGCAAGCTCGACCGGCGGGCCCTGCCGGCGCCCACCCATGGCGGCACCAGCGGGCGGGGCCCGCGCACCCCGGTCGAGCAGCGGATGTGTGAGCTGTTCGCCGAGGTCCTCGGCGTCGAGCGGGTGGGCGTCGACGACAACTTCTTCGACCTCGGCGGGCACTCCCTGCTGGCCACCCGCCTGGTCAGCCGGATCCGTACCGTCCTCGGCCTCGACCGGGCGGTCCGGGACCTGTTCCAGCACCCCACCGTCGCCGGCCTGGCCGGTGGGCAGGACACCGGCTCGGCGCTCGGGGTGCTCCTGCCGCTGCGCGCCGAGGGCAGCCGCCGCCCGCTGTTCTGCGTGCACCCCGGCGCCGGGATGAGCTGGTCGTACGCCGGGCTCACCCAGCACCTCGGCCCCGACCAGCCGGTGTACGGGTTGCAGACCCGCGCCCTGGCCACCCCCGGGTACCGGGCGGCCAGCGTCGAGGAGATGGCCGACGACTACCTGACCGAGATCCGGCGGATCCAGCCGCACGGCCCGTACCGGCTGCTCGGCTGGTCGTTCGGCGGGATCGTCGCGCACGCCATGGCGACCCGGCTGCAACAGGCCGGTGCGGAGGTGGAGCTGCTGGCCATGATGGACGCCTACCCGGTCGCCGAGGAGGACGCCGCCCGGCCGCGTACCGACCGGGAGACGATGCGGATGCTCCTCGGCGACGAGGACGAGGACGGCAGTGCGGCCGAGACCGGTGCGGCCGAGACCGTCGCCGGGCTCCCCGAGGGTGTCGGGGACCGGTACGACCCGCAGGTCGTGGTCGAGGTGCTGCGTCGCCGCGACCCGGTGCTGGCCGGGTTCACCGAGGCCGAGGTGCACGCCCTGGTGGCGGCGGCGGTCAACCACGCGGACCTGATGGCCGCGTACCGGCCGGCGCTGTTCACCGGCGACCTGCTCTTCTTCTCCGCCAACCGGTCCGGCGCGGCCGGGCCGCTGACCCCCAAGCTGTGGGCCGACCACGTGCACGGTGACCTGGTCTGCCACGACATCGACACCACCCACCTGCGGATGACCGAACGGGAACCGCTCACCGAGATCGGCGGCATCCTCGCCGGGAAACTGGCGCCGCCGCGCGCCGAGAAGCACGACCCCACCGAAGGAACCGAAGCGCACGACCCCACCGAGAAAAGGAGCTGAGAAATGGTGAATCCGTTCGAGGACGAGAACGGCACGTTCCTGGTCCTGGTCAACGACGAGGGGCAGCACAGCCTCTGGCCCGCCTTCGCCGCGGTGCCGGCCGGCTGGCGCAGCGTCCTCGGCCCGGCCAGCCGGCCCGAGTGCCTGGCGCGGATCGAGCGCGACTGGACCGACATCCGCCCGCGCAGCCTCGTCGCCCAGTACGCGTAACCCCTGCTGAGAACGGCCCCCCGCACCGGTGCGGGGGGCCGTCGCCGTGTCCGGGCCGCAGCCGCCGCACCCCGCCGCGGCGGCGGCGTCGACCCGGGAACCGGCGGTGCGAACCCGCCGCGACTGCCGACCTTCCTGCCCCCGTAACTTCCGGCTGCGGCCCCGCCCCGCTCCTATATTCGAGCTGTGCAAAACGGAACCGCCGGGAGCGGAGAACCGCTTCCGGAACGGGCGTCCCCATTTCTCACCGGAGAGCCGCGATGGCGCACTCGCAAGGCGTTGGAAAAGTTCTGCTGACCGGTACCGTCTCGGATTCGCACACCTGGAACCTGGTCTTCCTCGAACTGTTCGTCGAGGAACTGGGGCACCCGGTGGTCAACCTCGGCCCCTGCGTCCCGGACGACCTGCTCGTCCGGCGCTGCCGGATCGAGGCCCCGGACCTGGTGGTGGTCAGCAGCGTCAACGGGCACGGCTACGTCGACGGGCTCAGCGCCGTCACCCGGCTGCGCGCCGAGCCCGAGCTGGCCGGCGTCCCGATGGTGATCGGCGGCAAGCTCGGCCTCGACGGCCGGGACGACGCCGACCGGGCCGCCCGGCTGCGCGCGGCCGGCTTCGACGCGGTCTTCGACGACGGCGACCTGCTCGCCTTCCAACGCTTCCTGGCCGACCTGCCGGCGGGGGCGTCGACCATGGTGGGACGGCCGGCGTGAGCGCCGGGGTCCTCGGCGCGGCGGACCGGACCGTCCGGCCGGCGGCGCCCGCGGGGTCCTTCGGCCGGTTCGTCGCCGACGCCGCCCGCGCCGGCCGGCTGGTCGTCCAGCCCCGGATGGGCTTCAGCGACCTGCGGCGGATGCGCGCCGGGCTGGAGCGCACCCGGTTCGCCGCGGCCACCACGGTCGGTACGGTCACCATCGACAGCTACACCCGGGTCGGCGCGTACGACGCGGCCCACCGGGCGCTGGTCGAGGGCACCCCGCTCAACGGGTACCCGATCGTGGCGTACCCGGTGGAGACGACCCGGACCCTGCTCGCCGGGGTCCACGACGAGTCCTTCCCGGTCCAGGTCCGGCACGGGTCCTCCCAGCCGGAGCCGATCATCCGGGCGCTCGCCGCCGCCGGCCTGCACGCCACCGAGGGCGGTCCGGTCTCCTACTGCCTGCCGTACGGCCGCACGCCGCTGCGGGAGTCGGTGCGCAACTGGGCGCGGGCCAGCGAACTCCTGGCCGAGCTGGCCCCGGGCACCGCCCACCTGGAGAGCTTCGGCGGCTGCCTGCTCGGGCAGCTCTGCCCGCCCGGCCTGCTGGTCGCGGTGAGCCTGCTGGAGGGGCTGTTCTTCGCCCGGCACGGGATCACCAGCGTGTCGCTGAGCTACGCCCAGCAGACCGATCCGGCCCAGGACACCGAGGCGATCCGGGCGCTGCACCGGCTGGCCGCCGAGTTCCTGCCGGCCACCGTGGACCGGCACGTGGTCCTCTACACCTACATGGGGACCTTCCCCACCACCGCGCGGGGCGCCCGGCGGTTGCTGGCCGCCTCCGCCGACCTGGCGGTCCGGGCCGGCGCGCAGCGGCTGATCGTCAAGACCGTCGCCGAGGCGCACCGGATCCCCACCGTCGCGGAGAACGTCGAGGCCCTGGAGACGGCCGCCGCGACCGCGTCGGTCACCGACCCCGAGGTGGACCCGGCCGGCGAGGAGAGCGTGTACCGGGAGGCCCGCCGGCTCGTCGAGGCGGTGCTCGACCTCGACGACGACCCGGGCCGGGCCCTGCACGCCGCGTTCCGCCGGGGCTACCTGGACGTCCCGTGGTGCCTGCACCCGGACAACGCCGGCCGGTCCCGCAGCTTCATCGACGACGCCGGCCGGCTGCGCTGGTCGGCGGTCGGCCGGATGCCCATCACCGCCACGGCGTCCGCCCAGCAGCCGGCGATGTCGTCGGCGCGCCTGCTGTCCGCCCTGCACACCGTCGCACGCACGTACGACCAATGAGCCCGGGAGGCGAGATGCACCACACGGACCACCAGCCAGACGGCCCGGCGCCCCGGCCGGTGCCGCTCGGCGAGCACCTGGCCGCGCCGACGACCAGGGCCGCGATGGCGGTGCAGCAGGAGGCGCTGTACGCGGCGCGGGAGTACCTGCGCGGCCAGGGCTGCACGGAACTGCTGCCGCCGCTGGTCGGCCCGGTCACCGATCCCGGCGGGCGGGGCGCCAAGGCGCTGGACGTGGACTACTACGGCCAGCCGTACAAGCTGATGACCAGCGCGATCCTCTACAAGCAGGCGTCCCTGCGCGGCTTCGACCGGCTCTTCTACATCGCCCCGAACGTGCGGGTGGAGCCGCCGGAGACCGCCGGGACCGGCCGGCACCTGGTGGAGTTCCACCAGATCGACGTGGAGTTGGCCGGCGCGTCCCGGGACGAGGCGATGGACGTCGCGGCCGGGCTGCTCACCCACGTGGTCCGGCACGTGCTGGACACCGTGCCCGACGTGCTGGCCGGGCTGGGCCGCGACCCGCTGGCCTTCACCGAGCTGCTGACCGGCAAGTTCGACACCTGCACCCACGCCGAGGCGGTCGACCGGCTGCGCGGCGGCGGGCACCCGCAGAGCGCCGACGCCGAGATCGACTGGGTGGGGGAGGAGACCCTCTCCCGGGAGGCGGACCGGCCGTTCTTCGTCACCGACTACCCGAAGGGCTCCCGGGGCTTCTACGACCGGGAGGACCCGGACCGGCCCGGGGTGCTGCGCAACTTCGACCTGATCGCCCACGGCGGGTACGGGGAGCTGGTCAGCGGCAGCGAGCGGGAGGCGGACTACGCCACCATCGTCACCCGGATGCGGGAGAGCGGCGAGAACCCGGCCAAGTACGACTGGTACCTGAAGCTGGCCCGGGAGGGCATCCCGACCAGCGCCGGGTTCGGCATGGGGGTACAGCGGCTGGTCCGCTTCCTCACCGGGCTGGACGCCCTCTGGCAGGTCAGCGCGTACCCGAAGCTGCCCGGGGTGGTGGCCCCGTGACCGGCGTACGCGCCCCCGGCTTCCCCGAACGGCAGGTCCGGGCCCGCGCCCGGCACGGCACCGCCGAGGTCTTCCCCCCGGCGGACGGCTACGGGGCCCAGCTCTTCGGCGCGGGCGACGACGCCGAGCCGGTCGACCCCCGCCTCCTCGACGACCTGGACACCGCCCGGCTGGTCCCACCGGTCTTCGTGCCGCAACGGCTGGAGAAGCTGATCGAGCTGGCCCGGGAGCCGGTCCACGACGACGTGGACCTGGCCACCACCGTCGGCGGCTTCCGCTCCCCGCTGCCGGTCTACGTCAGCGCGTTCGGCTCGACCCGGATCGCCGCCGGCGACGCCGGGCTCGCCGCCAGCCGCCAGGCCGGCCGGCTCGGCGTCCCGATGGTGATCGGGGAGAACCTGGTCCCGGTGGGCGGGTACCGGCGGGCCGCCGACGGGGCCGGCGCGTCGATCCTGGCCCGGCTGCGGGCCTACGCCGAGCAGTGCCCGCCGGAGGTCGGCGGTGTGGTGGTGCAGCAGAGCACCGAGGACGCCGACTCGGAGGTGTGGAACCTCGTCTACAGCGACCCGTCGGTGCGGGACCTGGTCGACTCCGGCCGGCTGGGCTTCGAGCTGAAGCTCGGCCAGGGCGCCAAGCCGGGGCTGGGCGGGATGACGGTGGTCGACGCCGCCGACGCGGCCCGGCTGGCCGACCGGTTCGCCGTGCGGGACGTGCTCGGCGACGGCGGGTGGCTGCGCTGCGCCAGCCCGGGCACCTTCACCGAGGAGATCGTCCGCCAGCAGGTGCGCTTCATGCGCAACAACTTCCCCCGCGCCCGGGTGTGGGTGAAGTTCCACCCCGGGCGGGACGTCGCCCACGCCGCCGCCACGGCCTGGCGGGCCGGCGCGGACGCGGTGACCGTCGACGGGGCGCAGGGCGGCACCGGCTGGGCCCCCCGGGCCTTCCTCGACCAGGTCGGGCTGCCGCTGGGCGAGTGCCTGCGCCGGATCGGCCGCCCCGAGGGCTGCCTGCTGGCCAGCGGCCGGATCTGGGAGGGCGGCCGGGCGGTGAAGGCGCTGGCGCTCGGCGCCACCGCCGTCGGCCTGGGCCGGGCCGCGCTGCTCGCGGTCGACACCGACGCCGAGTCGGGCCTGGTCCGGCTGGTGCGGGCGCTGGCCCTGGAGGCCCAGCTCCTGATCAGCGCGCTGGGCCGGTACACCGCCGCCGCGCTCACCCCGGACGACCTGTGGTGGCCGGGCACCTCGGCGACCCCCGCCGTTCCCGTCGGCTCCACCGTGGACAGCCGCACCGACCGGATCGGAGGACGCGCGTGACCGCCCTGCTGGACGTCGGGTGCCACCTGCCCGAGCTGAGCGTGGACGTCGGCGACATCTGCGCCGCCGTCGACGCCCCACCCCGACTGCTGTGGACCTTCCGCCGCTTCTACGGGCTGGAGTCGGTGCGCCGGGACCCGGAGCGGGACCTGCGCGCGACGCTGACCGCCGCCGTGGAGTCGCTGAGCGAGCTGCGCGGCAACGAGCACCGGGTCCGGTACGTGATCCTGGCCCGGACCGTCACCACCGTCACCCCCGCCGGGGAGCACCCGCTGGAGGACGTCTGCGCGGCGCTCGGCCTGCCGAACGCGGTCGCCTTCACCCTCACCCAGCACGCCTGCGCCACCGGGCTGCTCGGGGTGGACCTCGCCGGGCAACTGCTGGCCGCCGACGGCGACCCGGACGCGCTGGCGCTGGTGCTCACCGGGGAGAAGGTCTTCAACCCGACCCTCCAGATCATCCCGGAGAGCACGGTGATGGGGGAGTCCACCGCCGCCTGCCTGGTCGCCCCCGGCGGGGACCGGGACCGGCTGCTCGGCTACGCCACCCGCACCCTCGGCCGGTACGCCGAGCAGTTCCCCCCGCAGGCGCTGGACCCGCGCTTCCTCAAGGAGCACAACGAGGTGCTCGCCGACGTGATCCGGGACGCCGCCACGGCGGCCGGGGTCGGCGTCGAGGACCTGGCGCTGATCCTGCCGCACAACGTCAACCGGCTCTCCTGGTCCTGGACCTGCCAACTGCTCGACATCCCGCTGGAGCGGGTCTTCCTGGACAACATCCCGGTCACCGGGCACTGCTTCACCGCCGACCCGTTCATCAACCACGTGCACGCCCGCCGGGCCGGCCGGCTCCGCCCCGGCGACCTCTACCTGATGGCCGCCGTCGGGCTCGGCGCGACCTTCTCCGCCGCCGTCCTGCGCCACTGACCACCCCGACCCGCGCCCGGGTCGACCCACGACCGCCCCGACCCGCGCCGGGTCGACCAGAAGGGATCACCATGGCACCGCCGTACCCGAGCTTCCTCGCCGGCGTGAAGAGCGCCTGCACCGGCTCCGCCGACACCCCGTTCGTGCTGCTCGGCAACTTCGAGGTCGAGGACGAGTGGGCCCGGGACGAGGTGGGCCTGCCGACCGTCGGCGGGCGTTCCTCCACCGCGATCGTGAACCGGATGGACGAGTTCGCCGTGCTGCTCGCCGGTCCCGGTGACCACGTCGTGCTCAAGTCCGCCCCGGACCCCGACTACCTGGCCTACCTGACCGACCTCGGCATCGCGCTGCCGACGATCCTGGTCACCGACCGGTCCGACCCGGCCGCCACGGTCAGCGAGGACGCGCTGCGCTCGCCCCGGCTCCAGGCCGCGCTGCGGGACCTGGCCGGCACCGGGGCGCACCTGCTGCCGCACGGCATGTCCACCCTGGAGGCGCGGCTGTGCGAGGTGACCGGGCTGGCCCCGGCGCTGCCGCCGGTGCCGGTGGTCAAGGCGGTCAACAGCAAGGTGTACAGCCGCCGGGTCGCCCGGGAACTGGGTCTGCCGCTCGCCGTCGGCTGGGAGTGCGAGACCGTCGCCGAGTTCGCCGAGGCCGCGAAGGAAGCCGCCCGTTCGGTCGCCGCCGGCCGCAGGGTCGGCGTCAAGGACGCGTACGGGGTCTCCGGCAAGGGCATCGTGGTCGTCGAGGACCCGCGCCGGCTGGACCAGCTCGTGCGGATGGTCACCCGCCGCGCGGAGAAGACCGGCGACCAGCGCATCGCCCTGGTGCTGGAGGAGTGGGCGGACAAGGCGCTCGACCTCAACTACCACTTCACCGTCGGCCGGGACGGCTCCGTGCGCTTCGACTTCGTCAAGGAGGCGCTCACCGAGAACGGAGCCCACAAGGGACACCGGATCCCGGCCCGGATCAGCGCCGCGCACACCGCGCAGCTCGTGGAGACCGCCGACCGGCTCGGCCGGCGACTGGCCGCCGACGGCTTCCACGGCATCGTCGGGGTGGACGCCATCACCACCGGCGACGGCGGCCTGCTGCCGGTGCTGGAGATCAACGCCCGGAACAACATGTCGACCTACCAGACCGCCCTGCAGGAGCGGTTCATGGGCCCCGGGACGGTCGCCCTGGCCCGGCAGTACGACCTGACCCTCACCGGCCCGGTCGGCTTCGCCGACCTGCGCGACCAGCTCGGCGACCTGCTGCTGACCACCGGGGGCGGCAGCGGCCTGCTGGTCAACAACTTCGCCACCGTCAACGCCGCCGCGCCCGGCCCGGACGACCCCCGGCCGTACGCCGGACGCCTGTACGGCCTGCTGCTGGCCGGCTCCGAGGCGGAGCTGGCCGACCTGGACCACGCCATCGCACGGACCGTGCGGAAGGAGACCGTCAATGTCTGAGTCGACCTCGGTGGGCACCGTACCGGTCAGCGAACTGGTCGAGCGCTTCGGCACCCCGCTGTACGTCTACGACGGGGCCCGGATCACCGAGCAGTTCCGCGGGCTGCGCGACCGGCTGCACCCGGCGGTGGAGATGTTCTACTCGCTCAAGGCCAACCCGAACGTCAGCATCTGCGCGCTGCTGCACTCGCTGGGCGCCCGCGCCGAGGTCTCCTCGCTGACCGAGCTGGTCACCGCCCAGCGGGCCGGGGTGCCGGCCGAGCAGATCATGTTCCTCGGGCCCGGCAAGAGCCACTACGAGATCGCCGCCTGCCTCAAGGAGGAGATCACCCTCATCTGCGAGTCCTTCGGGGAGCTGGCGCTCATCGACGAGCTGGCCGAGGGACTGGCCACCACCGCGCGGGTGGTGCTGCGGGTCAACCCGAGCTTCGCGGTCAAGGGCAGCGGCCTGACCATGGGCGGCAAGCCCCGCCAGTTCGGCATCGACGAGGCCGCCCTGCTGGCCGCCGACGACCTGGCCAGCCGGCACCGCCACGTGCGGCTGGTCGGCTTCCAGGCGTACATGGGCACCCGGTTCCTCGACGAGGACATGATCGCCGCGAACACCGAGCGGATCCTGGAGCTGGCCGAGCGCCTCGGCACGCACCTGGGGGTGCCGCTGGAGGTGGTCGACGTCGGCGGTGGCCTCGGCGTGGCGTACTTCCCCGGCGAGCGCGACCTCGACGTGGCCGCGCTGGCCGACCGGCTCAACCCGATCTTCACCCGGTTCCACGACCGGCACCCGGCCACCCGCCTCGTCATGGAGCTGGGCCGGTACCTGGTCGGACACAGCGGCACGTACGCGGTGCAGGTCCGCTACGTCAAGGAGTCCATGGGGGAGCGGTTCGCGGTCGCCGACGGCGGCACCAACCATCACATGGCCGCGGTCGGCATCGGCTCCTTCGTCAAGCGGAACTTCCCCATGCGCCTGCTCAACCGGGACAGCGCCGCCGAGGGCGTGAAGTGGAACGTCACCGGCCCGCTCTGCACCCCCAACGACACCATCGGCAAGGCCGTGGAGCTGCCGGCCGACCTGGCCCCCGGCGACGTCGTCGGGGTCGAGCGCTCCGGCGCGTACGGGCCGACCGCCTCCCCGGTGCACTTCCTCAGCCACGGCTACCCCGCCGAGGTGCTGGTCCACGACGGCGAGGCCCGGCTGATCCGGACCCGCGACGACGTGGAGAGCATGCTCGCCGCCCAGATCCTGCACGACTTCCACTGACCCGCCCCATCCCCGCACCCCTTTACACCGAAAGGCAGGAACCCCCCATGTCCGTCACCGTCGCCGCCGACCAGCAGGTCGTCACCGCCATCGTCACCGCCCTCGAGGAGGTGCTCGGCCAGGAACTCACCGACGTCACCGAGCAGACCCGCCTCTTCGACGACCTGAGCCTGGACTCCACCAGCGTGCTCGGCCTGCTGATGGCCCTGGAGGACGCCCTCGACATGCAGGTCGACCCGGAGGGCCTGGAGCAGAGCCACCTGGAGACGGTCGGCTCGCTGGCCGCCTTCATCGCAGAGAGCCGCTGACCGGTGCCGGTCCTGCGGCGGCTCGGGGAGCCCACCGGTCTGGCCGCGCCAGGTGACGCGGCCGGACCGGCCCTCGAACGCATCGTCCCGTTCACCTTCACCGAGGCGGGCCCGCGGCCCGCCGCCGACGAACTCGCGGCCTTCCTCGACCACATGGAGTCGCTCTACGGCGCCTTCGCCGACCGCTCCTGGCTCACCGACGGCCCCAAGATCAGCTACCACCACATGGTCCGCACCGTGGTGGACACGCTCGGCCCGGCGCTGGCCGAGGTCGACCTGGTGCTCACCGTCGACGCCAGCCCCGACTGCCGGCACCAGAGCTTCCCCGGCAGCCTGCTCGCCGAGCTCCTGCCCGGTGACCCGATGATGATGGGGATCTCCGAGCAGGGCGTCGCCGGGCCGTTCACCGCCCTGCGGATCGCCCACCACCAGCTCACCACCGGGGGCGCCCGGCGGGCCCTGGTCGTCGTCATGGAGCAGCAGACCCTGCCCCCGGACGACGCGGCGGTCCGCCCCACCCGGGACGTGGCGGTGGCGCTGCTGCTCGGTCCGGGCGCCGGCGTACCGGTCGGACGCCCCCAGCTCACCGTCACCCGGGGTGGCCCGGCCGGCCCGGCGCTGCCGGTGGCGGCCGACCTGGTGGTGGCCGGCGCCGGTCTCGACGACCCGCCCGCCGGGGTACCGGTGGTCCGGGCCCCGGCCGGGCACCCCTGCCTCGGGGTGTGGCTCGCCCTGGCCGACCTGCTCGGGGCCGGGCCGCTCACCGACGACGCCCCGGCAGGCGCGGCCGACCCGGCCCGGCCGCTGCCGGTCGGCCGCGAGCCGCTACCCGGCGGGCGGCTGCTGGTCACCGACCGGGACCCGACGCTGCCGTACCGGTGCGGGATCACCCTGACCCTGCCGGCCCCGCCCCGGGCCGACGTACCGGCCCGCGCCGGTCGGGCCCGGTCGGCGCCCGTCCGGTCCGGTGCGGCGCATCCACCGGTCCCGGCGTCCCCGCCGCCCGGTCCCGCCGCGGGCGCCTCCCGCCCGCGCCGTACGAGGGAGCTGACGCGATGACCGTCACCGCGAACCCGCCGACCCGGGTACCGACCGTGCCCATCCCGTCCGGGGTGCCGACCGTGCCGGCGGCACCGGCGCCGCCGGCCGCCGACACCCGCCGGTACCGGCCGGTGGCGTACGCCGACGGGCCGGCCGCCGCGCTGCGCCTGCTGCACGCCACGACCAGCCCCGGCGTCCTGCCGGTCGGACCCGGCGGGCACGCCCTGGTGCCGGCCGACGTCGAGGCGGCCTGCGACCGGTACGCCACCGGGGCGGGCCCCCGACCCCGGGCCGGGGTCCGGCACGACCTGCTGGACCGCGTCCCGGTCGGCGCCGACACGCTGATCGCGGTGCGGGTGCCCGGGGGCGGGCCGCCGCCGCACGCCACCTGGACCGCCGGGCTGCTCTGGCTGCGGCTCGGCCTCGCCGAACGGAGCCTCGCCCACGCCGTCGCGCACCTGCGCGGCCGGTCCGTCGCCGGCACCGTCACGCTGAACCTGTCGATGGTGCGGGGGATGGTCGCCGACGCCGCCGCCGGTCTCGCCGAGGCGCACGCCCTGCTGGAGACCGTCACCTGCGCGGCCACCTGCGCCTGCACGGCCCGCTGCACCTGCGTGGCCGCCGCCACCTGCCGGGCCGGCTGCGCCTGCCCGGGCGGGTGCGCCTGCCCGGGCGGGTGCGCCTGCGGGGCCACCCCGCGCGACGGCACCGCCTGGACCCGGGCGCACCACGCCCTGGAGGAGGCCGGCCGGATCTGCCTGCACCTGTTCGGCGCGGCCGGGTTCCTGGCCGACGGGCCGGGCGCCGAGGTCCGGGCCGCCGAGCTGCTGGCCGACACCTATCCGCCACCGACCGACCTGGAGGCGTCGTGACCACCGAACACCTCACCGACCTGCGGGCGGTGGCCCGGGAGTACGCCGACGTGCTGCGGGCGTCCGCCCTGGACCTCGACCGCGACCCGTCGCTGGCGGCGGCCCTGCTCGACCGGGGCCTGCCCTGGCGGCAGCTCGTCGGCCTGCCGGCGGAGTACAACCCGGATCCGCTGCGGGTCCGGGGCCGCCCGGTCCACCTCCAGTCCTGCGTGGAGCAGGTGACGCTGCTGGAGGAGTTGGCGCGGGCCGACGCGGGCGCGGTGCTGGCCCTGCCCGGCCCGTCGATGTCCGGCTTCGTCATCGCCGAGCTGGCCGACGCCGACCAGCGCGACCGCTACTGGTCCACCGTGGCCGCCGCACCGACCTGGACGTTCTTCGGCATGACCGAGCCGGCGCACGGCTCGGACCCGGGCAGCATGGGCACCACCCTGCGGCCCGCCGACGACGGCGGCGGCCTGCTGCTCGCCGGCACCAAGCGGTACGTGGGCAACGGCGCCCGCGCCCGCCTCGGCGTGGTCTTCGCCCGCCGCCACGCCGGCCCGCTGGGCGTGCTGGCGGCGCTGGTCGACACCGACCGGCCGGGCTTCACCGCCGTGCCCCTGCCCACCCTGGGCCTGCGCGGGCTGCAACTGAGCGAACTGCGGATGGCCGAGGTGCCGATCGCCGACGACGACGTCCTCGGCCGGCACAAGTCGGCCACCCGGCAGGGCATGTGGGCGGCCACCCGGACCTTCAACCGCTACCGCCCGGTGGTCTCCGCGCTGGCCCTCGGCGTCGCCCAGGCCGGGTACGACCTGGTCGTCGCGGAGCGCCGCGACCTGCGCGCCGCGCAGCGGCACCTGCTCGCCGACTGGGCGCAGCGGCTGGCCGGTACCCGGGCCGTGGTGCTGGCCGCCGCGCGCTCGGCCGACCGCAACCCCGGCGACGGCACCCTCGCCTCGGCGGCGAAGGTCCGGGCCACCCGGCTGGCCGAGGAGATCACCACCTCGGCGGTCCGGCTGCTCGGCCCCGGCGCGCGCTGGGACCACCCGCTGCTGGACAAGCTCGTCCGGGACGCGCGGGCCTTCGAGTTCATGGAGGGCACCGGCAACATCCAGCGGCTCACCCTGGCCCAGGGCTACCTGCAGGGACGGCTCGGCGATGCCCGCGCGGCCTGACCTGGCGCCGGCGGCCCCGCCCCCGCCGACCGGGGTGCCCCCGCCGCTGGGCCAGGCTCCACCGCTGGGCCAGGCCCTGCCGCTGGGCCAGCCTCCGCCGGCCGACCTCGGCCCCCCACCGGGCGCGGACATCTGGCACATCGGGCTGGACGTCGACCCCGAGGTGGTGGACCTGGTCGCCACGCTGCTCGACGCGGAGGAGCGGCGGCGCGCCCACCACATGCGCGACCGGGTCGCCGCGCAGCGGTATGTGCTGGCGCACGCCGCGCTCCGCACGGTGCTGGGGCAGTACCTGGGCACCTCCGGGTACACCCTGCACTGGGTCCGTGGACCCAACGGCAAGCCCCGCTTCGACGGCGAGTGGCGGCGGTGGCAGTGGAGCTTCAGCCGCTCCGGCGGGCACGCCCTGCTCGCCGTCTGCCTCGCCGACCCGGTCGGCGTCGACCTGGAGCAGGTCGCCCCGGCCACCTCGGCGCTGGCCCTGGCGACCCGCTTCCTGCCGGCCGACGAGGCGGCCACGGTCGCCGCCCAGGCCGACCCCGCCGGCCGGCGGGCCGTCTACCACCGGCTGCTGTCCCGCAAGGAGGCCTGCGTCAAGGCCAGCGGCGGGCGGCTGCTCGACGGGCTGCGGCTCGGCGTGCTGATGTCCGGCGTGGTCGAGGGGACCGGCGTCCTGACCGGACAGCGCTGGGTGCTGCGGGACCTGCCGGCCCCGCCCGGCTACGTCGCCGCGCTGGCCACCACCGGCGCCCGGCTGGGTCGGCTGCGGATGTTCGAGTGGGACTGGCGGCCCTGGCACGGCGGCGAAGATGCCGGCCGGCTGCCCGGTGAACCGCCGGGGCGGCGGCCGGCGGAAACCTATCGTTTCGGACACGGCAGTCCCGTGATCGCCAGCGGCCCGAGGGGGAGCCAGTGAGCTGGAACCAGCGTCAGCCCGACCCGGCGGCCTCCGACACGGTCCGGGTCCGCTTCACCCCCTCGGACGTACCGGTGCTCACCTCCTGCCCGGCCGACCGGACCGCCGCGGTCCGGGCGGCGGGCCGGGCGCTGGCCGGGATGGGCCGCTCGTACCTGGGCGGGCATCTGGAGATCAGTTCCACCGCCGCCGACCGGGGGACAGCGCCCGGTGAGCGGCTGGCCGCGGTCCGGGCGGTGGAGAACGTGCTGCGCGGCGGGTGCGGGTCGGTCCGCCACCCGTCGCCGCAGCGCTGGGCCGCCCCCGGCACCTGCCCGGGAAGCCCGACCTGCCCGTGCCCGCCCGTACCCCGATCCACCGCAGCGCGACGATCCGCCCCGCAGCCCGGCGCGGCGCGTCCCGGAGACAGTGAGGCGTAACGATGAAGCAAGCTGACCCGGCCGTGGCCGGCCCGCAGGCGGCGATCCAGTGGCGGAGGGTCCTCACGCTGACCGTCAGCCAGGGGCTGTCGCTCACCGGGGACTACGTGCTGCTGGTGGCGCTGGGCTGGACCGCCGTGCAACTCGGCGGCGCCGGCGCGATCACCACCCTGATGCTCGCCGGCACCATCCCCCGGGCCCTGACGCTGATCTTCGGCGGGGCCGCCGCCGACCTGCTCGGTCCCCGCTTCGTGCTGCTGCGGACCACCTCGGCGCGGGTCCTGCTGCTGGCCGGTGGCGCCGTGGTCACCCTGACCACCGGCTGGTTCTGGCCACTGGTGGTGATCGCCGCCCTGGAGGGGGTGCTGCTCGGCCTGGCCAGCCCCTCCAGCAGCAGCCTGATGCCCCGGCTGGCCACCGGCGACCAGTTGGCCCGCGCCAACTCGCTGTTCGCGATGGTCACCCGGATCGCCCCGATCGTCGGCTCGCCGATCGGCGCCTGGATGATCGCCACCGGCGAGCTGTGGCACGTGATGGCGGCGGTCTCGGTCACCTGCGCCGTCTCCTTCGTCGGCGTCGCGGTGGTGACCCGGGGGATGACCGGCGGCGCCCGGACGCCGGGGGAGAACCTGCTGCGCCGCTCCGGCGACGGACTGCGGCTGCTGCGCACCTACGGCCGGCTGCGGTGGCTGTTCGTCTGCGCCTTCTGCCTGGACATGGCCTTCGGTTGGCCGATCGACGTGGCGCTGCCGCTGCTGGTCGACGGGCGGGGCTGGGGGGTGGCCTCGGTCGCCGTGGTGGTGGTCGCGTTCAGCTCGGGTGCGCTCGCCGCCGGGGCGCTCGGCGCGCTGCTGGCCCACCGCATCCCGCTGGTGGTGCGGCTGGTCGTCAGCGGGGCGGGGATCGGCGTCGGCATCCTGCTGATGGCGCTGATGCCCTCGGTGGTGGCCCTGGCCACGGTCGGCGCCGCCGTCGGGCTGATGGCCGGCCTGAACGGCCCGGCGATCGTCACCGTCTACCAGCAGGCGTCGCCGAAGGCCCGGATCGGCACCGCGATGTCGATGCTGACCCTGGCGAGCATCGGCACCACCCCGGTCTCCATCGTGGTCTTCGGCGCGCTCTCCGCCGTCATCGGGATCACCGCCACCTGGCTGGTCTGCGGCCTGGTCGCGCTCGCCGCCCCGGTGGCCGCCGTCATGGCCCTGCGCCAGCCGGTGCCCACCGAGGAGCCGGCGGCGACCGACGCGGCACCGACCCCGACCACCGGCCGCGACCCCGGCCCGAGCACCGTCGCCCCGGGCCCCGACGGTGCCGACGAGCACGCGGGGCGGCCCCTCGCCGCCGCCGGGCTGGGGACGTGACACCGCCGGCCGGCGGACGGGATCCCGCCGGCCGGTGACCCACGGAGCGCGCCGCCACCGACCGGTGGCGGCGCGCTCCGTGGTCACGACGTCGCCGCCGCGACGACCGCGGGCCTCGCCCGGTGATGTCGCCGGGGGCCCGGGGACGACGGCCTCCGCGCCTGTCGAGCTGACCCGTCGACGACGTCACCTGGCGATCGGGGTGGTCGTCGGACGGGCGGCGACGTGCCGTTACTCGTCGGCGGCCGGTCGGGGCCGGTGGTCGAACCAGTCGAAGGCGACACTGCCCTCGGTGGCGTACATGCCGACGACCCGGCCGGTGAAGCCGGCGGCGACCTCGGTCGACAGGTACCGGCCGTCCAGTTCGGCCAGCAGGGTGGCGTCCCCGGGGTCGCCGCCGACGAGGAACCCGATGGTGTCCGGGCCGGTCGCGCCCACGCCGGGGCCCCCGGCGGCGAGCTGTCCGGCCGAGGTCACCGACGGTGGCAGGACGTCCGTGGTGCGGATGTCGACGGTGAGGTCCACCGGCCCGGCCGCGACGGGCTGCTCGGCCACGCACTGGCTCAGCGGGCCGATGCGGGCGAGCACCCGGACCCGGCCCTCGGCGACCTCCAGGTCGTAGTGGTGGGCCTCGTCGATCCGGACGGAGAGCCCGCCCCGGCCGGTGCCCGGGTCGAGGCGCGCGGTGATCCGGCAGTCGGGATGCTGCTGCCGCCGGCCGACGAGGGTGGCACCGGGGCGGTCCAGCGTCGCGCCGGTGGCGTGCAGGGTCAGCCAGCCCGGCCGCTCGGTGAGCGACCAGGAGCCCGCCGGGCGGGCCCGTGGCGAGATCCAGGCCGGGGCGAGCGTGGTCGCGTCGAAGTCGTCCCGCGGCGGCGGGGCGGCGGTCGGCGTCCAGCAGGCGGGTGCCTGCTCGCGGAGCTGGACCGGGTCGACCTGCGGCCAGCCGTCCACCCATCGCACCGGGGCCAGGAACGTCTCCCGGCCGAGGACGTGGTACAGCGGGGTGTGGCCACGGGGGCGGGTCCCCAGCAGCACCATCCACCAGGTGCCGTCGGGCGCCGACACCAGGTCGGCGTGGCCGGTGCTCTGGATCGGCCGGTTGGTGCTGCGGTGGGTCAGGATCGGGTTGGTCGGGGCGGCCTCGAACGGCCCCCGGGGGGAGCGGGCGCGGGCCACCGAGACCCCGTGCCCGCGTTCCGTGCCGCCCTCGGCGATCACCAGGTACCACCAGCCGTCGATCCGGTACAGGTGCGGGGCCTCCGGGTACTGCCCGCCGCTGCCCTGCCAGCCGGGGTACGGCCCCTCCAGCACCGTGCCGGTCTCCGGGTCGATGCGGGCGACGTGCGTGCCGGAGAAGGTGCACCAGCAGGAGCCGTCCTCGTCCCAGGCCAGGTCGGGGTCGATGCCCGGCAGGTCCAGCCAGACCGGGTCGGACCACGGGCCCGCCGGGTCCTCGGCGGTGACGAGGAAGTTGCCCCGGTGGACGTTCGTCGTGATCATCCAGAACCGGCCGTCGTGGTGGCGGATCGTCGGGGCGAAGATGCCGCCGGAGGCGGTGGAGTCCGCCGGGATCGGCAGTTGCTCCGGCCGGTCGAGGACGTTGCCGATCTGCCGCCAGTGCACCAGGTCGCGGCTGTGGAAGACGGGTACGCCGGGGAAGTACTCGAAGCTGGAGCAGACCAGGTAGAAGTCCTCGCCCACCCGGCAGACGCTCGGGTCGGGGTGGAAGCCGGGCAGCACCGGGTTGTCGTACTGGGGGATGTCGCGGGGCAGGGGCAACAGTGGCTCCTTCGGTCGGACCGGGTGTGGTCGGATCGGGGTGGGACGGGTCAGCCGGTGTGGCCGAGTCGGGCGCGGAGGAACTCCAGGGCGCGGGCCTCGTCGTCGATGCCGCCGCCCTCGTGCCCGTTGTACTCCCAGACGATCATCTCGCGGGGGCCCTGGTACTCGTGGTAGGCGGCGTACACGGTGGACGGTGGGCAGGTCGCGTCCATCAGGGCGACCGAGAAGAGCGCCGGCGCGGTGGCCCGCCGGGCGAAGTTGACCGCGTCGAAGTAGGACAGCGTGCGGTGCACCCGGGCCACGTCGTCGCGGTGCACCCGCAGGTAGTCGGCGATCTCCCGGTACGGGTACCCGTCGGTGATCCGGGTGGCGCGCGGGAAGTCGCAGAGGAACGGCACCAGGGACACCACGGCCGCCACGTCGGTGCGCAGCCCGGCGACGGCGATCGCGGCGCCGCCGCCCTGGCTGACGCCGAACACCGCCACCCGGTCGGGGTCGACCACGTCCAGCGCGCGGGCGGCGTCGACGGCGCGTACCGCGTCGGTGAGGAACCGCCGGTAGTAGTAGTCGGCCGGGTCGCCGATGCCCCGGGTGATCACGCCCGGCACCGCCGGCGGGGCCACGGCGGGGTCCGGCGTCTCGCCGATGCTCCATCCCGAGCCCTGCCCCCGGGTGTCCATCTGGAAGTGCGCGAAACCGGCGGAGGCCCAGAGCAGGCTGGCCAGGGCGTGTCCGCGCCCGCCGCCGTGGGCGACGTACTGCACCACGGTGGGCAGCGGACCGGTGGCCCCGGCCGGTACCCGAAGCCAGGCCCGGATGTCCTGGCCGGCGTACCCCCGGAAGGTCACGTCGTAGGTGACCACCGTGGTCAGTCCGGTCGGCACCTCGCGCAGCCGGACGTCGACGTCGTGGCTCGCGGCCTCGGCGAGGGTCCCCGCCCAGAAGTCCGCGAAGTCCTCGGGCAGGGTCTGCGAGCTGCGGTAGGTGGCCAGTTGCTCGACGGGAAGGTCGGTCAGCACCGGGTTTCCTCCAGGGGCGGCGGGTGGCGGCGGCGCGGGCACGGTGTCCGCGCGCGGGTCCATGATGCGCTGTCGGCGGGGCCCCGGAACGGGCGGGCGGCCGGTCGCCCGGAGCCGAAAGTTTCGGAGTCGTCGGCGGCGAAGCGGCACCGGTGCTGGTCCAACCCCGGGCGTGCCGTACCGACCCGCGACCTGTCCGGCCGGTGGTCGGAGCCGGGCGGGGAGGGTCGGAATCCCCGAAACTTTCGGTCGCCTTGCCGGGGGCGTCCCTCGATATTCAGGGATCGGCAGGCGTTGAACTTTCGGGGGTGTTTCGATAACGTTTCCGATCGGAGAGCATCGATCCCTGTGGTGTGCTGGCAGTACGGCACCCCTGACGTGGCGACCGGGCGGCCACGGCGGGCGGTGGGCCGCCACCGTTCGGGCGAGGGACGAGGCGACTCCTTCCCACCACAGCATCCGAAAGGCGAACGCCATGAAGCACGTGTCCGCCCGCGCCAGCGGGCGATGGAGCGCCGGGGCACGCCGGCGTACCGCACTGGTGTCGGTCCTGGCCGGCGCCGCCGCCGTCGCCGCCACCGTGATCTTCGCGCCCACCGCCAGCGCCGGGACGACGCTGGGCGCCTCGGCGGCGGAGAAGGGCCGCTACTTCGGCGCGGCGATCGCGGCGCACAAGCTCTCCGACTCGACGTACGTCGGCATCCTCAACCGCGAGTTCAACTCGGTCACCCCCGAGAACGAGATGAAGCTCGACGCGACCGAGCCGCAGCAGGGCGTCTTCACCTTCACCAACGCCGACCGGATCGTCAACCACGCCATCGCCAACGGGATGGCGGTGCGGGGTCACACCCTGGCCTGGCACTCCCAGCAGCCCGGCTGGATGCAGAACATGTCCGGCACCGCCCTGCGCCAGGCCATGCTCAACCACGTCACCCGGGTCGCGTCCTACTACCGGGGCAAGATCCACTCCTGGGACGTGGTGAACGAGGCGTTCGCCGACGGCAGCACCGGCGCCCGGCGCGACTCGAACCTCCAGCGCACCGGCGACGACTGGATCGAGGCGGCGTTCCGCGCCGCGCGGGCCGCCGACCCGGGCGCCAAGCTCTGCTACAACGACTACAACACCGACAACTGGACGCACGCCAAGACCCAGGCGGTCTACAACCTGGTCCGTGACTTCAAGGCCCGGGGCGTGCCGATCGACTGCGTCGGTCTCCAGTCGCACTTCAACCCGAACTCGCCGTACCCCAGCAACTACCGCACCACGCTGTCCAGCTTCGCCGCCCTCGGGGTGGACGTGCAGATCACCGAGCTGGACATCGAGGGCTCGGGCACCACCCAGGCCAACACCTACCGCAGCGTCGTCGCCGACTGCCTGGCGGTGGCCCGCTGCACCGGCATCACCGTGTGGGGCATCCGGGACACCGACTCCTGGCGGGCCAGCGGCACCCCGCTGCTCTTCGACGGCAACGGCAACAAGAAGCCGGCGTACACCGCGACCCTGGAGGCGCTCAACGCCGGGGGCACCACCACCCCGCCGACCACGCCGCCCACCACCCCGCCGACCACCCCGCCCACGACGCCGCCGACCACTCCGCCGACCACCCCGCCCGGCGGGGCCGGCTGCTCGGCCTCCGTGTCGGTGAACCAGTGGACCGGTGGCTTCGTGGTCACCGTCCGGGTCACCGCAGGCTCCGGCGGCACCCGGGGCTGGGCCGTGAGCACCACCCTGCCGGCCGGCGCGGCGGTGACCAACGCCTGGAACGCGCAGGGCAGCGGCAACACCGGCAGCGTCACCTTCCGCAACGTCGCCTACAACGGTCAGTTGGGCGCCGGCGCCAGCACGGAGTTCGGCTTCCAGGGCACCGGTACCGCGCCCACCGGCACCCCCACCTGCACCGCGAGCTGAGCCCCACCGCGTACCACGACCGACCCCGGCCGTCTCACGGCCGGGGTCGGTCCACTGTCGGGGACGTCCCGGGCGTCGGCGGCGGGCCGGTCGACTCGCGGATCACCAGCCGGCACGGCTGCCGGATCACCCCGGGCGCCGACCGGCCGTCGAGCGCCGCGAAGAGGTGGGTCACCGCCGTGGCGCCGAGCTGCTCCAGGTTGAGGTCGACGGTGGTCAGCGGGGGACGGCAGTCGGCGGCGAAGACCTCCCAGTTGTCGTACCCGACGATGGCGATGTCGTCGGGGATGCGGCGGCCGAGGTCGCGGACCGAGTCGGCGACGCCGGTGGCGATCTGATCGTTGCCGCAGAAGACCGCGTCCACCCCGGGGTCGGCGGTGAGCAGCATCCGGGCGGCCTGCCGCCCCCACCGCTGGGTCCACTCGCCGTACAGCGGGGCCCCGCCGGCCAGCGGGAGCCCGTGGTCGTCGAGCACCGCGCGCAGCCCGGTCACCCGGTCCCGGGCCGCCCGGTAGCTCTGCGGCCCGGTGATGTGCCCGATCCGTCGCCGGCGCAGCCCGACCAGGTGGTCGGCGGCGAGCCGGGCGCCGCCCTCGTCGTCGGCGAGCACCGACAGGTCGCCCGGGTCGGTGGACTCGCCGTAGACGTAGACCACCGGGACCGGGATGTCCCGGGTGAGCGACGGGCGCAGGTCGTTGCTGTCGCCCAGGACGATGAAGCCGTCCACCTGCCGGGCCAGCAGCTCGCGGATGTAGTGCCGGCGTCGGATCGCGTCGCCCCGGGCGTCGCAGAGCAGCACCGACATCTGCTCGTTGCCCAGCGCGTTCTCCGCGCCGAGCAGGATCGGGATGGAGAGCCGGCCGCCGAGCTCGTCGGTGAGCAGCCCGATGGTCCTGGTGCGCCCGGAGATCAGGCCCCGGGCCAGGACGTTCGGCCGGAACGACAGCTCGGCCGCGGCGTCGAGGACCCGTTGGCGGGTGGCCGCGGCGACCTCGCCCCGGGCGTTGATGGCCTTCGAGGCGGTGGCCACCGAGACCCCGGCGAGCCGGGCCACGTCCGTGAGGGTGACCGACTGGGATCCACTCCTGCCCACCGAAATCCTTTCCGGTCGTTTCGGCAAGCCTAGCGAGGGTCGGCGGCACCACCCACGGTGGCCGGGGATTCTTCCCCGAAATATCGACGTATCACCGGGGAAGCCTTGCCGAAAAGGTTTTCGTGGTCCATCGTGGCCTCTACGCGCCAGTGACACTGATCACTCGATTCCGGCGGAGGGGGACATGACCGAGTCCGCGTCCGGCCCCGGTCCCACCGGTGGCCGTCCGGTGCTGCCGACCCGGGGCGCGCCGCTCCCGTGCGGGTTCGGCGAGGTGCGCCCGACCGGTGGCTTCCGGGCCGGGCGGCCGCCGGTCGACGGCGTGACGACCCTCGAGCGTGCCCGGTGCGTCGCGCCGGGCGGACGACCCCGGCCGTACACGCCGCCGCGGGACGGCGTGAGCGGCCCGCCGCCTTTGGGCGAGGCGGCGGAGCCGGCGGCCGGTGGTAAGGCGGCGGGTCCGGCGTCCCGGGACCTCGCGGCGGGTCCGTCGTCGCGATACGTCCCGGCGGCGACGGACCCGCCGCCGGGTACCGCCCCGCCCGCCGGGCCGGTACGGCGCCAGCGGGTCGGCCGGGCCCGGGGTGACCAGGCCCGGCCCGGACGGCGGCGCGTCGGGGCGGTCGGTGCGGCGGTGGCCACGGGCGATCCGGCGGTCACCTGGTCGCCGCCGGGCGGCTGACCGGGCGCCGATTCGGTCGTACCCGTCCGAACCCGTGCCGCGTCGGGATCGGGTGCCGGTGACCGGCGTCGGCCGCCGGCCGGCCCGGCGTCGGGGCTGATCGCAGCGGAGGAGCCGATGTCCAGGACGGTGACGCCACCTGAGGCCGCCCGGGGCCGGTCGGCCGGCACCGCCGGCCCCGGGCCCCGGACCCGTCGTGCCGGGGGCCGCCCGCCGGCCCCGTCGGGTTCCGGTCCGGCCCGGCGCGCCGCCGTCGCGACCGGGGCCGCGCGCCACGGCCCGGGTCGCCACCGCACGCCGGCCGCCGGAGCGGACCCCGGGGTCGTACCCGGTCCGACGCGCGGCGTCGTTCCGTCGCACCATCGCACGCCGGGGTCCGCTCCCGGCGTGGTCCAGGGCTGACCACCGGTCCCCGGATCCTTCCGGGGAGGAAGCCGGACCAGCATATTGACATATATCAATCAAATGGAGAGGGGAACCCGATGTCCGTCCGATGGCGCGTGGTCGCCGCCGCCAGCGCGCTCACCGTGCTCGGCCTGACCGTGCCCGCAGTGCCCGCACACGCCGCGAACCCGATCGTCACCGCCGTCTACACCGCCGACCCCGCGCCCCTGGTGGTCGGCAACACCATGTACATCTACGCCGGCCGGGACGAGGCGCCCACCGGCACCAACAACTTCGTCATGCGCGAGTGGCGGGTGCTCTCCTCCACCGACGCCGCCACCTGGACCGACCACGGCCCCCGGGCCACCGTCGGCACGTTCGGCTGGGCCGGCGCGGACGCCTGGGCCAGCGAGGTGGAGCCGCGCAACGGCAGGTACTACTGGTACACCTCGGTCAACGGCCGGGGCGCCGGCTGGATGGACATCGGGGTGGCCGTCGGCGACAGCCCGCTCGGCCCGTTCACCGACGCCAAGGGTGGCCCGCTGATCAGCGACAGCACCCCGAACTCCTCCGGCCTGAACATCGACCCGACCGTCTTCACCGACGACGACGGCCAGGCCTACATCTACTGGGGCGGCTACTGGGGCGCGCGGGCCGCGAAGCTCAAGCCCAACATGATCGAGCTGGACGGGCCGGTGCTCACCCCGCAGGGGCTGACGAACTTCTGGGAGGCCCCCTGGATGTTCAAGCGCAACGGCCTCTACTACATGATGTACGCCGCCAACGACACCAACGGCTGCGTCACCGACTCGAACTACGCCTGCCAGCGGTACGCCACCGCGACCAACCCGCTCGGCCCGTGGACCCACCGGGGCGTGGTGCTCGACCGGGTCTCCTCCACCACCAACCACGCCGGCGTGGTCGAGTTCAACGGCCAGTGGTACATCGTCTACCACAACGCCAACGCCCCCGGCGGCGGCAACTTCCGCCGTTCGGTCGCGGTGGACCGGCTCTTCTTCAACGCCGACGGCACCATGCAGAAGGTCGTCCAGACCACCACCGGCCCGCCGCCGAACCCCGGTGGGGGCAACCCGGGCGGCCCGCCGGCCGGCACCAACCTGGCCCCCTCGGCGACCGCCTCGACCTCCTACGTCTCGGCGTGGGAGAGCCTGTCCGCGATCAACAACGGGGGAGTGCCGGCCACCTCCGGCGACCGGAGCAACCTGGCGTACGGCAACTGGCCGCAGCAGGGCACCCAGTGGGTCGAGTACACCTGGCCCTCGGCCCGGTCGGTGAACCGCACCGCCGCCTACTGGTTCGACGACAACCAGGGCATCGACCTGCCCGCCTCCTGCCAGGTGCAGTACTGGACCGGCAGCGCGTACGCGCCGGTGCCGGGGCAGTCCACCTGCGGTGTCGCCGCCGACACGTACAACGTCACCACCTTCAGCACGGTGAGCACCACCCGGCTGCGGCTGGTCTTCACCTCCCGCGCCGGCTACTCCACCGGCCTGCTGGAGTGGCTGGCCTACCAGCCCTGACCGGCCCCACCACCGTCCGCACCCGTCCCCGCGGAGGAGATCCCCGTGTTCCGTGTCCCCACCCGTGGCCGCGCGCCCACCGCGCTGGCCCTGACCGCCGTCCTCGCCGTCGGCGCGCTGACCGTGCCGGCCCCGTCGCCCGCGCACGCCGCGCAGACCATCGGCTACCCCACCTTCAGCGGCCCCGCCGTGCCCGCCCCACCGGTCGGGCTGCGCACCGGCGACACCATGCGCGCCATCTACGACGCCGAGAGCGGCGGCACCGACTTCTGGATGGACCGGCTGCTCGCCCGCCCCGGCAACGACCCCGCCGGCCCCTGGCTGATGAGCCGGGGTCGGGGCATGTTCATGTACACCCACAACCCGTCGGTGATCGGCTTCGGCGGCAACGCCGCGTACTGGGACAACATCAGCAGCCAGAACGCCTACGCGGTGGCGCTCACCCCGGGCACCTTCACCGAGCAGGTGGCCAGCCGGTGGCAGTCGCCCAGCCACTGGAAGGGCGTCTACACCAGTGGCGCGGTCCGGGTCGAGGTGAGCAAGTTCGTCACCCACCAGAACGTGGCGGTGACCAACCTGACCCTGGTCAACACGGGCTCCGCCGCCGCCACCGTGCAACTGCGGGCCACCTCGCCGTACGCGGGCACCGGCAGCGGCAGCGAGCTGACCGGCACCCGCGCGGTGAAGAACAACCTGACCACCCTCTACCCGCGCCTGTCCGGCGACGGGTTCACCGTCAGCAGCGGTGGGCTGAACCGGTCGGTGACCCTCGCGGCCGGGCAGCGCGTCACCACCAAGGTGCAGATGGGCTTCGTCACCGAGGAGATCCCCGAGTCCCGCACCGAGTACGACACCTACCGGCAGTACGACCCGGCCACCGCCTTCGCCACCCACGTGCGCGCGTACAACCGCTGGTGGGCGGAGAACATCCCGTACGTCGACGTGCCCGATCCGGCGATCAAGAAGAACGTCTACTACCGCTGGTGGCTGATGCGCTTCAACCACCTCGACGTGGACATCCCCGGGCAGGACTTCCAGTTCCCGGTCTCCATCGAGGGCGTCACCGGCTACAACAACGCCATCGCGCTGACCCAGCCGATGCACATCGACGACCTGAAGTACCTGCGCAACCCGGAGTGGTCGTACGGGCCGTGGCTGTCGGTGGGGCAGTCGTCGAAAGGCGGCCGGTTCATGGACAACCCGGGCGACCCGGAGAACTGGTCCAACTCGTACACCCAGTACATCGCCGAGGCGGCCTGGCGCAGCTACCAGCTCCACGGCGGTCAGCCGGTCATCGCCGGCCACCTGGCCCGGTACGCCGAGGGTGACGTCAAGGGGCAGTTGGCCACGTACGACACCAACAACAACGGGGTCATCGAGTACGACTGGGGCGCGATGACCGGCAACGACGCCGACGCGGTGTCGTTCCACTGGCGCGCGGGCAACCTGGACCGCGCCGAGACCGCCTACGTCTACAGCGGCGCGCTCGCCGCGCAGCAGGCGTACGCCCTGGTCGGCGACACCGCCAAGGCGGCCGAGATGCAGACGCTGGCCGAGCGGATCCGTACCGGGGTGATCAACACCCTGTGGAACCCGTCCCGGCAACTGCTGGAGCACAAGCACGTGTCGACCAACACCCACGTGCCCTGGAAGGAGATCAACAACTACTACCCGTACGCGGTCGGGCTGATGCCCAACACCGAGCAGTACCGGCAGGCCCTGCGCCTGTTCGCCGACCCGGCCGAGTACCCGATCTTCCCGTTCTTCACCGCCAACCAGCGGGACAAGGCCGCCGCCGCGGCGGCCGGCCAGCCGGGCAGCAACAACTTCTCCACCATCAACTCCACCGTGCAGTTCCGGCTCTACTCCTCGGTGCTGCGCAACTACCCCAACCAGTGGATGTCCGCCGAGGACTACAAGAAGCTGCTCTACTGGAACACCTGGGCGCAGTACGTCGGCGGCAACACCCAGTGGCCGGACGCCAACGAGTTCTGGGCCAACTGGAACGCCACCACCCGGACCATCGACTACCGGTCCTGGATCCACCACAACATCCTCGGCAGCAGCAACTGGACCGTGATCGAGGACGTGGCCGGGCTGCGCCCGCGCACCGACACGCAGATCGAACTCTCGCCGATCGACATCGGCTGGTCGCACTTCGCGGTGAACAACCTGCGGTACCGCAACATGGACCTGAGCATCGTGTGGGACGACCCGGCCGACGGGGTGACCCGCTACGACGGCGTGCCGCAGGGCTACTCGGTCTACCTCGACGGCATCCGGGCGTTCACCGTCGACCGGCTGACCCGGGTGGTCTACGACCCGGCCACCGGCACGATCAGCCTGCCGGCCGGCGGCACGGCCACCCACCGCACCGCCGTCGCCGGTCTCCAGGCGCCGCAGCAGGTGACGCACACCTCCGCCCGGATGGTCGACATGTTCGCCAAGGCCGGCGCCGACCTGACCGGCACCGGGGCCAACCTGGCCCGGGGGGCGGCCACCACCGCGTCGTACACCGCCTCGGGCACGTCCACGGCGGCGGCGGTCGACGGGTACCCGATCAACGAGCCGATCTGGGGCACCTCCGGCTCGCCGAACGCCACCGACTGGTACGAGATCAACTTCGGGCAGGCCCGGACCGTCGACGACGTGTGGCTGTTCGTCCGCAACGACCGGGCCGGCAACCGGTACCGGCCACCCGCCTCGTACAGCGTGCAGTACCTCGACGGCGGCACCTGGGTCACCGCCCCGGGGCAGGTCCGCACCCCCGGCGCCGCCCGGTCGAACCTCAACCGGGTCCGGTTCACCCCGGTCACCACCGCGCGGCTGCGGGTGCAGCTCACCCACGCCACCGGGGCGAAGACCGGGCTGACCGAGGTGCAGGTGTACCAGCGGGGCGGCGGCGGTCCCGGCCCCGGGCCGGGGACGAACCTCGCCGCCTCGGCGACGCCGTCCGCCTCGTACACCTCGCCGTGGGAGAGCGTCGCCGCGCTCAACGACGGGGTCGACCCGCCGTCGTCGAACGACACGGTCAACCCCCGGTGGGGGACCTGGCCGCAGACCGGCGCCCAGTGGGCCGAGCTGACCTGGGCCACCCCGCAGACCCTCCGGTCGGCCCGGGTCTACTTCTTCGACGACAACGGCGGGGTACGCCTGCCCGCCTCCTGGAAGCTCCAGTACTGGACCGGCGCCGGGTACGCCGACGTGCCCGGCGCGAGCGGGTACCCGACCGCGCTCGACCGGTACAACGAGGTGACCTTCCCGGAGGTCGCCACCACCCGGCTGCGGATCGCGCTGACCAGCGGCACCGCCTCGGTGGGCCTGCTGGAGGCGCAGGCCTTCGGCTGACCCGGTCCGCCGACGGGCGCGGGGCCGGCGGGGTGCGTCCACACCCTGCCGGCCCCGCGTGGCGGCACCCGCGCGGCGGTCCGGTCAGCCGGTGACGGAGAACGAGTTGGTGACGAAGTCGTGGCCGCCGGCGGCGGAGGTGATCTCGTAGCCGAGCTGCACGTCGCCGATGGTCACGTCACCGAACCACCCCTGGGCCCGGATCCACTGGGCCACCGCCGTCACGTCCACCGTCCCGGCGGTGGTGTTGCTGGTCCGGACGAACGAGTACACCATGTTGTGGCCGTTGGAGCCCCGGTGCACGTCCCAGGTGTGCCCGCCCACGGTGGCCCGGGTCTCGAAGCTGCCGAGCGGGCCGACCGGGCCGTACTTGTTCATCCAGAGCATGATCTCGTGGGCGTGGTCGGCGGACCAGATGTCGTACGCGGTGGTGAAGGCGACGCCGCTGGTCGGCACGGTCACGTCGAAGCTGCTCGTCACCGGCCCCAGCTCGCTGACCTTCCGGCCGATGTGACGGGTGGCGTTCGGGTACGACTTGATGCCGCCGGTGTTGGGATGGTCGGCCCGTACCCACCAGTTGCCGGGGGAGTTCGCGCTGATCGTCTGGGTGCCGTACCCCTCGCCCCAGATGTTGTTGTAGAGGGTGTAGCCGCCGCTGCTCCAGGTGCCCCACCGGTCGGACGACGACCAGACCGCGGCCTGTGCGGGGGCTCCGGTCGCCACGGCTGTCGTGGCGGCGAGGAGTAGTGCCGTGACGCCGGTGGCGACGAGGCGGATGAGGCGCATGAGGTTCCTCCTTCGAGGTCGGTGGCCCCTGACCCCGGCAACGTTAATTTTGGTTCACAACTATTTCAACTTAAGAACGTCGATGCACTGCCTGTTTCGTGGTGGTTGGTCCCGACCTGCGGGGCGGCTGTCGTGTCCCATTCGTACCGAGAAACACCAGCTCAGCCCGGGCCTGCCGGGACGGTGCCGAGAAAGGCGGAGGAATCTCGCCGACCCGGCGGGCGTGCCGGACGAAAGGGTCCTCCCACGGGGTGTCCCGGGTGGCGGGCCACCCGGTGGCGGTGGCGCGGGCGGTGATCACCCGCCGGTTACGCTTCGTCGCGGAGCCGGAGGTGACCCGTCCCGTGCCGTCCCACGGCTCGGCGGCACCGGGCCGCCGACGTCCGCCCGCGAACCGCCCACACCCCCCAGGGAGCGTCATGACCATCCCCGAGCTGCTCCGCCGGCACCGTCTCGTCCCCGTGGTCGTCCTCGACGACGCCGCCTCCGCCGAACCCCTCGCCGACGCGCTCGCCACCGGCGGACTGCCGATCGCCGAGGTCACCTTCCGCACGCCGGTGGCGGCCGAGGCGATCGCCCGGATGGCCGCGCACGGCGGGGTCACCGTCGGGGCCGGCACGGTGACCACGCCGGAGCAGGTCGACGTCGCGGTCGAGGCCGGGGCCCGCTTCGTGGTCTCGCCCGGGTTCAGCGCGGCCGTGGTCCGGCGCTGCCAGGAGCACGGGGTGACCGCCCTGCCCGGCGCGGTCACCGCCACCGAGGTCATCGCCGCCCTCGACGCGGGGGTCAGCACGCTGAAGTTCTTCCCCGCCGGCACCTCCGGCGGCGCGGCGGCGGTGGCCGCCCTCTCCGCGCCCTTCGGTCAGGTCTCCTTCGTGCCCACCGGCGGCATCGACGCCGTCACCGCCGCCGACTACCTGGCGCTGCCGTCGGTGCTCGCCGTCGGCGGGAGCTGGATGGTGCCCCGGTCGGCCCTCGCCGCCGGCGAGTTCGAGAAGGTCACCCGGCTCGTCCGGGAGAGCGTCGAGGCGGTCGCCCGCTGACCGCGCCGGGCCGCCCCGCCGTGGGGCGGCCCGACGCCCGCCGGCCCGACGCGGGTCAGCCCGGGGTCGCGGTCGCCGCGCCGGCCACCGCCGCCACCACCTCGTCGAGGGTGTCCAGCCGGCCGGGGCCGCCGAACTCCACCTCGACGCCGTACTCCTGCTCGATCGCGTCGACCAGGCGCAGCAGGCCGAGCGAGTCCAGGCCCAGCGCCACCAGCGACTCGCCGGCGAGGGCGGCGCCGACCGGCACCGTACCCTCGGTGGCCGCGCTGACCAGCTCGGCGACCCGCTGCCGCAGCTCCGTGTGCTCCATCATCGATCCTTTCCGAACGCTCGGATGACCTCGGCGATCTCGGCGATGGTCGGGGTGTCGAAGAAGGTGTCCAGCGGCACCTCCACCCCGAGGCGTTGCTGGATCCGGCCGCTGATCCGGGTGATGGTCAGCGAGTGACCGCCGAGGTCGAACAGGTCCTCGTGCTCGCCGACCTCGGGGATGCGCAGCACGTCCTGCCAGATCACCCGCAACTCCTCGATCAGCGGGTCGGCGGCGGCCGGCTCCGCCGCGGCCACGCCGCCCCCGGCCGGGGACGACGGGTCGGCCGGCAGCAGACCGGAGCCGGTCGCCGGCTCCGGCGCGGTCCGGGGCCGGGGTGCGGGCAGGGCGGCCCGGTCCACCTTGCCGCTCGGCCCGGTCGGCAGCCGGTCGAGCAGCACCCAGTCGCCCGGCACCATCGCCGCCGGCAGGGTGGTCGCCAGGTGCCGGCGCAGGTCCGCCGGCTGCGGGGCGTCACCCCGGGGGACCAGGTACCCGACCAGGCTCGTCTCGGCCGTCTCCGCGTCCCGGTACGCCTGCACCGTCGCGGCGGCCACCCCCGGATGTTCCAGCAGCCGGGCGGTGACCTCCCCCAACTCGATCCGGTGCCCCCGGATCTTCACCTGGTCGTCGGCGCGGCCGAGGAACTCGATCCGCCCGTCCGGCCGCCACCGGCACCGGTCCCCGGTGCGGTACAGCCGTTCACCCGGCCCGCCGTACGGGTCGGGGACGAAGCGTTCGGCGGTGAGGTCGTCGCGGCCCAGGTAACCGGTGGCGAGCCCGGCCCCGGCGAGGCAGAGTTCCCCGGGCACCCCCACCGGCACCGGGCGCAGGTCGTCGTCGAGCAGGTACGCCCGGGTGTTGGCCAGCGGACGTCCGATGGTCACCTCGGTCGGGTCGGCCGGGATCTCCGCCATGGTGGCGTAGATCGTCGCCTCCGTCGGCCCGTACCCGTTGACCAGCCGGTCGACCCGGGACCGCAGGTCGCGGGCGAACGGGAGCGGCAGGGCCTCGCCACCGGTCACCGCGACCACCGGCTCCGGGGTCCCCGCGCCGAGACCGGCCTCGACCAGCACCCGCCAGCCGGACGGGGTGGCCTGGACGTGGGTCACCCCGGCCGCGCGCACCAGCCGGAGCACCCCGGCGCCGTCCAGCGGGCCGACCCCGGCGGCGACCACCACCCGCCCGCCGGTGACCAGCGGCAGCCAGACCTCCACCGCCGAGATGTCGAAGGTCAGCGAGGTGAGGTTCAGCCACCGGTGCTCCGGGCGGCTGTCCAGCAGGTCCCGCACCGCCAGCAGCAGGTTGGTCAGCGCCCCGTGGGGGACCGCGACCCCCTTCGGCCGCCCCGTCGACCCCGACGTGTAGAGCACGTACGCCAGGTCGCCGGTAAGGAGGGGCCCCCTGTCAACGCTTTCGGTAGTAAAAGGGCCCCCTCCTAACAGGTGGGTGCCGTCGCCGAGCACGAGCACCGGCCGGTCCAGGTCGGCGGCGAGGTCGGCGGTGGCGACCACCAGGGCCGGGTCGGCGTCGGCCAGCACGAGATCCTGCCGGGCCCGGGGGTGACCCGGATCCACCGGCACGTACGCGGCCCGGCAGCGCAGCACCGCCAGCAGCGTCGCCACCGCCTGCCAGGACCGGTCCAGCGCCACCGCGACCCGCGCGCCCGGCCCGACGCCCCGCTCGCGCAGCAGGTCGGCCAGCCGGGCGCTGGCCGCGTCCACCTCCGCGTAGCTGAGGGTACGGTCGCCGTCCACCACGGCCACCGCGGCCGGGTCGGCCCGGACCCGCTCGGCGAAGAGCGTCGGGACGTCCACGTCCGTCGGGTACGCCCGCGCGGTGTCGTTCCAGCCGCGCAGCACCCGCTCGCGCTCGTCGGCGGGGAGCAGCGGCAGGTCGGCCACCGGCCGCCCCGGGTCGGCGACCACGGCGGCGAGCAGGGTGCGCAGGTGCTCCCCGATCCGGGCCACCGCGGCGGAGTCGATCACCCGGGGGCTGTGCTGGAGGCTCACCGTCAGCCCGGTCGGGGCGTCGACGACCTGGACGTGCAGCGCGTTGCGGGCGGCACCGGAGAAGAGCGTCCAGTCGACCCGGCTGTCCACCCCGGTGAAGACCGGCTCGGCGTCGCGCCGCCGGTAGCCGATCGAGACCGGGGTCAGCGCCGGCGCCGGACGCAGCCCGGGTACGGCGTGCGCCAGCGGCACCGCCCGGAACCGGTACACCTCCCGCAGCCGGGCCCGGACCTGTCGGGCGTACCCGTCGACCGTGCCGCCGGCCGGTGGGGCGGTGACCGGGAGTTCGTTGACGAAGAGTCCGACGTGGTCGGCCTGCTCCGGGGTCCGGGTGGACAGCGCCACCCCGACCGGGGTGTCCCGGTTGCCGTACCGCTGGAGCAGCACGTGCAGCACGGTCAGGAGCAGCTCGAACCGGGTCACCCCGGCGGTGGCGGCGGCCCGGCCGAGCCCGTCGACCAGCTCCGCGCCGAGGTCGACGTCGACCGCCGCCCCCGGCTCGGCCCCGGTCGGTACCCGAACGAGGCCCGGCAGCACCACGTCGGCCGGCACCGCCGGCTGCCCCGACCAGTACGCGCGGGCGGCCGGCAGGTCGTGGGCGACCCGGTCCCGTTCGGCGGCGGCGTGCCCGGCGTACCCGTCGGGCAGCGGCGGCAGCTCCACCGGCCGCCCGGCCACCGCCGCCCCGTATGCCGCGGCCAGGTCCCGGACCAGCACGTCCTTGCTCATCCCGTCGAAGACCAGGTGGTGGGCGGTGACCAGCAGCAGGTGCCGCCCGTCGGCGTCGGTGAGCAGGGTGAACCGGGCCAGCGGCCCGTCGTGCAGGGCGTACCCCCGGGCGAGTTCCTCGGCCACCCGCCCGGCGGTGAGCTCGGCGAAGGCCACCGGCGGACGCTCGTCGTGCGGGGCGAGCCGGGGCGCGCCGTCGGCGTCGGTGACCACCCGCGCGTCGAGGACCGGATGCCGGTCGCGGACCGCCGCGCAGGCCGCCAGCAGCGCCCGGCGGTCCACCCGGGCGTCGAGGTGGACGCCCACCGCCATGTGGTACGCCGTCCCGGCGGTCCCCGCCTGCTCGGTGAACCAGACGGCGTGCTGTGCGGATGTCGCCTCCACGGTGCCCACGTGCTCTCCCTGCTGTGTGTCGGTGGTGGATCAGGCGTCGAACTGGTCGGTGAGCTGCCGCTTGAGGACCTTGCCGCCCTCGTTGCGGGGCAGCCGGTCCAGCACCAGCAGCCGGGCCGGGAGTTGGTGGTCGGCGAGCCGGCCGGTGAGGAAGGCCCGCAGCGCCGGGAGGGTCGGCTCGGCGGCGGGCGTGCCGGGTCGGGTCACCACGGCGGCGGCGACCGCCGAGCCCAGCACCGGGTGGGGCACCCCGACCACGGCCGCCTCGGCGACCTGCGGGTGCTCGTGCAGCGCCGCCTCGATCTCCAGCGTGGAGACCTTGAAGGCGCCGGACTTGATCACGTCCTGGTGCCGGTCGGTGAGGTGCAGGTACCCGTCGGCGTCGAGCCGGCCGACGTCGCCCATCCGGACCCAGCCGTCGCGGAAGGTGGCCCGGGTGGCGGCCTCGTCGCCGTAGTAGGAGCGCGGGTGGGGGGCGCGCAGCCACACGTCACCGGTCTGCCCGGTGGGCAGCTCCCGCCCGTCCGCGTCGGCGATCATGAGCTGGCCGCCGACCGGCCGGCCCACCGCCTCGCGCCGGGTCGGGTCGAAGATCATCGTGGTCTGGGCCGGCGCCGCCTCCGTCGAGGTGTAGTAGTTGACGATGGTGGCCTGCGGGAACGCCGCCGCCAGCCGGGCCGCCACCGCCGGCGCCAGCGGCGCCGCGGTCGACCCGATCAGGTGGACGCCGCTCAGGTCCCGCCCGGCGAGGGCACCCGAGTCGAGCAGCTCGATCGCGATCGACGGCACCACGAAGACCGTCCCGGTGCCCGCCGTGGTGATCAGCCGGGCGAACCGCGCCGGGGTGAACGCCGGCAGGGTCAGCGCGGTCGGCCGGGCGGTGAGCGCGTTGAACAGCATGGTCTGCCCGGCGTTGGTGCCGATCGGGAAGGCGTGCAGGAAGCGCTCCGAGTGGGCCAGCGACAGCCGGCGCGGGTGCCGGGGCGCGCCGACGACGAGGTTGGCGTGGCTGGCGCCCACCCCCTTGGGCCGCCCGGTGGTCCCCGACGTGTAGAGGATCTGGGCCAGGTCGCCGGGGCGGACCGGATGGTCGAACGGCTCGCCGTCCCCGGCGGCCAGCCGCGCCGCCGGCCAGGCCGGCAGACCGGCCGGGGTACCGGGGGGCGCCCCGTCGCCGCCGTGCAGCACGGCCGCCGCCCGGCAGTGGTCGAGGGCGTACCCGAGCTGGGCGGGGGCGAGCCGGTCGGACAGGGGTACCGCCACCCCGCCGGCCCGCAGCACCCCGCAGTACGCCACCGCGTACCCGGTCCAGTCGCGGGGGCCGAAGACCAGCCCGACCCGGTCACCCGGGCGGACGCCGTGCCGCCGCAACGCCCCGGCGACCGCCCCGGCGCCGGCCGACCAGGCGGCGAAGGTCACCTCGTCCACCCCGTGCACCTGCACCGCCACCCGCTCGGGGTGCACGGCGGCCCGCCAGGCCAGCAGCTCCGGCACGGTCCGGGCGACCGGCGGGACCCCCGCCGGAGCGGTGGTCGGGCCGGAAACCGGGCCGGTGGTCGGGCCGGTCACGTCCGGTCACCCCCGGTCCGGGTCGCCGCCGCGCGGGCCTGCCGGGCCTCGATGCCGACCAGGTCGTCCGGCGGCGCGTCGGGCACCTCCAGGTCGAACCGGGACAGGATCCGGGTCCGCAGCGACACCAGCGCGGTCAGCGCGATGCACACCCCGAAGACCAGGTACAGCAGGGCGTGGCCGCGGCCCGGCCCGACCCCGATCACCGCGCCGACGGTGGGCGCGAGCGCCCCACCGGGCAGCAGCATCGGCTCCACCACCCGGGCGGCGAACGGCGCGATCACCCCCCAGCCCAGCGGCAGGGTCGACCAGGCCACCATCTGGTTGAGGGCGAACACCCGGCCGTGGAAGCGCGGCGGCACCTTGGTCTGGACGATGGTGTTGTAGACCCCGTTGACCAGGCCGAGGGCGAAGTACATGCCGAACGCCCCGACGCCGATCACCAGCAGGTTCGGGCGCAGCCCGGTGACCACGCAGGCCACCGCGATGCCCAGGGTGCCCAGCAGCACCGCCCGCATCCGGTGCGTCCGGGGCCCGCCCCAGACCAGCATGACCAGTCCGCCGGTGGCCGCGCCGACGCCGCCGGTGAGCGCGATCCGGGCCACCTCGGCCAGGTCGGCGAAGCCGAGCACCAGCGGGGAGAGCAGGAACAGCACCGGGAAGAGGAAGAGGTTCAGCGCGGCGAAGAAGGCCAGCATGGCGCGGAACTCGCGGCGGCGCAGCGCGTACCGCAGCCCACCCATGATCTCCTCGCCGATGCCCTCCCGGCGGCGCAGCGCCAGGGTACGGGGGAACCGGACGGCGGCCAGCACCCCGATCGCGAAGGCGTACGACACCACGTCGATGATCAGGATGCCGCGCAGGCCGACCGCCTCCAGCAGGGCGACCGAGATCAGCGGTACCAGGAACTGGGTGATGCCGGTGGCCGTCTGCGCCAGCCCGTTGGCGTGCCCGAGGTAGCGCTTGGGCACCAGTTGCGGCACGGCGGAGACGAAGGCCAGCCGCTGGAACGCCAACGCCACCGACAACCAGGCGACCAGCAGGTAGAAGTGCCACGCCTGGGCCTGGTCGGTCAGCACCAGGGCGGCCAGGACGGCGTTCCCACCGCCGGCCGCCAACCCGGCCATGATCATGATCCGTCGCCGGCTGCTGCGGTCGATCAGCGCCCCGGCCAGCGGGGCCACCACCAGGCCGGGGAGCAGACCGAGCACGGCGAAGAGCGCGAACCGGGCCAGCGAACCGGTCTCCAGGTAGATCCACAACGGGATGGCGAAGTTGGTCAGCGCGGTGCCCGTACCGGACATGATCTGACCGGCGGCGATCAGGCCGAACCGGGCCATGCTCGGCTGCGGGACGCGGTCCCGTCGCCGCACCCGCCGCCCGCCGCCCGGCCCGGCCCCCGCCCCGGCGGACCGGCCGGCCGGGGCGGGGGAGCGGGTCGGGTCGTGGCCGTCCGCCGACGTGGGCCGGCCGGCGCGGCGGTCCGAGACGGCGACCAGTTCCCAGGCCGGGTCCAACCCGTCCGGGTCGACGGCCGCCGGGGTCGCGCGGCCGTCGTCGCGGGCCGGCGCGGTGGTGTCGTCGCGTCCCGGAACGCCGGTCTCCTCCCGTCCCGGCGCGGCGGCCGGGGACGGCGCGGCCAACCGGCCGTGCACGCCGGTGACGATCTCGGCCAGTTCGGCGGCCCGGTACTTGAGGAAGTAGTGCCCGCCCTCGTCGATGACCGCCAGGGCGGTCCGGTCGCTGAGGAAGTGCCACTCCCGGAAACGTTCCTCGTGGTACTCGGTGCCCCGGTCCTGCTCCCCGACCACCGAGATGATCGGCGCCCGCAGCGGGGCCACCTTCCGGTGCAGCAGGTCGGTGAAGTACTCCTCGGAGACCCGGGCGTCGTGCCGCATCGCCCGGATCAGGAACGCCACCTCGTCCGGGTCGAGCGACCCGATCGAGGTGCCCTGCGCCTGCAACCAGGTCCGGTAGATCCGGTCGCTGCGGATCCGCTCGGCCAGCCGCAACCGCAGCAGCGGGCCGAGCAGCCCGCCGGGCGGCCGGCCGAACGGGAACACCGCGCCCAGGTACACGGCGGTCAGCTCCCGGCCGGCCGCCTCCAGCCGGCGGGCCGCCTCCACGGCCAGCGCGCCGCCGGGACCGCAGTGGCCGTACAGGACCAGCGGCCCGGTCACCCGGTCCAGGATCTCCGCGACGACGGTGGCGGCCACCTCGTCGATCGGCACCGGCTCGTCGGCCAGCCCGATGTCGTGACCGGGCACGGCCACCGACAGCAGCCGGTACCCGGCCGGCAGGGCGTCGGCCAGCGGCTGGTACACCACCGCGCTCCCGCCGCCGTACGGCACGCAGACCAGGGTGGCGACCGGGGCCCCGGCGACCGGCGGGGTCAGCTCGTGCAGCAGCCCGTCCGGGGCCCGGTCGGTCACCGCCAGCCGGGCGGCCAGGTCCCGTACCGTGCGGTGGCGGAACAGGTCCATCACGGTCACGGGTGGCGCGTCCCCGTCTCCGACCACCGTGGGCAGCTCCCGCCGCAGCCGGGCCACCACCTGGGTGGCGAGCAGCGAGTGACCGCCGATGTCGAAGAAGTCGTCGGTCGCGCCGACCTCCGGCACGCCGAGCACCACCTGCCAGATCCCGGCGATCAGGGTCTCCACCGGACCGTCCGGGGCGACCCGGCCCCCGGCCGGGGCCTCGTCGACCGGCTCCGGCAGCGCCCGCCGGTCCACCTTGCCGTGCTCCTGCAACGGCAGCCGGTCCAGCCAGACGAACCGGTACGGGACCATGTGGTCGGGCAGCCGGTCGCCCAGCACCCGCCGCAGCTCGGCCGCCTCCGGCCGGCCGCTACCCGGCTCGTGCTCCAGCCAGGCGACCAGCCGCCCGTCGCGCAGCAGCACCGCCGCCTGCCGGACCGGGGACAGGTCCCGCAGGGCGGCCTCCACCTCACCCAGCTCCACCCGGTACCCACGGATCTTCACCTGGTGGTCGCGCCGGCCGAGGAACACGAGCTGTCCGTCCGCCCGCCACCGGCCCAGGTCCCCGGTGCGGTAGAGCCGGGCCCCGGGCGGGCCGTACGGGTCGGGCACGAACCGTTCGTCGGTCAGCTCCGGCTGGTGCAGGTACCCCCGGGCCAGCCGGTCCCCGCCGAGGTGGATCTCGCCGGGCACCCCGACCGGCACCGGGCGCAGCCGCTCGTCGAGCACGTACACCCGGGCGTGCGGCAGCGGCCGGCCCAGCGGCACCGGGCCGTCCCCCGCCGCGTCGGGCGTCACCTCGTACGTGGTCACCCCGACGGTCGCCTCGGTCGGGCCGTAGTGGTTGAACACGCGGCCCGGCCCGGCCGCCGCGAACCGGGCCGCCCAGTCCAGGTCGGACGCCTCCCCACCGAGGATCAGGGCCCGGGCCGGCACCAGCGCCGCCTCGCCGACCTCGGCGGCGAGGACGGCCAGGTGCGACGGGGTGATCTTCAGGTAGTCGATCCGGTGCTGTCGCAACCGGTCGGCCAGCTCCCCGCCGGTGCACCGCCGGTCGAGCAGGTGCACCGTCCCGCCGGTCGCCAGCGCCAGGTAGAACACGGTCACGCTGAAGTCGAAGGACATCGACTGCAACAGCGCGTACCGGCTGCCCGGGACGACGCCGAACCGGTCGGCCACCCCGTCGAGGTAGCGCAGCACCTGCCGGTGCGCGACGGCGACGCCCTTCGGCCGCCCGGTCGAGCCGGAGGTGTAGATGACGTATGCCAGGTGCTCCCCGGTGGCGGTCGGCTCCGGCGGCGTGACCGGCCGGCCGGCGAGCACGTCGCCCAGCGTGTCCAGGCAGACCGGCTCCCCGGGCGGTTCGGGGCCCAGCGCGCCCACCGGCTGCCCGGTGTCGGTCGGCTGCCCGGTGTCGACGGGCCCGTCGGTGGCCGTCGGCAGCAGGTCGCGCAGGTCGGTGCTGGTGAGCACCACCGCCGGGCGGGCGTCGGCGAGCATCAGGGCCAGCCGCTGCGTCGGCTGCTCCGGGTCCAGCGGCAGGTACGCCCCACCGGCGCGGAGCACGCCCAGCAGCGCCACGGCCAGGTCGGCGGACTGCTCCAGCAGCACCCCGACCAGGGCGTCCGGGCCCACCCCGAGCGCGCGCAGGTGGTGGGCGAGCTGGTTGGCCCGCCGGTCCAGGTCCCGGTACGTCACCGTGTCCGCGCCGCAGACCACCGCCGGCACGTCGGCACTCGTCGCGGCGTGCGGGGTGACCAGGTCGGCCAGGGTCACCGCCGACCCCGTCACCGGCGTGGCCACACCGTCGTCGCCGGTGGTGCCGAGGGCGAGCATCCGGGCCTGCTCGGCGGGGTCGAGCAGCGGCAGGTCCACCACCGGCAGGTCCGGCCGGTCGACCGCCGCCCGCAACAGGGTACGGAGGGCGTCCGCGAACCGGGCCGCCGTGTCCGGCGTGAACAGGTCGCTGTTGTAGACCAGCATCGCCCGCAGGTCCGTGTCGGTCTCGCTGACGTAGAGCGACAGGTCGAACCGGGACACGGTGCCGTCCGTGCCGAACGCCTCGGCGACCAGGCCCGTCGGCCACCGGCCGGCGGTACGGGCGTAGTTCTGCAGGGTGAACAGCACCTGGAAGACCGGGGTGCGGCTGACGTCCCGGGTGACGTTCAGCTCCTTGACCAGGCGCTCGAACGGGATCTCCTGGTTGGCCAGGGCCCGCACCACGGTGTTGCGGGTCCGGCGCAGCAGGGTGCCGAAGGCGGGCTCGCCGTCGGCCGCCGCCCCGGTGCCGCCGCCCGGCGGGGCCTCCCGGGACAGGTCGGCGCGCAGCGCGAGGGTGTTGACGAAGAGCCCGATCAGCTCCTCCGACTCGGGGGTGACCCGGCCGGCGACCGGTGAGCCGACCGCGAAGTCCCGCTGCCCGGTATAGCGGAAGAGCGTCGCGTGCAGGCCCGCGAGCAGGGTCATGTAGAGGGTCGCCCGGTGGGCCCGGCCGAGCCGCCGCAGGCCCTCGGTCAGCTCGGCGTCCAGCCGGAACCGGTGGGTGCCCCCGGCGTAGGACTGGACGGCCGGGCGGGGGCGGTCGGTGGGCAGCTCCAGCGGCGGCACCCCGGCCAGCGTCCGGGTCCAGAAGGCCAGCCCGTCACCGGCGGCGGCGCCGTCCATCCGGTCCCGCTGCCAGGCGGCGTAGTCGACGTACCGGACGGCCGGCGCCGCCGGGGTCTCCACCGCGTCCCGTAGCGCACCGTAGACCGTCGCCACCTCGTTGAGCAGCAGGTTCATCGACCAGCCGTCACTGACGATGTGGTGCATGTCCAGGTGCAGCACGTGGTCGTCGTCGGCCAGCCGGACCACCAGCGCCCGCAGCAGCGGCGCGGCGGTGAGGTCGAACGGGGTCCGGACCCACTCGGCCACCAGCATCCGGGCGGTCGCCTCGTCCACCGCCTCCGCCAGGGTGAACGGCACCCGGACCGTCTCCAGCACCTCGATCACCGGCTCGCCCCGGTCGTTCTCCAGGAAGCGCATCCGCAGGCTGTCGTGGCGGGCGGCGACCTCGTCCAGCGCGGTCCGCACCAGATCCGGTTCCAGCGGCCCGCGCAGCCGCGACGTCGCGTACACGACGTAACCGGACGTGCCCGGGGTGAGCTGTTCGGTGAACCAGATCCTTTCCTGTCCGAAGGACATTGACGGTGCTTGTCCACTCCGGGGAATGGTCCGTTTCGGCGGGGTAGGGGTGACCCGCGCCGGTACGTCAACATTGGTCACGCCGATGGCCTTTTCGCTCGGGGGCGTGCGGAGCAAGTAGTCTGCCCACTGCAAACGACGCAACGGTATGGCCTGAACGGCGCATGTCGGAGAAACCAAACGATCGATCTGCGCCGTTGCCCGCCATCGTACGGTCAGGAATGCGATTCGCGGATGCCGTAGTGCCGGACGAGTGGGCCTCGGAATGGCTGCTCCATGCCCAATTCCAGAGTGGACGTCTGGAGACAGCGCCACTGACCTGGGGGCAGCAGGTGATGTGGCGGGCCAACGCGCTGTCCCGGTCCAATCACCTGTTCATGAACCTGCGCCGTACCCTCGCCGTCTCGGAGCGGGTCGCCGCCGACCTGACCAGCGTCACCCGGGCGGTCGGCGCGCTGGTCGCCCGGCACGCCTCGCTGCGGACCCGGGTCCGGCCCGGCGGGGACGGCCTGCGCCAGGAGGCCGCACCGGCGGGCGCGATGCCGCTGCTGGTCGTCCCCGGTGAGGGCGACGGCGGCGAGGCGGCCCGGGCCACCGCGGCCCGACTGGGCGACGTGGCCTTCGACCACGCCGACGAGTGGCCGGTGCGGATCGCCCTGGTCCTCGTGGCCGACCGGGTACGCCAGATCGTCCTGGTGTTCAGCCACTCCACGGTGGACGCGCACGCGGTCGACATCGTGCTGCGGGACCTGCGGCTGCTCCTGCTGCGCGGCGCCCTGGCGGCACCGGCCGGCCCGCAGTCGGTGCGCGTCGCCCAGCACCAGCAGGGCGTGGACCAGCGCCGCTCGCAGCGGGCGATCGAGTACTGGCTACGGGAGTACCACCGGTTGCCCCGGCGCGACCTGCCGGTGGTGGGCCCCGAACTCACCCCCCGCCTGCACCGGGGCGAACTGGTCTCGTCGGCGCTGGACCGGGCCGCCCGGCTGGTCGCCGCCCGGCACCGGGTGACCACGTCGACGGTGCTGCTGGCCGGCCTGACGGCGCTGACGGTGCGGGACCGGGAGCCCGGCCCGTGCGGGTTCTTCCCCATGGCCCACAACCGATTTCGACCAGATTACGCGCAGGCGGTCGCCAATATCGGCCAGATCGGTTTCGGGGTGGTCGACCTGTCCGGGCGGCCGACCTTCGCCGACCTGTTGCCCCGGGTGTGGCAGGCCGCGTTCGACGCATATCGGCACGCCTATTACGATGCGGCGGCGCTGCGCCGGGCCTTTACCGATCTAGGGTACGACTACGGCAGCGCCTTTCTGCCGTATCACTATTTCAACGACGTCCGGTTGGCCGGCGGGGAGGCCGCAGCCCACCCGACGGGGGAGACCGAGGCCGGGCTCCGGGCCGCGACCCGGCGCAGCACCTTCTCCTGGGTCCGGGGCCTGGACCGGGCCTCCTGGCACCTGCTCGCGCACGTCGTGGACGAGCCGGGCGCGGTCGGTGTCACGCTCAGCGTCGACACCCGGCACGTCCTGCCCGACGACGTCGAGCCGTTCCTGCGCGACCTGGAGGAACTGCTGGTCCGGGCGGCCTTCCGGGACGTCCCGTGGCCCTGGTCCCCGAGGCCGGCCCGTCCCGGCGCCGACGCCGGTCCGGACGCCCGCGCTGACGTCGGCCCGGACGCCGGCCCGCCCCCGCCTTCCGCCGATTCGGCCCCCGCCGCACCCCACCCCGTCGCCCCCGCCGCAGGCGTGGCAGGCCCCGCCGCCCCGGAGCCCACCGCCCCGGCCCTTGTCGCGCCTCGTCCCACCGCTGCGGGGCCCGTCGGCCCGGCCCCCGTCGAGTCGCCCCCTGCCGGTGCGGACGGTGCCGGCGCGGACGGTGCCGGTCCGGACGGCGTCGAGGCGGGCGGTGCGGGGACCGTGGCCGCTCCCGGGTGGACCGGCGGCCCCGTACCGTCCCGGTGGGCCGACGGTCCACCCGTCACGACCGCGCCGGTCGGGTCGGGCGCGACCCGGACGGCACCGACCGGCCCGGTCGGCTTCGGGGCCGACGAGCCGGTGTACGCCCCGTTCGGTGGCGGGACCGCGCGGACCGGCCCGCTCACCTGGGGACAGCGGGCGATGTGGCGGGCCGTGGTCGAGTTCGAGTCGCCGCAGCGCAGCGTGCTCAACCTCCGCCGTTCCCTGACCCTGTCCCGTCGCGCGGCCGTCGACGTGCCCCGGGCGGTACGGGCCCTCGGCGACCTGGTCGGCCGGCACGAGTCGCTGCGTACCCGGATCCGGGTACGCGACGGCGAACTGTGCCAGGTGGCCGAGGCCGAGGGACGGCTGCCGGTCCCGGTGTGGACCGCCGACGCGGTGACCGACCCGGACGGCGGGGCGACCGCCCGCACGCTCGCCGAGGAGATCGGCGACCCGCCGTTCGACCACGCGGCGCACTGGCCGATACGGGCCGCGCTGGTGGTGGTCGACGGGCTGGTCCGGCACGTGGTGGTCGTCTTCAGCCACTCGACGGTGGACTTCCACGCCGCCGAACTGGTCCTGCGGGACCTGCGGATGCTCCTGCTGCGGGGCCGCTGCCCCGCCGGGCCCGGCGTGCAGTCCCTGGACGTGGCCGAGCGGGAACGGACCATCGAGCAGCGCCGCTGCGACCGGGCGGTCGCGTACTGGTCGCGGCAGTTCGGGCGGCTGCCGGTGGCGACGTTCGAGCCGGCCGGCGCGGTGCTCACCCCCCGGTACCGGCGGGGTTCCCTGGTCAGTACCGCGATCGACCCGGCGGCCCGGCTGGTCGCCGCCCGGCACCGGGCCACCACCTCGACGGTCCTGCTCGCGGCCACCGCCGCGGTGATCGCCGGGACCGGTGGGCAGGAGGTCTGCGGCATCTTCTCGATGGCCAACAACCGGTTCCAGCCGGAGTACGCCACGGCGATCAGCAAGCTGAACCAGCTCGGGTTCTGCCTGGTCGACCTGGCCGACCGCCCCGGCTTCGCCGAGGTGCTGGCCCGCACCGGGCGGGCGGCGCTGGACGGGTACCGGCACGCCTACTACGACCCCCGGGCGATGGAGAAGGGCTTCGCCGACATCGGGCACGACTACGGGACGGCCCTCGCGCCGTTCTGCTTCTTCAACGACATCCGGCTCCCCGTCGGCGCGGAGCCGGACCCGGCCGGACCGGACGAGCCGGCCCTGCGGGCCGCCGCCACCCGGAGCGCGTTCACCTGGTTGGACCCGCTGGACAGGTTCGCCTGGCGGTGCCGCATCCAGGTGGTCGACGCCCCCGGCGCGGTGGAACTGGTGATCACCGCCGACACCTGCTACCTGCCGCCGGACCGGGCCGAGCGGCTGTTGCGCGCGGTCGAGGAACTGCTGGTCGAGGCGGCCTTCCGCGACGTGCCCTGGCCCTGGCTGCCGTCCCGCTGAGCCGCACCACCCCGCGCGGCCGGGTCGGGCCGGGCTCCGGCGCGTCCACCCGACCCGGCCCGGGGTCGGGCCTGCCAGGGACGGAAACGGAGTACGGCCACGGGGGCCATCCGGCCCTTGACTGTCCTCACTGGACCGACTAAACACGGTCAAGCAATACCCTATGGGAAATTTGCAGCGCCGGTGACGGGCCGGTCTCCCCCGTCGGGTCAGCGGACAGGCCACGACGGGGCGGGAGGCGGCCGGATGCGGGCGACGGACACGGCGCTGCTGGGACGGACCGGGGTGCCGGTGACCCGGCTGGGATTCGGGCTCGCCCCGATCGGCGGGCTGTACGAGGCGGTCGGGGACGCCGCCGCCCGGGTGACCGTGGAGACGGCCTGGGACCTCGGGCTGCGCTACTTCGACACCGCCCCGCTGTACGGCTGCGGTCTGTCCGAGCGGCGGGCCGGCGCGGTGCTCGCCGGCAAACCACGCGCCGAGTTCACCCTCTCGACCAAGGTGGGCCGGCTGCTGGTGCCCGGCGGCGCCGACACCCAGGACCTCTGGGCCGAGCCCACCGACCTGACCCCGCGCTTCGACTTCAGCTACGGGGGGGTCCGCCGGTCGTACGCGGAGAGCCTGGACCGGCTCGGCCTGGACCGGATCGACATCGCCCACATCCACGACCCGGACGACCACCTGCCCGAGGCGCTGCGCGGGGCGTACCCGGCGCTGGCCGAACTGCGCGCGACCGGTGAGATCGGCGCGGTCAGCGCCGGGATGAACCAGGCCCCGATGCTGGTGGACCTGGCCCGCGCCGCCGACTTCGACTGTTTCATGCTCGCCGGCCGCTACACCCTGCTGGACCAGTCCGGCCTGGCCGACCTGCTGCCGCTGTGCCAGGACCGGGGCATCGCCGTTCTCGCCGCCGGGGTGTACAACTCCGGTCTGTTGGCCGACCCGCGACCCGGCGCGTACTACGACTACCTGCCCGCCGACCGGACGCTGCTCGCACGGGCCCAGGCCATCCGGCGGGTCTGCGACCGGCACGGGGTGCCGCTGCGGGCCGCAGCCATCCAGTTCCCGCTCGGCCACCCGGCGGTGGCCAGCGTCGTGGTCGGCGCGCGGGACCCGGGACAGATCGCCGACAACGTCACCATGTTCGAGTGGCACATCCCGGGGGCGCTCTGGGCCGACCTGAAACGCTCCGGCCTGCTCCCCGAGGACGTCCCCACGCCGTGAGGGCACCGACCCGCCCCGTCCCGACGCCCGGGTGCCAGGTCGCCGGTCGGGCCGTGGCCGTGTCGGCGCTCCCGGCGGGTGCCGGTGGTCCAGAATGTCCCTGTGGGGACGTGGTGCGTGGGGCAGGACGGTGCGGTGGACCACCCGGTCGAGGGCTCCGGGGTGGCTGTCGAGCCCGCGACGGTGGCCGCCGGGCCGTCCGGCCCCGACGGGAGTCGCGGCGGGCTGGACTACTACCTGGTCCACCCCGCCGGCGGTCCCGGTGCCGGGCCGCCGACCGGGATCCTCGTCGAGGAGTTCGTGTACGGCGCCGACCACGCGGCGGTGCGGCTGGACAGTGCCGGCTGGCTGGCGGGGGAGCCCGGTTGGCGGGGCGCGTCGGGGTTCAGCCGGGCGATCCGCGCCGACGCCGGGGCCCGGGGCCGGATCGTCCCCGTGGAGCGGGACGGGGCCGACCTGCTGCACCGCCGGCTCACCGGTGGTGGGCTGCCCGTTGAGGCGGCGTTGCGCGGTCACCTCGGCGCCGGCCCGCCGTTGCCGACCAGCCCGCCGCTGCGGCTGGGCGGCGAGGTCACTCCCGGGTACCACGACACCCGGGTGTACCGGGTGCTGTTCGCCAACGCGTTGACCCGCGACGGGCTGGCCGAGGTGCAGCGGACGTGGCGGATGGCGATCCGGGACGACGCGGAGCACCCGCAGGCCCGGGTGCTCGGCACCGCCCGGCTGCGGGTCGGCGACGACGCGTACACCTGGGAGGTGCGCCGCGTCGGCGCGGGCGCGGCGTGGTGCCTGGACGTCACCGTCGACCTCGCCGGGGCGCCCGACGACGGCGTCGCCCCGATGCTGCGGTCGCTGACCGCCACGCTGCGCCGCCAGGGGCTCGTCCCGGTCACCCGGGAACGCTTCTCCTGACCCGCTGACCCGCTGACCAGGGCATCCGGCCCGGCGCGTCGGCGTTGGCCTTTCCCCGGAAGATGTACAGACTGTACGGCGTGCGTGACGATGAGGTGATGCCGCCGGTGTCGGTGATCCGGGTCGCCCGCCGGGACGACCCGGTGAGCGCGGTGACCGAGGACGACGCCGCCCGTCGGGCCGTCGACTACCCGACCGTACGGCTGGGCGGGCCGCTCTTCGGGCACGCCGAGGAGCTTCCGGACGGTCGGTGGCGACTGGACGCGCTCGACGAGTACACCCCGCAGGGGGCCCGCGACGCGCTGGCCGAGCGGCTGCGGATCCGCCGGACGACCGTCACCGAGCCGGCGCTCGCCGCGGAACTCGACGCGGTCGGTGACGTCCTCGACTGGGAGAAGGTCGACGAGGTGACCGTCGCCGGCCGCCGGTACCGGATCGTGCGGACCGACACGTTCGCCCGGTTCGGCGCCGACGGGCCGGAGCCGCCCCGGCCGACCGACCCCGACCCGCTGCCGCCCGGCGGCACGGGCGCCGACCCGGGCCGGACCGAGGGGCTGGTGGTGAGCCCCGACGAGCCGACCGGCCTGGCCCACGCGCTGCTCAAGGCCGAGGTGCTGACCGCGCACTATCCCCGGTCCGGGGTGCCCGCGCAGGTGTACGCCGACAGCGTCCGCGCCGTGCGTACCCACCCCGGGGCGGTCATCCTCCCCACCCGGTACGCCGTCGCCGAGTACGTCGACGGGCGGTGGCAGCCGGACAGCGCGGCGGTGGCCAGCCCGCAGGCCGCCCGGGACCTGATGACCTTCGGCTTCCGGTACCTGGTCCCCCGGCTGCGTACCCCGACGGCGGCGGAGACCCGGGCGTACGCGCGGGCCGCGGCCGACGTCGACGCGACCCGGGCCGACGAGGTGACGGTGCTCGGCCGCCGGTTCCGGGTGACCCGGATCGAGATCCTGCTCCGCTTCGGCCCCGACGGCCCCGAGGGGCCCCGACCGTCCGACCACGACCCGGAGCCCCCGCCGCAGGCGCACTGCGCGCACCTGCGGGCCCAGGGCCTGCTGCCCGACCCGGAGTAACCCGGCCCTACGGTCGGTCGGTGGCGGCCAGCGGTATCGGTGGGTACCGCCTGTCGAACTGCCCCGGAAAACGGGGCGGACTCTCCGGGCCGCCGCGCCGTTGCGGAGGCCGACCAGAGACCGGGGGAGCGCGCGGCGGTCACCGGGCGACCCGACGGGCGCGCCGGTCCTGCGGACCGGAGCGCCCGGTGGGACGGCGGCCGGGAAACGACGGGGAACGCGCCGGCGCGGTCCCACCGACGGGGCAGTCCGAAAGGACGGCCACATCCGTACGCCGGACGGCGACGGCCCTGCGTCCAGGGGCTGCCCGGCCCGCTCCGTCGCTTCCGCCCCGCCCGGTCACGGGGCGGTCCCACCGCCTGCCCCCGTCACGGACCGCCCGGTCGGGTTGACCCTCCACCCGGTCGAGGTCGCAGAGTCCCGCAGGGACGGACGCGACGGGATCGGGGGACCGGGTGGTGGGGTGGCGAGGCGAGCCCGACGGGGTGGTGCCCGGCGGGTACTGGGCGTGGCTGGGTGGCACCGGGCTGGCCCTGACCGGTACCCAGGTCCTCGCCTTCGCCTCCGCCTGGGTGGCGGCGGGGGAGGGCGGGCTGCTCGCCGGGCTGGTGCTGACCGCGACCAACCTGCCCCGGGTGCTGCTGGTGCTCGTCGGCGGGGCGGTGGCCGACCGGGTGGGCCCCGGCCGGGTCCTGGTCGGGACCGCCGTGGCGATGGTCGTGGTGACCGGGGCGCTGGCCGTCGGTGCCGCCGTGCTCGCCGTCGCCGCCCCGGCCGCGCTGCGCCACCCGGCCCTGCGCCGGGCCGGCGTGGGGTTGCGCCACACTGGCTGAGTGCTGCCCGCCGCCGACCTGATCGCCGACCTGCCCGTCCGGCACGCCCTGCCCGACCTCGCCGACGCGCTCGCCACCGCCGGCGCGGCGGTGCTGGTCGCGCCCCCCGGCACCGGCAAGACCACCCTGGTCCCGCTCGCCCTGGCCGACGCCGGCGCCGGGCGGGTGGTGGTCGCCGAACCACGCCGGGTGGCGGCCCGCGCGGCGGCCCGCCGGATGGCCGCGCTGCTCGGCGAGCCGGTCGGTGGGCTCGTCGGGTACACGGTGCGGGGCGACCGCCGGGTCGGGCCGGCCACCCGGGTCGAGGTGGTCACCACCGGGGTCCTGGTCCGGCGGCTGCACCGCGACCCGGACCTGGCCGGGGTCGACGCCGTGGTGCTCGACGAGTGCCACGAACGGCACCTCGACTCCGACCTCGCGCTCGCCTTCACCACCGAGGTCCGCGCCACCCTCCGTCCCGACCTGCGGCTGCTGGCCACCTCGGCGACCGTCGAGGCGACCCGGCTGGCGCAGGTGCTCGACGCCCCGGTGGTCGAGGCGCGGGCGGTGACGTACCCGGTGGCGGTGCACTGGTGCCCGCCGGCCGGGCCGGTCGACCCGCCGCACGGCACCCGGGTCGACCCCCGCCTGCTGGAGCACGTCGCGGCGACCGTCCGGCGGGCCCTCGGCGACGGCCCCGGCGACGTGCTGGTCTTCCTACCCGGCGCGCGGGAACTGAACGCGGTGGCCGCCCGGCTGACCGGGCTGGACGTGGCGGTGGTCACCCTGCACGGCCGGCAGGAGTCCGCCGCGCAGGACGCCGCGCTGCGGCCCGGCCCGCGCCGCCGGGTCGTGCTCGCCACCGCCGTCGCCGAGAGCAGCCTGACCGTCCCCGGGGTCCGGGCGGTGGTCGACGCCGGACTCAGCCGGGTGCCGCGCACCGACCACGCCCGGGGTCTGGGCACCCTGGTCACCGTCGCGGTCTCCCGGGCGTCGGCGACGCAGCGGGCCGGGCGTGCCGGCCGGGAGGGGCCCGGCCGGGTCTACCGGTGCTGGTCGGCGGCGCAGCACGAGCGGCTGCCCGCCCAGCCCGAGCCGGAGATCGCCGTCGCCGACCTCACCGGGTTCGCGCTCGACCTGGCGCTGTGGGGGCACCCCGACGGCAGCGGGCTCGCCCTGCCGGACCCGCCGCCGGCCGGTGCGCTGCGGGCCGCCCGGAGCAGCCTGCACGCCCTCGGCGCCCTGGACGACGCCGGTCGGGTAACCGGGCGGGGGCGGGCCATCGCCGAGGCGGGCACCCACCCCCGGCTGGCCCGCGCGCTGCTCGACGGGGTGCCGGCGGTGGGCACGCAGCGGGCCGCCGAGGTGGTCGCCCTGCTCGCCGAGGAGAGCTCCGGCGCCGACAGCGACGACCTGGTCGCGGCGCTGCGGCGGCGCCGCGTCGAGCGCTCCGGCCCCTGGCGGCAGGAGGTACGGCGACTGACCCGGCTGCTGTCCTCGGTCCCGGGTACGCCGCTGCCGGACGACCTGGCCACCGCGCTCGTCGTCGGGCTCGCGTACCCGGAACGGCTGGCCCGCCGCCGCCAGCCGGGCGGTACGGCGTACCTGATGGCCGCCGGGACCGCCGCGGACCTGGCGCCGGGCACCCGGCTGGCCGGGGCCGACTGGCTGGCCGTCGCCGCCGCGGACCGGGCGCCGGGGGCCCCCACCGCGCGGATCCGCCTCGCCGCGCCGCTGGACGAGGCGACCGCCCGGCAGGCCGGGGCCGGGCTGCGGGCCGAGACCACGGAGGTGGCCTGGGTCGACGGGGACGTGGTGGCCCGGCGGGTGGACCGGCTCGGCGCGGTCACCCTGGTCGAACGCCCCCTGCCGGAACCCGACCCGGACCTGCTCCGCGCGGCGCTGCTGGCCGGGCTGCGCACCGAGGGGACGGGCCTGCTGTCCTGGTCACGGGAGGCGGTGGCGCTGCGGCAGCGGCTCGCCTTCTGCCGGGCGGTCCTCGGCGAACCCTGGCCGGACGTCTCCGACGCCGCGCTGCTCGCCGCCGCCGACCGGTGGCTGGCCCCGGAGTTGTCCCGGGCCCGCCGCCGCGCCGACCTGGCCCGGGTGGACCTGGTCGGCGCGCTGCGCCGGCTGCTGCCCTGGCCGCAGGCCGCCCGCCTCGACGAGGTGGCGCCGGAGCGGGTCGAGGTGCCCAGCGGCTCGCGGATCCGGGTCGACTACACCGACCCGCAGGCGCCGGTGCTCGCGGTGAAGGTGCAGGAGGTGTTCGGCTGGACCGAGGCGCCCCGGCTGGGCGACGGCCGGGTGCCCCTGCTGCTGCACCTGCTCTCGCCCGCCGGGCGGCCGGCGGCGGTCACCGGCGACCTGCCCTCCTTCTGGCGCACCGGGTACCCGCAGGTGCGCGCCGAGCTGCGGGGCCGGTACCCCCGGCATCCGTGGCCGGCGGACCCGGCCACCGCCGTGCCCACCCGGCGGGCCGCGCCCCGCCGACGGTCGGGAGGCTGACCGGGAACCGGTCCCAGGTACCGTCGGTTTTCCGGCCCGACCCAACTCTTTAACAACCTTCACACCGATGACCTGGGTCACGACCTGTGCGGTTCGGGGTGTACCCCGGTAGGGTAGTGGCACCGTCTGTTGATCTTTGGGGAGGTTGTGTGCTGGTTCTGGTGGCGGTCCATGCGCTGGCAGCCGTGGTCGCCCCGGCGCTGGTGCGTAGATGGGGCCCCCGGGCGCTGTACCTCGTGGCGTTGCCCCCGGCGGCGACGTTCGGCTGGGCGCTGGCCCACACCAACCAGGTCCGGGGCGGCGACCCGGTGGTCGAGACCGTCCCCTGGGTGCCGCAGGTCGGGCTGGAGATCGCCCTGCGGATGGGCACCCTCGCCTGGCTGATGGTGGTGCTCGTCGGCGGCGTCGGCGCGCTGGTGCTGGCCTACAGCGCCCGGTACTTCACCGCCGGAGATCCCGGCCTGGGCCGGTTCGCCGCCGTCTTCGTCGCGTTCGCCGGGGCCATGCTGGGGCTGGTCGTCTCCGACGACCTGGTGCTCCTCTACGTCTTCTGGGAGCTGACCACCGTCTTCTCGTACCTGCTGATCGGGTACGACCCGGCCAAGCGGTCCAGCCGCCGCGCGGCGATGCAGGCCCTGCTGGTGACCACCCTCGGCGGCCTGGCGATGCTCGCCGGGTTCATCATGCTCGGGCAGCACGCGGGCACCTACCGGTGGTCCGAGGTCGCCCAGGACCTGCCCGGCGGCACGTACCTGGCCGTCGCCCTGGTGCTCATCCTGCTCGGCGCGCTGAGCAAGTCGGCGATCTTCCCGTTCAGCTTCTGGCTGCCCGGCGCGATGGCCGCGCCCACCCCGGTCAGCGCGTACCTGCACGCCGCCGCCATGGTCAAGGCCGGTGTCTTCCTGGTCGCCCTGATGGGGCCGGCGGTCGTCGGCGTCACGTCGTGGCGGGTGACCCTGCTCGCCGGTGGTCTGATCACCATGTTCCTCGGCGCCTGGTCGGCGCTGCGTCAGGTCGACCTCAAACTGCTGCTGGCCTACGGCACGGTCAGCCAACTCGGCCTGCTCATGGTGGTCCTCGGCGCCGGCACCCGGGACACCGCGCTGGCCGGCGTGGCGATGGTGCTGGCCCACGCGCTGTTCAAGGCCACCCTCTTCCTCGTGGTCGGGGTCATCGACCACCAGACCGGCACCCGCGACGTGCGGGAGCTCAGCGGGCTCGGACGCCGATCGCCCGCCCTGGCGGTCACGGCGACGCTCGCCGCCGCCTCGATGGCCGGGCTCCCGCCGATGGCCGGGTTCGTCGCCAAGGAGGCCGCCTTCGAGGGCTTCCTGCACGGCAACGCCGGTGACCGGCTGGTCCTGGCCGGCCTGATCCTCGGGTCGGCGCTGACCGTCGCGTACACGCTGCGCTTCCTCTGGGGCGCCTTCGCCACCAAGCCGGGGGTGCAGCCCACCGAGTCGGGCCGCCCCGGGTGGGCGTTCCTGGCCGCCCCGGCCCTGCTCGCCGTCGGCAGCCTGGGCGTCGGCGCGTTCGCCCCCGCCATCGACCGGCTGCTCGCCCCGTACGCCGACCAGTACCCGAGCGTCGAGACGCCGTACCATCTGGCGCTCTGGCACGGGCCCACGCTCGCCCTCGGCCTGTCGGTGCTCGCCGTGGCCACCGGCGTCGGGATCTTCTTCCTGCTGCACCGGCACCGGCTGCACCCGGCGCTGCGGCTGCCGTTCGACGGCGCCTCGGTCTACCACAAGGTGATCGGTGGGGTGGACCGGCTGGCGGTGGAGCTGACCGGTGCCACCCAGCGTGGTTCGCTGCCGTTCTACCTCGGCGTGATCCTGGTCGTGCTGGTCGTCCTGCCCGGCGGCGTGCTGCTGGCCGGCAGCCCGTGGCCGCGGAACTTCCAGCTCTGGGACACCCCGTTGCAGGCGGTCGCCGCCGCCGTGATCATCGTCGCGGCGGTCTCCGCCGCCCGCGCGCTGCGCCGGATGACCGCGATGATCCTGGTCGGCGTCTCCGGGTACGGCATCGCGCTGATGTTCATCCTGCACGGCGCCCCCGACCTCGCGCTGACGCAGTTCCTGGTGGAGACCGTCACGATCGCGATGTTCGTGCTGGTGCTGCGCCGGCTGCCGGCGAAGTTCTCGGAACGCCCGATCCGCTCCAGCCGGCGCGGCCGGATCGCGATCGGCGTGGCGGTCGGCGCGGTGACCGCCGGGATGGCGTACGTCGCGGCCGGCGGCCGGCTGGCGACCCCCATCTCCGTCGCCTTCCCCGAGGAGTCGGTGTCGTACGGCGGCGGCAAGAACGTGGTCAACGTGACCCTGGTGGACATCCGCGCCTGGGACACCATGGGCGAGATCGCCGTGCTGGTGGTGGCCGCCACCGGCGTGGCCAGCCTGATCTTCCGGCGCACCCGGGACCTCGGCCAGCGCAGCGCCATCCCGCACCAGGCGGGGGAGCAGCCCGCCGCCGGTCCACGCTGGCTGAAGATGGGCACCGGCCCGGAGGCCCGCCGGCAGTCGGTCATCCTCCAGGTGGTCACCCGGGTGCTGTTCCACGCGATCGTGCTCTTCTCGGTGTACCTGCTCTTCTCCGGGCACAACGCCCCGGGCGGCGGGTTCGCCGCCGGGCTGGTCGCCGGCCTCGCGCTGGCCGTGCGGTACCTGGCCGGCGGGCGTACCGAGCTGAACGCCGCCGCGCCGGTGGACGCCGGCGCGGTGCTGGGCGCCGGGTTGTTCGTCGCGGTCGGCACGGGCCTGACGGCCATGCTGCTCGGCGGCGAGTTCCTGCAGAGCGCCCTGCTGGACTTCTACGTACCGGTACTGGGCAAGGTCCACTTCGTGACGTCGGCGTTCTTCGACATCGGTGTCTACCTGATCGTGGTCGGGCTGGTGCTGGACATCCTGCGCAGCCTCGGCGCCGAGATGGACCGTCAGTCCGAGGCCGAGCAGGACGACGTGCGGACGAAGGAGCTGGTGTGACCCCGAACCTGACCTACGTCCTGGTGGTCGGCGTGCTCTTCGCCGCCGGCGTCACCCTGCTGCTGGAACGCAGCCTGACCCGGGTGCTGATGGGCGTCATCCTGCTCGGCAACGGCGCCAACCTGCTGCTGCTCACCGGTGGCAAGGCCGGCGGGGCGCCGATCGTCGGCACCACCCCGGAAGGGGAGATGAGCGACCCGCTGCCCCAGGCGATGGTGCTCACCGCCATCGTGATCACCCTCGGCATGACCGCGTTCCTGCTGGCCCTGGCGTACCGGAGCTGGCACCTGGTCGGGCACGACGAGGTGCAGGACGACGTGGAGGACCGCCGCATCATGGAACTGGCCGACCGCGACGAGGGCCCCGGCACCGCCGACATCGGCGAGGGTGACGGCGACGACCTCGACGGCGACCCGACCGACGGCCCCGACCGGCCCGCCGGCGCCGGCCGCCCGGCCGAGGACGCGGGGAGGTCCCGGTGACGTTCCTGGTACCCCTGCCGGTGGTCATGCCGCTGCTCGGCGCGGCGCTGGCCCTCCTGCTCGCCGGCCGGCCCCGCCTGCAACGGCTGGTCAGCCTCACCGTGCTCACCGCCACCGTGGCGGTGGCCGCCCTGCTGCTGTTCTACGCGACGGTCGACGGCCCGCAGGTGGTGGCGGTCGGCGGCTGGGCCGCGCCGCTGGGCATCGTGCTGGTCGCCGACCAGCTCGCCGCGCTCATGCTGGTGGTCTCCGCCGCGGTGACGCTCTGCGTGCTGGTGTACTCCATCGGGCAGGGTATGGCCGACGGCGACGAGGAGACGCCGATGTCGGTCTACCACCCGACGTACCTGGTGCTGACCGCCGGCGTCTGCAACGCGTTCCTCTCCGGTGACCTGTTCAACCTCTACGTCGGCTTCGAGATCCTGCTGGTCGCCAGCTACGTGCTGCTGACCCTGGGCAGCACCGAGACCCGGATCCGGGCGGGTACCACGTACGTGGTGGTGAGCCTGCTCTCCTCGCTGATCTTCCTGATCGCGATCGGCCTGGTCTACGCCTCGACCGGCACGCTGAACCTCGCCCAGCTCGTGGACCGGCTCGACGCACTGCCGGACAACCTGCGTCTGCTGCTGCAGGGCATGCTGCTGCTCGCCTTCGGCATCAAGGCGGCGGTCTTCCCGCTGTCGGCCTGGCTGCCGGACAGCTACCCGACCGCGCCGGCCCCGGTCACCGCCGTCTTCGCCGGCCTGCTGACCAAGGTCGGCGTGTACGCGATCATCCGGACCGAGACGCTGCTCTTCCCCGGTGGGCGCACCGCCACCCTGCTGCTGGTCGTGGCCGGGTTGACCATGATCGTCGGCATCCTCGGCGCGGTCGCCCAGTCCGACATCAAACGACTGTTGTCGTTCACCCTGATCAGCCACATCGGGTACATGCTGTTCGGGGTGGGGCTCACCACCCAGCTCGGGCTCTCCGCCGCGATCTTCTACGTGGTGCACCACATCACCATCCAGACCACCCTGTTCCTCGCCGCCGGTCTGGTGGAACGCCGGGGCGGCAGCACCGCCCTGGACCGGCTGGGCGGCCTGGCCCGGCTCTCCCCGCTGCTCGGCGTGCTGTTCTTCATCCCCGCGCTCAACCTGGCCGGCATCCCACCGTTCTCCGGGTTCCTGGGCAAGCTCGGCCTGGTGCAGGCCGGGGTGGACGACGGCGGGCCGCTGGCCTGGACGCTGGTCGCCGGTGGTCTGCTGACCAGCCTGCTCACCCTCTACGCCACCGCGCGGGTGTGGAACCTGGCCTTCTGGCGGGCGCCGCACCCGGACATGCCCGGCCCGCAGGACACGCACACCACCCGCTCGGCCGGCGCCCTCGAGCCGTACGAGGAGCCGGACAAGGGGTACTCGGGGGCGATGCTGCCCCGGCTGATGGTCGCGCCGACCATCGCGCTGGTGGTGCTCGGGCTGGCGCTGACCGTGGTGGCCGGTCCGCTCTTCGAGATCAGCACCGACGCCGCCGACGACCTGATGCGGCGGGCACCGTACGTGGAAGCCGTCTACCCGGGTGGTACGCCGTGAGCGCCGAGTCGACCGTGACGCAGGAGACGATCGAGCAGCCGAACCCGCCGCTGACCCCGCGCGACCGGCGGCGCAACAAGGTCACCGCGGTGATCGGCCTGATCGTCGTCTGGGTGCTGCTCTGGGGCACCCTGAGCTGGGCCAACATCCTCAGCGGCCTGGTCGTGGCGCTGATCGTGCTGGCGGTCTTCCCGCTGCCGCCGGTGAAGTTCTCCGGCCGGGTCCGGCTGCTGCCGTCGCTGCGGTTCGTGCTGCGGTTCTTCTACGACCTGGTGGTGGCCAGCGCGGAGATCGCCTGGTTGGCGCTGCGCTTCGGGCACACCCCGCGCAGCGCGATCATCGCCGTGCCGCTGCGGGTCACCTCGGACCTCAACCTCACCCTGACCGCCGAGGCGCTGTCGCTGGTCCCCGGCAGCCTCATCCTGGAGGTGGACCGGAGCACCGGCACCCTCTACGTGCACGTGATCAACGTGCGGAGCCGGGAGGAGGTGGAGCGGTTCCGCCGCAGCGTGCTGGAGCTGGAGGCGCGGATCGTGAACGCCATCGGCTCACCGGAGGAGCGCCGCCGGCTGGCCGAGCCCGCCCCGCACACCCCGTCCACCGCCGCCGACGTGGAAGGAGCCGCGAGATGACCGTGGTCGCCGTGATCGTCACCGCCCTGCTCGCCGTGGCCGGCGGGCTCACCATGGTCCGGCTGATGCGCGGGCCGTCCACCCTCGACCGCGCGGTCGCCACCGACGTGCTGCTGGCGGTCATGGTCGCCGGCATCGCCACCGAGGCCGCGTACAGCCGGGACACGACCGCCCTGCCGGTGCTGGTGGTCCTCGCCATCCTCGGGTTCATCGGCTCGGTCAGCGTGGCCCGGTTCGCCGCGCGGAAGAGCAACAGCCGATGAGCGTGGACACCGTGCTGGACATCGTCGCCGCCGGCTGCCTCATCGCCGGCGCGCTGCTCTGCCTCGCCGCCGGGGTCGCCCTCGTGCGCTTCCCCGACCTGCTCTCGCGGATGCACGCCTCGGCCAAGCCGCAGGTCCTCGGCCTGCTGCTGGTGCTGGTCGGTTGCGGCCTGCGGCTGCGGACCGGGGTGGACATCACCACGCTGGTCCTGGTCGGGCTCTTCCAGCTCGCCACCGCCCCGGTGGCGGCGCACATGGTCGGCCGGGCCGCGTACCCGGACGAGCAGATCCGCACCGACCTGCTGCTCACCGACGAACTCGCCGCCCACATCGACCGGATCACCCAGGACCGTCAGCGCGGCGCCGCGCCGAGCTGACCCGCCCACCGGTCCCTGCACCCACCCACCCACCCGGACCGTCGCCCGCCGGCTGCGCGCGGCGACGGTTCGTTCTGCCCCGAATTGCCCGGTGAGGAATTACCTACTTATCCTGTAGGGATTGCGCAGAATTGGGGCTGCGGGTTAGATTCGATTCCCAGCCGCCGATGCGCCAGGCGAGGAGGATCATGAGCATCGACCAGGTCGAGACCGGTGCGTTCGCCCGGGAGTGGGCGCAGTGGCACCGCCGGCACGAGACCGCCCTCGCCGACCCGCACGGGTTCCTCGCCGTCACCGGGCTCTACTGGCTGTCCGCGACGCCCCGGCGCTTCCCGGACGCCCCCGGGCAGTGGCGGACCGGCCCGCAGGGGGTGGTGGTGACCCTCGCGGAGGGGGAGGTGCTGCTCGTCGACGGGGTGCCGGTCGAGCGGGCGCACACCTTCGGCGTGCTGGCCGAGCGCACCGAGGTCACCGCCGCCTTCGGTGACGCCGTGGTCGAGGTGGCCCGGCGGGGCGGGCGGGACATCCTGCGCCCCCGCCATCCCGACAACCCGCTGCGGGTCGACTACCGGGGCACCCCGGCGTTCGAGCCGGATCCGCGCTGGGTGCGCACGGGCCGGTACGTCGCCTTCCCCGAGCCCCGCCCGACCACCGTGGGCGCCGCCGTGGCGGGGCTCAGCCACGTCTACGACGCCCCCGGCCGGATCGAGTTCACCGTGGACGGCACGCCGCTGACGCTGACCGCCTTCAACGGCCGGACGCCGGGCAGCCTCACCGTGTTGTTCACCGACGCCACCTCCGGCGTCACCACGTACGCCGCGAACCGGTCCCTCCAGGTCGACCCTCCGGACCCCGACGGCGGGGTGGTGCTGGACTTCAACCGGGCGGTGAACCTGCCCTGCGCGTACACCGACCACGCCACCTGTCCGCTGCCCCCGGCGGAGAACCGGCTCCCGGTCGCCGTGACGGCCGGCGAACGGATCCCGTACGAGCGCGGCTGAGCGCCGACTCTTCCCTCACCCGCCGCGCCGGCGGGGTCACCGCCACCGGGAGGACCGTGATGACCTTGTCCCTCGACCCGCACTCCGCCACACCCGTCGACGCCGACGCCGACTCGCTGCGCACCCTGCTGCGGCACCAGGCCAGCACCGTCACGGTGGTGACCGCCCCCGGCACGCCCCCGGTCGGCTTCACCGCCACCTCGTTCACGTCGGTGTCGCTCGATCCGCCGCTGGTGTCGTTCTGCCTCGACCTCGGCTCGTCGAGCTGGCCGACCGTGGCCGGCTCCCGGCACGTGGCGGTGCACCTGCTCTCCCACCGCCAGCAGGCTCTCGCCAGCCGCTTCGCCACCAGCGGCGTCGACCGCTTCGCCGGGACCCGCTGGCAGCCGGGGCCGCAGGACGTGCCCATCCTCGACGACACCCTGGCCTGGCTGCTCTGCCGGGTGGTGGAGCGGGTCGTCGCCGGGGACCACGCGATCGTGCTGGCCGAGCCGGAGCTGGTTCGGCACGCCGGCTCCGGCTCGCCCCTGCTGTATCATCGGGGTCGGTACGCCGGGCTCGGCCCGACGGCCGCACCCCGGCCTGCCCGGCCGTAGCCTGACCGTTCGGCGACCCCGACCGCCCGGCTCGCCCATGTTCCACCACCGGCTCCGCGCCGGTGTGCTGTGCCCCGAAACGCCGCTCGCCCGCTGTCCCGGCCCGGCTGTGCCCTGCCGTCCGGCGCACCTCACGCGCCCACCCCGCACATCCGCACCGCCCCGCACCTCGGCTCCGCCCGGCACGTTTCGCTCCACCCTGGCACGTCCACTCCGGCACCACCACCTTGGTCCGTCCGCGTCACCCCGGCACGTCTGCTCCCGTCCCGTACGTCCGCCCGGAACGCGCCGTAGCCCGGCACCGTCGCCCGGCGCGGGCCGCACCGCCCCGCACCGGTGTGGTTCCCGCCTGCGCTCCGGACCCGTACGTCGTCACCGGTGGGGCTCAGCGTCGAGCAGCCCACCGTCGCCTCCTCCGGCCCGCCGTACACCGCCCGGTACCCGGTGCGGTCCCTGGCGGCCATCACCCCTGCCCGACAGGAGCATCCACGCATGCCCGCTGATCGCCCGCGTCGACTCGCCGTCGCCGCGCTCGTACCCCTGCTCGTCCTCACCGCCGCCTGCTCGACCGGCTCGGCCGCCCCCACCGACGCCGGCCAGCCCCGCAGCGGCGGCTCGCTCACCTGGGCGGTGGAGACCGAGCCGATCACCCTCAATCCGCACCAGTACGCGCAGGCCAAGGCGCGCCTGCTGGTGTGGAACAGCTTCGAGTCGCTGCTCACCTACGACCGTGAGGGAAGGGTCGTGCCCTGGCTGGCCACCGGCTACCAGGTCTCGCCCGACGGGCTGACGTACACCATCGGGCTGCGCGACGGGATCCGGTTCACCGACGGGGAGACCTTCGACGCCGCCACCGTCAAGGCCAATCTGGACAAGCTCCGCGAGCCGGAGTACAACCCGGCCGTCTCCGCCGTGCAACTGCGTAACCTCAAGACCGTCGAGGTGGTCGACCCGCGCACGGTCCGGCTCGTGCTCAGCACCCCGGACGTGCTGATCCTCGACTTCCTCGCCTCCCCGCAGGGCGCCCAGGTGTCGCCGAAGTCGCTGCGGGAGGCCAAGAACCTCAAGGCCGGCGGGGTGGACGTGGCCGGCACCGGGCCGTTCGTGCTGGAGGCCTACGTCCCCGGGCAGGAGCTGCGGTACCGGCGCAACCCCGACTACGCCACGCCGCCGCCGCACGCCACGCACACCGGGCCGGCCCACCTGGAGTCCATCACGTACCGGTTCCTGAAGGAGTCCGCGGTCCGCGTCGGCGCGCTCACCTCCGGGCAGGTGCAGCTCATCGAGGGGGTGCCCGCCACCGACCAGCCCCTGATCACCGGGAACCCCGCGCTGCGGCTGACCCGCGAGGTCAACTCCGGCTCGTCGTACGGCTACTACCTCAACACCTCCCGGCCGCCCTTCGACGACATCCGGGTCCGCCAGGCGTTCCAGGAGGCGGTCGACGTCGAGGCCGTGCTCAAGGCGGTCTACCAGGGCACCGCCACCCGGGCGTGGAGCGTCGTCAACCCCTCCAGCAGGCTGTACGACAAGCGCCTGGAGGGCGGCTACAGCGGGGACGTCGCGCGGGCCAACCGGCTGCTCGACGAGGCCGGCTGGACCGCGCGGGACGCCGAGGGCTTCCGGACCAAGGCCGGCAAGCGGCTCACCGTCCGGCTGCTCCAGGCCGCGCCGTACCTGCGGGACCGCCGCGACGTGCTGGCCCAGGCGGTGCAGGCGGCGGTGAAGCAGAGCGCCGGCATCGACCTCGACGTCGCCCAGGTCGACCTGGGCAGTTGGAACCAGGCGTTCGCCGACAACGAGTACGAGGTCTTCGACAACTCCCGCGCCGACACCGACGCCGGGCTGTCGCTGAACCTGCTGCTGCACACCGAGGGCACGGTGAACCGGACCAAAATCAACGACGCGCGCCTCGACGACCTCCTCGAAGCCGGCCAGGCCGCCGGCGACCCGGCCCGGCGGGCCACGATCTACGCCGACATCCAGCAGCGGACCGTACGGGAGCTGGCCCTGGTCCTGCCGCTGTACGCCCCGGCCGACCAGATCGCCGCCAGCGTCGCCGTCGGGGGTGTGACGTTCGAACCCACGGCCGGCGTGCCGGCCAGCGCGTACGACCTGTGGCTCGGGAAGTGACGTGAGCGGCGCGACCCTGCGCCCGGTGCTCCGCCGGGTGGCGGCCGGCCTGCTGGTGCTCTGGATCGCCGCCACGGCGGCGTACCTGGCCCTGCTGGCCGCCCCCGGCGACATCGTGGACAGCATCGTCGGCGAGGGCCCGGACACCCCGGAGATCCGCGCCGAGATCATGCGGGAGTGGGGGCTGGACCGGCCCGCCCTGGTGCAGTACCTCGACTACCTGTGGCGGCTCGCCGGCGGCGACCTCGGCCGGTCGTACCTGTTGCAGCGGCCGGTCGCCGAGGTCATCGGCGAGCAGGTCGGCCCCACCTTCACGCTGGCCGCTGCCGCCGCCGCGCTGGGGGTGCTGCTCGCCCTGCTCGCCGCGCTGACCACCGCCGGACCGCGCCGCCCCTGGCTGCGCCGGGGCGTCTCCACGGTGGAGCTGGTGCTGGTCTCCACCCCGGCGTTCCTGATCGGCATCGTGCTGCTCAGCGTGCTGTCGTTCCGGTTCGGACTGTTCCCGGTCTCCAGCGACCAGGGACTGGCCGCCCTGGTGCTGCCGGCGGTCACCCTGGCCCTGCCGATCGCCGGCCTGCTCGCCCAGGTGCTGCGCGACAGCCTGGACCGGGCCCTGGAGGAGCCGTTCGTGCTCACCGCCCGGGCCCGGGGGGTGGCCGAACGGGTGGTCCTGCTGCGGCACGTGCTCCGGCACGCCCTGCTGCCGGTGGTCACCCTGGCCGGCTGGCAGTTCAGCCTGCTCATCGGCTCGACCATCATCGTCGAGCAGGTCTTCGGCCGGCCCGGCCTCGGCCAGGTCGTGCTGAACGCGGTGACCGCCGGGGACATGCCGGTGGTGCTGGCCGTGGTGACCCTCTCCGCTGCCGTCTACGTGGCCGTCAACACCCTCGCCGACCTGGCGTACCTGCTCGTCGACCCGCGCCTGAGAAGGAGCTGACGATGACCGTCACCCTGCCCGAGTCGCCCGGCCTGCTCGCCCCGGCGCTGACCACCACCACACCGGCGCGGCCGACCCGTCGGCGCGGCGTCCGGCCCGGTCTCGTCGTCGCCGGGGCGTACCTGGCCCTGGTGCTGCTCGCGGCGGCCTGGCCGGGGCTGCTCGCGCCGGGCGACCCGCTCGCCGCCGACCCGCTGCGGGTGCTCGCCCCACCCGACGCGACACACTGGTTCGGCACCGACCACCTCGGCCGGGACGTGTGGACCCGGGTGGTGCACGGCGCCCGCCACTCGCTGGCCATCGGCGCCGTCGCGACCGGCATCGCGGTCACCGCCGGGGTGCTGGTCGGGCTGCTCGCCGGCCTGGCCCACCGGCTCGCCGACGAGGCGCTCAGCCGCAGCTTCGACGCGCTGTCGGCGTTCCCGATGCTGTTGCTGGCCCTGCTGTTCATCGCGATCGTCGGCCCCGGCACGGCCAGCCTGACCATCGCCATCGGCATCGCCCTGCTGCCGCACCTGGCCCGGGTGGTCCGCGCCCAGACCCTGGTGGTGCGCCGGGCCGGGTACGTCGAGCAGGCCGTCGCCTTCGGCCTGTCCCGGCCCCGCCTGGTGCTGCGGCACGTGCTGCCCAACGTCGTCGGCCCGATCCCGGTGCTCGCCGTGATCGGGCTGGGCGACGCGATCCTCGCCGCCTCCGGGCTCAGCTTCCTCGGCATGGGCCCGCAACCGCCGTCCCCCGAGTGGGGCGCGATGCTCTCCGAGGGGCGCAACTACCTGCGGGTGGCCTGGTGGGGCACCATCCTGCCGGGCGTCGCGGTCACCCTGACGGTGATCTCGCTGACCGTCCTCGGTCGCCGGTTGCAGCGCCGCTTCGACGGACGGGAGGGCTGATGGCCGGCCCGTTGGTCGACGTGGCGGACCTGCGCGTCGACTTCGTCGCCCCGGGTGGGCGGACGGTGGCGGCGGTGCGCGGGGTCGACCTCACCGTCGAGGCCGGGGAGTGCGTGGCGATCGTGGGGGAGTCCGGGTCGGGCAAGAGCGTCACCGCCCGGACCCTGGTCGGGCTCGCCGGCCCGACCGCCACGGTCCGCGCCGCCCGCCTCGAACTGGCCGGCGCCGACGTGCGCGGGCACCGGCCCCGGGACTGGCGGCGGGTCCGTGGCCGGGTCGCCGGCCTGGTCCTCCAGGACGCCCTGGTCTCGCTGGACCCGCTGCGCACGGTCGGCGCGGAGATCGACGAGGTGCTGCGCACCCACGACATCGTCAGCCGGCGGGAGCGGCCCGCCCGGGTCACCCGGCTGCTCACCGAGGTGCACGTGCCGGAGCCGGAACTCCGGGCCCGGCAGTACCCGCACCAGCTCTCCGGCGGGCTGCGCCAGCGGGCGCTGATCGCCTCGGCCATCGCCGGCGAGCCGCCGCTGCTGATCGCCGACGAGCCGACCACCGCGCTCGACGTGACCGTGCAGGCGCAGGTGCTGCGGCTGCTCGCCGAACGCCGGGCGGCCGGCGCGGCGCTGCTGCTGATCAGCCACGACCTGGCGGTGGTCGCCCGACTCGCCGACCGGGTGCTGGTGATGCGCGCCGGGGAGGTGGTCGAGCAGGGCCCGCCCCGGCAGTTGCTCAACGCGCCCCGGCACCCGTACACCCGGCAGTTGCTCGACGCGGTGCCGTCGGCCACCTCCCGGGGGCGCCGGCTCGCCACCCCGGCCCGGCTCAGCGTGGAGTGCACGGTGCCGGCGCTGCGCCGGGTCGCCCTGCCGACCCGGACCGCCGCTGCCGGCGACCCGGTGATCGAGGCGGAGGGCCTGGTCAAACGGTACGGCTCCCGGGAGGTGGTGCGGGGCGTGTCGCTCACCGTCGGCCGGGGGGAGACCGTCGGGCTGGTGGGCGAGTCCGGCTCCGGCAAGACCACCGTCGCGCAACTGCTCTTCGGTCTCCTGCCCGCCGACGCCGGCACGGTCCGGTTCGCCGGGCAGCCCTGGTCCGGCGTACCGGAGCGCCGCCGCCGGCCGCTGCGGCGCCGGCTGCAACTGATCTCCCAGGACCCGCTCGGCTCCTTCGACCCGCGGTACCGGGTGGAACGCATCGTCGCCGAGAACCTGGACCGGCCGGCGGGCCGGGCGCAGCGCCGCGACCGGGTGGCGGAACTGCTGGACCGGGTCGGCCTCGGCCCGGACGTGCTGGACCGCCACCCCCGCCAGCTCTCCGGGGGGCAGCGGCAGCGGGTGGCGATCGCCCGCGCCATCGCCTGCCGACCGTCCCTGATCATCTGCGACGAGCCGGTCTCCGCCCTCGACGTCTCGGTCCAGGCCCAGGTCCTCGACCTGCTCGCCGACATCCAGGCCGCCGACGGCACCGCCCTGCTGTTCATCTCCCACGACCTCGGCGTGGTCCACCACCTCAGCGACCGGGTGCTGGTCATGCACGACGGCGCGGTGGTGGAGCAGGGCCCGGTCGGTGACGTCTTCACCCATCCCTGCCACGACTACACCAGGAGCCTGCTCGCCGCGCTGCCCACGCTCGCCGTCGTCGGCTGACCGCCAGGAGGAGAACCATGTCCCGACCGCACCCGCTGCTCGCCGTGGCCCTCGACGGCCTCGGCTGGCACCCCGCCGCGTGGCGGCTCTCGACCGCCCCCGCCGACGCCCCGTTCACCCCCGGCTACTGGGTCGGGCTGGTCACCGAGGCCGAACGGGGCACCCTGGACCTGGTCACCGTCGAGGACTCCCTCGCGCCGCAGTCGACCCGCCCCGACGGCCCGGACGGGCGTACCGACCAGGTCCGGGGGCGGCTCGACGCGGTACTGGTCGCCGCCCGGGTCGCCCCGCTGACCCGGCACATCGGGCTGGTCCCGGTCGCCGGGACCACACACAGCGAACCGTTCCACGTCTCCACCGCGATCGCCACCCTCGACCACGTCAGCCAGGGGCGGGCCGGCTGGCAGCCCCGGGTCTCCTTCCGGCGCAGCGAGGCCCGGCTCTTCGGCCGGCGGGAGGTGCCCGAGCTGCGGCCCGACCAACTCGACACCCCGGCCGGTGCCGCCCTCCTCGCCGACCTGTTCGCCGAGGCGGCCGACGTGGTCGAGGTGGTCCGGCGGCTCTGGGACAGCTGGCAGGACGACGCGGTGATCCGGGACGTCGCCACCGGCCGGTTCATCGACCGGGACCGGCTGCACTACGTCGACTTCGCCGGTCGCTGGTTCGACGTCAAGGGACCGTCCATCGTGCCCCGGCCCCCGCAGGGGCAGCCGGTCGTCGCCGCGCTGGCGCACGACACGGTGCCGTACGCCTTCGCCGCCGGCAGCGCCGACCTGGTCTTCGTCACCCCCGCCGACGCCGGGCACGCCGCCGTCGTCGTCGCCGAGGTCCGCGCCGCCGAGCGGGCCGCCGGCCGGACCGGCCCGCCGCTGCGGATCCTCGCCGACCTGGTCGTCGTCCTCGGTGACACCCCGTCGGCCGCCCGGCACCGCCGGGACCGGCTCGACACCCTCGACGGCGCCCCGCTCACCAGCGACGCGGCGGTCGTCACCGGCACCCCCGGACAGCTCGCCGACCTGATCGCCGAGTGGCACCGGGCCGGGGTGGACGGCGTCCGGCTGCGCCCCGCCGTCCTGCCCGACGACCTGACCACCATCACCCGGGCGGTGGTGCCGGCGCTGCGGGACCGGGGGCTGTACCACGACCGCTACCCCGGCGGCACCCTGCGCGACCTGCTCGGCCTGCCCCGACCGGTCAACCGGTACGTCCCGGTGTCCGCCTGACGTGGAGGAGACGACCGTGCCCAAGCAGATCATCCTCGCCGCCCACTTCCCCGGCGTGAACAACCAGACCGTCTGGAGCGACCCGGCCGCCGGCAGCCAGATCGACTTCGCCTCCTTCACGCACCTGGCGCGGACCGCCGAGCGGGGGACGTTCGACTTCTTCTTCCTCGCCGAGGGGCTGCGGCTGCGCGAGCAGCGCGGCCGGATCCACGACCTGGACGTGGTGGGCCGGCCGGACACCCTCACCGTGCTGGCCGCCCTGGCGTCGGTCACCACCCACCTGGGGCTGGCCGGCACCCTCAACGCCACCTTCCGGGAGCCGTACGAGCTGGCCCGGCAGCTGGCCACCCTGGACCACCTCAGCGGCGGCCGGTCGGCGTGGAACGTGGTCACCTCCTCCGACGCGTTCACCGGGGAGAACTTCCGCCGGGGCGGGTACCTCGACCACGCGCTGCGGTACGAGCGGGCCGGCGAGTTCGTCCGGACCGCCCGCGAGCTGTGGGACTCCTGGGCGTCGGACGCGGTGTCCGGCGACCGTGCCACCGGGCGGTACCTGGCCGAGGCGGATCCGGGCGGGTTCACCCACGCCGGCGAGCAGTTCGACATCAGCGGGCACTTCACCGTGCCGCGCAGCCCGCAGGGCCACCCGGTGGTCATCCAGGCCGGCGACTCGCCGGACGGGCGGGACTTCGCCGCCGCCCACGCCGACCTGATCTTCTCCCGGCACGGCACGCTGGAGGCCGGGCAGGCGTTCCACGCCGACGTCCGGGCCCGGGTGGTCCGCAACGGACGCGCGCCCGACGCGGTGAAGATCCTGCCCGGGGCCACCGTCGTGCTCGGCGACACCGACGCCGAGGCGCAGGAACGCGCCCACCACATCCGCCGCCAGCAGGTCAGCCCGCAGACCGCGATCCTGCTGCTGGAGCAGCTCTGGAACCGGGACCTGTCCGGGTACGACCCGGAGGGGCCGCTGCCGGCGCAGGATCCGGACGTCTCCGCCGACACCATCAGCCAGGGACGGACCCGGTTCTCCCGCGACCCGGTCGCCACCGCCCGGCAGTGGCGGGCCCTGGCGCAGGAGAAGGGCCTGGGCATCCGTGACCTGGTCATCGAGGTCACCGGGCGGCAGTCGTTCATCGGCACCCCCGCCAGCGTCGCCGAGCAGATGAACCACGCCGTCCAGTCCGACGCCGCCGACGGCTTCATCCTGGTGCCGCACCTGACTCCCGGCGGGCTGGACGAGTTCGTCGACCGGGTGGTCCCGCTGTTGCGCGAGCGCGGCGTGTTCCGCACCGGGTACACCGGGACCACCCTGCGCGAGCACCTCGGCCTGGCGGTGCCCGCGCCGGCCGGGAGGGGGCCGGTGCCGGCGTGAGGTTCCTGCTGATCACCCTGATCACCCACCTGCCGGATCCGGTGACCGGTCACCGGCCGACCACCACCGACCGGTTCCGCGAGGTGGTCGACAACGCGGTGCTCGCCGAGGAGCTCGGCTACGACGGGTACGGCGTGGGCGAGCGGCACGAGTACCCCTTCGTCTCCTCCTCGCCGCCGGTGGTGCTCAGCCACATCGCCGCGCGGACCCGGACCATCCGCCTCTTCACCGCGGTCACCACGCTCAGCCTGCTCGACCCGGTCCGCGCCTACGAGGACTACGCCACGCTGGACCACCTCTCCGGCGGCCGGCTCGAACTGATCATCGGCAAGGGCAACGGGGCAGCCCAGGCCGAACTCTTCCACGTCACCGCCGCCGACCAGTGGGACCGCAACCGGGAGGGCTACGAGCTGTTCCGCCGGCTCTGGCGGGAGGAGAAGGTCACCTGGTCCGGCCGGTTCCGCCCGCCGCTGCACGAGGCCCGGGTGTGGCCCCGCCCGTTGCAGCGGCCGGTCCGGGTCTGGCACGGCAGCGCCACCAGCCGGGAGTCCGTGGAACTGGCCGCCCGCTGGGGCGACCCGCTCTTCTCCGCCAACGTGACCAACCCGATCGAGCCGTACGCCGAGCTGGTCCGCCACTACCGGGACCGCTGGGCGCACCACGGGCACGACCCCGCCGACGCCCTGGTCGGCGCCGGCACCGCCGGCTTCCACACCGCGCCCACCTCGCAGGAGGCGGTCGAGCGTTACCGGCCGATCTTCGACGCCCGGCTCGCCGCGTTCCGCCGGGCCGGGGTGGACCCGGTCTTCGCGACCCTGGAGGACGCCGTCGAGCGCAGCTCGATGCTGGTCGGCAGCCCTCAGCAGATCGTCGAGAAGGTACTGCGCCAGCACGAGCGGCTCGGCCACGAGGTGATCCACCTCAACGCCGACCGGGACGGGCTGACCGACGACCAGCACCGGCGCAGCCTGGAGCTGTTCCAGGCCGAGGTCGCCCCGGTGCTGCGCCGCGAGATCCCCAGCCGCCCGCTGCACCGCGCCGGGACGCCGCTGTCCGCCCCTGCCTGACCCGAACGGGAGGAAACCCATGTCACCGACGCCGCTGTCCGTGCTCGACCTGTCGCCGGTCCCCACCGGGGGCGGGGTCGCCGACGCCCTGCGCCACACCATCGACCTGGCCCGCCGGGCCGAACAGGTCGGGTACCACCGGTACTGGCTCGCCGAGCACCATCTCGCCCGGGGGGTGGCCAGCTCCGCCCCGGCCGTGCTGATCGGCCAGGTGGCGGCGGCCACCGGCCACATCCGGGTCGGGTCGGCGGCGGTGCAGCTCGGCCACCGTACGGCGCTGTCCGTGGTGGAGGAGTTCGGCACCCTCGCCGCCCTCTACCCGGGCCGCGTCGACCTGGGACTGGGCCGCTCCGGCCAACGCCGGGACCTGACCGCGCCGGAACCGCCCGCCGAGTCACCGGCCCCGGCGCCGTACCGGGTGGTCGACGGGCTGCTGATCCCGCCGCCGTTCTCCTTCGCCAAGCTGCTCGCCTCGCCCCGGTTCGCGTTGCACAACGCGCTGCTGCACCCGCCCGGCGCCGAGTCACCCGACTTCCCCCGGCAGGTCGCCGACATCCTGGCCCTGCTGCGCGGCGACTACACCGACGCCACCGGCCTGGACGCGCACGCCGTGCCGGGGGAGGGCGCGGAGCTGACCGTCTGGCTGCTCGGCAGCAGCGGCGGGGAGAGCGCCCACCTGGCCGGCGCGCTGGGCCTGCCGTTCGCGGCCAACTACCACGTCGCGCCCGCCGCCGTGCTGGACGCGGTGCGGGCGTACCGGGCGGCGTTCCGCCCCTCGGCGTGGCTGGCCGAGCCGTACGTGGTGGTCTCCGCCGACGTCGTGGTGGCCCCGGACGACGACGCCGCCCGCCGGCTGGCCGCCCCGTACGGACTCTGGGTGCGCAGCATCCGCAGCGGCGACGGGGCGATCCCGTACCCCACCCCGGAGGAGGCCGCCGCGCAGCCCTGGACCGAGGAGGACCGGCTCATGGTGGCCGACCGGGTGGACACCCAGTTCTTCGGCGCCCCGGAGGTGGTGGCCGAGCGGCTGCGGACCCTGCGCGACGCCACCGGGGCCGACGAGCTGCTGATCACCACCATCACCCACGACCACCGGGACCGGGTCGCCTCGTACGAGCTGCTCGCCAAGGAGTGGGCGCAGGGCGGCTGACCCGGGACGCGCCGCCGCCACCCCGCGCCCCGGGTCGGGCCCGGCCCCGCGTCAGGCGCGCAGCAGGGTCACCAGTCCGGCGGCCACCAGCACCCCGGCCCAGAGCCGGTCCACGTTGAACCAGGCCCGGCGCAGCACCCCCACCCCGAGCACCTCGTAGACCAGCACGGCGACGAGCAGCGCGGTACCGAACATGGCGACGGTGTGCACCCCGGCCGCCGCCAGGCCGGGCAGCGCCCCCACCGCGGCGTCGCCGACCGGTCCGCCCGCCGACTGACCTGCCGGGTGCCCGGCGTGCCCGCCGGTGCCGCCCACCGGGTCGGTGAGCAGCACCGGCAGCAGCATCAGCCCGGCGCCGTGCGCCGAGGACATCAGGAACGACCAGCCGGCGAGCTGCGCCGCCGACAGCCGCATCCCGGCCCAGCGGAAGTGGCGTGTGGCGAGCAGCCGCCACAGGCCGAACCCGACCAGCAGCAGCCCGCCGACGACCGTCACCACCGTGCTCGTGGTGACCGACCGGGTGGCGCTGACCAGCGCGGCGACCACCGCGACGGAGGCCAGGTGGCCCAGGGCGACCGGGGGCAGCGAGCCCAGCAGCGCCGCCCGGCTGCGCTCCTGCAACCCCCGGGCCACCGCGAAGAGCCACCCCATCGCGGGGTTGAGGCCGTGGAACGCGCCGAGGGCGACCAGCGTCGCCCACGCCGCCCCGGTCACGGGAAGCAGTACGAGTCGGAGGAGGCGTCCCCGCCCTGCAACCGGGTCTGGTGCACGCGCAGCCCCCGGAACTCCTCCCCGCGCGGGAAGAACCGCAGGTCCGCAACGAGCCCGCCGTCGTCGGTGGGGACGTCGAACTTGGCCAGCCAGGCCCCCACCCCGTCCGGGTAGAACTGGTCGTCCCAGGAGCCGTAGAGGGAGTTCGAGACGTACACCCGCCGGCCGTCCCGGCTCACCTCGACCATCTGCGGGCCACCGGCCAGCGGCTCGTCCGGCGCGGCCGGGTGGGCGGTGCGCGCGACGATGCCGCCCAGGCGCACCGACCCGGTGAGCACCGGGTGGAACGGGTCGCTGACGTCGTACTGGCGCAGCTCGCCGGTGCCCCAGCAGGAGACGTAGAGGAACCGGTCGTCCACCGACAGGTCGATGTCGGTGACCAGCGGCGGTACCGCCCCGAAGGGCGTGAGCAGGTCCGGCAGGTCGGCCGGGTCGGCCGGCTCGGCGGGGATGTCGATGACCCGGGTGACCGCCCAGCCGTCCCCGCCGGCCTCCCGGTGCCACAGCCAGACCGAGGCGGACAGGTCCTCGACGTTGACCACCACCCCGACGAAGCCGTACGTCCGGGTCGGGTCGTGCGCGGGGCGCAGTTCCAGCGGCATCTGGTACTGGTCGCCGAGGTCGACCCGCTGCACGTGCCGCCGGGTCGCCAGGTCCCAGAAGTGGATCGCGTGGCCGTACCGCCGGCCGAGCAGCAGGTCGCCGACGATGCCGTCCTCGATCATCGACGGGGTGCCCCACTCGCTGGTGACCAGCACGTCGTGGTTGAGGTGCCACCAGAAGTCGTACGCCAGGTGCTGTGGCCCCCGGTCGGCCTCCCACCGGCCGCGCACGTCGAAGGTGGTGTGGTCGAGCACCGCGATGCCGCCGGGGCCGTCCCGCCCGTCGGCGCCGCCGAGCGCGGAGAGGTAGATCCCGTCCGGTCCGCAGTGGACGGTGTGCGGCCGGGAGTAGCCGGCCCGGCCGGCCAGCTCCGCCGCCTCGATCACCTTGGTCAGCCGGGGCCGGCGCGGGTCGGGCTGGGTGTCGAGGACGTGCACCCGGGACGAGCGCAGGCCGGGCACGATCAGGTAGCGCCGCTCCACGTGCGGGTGCGGGGCGGTCGGGCAGAGCGCGCTGCTGCACGCGTTCCAGCCGAAGTGGTGCAGCTCGTCGCCGGTGTGCGGCAGGTCGGTCCAGCCGACCACCCGGCCGTAGTCGGGGGAGTCGGGGTCGGTGTCGAGCACCACGATCGCGTCGGGCCGCCGCGCCGAGCGGTCGAACGCCGCCACGTACGCCAGTTTCTCCGGCGGCGCGGTCGCGGCCTGGCCGGGGGAGGGGTAGAAGGTGGGGTCGGGGGTCCAGCGGGTCATCGAAGCCTCCGTTCGGTCAGGGGGTGGGGACGCCGAGGCGGTCGAGCAGGCGGCGGCGCAGCGCGCCGAAGGCCGGGTCGTCCGGGGTACGGGTGGGTCCGAGCGGCACGGGCAGTTCCTCGGCGATCACCCCGCCGTCGAGGACCAGCGCCCGGTCGGCGAGCAGCAGCGCCTCCTCCACGTCGTGGGTGACCAGCAGGGCGGCGAAGCCGTGCTCGGCGCGCAGCCGACGCAGCAGGCCCTGCATCCGCAGCCGGGTGAGCGCGTCGAGCGCGCCGAACGGCTCGTCGAGCAGCAGCAGGTCGGGGGCGCGGACCAGGGCGCGGGCCACGGCGACCCGCTGCGCCTGGCCGCCGGAGAGTTCGGCGGGCCAGGCCCGCTGCCGGTCGGCGAGCCCGACCTCGGCCAGCGCCCGGTCCACCCGCCCGGCCACGTCCGGCCCGGTGAGGCCGAGGGCCACGTTGTGCGCCACCCGCTTCCACGGCAGCAGCCGGTGTTCCTGGAACACCACGGCGGCGGTGCCGTGCACCGTGGTCTCGCCGGTCGCCTCGCGGTCGAGGCCGGCGAGGATCCGCAGCAGGGTGCTCTTGCCGGAGCCGCTGCCGCCGAGCAGCGCGACCACCTCGCCGCCGGCGATGTCCAGGTCCACCCCGGCCAGCACGGTGGTCGGCCCGAACGCCCGGCGTACCGCCCGCGCGGTGAGCACCGGCGGGGCCGGGGTCAGCTCGCGCGCAGTCCGCGTCGCCACGTCAGTGTCCTCCTCTCCGCCACCCGCAGGGCGAGGTCGGACAGCAGCCCCAGCAGGGCGTAGACGACCAGGCCGAGCACCACGACGTCGGTCTGGCTGAACTCGCGGGCCTCCATCATCAGGAACCCGATGCCGGTCTGGGCGTTGACCTGCTCGCCGACCACCAGGCTCAGCCAGGCCGCCCCGATGGCCAGCCGCAGCCCGAGGAAGAGCGCCGGCAGCGCGCCGGGGAGCACCACGTGCCGCAGCCGGGCGAGCAGCCCCAGCCCGCAGGTCCGGGCCGCCTCGACCAGCCGTTCGTCGATGTCCCGGATGCCGGCGTAGGTGTTGAAGTAGATCGGGAAGAAGGCGCCGAGCGCGACCAGGCTGATCTTGAGCGACTCGCCGATCCCGACCCAGATGATGAGCAGCGGGACGAGGCCCAGGTGGGGCAGCATCCGGGCCATCTGCACCGGCGGGTCGACCAGGTCGTCACCGAGGCGCAGCAGCCCGGCCACGGCGCCCAGCAGGAGGGCGAGACCGCCGCCGATCAGCAGGCCGAGGCCGGCCCGGGTGAACGAGTCGAGCAGGTGGGTGGCGAGGGTGCCGTCGCGGGACAGCCGCCAGCCGGTCGCCAGCACCGCGCTCGGCGCGGGCAGCTTCTCCGGCGACAGCAGCCCGGACCGGGCGGCGGCCTCCCAGACGGCGACCAGCAGGACCGGGCTGGCGGCGCGCCGCCACCGCCCACCCGGCCGGTACCGCCGGCCGGGGCGGACCGGCGCGGGCCGGGCGGCCCGCTCCGGCGCCTCGGCCAGGACCGTGCCGCTCACCGCAGGACCTCGCTGTACCGCTCGTCGATGCGGGAGCGGATGTCGACCGGACCGGGTACGAGGTCCAGGGCGACGAAGCCGTCGGCGATGGCCTGGAGTTCGTCGCCGATGGCCGGGGTGACCGGGGCGAGCGGCTGGGCGCTGCGCGCGAGGGCCCGGTGCGCGGTCTCCTCGGGGATCTTCAGCTCGGGGGCGAGGATCCGGGTCCGCTCGTCGGGGTTGGCGATGCCCCAGTCGGTGACCTCGCGGAACGTCCGCAGGAACGCGCCCAGCTCGGCCGACCTGCTCGCCAGCACCTCGGGGGAGGCGAGCAGGTACTGACGGTTGCTGGCCAGGCCGGTGGCGTCGGCGAGGATCCGCACGTCGGGCCGCTCGGTGAGGGCGAAGTACGGGTCCCAGATGATCCAGGCGTCGACCTGCCCGTTGTCGAAGGCGGGTCGCCCCTCGGCCGGCTTGAGGTACCGGACCTCGAGGTCGGCGAGGGTCATCCGGTTCGCCTCGAGGAGCTTGACCAGCAGCCAGTGCACGTTGGAGCCCTTGTTGAGGGCGACGGTCCGGCCCTTCAGGTCGGCGAAGGTGCGGTACGGGCTGTCCGCCTTGACCAGCACCGCCTCGCCCTGCGGGACCGGCGCGGAGGTGCCGACCACGGAGAAGGGGATCTTGCCGGCGGCGGCGAAGACCGGGGGGGCCTCGCCGACCTCGCCGAGGTCGATCGAGCCGGCCTTGAGCGCCTCGGTCAGCGCCGGCCCGCTCTCGAACAGCGACCACTGCGCGTCCGGGGCCGCGCCCCGCGCCTTGACCAGGCTCAGCCCGCCGAAGCGCTGGTAGCCGATGCGCAGCGGGCCGGGGTCGCCGTCGCTGGCCCCGGCGTCGTCGCCGCAGCCGGCCGCCCCGCCGACCGCGACCAGCGTCACGGCGGTGAGCAGGGCCGTGCCGAGGCGGCGCCGGGAGATCGGGTGGGACCAGGGCGGGGTACGCATACGGACTCCTCAACGGTCTGTCGGTATCGATGTCGGTGTCGGCGCCGGATCGACGGGCGTCGGGGCGGATCAGTAGCCTACTAATCCGGTAGGTTTTATCGATAGTCTGTTCGGGTGGTCGTCCCGGCCATCAGGAACGCCCGCCCGTCGACCGCACCCCGACCCCACCCGCTCATCCGGAGGAGCCCCCGATGTCGCTCACCTTCCACTGGTTCCTGCCCACCTCCGGCGACAGCCGGGGCGTCGTCGGTGGTGGACACGGCGTACCGGTCGGCGCCGCCGGCGCGGTCCGGCCGGCGAGCGTCGCCTACCTCGGGCAGATCGCCCGCTCCGCCGAGCAGCTCGGCTTCGTCGGCGTGCTCACCCCGACCGGCGCCTGGTGCGAGGACGCCTGGCTGACCACGGCGATGCTGACCGAGGTCACCGAACGGCTGAAGTTCCTGGTCGCCTTCCGCCCCGGGCTGCTCTCCCCGACCCTGGCCGCCCAGATGGCCGCCACGTACCAGCGCCTCTCCGGCGGTCGGCTGCTGCTCAACGTGGTCACCGGCGGCGAGTCGGCCGAGCAGCGCGGGTACGGCGACTTCCTCGACAAGGACGCCCGGTACGCCCGTACCGACGAGTTCCTGCACGTGGTGCGCTCGCTGTGGCGCGGTGGGACGGTCGACCACGACGGGCCCCACCTGCGGGTCGAGGGGGCCCGGCTGAGCCGCACGCCCGACCCGGTCCCGCCGGTCTACTTCGGCGGGTCGTCGGCCGCCGCCGGCCCGGTTGCGGCCCGGCACAGCGACGTCTACCTGACCTGGGGGGAGCCGCCCGCCCAGGTGGCCGGCAAGCTCGACTGGATCCGGTCCCTGGCCGCCGAGGCCGGTCGCCGGCTGCGCTTCGGCATCCGGCTGCACGTCATCGCGCGGGACACCGCCGACGAGGCCTGGGCGCAGGCCCGCCGGCTGCTCGACGGCATCGACGAGGCCGACGTCCGGGCCGTCCAGGCCGGACTGCGGCGCAGCGAGTCCGAGGGGCAGCGCCGGATGCTCGACCTGCACCACGGCTCCCGGGACGACCTGGTGGTCGCGCCCAACCTGTGGGCCGGCGTCGGCCTGGTCCGGGGTGGCGCGGGCACCGCCCTGGTGGGCAGCCACGCCGAGATCGCCGATCGGATCGCCGAGTACCACGCGCTCGGCATCGAGGAGTTCGTCCTCTCCGGCTACCCGCACCTGGAGGAGGCGTACTGGTTCGGCGAGGGCGTCCTGCCCATCCTGCGGGCCCGAGGCCTCTGGCACCCACCCACCGACACCCCCACCCCCACCCCCGCCCCCACCATCCCCTTCGCCCCCACCCCCACCCCCACCCCCACCCCCACCTCCTAACCCCCGCCTCCCCGCCCCAGCCCGGTTGCGTGATCATGGGGTTAGCGTCGGTCCGAGCTCCGGCATCTCACGCAAACTCCATGATCAAGCCAGGAGAGGGTGGGGGGCGGGGAGGGGAGGGGGAGCGGGGGGAGGGGGGAGCGGGGGGAGGGGGGTTATGCGGGTTGTTGGAATGTGCGGGGGAGGTGGGTGAGGGCGGCGCGGGCGTACCGGTGGTCTCCCTCGTCGAGGCCGAAGGCCAGGTCCTCGACGAGCGCGCACCGGGCGTGGAAGGCGGCCCGGGACAACGCTCCGTCGTCGAGCAGGCCGGTGAGCGCGTCGCGGATGCGGGCCGCCGGCCCCGGACCGAGGTCCCGGTAGAGGCGGCCGAGGTCGCGGGCCGGGTCGGTGCCTGCCGCGTCCGACCAGTCGAGCACCCCGGTCAGCCGGGTCCGCGTCGGCTCGGCCAGCAGGTGCTCGGCGCCCAGGTCGGCGTGGCAGAACAGCCGGATCGTCGGCTCCGGTGGGGGCGTGGTGGCCAGGAACTCCTCCACCAGGGCGCGCTGCCCGGCGTCGAGCACCGGCGCGATCCGGGCCACCGCCTCGGCGGCCTCGGCCAGGTACCCGGACAGGGGATGGTCGTCCGGCTCGACCAGGTCCGCCGGGAGCGCGTACACGGCGGCGAGGAAACCGGCCACCTGCTCGACCAGCCGGTCGGGGTCGGGGCACGGCTCGGCCAGCAGGGACGTGCCGGGCAGCCGGCGGAGCACCAGCAGCCCCTGCTCGGGCGCGGCGGCGACGACCGTCGGCACCGGGATCGGGGAGACCCGGGCCACCGCCTCGAGGACCCGGACCTCCCGCTCCACCGCCGCCGGTCCGTCGTCGTCCTCCACCGGCCGGCGTCGCCGCACCACGAACACGCCGTCGAGGTCGTACGCGTCGTGGTCGGTGCCCGCCCCGAGCGGGGTGAGCGAACCGATCTCGTACCCGCCGAGCAGGCGTCGGACGGCCCCGATCAGCCCGTCCACGGGGCACCCCCCGGGTCGGCGGCGCCGGTGTGCCGGGACGGGTGGACGCTTCGCTGCGAGATCACCGGACGGACGGTAGCACCGGTGTCGCCGGTCAGCCCGAACGGCCCGGGAACCGTCCGCCCGTGGCCGACGACCAATGGGCGGTGCCAGCGGTACGCGAAAGGTGGGACCAGTGACCCGACCAGAACCGGCGGACGAGATCACCGGGTACGCGTTCGCCGCGGGCCGGGGCGACAGCGCCGCCGCGGCGGCGTTCGTCCGCGCCACCCAGCACGACGTACGGCGTTTCCTCGTGCACCTGTCCGGGGCACGCGAGGTCGACGACCTGGTCCAGGAGACGTACCTGCGGGCCTGGCGCAGCCTGCCCGGCTTCGCCGGCCGCTCCTCCGCGCGGACCTGGCTGTTCGCCATCGCCCGGCGGGTGGCCGTCGACCACGTCCGGGCGGCCGTGGCCCGTCCCCGGACCACCGGCGTCGCCGACTGGTACCGGTTCGCCGACGCGGCCGGCGCGCCGGCCGCGTCCGCCCCGGACGGCGAGGTCACCCTCTGGGGCCTGGTCGACGATCTGGTCCCGGAGCGCCGGGAGGCCTTCGTCGCCACCCAGGTCCTCGGCCTGTCCTACGCCGAGGCGGCACGGGTGTGCGGTTGCCCGATCGGCACGATCCGCTCCCGGGTCGCCCGCGCCCGGGAGGACCTCGTCGCCGCGCTGGCCGCCCCGGCCGCCGGCCCCGCACCGCAGCGTCAGCGCGGCGTCGGCTGACCGGGGCGCGACGTCGGCCGCCGGGGCCGGTTCGCCAGGTCCCCGGCGACCCGTCGGTCGAACCCGCCCGGCGCGGCAGCGGCCCGACGCCCCACCGGTCAGCCCACGGCGGGGCGGCGGTGGTCAGCGCCGGCCGGGGCGCGGTAGCGGTCGGGCGCGGGCGCCCCGACCGGCCGGAGCAGCGCCTCAGGCGGCGCGGCGGTCGGTGCGGGCCTGCGCGGAGTGGGGTGGGAGCAGCCGCAGCGGGGCCGGCGGCGGTGGGGCGTCGTCGGCCTGCAACCGCCACCGGGACCGCGACGGCCGCCGTTGCTCGGGCGGCGACCCGCCGGAGCGCAGTCCCGGCCGGGACAGCAGCACGGTGATCAGGTAGCCGCCCACCAGGAAGCCGTGGCTGGCCAGCCGGGGCATCGCCACCTGCGCGGTGAGCAGGTCGTTCACCGACAGCAGCAGCAGGGTCGCCACGAACGCGCTGAGCATGGGCAGCAGCCCGGCCGGGGGAGTCCGGCGCAGCGCGACGAAGACGAAGCCCGCGCCGACCGCGACGTTCCACGCCGCCGCCTCGTGCCACAGGTGCTGGCCGTTGAGGTGCACGTGGTCGGTCCCGCCCCGCCCGACCTGGACCAGGCCGAGGACCAGTTGCACCGCCCCGAGCAGGCCGAGCGCGGCGCGCAGCCCCGCCACGGCGCCGGTCCGCCACCGGGGCCACCCCCCGTCCGGCAGCAGCCGGCCCCACCGCGCCGCCGGGCGCCACCCGGACCGGGCCGGCGGCGGCGCGGCGGCGAGGATCGCGTCGGTCAGGTCGGGCACCGTCGGCGCCAGCCGGGTCCGGGACCGCCGGGTGACCCCGGCCGCCAGGTCCAGCCAGGTCCGGCAGCCCGCGCAGGTGTCCAGGTGCCCCTGCGCGGCGGCCCGCTCGGTGGGCGTCTCCTCACCGTCCAACTGTGCCGACAGGATCTCCCGCCACTGCTCGCACCCCATGTTCCGATAGTCGCTCATCAGGGCTCCCCGGTTCCCGCCGGGCGGCCCGGACGCGCCGGTGGATCGTCGTGACCGTGGCCACCGGCGGTGTGCCCCGGGACGGCGGACCGGCGATGGTCGCCCGCCCACCCGGGGGTCGGTGACCGCTGGTGACCCGCCGACTACGGGCCGAACGCGGTCAGGAACCGGTCCCGGAAGGCGTCCATCCGCCACACCGGGGCCTGCGGACCGGGCCGCAGCCCCTCCGTCCAGCCCCAGCCCGCGATCCGGTCGAGCACCGCCCGGTCCCGGGTGACCAGGGTGACCGGCACGTCCCGGCTGGCGTTCGGGCCGGTGATCACGGGGGCGGGCTGGTGGTCGCCGAGGACGACCAGCACCAGGTCGTCGTCACCGTGCCGCTGCACGTACGAGACCAGGGTGCGCAGCGAGTACTCGATCGAGCGCCGGTAGTCGGCGCGCATCCCGGTGGTGGTGCGGGTGACGTCCTCGGCGCCGCCCTCGGTGGCCCGGTGGTAGACCGAGCCGTCACCCACCTCGGCCCAGTCCACCGGCCGGGGTCGGGGGGTCCACGGGGAGTGACTGGAGACCAGGGCGATCTCCGCCATCAGCGGTCCCCGGTCGGCCCGGGACCGCTCCAGCCGCTCGAACGCCGACAGCGTGTACTGGTCCGGCACCGGGGCGTAGCTGAACGTCGGGCCCCGGTACCCGAGGGTCCGCGAGTCGTGGAACCGGTCGTAGCCGTAGAACCGCCCCTCCGGCCAGGCCCGGGTCACCGCCGGCATCACGCCGACCGTGGTCCACCCGGCCCGCTGGAACGCCCGGTTGAGGGTCATCCGGTCGCTGGCCAGCAGGCTGCGGTGCCGCTGCTCGTTGTCGATCCACAGCCCGGACAACGTCGTGGCGTGCGCCAGCCAGCTCCCGCCGCCGGTGGTCGAGGAGGTGAGGAACCCGCTGCGCGCGCCGTACCCGGCGGCGGCCAACCGGCGGTCACCGTCGGCCAGCACCGCGCCGACGCCCCCGGCCAGCTCGGGGTCCTGCACCGCGTCGCGGCCGTAGCTCTCGACGAACGCCAGGATCACGTCCTTGCCCCGCAGGGCGGTCAGCAGCTCCTCGCCCGGCGTGTCGGCGAACGGGTCGTCGGTCACCTCCGCGCCGAAGGTCTCCCGGTCCCGCAGCCCGGCGCGTACCTGGGCGGCGTGCGCGCCGACCAGCCGGGTGGTGCTCCGGTCGGCGACCGGTACGGCCGGCACGATCCGTACCCCGAACGCCGCGACGACCACCCAGACCACGGCGAGGGCCGCGACGGTCCGGACCGCCGGCCCCCGGTGCCGGACCGCGAGCCGGGTCAGCCGCAGCGCGGCGAGCGTGCAGGCCACGAGGAGCACGAGCCCGAGCAGCACCGCCGCGACGACGGCGGCGGTCGCGCCGCCCCGGCCCACGGAGTCGGCGAGGAAGGCCACCGCGTCGTCGAGCAGGGTCCAGTCCAGGACCGGGTCGAACGGCCGGGCGAGGGTGGCGAAGAACCCCATGTCCATGACCTTCAGGACGCCGAGCAGGCCGAGGGTGAGCCCGACCAGCCCGGCCAGCACCCGCCGGGCGACCGGCCGGGCCCCGAGCGCGAGCAGCACGGCGGCGGCGACGATCGGCTCCACCGGCAGCCGCAGGAACGCCCAGGGCGAGGAGCCGCCCGGGTGGTTCGGCGCGAGCAGCACGCCCAGCAGCAGCAGGCCGGCCAGTCCGGTGGTGACCCGGCCGGCCAGGGTCCGCCACCGGCCCCGCCCGGCCCCGGCACGGTCCGGGCCACGGCTGCCGCCCGCCGGCCGGGACGGCTCGGGGGCGGTCGGGCTGCGCAGGGGACGGATCAGGAACGACACACCGGGTCCTCTCGTGGGCGCCGGGATCCACCGGCGGATGTCGGGCGGGCCGGGGCGGTCCCGGATGGACCGTCCACCCGGGACGGTACGGACGGGGCGGCGGCGGTGCCGGCCGCCCGGGTCAGGTGGGACGCGACACCGGGACCGCGCCGGCCGCCGGCCGGGCCGACCGGACGGCCACGGCGGCCGGCCCGGCAATCACCGGGCGGGCTGCCCGGGGGACCACGGCGCGGGCGGGCTGGACGACCACGGTGCGGGTCGGGCCGGCGGTCACCGGGCGGGCTGCCCGGGTGACCACCGTGCCGGCCGGGCCGGCCGGGGCCGCCGCCGGTCCGCCGGCCGGGCGGCGGCGCCACAGCCAGTGCACGTCCCGGCCGAACGACTCGACCAGCACCGCCAGCGCCAGCGCCACCGCGCCGACGGTCACCGGGGCCGGCAGCACGTCGGCCGTCGCCACCGCCAGCACCACGCCCTGCACCGCCGCGACCACCTTGCGCCACGTCCGGGGTGGCAGCGACCCGCGCAGCCACGGCAGCGGCCAGGCCGCCGCGACGAAGGCGTACCGCATCAGGCCGATGGCCAGCACCCAGCCGCCCGCCGACGGTGCGACGTGGACGCTGAGCACCAGGATGAGGAACGCGTCGACCTCCATGTCGAACCGGGCGCCGAGCGCGCTGGCCGTGCCGGTCCGCCGGGCGACCTGACCGTCCACCGCGTCCAGCGCGAGCGCGACGGCGGTCAGCGGCACCAGGACCGCGAGCGGTGCCACCGCGACGACCGGGTCCAGCACCAGCGCGGTCACGCCGCCGACCAGGACGGCCCGGCCCAGCGTCACCCGGTCGGCAGGGCCGAGACGCCGGCTGCCCTGACGGCGCAGCCCGTGACTGAGCGTCAGGCAGGTGACCACCGCGTACCCGACCCCGGCGGACCACCCCACCGGGCCGAGGCCGACGGTCGCGGCGAGCCCCGCCAGCAGGACGAGCTGGGCGATCAGTCCGAGTACCGGACCTGTTCGAACCGTTGGCACCGTTCCTCCGTGGCTATGATCGAAAGTTCGCTGACAGGGAACACGGGAGATTCGACCGAATGGTTCGCTGTGGATGCGGATCGGCGCCGCGGATGAGGAGAGGCCGATGACGCGCGAGGCGTACGCCTGCTGGCTGCGGTCGCCCGGGGTGGGCGAGATCCGCCCGGTGTCGGTGCCCGCCCCGGGCCCGGACGAGGTCCTGGTCCGGACCCGGTACACCGGGGTCAGCCGGGGCACCGAGACGCTGGTCTTCACCGGCCGCGTCCCACCCGACCAGTACGCCGCGATGCGCGCCCCGTTCCAGGAGGGCGACTTCCCCGCCCCGGTCAAGTACGGCTACCTCAACGTCGGGGTGGTCGAGCAGGGTCGGGCCGACCTGGTCGGGCGGACGGTCTTCTGCCTCTACCCGCACCAGAGCGCGTACGTCGTCCCCGCCGACGCGGTGGTGCCGGTGCCCGACGGGGTGCCCGCCTCCCGGGCGGTGCTGGCCGGCACGGTGGAGACCGCCGTCAACGCGCTCTGGGACGCCCCGCCGCTGGTCGGCGACCGGGTCACCGTGGTCGGCGCCGGGATGGTCGGCGCTTGCGTCGCGGCGCTGCTGGCCCGCTTCCCCGGCGTCCGGGTCCAACTGGTCGACACCGACCCCGGCCGGGCCGCGACCGCCGCCGCGCTCGGTGTCGACTTCGCCCACCCGGCGGACGCGGCCACCGGCCGGGACCTGGTGGTGCACGCCAGCGCCAGCGCCGAGGGCCTGCAACGCGGCCTGGACCTGCTCGCCCGGGAGGGCACCCTGCTCGAACTGAGCTGGTACGGCGACCGCCCGGTGACCCTGGCCCTCGGCGGGGCGTTCCACTCCGGCCGGTTGACCGTACGCAGCAGCCAGGTCGGCGCGGTCGCCCCGGCCCGGCGGGGCAGCCGGAGCTACCGCGACCGGTTGGCGCTGGCCCTGGACCTGCTCGCCGACCCGGTGTTCGACGCCCTGCTCACCGGCCGGTCGCCCTTCGCCGACCTGCCCGACGTGCTCGCCCGGTTGTCCTCCGGGCGGCTGCCCGCCCTCTGCCACCTGATCAGCTACGACGGGGAGTGACCTGTGTTCAGCGTGACCGTCCGGGACCACATCATGATCGCGCACAGTTTCCGGGGTGAGGTGTTCGGTCCCGCCCAACGGCTGCACGGCGCGACGTTCGTCGTCGACGCCACCTTCCGCCGGCCCGACCTGGACGCCGACGGCATCGTGGTCGACATCGGCCGGGCCACCGACGAACTGCGCGCCGTCCTCGGCGGCCTCACCTACCGCAACCTCGACGAGGAGCCCGACTTCGCCGGGGTGAACACCACCACCGAGGTGCTGGCCCGCACCATCGCCGACCGGCTCGCCGACCGGGTCCACGCCGGCGCGTTCGGCGACGGGGCGCGGGCGCTGACCGGCATCACGGTCACCCTGCACGAGTCGCACGTCGCCTGGGCCAGCTACGAACGGCCGTTGTAGCGCGTGCGACCCCACGGACCGGCCGGTCCCGCGCCGGCCGGCGACACCGCCCCGACCGCGCCCGCCGGCCCCGACCCGACCGTGGTGACCGCGACCGGCCGGGCGGTGCACGTGGTGCTGCCCAACGACATCGACGACCCGGCCACCCCCAGCGGCGGCAACCACTACGACCGGCGGGTCTGCGCCGGGCTCGCCGACGCCGGCTGGCGGGTGCACGAGCACCCCGTCCGGGGGACCTGGCCCGCGCCCGACGCCCCGGCCCGCGCCGCCGTCGACCGGGTCCTCACGGCGGTACCCGACGGGGCGGTGGTCCTGGCCGACGGCCTGGTCGCCTCGGCGGTGCCGGAGGTGCTGACGCGGCACGCCGACCGGGTCCGGCTGGTCGTGCTGGTGCACCTGCCGCTGGAGCACGAGGCCGAGGCGCGGGCGCTGGCCGCCGCAGCCGCCGTCGTCACCACCAGCGGGTGGACCCGCCGCCGGCTGCTCGACCGGTACGGGCTGCCCGCCGACCGGGTCGTGGTGGCCCACCCCGGGGTGGACGCCGCCCCGGTGACCGCTGGCGACGGGGCCGGCCCGGCGCTGCTCTGCGTCGCCGCCGTCAACCCGTACAAGGGACAGGACGTGCTGGTGGACGCCCTGGCGACGGTCACCGGCCGCCGGTGGCACTGCACCCTGGTCGGGTCGGTGACCGTGGACCCGGACTTCGCCGGCCGGGTCGCCGCCCGGATCCGGGCGCACCACCTCACCGACCGGGTCCACCTGGCCGGCTCCCGGACCGGGGCCGGGCTCGCCGCCGCGTACGCCGCCGCCGACCTGCTGGTGCTGGCCTCCCGCACGGAGACGTACGGGATGGTCGTCACCGAGGCCCTCGCCCGGGGCCTGCCGGTGCTGGCCACCGCCACCGGCGGGGTGCCCGAGGCACTGGGTCGGGCACCCGACGGCAGCCGGCCGGGGCTGCTGGTGCCCCCCGACGATCCGGCGGCGCTGGCCGCCGCGCTGCGCCGCTGGCTCGACGACGGCGACCTGCGGCGTGCGCTGCGCCGCGCCGCCCGCGCCCGGCGCGCCACCCTCACCGGCTGGCCGGCCACCTCGGCCCGCGTCGCCCAGGTCCTGGAAGGAACGACCGCATGACCGAGGAACTCGCCTTCGCGGACTGGCTGCGGCTGCGGGAGGAGGCCGACGGGGCGGCCCGCGCCGTGGACCTGGTCGAGCAGGTCCACCGCCGGCTGCCCGGTGCCGGTGCCACCGTGATCCACGACCTGGGCGCCGGCACCGGGTCGATGGGGCGCTGGCTGGCCCCCCGGCTGCCCGGCCCGCAACGCTGGGTCCTGCACGAGCGTGACGACGACCTGCTGGCCTCGGCCGTCGCCGGGCTGACCGGCGTCCACGCCGCCGACGGCACGCCGGTGACCGTCGAGACCCGTCGGGGTGACCTCACCCGGCTCGCCCCCGCCGACCTGGACGGCGCCGCCCTGGTCACCGCCTCCGCCCTGCTGGACATGCTGACCGTCGACGAGGTGGAGCGGACGGTGGCGGCGCTGGTCGGGGCCGGCTGCCCGGCGCTGTTGATGATCTCGGTGGTCGGCCGGGTCCGGCTCACCCCGGCCGACCCGCTCGACGCCGACCTCACCGCCGCCTTCAACGACCACCAGCGGCGGACGGTCGCCGGCCGTACCCTGCTCGGCCCGGACGCGCCGGCCGCCTGCGTCGCGGCGTTCACCCGGCACGGGGTGACCGTGCGGACCCGCCCCAGCCCCTGGGTGCTCGGCGCGGACCGGGCGGCGCTGGCCCTGGCGTGGCTCGCCGGCTGGCTGGCCGCCGCCGTCGAGCAGCGGCCGGACCTGGCCGCCCCGGCCGCCGGGTACGCCCACCGCCGCCGCGCCGACGTCGCCGCCGGCCGGCTGACCGTGGTGGTCGACCACGTCGACCTGCTCGCCGGGTGCGGATGAGCGCCGGGTCCGGGGGTACCGGTCACCGATCGCGGTGAACCCTTCGGCCCCGGGACGCGTACCAGCAGGCAGACGTTCGTGATCTTCGGAGGGGGTTCCGGGTGGGAAGCGGTACCGGGGCCCGGTCCCGGTGGGCCTGGCTGCGCGCGGCCGCCGGGGTGGCGGTGCTCGGGCTGCTGCTGTGGCAGGTGGGCACCGGCCCGGTCCTGGCCGGGCTGCGCCTGATCGACGGCCCGGCCCTGGCGGCGGCGCTCGGCATCGGCGTGCTGACCACGGTCTGCTGCGCCTGGCGCTGGTGGCTGGTCGCCGGCGGGCTCGGCGTCGGGCTGCCGATGCCCGCGGCGGTGGCGCACACCTACCGGGCGGTCTTCCTCAACGCCACCCTGCCCGGCGGGGTGCTCGGCGACGTGCACCGCGCGGTCCGGCACGGCCGGGACGTCGGCGACGTCGGCCGGGGGATCCGGGCGGTGGTGTGGGAACGGGCCGCCGGGCAGGCGGTCCAGGTGCTGGTGGCGGTGGTGCTGCTGCTGGCGCTGCCCTCGCCGGTGCAGCGGTTCCTGCCGGTGGTGACCGTGGTGGCGGTGTCGGTCCTGCTGGGGCTCGCCCTGGTGGCCCGGCTGCTGCCCCGCCGGGGGTCGTCCCGCTGGGCGCGGGCGGTCCGGGCGACCGTGGCCGACGTGCGCGCCGGGCTGCTGGGCCGCCGGGTCTGGCTGGGGGTCCTGGCCGCCTCGGTGGTGGCGGTCGCCGGGCACCTGGCCACCTTCCTCGTCGCCGCCCGGACCGCCGGTGCCGACGCCCCGCTGACCCGGCTGCTCCCGCTGACCCTGTTGGCGCTGCTCGCCATGGGGCTGCCGCTGAACGTGGCCGGGTTCGGCCCGCGCGAGGGCGTGGCCGCGTGGGCGTTCGCCGCCGCCGGCCTGACCGCCGCCCAGGGCGTCGCCACCGCGATGGTGTACGGCGCGCTGGTCCTGGTGGCCAGCCTGCCCGGCGCGGCGGTGCTGCTCGCCCGGCGGATCGATCCGTCTGCCGACGGGCGGGGTGGCGCGGTGGGTGGTTGAGTGTCCGTACACCGGTACGAAGGTGTCGGCCTGGCCGGCAGCGTCCGACGGAGGAGCCACATGTACCAAGCACTGCCTGTCGCCACGATCCGTACCCAGGTCACCGTGCCGCTGCGGTTCCCCGACGGGTACGCCACCACCGCCCGGGTGTTCACCTTCGACGGGCTGGTGGACGGTCGGGAGCACCTCGCGCTGGGGCTGGGCGACTGGCCGGCGGCGGTCGAACGGCAGGCGGCCGGTGGTCCCGCCGCGCTGGTACGCCCGCACAGCGAGTGCCTGACCGGTGACGTGCTGGGCAGCGAGCGCTGCGACTGCGGGCCGCAGTTGCGCGAGGCGGTGGAACGGATCACCGACGCCGGTGGGCTGCTGCTCTACCTGCGCCAGGAGGGCCGGGGCATCGGCCTGTACGCCAAACTCGACGCGTACGCCCTGCAGGACGCCGGGCTGGACACGTACGAGGCCAACGTGGCGCTCGGGCGCGGCGAGGACGAACGGGACTACACCGTCGCCGCGCAGATGCTGACCGCTCTCGGGGTGTCCCGTATCGCCCTGCTCAGCAACAACCCGGACAAGGCGGAGCAGCTCAACCGGCTCGGCACCACGGTCGCCGAGATCGTGCCGACCGGGGTCTTCCTCTCCCCGGCCAACGCCGGGTACCTGGCCGCGAAGGCGGGTCGCGCCCGTACCGCCGACCTGCCCTTCGTCGGGTGAGCCCGGCGGCGTCCGGCGGCGCGCCGGGCCACCGTCGGGCAGGCACCGACGGTGGCGGCGGGAAGGGGCCGGTGGGGCCGGCCGAGGCAGATCGGGCCGGTGCGGTCCGGCAGCGACGCACAGGGGGAGCCGAGCCGGTGAGTGAGCGACCGTACGTACTGCTCAGTTGCGCCACCTCCATCGACGGGTACATCGACGACGCCACCGACGAGCGGCTGGTGCTGTCCAACGACGAGGACCTGGACCGGATCGACGCGGTACGGGCCGGCTGCGACGCGATCCTGGTCGGCGCGGGTACGGTGCGCCGGGACGACCCCCGGCTGCTGGTGCGGTCGGCCGGGCGGCGGCAGGCCCGCCTCGCGCGGGGGCGGCCGGCCTCACCGGTCAAGGTGACCGTCACCGGCAGCGCCGACCTGGACCCGACGGCGCGGTTCTTCACCACCGGCGAGGGCGACAAGCTCGTCTACTGCGCGTCGGGGTCGGTGGAGAAGGCCCGGGAACGCCTCGGCCACCTGGCCACCGTGGTGGACACCGGCGACCCGGTCGACCTGGAGCGCACGCTGGCCGACCTTGCCACCCGGGGGGTGCGCCGGCTGATGGTGGAGGGCGGCGGGACCGTGCACGCGCAGTTCCTCACCGCCGGCCTCGCCGACGAACTGCACCTGGTGGTCGCCCCGTTCTTCGTCGGGGACTGCCGCGCCCCCCGGTTCGTCCAGGAGGGCCGGTTCCCGTGGCACTCCGGCCGCCGGGCGCGGGTGGCGGAGGTCCGCCAGGTGGGGGACGTGGTGCTGGCCCGCTACGCCCTCTCCGAGCGGTTCGGTGAGCCCTGACCGTGGCCCGTGCGCGCTCGCGGCGGCGGGCCGGTGACCCCGCTGACCGGCCGTTGCGCCGCCGGTCGGACGGCATCTGTACGGACTGCTGCCCGCATCTGGCAAGGGTGTAGCCTGAGGCGCCCCGCTCGTCAGCCGACGGCGTTCGGCGGTCCGTCGCGGCCTCCCTCCGGGTGGCCATCCCGCAACCGATACGGAGGTCGCCGGCACAGTGGCCGTACGCGGTAGCGAGTACAGTCGCCGGTCCTGTGTCTACTGGCCGCTGGACCGCGGCGCGCGGGTCCCGGAGCTGGTCGGGGCCGAGTTCGCCTGCCTGAGCGGGCTCGTCGACGACGTACCGGTGCCGACGGCCTTCTGCGTGACCGCCCTCTCGCCGCACGACCTGTTGCCGGCCGAGACCGACGACCTGTGGTCGCTGCTCGACGCCGCGCACACCCGGATGCAGAAGATCACCGGGGAGGTCGAGCCGCGGCTGGTGGTCCGCCGTGGTGGGGGTGGCCCGCTGCCGCAGGTCAGCGACCCGCCCACCATTCTCGACGCGATCGGGCTGGACGGGCTCGCCGAGGCCGTCCACGAGGTGCTCACCTGGCCGGCGGCGACCCGGGTCACCGATCCCCGCCTGCCCCCGGAGGCGCTCGGCGGTCGGGGCCGCTCCGCCGTCCTGGTGCAGGCCCTGCTGCCGGCCGAGGTGAGCGCGCGGGTCGGCCTGCACCGGTCCGCATCGTCCACCGGCCGGTCCGGGCCGGACGCGCCGGTGCCGGGCCGACCCGACCCGGACGCCCTGATCGGGGTACGGGCCGCCTGGGGGTTGGGCGAAGGGCTCGGCGACGAGGAGACCCCCGCCGACACGTACCTGTTCACCGAGAACCTGCGGCTGATCCAGCAGCGGATCGCGCGCAAGGACCGGATGACGATCTTTTCCGACGGCGCGGTGCTCAAGGCCCAGGTCCCGGCGCGGCAGCGGCTGGTGACCTGCCTCGACGAGCAGCAGGCCCGCCGGGTCAGCGCCCTCTACCTGCACGTGCGCCAGCGGTTGCGCCACGACGTGCGGATGAGCGTGGTCAGCGTGGCCGGCGATCTGGTCGCGGTCTCCTGCACCCCCGCCGGCTGACCGGTCACCCGCACCGCGAGACCCGTCCGGCTCCGCACCGCCGACCATCGTGGCCGGACGCGGCGGCGGTTTGACATCAAGTGCGGTTGAGGTCGGAGGCTGGGTCGGCCGGGGGACGCCCCCGGCCGTGCCGACCCCGGCGGGTACGGGGGGTCGGGGCCGGCACGTCGACCGACCGGAGGAGCGGGCATGCCGCAGCTCGACGCCCAGGTGCTCTGGCTGACGCCGGGGCAGGTGGCGCAGCGCGCCGGGGTGGCCATCTCGGCGCTGCACTACTACGAACGGGTCGGCCTGATCCGCAGCCGCCGGACCAGCACCAACCGCCGCGAGTACCGCCGGGACACCCTGCGCGTCATCGCGTTCATCCGGACCGCGCAGCGGCTGGGCCTGTCGCTGCGTCGGGTGAAGGAGTCCCTCGACCAGTTCCCCGAGGGGGAGGTGCCCACCGCCCGGGACTGGGCCCGCATCTCCCGCCAGTGGCGCGACGAACTGACCGGCCGGATCGAGGAACTGACCGCGTTGCGGGACAACTTCTCCGACTGTATCGGCTGTGGCTGCCTGTCGCTGACCTCGTGCCCGTACTCCAATACGGACGACGTCCTCGGCCGGGAGGGGGCCGGTCCCCGGTGTTTCCCCGACACCACCCCGGCCGCCCGCCGGGCCCGCGCCGCCGACCATCCGGCCGAGCCGGTCGACGTCCTGCCGGCCGGCGCAGCCGCCTGCGTGCCGGTCGAGCCGGTCGCCTGTGTGCCGGTCGACCCCGTCGCGTGTGTACCGGCCGACCCCGCCGTCGGTGTGCCGGCCGGGTCGGTGTCGGGGCCCGGCGCGGGTCGGCGGTGAGCGGATCCGGTGGGGAGGTTTCGCCGCCGGGGACGCCGGGGCATTGAGGGCGGGTGACGCGCCGCCGACCCGCGCCCCGTGGGGCGTGGGTGGCGGGCCGGCGGGCCGGGACCGACGCCCACCGGGTACGACAATTTGATCTCTTTCGTTGACATTGCCCCACTTGCACACCAGAATCGCTGTCTTCACCGCCCGGCGACGGAGGGACCGAGTCCGTGACCAGATCCAGAGTGGCCGCCGCGGTCGTGGCGCTCTCCCTCGTCGGGCTCGCCGGCTGTAGCGCGGGGGAGAGCGTCGACGTCGACGGGGGCGGGTCCACCGCCGGCAGCGGCGGGATCCTCGTCGCCGCCATCGGCGGTGAGCCGGACCAGCTCGACCCGCACCGCACCTCCGCCTACCACAGCTTCCAGGTGCTGGAGAACGTCTACGACACGCTCGTCGAGCCGGACGCCGACCTGACGATGGGGCCGGCCCTGGCCACCTCGTGGACCACCAGCGACGACCAGCTCACCTGGACCTTCACCCTCCGCGAGGGGGTGAAGTTCTCCGACGGCTCGCCGTTGACCGCCGAGGACGTCGTCTACTCCTACGACCGGATCGTCGACGAGAAGCTCAACGCGGCCTACAAGTTCGAGACCGTCGAGTCGGTGGCCGCCCCCGACCCGGGCACGGTGGTGGTCACCCTCTCCGCGCCCACCCCGAACCTGCTGGCCAACCTCGGCGGCTTCAAGGGCGTGGCGATCGTCAAGAAGGCCAACGTGGACTCCGGTGAGATCACCACCAGGCCGATCGGCACCGGACCGTTCGCGGTGGCGAGCTACACCTCCGGCGACAGCATCAAGCTGGTCCGCAACGAGCACTACTGGGCCGGCACGCCCAAACTGGACGGGGTCACCTTCACCTTCGTCTCCGACCCCACGGTGGCCCTGCAGAACCTGCGCGGCGGCGAGGTCCAGTGGACCGACAACCTGCCGCCGCAGCAGGTGCCGCAGCTCACCGGGAGCGGGGACCTGACGGTCAGCTCCGCCGCCTCGACCGACTACTGGTACCTCGCGCTCAACCAGGCCCGTGCGCCCTACGGCAACCCGGCGGTGCGCCGGGCGGTCGCGTTCGCCCTGGACCGGGAGGCGATCACCAAGGCGGCCAAGTTCGGCCAGGCCACGGTGAACCAGACCGCCATCCCCAGCGGCAGCAACTGGCACTACGAGTACGCGCCGTACCGGCACGACGTGAACCAGGCCCGGCAACTGCTCGACCAGGCCGGCGTCAGCGACCTGACCCTGGACCTGATGGTGACCAGCGAGTACCCGGAGACGGTCACCGCCGCCCAGGTCATCGCGTCCCAGCTCGGCGAGGTCGGCATCGACGTCACGATCCGGACGCTGGACTTCGCGCAGTGGCTCGACGAGCAGGGCAAGGGCACCTTCGACGCGTTCATGCTGGGCTGGCTCGGCAACATCGACCCGGACGAGTTCTACTACGCCCAGCACCGCACCGGAGGGCCGTTCAACTTCCACAAGTACAGCAACCCGGCCGTGGACCGGCTGCTCGACCAGGGGCGTACCCAGACCGACGAGGCAGCCCGCAAGCAGACGTACGAGCAGGCGGCCAAGCAGATCGTCGACGACGCCAGCTACATCTACCTCTACAACCCGGACGTGGTGCAGGGCTGGTCGAAGCAGGTCACCGGGTACCAGGTCCGGACCGACCGGGCGATCCGGTTCCGCGACGTGGGCCTCGCCCGCTGAGGCCGGCGGGGAGGACAGGTGCTTCGGTTCGTCCTGCGGCGGCTGCTCCAGTCCGCCGTCGTCTTGCTCGGGGTGACGCTCGTCGTCTTCCTGCTGCTGCAACTGGTCCCCGGTGACCCGGTCCGGGTGGCCCTGGGCACCCGCTTCGACCAGGAGACGTACGACGCGCTGCGGGAGCGGTCCGGGCTGGACCGACCGCTGCTGGCGCAGTACCTCAGCTACGTGGGGCACGCGCTCACCGGTGACCTGGGGGTCAGCTTCCGCTCCGGCCAGCCGGTCACCACGATCGTGCTGGAACGGCTGCCCGCGACGCTCTCCCTGGCGGTGACCGCGGTGCTGCTGGCCCTGCTGGTCGCCGTCCCGCTCGGCATCGTCTCGGCCGTGCGCAGCGGCTCGCTGGTCGACCACGCCGCCCGGGTGTTCAGCCAGTTCGGGGTCTCGGTTCCGGACTTCTGGATGGGGATCATGGCGATCCTGCTCTTCGCCGGGGTGCTGGGCTGGCTGCCCCCGTCGGGGTACGTGGCGTTGACCGAGGACCCGGCCCGCTGGGCCTCGCACGTGATCCTGCCGGCCGCGGCGGTGGGGCTGGTCACCGCCTCGATCCTGACCCGGTTCATCCGTTCGTCGGTGCTGGAGGTGCTCGCCGAGGACTACGTCCGTACCGCCGAGGCCAAGGGGCTGCGCGGCCGGGTGGTGGTGCTGCGGCACGTGCTGCGCAACGCCCTGATCCCGGTGGTGACCGTGGTCGCGGTGCAGGTGGCGAGCCTGATCGGTGGGGTGATCGTGATCGAGGTGCTGTTCGCCTGGCCGGGGATCGGCCGGCTCACCTACGACGCCGTCCAGGCCCGGGACTACCCGGTGCTGCAGGGCGCGGTGCTCTTCGTGGCCAGCCTCTTCCTGCTGGTGAACCTGCTGGTGGACATCCTCTACGCCCGCCTCGACCCGAGGATCACGGTCCGATGAGCCGCCGCGAGCCGGGCGGGACGCCGGCCGAGGTGCGGACGGCACCCGACACCGGGGCGGAGCCGGTCGTGCCGGGCGGGGACGACGGCAGCCTGCGGCGGGCCCTGGCGGCGCTGTGGCGGGACCCGCCCGCGGTCGCCGGCACGGGGGTGCTGCTCCTGCTGGTGGTGGTCGGGGTGGCCGGGTCGTGGCTGGCCCCGGCCGGCATCAACGACGTCGACGTCGACCGGATGCTCCAGCCGCCGAGTTGGGAGCACCCCTTCGGCACCGACGAACTGGGCCGGGACGTGCTCAGCCGGGTGCTGGTCGCCGCCCGGGTCTCGTTGCAGGTGGGGCTGGTCAGCGTGGGCATCGCCCTGGCCGTCGGGGTGAGCGTCGGCCTGCTCGCCGGCTACTACCGGGGCTGGGCGGACAGCGTGCTGATGCGCGCCATGGACGTGCTCTTCGCGTTCCCGGTGCTGCTGCTGGCCGTGGCGATCGTGGCGGTGCTCGGCCCCGGGCTGCTCACCGCCATGGTGGCGATCGGTGTGGTCTACACCCCGATCTTCGCCCGGGTGACCCGGGCCGGCGTGCTCTCCGTCCGGGAACAGGTCTTCGTCCGGGCGGCGATCTCCATCGGCGCCTCGGACCTGCGGATCATGCGCCGGCACGTGCTGCCGAACATCGCCGCCCCGCTGATCGTGCAGACCTCGCTCTCCCTGGCGTTCGCCATCCTCTCCGAGGCGGCGCTGTCCTTCCTCGGCCTCGGCGTCCAGCCACCCGCCCCGGCCTGGGGGCGGATGCTCTACGACGGGCGGGGGTTCGTCACCGACGCCTGGTGGCTGGGGTTCTTCCCGGGCGCGGCGATCTTCCTCACCGTGCTCGCCTTCAACCTGGTCGGCGACGCCCTGCGGGACGTGCTGGACCCGCGTCAACTCACCGTCAGCGAAGCGCGAAGGAGCACGTCGTGACCCGGGAGGTGCTCGCCATCGAGGAGCTGACGGTGACCCTGGGCACCCGCCGGGGCGCGGCCCGCGCGGTCGCCGGGGTGGACTGGTCGGTGGCGGCGGGACAGACCTTCGCCCTGGTCGGCGAGTCCGGCAGCGGCAAGAGCATGAGTGTGCTGGCCGCGACCGGCCTGGCCCCCCGCACGGCCCGGGTCACCGGCCGGGTCCGGCTGCTCGGTGAGGAGTTGACCGCGGTGCCGCCGCAGCGGCGTCGGCGACTGCGCGGCCGGCACGTCGGTTTCGTCTTCCAGGACCCGATGACCTCGCTGAACCCGGTGCTGACCGTCGGCCGGCAGGTCGCCGAGGGCTGCGAGGAGCACCTGGGGATGACCCGCCGGCAGGCCCGGGACCGGGCGGTGGAACTGCTCGACCTGGTCGGCATCCCGTCACCGGCGCAGCGGGTCGACGCCTACCCGCACCAGTTCTCCGGCGGGATGCGGCAGCGGGCGGTGATCGCCATGGCGCTGGCCTGCGAGCCGGACCTGCTGATCGCCGACGAGCCGACCACCGCGCTGGACGTCACCACCCAGGCGCAGATCGTCGAACTCGTCGCCGACCTGCAACGCCGCCTCGGGACGGCGGTCGTCTGGATCACCCACGACCTCGGCGTGGTCGCCGGGGTCGCCGACACGGTGGCGGTGATGTACGGCGGGCGGATCGTCGAGCAGGGGCCGGTGGACGCGGTCTTCGCCGCGCCGGGGCACCCGTACACCCGGGCGTTGCTGGCGGCCCGCCCCCACCCGGCGCACGCCGGCGGCGACCTGCCCGCCATCGACGGCTCGCCGCCCAACCCGTTGGACCTCCCCGCCGGCTGCGCCTTCTGGCCGCGCTGCCCGGTGCGCGGTGACGCCCGCTGCGCCGACGAGCTGCCCCCGCTGACCGAGGTGGCCCCGGGGCACCGGGTGCGGACCTTCTACCCGGCCCGGGAGGCACGATGACCGGCGGCGATGCGATGACCGGCGGCGCCACCCGGCCGGGCGCGACGACGCAACCCCCGGCCGGGGCGGCGGCCACCGTCGCCGAACTCGACGACCTGCGGGTGTGGTTCCCGGCCCGGGGCGGCCCGCCGGTGCGTGCCGTCGACGGGGTCTCCCTGACCGTCCGGCGCGGGGAGACCCTCGGCCTGGTCGGCGAGTCCGGCAGCGGCAAGTCCACCACCGGGCTGGCCCTGCTGCGCCTGGTCGACCCGACCGGCGGCACGATCCGGGTGGCCGGCGAGGACGTCACCGGCTGGTCCCGCCGCCGGCTGCGGGCCCTGCGCCGGCGGGTGGCGATGGTCTTCCAGGACCCGCAGGCCTCCCTGGACCCCCGGCTGACGGTCGGGGCGAGCATCGCCGAGCCGCTGGTCGTGCACGGGTTGGTCGACTCCGCGCCGGCCCGTCGCCGCCGGGTCGCGGAGCTGCTCGACCTGGTCGGCCTGCGGGCCGAGACGGCCGGGCGGCACCCGCACGAGCTCTCCGGCGGGCAACGCCAGCGGGTCGGCATCGCCCGCGCCCTGGCCGGCGAGCCGGACCTGATCGTCCTCGACGAGCCGATCGCCTCACTGGACCTGAGCGTCCAGGCGCAGATCATGAACCTGCTGCGCCGGCTCCAGCGGGAACTGACCCTGACGTACCTGTTCATCGCGCACGACCTGGCCGCCGTCGAGCACATGAGCGACCGGGTCGCGGTGATGTACCTGGGCCGGATCGTGGAGACCGGCACCCCCGCCCAGCTCTACCGGGAGCCGGCGCACCCGTACACGGCCGCGTTGCTGTCGGCGATCCCGGTGGCCGATCCGGCCGTGGAGCGCCACCGGCGGCGGATCATCCTCGGCGGCGACGTGCCCAGCCCGGCCGATCCGCCCAGCGGCTGCCGGTTCCGCACCCGCTGCCCCCAGGCCCGACCGGACTGCGCCGGGCAGGACCCGGTGCCGGTCGAGGTCGGCCCCGGTCACCTCGCCGCCTGCCGGTACGTGGGCGAGGCAGTCCCGGCGATGCGCGCCGACCTGCCCGCCCCCCGCCCGGCCGAGCCGGGACCGCACCCCGCCGGTACCTGAGCCACCGGTCCGGCCCGCGCGGGGCGCCGGTGTCCCGGCACGGTCCGGGACGAGGCCGGTGTCCCGGCACCCGGCCGCCGGGGCGATGGGCCGGTGTCCCGGCACCCGGCCGCCGGGGCGAGTGGTCACGGCACCGGGCCGCCCGCGGCGAGGTCGTCCCGCACGCCGGGTGGGTCGGCTCCGGCGTCGGGGCGACCCGGCAGCAGCGCGACGGTGGCCAGGACCATCAGGTTCATGGCGGCCACGCACCAGAAGACGCGGTGCAGCCCGGCCAGCGGGTCCGGGGCGGTCTGCGCGAGCAGCGCGACGAGGGCGACCCCGAACGCCGCGCCCACCTGGTTGAGCATGTAGAGCACGGAGCTGCCCTGGGCGACCAGCGCGGCCGGCAGGGTGCGGTAGAGGGTGCCCATGGTCGGCGCGCTGAACAGGCCCATGCCCAGCCCGACGGCGAAGGAGGCCGCGACGGTCCACGGCTCGCCGGTGCCGGTGGCGACCCGGGTGAAGGCCAACCCGCTGGCCACCGCCAGCACCGCGCCACCGGCGGCCAGCGGCCGGGCGTCGACCCGGTCGGCGAGCCGGCCGGCCAGGGGCATGGCGACGGCGGCACCGAGGCCGGTCGGTGCCATCAGCAGCCCGGCGGCGAGCGCGCCGTGACCGCGTACCTCGCTGTGGTAGAGCGGCACCGCGAAGAGGGTGGCGAAGGTGGCCAGGCCGCCCAGCCCCATGACGGTGACGCTGGCGGTGAAGCCGCGGTTGGCGAACAGGCGCAGGTCGATCAGGGGTGGGGTGGGTCCTGCCCGGCGCGCGTGCCGGGCGTAGCCGAGCAGCAGGAGGGCGCCGAGGGCCAGCGGGAGCAGCGCCTGCCACGCGGTCCCGGAGACCTGCTCGGCGGCCTGGGAGAAAGCCAGGGCGATGCTGGCGAAGCCGGGCGCGAGCAGGGCCAGGCCGAGCACGTCGAGGCCGACGCGGGGCTGGTCGCCGGCGGTCGGGTCGGCCGGCAGCACCCGGCGGGCGAGCAGGAGGGCCAGCACGCCGACCGGGACGCTGAGCAGGAACATCCACCGCCAGGACAGGGTGGCGAGGACGGCGCCGCCGGTGACCGGGCCGAGCACCGGGCCGAGGGACAGGACCACGCCCATCAGCCCCATCACCCGGCCCGCCCGGTGCGGTCCGGCGGCACGGGCGAGCAGGATCAGCACCAGCGGATCCAGCAGGCCGGCGCCGACGCCCTGGATGACCCGGAAGGCGACGAGGCTGCCCACGTTCCAGGCCAGCCCGCTGGCCAGCGCGGCGGTGGTGAACAGCAGCAGGCCGACCAGCCAGAGCCGCTTCGCGCCGAACCGGTCGACGGCCCAGGTGGTGAACGGGATGGTGGCGGTCACCGCCAGCAGGAAACCGGTGGACGCCCAGCCGACGGTGCTCAGCGAGGTGTCGAAGGTGGCGGCCAGCGTGCCGGTCGCGACGGCGGCCATCGTGCTGTTGAGGATGCCGAGCAGGCCGCCGAGGAGCACCACGGCGATCAGTCGGCGGAGCGGCGGGTCGAGTCGAAGTGAACTCACGGGTTCAATCTAGGTGCCCTCATGGTCAGGTTCAACCACGATAGGCACGTTATCTGAACCGGCGGGTAAAGTGGGCGTGTGAACGGAGGTCGGGGGCGAATCGACAAGCGGCAGGCGATCCTGGCCGGGGCGTTCGACGTCTTCGCCCGCCGGGGCTACGCGCACGCCGGGGTGCAGGAGATCGCCGACGAGGCCGGGGTGGCCAAGCCCACCGTCTACAACCACCTGGTCGACAAACCGACGCTGTTCCGGCAGGCGATCGGTGCGGCCGCGCAGGCGGCGCTGGTGGAGCGGCTGGCGGCGCTGGAGCCGCTGCACGAGCGGGCCGGGGACCTGCGCGCGACGATGGAGACGGTCGCCCGGCGGCTGGTCCGGTCGCACTGCGACGCCCGCTCGTGCGCGCTGCGGCGGCTGCTCTACTCGGAGATCGCCACCTTCCCCGACGCCCTCGACATCGTGCGCGAGCACGGGCCGCACCGGCTCAACCAGGCGCTCGCCGACCGGTTCGCCCGGCTGATGCTCGCCGGCCGGCTGCGCCACGGCGACCCGGCCCAGGCCGCCGAGCAGTTCACCGCGCTGCTGGTCGGCCCGCTGGAGGCGCGTTCCGAGATGGGCACCCGGGAGGTGGGCGACGAGGAGTTGGACCAGGTCGCCCTCGGCGCGGTGCGGACCTTCCTGCTCGCGCACGGCGACCCCGGGCCGGGCTGAGCCGCTCCGGCGGCGGCTCGGCCCGGTGCTCCCGTCCGGCGTGCCGGGTGGGAGCGGGGGCGGTGACGGCGGGACCGTGCCGGCCGGTCACGACCGGTGCGGTGGTGCCCGGCCGGCGGGCCGGCGGGGGCACCGGGCAGGATGGGGCCATGCCCGGTGACCGCAGACCCAGCGTCGACCCGGCCCGCAGCCTGGCGCTGCTGTGGCGGACCCGGGAGCCGGTCAGCCGGGGTGGCGGCCCCGCCCTGAGCGTCGACCGGATCGTCCGGCAGGGCATCGAGATCGCCGACGCCGAGGGGATCGACGCGCTCACCATGCGGCGGGTGAGCGAGGCGCTCGGGGTGGCCACGATGTCCGTCTACACCTACGTCCCCGGCAAGACCGAACTGCTCACCGTCATGATCGACACGGTGTACGGGGAGACCGCCCGGCCGGCGGACCTGACCGGCTGGCGGGCCCGGCTGGAGCAGGTCGCCCGGGAGAACTGGGCGCTGTACCGCCGGCACCCGTGGCTGCTGCGGGCCGAGACGAGCCGTCCCGTGCTCGGCCCCAACCTGCTGGCCAAGTACGACTACGAACTCGGCGCGGTCGACGGCATCGGCCTGACCGACCTGGAGATGGACAGCGTCCTCACCCTCGTGCTCGGCCACGTCAAGAGCGCCGCCCGCGCCGCCCTGGACCAGGTCGACCTGGAACGGGACACCGGGCTGACCGAGGACCAGTGGTGGCGGGCGCACGCCCCCTGGCTGGAACTGTTCGCCACCGGGGGCAGCTTCCCGACGGCCGCCCGGGTCGGCACCGCCGCCGGACAGGCCCACGGCGCGGCCTACCACCCGGCGCACGCCTTCGAGTTCGGCCTCCAGCGGGTGCTCGACGGGATCGCGGTGGTGATCGCCGAACGGGCCGCCGGCACGCCCTGACAGCCCATGGACCGGCACCGCCACGCCGCTCCGCCTGCCGGGCCCGGTGGCGCTGGCGGGTGACCGGCGTCGCCGCTCAGGCGAGGAAGTGCGGGTTCCCGGCGGTCAGCCGCAGCGTGAACGCGCCCGCCGCCCGCTGCATGGTCACGTGGCTGCAGGACTGGTGGGTGATCCACAGACCAAGCCCACCGGGCGTGTCCCCGGCGGGCGGCACCAGCCCGGCGAACGGGTCGGCTGGCCCGCTGCCGCCGTCGCTGACCGTCACCACGATGCGGTCGACACCCAGCCAGAGCCGCAGGCACACCGGTGGCCGCCCGTGCCGCAGCGCGTTGGTCACCGCCTCGCTGACCGCCACCACCAGGTCCTCGACGGCGTTGACCGGGAGCCGACCGTCGTCGGCGGCGGAGACCGCCGCGCGGGCCTGCACCGGCGTCGGATCGAGCAGCTCGACCACCGGCGGGGTGAGCTGCAACGGGTCGACCGGTGCCAGCCGGGGCTCGGCGAGGTACTCCACCGGGTCGCGGTAGCCGGGACTCGGCACCCGCCGCCCGCCGCCGGTGACCAGCCGGGGATGGGTCCGGGCCACGTCCGCCAGCACCGCCGCCGGGGTGGCGCGCAGGTCGTACGCGCACACGCTCCACAACGGATACTCGTCGTACACGCGGTTCATCGCCGCCTCGTACCGGGCCCACCAGTCCCAGGTGGCGCCGAAGGCCATCGGGTGCAGCTCCCCGAGGACCCGGATCTGCCGGGCGCCGTCGGCCACGAGCGTGTCGAGGATCCGCCGGTAGGCGCGGATCGCGACGGTGGGCCGGGTGTCCGGGGCGACCGGGGCGAGGAAGCTCACCGGCGCGTTCCCGGGCAGGACGGCCCGGACCAGCGCGGCGGTGCGCTCGCCCAGGGCGACCATCGTCGGCTCGCCCGCGCTCACCCCGTCGAGCAGGAACGGCCGCACGACGGCGAGCAGCTCCTCGTCCGAGCCGTAGCAGACCGCCTCGTGGTAGCAACCCTGGTGCCCCGCCGCCGCACCCGTCCTCATCGGGCCCCCGCCACCCGGACCCGGGACAGCCCCAGCAGCTCGACCAGGTGCGCGGCGGCCGTCCCGGCGGTCCGCAGCTCCACGGTCAGCCCGTGCCGGCGGGCATGGTCGTCGAGGTGGAGCAGGCAGCGGTGGTCGATGTAGCGCAACCCGGCGGCCCGCAGCACCAACCGGCCGTCCGGCCCCGGCGGGTCGACCCGGGACAACGCCTGGCGGAACAGCTCGTGGTTGGACGGGTCCAGCTCGCCGGTGAGCGCGTAGGCCCGGCCCGGGTCGGCGGCGAACAACCGGAACAGCACCGGCGCGTTGGTCTCGGGGTGCAGGCAGGCCAGCTCGGCCACGGCCCGGTCACCGAGCTTCCGGCGGTCGTAGGCGCACAGGGCGGACATCGGCCGGGCCCGCATGTACCGGTCGACCAGGTGCTCGTACCGGGCGAAGGCGTCGAGCTGGGCGGGGGTCCGCACCAGCGGGGTCACGTCGGCGACCACCCGCAGCCCGGTGTACCCGGCGGCCAGCGCCGCCTCCGTCACCGACGCGTACGCGTCCACCTGGGCGGACGGGTCGACCCGGGCGCCGCCGCGGTACGTCTGCGCCAGCGCGACCACCTGCACCGCCCCGGGCGGCGCGTCCGCCGGCAGGCCGGCGAGCGGCCGGCGCGGGGCGGCCCGTCCCGTCGGGTCACCGGCGGTGACGTACCAGACCCGCTCCCCGGCGGCCAGGCCCTCGTCGACGAACTGCCGGGCCCGCGAGTCGAAGGCCGCCGGATCGTCGTACGACCAGCACACGTGCCCGTACGCCTGGTCTGCCCGTGCCTGGTCGATCACACCCGCCCTCCCACGCCGGACAGTGTAAGCCGGTTCCCGGCACCGGCGACGCTCGCGGGTGTCGCCGGTCACGGTCCGTGAACCCGTCCCGGCGGACGCCCCGGGTCGGCCGTCGTCCCACCGGCGCGTCCACTGTCGACGGCCGGCCGGTGGGCCGACGGTGGTGCGGGGCGGAACCGGGGCGGCGTGATGGGTACGGTGGACCGGCCGTCCCACCCGACGAGGCAGGTGCCGTGGAACCCGTCGTCCGTCCCTACGCCCCGACCGACCTGGCCGCGGTCTACGACATCTGCGTCCGGACCGCCGACGCCGGTGGTGACGCCCGCGGCCGGTACGCCTCCGACCTGCTCATGGGCGACGTGTACGCCGCCCCGTACGTGACGCTGGAGCCGGAGCACGCCCACATCCTCGACGACGGCACCGGCCGCGCCGTCGGGTACGTCGTCGGCACCGCGGACACCCCCACCTTCGTCCGTCGGTACCGGGCGGAGTGGATCCCCCGGCTGGCCGGGCGGTACCCGCCACCGGCTGACCCGCCGGTCACCCCGGACGACGTGCTGCTCGCCGTGCACCACCACCCGGAGGGCATGCTGGTGCCGGCGCTCGCCGCGTACCCGGCGCACCTGCACATCGACCTGCTGCCCGACTGGCAGGGCCGGGGCCTCGGCCGCCGGTTGATGGCCCGGTTCCTCGCCGGGCTGCGCGCCGCCGGGGTGCCCGCCGTGCACCTCGGGATGGCCGCCGGCAACACCGGTGCCCGCCGGTTCTACGAGCGGCTCGGCTTCACCGAGGCGCCCCTTTCCGCCGGCGACCCGCTACCCGCCAGCGACCCCCTGCCCGAGGGCGGCCCGCTGCTCGCCGGCGACCCGCTGCCCGGCCCGGACCGCTCGACGCTCTACCTGGTCCGCTCCACCGCGCCGCTCGCCCCGTAGCCGGGTGGGGCCGGTCAGCGGGCGGCGCGGACCAGCCGGAGCTGACCGATCTCGGCGGCGTTCTTCATCAGCTCCGCGGTCACCCAGGCCAGCGTGTGCGCGACGGTCAGGTCGGTGGGCTCGGGCCACGGGAACGGTGCGGGGGCGTCCAGGTCGGCGTCGGTCAGGCCGTCGAGCAGGGCCAGCCACTGCCCGCGCAGGTCGCGCAGCCACGCCACCGCCGGCGCCCCGTCACCGGGCCAGCCGACCTCGGTACGCCCGCGCGGCGGACGCCGCCGCAGGTGGTCCTGGGTGACGCCCCACCACCAGCCGATGTGCCAGGTCAGCCAGGCGACGGTGGGCACCGGCACCGGGTCCGGCTCGGTGTCCGCCCAGTCCGGCGCCCAGCCACCGTCCGGGGTCGGCCGCAGCGTCCAGCAGTGGGGGACCGGTTCCCAGCGGAAGTCCTCCGCCGTCAACCGGTCCAGGTGGTACTCGAACAGCGACCAGGTCAGGTCGAACTGCCAGCGCAGCAGGGCGAGTCGGGTGTCGGGCACCGGGCGACCATGCCACGCCCGCCGCGTACTGTCAGCCCGTTTTCGGCCGGCGGCCCCGGTGCCGCCACGGGCGGCGCGCCGACCGGATCGTGCCGGTCACCGGCCGCTCCGGGCGCTGGTCCGGCACGGCTGACCCTTGGCTAAGGTACGGGTCATGTGGCACCGGAACCTCTCGCCGCCCGCCCGGTAGCGGGCGGCCGACTCTGACGACACCGACCCGGCGGGGATGACCCCCTCCGGGCGATGGATGCCGCCCGCCGTCTCGCGGACCAGCTTCCTTCCGGCTTCCATCACGGAGTTGTCACATGGTTGTGCGTACCCGCGCGCCGCACCGGCGCGATCTTCTGCTCGTCTCGGCCGCCGCCCTCGCCTGGGGCGTCGGCGGCGCCGTCGCGGCGGCCCTGTTCCGCTCCGGCGGCCTCGGCCCGATGGCCGTGTCGTTCTGGCGGATGGTGATCGCCACCGCCCTGCTCACCGCCGTCCAGGCCGTCCGCCCGCTCGCCGGCCCGGCCACCGCGTCCCGGCGGTCGGCGGTGACCACGGGGATCGGGATGGCCGTCTACTACGGCGCGTACTACGTCGCGGTGGACCGGGCCGGCCTGGCCCTGAGCACCCTGATCACGCTCGGGGCCGGCCCGGTGTTCGTCGCCGTCGGCGCCGGTCTGCTGCTCGGTGAACGGCTCGACCGGCGCGGCGGGCTCGCCCTCGCCGTCGCGTTCGCCGGGCTCGGTCTGCTCGTCGGCGACCCGGTCGGCGCGGGCGCCGTCGACCCGGTCGGCGTCGCGGCGGCGCTGGTGTCCGCCCTGGGGTACAGCGCGGTCACCCTGTACGGCCGGACCAGCGGGGGCGGGGGTGGCGGCACCCTGCCGTCCTTCTGCGCCGGGTTGCTGGTGCTGGCACCGTTCGCCCTCGTCGAGGGGGTCCGGCCGCAGACCGGCGACCTCGTCCCGGTGCTCGGCTGGCTGCTCTTCCTCGGCGTGGTGCCGACCCTGCTGGCCTACCGGTGGTACTTCGCCGGGCTGCGGACCGTCCCGGCGGCCACCGCCGCCGTGATCGTGCTGCTCGAACCGGTGGTGGCGACGCTGCTCGGGGTGGCCCTGTTCGGCGAGGCGCTGAGCACCGGGGTGGCCGTCGGGGCGGCGTTGCTGCTGGCCGCGGTGGCCCTGCTGATCCGGCCCTGATCCCGGCCCCGGCCCTGATCCCGGTCCTGGCTCCGTCGCCGGCGCGGACCAGGCGCGGGGCCAGGGCCGGGGTCGGGTGGCGGGTCACCACCCGTGCCGCCGGGCGTCAGCCGATCGCGGTGGGGGAGGGCTCGGCGCTGCCGCCCTGCGGCGCGGTGCCGGCCATCAACCGGACAATCTCGGCCTGGTCGGCCGCCGACGGCAGGCCCCACTCCGGGCGGTAGCCGTACACCTCCCGCAGCGGGGTGGCCGAGGTCCGGCCGTCGAGCACCTCCACCGCGTCCGTGCCGATCAGGCCGGGGTGCTCCACCCCGCACGCCTCGGCGACCCTGACCAGGTCCCGGCGCAGGGTCCGCAGGTAGTTCGCCGCCCGGACCGCCTTCGACGCCGGGTCCAGCCCCCGGACCAGCCAGCGGTTCTGGGTGGCCACCCCGGTCGGGCAGGTGTCGGCGTGGCACTGCTGGGCCTGGATGCAGCCGATCGCCAGCATCGCCTCCCGGCCGACGGAGACCATGTCGCAGCCGAGCGCGAAGGCGACCACCGCGTTGTCCGGCAGGCCCAGCTTGCCGGAGCCGACGAAGACCACGTCCTCGTGCAGCCCCCGCTCGGCGAAGGTCCGGTACACCCGGGCGAAGCCCTGCTGGAACGGCAGCGACACCGAGTCGGAGAAGATCAACGGCGCGGCGCCGGTACCGCCCTCGCCACCGTCGACCGTCACGAAGTCCACGCCCCGGCCGGTGTCGCGCATCAGGTCGGCCAGCTCCGTCCAGAAGCCCAGGTCCCCGACGGCGGACTTGATCCCCACCGGCAGCCCGGTCTCGGCGGCGAGCAGTTCCACCCAGTCCAGCAGGCTGTCGCAGTCGGAGAACTCGGCGTGCCGCGACGGGCTGACACAGTCCCGCCCCACCGGGATGCCCCGGGTCTCGGCGATCTCCGCCGACACCTTCGAGCCCGGCAGCAGCCCACCGAGGCTGGGCTTGGCGCCCTGGCTCAGCTTCACCTCCAGCGCCCGGACCGGGGCGCCGGCCACCACCTCCTTGAGCCGGTCCAGGCTGAACCGCCCCCGCTCGTCGCGGCATCCGAAGTAGGCGGTACCGAGTTGGAAGACCAACTCCCCGCCCCGCCGGTGGTACGGCGACAGGCCGCCCTCGCCGGTGTTGTGCAGGCAGTCCGCCAGCGCCGCGCCCCGGTTGAGCGCCGCCACCGCCGGCCCGGAGAGCGAGCCGAAACTCATCCCGGCGATGTTCACCACCGAGGCGGGCCGGAACGCGCGGGCCCGGCCCCGCGCCGCACCGAGCACCTTGGCGCAGGGCAGCCGCACGTCCTGACCGGCCGACGGCGCGGACGGCGGCACCGTCCGGCCGAACGTCTTGTGCAGGATGACCGGGTACCCGGAGGTGTGCTCGACGTCGTTGTCGGTGCCGAAACCGAAGTAGTTGTTCTCCTGTTTGGCCGAGGCGTACACCCAGCGCCGCTGGTCCCGGGTGAACGGTCGTTCCTCGTCGTTGCCGGCGACGATGTACTGCCGCAGCTCCGGCCCGATCGACTCCAGTAGGTACCGGGCCCGGCCGATCACCGGATAGGTGCGCAGCAGGGCCCGGTCCCGTTGGAGCAGGTCACGGGCGGCGAGCCCGGCCAGAGCGGCGACGGCGACGGGGATGGCACGGTTGACCCACTTCATGCCGGCCATCCTCCCTGGGATTCCCGTGACCTGCACGGGTGGCGTCGCCGACCGCCCAGCTCACGGCCCCTGCCCCGGGCTGCGGCCCACCGGCTCGGGGCACCCGGACCGGGGGTTCCCCCCGCCGGTCCGCGGGGCGGCGGAACGGCCGGTGCCAGGACGTATCGACGGTGGTGCCGCTGAAATGTCGTACCCCCGGCGCACCATGGGCTCATGGTTGCCCCCGCCCTACCCCACGACGCCGGTCAGCCACGCGCCCTGCCGCTGCGGGAGGCCCGCACCCGGCTGACCCAACTCGTCGCCATGGCCGAGTTGACCGACACCGTCACCGTCGTCACCCGCGACCGGGACACCCGCCCGGTGGCCGCGATCGTCCCGGCCGGTGCCGCGCGCAGCCTGGCCCAGGCCCGCGCCGACGCCGAGCGGATCGCCACGGTCACCGCCGGCTGGGCCCGCCGCCTGGACGCCGCGCACCAGCAGAGCGCCCGCCGGCACGCCGCCGAGCTACGGGCGGTCACCGACGCCCTCGCCGCAGCCTGGGCCGAGCTGGACCGCCGATCCGCCCCGGGTGCCGACCCGGCGCTGGACCGGCTCCGCGCCGCCCACGCCGACCTGCTCCGGGACTGACCCGTCCGGCCTCCCGAGGACCCGGTCGATGGCGGGTGACCCACTGGTGTGACCCACCGTCGTGCCGGGGCGGCAGAGTCGTGCCGTGCCCTCGGGCGGCCCGTGCCGGTGCCGTCGGGCGGGCCGTGCCGGCCCGTGCCGTTGCCGTCGGGCGGGCCGCTGGTGCCGCTCGGGGCGCGGTGGGTGGTTCAGGCGGGGACCGGCCGGTGGGTGGTGTCCCGGCCGGCTCGCGCCGCGTCGCCGAGACTCACCGCCGCCGCCAGGACGGTCAGCAGACCCCCGGCGAGGAGGGCGGTCCGTGGCCCCCCAGCCGGCAGGGCCGCCCCGCCGAGCAGGGCGCCGGCCGCGATGCCCACGTTGAACGTCGCCGAGTTCGCGGCGAACCCCAGCTCGGTCCGGCCCGGCGTGACGTGCAGGATCCGGGCCTGGGTGGCCAGGAAGACCGGGACGGCGGTGGCGCCGAGCAGCGCCAACAGGCCGACCACCACCGGCCGCTCGGTGGCGAACCGCCAGAGCCCGAGCAGGGCCACCGCCTGCCCGGCGACGGTGCACACCAGCGTGCCCCGGGGGAACCGGTCGAGGAGGTGCCCGACCACGGCCACACCCACCAGGCCGGCCGCGCCGAAGACGAAGAGCAGCCCGCCGACCGTGCCGGCGGCGAAGCCCGCGACCTGGGTGAGAAACTCGGCCACGTAGGTGAAACCGGTGAACATGCCGGTCACCGAGACCGCCGTCACGAGCAGCACGGCGGCGAACCGGCCGGCGTGCGGGGCGGTGGCGCGGGTACCGTGGCTCTGCTCCGGCGCCGAGGTGGGCAGCAGCGTGGCGACCAGCACCAGCACGACGAGCGCCAGCACCGCCAACCCGAGGAACGGGGCCCGCCAGCCGGCCTGCTCGCCCAGCCAGGTGCCGGCCGGTACGCCGAGCACGGTGGCCAGCGACCCGCCGACCGACATCACCGCGACCACCCGGCCCCGGACCGCCGGCCGGAACAGGCCGACCGCGACGGGCGCGGTGACCGCCCAGAACAGGGCCTGGGCCAGCGCGGTGGCGACCCGGGCGGCGAGCAGCACCGGGTACGACGTGGTGGCGACCGACAGCGCGGTGGCCAGTACGAGCACCGCCAGCACCCCGGTGAGCAGGTACCGCCGGGGTACGTTCCGGGTGACGTGGGCCAGCGGCAGCGAGACCAGGGCGACGGTCAGCCCGTACCCGCCCACCAACAGGCCGACCGCCGGCACGGTGACCGCCAGGTCGGCGGCGATCAGGGGGAGCAGGCCGATCGGCAGGTTCTCGGTGGTGTTGAAGGCGAACGCGGACGCCGCCAACGCCACCAGCACCACCAGCCGCCGTCCGCCGTCACCGGACCACCACATGATCGATCCCTCCTCTGTGGGCCGAGCGGGCCGAGCCGGTCAGTGGCCGCCGCGGTGCGCGGCGAGGAACTCGGCGAGGACCCGGGTGTGGGTGGAGAAGGCCAGTTCGGTCGGCTCGGTGACCACCAGCCACTCGGTGGCCTCCTCCGTCGGCGCGGAGGGCGGCAGCTCGGCGGCGGGCCGCTCGGGCAACGTACCGAAGATCATGATGGTGCCGCCGGCCGGCGCGCCGTGCACCGCGAACAGGTGTGCCTGCTCGGCGGGGGCGACCAGCCCGGTCTCCTCCCGCAGCTCGCGGACCAGCGCCGCCGACCACTCCTCGCCGTACTCGATGAAGCCGCCGGGCAGGGCGAGCAGACCCCGGGCCGGCTCGATGTCCCGGCGCACCACCACCACGCCGAGCCCGGCGTCGGTGCGCACCGGCAGCACGGCCACCGCGACCGGCAACGGGTTGCGCCACACTGTCTCCCCGCAGCCCGCGCAGACCCGGGGCCAGCCGGCCTCCGTCGGGTAGCTGATGCCACAGTACGAACAGTGCGAGTGCAGTACGCCGGCCACGCCGCGCACCCTACCCGCTCGCTCCCCGTCACGGGCACCCGCGCACGCCCGTCCGGTCCCGCCCCTGCCCGCCCCGATCTCGGCGTTCGCCTGCTCCCGGCGGTGGCGGTTTTTCGACGCGACACGCCGGTGGCGGCGTCGGTTTCTGCCCGACGCTCGGGGGCCGCCCGAGACACGGCCGCCGTACAGGTGGTTCCGCAGGTGCTCCAGCGCGCCTGCCGCAGCGGCCAGCTGATCCGGGTGCTCCCCACCGTCTACCTCGACCCGACCCGCATGCCCCTGACCGGCCTCGACCCCGTCGCCGCGCACGCCGGGGCCGGCGGGACGCTCACCCGGTTGCCGCCGGAGACGGCGTGGCGGGGCGTGACGGCGTACGCCGGAGGTCGGGGCGCGTTGGGTGGACCGACCGCCCTCGCCGTGTGGGGCCTGCGCCGGCAACCGGCCGGCGAGCCGTTGCACCTGGACGTGCCGGCGGGGTCCGGCGTCCGTGGCCGCCCCGGCCTGCGGGTCCACCGGCGACGGGACCTCGTCCTGGGCGCGCCGGACGTGGTACGCCGGTCCGGTCTGCCGGTGGTGCGGATCGAGCGCGCCCTCGTGGACGCCTGGCCGCTGGTGCCGGCGTCGGACCGTCCGGGGCCGTTGATCCGGGCGGTCGGCGACCGGCGGACCACCCCGGGGCGGGTCGCGGCGGCGCTGGGCACGGCGCCTGCCCTGCCGCACCGGGCACAGGTGCGGACCCTGCCGGACCGGCTCGCCGACGGCTGCCACAGTCCGTTGGAGATCTGGGGGCACGAGCACGTCTTCCGTGGCCCGGACATGCCGGCGTTCCGGGTCAGGTCCGGGTCAGGCTCGGTGCCCGCAGCGTCTACCTCGACGTCTACGCCGAGCGGGAACAGGTCGACGTCGAGTTGGACGGTGCCACGACGCACGGCGACCCGCGCCAGCGGGAGGTCGACCTGCGTCGGGACGCCCTGCTGGCCACGCGGGGGATCCTGGTGGTCCGGTTCGCCCGTCGGCGGCTGGTGCACGAGGTGACCCAGGTACGCCGGGAGATCCTCGCCATCCTGGCCAGCCGGCGCGGGTGACCACGGGCCGAGGGCGGCCGGCTTCGGGCAGGGCGACGTGCCACAGCGGAGGGTTGGGCGGGGAACGGTTCGGGGGCGGGGCGCGTCACAGGGGCATGACAACTCTCTCAGGCGTACGCGCGGCGGCGGTGGTCCTGCCGCTGCTCCTGCTCACGGCGGCCTGCGCCCAGCAGAACGAGTCGACCGGCGACACCGGCTCGGGTGAGACCTCGTACCCGGCCGACGCCGTGGTGCTCCGCGTCGACCACACCGGTGGGTTCGTGACCCCGGCGATGCTGGCCGGCCGGCTGCCCACCGTCAGCGTCTACGGCGACGGCCGGGTGATCACCCAGGGGCCGGTGACCATGATCTATCCCGGCCCGGCCCTGCCCAACCTCCAGGTGGCGACCCTCAGCGCCGAGGAGGTGGCGAAACTGGTGGAGCGGGCCCGCGCGGCCGGCGTGGGCAGCGCCGGGGACCTCGGCCAACCGCCGGTGGCGGACGCCCCCTCGACCCGGTTCACCCTGCGGGGCGCCACCGGCACCGAGGAGACCGAGGTCTACGCCCTCGCCGAGGCGGCCGACGCGGGCACCGGGTTGACCGCCGACCAGCGGGCGGCCCGCGACAAGCTGCGCGGCTTCGCCGAGTCGCTGGGCGTCCCGACGGCGGTGACCGACCAGGCGGCGGCCCCGGCCACCAAGCCGTACACGCCGACGGCCGTCGCCGCCATCGTCGAGCCCTGGGTCGACCCGGGCGACGGCATGAAGCAGCCCGAGGTGGCCTGGCCCGGCCCCGCCCTGCCCGGCGCGGCCCTCGGCGCCGTCGAGAACCTGACCTGCGTGACGGTCACCGGGACGGCGGTGCAGCAGGTGCTGGACGTGGCCGCGAGCGCGTCCCAGGCCACCCCGTGGACCTCCGGCGGCAAGAGCTGGACGGTCCACCTGCGCCCGTTGCTGCCCGACGAGACCGACTGCGGCGACCTGGCCTCCGCCCGCTGATCCGGGCCGGACGGATTCCGCCGGTCCAGGCCGGACCACTCCGGAACGGCCCGTCGACACGTGTCGGGCCGTTCCGGAGCAGCGTCACGTCCATAGCTGATCGTCACCGGGGACACCTCAGCTCCTTGTCCCCGCGCGGGCCGGTCGAGCCGACGTCGCGGGCGGGGTACCGGTGGCCCGACGGCGGGTGACCCGGGCCGGGGGCGGGGGTGGCGGCAGGGCCGGTCGCAGGCCGGCGAGTTGGACGAAGATCTCGCGTTTCGCGGTGGCCAGGCCACGCCGGTCGACGACGTATCCGGTGAGCCAGATCCAGCCGTGGTAGGTCGGGTAGTCGGAGACCGACACGACGCGGAGGGTGAGGGCGCGGGCCCCGGCGAACTGCACCGAGGCCCGCCCGTCGACGGTCAGCAGGTCGCCCGGGGAGGGGCGGTGGGTCACCAGTGGCCCCGGTTCGGCGGGGTGGACTCCTCCGGCGGGCGGCACTCGCGGGCGTGCATGATCTGCCAGTCGCGCAGGGCCCGCCCCAGCCGGTCGTTCTCCTGGTGGAGCAGGCGTACCTCCTCGTGCAGGATGGTCAACTCGTCGGCCACCCTGGTCTGGAACCGGCGTACCTGATCGGCGTCGACCCCGCGCCGACGCGGGTCGAACTGCCAGGTCCGCACCTCGTGCGGGGTCAGGTGGTGCGGATGACCGGCCCCGTGGGGCTGGCCCGAGCGGTACACCTGGGTCACGACGATCCTTTCCGCAGCAGGGGGAAGCGCGCAGGTGGGAGTGGGGTGGAGGCGGGGCCGTCCGCCGCCGGCTGCGGGCGGCCCCGCCGGCTCCGTCGTCGCAGCCCATCCGGCGGTACGACCACGAAGCCAGCCCTGACGACCGGGACGGGCACACACCCGCCCCGACCAGCGGGGTACGAGTCGAACCCGTTGCCACGCGAGGACGACTCTCCGTCAACATAACTAGTGAAGTTGGGGAAGTCAAAGAACATTGTGGAGATGTTTGGGCTGTGGTCGAATCGGGTTGCCACGCGAGGAGTGACATGCCCGAATCAGCCGGATATCTCCGCATCGCCGACGACGTCATAGCTGACGTGAAGGCCGGCAGGCTAAAGCCCGGTGATCGCCTGCCGTCGGTTACCGAGACCCGTGAGGACTACCGGGTCAGCTACGGAACCGTGCAGTTGGCCTACGTCCGGCTCGAAGCGTTGCGGGTGATCCGGCGGCACCAGGGCAAGGGGGTGTTCGTGAACGACCCTCGGCTGTGGATGCGCGAGCCCTGACAGGGGCTTGGCGGGTAGCTCGACAGGTATGCCCGTCGGCCCTGCTCACCGGGCTCCTCACCGCGGTGTGGTCGGTCCACGGCCGGGCCGGCTGCGGCCAGGACCAATCTCCACGAGCCCCTTTCGAGCTGCCCCATCCGTGAGAGCACGTCCACGCCCGTCAGCACGCCGCTGCCGCCCCTACCCGGCACCGGACAGGGGATCTTTGGGTACGGCCTTCGGTGTGGACGCGCGAACCCTGACCTCCGATGTGGCACCGACGCGCCGGGAGTCGCCCAGCCGGTCAGGTGCCTCCGTCGATGCGCTGCGGGTTGTCGCGGGGTGGCAGGCTGATCGCCGTGAGTGTTCTCCTTGCACAACTGCCCGCGTTGATCGGTGTGATGGTCGGGACGCTCGGCACGATTCTCGCGACCTCGCTGGCCGACCGGAGTCGATGGCGTCGTAGTCAACGCGTCCGCTGGGACGAGCGGCGGCTGGAGGTCTGTGTCGAGTTCAGCCGGGTGGTCAAGGAGATCCACGCCGTGTCGCTGCGGATGATCGCGGCGGAGCGGCCGGCGTCCCGGGGGCACCGCATCGACCGGGAGGAGGGGCTGACCCGGCTCGCCGACGCGGACGTGCGGCACACCCTGGCCTGGGAGAGCCTGCTGTTGCTGGGCGACGCCGCCACGGTGTCGGCCGCGCGTACCTGGCGGGACGCGGTGTGGGAGATCGAACGGGTCGCCCGGGGACTGTCCGGCCCGCCCGTCGCCGTCGCCGACCTGGTGCGCCGGGCCGACCAGGGGCGGGACGCGTTCTACCAGGCGGCCCGGGGTGACCTCGGGGTGCGGGGTGGCTCGGTCACGCAGTCCGACTGGCTGGCGGACCGGCGCCACGGCTGGCTCGACGCGCCCGGGACGTCGTCGGTGCCGACGGAGGCCGTCGAGGGTGCGTCGGCGGGGGCGGCGGATCCGGCGATGCCGGGACGGTGACGGGGATCGGGCGCGATGATGGGGGGCAGTCGGCGTCCGGGAGGGGTGACATGCCCGAGGATCTGCGGTCGCGGTCGGCGGCCGAGGTGTTCCAGGAGCATCTGCGGCTGTCCACCGAGCACCGGTTCGCCGAGGACATCGAGCGTAACCTCTCCCCGGAGTGCGTGATCCTGGAGCGCCGGGGTGTGTTCCGGGGCCGGGCCGGGGCACAGGAGTTGGCCCGCTGGCTGGGGGAGGAACTGCCCGGCGGCCGGTTCACGTACACGAAGGTCCTGGTCGAGGGGCGGTTCGCGTTCCTGGAGTGGACGGCGGAGGCCGACGGGGCGCGGGTCCGTGACGGGGCCGACTCGTTCGTCATCGAGGACGGCTGGATCGTGGCGCAGACCATCCACTACACGGTGGAGTCGACCCCGGCGGGGTGAGCCGCCGTCTCAGAAGTGTCTCACAACTGTCTCAGAAGCCGTCTCACTGGTCGTCGAGGTGCCGGTAGACGGTGGCCCGGGAGACCCCGAGCGTGGCGGCGATGGTCTCCACCGAGTGCGAGCCGGCGGCGTACATCCGGCGGGCCGTGGCGATCTGCTCGGTGCTCATCGCCCGGGGTCGCCCACTGCGCCGCCGACCCGCCGCCGACACCGCCGGTGCCACCGCGGCTGCCGGTGCGGGTGTCGCTGCCGGCGGGGTCGGGTCCGGTGCGGTCCCGCCGGTGGGGGCGGCGAAGAGCCGGCGCGGGCCGTCGAGCATGTCGGCCCGCAGCACCTCGTCCGACACGTCGGCGAAGAAGAGGATCGGGTCGCTGCACATGGCGATCGTCTGCACCGCCCGGACCTGGTCGCGCCGGCTGGCGTTCGGGCCGGCGACGAGTTCGTTGGCGCGCATCGCGATCCGGATCAGCCGGTGGAAGGTGGGGCCGTGGCTGAACATGTTGATGTCGTGGAAGAGCATGCCGAGCGACCGGCGGTGCCGCAGGATGGTGTCGATCCACCCCTCGACCAGGGTCCACCGGGCCTGCTCCGGCGCGCGTCCCCCGGCGGTGTCCAACAGGGTCTCCAGGTCGACCAGCAGGGGCTCGACCAGGTCGAGCGCCAGGTGTTCCTTGGTCGGGAAGTGGTACAGGATCGCGGCCTTGGTCAGCCGTAGCCGTTCGGCGATCTGCCGCAGCGAGGTGCGCTGGTACCCCTGTTCGGCGAAGAGTTCCAGCGCCGCCCGCAGGATCCGGGTGCGGGTGTCGTCGGGTGGGGCGAGTTCCACCCCACCAGCGTAGTCCGGTCCCTGACCGAGGGCCGGGGGGTGCTTGAATCCCCTGACCGACGGTCAGTACAGTGACGGGGGTCTGGTCCGTGACGACGGGGAGTTCCGATGGGCGTGATCTCGGTCAGCGAGTTGGTGAAGACATTCGGTGGCACCCGGGCCCTGGACGGGCTCGACCTGCGGGTCGAGGCGGGGGAGGTGCACGGCTTCCTCGGCCCGAACGGCGCCGGCAAGTCGACCACCATCCGGATCCTGCTCGGCCTGCTGCGCCACGACTCCGGGACGGTACGCCTGTTCGACGCCGACCCGTGGCGGGACGCGGTGTCCCTGCACCGCCGGCTGGCGTACGTCCCCGGGGACGTGAACCTGTGGCCGAACCTCTCCGGCGGCGAGGCCATCGACCTGTTCGGCGCGCTGCGCGGCGGGCTGGACCGCAGCCGCCGCGACGCGTTGCTGCGCCGCTTCGAGCTGGATCCGACCAAGAAGTGCCGGGCGTACTCCAAGGGGAACCGGCAGAAGGTGGCGATCGTCGCGGCGTTCGCCGCCGACGTGGACCTGCTCGTGCTCGACGAGCCGACCTCCGGGCTCGACCCGCTGATGGAGTCGGTGTTCCAGGACGAGGTGCGCCGGTTCAGCCGGGCCGGCGGCACCGTGCTGCTCTCCAGCCACGTGCTGGCCGAGGTGGAGGCGCTCTGCGACCGGGTCAGCATCATCCGTGAGGGTCGCACCGTCGAGTCCGGCACCCTCACCGAGCTGCGGCACCTCACCCGGACCTCGGTGACCGTCGAGACAGAGCGCCCGCTGACCGGGCTGGACCGGCTGCCGGGGGTGAACCCGGTCGACGTCGGGGACCACCACGCCCACCTGGAGGTGGAGCCGCAGCACCTCGCCGCGCTCCTGGCCCACCTGCTCTCCTTCGGGGTGCGGGCGCTCACCAGCACCCCGCCCACCCTGGAGGAGCTGTTCCTGCGCCACTACGGCCCCGGGCCCGACCTGGCCGCGACCCCCACGCCGGTCGGCGTCGCGGCCCCCGCCGGGGCGGCCGGAACGACGACGCAGCGGCGGGGTGACCGGTGAGCGCCCTCACCGGCACCGGCAGCCTGACCCGGCTGGTGCTGCGCCGGGACCGGGTCACGCTCGGCCTCTGGCTGCTCGGCCTGCCGCTGCTGGCCGCCTCGCTGGCCGTCAGCATGGCCGACCTCTACTCCGGTGACCAGGAGCGGACCGGGTACGCCACCACCGCCACCAGCAGCCTGGTGGCCCGGGTCTTCAACGGGCCGGTCCACGGCACCAGCCTCGGCGCGGTGGTCGCCACCGAGTCGTTCCTCACCCTGGCCGTGCTCACCGCGCTGCTGAGCACCTTCGCCGTGGTCCGGCACACCCGGCAGAACGAGGAGACCGGCCGGGCCGAGCTGCTCGGCTCCTCCGTCCTGGGCCGGCACGCGCTGCTCACCGCCGCGCTGCTGGTCGTCGTCGGGGCGAACCTGCTCGCCGCCGTGGGGTTGGCGGTGGCGCTGGTCGCGGCGGGCCTGCCGGTCACCGGCTCGGTCGCCGCGGCGGCGGCCATCGGCGCGATCGGCGTCTCCTTCACCGCCGTCGCGGCGGTCACCGCCCAACTCGCCGGCACCTCCCGGGGCGCGAACGCGCTCGCCGCGGCGGCCCTCGGGGCGGCCTTCGCGCTGCGGGCGCTCGGGGACGTGCTCGGCGACGCGAACCCCGACGGGATCGGGTTCACCAGCGCCTGGCCGTCGTGGCTGTCCCCGATGGGGTGGAGCGGCCAACTGCGTGCCTTCGGCGACGAGCGGTGGTGGGTGCTGCTGCTGCCCGCCGGGCTGCTGGCGGTCGCGGTCACGGTCGCGTACCGGCTCACCGACCGGCGGGACCTCGGGGCCGGGCTGCTCGCCGAGCGCCGGGGCCCGGCCGTCGCGGCGACACGGATGCTCAGCCCGGTCGGCCTGGCCTGGCACCTGCACCGCGGCACCCTGCTCGGCTGGGTGGTCGGCATCGGGCTGGTCGGCTTCGCGATGGGCGTGGCGGTGGACGAGTTCGACGACCTGATCGCGGAGAACGCGGCGGCGGCCGAGATGATCAACCAGTTCGGCGGCGGCGACGTCCTGGTCGACGCGTACCTGTCGGCGATGCTGGCGATCTTCGCGTTGACCGTCGGCGCGTACGTGGTGCAGGCGCTGCTGCGGGCCCGCACCGAGGAGACCGACGGCATCCTGGAGGCGGTCCTGGCCACCTCGGTCAACCGGATCACCTGGCTGGGCGCCCACCTGCTCACCACCGTGCTCGGCGCGACCGGGCTGGTCCTGGTCGGCGGGCTCAGCACCGGGCTCGGCGAGGGCCTGGCCACCGGGGACCCGGTGGGCCGGACGCTCGCGCTGGCCGGCGCGGCCCTGGTGCGGCTGCCCGCCCTGCTGGTCCTGGCCGGGGTCGTGGTGCTGCTGATCGGGCTGCTGCCCCGCGCGGCGGTCCCGCTGTCCTGGGCGGCCCTGCTGCTGTTCCTGCTGCTGGGACAGCTCGGGACGGTGCTGGACCTGCCCCAGCAGGTGCTGGACCTGTCGCCGTTCACGCACGTGCCGGCGGTCCCGGCGACCGAGGTGACCGCACTGCCGCTGGTCGTGCTCACCACGGTCGCGGCGGTGCTGGTCACCGCCGGCCTGGCCGGCTACCGGCGGCGTGACCTCACCACCTGAGGGCGGCGGGGCCGACGCCGGTGCGGGGGGTCAGTGCGGGTGGACGGGCTGGTCCAGGATCGCGCTGAACCGTTCCTCGGCCAGGTCGAGCTGGTCGAAGATGTGCTGCTTCACCGGCGGCGACAACGGAGTGTCCGCCCGCGCGACGAGGTCCCGCAGCACCGGCACCAGCGGGCGGTACTTCGCCGCCCAGTAGGCGACCCGGGGCCCCACCGCGTGGATCACCCCCACCCCGTTGTCGGTGAAGTCGGAGACCTTGATGACCCGGGCCCACGGCTCGGCGTCCAGGCTGGTGGCGATGTGCTCGCGGTACTGGACGGCACGGTCGCGGTCCGGGTCGTAGAGCGGGTTGGTGACCGCGGCCACCAGCCGGGCGACCCGGGGGCCGAACCGGCGGGCCAGCACCGCGAGCGCCGCCGTCCGGGCCTCCGCCTCCGCCTGGGCCAGCGGGTCGGCGACGAGCGGCGACCCGCTGGCGACGCCGGCCCCCGCACCGGAACCGGCGTCGCCCACCACTGCCGCCCGGCCGCCCGCCCCCGGACCGGTCGCCGCTCCCCGGTCGGTGGCGGCCAGCTCCGCCGGGTGGTCCTCCACCGCGTCGTGCAGCAGGCCCGCGACGATCACGTCCACGTCGCGGACCTGGTAGTGGTGCATCATCCGGATGGCGACCCGCAGCAGGTGGTTGAGGTACGGCTCGCGGACCCGCCGGTCCTCCCGGTGCAGGTCGGCGGCGAGGTCCAGCGCCTCGGTGAGGCGGTGCCGGGCGGCCGGGTCGAACGCGGCGATCTCCAGCCGGAACCGGGCCAGCAGGCCGGGCTCGCCGTGGATCTCGGTGATCGCGTGCATCGGCATGGAGGCCAGGTACGGCGGGAAGTCCATCTGTCACTTATAGCGGATCTTCGTCCGACCCGGGTGACCCCGGTCGCCGACCCGACCCCCGCCCAGGGTCCGTCGCCGGCCGGTGGGTGGCGGTGGGGCCGCTCAGCGGGCGACCGGATAGTCGGAGACCGTCAGCGGCCCGGTGGAGAGCGAACCGTCGGCCCGGGGCACCCCGAGCCGGCGGCTGTCGTGCAGGAACGACACCAGGTCGACGTCCGGCCGGGCGGTCAGCGTGCAGACCACCTGGCCGAAGGCCAGCATCTCGTCGGTCCGGCCGGTGCCGGCCAACCCGTCGGCGACGTCGACCAGCGCCTCCCGTCCGGTGATCCGGACGCCGGTGATCCGGCTCGCGCCGGTCAGCGCGGTGGCCAGGCCGGCGTCCCGGTCCCCGGCGGTGGGCCCCTCGACCAGGTACCGGATCTGGGTGTCCGGGGTCGACGGGCTCGGCACCCGCCGGTCCACCCGGACCAGCCGCTCGTCGCGGACGAAGCAGAGCGTCTCGGTCAACTGGCCGGTGGGCTCGGCCGGCGGGGTGGTCACCATCGGGTGCGGCCCGCCGGGCGGCTCGATGACCCGGGGCCGGTCCTCGGCCGAGACCCCGCACCCGGCCAGCAGGGCCAGGGCGGCGGCGAGGACGGCCCAGCGGTGGCCGGCCCGGCGCGGCCGGCGACCGGGTCGAGGTGTCCCGGTGCCGGTCATGTGTCCCGCCGGGGCAGGTGGACGTAAAACCGCGCGCCGCCCCCGGGCCGGTCGGTCACGCCGGCCCGCCCGCCGTGCGCCGCCGCGTGCTGCGCCACCAGGGCGAGGCCCAGCCCGGTGCCGTCGCCCGCGCCCCGCACGTGCGCGGCCCGCCCCCGGACGAACCGGTCGAAGATCACCTCGCGGTCCTCGGGTCGGATGCCCGGACCCTCGTCCTCGACGGTCAGCAGGTACCCGTCCGGGTCGGTGCCGAGCCGGACCGCGCTCGGTCCGCCGCCGTGCCGCTGGGCGTTCTCGATCAGGTTGGACAGCAGCTGGGTGACCCGGCGGCGGTCGACCAGCCAGGTCCGCTCGGTGCCCTCCTCGACCGTGACCAGCTCCGGAGGCACCCCGTGGGTCCGGCACACCTGCCGGGCGAGGTCCGGCACGTCGACCGGGGACCGCTCGGCCGGCTGGTCGCTGCGGGCCAACTCGATCAGGTCGTTGACCAGCGCCTGGAACCGGGCGACCTCGGCGTTGACCAGGTCCACGGCGGTGGCGCTGCGCTCGTCGAGCCGGTCCCGGCGACGGGCCAGCACACTGGCCGCCGCCTCCAGGGTCTGCAGCGGCGACCGCAGCTCGTGGCTGACGTCGGCGGCGAACCGGCGGTCCCGCTGCATCCGGGCGGAGAGCTGGTCGACCATGCCGTTGAACGAGGTGGTGAGCCGGGCCAGGTCCGGTTCGGCGGCCGGGTCGAGCCGGGCGGTCAGGTTGCCGTCGGTGATCTCCTGCGCCGCGTCGGTGACCCGGCGCAGCGGGCGCAGCACGTACCCGGTGGCGTGCCGGCCCAGCGCGGCGGCGGCCACGGCGGTGCTCAGCGCCACCAGGGTCAGCACGATGGCCAGCACCCGCAGCGTGTTCTGCAGCTCGATCAGCGAGTCCACCTCGTAGAAGGTGGTACCGGGAGCGAGCGGCACCCCGATCACCAGGGCCGGCTGCCCACCGGCGCGGACCCGCTGCACCACCGGCTCACCGGCGTGGGCGAGCTGCTGCAACGCGGGCGGGATGGCGGAGGTGACACCCGCGTCGAGGTTGCGGGCGTACCACTCGCCGTCGCGGTGCAGCACCGCCCGCCGGTTCCCGCCGGTGTCCAGCGACCGCAGGATCTCCAGGATGTCCGGCCGGTCGGCGGCCAGCCCGGACTGCACCACGGTCGCGTCCAGGTACGCCGCCCGGACGGCGGTGCGTTCCCGCTCGGCCAGCAGCGAACTGCGGGCCACCTGGTAGCTGACCAGCGCGATGGAGGTGGACAGCGCCAGCGCGCCGGCGGTGAAGCCGGCCGTCACCCGGGTCCGCAGACCGGCGGTCACCCGGGGCCGCAGAGCGGCGCGGCACACCGCCGCCGCCCGGCGTACCGCCGCGATCCGGCTCATCGTTGCAGTTTGTAGCCGAGGCCGCGGACGGTGAGCAGGTGCCGCGGCTTCGCCGTGTCCGGCTCGATCTTCTGCCGCAGCCGGCCCACGTGCACGTCGACCAGCCGCTCGTCGCCGACCGTGTGGTCCCAGACCCGTTGCAGCAACTGCTGGCGGGACAGGATCCGGCCCGGGTGCTGGGCCAGCTCGCAGAGCAGCCGGAACTCCGTGCGGGTGACCGCGACCGGCGCACCGCGCAGCCGTACCTCGCCGGCGTCGGGGACGATCTCCAGGTCGCCGAAGACCAGCGTCGGCATGTCGGCGGCCGGCTCGGCCGCCCGGGCCCGGCGGCGCAGGGCCCGCAGCCGGGCCGACAGTTCCTTGATCGCGACCGGCTTGACCAGGTAGTCGTCCGCGCCGGCCTCCAGCGCGGCGACGATGTCGTGGGTGTCGTCGCGGGCGCTGACCACGACGATGGGCACCCCGTCGTGGCGGCGCAGCCGGCGGATGCACTCGAACCCGTCCACCCCGGGCAGCATCAGGTCGACCAGGACCGTCTCCGCCGGTCTGCTGCGCTGCTCGACCAACCCCTCCTCGGCCGTGGCGACGCCCCGCGCCTCGTACCCCTCGTCCTCCAGGGCGAGCACCAGCGACAGGCGGATCCGGTCATCGTCCTCGATCACCAGCACTCCGGTCATGCAGGCCATCATCCGGGGCGTCGCGGGCCGGGCCAAATCCACCCCCCGGGTTCCTCCGCCGGGGGTGTTGTCATGGAACCGTCATATTTCCGCGTGACCGCCGCCACATGCCTGCCGCAAGCTCGGCGGAGCCGACGGGCGGAGCCGAGCGTGGGAGGTGCGATGTCCGGCAGGTACGAGGCCGGCGGGCCTCCGGCGCAGCCGCCCGCGACCGAGCTGGTGGAGGTGGCGCTCACCGAGCCGCTGGACCGGGTCGCCGTGGCCGAACTCGGCGCGGTGCTGGACCGGGTGCTCGGGCTGCGTCCGGCGCGGCTGGTCATCGACCTGGCCGGGTGCGGACACGTCGACGCGGCCGGCATCGCCCTGCTGCTCGACGCGCACCGGCGGATGTGGTCGTTCGGCGGCCGGCTGGTCCTGCGGTCCCCCTCGCCACGGTTGCGCCGGCTGTTCCAGGTCGCCCGCGTCGACCAGGTCCTGTACGTCGTACCGGCGCAGCCGGTGCCGGGCGACGCGTGCGGCGTCGCGGACCCCGGCACCGTGGTCGGGTCGCGGGCGGAGAGTCACGGTTGACCGCGCGCGGCGGTTCGCGAGCCGAGCCCGGTGGGGACGGTTCCGGTTCGGGCCGTCCCCACGCGCCCATCGTCCACCCGGGCCGGTGGACGTCACGCCTCACGGGAGGTGCCACATGACTGTCGTTCCCGGTCTGCGTCCGGGTACCGTGCAGCTCATCTGCGACGGGTGCGGGGAGATCCGCACCGAGGTCACCAGCCAGTTGCGAGAACCGGACGTGGTCTGGCCGGTGATCGCCGAGTACGCCTGGAGCGGGTCGGCGTTCGCCACCGGGCCGCACCGGTGTCCGCGCTGCCCCACCGGCCCGATCGACGTGCCGGTCGTACCGCCCGCCGGGCCGGTCGAGTCGGCGGCCTGGCACGTGGCGATCGACTCGCTGCCGGACGCGGTGGTGGTCCGGCCCAGCGGCGACATCGACCTGGCCGTGGCCGAGCCGCTGCGGGCGGCGCTGGCCGAGGCGGTCGCGGTCGGCCGGCCGGTCGTGCTCGACCTGTCCCAGGTCGAGCTGATCGACTCGACCGGGCTCGGCATCCTCGTCCGGGCGCACAACGACGCCCGGCAGCGCGGCCTGACGCTCTGTCTGGTGGCGCCGTCCCGCTTCGTGCTGACCGTGCTGCACACCATGCGGCTGGCCGGCGTCTTCCTCACCTTCGACGAGCGGCACCAGGCGTTGACCTGCCTGGCCGCCGCACGCGCCGACTGACCCCATCCGGGCGCGGGATCGCACCGTCCCGCACCCGGTCCGGCGGCCCGCCGCCATCCGCCCCGGCCCCGGGCTCGCACCAGCCCACCCGGACCGCGGGTGGCGGCCGGGTCGCCGCCACCGGCGTACCGGGCCGACCCTAGGCGGTCGCCCCGGTACGCCGGTCGGCCGGTGCAAGGAAGGGCCCCTTGTTAACGCATACGGTAGAGAGAGGTACCCCTCTCACCGGGCGGGTGTTAAGAAGGGGCCCTTCCTTCGCGGCAGTCGGTCGGTCAGAGTTGGTCAGAGTTGATCAGAGGGGGAGGCGGTTGGCGCCGGCGAGCGCCTGCACGGTCAGCGGCACCAGGGGCGCCGGCAGCACCGGGCCGGTACGCAGGGTCGGGGTCCAGCCGGCGTCCGGGCTCAGGTCCGGGTCGTGCTGGGCGTTGTACGCGGCCACCAGGTCGACCCCGCGCGGGAGCCGGCCGGCCTCGTGCACCCAGTTGCCCCGGGTGGTGATGGCGGTGCCGCTCCAGTCGTAGAGCAGGTCGGCGGCGGTGATGCCGGAGCCGAGGGTGAAGTAGTTGTTCTGCGCGTACACCGCCGACTGGACGCCGACCCCGATGGCGTACTCGAAGCCCTCGCCGGAGAGCCGGTAGTAGTTGTTGTAGATGTCGACCTGGCCGAAGCGGACCCGGGGCAGCCGCTGGAGCACACCGTCGAAGACGTTGTGGTGCAGGGTCACGTTCAGCCGGCCGACGTCCGGGCCGACGGTGTTCGAGGAGCCGATCAGCATCAGCTTGTCCCGCCCGACGAACCGGTTGAACGAGGCGGTGACCAGGCTGGCGGTGTGGGTGACGTCCAGCGACCCGTCGTGCACCTGGTACGGGCGGCCGAAGTGGACCGGCTGGGCGCTGTCCGGGTTGTCGCCGTCGGTGAAGGTGTTGTGGTCGACCCAGACGTTCTCGCTGCGCCGCACCGAGACCTGGTCGTACTGGGAGTTCCAGTTGCCGGACTCGCCGTCGGTGGGGGACCAGGCCGGGAAGCAGTCCCGGGCGTCGTCGAAGGTGACGTTGCGGACGATCACGTTGTCCGCGCTGTCGATCATCAGGGTGAGACCGGTGAGGGTCGCCCCGCGCAGCCCGACGATGGTGGTGTTCGGGCCCACGTTGATCTGGGTGTGCCGGGTCTGGTTGGTCACCGACCGGACCCGGGCGGCCTCCACCGGGCCGCTGGGCGCCACCCGCCCCCACACCGCCGGGTCGTACGCGGCCAGGTACGCCTCCAGGGTGTACCCCGGGTCGGCGAGGTCGGCGCAGCTCAGCAGGGCGCCGTCGGCGCCCTCGAAGCCGTCGATGGTGCCGTCGACGTAGATCAGCTTCGGGGTGTCGTTGGTGCGGTTGGTGGCGTTGTCGCCGCCGAGGGCCTGGACCAGCTCGGCCCGGGTCCGGACCACGTGGACCTGGTCGTCGGCGGCGGTCGAGCCGCCGGTGGTGCCCGGCCCGGCCGCGGCCCAGCCGTCGTTGGCGGGCAGGGCCTGGCGGCCGATCAGCCGGGCGGTGAGGGGAAGCTTCCGTTCGGCCGGGGCGACCGCGCCCCGGGCGGGGTCGGCGGCCGGGGCGGGGGAGGCGACGGCGGGGACGGGGCCGATCAGAAGCAGGGTCGCGACCAGGGCCGCGCTGGTGATGGTTCGACGCATGGGCACTCTCCGAACATGTCGGTCAGATGTCGGGGCGGTGGTGCGGAGCCCCGATGACCCTCGACGGTAAGTAAGGCGGATTAAGAGAGTCAATGCATGCGATGTGCAGGTATTTTGCAGTAAAAGAGGACAGGAGTTATTTGCCCGACTGCTGACGGTGCAGAACGCGGGCATCGTGTCGCATTTGTCGGTGGGTCGGCACTCCCGTCGTTTGCCGCGCGTTCTCCGCGTCCGGTGGCTCAGCCGTCGCGGGCGGCCCCCCTCCGCGCGTCGAGGTCCACCACGTGCGGGGCGACCGCCCACGGCACCGCCAACTCGGACAGCAACCGTCCACCCCCGGCACAGGCCCGCAGCGCCGCGTTGACCCCCCGGATGGTGAGCACCCGGTCGGCCCCGTCACCGGTGCCGACCAGCAGCTCCGGGTCGATCCGGGTCGGCTCGGGGGCGCCGGCGACCACCTCCAGCACCGCCGTGAACGGCGCGGTCCGCGCCAGCGGGGCGATCAGCGGTACGCGCGGGTCGGCCCGGTGGTCGAGCAGGTTCTCCAGCAGGCCGCGCCGGCCCGCGACGGTACGCGGCTCGGCGTCGCCGGGCAGCAGCAGCCGGTCGGTCGGGTACTCCAGCACCGCCCGCCCGGCGGTGCCGGTGACGATCACCTCGCCCGGGACGAAGTCCTCCCCGGCCAGCGTCACCGCCACCACGATCGGCGGCCCGGCGGTCGGCACCACCCGCAGCGCGGCGGTGTCGTCCACCTCGATCGGGCGGACCCGGTACCGCTCCAGCTCGATGCGGGCCGGGGCGACCGGGGCCCCGGCGGCCACCTCGGCGACCGCCAGGGACTGCATCACCGCGTGCGCGAGCGGGTTGACCAGCGCGCCGTCGAGCACCGGCCGCCCGTCCAGGCTGCGCCGCCCGGCCCAGGGGGACCGGGCGTAGTAGCCGTCGGAGCGCTGCCAGGAGGCCACCGTCGCGATCCCGGTGACCGTGCCGAGCCGGCCGGCCGCCACCGCCTGGGCCAGCTCGGCCAGCGCGGCCGAGCCGAGCGCCTGGAACCCGACCTGGCAGGCCCGCCCGGTGGCGGCCAGCGCCCCGGCCAGCGTGTCGTGCTCGGCCATGGAGAGCACCGGCGGCTTCTCCATCAGCAGGTCCGCCCCGGCGGCCAGCACGTCCAGCGCGATCGGCAGGTGGGTGTGCGGCGGGGTGCAGAGCACCACCACGTCCGGCCGGGCCTGCGCCAGCATCGCCCGGTGGTCGGTGCCGACCAGCGCGTCGGCCGGTACCGGCGCCTCCGGCTCGTCCTCGACCGGGTGCAGGTCGACCAGGGCGACCAGACGGACCCGGCCGGTGGCGTGCAGGCCGGCGATGACCCGGCGGTGCCACCGCCCGTGCCCGTTCGCCCCGATCAGCGCGACCCGGGGCGCCACGACCCCGGACGGGCTGCCGGCGACGCCGGTCACGCCGCACCGGCCAGGGTCGCCGCGACGCCGTGCCGGCCCAGCGCGGTCAGCCACGCCGCGACGTCGGCGCGGAACTCGTCGTCGGCGGCCACCTCGGCGGGGAAGACCTCGTCGAGGGCGAGCACCGCGTCCACGGTGGCCGCCGGGTCGCCGCCGCCGCTGCCCAGCGCGGCCCGGATCCGCCCGGCCAGCGGGTCGTCCAGCGGCAGCGCGCTGCCGTCGTCGGCCTGCCCGGCGGCGAAGCGCAGCCACGCCGCCACCACCAGCGCCGCCCAGCGGGCGGAGCGGCCGGCGGCGCGCAGGTCGGCGACGGTGTGCAGGATCCGCTGCGGCAGCTTCTGCGAGCCGTCCATCGCCACCTGGAGGGTGCGGTGCCGGATCGCCGGGTTGGCGAAGCGGGACAGCACCTCGTCGCCGTACCCGGTGACCGCGACCCCCTCGGGCGGGGTGAAGCTGACCGCGACCTCCTCGGCGATCAGCCGCCGCAGCACCGTGCTCAGGTGCGGCATGGCCAGCGCGTCGGCGATGGTCTCGTACCCGGCCAGCGCGCCGAGGTACGCGGTGGCCGAGTGCACCCCGTTGAGGGTGCGCAGCTTCAGCCGTTCCCACGCCCCGGCGTCGGTGGTGAGCACCGCCCCGGCCCGTTCCCAGGCCGGCCGGCCGCCGGGGAAGTCGTCCTCGACCACCCACTGCCGGTACGGCTCGGCGTCCACCGCGGCCAGGTCGCTCACGCCGAGCGCCCGCCGCGCCACCGCCAGGGTGTCCGGGGTGCTGGCCGGCACGATCCGGTCCACCATCGTCCCCGGGAAGGTGACCTGGTCGGCGACCCAGTCCAGCAGCCCGTCGGGCACCCGGGCCTGGCGCAGCGCCTGGTGCACCAGGCCGCGCAGCCGGGTGCCGTTGGCCGGCAGGTTGTCGCAGCTCACCAGGGCGACCGGCCCGGCGCCGGCCGCCGCCCGCGCGGCCAGGCCGCGCAGCAGCAGCCCCGGCACCGTGGTCGGCGGCCGGTCGGTGGCCAGGTCGGCGGCGACCTCCGGGTCGGCCCGCAGCTTCCCGGTGACCGGGTCGAGCTGGTACGCCTTCTCGGTCACCGTCAGGGTGACCACCCGCACGGCCGGGTCGGCGAGCAGGTCGACCACGGCCTGCGGGTCGCTGGCGGCGTGCCGGACCCCGGCGAGGGCCCCCACCACGCGGGTGGTGCTGCCCTCCCCGGAGAGGGTGGTCACGCTGAACAGGCAGTCCTGCTCGGCGAGCGGCTCGATGACGGCGCGGCTGCGCGGCGCGACGCCGACGATGCCCCAGTCCCCGCCGGCCACCCCGATCGCCTCTTCGGTGTAGACCGCCTGGTGGGCCCGGTGGAACGCGCCGAGCCCCAGGTGGACGATGCCGACCGGGACGCTTCCGGGGCGCACCAGCGGCCGGCTCTCCGCCGGCACCTGACGCAGCGTGCCCAGGCCGAGCCGGGACACGCCGACGGTCACCGCCATACCGGCCCGTCCGGGAAGCGGTACTCGGCGATCGACTCTGGCTTCATCGTGGTGCTGTACCCGGGCTGGGTGGGCAGCAGGTACCGCCCGCCCCGGGTCCGGACCGGGTCGACGAAGTGCTCGTGCAGGTGGTCGACGTACTCGACCATCCGGCCGTCCAGGCTGGTGCCCACCCGCAGGTAGTCGAAGATCGCCAGGTGCTGCACGTACTCGCAGAGGCCGACGCCACCGGAGTGCGGGCAGATCGGCACCCCGAACTTGGCCGCCATCACGATCTCCGACAGCACCTCGTTGACCCCGCCGACCCGGCAGGCGTCGATCTGCATCACGCCGATCGCCTCGGCCTGGAGCAGCTGCTTGAAGATGACCCGGTTGGCGGCCACCTCGCCGGTGGCGACCCGGCACCGGCCGCCGGTCAGCTCGGTGACCGCGCGGGCGATGCGGGCGTGGCCGAGGATGTCGTCGGCGTGCGTCGGCTCCTCGATCCAGTACGGGTCGCTCTCGGCCAGCGCCGCCATGTTCGAGATCGCCTCGTCGACGTCCCACACCTGGTTGGCGTCCATCATCAGCAGCGCGTCCGGGCCGATCTCCTCCCGGATGATCCGGGCCCGGCGCACGTCGTCGTCGAGCGGGCCGCCGACCTTCATCTTCATCGCCCGCCACCCCTGGGCGTACGCCTCGCGGGTCAGCGCCCGGACCTTGTCGTCGGGGTACCCGAGCCAGCCCACCGAGGTGGTGTACGAGGGGAAGCCGTCACGCTCCAGCTCGGCCAGCCGGTCGGCCATCCCGTCGCGTCCCTTGTCCAGGATCGCGGCGGCCTCGTCCGGGGTGAGCGCGTCGGTGATGTGGTGGAAGTCGATGCTGGCCACCAGCTCCTCGGTGGGGGCCTCGGCGAGGAACCGCCACATCGGCTTGCCGGCCAGCTTCGCGCGCAGGTCCCACACGGCGTTGACGATCGCGCCGGTGGCCATGTGGATGACGCCCTTCTCCGGGCCCAGCCAGCGCAACTGCACGTCGGCGCTGAGCGAGCGCCAGAAGGCCACCGGCTCGGCGGCGATCTCCTCGACGGTCTTGCCCCGGACGTGGTGGGCGAGGGCCTCGACGGCGGCGCAGGTGATCTCGTTGCCCCGGCCGTTGGTGAAGGTGAACCCGGCCCCGGTCGGGCCGGCGTCGGTGGACAGCTCGACGTACGTCGCCGAGTAGTCCCCCTTGTTGATGGCGTCGGAACCGTCGCCGGCCGCCGCGGTGGGGAACCGCACGTCGTGGACGTCGACGGAGGTGATGGTGACGGTCACAGGTGGGACTCTCCGATCTTGAAAACCTTCCGGGGCAGCCGGTACGCCAGGTCGACGATGGTTTCGGCGGCCTCGTCCTCGGTGAGGCGGTGCTCGGCGACCAGGCGGGCCAGGAAGCCGGCGTCGATGCGGCGGGCCACGTCGTGGCGCACCGGGATGGAGCAGAACGCGCGGGTGTCGTCGACGAACCCGGCGGTGTTGTAGAAGCCGGCGGTCTCGGTGACCGACTCGCGGAACCGGCGCAGCACCTCGGGGGAGTCCAGGAACCACCAGGGCGCGCCGAGGTAGAGCGCGGCGTACCCACCGGCGAGGGGGGCCAGCTCCCGGGTGAAGGTGTACTCGTCGAGGGTGTAGACCACCACCCGCAGCCGGGGGTCGTTGCCGTACGCGTCCAGCAGCGGGGTGAGCGCGTGCAGGTACTCGGTGGCCTGCGGGATGTCCCCGCCGACGTCGCGGCCGTGGGTGGCGTACAGCCAGCGGTTGTGGTTGCGCACCGAACCGGGGTGCAGTTGCAGCACCAGGCCGTCGTCGAGCGACATCCGGGCGAACTCCACCAGCATGTGCGCCCGGAACGCCTCGGCGTCGGCCGCGTCGGCCTCGCCCCGGCGGCCCTTGTCGTACAGCGCCGCCGCCTCGGCCTCGCTCAGCGCCAGGGTCCGGGCGGTCGGGTGGCCGTGGTCCGACGAGGTGGCCCCGGCGGCGATGAACGCCTCCCGCCGCCGGCGCAGCGCCCGCAGGTACCCGGCGTAGGTGCCGGTGTCCTCCCCGGAGACCTCGGCGAGCTGGTCGACGTTGGCCGCCCAGTGGTCGAACTCCATGTCGACCACGTTGTCCGGGCGGAACGTGGTGATCACCTTCCCGCCCGGCCCGCCCCAGCCGTCGGCGGCGAGCTTGGCGTGCCGGCCCAGGTCGTCCAGGGGCGACTCGGTGGTGGCCAACACCTCGATGCGGAACCGGTCGAACAGCGCCCGGGGCCGGAACGCCGGCTCGGCCAGCCGGGCGGCGATCGCGTCGTAGACCTCGTCGGCGGTGGCCGGGGAGAGCGCGGTGGTCACCCCGAAGACGTCCCGGAAGGTCTCCTCCAGCCACAGCCGCGACGGGGTGCCCCGGAACAGGTGCCAGTGCGCGGCGAAGAGCCGCCAGATGGCCCGGCCGTCGGTCTCCACCGGGCTGCCGTCCACGCTCGGCACCCCGAGCCGGGACGGCGGGACGCCCTGGCTGAGCAGCATCCGGGTGACGTAGTGGTCGGGCACGATGAGCAGTTGCGCCGGGTCCGGGAACGGCCGGTCCTCGGCCAGGATGGCCGGGTCGACGTGGCCGTGCGGCGAGATGATCGGCTGCTCGGCCGCCAGCGCGTGCAGCCGGCGGGCCAGGGCCCGCACGCCGGGATCGGCGGGTAACAGCAGATCGGATCGGGGATCGGACACGGTGTGTGGCTCCTTGCGCATCAGGGGAGGGTGAGCAGGTCGGAGACCCGGACGGCCTGGCCGGTCTCGAAGGACCGGTTGGCGGCCAGGCCGGTGAGCAGGGCGAGCGCGCCGTCGCGGGCGGTCGCGGCGCGGCCGAGCGGATCGGTCGCCCCGCCGAAGAGCACCGCGGTCATCCGGGCGTCGGCGCCGCCGTGGCCCTCCCGGGTGTACCCGTCGACCGTGATCGGCCGGGGCGGCTCCCAGTACGGGCGCAGGGTCAGCGTCGCCGACCCGCCCTCGGCGGCGGCCTCGTTGCCGTGCAGGGCGGCGCCCTTGAGCGCGCCGGCCGCGGCGGGGCTGACGAACTCGCTCTCCACGACCTCCAGCTCCAGCCGCCCCCGGCTGCCGTTGACCATGACCCGGTAGCCCTCCCAGGGGGCGTAAGCGGTCAGGTGGTAGGTCATGGTCGCGCCGGTGGAGTACTTCGCCAGCACCGCCATGTCGTCCTCGATGGTGACGCCGGGGGCGAAGACGTTGCGGTCGCGGTGGTACCCGTCCTCGCCCTCGGCGTCGAGGTAGAGCTCGCGCAGCCGGGGATGGTCGGCCATCCGCAGCGCGAACGGGTCGTCGGCGGCGGCGGGGGAGCCGTGCACCCGGTCGTAGTCGCGGGCATACCCGTGCCGCTGGCCGGGCTCGCCGTAGAAGAAGAGCCGCCCGGCCGCGTACACCTCGACCGGGGTGGCGTCGAGCCACCAGTTGACCAGGTCGAAGTGGTGGCTGGCCTTGTGCACCATCAGCCCGCCGGAGTTGGCCTTCTCCCGGTGCCAGCGGCGGAAGTAGTCGGCGCCGTGGCGCACGTCGAGCAGCCACTCGAAGTGCACCGAGCCGACCTCGCCGACCGCGCCGTCGGCGATCAGCCGGCGGAGCTGCTCGTGCAAAGGGTTGTAGCGGTAGTTGAAGGCCACCGAAACCTTCCGGCCGGTCTCCGCCACCGCGTTCAGGATCCGCTGGCAGCGGGGCGCGTCGACGGTCATCGGCTTCTCGGTGACCACGTCGCAGCCGGCGCGCAGCGCGGCCACGATGTACTCGTCGTGGGTGACGTCGGTGGTGGTCACCAGGACCACGTCGACCCGCTCCTTGTCGAGCATGAGCGTGAAGTCGGCGGCGGGGTAGGTCGGCACCGGCGGGTGGCCCAGCTCGGTGAGCCACCGGTTGTGCGCCTCCATCCGGGCCTGGTTGACGTCGGCGAAGGCGACCAGCTCCGCGGTGGTGGAGTGGTCGCGGACCAGGGCGCGGACGAACATCTCCGCCCGTGCCCCGGTGCCGATCACCGCGTACCGGACCCGCCCCTGCTTGATCGATGACATCCCGACGGCCTCCCAGTGCTGCAAAGGTTTGCAGTGAAGTAACCATGCTCGATGACGCCGAGTCAACGATGTAACGGAATCCTGTGTCATTTGCCGGAGTTTGCCCGAGTAAGGGGGCATGGTGGGAGCGCCACCGAAACACATCTGTAACCATCCGCCGTTGACACTGGAGCAACCGTTTGCATTAATTGTCGGCACTTGAGTGACCGCAGCCACACCGGACGAAGGGGCCGCCGTGCCAGTCACCATCCGCGACGTCGCACGGGCCTCCGGTGTGCACATCTCCACCGTCTCGCGCACCTTCTCCGCGCCGCACCTGGTCAACCCGGAGACCCGGGTCCGGGTGCTGGCCTGCGCGGAGGACCTGGGCTACCGGCCCAACCGGGCCGCCCGAGCCCTGATCACCGGGCGGACCCACAACATCGGCCTGATCATCGCCGACATCGCCAACCCGTTCTTCCCGCCGCTGATCAAGGCGGCGGAGAGCCAGGCACGGCACCGCGACTACCACGTCTTCGTGGCCGAGACCAACGAGGACCCGTCGGCCGAGGAGGAGCTGGTCCACGCCCTCGCCAAGCAGGTCGACGGGGTGCTGCTGTGCAGCCCCCGGATGAGCAACAGCCTCATCGAGCAGCTCAGCCGCGAGGTGCCCCTGGTGGTGATAAACCGTCAGGTCGCCGGCCTGCCCTGCGTCATGATGGACGTCGGTCAGGGCGCCCGGTCGGCCGTGGAACACCTGACCGGCCTCGGGCACCGGCGGATCGGCCTGCTCGGCGGTCCCCGGGGCTCCTGGACCAACCGTGAGATCCGCCGCTCCGCCGGCGCGGCGGCGCGCGCCGGCGGAGCGGAACTCACCCTGTTCGGGCCCAACCCGCCCACCGTGGCCGGTGGCGGCGGCCAGGCCGAACAGGTCCGCCGCAGCGGCGTCACCGCCGTGCTCGCCTACAACGACCTGATGGCGATCGGCCTCATCGAGGGGCTGGACAGCCTCGGGGTCCGGGTCCCACAGGACGTCAGCGTCGTCGGCATCGACGACATCGCCCTGAGCCGGCTCACCCGGCCCAAGTTGACGACGGTGGCCACCCCCACGGGGGCCGCCGGCCGGTCGGCCGTCGACATGCTGCTGCAACAGGACACCGAGGCCCCACGCCGGGGCCTCGGTCGGAGCACGGCATCCGGCGACCGACGTACCACCGCACAGTTAATGCTCCAGACCGAACTGGTCATCCGCGACTCGACCGGCCCCGTACCACCCACCGGTCGCACCCGAGTCGGCGCCGCCAGCGAAGGCCCGGGCCCGCAACGCCCTGCGGACCCGGGCTGCCCGAGGGCGGCCACCGGCGAGGTAGTCGCCTCCTAACGCCAAGGAGTGAGCGCACATGCACCCCGCAACGCCCCCCACCGCCGGCGCGCCCGCCCGGCAGGCCCACCGTACCCCGGTCACCCGCCGGGGATTCCTCCGCCGCTTCCTCGCCACGGCCGTCACCGTGCCGCTGCTCCTCGGCGGTGCCGTGGCCTGCGGCAGCGACGACGAGGCCGGTTCCGACGGCAAGGTCGAGCTCTCCATCTTCTGGTGGGGCGGTGACGCCCGCGCCCAGCTCACCGAGCAGGCGCTGGAGCTGTACACCAAGAAGAACCCGAACGTCACGTTCAAGAAGACGTGGCAGGCCAACCAGGGCTACTTCGACAAGCTCGCCACCCTCACCGCCGGCGGCAGCCCGCCGGACATCTTCCAGATCGACGACAACTTCCTCACCGAGTACGCCGCCCGCAACACCACGCTCGACCTGAACGAGTACAAGGACAACGGCAAGCTCGACGTCTCCAAGTTCCCGGAGAGCCTCTGGCAGTACGGCGTGGTCGACGGCAAGCTCGCCGGCCTGGCCGCCGGGGAGAACACCCAGGGCCTCGTCTACAACAAGTCCCTGCTGACCAAGAACGGCCTCCCCGAGCCGACCACCGGCCAGAGCTGGGAGGAGCACATCGCCTGGGCCGAGGAGGTCAGCAAGAAGGCCAAGGTCCCCGGCACGATGGACGCCAGCGCCGTGGACAAGGCGTTCTGGGTGTGGCTGCGCCAGCAGGGCAAGGACCTGTACAAGGGCAACGACCTCGGCTTCACCGTCGAGGACGTGACCAAGTGGTTCGAGCTGTGGAAGGGTGCCCGGGACCGGGGCGCCACCCCGACCCCGGACGTGATCCACGAGGGCAACGCCACCGACATCACCAAGCAGCTCGTGGTCACCGGCAAGGCCGCCACCTCCTGGGTCTGGGTCAACCAGATGCCGGAGCTGAAGAAGAACACCAACGACGACCTGGGTGTGGTCGCCTACCCGGGTGACCCGAGCGCCCAGTGGGCCCGGGCCGCGATGTACTGGTCGGTCTTCCGCGGCAGCAAGCACAAGGACGTCGCCGTCGACGTGCTGAACTTCCTGGTCAACGACCAGGAGGTGGTCAAGCTGCTCGGCACCGACCGGGGTCTGCCCTCCAACCTCGACCTGCGTCGGGTGGTCAGCGACGACGTCACCGACCCGGCGATGAAGCTGTCCATCGAGGTGGAGACCAAGCTCGCCGAGACCTTCGGCCCGGCGCCGCAGGTGCCGATCAAGGGCCACAGCAAGGTCCGCGCCGAGCTGACCAAGGCCGCCGAGGAAGCCCAGTACGGCCGGCTCACCCCGGCCCAGGCGGCAGAGCAGTTCTACGCCGCCTGCAAGTCCGCGATCGCCTGAACCACCGAGGTTCGGAGAGGAGCCGGCTCGTGGCCCTGACCACGGCGCCCGGACCGACCCGACGTGGCAACGGTTCCGTCCGACCCCGCGCGAACCGCGGGGCCGGACGGAACCGGCACGGCGAAGGTCTGGCCGGATACGTTTTCCTGTCGCCCTGGCTGCTCGGCCTGATGGCCGTCACGGCGATTCCCATGCTGTTGTCGCTGTACCTCAGCTTCACCAACTACGACATCCTGACCCCGCTGTCCGAGGTCGAGTGGGTGGGGCTGGCCAACTACGAGCGGATGTTCACCAGCGACCCGTCGTACTGGCACGCGGTCCAGGTGACGCTGAAGTTCGCGCTGATCGCCGTACCGCTGAAGCTCGCCGCCGCGCTCGGCGTGGCCCTGCTGCTCAACCGGGCCTGGCGCGGTGTCGGCCTGTTCCGCAGCCTGTTCTACCTGCCCTCGCTGCTCGGTGGCAGCGTCGCCCTGGCCATCGTCTGGGTGAACATGTTCAACCGCGACGGTGCCTTCAACTCCTTCCTGGCGCTGTTCGGCATCGAGGGCAAGCCCTGGGTCAACGACCCGGACTGGGCCCTGCAGACCCTGATGGTGCTGGCCATCTGGCAGTTCGGCGCGCCGATGGTGATCTTCCTGGCCGGTCTCAAGCAGGTCCCCACCGAGCTGTACGAGGCCGCCTCGGTGGACGGGGCCAGCAAGTTCAGCCAGTTCTGGAACGTCACCCTGCCGATGCTCTCGCCGGTGATCTTCTTCAACCTGGTGCTGGAGACCATCAACGGCTTCCAGGGCTTCACCGCGGCCTTCGTGCTGAGCAACGGCACCGGCGGGCCGGTCGACTCCACCCTGATGTACACGCTGAACCTCTACATCTCCGGCTTCACCAACCTGGAGATGGGCTACGCCTCCGCGATGGCCTGGGTCTTCCTGCTCGCCATCGCGCTGATCACGGTGATCTTCTTCAGCACCGGACGGTTCTGGGTGCACTACTCGGACGGGGAGCGGTGATGGTGGCGGTGACCTCGACGGTGGCCCGCAGGGGCAACCGCAAGCCGGGCGGCGGGCGCCAGGCGGTGCGCCTGGCCATCCTGATCGCGATCGTCGCCGTGGTGCTGTACCCGTTGATCTGGATGATCGGCACCTCGTTCAAGTCGCAGGCGGAGATCGTCAACAACATCGGGCTGCTGCCGGAGGAGTTCACCCCCGGCAACTACACCGACGGATGGGCCAACTTCGACTTCAGCTTCGGGCGGTTCTTCCTCAACAGCGCGATGGTCAGCCTGCTGACCGTGGTCGGCAACGCGATCTCCTGCCTGCTGGCCGCGTACGCGTTCGCCCGGCTGAAGTTCCGGTTCCGGGGGATGTGGTTCGCCGTGATGATCGGCACCCTGCTGCTCCCCGGGCACGTGCTGATCATTCCGCAGTACATCCTGTTCCGCAGCCTGGGCCTGGTCGGCGGGGACTGGCCGTACCTGCCGCTGCTGATCCCCCAGTTCCTGGCCACCGAGGCGTTCTTCGTCTTCCTGATGGTGCAGTTCATGCGGGGCATCCCGCGCGAGCTGGACGAGGCCGCCAAGATCGACGGGGCCAGCTCGTTCGGCATCTTCCGGCACGTCATCCTGCCGCTGAGCCGACCGGCGCTGGTCACCACCGCGATCTTCTCGTTCATCTGGACCTGGAACGACTTCTTCCGGCAACTGGTGTTCCTCTCCGACCTGAAGGACTACACCGTGCCGGTGGCGCTGACCCTGTTCATCGACTCCACCAGCGCGAGCGCGGTCGGGCCGATGTTCGCCATGTCGGTGCTGTCGCTGCTGCCGGTGTTCCTGTTCTTCCTGGCCTTCCAGCGGATGCTCGTCGAGGGCATCAACACCAGCGGTCTGAAGGGGTGAGGTGATCCGGCGATGAGCGCCACGGGTGTGGAGGCCGTCCCGGCCGCCCGGGACTGGCGGGACGTCCTGCGCGACGCCACCGACCTGGCCCTGGTCGGGATCACGGTGGTGCTGGCCTCGGTGCCGGTGCTGACCGCCGGCGCGGCGGTCGGCACGGCCAGCGCCGCCGTGCACGACTGGGCGGAGACCGGGACCTGGCCGCCCGCCCGGCGCATCCTGGCCCGGTTCGGCCGGGCCCTGCTGCCCGGCGCGGCGGTGACCGTCCTCGCGGTGCTGGTCACCGGGCTGCTCGTGGCCGACCTGCTGGCGCTGGCCGCCGGCCGGGTGCCGGGCGGCACCCCGGCGCTGCTGGTCACCGTCGCGGTGGCGGTGGCCCTGGTCGGGTACGCCGGGCTGGTGGTGGTCGAGGTGGGCCGGGCCGGGGGCGCCGGCTGGCGGGCCGCGGCCCGGTCCGCCGCCGGCACCTGCCTGGCCCGCCCCGGCCTCTGGGCGGCGCTGAGCGGGGTGACCCTGCTGACCGGGTTCCTCGCCGTGCTGGTCCACCCGGTGGCGGTGACCCTCCTGGCGGGGTACGCGATCGCCGCCCTGCACGCGGTGACCCGCCGCGCGGCGGCCCCGAGGGCGGCGGCATGACCGACGAGCACCACCTGGTGGTGGACGGCACGCCGGTGGCCACGTACGTGGTCGACCCGGACCTGGACGCCAAGCACGGCCCCCGGCCGTACCTGCACCCGGTGCGGACCCTCGCCGGCACCCCGGTCACCGACGCCCTTCCCGCCGACCACGTCTGGCACCTCGGGGCCTCCCTGACCGTGCAGGACGTCTCCGGCACCAACCTGTGGGGTGGGCGCACCTACGTCCGGGACGCCGGCTACACCTGGCTCGACGACCACGGGCGGATCGCCCACACCGGGTGGACCGAGCGGGCCCCCGACCGGCTGGCGCACCGGCTCCAGTGGCGTGACCGGGCCGGCGGGGTGCTGCTCATTGAGGAACGGCGGCTCGCCGCCACCCGGGTCGACGGCCCGGCCGCCGCCTGGCGGCTGGACCTGGACTACACCCTCACCGCCCCGGCCGACGCCGACGTGCATCTGGGCAGCCCGGCCACCAACGGCCGCCCCGGCGGGGCCGGCTACGGCGGGTTCTTCTGGCGGGGCGCCCCGACCGCTGACGCGGTGACCTTCACCGCCGACGCCGAGGGGGAGGAGAAGGTCAACGGCAGCGACGCGCCGTGGCTGGCCTTCGGTGGCACCGGGCCGGGCGGCGCGGCGTACACCCTGGTCTTCACCGGCCTCGGGCCGGGGGACCGGTGGTTCGTCCGGACCGCGATGTACCCGGGGGTGTGCGTGGCGTTCGCCTTCGAGCAGCCGGCCGTGGTGGCCGCCGGGACCAGCCGGCCGGGCCGGCACCGGGTCACCGTGGTCGACGGGCTGGTCGGCCGCGACGAGGCGGCGGCGCTCGCCGCCGCCGCGGGACCGGTGACCCGGTGACCGGACCCGAGGTGGTCACTGTCGGCGAGACCATGGTGGTGCTCAGCCCCGATCCGGTCGGCCCGCTCGAGCGGGCCGACCGGGTGGCCCTCGGCGTCGGCGGCGCCGAGTCCAACGTGGCCATGGGGCTGGCCACCCTCGGGCACCGGGCGGCCTGGCTGAGCCGGGTCGGCGACGACCCGTTCGGCCGGTTGGTGGTCGGGCGGGTCGCCGCCGCCGGGGTCGACGTCGACCTGGTCGCCGTCGACCCCGGCGCGCCGACCGGCCTGTACGCCAAGGATCCCGGCCCGGCCGGCACGGCGGTGCACTACTACCGGGCCGGCTCGGCGGCGTCCCGGCTCGGCCCGGCGGTGCTCGACGACCCCCGGCTGGCCGGGGCGCGGCTGGTGCACCTGACCGGGATCACCCCGGCGCTGTCGGCGAGTTGCCGCGCCCTGGTCGAACGGGCGCTCACCGCCCGTGCGGTGCCCGGCGCGCTGGTCAGCTTCGACGTCAACCACCGGGCCCGGCTCTGGCCGGCCCGGCACGCCGCCGACCTGCTGCGCCGGCTCGCCGACGCCGCCGACCTGGTCCTCGTCGGGCTCGACGAGGCGCAGACATTGTGGCAGACCCCGGACGCCGAGGCGGTCCGGAAACTGCTGCCCGGCCCGCGCATGGTGGTCGTCAAGGACGGCGGGGTCGGCGCGACCGCGCTGCCCCGGACCGGCCCGGCCACCGTCGTGCCGGCATTGCGGGTACCGGTCCTCGAGCCGGTCGGCGCCGGGGACGCCTTCGCCGCCGGTTACCTCTCCGGGGTGCTGCGCGGGTGGGAGCCGCGGGCCGCGCTGCGCCTGGGGCACCTCTGCGCGGCCCGGACCCTCACCGTCGCCGGGGACACCGCCCCGCCGCCGGAGCGGGCGCTCTGCGACGACCTCGTGGCGCTGCCCGACGAGGGGTGGGCGGCGCTCGACCCGACGTGGCTCGACGGGCCGTACCGGGTGGGCGGTGCCGGGTCGGCCGGCGGTGCGCCGGGTTGACCGGGGTACGGGGCGATGGGGGAGGCGGGGTCAGTCCGGCGGCGCGGCACCGACGCTGTCGCGGCGCACCAGCTCGGCCGGGAGGACCTCCACCCGGGCCCGGTCGCCGGCCCGCTCCAGGGCCAGCGTCATCGCCCGGCTGCCCAGCTCGACCAGGGGCAGCCGGACGGTGGTCAGCGTCGGGGTGACGTCCCCGGCGATCGGCATGTCGTCGAAGCCGGCCACGGAGACCCGTCCGGGGACGGCGACGCGGCGCCGGCGCAGCTCGGCCAGCGCCCCCACCGCCATCGAGTCGTTCAGCGCCACGATGGCGGTCAGGTCCGGGGCGGCGTCGAGCAGCTCGGCGGTCGCCGCCGCCCCGCCGTCCCGGTCGAACCCGGCGTACCGGATCCGGTCGTCGTGCAGCGGGCAGCCGTGCTCGGCCAGCGCCCGCCGCAGGCCGCCGAGCCGGTCGGTGGTGGTGGTGAGCACGCGGGGGCCGGCGATCACCCCGATCCGCCGGTGCCCGAGCCGGACCAGCTCCTCGCCGAGCAGTTGCGCCCCGGTCTCGTTGGCCGGCATCACCGCGTCACCGGCGTGGTCGTGCCGGCCGATCACCGCCACCCGGCCGCCGGTCGCCTCGTACGCGGCCAGCTTCTCGTTGAGCCGCTGGGTGAAGCCGTCGTCGTGGTACCCGGAGCCGGCGAGGATCAGCGCGGCCACCTGCTGGGCGCGCAGCAGCTCGACGTACTCCAGCTCCCGCTCGGGGTCCCGGTAGCTGTTGCAGATGATCAGCAGCCGGCCGTGTTCGGTGGCGACCCGTTGCAGCCCCCGGGTGACCTCGGCGAAGTACGGGTCGGAGACGTCGTGCACGATCACCCCGACCACGCTGCGCTGCGGCCGGGCCAGCAACTGGGCGTGGGCGTTGGGCACGTACCGCAGGTCGGCGACGGCCCGCAGGACCCGCTCGCGCAGCTCCTCGGCGACGGGCTTGCTACTGCCGTTGATCACCCGCGACGCCGTGGCGGGGGAGACCCCCGCGCGGCGGGCGACGTCGGCGAGCGTCGCCATGCAGCACCCCCGAAACCGTTTCGCGGTCGCGCCGCCCGCGACCGGACGTCAGGCTACCGCAGAGCGGTGCGCCTGATCACGCCCCGCGATCCCGGCCCGGCCCGGGTGGGCCTTGCCGGGGGAGCGGGGCGGCATCTAGTCTCCAGGAAAGCGCTTACCTGTGCCGGTGGTCGTCACCACCGCAGGTGTCGGAGGGAAGGACAACCATGACCCGCAGGCCGATCGGCATCATCGTCAACGGCGTCACCGGCCGGATGGGCTACCGCCAGCATCTCGTTCGGTCGCTGCTGGCCATTCGCGAGCAGGGCGGTGTCGCCCTGCCGGACGGCACCCGGATCTGGCCGGAACTGGTCCTGGTCGGACGCAACGAGGACAAGTTGCGGGAGATCGCGCAGCGGCACGGCCTCACCGACTGGACCACGGACCTCAGCGCCGCGCTGGCCCGCGAGGACGTCGAGATCTACTTCGACGCCCAGGTCACCCAGCAGCGGGAGAAGGCGATCCGGCAGGCCATCGAGGCCGGCAAGCACATCTACACCGAGAAGCCGCTGGCCGAGGAGACCGAGGCCGCCCTGGACCTGGCCCGGGTCGCCGACGCCGCCGGGGTCCGCACCGGCGTGGTCCAGGACAAGCTCTTCCTGCCCGGCCTGCGCAAGCTCAAGCGACTCATCGACGGCGGCTTCTTCGGCCGGATCCTGTCGGTGCGCGGCGAGTTCGGCTACTGGGTCTTCGAGGGCGACTGGCAGCCCGCCCAGCGCCCGTCGTGGAACTACCGGTCCGAGGACGGCGGCGGCATCGTCGTCGACATGTTCCCGCACTGGCACTACGTGCTGGAGGAGCTGTTCGGCCCGGTCCAGGCGGTCAGCACGGTCATCGCCACGCACGTCCCCGAGCGGGTCGACGAGGCCGGCCGCGCCTACCCGGCCACCGCCGACGACGCCGCGTACGGCATCTTCGAGCTGGCCGGCGGCGTCATCGCCCAGCTCAACTCCTCCTGGTGCGTCCGGGTCAACCGCGACGAGCTGGTCGAGTTCCAGGTCGACGGCACCGAGGGCAGCGCCGTCGCCGGGCTGCGCAACTGCAAGATCCAGCACCGGGCGGTCACCCCGAAGCCGGTGTGGAACCCGGACCTGCCGGTCACCGAGAACTTCCGGGCCCAGTGGACCGACGTGCCGGACAACGAGGAGTTCGACAACGGCTTCAAGGTCCAGTGGGAGGCGTACCTGCGCCACGTGGTGGCGGGCGAGCCGTTCCGCTGGGACTTCCTCGCCGGCGCCCGGGGCGTGCAGCTCGCCGAGCTGGGCCTGCTCTCCGCCCGCGAGGGTCGCCGCGTGGAGATCCCGGAGCTGAGCCGATGAGCGCCGAGGTCCGCCTCCCCGACGGCAGCCGGCACCGGCTGCGCGGCGGCGCCGGCTTCCCCCGGCCCGCCGCCCCGGCCGCCTCCCGGATCGCGTACGCCGCCGCGCACGTCGTCGCCGACCCCACCGCCGAGAACGTCCCGGGCACCCCGGCCGCCGTCGACTGGGACCGCACCCTCGCCTTCCGCCACCACCTCTGGTCGTACGGGCTGGGCGTGGCCGAGGCGATGGACACCGCCCAGCGCGGCATGGGCCTGGACTACCCGGCCGTCCGGGAGCTGATCCGGCGCAGCGCCGCCGAGGCCCGTACCGTCGGCGGGAAGATCGTCGCCGGGGTCGCCACCGACCAGTTGCCCCCCGGCCCGGCCACCCTGGACGACATCGCGCGGGCGTACCACGAGCAGCTCGCCGACACCCTCGCCGCCGGGGCCCGGCCGGTGCTGATGTGCAGCCGGCACCTGGCCGCCACCGCCACCGGCCCCGACGACTACCTGCGGGTCTACGGCGACCTGCTGGCCACCACCGACCAGCCGGTGGTGCTGCACTGGCTCGGCGACATGTTCGACCCGGCGCTGGCCGGCTACTGGGGCGCGGCCGACCTGGACCTGGCCACCGCCACCGTGCTCCAGCTCATCAAGGACCACGCGGAGAAGGTCGACGGGATCAAGGTGTCCCTGCTCGACGCCGACCGCGAGGTGGCGTTGCGCCGTGCGCTGCCCGCCGGGGTACGCCTCTACACCGGCGACGACTTCAACTACCCGGAGCTGATCCGGGGCGACGAGCAGGGTCACTCGGACGCCCTGCTCGGGGTCTTCGCCGCGATCGCGCCGGCCGCCTCGGCGGCCCTGGCCGCCCTCGACCGGGGCGACCTGGCGACCTACGACGAGGTCTTCGCCCCCACCCTGCCGCTGGCCCGGCACCTGTTCGCCGCGCCGACCTGGTTCTACAAGACCGGGATCGTCTTCCTGGCCTGGCTGGCCGGCCACCAGGAGCACTTCGTCATGGTCGGCGGCCAGCAGTCCGGCCGCTCCCCGGCCCACCTGGCCCGGCTGCTGGTCCTCGCCGACGCCGCCGGCCTGCTCCCCGACGCCGACCTGGCGGCGGCCCGGGCGCGGGCGTACTTCACCGTGGCCGGGGTTGACCAGTGAGCGCGAGGAGTGCAGCGCAGCGGAGCCCCGCAGTCGCGAACGAAGGTGGCGCAGTGAGCGCGAGGAGTGCAGCGCAGCGGAGCCCCGCAGTCGCGAACGAAGGTGGCGCAGTGAGCGCGAGGAGTGCAGCGCAGCGGAGCCCCGCAGTCGCGAACGAAGGTGGCGCAGTGAGCGCGAGGAGTGCAGCGCAGCGGAGCCCCGCAGTCGCGAACGAAGGTGGCGCAGTGAGCGCGAGGAGTGCAGCGCAGCGGAGCCCCGCAGTCGCGAACGAAGGTGGCGCAGTGAGCGCGAGGAGTGCAGCGCAGCGGAGCCCCGCAGTCGCGAACGAAGGAAATCCAGTGAGCGGGTTGGAGCGGTTCTCGTTCAACCAGGCGACGGCGAAGCACTGGCCGCTGGAGGACGTGGTGGCCGGCTGCGTCGACGCCGGGGTGCCGGGCATCGGGCTGTGGCGCGAGCCGGTCCAGGAGTACGGCCTGGCGAAGGCGGCCACCCTGGTCCGGGACGCCGGGCTGGCGGTCACCTCGCTGTGCCGGGGCGGGTTCTTCACCGCCGACGGGTGGCGCGACGAGAACCGGCGGGCCATCGAGGAGGCCGCCACCCTGGGCACCTCCGTGCTGGTCCTGGTCTCCGGCGGGCTGCCCGAGGGGAGCCGGGACGTCGACGGGGCGCGGCGGATGGTCGCCGACGCCATCGCCGAGCTGGCCCCGGAGGCCGCCGCCGCCGGGGTGACCCTGGCCATCGAGCCGCTGCACCCGATGTTCTGCTCCGACCGGTGCGTCGTGGCGACCCTCGGGCAGGCCCTCGACATCGCCGAGCAGTTCGAGCCGGGCACGGTCGGGGTGGTGGTCGACGCGTACCACGTGTGGTGGGACGACACCGTCTACCAGCAGATCGCCCGCGCCGGCGCGCGGATCGCCGCGTACCAGGTCGCCGACTGGATCACCCCGCTGCCGGAGGGGGTGCTGCTGGGCCGGGGCCTGCCCGGCGACGGCTGCGTGGAGCTGCGCCGGCTGCGCGAGGCGGTCGACGCGGCCGGGTACACCGGGCCGGTGGAGGTCGAGGTCTTCAACGCCGAGGTCTGGGCCCGACCGGGCCGGGCCGTGCTCGACGCGTCCGTGGCGGGGTACCTGCGGCACGTCGTCTGAGACCCGCGCCGGGTCGGCCAGTGCTGTCCGACCCGGCGCGTCCCCCTCGCCCCGCCCCCGGCGGTGACACCCCACGGTGTCCTCCGTCGCACCCCCACCGCCCTGCCCGCGTCGGCCCGCACCGCTGAGCGCACCATGTGAGCCGGGAACAGGGGCGACGAGGGGGCGGGAGGTGCGTGGGCGTGGCGACGGTCCGGTGGAGGTGGTTCCGGGAGGCCGCCGGTCGGGTCCGGGTGGGCTGGCTCCAGGTGGTCGAGGGCACCCTCGCGGCGACCGTCGCCTGGGTGCTGGCCACCGCCCTGGTCGGCCACCCGCAGCCGTTCTTCGCCCCCGCCGCCGCGTTGATCGTCCTCGGGCAGGCCCGGGGGCAGCGCACCGCCCGCGCGGTGGAGGTGGTGCTCGGGGTGGCCGCCGGGGTGCTCGTCGCCGACGTGGTGGTGCAGGCCCTCGGCCCCCGGAGCACCTGGACCGTGTTCACGGTGATCCTGCTCACCATCGTCGGGGCGGTGGCGATCGGCGCGGGCGGCGTCTCCGTGGTGCAGGCCGCCGTCTCCGCCCTCTACCTGGTGGTGATCTCCCCGCCGACGGAGTCGCTGATCCCGTTCCGCTTCGTCGACGCGCTGATCGGCGGCGTGGTGGCCCTCGCCGCCAGCCAGCTCGGCTCCGCCCGGCATCCGCTCGCCCCGCTCGTCGCCGAGTTCCGGCTCACCTTCGAGGAGCTGGCCGGGGTGCTGCGGACGGTGGCCGAGGCGCTCGACGCCCGCGACGAGAGCGTCGCCCGGACCGCGCTGGAGCGGGCGCGCGGGATGGACGCCGCCGTGGAGCGGCTGCGGACCGGGGTGCTCGCCGCCGGGGAGGCGCTCACCCTGCACCTGCGGCGCCGCCGGCACCTCGGACGGCTCCGCGCGGTCGACCCCTCGATCGGGCAGATCGACTACGCCGTCCGTAACGTCCGGGTGCTGGCCCGCGCCGGGGTGACCCTGACCCGCCTGCCCACCCCGGTCCCGCCCGACCTCGCCGTCGCCGTCCGGCTGCTGGCCGACGCGGTGCACGCCGTGGGGGAGACGATCGCGGCCGACCTGGACGGCCGGGCGGAGGCCGCCGAGGAGTGCTGCGTCCGTGCCGAGACCGCCGCGCTGGCGGCGGTCCGGGTCGCCGGGCGACTCTTCACCGCCGGGCAGACGCTGCCCCTGGCGATGATCGTCGGGCAGGTCCGGGCCACCGCGATCGACCTGCTGCGCAGTGTGGCCGCCGACGACGACGCGACAGTCCTGGCCCGGGTCGACGAGGCGCTCGGCCTGCCGGCGGTGTGAGCACCGGCGACGCCCCGCCCGTCCGGGTCGGCCGTGACGGTGCCGGTGCGGACCCGGATCGCGGTGCGGGCCGGGGGTGCTGCCCACCGCTGTCGGTCCACGGTGTCCAATGATCGGTCGACGTCTCATCGTGTCGTCCAGGAGGTCACCCGTGAGCAGCACCGACGCTTCGACCGTCGGCACCGGTGCCGGCCCGTCCGGCGTACCCGCCCCGGTGCTGGCCGCCCGCAACGCCGTGGCCGTCGTCTTCGCCCTCAACGGTCTCGCGATCGCCACCTGGTTCTCCCGGGTGCCGGCGGTGCGGGAGGCGCTCTCGCTCAGCGCGGGGCGGCTCGGTCTGCTGCTGCTGGCCATGTCCGCCGGGTCGATGCTGGCGCTGTCCACCGCCGGGCTGGCCACCCAGCGCTTCGGCCCGGCCCGGACGGTCGGTGGCGCGGTGCTGCTGGTCGCCGGCGGGTTGGCCGGAGCCGGGGTGGCCGCCGGCGCGGCCGGCTCGCTGCCGGGCGTGGCCGTCGGGCTCTTCGCGCTCGGCTACGGGGCGGGCGTCTGCGAGGTGGCGATGAACGTCGAGGGGGCGGCCGTGGAGCGCCGGCTGCGCCGGACCGTGCTGCCCCGGTTCCACGCCGCCTGGAGCCTCGGCTCGGTGGCCGGCGCCGGGCTGGGCGCGGGAGCCGCCGCGATCGGCCTGCCGGTCGCCGGGCACCTGGCCGTCCTGGCGGTGGTGGTGCTGGTCGGCACCCTGCTGGCGGTCCGCGCGTTCCTGCCGGTGCCGGGCACCGGCCCGGCGGTGGCCGGTGCGGCGGAACAGCCGACGCCGCGTCGCGGCGGGCTGCTGGCCGCCTGGCGGGAGCCGCGTACCCTGCTCATCGGCCTGCTGGTGCTCGCGGCGGCGTTCACCGAGGGCAGCGCCAACGACTGGCTCGCGGTGGCGTTCGTCGACGGGTACGGGTTCAGTGAGGCGGCCGGCGCGGCGGTCTTCGCCGTCTTCGTGGTCGGCATGACACTCGGCCGGACCGCCGGCACGGTGGCGATCGACCGGTGGGGTCGGGTACCGGTGCTGCTGACCACCATCGTGCTGGCCGGCGTGGGGGCGCTGCTCGCCGTGCTGGCCGGCAGCGGGCCGGTGGCGATCGTCGGGGTGGCGCTCTGGGGGCTCGGCGCGTCGCTCGGCTTCCCGGTCGGGATGAGCGCCGCCGCCGACGAGGAGGACCACGCCGCCGCCCGGGTCAGCGTGGTGGCCGCCATCGGGTACACCGCGTTCCTGGCCGGCCCGCCGCTGCTGGGGCTGCTCGGCGACCGGGTGGGCACCCTGCGGTCGCTGCTGGTCGTGCCGCTGGTGCTGCTGCCCACCCTGGCCCTGCTGCCGGCCCTGCGCCCACCGGCCGGCTCGTCCGGCCCGAAGGTCCCGCCCCCGCCCGCACCGGCCCCGTGACCCGGTGGGCGCAACTGCCGGCCGCGTAGCACCTCAACTGGCTCATCCTGTGGGTGCCGCTGAACAAGGCGATGGCGTACCCCCTCGACGAGCCCGTCCATCCGCCGCACGAGCTGGACCGCTTCGCCGACGAGGGGGTGCGCGTCTTCCTCGCCGCGTACGGCCGGCCCCGCTGCGCCGGCATCGGCCCCGTGCCGGTGTCGGCGTCGGTGCCCAGGAGGCTCCCACCCGGCTCGCAGGGAGCTGACAGGTCAGCGTGCTGCACTCCAGGGGAGCCCCGAGGAGAGGAGTCGAGATGGCCTGGTGGAACCGACGGTCCCGGTCCGACGGGACGGTCCCGACCAAGCTCGACCGCGAGGCGACCCGGGAGGACCTGGCCGCGCTGGAGGAGTTCGTGACCAGCCGGCGGGGCGTGGAGTTCTACCTGGAGCCGGAGACCACGGCCACCGACACGACGGTGATGGCGATCGCCTTCGACGGTGAGTGGATCCGCCGCCGGACCGGATCTCCGCAGGTGGCGGCGAAGATCGCGCACCGGCACGCGGTGCCGCTGTACGAGGCGGCCCGCACCGGGTACCCGGAGCGGATGCGTTCCTGGAACCGGGCCCACCCGGAGCGCCGGCTGCGCTGAACCCGCACAACCGGGATGTGCCGCAGGGGCCGGGGCGGGGTGGGCGGCGGAATCCCGTTGACCCGGCCCGCGCCGGCGGCCAGGGTGGGTCGGTGCAGCAGACGGACCAGATCGTCGTCACCGGCGCCTCCGGCGCCCTCGGCCGCCTCGTCGTCGACCAGCTTCTCCGCCGCGTCCCGGCCGAGCGGTTGGTCGCGGTGACCCGTGTCCCGGCCACGCTCACCGAGCTCACCGGTCGGGGGTCACCGTGCGGCACGGCGACTACGACGACCCGGTCAGCCTCCGGTCGGCGTTCCGCGGGGCGTCCCGGCTGCTGCTGGTCTCCTCGCCGGAACTGGACCCGGCCCGCCGGAGCGCGCAGCACCGCGCGGCGGTCGACGCGGCCCGGCGCGTCGCCGTCGGCGCGGTCGCCTACACCAGCTTCCTCGGTGCCGACACCGACGCCACCGGCCTCACCGAGGCGCACCACGCCACCGAGCGGGCGATCGAGGCCAGCGGGCTGCCGTACACCCTGCTGCGCCACCCGTTCTACAGTGACGCCTTCCTCGACGCGGGCGGCCTGCGCGCGGCGGTCGCCGCCGGGGAGGTGACCAGCAGCACCGGCGGGGAGGGCCTGAACACGGCGCTGCGGCGGGACCTCGCCGAAGCCGCCGCCGTCGTGCTCACCGGGCCCGGACACCTCGGCCGGGGCTACGACCTCACCGGGCCACTGTGGACCTATCCGGACCTCGCCGCCGTCCTCACCGCCCTCACCGGCACCCCGGTCGGACACCGCGAGGTGCCCGCGCAGCCCGGCGCGATGGGCTGGCTGCACGGCCTGGCCCGGGCGGGCGCCCTGTGCCGGCAGACCGGCGACCTGGCGGGCCTGCTGGGCCGAGCGCCGGTCCCGCTGCGGCAGGCGGTCGCCGAGGCGCTGGCCCACCCCGGCCGGTGAAACCGGCGCTGACCGGTCAGCCGGCCAGCGCGCGGGCCAGGGCGTAGCCGGCCCAGGCCGCGCCGAGCCCGGCGACCACGCTGCCGACGACGTTGACCAGCGCGAGCGGTCGGGCGCCGGCCCGAGCCAGGCGTACCGTCTCGTAGCCGCAGGTGGACCAGGTGGTCAGGGCGCCGCAGAGACCGGTACCGAGCAGCGCGGCGACCGCCGGGCCGACGGGTACCCCGACCAGCGCGCCGAGCAGGAACGAGCCGGCGACGTTGACGGTCAGGGTGCCGAACGGGAACCGCCCCCGGTGCCGGGCCTGCACCGCCCGGTCGACCAGGTACCGCAGGGGCGCGCCGACCGCCGCGCCCACCGCGACCAGCAGCACGGTCACCGGGCGGCCCGCCGGTCCAGCAGCGCCGTCGTCACGGCCTCGCCCACCCACACCGCCGTCAGCGCGCCGGCCACGGTCGCCACCAGGTACGTCCCGGCGGTGGCGAGGGCGCCGGCCTGCACCGCCCGCTGCACCTCCACCACGTACGTGGAGAAGGTGGTGAACCCGCCCAGCACACCGACCCCGAGGAACGGACGGACCAGCGGGCCGGGACGGCCGCGGTCGACCAGCACCATCAGGACTCCGATCAGCAGGCAACCGAGCACGTTGACGCCGAAGGTGGCCCACGGGAACCCGGCCGGCGGATGGGGCGCCGCCGCCTGCGCCCCGGCCCGGGCCAACGCGCCCAGCATCCCACCGGCGGCGATCACGCCGAGCACCGCCACCGGCCGGGCGACGACCTCCGCCCGGTCGCCGGGCACCCGCAGGTCGACGTCCGGGTCGATCCGGCGGTCGGGGGATGGGGTCACGGCCTCTCCGTCCGGTCACGACCGACGCCGGCCGGGACAGCCGCGACCGGCTCCGGCCAGCATAGATCCGTCCGGACGGGCGCCCGCCGGGGGCGCTGTACCGGGCCGAGGCGGGATGAAGTCCTACCGCGCGGCCCGTCGGTCGGCGGTCGGGTACCGGTCGCCCCGGTCGTCCGCCGCACCGGCCGGGCCGGGCACCGCCGGCCGGGGACCGGGGTCGGGGGCCGGTGCGGCCGGGCGGGCCGCCAGCCCGCCGAGCACGGCACCGACGATCGCGCTGAGGGTGACGGTCCCGGTGGCCACCTCCGGCGTCCACCGCACCCCGTCGGCCAGCGCCAGGCCGACCAGGTGCCCGGACCAGACCAGCCCGGTGAAGGTCGCCCCGGCCAGCGGCAACCGCAGCGCGGCGGCCCGGCCACGGACCGCGTCGAGCCGGTGCAGCACCCCGTCGGCGACGGCCGCGCCGCCGACCGCGCCCACGGCGGCCACGGTCTGCGACGCCGGGAACTCGTACATGCCGAGGGTGAACAGGGCCACCCCGGCGACCACCGCCGTACCGGCCCCCGGGGCGGCCCGCCGCCGGTGCAGCAGCAGGAACGGCACCACCAGCAGGACGGTGGTGACCAGGTACGCGTCCACGCCGAGCAGCGCCGCCTGCTGCTCGGCCGGCGGCCCGACCGGGTGGGTCGGCGCGGTGCCGAGCAGCGCCGACGAGTGGCTGAGCAGGATCGTCGGGGTCATCGCGCCGAGCGTCGCCGCGCCGATCCCGGTGACCGTCCGCAGCCCGCCCTCCCCGGTGTGCCACCAGGACCGCAGCGGGCTGGTGACCAGCAGCAGCGCGCCACCGTCCAGCAGCAGGTGGCTCGGGCTGAACGAGGCGTCCAGGCCGACCTCCACCCCGAGGGTCTCGTGCCAGGTGAGGTCGGCCAGCGCCGCCGCCGCGAAGACGACCACGCCGAGCGCGCCGACCCGGTACCCGGCCGGCCACCCGTCGCGCCACCAGCGCGGGGCGTGTGCCCGGCGCCGGTACGCCAACCAGAACGTCCACGCCGCCGTCCCGGTGAATCCGGCGTAGAGCAGGCCGTGCCACGGGGTGAAGAAGCCCTCGATGGTCTCGATCACGTTGGTGTGCGCCCACCCGTCGGCGAGCGCGCCGCCGATCAGGCAGGTCGCCAGCAGGAGGGTGACCAGGTCCTCCCGCCGACTGGCCGGCGGCACGAGCCGGCCGACCGGCGGGAACGGACCGCCCCCGGCGGCTGGTACCGCTCCGACGTCACTGCGCGTCACCGCCGTCTCCCTTCCGCACGGGCCGGCGTCGACTGACGAAGCCGATTCCGTCGCTGGTCAGAGCATCGACAGCGGCGCTGGCGCCCCGCCCCGGCATGCTCTGCGTCATTGTGCCGTGCCACTGCGTCACGGCGGTGATGCCGCGCGGGGTCGCGGTGGTGATGCCGCGCGGGCGGGTACCGGCCGGCGGGGCGAGGGGGCGGGCGTACCGTACCCGGACGACGACCCGGCCGTGGACGGCCGCGACCGGGCCGCCGTGGCGTGGTGACGGTGGCCCCGGCGTGGCACGGCCCGGCAGGGGCGGGAGGGAGAGCCCGGTGCGTGTGGGTGGAACCGGCGGCCCGCCGCCGACGGACGGGCGCCCGGCGGGGCCCGGCGGCGGCTCCGGCACGCCGCCGGGGCGCACCGCCGCGCACGACATGTTCGACGCCGACGTCGCCTCGCGCGGGCTCGGCATCGAACTGGTGTCGGCCGGGGAGGGCGTCGCGGTGGCCCGGATGCGGGTGGCCGCGACGATGCTCAACGGTCACGCCATCGCCCACGGCGGTTTCGTGTTCCTGCTCGCCGACACCGCCTTCGCCCTGGCCTGCAACAGCCGGGGACCGGTCACCGTCGCCGCCGGTGCCGAGATCAGCTTCGTCCGGCCGGTACGCGCCGGTGACCTGCTGGTGGCCCGCGCCGCCGAGCGGACCCGGTACGGGCGCAGCGGCATCTACGACGTCACGGTCACCCGGGACGACGAGGTGGTCGCGGAGTTCCGGGGACGCAGCCGCGCCCTGCCCCGGCCCGGGGGTCCGTCGGCTGGTTGACCCCGCGCCGGTCGCGGGGCGTCCGCGTCGGCCGGCCCGGCGTACCCGAGGTTGTCGGTGCCGTCGGGCACGATGGCCGGATGAGCGAGATCCTGCTGTTCCACTCCGTCCTCGGGCTGCGGCCGGCCGTGACGGCCGCCGCGCAGCGGCTGCGGGCGGCCGGGCACCGGGTGCACACCCCGGACCTGTACGGCCAGCCGGCGGTCGACACCGTCGACGAGGGGTTCGCCCTGCTCGCCCGCGTCGGGCAGGACGTGGTGCTGGAGCGGGCCCGCGCCGCGCTGGGTGGGCTGACCACCGATCCGGTGCTCGCCGGCATGTCGATGGGCGCCGGCATCGCGGGTGCGCTGCTCGCCGACCGGCCCGGTACGCCCGCGCTGCTGCTCCTGCACGGCACCGGAGGCGCTCCGGAGGAGGTTCGTCCGGGTCTGCCGGTGCGGCTGCACATCGCCGACCCCGACGAGTACGACCCGCCGGCCGAGGTGACCGACTGGCACCGGTCGATGGTCGCGGCCGGTGCGGACGTGTCGGTGTGCCGCTACCCCGGGGTCGGGCACCTCTACACCGATCCGGGGACGCCTGAGTACGATCCGGCGAGCGCCGAGCTGACCTGGGAACGGTCCCTGGCCTTCCTGGCCGGGCTGCCCTCGCGCGTCGACGGGTAGCCCGCGACGCCGTCGCGCACCGGCGCGGGGCGTGTCCACCCACCCGGTGTGTCGTGTCGGGTCGTGCGGGGTCAGGCGGCCAGGGTTGGTCGGCCGGCTGGTCGGCCGGCCGCAGACGGGAGGCGGTCCACCCGGCGGGCGGTGCCGGGTGGCAGGGGCGCGTCGTCGCGCGCCGTGGCAGTCGGGTCGACGGGGTCGGCCCCGGTGAATCGCCCGACCCGCCGGCCGGCGGCTCCGATGGGGACGACGGCGGCCCAGGTCCGCGCGTCCGCCGGCCGCGTCCGGCCCGCCCCGGGCCTGCCGGCGCCCTGCCGGGCGACGATCTCCGCCCGTGACGTGCTGCCCATGCGGTCGTCGCCGGCCATGCGGCCCCTCGGCTGGCGCCCCCGCGCCGCCGCGCCGTCGGCCCGGTCGGCGGGGATCGCCACGCCCACGGGTCGGTCGACGGCGCCGACCGGCCGGTCGCCGACGATCGTCAGGACCGCTGGCCGGGCGACGGCGCTGGCCCTCCCGGTGGAGCTGGGCCTCACGGCAGGACCGGGCCTCACGGCCGCACCGGGCCTTACGGCCGCACCGGGGGTCACGGCGGCGCCGGGCCTAGCGGCGCTGACCGTCCGGTCGGCGGTGGCTCCGGTGTCGGCGGCTCCGGCGCTGGTGGCTCCGACGGCGGTGGCCCTGGTGCTGGCGGCTTCGACGGTGCCGCTGGTGGCGCTGGTGGCGGTGGCGCTGGTGGCGGTGGCCCCGGTGGCGGTGACCGCCGTGCCGGCCCGTGCGACGGGCGACGCCCCGCCCGCCGGGCCGGCGACCCGCGTCGTCGCACGGGTCGCGGAGCGGTCGGACTGCCGGGTCTGCGGCCGGGCCGGGGACGTCGTGGCGGCGGTGGGCGCGCGGTGTGCCGTCGGCGCACCGGCGTCCGGAGCCGGCCCGGCCGCCGCCATGACCGGCCGGATGCCGGCGGGCCGGGCGGTGCCGGCGGCGACCGGCTGGATGCCGGTGACCTCGAACGACCTGGCGGTGTCCAGCGACGTGGCAGCGTCGCGGGACTCGGTGGTGTCGCAGGGCCCGGCGGTGTCGCGGGACCCGGCAATGTCGACCGACCGGGTGGTGTCGACCGCTCGGGTGGTGGCGGTGACAGCGGGCCCGGTGGTGGTGGGCCCGGTGGTGGTGGGCCTGGTGACAGCGGGCCTGGTGACAGCGGGCCTGGTGACGGCGGTGTCGAGGGCGACCGGGGCGGCGGCCGGGACCGGCGGTGCCGGCCGGTCGCCGACGCCGGGACGGCCGGCCGCCCGCCACGCGGCGGCCCGCCGCGCGAACTCGGCCCGGACCGCCCGGGGCAGCCGGCCGGTCGCGACGCGGCGCAGGGTGGGCTCGACGACGGCGTACCCGGCGGCCTGCCGGACCAGCAGCCCCCGGGCGGCCAGCTCGTGCAGCACCGGAGCGCTGTGCCCCGGCGCCCACCCGAGCAGCCGGTCCACGGCGGTCGCCACGATGCCGGTGTCGAGGCTGGCGCTCGCCATCAGCACCGCACGCTGCACGCCGTCGAGCAGGTCGAGGCGGGCCTCCACGCTGCGGCGTACCGCCTCGGGCAGCGGCAGGTCGGTCGCCGCCGGGTCGTACCCGCCCTCGGTGACCAGTTCGACGTAGGCGGTGGCGTACCCCGGGTTGCCGCCGACCAGGGGCAGCAGCCGGTCGACGCGGGTGCCCGCCTGGCCGGCGCGCACCAGCAGCCGGCGCAGCAGCCGCCCGGTGTCGACCGCGCCGAGCGGACCCAGCGCGACCGTGTGCCGGCGGGCGGGGCCGGGCAGCACGTCGGCCCAGCGGGGCCGGTGGGTGACCACGACGGCCAGCGGCAGCCCCCGGTCGGTGGCCGCGCCGAAGACCTGCCGCAGGAAGGTGGCCACCCGCAGGTCGGCCCGGTCCAGGTCGTCGACCGCGACGACGACCGGTTGCCGGGCGGCCAGGCCGAGCAGCACCTGCCCCCAGGCGGTGGCGCCCTCGGCCGCGGCGGCGGATCCGTCCGGGGTGCGCAGCAGCCCGGTCAGCGCCCGTACCGCCGAGGGGAGCCGCCGCGCCGGCAGCAGGCCGGCGAGCGCGGTGGCCAGCCGGCTGCGGACCTCCGCCGGCTGGTCGGTCTCCCGGACCCCGGCGTACGCCCGGACCATCGCGGCCACCGGGGCGAGCGCGTCGCCCGGGTGGGGCGCGCACCGGGCGACGCACCACCGCACCGCCGTGCCGTCGACGCTGGGCAGCGTACGGGCGAGTTCGTGCAGCAGGCGGCTGCGGCCGGTGCCGACCGGTCCGGTCAGCGCGACCCAGCACGGGCTGCCCTCGCGCAGGGCCCGGCCGAGCTGGTCGCGGGCGTCGGCCAGTTCGCGGCGACGGCCCACCAACGGCGCGCGGTGCGGCTCCGGCGTCGTCGGAACGGGCTCCTCGGCGAGCCAGAGGTCGAGGGGCGCGGCCTTGCCGGCGACCGTCACCGGTGGCAGCCGCCGCTGCCCGATCAGCCCGGTGGTGGCCCGGTGGGTGGCCGCGCAGAGCACCACCGCGCCCGGCGGGGCGTACGCCTGGAGACGGGCGGCGGTGGTGATCACCGCGCCGCTGGCCATCCCGTGTGCACCGTCGTGGCTGCCCGGCACGTCCACCACCACCTCACCGGTGGCCACCCCCACCCGGATCCGCACGGCGGTCCCCGCCACCAGTGGCTTGCGGTCCACCGCCCGCTGGATCTCCAGCCCGGCCCGCACCGCCCGGTACGCGTCGAAGCCGTCGGAGCGGCGTGCCCCGAAGATGGCCATCACCGCGTCACCGACGTACTTCTCGACCACGCCGTCGAAACGCCGCAGGACCCGGGCCACGGTGGTGAAGTACGCCTGTTGCAGGGCGCGGACGTCCTCGGGGTCCAACCGGTCGACCAGCGCGGTGGATCCGACGATGTCGGCGAAGAGGACGGTGACGATCCGCCGCTCCTCCGGGATCGGCCAGCCCGGCGGCACCGGCGTGACCTCAGTGACGATTGTTGATGTTGACATCGCAACCACCTCTCCCCCGCGTGGTTTCACACGACTTCAGGAGATTCCCACTCCTGGACCGACAGGGGATCGGCAAAACGACGTATGTCGGCCCAGCGCAACCTTTGGTCGTAATGTCGACGCGAGGAGTACCACAAGGGCGATAAGGCCGTAGAGCGGTGAGCTGACCGTTGACTAGGCTGCCCTGCATGGCCAGCGATGTGGACACCGCACCGCTCGTCGGCCGGGCCGACCAGCTGGCGATGCTGCGCGCCGCGCTCCTCGACGACGTCGCCCAGGGGCACACCGCCGCCGTCTTCGTGACCGGTGAGAGCGGGGTCGGGAAGACCCGGCTGTTGCGGGAGACGGCGGCTCGACTGCGTGCCCGGGGGGCCGTGGTGTTGACCGGCGCGTGCCTGGACATCGGCGACGCCTCGCCGCTGCACCCGTTGTTGCAGGCGTTGCGGCGGCTGGATGGCGACATCGCCGCGTCGCGCGCCCGGACCACCTCCGCGGTGCGGGGGCTGTTGCAGATGTTCGCCGAGGAGAAGGCGGGCCCGGACGGCGCGGGCGCGCTGCTGGAGCGGGTCTCCCGGGGGTTGCACCTGATCGCCGAGGGGCGTCCGCTGGTGCTCGTCCTGGACGACCTCCAGTGGGTGGACCGCACCACCCGCCAGTTGCTGCTCTACCTGCTCGCCGGCCTCGGTGACCTGCAACTGTCCGTGCTGGCGGCGGTGCGGGCCGAGTCGTTGCAGGGGGCGCACCCGCTGCGGCGGGTGCTAACCGAGCTGCGGCGGCTGCGGTCGGTGCGGGTGCTGGACCTGGCGCCGCTGGATCGGGCCGGCACCGAGCAGCTCGCCGCCGCGGTGGTGGGCCGGCCGCTGGGTCCGGAGGCGGCGGATCTGGTGTGGCAGCGCAGCGGCGGCAACCCGTTCGTGGTCGAGGAGCTGGCCCGGGACCTGCGGGACGGCCGGGACGGGTTGTCCGACACGTTGCGGGAGATCTTCCTGGACCGGGTGGACGCGTTGCCGCAGCACGCGCACCAGGTGGTGCACGCGGTGGCGGCCGGTGTGGAGCCGGTGGAGCACTGGTTGCTGGCGAAGGTGGTGCGGCTGCCGGAGGGTGAGCTGATCGAGGCGGTCCGGGCGGCGGTGGCGCACCGGCTGCTGGTGAGCGCGGACGACGGGTACCGGTTGCGGCACCGGTTGGTGGCCGAGGTGCTGGCGCACGAGTTGCTGCCGGCGGAGCGGTCGGTGCTGCACCGGCGGTACGCGGAGGCGTTGACCGCGGCCCCGGCGGAGCTGCACCAGGCGCGGTTGGCGCACCACTGGCGGTTGGCCGGGGAGCCCGCGCGGGCGCTGCCGGCGGCGGTGGCCGCCGCGCAGGAGGCGCAGCGACTGCACGGGTACGCCGAGGCGCACCGGCACTGGTCGGTGGCGGTACAGTTGGCCGACGGGGCGGCCGGCCCCGGCGCGTTGGACGTGGACCGGGGCGCCCTGCTCGGGCACGCGGCCGAGGCGGCGCACCACTGCGGTGAGCACGCCCGCGCGCTGGCCCTGCTGGAGGAGTTGGCGACCGGCGCCGGTGGCCTGCTGTCCTGTTCGCTGCGGATCCGGCGGGCCCGGTACCTGGCCTCGGCGGGCCGGTCGGCACCGGCCGAGGAGGAGTACCGGCTGGTCCTGGAGGACCCGGCGTGCACGCCGGGGGAGCGGGCCACCGCCGCGGCGTACCTGGCGGAGCTGCTGGTCCAGATGGGCCGGTACGCCGACGCCGGGCAGCGGGCGCGGGAGGCGTTGCAGCTCTGCTCGGCGGTGGAGGGGTCCGTCTCGGAGGTGGTGCGGGCCAGCGCGGCGCTGGGGTTCAGCGAGGCGTACCTGGAGGATCCGGACGCCGGGTTGGCGGTGATGCGGGAGGCGTTGACCGTCGCGGAGCGCTCCGGCCGCCCGGACGACATCGCCTGCGCGTACCTGCACCTGGCGGAGCTGCTGACCGGGCCGTTGAACGTCATCGAGGAGGGGGTGGTGGTGGCCCGCCGGGGTGCCGAGCGGGTCGCCGACCTGGGGCTGGGGCGCACGTACGAGACCCGGCTGCTGGCCATCGCCACCAACGGGCTGTTCCGGGTGGGGCAGTGGGCCGAGGCGGAGAAGGTGGTCGCGGCGGCGTTGCGGCACCGGCCGTCCGGGGCCGACGCGGTGGAGTTGCTGCTGGCCCGGTGCCGGTTGTCGGTCGGGTACGGCGAGGAGGAGGCCGCCGACCGGGACCTGGACGCGGTGGCCACCGTGCTCGCCGGTGGTGGGGCCCGGCACGTGCTGCCGATGCTGACCCTGCGGGCCGGGCTGGCGATGTGGCAGGGCCGGCACGACGTGGCCCGGCAGGCGGTGCAGCGGGGCCTGACCGAGAGCCGCTCCGACGACGTGGCGATCCTCGCCGCGCTGGTCTGGCACGGGTTGCGGGCCGAGGCGGAGGCGTTGGCCAGCCGCACCGTCGAGGTGGACCGCACGGCGGTGCGCCGGTTGCGGGAGGCGATGGAGCGGGTGGCGACGCGCAGCGCCAGCGCGGCCCGGCAGGTCCGCAGTGTCGTCGACGGGTTCCTGGCCCTGTGCGCGGCGGAGTTGAGCCGGATCGACGGGCGCAGCGACCCGCAGTTGTGGGCCCGGTCGGCCCTCGAGTGGGACCGGGGCAACCACCCGTACCCGGCGGCGTACTCGCGGGTGCGGCAGGCCGAGGCGCTGCTGGCCCGGCGCAGCCGCACCGTGACCGCCGCGAAGCTGCTCCGGCAGGCGTACGAGGTGACGCAGGGGTTGGGCGCGGTGCCGATGACCGACGAGATCCGGGCGCTCGCCGGGCGGGCCCGGATCGACCTGCAGGACCGGACGGCGGAGCCGCCCGGTCGGCCGGGCACGGTGGCCGAGCCGACCAGTGACGAGTTGGCGATGCTGACCGCGCGGGAGCGCGAGGTGCTCGCCGCCGTGGCCGAGGGGCTGACCAACAAGGAGATCGGTCAGCGGCTGTTCATCAGCGAACGGACCATCGGCGTGCACGTGTCGCACATCTTCGACAAGCTCCAGGTCCGGACCCGGGTGCAGGCCAGCGCCATCTTCCTGCGCCAATCCTCCTGAGTGACCGGTCGGTCACCGGGCGGGGTCGTGGTGCGTCGCTGGTAATACGTCATTCTACTGATCCCGCCTGACGTGCCGCCTGCGACGCTGTCCCCCGTCGATGGCAACACGGGGTGCCTCGGGGACTGGACGTGGAGGAGAAATGACCGAACCGGTGTGGGGGCCCGTGCATCGGGACATCGTCGACCTGCTCGCCGACCACCCGGCCGACGTGCCCGCGGTCGTCGACCACCTCACCAAGCTCCAGGACATGCTCGTCCGGCTGCCTCCGCTGGAGGCGAGCAACCCGTTGGCCGACTTCAACCGGCTGTACCTGGTGATCACCGAGAGCGTGCTGGACGGGCTCTACGACGGCCGGTTCGCCGACCCGGTGTTCCTGTCCCGGCTGGACGTCGAGTTCGCCGCCCGGTACTTCGACGCGTTGCGGATGTGGACCGAGTCCAGCCCCGGCACGCCGAAGGCCTGGACCTGCCTGTTCGAGCGGATGCGGGGGCCGGACGCCCGGCCGTTGCCGTCGGCCGCCGCCGGGGTCAACGCGCACATCAACTTCGACCTGCCGTTCGCCCTGGTGACCACCTTCGACCACCTGGAGTCCGAGCCGGTCGACAGCAGCGAGCAGCACGCCGACTACCTGGAGATCAACGCGATCTTCGCCGACAAGATCCCGTCGTTGCGGCGCGGCTACCTGGAGCGGTGGCAGCTCATCATCGACACGCTCAACGGCGACATCGACGACTGGTACCAGGGCGAACTGGTGGAGTACACCCGGGACGTCGCCTGGCGCAACGCCCAGAAGATCTGGCGGTGCCGGCACGACCCGGAGGCCCGGGAGAGTGAGCGGGCGCGGCTGGACCGGACCGCCGCGGCGCTCGGTCGGCTGCTGCTCTCGCCCCTCGGGGCGCTGTTGCAGTAGGTCGGGACGGGGGGTCCCCGCGTTCCGTCCGCCGGACGGGGCGCGGGGACGTCGACGGCGTCCCGCCGAGGGGGGACCGGCGGGAGCGTGGGGGGACCGGATCGGCCACCGGGGGGTTCGGGTGGGCGGTCCAGGGGCTGGGGTGGGCCGGTCGACCAGGGGGGTGTCGACCGGCCCGCGCCGGTGTGCGCGGACCGGGCCGCCCCGGGCGGGCCCGCGCCGGTCCACACCGGCACCGGGTCACTGCGAGTGCTGGGTCACTGCGAGGGCTGGGGAAGTTCGCAGTCGACCTTCGGGTTGGCGCCGACGTAGTTCAGCGGACCCGCCACGATGGTCACCAGGATGGTGCCCGCCTCGGCACAGTTGGTCTCGTCGTCACCGCTGAAGTAGCCCCGCTGACCGGCGGCGACGGCACCGATGACGAGCCAGATCACGAGGATGATTCCCAAAAACGACGGGCCACGACGCATGGCTGCCTCCCGGATTTCGCTGGTGGTCGAGTGCGGCGGGATGTACCCAGTCGCGCCCGACGGCTAACGGCACCCGGTGCGGCGGATGGCCGTTTCCGGTCAGTGCGGGGGGACCGGCTCCTCCAGGGGGCGGTTCCAACTGCGCGACATGTCGTACCCGGCCACGCCGGTGAGCACCAGCGCCGCGAGCCCGGCGACCGCCAGCGGCGGGAGGACCAGCGCGGGTGGCACGGCGGCGGCCAGGGCGAGCAGCCCGCCGAGGCGGGACCAGGAGACCCGGCTGTACACCTCGTACTCGAAGGCGGACCGGCCGAACAGGAACAGCGCCGGGCCGCCGAGGATGAGCGCCACCCAACCGACGGGGGTGGTCCCGGTGGGTTGCTTGAGGAACAGGTCGAAACCGGCCGCGCTGGTCACGATGCCGGCGACCATGACCAGATGCGTGTACGGGGCCGTCTGGAGGTAGCGGCCCGGCGCGCGGGCGGCGGAGATGGCCACGGCGAGCAGTTCGCCGGAGCGGTGTACGTAGATCCGCCAGAGCAGCAGGGTGCTGCTGAACGCGATGGTGAAGGCGGCCAGGTTCCCCGCCTCCGAGCCACCCGCGCTGAAGATCGTCCCGATGACGAGGATCGCGTCCCCCAGCGCGATGATGACGAACTGCTGGTACCGCTCGGCCAGGTGGTCCGGGGTGACGGCGAGCACCGTGTGCGGGAGCCGGCCGCGTCGCGGCACCGGGTACGCCAGCCACAGGCCGAGGTAGTCGATGGTCAGGGCGACCAGCCACAGCGCCTCCCGGGCCGGCCCGGTGCAGATCCCGCCGGCCACCCAGAAGACCGAGGAGACCAGGAACCAGGCCGCGAAGTGCCTCGGCCGGCGCCGCAACCTGGGTTCGTGGCGCATGTTGACCGCGAGCACCACGCCCCGGCCCAGGTGCAGACCGGCGTACGCGACGGCGAAGACGATCCCCCGCTCCTCGAACGCCTGGGGGATGGCGGTGGTCATCAGCAGCGCGGCGAACATGACCACGACGAGCAGCAGTTTCATCGCCGGCCGTTCCGGGTCGTACACCTGGGTGGCCATCGTGGTGATCACCCAGGTCCACCAGACCGCCATCAGCAGGATCAGCGCCCGCAGCGCCTGGTGCCAGCTCACGTCGGAGAACAGTTCCCGCGAGATCAACGCGAGGGCGGCGACGTAGACCAGGTCGAAGAAGAGTTCGAGGAGGGTGACCCGCCGGCTGGAGTCGGCGTCACGAGCCAGCGAGCGCCGGCGCCCCGGTGCCGGTTCCGGGGCTGCGTCCTGCACACCTTGCTCCCGTGGTACCCGAGTCGGTGGGGGCCGTCCGACCCCTGCCCCGAGGGTATCGGCAGGACGTGTGCCTTATGTCTGATTCGTGGACATCGTCGGGTGAGGGGTGCGGCCCGGCGGCCGGTCCCCGGACCGGCCGCCGGGCCGACGCGCTCAGGACCGTTCGGCGGGCCCCACCGGCAGCACCTCGGCCGCCTCCACGGGCGCCCCGGCCAGCACCGCCGCCTGTTGCGACCAGGTGGCCAGGCCGGGCGCGGAGCGCACCCCGGCGCCACGCAGGGTCTCCCGCAGGGCCGCCTCGTCCAGGTCGGCGAGCTGCCGGTACGTGCGGATGCCGGCGGCCTGCAACGCCGCCGCCAGCTTCGGCCCGATGCCCTGGATCCGGCGGAAGTCGTCGGCCGCCGCCGGTTCACCGTCTGCGACGACGGCAGCGGCGCTCTCGTGCTGCATGGCAGCCGGGCTGCTCCCGTGCTGCGGCGCGACCGGCTCGGCGACCGGCTCGGCGACCGGCTCTGGCCCGGCGGTGTCCGGCTGCGCGGGTGCCGGCGCGGACACCTCGGCCGGCGTGGCCACGGTGGCCTCCGCCCCGGCGTCGCTGTCGCTGTCGGCCACCGGGGCGCTGGTCCCGCTCTTCCCCGGGGCGTTGTCGGTCCCCGCCGGGGTGCTGTCGGTTCCCGCCGGAGCGCGGTCGGTTCCCGCCGGGGTGCTGTCGGTCTCCGGGGTGCTGTCGGTCTCCGGGGCGCTGGCCCCGGTCACCGGCACCGTGCCGCTGGCCACCGGCGTGGTCGGGTCGGCGACCGGGATCACGTCAGGGGTCGGGTTCACGTCGGCGGCCGGGGTCACGGCGGCGGTCGCGGCGTCGGGCAGGTCGCTCTCCGGCGTGGCCGGGCCGGTCTCGGCCGTGGGCAGGTCGGCCACCGGCTGGGGCAGGTCGGCCACCGGCGTGGGCCGGTCCGTGCCGGGCGCGGTCGCCTCGACGGTGGCCGGGGGGATCTCGTCCTCCGGGGACCGCTGCGCGGGCACCGTGGGCGATGCCGGGGCCGTGACGTCGTCCTCGGGCTCCGGCGCGACGACGGACGCGGTCGGGGTCGGGGTGCTGGTCGGGGTGGAGTCGGCGTCGAGGCCGGAGGCGTCGACCGGGGCGGGGTCGGTGCCGGCCGGCGTGGTGGCGGCCACCGGGGTCGGGTCGTTGCTGTCGATGGTGGCCGTGCCGGCCGTGCTCTCGACGGCGGCGACCGGGGCCGGGTCGATCACGGCCGCGGGCGGGTCGGCGTCGATCGTGGCCCGCTGTCGGGGCGCGTCGACGACGGCGACGGGCTGGTCGACGGCGACGGTGGCGGCCGGCTCCTCGACGACCGGAGCGGGGGGCGGCGTGGCGACCGGCTCCTCGGTGGCCGGCGCGGGCGGCGGCGTGGTGGCGGCGACCGGTACCGGCCCGGCGACGGTGGCGGCCGGGTCACCGGCCACGGTGGAGCCACCGGCCGGCGTGCCCTGCCGGCCGCGCACTATCCAGCCGCCAACCGCACCGACCGCCAGCGCCAGGATCACTACCAGGAAGTGCCCAAAGGTCCACGACACGGGAGAACCGCCCTCTCACCTCGGTCGAAAAGTCGCGAAGAAAACTCGGGGCAGCTTCGCACACCGACGACGTGGGCGACCGCGCGGCTCACCGCCTTCCGTATCTGGAGAAATGCCATGTGTCGGAACGGTTTCCGGCTCGCGACCGACGGTGACCGCCGGGGCGGTGCGGCGCCGGTGGTGCCGGCGGCCGGGGTCAGTCGTCCTCGCCCCGGTAGGTGTAGAAGTCGTCGACGAACTTGCGCCGCAGTGCCGGTACCCGGCTCGTGACGCGGAAGTACCCCCGCGCGCCGAGCAGCGCCAGCCGGCCGAGGAAAGGCCGGTAGAGGCGGTCCCCGCCGTTGGTGCCGTTGCGGGACAACGAGTCGGCGACCCGGGCGAAGCCGTACGGGAGCATCGCCGCCTCGTAGTCGGCCACCGCCTGCAGCAGCGTCTTCTCCCCGGCGGCGGCCCGGACGAGCTGCCGGCACAGCAGCGCGGCGTCCCGCAGTGCGGTGTTCGCCCCCACGCCCCGCCCCGGGGTCATCGAGTGGATGGCGTCGCCGAGCAGGGTGACCGTACTGCTCTTCCACGGCGGCACCGGATCCGAGGTGGCGACCCGGATCGGCATCGCGGTGCCCGGGTCGGCCCGTGCCAGCAGCTCGCGCAGGTGCGGATGCCAGCCCCGGGTCAGGTCGAGGGCGAGGCTGATCAGCTCCCGGCCACGCAGCCGCATCACGTCCGCCGGGAAGGTCCGGGCGGTGCTCCACAGCACGATGTTGACGTAGTCGCGGGTGGTGTCGTGGCGCAGGCCGGGCCACCGGGCGAGCAGCGCCGCGTCGGCCTCGGACAGGCCGGGCCGCAGCCGGCCCTCCCGGTCCCACTTGAACTCCATCACGTGCAGCACGCCCATGATCCCGCCGGTGGCGAAGATCAGCGAGATGCCCCGGCGGACCCGTTCGGGCAGCACGGACCGGGTGTGCTCGGTCAACGGGATCTTCACCGCGATGTTGACCGTGCCGGCGTCCCGGATCACCGCGTGCGGCAGGTACTGGCGGCGGACCGCCGAGTGGGTGCCGTCGGCGGCGACCAGCAGGTCGCCCACCGCGCTGCCGCCGTCGGCGAAGTGCGCGGTGACCGTACCGTCGTCGTGCTGCTCGTACCGGGTGAAGGTCCGGTCGAAGTGGACCACGTCCTCCATCCCGGTGAGCAGCACCTGGCGCAGGGTCATCCGGGCCACCGAGCGTTCCGTCTCCACCGGGTCGGTGTCCGGCCGCAGCTCGAAGGAGGCGGTCTCGTGCAGCCGCTCGGTGATGACGGTGAAGTACCCGGGGGACCGGGCGCAGGTGGCGACGAAGACGTCGAACAGCTCCGGTGGCAGGCACTCCCGCAGCGCCTTGCTGCCGGTCGGTCCGATGCCGATCCGGTAGCCGAGCAGACCGTCGGCGCGGGTGCGGTGCCGCTCGTAGACCGCGACGTCGATGCCGGCCCGGCGCAGCCCGTGCGCCAGGCACATCCCGCCGGTGCCGGCGCCGACGACCAGCACCCGTGGTGTGGTTCCCACGTCCGGACCCGCCCCGCTCAGCCGGCGGCGCCGGTGACGGTCACCGCGTCGCTGGCGTTCCAGTTGTAGAAGCACCCGGCGATGGCGTCCCGGGGGGAGCGCCAGGTCGGCAGGTACGGCGAGGTGTGGGCCGAGAGCCGTTCGTTGACCTCGAGGAACAGCGGGTGGTTGCGGGCCGCGGCCAGTTCGTCCGGGTCGACGTCGGCGGTCTCCATCAGGTGGACGCACACGTCGTGCAGGGAGTACAGGGACCGGTGCCGGACCCCGGTGAGGCCGGGCAACTCCGTCGCGTCGGACTCGCTGAAGATCTGGGCCACCCGGCCCTCCGAGCCCGGGATGATCCGGCTGACGATCAGTAGACGACTCATGGGACCCCTTTCGCCGGTGGCGCGGTCGACCTCGGGGTCGCCGGCGCCACGGGACACCTGTGCCGCCACCATGACCGTCGGCCAGTCACCGTGTCGTCACGCCTGCCGGGCGGGTGGTGACGGCGGACCGCGCGACGGGGCGGGGTCGAGCGGCGGTCGTGGTGCCGTCAGCGGGGGCGGGGGGTGCCCCGGTCGGCCGGGCCCGGCCGGGGCCGGGCGGCACCGGCCGGGCTGGCGGGGCTGGCGGGGCTGGCAGGGCTGGCAGGGCCGGCAGGGCCGGCAGGGCCGGCAGGGCCGGCGGGGCCGGCGGCACCGGCGGGGCTGGCCCGGCGGATCGGCGCCAGGGTGTCGGCGAGCAGCGCGGACATCGCCGCCGACGGCTCCAGGCGCAGTTCGCGCAGGAGCAGGTCGCGGTAGACGTAGAAGGCGTGCACCGCCTCGAAGGCGTTGCCCTCGGCGAGGTGGATGCGGACCACCAGCCGGTGCGGGGTCTCGCGCAGCGGCTCGGCCGCCATCGCCTCCAGGGCGGCCTCCAGCGCCTCGCCGTGCCGGCCGGCCGCGAGGTGGTGCCCGGCGACCTGCTCCAGCATGTGCAGCCGTAACTGGCGCAGCCGTTCCCGGTCCAGCAGCACCCAGTCGTCGTACCAGCCGGGGAGCAGGTCGTGCCGGCCGGCGGCCAGCGCCCCCTCGACCAGCCCGGGGTCGTCGCCGTCGCGGATCCGGGTGGCGGTGTCGACCAGGTCGTCGACGTCGAGGTGGACCAGCGGGTCCAGCCGGACGGTGTCGCCGGTGACGGCCAGCGGGCAGCAGGGATCCTGCCGCAGCCGCCACAGCGCGGTGCGCAGCGACGACAACGCCCGCTCCTCGGCCGCCTCGGGCCAGAGCAGCCCGGCGAGGTTGCTGCGGGTCGCGTCGGGGCGGAGCCCGATCAGGGCGATGACGCGCTGGAGCCCACGGGGCACCACCACCGGTGCCCCGTCGCGCAGCAGCCGGAACCCGCCGAGCAGGTGCAGGGACACCGAGGGGTGCTGCGCCCGGGCGGGCGTGCGCGGATCAGCGGTCACGGGCGGCACCCCCTGCAGTGGAACCGGAGTCCCGGCTTTCCGTCACCGGCGCGGCTGTTCGGCGACGCCGCTGTCGAGGTCGCGCCGCGCGGCGGGTGACGCGCGACCGCCGGGCTGGCCGTGCCGAACACTAACAACCGCAGTTACGCTGAGTCAACGCACGGGTCGAGATTGTGACCTTCGGCTTCGGTGGGTGCACCCCCTCTGATCAGCGAAAAAGTGTCAGCCTCTGGGTGGCGTCCACAGCGGGGGCTGGGATTGTTCACAGCTTCCGTCAACGGAACGTCACCGAATGTGGTGTCCGGTGGGCGGCGCGCGGTGACGGTGCCGTGACGGCGTACCCCGCATCGTGTCCACACCCGTCCGACGTGGCCGCCGGCCACCCGTCGATGTGCCGTGGGGGTGGCAGTTCATGGACCGTTCGCTGATCATCGCGAAGGTGGTGCCGACCGCCGAGCAGCAGGTGGCCGAGATCTTCGCCGACTCCGACGCGACGGAGTTGCCGGGTCTGGTCGGGGTACGCCACCGGTCGCTGTACCGGTTGGGCGACCTCTACGTCCACCTGCTGGAGACCGAGTCGCCGGCCGGTGACTCGGTGGAGGCGGTCCGGGATCACCCGGAGTTCACCCGGGTCAGCGACCGGCTGCGCCCGTACATCTCGCCGTACCTGCCGACCTGGCGGTCACCCCGGGACGCGATGGCGCACCGCTTCTACCACTGGGACGCGACCCCCGGGCGGCGGCCGTGACCGCCACCGCGCCCCCGGGCGGGCAGCTCTGGTCCCGCTGCGGGGGCTGCGCGACCCTGCTGTACCGCAAGCGGCTCTCCCGCAACCTCGACGTCTGCCCGGAGTGCGGCACGCACGCCCGCCTCGGGGCGCCGGAGCGGCTGCGGCAACTGGTCGATCCCGGCTCCTTCGTCCCGCTGCCCGACCGGCCGGCCGACGTGGACCCGATCGACTTCGTGGACCTGCTGCCGTACCCGCACCGGCTCTCCGCGGCCCGCGCGGCGACCGGGCTGGCCGAGGCGGTGCTCTGCGGTACCGCCACGGTCGGCGGGCACCGGGCCGCGCTGGCGGTGATGGACTTCCGGTTCCTCGGTGGCAGCCTCGGCGCGGCGGTCGGCGAGCTGATCACCCGTACCGCCGAGCGGGCCCTCGACGAGCGCGTCCCGCTGGTCCTGGTGACCGCCTCCGGCGGCGCCCGGATGCAGGAGGGCGCGCTGTCGCTGATGCAGATGGCCACGGTCAGCCAGGCGGTGGCCGCCCTGCGCGAGGCGGGCGTGCTGACGGTCAGCATCCTCACCGACCCGACGTACGGCGGGGTGGCCGCCTCCTTCGCCACCAACACCGACCTGGTGCTCGCCGAGGCCGGCGCGCGGATGGGCTTCGCCGGCCCCCGGGTGATCCGGCAGGTTACCGGGCGGGCCCTGCCGGAGGGGTTCCAGACCGCCGACTTCCTGCTGCGCCACGGCCAGGTCGACATGGTGGTACCCCGCCGGGTCCTGCGGGGCCGGCTGGCGTCGGTGCTCGCCGCGGCCCGCGCCGGCCGCCCCCCGGCGGCACCGCCCGGCCCGGCCTCCCCGCCGGCCGGCGGGCCGGCCCGCCGTACCGTGCCCGGCGGCCCGGCGGCCCCCGGTGCGGCGGACGTCGCGGGCGGCTCGGGTGACCGGGCGGCGGGGGGCCGGGATCCCTGGGAGACCGTCCGGACGGCCCGGAACCCGGGGCGACCCACCACCCTCGACTACCTGGACAGCGCCTTCGACGGCTTCGTGGAGCTGCACGGCGACCGGCTCGGCGCGGACTGCCCGGCGGTGGTCGGCGGCCTGGCCCGGCTCGACGGCCGGCACCTGATGGTGATCGGACACCAGAAGGGACACAGCACCGCCGAGTTGGTGGCCCGCAACTTCGGCATGGCGAGCCCGGCCGGGCACCGCAAGGCGCTGCGGCTGATGCGGCTCGCCGCCCGGCTGGGCCTGCCGGTGGTCACGCTGGTCGACACCCCCGGCGCCGACCCCGGCGTCGGCGCCGAGGAGCACGGCCAGGCCGCCGCCATCGCGGAGAACATCCTCACCATGAGCTGCCTGCCGACGCCGGTGGTCGCGGTGGTCACCGGGGAGGGCGGCAGCGGTGGCGCGCTGGCCCTGGCGGTCGCCGACCGGGTCCTCATGCTGGAGCACGCGGTGTACTCGGTGATCAGCCCCGAGGGGTGCGCGGCGATCCTCTGGCCGGACCGGTCCGCCGCCCCGCAGGCCGCCCGCGCGCTGCGGCTCACCGCGCCGGACCTGTGCCGGCTCGGCATCGTCGACGAGGTGGTGCCCGAGCCGGCGCCGGCCGCCCAGGCCGACCCCACCGGAGCCGCCGAGCTGCTGCGCACGGCGGTGACGGCGAACCTGCTTCCGCTGCTGGACGTACCGCCCGCGACGTTGGTCCGTCGGCGTCGGGAACGGTTCCGCCGCTACGGCGCCCGGGGCCCGCAGGCGGGTACCCGATGAGCGCCCCGACCGACGACGACGCCGTGCTGGCCGGGCTGCGCCGGCACGCCCGGCACCTGGTGGCCGAACTGGCCGGGCCGGTGCGCCGGGTCCGGCTGCGCAGCGGGCACACGGCGCTGGAGGTGGAGTGGCACGGCGCGGCACCGGCGCCACCGGCGCCCCGGACCGCCCCCGCCGACGTCCCCTCCGCACCCGCCGCCGTTCCCACCGTCCCCGCGCCGGTCCCCACGGCCACCGTGCCGCCGGCCGGCGAGCGGGTCGCGGTCCGGGCCCCGATCGTCGGCACCTTCTACCGCGCCCCGGAACCGGGGGCCGCGCCCTTCGTCGCGGTCGGTGACCTGGTCCGGGCCGGCCAGGTGGTCGGCATCGTCGAGGCGATGAAGCTGATGAACGAGGTGGTCGCCGACCGGGCCGGCCGGGTGGTGGAGCTCCCGGTCGCCGACGGCCAGCCCGTCGAGTACGACCAGCCGCTGGTCGTCGTGGAACCGGTCTGAGGGCGCCGGGGTGGTGTGCTGATGTTCGACAAGGTGCTGATCGCCAACCGGGGCGAGATCGCGCTGCGGGTGCTGCGGGCCTGCCGGGAACTGGGCGTGCGGACGGTGGTGGCGTACTCCAGCGCGGACGCCGACTCGCTCCCCGTGCGACTGGCCGACGAGGCGGTGCGGATCGGCCCGGCGGCCAGCCGGCGCAGCTACCTCAACGCGGCGGCGATCGTGGAGGCGGCCCGGCAGACCGGGGCCCAGGCGGTGCACCCCGGCTACGGGTTCCTCTCCGAGGACGCCGACTTCGCCGAGATCTGCGCGGACAACGGGCTGACCTTCGTCGGCCCGCCCCCGCACGTGATGGCCGCCCTGGCCGACAAGTCCTCGGCGCGGGCACTGATGCAGCGGGCCGGGCTGCCGCTGCCACCGGGCAGTGTGCAGACCGTGCCGACGCTGGCCGGGGCGGTCGAGGTGGCCGACGGGATCGGGTACCCGGTGATCGTCAAGGCGGCGGCCGGCGGGGGCGGCCGGGGGATGACCGTGGTCCACCACGCCGCCGACCTGCCCCGGGCGTACGCCCGCACCCGGGCCGCCGCGCTGGCGGTCTTCGGCGACGACCGGGTGTACGTGGAGCGCTTCCTGACCGAGGCGCGGCACGTCGAGGTGCAGGTGCTCTGCGACGCGCACGGCAACGGCGTGCACCTGGGCACCCGGGACTGCTCGGTGCAGCGGCGGCACCAGAAGCTGGTCGAGGAGGCGCCCGCGCCCGGTCTGTCGGAGCGGACCCGGGAGGCCATCGCGGCGGCGGCGCTGCGCGGCGTGCTCGACGTCGGGTTCACCGGGGCCGGCACGGTGGAGTTCCTGGTCGACGCCGCCGGCGAGTTCCACTTCCTGGAGATCAACTCACGGATCCAGGTGGAACACCCGGTGACCGAGATGATCACCGGGATCGACCTGGTGCACGAGCAGCTGCACATCGCCGCCGGTACGCCCCTGCGCTGCCGCCAGGCCGACGTCCGTCCGACCGGGGTCGCGGTGGAGTGCCGGGTCAACGTCGAGGACCCGGACCGGGACTTCGTCCCGACCCCCGGCCGGCTGGACCGGTTCCGCCCGCCGGGCGGCCCGTTCACCCGGGTCGACACCCACGGCCATCCCGGCTACCTGGTCGGGCCGCACTACGACTCGCTGCTGGCCAAGGTGGTGGTCTGGGCCCCGGACCGGGACCTGGCGCTGTGCCGGCTGGACCGGGCGCTGACCGAGTTCGACGTCGCCGGGCCGGGGATGCGCACCACCATCCCGTTCGTCCGGCGGGTCCTCGACGACGCCGCCTTCCGCGCCGGCCGGTACACCACCGGCCTGGTCGACCGGCTGCTCCGGGTGACCCCACCCGGACCGGAACCCGCCGCCTGCGCATCCGCACCGACGCCGGACCCCGCCCCGGCGTCCCCGGGCCCCGTTCCCGCCCCGGCGGCCCCGCCGCCGTAGCCGGCACGCCCGCCGCGCTGGCGGGCGTCGCCTCCGGTCCCGGACCCGTCGCGGCCGGCCCCGGACCCACCGACGTCGCCGGGGCCACCGGCGACGCGGCACCGTCGCACCCCGAGCAGAGGAGAGCCTGATGACCGTCACCCGTGGCCGGCCGCTGACCGCGGAGATCACCGACATCCTGGTGGCGCACTGCGGCCTGGACGCCGACGTCGCCGCCCGCACGCCCGACGCCTCCCTGGAGGAGCTGGGCATGGACTCGCTGGCCCTGTTGGAGTTGACCGCCGTGGTCGCCGACCGGTACCGGGTGCAGATCCCCGAACAGGCCAGCCAGCTCAGCATCCCGGCCGTCGCCGACCTGGTCGCCGAGGGTGCGGCGCCGGAGCCGGAACCGGATCCCCCCGGGCACACCGAGAACAGCATCGTCATCGCCGCCCCGCTCTCCCTGGTCTGGGACATCACCAACGACGTGGCGAACTGGCCCGACCTGTTCACCGAGTACGCCTCGGTGCAGATCCTCGAACGCGACGGCCGCACCGTCCGGTTCCGGCTGACCATGCACCCCGACGAGAACGGCGCGGTGTGGAGCTGGGTGAGCGAGCGCACCGCCGACTGGGCCAACCGGGAGGTCCGCGCGCACCGGGTGGAGACCGGGCCGTTCGAGTACATGCGGATCCACTGGCTCTACGCGACCGAGCCGGAGGGCACCCGGATGACCTGGATCCAGGACTTCGCGATGCGCCCCCAGGCGCCGCTGGACAACGCCGGGATGACCGCCCGGATCAACACCAACAGCCTGGTCCAGCTCTCGGTGATCAGGGAACGGATCGAGCGGGTGGCCCGGGAGCGGGCCGGGACGACGGGAGCCGACGATGAGTGAGACCACCGCCCGTACCGTCGCGCTGCGGGACGTGCCGCCGGACCGCCGGCGCGGCGGCGAACTGCGGGTGCTGCTCGGCCCCCGCACCGTCGGCAGCACGTCGGGCTTCCTGGGCGTGGCGACCCTGCAACCCGGGGAGCGCATCGCCGAGCACTACCACCCGTACAGCGAGGAGTTCCTGTACGTGGCGCGCGGCGCGATCACCGTGGACCTGGACGACGAGCCGGTGCCGGTGGGCGCGGGGGAGGGGCTGTTCGTGCCGGTGAACGTGCGGCACCGGCTGCGCAACACCGGCGACGAACCGGCCGAGGTGGTGTTCCACCTCGGACCGCTCGCCCCCCGCCCGGAACTCGGGCACGTCGACACCGAGGTGGCGACGCAGCGGAGCCCGGCGTGACCGCGCCGACGTCGGGCGCGCCGGGGCGGTCCGGGGCGGGGTCGGGGCGACGCACCGTCGTCACCGGCGTCGGGGTGGTCGCCCCGGGCGGGGTCACCCGGGACCGGTTCTGGAAGACGATCACCGAGGGGCGTACCGCCACCCGGCGGATCACCTTCTTCGACCCGTCGCCGTACCGGTCGCAGATCGCCGCCGAGTGCGACTTCGACCCGGACGCCGCCGGGATCACCCTGGCCGAGCGGCGCCGCGCCGACCGGTACGTCCAGTTCGCGCTGGCCTGCTCGGCGGAGGCGCTCGCCGACAGCGGCCTGGACCTCACCGACGCCGACCGGGCGGTCACCGGCGTCGTCCTCGGCACCGCCGTCGGCGGCACCATGGCCCTGGAACAGGAGTACGTGACGGTCAGCGACGCCGGCCGGCACTGGCTGGTCGACCACCGCCTCGGCGGGCCGTACCTGTACCCGGCGCTGGTGCCCAGCAGCCTCGCCGCCGACGTGGCCTGCCGGCACGGCCTGCACGGGCCCGCCCAGGTGATCTCCACCGGCTGCACCTCCGGCATCGACGCCATCGGGTACGCCCACCAGTTGATCGTCGACGGGGAGGCGGAGATCGTCCTCGCCGGGGCGGCGGACTCGCCCATCTCCCCGGTCACCGTCGCCTCGTTCGACGCGATCAAGGCGACCAGCCCGGACAACGACGATCCGGCGCACGCCTCCCGCCCGTTCGACGCCGACCGGCACGGCTTCGTCCTCGCCGAGGGCGCGGCGGTGCTGGTGCTGGAGGAGGCCGAGCACGCCCGCCGCCGGGGCGCGCACGTCTACTGCGAGGTCGCCGGGTACGCCAACCGCAGCAACGGCTACCACATGACCGGCCTGCGCCCGGACGGGGTGGAGATGGGGCTGGCCATCGCCGCCGCGCTGCACCAGGGCCGGCTCGACCCGGGGCAGGTCTCCTACATCAGTGCCCACGGCTCCGGCACGCGGCAGAACGACCGGCACGAGACCGCCGCCTTCAAGTGGGCGCTGGGCCCGGCGGCGTACCGGGTGCCGATCAGCTCGATCAAGTCGATGGTCGGGCACTCGCTCGGCGCGATCGGCTCGATCGAGATGGCGGCCTGCGCGCTGGCCATCGAGTACGGCGTGGTGCCGCCGACGGCCAACTGGAGCACCCGCGACCCGGAGTGCGACCTGGACTACGTGCCGAACGAGGCCCGGGAGGTGCCGGTCGACGTGGCGCTCTCGGTCGGCAGCGGCTTCGGTGGATTCCAGTCCGCGATGATCTTCCGGCGGGTCGGCCGGCCGGCCCGGGGTGGCGACCCGCTGCCGACCTCCCCGGCGGCGGAGCGGGCCGCGTGAGCGCCCGCGCGGTGGTCACCGGCATCGGGGTGGTCGCGCCCAGCGGCATCGGCGCGGACGCGCACTGGCGGACGGTGCTCGACCGCACCCGTCGTACCGGGCCGATCACGCTCTTCGCCGCCGAGGGGTACCCGACCACGGTCGCCGGTGAGGTGGCCGGCTTCACCGCCGGCGAGTACGCCGACACCCGGCAACTGGTGCAGACCGACCGGTGGACCCACCTCGGCTTCGCGGCGACCCGGCTGGCCCTGGCCGACGCCGGGCTGCCCGAGCGGGCCCCCGACCCGTACGGGTACGCGGTGACCCTGGCCAGTTCCTCCGGCGGGAACCTCTTCGGCCAGCGGGAACTGCAACGGCTCTGGGGCGGGCCGTCGCGCACCGTCGGGGCGTACCAGTCGATCGCCTGGTTCTACGCGGCCAGCGTCGGGCAGCTCTCCATCCACCACCAGTTCAAGGGCCCGTGCGGGGTGCTGGTCGCCGAGGCGGCCGGCGGGCTGGACAGCCTGGCGCACGCCGTGCGGACGGTGCGCCGGGGCACCCCGGTGGTGATCGCCGGGGCCACCGAGTGCCCGCTGAGCCCGTACGCGCTCACCTGCCACCTGGCCTCCGGGCTGCTCAGCGGGGTGGCCGACCCGGCCGGGGCGTACCGGCCGTTCGACGCCGCCGCCAGCGGCTACGTCCCGGCCGAGGGGGGCGCGGTCTTCGTGGTGGAGGACCGGGCGCACGCCCTGGACCGGGGCGCCCGGATCTACGGCGAGATCACCGGCTGGGCGGCCACCCACGACGCCACCCACACCACCCCGCCCGGCGGCGTCGCCACCGGCCCCGCCGACCGGCCGGCGGAGGCCACCCCGGCCACCACCGACCCGGCCGGGCCCGCCGACCCGACCTGGTACGCGCGGGCGCTGCGGCTGGCCCTGGACCGGGCCGGTGTCAGCCCCGACGAGGTGGACGTGGTGCTGCCCGACGCGCTCGGGGTGCCCCGGTACGACCGGGCCGAGGCCGCCGCCCTGCGGGCCGTCTTCGCTGACCGGCCGCCACCGGTGACCACCCAGAAGCCGCTGACCGGCCGGGCCCACCAGGGCGGCTCGGCGCTGGACGTGGCCACCGCGCTGCTCGCCTTCCGGCACGACACCCTGCCGGCCTCGGCCGGCCCCGAGGACCCGGCCGACGGCTGCGACCTCGACTTCCTGCGGGAGCACCGCCGCCCGCGCAGCCGGGTCGCGCTGGTCGGCGCCCGGGGCTTCGACGGGTTCAACAGCGCCCTGGTGCTGCGCGGGGCGCCGCCGCCACGACAGGGGGAACGATGAGCGAACACCGGGCCCGGGTGGTCTTCCTGGTACGGGTGCCGCAGGAGCGCACCGGGGACTTCCTGCGGGCGTACGAGGCGGTCCGGCACCTGGTCGCCGAGGGCGTCCCCGGTCACCTGGTCGACCAGGTCTGCCGCTCGGCCACCGACCCGGAGCAGTGGCTGATCACCAGCGAGTGGGCCCGGCTGGCCGACTTCGAGGCGTGGGAACGCAGCCCCGAGCACCGGGACCTGGTCCGGCCGATGCGGGAGTGCTTCACCGACGCCCGGTCGCTGCGCTTCGTCGTGCACGCCCAGACCCCCGAGCCGCTCACCTCGGTCATCCGGGCCGACCCGGCCCCGGTGGTGGTCACCGGCGGCGGGTGAGCGGCGCTGCGGTGACGGACCGCTGTCGGGATGCGGCACGCGGTGACCCGGTGGTTCCCCGGTCCGCTGTGGACGGCGATAATGGACCGATGGTTGCCTGGGAATACGCCTTGCTGGTCCGCCGGTACCAGGGACAGGGCCGCAGTTTCAGCGTCTCGTTCATCTGGTACGGCCCCGACGGTTCGCGCACCGACGTCACCGCGTACGGCGACACCGCCGTCGCCCACCTGAACCGGGTCGGCCGGCAGGGCTGGGAGCTGGTCACCGCCGCCGAGGACGTGAACAACGTCCAGGGCAGCACCGAGGTCCACCGCTACCACCTCAAGCGCCCCCTGGCCTGAGCCCCGCTCCCACCCGCCCGAACGATCAAGGGGTTTGCGGCGCGACCCGCGAGACGCCGGTCGCCGCCGCAAACCCCTTGGTCACCGTCCGTGGCGGTGGAGGAGGTCAGCCGAGGGAGACGGTGGGGTAGAGGGGGAAGCCGGACAGCAGGTCGGTGGCCTGGCGGCTGACCTTGTCGGCGAGGGCCGGGTCCAGGACGTACTTGGCCTTCGAGCCGGTGCCGTCGGCGTTGGCGCCGGGGCTGGTCTGGGCGAGCACGGTGTGGATCAGCTCGGCGGTGGCGTCCATCTCGGCGGTGCCGAGGCCCCGGGTGGTCAGCGCCGGGGTGCCGATCCGGACGCCGGAGGTGTACCAGGCCCCGTTCGGGTCCTGGGGGACCGCGTTGCGGTTGGTGACGATGCCCGAGTCGAGCAGCGCCTGCTCGGCCTGCCGACCGGTCAGCCCGTACCCGGTGACGTCGATGAGGACCAGGTGGTTGTCGGTGCCGCCGGTGACCAGCTTCGCGCCCCGGCGCAGCAGCCCGTCGGCGAGGGCCTGCGCGTTGTCCACGATGCGCTGGGCGTAGTCGGCGAAGGCGGGCTGCCGGGCCTCGGCCAGGGCGACCGCCTTGGCGGCCATCACGTGCGGCAGCGGGCCGCCGAGCACCATCGGGCAGCCCCGGTCGACCTGGTCGGCCAGCTCCGGCCCGCAGAGCACCATGCCGCCGCGCGGGCCGCGCAGCGACTTGTGGGTGGTGGTGGTGACGATGTGCGCGTGCGGCACCGGGTCGAAGTCGCCGGTGAAGACCTTCCCGGCGACCAGGCCGGCGAAGTGGGCCATGTCGACCATGAAGGCGGCGCCGACGGAGTCGGCGATCTCCCGCAGGATCCGGAAGTTGACCTTCCGGGGGTACGCGGAGTAGCCACCGACCAGGATCAGCGGCTTGAACTCGCGGGCCGCCTCGGCCACCCGGTCGTAGTCGATCAGCCCGGTCGCCGGGTCGGTGCCGTAGCTGCGCTGGTCGAACATCTTGCCGGAGATGTTCGGCCGGAACCCGTGGGTCAGGTGGCCGCCCGCGTCCAGCGACATGCCCAGCATCCGCTGGTTGCCCAGCTCCCGGCGCAACGCGTACCAGTCCTGCTCGGTCAGGTCGTTGACGTGCTTGGCCTGGGCCTTGCGCAGGGCCGGGGCCTCCACCCGGTCGGCCAGCACCGCCCAGAACGCGACCAGGTTGGCGTCGATGCCCGAGTGCGGCTGCACGTACGCGTGCGCCGCCCCGAACAGCTCCCGGGCGTGCTCGGCGGCGAGCGCCTCGACGGTGTCGACGTTCTGGCAGCCGGCGTAGAAGCGGCGGCCCACGGTGCCCTCGGCGTACTTGTCGCTGAACCAGTTCCCCATCGCCAGCAGGGTGGCGGGGGAGGCGTAGTTCTCGCTGGCGATCAGCTTGAGCGACTCGCGCTGGTCGGTCAGCTCCGCGCCGATCGCGTCGGCCACCCGGGGCTCGACGGCGCGGATCACCTCAAGCGCGCTGCGGAACGCGGTGGACTCGGCGCTGGACGACGACATGCGACCTCCTCAGGACGTACGGGAAGGCCCAGGCGCTCGGCATGCGTCGCTGATGACGGGACCGCTCCCCGATGGTTCTCCATCTTCACGCGCCAGTCACGGCCCGTGGTGATCCTACCGGGTCCGTCCCGGCCGGTCCGGCACACCTCACGACGGCCGTGGCCCGGCCCGGTCGTCCGGGGGTCGCGGGCGGGGGCTCCATTGCCTAGGATCGCTGGCATGGCGGGGGACCAGGGCGCGCGGTTGCTCGCCATCAGCGATCTGCACATCGGCCACCCGGAGAACCGGGCCATCGTCGAGGCGCTGCACCCGCAGACGCCGGGCGACTGGCTGCTGGTCGCCGGGGACGTCGCCGACACGGTGGCCGACGTCGAGTGGGCACTCGGGCTGCTGGCCGACCGGTTCGCGAAGGTCGTCTGGGCGCCGGGCAACCACGAGCTGTGGACCCCGCCGGGGGATCCCGTCACGCTGCGTGGCGTCGCGCGCTACGAGCACCTGGTGCAGCGGTGCCGGGCCCTGGGCGTCGTCACCCCGGAGGACCCGTACCCGGTCTGGACCGGCGTCGGCGGGCCGGTGCTGGTCGCGCCCCTGTTCCTGCTCTACGACCACAGTTGGCGTCCGGAGGGGCTGGACACCCCGGAGGCGGCGCTGGCCGAGGCGCACCGGGTCGGGGTGGTCTGCACCGACGAGTACCTGCTCCACCCGGACCCGTACCCGAGCCGGTCGGCGTGGTGCGCGGCCCGGCTGGCGCTGACCGAACGCCGGCTGGCCGAGCGGGACGGGGCGCTGCCCACCGTGCTGGTCAACCACTACCCGCTGGTGCGGGAGCCGACCCGGGTGCTGCGGTACCCGATCTTCGCCCAGTGGTGCGGCACCGAGGCCACCGCCGACTGGCACCTGCGCTTCGACGCCGCCGCGGTCGTCTACGGCCACCTGCACATCCCCCGGACCACCTGGCACGACGGTGTCCGGTTCGAGGAGGTGTCGGTCGGTTACCCGAGGGAGTGGCGGCAACGCCCCACCCCGCCGGGCCGGCTCCGCCGCATCCTGCCCCCGCCACCCGCCTGACCGTCGAGCCGCCCCCGTCCCACGTGTCCCCGGGTGTCCGGTTCCCGGGCACCGCGCGGCCAGGGCGGACGAGTGGAGGTGGCGGGGCCGGGTAAGCGCTGGTGGCAGCACAGCCGACACCACAGGGAGGTGCGCCGTGGCGACGATGGTCAGGGAGCCGATCAGCCCGGTGAAGGACAAGAACTACGACCTCATCCACGCGCTGCAACTGTCGCTGGAGCACATCTGGCGGATGGAGACGTACATCGTCGACGCCGAGGAACGCGGCGACACGGAGCTGGCCACCTGGTTCCGTGCGCTCCAGGAGAACAGCCGCGAGGCCGGCGAGCAGGGCAAGCGCATGCTGGCGACGCGGTTGCAGCAGGAGAACGGCTGACCGCCTGGTGGCCGGGCGGCGACGGCCGCCCGGTCACCCCGCGTGTGCGGCACGGCCGCCGACGGTACCGTCCGTCGGTGGCCGTCGCGCACCGGCGCCTGGTCTGGCTCGCCGTGGACACCGCCGACCCGCCCGGTGCGGCGTTCCGCGTCGCCGGGGGCGGCACGCTCGCCACGATCGACGCGGAGCCGTACGCGCTGGCCGACGACGCGGTGGTCGGATCGCCCATCCGCTGCACCTGGGCGACACGGTGCCGGCGACGTGCCGTCCGGTGACTGGCGTCCCGACGGGAAGGTGCGCTTCGGTGATCTCGACCCGCTGGTCGCCTCCGAGGTGCTGCGCGACCTACGGCGTCGACCAGCCGGTGTGGACCCTCCGCTGTGGAGGCGTCGCGCCGGTGTGATCCGTTACGCTGTCCCGGCAATCGTGACGACAGAGGAGTGCTCGTGTCCCAGGCCAGTGGCGTCGACGCCCACCCCACGGCCCCGCGCCCCGATCCCTCGGTGGCGCACAACGCCCGGGTGTGGAACTACTGGCTCGGCGGCAAGGACAACTTCGAGTCGGACCGGGCGGTCGGCGACCGGATCCGGTCGATGTTCCCGGTCATCGGGGAGGTGGCCCGCGCGGACCGGCGCTTCCTGGCCCGGGTGGTCCGGCACCTCGCCGGCGACCTGGGCGTGCGGCAGTTCCTGGACATCGGCACCGGGCTGCCCACCGCCGACAACACCCACCAGCTCGCCCAGGCCGTCGATCCGCGTTCGCGGGTCGTCTACGTGGACAACGACCCGATGGTGCTGGTGCACGCCCGCGCGTTGCTGACCAGTTCGCCGGAGGGCGCCACGGACTACCTCGACGCCGACGTGCACCGCCCCGAGGAGATCCTGGCCGGCGCGGCCCGCACCCTCGACCTCGACCAGCCGGTGGCGGTGATGATGCTGGGCATCCTCAACTTCGTCCAGGACACCGAGGTGGCGGTCGCGATAGTGCGCCGGCTGCTCGACGTGATGCCGTCCGGAAGCTACCTGGCCCTGACCCACCCCACCGTCGAGCTCGGCGGCGAGGCGAACGTGGCGGCGATGGCCTTCTGGAACGCGCACGCCTCCCCGCCGATCCGGGCCCGGACCGGCGCCGAGATCGGCCGCTTCTTCACCGGGCTGGAGCTGGTCGAGCCGGGGCTGGTCTCCTGCGCCCGCTGGCGTCCCGACGACGCCGACGAGGCCATGGTGCCGCAGTACGGCGGGCTGGCCCGCAAGCCCTGACCGGCGGCACCGGCCCGGCCACCCGCCCGCGACCGGTGGCAACCGTCCCCGGCGGTGCCGGTGGGCGTCGTACCGTGGTCGCATGGCGGCAGCCGAGGAACTCCGGGTCGGGCAGCGGACCGTCCGCGTCTCCAACCCCGACCGGCCGTACTTTCCCGAGCGGGGTCTGACCAAGCTGGACGTGGTGCGGTACTTCCTCGCCGTCGGCGACGGCATCCTGCGGGCCCTGCGGGACCGGCCCACCATGCTGGAGCGGTGGCCCCGGGGCGTGCTGCCCGGCGTCCGGATCGGTACCCGGCAGGACAACCGGGGCGACGCCTTCTACCAGAAACGGCTGCCGGCCGGCGCCCCGGACTGGGTCCGCACCGCGCACCTCACCTTCCCAGCGGCCGGACCGCCGACGAGGTCGCCCCGGACGACCTGGCGGTGGTGATCTGGGCGGTGAACCTGGGCACCCTGCGCTTCCACCCCTGGCCGGTGTCGACGGGCGACGTGGACCGTCCCGACCAGCTACGGGTGGACCTCGACCCGCAGCCGGGGGTCGGCTTCGACCAGGTCGTCCCGGTGGCGCACGAGGTCCGGGCGGTCCTCGCCGAGCTGGGGCTGACCGGCTGGCCGAAGACCACCGGCGGCCGGGGCCTGCACGTCTATCTCAGCATCGAGCCCCGGTGGAGCTTCGGCGACTGCCGCCGGGCGGTGCTGGCGCTCGGCCACGAGGTGCGCCGTCGCCGCCCCGACCTGGTCACCACCACCTGGTGGCGGGACCAGCGGGACCGGCCGGTCTTCATCGACTACAACCAGATGGCGCGGGACCACACCATGACCTCGGCGTACTCGATCCGCCCGACGCCGGCGGCGCTGGTCAGCGCGCCGCTGGACTGGGCGGAGCTGAACGACGCCCGGCCGGAGGACTTCGACGTGGTCAGCGTGCCGGCCCGGTTCGCCGACCGGGGCGACCCGCACGCCGGCCTGGACGGGGCGCGGTACTCGCTCCAGCCGCTGCTGGACCTGGCCGACCGCGACGGCCTGCCCGCCCCGCCCGCGCCCCGCTGACCGGCCCACCGTCGACCCGGCGGCCGGCTCCGCGCCGGCCGGGCGGCTCACTCCCAGGGGCTCTGCGCCCCGTCGAACTCCTCGAAGACCAGCCACGTCCGGGTGGACAGCACCCCGGCGATGCTCTGCACCCGGTTGAGCACCACGTCCCGCAGGGCGGCGTTGTCCGGGGCCCGGACCAGCGCCAGGACGTCGTGGTCGCCGCCGATCAGCGCGGCGTGCTCGATGTAGCGCACCCGGGCCAGCTCCGCCGACACCTCCCGCCAGGTGTTCTGCTCGATGGTCAGCGCCACGTACGCCGAGGTGCCCAGCCCGGCCGGCTCCGGGGCGACCTGCGCCCGGAACCCGGTGACCACGCCGTCGCGCAGCAGCCGCTCCAGCCGGGCGTACGCGTTGGTGCGGGAGACGTGCACCTGGTCGGCCAGGGTCCGTACCGACATCCGGCCGTCGCGGGTCAGCTCGGCCAGGATCCGCCGGTCGACCTCGTCCAACGGCCCGGCCGAACGTCCCGGGCCGCCCGTCCCGCCCCCGGGAATGGCGGTCTCCTGGCTCATCCCCACCCCTGTCGTATGCCATTCGTCCCGCCTTGCCGGCGGATCTTGAGTCAATCATCCTCTGCGGGGAGCATAGGCCCACCACACGTCCAGGAGGTCCCCGCCGTGACGACCACACCCCAGGCGGTCCGCAGGGCATCCCCGCGCACCCGCCGCCCGGCGAAGAAGACGGCCACCGCCGTCGATCCGGCCGCCGGTCTGCTCCCCGCCGCCGAACCGGTCCGACTGCTCGACCCCGCCGGCGGCGCGCTGCCACCGCACGCCGATTACCCGGTCCCCGACGCCGGGGTCCTGCGGGAGCTGTACCGGCGGATGGTGGTGGGCCGCCGCTTCGACGCCCAGGCCACCGCGCTGACCAAGCAGGGCCGGCTGGCCGTCTACCCGTCCTCCCGGGGGCAGGAGGCCTGCCAGGTCGCCCCGATGCTCGCGCTGCGCGACACCGACTGGGTCTTCCCCACGTACCGCGAGTCGATGGCGCTGGTCAGCCGGGGCCTGGACCCGGTCGAGGTGCTCACCCTGCTGCGCGGCGACTGGCACTGCGGGTACGACCCGGCGGCCCGCCGGACCGCCCCGCAGTGCACCCCGTTGGCCACCCAGTGCGTGCACGCGGCCGGCGTCGCCCACGGCGAGTCCCTCCAGGGCCGCGACACCGTCGCCTTCGTCTACATCGGCGACGGCGCGACCAGCGAGGGTGACTTCCACGAGGGGCTCAACTTCGCCGCCGTGTTCAAGGCGCCCGTGGTCTACCTGGTGCAGAACAACAAGTACGCGATCAGCGTCCCGCTGTCCCGGCAGACCGCCGCCCCGACCCTGGCCCACAAGGGCGTCGGGTACGGGGTGCCCAGCGAGCAGGTCGACGGCAACGACCCGGCAGCGGTGCTGGCCGTGCTCACCCGGGCCGTCGCGCACGCCCGCGCCGGCCACGGTCCGTACCTGGTCGAGGCGCACACGTACCGGATGGAGCCGCACACCAACGCCGACGACGCCACCCGCTACCGGGACGGGGCCGAGGTCGACGCCTGGCGGGACCGGGACCCGGTCGCCCGGCTGGAGGCGTACCTGCGGGCCACCGACGGGCTCGACGACGCCACCGTCGCGGCGGTCGCCGAGGAGGCCGAGGCGTACGCCGCCCGGCTGCGGGAACGGATGCACGACACCCCGACGGTGGACCCGCTGAGCCTCTTCGAGCACGTCTACGCCGAACCCACCCCGCAGCTCGTCGAGCAGCGTGAGCAGGTCCGCGCCGAACTGGCCGCCGCGGCGGCCGACGACGAGCGGGGGACGCGCTGATGGCCGCCACCACGATGGCGAAGGCGCTCAACGCCGCGCTCGCCGACGCGATGGCCGACGACGAGCGGGTGCTGGTCTTCGGCGAGGACGTCGGGCAGCTCGGCGGCGTCTTCCGGATCACCGACGGACTCCAGGCCCGGTTCGGCGACAAGCGGTGCTTCGACACCCCGCTCGCCGAGGCCGGCATCGTCGGCTTCGCGGTCGGGCTGGCCATGTCCGGGCTGCGGCCGGTGGTCGAGATGCAGTTCGACGCCTTCGCGTACCCGGCCTTCGAGCAGATCGCCTCGCACGTGGCGAAGCTGCGCAACCGTACCCGGGGCGCGCTGAGCGTGCCGATGGTGATCCGGGTGCCGTACGCCGGTGGGATCGGCGGGGTGGAGCACCACTGCGACTCCTCCGAGGCGTACTACGCGCACACCCCCGGGCTGAAGGTGGTCACCCCGGCCACCGTGGACGACGCGTACTCGCTGCTGCGCGCCGCCATCGACGACCCGGACCCGGTGGTGTTCCTGGAGCCGAAGAAGCTCTACTTCTCCAGCGCCGAGGCGGCGCTGCCGGCCCGGACCGAGCCGATCGGCCGGGCGGTGGTCCGCCGGCCCGGCCGCGACGCGACCCTGGTCGCGTACGGCCCGTCGGTGCCGGTGGCGCTGGAGTCCGCCGAGGCGGCCCGGGAGGAGGGCTGGGACCTGGAGGTGGTGGACGTGCGCAGCATCGTGCCGTTCGACGACGCCACCGTCACCGCCTCGGTCCGGCGCACCGGGCGCTGCGTGGTGATCACCGAGGCGCAGGGCTTCGCCGGGGTCGGCGCGGAGATCGCCGCCCGGGTGCAGGAACGCTGCTTCCACGCCCTGCACGCCCCGGTGCTGCGGGTCAGCGGCCTGGACATCCCGTACCCGGCGCCGATGCTGGAGCACACCCACCTGCCGAGCGTGGACCGGGTGCTCGACACGGTGGCCCGGCTCCAGTTCGACGACCAGCCGGACCCGCGCTGGCTCACCGAGGGCGACGCGGCATGAGCGCGCGCAGCGAGCAGGTGTTCCTGCTGCCCGATCTCGGCGAGGGGCTGACCGAGGCGGAGATCGTCGAGTGGCGGGTCGCGGTCGGTGACACGGTGACCGTTGACCAGTCCGTGGTGGAGGTGGAGACGGCCAAGGCGGTCGTCGACGTGCCCTGCCCGTACGCCGGGCGGGTGGTGGCCCTGCACGGGGCGGCCGGGGAGGTCCGCCCGGTCGGCCAGCCGCTGATCACCATCGCGGCGGCCGGGACCGCCGGCGCGGAGCCCGCCGGGCACGCCACCTACCGCGAGGAGGAGCGCGCCGGCTCGGGCAACGTCCTGATCGGGTACGGCACCGGGCACGGCGACGCCGGCCGGCGGCGTCGCCGCGCCCGCCTCGCCGTCGCCCCCGAGGCGCCGGCCCCGGCGGCCCCGCCCGGGCCCGCCGCCGCCGTGCCCGCCGCGCCCGCCCCCGTGCCCGCCGCGCCCGCCCCCGTGCCCGCTGCTCCCGCCGCCGCGCCCGCCGCGCGGCCGGCGGCGGCCCCGGCGGCAGGTGCCGCGACCGCCCCGGCGTCCGGCGCGCCGCGGGTGATCTCGCCGATCGTGCGCCGGCTGGCCCGCGACCGGGGCGTGGACCTGGCCGGGCTGACCGGCACCGGCCCCGGCGGGGTGATCCGGCGCGCCGACGTGGAGGCCGCGCTCGCCGCGTCGGCCGCCGGCCCGGTCCCGGCCGCCACCACCGGTGGTCCGGGCGCCCGGCTGGCGGCGGTGCCCGCCCTGCCGGACCCGGCGGAGCCGGGGGACGACCTGGTCATCCCGCTCACCGGCATCCGGCGGGCGATCGCCGACAAGCTCTCCCGCAGCCGGCGGGAGATCCCCGAGGTGACCATCTGGGTCGACGTGGACGCCACCGGGCTGCTGGCCACCCGGGCGGCGATCAACGCGGCCCGGCCGGAGCAGCCGGTGAGCATCCTGGCCCTGCTGGCCCGGGTCTGCCTCTCCGGTCTGCGGCGCTTCCCGCAGCTCAACGCGCACGTCGACACCGCCGGGCAGCGGATCGTCCAGTCCCGGGGCGTGCACCTGGGCATCGCCACCCAGACCGACCGGGGCCTGGTGGTGCCGGTGCTGCGCGACGCGCAGCGGCTGACCACCGCCGACCTCGCCGCCGACCTGGCCGCGACCACGGCCGCCGCCCGCGCCGGCACGCTGCCGCCGGCCCGGCTCACCGGCGGCACCTTCACCCTGAACAACTACGGGGTGTTCGGGGTCGACGGCTCCACCCCGATCATCAACCACCCGGAGGCGGCGCTGCTCGGCATCGGCCGGATCGTGGACAAGCCGTGGGTGGTCGACGGGAGCCTGGCCGTCCGCAAGGTCACCCAGCTCAGCCTGACCTTCGACCACCGGGTCTGCGACGGCGGCGTGGCGGGCGGCTTCCTGCGGCACGTCGCCGACTGCGTCGAGCAGCCGGCGCTGCTGATCGCCCACACCTGACGGCTCCCGGCCCCGGCCCCCGGCACCGGGGCCGGGTCCGGGAGCGGGCTCGCCGGCACCCCGGCTCCGGCGCGTGGGGTGCCGGCGGCGGTGTTTCCGGACGCCGGCACCGGGAATGCGCCGCCGGACGGGTCCGTACGCCGAAGGGAGCGCCCGTGCCGTTCCAGGCCCTGCCCCCCGCCGTCCGGTACCACCGACCGGCCGTCGCCGGTGCGCCGCTGTACTGCGACGCGCAGGAGTACGGGCTGTGCGGCGACGGGGTGACCAACGACCAGCCGGCGCTGGCCGCGCTGGTGGACCGGCTCGGCGACGGCTACGCCGCCGACGGGCGGGCCCGGGTGATCTACTGCCCGCCGGGCATCTACTCGATCCGGGACGCCGGGACGGTGTGGCGCAGCGGCGTCTCCCTGGTCGGCGCGGGCCCCGGGGCGACCCGCTTCCTGCTCAGCAACGAGGGCAACCGGTCGGACCCGACCCCGCTGGCCTTCTGGACCACCGTGCAGCACGGCGCCGACCGGGACCGGCACATCGCCGACTGCACCTTCGCCGACTTCGAGATCGACGGCTCCGGCGTGGCCATGGCCGAGTACAGCTACCTGGCCAAGGGGCTGGGCCTGCAGTACGTGGTGCGCGGGGCGTTCCGCAACCTGTACATCCACCACACCGCCGCCACCGGCCTGGGCTGCGACTTCCTCCAGGACAGCCTGATCGAGGGGGTGGTGGTGGTCGGCTGCGGCCGGCTGGACAACGGCGAGGAGATGGGCGGGGCGGGGATCGGGATCGGCATCGGCGGGTGGGGCACCGTCGAGCGGCTCACCATCGCCAACTGCACCACCGTGGGCAACGGCACCAACGGCATCTTCCTCGAGTTGCAGAAGGAGGCCTGGCTGCCGCCGCGCGGGTACCGGATCGTCGGCTGCCACAGCCAGGGCAACCGGTTCGGCATCTCCGACTGGGGCGCGGACGGGCTGATCGTCTCCGCCTGCACGATGACCGGCAACCTGGAGGCCGGCTTCGACGTCTCGGCCGAGGGGACCGCCGGGGTCGCCGGCCGGGGCGGGTTGCTGACCGACTGCGTCATCGACGGCAACGTCCGCGACGGGGTCAGCATGGGCAACACCCCGGGGCCGTACACGGTGCGGGGCAACCGGATCACCGGCAACGGGGCGTACGGCTTCCACCAGCACAACCTCGGCCACGGCCGGGGCTACCGGGGCGCGGGGGCCGAGGTCGTGGTCGACAGCAACGACTTCTGGGGCAACGGGCTGGACGCGATCCGGGTCGACCGGCCGATGACCGACGCGGCGGTGCTGAACAACCGGATCCGCAACAACGGCCGGCAGTGCGCCGGGGCGTACCACGGCGGGGGCGAGTCGGTCCGGTACAGCGAGCGGTCGCTGGTGGACCGGGCCGCGGACTGGTTGCCCGACGGGCACCGGGGCAAGGTGCTGCGGGTCGGCGGACGGACCGCCGTGGTGGCCGCCAACACCGGCACCGAGTTGACCCTCGCCCCGGTCCGGCCGGACGCGTTCAGCGCGTGGAGCGGGGACACGCCCCTGCCGGGCAGCCCGTACGAGTTGCCGGCGGCGCCGACGACCCGGGCCGGGATCTCGGTCAACGCGGCCGTCGACGCGGCCACGATCCGGGGCAACCGGATCTGGGACAGCCAGGACGTCCGTACCCAGACCCACGGGCTGTGGATCACCGAGCGGGGCAGTTGTGTGGGGTGCCGGGTGGTCGACAACGACCTGGCCGGCAACGCCGAGGCCGCCACCCGGCTGGACACCCCGCCGGTGGGCGGCCGGTGGGAGCGTAACGACACCGACCACGACTGGGACTGAGCCCGGGGCCGGGGCGCGGGCCCACCCGCACCCCGACGCCCGTCGGTGTGCCCGGCCGGTCGGCGCACGGTCGCGCGTCCCGGCCGGGCGTACCCCGGGGATGTCGGGGAGGTCCGCTCAGCGGCCCGCCTGCCACACCGCCGCCGGTGTCGACGGCGGCGGGTAGAGCGCCACCAGGGCGCTGCCGGTCTGGGCCGGCAGGCCGCCGCTGGGCTCGTCGGTGTACTCGGCGACGAAGACGGCGGCCATGTTGTCCAACCCGGCGTGCCCGTCGTCGAGGAAGGTGCGGATCGCCCCGGTGCAGCCGGTCGTCGACGAGAGCGGGTGGCCGTGCCCGTCGTGCCCGAGGATGTAGGTCACCTTCACCCGCGAGCAGTCCACCGGCATGTCGTCGACCACCGTCACCTCGAACGCCACCGTCTGCCCGAACTCGAAGGGCTGCTCGGCGTCGGGGGTGACGAACTGGACGCCCGGCGCCCGGGGCCCGACCACCAGCGGCAGGTTGGCCGCCGCCGAGCGCCCGGTGCGGTCGGTGACCTTCAGCGTCGGCTGGTACACGCCGTTGCGCCGGTAGGTGAAGGTCGGGTTCAGCTCCGTGGAGTCGACCCGGCCGTCGGAGTCGAAGTCCCACTCGTACCGCAGCCGGTCGCCGTCCGGGTCGACGGTGCCAACGCTGGAGAAGGCGACCCGCAGCGGGGCGTGCCCGCCGAGCACGTCCGCGCTGATCGTCGGGACCGGGGTGTGGTTGCCCCGGACGAAGTCGATCCGGGACAACTGCGCGTCCGGGTTCTCGGCGAAGTACCCGTCGCCGTACTCCAGCACGTAGAGCGCCCCGTCCGGGCCGAACTCCAGGTCCATCGGGTTGTCGGTGACCACGGAGGGGGCCACCGGCCGGATGTCGCGCACCTCGCCCCGCCGGTCCAGGCGGAACTCCTTGAGGTAGTCGCGGGTCCACTCGTAGAACAGCGGCACCCCGTCGTAGGAGGCCGGCCAGCGCACCCGCGAGGTGCTGCGCCGGTCGTACTCGTACGCCGGGCCGCCCATCGGGCCGACGCCGCCCTGGCCCAGCTCCGGGAACTGCTCCGAGAGGGCGGAGGTGTACGACACCTGCGGTGCCGTGACCGGCGGCAGGTGGCGCAGCCCGGTGTTGCGGGGCGAGTCGTTGACCGGCCGGCGGCAGTCGAACGGGGCGCCCGACCGGCCGGTGGCGAAGTCGTGGTCGACGTAGGGCAGGTCCGGCGTGGCGCAGTACGGCCAGCCGTAGTTCGCCGGCTCGTCGATCACCATCCAGCGGCCGTGGCCCACCGGTCCCCGCTGCGGGCTCGGCCGCGCCGCGTCGGGGGAGTAGTCGCCCAGGTAGACGGCGCCGGTGCGGCGGTCCACGGCGAACCGGAACGGGTTGCGCAGCCCCATCGCGTAGATCTCCGGACGGGTCTTCGGCGTGCCCGGCGCGAACAGGTTCCCCTTGGGGATGGTGTACCGGCCGTCCCGGCCGACCTTGATCCGCAGCAGCTTGCCCCGCAGGTCGTTGGTGTTGCCCGAGGTGCGCTGCGCGTCGTACGCCGGGTTGCGGTCGGGCCGCTCGTCGATCGGCGTGTACCCGTCGGAGGCCAGCGGGTTGGTGTCGTCCCCGGTGGACAGGTACAGGTTGCCGGCGCGGTCGAAGTCGATCTGGCCGCCGACGTGACAGCAGGTGCCCCGGTCGGTGGGCACGTCGAGGATCCGCTGCTCGCTGCGCAGGTCCAGGGTCGACCCGGTCAGCGTGAACCGGGACAGCCGCAGCACGCCCCGGTACCGCTTCCAGTCGGCCGCGGTGCCGAACTCCGGGGCGTCGCCCTCGTTGACGTCCGGGGTGTCCGGGTCGTCCGACGGGGTGTTCCCGGGCGGGGAGTAGTACAGGTAGACCCAGCGGTTGCGGGCGAAGTCCGGGTCGACGGCGACGCCCTGCAACCCCTCCTCGTCGTGCAGGTACACCGGGATGTTCGCGGCGATCGTGTTCAGCCCGGTACGCGGGTCGTGGATACGGACCTGGCCGGTCCGGGAGGTGTGCAGCACCCGCAGGTCCGGCAGCACGGCGAGGCTGATCGGCTCGCCGGGGAAGTCGTTGAGGGTGACCTTCTGGAAGCGGTCCCCGTTCGGCGCGGCAGCCTTGTCGGGTGCGGTCGCGCCGGCCGGCGCGACCGGTACCGCGAGACCGGCGGCCACCAGCACGAGGACGGAGAGTGCGGCGATACGGTTCGTCATGGGAGCCCCCCGATGTCGTGGCGTCAGTACCGCAGCGAACTCAGGTACACGAAGCCCTTGCGGGCGGTCTCCAGCGCGTCGGCCGGCTGCCGGGGGGCCTCCCCGGCGTCGTCGCGCTCCACGATGTACTCCTCCACGCCGGCCTCCCCGGCGCGGTCGAAGATCCGGCCGAAGTCGATCATCCCGTCGCCCAGGTCGGCGAAGTTGCCCAGCCAGTCGATGTCCTTGACGTGGAACTGGCGGATCCGGCCCCGGTGGGCCCGGATGACGTCGACCGGGTCCTGCGCGCCGCGCCAGGTCCAGAACAGGTCGAGCTCGAAGTGGACCCGGCGGGGATCGGTCCCGGCGGCGAGGATCTCGAACCCGGTCCGCCCGTCGGTCAGCGGCACGAACTCGAGGTGGTGGTTGTGGTACCCGAACCGCAGGCCGGCCCGCGCGGCCATCCGCCCGGCCTGGTCGAGGTCGCGGGCGAACTGGCGGTACGCCTGCGGGTCGCGCAGCGGGAGCCCGTCGGGACCCATCCCGAACCACGACTGCACGACGTACCGGCAGCCCACGGTGACCGCGTCGGCCAGGGTCCGCTCCCACGCGGCCGGGTCGAACGGCTGCGGGATCTCGACGTGTCCCGAGGTGGCGCGCAGGCCGGCGGTGTCGAGCGCGGCCCGGAACTCGGTCGCCGTCCGGTCGACGAAGCCGGCGTGCTCCACCCGGCGGTAGCCGATGCGCCGCAGCTCCGCCAGGGTGCCGGGCAGGTCGATGGCGAGCTGGTCGCGCAGCGTGTAGAGCTGGATGCTGATCTGGTCGACGGGCACCCGGCGGCGTCCGGCGCGCGGGGCGCGGTCGTCGGCGGCGGTGGCCAGGGCCGGGCCGGCGGTGAGCCCGGCCGTGCCGAGGGCCGCGGCGGAGACGGTGGCCGCGCGCAGGACGGTGCGGCGGGACACGGGGCCCCGGTCCGACCGTCCGGGATGACCGTTGGCGTCGTCCATGGTGGTCCTTCCTGCCGGTCGCCCCCGGCGCCCGGCCCGCTCCGGTGCCGAGAGACGCCCCGCCCGGGCACGCCGCGACGGCCGGAGCGGGGCTCCGGCGGCAGGGTGGCGCGGCGCGCACCGGACCGACCGACCCACGCGGCGCCGGCCGGGCACCCGACGTCGGCCGGGCGCACGACGCTGGCCGTGCACGCGGTGGCGGACACGGATCGCCTTATCGACACGATTCTATGACGAAGGTCACCGTACCCTATCGACTGGAAACTGCAAAGGTCGGCTTGATTGGGTCGAACTTTTGCTCCGATGAGGCAAAAGCGGCCGCTTGTCCGGCTCGTGCCCGGCCGTCCCGGCTCGCGGTCGCGTCGTTTCCGCAGGTGAATGGGGTGGACCGGACGAGCGGGCCGGGATCGGCGGTGCCCGTACGTCGGTGCCGACTCGGCGCGTTCTGTTCGAGGCACCCCGGCGGTGCCGATGGACGGCAAACGGAAATTGGCGCACCTAATCACTGAGGTAAATGTCGGGAAAATGCTTCGGCGTTACCGGCCAGTGGCGACACTGTCGAGGTGAGCAGCGAAGACGGGGGGACGCTATGCGATTGAAACGGCGGTTGGGTCTGCTGACGGTGGCGATCGTGGTCGCACCGTCGACGGTCGCCGGATGCACCGCGGAACGGAAAGCCGTCGAGCGCGCGGCCCAGGCGAAGCCGCCCGAGGTGAGCACCGTGACCCCGGCCGACCGGGCCCGGGACGTGCCGATCAGCGCCGAGGTGGGGGCCACCGTCACCGACGGCCGGGTCACCGGCGTCCGGATCACCGACGACAAGGGCGGACGGGTCGGCGTGGAGCCCCGGGAGGACGGGTCGACCTGGGTGCCGACCGCGCCCCTGAAGCCGGAGCGGACCTACACCGCCGAGGTGACCGCGACCGGGAACTCGGGCCGGACCACCACCCGCACGACGACCTTCACCACCATGGCGGAATCGACCAGACCGGCCGTGACCAGCACACTGTATTTCGCCGGCAACCGGACGTACGGCACCGCGATGCCGGTCACCGTCGCGTTCGACCCGCCCATCGCCAAAGAGGCCAGGGCGGACGTGCAACGACGATTGTTCGTGAAGACCGATCCGCCGCAGCCCGGTGTCTGGTCCTGGGTCGAGGACGGCAGTCAGGTGTACTACCGGGCACCGGACTTCTGGCGTCCGGGTACGAAGATCAGCGTACGGTCCGCCCTCGACGGGTTGCCGATCGGCAAGGACCGGGTCGGCGACGAGGATCGCACCGCCACGTCGACGATCGGCCGGCAGGTCGCGTTGGAGATCGACAATGCCACCAAGCAGATGTCGGTGTTCCAGGACGGCAAGCTCCTGCGCAAGATCCCGGTCAGCCTCGGCAAGCCGAGCACGCCCAGTTCCAGCGGCAAAATGGTGATCATGGAGAAGCACGAGTACGCCACCTTCGACACCCGGGGCGATCCGAACGGCGGGTACGTGGTGGACGTCGAGGACGCGCAGCGGTACACCTGGGGTGGCGAGTTCATCCACGCCGCCCCGTGGTCCGAGGGGGACCAGGGCAACACCAACGTCTCGCACGGCTGCGCCAACGTCTCCTCCACGGCGGCCGACTGGCTGATGGGGGTGACCCAGGTCGGCGACCTGATCACCGTCAAGGGCACCGAGGTCGACCTGGAGCACGGCAACGGGTGGACGGCCTGGAACCTGACCTGGGACGAGTACGTCCGGGGCAGCGCGCTGCCGGTCCCGCCCGGACTGCACGCCGCGCCGAAGCCGCAGGGGCCGGGGAAGCTGAGCGGCGGGTCGCCCGCGCCGGTGCCCTCCGGTCGCGGCGGCTGACCCGGTCGACCCCCGGGGGAGCCGGTCCCGGCTCCCCCGGGGGTCGACCCACCGACCACCCCTGCGGGCCCGCAGGGGGCGGTGTCCTCCCTGGGGAGGACATCCGGGCAGCTCAGGGTCTTACCCTGGGAGGACCCGGATTCGGCCCGTGGACGGGTGGAACTGTCGGTGCCGGGCGGTAGGTTCGAGGGCATGGCAGAGCGCAGTGAGCGGTTCGACGTGCGGATGAGCGTCGGCGAGCACGCGGTGGACATGTGGGCCGTCGGTGAGGTCGACCTGGCCACGGTCGGCACGCTGCGCGGCGCGCTCTGGGCGGCACCGCCCCGGCCGGTGCTGCGGCTCGACCTCTCCGGTGTCCGGCTGCTGGCCGCGACCGGCGTGCGGGCCCTGGTCGCCGCGCACCTGCGGATCCGGGCCCGGGGCGGCGAGCTGGTGCTGGTCGACCCGGATCCGGTCGTGACGCGGGTGCTGCGCGCGACCGGCCTGCACCGGGTCATCCCGATCTGCCGCACGACGCCGACCCGGCCGGAGTGCGACCTGGTGGCCGCCTGACCCGCGCGTCACCCGCCGGCCCCGGGACGGCGAAGCGTCCGGAGCCGGCGGGCCGCGCCGCCCCCGTCGAGCGGATGCGTCCGGCCCACCCGTCGCGCGGTTCGTTCAGCGCGTCGGGCAGGTCGGGTCAGCGCGCGTCGAGCGGGTCAGCGCGCGTCCCGCAGGTGCGCGCGGTGCGGGTCGTTCAGCGGACGTCGAGCAGGTCGACCACGAAGACCAGCGTCTCGCCCGGCTTGATCAGGCCCCCGGCGCCCCGGTTGCCGTAGCCCAGGTGCGGCGGGATGGTCAGCCGCCGCCGGCCGCCGACCCGCATCCCGACGACCCCCTGGTCCCAGCCGGCGATCACCCGGCCGCCGCCCAGCGGGAACTCGAACGGCTGGCCCCGGTTCCACGAGGCGTCGAACTCGCCGCCGGTGGAGTGGGCCACGCCGACGTAGTGCACCCGGGCCGTCTGACCCGGCCGGGCCTCCGCGCCCTCACCCACGGTGATGTCCTCGATCACCAGGTCGGCCGGGGGCGTCCCCTCGATCGGGCCTACCTCGGGCTTCTCCATGTGCGGGCCTCCCATTTCGGTCGTTGTCCTCGTTCCGGTCGATCCTGCCGGATCGCGATCCGCCGATCCCCGTGGACCCCGCCGGACACGCCGACGGTGGGCGTCACCGCAGGTGACGCCCACCGTCGGGGATGGACCGGTCAGCGCAGCCAGGGCAGCCGCCGGACCAGGGGCAGGGCGGCCCAGGCCCGCCCGAGGCCCAGCGTGTCGCCGGCGTTGACCAGGGCCAGCCCGGCGAGGACCGCGGCGTTGATCAGGTGCTCGTCCATGAAGGGGTTGTTCTCCGGGGGCAGCACGGCCGTCCACATCAGCACGTAGAGCAGGCCACCCGCGACCGCCGCGACCCGCATCCCGATGCCGAGCAGCAGCGCCACCCCGATGCCGGCCAGCCCGGCCATGAACAGCCAGTCGGCCCAGGCTGCGCCGGCGATGTCCTGGTACAGGCCCTGGAACGGGCCGGCCGCGCCGAAGGTGAGGAAGCCCCTGGTCGGGCTGCCGCCGTTGAGCCAGGCGTCCTTCGCCTCGGTGGCGAAGCCCAGCCCGAACGTCTTGTCGAGGAAGGCCCAGAGGAACGTCCAGCCCAGGGCGATCCGGACCGCGGCGAAGACGTACCGCGCGGCCCGGCCGCCCCCGACGTGCCCGGTGCCCCGCGCCGCGTCCCGACCGGTGTTGGTGGTGGCGGTGGTCCGCTCGATGGTGGCGGTCATGGTCTCCACGTCCTCTCCTGTGCCTCACACCGCTCGTCCCGGTGGCATCTCCATTGCACGCCGCCGCGCCCCCGGCGGTCAGGGCCGACCGGTCCGGTCCGGCCCGGGACCTTCGACCCCTCCTGGCCCGGGGCGTGCGCCTCTGTCCGGCCCGCCGGTCGGCTCCGTAGCGTCGGCACCGACGGACGGCACAGGAGGTGGCGATGCGGACCTGGCAGGTGGGCGACGTGATGACCGTGGACGTCGTGACGGTGCGGGAGGAGACGCCGTACCGGGCGGTCGTCGACGCGTTGCTGCGGCACGGGATCAGCGCGGTGCCGGTGGTGGACGGGTCCCGCCGGGTGCTCGGGGTGGTCTCCGAGGCGGATCTGCTGCACAAGATCGAACACAGCGGGCAGGCGGACCAGCGGCGGGTCTTCGTCGGCCGGCGTCGCCGGGACGCCCGGGAGAAGGCCGGCGCGCTGCTGGCCCGGGACCTGATGAGCACGCCCGCGGTGACCACGTACGCCCAGGAGTCGCTGCCGGCCGCGGCCCGGCGGCTGGACCGGGAGCGGGTCAAGCGGCTGCCCGTGCTCGACGACCTGGGCCGGCTGGTCGGCATCGTCACCCGCAGCGACCTGCTCCGGGTGCACCTGCGCAGCGACGCCGAGATCCGCGAGGACGTGGTGCAGGAGGTGCTGCGCCGGGTGCTCGCCGTGCAGGACGGTCTGGTCACGGTGCGGGTACGCGACGGCGCGGTGACCCTGGCCGGCCGGCTGGACCGCCGTTCCGACGCCGACCTGGCCGGCCGGCTCGCCGCCCGGGTCAGCGGCGTGGTCGGGGTGACCAACGAGATCGGGTACGACGTGGACGACCGGGCGCCCGCGCCCGATCCGGTGGCCTGAGCGCCGCCTCCCGGGCCCGGCACCCCCGCCGGGCCGGCGGCCGGGTCCGGCACCCCCCTGGCCGGGCCCGGCCCACCCGGGCCGGTCAGCGGCCGGGGGCGGTGACCGGTCGGGCCAACTGCGCGGCGAGCACGGACGGGGCCCGCGCCAGCGACGGGCCGTACCAGGTCAGGTGCCGGCCGGAGAGCAGCGCGCAGGGGGTGCCGGCGAAGGCCTCCGGGCCGCCGTCGGTCAGCGCCCCGCCGTGGCCACGGGGGCCGGCGCGGCGGCGACCGTCGCCACCGGTACCCCCTCCCGCACGGCCCACCGCAGGGCCTCCCGGACATCGGCCACCGGCAGCGGCCGGCGGGCCGTCACCGCGACGACGGTGTGCACGGTGAACGTGACGAAGGGGTAGGAGCTGGCGAGGCCGGCCATCGACTCGTGCACCCGGTGCGCCGCCGCGACCGCCTGCTCCTCGGTCAGCGCCGGCAGGACCAGCAGGAACTCCCGCTCGGCGAGGCGGACGGCCCGGTCGGCGGGGCCGAGCGGGCCGGTCAGCGCGCCGAGGACGGCCTGCGCCTCCCGAACCGCGCCGCGCCGGGCCACGCCACCCGGTGAGCCGGCGCGATCCTCCACCCGGACCCCGATCAACGCCACCGGCAGGACCCCCGAGGCGGTCACCCCGCCCGCCCCGGCCCAGTGGGCCAGGCCCGTCTCGTCGAGCAGCCGGGTCGGCTCGTCGGCCACCTCGGACCGGGCGAGGGCGGCCCGGTACGCCTGTTCGGCCCGCCCGGCCAGCAACCGCATCGCCGCCTCGACGCGGGCCTCGCCCGGCGTGGCCGGCAGGTCCCGCACCCGGCCCACGGTCTCGTCCACGGCGTCCCGGGCCGCCACCGGCAGCCGGCCGGCGAGCCGGTCGCGCAGGCGCAGCACCTCGTGCAACGCCTCGTCGCGGCGGAAGCTCCACCGGCCGTCGAAGAGCCGGCCCGACTCCAGGGTGGTCGCCTCCGGCGCCACCTCGGCCAGGTCCCGGGCCACCAACACCCCGCCGAAGCGGGGGGTCAGCGCCACCACGCTCCACTCCCGGGCAAGTTCCTCGTCCCCGTCCAGCGCCACCCCGTACGCCCCAGGGGGCGGCAGCACCGGGTCGGCCCCGACGAGGCCCACCACGGTGGCCGCCGCCCGCGCCGCGATCCGCTCGTACCGCCGGCGTTCCCGGCCGAAGTACGGCAGCCGCTGGAAGAGCGCGAACACCACCAGCGGGCCGTCCTCGGCGGAGGCCAGCGCGGCCCGTTCGATCGCGTGCGAGACGGTGACGAGGCTGCGCTTGGTCAGCCGTTCACTGACCGGTCCACTGTGCAGCACCACCCCGCGAGCCTAGCCGGACCCGGTGACGCGGTCGCGGCGGCGCAGCCACTGCGCCCGGGTCAGGGCGTACTCCACCTCGCCGTGCTCGGCGCCGGGAATCGGCTCGGCCCAGTGCTGGTGGACGGTCCGGACGTGCCGCAGCCCGCACCGCCGCATGACCCGCCGGGAGGCGGTGTTGACCGCCATGGTGACCGCCGTCACCCGCTGCACGCCCCACTCGGTGAAGCCCCGCTCGATCAGGGCCCGGCCCCCCTCGGTGGCGTGGCCCACGCCCCAGGCGGCGCGCCGCAGCCGGTAGCCGAGCTCCACCTCCCGGGGGTCGCCGTCGCGCGGCGGACGGAACTCGAACCAGCCGAGGAACGCCCCGTCGGCGCGGCGCTCGGCGGCCCACCACCCCAGCCCGGGTGGCCGCCGGTAGTGGGCCAGGATCCGGGGCAGGACCCGCTCCCGGACCGTCTGCGCCGGGGTCGCCTCGCCACCGGTGAGGTACCGCATCACCGCCGGGTCGCTGTCCAGCTCGACCAGCAGGTCCACGTCGGCCGGAGTGAACTCGCGCAGCACCAGGCGGGCGGTGGTGAGCAGGATCGGCACCGGCCCATTGCACCCGGTCGCGCCGCCCGGCCGCAAACCGGAGCCCGCCGCCCGGCCGTAGACCGCAGCGGACCGCCGTGCGGGCGGGCCGGTCGGGGACCGGCCCCGGCCGGCGGCCTAGAATCGGGCCCGGTCGGCGGCTCAGGGACGGATCAGGCGGATGACACGCACCGGTGGTGACGACGGCGTGTGGCTGCGTGCGCTCCCCGCCGACGCGGGACGCGGCCCGGCGCTGCGCCGGGACGGCCACGTCGGGTACCCCGACCGCCGGCTCAGCGACCTGGTGCACCGCCGCCCGCCGGGCATCACCGGGAACCAGTGGAGTTCGGCCCTGCGGGAGAGCCTGGACGTCGTCGTCTGCGCCGCCGACACCGGGCAGCCGGTGTTCGCCGTCGAGATCGGCCCGACGGGGGAGCCGGGCGGCCCGGCCGGGCGGGCGGACCGGATGAAGAGCGCGGTCTGCGCGGCGGTCGGCCTGCCGCTGCTGCTGATCTCCTCGCCGACGTTGCGCGCCGCCGACCACGGCCGCCGGATCGTCGAGTACGTGCTCGACGCGCGCCGCTACGCGGCGGCGACGCAGGCCGGTGCCACGCCGGACGAGCCGGGGACCGAACCGCCGGTGGGCTTCCGGGACATCCTGGGCCGGCTGCCCGACGGGCGGCAGGGGCCCGTCAACGACCTGGGCGCGCTGGCCCGCGCGGCGGCCCTGGAGGCGTACGTGGGTCGGCGGCTGGTCGACCCGATCGTGCGCGGGCTGCACGTGCGGTGGCGCGCCGGGCCGGGCGAGGGGTGGAGCTGGGTCGAGGTGGCGCCCGACCGGTGTCTGGTGGAGCGGGTCTCGGTCCGGGAGCACGGCTTCTCCTGCGGGGTGGACCCGGCCCGCCTGGCCGAGGACCTGGCCGCGGTGGCGATCGGCGACCGGCTGCGGGACCTGACCGGGGTCGAGCCGCACCTGGTGTCCCGGGCGCGGGTGCGGGCGGACATCCTGCGGCTGCGGTCGCACCGCGACGAGTTCGACGACGGATTCGCCTTCGACCACCTCTGCGCCGACTGACCCGCGGGGATTCGGCCGGGCGTCGGCCGAGGCCGGGTACGCCCGGTCGACCGTTTTCTGCTTTCTGCGACGGTGGGATCACCATCCGGAGCCAGCCGGGCACAATGTGCGGCCCGCCCCGTCGCCGACGGAAATCGGTGCCGGGCCGGTCACGCCCCCGGTCGGGGGCCGGCTCGGCCGGCTGCCGCCCGCCCGTGGAATTTCCTCGCACAATCCTCGGAACCGGTTGAACCCCCGCCGCCGTGGCTCCGTACTCATGCGCGAATGGACAAGATCTTCCCCCGCGTCGTGAGGCGTGGGCGACGGTGCGGAAAGGGCATCGTCGGTCATCGACGTGCGACCGGAGGTGTCGCGGTGCTCCCCGACGCGGCGCCGCCACCCGAATTCCGTCGGCCCGCCGGGGGCACGGGTCCACTACCGGATCGAGAAGGAGAACAATTCGATGCGCAGGTCCACACGGGCGCGACGGTCAGCCGGTAACACGCGGCGCAACCGGCTGATCGCCGTGGCCGGTACGCTCGCGGTCTTCGGCGGAATCGTGGCGGTGACCCAGATCTCGTCCGCCCAAGACCGACCGTCGCGTACCCGGACGGTGTCGTCGGAGTGCGTGGCGCCGCCGGCCGGCGCGACCGCCAGGAACGGCACCGGCATCACCGTCAACGAGCAGAACGGCCGCGACGTCCGCAACCACTGGGGCGACGGGCAGATGTCCAAGGCCCAGTGCCAGTCGCTGCGGACCGGCGCCGAGGTCCGGACGATCAGTTGCCCGGATCCCACCGGCAAGCTGCCCCGGGAGATCCCCGCGCGGGCGCAGCGGGAGGTCTCGCGCAACCTCGCCCTGCTCACCACCCAGATCGAGGAGGCCAACCGGCGCCTGGCGGCGGAGGGCCGCAAGGGTCAGGGGTTCATCGACAACGCGATCCTGGCTCCGCTGGCCGCCAAGCGGAAGGCCACCCTGGACCGGATCGCGATCGCCATCGGCCGGGTCGCCGAGCGTCCGCAGGGCCTCGACGAGCTGGTCACCTGCCAGGTCGTCGACGCCAACCCCAACAACGGGAACAACAACGGCGGCAACAACAACGGTGGGAACGACGGCGGGGGCAACAACAACGGCCTCGACGTGCTGGCGCAGAACTGCGACAACAGCCGCCTCCAGCGCCACGACGGCTTCCAGAACGGCAACCGGTGCGTCAGCACCGCGTTCGGCGAGGTCGGCAGCGCCGGCGACAACCCGTCGCTGCTGATCACGGAGTTCCCCGAGCAGGTCCAGGCGAACCAGGCGTTCACCCTGCGGGTGTCGACGCGCAACCTGGTCCGGGACCGCTTCCTCGCCGCCGGCCAGGGCGGCTACTACCTGGAGAGTTCGGTGCTCAACGGGGAGGGGCTGACCCGGGGTCACTTCCACAGCGCCTGCCGGATGCTCGGCAGCACCACCGAGGCACCGGACCCGGCGCCGGCGCCCGCCTTCTTCGTGGCGACCGAGGACGGCGCCGGCGGACGCAACCCGGACGAGGTCGCGATCCAGGTGCCGGGCCTGCCGCAGCAGGGTGTCGCCCAGTGCGCCGTGTGGGCCGGCGACGGCTCCCACCGGGTGCCGATGATGGAACGGGCCAACCAGACCCCGGCCTTCGACGTGGTCCGGATCCAGGTGAACTGAGCCCGTCGCGCGACGAACTGGCAGCCGCCCGGGCAGGTTCCGGGCGGCTGCCGCCGTCGGGCGTGCCGGTGGGCCGTCGGCCCGCTCGCCTCCGCCGTGGACAGGTGGTGCGGTGTGCCGCAGCCCCCGGGGCCGACGCCGCCGGCCCGGCGTGACCCCGGAGTGGCTGGTGGCCGGACCGAGGCGGTCAGCGGTTCTTGTAGGCCTCGACGACCGAGACCGGGATCCGCCCGCGCTCGGAAATCTCGTGGCCGTTCTTGACCGCCCATTCGCGGATCGCCCGGTTCTGCTCGCGGTCCATTCCCGAGATCGGGCGGCTGCCCCGGCGGCCCGGCCGACCGCTCTCGACCGGGCCGCGACCGATCCGGCGCCCGGCATTGATGTACGGGTCGAGGGCCTTGCGCAGCATGCCGGCGTTCTCGTCGGAGACGTCGATCGTGTAGGTCACCCCGTCGAGGCTGAACTCGACCGTACGATCGGCCTTTCCGCCGTCCAGATCGTCGGTGAGAACCGTGATTACTTTCCTTGCCATGGCCGATTACTCCCTGTGTGTGGCGGGTGTGGGTAAAAGTTTGACGTACCGGTGGGCAAAAGCGCAACAATATGCGCCGCCTTCCATTCGGCGGGTCGTGATAGCCGGAGTGTTAAGTCGCGGTCGACCGGTGGAAACGGTGCCCGCCGGCGAGGAAGCGCAATCGGTGAGTAGCCCGGGCGGCCCGGCTCGTGCCAGGGTGCGCCCCGCGCGATAGGCCGGAACGCGGGTAACGACGTCGTCGGCATTCGATTTGCGGGCAGGTCGGCCGCCTCCCGGTGGTCCCGCGCGGGGGGCGCGCGGGGGTGATCGTGTCCTGGGTCACACCCCGGAACAACGGGAACCTTTTGTTACTTGAGCCTGACACGCTCAACTCAACGCGATGGCAGGTGTTCGATGGCAACTCTTCCGGTACTACCCCTGACCGACGCCGTCCTGCTGCCCGGCATGGTCATCCCGGTGACCCTCGACCCGAGCACCCAGGCCGCCGTCGACGCGGCCCGCGCCACCGGCGACGGCCGGCTCCTCGCCGTACCGCGCCTCGACGGCGAGTACGGGCCGGTCGGCGCGGTCGCCACCATCGAGAAGGTCGGCCGGCTGCCCAGCGGCGAACCGGCCGCGGTGATCCGTGGCCTGAGCCGGGCCCGGATCGGCTCAGGCGTCCCCGGCCCCGGGGCCGCCCTCTGGGTCGAGGCGACCGAACTGCCCGAACCCGCCCCCGCCGGTCGGGCCCGCGACCTCGCCCGCGAGTACCGCGCCCTGATGACCTCCGTGCTCCAGCAGCGAGGCGCCTGGCAGGTCATCGACGCGATGGAACGGATGACCGACCTGTCCGAGCTGGCCGACGCGGCCGGCTACGCGCCCTGGCTCAGCCTGGCGCAGAAGACCGAGCTGCTCGCCGCCCCGGACGTCACCGCCCGGCTGGAGCTGCTGGTCGGCTGGGTGAAGGAGCACCTGGCCGAGCAGGAGGTCGCCGAGCGGATCACCACCGACGTCCGGGAGGGGCTGGAGAAGTCCCAGCGGGAGTTCCTGCTGCGCCAGCAGCTCGCCGCCATCCGCAAGGAACTCGGCGAGGACGAGCCGGACGGCTCCGCCGACTACCGGTCCCGGGTGGAGTCCGCCGACCTGCCCGAGCAGGTCCGCGAGGCGGCGCTGCGCGAGGTCGGCAAGCTGGAGCGGGCCAGTGACGCCTCCCCGGAGGCGGGCTGGATCCGGACCTGGCTGGACACGGTGCTGGAGATGCCGTGGAGCACCCGTACCCAGGACAACACCGACCTGGCCGCGGCCCGCGCGGTGCTCGACGCCGACCACGCCGGCCTGGCCGACGTGAAGGACCGCATCCTGGAGTACCTGGCGGTGCGCAACCGCCGCGCCGAGCGCGACCTCGGCGTGGTCGGCGGGCGCGGCTCCGGCGCGGTGCTCGCCCTCGCGGGCCCGCCCGGGGTCGGCAAGACCAGCCTCGGCGAGTCGGTGGCCCGCGCGCTGGGCCGGACCTTCGTCCGGGTCTCCCTCGGCGGGGTCCGCGACGAGGCGGAAATCCGGGGCCACCGGCGCACCTACGTCGGCGCGCTGCCGGGCCGGATCGTCCGGGCGCTGCGCGAGGCCGGCTCGATGAACCCGGTGGTGCTCCTCGACGAGGTGGACAAGCTGGCCGTCGGCTACGCCGGCGACCCGGCCGCCGCCCTGCTGGAGGTGCTCGACCCGGCGCAGAACCACACCTTCCGCGACCACTACCTGGAGGTCGACCTCGACCTGTCCGACGTGCTCTTCCTGGCCACCGCCAACGTGGTGGAGAACGTTCCCGGCCCGCTGCTGGACCGGATGGAACTGGTCACCCTGGACGGGTACACCGAGGACGAGAAGGTGGCGATCGCCCGCGACCACCTGCTGCCCCGGCAGCGGGACCGGGCCGGGCTGACCGCCGACGAGGTCACCGTCGACGACGCCGTGCTGGCCCGGATCGCGGGGGAGCACACCCGGGAGGCCGGGGTACGGCAGCTCGAACGGGCCCTGGCGAAGATCCTGCGCAAGGTCACGGTGAGCCTGGCGACCGACCCGACCCCGGTCCGGGTGGGCACCGACGACCTGGTCCGCTACCTGGGCCGGCCGCGGTTCACGCCGGAGTCGGCCGAGCGCACCGCCGTGCCCGGGGTGGCCACCGGGCTGGCCGTCACCGGCGCCGGCGGGGACGTGCTCTTCGTCGAGGCGACCAGCATGGCGGGCGAGCCGGGGTTGACCCTCACCGGCCAGCTCGGGGACGTGATGAAGGAGTCCGCGCACATCGCCTGGTCGTACCTGCGCTCCAACGGACGCCGACTCGGACTGGACCCGAACGCGCTGGCCGGGCAGCGGATCCACCTGCACGTCCCGGCGGGCGCGGTGCCCAAGGACGGCCCCAGCGCCGGCATCACCATGGTCACCGCCCTCGCGTCCCTGGTCACCGGCCGACCGGTCCGCCCGGAGTTCGGGATGACCGGCGAGGTGACCCTCTCCGGCCGGGTGCTGCCCATCGGCGGGGTGAAGCAGAAGCTGCTCGCCGCGCACCGGGCCGGCCTGACCGAGGTGGTCATCCCGGCCCGCAACGCGCCGGACCTCGACGACCTGCCCGAGGAGGTGCGGTCGGCGTTGACCGTGCACACCCTCGCCGACGTCGCCGACGTGCTCGCCCTGGCGCTGCGCCCGGCCGACGCCGACACCCTCACCGGGCCGGCCCTGACCGCCGCCTGACCCCGGCTGCGGGCCGGGCGGCGCGACACCTCGCGTGTGCGGCCCGCAGCGGGTACGGTCGGCATCCCTTCCCCCGTGGCCGGAGGCGGCGATGACCATCCTGTTGTGGGTACTCCAGATCGGCCTCGCGGCGATCCTCCTCGGCGCCGGCCTCACCAAGGTCAGCCAGCCCACGGAGAAGCTGCGGGACCGGATGAGCTGGGTCGACGGCGTGCCGCCCGGCCAGGTCACGGCGCTGGGCGCGGTCGAGGTGCTGGGCGCGGTCGGGCTGGTCCTGCCGGCGGCGACCGGCATCGCCCCGGTGTTCACCCCGCTGGCCGCCGTCGGCGCGGCGGTGGTGATGCTCGGGGCGGTGGTGATCCACGTGCGCGCCCGGGAGTACCCGGCCGCCGCCCTCACCGGGCTGCTGCTCGTCGCGGCCCTGCTGGTGGCCTGGGGCCGGTTCGGCCCGTACGCCCTCTGACGCCCGGCCCGTACGCCCGGAGCCGGTGCGGCCCGAGCCGGTCGCCCGGCCCGGCTCCGGGCGGGTGAGAAGGGCGCCCCTCTCTACCGGAGGCGTTAAGAGGGGGCCCTTCCTTACCCCTCAGCGGCGGCTGTCGCCATCGCGGTCGCGGCGTACCGTCGCCTTGCGGCCCTTGATGGTGCTGCCGCGCAGCCCGGCGATCACCTCGTCGGCCGCCCCGACCGGCACCTCGACCAGGGAGAACCGGTCGGCGATCTCGATCGAGCCGATCTCCCGGCCGCTCACCCGGGTCTCCCCGGTGATCGCGCCGACCAGATCCTGCGGGCGCACCCCGGCCCGCCGGCCCAGCCCGATGAAGACCTGCGTGGTGCCCGCGCCCCGGGGCCGGGCCGGGCGCCGCTCGGCGCCGCGTCCCTCGCCGCCGGGGCGGTTCTCCCGGGCCGGGCGGACGGCGGCCTGCGGAATTTCCTCGTCCTCGTCGGTGCTGCCGGGCAGGGTCGCCTCGTGGGCCAGCTTCACCGCCGCCAGGGCCACCTCCATCAGGTCGAACTCGTCCGACAGCGACTCGACGATGACCCGGAACGGGGTCAGGTCGTCCTCCAGCAGGCTCTCCCGCAACGCGGCCTGGGTCAGCTCCAGGCGGCGGGTGCGCAGGTCCGCCACGGTGGGGATCTTGTCGATGGTGATCCGCTGGCCGGTGACCCGCTCGATGGTCTTGAGCATCCGGTGTTCCCGGGGCTCGGCCAGGGTGATCGCCACCCCCTCCCGGCCGGCCCGGCCGACCCGCCCGATCCGGTGCACGTACGACTCGGGGGCGGACGGGACGTCGTAGTTGACCACGTGGCTGAGCTGCTCCACGTCCAGCCCCCGGGCGGCCACGTCGGTGGCGACCAGCAGGTCGGCGGTGCCGGCCCGCAGCCGCCCCATCACCCGGTCCCGCTGCTCCTGGCTCATCCCGCCGTGCAGCGCCTCGGCCCGGTACCCGCGCCCGTTCATCGTCTCGGTGAGCCGGTCCACCTCCTCGCGGCTGCGGCAGAACACGATCGCCGCGGTGGGCGACTCGACGTCCAGCACCCGGCCCAGCGCCGCCGGCTTGTGCGCCCGCGCCACGATGTAGGCGCTCTGCCGGACCCGGGGCGCCTCCCCGGCGACCGGCTGCTCCCGGGCGATGAGGATGCGGACCGGGTCGGTGAGGTGCGCCCGCGCCATGCCGTCGATCCGGGCCGGCATGGTGGCCGAGAAGAGCACCGTCTGCCGCTGGTCCGGCGCGTGTTCGAGAATCGCCTCGATGTCCTCGGCGAAGCCCATGTCCAGCATCTCGTCGGCCTCGTCGAGCACCACCGTGGCCAGCGCGCCCAGGCGCAGGGTGCCCCGGGCGATGTGGTCGAGGGCCCGGCCGGGGGTGGCCACCACCACGTCCACCCCGGTGTCGAGGGCCCGCAACTGCCGGCCGATGGGCTGCCCGCCGTAGATCGGCAGGACCCGGGTGCCGAGGTCCTTGCCGTACCGGTGGAACGCCTCGGAGACCTGCACGGCCAGTTCCCGGGTGGGGACCAGCACCAGCGCGACGGGGTCGCCCTCGGTGCGCCCCACGGGCATCCGTTGCAGCAGCGGCAGCGCGAACGCGGCGGTCTTGCCGGTGCCGGTGGCCGCCTGGCCGAGCAGGTCGCGGCCGGTCAGCAGGGGCGGGATCGCCTCCCGCTGGATCGGTGTCGGCTCCTCGTACCCGAGGGTGGCGAGCGCGCCAAGCAGTTCGGCGCGCAGCCCGAGATCCGCGAAGGCGCTCACCTCCTCGGGCACGCAGGGGGTGGTCGGTTCGGTCGGTGCGGGTGCGGAACTCATGGGTAGAGCTTTTCATCACCGCCGTCGGGCCGCGTCGGCGACCGGCCCGACGGCACGCCGCCGGTCGGAACCGGCCGCCACCGCCGGCCCGACCGGCTCCGCTGCGTGCGGTCGGCGTCTCACCCGGTGACGATCGCCAGGATCATGGTCAGCCCCAGGACGAGGTCCAGCACGCCGCACCACTCGGCGTACCCGCGTGGCACCACCCGGCCGACGCGGTGGTGCACCAGGTCCCAGACCCCGTGGCCGAGCCAGCCGAGGGCCACCAGCCACGCGCCGGTGTCACCCCCGACGAGCACCGCCGCCCCGGCCAGTGCCGTGTACCCGGCCAGGCCGATCAGTTCGACGCGGAGCGCGCCCGGGGTGCGCCAGCGGCGACGCACCGTGCCGATCAGCAGGTACCCGGCCGGGAGCACCAGCAGGGTCCACGGCGGCAGCACCGCCGGGGCGAACCAGTTGTCGACGGTCATCAGCAGGGCCAGCCCGGTGGGCCAGCGGTGCAGCATGGTGAGCACCCGGCGGTGCCGCGACGGCGGAGCCGGCGCGGTGGCCGGTACGGTCGGTGAGGATGTCATGGCTCCACGGTGCCGCCGACCGGCGTCCGCCCGACAGCCTCGCGCCGCACGGTTCGGCCGTGCGCGACGCATGCCCGGACCGGCACCGGCGCGGGTGCGGCCGGCGGGGGAACCGCCCTAGGATCGGCGACCATGACGGTGGAGACCGGGCGCGGCGGGCGGGTCCCGTCCGGGGACCGGCGGCTGCGCCGGGCCCGGGTGGTGGCCCTGGTGGCCCTGGTGACCAGCCTCTGGACCAGCTTCCTGCTCCCCGCCGTCGGGCTGCTGCGGGAACCGGACCCGGTCCGGGTCGCCGTCGGCGCGACGGCCGTCGCCGCGTTCACCGCCGCGCACGCCGCCGTGCTGTACGCGGCGGTCACCCCCTGGCTGTCGCCGGTGTGGCGGCGGCGGTGGCACCTCGCCCTGCTCGCCACCGCGGTGGTGAGCGTGCCGGCGCTCGGCCCCGTCGCGGCCGGCTCCTGGCCCACCTGGGCCTGGCTGGGCGCCTCCCTGGTCGGGTTGGCCCCGGTGCTGGCGCGCTGGCCGGTCGCCGTCGTCGCCGGCGGGGCGGCCGTGGCGACCTCGGCCGCGCTGGCCGGGGTGACGGGTGGGTCGATCGGCTCCCACCTGGCCGTCACCGGTGGGGTGGGGCTCGGCGCCGCCCTGGTCAACGCCCTGCAGCTCTGGTTCTGGGACCTGCTCGTCGAGGCCCGGCAGGGTCAGGAGGCCCGCGCCCGGCTGGTCGCCGCGCAGGAGCGGCTCCGTTTCGCCCGGGACGTGCACGACCTGCTCGGGCACGACCTGACGGTGATCGCGTTGAAGGCGGAGCTGGCCGCGCGGCTGGCGACGGTGGACGCCGGCCGGGCCGGCCGGGAGGCCGCGCAGGTGCAGCACCTGGCCGCCTCGGCGTTGCAGCGGGTCCGCGCGGCGGTCCACGGCTACCGGGAGGTCGACCTGGCCGAGCAGCTCACCGCCGTCGCCGACGTGCTGCGCTCGTGCGGTGTCCGGTGCAGCGTGGTGGCGCCGGCCGACCCGCTCCCGCCGGAGCCGGCCGCCCTGCTGGCGGCGGTGCTGCGCGAGGCGAGCACCAACATCCTGCGGCACAGCCGGGCCGGCTGGTGCCGGATCGAGATCACCCGACCGGAGGGGGCGGCCACGATGACGGTCAGCAACGACGGGGCCGGGGCCGCCCGGTCGCCCGACGGGCACAGCCACGGGCTGCGGGGGCTGACCGACCGGCTGGCGCCGGCCGGCGGCACCCTGCGGACCCGGTGCGGGGACGACGGGGTCTTCACCCTCGAGGCGTGGCTGCCGGTGACGCCGTGATCCGGGTCCTGCTCGCCGACGACGAGGACCTGATCCGGGAGGCGCTCGCCGCGCTGCTCGGCCTGGAGGCCGACCTGACGGTGGTGGCCCAGGCCGGCGACGGGCGGGCCGCGCTGGCGGCGGCCCGCGCCCACCGCCCGGACGTCGCGGTGGTCGACCTGGAGATGCCGCCGCCGGCCGGGATCGAGCTGGTCGCCGAGTTCGGCCGGGCGCTGCCCGGCTGCGCGGTGGTCATCCTCACCGGCCACGGCCGCCCCGGACACCTGCGGCAGGCGCTCACCGCCGGGGCCCGGGGCTTCCTGGCCAAGGGGGCGCCGGGCGGGGCGCTGGCGGACGTGATCCGCCGGGTCCACGCCGGCATCCGGTACGTCGACCCGGCGCTGGCCGCCGACGCGCTCACCCTGCCGCCGTGCCCGCTGACCCCTCGGGAGTTGGAGCTGCTGCGGCTGGCCGAGTACGGCACGCCGGTCCCGGTGATCGCCCGCCGGACGCACCTGGCCGCCGGTACGGTCCGCAACCACCTGGCCGCGAGCGTGCAGAAGCTGGGCGCCGCCGACCGGGCCGAGGCGGTCCGGATCGCCCGGGAGGCCGGCTGGCTGTGACCGGGTGGGGCGCGCCACTAGCCTGGCCGGGTGCGTACCGTCGAACTGGTCTGTGACCCGGCGTTGGAGGCCACGGTCCGGGCCGCGTGGGACCGGCTCGCCGCGGTCGGGCTGCCCAGCCTGGCCCGGAACATCCATCCCACCAACCGCCCGCACCTGACCCTCGCCGCGGTCGACGCGTTCCCGCCGGGTGCGCAGGCACGGCTGGCCGCCCTCTGCGCGGCGGCGCTGCCGCTGCCGACGGACCTCGACCGGATCACCGTGCTCGACGGCAGCGCGCCCCTGGTCTGGCTGGTGCGGCCCACCCCGGCGCTGACCGCGCTGCACGCCGGGGTCTGGGCGGTGCTCTCCGCCGCCGAGGGCCGCCGGCCCTGGCACGAGCCGGGCCGGTGGATCCCGCACCTGAGCCTGGCGCTGCGCTTCCGCGACGCCGACCGGCGGCGGGCGCGGGCGGTCGCCGGAGCCGCCCGACCCACCGGCGCCTTCGTCGCGGCGCGCAGCTACGACGGCGAGACCCGGACGGTCACCCCGCTCGGCGGACAGGCGGTCGGCCCGCGGCCGGCGTGACCGCCCTCGGCCTCCCGCTGCGGCGGCCAGGGGCGCACGGAGGCGACGCTCGTCACCGGTCCGTCCCCTTTCGAGACCAAGAGAAGGATTTCTCACTCTTGGTCAGTCTGTGTCCCCTACGGTGAGGTCAGGCTCACCCGGCCCTGCCGGCGGGAGAAGGGACCCCACCATGCGAGTGCCGAGCCGCAGCTCCGGACAGCGGCCCGGCCCGGCCGCGCCCAGCCCCGGCACCTCGACCACCTCGCCCGCCGTGGCCGGGCCGTCGAGATCCGGACCGTCGCGGGGCGGGCCGGCGCTTCCCGACGACGGGCCGGACCTCGCCGCGTACCGGGCGGCCGTGGCGGAACTGCTCGTCGAGATCGGTGCGCTCGCCGATCCGGGCTCGGCCACCGCCCGTCAGGCGCTGGTCGACGACCGGCTCCGGGACCCGGTCGTGGTCGCCGTGCTCGACGCCACCCCGGCCGGCCTCGTCGCCGCCCGGGAGACGCTGTTGCTGGAGCTGGCCCGCTACCAGCCGAGCGGCCGTAGCGCGGTGCGCGACCTCACCGGGCTGGTCCGCTGCTACCTGCTGTCCCGCATCGACCTGATGTGGTGGCGCGACGTCCCCGCCTTCGCCACCGACGCCCAGGTCCGTGACAGCCCCGATCTGGTGGACCTGGAGTGGCTGCGCCGCCGGGACCTGGCCCGCTTCCGCTACCGGGAGGAGCCGACCAGCCGGGTCGGCCGGGCCCTGCGGGCGGCCGACCGGCGGCTGCGACCCTACGCCGCCCCGGACACCGCCGGGGTACGGTCGCGCCGGACCCGGCGGGAGGTGGTGGCGCTGCTCAACGACGTGGCCCGGGAGTTCGCCTCGGCCGCCCCGGCGGGCACCCCGCCGCTCTGGGTGACCAGCCTGGTGCGCAGCGCCGAGGAGCAGTACCGGCGGCGGCGACTCGGGCACCCGGTGCCGCTGCCCGGCGCGCACTGCCTCGGGTGGACCGTCGACGTCGAACTGGACTGGTACCGGCGCTTCGGCGCCCGGGAGGTCCTGGCCGGGATCCTGCGGGACCGGCAGGAGGCCGGCGAGGTCAACGTGGTCGACGCGGGGTCGGTCTGGCACGTCTGCCCCGCCCCGTCCACCCGGGCCCGGCTGCGCCGCGCGTACGAGGTCGAGCTGGGCACCTGACCGAGCGCTGGTCGGCCGGGCGTCAGCGGGTCAGCAGCAACGCCCCGAGCGCGGCCAGGGTGCCGGTGACCGCCAGCACCGCGCTGGTCACCACGAACCGGCGCATCGGCACCCGCACCCCGGCCGCCCGGCACCGCTCGTACCAGAGCAGGGTGGCCAGCGACGCCCACGGCAGCGCCAGCGGGCCGATGTTCGTCCCGATCAGCAGGGCCAGCAGGCGGGTGTGGTCGCCGGTCGGTAGCGCCGCCTCCCCGGCCAGGTACGCCGGGAGGTTGTTGACCGCGTTGGCCAGCAGCGCCCCGGTGCCGCCGGCCCGCAGCACCCCGAGCGGCCCGCCGTCCGGGCCGAGCAGCGCACCGACGAGGTCGTGCAGGCCGGCGCGGCCGAGGGTCTGCACCACCAGGAACAGCCCGGTCACCAGGAGCAGCAGCCGCCAGGGCAGCAGCCGGGGGCGCAGGGTGGCGGGGGAGCGGACGGCGAACCCGGCCACCACCACGGCCGCCGCCACCGTCGAGGCGATCCCGATCTCCACTCCGGCGGCGATGCCGGCCACCAGGAGCAGGCAGCCGGCGACCGCCGTACGGTGCAGCACCGGGTCGGCCGGGACGAGCCGGGGCGGGGCCTCGAACCGGTCCGGCAGCCGGCGCCAGTACAGCAGCCAGAGCAGGCCGGCGGTCACCGCGATCGCGGCCAGTTGCGGCAGCCACATCCGGGCCGCGTACCCGAGCGGGCTCAGCCCCACCCGGTCGGCGGCGAGCAGGTTGGTCAGGTTGGACACCGGCAGCAGCAGGCTGGCGGTGTTCGCCAGCCAGACCGTGGTGACCGCCAGCGGCAGGGCGGCCAGGCCGAGCCGCGCCGCCAGGGCCAGCAGCACCGGGGTGAGCAGCACCGCCGTGGTGTCCAGGTTGAGCAGGATCGTGGTGAGCGCGGCGAAGGCCACGCAGAGCAGGAACAGCCGGCCCCGGCGGCCCCGGGCGGTCACCGCCAGCCGGGTGGCGAGCACGTCGAAGACCCCGGCGGCGGCGGTCAGCTCGGCCAGCACCACCACGGTGCCGAGGAACAGCAGCAGGGGCAGGATGCGGGCGACGGTCGCCGTCGCCTCGGCCCGGGGCAGCAGCCCGGACAGCACGCAGCCGGCACCGGCCACCGCGAGTGCGGTCGCGGCCAGGTCCAGCGGGTGCGGTCGGTGTCGCGTACTGCGGCGGGGCGGGCTGCCGACGGTGTGCTCCACGTCCGCCGATCCTCGCACGCGGCCCGCCGGCGGACACCGACGGGCCGCGTGCGGCGCCCGGTCCCGGGGACCCGGGCCGGTCGCCGGTCAGCCGGCGGGCGGGTACGGGTCGTCGCGGTAGGTGTACTCGGTCTCGATCCGGCCGTCGGCGGTGTGCACGACGAGTTGGCTCGGCTCGTTGCCGTGGGCGACCTGCCGGCCCGCCGCGACGGCGGCCTCCTTCGTGGGGTAGCTGCCGATCGCGTCGCTGCCCTGCTCGACGGCCCAACCGTCACCGTCGGGCACCACGTGGTACTCGTTGCGGCTCATGGTCACGTTCCTCCCCTTCGTCCCGGTCGTGGTACCCGGCCGCCCCGGGGAGGAAACGGGGCCGGGCCCGCCCCGGTCGGGGGCGGACCCGGCCCGTGGGGTCACCAGCTCAGGTAGCTGTGCTGGGTCTGCGCGTTGAACTCGCGGTACTGGACGAGGTGCGCCGTCCAGGTCCGCCAGTCGCGCAGTTCCAGCACGTCCAGGCCCTTCTGGATGTCGCTGGAGTAGATGTGGCCGTTGTAGTAGTACGTCGACCAGGGGCCGCCGGTGATCCGCTGGGTCTCCGACAGCGGGCCCCGCTCCCAGTACCCGATCTCCTGCGGCCGTGGCCGCCGGGCTGCTCATCGGCTCGTCCCGGGTACTGCGCACCCTGCTGGAGCCCGCGTTGGCGTTCTTCCGCGCGCTGCCCTCCCCGGTGCTGCTCCCGGTGCTGCTGGTGGTCGTCGGTGTCGGCGACGCGATGAAGGTCGCCGTGATCGCCTTCGGCTGCCTCTGGCCGGTGCTGCTCAACACCGTCGACGGGGTCCGGGGCACCGACGAGGTCCAACTCGACACCGCCCGGGTGGCCGGGCTGTCCCGGCTGGCCACCTTCCGCCACCTGGTGCTGCCCTCGGCGTCCCCGCAGATCGCCGCCGGGCTCCGCCAGGCCCTCGGCATCGGGCTCATCCTCATGGTCATCAGCGAGATGGTGGTCAGCACCGACGGCCTGGGCCACGCCGTGGTCCGGTTCCAACGCAGCTTCGCCCTGCCCGAGATGTGGAGTGGCATGATCTTCCTGGGCATCCTCGGTTCCCTGCTCGCCACGGCCCTGGAGGTCGTCGAACGCCGGGCCCTGGCCTGGCACCACGGCCTGCGCCGCGCCACCGGGGCGCGCTCGTGACCGCCGCCGGGCCGGCCCGCGAGCCGCTGCTGCGCGTCGACGGCCTGCGCAAGGTGTACCCGTCCGCGCAGCGGCCGGTGGTGGCCATCGACGGGCTCAGCTTCGACGTCGCCGCCGGTGAGTTCGTCTGCGTCGTCGGCCCCTCCGGCGGCGGCAAGTCCACCCTGCTGAAGGTGGTCTCCGGGCTGCTGCCGCCGACCGACGGCCGGGTCCTGCTCGACGGCGCGCCGGTCACCGGCCCGGTACCCGGGCTCGCCGTGGTCTTCCAGGAGTACGGCCGCAGCCTGTACGCCTGGAAGCTGTACGCCTGGAAGACGGTCCGGGACAACGTGGCCCTGCCCCTGCTGGCCCGCCGGGTGCCCCGCGCGTATCGGCACCGCCGGGCCCAGGAGGCGCTCGCCGCGGTCGGCCTGGCCGACGCCGGCCGGGCGTACCCCTGGCAGCTCTCCGGCGGGATGCAGCAGCGGGTGGCGATCGCCCGGGCGATCGTCGGCGAGCCCCGGGTGCTGCTGATGGACGAGCCGTTCGCCGCCGTCGACGCGCAGACCCGCGCGGACCTGGAGGACCTGGTCCGGGCGATCTGGCGGCGACTCGGCATCACCGTCCTGTTCATCACCCACGACATCGACGAGTCGGTCTACCTCGGCGGGCGGGTGCTGGTGCTCAGCCGGGCACCGGCCACCATCCGGGCCGACCTCACCGTCGACCTGCCCGCCGAGCGGGACCAGCTCACCACCCGCGCCGACGCCCGGTTCGCCGCGCTGCGCGCCGAGGTGTTCCGGCTGATCGCCGCCGAGGGGACGGTCCGGACGTGACCGACGAGCCGCTGCCGGTGGTCGACTTCCACAGCCACCACGTCGCCCCGGCGGTGTCCGCCCTCGCCCCGGTCAACGCCACCGACGAGTTGCTGCGGTCGTGGCGGCGGGTGGCCCGGGAGGTCGGCGACGTGGCCGGCACGCTGACCGGGATGGACCGGCTGGGCGTGACGCGCCGGGTGCTCAGCGCCCCACCGTCGATGGTCACCCCCGACGGCGGGTCGATCGCTCCGGGGACCGTCGCGGCGCTCAACGACCACCTGTGTGCGGTGGTCGCCGCGTACCCCGACCGGTTCGCCGGGCTGGCCACGGTCGACGCGTACGCCAGGGAGGCCGGGGCGCGGACCGTCGCCGCCGCCGTCGCGGCCGGGCTGCCCGGGATCGTGGTCGACTGCGCGCACCGGGGGGCGTACCTGGACGCGCCCCGGTGCCGGCCCACCCTGGAGGCCGCCGAGGCCGGGCTGACCGTCTTCGTCCACCCGGTCAGCTGCTCGGCGCGGACCACGTGGCGGCCGGCAGCGACTGGCCGGTGCCCGAGCGCCCAGTCGACCGGGACCGGGTGACCGACGCCCTCACCCGTGCCGGCCTCACCCCCGCCGAGCGGCACCAGGTCGCCCACCGTACCGCCACCACCCTGCTGACCCGCCGCGCCCCGTGACGCCGACCTGACCCACCCCGACCCCTCGCCTGGCCCGGCACCGGCGAGCGGTGTGCGGGTTCCGACGCGGCTGTCGGCGTGTCGCGTCGGAATCCGCACACCGGTTCCGGCGCCCGCCCCGCCCCCGCCACCTGCGGAGGGGGCGGTCGGGGACCTCGTACGCTGGGTGACGATGAGCGCGACGATCCTGCGGACCCGTGCCGTCGTCTTCGACGTGGCCGTGGCCGGCGCGGTGGCCCTGTTCGGGGTGGCGGCGGTGTCCGCCCAGCCCGGCGGCTGGTTCTCCGCCGCGGTCGGGCTGGGCATGGCGGTCGCGCTGCTGTGGCGGCGGGTCCGGCCGGCGGCGGTGACCGCCGTGGTGGCGGCGCTGGCGTTCGTCCAGGTCGCCCTCGGCTGGGGGCCGCTGCCGTACGACGTGGCGGTGCTGATCGCGTTGTACAGCGTGGTCGCGTACGCCGACCGGCTGCGCGCCGGGATCGTCGCCGGGATCGTGGCGGCGCTCGGGGTGGTGCTGGCCGCCGTGCAGACCCCGTCCCAGGTCGCCTGGTACTTCCCGGCCATCTTCTACGGGCTGCTCACCGGGGCGGTGTGGCTGATGGCGCTGAACGTGCGCACCCGGCGGCTGTACGTGCTGAGCCTCGAGGAACGGGCGGCGACCCTGGAGCGGGAACGGGAGGCCGAGGCGCGGGCGGCGGTCGCCGAGGAACGGACCCGGATCGCCCGGGAACTGCACGACGTGGTGGCGCACAGCATGGCCGTCATGATCGTCCAGGCGGACGGCGCCCGGTACATGATCGACCAGAGCCCGGAGACCGCCCGCACCGCGGTCCGGATCGTGGCGGACACCGGCCGGCAGGCCCTGGCGGACATGCGCCGACTGGTCGGCGTCCTGCGGGAACCGGACCCGGCGGAGCCGGCCGCCGAGCCCCCGCCGGCACCCGGGGCCGACGGCGCCGGCGGTGCCGGTGCGCACGACGGCGTGGGAGCCGACCGGGACCGTTCGGCGGGGCTGACCGACGAGCCGACCCACCGGCGACCCTCGGTGACCGAGGTGCCGGCGCTGCTGGACCGGTTCCGCGCCGCCGGGCTGCGGGTGGGGTGGACCGTCACCGGCACCCCCGCGCCGCTGCCGCAGGGGGTGGAGCTGACCGTGTACCGCCTGGTGCAGGAGGCGCTGACCAACGCGCTCAAGCACGCCGGGGTCGGCGCCGGCGTGCAGGTCACCCTGCACCACGCCGCCGACACCGTGCTGCTCGACGTGGTCGACGACGGGCGGGGCCGCGCGGCGGCCACCCCGGCGCCGCCCGGCGGGCACGGCCTGGTCGGCATGCGCGAACGGCTCTCGGTGTACGACGGCAGCCTCACCGCCGGCCCGCGACCGGCCGGGGGGTGGCAGGTCCGGGCCCGGCTGCCGCTACCGTCGACCCCCGCGACGGAGGTGAGCACGGTATGACGGTCCGGGTGGTGATCGTGGACGACCAGGCGCTGGTGCGCGCCGGCTTCCGGATGGTGCTGGACTCCCAGCCCGACCTGGAGGTGGTCGGCGAGGCGATCGACGGGGCGGACGCGCTGCGGGTGCTGTCCCGCGTCGAGGCCGACGTGGTGGTGATGGACGTGCGGATGCCGACCATGGACGGGGTGGAGGCCACCCGGCGGCTCTGCGCCGACCGGCCGGCCGGTCCGCCCCGGGTGCTGGTGCTGACCACCTTCGACACCGAGGCCGACGCGTTCGCCGCGCTGCGCGCCGGGGCGAGCGGCTTCCTGCTCAAGAACGTCCCCCCGGAGGAACTGCTCGCCGCGATCCGGGTGGTCGCCCGGGGTGACTCGGTGGTCGCCCCGCCGATCACCCGGCGGCTGCTCGACCGGTTCGCCGGCCAGCTCGGCCCCGGCCCCGGCGAGGATCCCCGGCTGGCCCAGCTCACCGAGCGGGAACGGGAGATCCTGCTACTGGTCGCGCAGGGCCTGTCCAACGCGGAGATCGCCGCCCGGGTGCACGTCGCCGAGGCGACGGTGAAGACACACGTCGGGCGGATCCTAGCCAAGCTGCGGCTGCGCGACCGGGTGCAGGCGGTGGTGCTGGCGTACGAGAGCGGGCTGGTCACCCCCGGCGGGGAGGGCCGGCGTACGACCTGAGGCGTACGCCGGTGGGCCGGCGCGGGCGACCTGCGGCGTACCCGGGTCGAGCGTCCGGGTTGATCTCGGCGGGTGGGTGCCGGCCATAGCGTCGGAGACGTCCCAGACCCACCATCCGTACGGGGAGTCCCACCGTGTCCGTCGCACCACCCGTCCACGCCACCGCCGGGGTCGCCGTCACCGCCCGGGGCCTGGTCAAGCGGTACGGCAGCGGTCCGTCCGCCGTCGTCGCCCTCGACGGTGTCGACGTCGACGTCGCCGCCGGCCGGTTAACCGCCGTCATGGGGCCGTCCGGCTCCGGCAAGTCGACGCTGATGCACTGCCTGGCCGGGCTGGACCGGCCCACCGCCGGCTCGGTCCGGATCGGCGACGCCGACCTGGGCCGCCTCGACGACCGGCGGCTGACCCTGCTGCGCCGGGACCGGGTCGGGTTCGTGTTCCAGAGGTTCAACCTGCTGCCCGCGCTCAGCGCCGAGGAGAACATCGTGCTGCCGCTGGCCGTCGCCGGCCGGCGCGCCGACCCGGCGTGGCTGCGTCAGGTGGTGACCGCGGTCGGGTTGGGAGACCGGCTGCGGCACCGCCCGGCCGAGCTCTCCGGCGGCCAGCAGCAGCGGGTCGCGGTGGCCCGCGCCCTGATCACCAAGCCGCGGGTGGTCTTCGCCGACGAGCCCACCGGCAACCTGGACTCCCGCGCCGGGGCCGAGGTGCTCCGGCTGCTGCGCGAGGCGGTCGACACCCTCGGACAGTCGGTGGTGATGGTGACCCACGACCCGGTCGCCGCCGCCTGCGCCGACCGGGTGGTCTTCCTGGCCGACGGCCGGTTGGTCCGGGAGCTGACCGCGCCGACCGCCGAGCGGGTCCTGGACGCCCTCGCCCACCTCGACCCGGCCGCCGCTCCGGTGGCGGGGCGGTGACCGGCATGGTCCGCCTGACCCTGCGGTCGCTGCGCGCCGAGGCGGTGCGGATGCTGCTCTCCGCCCTGGCCGTGGTGCTCGGCGTGGCCTTCGTCGCCGGTACGTTGATCTTCATCGACGGGATGCGGGCCGGCACGTACGAGCGGGCCGGCACCTTCGACCGGCACACCGACGTCGGCGTCTACGCCGAGCGGGAACCGATCCCGCCGTCGCTGGTCGAGCGGGTCCGCGCGGTCGACGGGGTGCGCGCCGCCGAGGGGGAGCTGACCGGCACCGCCGGGGTGGTCGGCGCCGACGGCCGTCCGGTGCTCGGCTTCGGCTTCCTCGCCGCCATCCCCACCGACCCGGCCCTGCAGTCGTACGACGTGGTGACCGGGCGGCTGCCGGCCCGCCCCGGCGAGGTGGTGCTCGACGCCGGGACCGTGGCCGACGAGGGCTTCGCCCTCGGCACACCGGTGCGCGTCGGCGGCGACAGCGGGGCGGCCCGCCCGTACACCCTGGTCGGCACGGTCGACGTGGCCGACACCACGCGGGACGTCGGCGGGCCGTTCATCGGCCTGGTCGGCGCCGACGCGCTCGCCCTCACCGGCGGGGACGGCTACGGCCGGATCATGGTGGCCGCCGGGCCGGGGATCTCCGACACCGTGCTCGCCGAGCGGATCGCCGAGGTGGCCGGGGCGGGCACCACCGTGCGGCACCGGCAGGCGATCCTCGACGCCGCGGTCGCCGACGCGGTCCGCGACCTGCGCCAGTTCAACCTGGTGCTGCTGACCTTCGCCGGGGTGGCGGTGGTGGTGGCCGCGTTCGTCATCGCCAACACCTTCACCATCGTGCTCGCCCAGCGCACCCGCCGGACCGCGCTGCTGCGCCTGGTCGGCGCCACCCGGGGGCAGGTGTTCCGGGCGACGCTGCTGGAGTCGGCGGTGGTCGGGCTGGTCGCCTCGGCGCTCGGGGTGCTGGTGGGGGCCGGGCTGGCGGCGGGCCTGACCGCGCTGCTGGGGGCGCTGGCCACCCCGCTGTCCGGGACGCTCACCGTCACCCCGGCGACCGTGGCGGGCTGCCTCGCCGCCGGCACCGTGCTCACCCTCGGCGCGGCCTGCGTCCCGGCCTGGCAGGGCACCCGGGTCGCCCCGGTGGCCGCGTTGACCGACGCGGCCGTGCAGGTCACCCGCCCCGCCGGGCGGGTACGCCTGGTCGCCGGCGCGCTGGTCCTCGCCGCCGGGGTCGCGGCGCTGGCCGGCGCCGCCCCGACCGGTCAGGTCCTGCTGGTCGCCCTCGGCGGGGTGCTGGGCTTCCTCGGCATCGTCCTGTTCGGCCCGGTGCTGGTGCCGGCGCTGGTCCGGGTGCTCGGCGCGCCCGCCCGGTGGCTGGTCGGGGCCACCGCCGGCCTGGCCGTGGCGAACGCGGTCCGCAATCCCCGGCGGGTCGCCGCGACGGCGACCGCGCTGGTGATCGGGATCGGCCTGGTGTCGTCCTTCGTGATCGGCGCGCAGAGCACCAAGGTGGGCATCGAACGCAGCGTGGACGCCCAGGTCGGGGCGGACTTCCTGGTCACCGGGGTCGGTGGCGACCTGCCCGCCGGGGTGGTCGACGACCTCGCCGCACGCCCGGAGCTGGGCGTGGCGCACGAGCAGCGCGGAAAGGTCGTCGACGGGGTCGAGTACCGGGCCGCCCACCCGGCGCTGGTCGGCCGGACCCTGGCCGGGGTGGACTCCGGGACGGTCGAGCGGCTGGGACCGGGCCGGGTGCTGGTGCACCGTGAGCTGGCCCGGTCCCGGGGCTGGTCCACCGGCGACCGGGTCACCCTGCGCGGACGGTCGTTCGAGGTGGCCGCCGTGGTCACCGTCGCGCCGTCGGCGTTCGGCGGGTCGGTGCCGGCCGGGTACCGGGTCGAGCTGGCCGCCGCCGACTTCGACCGGATCTTCCCCGGGCAGCGGGGCCACCTGGCCGAGGTCGACCCCGCCGAGGGGGTGCCGGCCGCCTCGGCGCGGGTCGCGGTCGAGGAGGTGCTGGCCGGGTACCCGACGGTCAACCTGATGGACCAGGCGGCGTACAAGCGGATGCTCACCGGCACGGTGGACATGCTGCTCGCCTTCGTGGTGGCGCTGCTCGGCCTGGCGGTGGTGATCGCCCTGGTCGGGGTGGCCAACACGCTGAGCCTGTCGGTGCTGGAGCGGACCCGGGAGAACGCGGTGCTGCGGGCGGTCGGGCTGACCCGGGGCCGGATGCGGGCGATGCTGGCCGTCGAGGCGGTGCTCACCGCCCTGGTGGGCGCGGTGCTCGGGGTGGCCCTGGGCGTCGGCGTGGGCGCGGGCACGATGGCCCTCCTGGCCGAGCTGGGCGGCGACTTCAGCCTGGTGCTGCCGTGGGGGCAGCTCGCCGGGATCCTCGCCGTCGCGGTGCTGGCGGCGTTGGTCGCCTCGGTCCTGCCGGCCCGGCGGGCGTTGTCCCGGCCGGTGGTGGAGGCGCTGGGCACGCAGTGAGGTGCCGGGGCGGGCGGTGCGGGGGGATCGCCCCGCACCGCCCGCCCCGGTGTCCGGGCGGGGGCGGCTCAGAGCCGTTCGACGGCCGGCCCCCGGCAGCGGTTGCGGGCGTCGAAGACGTACCGGGCGTGCCGGGACACCAGGTCGTAGTCGAAGCAGTCGTGGTCGGTCACCACCACCACGGCGTCGGCGCGGCGCACCTGCGCCTCGGTCAGCTCCACCATGGTCACCCCGTCCGGCAGGTGCTGCGCCTCGGCGTACGGCTCCACCGCGTGCACCTGCGCGCCGAGCCCCCGCAGCAGGTGGGCCACCTCCACGGCGGGCGAGTCCCGCATGTCCCCGGTGTTGCGCTTGTACGCCAGCCCGAGCAGCAGCAACCGGGCGCCGGTGACCGCCCGCCCGGCCCGGTTCAGCCCGGCCATCACCCGCTGGGCGACGTGTTCGGGCATCTCGTGGTTGATGTCGTTGGCCAGTTCGATGAAGCGGAACTGCCGGCCCAGCTTCCGCCGGACCTGCCAGGACAGGTAGCACGGGTCGATCGGCAGGCAGTGCCCGCCCACCCCGGGGCCGGGGCGGAACGGCATGAAGCCGAACGGCTTGGTCTCGGCCGCCTCGATGGCCTGCCACACGTCGATGCCCAGGTGGTGCGAGAGCATCGTCAGCTCGTTGATCAGGCCGATGTTGACCTGGCGGAAGGTGTTCTCGATCAGCTTGGTCAGCTCGGCCACCCGGGTCGAGTCCACCGGGACGGTCCGCTCCACCAGCCGGCGGTAGAACGCGTCGACCCGGTGCAGCGCCGCCTCGTCCAGCCCGGAGACCACCTTCGGGGTGTTCTCCAGCCGCCAGGTCGGGTTGCCCGGGTCGATCCGCTCCGGGCTGTACCCGAGGTGGAAGTCGCCCGGGCTGTGCAGTCCGCTGGCCGACTCGAGCAGCGGGCGCAGCAGCTCGTCGGTGGTGCCCGGGTACGTCGTCGACTCCAGGACCACGGTGGTGCCGCGCCGCACGTACGGGCCGATGCCGGTGCCGGCCTGCTCGACGAAGCTGAGGTCGGGGGTGCCGTCGCGCAGCGGGGTGGGCACCGTGATCACGCAGATGTCGAAGCCGTCGGCGTCGGCGTACTCGGTGCTCGGGTGGTACCGGCCGCTGGCCAGCGCGCGGCCGAGGCGGGCGGTGGTGATGTCCTCGACGAAGGAGTCACCGTGCGCGAGCCGCTTGATCCGGTCGCCGTCGACGTCGAGACCCACCACGTCCAGTCCCGCCTCCACGGCGCGGATGGCCAGGGGCAGGCCGACGTACCCCTGACCGATCACGACCAGCTTCTCCACGTTCACCCGGGCCTCCGCAGCAGGTTGGAAGGTGCCTGCTTATCAGCCTAGAGAGAAATACGCGGTCGTACGTCCGGTTTGGGATTATCGGGGCGCGTGGGGTGCCCCGCCGCCGCTTCCGCCGCCGCCGGTCCCCTCGGTGGTCGGCGGCGGATCCACCGGTGTGGTCGGCTCCGGCTCCGGCTCGGTCGGCGAGGGCGCGCTCGTGGTCGGCGGAACGGAGGTGGCCGGCGGCCGGGACGGGAACCGGGTCGGCGTCGGCTCGGCGCTGGGCGACGGCTCCGGGGTGGGCGAGGGGGTGGCCTCGGCCGAGGGACGGCCCGTCGGGTTGGCCGGGCGGACCGGCCTGTCCCGCTCGACGGGGGGCTCCTCGGCGTCCTCGGTCTGCTCCGGCACCGTGGACGGCACCGTCGCCGGTGCGGTGTCCTGGATCTCCACGCCCTGTTCGCCGTCGCCGGCGGTGCCGGTCGCGCCCAGGGCCGCGCCGAGCGCCCCCAACGCCACCAGGACCGCCACGGCCGCGCCGATCAGCGTGCCCCGGCGCGGCCCGCGCCCGCCGGTGGCGACCCGCGCCCCGACCGGCGGGTCGGTGCGGGTGTGCGGGTCGAGCCCGCCCCGGGGCCGGACCGGGGCGGCGACCATCGCCGTGGCGACGTCGCCGTCGGCCAGCGCGGCCCGCGCCGCCTCGGCCATCTGCGCGCCGGTCGGGAAACGCTCGGCCGGGTCCTTCGCCAGGGCCCGCAGCACCAGCGTCCGGACCGCGACCGGGATCTCGTCGGGCAGCGGCGGCGGCTCGTCGTCCAGGTGCCGCACCGCCACCTGCAACGGGTTGTCGCCGGTGAACGGCGGGGCGCCGGTGAGGCAGCAGTAGGCCACCGCGCCCAGCGCGTAGATGTCCGTCGCGCCGGTCACCGGCCGCCCGGCCGCCTGCTCGGGGGCCATGTAGAGCGCGGTGCCCGGCACCGCGTTGGTGCTCGTGATGCTGGTCACGTTCGTCGAGCGGGCCACCCCGAAGTCGACCAGGACGACCGTGCCGTCGGCCTGGACCAGCAGGTTGCTCGGCTTGACGTCGCGGTGCACGATGCCGCCGCTGTGCGCGGCGTGCAGGGCCTGGGCCGCCTGGGCGACCACCGACATCGTCTCGCCGACGTCGAGGCGGCCGGCGGCCTCGATCCGCTTGGACAGCGGCTGCCCCTCGACGAACTCCATGACCAGGTAGTCGGCGCGCCCGCCGTCGGAGAGCTGGTCCTCGCCGCAGTCGTAGACCTGGACGATGCCGGGGTGACGCAACGCCGCCATGATCCGGGCCTCGGCCCGGAACCGGGCGATGAAGTCCGGGTCGGAGACCAGGGCGGGCAGCAGGACCTTGACCGCGACCTGGCGACCGAGCACCAGGTCCGTCCCCTGCCAGACGTCACCCATGCCGCCGGTGGCGACACGTTCGTCCAAGCGGTAACGCCCGCTGAGTACGACCTCCGAAGACAACACCCGCCTACGGTACCCACTGGGGGCGACGGTGGCGCACCGCGAGGTGGCCGCCCGGCGGGCGGGCGCACGACGTCGCCGCGACCACCCGGAACCCCTGGTGAACGGGTGGACGCGGACGGTCACCCCGGGTTGTGGCGCGGCCGGCCGGGCGCTGGTCACCGTCGGGGCCGTGACCGGCGGGACACCGGTCGTGGCGTCGGGTGGACCCCTGGTGTTACGTTGACTCGCCGCTGAGCCGGCTGAAGAATTGTCACTCTTTTTCGGGGCCGTACCGTCTTGTCCGATCGTCAATCCACTCCTAGCGTTGGCCCGGCCCGGGCCCGCCCAGGTGCCGGTACGGCGACCGGGCCCGCCGGGCGTCCGCCACGTGCCGCTGCGGCCGTCGGCGTGGCCGGCCGGGCCAGGGCAGCGGGGGGCGGATGGTGCGGACGGAGGCCCGGACACCGCGTCGCGCGGTGCGCGGGACGTCGCGGCGGACCGGCACGGCACCGGGCGGCGGGGCGGGGCGCGGATGACCGGTGAGCTGAGGGCGGCCGTCGCCGCGGCCCGCGCCGGCGACGAGCAGGCGTTCCGGTACCTGTACCGCAGCCTGCAACCCGGCCTGCTGCGGTACCTCACCGCGCTGGTCGGCGCGGACGCGGAGGACGTCGCCTCGGAGACCTGGTTGCAGATCTCCCGGGACCTGCCCCGCTTCACCGGCGGGGAGTTCCGGGCCTGGGCGGTGACCATCGCCCGCAACCGGGCCATGGACCACCTGCGCCGGCAACGCCGCCGGCCGGCCCTGCCGGTTCCCGTGCAGGACCTCGCCGACCTGGCCGCGGACACCGACACCGAGCAACGGGCCGGCGAGACCATCAGCACCGAACGGGCCCTGGCACTGATCTCCACCCTGCCGCCCCGGGAGGCCGAGGCGGTGCTGCTGCGGGCCGTCGTCGGCCTGGACGCCGAGACCGCCGGCCGGGTGCTCGGCCGCCGGCCGGGCGCGGTCCGCACCGCCGCCCACCGGGGGTTGCGCCGCCTGGCCACCCTGTTGCAACGAACCGAGCCGGGCTCCCCACCGGCCACCACCGACGGTGTCGTGCCCCGACCGCGCTCCGGGCGTGGGGCGCGGCCGGAGGCGTCGCACGCCGAACCGGCGGATGGCTGACGTGAGGGGAGACTGGATGAACCTGCGCCGGTCCGGTCGCTCCGACCGGCCCGCCGACCGGGCCGAGCTCGACCGTCTGCTCGACACGGCCCGCCCCGGGACCACCCCGCCCGCCGAGGAACCGCTGGCCCGGCTGCTGGCCGCCGCGGCGGCCCCGGCGCGCCCCGACGAACTCGGCGGCGAGGACGCCGCCCTGGCCGCCTTCCGCGCGGCCCGCGCCGACCCGGCCGCCCCGGTGCCACCGCCACCGTCACGCCGCCGGTGGCGCCGCCCCGGGGCGGGCGCGGCCCTGGCCTGGGCCGCCGGCATCGTCGCCGCCGCCACCGCCGGGGTCGCCGTCGCGGCGGCGACCCTCGACGACCACGACGCCGCCCCGCCGCCCCCACCGGCTACCACCGTGCCGGCGCCGGAGCCCGACCACGGCGGCGCGGACTCGCCGTCCCCGGCCGACCCCGAGCCGACCGCCACCGCGTCGATCGCCGCACCCACCCCGGAGTCCGACGCCCCGTCCCGGTCCCCGTCGCCGACCACGGCGTCCGCCAGCCCCACCCACGGCAACGTGCACGGGCTCTGCAACGCCTACCTGTCCAAGAATCCGGGCCAGCGGGAGAAGGCGCTGCGCGCCCCCGGCTTCGCCCGGCTGGTCGCCGCCGCCGGTGGCGCAGACCGGGTCGAGGAGTTCTGTTCGACCCCGACGTCGACCCCGACCGGGAGCGCCGCCCCGGGCCGTGGCGCCACCCGACCGGACACCGGAGGCGCTGACAACGGCTGACCGGCTCCGTCGCTGGTCAGCGCCCGCTCCGTACGGTCGGACGGCGGTTCTCCCACCCCGACGTGAAGAAGCTTTGTTTGAACCGGGCGAGCGAAATTCTTCTGTTAGACAGAGGATGGTGGCGCCGTGACCACCCCGGCCGGCGACGGTCGTGGTGGTGTGACCAGTGCCGGAGGGAGGGCCGTCTCGTGGTGACGTCACCCGAGCTGGACCGAACGACCATCATCCGGGAGGAGCACGTCGCCGCCGGGCACGTGGCCCGGATCTGCTTCAAGACCGGACCGCCGACGTACACCGGTGTCGAGCTGGAATGGACCGTGCACGACGCCGCCGATCCCGCCCGCCCGGTCGACCGGGAGCGGATCCGGGCGGCGCTGGGGCCGTACAGCCCCGTCACCCTCGACCCGACCAGCCCCGCCCAGCAGCTCCGGCACGGCAGTACCGTGACCGTCGAGCCGGGCGGCCAACTCGAAGTCTCCAGCCCGCCGCGCGCCTCGGTCGCCGAGTTGCTCAGCGCGACGGACGCCGACATCGGCCACCTCCGCAGCCTCCTCGCCCCCGCCGGGCTGGCCCTCGGCGAGACCGGCATCGACCCGTACCGGCCACCGGCGCCGGTCGTCGACACCCCCCGGTACCGGGCCATGTGCCGCGTCTTCGACCGGGCCGGCCCGCACGGGCGGACCATGATGTTCAGCACCGCCGGGTTGCAGGTCTGCCTGGACGCCGGCGAGCCCGCCGAGCTGACCGAGCGGTGGGCCACCGCGCACGTGGTGGGCCCGCCGCTGCTGGCCGCCTTCGCCACCGCGGCCCGGCACGCCGGCCACCGGACCGACTGGGCGTCCGCCCGGATGGCGGCCTGGCTCGGCATCGACCCGGCGCGCAGCGGGCCGGCCTGGTCACCGGCGCACGCCGACCGGGACCCGGTCGCCGCCTGGACCGCGTACGTGCTCGCCGCGCCGCTGCTCTGCCTGCGCCAGGACGGGCCGGACTGGACGCCCCCGCCCGGGGTCACCTTCGCCGACTGGATCGCCGGGGCGCTGCCCGAGCCACCCACCACCGACGACCTGGAGTACCACGTCAGCACCCTGTTCCCGCCGGTACGCCCGCGCGGGTACCTGGAGATCCGCTACCTGGACGCCCAGCCGGGCCCGGACTGGGCGCTGCCGACGACCGTGCTGGCCGCGCTCTTCGCCGACCCGGCGACGGTCCGCGCCGCCCGTGCCGTCGGCGAGCCGGTGGCCGACCGGTGGTGCGTCGCCGCCCGGCGCGGCCTGGCCGACCGCGCCCTGGCCCGGGCCGCGGCGGCCCTGTTCGACCTGGCCCTGCTGGCCCTGCCCCGGCTGGACCTGCCCCCGGCCACCCACGAGCGGATGCGACGAGCGATCCAGCGGCGCCACGCCGCCGTGGAGAGGAGCCCTCGGTGAGCGAGACCACGACCACCCCCACCCCGCAGTGGGGTCCGGAGCGACTGCGCAGCCGGATCGCCGCCGAACTGGACCGGACCCGGGCCCGCACGGCGCTGCTCGCCGACGCCGTCGACGACGACGAGCTGATGCGCCAGCACTCGCCGCTGATGTCCCCGCTGGTGTGGGACCTCGCCCACATCGGCAACCAGGAGGAACTCTGGCTGGTGCGCGACGTCGGCGGGCGCGCGCCGGTCCGGTGCGACATCGACGAGCTGTACGACGCCTTCAAGCAGCCCCGCCGGGACCGCCCGGCCCTGCCGCTGCTGCCCCCGGCCGAGGCCCGCCGGTACGTCGCCACCGTCCGGGAGAAGGTGTACGACCTGTTGGACGGGGTCCGGTTCACCGACCGGCCACTGGTCACCGACGGGTTCGCCTTCGGCATGATCGTGCAGCACGAGCAGCAGCACGACGAGACCATGCTCGCCACCCACCAGCTCCGCGCCGGGGCGCCGGCCCTGACCGCGCCGCCCCCGCCGGAGCCCCGGGCCCGGGTGACCGGTGAGGTGCTGGTGCCCGCCGGCCCGTTCACCATGGGCACCTCCACCGACGCGTGGGCGCTGGACAACGAGCGGCCCGCGCACGTGGTCGACCTGCCCGCGTACCTGATCGACGCCGCGCCGGTGACCAACGGGGCGTACCGGGAGTTCGTCGCCGACGGCGGGTACGACGACCCGCGCTGGTGGAGCGGGGCCGGCTGGCGGCACCGCAGCGAGGCGGGGCTGACCGCGCCGCTGCACTGGCGCCGCGACGGCGACGGCTGGGCGTACCGGCGGTTCGGCCGCTGGTCGGCGGTCCGCGACGACGAACCCGTGGTGCACGTCTGCTTCCACGAGGCGCAGGCGTACGCCACCTGGGCCGGCAAGCGGCTGCCGACCGAGGCGGAGTGGGAGAAGGCGGCCCGCTGGGACCCCGTTACCGGCCGGTCCCGCCGCTACCCGTGGGGCGACGGGGACCCCACCGCCGAACACGCCAACCTGGGGCAGCGGCACCTGTGGCCGGCGCCGGTGGGCGCGTACCCGGCGGGAGCGTCCCCGCTCGGCGTGCACCAGCTCGTCGGCGACGTCTGGGAGTGGACCAGCAGCCCCCTGCGGGGGTACCCGGGCTTCACCGCCTTCCCGTACCGGGAGTACTCCGAGGTGTTCTTCGGCGACGACCACCGGGTGCTGCGCGGCGGCTCGTTCGGCACCGACCGGGCGGCCTGCCGGGGCACCTTCCGCAACTGGGACTACCCGATCCGCCGGCAGATCTTCAGCGGGTTCCGTTGTGCCCGCGACGCCACCGTCGAGGAGGCGCGCGGGTGAGCGGCGGTCGCCGCTGATGTGCCGACACCTGGCGTACCTCGGCCCGCCGGTGACCCTGCGGGCGCTGCTCTACGACCCGCCGCACTCGCTGCTGCGACAGTCCTGGGCGCCCCGGGACATGCGCGGCGGCGGAACGATCAACGCCGACGGCTTCGGCGTCGGCTGGTACCCGGACCCGGCCGCCGACGGCAGCGGCGTGCCGGTCCGGTACCGGCGGGCCCAGCCCGTCTGGTCGGACGCCACCCTGCCCGACCTGGCGGCGGTGACCACCACCGGCGCGGCCCTGGCGGCGGTGCGGTCGGCCACCGTCGGGATGCCGGTGCAGGAGAGCGCCGCCGCGCCCTTCACCGAGGGGCCGTGGCTGTTCAGCCACAACGGGGCGGTGCGCGGCTGGCCGGACTCGGTGGTCGGGCCCGCCGCCGACCTGCCGGTGCGGGACCTGCTGACCCTGGACGCGCCGAGCGACGCGGCGCTGCTGTGGGCCCTGGTCCGGCACCGGCTGCGCGGCGGCGCCGCCCCGGCGCGGGCGGTGTCCGACACGGTGACCTCGGTCGCCGCGGCGGCGCCCGGGTCCCGGCTGAACCTGCTGCTGACCGACGGCCGGCAGGTGGTGGCCAGTGTCGCCGGCCACGCCCTGTCGGTCCGGGCCGGCGGGGGCGCGGTGCTGCTGGCCTCCGAACCGACCGACGACGATCCCGGCTGGCACGCGGTGCCGGACGGCAACCTGGTGGTGGCCACCACCGGCGCGGTACGTGTCCATGCCCTGCCACCCGCGTTGACCAGTCGAGCCGGCACCACCGGCACGACGGAAGGGGAACTGTGATGAGCGCCGAGCCGCTGGAGATCTACCTGGAGGAGCAGGACCTCGGCCGGGCCCTGCGCGACGACGTCCGCGCCGGCCTGACCGCGGACCCGAAGTGGCTGCCGCCGAAGTGGTTCTACGACGCCCGGGGCAGTGAGCTCTTCGAGGAGATCACCCGGCTGCCGGAGTACTACCCGACCCGGGCGGAACGGGCGGTGCTGGCCGCCCACGCTCCCGACATCGCCGCGGTGACCGGGGCGAAGACCCTCGTCGAGCTGGGCTCGGGCTCGTCGGAGAAGACCCGGCTGCTGCTGGACGCGTTCACCCGCCGGGGCGGGTTGGGCACCTTCGTGCCGCTGGACGTCTCGGTCAGCGCCCTGCGGCAGTCCACCGACCGGATCGCCGCCGACTACCCGGGCCTGCGGGTCCGGGGCATCGTCGGCGACTTCACCCGGCACCTGGACCGGATGCCCACCGGCGGCCGGCGGCTGGTGGTCTTCCTCGGGGGCACCATCGGCAATCTGCTCCCCGAGGAGCGGGCCGGGTTCCTGGCCGCGATGCGCGCCGGCCTGGAGGCCGGCGACTGGCTGCTGGTCGGCACCGACCTGGTCAAGGACCCCGGGGTGGTGGTACCGGCCTACGACGACGCCGCCGGGGTGACCGCCGAGTTCAACCGCAACGTGCTGCGGGTGGTCAACCGGGAGCTCGGCGCCGACTTCGACCCGGAGGCCTTCGAACACGTGGCGCTCTGGGACCCGGAGCGGGAGTGGATCGAGATGCGGCTGCGGGCCCGCCGGCCGCAGCGGGTACGGGTCCTCGACCTGGTCGTCGACTTCGCGGCGGGGGAGGACCTGCGGACCGAGGTCTCGGCGAAGTTCCGCCCGACCGGCATCGCGGCCGAGCTCACCGGGGCGGGCTTCGTCGCCGAGCACTTCTGGACCGACCCGAAGGGGCTGTTCGGGGTGACCCTGGCGCGGGCGGCCTGAGCGCACCGGCCCGGACGCCCGACGGGTCGTCGGGCGTCCGGGCCGGTGACACTGTTCACCCGGGCTGACCGGCCGGCGCCGCTTCGGCTAGGCTGGGCGGCGCGAAGGGGAGTAGCCCCCAATGTCGTGGTCGACATACTGGCGCGTTCCGCGTCCGGCCACGCGGCCCCGCGTTCAACGGGGCGGGCGAGACCTTCGACTCAGGCTGTCACAGCCGGGTCGAGGTCGCCCCGCGTCTCCTCCCGGCCTGGATCGGGAAGGTGTCATGGAAGGTTTCCTCGTCGCGCTGGCGGTCAGCTTCGGCGTGATTTTCGTGGCCGAGTTGGGCGACAAGTCCCAGCTCATGGCCCTGGCCTTCGCCACCAGGTACAAGCCGGTGCCGGTGCTGATCGGCATCACCATCGCCACCGCCGTGGTGCACCTGGCGTCGGTGGCGATCGGGGTCGGCCTCGGTGCGGCCCTGCCCACCGGCTGGATCTCGCTCGTCGCGGGTCTGGCGTTCCTCGGGTTCGGCGCGTGGACCCTGCGCGGCGACACTCTCACCGAGGCGGAGAAGCGCAAGGCGGAGAAGAACACCAAGTCGGCCATCGTCGCGGTCACGATCGCGTTCTTCCTGGCCGAACTGGGTGACAAGACGATGCTGGCCACCATCACCCTGGCCACCCAGTACGGCTGGTTCGGCACCTGGCTGGGCTCGACCATCGGCATGGTCGCCGCGGACGCGCTGGCCATCCTGGTCGGCCGGCTGCTCGGCAGGAAACTGCCCGAGCGCACCATCAAGTACGGCGCGGCGATCCTCTTCGCCATCTGCGGTCTCTGGCTGATCCTGGAGGCCGTCGCCGAGCTCACCTGAGCCTGAGCGGGCCGGGGCCGGTCGGGCCGGTCGCCCGGGTCGACGGCGGCCCGGTCGCCGGGGTGGGCTCGCCCCACCCCGGCGACCGGGTCAGCGCTCGACCGGTCGGTGCTGGTACACGTCGGGGATCCCGTCGCCGTCGGCGTCGATCCGGTCCCGCTCGGCGATGGCGCGGTAGGCGCGGTTGCGCCGACCCAGCACCACCGCGGCGAGGGTGGCCGAGAGCAGCGACCCGGCCAGCACGGCGGTCTTGACGTGCTCGTCGGCCGTGCTGCCGGTGCCGAACGCCAGTTCCCCGATGAGCAGTGACACCGTGAAGCCGACCCCGGCCAGCAGCGCGACGCCGAGCAGGTCCGGCCAGGTGATGTCGTCGTCGAGCCGGGCCCGGGTGAACCGGGCCAGCAGGTACGTCGAGCCGAAGATGCCGATCGTCTTGCCCAGGACCAGCCCGGCGACGACGCCGAGCACGATCGGGTCGGTGAGCACCGTGCCCAGGTCCGCGCCGCGCAGCGACACCCCGGCGGCGAAGAAGGCGAAGACCGGTACCGCGAAGCCGGCCGAGACCGGCCGCCACCGGTGCTCCAGGTGCTCGGCGAGGCCGGGGTGCGCCCGCTGGCCGGGGCGGCCCCGGGTGCCCCGGGGGTCGCCGAGCACCGGCACGGTGAAGCCGAGCAGCACGCCCGCGACGGTGGCGTGCACCCCGGAGGCGTGCACCAGCGTCCAGGCGGTCACGGCCAGCGGGATCAGCGCCCACCACCAGGTCCGCCGCCGCTGCACCAGGGCGGCGAAGGCGGCGATCGGCAGCAGCGCGGCCAGCAGCGGCACCGGGCTGAAGTCGGCGGTGTAGAAGACCGCGATGATGGTGATCGCCAGCAGGTCGTCGACGACGGCGAGGGTGAGCAGGAAGGCCCGCAGCCCCTGCGGCAGGTGGCTGCCGATCACGGCGAGCACCGCCAGCGCGAACGCGATGTCGGTGGCGGTGGGGATCGCCCAGCCGCGCAGGCCCGCCCCGCCGGCGGCGAGGTTCACCGCCACGTAGATCAGCGCGGGGGCGACCATGCCACCGACCGCGGCCACCACCGGGAGTACCGCCCGGCGGGGGTCGCGCAGCTCACCGGCGACGAACTCGCGCTTGAGCTCCAGGCCGACCACGAAGAAGAAGATCGCCAGCAGGCCGTCCGCCGCCCAGGTGGCCAGCGAGAGGTCCAGGTGCAGCGCGGCCCCGCCGGGCCAGGGCACGTACCCGCCGAGGGCGGTGTAGCTGGCCGACCAGGGGGAGTTCGCCCAGACCAGGGCGGCCAGCGCGCCGAGCAGCAGCAGCCCGCCGCCGACGGTCTCGGTGCGCAGCACGTCGGCCAGGAACCGGGCCTCCGGCCACGAGGTGCGGGTGAGCAGCCGGCGGGGGCCGGGGCGGCGGTCGGGGTGTGGACCACGTGCGCTCAACAACGGGTGCCTCACTGGTCGGACGACGGCTGACACATCGCCGACCAGACTTCCCGGCACACCGCCTCACACCCTACCCACCCACCCACCCCCACCCTCCCCCTCCCTCCCCCACCCCCGCCCGCGTCGATCATGGAGTTGGCGGCACCGGCAGGCACCGGAGCCGCCGTCACCTCCATGATCGACGCGGGCCTCGACGCCGACCGGGTGGGTCAGCGGGGAGTGGGGAGGGTGGTCAGCGGGGACCGCTGTTCGCAGGCGGTGGCCAGTTGCTTGATCAGCTCCTCCGGTTCCCCGTACGGGTCGAGCAGCCGGACCTCCCGGGGGTGCAGGGCGGGTACCCCGACGTGCGAGATGAGCGGGTGGATCGGTCGGCTGTCGGTCTCGTCGGCACCGAAGAGGTCCTCGTGCAGCTTCTCGCCGGGGCGCAGCCCGGTGAAGACGATCTCGGCGCCGGTGGGGGAGTCGTCGGCCAGCCGGCGGGCCACGTCGGCGATGCGGACCGGCTGGCCCATGTCGAGCACGAGCGCCTCGCCGCCGCGTCCGATGGTCGCCGCCTGGAGCACCAGGTGCACCGCCTCCTGCACGGTCATGAAGTACCGGGTGACGTCGGGGTGGGTCACGGTGATCGGCAGGCCGGCCTCGAGCTGACTGCGGAACGCGGTCAGCACCGACCCCCGGCTGCTGAGCACGTTGCCGAACCGGACGCTGAGGTAGCGGCCCCCGGAGCACGCGGCGTGGTGCGCGGTCAGCCGTTCGGTGAGCCGCTTGGAGTAACCCAGCACGCTGATCGGGTTGGCCGCCTTGTCGGTAGAGATGTTGACGAACTCGGCGACGTCGCGGCAGGCCTCCAGCACGTTGAGGGTGCCCAGGATGTTGGTCTTGATCGCCTCGCCGGGATGCCGCTGCAACAGGGTCAGGTGCTTGAGCGCCGCGGCGTGGAAGACGATCTCCGGCTGGCGGTCGGCGACGATCCGGCTGATCTCGGCGGCGTCGCGGATGTCGGCGAGGATCAGCTCCGGCCCGTCGAGCATCGCCCGCCCGTGCAGGGACATCTGGAGCGCGTGCAAAGCCGACTCGTCGCGGTCGAGCATCATCAGCTCGCCCGGTTCGCAGCGGGCGATCTGCCGGCACAGCTCCGAGCCGATGGAGCCGCCGGCGCCGGTGACCAGCACCCGCCGGCCGCGCAGGCCGCTGCCTTCGACGGTCAGGTCGGCCACCCGCTGCGCCCGGCCGAGCAGGTCGGTGAGCTGCATGTCCCGTACGTCGGTCACCGCCACCGGCCGGTCCAGCAGGTCGCGGATCGGCGGCAGCACCTTGAACGCGGCCCCGGCCCGCAGGGTACGGGCCCGCACGTCGCGGATCAGCTCGGCGTCGGTGCCGTCCATGCAGAAGATCACCGTGTCGGCCCGGGTCCGGTGCACGATCTCGCCCACCCGCTCCCGGCCACCGAGCACCCGGACGCCGTCGAGGCGCAGGTCCCGCTCGTCGGGGTCGTCGGCGAGCAGCCCGACCGGCAGGTAGCGGCCGAGCGGGTCGTCGTGCAGGGCCCGGACGAGGCGGGGGGTGGTGGCGTCCACGCCGTAGATGAGCGTCCGGCTCGTCGTCGACGAGGTCGCGCGGCGGCGGTCCCGGTGGTACCGGTAGGCGGCCCGGCCGGAGCCCATGATCAGCAGCGCGATGGCGGCCCCCACCACGGGCGTGGTCGCCGGGACCGGCCGTTCGGGCAGCGGCACGATCACCAGCAGCGCGCAGGTCGCCACCAGCGCGGCGGTGCCGGTCAGGTCGCGGGCCTCGCCGAGGCTGCCCACCGGATGCCGCCCGCGCAGGCTGCGCCGGACCTGCCCGACGGCGGCGTGGACCAGGGCGCAGGCCAGGGCGGTGGCCAGCACCCAGCCGCACTGGTTGACGGTGAGCGTGAACTCGAAGCGGGTCCCGGCGGCGGCCAGGAGGCCCCCGCACCAGGCGAGGGTGTCCAGCGTTAACAGGGGTAGGAGGCCCCGGTGCCGGGCCGGCCGGTGCTCGCTGGTGGAGGCGGACGAGGTCGGTGCTGCGGCGTCCATGCTCTGCCCTCGGGTTCTTGTCGCCGTCTGGGGGATTTACGGCGGATATGGTTTCCGATCGTCTACATTCGGTTGGTCCCGTCCGCGCCGAATGGGGGGGAACTAAATACTGTCATGGGTTTTGTCGAGCTATGGGGAGTTTCGTTGCATTTCTTGTCGGCAGACACGGGGCTGGGAGGGGCGACTCATGGAGGTACGTGACTACCTGCGGGCCGTTCGGCGACACTGGTGGATCGTCCTGGTCACGGTGATGGTGGCGCTGGGCGTGACCACCCTGGTGACCGTCCGCGCACAGCCCCGGTACGCCGCCTCGGTGACCTTCTTCGTCACCACCCCGAACCAGGGCGTCAGCGAGGCGTACCAGGGCAGCATCTTCATGCAGCAGCGGGTCAAGTCCTACGTCGACCTGCTGCAGAGCGACCGGCTGGCGCAGAGCGTGGTGGCCCGGCAGCCGCTGGGCCTGACCGCCGAGGCGGTACGCGGCCGGATCGAGGCGAAGACCGTCCCCGACACGGTGCTGCTGCACGCCACCGTCACCGACACCGACGCCACCCGGGCCCTGCGGCTGACCGAGGCGGTGGCGACCGGCTTCGTGGACCTGGTCAAGCAGGTGGAGACCCCGCCCGAGGGGCGCACCGCCCCGATCAAGGTCGAGGTGATCGGCGGCCCCCGGGTCGGCTCCACCCCGGTCTCCCCGCAGCCGCTGCGCAACTACGGCGTGGGGACGCTGGTCGGGCTGCTGCTCGGGGTGGCACTGGCCATCCTGCGCATCAAGCTGGACACCCGGCTGCGGGACGCGCTCAGCCTCCAGCGCGTCACCGGCAGCCCGCTGCTCGGGGAGATCCCCTTCGACGCCACCGCCCGGACCGAGCCGCTGATCGTCGGCGAGGCGGCCAACTCGCCGCGCGCCGAGGCCATCCGCAAGCTGCGCACCAACCTGCGCTTCGTCGACGTGCACGAGCCCGCCCGGGTCATCGCGGTGACCAGCGCCCTGCAGGGCGAGGGCAAGACCACCACCTCCTGCAACCTCGCCATCGCCCTGGCCGAGGCGGGCTGGCGGGTCGCGCTGGTCGACGCCGACCTGCGCCGGCCCAAGGTCGCCGAGTACCTCAACCTGGAGTCGAGCGTCGGGCTCACCGACGTGCTCGTCGGCGACGTCCAGGTCGGTGACGTGGTGCAGCGGTGGGGCGACAAGTCGCTGCTGGTGCTGCCCAGCGGGTCGACCCCGCCGAACCCCAGCGAGCTGCTCGGCTCCAAGGCGATGGCGGACCTGCTGGTGGTGCTGCGCGAGTCGGCCGACATCGTGGTCATCGACACCGCCCCGCTGGGCAGCGTCACCGACGGGGTGGTGGTCGCGGTCCAGGCCGACGGCGCCCTGCTGGTCAGCCAGCACGGCCGCACCGACCGGGGGCAGGTGAGCGCGGCGGCGCACGCGCTGCAGTCGGTCTCCGTCCGGTTGCTCGGCTGCGTGCTGAACATGGCCAAACTCGGCAAGGCCGACGTCTACCGCTACGAGACCTACAAGATCGAGGTGCCGGCCGCCCGGTCCCGTACCTCGGCCGCCCCGAACAGGGCCTTCCTCGGACCGGACCGGGTCGCCGACCCGACCCAGGAACTCACCCGGCTGCCTCGATGAGCGCCGCGACCGGCAGCACGCACCGCTCGATCTCCCGCGCGCAGCGCTGGAAGTCGGTGAGTTCGCCACCGAGCGGGTCGACCAGGTCGTCGTCGGCGGGGGCGGCGGGCTGCAACCGTCCCCGCGCCTGGGCCGCCGCCCGCACCCCGGCCCGTACCGGCTCGCCGGTCCCCGTCTCGGGCGGCGACGCCAGGTCGGCGAGCCGGCCGAACTGGCGCAGCGTGAACACCCGGTGCAGCGCGGCGGGGGCCAACGAGACGCACCTGCCCCGCTGCTGGCGGCTCGCGGTCAGCACCAGGGCGGCGTCGAGCAGGTGCCGGGTGTCGACCCGGCGGCTGCGGAAGGTCTCCGGGTCACGCCCGGTGCCCGCGGCCACCTCGGCGGCGTACGGGTGCATGGGTCGGCCGTCGACGGCGTGGGTGCCCGCGCTGACCACGGTCACCGGCAGATGGGCGAGCAGGCCGGTGGCGAGGTACTCCGCCATCGGCGAGCGGCACAGGTTGGCGTGGCACACGAACAGGATTCGCTCGGCCATCGGGGCCCCTCTCCACGGTGTCGTCCGGCACGCCGGTAGCCGGGCGGCCGGTGAGGGGCTGCCGGCATCGTACGCGCCGCAGCCGCCCCGGCGGCGTCCCGCCGCGCCGGCCCGGACGGGGGTGGCCCGGTGAGGATCGGCGTGCTGTCGTACCACTTCCCGCCGGAGCCCGCGTTCGTCCCCGGCAGCCTCGCCGAGGAACTGGCCGCGCGGGGCCACGAGGTACGGGTGCTGACCGGCTTCCCCGACTACCCGGGCGGCCACGTGTACCCGGGCTGGCGGCAGCGCTGGCACCACGAGACGCGCGGCGAACGGCTGACCGTGCGCCGGGTGCCCCGGTTCACCGGCGACGGCGCCGGCCCCCGGGGTCGGCTGGCCGCCCAGCTCTCCTTCGCCGCCAGCGCCGCCGCGGCCGGTCGGGGTTTCCTGCGCGGGGTCGACGCGCTCTACGTGTGCCACCGCCCGGCGGGCGCGTTCGCCGCCGCCGCCCTCGGGCGGGTGCTGCCCGGGGTGCCGACCGTCCTGCACGTTCAGGACGTCTGGCCGGGGGAGGAGGTCGACGGCGGCCGGTGGGCGCACCGGATCGCGGCGGCCAGCCGGTCGGCGTACCGGTCGGCCGACCGGATCGCGGTGAGCGCCCCCTCGATGCGCGACCTGGTGGTCGCCGCCGGTGCGCCCGCCGACCGGGTCCGGCTGGTGCTCAACTGGACCGACGAGCGGCTGTTCCGGCCGGTCACCCCGGGTGCCCAGGCGCGCCGGCTGGTCGGCGGCGCGGGCCGGTGCGTGGTGATGCACGCCGGCACCATGGGCGCGCAGCAGGGGCTGGAGACGGCGGTGCGGGCGGCGGCGGCGCTGGAGCACACGATGCACCTGGTCCTGGTCGGCTCCGGCGCGCAGGAACTCCGGCTGCGGGCGTTCACCGCCGACCTGGGCCTGCGCAACGTCCGCTTCGTGCCGCGCCGCTCGGCGTTGGACATGCCCGAGCTGTACGCCGCCGCGGACTACCAGTTGGTGACGGCGCGGGACCTGCCCGAGCTGCGGGGCACCGTGCCGGCGAAGGTGCAGGCGGCCCTGGCCTGCGCGGCGCCGGTGGTCGCCGCGGCCGGGGGCGACACCGCCGAGCTGGTCGAGCGGGTGCGGGCCGGGCTCTCCTGCCCCCCGGAGGACTGGGCGGCGCTGGCGGACCGGCTCTGGCTGGCCGCGGCCATCCCGGCCGCCGCCCGGCTGGAGATGGGCCGCCGGGGGCGGGACGCCTACCTGCGGGAGATGTCGCTGCGGGCCGGTGTGGACCGGATCGAACGGCTGCTGCACGAGGCGATCGACGCCCGGACCGAAAAAAGGCCACCAAACGCCGCGTACGGCGCGTAATTGGCGATAAGCGTCCAGGGTGCCTCCTCGGGCGTGTTAGGAAGTTCCTGAGAGAAATGGCAGCTTGTGTCCGTTTTCGGATCGGAGGGTGGCGTGGCGGAGAGTCCGGCCCCGAGTCGTCGGCGATCCCGCCGTCGCCGGCGGGCACGGCGGCGTCAGGCGCTGCTGGGCGCCCTCGTGGCGCTCTCCCTGCTGCTGCTCGGCACCGGCTGGGTGGGGGTGCGGGGCTGGCAGGCCCGCGCCCACCTGCTCACCGCCGCCGACCTCGCCCAGGACCTGAGCGCCCAGTTGCGGGCCGGGGACACCGGACGCGCCCAGCGGACCCTCGCGGCCCTGCAGGAGCAGACCGGCCAGGCCCGGACCGCGACCGGGGACCCGGCCTGGTGGCTGGCCGGTCACGTGCCGTACGGCGGGGACGACCTCGCCGCGGTCCGCCGGATCGCGGTGGTGATCGACGACCTGGCCCGGCACGCCTTCCCGCCCCTGCTCCAGGTGGACCTCACCGCGCTGCTGCCCACCGGCGGCACCCTCGACCTGATCGGGCTGCGTGCGGCCACCGGGCGGCTGGCGGCCGGCGACGACGCGATCCAACGCAACCGGACGGTGCTGGCGAGCCTGCCCGCCGACGGTCTGCTGCCCCCGGTCCAGGCCGCGCTGACCCGGCTCCGCGACGAGGTGGACGGCCTGGCCCGGCTGACCGCCGTGGCCCGGGAGGGCGCCCGGGTGCTGCCCCCGCTGCTGGGCGCCGACGGTCCCCGGACGTACCTGCTCGCCTCGCAGAACCTGGCCGAGCTGCGGGCCACCGGCGGGATGCTGGGCGCGTACGCGCTGATCCGGGCCGAGGACGGCCGGGTGCGGATCGTCGGGCAGGGCAGCGCCTCCACCGAGTTGCGGCGCTTCGACCCGCCGGTGAAGGTGCTCACCGCCGAGATGCGCCAGCTCTACGCGGACCTGCCCGGGATCTTCCCGGCCGACGTGAACCTCACCCCGCACTTCCCCACGGCGGCGCGGCTGTTCCGCGAGATGGTCCGGCGGCGGACCGGGACCACCGTGGACGGCGTCCTCGCGGTGGACCCGGTCGCGCTCTCCTACCTGCTGACCGCCACCGGCCCGGTGGCGGTGCCGGGCGGCCCGAAGCTCAGCGCGGAAACCGCCGTACGGACCCTGCTCTCGGACGCCTACCTGCGCCTCGACGACTCCGCGCAGGACACGTACTTCGCCTCGGCGGCGGCGGTGGTCTTCGACGCGCTGTTCGGGCCGGACGTCAGTCTTCCGGGTGTTTTGTCGGCTATCAGCCGTTCTGTTGACGAACGCCGGATATTGTTCTGGAGTGCCCGCGCGGAGGAGCAGCAGGTGCTCACCACGAGCCGGCTGGCGGGAGTGCTACCGGAACAGGAGGACGAACCGACCGTCGGCGTGTTCCTCAACGACGGCACCGGCGCGAAGCTGGGCTACTACCTGAAACCGTCGGCGCACCTCACGGTCGGCGAGTGCCGCCCCGACGGCCGGCGCCAGCTCCGGCTGCGACTCTCCCTGCACTCCTCGGCACCGCGCACCGGGCTCACCCCCTCGGTGCTCGGGCCGGGCCGCAACGTCCCGCCCTACACCGTCCGCACGCTGGTCAACGTCTTCAGTCCGGCGGGTGGCACGGTGCTGGGTGGACGGCTCGACGGCCGGCCGGTGTCCCTCGGCAGCGGTGTCGAACGCCGCCGTCAGGTGGTCACCGCGACCGTCGAGCTGGGTCCGGGCACGTCCCGGACCCTCGAGGTCGACCTGCTCACCGCGGTCGGCACCGCGGTCGGCGCCGCCGACCTCTGGCACACCCCCACCGCCACCCCGTGGACCACCCAGATAGATCCCGCACCAGCCTGTAACCAGTAGGAGGGAACCATCATGCGGCTCAACCGCATCATCATGGCGCTCACGATCGGTCTGGCCGTGGCGGCCGTGCCGACCGTGGCGGCCGCGGCCCAGCCGCAGCCCGCGCCCACCGTCACCACACCACCCGCCGACTACCCGCCGCAGCCCCCGGCGCTGACGGTCAACCCGACCACGGTGAACGTGGGCGAGACCGCCCAACTCTCCGGCTTCGGCTTCCTGGCCGGCGAGACCGTCCGGATCGGGATCACCGTCAACCCGGTCCTCCCGTCGCTCACCGTGGTGGCCGGCGGCGACGGCCGGTTCACCGTGTCGTACCGGCCGGAGCTGGAAGGCACGTACACGTTCACCGCGACGGGTCTGGAGTCCGGCCGGACCGCCTCAACGACGCTGCGGGTCCTGCCCAAGCCGCAGCCCTCGCCCAGCAAGAGCAAGGACCCGGGGCACGGTGACAAGCCTCCGCACAAGGGCGGCTGGCTGCCGGTCACCGGCGACGACGCCGGGACGCCGCTGAAGGTCGGCGGCGCGCTGGTCGGCGTCGGCGCGGTCCTGATGCTGCTGACCCTGGCCTGGCGGCGCAACCGCCTCGGCGCCGGGTCGGGCAACTGACGGTACGGCGGCACCGGGCAGCGCCCGGCGTGGCAGCGGGCGGCGTCCGCCGGAACCCTCCGGCGGGCGCCGCCCCGTGTCGTCGACCGGTCCCACCGCGACCGACGGTGAACCGCCAGTGGCGCATCACGCCCCTGACGCCGGCAGCGGCGACCGGGACGTGGCGGCGTGCGGTCAGCGGTGCCGCCGGCCCGGCCGGGCGCGTCCCCGTCCGATGTCGACCAGAGCGGCCACCAGCGCCACCGCGATGATCCCGGCGGCCAGCAGCATCGAGTGCCGGAAGGCGAGCGACCAGTCGCCCCGGGTGCCGAGGGTGGCGAAGAAGAGCGCGCCGACCGCGGCGATGCCGGTCGCGGAGCCGATCCGCTGCCCGGTCTGCAACATGCCCGCGCCGCTGCCGGCCAGCGGCACCGGGACCTCGGCGAGGGTGAGCGTCTGGTTCGGCGCGATCACCAGCCCGCTGCCGAGGCCGGCGAGCAGCAGCGGCGCCGCGAGCAGCAGCGGCACCGGCGCGCCGGCGCCGACCCGCAGCACGAGGACCACCGCGACCAGCCCCACCACCACCGCGCCGAGGCCGAGCGCCACCAGGGGCCGGCCGAAGCGGTTGACGATCCGCCCGCCGAGGGCGGAGGTCGCCGCCGAGCCCAGGGCGAACGGGGTGATGGTCACCCCGGCGACGAGGGCGCTGTAGCCGAGCCCGTCCTGCAGGTAGAGGGTGACGATGAAGAAGATCGCGGTGAAGCCGCCGAAGTAGACCAGCGCGATCACCGCCCCGAGCAGGTACGAGCGGGTCTGGAACAGGCGCAGGTCGAACAGGGGTTCCCGGCGGCGGGCGTACCGTCGTTCCCAGAGCCCGAAGGCGACCAGGGTCGCCAGGCCGAACGGAAGGAGCAGCCACCGCCAGGGGCCGTGCCACTGCTCCCGCTGGACCAGGGGGAGCAGCAGGGCGACCACCCCGACGCCGAGCAGCGCGACGCCGACCGGGTCCAGCCCGCGCCGGTCGGCGTGCGCGGTCGACGGGCGGGCCGGCAGCAGCCGCCAGCCCAGCAGCACCGCGACGATGCCGACCGGCACGTTGACGAAGAACACCCAGCGCCAGCCGTGCTCGGTGCCGCCTAGGTGGATCAGCAGGCCGCCGAGGAGCGGGCCGACCGCGGTGGAGATGCCGATGGTGGCACCGAGCAGACCGAACGGCCGGGCCCGGTCCGGCCCCCGGAAGAGTTCCTGGATCAGCCCGGCCACCTGCGGGTTGACCACTCCGGCGGCGGCGCCCTGCACCAGCCGGGCCAGGACCAGCCACTCGGGGGAGCGGGCCAGCCCGGCCAGCGCGCTGGTCAGGGTGAACAGCGCCACCCCGGCGACGAAGGCGGTCCGTCGGCCGCGCAGGTCACCGAAGCGGCCGGCCGGGACCAGGACCAGGCCGAAGGTGAGCGCGTACCCGGAGAGCACCCACTGCAGGTCGCTCGGGGTGGCCCGCAGCGCCCGGTCGATCGAGGGAATGGCGACGTTGACGATGCTGATGTCGAGCAGCGTCATGAACGCGGCGACCAGGCCGACGCCGAGCGCCGGCCAGCGTCGCGGATCGGCGGTGTCGCGGGCGGGGGCGGTCACGCCATCTGGCGGGCACACCACCGGGGGCCGAAGTCCAGCCCCGCCATCGGGGAGTCCTCCCGGTGCAGCAGGTTCTTCTCGGTGAGCGACCGCAGCGGCGGGTGCACCTGCTCCTCGCCCATGCCGGCCTCCTCGGCGATCAGGTCGGGGTAGGGCACCTGGCCGCGCGCCTCCAGCGCGCCGACCGCCTCGTACACCCGCATCTCGACGTCCGAGAGCTGCACCTCCCGCATGACCGTCCTCCTTCGCATCCGCCGCCCGACGGGCGGTCCGCGTCGCGCGGGTACCCCGTGCTGTGGCGAAGATGCACGTCAACGGGGGTGTCGACCGGTGGCGGGGCCGGCATGGTCCCGCCCCGCCACCGGGCCACGCGGATCCGAGTATTCACCCAGGATCCTAGGATGGCTTAGCGGGTGTGCGCCCCCACGCCCAGCCGCCCCGCACCCCAGCAACGGGAAGCCGGAACGGTCAGCGGGGCCAGGCGGCGAGCCGGTCGCGGAGCTGGGCCACCTGTGCGGAGTCCAGCCCGTACCGGGCGAAACGGCGGTCGGGCAGCCGGTCGAGGTACCGGCCGGCCGCCCGGATGTCCGCCGGGTCCAGGGCGGGGTCGAGCTGCCGGGCCAAATCGAGCAGGTCGGCCACGGGGTAGTGGTCCAGGGCGGCGGCGACGTCGATGTAGTCGCGGACCTCCCGCCGGTTGACCAGCGCGGCGGTCTTGTTGGCGATCAGGTCCCGTAGGTCCATCACCGGGCCGAGGTCCATCACCACCGGGCTGCGGTGCCGGTCGAGCCGGGCCAGGCTGAGCCGGATCTGCCGGCCGTCGCGCCCGACCACGAAGTCCTTCATGTCCCGGTCGAAGCCGGCGAACAGGTCGGCCAGGTCGCTGTCCGGGTCGGCGTCGAGCACCTCGAACCCGGCCCGTTCCAGGGCGGCCCGGACCTCGGTGGCGGCGGCGACCGCCGCCCCCTCCACGTCGGCGACCAGGTCCACGTCCTCGGTGGGCCGGGTGACCATGCCGTGGGCCGCCCAGGCGACCCCACCGCCGAGGACGAACCGGTGCGGGCCGGCGGCGGTGAGCGCCACCCGGGCCACCTCCCGGTAGAACGCATGCAGATGATCTGCGCTGTGCAGGTGACCGCTGCTGCCCAGGTGACCGGCGTTGTCGTCTAGGTGGCCGGCGCTCACGCGGCGCGTAGCCCCCGGTGGCGGGCCTCCCACGCCTGGCGTACCCCGCGCGGCAGGTTCAGCAGCGGCCAGACCCGGCGCAGGGTCCGGCCGTCGATCAGCGTGCGCAGGTCGTCGGCGCGGGTGCTCTCCCGCAGCACGTTCTCGTACATCCAGAGGAGCTGGTCGGGGTCGGCGAGGTCGAAGGTGCGGTCGCTGCTCCACATCAACCGCACCGGCAGTTCCACCACGCCGCGCCGGGGGCCGGCCAGCTCGGTGAGGGTGCGGGTGACCACGGCGGGGCGGCCCGGCCGGGCCAGGAAGGCCACGCCGCCGAGGCGGAGGTGACCGAGGTCGGCGGTCGCGGAGGCACCCTGCATGGTGTCAGGGTAACGCCGGTACCCGGTCCCGGCGTCCACCCCGCCCGGCCGCGCCGGGCCCCGGGGCCGCTCCGACCGCCCCGCCGCCCGCCGCCACCGGGTCAGCGCCGGGGCGGGTGTGGCCCCGGGCGGCCCCGGCGGCGGTCCCGCGCGGTGCGGCTCAGTGCCGAGCTCAGCAGGAACCACCAGAGCAGCGCGATCGGCAGCAGCGGCGGGCCGGGCCCGCCCAGCACCGGGGCGGTGAGCAGCAGCGCCGCGCTGCCCAGCGCGCCGCCGGTGACGGTGCCGCGCCAGGGCGGGGACAGCCGCCGGCCGGCGGCCAGGCCGACCCCGGCGACGCCCGCCCCGAGCGCGCCCAGCAGGACCGGTGCCAGGAGGTCCCGGCCCGGCGCGTCCGGCCGGGCGGCGTCCAGCAGCAGTCCCGCCAGCACCGACACGCCCCCGCATTGCCAGCCGGGGTGGCCGCAAACCCCGGTGCCGTGGGTGGTCGCCGGGGTACGCCGTTCGGCGGGTGTGCCGCGGACGGGTCGCGGGCGGCCTCGGGGTGATCTATGGTCGAGGGGTCGGAGTCGACGGTACGGAAGGGGGCGCCCGGATGGGGCTGCGGACCTTCCTCGCCGGCTGGCCGGTCTACCGGCAGCTCACCGGCACCGATCCGCTGGGCCGGGGCGCGGCGGCGCAGTCGACGCGGTCGGCGGAGCTGGCCCCACGCACCGGGGCCGCCGACCGGGTGGCCCGCTCGGTCTGCCCGTACTGCGCGGTGGGCTGCGGGCAGCGGGTGTTCGTCTCCGACGGTCGGGTCACCCAGATCGAGGGCGACCCGGACAGCCCGATCTCCCGGGGGCGGCTCTGCCCGAAGGGCGCGGCCAGCCGCAGCCTGGTCACCAGTCCGTTGCGGCAGACGAAGGTCCGGTACCGGCGGCCGTACGGCACGCAGTGGGAGGATCTCGACCTCGACGTCGCCCTGGACATGATCGCCGACCGGGTGCTCGCCACCCGGGAGCGGACCTGGGAGGACACCGACCGTTCGGGCCGGCCGCTGAACCGGACGCTGGGCATCTCCAGTCTCGGTGGGGCGACGCTGGACAACGAGGAGAACTACCTCATCAAGAAGTTGTTCACCGCGCTCGGGGCGTTGCAGATCGAGAACCAGGCCCGGATTTGACACTCCGCCACCGTCCCCGGTCTGGGGGCTTCCTTCGGTCGCGGTGGCGCGACGGACTTCCAACAGGACCTGGTCAACGCTGACGTCATCGTCATCCAGGGTTCCAACATGGCCGAGGCGCACCCGGTGGGGTTCCAGTGGGTGATGGAGGCCCGGCGGCGGGGCGCCACGGTGTTCCACGTCGATCCCCGGTTCACCCGTACCAGCGCGGCGGTCGACGAGTACCTGCCGATCCGGGCGGGCACGGACATCGCGTTGCTCGGTGGGGTGGTGCGCCACATCCTGGAGAACGAGCTGGACTTCCGGGAGTACGTGCTGGCGTACACGAACGCGGCGACGATCATCGGTGACGGGTACGTCGACGCGGAGGACGGCGACGGGGTGTTCTCCGGCTTCGACCCGGCGACGCACACGTACCGGCAGGACACCTGGCAGTACGCGGGGCAGGAGGGCGTCCCGAGTGGCGGGTCCACCGCGAAGGAGCGGGACTCGGCGGCCGGGTTGGAGCACGAGTCGCACGGTCCGGGGGTTTCCGGGCCGTCCGAGCGGGACGAGACGTTGCGGCATCCGCGCTGTGTGTACCAGATCCTCAAGCGGCACTTCGCCCGTTACACGCCGGAGATGGTGGAGCGGGTGTGTGGCATCCCGCAGGAGCAGTTCCTGCGGTTGGCGCGGGCGTGGACGGAGAACTCCGGCCGGGAACGCACCGGGGCGCTGGTGTACTCGGTGGGGTGGACGCAGCACAGCGTGGGGGTGCAGTACATCCGGACCGGGGCGATCATCCAGACGCTGCTGGGGAACATGGGTCGGCCCGGTGGCGGGATCATGGCGTTGCGGGGGCACGCCAGCATCCAGGGGTCGACGGACATCCCGACGTTGTTCAACCTGTTGCCGGGGTACCTGCCGATGCCGCACGCGGTCGACCATCCGACCTTCGACGACTGGGTGCACAGCATCGTCAAGCCCGGGCAGAAGGGGTTCTGGGGGGAGGCCCGGTCGTACGCGGCGAGCCTGTTGACGGCGTACTGGGGGGACGCGGCGACGCCGGAGAACGACTTCGGGTACGGGTACCTGCCCCGGATGACCGGTGACCACGGCACGTACCAGCAGGTGTTGAACATGATCGACGGGAAGGTGCAGGGGTACTTCCTGCTCGGTCAGAACCCGGCGGTCGGGTCGGCGCACGGGCGGGCCCAGCGGCTGGGTATGGCCAACCTGGACTGGCTGGTGGTGCGGGACCTGTTCGAGATCGAGTCGGCGACGTTCTGGCGGGACGGTCCGGAGGTGGCGACGGGGGAGATCGTGCCCACCGAGTGCCGGACGGAGGTGTTCTTCCTGCCGGCGGCGTCGCACGTGGAGAAGGAGGGCACCTTCACCCAGACGCAGCGGCTGTTGCAGTGGCGGGAGAAGGCCGTGGAGCCGCCCGGTGACGCCCGTTCCGAGCTGTGGTTCTTCTACCACCTGGGGCGGGTGCTGCGGGCGAAGCTGGCCGGGTCGCCGCATCCGCGCGACCGGGCGCTGCTGGATCTGACCTGGGACTATCCGACGCACGGTCCGCATGCCGAGCCGAGCGCCGAGGCGGTGCTGCGGGAGATCAACGGGTACGAGGTGGCGACCGGCCGGCCGCTGTCGTCGTTCACCGAGGCCCGTGCCGACGGGTCGACGGCGGTCGGGTGCTGGATCTACACGGGGGTGTACGCCGACGGGGTGAACCAGGCGGCCCGGCGTCGGCCGGGGCAGGAGCAGGACTGGGTGGCCGCCGAGTGGGGGTGGGCGTGGCCGGCGAACCGGCGGATGCTGTACAACCGGGCCTCGGCGGATCCGGAGGGCCGGCCGTGGAGCGAGCGCAAGCGGTACGTGTGGTGGGACGCCGGGCGGGGCGAGTGGACGGGGCACGACGTGCCGGACTTCGAGCGGACCAAGCCGCCGTCGTACCGGCCGCCGGAGGGCGCGGCGGGGGTGGCCGGGTTGTCCGGGACCGATCCGTTCGTCATGCAGGCCGACGGGAAGGCGTGGTTGTACGCGCCCAGGGGGGTGCTCGACGGGCCGTTGCCGACACACTACGAGCCGGCCGAGTCGCCGTTGCGCAACCCGTTGTACGGTCAGCAGGCCAACCCGACCCGGAAGGTGTACGACCATCCGGTGAACTCGGTCAACCCGAGCCCGCCGCAGCCGCACAGCGGGGTGTTCCCGTACGTGTTCACGGTCAGTCGGCTCACCGAGCACCACACGGCCGGGGGGATGAGCCGGACGGTGCGGCCGTTGGCGGAGTTGCAGCCGGAGATGTTCGTGGAGGTGTCCCCGGAGTTGGCCGCCGAGGTGGGGGTGGCGCATCTGGGGTGGGCGCACCTGGTCAGCGCCCGTTCGGTGATCGAGGCGCGGGTGCTGGTGACCGACCGGATGGCGCCGTTGCGGATCGAGGGGCGGGTGATCCACCAGGTGTGGCTGCCGTACCACTTCGGCCCGGCCGGGTTGGTCACCGGGGACTCGGCGAACGACCTGTTCGGCATCACCCTGGATCCGAACGTGTTGATCCAAGAGAGCAAGGTGGGCACCTGTGACGTGCGGCCGGGTCGCCGGCCCCGGGGTCCGGCCCTGCTCGACCTGGTCGCCGGGTACCGGCGGCGGGCCGGTCTCGACCCGCCGCACCCGCCGCCGCTGTTGACCACCGCAGTGGTGCCCGCCGAGGGGGAGGACCGTGCTGACACCTGACCCGAACAGCCTCTTCGGGCCGTTGGATCCGGCGCCGGAGGCCGGGTGGACCGACGCGCCGCCCCGGATGGGGTTCTTCACCGACACCAGCGTCTGCATCGGCTGCAAGGCGTGCGAGGTGGCCTGCAAGGAGTGGAACGACGTGCCCGCCTCCGGGTGGGACCTGCTCGGCATGTCGTACGACAACACGGGGGCGTTGACGGCGAACTCGTGGCGGCACGTGGCCTTCGTGGAGCAGTCCCGCCCGGCCGGGCACCGGGCCGCCCCGTTCGGGGCCGCGCCGACCGGTGGGCCGGTGAGCGCCGGGTCGGCGGCGGTGGCCGCCGGCACCACGACCGACACGGGTACGACGCCGGGGTTGCCGCCGGGCGCGTCGGGGGCCGCCGCGCGGATGGCCGCCGGGCCGGAGTTCCTGGGGATGCCGGGGGCGCAGCCGCCGGGGCGGGACACCGGCGTGGCCGGTCGCACCGAGTTCCGGTGGCTGATGATGTCGGACGTGTGCAAGCACTGCACCCACGCCGCGTGTCTGGACGTCTGTCCCACCGGGTCGTTGTTCCGTACCGAGTTCGGCACGGTGGTGGTGCAGGAGGACATCTGCAACGGCTGCGGGTACTGCATCTCCGCCTGCCCGTACGGGGTGATCGACCAGCGTCGGGAGGACGGCCGGGCGTGGAAGTGCACGCTCTGCTACGACCGGCTCGGCGCGGGTCTGACCCCGGCCTGCGCGCAGGCCTGTCCGACGGAGTCCATCCAGTACGGCCGGGTCGACGAGTTGCGGGAGCGGGCGGCGCGGCGGGTGGCGGTGCTGCACGAGCGGGGGGTGCCGGAGGCCCGCCTGTACGGCCACGACCCGACCGACGGGGTCGGTGGCGACGGCGCGTTCTTCCTGCTGCTCGACGAGCCGGAGGTGTACGGGTTGCCGCCGGATCCGGTGGTGACCACCCGGGACCTGCCCCGGATGTGGCGGCGGGCGGGGCTGGCGGCGCTGGCCATGGCGGCGGCGGCGGTCGCCGCGTTCGTCGGGGGTGCGTCGTGAGCCGGCCGGTCCGGGTGGGGGAGCGGTTCCGGCGGTTCCTGCTGCGCCGCACCGGGGGCGGCGCTGCCGTGGCGGGCGGGGTGGATGCCGGCGCCGCCGGGCGGGGCGGGCCGGCGCCGGTGGGTGGTCCGGGCCGCGATCCGCGCGCTGCCGGCGGGCGGGGCCGGCGGGGTGGTCGGCGCGGTGGGGGTGAGCGGCTGGCGGTGCCGCCGGCCGAGTTCACCTCCTACTACGGCCGGCCGATCCTCAAGGCGCCGGTGTGGCGGTGGGACATCGCGGCGTACCTGTTCACCGGCGGGCTGGCCGCCGGGTCGTCGTTGCTGGCCGCGGGCGGGCAGCTCACCGGCCGGCCGGTGCTGCGGCGTGCCGGCCGGGTCACCGCCCTGGCGGCGGTCGGCGCGAGCACGTTCTTCCTGGTCCACGACCTGGGTCGGCCGGCCCGGTTCCACCACATGCTGCGGGTGGCGAAGCTGACCTCGCCGATGTCGGTGGGCACCTGGATCCTCACGGTGTTCGGGCCGGCGGCCGGGGTCGCCGCCGTCGCCGAGGCCGGGCCGTGGCTGCCGGAGCGGGGCGTGCTCGGGGTGGGCCGCCGGCTGCTGGCCCCGGCCGGGTCGGCGGCCGGGTTGGTCGCCGCGGCCACCGCACCGGCGCTGGCCACGTACACGGGGGTGCTGCTGGCGGACACGGCGGTGCCGGCGTGGCACGAGGCGTACCCGGACCTGCCGGTGCTCTTCGCGGGCAGCGCCCTGGCCAGTGGCGCGGGGGTGGGGTTGCTGGCCGCGCCGCCGGCGCAGAGCGGGCCGGCGCGGCGGATGGCGGTGGCCGGCGCGGCCCTGGAGCTGTACGGGGCGCACCGGGTGGAGACCCGCCTCGGTCTGCTCAGCGAGCCCTACCGGACCGGGACGGCGGGGCGGTTACTGCGGGTGGGGCGGGCATTGACCGTCGCCGGGGTGGCCGGCGTGGTGCTGGGTGGCCGGCACCGGGTGGTCGCCGGGCTCTCCGGTGCGGCGTTGCTGGCGGCGTCGCTGGCCACCCGGTTCGGGGTCTTCCACGGCGGTGTCGCCTCCGCCCGGGATCCGAAGTACACGGTGCTGCCGCAGCGGGAGCGGCTGGCCCGTCGGGCGGCCGGGGCGGACTGAAGCGGCGTCGACCGGTTTCGCACCTGGCCGCGCGTGCGGGGCCGGGCTGTGGTTCACTGCTGCCTGGAGGCGTTCAGGCGGCTGGTGCCCCTCCCGGTCTTCAACACCGGTGTGGTCCGGGATCCGGGCCAGGCGGGTTCGATTCCCGTCCGTCTCCGCCACGGGCCGTCGGCTCGCCGGCACCGGACGACCGAAAGTGGAACGGGATGGGCGACCTGCGGCGGCGGGTGCCGGGCACCGACACGCTGCTGGCCGAGCCCCGTCTGGCCGCCGCCGTGGCGACGGTGGGCCGGGACCGGGTCAAGGTCGCGATCGGCCGGGCGCAGGACCGGGCCCGGCGGGGTGAGATCCCTCCGGAGCGGGTCGCCGAGGCGGCGGTGGCCGCGTTGCCGTCCCCGGCTCCCCGCGCGGTGCTCAACGCCACCGGTGTCGTGCTGCACACGAACCTGGGGCGGGCGCCGCTGGGCGCGCCGGCCGTCGCGGCGGTGGTCGCCGCCGCCGGGCACACCGACGTCGAGCTGGATCTGGGTACCGGCCGGCGGGCCCGTCGGGGCCGTGACGCCCTCGACGCGCTCGCCGCCGCCGTCCCCGACGCCGGTGCGGTGCACGTGGTCAACAACGGCGCGGCGGCGTTGGTGCTGGCCGCGACCGCCCTGGCCGCCGGTGGGGAGATCGTGGTCAGCCGGGGCGAGCTGGTGGAGATCGGCGACGGGTTCCGGCTGCCGGACCTGTTGGCCAGCACCGGGGCCCGGCTGCGCGAGGTGGGCACCACCAACCGCAGCACCCTGGCCGACTACGCCGCGGCGATCGGGCCGCGCACCGGTTTCGTGCTCAAGGTCCACCCGTCGAACTTCGTGGTGACCGGCTTCACCCGGGCGGTGCCGGTGCGGGAGTTGGCCACCCTCGGAGTCCCGGTGGTCGCCGACATCGGTTCGGGGTTGTTGGCGGCCGACCCGCTGCTGCCCGACGAGCCGGACGCGGCGAGCACCCTGCGTGCCGGGGCGGCCCTGGTCACCGCCAGCGGCGACAAGCTCCTCGGTGGCCCGCAGGCCGGGCTGCTGCTGGGCGGGGTCGACCTGGTGGAGCGGCTGCGCCGGCATCCGCTCGCGCGGGCGCTGCGGGTGGACAAGTTGACCCTGGCGGCCCTCGCGGCGACCCTCGGCGCTCCGGTCACCCCGGTGCACGCCGCCCTGCACGCCGACCCGTCGGCGCTGCGGGACCGGGTGGAGGGGCTGCGGGTCGCCCTGCACGTGGCCGGCTGCCACGCCGAGACGGTGTCCAGCGTGGCCGTGGTCGGTGGCGGCGGCGCCCCGGGGGTGGAGCTGCCGTCGTGGGCGTTGAGCCTGCCGCAGCGGTACGCCCGGCCGCTGCGGACCGGTCGGCCGCCGGTGTTGGGCCGGGTGGTGCGGGGCCGGCTCCTGCTGGACCTGCGGTGCGTCCCGGTCGAGGCCGACCCGGTGGTGCGCGACGCGGTGCTGGCCGTGCCGGCCGGCGACTGACATGTGGGTGGTGGCGACCGCCGGGCACGTGGACCACGGCAAGTCCACGTTGGTCCGGGCGGTGACCGGGATGGAACCGGACCGGTGGGCCGAGGAACGCCGCCGGGGCATGACCATCGACCTGGGGTTCGCCTGGACGACGTTGCCCTCCGGCGGCACGGTGGCCTTCGTCGACGTCCCGGGGCACGAGCGGTTCGTGCCGAACATGCTCGCCGGGGTCGGTCCGGTGCCGGCCGCGGTGGTGGTGGTCGCCGCGGACGGGGGGTGGATGCCGCAGTCGGCGGAGCACCTGGCCGCGCTGCACGCCCTCGGCGTGTCGCACGGGCTGCTGGTGGTGACCCGCGCGGACCTGGCCGACCCGGGGCCGGCGCTGCGGCGGGCCCGCGCGGAACTCGCCGCCACCGGTCTCGGCGCGGTGGAGGCGGTCGCGGTCAGCGCGGTGACCGGGGCGGGGCTGCCCGAGCTGCGGGCGGCGCTGGACCGGCTGGGTGCCCGGCTGCCGCCGCCGGTGGTGGACGCCCCGGTGCGGCTGTGGGTGGACCGGTCGTTCACGGTGCGGGGCAGCGGCACGGTGGTCACCGGCACCCTGGGCGCGGGTCGGCTGCGGGTCGGGGACACCCTGGCGCTGGCCGACGGCGGGGAGCCGGTGCGGGTGCGGGGGTTGCACGCGCTCGGGGTGGCCCGGGACGAGGTGACGGCGGTGGCGCGGGTGGCGGTGAACCTGCGCGGGGTGTCCCGGGAGCGGCTGGCCCGGGGTGCCGCGTTGCTGACGCCCGGCCGGTTCCACCGCACCGACCTGGTCGACGTGCGGGTGGCCGGGGATCCGGTGGCCGACCTGCCGGCGTCGGTGATGCTGCACGTCGGCGCGGCGGCGGTGCCCGCCCGGGTCCGGCCGTTGGGGGTGGACACCGCCCGGTTGCGGCTGGCCCGTGCGCTGCCGCTGCTGGTCGGGGACCGGGCGGTGCTACGCGACCCGGGTCGCCGGCACGTGGCCGGCGGGGTGCGGGTGCTCGACGTGGACCCGCCGCCGCTGGCCCGCCGGGGTGCGGCGGCGGCCCGCACGGTGGTCCTGACCGGGTTGGACGGGCGGCCGGACCTGGCCGGTGAGCTGCGCCGCCGGGGCCTGGTCCGGGTCGCGGCGCTGACCCGGATGGGGGTGGACCCGGCCGGCGTCCGCCCGGTGGCCGCCGACTGGCTGGCCGACCCGGGGCACTGGCGGCGGCTGCGCAGCGCCCTGGCGGCCGAGGTGACCCGTTACGTCCGGGAGCATCCGCTGGAGCCGGGGGCGCCGGTGGAGGTGTTGCGGCAGCGCCTGGACCTGCCCGACCGGGTGTTGGTGGAGGCGCTGGTCGCGGCGCCGTTGCGGCTGGCCGCCGGCCGGGTCGGGGTGGCCGGTGCCGCCGTGTTGCCCGAGCCGGTGGCGCGGGCGGTGGCCCGGCTGCGGGCCGACCTGGTCGACCGGCCGTTCCGGGCGCCGGAGGCCGAGCGCCTGACCGAGTTGGGGCTCGGCCCCCGGGAGATCGCCGCGGCGGTCCGGGCCGGGGCGTTGCTGCGGCTGGCCGGGTCGGTGGTGCTGCTGCCGGGGGCGGTGGACGAGGCGGCGCGGGTGCTGGCCGCCCTGCCGCAGCCGTTCACGCTCAGCGCGGCCCGGCAGGCGCTGGACACCACCCGCCGGGTGGCGGTGCCCCTGCTGGAGGTGTTGGACGGGCGGGGGGTGACCCGCCGGCACCCCGACGACACCCGTTCCGTCGGTTGACCGGCCCCCGCGCCGGCCGGCGGGTGTTCGGCGGCACCGCCGGTCGGGGGCGGGCCGCTGTCCTAGGGTGGGGGCGTGGACCCTTCGGCGGTCTGGCGGGACCGCAACCACCGGTGGCGCATCGAGGCGTACCGGGCGCCGGACCTGCGGTTCGCCGTCTTCGCCACGAACGGCACCACCGAGTCGGCGCCGTTGTGGCTGTTCGGGATGCCGGCGTTGGCCCGGTGGCTGATGAGCCACGCGATCTCCCTGGACGACCTGGAGACCGACTGATCGGCGGCACCCGGACGGGGGACCGTCCGGGCAACAGGGGGCAGAGCGTCACGGTCGCCGCGTACCGTCCGGCTGGTGAACGACCGAGGATGGCGGACCTTCTTCGCGGTGCTCGCCGGGGTCGCGGTGATCTACTTCGGCACCACCGGGCGGGAGCCGGGGGAGGACGGCGGGGTCTCCGGGGGGCTGATCGTGCTCGCCCTGCTCGCCGCCGCCCTGGTGTGGCACCTGACCCGGCCGGCGGCGAAGTGAGCCCGGCCGGTCAGCGGGCGGTGGCGACGACCTCCCGGGCGCGGTCGCCGTCGAGGGTCACCCGCACCAGCGCCGAGGCGAACCGGCCGAAGTCGGCCCCGCCGACGAGGTCGGCCAGGCGTGCCGTCGAGGTGGGCAGGCCGAGGCGCCGCGCTCCGGCCAGCGCCCGCCGGTCGGCGTAGGGGCGCACGTCCGGCCAGACCGTCTGCGCCTCCCGGAGGAAGATGTCGGCGCCGGTGGGGCCGATGCCGGGGAACGCGGTGAGCAGCCGGCGCAGCGTGCCCGGGTCGCCGTCGGCGTCGTGGTGCAGTCGCCGCAGGTCGCCGCGCCACCGGTCGAGGCAGAGCTGGGCGCCGGTGCCGAGCATGGTGGCGGTGCGTTCGTCGTAGCGGCGGTAGTGGCCCCGGCCGAGCGCGTCGACCCGGTCCTGCCAGCTCGCCGCGGCCATCGCGGCCGGGGTGCGGTAGCCGGCGGCGAAGAGTTCCCGGGCGGCGGCGAGGGCCACCCCGGCGCGGATCCGGGTGCTCAGCAGCGTGGTGAGCACGAGGAGCTGGTACAGCGGGCCCGGCCGGTCGGCCAGCCGGATGCCCGCCTCGTCGGCGTAGGTGCGGCCCTGCCGGTGCAGCAGGGCCCGCACCGTGGTGCGGTCGTCGGCCATGCCCGGGGGTACCCGCCGGGCCGGCGGGTCAGTCGTCCGGGTGTGTCCGTAGCGGGGGCGGGTAAGCCGGCCGGGGTGGTCATCGATGCGCAGGAGGGAGACGACCGTGACGAATCCGCAGCAGCCGGAGTTGCGCCGTAACGCGCGCAACCAGGCGGTGCAGGACGCGAAGGGTCCCGCCCCGGCGAGCGGTCCGCGTGGCCGGGCCGGGTCCCGGGGCGACGAGGGGCGTGCGGTGCCGCAGGGGCAGGTGTCGCCGTACGGCCCGGCGGGTGCGCCGGTGGCCGACGACGACAGCGACGACCGCTGACACAGCACGAGCCGGCCCCGGGGACCCGTGGTTCCCGGGGCCGGCACCCCGTGCACACCAGTGTCCTAGGACGGCTTACCGGTGGCGGCCCGCGCCACCCGCGCGCAACCGCCGCCAGGTGGTGGCGGCGGCCAGGCCGTACGCCAGGTGCGGCACCAGGTCGGCGACCCAGTCGGTCCGTCGCCAGGTCCGCGGATCGGTCACCCCGAGCGCCGTCATCGACCCGTCGGAGAGCGCCATGACGCCGCCGCCGAGCAGCCCCACGGCCACCGGCAGCGGGGTCCGGCGACGGGTGGCGAGCAGGGCGAAGACCGCGCCGGCGGTGATCCCCAGGCCGTACCCGAGGACCGGGCCGAGCCCGGCGCGGCGGTTCGCGGCCCGCTCCGGCGGGCCCAGGTCCATCCCGGTGACGTCGGCGAGGCGGCCGGCGCTCTCCTGCGGGGTGCTGCTCTCCGGGCGGGCCCGGACCACCATGTCGAGGTAGCTGACGACGTTGAGCGCGACGCTGCCCACCGCGCCGGCGATGGCCCCGTCGACGACCGGCGCCGGGCTCACTTCGGGTCACCCGGCTCGCGTTCGCCCTTGGGCCCGTACGTGCGCTCGCCCCGGACCACGCCGCGCTGGCCCCGGTCGTCCTGCAGGATCCGGTTGGCGACGTCGTTGGCCTCGCTGTCCGCTGCCCGCCCGGAGTTCTCGATCAGGTCGCGCAGCCGCGCGCGTTCCTTGTCGTACGCGTTGCTGCCCGGTCGTGGTCCCGGCATGTCGCCTCCCCGCGAGTCGCTGTGCGCTACCGGGGGCGTCTACCCGGCCAGGTCCGGGCCATGCCCGGCGGCCGGGCGGGGTCAGTCGGGGGTGTGGGTCACCGCGACCGGGCAGGCGCTGTGGTGCAGGAGCGCCTGGCTGACCGAGCCGAGCAGCAGCCCGCCGAGGACGCTGCGGCGGTGTCCGCCGACGACGACGAGTTGCGCCTCGCGGGAGGCGTCGACGAGGGCGGTGCGGGCCCGGCCGCGCACGGTGCGGCGGGTGACGGTCAGGTCGGGCCAGTGGTCGGCCAGGCCGGCGAGGGCTTCGGCGGCGACCAGGTCCTCCTCGGTGCGCAGGTCGGCTTCGTCGTGGACGAGGGGTTGCATGTCGCCGGGGCCGGTGGAGGCGGGGTGCCGGTAGGCGTGCAGGGCGACCAGGTGGGTGTCGCGGGTGGTGGCTTCGTGGGCGGCGAACGCGACGGCGTCGCGGGTGCGGGGGGAGTCGTCGACGCCGACGACGACCGGGCCGTCCGGGTGGGGGGTGCCGCGGGTGACCAGGACCGGGCAGGGGGCGTGGGCGGCGACCTGGACGGCGACGGAGCCGACGAGCAGGGCGGTGAACCCGCCGAGGCCCCGGTCGCCGACGACGATCATGGTGGCGGCGGGGGCTTCGCCGAGCAGGACGGCGGCGGCCTCCCCGTCGATGATCTCGCCGGTGACGCGGAGGCCGGGGACGGTGGCCTCGGCGGTGGCGACGGCTTCGGCGACGAGGTGTTCGGCGGCGGGGCGCAGGCCGCCGCCGGGTGGGGCGTCGGGGGGTGGGCCGGTGGCGACGCGCAGCTTGGGCCAGATGAAGCCGTGGACGACGCGCAGGGGTCGGTGGTGGCGGTGGGCCTGTCGGGCGGCGAGGCGGACGGCGTCGAGCGCTTCGGGGGAGCCGTCCACGCCGACCACCACCGCTGCGCCGTCCGCCGTGTTCACCCCGCGCCTCCTGGCTCGTCGGTACGGGGCCAGTATCGCCGGGTGGGGGCTGTCGTCGGGGCGATACCGGGGTATCGGCGGGGTGGGTACCCTGACGTGATCCATGTGGGAGGGAGCGTCGTCGATGGTTGGGGCTGACCTGGTCGAGGCGGAGCAGCCGAGTACGGCTCGGATGATCGATTACTGGTTGGGTGGGGAGCATCACGCGCCGGTGGACGTCGCGGCGGCGACCGCGTTCGAGGGGGCGTACGGGCCGTGTGCGCCGGTGTTCCGGGAGTTGCGGGCGTTCCTGGGGCGGGCGGTGCGGTCGATGGTCGCGGACGGGATGGACAGTTTCCTGGTGTTCGGTGCGGGGGTGCCGACGCGGGGGAACGTGCACGAGGTGGCGGCCGAGGCGTCGGTGTTGTACACGGACGTCGATCCGGTGACGATCCGGTTGGGGCAGCGGATCCTGGCGGGCAGTGACCGGGCGGGGTACGGGTTCGGGGACGCGACCGACATCGGGACGGTGGATCCGGCGCAGTTGCACCGGTTCGTGCCGGGGTGGGGGCGGCGGCCGGTGGGGGTGGTGTTCCTCGGGGTGGCGGCGTTCCTGGACGACGAGACGGTGGTGCGGACGTTGGACGAGGTGTATGCGGCGGCGGCGCCGGGCAGCCGGTTGGCGGTGGACTTCGACGGGACGGATCTGGCGGCGTATCCGCAGGCGTTGGCGATGATGGGGCCGGCGTACCGGATGCGGGAGCCGGCGGTGATGCGGTCGTTGTTGGGGCGGTGGGTGCCGACGGGGGAGGGGATCGTTCCGGTGGCGCGGTGGCGTCCGGAGGGTGAGCCGGCGGCGGTGCCGGACGCGTTCCACGGTGGGGTGGCGGTGCGGGCGGACTGAGCGCGGGGCCGGTGGGTCTCCTTCGTATGATGCTTGCCCTACTGCAAGAATCTTCGGAGGACGAGCATGCCGGATGCGCCCGCGCTGGTGTCACGCGCGTTGCGTGAGGTGCCGCCTGACCGGCTGGCCGAGGCCGCCGACCGGGCGATCCGGTCGGCGTTGGGGGCGCTGCGCACCGACGTGTTCATCGCCGACTACCGGATCAGTGGGCTGTGGCCGGTGTTGGATCCGCAGTTGCCCGATGCCGGGTTCCTCACCTGTCAGGGTGTGGCGCAGCGGTGTTTCAGCAGCCAGCAGCCGGTGTTGGACACCGGTGAGGACGGCCGGTGCCGGGTGTACCTGCCGTTGACGGTGTGGGGGGAGCGGGTGGGGGTGCTGCTGGTGGAGTTGCCGGCGGCGCCGGTGGCGGGGGCCGTGGCGGTGGCGCGGGACGTGGCCGGTGAGGTGGCGGTGGCGTTGCGGGCGGCGGACCGGGGTACGGACCGGTACCAGCGGGTGCGGCGCCGGGAGCGGCTCAGCATGGCGGCGGAGATGCAGTGGGACCTGTTGCCGGGGCGCAGTGTGGACCAGGGCAGTTTCCTGTTGGCCGGGCAGCTCGATCCGGCGTACACGGTGGGTGGTGACCACTTCGACTGGTCGGTGGATGGTGACCGGTTGACGGTGACGGTGCTCAACGGGACGGGCAGTGGGTTGCCGGCGGCGATGTTGACGGCGGTGGCGGTGAACGCGATGCGTAACGCCCGCCGGTCGGGTGGTGGGTTGGTGGAGCAGGCGGAGTTGGCTTCGGACACGCTCTACTACCAGCATCGGGGGGCGCGGCACGTGGCGACGTTGCTGTTGGAGGTGGACACCCGCTCGGGTCGGGTGCGGGCGGTGGACGCGGGGTCGCCGCACGTGCTGCGGGTGCGGGGTGGGGTGGTGACGCCGATCGCGTTGGAGCAGCAGTTGCCGTTGGGGATGTTCGCCGAGACGCGGTACGACGTGCAGGAGTTCGAGTTGTTGCCGGGGGACCGGTTGTTCGTGGTCTCCGACGGGGTGTACGCGGCGGATCCGTCCGGTCAGGAGGCGTACGGGGAGCGGGCGATGGCGCGGGCGATGCGGTCCACACGGCTGCAGCCGGCGACGGAGGCTGTTGGTACGGTGATGCGCGAGCTGCACGCCTATCACGCCGATTCCGATCTGCGCGACGATGCCGTGGTCGTCTGTCTGGACTGGCACGGTGCCCGTGGTCGGGGCGACGGATGGGGGCAGTAGCCGAGGGGGCGGCGGCCGAGTACGGGCGGGACAATCGCAGGGGACAGCGGGTGGAGCGAGCTCCGAACCTTGCCGCGGCGGTGGAGGCGGCAGCCGAGGCGCTGGTCGGTGTGCTCGATGCGGCGGTGTCCCGGCAGAACCTGACGGTGTCGCCGACGCAGTTGCGGGTGCTGGCGTTGGTCGCGGGGCGGCCGGGGTTGAACGTGAACCGGTTGGCGGTGCTGTTGGATGTGGTGCCGTCGTCGGCGAGCCGGTTGTGTGACCGGTTGGAGGCGACGGGGCTGTTGCGGCGGGTGGCCGATCCGCGGGACCGGCGGGAGGTCCGGTTGGTGTTGACGGCGGCGGCGGAGGATCTGCTGCGGGAGGTCAAGGAGCGCCGGTACCGGGCGGTGCAGGTGGTGTTGGACCGGATGCCGGGTCGGGTGCAGCACGAGTTGCTGGGGGCGTTGGTGGCGTTCGGTCAGGCGGCGGTGGCGGAGGCGGCGGAGGCGGCGGACGCGCCGGCCCGGTCGGCCTGAGTCGGCGGGTTCCTCGGCGCGGTGCGGTGAGCCGTGTCACATCGGATCGGGCAAATCGTCTCCGACGGAGCCGTGGAACAGGGCCCGTTATAGTGGCAGCGCAAGTCACCGGCCCGCGATCGGCCGATCGTGGGCCGTATCAGGCGGTCCCGCCCGGGGTGGCGACGGGGTTCGGCGGTGGCACCGCGTTCGTGCGTTCGTGCCGTCCGGTCACGCTCGGGGGTCGGGACGCGCCCGCGGGGGGAGGTACGGTGTCGCGTCGGCCCGCTGGGGCAGAGCCCCGGCCGTCCTCGGGTGACGGGCGGGCGGGTGCGCGGGACCGGGTTCTCACGCTGCCGAATCTGATCAGTTTCGTCCGGTTGCTCGGGGTGCCCCTGTTCCTGTACCTGTTCCTGGCCCTGCGCGCGGATGTCGCCGCGGTGGTGGTGCTGGCCATCGGTGGCACCACGGACTGGGTGGACGGGTGGGTGGCCCGCCGGTTGGGTCAGGTGAGCCGGCTGGGTGAGTTGCTGGATCCGTTCGCCGACCGGTTGTACATCCTGGCCACGTTGATCGCGTTCACCGTGCGTGAGGTGGTGCCGTGGCAGTTCACGGCGGCGTTGTTCGCGCGGGAGGTGTTGCTGCTCGGCTCGCTGGCGGTGTTGCGTCGGTACGGGTACGGGCCGCCGGCGGTGCACTACGTGGGGAAGACGGCGACGTTCCTGTTGCTGGCGGCGTTCCCGATCCTGTTGGTGGCGGCGGCGGTGCCGGGGGCGGCGACGGCCGCGGCGGCGGTCGGCTGGGGGCTGGCCTGGTGGGGTCTGGTGCTCTACTGGGTGGCCGGGGGGATGTACGTGGTGCAGGCGGGTCGGTTGGTGCGGGGCCGGGGGGCGTCGTCGTGAGCGGGGGTTCCGGTGAGCGGCGGGGCCCGGACCGGGTGTACGCGCCGGACTTCCTGACCGAGTTGTTCCGCAACCCGTTGGATCCGGGGTACACGGACGCGGCGGCGCGGCGGGCGGCCGGTGGGTCGTCGGGTCCGGGGTGGCCGGCGCGGTCGGTGAGCCTGGTGGTGCTGGTGGTGCTGGGGTTCCTGTTCGCGGTGGCGTACCGGCAGACGGTGGCGGAGGAGCCGGGGCGCAGTCAGGCGCGGGCCGGGTTGGTGGCGCAGATCCGGGAGCGGGAGCAGCAGTCGGACCAGTTGACGGAGCGGTCGGACGAGTTGCGGGCCGAGGTGAGCCGGTTGCGGGCGTCGGCGTTGACGGGGTCGGCGGCGGCGCGGTTGCGGGATCTGGAGGCGGGCACCGGGGTCGGTCGGGTGCGGGGTGACGGTGTGGTGGTGCGGTTGGCCGACGCGCCGAACAATCCGGACGCGGTGACGGGTTCCAGTGGGCCGTCGCGGGTGATCTACAGCGATCTGCAGCGGGTGGCGAACGCGTTGTGGGGTGCGGGGGCCGAGGCGGTGGCGATCAACGGGCAGCGGTTGACGGCGACGTCGACGATCCGGTCGGCGGGGGACGCGATCCTGGTGGACTTCCGGCCGGTGACGGGGCCGTACGAGGTGTCGGCGATCGGGTCGGGTGAGATGCGGGGCCGGTTCGACGGCAGTGGCGCGGCGGCGTTGATGCGGGAGGTCGCCGCGAAGACCGGTATCTCGTTCGGGGTGCGGCGGGCCGACGACCTCACCCTGCCGGCGGCGGCGGAGCCGCGGCTACGCTACGCGCGGCCGGCGGTCAGTCCGAGTCCGTCGGTGTCGCAGGACCGTTCCGCTGAGCCGTCCGGGTCGCGGGCGGCTCCCAGCCCTTCTGGAGGTGGCCGGTGATCGCGGTGCTGGCGTTGCTCGCGGGTGTGGTGCTCGGGGTGTACCTGGACCCGACCGTTCCGGCGGCGTTGCAGCCGTACCTGCCGATCGCGGTGGTGGCGGCGTTGGACGCGGTGTTCGGTGGGGTGCGGGCGAAGTTGGACCGGATCTTCGACGACAAGCAGTTCGTGGTGTCGTTCATCTCGAACGTGCTGGTGGCGGGTCTGATCGTGTACCTGGGTGACCAGTTGGGGGTGGGTGGGCAGTTGTCCACCGGTGTGGTGGTCGTGCTGGGGGTGCGGATCTTCGGGAACGTGGCGGCGATCCGCCGGCACCTGTTCCGGGCGTAGGTTGGTGGCGTGAGCGAGGAGCACGCGGAGACGGGTACGGGGTGGCCGGCGTCGGGTCGGCCGTCGGGGCCGGTGGGTGAGCCGGATCCGCGGCCGGACGCGCCGGCGGCGGACGAGGTGAGCGGGTTGGCGCCGGCGGGGCCGGCGGAACGGTCCGAGGCGGTGCCGGGCCCGGTCGCCGGTCCGGCCGACCCCGACGCCGGTACGGAGGTGGGGCCGGCCGGGCGGTCGGTGGACGACGACGGCGGGACGACGCTGGACCTGTCGCGGACCCCGGACGCCCCGGACGTGCCGGGTGCCGCCGCGGCGGCGCGGCCGGTGCGACGGTTCGGGTCGGCCGGTGTGGTGATCGCGGTGTTGTTGGCGCTGCTGGGGTTCACCCTGGTGGTGCAGTTGAAGACGACGTCGACGGATCCGTCGTTGGCGGCGGCGCGGCAGGAGGACCTGGTGCGGATCCTGTCGGATCTGGACCAGCGGGAGAACCGGCTGCGGCAGGACATCGCGGCGTTGGAGGAGAGCCAGCGGCAGTTGACCTCGGGTGTGGCGGGGCGGCAGGCGGCGTTGGAGGAGGCGACGCGGCGGGCCGACGAGTTGGGCATCCTGGCGGGGACGTTGCCGGCGTCGGGGCCGGGGTTGTCGGTGCGGTTCGAGTCGGTGTCGAAGCCGTTGGAGGCGTTCCGGGTCCTGGACGCGGTGCAGGAGTTGCGGGGCGCCGGGGCGGAGGCGATGCAGATCGCGGGCGCGGGTGGGGACGCGGTGCGGATCGTGGCGTCGACGTACTTCCTGGACGCGGAGAACGGCGGGTTGCTGGTGGACGGTCGCCGGTTGTCGGGGCCGTACACGATCATGGTGATCGGTGATCCGGACACCATGCGGACGGCGTTGCGGATTCCCGGCGGGGTGGTCGCCGCGGTGGCGCGCGCCGGCGGTAACGTGATCGTCGAGGAGCGTGGGGTCGTCGAGGTTTCGGCGCTGCACGAGCCGACCACGCTGGAACACGCCCGTCCGGTCGAGTGACCGGCGCGGCCGGCACCGGGTTTCCGGTGCACCGATGGATGAAGGACGCGTCTGGTGATTCCTGAGGATCTGCGGTACACCGCCGAGCACGAGTGGGTGGTGGGCGACGGCGGTGGGACCGTGCGGGTGGGTGTCACCCAGTTCGCGCAGGACGCGCTGGGTGACATCGTGTTCGTCCAGTTGCCCGAGGTGGGGGCCGTGGTGGCCGCCGGGGAGTCGCTGGGTGAGATCGAGTCGACCAAGAGTGTGTCGGAGATCTACGCCCCGGTGGGTGGGACGGTGGCGGCGCGCAACGAGGCGTTGGCCGACACCCCTGAGGTGATCAACACTGATCCGTACGGTGACGGGTGGTTGGTGGAGATCACGCCGGACGATCCGGCGGCGGTGGACGGGTTGTTGACCGCCGACGCCTACCGCGAGCTCACCGAGAGTTGAGTCGTGTGCCGGGTCTGTCGTGGAGGGCTTCTCCGCGCGTCCGGTTGCCCTGCATTTCGGCGCTGGCTAGGCTCGCCCAGTCGACCGAGAACCCAATAGTTGAGCGTTGCGGAATTGCCTTCCCTGGCACGGGGAGCCAGCCGCCGGGTGTGCGACTGCCCGGCGGCCAGACCCGGATCCCGACGCGACCGATCAGATCCGTGAGGTGGTCCCATGACGCGCCCAGACGACGAGTTCCCCCCACTCGACGTCACTTCGACGCTCAATCTCGGTTCGCTCGACGAAGTGCTGGAGGGGCCGGACACCGACGTGGTGCCGAGCCGGATGTCCGGTTCGTTGCCGCCGGGGATGGCGCTGCTGGTGGTCCGTCGCGGTCCGAACGCCGGTGCCCGGTTCCTGCTGGACCACGACGTGACGACCAGTGGCCGGCACCCGGACAGTGACATCTTCCTGGATGATGTGACGGTGTCGCGGCGGCACGCGGAGTTCCACCGTGACGGCGGGACGTTCACGGTGCGGGACGTGGGCAGCCTCAACGGCACGTACGTGAATCGCGAGCGGGTGGAGGCGGCCACGTTGAGCAACGGTGACGAGGTGCAGATCGGGAAGTTCCGGGTGGTCTTCATCGCGGGTCCGCGTCCGGAGGAGGAGGCCGGCCGGGGGTGAACGAGCCTGCGGCGTCGACGCCGCCGGGGGCGGCCCGCGCGCACCCGCTGATGAGTATCGGCGAGGTGCTGGCCCAGCTGCGGGTCGAGTTCCCGGACGTCACCATTTCCAAGTTGCGGTTCCTGGAGGCCGAGGGCCTGGTGGAGCCGCAGCGTACGGCTGCCGGTTACCGGAAGTACAGCTGGGACGACGTGGCGCGGTTGCGGTTCGTGCTGACCGCGCAGCGGGACCAGTACCTGCCGTTGCGGGTGATCCGGGAGCAGTTGGCCGGGTGGGACGCGTCGGGTGAGGGGCCGGACCCGCCGCGGCCGACGTTGGTGGCGGTGGGTCCGGGTGGTGAGGTTCCGGGCCGGCCGGAGGCGGACCCGCCGGCGGAGTCGGCGCAGGTGCGCATGGGCCGGGTGGACCTGGTCACGCGCAGCGGGATCGACGAGTCGACGTTGGGCGAGTTGGAGCGGCTCGGGATCGTGGTCTCCGACCCGCCGGGCTGGTACGACGGCGATGCGTTGATCATCGCGCGGGCGGTGGCGGGTCTGGCGGCGTACGGGATCCAGCCGCGGCACCTGCGGGGGTACCGGACGGCGGCGGATCGTGAGGTGGGTCTGTTCGCGCAGCTCGTGGCGCCGTTGGCGCGGCAGAGTGATCCGGCGGCGCGGGCGCGGGCGGCGGAGACGGCGCGGGAGCTGGTGGCGTTGTCGCAGCAGTTGCACGCGGCGTTGGTGCGGGTGGGGTTGCGGTCGACGGTGGGCCGGTGACGGCCGCTGTCGGCGGTGGCCCGCCCGCGCGCCCGGCGGGGTCTGCGTGCCGGTGGTGCGGAGCGTGATGATCTGCTTCCGGTGGGCGTGTCGTAGGCTTGCCGGGGTAACCGCCTTTTCCGGGGCGCGGCGTGTGGGCTGGTAGCGCGTTCCACCGCCGGGTCGCGGTCCGTGTACCGTTCACGGAAGGCACGGTGCGGGCGTAGGGTGACAACGACACGGAGGCGGCGGTGCGCGAGCTGAGCGTGGTCGGAGTTCGGGTGGAGCTGCCCAGCAACCAGCCGATCGTCCTGCTCAGGGAGGTCGAGGGGGACCGCTATCTGCCGATCTGGATCGGTGCGGTCGAGGCGACGGCGATCGCCTACGAGCAGCAGGGGGTCAAGCCGGCCCGGCCGTTGACGCACGACCTGTTGCGGGACGTGCTGGCGGCGTTGCAGGCGCCGTTGCGGGCGGTGGAGATCACCGAGCTGAAGGAGAGCGTCTTCTACGCCGATCTGCTGATCGGTGACGGGGTGCGGGTGTCGGCGCGGCCGAGTGACTCGATCGCCCTGGCGTTGCGGGTGGGCGCCCCGATCCGGTGCGCGGAGCAGGTTCTCAGCGAGGCGGGGATCGTGATTCCCGACGAGCAGGAGGACGAGGTGGAGAAGTTCCGCGAGTTCCTGGAGCAGGTGAGCCCGGAGGATTTCGCGGGCTGAGGCGCCCGGCGTGGGTGTCCCGGGGGCCCGATGGTCCGCTGACGGTTACGGGCGGTGACGGCTCGCCGGGGGCGGGGATTGTGGCTGCGCGGCGTGTCGCGGTGGTTTCTCCACGGTAACTCTTGAAGGTCGCTATAGGGTTGCCGTGTCGAGGGGTGCACGTCCCGCAGGCGACGTGTCACCGCACGGGCGGGGAGGGTGTCGGGATGCAGGAGCCGCGAGATTCCGATCCGGGTGTTCAGCAACGCCAGCCGGGGACGACCCCGCCGGGCGTGATGACTGACGGTGACGATTCGGTGGGGTACCGGGGTGTGACGGCGTGTCACGCGGTGGGTATCAGCTACCGGCAGCTGGACTACTGGGCCCGGACGGCGTTGGTGGTGCCGAGCGTCCGGGACGCGTCGGGGTCGGGCACCCAACGGCTGTACTCGTTCCGCGACCTGGTGGTGCTCAAGGTCGTGAAGCGGCTGCTGGACGCCGGGGTGTCCCTGCAGAACATCCGCCGGGCGATCGAGGCGCTGCGGTCGCGGGGAGTCGCCGACCTGGCCGGCATCACGTTGATCTCGGACGGCACCACGGTGTACGAGTGCCGGTCCCCCGAGGAGGTCGTCGACCTGTTGCAGGGCGGCCAGGGGGTGTTCGGCATCGCGATCGGTGGGGCGTTCAAGGAGATCCAGGGGTCGCTGTCGCACCTGCCGGCGGAGCCGGTGGCGGCGCCGGAGACGTCGCCCTCGCCGCAGCCGACGGCCGGTGACGAGTTGGCGGCCCGGCGGGCCCGCCGGCGGGCGGGCTGATTCCCGCACCCTCACGGGGTTGACAGCGGGCCCGGGTGACCGTCGGTCGCGGCCCGCCGCCCCGACGCCCGGCGTCCCGAATGGACCGCAGGTTCCCGTCGCGGTGGTGGTGGGCACGGCGTCCCCGGTTCCACGGTGGACGGCGGCCCGACCCGTCGCCCCGCCTCCCCTGTCACGGTGAGTGACCGGGGTGTCGGGATTCCGATAGGGCGGCGGTGACGCGGCGAGGCCGGCACGCTATCGTCCGTCATCGGTCCGCTTCCGCACGAAGTCCGTCGGGCACGGCGGCGAGGCGCGTACGCGGTCCGCTGCCCCTCGTCCCCTCCACCGGCGGAAGGATCGGCCGTGACGGCTACCGTGTCCGAAGAGTCCACCCCCCGCACCCCCTTCGAGCGGATCGGCGGCGCCGGCGCGGTCACCGCCGCCGTCGAGGCGTTCTACGACCGGGTCCTGGCCGACCCCGCGCTCGCCGGGTACTTCACCGGCATCGACATGTCAGGTCAGCGCCGGCACCTGGCGGCGATGCTGACCGTGGTGCTCGGCGGCCCGGACACCTACGCCGGCCGGGGCCTGGCCGAGGCGCACCACCCGCTGGGCATCCCCGGCGACCACTACGCGCTGGTGGGCGCGCACCTGACCGCGACGCTGACCGGGTTGGGCGTGCCGGCCGACGTGCTGGCGCACGTCGACGCCGTGCTGGCCCAGGTGCGCGACCAGGTGGTGGCCCCCGGGACCGGTCCGGACGCCTGAGCCGTGGACGCGGCCCGGCTCACGCGGAGCTGGAACCTGGTCGCCGCGCACGGCGACCAGGTTCCGCTGTACTTCTACTCGACGTTGTTCCTGTCCCACCCGGAGATCCGGCAGATGTTCCCCACGAACATGGCCGGGCAGCGGGACCGGCTGGTGACCGCGCTGGGGCACATCGTGTCCCAGGTGGACCAGACGGACCGGTTGGCGGGGTTCCTCCGGGACCTGGGGGCCGACCACCGCAAGTTCGCGGTACGCGCGGAGCACTACCCGGCGGTGGGCGAGGCGCTGCTGGCGACGGTACGGCACTTCCTGGCCGACCAGTGGACCGACGACCTGGCCCGGGACTGGGCCACGGCGTACGGGCTGGTCGCCCGGGTGATGACCGAGGCGGCGCAGGCGGCCGGGGAGGTGTCCCCGCCGTGGTGGGTGGCGGAGATCGTCGCGCACGACCGGCGGGGCTTCGACGTGGCGGTGCTGACGCTGCGCCCGCAGTACCTGCTGCCGTTCACCGCCGGCCAGTCGATCGGGGTGTCCCATCCGGCGGTGCGCTCCTGGCGGTACTACTCGCCGGCGAACGCGCCCCGCGCCGACGGCACCATCGAGGTGCACGTGCGGGCCGCGCCGGGCGGGGCGGTGTCGTCGCGGCTGGTGTACGGGTGCGCGGCCGGCGACCAGGTGCACCTGGCGGCCCCGGTGGGGGACCGGTTGACGTTGCGGCCGGCCGGGTCGGCGGACCTGCTGCTGCTGGCCGCCGGCACCGGGTGGGCGCCGGTGAAGGCGCTGGTGGAGCAGGTCGCCGGGGAAGGCTCCGGCCGGCGGGTCGCGTTGTACGTGGGCGCCCGCTCGCGCAGCGAGTTCTACGACGTCGACGCGATCGACAAGCTGGCGTCGGCGTGTCCGTGGCTGACGGTCAGCTACGTGGTGGGGGTGGACCTGGCCCGGCCGGGGGAGTTCGTGCACCCGGTGGACCGGGCGCTGGCCGACGGTGACTGGCGGTCCCGGCAGGTGTACGTGTGCGGGTCGGACGCGGCGGTGTCGCACGCGGTGGCGGCGTTGACCCGGGCCGGCTACCACGCCGGGCAGGTCCACCACGAGGGGTCCGGCGCGCAGTGGTACGGGTCGGCGTGGCGGACGGCGGTGCGGGCGGGCACGGCCCCTGACGGTTCCGGAGGTGTCCGGTGAGTGCGACCTCGATCGACAGGTACGACGGTGGTCAGGTGTCCGGGGGTGGGCAGGTGCGGATGACGGCGGACCGGGTCCGCCGCTGGGAGTTCGGGTCGGCGTCGTTCACCCGGCGCGGCTACGACCACGCGGACGTGGACCGGTTCCGGGTGCAGGTGGCCGACGAGTTGGACCTGCTGGCCACGCAGCTCGCGACGGTGCGGGCGGAGAACGAACGGCTCAACGACCACGTGGAGCTGCACCGGCACGGGGTGATCCCGAGCGCGGGCGCGACCCCGGCGACGTCGTCGGGCCCACCCGCGCCGGCGGCGACGGAGGTGAACCTGCTGTCGGCGGCGCAGCGGGAGGCCGAGCAGATCATCGCGCAGGCCCACGACCACGCCCGGCGGGTCGCCGAGTACGCGCGCACGCAGTACGACAGCTACCTGCGGGCGGCGGCGGAGGAGGCGCGGGCCGAGGCGGAACGGGCGGTGCAGGAGTACCGGTCGTCGGCCGGGGCGGGTGTCGACGACGCGGTGGCCACCCGGGAGGCGCTGCGCATCTTCGGCGAGATGATGATCTCGCACATGCAGGCGGCGTCGCGGCACCTCGACGACGGCAGTCAGCAGTTGGCGCGCACGATGGACCGGTTGACCCGGGAGGCCGGCGCCGTAACGCCGGCGCCGGCCGGGCAACCCCGGGTGGCGTCGCCCCGACAACAGCCGCCGCGGGGATAGCCGCGTCCCCCGGCGGGGCGCGGCACGCCACGCCCGCCGGGAACACGGACGGGGGCCGCAGGACTGCCCGTGGGGGCCTGTCCGGCGGTACGCGACGTGGGTTAGGCAGGTACCCCTGTCACCCTTCGCGGATCGGAGCCGACCATGCACGCCCGGGACGAACCAGAGCGGAACACCCTCGGCCCGCCGCGACCACGGCGGGCCGTCGGGTCGGCCGGCCACGCCCCCGAAGCCACCGCGACCCCGGGGGACCTGTCGCCGCGGGCGCTGCTGGCGCTGCAACGCAGCACCGGCAACGCCGCCGTGGGCCGGCTGCTGGCCGGCCGGCGGCCCGGTGCCGGCGCCGTGCAGCGGGCGCCGGCGACCACCACCACGCCCGCGCCGGCCCTGGACGCCGTGCTCCTGACCGGGTTGAACGAGGAGGGGGTCTGCGGGAACTTCTCCCGTCGCCGGGAATGGGCGGTCAGCAACCCGCAGCGGGGCGTGATCATCCAGCGGGTGACCCGGGAGTTCGACGTGGAGCGGCACACCCCGCAGGGGTGGACGTCGATCAGCGGTGCGGCACTGGACGCGTACGTGGCGCCCAGCGGCGGCAGCGCCGACGCGACGGTGCTGGAGTACTGGGAGTTGTGGCTGGTCGACGAGGACGGCACCGTCAGCGACGGCGGTGACGACACCTTCGGGCTGACCGCCCTGATCGGCGACACCGGGCAGTACCACGACACCACCCGGGGGTCGTACACCATCCGTGGTGAGGCGGCCTTCTACCCCACCGGGCAGGACCCGGCGGCGCTGGGTTTCCAACGCAACGCGGTGACCACCGCCGGTGGCCTGTTCAGCTCCACCACCGCCCCGCAGGTGTCCTCGCTCGGGCTGACCCGCAGCGGCGGTCCGGTCCGGTACGGCGTGCGCGCGACCTGGGACAGCACCGACAAGCGCAGCAGGTCGGCGCAGGCGAAACCCCGGGCCGCGACCGCCGGCCCGTACACGCCGCGGGCGGCGTGGAGCACCGTCGTGGAGCTCTGAGCGGCCGCCGCGTGCGGTGCGGCGGCACGGGCCGGGTGGCCGCCGGGGTCAGCGGGTCAGGGCGGTGACCGCCTCGGCGACGCCGGTGTCGCCGCCGACGAGTTCGGCGCGCACCCCGGCGGTGCGGGGCTCGTCGAGCAGGGCGAGCAGCACGGCCGCGACGTCGGCGCGGGGCACCGCCCCGGACCCGACGTGCGGGGCGAGGGCGACCCGCCCGGTGGGCGGGTCGTCGGTGAGCCGGCCGGGCCGCAGCACCGTCCAGTCGAGGTCCCGGCCGGTGAGGTCGTCCTCGGCGGCCTTCTTGGCCCGCAGGTAGGCGACGAAGACGTCGTCGGTGCCGGCGGGCGGGTCGCGGTCCACGCCCATCGAGGAGACCAGCAGGTAGCGGCGCACCCCGGCGGTCTGGGCGGCGTCGGCGAGCAGGCCGGCGGCGGCCCGGTCGACGGTGTCCTTGCGGGCGGCGCCGCTGCCGGGGCCCGCGCCGGCGGCGAAGACCACCGCGTCGGCGCCGGCCAGGTGCGCGGCGACCGTGTCGACGTCGGTGTGTTCCAGGTCGCACCGCACCGGGTGGGCGCCGAGGGCGGTGAGCGCCGCCGCGTGGTCGGGGTTGCGGATCAGGCCCACGGGGGTGTCGCCCCGGCGGGCGAGGTCCTGTCCGAGCAGTCGGGCGATCTTGCCGTGGCCTCCGGCGATGACGACACGCATACCCGTCACCGTAGCCGCCGACCGGCCCGACGCCCGGCGGTGCTCGCGGTCGCGGCGGCGGCTGAGGCAGCATGGACGGGTGACGGACACGTTCGAGGCGGTGGCCGGGCTGGTCGCCGCCGGTCAGGTGGTGGTGCTCAGCGGCGCGGGCCTGTCCACCGAGTCGGGTATCCCGGACTACCGGGGGCCCTCCGGGGTGGCCCACCGGCACACCCCGATGACGTACCAGACGTTCACCGGGGACCCGGCGGCCCGGCGGCGGTACTGGGCGCGCAGCCACCTGGGGTGGCGGCTGGTGGCCCGGTCGGCGCCGAACGCCGGGCACCAGGCGGTGGCCCGGTTGCAGCGCGCCGGACTGGTCACCGGGATCATCACGCAGAACGTCGACGGTCTGCACGGCGCGGCGGGCAGCGACCGGGTGGTGGAGCTGCACGGCCGCCTCGACCGGGTGGTCTGCCTGGACTGCGGTGACCGGACCGGCCGCGACGACCTGGACCGGCGGCTGCGCGCGGCCAACCCGGGGTTCGTGGCGCGGGCCGGGGCGGTCAACCCCGACGGGGACGTGGAGTTGGGCGACGCGCAGGTGGCGGAGTTCCGGACGGTGGACTGCGGGGCGTGCGGGACGGGCATGCTGAAACCGGACGTGGTGTTCTTCGGCGAGACGGTGCCGGCGCCGCGGGTGGCGTCGTGTTTCGACCTGGTGGGGCGGGCCCGCGCGGTGCTGGTGCTGGGGTCGTCGCTGACCGTGATGTCGGGGCGGCGGTTCGTGATCCGGGCGGCGAAGCTGGGCATCCCGGTGGGGATCGTCAACCAGGGGCCGACCCGGGGCGACGGGTACGCCCACGCCCGCCTGGACGCCCCGTTGGGGGTGGCGCTGCCGGCGCTGGCCGACCGGGTCACCGCCGCCGTGCCGGCGGCGGCCGCCCGCCCGGTGGAGGTGCCGGCCGCCGGGTGACCCCCGGCCCCGGGGCGGGGGACGACATGCCCCGGAAACACCGACGCTGGTAGCGTTGACCATGCCGGTACCACCCACGGGGGAGAGACCGCCCGACCCACCGGCGGCGCCGAAGGGGCATATCCTCCCCGGAACCTCTCAGGCAAAAGGACCTCGTGGGCAGGCACTGTGGAGCGCCCGCGTCGCCGTGGGTGCGACTCAGGGGGAGGCCGACCTGTCGACCTCACCCCCGGGAGCGCCCCCATGACCACCGCACCGTTCGCCGACCGGCACATCGGCCCGGACGCCGACGACGAACGCCGGATGTTGGAGGTCGTCGGGTACGGCTCGGTCGACGAGCTGATGGACGCGGCGATCCCCGAGGTGATCCGCTGGCACGGCACCCTGGACCTGCCGGCGCCGGCCAGCGAGGCCGAGACCATCGCCGAGCTGCGCGCCCTGGCGGCCCGCAACACCGTCGCCGTGTCCATGATCGGGCTGGGCTACCACGGCACGCACACCCCGGCGGTGATCCGCCGCAACGTCCTGGAGAACCCGGCCTGGTACACCGCCTACACCCCGTACCAGCCGGAGATCAGCCAGGGCCGGCTGGAGGCGTTGCTGAACTTCCAGACGATGGTGTGCGACCTGACCGGCCTGACGACGGCCAACGCGTCGATGCTCGACGAGGCCACCGCGGCGGCGGAGGCCATGACCCTGGCCCGCCGGGCGTCGAGGTCCCGCAGCCCGGTGTACGTGGTCGACGCGGACACCCTGCCGCAGACCGTGGCGGTGCTCACCGGCCGGGCGGAGCCGCTCGGCATCGAGGTGCGGGTGGTGGACCTGACCGCCGGGGACCTGCCGGCGGAGTTCTTCGGCCTGCACCTGCAGTACCCGGGGGCGTCCGGGGCGGTCCGCGACCACGCCCCGCTGGTGGCGGCGGCGCACGCGGTGGGGGCGCTGGTGTGTGTGGCGGCGGACCTGCTGGCCATGACGCTGCTGCGCCCGCCGGGGGAGATCGGCGCGGACATCGCCGCCGGCACCACCCAGCGGTTCGGGGTGCCGATGGGCTTCGGCGGGCCGCACGCCGGGTACCTGGCGGTGCGCTCCGGCCTGGAGCGGATGCTGCCCGGCCGGCTGGTCGGGGTGTCCCGGGACGCGGCCGGGGACCGGGCGTACCGGTTGGCGTTGCAGACCCGGGAGCAGCACATCCGGCGGGAGAAGGCGACCAGCAACATCTGCACCGCGCAGGTGCTGCTGGCGGTGATGGCCGGCATGTACGCCGTCCACCACGGCCCGGACGGGTTGCGGGCGATCGCCCGGCACGCCCACGGCGCGGCGGTGCGGTTGGCCGGCGCGTTGGACGCCGTGGCCGGGGCGCGGGTGGTGCACGGGGCGTTCTTCGACACGCTGCTGGTGGCGGTGCCGGGCCGGGCGGCGGCGGTGCTCGCCGAGGCCGCCGCACGGGGGGTGAACCTGCGGCTGGTCGACGACGACCACGTCGGGGTGGCCTGCGACGAGACGACCACCACCGCGCACCTGACGGCGGTCCGCGACGCGGTCGCCGCCGCGCTGGGCGTGCCGGCCGGGCCGGCGGTCCCGGCGGAGCCGGCCCATCCGCTGCTGCCGGACGAGCCGACGGGTTCGGTGTTGCCGGCGGAGCCGGTCGGGCCGGCGTGGCCGGCGGGGCTGGCCCGCACCTCCGAGTTCCTCACCCACCCGGTGTTCGGCGCCCACCGCTCGGAGACGGCGATGCTGCGGTACCTGCGCCGCCTCGCCGACCTGGACTTCGCCCTGGACCGGGGCATGATCCCGCTGGGCTCGTGCACGATGAAACTCAACGCCACCACCGAGATGGAGGCGATCACCTGGCCCGAGTTCGCCGACGTGCACCCCCTCGCCCCGGCCGGGCAGACCGCCGGGTACCGGGAGCTGATCGGCCAACTGGAGGGGTGGCTGGCGGAGATCACCGGGTACGACGCGGTCAGCGTGCAGCCCAACGCCGGGTCGCAGGGGGAGCTGGCGGGGCTGCTGGCGATCCGGGCGTACCACACCGAGCGGGGCGAGGGGCACCGCACGGTGTGCCTGATCCCGTCGTCGGCGCACGGCACGAACGCCGCCAGCGCGGTGATGGCCGGGATGCGGGTCGTCGTGGTCGGCTGCGACCCCGACGGCGACGTCGACCTGGTCGACCTGGACGCGAAGATCGACGCGCACCGGGACACCCTGGCGGCGATCATGGTGACGTACCCGTCGACCCACGGGGTGTACGAGACCGGCATCGCCCAGTTGTGCGCGAAGGTCCACGACGCCGGCGGGCAGGTGTACGTCGACGGGGCGAACCTCAACGCCCTGGTCGGGTACGCCCGGCCGGGCCGGTTCGGGGCGGACGTGTCGCACCTGAACCTGCACAAGACGTTCTGCATCCCGCACGGCGGCGGCGGGCCGGGGGTGGGGCCGGTGGCGGTGCGCGCCCACCTGGCGCCGTTCCTGCCCGGCGACCCGGCCGGGGCGTACGGGGCGGGCCGGCCGGCGATCTCGGCGGCCCGGTACGGGTCGGCGGGGATCCTGCCGATCCCGTGGGCGTACCTGCGGATGATGGGCGCGGCGGGGCTGACCCGGGCGACCGGGGTGGCGGTGCTGGCGGCGAACTACGTGGCGGCCCGGCTGCGGGCCCACTACCCGGTGCTGTACGCCGGCAACAAGGGCCTGGTCGCGCACGAGTGCATCCTGGACCTGCGTCCGCTGACGAAGGCGACCGGGGTCAGCGTGGACGACGTGGCGAAGCGGCTGATGGACTACGGCTTCCACGCGCCGACGATGTCGTTCCCGGTGGCGGGGACGTTGATGGTGGAGCCCACCGAGAGTGAGGACCTGGCCGAGCTGGACCGGTTCTGTGACGCGCTGGTCGCGATCCGGGCGGAGATCGACGCCGTCGCGGCGGGCCGGTGGCCGGCGGGGGACAACCCGCTGGGCAACGCCCCGCACACCGCGGCGATGGTCGCCGCCGACGAGTGGCCGCACCCGTACCCCCGGTCGGTGGGCGCGTACCCGGGCACGGTGGCGCGGGTGGGGAAGTACTGGCCGCCGGTGCGGCGCATCGACGGCGCGTTCGGTGACCGCAACCTCGTCTGTTCCTGCCCCTCGCCGGAGGCGTTCGAGGACTGACGTACGCTGCGCCGGGACGCCTCGACCGGGGCGTCCCGGGTGGATACCGGCCGGACCGCGCCGAGGTCAAGACCGGTTACCGTGGGTGATCGGTCAGGCGACGAGGGCGTGCCGGGCGGGTCCCCGGTGCGGGGCGATGCTGCTGCCGTCGGGAAGCAGCTCGCCGGTGTCCTCGAAAAAGATGACCCCGTTGCAGAGCAGGCTCCAGCCCTGCTCGGGGAAGCAGGCGATGGCCCGGGCGGCTTCCCGGTCCGTCGCGTCAGCAGAGGGGCAGGTGGGCTGGTGCTGGCACATCGGGTTCTCCGGACTGTGGGGGCACTGTGTCATGGTTCACATGACCAGTGACGCACAGTACCAAGTCGAGGCGCGTTGCATCGAGCGGCTTTCACCGTGGCGCGGAGGAAATCCACTGAACGGACGAGGAAGATAGGGCCGAGTGGCGTGGAAACGCTCCCACACCGAGTGATTGACGTCCCCGCCGCCCCACCCGGGTGCCGGCACCGACTCACCGAACGCGCCCGCCTGCACTGGCGCACCAGCGACGGCGGCGACCCCGCCGCCACCGTCCAGGCGTTCCTCACCGCCCACGGACTCCCCGTGACCGACCTCGCCGACCCCACCACCGGCCACCACCCCGACGACCGGACCTGCGGCGCCGCCCTGTACGTCTCCGCCGCCGCCGGCGCCCACCTCGCCGGCGCCCCCACCGGCCCGCCCAGCCCCGCCCCCGCCCTGCCCGACCTCGTCGCCGTCGTCTACGACCACACCGACACCCCCACCGGCCCCACCGGCCGCCACCCCACCCCCTGGTGGGTCGGCCCCTGGCAACCGAGCTGGACCCCCCACGCCCACGCCGCCGCCGTCCGGGCCGTCCACGCCGCCATCGGCCGCGGCGACGTCTACCAGGTCAACCTCGTCGGCCACGCCGCCGCCCGCTACACCGGCGACCCGCTGCCCGCCCTGAGCCGACTCGCCGCCCTGCCCGGCGCCCGCTACGGCGGCACCCTCACCGGCGACGGCTGGGCCATCGGCTGCGCCTCCCCGGAAACCCTCGTCGAGGTCACCGCCGGCCGGGTGCTCACCCGCCCCATCAAAGGCACCCGCCCCGCCACCGCCGCCGGCCGCCGCGACCTGCTCGCCTCCGCCAAGGAACGCGCCGAACACATCATGATCGTCGACCTGGAACGCCACGACCTGGCCCACCTCGCCCGCACCGGCACCGTCACCGTCGACGAGCTGTACGCCGTCCGCCGCTGGTGCGACCTGTGGCAGGCCGAGTCGACCGTCTCCGCCACCCTCGCCGACGGCCTCGGCCTGGCCGACCTGCTGCGCGCCGTCTGCCCCGGCGGTTCCGTCACCGGCGCCCCGAAACTCGCCGCCCTGCACCACATCGCCGCCCTGGAGCCCGCCGGCCGGGGCGCCAGCATGGGCGCGCTCGGCTGGGTCGCCCCCGGCCACCTCGACCTCGGCCTCACCATCCGCACCGTCGCCGCCGAGCCCGACCGGCTGCACCTGTGGGCCGGCGGCGGCATCACCTGGGACAGCGACCCCGACGCCGAGGTCGCCGAAGCCGCCGCCAAGGCCGCCCCGCTGCGCGCCCTGCTGACCACCGGCTGACCCACCGGACGCGACCCGTCCCCGGACACCCGCGGCGACTACCCTGCCAGCCATGACCATGCGGCCCATCCGGATCCTCGGCGACCCCGTCCTGCGCACCCCCTGCCCCCCGGTGACCACCTTCGACGCCGACCTGCGCGCCCTCGTCACCGACCTGATGGACACCCTGCTCGGCGAACCCGGCCGCGCCGGCGTCGCCGCCCCCCAGATCGGCGTCAGCGCCCAGGTCTTCGTCTACGACGCCGACGGCCACCGCGGCCACGTGGTCAACCCCACCCTGGAGGTCTCCGAGAGCACCGAGACCGACGACGAGGGCTGCCTGTCCATCCCCGGCCTGTACTTCCCGACCCGCCGGGCCCTGCACGCCACCGTCCACGGCGTCGACCAACACGGCGAGCCGCTCACCGTCACCGGCACCGGCTTCCTCGCCCGCGCCCTGCAACACGAGACCGACCACCTCACCGGCCGCCTCTACGTCGACACCCTCACCGGCGACGTCCGCCGCCGCGCGCTGCGCGAGATCCGCGCCGGCCGCTTCGACCGGCCCCGGCAGCGCTGATCAGCGTCCCGCCGGCGGGCCGGCGGTCAGCTCGTACTCGGTGAAGTCGGCGACCCGGGTGAACCCCACCCGCTCGTACAGCCGCACCGCCGCCGTGTTGTCCGCCCGCACGTTCAACGCCACGTGGTCCACGCTGCCGCGCAGCCGCCGGCACACCGCCGCCACCACCGCGGCGGCCAACCCCCGCCGCCGCGCCTCGGGCCGGGTGGTGACGTTGCCCAGCGCCGCCACCCGGTACGCCGGGGACCACACGTGCACCCCCGCCACCGCGACCAGCCGCCCACCCTCCCGCACACCCACGTACTGGCCCGTGTGCAGCATCCGCGGGTCGAACCAGTTGCCGGGGTACGCCGCCGCGTACAGGGCCCGTAGCTGCGGCAGGTCGGCCGGGGTCAACACCTCACCGGCCACCGGTACCGCCGCCAGCCGCCCCGGGTCGGTCAGCGCCATCCGCACGTGCGGGTGGGCCGTCACCACCCGGAACCGCCCGGTCAAAGCACCGGCCAGGCCGGGGGAGAGGTGCGCCACGACGGCCCCCGGCAGCACCGGCGCCAGCTCGGCCAGCAGCGCCCCCGCCCCGGCGACGTCCCGCCCGTCGGCGAACGCCAGCAGCGTCGCCGGGCGGGACGCCGTGTAGAGCAGCACCACCTGCTCGCCGCGCCGCCACCACGACGTGTGCGGCCAGAAGAAGTCGTCCAGGTCACCCAGCTCGTAGGCGTGCAGGACCGGATCCCGGCGCAGCAGACCCGCCAACACGTCCCGGTCACGTTCCACCCGCACGGCGCCCATGATCACACGCCCGACGCCGGCCGCCGACCTCAGCCGGGCAGGTTCTCGTCCGCCCAGGTGGCCAGCGCGTCCAGGGCGGGCAGCAGCGCACAGCCCCGCTCGGTGAGCTGGTAGCTGACCCCCACCGGAGGGCCCTCGCGGACGGTACGGCTGACCAGCCCCACCCGGGACAGCTCGCCGAGCCGGTCGGACAACATCGACTCGCTGATCCCCGGCAGCGCCCTGGCCAGCTCGGCGAAGCCGGCCGGCCCGTGCGCCAGGGTGCCGAGGATCACGCCGTTCCACCGCTTGCCGAGGAAGGCGAAGGCACGGGCGAGACCGCCGGCGCAGGCCCGGGGCGTGTGCCCGGTGGTCTCAGGCGCGGTCATGACACCCAGGATACGTGTTCCCCACAACACACAAGAGACTACTAAAAAACTAGCTGCTACCTTTGCCCGAGCGCCGACCGGCGCACCCCACCACGCCCCGAACCCCCGAAGGAACCACCATGACCGACGTCCTGCCCCAACACCTCATCACCCTGCACCCCGACGCCCAGGCCCAACTCTTCACCGCCGCCCACACCGCCAACACCTTCACCGACCAACCCGTCACCGACGAGCAACTCCACGCCATCCACGACCTCGTCAAGTACCCACCCACCGCGATGAACACCCAACCCCTGCGCGTCCTCTACACCCGCCCCGGCCCCGCCCGCGACCGCCTCCTCACCCACCTCGCCGACGGCAACCGCGCCAAGACCGCCACCGCCCCCGTCGTCGCCGTCCTCGCCGCCGACACCACCTTCCACGACCACCTGCCCACCACCTTCCCCATCCGCCCCGGCCTGCGCGACCACTTCGCCACCGACGACACCGCCCGCGAACACACCGCCCGCTTCAACGCCACCATCCAGATCGGCTACTACCTCCTCGGCGTCCGCGCCGCCGGCCTCGCCGTCGGCCCCATGGGCGGCTTCGACCCCGCCGGCGTCGACCGCGACTTCTTCACCGACACCGGCTGGACCTCCCTGCTCGTGGTCAACATCGGCCACCCCGGCCCCGACGCCCACTTCCCCCGACTGCCCCGCCTCGACCACACCGACACCATCCGCCACGCCTGACCCCCACCCCGCAAACCACAACGGGGCGGGCCCGGCCCACCCGGCCGCCCCGCCCCACCAGTCGGCCCCCACCCGACCCCACCTCACCTCACCCGGCGCGCCACTGGTCCCACCCCAACCGCGCCACCAACGCCACCACCACGACCAACAACACCACCCGCACGAACCCGGCACCCCGACGCACCGCCATCCGCGCCCCCACCACCGCCCCCACGATGTTGCACACCGCCATCCCCGCACCCACCAACCACCACACGTGCCCGGTCACCCCGAACACCACCAACGCCCCCAGATTCGTCCCCGCGTTCACCACCTTCGCCATCGCCGACGCGTGCAGAAAATCCGCACCCACCAACGCCGCGAACGCCAACACCAGAAACGTCCCCGTACCCGGACCCACCAACCCGTCGTACAGCGCCACACCCACCCCGGCGACCCCCACCGCCGCCGCCATCCGCCACCGCGTCCGCCGCTGCGGCAACGCCACCACCCCCAACCGGGGCCGCGCCACCACCAACACCGCCACCACCACCAACACCACCAACACCACCGGCCGGTACGCCGACCCCGGCACCGCACCCGCCAACGCCGCACCCAACCCCGCGCACAGCACCGCCAACCCCGCCGCCGGACCCGCCACCGCCCAGTCCAACTTCGTCCGCCGCGCGTACGTCACCGCCGCCGTCGACGTCCCCGCGATCGCCGCCAGCTTGTTCGTCCCCAACGCCGTCGCCACCGGCAAACCCGGCGCCGCCACCATCAACGCCGGCAACAGCACCAACCCGCCCCCACCGACCACCGCATCCACCCACCCCGCCAGGGCAGCAGCCAGCAACAACGAGGTCAACGACACCGCATCGAGTTCCACGGGCCGCCATTCTGCCCACCACCACACCCCACCCGGGCACCCCTGTGGGCAGCCTCACCGCCCCCGACGCCCCCGCAGCCACACCCCCCACGCCGCCACCGCCACGAACACCAACACCGAACACACCAACACCCGCGCCATCCGGCCACTGTCCCACGACCGCATAAGGTCCACAGGGTGCGCCTGGCCACCTTCAACCTTCTCCACGGCCGATCCCTCACCGACGGCCTCGTCGACCCCGACCGCCTCGCGGCCACCATCACCGCCCTCGACGCCGACATCCTCGCCCTCCAGGAAGTCGACCGCGACCAGACCCGCAGCGGCCTACACGACCTCACCGCCATCGCCGCCCGCGCCCTCGACGCCCCCCACCACCGCTTCGCCGCCGCCGTCGTCGGCACCCCCGGCACCCACACCCGCCCCCTGCGCCACGACGACGACGGACACGGCGAACCCTGCTACGGCATCGGCCTGGTCACCCGCCACCCCGTCCGCACCTGGCACGTCACCCGACTCCGCCCCGCCCCCGTCCGCGCCCCGATACACATCCCCGGCGGCGGACTCACCCTCCTGCGCGACGAACCCCGCGTCGTCCTCGCCGCCGTCCTCGACACCCCCCACGGCCCCCTCACCGTCGCCGCCACCCACCTGTCCTTCGTCCCCGGCTGGAACGCCCACCAACTCCGCCGGACCATCCGCGCCCTGCGCACCCTCCCCGCACCCCGCCTGCTCCTCGGCGACCTGAACCTCCCCGCCGGCCCCGCCCGCCTCGTCAGCGGCTGGCACCCCCTCGCCCGCCGCCCCACCTACCCCGCCCACCACCCCCGCGTCCAACTCGACCACGTCCTCGCCGACCCCGACGGCCTGCACCACCTACCACCCGTCACCGCGACCGCCACCCCCGCCGCCACCATCTCCGACCACCGCCCCCTCGTCGTCGACCTCGGCTGACACCCACACCAGCCCTCGCCGCCACCGGATGACCCACCCGCACCCAACCCCGGGGTACGCCACCGGACCCGGGCGAGGTCGAAGGCCGGCCTTCCGGCCGCGCGCATCCCCGGCGGCTACCCGGCCGGCGGCGCCCCCACCAACCCCGACAACACCCGGTGCGTCCGGTTCGACCGCACCGCCGCCCGCTGCTGACCCGCCGTCACCTCGATGTACGTCTGCGACGACGCCAACGACGCGTGCCCCAGCAACCGCATGATCTCCGCCGCGCTCGCACCGTCCTCGGCCAACCGCGTCGCGAACGTGTGCCGCAACGCGTGCAACCGCGCGCCACTCGGCACCCGGTCCCCGATACCCGCCCGCCGGAAACAGGAGTCCACCAGGTACTGCAGACCACCCCGCCGCAACGGCTCACCCCGCCGGTCCACCAGCAACGGCGCATCCGGCCGGACACTGCGCGACCCGAACCGCCGCGCACGACTGTCCAGGTAGGCCACCACCACCCGGTCCAGCTCCGGCTCCACCGGCACCACCCGGGGCCGGCCACCCTTGCCCGCCACCTCCACCCGGCGCTCACCGGCCCGGCCGGTCACCGACGACACCCGCAACGCCAGCAGCTCCGACAGCCGCAGCCCCGCGCAGAGCGCCAACGCCAGCACCGCCACGTCCCGCTCCGGCCAGGGATCGCGCTGCCGGCCGTCCTCCCGCGCCACCGACGCCAGCAACTCCTCGGGGGTGTCGTCGCCCCGTAGCGGCTTGGGCTGGGGGAGCGGGGCGCGGGGTCGGCCCACCGCCGGCATCGGGTTGCCGGCCACCACGGCCTCCGCCACCAGGAAGGTGAAGAACGCGTTCCAGCTCGACCAGGCCCGGTGCACCGACGCCGCCGCCCGGGGCGCGGCGAACCGGGCGAACGCCGCCCGCAGCAGCCGGGGGGAGAGGTCGGCGATCATGAGCCGGTCGAGGGGGAGGGGAGGGGTGCTCGCCTCCCCGGCCAGCGTGGCCACGCTCCGCAGGTCCCGCCGGTACGCCGCCAGGGTGTGCGGGGAGGGTTTCCGGGTGGCGCGGGCGGTCAGGAACTCCTCGATGAGCCGCTCGACCGGACTGTCCGACATTTCCTGCATAAGGGATATTATGCAGGATTCTCATGTGGACGGAAGGGGTCCGGCCCTGGCCTCCCGGCGGGGGACCGGAACCTGACACTTCGGGGTACCGCGTCACCGGCGGAAATCGCGGAGCGTGGCCACGCTGAGCCGAGTGGGACGCTACCGCCCGCATCGCCGCCGCCCGCGCGGCCACGCCCGATGGGCGCCGCCGGGTCGCGCGTCCGTCGGCAGGGAGTGTGCGGTTGGTGGGGCCGCGCGACGGAGTCGTTCGGTGGCGTGGGGCCGGTGGGTGCCCGATCCGGCTGCGGGGGACGCCCCGGATCCGGGCTACTTGACATAATGTACATTATCGAATCAGTGCCGGGGGCGGGCGGGACGGCGTTGTCGGGGCCCGTTGCCGCGCTCCCGACCTGCCCGAAGAGGCGCTCTGGTCCAGGACGTCGAGTGCGTGGCGCTGTTCCTACGCCGGAAACCGGTCCGCCCGGTGTGCGCCGGCCCGTTCGTCGGCACCACCGGGTCGGTGCGCCTGGCGGCGCGGTGCGGATTCCCCCTGTCGGCCAGGTACGGCACGGCGAGGATGAGCGGTGGGTGACCTGGGCGGCGTCTCCACGCCACGTGGTCTGATCACTCTGAGTAACCCACCACTCCCCTGGCGTGCCGCTCCGGGGCGGTCGGAGCGGCCGACCCGCACCCGATCGATCGGACGATGGCGGGTGGTGGCCGGCCGGCGGGGCCGCTGGTCACCCGCCTGCGGCGGCGCGCTCCAGGATCTCCCGGGCGCTGCGGGCGACCGCCGCGTCGATCATCCGACCGTCGGCGGTGACCGCCACGCCCGAGCCGAGCCGTTCGGCGTCGGCCAGCCGGTCGACGACGTCGCGGGCCGCCGCCACCTCCTGGTCCGTCGGCGAGAACACCCGGTTGACCACGGGTACCTGGGCGGGGTGGATCGCGGTGCGGCCCCGGAAGCCCTGGCGCAGCAGCAGCCGACTGGTCGCCTCCAGGCGGTCGGGGTCACGCAGGGCGGTCTCGGTCGGGCCCACCGGTGGGGTGAGTCCGGCCGCCGCGCAGGCGAGCACGGCGCGGGAGCGCAGCGGCCACAGTTCCGCCTTGTCGGGGCCCGGTTGCAGGCACAGGTCGGCGGCGAGGTCCGCCTCCCCCAGGCCGACCCGGACGACGCGGGGGGCGGCGGCGACGGCGTCGGCGCGCAGCACCCCGCCGGCGGTCTCCAGCAGGGCGAAGATGGCCAGGGAGCCGGGCGGGAGGTCGTGGTCGTGTTCCGCGTCGCCGAGCAGCCGGTGGACCTCGGCGAGCAGGTCGACGTCGGCCTTGGGGACGACCACGCCGGTGAGGTGGGGGCCGGCCACCGCGGTGATGTCGGCGGCCGGGGTGTCCGCGTTGAGGCGTACCCACCATTGGGGGCCCGTCGTGGCGTCGGTGAGGAAGGCGCCGACGGTGGCGCGGGCGGTGGGTTTGTTCGCGGGGGCGACGGCGTCCTCCAGGTCGAGGATGCAGGCGTCGGCGCCCCGGGCCGCGGCGCGGGCCACCTTGTCGGGTTGGTCCCCCGGCACGTACAGGTAGCTGCGGGCGGGGGCCGGGGGTGTGCCGGCGGCGGTCACGGGCGGGTGGGGCGGGTGAGGTACCGGCCGCGTGGCTGCCCGACCACGGTGCCGTCGCGCAGGATCTGCCCGCCGCGCAGGAAGGTGTCGGTGACGCGGGCGGTCAGTTCCATGCCCTCGAAGGGGGTGTACTCCTGTGTCGAGAGGGAGTCCTCGGCGCGGACCGTCCAGGTGTGGTCGGTGTCGACGAGGCAGAAGTCGGCGTCGAGTCCTTCGGCGATGGCGCCCTTGGTGGCCAGGCCGAAGCGGCGGGCCGGTGCCCACGAGGTCAGTTCGGCGACGCGGGCGTAGGACAGGCCGCGTTTGGTGCCTTCGCTGATCAGGCCGGGTAGCAGGTACTCGGCGCCGCCGAAGCCGGACTTGGCGACGAAGATGTCGTCGTCGGGCTGGCCGAACTTGACCTCGGCGCGGCAGCAGGCGTGGTCGCTGACGACCCAGTCGAGTTGGCCGTCGAGCAGGTGGCGCCAGAGGGCTTCGACGTCCTCGCGGGGGCGCAGTGGTGGGTTGACCTTGCCGCCGAGGCCGTAGGCGGTGTCGATGTCGGCGAGCAGGTGGCCGATGGTGACCTCGCGGCGGAAGTCGACGTGCGGGAAGGCCTGGGCCATGCGGATCGCCGCGTCGACGGCCTTGGCCGAGGAGAGGTGCAGCAGGTTGATGGTGGGCAGGCCGGTCTCGTGGGCGAGGTAGGCGGCGATGCTGACCGCGAGTCCCTCGGAGTGGGGTGGGCGGGAGGCGCTGTAGGCGGCGAGTCCGGTCAGTGTGCCGTTTTCTTCGACGAGGCGGGTGTAGGCGGACATGATTTCGGCTGTCTCGCAGTGCAGGGACAGGGAGATCTCGTCGGCGAGGTCGGGGAACTGTTCGCGGGCGGCTTGGACGCCGCGCATGACGAATTCGAAGTGGGCGTAGTCGTAGCGGGCGTCGGGGGGGATCATGAGGAAGGAGCTCTGGTCGGCGGAGCGTCCGTGCAGGCCGTGGCCGCCGTAGAACATGAAGATCTTGAACGAGGTGATCCCGTGGTCGCGGATCAGGTCGGGGATCTCGTTGATGTGTTCGGTGGTCATGGGCGCGACGTGGAAGGCGTAGTCGACGTAGGAGCGGTGGTCGGTGGCGGCGCGGACCTCGGGGAAGAAGTCGCGGTACGGTCCGCCCCGGTTGAGGTAGTACTGGCCGGTGCGGATGTAGTTGATGGCGGAGGTGACGCCGCCCTGGGCGCAGGCGCGGCTCTCGGTGGCGGTGTCCTCGGTGAGGGGGTGGTAGATGCCCCAGTGCTGGTGGGCGTCGACGACGCCGGGGAAGGCGAGTCGGCCGCCGCCGTCGACGACGGTGGCCGCGTCGGTGGGGTCGATGGTGGGGGCGAGGTGGGCGATCCGGCCGTCGCGGACGCCGATGTCCAGCGCTGTGGGTTCGGCCTGGTCGTGGCGCACGACTCGGACGTTGCGGACGACGAGATCGAAGGGTTGCATGGTGTGCTCCTGGGGTTGGCGGGCGACGGGTGGCGGGGGCGGGTCAGTCGGTGTCGGTCCGCAGGTGGGTCAGCGGGCGTAGCAGGTCGCCGACGTCGGTGACGTCGGCGAGGCCGAGGACCGTGGCGACCACCTGGTCGGCGGTGTGGGGGTCGACCCGTCCGGCGACGTTGTCGCGGAACTTCATGGCGAGTTCGGTGTCGGTCAGGGGTCGTTGGGGGCCGCCCCGGTTGGTGAGGATCTCCTCGCGCCAGGTCTGTCCGTCGTCGGTGCGGACGGTCACGATGGCCGGGAACTGGTGGGGGAAGATCCTGTCGCACTCGTCGTCGGGGACGACGTCGACGAGGGCCATCAGGGCCCGGCGTCGTGGGTCGCGGGCCAGGTCGTCGGTGAAGTCGCCCAGTCCGAGGCCCAGTCCCCCGCCGCCGAGGAGGCCGGCGACGACCGCGTAGGGGCCGCTGAACTGGGCCTGGTAGCCGGTGTCCGGGGCGCGTTTGGTGTCGATCGGTTGTCCGATGGTGCGGATGACCGCGGCGGGTACCCGTAGTTCGATGTGGTCGATGCGGTCCACGGGTATGTTGCGGGCGCGTAGGGCGAGGCCGGCGTCGATGGCGGCGTGGGTGAAGTGGTTGGCGGGGTACGGCTTGAAGAAGATGTCGGGTACGGCCCAGCGGTGGCCGAGTCCGTCGGTGATCTGGTCGTGGTCGGCTTCGCCGCGCAGGAAGGCGGTGAAGAAGCCGAATCGGCCTTCCAGGATGGTGGGTGGTCCGGTGAAGCCGCGTCGGACGAGGTCGGCGGCGGTGACGGCGCTGTGTGCGGCCCAGCCGCAGTGCAGCCGTTTGACGGTGCCGCCGGTGCGGTTGGCTTCGATCACGCCGGCGGCCATGGAGGCGGTCACGCCGAGGACGTCCAGCAGTGCGTTCTCGTCGAGGCCGGCGAGCATGCCGGCGGCGACGGCGGCGCCCATCGCGCCGCAGATGGAGGTGGCGTGTTGGCCGTGTTCGAAGAAGACCGAGTTGTTGAGTGTGGGGTCGTAGCCGGCCATGCCGAGGCGGACGGTGACCTCGATGCCGACGGCGACGGCGGTGGTGAGGGCGGGGCCGTCGGCGCCGGCGGCCTGGGCGGCGGCCAGGGCCGCCGGGACGACGGCGGCGCTGGGGTGCAGCACCGAGGGCAGGTGGGTGTCGTCGTAGTCGAGGGAGTGGGCGAGGACGCCGTTGCCGAAGGCGGCCTGCGCGGCGGGTACCGGGTCGGGTAGGCCGACGACGTGGGCTTGGCCGCGTCCGCCCTGGTCGGCGACGTGGTCGAGGGCGGCGTGGCTGGTGGGTAGCCGGTGGGCGGCGACGCAGAGCCCGAGGATGTCGAGGACCCGTTGGCGGACGCTGGTGACGACGGGTTCGGGTAGGGGTGTGGTGCGTGCGGCGGCGGCGAAGGCGGCGAGGTGTCGGGCGAGTGTCTGGTCACTCATCGACGACCACCGCCAGGGGGCGGACCGGGGAGCCGGTGGCGCCGAAGATGGCCAGGGGTGAGAGGACGAACAGGAACTCGTGGACGCCGTCGGCGGCGAGTTCCTCCAGCGCCATCGTTTCGATGATGTAGACGCCGCGGTCGACCAGCAGGACGCGGTGGGCGGGTAGGGCGCTGTGTCCGGCGCCGGGGCGTAGGCGCTCGAAGGCGATGGTGTCTGCGCCGGCGGCGTGGATGCCCTGGTCGGCGAGCCAGGTGGCGCCGGCTTCGCCGACGCCGGGTACGCCGGTGGTGTGGCCGACGTAGCGGGTGCGGTCCTCGTGGCCGAAGAGGCGGCCCCAGCCGCTGCGGATCAGCACGACGTCGCCGGGTTGGACGGGGGTGGCCTGCTGGTCGGCGGTGGTGGACAGGTCTTCGGCGGTGATCTCGTATCCGGGGGCGCAGCCGTCGGGGGTGCCGAGTGCGGTCGGGACGTCGAGGAGGACGCCGCGGCGGAGCATCGGGGCGATGGTGTGGGCGCCGAGGTCGGTGAAGCGTCCGCCGCGTCCGGCGGTGGTGGCGTCGGTGCCGTCGAGGAGTCGGCCGTCGTGGGAGACGTGGGAGAAGGCGTCGATGTGGGTGCCGACGTGGGTGCCCATGGTGATGATGTCGTTGGCGGCGGAGCCGCCGTCGGCCCGTACGGCGTCGCCGTGGCGGCGGGGCAGGGCGTGCCAGAACGGTGGGTGGTTGGGTGACTGGGGCATGCCGATGGTGAGCCGGCGGCCGAGGTCGTACACCCGGGTTCCGGTGCGGACGGCGGCCAGCAGTGCCTCGGTGCCGGTGGCCGGGTTGGCTGCGGCGGTGGTGCTCAGTGTGGTCACGACAATCCTTACCTTCGGTGGTGGCGGCCGTCAGGCCACGATCTCCCGGGAGCGAAGTTCGGCGACGGTGTCGGGTGTGCAGCCGAGTTCGTTGACGAGGAGGTCGTCGGTGTCGGCTCCGAGGGGTCGGCCGGTGAAGCGGATCCGGCCGGGGGTTTCGGACATCCGCCACAGGACGTTGTGCATGAGGAGCGGGCCGAGGTCGGGGTCGGGGACCTCGACCACCATTGCGGCGGCCCGGACGTGCTCGTCGGTGACGATGTCGCGGGCGTCGTAGACGGGGGCGACGGCGGCGCCGGCCGCTTCGAATTCGCGCATGACCTCGTCGCGGGTGCGTTCGGCGATCCATGCGCCGACGTAGTCGTCGAGCAGGTCGGCGTGCGCGGCGCGTTGCCGTCCGGAGGCGAACCAGGGTTCGTCGATGACCTCGGGGTGGCCGACGAGGCGGAGGACCCGTTCGGCGATGGACTGGGCGCTGGTGGAGATGGCGACCCAGTCGCCGTCCTTGGTGCGGTAGGTGTTGCGGGGGGCGTTGTTGGTGGACCGGTTGCCGTGCCGGTGTCCGATGACGCCGAGTTGGTCGTAGACGGTGGGGCCGGGGCCGACGGCCATCATGATCGGTTCGAGGAGGCTGAGGTCGACGACCTGGCCGGTGCCGCCGTTGCGGTCGCGGGCCCACAGGGCCACCATCGTGGCGGAGGAGGCGGCGATGCCGCAGATGCTGTCGGCCAGGCCGAACGCCGGCAGTGTCGGTGGGCCGTCGGCGTCGCCGGTGAGGTGGGCGAAGCCGCTCATCGCTTCGGCGAGGGTGCCGAAGCCGGGCCGGTGTGCGTAGGGGCCGTGTTGGCCGAAGCCGGAGATCCGGACGATGACGAGGGCCGGGTTGATCTCCAGGAGCTGGTCGGGGCCGATCCCCCACCGTTCGAGGGTGCCGGGGCGGAAGTTCTCGACCAGGACGTCGGCGGTGGCGGCGAGGCGGCGGAGCAGGTCGGCGCCTTCGGGGGTGGACAGTTTCAGGCCGATGGTGCGTTTGTTGCGGGAGATTTCCTTCCACCACAGCGGTACGCCGTCCTTGGCGTGGCCGTGTCCGCGCATGCTGTCGCCGGCGACGGGGTGTTCGACCTTGATGACGTCGGCTCCGTAGTCGCCGAGGATCTGGCAGCACAGCGGTCCGGCCAGGATCGTCGAGGCGTCGATGACGCGCAGTCCGGTCAGCGGTCCGTCGTGCACTGGAGGCCCCCATTCGGTTTGTTCGCATGAAGCGAACGGTGTTTCGCTGAGCAGAATAGTTTGTGGTCAGGTGTGGGGTCAACGCGGTGCCGTGCCCGTCACCCCCTCCACGGCCGGCCGTCGCCGCGTCAGCCGGCCTCCCAGGACCACCGCGGCGGCGAGCGCGGCCACCACCGCGACGACCGCGCCGGTACGGGCGGAGAACGCGTCACCCAGCCAGCCGTGCAGCATCGCGGCGGCCGGCCGGATACCGAGGAAGCACATCGACCACAGCGCCATCACCCGGCCGCGTACCGCGTCGGCCAGCCCCTGCTGCATGGTGGCGTTGACGTCGCTGACCGCCAGCAGGTAACCGGCGCCGCCGACGGCGATGCCCACGGCGGCCACCACCGGTCCGGGGCTGACCGCCAGGACCGCCATCCCGGTGCCCAGCGCGGCCACCCCGACCGCCCCCGTCCGGCCGCTGCCCAGCGTCCGCCGCAGCCGGCCGACCCCGCCGGCGACCAGCGCCGACCCGAGCCCGAAACAGGTGATGAAGACACCCACCAGCAGCTCACCGCCGCCGAAGCCCTCGGCGAACAACGGGGACAGCGTGTTGATCGGTTCCATCGCCAACCCGATCAGGGCCACCGCGACCAGGCAGCGCACCAGCTCGGGACGGTGGCGTACGTAGGCGACGCCCCCGAGGACGCCCAGCCGGCCGCGCGGGCGCGGCCCGTCGGCGGGCCGGGGCAGCCGGACACCGGTCAGCGCCAGCGCGAACACCAGGAAGCTGGCGGCGTTCACGGCGAACGCGGCGCCCGCGCCGGCCAGCGCGTAGGTGGCCGCCCCGGCGACCGGGCCGATCGCCCGGGACAGGTTGAAGGTGAGCGAGTGCAGGGCGATGGCCTGGGGCACGTCGGCGCGGCCGACGATGTTGGGCACCAGCGCCTGCGCGGCCGGCCCGGTGACCGCCTGCCCCACCCCGGACAGCCCGACGAAGGTCAGCAGCAGCACCGGGTTCAGCGTGTCCAGGAACGCCAGCAGCGCGAGCACCGCCGCCGCCGTACCGCCCAGGGTCTGCCCCACGATGATCAGCAGCCGCCGGTCGACGCGGTCGGCCACCGCGCCGATCACCGGGGCGAGGACCAGTTGCATGGCGAACTGCAGCGCGGTGACCAGCCCCACCATGAACGCCGAGCGGGTCAGCGCGAAGATGGTCAGGATCGCCGCGACGTTCTGGAACCAGGTGCCGGTGTTGGAGGCCAGCGACCCGAAGAAGTACGGCCCGAAGCGGCGGTCCCGCAGCAGCGCGAGCGCGCCGCGCCCCACCTCGTCGGCGGGCTCGTCGGCGGTGTGGTCAGCCCGCCGCACCCGCGCCGCCCAGTCCGTACCCCTGCGGGGTGCCGCCCGCCAGCGAGGTCCACACCGACTTCGGGCGCAGGTAGAGGTGGGCCGCCTCGGTGCCGTTCTCCCGGCCGTACCCGGACAGGCCGACGCCGCCGAACGGCACCAGGTCGGACAGCACCCGGTACGTGTTGATCCACACCGTGCCCGCGCGCACCTGGCCGGCGAAGCGGTGCGCCCGGGCGATGTCGGCGGTCCAGACGCCGGCCGCGAGCCCGAAGTCGGTGTCGTCGGCCAGCCGCAGCGCCTCGGCGTCGTCGCGGAACGACGACACGGCCAGGACCGGGCCGAAGACCTCCTCGCGCAGCAGCCGCGCCCCGTCGTCGAGCCGGTCGAAGACCGTCGGCGGGACGTAGAAGCCGTCGCGCAGCCGCTCGTCGTCGGGCAGCGCGGACTGCGCGACCAGCCGCCCGGCCGTGCGGGACTCGGCGATGAACGCCAGGGTCTTGTCCCGCTGCGCCGCGGTGATCTGCGGGCCGAGGTCGGTGGCCTGGTCGAACGGGTCGCCGACCCGCAGCGCGCGCACCCGTGCGGCCACCCGGTCGAGGACCTCGTCGTAGACGGACTCGTGCAGGACCAGCCGGGAACCGGCGATGCACATCTGCCCGCAGGAGGCGAAGACGCCCAGCACCACCGCGTCGACCGCCCGGTCCAGGTCGGCGTCGCCGAAGACGACCTGCGGCGACTTGCCGCCCAGTTCCAGCGCGACCGGGGTCAGGTGGGCCGCCGCCGCGCGGGCGATGGCCTTGCCGGTGTCGTGGTGGCCGGTGAAGACGATCAGGTCGACGTCCGGGTGCGACACCAGCGCGGCGCCGGTCTCCCGGCCGCCGGGCAGCACCCGTACCAGGTCCTCCGGCACGCCCGCCTCGGCCAGCAGCCCGCCCAGCCGCAGGGCGGTCAGCGGGGTCTCCTCGGCCGGCTTGAGCAGGCAGGCGTTGCCGAAGGCCAGCGCCGGTGCGATCTTCTTGGCGGCGAAGAAGAACGGCACGTTCCACGGGATGACCCCGGCGACGACGCCGTGCGGCTCGGGCACGGTGTAGGTGTGGTACTCGGGGCCGACCGGGATGGTCTCGCCGCGTACCTGCTCGGCCCAGCCGGCGTAGTAGCGGAAGCTGCCGGCGGCCCGGCGGACCTCCCGGCGGGTGTCGCTGAGGATCTTGCCGGTGTTGCGGGTCTCGGTCTCGGCCAGCTCCTCGACCCTGGCCTCGATCAGGTCGGCGACCGCGTGCAGGATGCGGCCCCGGTCGCTGCCGGTGCGGGCGGCCCAGGCCGGTTGGGCGGCGCGCGCCGCGCGGACCGCGGCGTCCACCTCGGCCGGGGCGGCGGGCGCGACGCGGGTCAGGACCCGGGCGTCGATCGGCGAGACGACGTCAGCCATCGTTCGTCCTTTCGTCGTCGGCCGGGGTACGCGCCCGGCGCTGCGGATCCATCGATCCGGTGAGGTGTTCGGGCACCCAGACGTCCAGCACGGCCGGGACCCGGTCGCGCCGCACGGCGGTGCGGGCCCGGTCCAGGGCGGCGGCCAGGTCGGCGGCGCGGACCACCCGTTCGCCGTGGCAGCCCTGCGCGCGGGCGTGCGCCGCGTAGTCCGGTGACGGGGTGAGGTGCCCGCCGGGCACGGTGGGTTCGGTGACGGCCAGGCCGTCCGGGTAGTGCGCGGCCAGGGTGGTGGTGCCGGTGCGGTAGCCGCCGTTGTTGACCACGACGGTGACCACCGGGGCGTCGTGCTGCTGCTGCAGCCACAGGCAGGAGTCGGGCGAGCCGAACAGGTACGAGCCGTCGCCGGTGACCGCGACCGCGTGCGCGCCGCCGGCGGCGATGCTGGCGCCGGTCGCCGCCGCCACGGACCAGCCGAGGCTGGAGCCGCCCTTCTCGAACAGGGTGCCCGGCTTCGTGCGGGAGACCGTCGCGGTGTCGAAGACCTCCCAGGTGAGCAGGTCGTCGGGGCGCAGGTGGGCGTCGAGCGCCGCGGCGATCAGCGCGGGGGTGGGTACCCCGCTGACCGCTCCCCCGGCCGGGGCGCCCCGGGTGGGGGTCGGGGGCTGACGTCGCCGGGTGGTCCCGGCGCCGACCTCGCCGAGCACGGCCGCGAGGAACGCCGCCGGGTCGGCGGTGGTGCGGGCGTCGGCGCGCAGCTCGTACAGGGGGATGCGGCTCTCGATCGGGTCGGGTCCGACCCAGCCGATCCACGCGTCGTCGCGGGGCTGCTCCACGGCGGGCATCCAGGGCACCGGGTGGTCCAGCACGACGACGACGTCGAACTGGTCCAGGGGCGCGGTGGTGCGCCACGGGTTGTCGTCGGGCAGGTTCATCCGGTAGCGGGAGGCGCGGACCTCCACGCCGAGGGTGTCGGCGAGTTCGGCCAGCAGCGCCACCGCCTGCGGGTTCTCGCCGACCCGGTCGGTGACGACCACCGGCCGTCGGGCCGTGGCCAGGCGGCGGGCCACCTCGCTGACCACGCCGGGGTCGCCGGGGCCGAGGGACGGGATGCCGAGCGCCTGGGCGCTGGGCACCCGGCTGCCGGTGGTGACCGGGTGGCGGCCCACCTCCTCGGGCATCGCCAGGTAGACGGGGCCGCGTCGGGGCGCGAGGGCGACCTGCAGGCCGCGCGCCACGACCAGGGCGGCGTCGTCGAGCGCGGACAGTTTGTAGTCCCACTTGACGTACTGCCGGACGATCGACCCCTGGTCCCAGCGCTGCTGCTTCCAGAACACCGGTGAGGTGCGCGACCCGGCGCGGGTGGGCGGGTACCCCGACATGATCATGATGGGGTGGTCGCCCCACATCGCGTTGTGGATGGCGCCGCCGTGGTGCAGCAGACCGAGGTCGGCGTGGGCCGCCGTCATGGTGGGCCGGCCGGTGACCATGGTCTCGCCCATCGCGGCGGTGAGCGCGACGTGTTCGTGCGGGCAGGTGATGATCTCCGGGGTCGGTTCGCCCTTGTGGCGGGCCTGCGCGGCGGCCTCCTGGAAGGAGGTCAGCTCCGAGCCGCTGTTGAACCAGAGCCGTCGGACGCCGCTGGCCGAGGCCGCCGCCAGCACCGCGGCGGCGCCGCCGGCGGTGGCCGGGTCGGTCGTCACAGCGCCCTCGCCCGGGTGAGGTAGTCCTTGTTGATGAGCTTGTCGATCGAGGCCGGGGAGTCGACCAGCTTGGCCTTGACCAGGCTCTCCTGGCCGGTGAGCCAGGTCTGCTCGTCGAGTTGCAGGGCGTTCTCCGGGCCGGCCGCCAGCCAGCTCTCCACCAGCATGGGCAGCTCGGCGCGGGCCTGGTCGGGGTTGGTCTCCGGGTTGTACTTGCGCAGGTCGGTGATGACCTGGTCCCAGTTCTCCTCCTTGCTGGCGTAGTCGATGGCCTTGAGCACCCCGGCGAGGAACCGCACCGGCATGTCGCTGCCCGACTCGACCATCTTGAGGCTGGTGTTGTACGAGTCCGACGGCATCGGCGCGAACTCGTCGGTGCTGAAGAAGGTGACCTCGCCGATCTGCTTCTGGATGGTGTCCCGGTCGGTGTTGACGCAGACCCAGGCGTCGACCTCGCCCCGGCGGGCCAGCTCGTACGCGGCGGTGCCGACCCCGGTGACCGGGCGTTGCACCGTCCGGGGGTCGACCCCGGCGTTGATCAGCATGACGTCGAGCAGGTTCTCGGTGGCGCCGCCGGTGGAGACGATGCCGCAGGTGCGGCCGGCGAGGTGGGAGGGGTTGGTGATCGGCTTGTCCGGCAGGGACACCACCTCGAACTGCGACTTCTGCCGCACGCTGGCGATGCTGACCATCGGCGCCTGCTGGTTGGCGACCGCGATGATCGCGTTGATGCCGTTGGCGCGGGTCAGGTCGGCCGAGCCGCCGAGCACGGCCTGGATGGCCGTGGCGGTGCCCTGCCCGCCCTTGATGTCCAGGTTCAGGCCGTGCTCGGTGAAGAAGCCGCGCTCCTTGGCGACCATCGTCTCGACGAAGCTCAGCGTCAGACCGGACGCGGTCATGTAGGAGCCGGACATGCTGCCGTCGGCGTTGACCTGGTTGTCGTCGCCGCCGCAGCCGCTGAGGAGCAGGGTCATGCCGCCGGCGCTGGGCAGCAGGAGCCCGGCGGTGGCACCGAGTCGCAGGAACGAGCGCCGGGACATCGGCGAGGGGGTGTGTGTCACGAGGATCTCCGGGGGCGAGGGGGGAACGGAGGGTGCGCGGATTCCGCCAGTGCCGCGTCGCGGCGCCGACCGGGTCGTGTACGGGGGATGTGTGCGGGTGCGGCCGTGGCCGGTCAGGGCCGGCGGCGCGGCTGGACCGACTCGTGCCAGGGGATCAGGAGCCGGCGGGCGCCGGTCACGACGCTGTAGAGGGTGAAGCCGAAGATCGCCATGATCAGGATCGCGCCGAACAGCGCGTCGACCTGGAGGCCGTTCTGCAGGTTGACCGCGTACCGGCCGAGGCCCTTGTCGCCGCCGAGGTACTCGCCGACGATCGCGCCGATGGTCGCCTGGACCACCGCCAGCTCCATGCCGGCCAGGATGAACGGCATCGTGTACGGCAGGTCGGCCTTCCAGAACCGTTCCCAGCGCGACGCCTTGAGGGTGGTCATCAGGTCGTGCATGGAGCGGGGCACCGAGCGGACGCCGAACGAGGTGTTGATCAGCAGGGGGAAGAAGGCCAGCAGGGCTGCGATGACCACTTTCGACGACGGGCCGAAGCCGAGCCAGAGGATGAACAGGGGCACCAGCGCGACCTTCGGCACCACCTGGGTGGCGACGATGAACGGCCGGCTGACCCGGTCGAACAGCGGCGACTTGCCGATCATGAGGCCGAGCCCGACGCCCAGCACGATCGCCAGCGCCAGGCCCATCATGACCTCGTAGAAGGTCGTCCAGACGTGGGTCCGCCAGACGAACGGGTCGGTGATCTGCTCGGCGAACGACGCGAACACCGCCTCCGGCGGCGGCAGCACGAACCGGGACAGGTCGGTGACCTCGACGTAGATCTTCCACGCCACGAGGAAGAGGGCGATCAGCAGGGGGGTGGTGTAGAAGGACAGCCAGCGGTTCTCGCGCAGCCGCTGCGACCAGGTCGGTGGCGGGGGCCGGAGCGGTTGTCCGGTGGCGGAGGTCGGCGCCGGGTGGCGCTCTTTAGTGGCAGTCACTGTGCGGCACCTCGAGTACGTCAGGCCGAGACGGCGGAGCGGTTGTCGGTGTCCTGCACCGCGCCGATCTGGCGGCGCAGCTCGGCGGCGAGATGGCGGAACTCGGCGGACTCGGTCATGTCGAGGGTGCGCGGCCTCGGCAGCGTCACCTCGGTGATGGAGTGGATGTGGCCGGGCTTGGTCCCCAGCATCACGATGCGGTCGGCGAGGAACACCGCCTCGGAGACGGAGTGCGTCACGAAGACGACCGTCTTGCGGTTCTCCAGCCAGATGCGCTGCAACTCGGCGTTCATCATGTCGCGGGTCTGGGCGTCGAGGGCGCCGAACGGCTCGTCCATGAGCAGCACCTGCGGGTCGTGTGCCAGCGCGCGGGCGATGGAGACCCGCTGGCGCATGCCGCCGGAGAGCTGGTGGGGGTACTTGTTCTCGGTCTCGGGGAGCCCGACGAGGTTGAGCATCTCGCGGACCCGGTTCGTCCGCTCCCGCCGGCCGACGCCGGCCATCTCCAGCGGCAGGGCGACGTTGGCGGCGGTCGACCGCCAGGGCATCAGGGTGGCCTCCTGGAAGACGAACCCCAGGGCCCGGTCGTCGCCGTCGGCCCGCCCGCCGTGGTCGAGGCGGACCCGCCCCACGGTCGGGCTCTCCAACTGTCCGATGATGCGCAGCAGGGTGGTCTTGCCGCACCCGGAGGGCCCGAGCAGCACGACGAACTCACCGTCGGCGATGTCGAGCGAGACGTCACTCAGGGCGAGCATCGACTGCCCCCCGGCGCCCGCGAAGACCTTGCTGACGCCCTCCACTTTGATCGCACTCATGGCTACCCCTGTCACACACCGGCCCGCGGTAATCGCGAGATTGTTCGCTTGTGCAGTACGCCGTTCTGTTGGTGCGAACGTAAGCTATGGTCGGCGGCGAGGTCAATGACCTGGAGGGCCCGACTCGGCATCATCGATCTGGATCAATCATGAAATTCGGGAGAAAGCCTCATGAACTACCCTCCGCAGCGGACCGCGGTGCTGGTCATCGACATGCAGAACGACTTCTGCGCCGCCACCGGAGCGATGGCGACGCTCGGTGCCGACGTGCGCCGCAACGCCGACGTGGCCCGCCGGCTACCGGACTTCCTGCCCCGGGCGCGGGCCGCCGGCTGCCTGGTCGTCTGGGTCCGGCAGGCCGCGCACGACCAGCTCGTGTCGCCGGCCCGACGGGCCCGCGCCGAGGCGATGGGCCGCGACCCGCTCAGCGTCTGCGCCGCGGGCTCCTGGGGCGCCGAGCTCGCCGACGGCCTGCACCCCGAGCCCGGCGACTGTCACCTGGAGAAGACGCGCTACAGCGCCTTCGTCGGCACTCCCCTGCACAACCTGCTGCGCGCCCACGGCCGCGACCACGTGGTGGTGGTCGGGACGGCCGCCAACGTCTGCGTCGACTCCACCATCCGGGACGCGTACATGGCCGACCTGGCCGCCACCATGCCGACCGACCTGGTCGGCTGGACCCGCGCGGACCTCGCCGAGCCGGCGGTCCGCAACCTGGGCTTCTACTTCTGCGAGACCACGACCTCGACCGAGCTGGTCTCGGCCTGGTCGGCGGTCGACCGCGTCGCCTGACGCCGGGCCCCCCGCCGCTTGGCCGCCGGCGGGGCCTGCGTCGGGGCCTGGTCGTCGGCCGGCTCCGGGGCGGGCTGGTAGCCCAGCTCGGCGCTGACCTGGCGGGCCGCGTCGGCCACCAGGTCGCCGTACTCGGTCAGCAGGCGCGACGAGAAGCGGTCCTGCGGGCCGCACAGCGACAGCGACCCGTAGACCTCGCCGGAGGCCAGCCGGATGGCCGCCGCCACGCTGGCCGCGCCGGCCTGCCGCTCGCCCCGGCTCACCGCGTACCCCTGCTGGCGCACCGCCCGCAGGTCAGCCCAGAGGTCCTCCCCGGAGGTGATGGTGGCCGGGGTCATCGCGACCAGCTCGTGGGTGGCCAGGTACTCGGCCACCTCGGCGTCGGGCAACGCCGCCAGGATCGCCTTGGACGACGAGCCGGCGACCAGCGAGTGCCGGGAACCGAGCGTGACCGACATCCGGATCTCGTGCGGCGAGAGCACCTGGTCGGTGTAGACCCGCACCCAGCCCTGCCGCATCGACAGCGTCGCGGTCTCGCCGGTGATCTCCACCAGCCGCCGCATGTGCCGGTTGGTGGTCCCCTGCACGTCGACGGCGCGCAGCGCGGCCAGCCCGGCCGCCAGCGCCCCCGGCCCGAGCCGGTACCGCCGGGTGCCCTCGTCGAAGGTGACGAACTGGTTGGCCGTCAACTCCTTGAGGATGCGGTGGGCCACCGCCTTGGGCAGGTTCAGCTCCCGCGCGACCGTGGACACCCCGGTCATCTCCGGGCTGCGTTCGGCGAGCATGTCGATCACGGCCAGCGCCCGACCCAGGCCGCTGGCGGTGTAACGGTGACCGTCCGCTGGCTCGCTCACCGGCACCGCTGACCCCCATCTCGACCGTGACCTCTGTGTACGTGCGTCTGCGGGCGCGCCGTGGGCGGGCAGCCCGGCGCCCGGCGCCTAGTGCTGGATCCCGAGCATACTGACCCGGCGCAGATATGTGCGGGCGTCCTCGGGGTTGTCCGCGACCGCCCGCAGGCGCACCAGCCGCTCCCGGCGCCCCGCCAGGTCGACCGCGTCGGCCGACGTGCGGTTCTCGGTCGTGGCCGGCTGGACGAAGCGTTCGGCGACCGCGCGGCGACGCTGGGCGTACGCGCTGGTCGCCGCCGCCTGGTCGGGGGCGGCCAGCGCGGTGGCGACCGCCACCGCGTCGTGGATCCCCGAGTTCAAGCCCATGCCCCCGGTGGTGCTGCTCAGGTGGGCGGCGTCGCCGGCCAGCAGGACCCGGCCGATCCGGAAGGAGTCGGCCAGCCGTTGGTGACTGCGGTACACCTGGTGCTGGTGCAGCGGCAGCAGCCCGTCGGTCTGCGTCCGGCCGCCCAGCAGCAGGTCGACGGCGGCCAGGAAGTCCGGGTGGGTGCCCGGCGGCGGCTCGTCGTCGACCCCGGTCGACGTCGACAGCGCCGCGCGCCAGATGTCCGGGGTCCTGATCAGCGAGAAGCGGCCACGCGGGCCGGACCAGTACCCGACCTCGCCGAGGTCGGCCACCGCGTCCTCGAAGCGGAACGGCGTGGCCACCACCAGGCTGAGGAACGGGTACGTGAAGCCGGGGAACGGGACGTCGAGCAGTTTGCGGGCGGTGCTGTGCGCCCCGTCGGCGGCCACCGCCCAGTGGCAGGTCACGGCGACCCGGTCGCCGCCGACCGCCACGTCCAGTTCGACGCGCGTGTCGTCCTGGCGCAGCCCGACGACGTCGTGCCCGAAGCGCAGGTCCACGTTGGGCTCCCGGGCGACCGCGTGGCGCAGCAGCCGGACCAGTTTGTACTGCTCGTACTGGAGCCGGAACGGGTACCGGGTCTCCCCCTCCAGCAGTTCGTAGCGGAAGCGGGCGGACTCGGTGAGTTCCAGGTCGCGGTAGTCCAGCCGGCGTACCCGGACCGCCTCGGCGAGCACCGGGGCGGCCAGGTCGAGTTCGTCGAGCAGTTCCAGCGTCGGCGGGTGCACCGTGGAGCCCCGCCACTCCGAGCGCACCTCGTCGTGGTCGCGCTCCAGCACGATCACCGCGATGTCGCGGCGGGCCAGGGCGAGGGCCGTCACCATGCCCACCGGTCCGCCGCCGAGGACGACGACCGGTGCGTCCACCGGGTGGTGTGGCGCCACGTTCACTCCTTCCCGCCGGCGGGGCCGGCGATCTGCGTCGTGGGGGCGGTCCCCGCCAGGGCGGTGGCCAGGTGGCGCAGCGCCGCGCTCGGTGACTCCGCCGCCAGGTGCGTCGCCCCGGCGGTCCGCAGGAGCTGCCAGGCGCCGGCCAGGTTCGAGGAGAGCACCGGCACGGGCGCCTGCGGCAGCACCTCGTCGAGGACGTCGAGGCTGGGTGCGCCCGTACCGGTCAGCAGCACCGCGTGTCCGGCCGGGAAGCCGCCGGCCGGCGCGGCCAGCGCCCGGTGCACGGTGTCCCGCACGGTGGTCGAGGCCAGGTCGTAGATCGCGCCCGTACCGGGGACGGGCACCACGGCGGTGACCGTGCGGCCGGCCGCCCGCCAGAACGTGGCCGCCTGGTCGGTGAGCCAGTCCGGGTACGGCGAGACCAGGGTCAGCGACCGCACGCCGAGCCGGTCGAGCACCTGCCGTACCGCGGTCGCGGCGCCGAACACCGGGGCGTCGAGCCGCCCGGTCGCCACCTGGTCGGTGCGGTCGGCGTCCGGGCGGCCCGGCCGGTAGTAGCAGCCGGTGCAGGCGACGTACGCGGCCCGCAGGTCCAGGCCGCGCAGCGTGGCGACGGTGTCGGGCAGGAGGTCGGCGTACCGGTCCAGCCGGTGCGCCAGCGTCCCGTCCACCACCGGCAGGCGGGCGACGTGGTAGCGGAGGCGGGGCGGCAGCAGGCGGCGGAGTTCGGGCTCCACGGTCGGGTTGGCCGGCGGAACGATGACACCCAGAGCCGCCTCGACCACGACACCCCCACCAAACTGTTCGACTGAGCCGTACGCCGTTCTACGTACTGGAACGATAGGGGCTGCGACGGGACCGGGTCAACCCAGCCGTCACCGGTCGCCGACGCGACGGGCGGGGATGACCTGCGGGGAATCGGCCGCCGCGGGCCGTGGACGACGCGGTGTCGGGTCAGAGCCCACCGCCGACGCGCAGGACGGCGCCGGTGGTGTAGGAGGCGTCCGGGCTGAGCAGCCAGGCGATGGCGGCGGCGACCTCGTCGGGTTCGCCGGGGCGGCCGAGCGGGATGCGGCCGGCGACGCGCTCGGGCCGGTCGGGTTGGCCGGAGAGGGCGTGGATGTCGGTGCGGATGATGCCCGGGGCGACGCCGTTGACCCGGATCCCGCGCGGGGCGAGTTCCTTGGCCAGGCCGACGGTGAGGGCGTCGGCGCCCGCCTTGACCGCGGCGTAGTGGACGTACTCGCCGGGGCTGCCGAGGGTGGCGGCGACGGAGGAGACGTTGACGATGGCGGCGCCGTCGGTCATCAGCCGGGCGGCCTGCTGGGCGCAGAGGACGTAGCCGACGAGGTTGACGTCGACGACCTCCCGCAGGTCGTCCGGGCGCAGATCGGTGAAGGGGCCGATCGGGCTGGTGACGCCGGCGTTGTTGACCAGGCCGGTGACCGGTCCGAGGTCGGCGGCGGCGGCGAAGAGGGCGGCGACCTGGTCGGGGTCGCGGGTGTCGGCGGGTACGGCGACGGCGCGGACGCCGGTGGCGCGCAGCTCGGCCACGACGGTGTCGGCCGCGAGGTGGTCACGGCGGTAGCCGAGGGCGAGGTGGTGGCCGGCGCGGGCGAGACGGCGGGCGGTGGCGGCGCCGATGCCCCGGCTGCCGCCGGTGATGACGGTGACCGGTGCCACTGTTCCTCCCCTGCCGCTCGGTGTTGGCGACGTTACCGGACGGGTGGCGGGGTGTGGCTCCGGGGACCCGGCCGGGGGCGGCCGGTGGCATACGCTCGCCGCGACGGTGTCGAGTGAGGAGGGCGCGTGGCGGGTGTGGGTGTCGGTGACCTGGTCGACGACTTCGAGTTGCCGGACGAGACGGGTCGTCCCCGGCGGCTGTCGGAGTTCCTGGCGGCGGGGCCGGTGGTGCTGTTCTTCTATCCGGCGGCGATGACGCGGGGCTGCACGGCGCAGAGCTGTCACTTCCGGGATCTGGCGGCGGAGTTCGCCGCGGTGGGCGCGACGCGGGTGGGGATCAGCCGGGACACGGTGGCGCGGCAGGCGGAGTTCGCCGACCGGTACGGGTTCGACTATCCGTTGCTGTCGGACCCGGACGGCATGGTGGCGCGGCGGTTCGGGGTACGGCGGCGGTTGCCGTTGGGGCCGTTGGCCACGCGGCGGATGACGTTCGTGATCGGGGCGGACGGCGGGTGCTGGCGGTGATCCACAGTGAGGTGAGCATGACCGAGCACGCGGACCGGGCGTTGCGGGCGCTGGGGGGCTGATCCCCGACGGGCCGGCTGTCCCAGGCGGCTGGTATCAAGGCAGGGTTCAGACAGGTGTACGGAAGAGGTTGCTGATGGGTGCCGCGGGCCGGGGTTTGTCCACTGACGAGGTGCAGAGCATCCGGGAGGCGTTGGCGGCGGGTCGCAAGCCGAGAGTGGTGTTCACCGCGTCGGCGGGACAGATCGCCGGGCAGGTGGGCCAGGTGGTGGGGTTGACCGATCCGGCGGAGTCGGACGAGTTCGTCGTGGTGCGTTTCGGGCGCGACGAGTTGCCCTTCTCCCCCACCGACGTGGAGATGGCGCCCAAGGGCGCGGGCCGGCGGGTGGCCGAGCCGAAGGAGGAGGTCGAGCCGGCGCCGGAGCCGGAGCCGGTGGTGGAGCCGGAGTTCGTGTTGGATCAACGGCCGCCGGTGCCGCGGCAGCAGCGGCGGGAGGAGCAGCGGGTGGAGACGGTGGAGGCGGCGGAGGCGAAGCCGGCGCGGCGGCCGGTGAAGGCGGCGAAGCCGAAGGGGCCGGCGGGGCTGACGGTGACGTTGGCGTACGCCGAGGGTGAGTGGACGGTGGCCGCGCAGCAGGGCAGCAAGGCGTTGGCGAAGCCGTACGTGGTGAAGCCGGCCGAGGCGCTGCGGATGGTGGCGCTGGTGGACGTGCCCGGCGTGCAGGAGGCGGTCGAGCAGATCCTGGCGGCGGAGCGGGCGGAGGCGGAGCAGCAGGCGGAGAAGCTGCGCGCGGAGCTGGCGGAGATCGAGGCGCGGTTGGCGGAGTTGCGCGAGGCGGGGTGAGCCCCGTCGGTGCGTGTGGTGTGGTCCGGGTCCCGCTGGTGCGGGGCCCGGTTTCGGGTGGGCGGGTGGTGTCAGGTGGTGACGTGGGGCCGGTGGTGGACGGGGAAGGCGACCGAGTTGGCGATGTAGCAGGCGGCGTGGGCGTCGGCGTGCAGCCGGGTGGCGGTGTCGACGGTGGCGGGGTCGGCGACGGTGACCCGGGGACGCAGGACGACCTCGGTGAAGCGGGTGGTGCCGTCGACGGCCGTCATGGTGCCGGTGGCGTGGTCGGTGTAGTGGGTGACGGTGACGCCGGCGTCGGCGCAGAGGTGCAGGTACCAGAGCATGTGGCACTGGGCGAGGCTGGCCACGAGGAGTTGTTCGGGGTTCCAGCGGTCGGTGTCGCCGCGGTAGGTGGGGTCGGCGCTGCCGGGGATGGTGGGGCGGCCGTCGGTGGTGATGTCGTGGTCGCGCCCGTAGGCGCGGTAGGCGCTGGTGCCGGTGCCGTGGTTGCCGGTCCAGGTGACGGTGGCGTCGTACCGGTGTGCGGATGGCATGGGATGGAGCCTAGGGCCTGTGTCGAAGTCGGTGCCGGGGCTTGAGTGGTTGGTTGAGGATCTTGGCGTGTCGGTGTTCGAGACATAGTGAGGTCTCCGGTATCTGGTTCAGCGACCAAGCAGAACCCGAACACCGGAGACCTCGTGGACACCCTAGCGGTGACGAGGCGGCATGACCTGACCGACGCACAGTGGGTGGCGCTGGAGCCGCTGCTGCCTGTGGGGCGTAGGCCAGGTCGACCGTCGACATGGACGAAACGGCAGCTCATTGATGGGATCCGGTGGCGGATACGGGTCGGTGCCCCGTGGCGGGACGTTCCGGAGTGTTACGGGTCCTGGGCTGCGGCGTATGCGCTGTTCCGGCGGTGGCAGCGTGATGGGACCTGGGCGAGGATCCTGACCGCGTTGCAGGCCCTCGCTGACGTGGCCGGACGTGTCGTGTGGGACGTGTCGGTGGACTCGACGGTCGCCCGAGCGCACCAGCACGCCGCTGGGGCGCGTAAAAGGGGGATCTGCAGGCCGAGCCGCCGGGCGGGGTCACGGTCGAACCGGCCGATCACGCGCTCGGCCGGTCACGGGGTGGGCTGACCACGAAGGTGCACCTGGCCTGTGAGCAGGGACAGAAGCCGCTGTCGATCGTGTTGACCGCCGGGCAGCGTGGGGACAGCCCGCAGTTCATGGCGGTGCTCGACGGGATCCGGGTGCCCCGACTCGGCGGCGGCCGGCCCCGGACCCGCCCGGACCGGGTTCTCGCTGACAAGGCGTACACGTCGAAGGCCAACCGCCGCTACCTGCGCCGACGTGGCATCAGGGCGACGATCCCGTCGAAGGCCGACCAGGACGCGAACCGGCGCAAGCTGGGGTCGAAGGGCGGCCGGCCACCGGCCTTCGACCAGCAGCGGTACAAGCAGCGTCACGCCGTGGAGTGCGGCATCAACCGCCTCAAACGCCACCGTGCCGTGGCCACCCGCTTCGACAAACTCGCCGTGCGCTACGAAGCCACCGTGCACGTCGCCGCGATCAACGAGTGGCTGTGACCGACTTCGACACAGGCCCTAGTGGCCGGCGCCCCGGCGGCGGGTCCCGCGCCCGCCGCCGGCCGGGCGGTCAGGGGTGCGGGATGTGGTGGACGCCGAGGCGCTTGCGGAAGACCCAGTACGTCCAGCCCTGGTAGGCCAGCACGATCGGGGTGAACAGGACGGCGACCCAGGTCATGATCGTCAGGGTGTAGCCGGTGGACGCGGCGTTGGTGGCGGTGAGGGTGCCGGCGGGGTCGGCGGTGGAGGGCAGCACGTTCGGGAAGAGGGCGGCGAAGAGGGTGGCGACGGCGAGGCCGATGGCCACGGCGGTGCCGGTGAAGGCCCAGCCCTCGCGGCGGGCCCGGGCGGCGGCGAGGCCGGCGGCCAGGGCGAGGGCGGCGCCGACGGCGAGGACGACGGCGGCGGCGCTGGAGCGGATGGTGAGGGTCCAGGTCAGGAAGGCCATGGCGAGGACGGCGGCGGCGACGCCGAGGCGGCCGGCGAGGGCGCGGGCGCGGTGGCGGATGTCGCCGACGGTCTTGAGGGCGACGAAGACCGCGCCGTGGGTGGCGAAGAGGACGGCGGTGGTGGCCCCGCCGAGCAGGGCGTACGGGTTGAGCAGGTCGAGCAGGCCGCCGACGTACTCGTGGTCGGCGTCCAGCGGTACGCCGCGCAGGATGTTGGCGAAGGCGACGCCCCACAGCACCGCCGGGACGAGGGAGCCGACGATGATGGCGGTGTCCCAGCGGCGTTTCCAGGTGGCCTCGGGGCGCTTGTGGCGGTACTCGAAGGCGACCCCCCGGGCGATCAGGGCCAGCAGGATCAGCAGCAGGGGCAGGTAGAAGCCGGAGAAGAGGGTGGCGTACCACTCGGGGAAGGCGGCGAACATGGCGCCGCCGGCGGTGATGAGCCAGACCTCGTTGCCGTCCCAGACCGGCCCGATGGTGTTGATCATGACTCGGCGTTCGCGGTCGTCGCGGCCGAGGACGGGCAGGAGCATGCCGACGCCGAAGTCGAAGCCTTCGAGGATGAAGTAGCCGGTGAAGAGCACGGCGATGAGGAGAAACCAGACGGTGGTGAGGTCCACGGTGGGGCTCCGGGGTCAGTAGGCGAAGGCGAGGGGGCGGTCGGCGTCGTCGTCGGTGTCGTCGGGTTGGTCGGGTTCGGTGATCTCGGGTACGCCGGCTTTGGCGTACCGGAGCAGGAGTTTGACCTCCACGACGGCGAGCGTGGCGTAGATCAGGGTGAAGGCGGTGAAGCTGGTGAGGACCTCGGCGAGGCTGACGCTGCGGGAGACGCCGTCGCGGGTGAGCATCTCGCCGAAGACGATCCAGGGCTGGCGGCCCATCTCGGTGAAGATCCAGCCGAAGGAGTTGGCGAGCAGGGGCAGGATCGGCATGATCACGGCGGCGCGCAGCAGCCAGCGGCTGCGCGGGGTGCGGCCCCTGCGCTGGGACCAGAGCACCCAGAGGGCGATGGCGGCGGCGGCGAGCCCGAAGCCGATCATGAAGCGGAAGCTCCAGTAGGCCACGGGGATGATCGGGGCGTAGTTGCCGGGGCCGTACTGGGTGGCGTACTGGGCCTGGAGGTCGTTGATGCCGTGGACGGTGCCGTTCGGGTCCCCGGTGCTGAGGAAGGAGAGCAGGTAGGGGATCTTGAGGGCGAAGACCTCCCGGCTGCCGTCGAGGCTGCCGACGGTGAACACGGAGAAGGCGGCGGGGCTCTCGGTGGTGTAGAGGCCCTCGGCGGCGGCCATCTTCATCGGCTGCACCTCGGTCATGATCTTGCTCTGGATGTCGCCGGTGACCAGGACCCCGGCGGTGGAGATCAGGGCGACGGAGGCGCCCATCTTGGCGGCGAAACGGTAGGCCGGGGTGTCGGGGTTGTCCGGACGGCGCACGAGGTGCCAGACGGCGACCGCGACGAGCAGGGAGCCGGCGACCAGGAAGCTGCCGAAGATGGTGTGCGGGAAGGTGACCAGGGCGACCTTGTTGGTGAGGACGGCGACGAAGTCGGTGAGTTCGGCCCGTCCGCTCTCCGGGTTGATGCGGTAGCCGACGGGGTTCTGCATGAAGGAGTTGGCGGCGAGGATGAAGTAGGCGCTGAGGTTGCTGCCGATGGCGGCGGCCCAGATGCTGGCCAGGTGCAGTCGTCGGGGCAGCCGGTCCCAGCCGAAGATCCACAGGCCGATGAAGGTGGATTCCAGGAAGAAGGCGACCAGGGCCTCGATGGCCAGGGGTGCGCCGAAGATGTCGCCGACGAAGCGGGAGTAGTCGCTCCAGTTCATGCCGAACTGGAACTCCTGCACGATGCCGGTGACGATGCCCATCGCGAAGTTGATCAGGAAGAGCTTGCCGTAGAACTTGGTGAGCTTGAGGTACTTCTCGTCGCCGGTGCGGTGCCAGAGGGTCTGCAGGATGGCGACCAGGACGGAGAGTCCGATGGTCAGCGGGACGAAGAGAAAGTGGTAGACGGTGGTGACACCGAACTGCCAGCGGGCGACGTCCAACGCGTCCACCTGTAACCCCCAGGTCGTCATACTACGGGACGTAGTAAATACTACTCGGCGTCGTAGACGGTGCGGCAGGGGCGGAGGTCCCGAACGGACCCGGGACCAATGACCTTGATCACGGGGGCCGGTCGGGCGCGCCGGACCGACGTGCCGCAGCGGGCGTCCGGCCCCCGGCACGGGCGCGGGCGTGGCACGATCGACCGCTGATGGACACCCCGCCCTCCCCCTGGCGACCGCCCCTGCTCTGGCGGGCCGCCCAACTGTTCGCCCGCCTCCTCGTCGCGCTGGTCGCCCGGTTGCGGGTCACCGGCGACGTGCCCGAGACGCTGCGCCGGGGGCCGCTGATCCTCGCGGCCAACCACCTCAGCCCGTTCGACCCGATCGTGCTCGCCGCCGCCTGCCAGACCCGGGGCGTCGCGCCCCGGATCATGGCCACCGCCGGGCTGTTCCGCGCCCCGGTGATCGGCGCGGCCATGCGCCACGCCGGGCACATCCGGGTGGACCGGGGCACCGCCGCCGTCGGCCGGGCCCTCGACGCCGCCGCCGTCGCGGCCACCGACTCGGTCGTCCTGGTCTATCCCGAGGGGCGGATCGGGCTGGACCCCGGCCTGTGGCCGGAACGCGGCAAGACCGGCACCGCCCGGCTCGCGTTCGCCAGCGGCGTCCCGGTCGTCCCGGTCGCCCAGTGGGGCTCCCACGAGGTGCTGCCGTACCAGGCGCCCCGGGGGATGCTGGGCGGGCTCGTCCGGGCCGTGCGGCGTCGGCCGGTGATCCGGGTGCACTTCGGTGCCCCGGTCCACCTGGCCGACCTGGATCCCGCCGGGGCCGGCGCGGCCCGGCGGGCCACCGACCGGATCATCGACGCGATCACCGAGACGCTGGTGCCGTTGCGCCCCGACGAGCCCGACCGGCCCCGCCACGTCGACCCGTCCCGCCCGGTGGACACCAGCCGCGCGCACCGCCGGCTCGACCGGCCCGGCTGAGCGCTCAGCCGCCCTGCACCGCCCGCAGCACCTCGGCGACGGCCACCGCGACCGGCGCCACCGGGGTGGCCACCTCGGCCAGCCGGTGCAGCAGGACGGTCACCCGGGCCGGCTCGGCCGGCCGGCCCGCGCCCAGCTCCGCGCGCAGGTCGGCGGCGGCGACCCGCGCCGGCGGCGTGAGCTGCGCCGCGTGCCGGTCCAGCACCTGCAGCAACGTGCCGAGCAGGGCCGACAGGTCGGCCCCGGTGGGCGTCGGGGTCGACGACAGCGTGCCGCCGACCGCGTACGCGCCGGGGCCCACCGCCTGGTTGCCGACCTGGCTGACGCCACCGGACTGCTGGACGCCGTAGTTGACCGCACCGCTGTCGGACACCGTCTCCCCCATTCCCCTAGCTCTCCCGCCGCTGCCGGGACGCGTCGTTCCCGGCCTCCGTCGCCTGCTCGGCACGCGCCCCGGTGCCCACCGCCTGGTTGCCGACGACGCTCAATCCGCCGGTCTGGATCACACCCTGGTTGAGGATGGTGGTCTGCCGGGTGCGGAACTCCGTCGTGTCGACCCCCCGCGCGTCGAGGAAGCCGACGATGGCGGCCAGCACGTGCCGTTCCACCACCTTCAGGTGCTTGGCGGCGTCGAGGACCTGGAAGTAGTTGTGGTAGTCGGCGCCGGCGGCCACCTCCCGCACCCCGACCTCGGCGCCGTAGTCGTACCCGAGATCCTCCCGGGCCAGCCGGCGTCGCCGGCTCTGCCGCCGCTCGTGGCGGGCCGCGTCGAGCAGGTCGACCAGCAGCCGCCCCGGCGCACCGGCGGCGGTCCGCAGCAGGGTCGCGCCGCCGGTGGCCAACACCTGCGCCAGGTGGCTGGCCGGCAGCCACTCGGTCAACCGGTCCACGTCGTGGTAGCCCAGCCGGGGCGGTTGCAGCACCGTGCGCGCGCACTCCAGGTACAGCACCCGTCCGTCGGTGGAGAAGTGCAGGAACGTGCCGGCCACCACCTCCCCGCCCCAGGAGGGGACCAGGGCGCACAGGTAGTGGCGGGCCGCCCCGCGCGGCTGCCCGGCCACCTGCCGCACCTGCTCGTCGGACCCGCTGCCGGGGCATGCGCTGCCGGTCGGGCAGCAGCCGGGAATCGCCGGTGAGCAGCCGACCACCCACGAAGACCCGGTCCTGCAGCAGCAGCCCGCCGGGCAGGTCGGGGCCGCCCGGGTCCAGACGCACCGTGGCGAGGTGGTCGCGGACGTGGTCGATGAGGTCGACGACCGGGAACGCGACACTCGCGGCCGGCCCGGCGGGCAGCCCGACGACCGGCTCGGCCGCCACCAGCGGCAGGGCGAACGACCAGCCGGCCACCGGGTCGCCGTATCCGACGAAGGGGTCGTAGCCGCGGTAGACGGTGACGTTGCCGTGCTGGGCGCCCTCGACGGCGGCCAGCCGGGCGGCGTGGCGGCCCTCGCCCGTGGCGGGCCGCTCCGGCGGCTGCACCCGGCCCCGGCGCAGGCGGGTGGCCAGCAGCCACCGGGTACCCAGCAGGTGCAGCACCAGGACCAGGTAGGCGGCCACCCCGAAGGGCAGGGCCAGCAGCGGGCGGCCGACCAGCCAGTCCGTCAGGGAGCCCGGCTCGTCGGTGGCGGCCACCTGACGAAACTGCACCAGCAGCAGCACCGCCGCCAGCGCCCCGCCGACCAGCCCCAGCAGCGCCCGGGCCAGGCCGGTCCGGGTGTCCCGGTGGGGGGTCAGCGCCCCGGCGACCAGCATGACCAGCCCGGCCAGCACCGCCCACAGCGGGGAGATCAGCAGGGCGGCGCCCCCGGTCAGCAGCAGCCAGGCGTCGCGGTCGCGGCGTCGGCGGCGGGCCCACAGGCAGTGCCGCAGCACCGTGGGCAGGTCGAACCCGACCGACGGGGCCACCGCCCGCAGGTCGTCGTCGAAGATCTCGGCCAGCGTCCGTCGGGTGAACGTCGCGTCGGTGTGCGCGGCGGCGCACAGGTAGCGGGTCGCCTCGCTGGCGGTGTGCTCCTGCGCGGGGATGGTGTGCTCCTGCGCGGGCGGGTCTGCCTGGTGCGGCACGCGGGTCACCTGCCCGACCCGGCGGACCGGGCCACGACGAGGGCCAGCAGCGTCCCGGCCAGCACCGCGCAGAGCAGCCCGCCCGAGGAGAACGACAGCGTCGCCTGCAGCAGGGCCCGCCCGGTCACGGCCGGTTCACCGAGGCCGACCTGCACGGCCGCGCCGCCGAGGGCACCGGCCACCGCCCCGGCCAGCGGGGCGGCGAACATCGCCGGCGTCCGCCACGGGCCCGGCGGTACGGGTCCGGCGGCGGCCAGCCGACGCAGCAGCCACACCGTGACGGCCAGGAACACCAGCGTCCGCAGGTTCCCCGCGAGCCAGTACCCGGCCGGGTCGGGTGGGGGCTGGGGGTCCCACGCCGGCCAGGCCAGCCCCACCAGCACGGCGGTGACCACGACCAGCAGCGGAGCCAGGTAACCGTCGGTGGGCGGCAGGTGGACCCCCGCCAGGTCGACGTGCGCCTGGTACAGCGTCTCGGCCGCCCACGGGTTCCCGACGGCCAGCACACCCAGCAGCAGGTACCGGGCGGTGCCGGGCAGCCCGGGCCGGCGGGGCCGGCGGTGGGAGCAGGCGGGGCGGCAGCGGGTCCAGGGGCCGTCGCAGCAGCGGGGCGTCGGTACGGCCCCGGCCATCCGGCGGGTTCATGTCTCCATCGTCACCGTCGGCACCGGGGCGGCCACCGTCTCTGTCGGGTATCCGAACCGTGCGGGCCCGCCGGGTGTCCGAACCGTGCTGGCCAGGGGTCACGCCCCGGTCACCGGCCGGTCACCGCCGGCGGGGATACTGCCGGCGTGCCCCGTGCGTACCTCGACGCGCCCGCACCGCTGGCGTTCGCCCACCGGGGCGGCGCCGCCGCCGGCGACGAGAACACCGTCGCCGCGTTCACCCGCGCCGTCGACCTCGGCTACCGGTACGTCGAGACCGACGTGCACGCCACCGCCGACGGCGTCGCTGTGGTCTTCCACGACGCCACCCTGCGCCGGGTCACCGGCGAGGCCGGGCGCATCGCCGACCTGCGCCTGGCCGACCTGGCGTCGGTCCGGGTCGGCGGGGCGGCCCTGGTCCCCCGCCTCGACGAGGTGCTCGCCGCCTGGCCGCAGGTGCGGTTCAACGTCGACGTCAAGGCCGACGGCGGGGTCGAGCCCACCGTCGCCGCCGTCGCGCGCACCGGCGCCGGGGACCGCGTGCTGCTCGCCTCGTTCAGTGACGCCCGGCTGGGCCGGCTGCGCACGCTCACCGGCGGGCGGATCGCCACCGGGCTGGGCATGCGGGGGGTCGCCGCGCTGCGCCTGGCCTCGCTGGCCGGCCGCCGGCTGCGGCTGCCCCCGTCGGTGGTGGCCGCGCAGGTGCCGGTGCGCTACGGCCGGGTCCGGGTGCTCGACCGCCGGTTCCTCGCCCACGCCCACCGGCACGGCCTCCAGGTGCACGTCTGGACGATCGACGAACCCACCGAGATGCACGGCTTACTTGATCTCGGGGTGGATGGCATCATGACCGATCACGTCGGCGTGCTGCGCGACGTCTACCGCAGTCGCGGCCACTGGGCCGCCTGAAAACCCGAGGACCCCCATTGGCCGAGACGGTCACCCCCACCCCCCGGACCGCACCGGGCAGCACCCGCCGCGAGCGCACCGGCTGGTACTTCTACGACTGGGCCATGTCGGCCTTCTCGACCACGGTGCTGACCGTGTTCCTCGGCCCGTTCCTGACCAGCGTCGCGAAGCTCGCCGCCGGCTGCGAACTCGGCGCCGACGACTGCACCGGGTACGTGTACCCGCTGGGCATCAAGGTCGCCGCCGGGTCGTACTTCCCGTACCTGGTGTCGGCGTCGGTCTTCCTCACCGTCTTCGTGCTGCCGGTGGTCGGGGCGGTCGCCGACCGGTCGGCGCACAAGAAGCGGCTGCTGGCCGTCGCCGCGTTCGTCGGGGCCGGCGCCACCATCGGCATGGTCTTCGTCACCGGGGACCGGTACCTGCTCGGCGGGGCCCTGTTCATGGTCGCCAACATCGCGTTCGGCGCCGGGGTGGTGGTCTACAACTCGTTCCTGCCCCAGTTGGGCGGGCCCGACGACCGCGACGGCATCTCCAGCCGGGGCTGGGCCCTCGGGTACCTCGGTGGTGGGCTGCTGCTGGCGCTGAACCTGGTCGTGGTGATGATGTTCAGCCGCGACGGCGACGGGCAGCGCACCCTGGACCTGGCCCGCGCCTCGATCGTGTCGGCCGGGGTGTGGTGGGCGCTGTTCACCCTGGTCCCGTTGCGCTGGCTGCGGGAACGCCCCACCGCCGAGGCGGCCGCCGGGGGCGGCAACGTGCTCCTCGACGGGTTCCGGCAGCTCGGCCGGACCCTGCGCCAGATCCGGGCGTACCCGTTGACGCTGTTCTTCCTGCTGGCGTTCCTGGTCTACAACGACGGCATCCAGACGGTCATCGCCCTGGCCAGCCAGTACGGCACCGAGGAGCTGAACCTGGAGCAGGACACCCTGATCGTGACGATCCTGCTGGTGCAGTTCCTCGCCTTCGGCGGGGCGCTGCTGCTCGGCGCGCTGGCCAAGCGGATCGGCGCGTGGAAGACCGTCCTGCTCAGCCTGGTGCTGTGGACCGGCGTGATCCTCGCCGCGTTCTGGCTGCCCGCCGAGGCGCCGGTACCGTTCATGATCCTCGGGGCGATGATCGGTCTGGTGCTCGGCGGCAGCCAGGCGCTGAGCCGGTCGCTGTTCAGCCAGCTCATCCCCGAGGGCAAGGAGGGCGAGTACTACGGCTTCTACGAGATCAGCGACAAGGGCACCAGTTGGCTCGGCCCGCTCGCCTTCGGTCTGGTGTTCCAGCTCACCAACTCCTACCGGGTGGGCCTGGTCTCCCTGCTGATCTTCTTCGTGGTCGGGTTCGCGCTGCTGGCCGCCGTGCCGATCCGCCGGGCCATCGTCGCCGCCGGCAACACCCCGCCCCGGGTGCTGTAACGCTGCGGACCGATCCGGGGGCGTCGATCGGCTAGGCTGCCCTGCCGTGACCGACGACGCCACCGCCGCCCCGATCTGCCTGGCCCGCCCGCTGTCCGCCCCGCCCGTCGACTCCGCCGCCTGTGCCGTGGCGCGCGGGGTCGACGGGCGGCCGTTGCACGCCGCGGCGTTGAAGTTCTTCTGGGGGCCGATGGACTGCGGCAAGTCCACGATGGCGTTGCAGATGAACTACAACCACGCCCGGCAGGGCCGCCGGGGCCTGGTCACCACCCGCATCGACCGGTCGATGGGGCCGCAGGTCACCACCCGCATCGGGCTGGCCCACACCGCCATCGAGGTCACCGACGACCTGGACCTGCGCGCGCTGGTGCGCGACGCACGCGACGACGGGGTACGGGTGGACTACCTGATTTGCGACGAGGCCAGCTTCTACGGCGTCGAGCACGTCGAACAGATGGCCGAACTGGTCGACCGGCACGACGTCGACGTGTACGCCTTCGGCCTGGCCACCGACTTCCGGTCCCAGCTCTTCCCGGCCGCGCGGCGGCTGTTCGAGCTGGCCGACGAGGTGGCCCGCATCCAGGTCGAGGTGCTGTGCTGGTGCGGCCGGGAGGGGCTGCTCAACGCCCGGGTGGTCGACGGGCGGGTGGTCCGCGAGGGCGAGCAGGTGGTCATCGGCGACACGGTGGACACCGCGCGGGTCCGCTACCAGGTGCTGTGCCGCCGGCACCACCGCACCGGCGACCTCGGCGGCCGCTGACCCCCGGCCCCCCGTCCCCGCTGCGGGCCTTTCCCCGGCTGGTCTTTGCCTCGGCCGGGTCAGTAGGGGTCGCCGCAGACCCGCCAGTCGTCGCCGTCGCGGACCACCGACAGCCGGCGTTCCTCGGCGACGCCGCTGGCCCGGTCCAGCCGGGCGGTCACCGTGCCGTGCGGGCGCCCGTCGCGGGTGCTCACCGACACGTCGAGGACCCGGTAGCCGGTCACCTCCGGCGGGGTGCGTACCCACCGGTCGAAGCCGATCCGGCTCCACCGGGTCCGGGTGTCCGCGCAGAGCCGTTCGTACGCGGCGTCGGTGTCCCCGGCGGTGAGCTCCCGCAGGAACCCGTCGGCGGTGTCCCGGACCGGCCCGTCGGCCCGCCAGATCACCTGCACGTTCCACAGGGCCAGGCCAGCCACCCCCACGCAGCACAGCGCCACCGCGCACCCGGCCAGCACCAGCCCGGCCCGCACCGGACGCCCCGGCCGGGCCGGCCGCTCCCACCGCTCACCCCCCACGCCTACCGACCGTAGAGAACCCGCCCGCCCCACCGCAGCGACTTGCGCCCCCGCTCCGCTGCCTGCTCCCCGCCTCGCCCCGCCCCACTCGCGCGCGGGGCATCTTGCCTTGCGGGTCGGTCGGAACCAGCTGTCGGGTGGCCGTCGGTTTCGTTGGACAGGGTATGAACAGTTCGGTGGGTGGGTCCGGGACCCGGGTTTCTGGACGCCGGTCCGGGGTGCCGGGGTGGGCGGCGGCCGGCCCGTGGTGGTGTCGCGGGGCGGTCACGGTGGCCGTGGTTCTGGCCGTCGTGGGGGTGGCCGGGTGCGGTGAGGCACCGGCCGGTGGTCCGGTGGAGCCGAGCCCGACCAGCGGCGGCCGGCTACTCGAACGCGACGGGGTACGCACCCTGGTAGCCCCGCCACGAGAGATCGTTCTGCTTGCCGGAATCGTCGGCGAGCTGGTGGTCAACGACGGCGGGTGCCTCGCCGTGCGAGGTGTGCACAGCAAGCCCGGACGAGTGAGACTGCTCGTCTGGCCGCACGGCACCGACCTGCTCGCCGACGGTGAGGTCGGGGTGCTGACGCCGGAGAAGAAGGAGATCAGGGCCGGCGACACGTTCACCGCGACCGGCGGCTGGCAGGAAGTGCCGCTCTGGGGCGGGCCCGAGGTGCCCGCAGAGTGCCTCGGCGGGCAGGCGGGAGTGAGCCTCATCGACGTCGTCTGACCGTCCGCCGCCGCCCGGGCCCGCTTCGGGTGGGTGTGAGAGGGGTACCCCGCTCTACCGTATGCGTTAACAGGGGGCCCTTCCTTACACCTCAGGAGCGTGACGATGACCCGCTACGTGCAGCCGGTCCCGGTCCCCGACGATCCGTACACCTCGGACGGCTGGCTGCGGTCCTGGCTGGAGCGGCAGCTCGGCCCGGCCGGGCACGCCGCCGCCAGGGACCGCCTGACCGACCTGGCCGCCGACGTGGTGGGGCCGCTGCGCGCCGCGCACGCCGACGCCGAGGCGCACCCGCCGACGTTGGTGCGGTACGACCCGTGGGGCGCCCGGGTCGACCGGATCGACACCGCCGCCGGCTGGCAGGCCCAGCGGACCGCCGCCGCCCGGCACGCCGTGGTGGCCCTGCCGTACCTGGACGGGGCGCGGGCCACCTGGGGCGCGGCGGCGCGGGTGGTGCAGCACGCCCTGCTGCACCTGTACGCGCCGGAGTCGGCGACCTTCTCCTGCCCGGTGGCGATGGCCGACGGGGCCGCCGCGCTGCTGGCCCGCCCCGAGGTCGACCCGGCGGTGCGGGACCGGTGGCTGCCCCGGCTGGTCGCCACCGATCCGGCCACGGCGGTGGTGTCGGGGCAGTGGATGACCGAGTCGCAGGGCGGCTCGGACCTGTCCCGCTCGACCACCACCGCCCGGGACGTCGGGGACGGCTCGTGGCGGCTGACCGGGGAGAAGTGGTTCTGCTCGGCCGCCGACGCGCCGATGGCGGTGGCCCTGGCCCGACCGGTCGGCGCGGGGCGGGGCAGCCGGGTCCTGGCCCCGTTCCTGGTGCCCCGGTACGCCGCCGACTCGCCGCTGGCCGCCGCCGGTGCGCCGGCCGACGCGCCGGCGCCCGGGGTGACCGTGCACCGGCTGAAGGACAAGCTCGGCACCCGGGCGCTGCCCACCGCCGAGGTCGGCCTGCGGGAGGCGTACGCGGTGCCGCTGGGCGACCCGGGCCAGCCCGGCCTGGCACGGGCGATGACCCTGGTGGTGGTGACCCGGGTGCACAACGCCAACGCCGCCGCCAGCGGCATGCGCCGGGGCCTGGCGTACGCGCGGGCGTTCGCCGCCGCCCGGCAGGTCGCCGGCGGGCGGCTGGCCGACAACCCGCTGCACCGGGCCACCCTGGGGGCCCTGGCGGTCGACGCGGCCGGCGCGTTCGTCCTGGCCGGGCACGCGTTCGCGCTGCTGGGCCGGGTGGAGGTGGGCGCCGACCCGGACGCCGTCGCCGAGCTGCGGGTGGTCGCGCCGCTGGCGAAGCTCGCCACCGGCCGCTGGGCGGTGGCCAGCGCCGCCGAGTACGTGGAGGCGTTCGGCGGTGCCGGGTACGTCGAGGACACCGGGGTGCCCCGGCTGCTGCGGGACGCCCAGGTGCTGCCGATCTGGGAGGGCACCACCAACGTGCTGGCGCTGGACGTGCTGCGGGCGGTCTCCCGGGAGGACGCCGGTGGGCCGGTGCTGCGCCGGCTGGCCGCCGCCGTGGACCTGGCCCGGCCGCTCTCCCCCGCTCTCGCCGACACCCTGGCGGCGGTGGCCGGTGAGCTGACCGGCGTGCTGGCGGAGGTCAGCGCCGACCCGCAGGCGGTGGCGGTGGTGGCCGGGGCGCGGGGTGTGGCCCTGCGGATGGCGTGCGCGCTGACGGCCGCCCTGCTGGTGGAGCACGCGGTCTGGGGTGACGAGGCGGCGGAGGTGGCCGCACGGCTGTGGGTGCGCCGGTGGCTGCGCCACGAGGACGTCTCCGCCGACGCCCACCACCACCTGGACCTGCTCGCCTGACCGGCGAACCCCGTCCTCCCCAGTTGAGGGTTGAGCCCGCCTGCCGTCTGATTCGGGCGGAAAAAGTCTCACAAAGCAGGTCAATGAGAAAATTGAAGGCATGGAGATCAGCGAGATCAGCCGGTACGTGGGCGACACCTTCGCCGGGGTGCGGGCCGTCGAGGCCGCCGGGGACACCTTCTTCCTGTACGACCCCGACGGTGACCTGCCACCGCAGCGGCAGCAGCCGTTCGCGACGATCGTCACCACCGACCGGTACGACAGCGCCTCCCGGCTGGACGCGCCCGGCCGGTACCGGCTCAACGTCGGGCTGACCCGGGCCGGGTACACCGGGCTGTTCGGTCCGGTGCCCACCCGCCGGGAGGCGACCGGGCTGCCGGCGACGGGACACGACGCGACGGTGCCGGACCGGATCGTGCCGCACCCGGTCTACGCCGGCCAGCACTGGGTGTGCGTGGTGAACCCCGACGCGACCTGGCCCACCGTCCGGGACCTGCTGGCCGAGGCGTACGGGTTCGCCGTCCGTCGACACGCCAACCACCGGGCCCGGGGCGAGCGCCAGCCGCGCTGACCCCCACCGCCCCGGCGGCACCGGGCCCGCCGGTCAGGCGCGGCGGCGGGCCCGCGCCGCCCAGATGACGTACGCCGGGTCGCGGTCCAGGTTGTGCCGGTCCCGGTCGTAGCGGCGGGTGGTGCGCGGGTCGGCGTGGCCCATGGCGTCCTGCACGTCCTCCAGTGGCACCCCCTCGGCGCGGGCGGTGGTGGCGAAGGCGTGCCGCAGCGAGTGCGGGGACAGTTTCGCCCAGGCGGGTAGTCCGGCGGCCTGGGCGAGGCGACGGACCATCCGGAACACCGAGTGCCGGTCCAGCCGGTTGCCGCTGGCGGTGACCAGCAGCGGCCCGGTCAGGCCGGTCACCGGTACCCCCTGGGCGGCGGCGCGGGCGGCCAGGTAGGCGTCCACGGCGTACGCGGTGCCGGGGGTGAGCGCGCGGCGGCGCGCCCGGCCGCCCTTGCCGACGAAGCGGACACTGCGGTGACCGCGTTCGGCGCCCAGGTCGGCCAGGTCCAGGGAGACCAGTTCCCCGACCCGCAGACCCAGGTCGGCCAGCAGGGCGATCGCGGCCCGGTTGCGGTCCGCCGTCGGCCCCGTGTCGGCGTCGGCGGCGGCGAGCAGCCGGTCGACCTCCTCCGGGGTGAGGCCGATGGTGGTCGAGTGGTCCCGGTCGATGCGGGGCCGGTCGGCGTCGGCCACCGGGTTGGCGTCGATCGCCCGCAGCTTGACCAGGAAGTCGTACCAACTGGACAGGGCGGACAGGCGGCGGGCCACGGTGGCCGGGGTCAACGGCCGGCCGCTGCGCGCGCCCACGGTGGACTCCAGGTCCCGGCCGTAGTCGTTGACGTCGAGGAAGTTGGCGCGCAGCGGGTCCAGGCCCCGGGCGGCGCACCAGGTGAGCCAACTGGCGACGTCGCGCCGGTACGCGTCGCGGGTGTGGTCGGACAGCCGCCGGTTGCGCAGCCACGCCTCGGTGAAGTCGGTCGGGCCGCCGTCGCGCAGGGCGAGGCGGGTCGAGGAGCGCGCCGGAACACCCGAGGGCAGCATGTGAAAGATCTTGTCAGCCTTCCCGGGGTGCGGCGACGCGGCACGCCGGGTCTCGCCCGCCCCGCCAGGTCCGGCGACCGCATCCGCGCGGGGACGTCCGATGCGTCCCCGCGCGGATGCCGGTCCGTCCGGCGCCGGCCCCGGTGGGGCGCGGATGTCGGACCCGGGTGCTCAGGCGTTGATCTGCCGGGCGCCGGCGCCGGTGGCGCTGATCGCCACCCGGCGCGGCTTCGCTTGCTCCGCCACCGGGATGCGCAGCGTCAACACGCCGTTGTCGTAGCCGGCCTCCAGCCGGTCGGTGTCGAGGGTGTCGCCGAGGAACAACTGCCGGGTGAAGGTGCCCATCGGGCGTTCGGCGGCGACCAGCTCGACGCTGTCGCCGGCCGGCCGGCGCCGCTCGGCGCGGACGGTCAGCACGTTGCGCTCGACCGTGCAGTCGATGCTGTCCGGGTCGACGCCCGGCAGGTCGAACACGGCGTAGAAGTGGTCGCCGTCGCGGTAGGCGTCCAGGTGCATGACCGCCGGGCGGGCGGTGGTGCCGAAGAACTGCTCGGCGATCCGGTCGATCTCACGGAACGGGTCGGTGCGCATCAACATGGCGGTGCCTCCTCGGTTCTCCAGTGCCGAAGGTGTCGGGTTGAGTCGACTGGACTCAACTTTCCCTTCCTGTGTAGCGCGTCGCGCAACTGGCGTCAAGTCGACGGACCCGGGATCCCCTGGCGGGCCACGCGGTCGACGTGACATCACCGCACGGAAGGCGGCGGAGCGTGAGCGTCGCACCCGGGCCCTACCCTGACGCGGTGCTGTCTGAGATCAACGGCCTGTCACGCCACTTCACCGCGGACACGCTCCGGGCGCATCTCCTGCGTCGCTCGGCGCGGGCCGACAACGGATGCCTCATCGTCCGGGGCTACGGTCGCCAGCGCGGCGTCCACCAGAAGGTGGCGGGGCGGGCGTGGGCACACATCGCGGCGTACGCGGTCTTCGTCGGAGGCTACGACCCGGCCCTGGAGATCCATCACGACTGCGGGGTGCCGGACTGCATCGAGCCGACCCACCTGCGGCAGGTCTCCCGCGCGGACAACTGCCGTGCGCGAACCCAGCGCCCGCAGTGCCGCAACGGGCACGACCGGGAGGTCGAGCCGGCGACGGGCCGCCTGCGGCGGGTCTGCCGGATCTGCAACCGCGAGGCGCAGAAGCGGTGGCGCGAGCGTCAGGCCGCGCAGGTCGCCGAGGCGCGCACCTCATACGGGCGGCACGGTTCCTGACGGAAGCCGAGGTCGGCGGGGTGTTCGTCGGTGGAGAGCGGGCGTCGTACACCAGCGTAAGTGGTTACGCACAAGAACAGTCATTATGATGTGCAGGCGTTATGTCCGCTTCGCCCTGGCCAATTACTGGATTGCTGTAACCGGTAATCCAGTAATTGGCGTCGGGGGTGGTGAGGGCGGGTGCCGGCCGGTGCGGCGACGTGGGGGCGTGGCGTCAGGTCGTGTGGCGGATGATCGAGCCGGCGATCCGCTCGGTGAGCCCTGGCGAGAAGAACGGGTGGTGGCCCATTCCCGGCACGATCTCCAGGTGCGCCGCCGGGATCTGCGCCGCGAGGGCCGCACCGTGGGCTGGGGGAAACAGCGGGTCCTCGCTACCGTGCAGGACCAGGGTCGCCGCGGTGACGCGGGACAGGGCGGCCCGCCGGTCGTCGTCCCAGCGCCGCCCGGCGAGATCGTGGTTCGCGGCGGCAGCGACGTCGTGGGCCCGCGCGTAGCAGTCCTCGACGAACCGTCGCGCGGCGGAATCGCCGAAGGGCAGGACGTCGCCGTTGAGCACTCGCCAGGTCTGCACGTCGGCGTCCATGCGCTGCCGGGCCGTCGTGCGAGGCGCCGTCGCCGAGGCCATCACGTGCTGGAGGAACCGTGCCGTCGGGGGCGGAAGCTCGTCGGGCGCGGCCGGTTGACCTGCCAGCGCCCGCGCCCACGCCGGGCCGGGGTTGTTCCCCATCGGAGAGGAGGCCATGGCCGTCAGCGTGCGGACACGGGCCGGCTGATGCACGGCGAGCCACTGCCCGATCGCCGCGCCCAGCGACGTCCCGACGATGTGCGCGGCCGGGACGCCGTGGGCGTCCAGAACGGCGGCCGTGTCGGCTGCCATGTCGGCGAGCGCGTACGGGTGCGTGGTGAATTCGACGGAGTCGGAACGGCCGGTGTCACGGTGATCGAACCGGATGACCTGCCGGCCGCTGGTCACGAGCGCCTCCACGAGCTCGTCGGGCCAGCCGATGCCCGGCGTGGAGGTGCCCATGACCAGCAGGACGGTGGGGTCACCGGGGCGACCGAAACGCTCGGTCCACAACCGGAGGTGCCCAGAACGAACGAACTTCTCCTCACCAGTCAGCATGCCGGGCACCGTAGCGGTCACCGGATGCGCCGGAAGCGGCTACCCATGGTAGTTGAAAACGACGCTCGTGAGATAATGGAGTGGTAGGTGGGAGCGTCGTGAGGGGCAGGCTCACAAGCGGCGTGGGGTGCGCCGGACCGGTCGGTACCGCACACTCAGCTCGGCCGTCGGGTCACCGGCGCCGACCCGGTGCAGATAGTGCGGCCCGCCACCGGGAAGGTCCAACAGCCGGATGCCCTCGCCGAGCAGCACGGGCGCGATGTGCAGGTCGATCTCGTCGAGCAGGCCGCGTTCGAGAAGCTGCGCACCGATCGTCGGCGACAGCACCTCGACGTTCCTGCCGCCGGCCGCGTCCAGCGCGATCCGTACCGCCTCGGCCACGTCACAGTCGAGGAACGTGACGCGCTCGGCGGGCACGGCGTCCTCGGGGTGATGGGTCAGCACGAAGATGGGCCCGGTCCAGACGCCGCCGTAGAAGGCGCCCGGATCCGGGAACCGGTCCCAGCCGCGCCGGCCACCCAGGACCGCGCCGGTGGTCTCGACGTACTGCTCGATCAGGCCCGGCTGGGGCGAGATGCCCGTCGACATCCAGTCCATCTCGTGGTTCGGCCCGGCCACGAACCCGTCCAGGGACATGGTGAAGTGCCAGAGCACCTTCCCGTTCGCGGTCTGCGGTTCCCAGTCGTTCACTGCGGTCTCCTCTACCGGCTGACTACCTCGTCGGTACTGAGACGGCAGCCACCGCGAAATCTCATCGGTCCGGGGCGGGCGGAGGGTCGAACAGCGGAGACAGGGCCGGTTCGTGACCGGTACGTCGCCGTGGCCACCTGGTCGTTGGCGCGCGCCGGCAGCTCCGCGACCGCGGCCCCCGGTCGCCGCGCTCCACGGCGGACAGGTGGCGGCGCAGGATCCGGTGGTCCTCGGAAGCCGGCGCGTCCGCGCCACGCCCGCAGGAACACCTCCTGGACCAGGTCCTCCGCCTCGTCGTTCGACCCGAGCGTCCGGGGGGACCCCCATCAGCGGTATGGCCCGCCGGGCGTCTCCTGGCCGGGGACCAGCAGGGCCGCCACCAGCTCCGCCGACCTGCGCCGGGAGCGGTCCCTGAGCTGCCCGCCCACCGCGTCCGGGTCCGCCTCGGGACTCAGCTCCTCGACGTCACGGCGGCGCAGCGCACGTTCCTGACCCGGCCGGTCGACGTCGTCGCCGACGTACTCGGAGAGGAAGAACATCGCGTCCAGTGCGCGGCTGCCGGCCCGGGTCGCGTGCCGCACCTCGCCCGTACGCCGGTACTCGCAGGCGTAGTAGGCGACGGCCAGGGCGTGGCACGCGAAGGCCAGCACACCGGACGGTTCCCGCTCGGCGGCCAACTCGGGCAGCGCCATGAGCCGGGCTGCGTTCCCCCGCCAGGGCTCGGCGTCGGCCGGACCCGGCGCCCACAGGTCCTCCAGGACCAGCAGGAACGCCTCCACGTCGGCGGTCCGGCCGTCGGTGGCCCCCACCGGCCCGGTGAACAGTTGCGCCATCCGCTCGACGAGCGACGCGACCGCGATCTGCCCCTGCCGGCGGGACGCTCCCGCGAGGAACGCGCCCAGGGGGTCTGCGCGGTCTACGGCCATATGAACGTCCTTCTCTTGGTCCCGTGCTCCTTGTCGTAGACCTCGCCGGTGACCAGACCGCCCGAGGCCCGGATCAGGACCGCGCAGATCTCGACGCACACGCTGCGGGACGCCCCTCCCGCGACGGGCTGCCACGCCATCTTGTTGATGAACAGTAACGCGTTCTGCTCCGCGTCGGTGTCGGGAAGGTTGTCGGCGAGGATCTCCCCGGAGCGGATCATCGCCCGTTGGGTGGGGGTGAGGCCGGCGCCGCTGCCGGCCACCACGTCGACCTCCCCGAGCGGGGTCGACGCCCGGACGACCGCGACCGTCCTCCTGCTCTCGGCGATGGGGTCGTCGAGAGCGGCGTGGATGTCCGAAGCCCGCCTGCTCAGTGTCTCCGCGGTCGCCAACAGGGCCTGGTAGCGGGCCGTCCGTGGGAGGGCGACGACGTCGGCCTGCGCGACCCCCGTGATCCGGACCTGCCGGCCGTCGACGATCGCGGTCGCCGGCCGGTCGCCGTCGACGGAGTCGTCGAAGGACCGGTGTGCGGCCGTCCGGCCCGTGCCCGACGGCTGGAACCACAGCGCCTGGTAGGTGCCGTCGGGTTTGCGGACCAGACCGGCGTAGTCGCGGGCCAGCACGGGGTCCGTCCCGCCACGGTCGAGGGCCCTGGACACCGCGTCCGGGCTCAGGTAGGCGGTGACCGGCCGTCTGTCGACCTCGACCTGGTGCCTGCGTTCGTAGCCGTCCAGCGCGTCGGCCTCGGTGAGCCGCGCGGCCCGGTCACCGCCGTCGTCGCGGCCCTCGCCGGGCGAGGGCGGCCGGGCCGCGTCGCCGCCCGGTGGCTGCGGTACGGCGGCCGCGCCGGCCTGGGCCACCGCCGCCTGGGCCAGTGCCGCCTGGACCGTGGCGGCCACCATCTGCTGGAACAGGTCCCGGTGCTGGTCGCGCAGCTCGGCACGGTCGCGGTCCAGCGCCTCCCGCTGCCGCCGGAGCTGGGCCTGGTCGGTCTTGATCCGATCGCCGTCGGCGGCGATCGCGGACACCTCCGACTTCAGCCGCCGCTGCTCGGCGTTGAGCGCGGCGGCCCGTGCGTTGAGCCGGTCGGCGGTCGCTGGTGGCGCGCCGTTCGGATAGGCGGCCACCCGGGCGTTGTGCGCGTCGATCTTCCGGTCGTTGGCGCGCAGTTTCGCGAGCACGGCCTTGGAACGCTGGTTGTAGGAGGCGACCCGGCGGTCGACCGTGGTCTCGCGGGCGGTGAGCTGGCTCTCCCGTCGCGGCACGGCCGCGAGTCGCTCGTTGTAGGCGGTGACCTGCGCCTTCAGGGCGGCCGGCAGGCAGCTACACGGTTCGAGGCGGGCGGGAAGGGGGTTGCCGGCCGGGGCGGAGGCCGCCGGGAAGGTGGGGGCGGCGGTCGCCGGGACCCCGCCGACCGTGAGGACCAGCAGCACCGTGAGGAACAGGCGGAGCAGACGCTGACCGCCCGGCAGCGGCCGGCCGGTCGTCGACGGCGGTGTGCCGTCCCGCATGGTCAGCTCACCCTGCTGGCGACGCGGTCGATGATCCTGGCGGCAGCCTCGCTGCCGTCACCGACCTGGCAGACGGCCACCTGCACCACGGTCCGGCCGGTCAACCGCGCCTGGCGGTAGCAGGTCCACCCGTCGGCGTCCTCCTGCGTCGAGACCCACACCAGGCGGTCCGCCGTCGAGGCCTCCACGGTGTAGACCCACGCCGTGGAGCGCTGCGCGGCGTCGGTCCGCACCGCCGACGTGCAGCCTCTGATGCCGTCGGTCAGCGCCTGGAAGACCGTGCCGGCCCGGTGTCCGTCCGGGTACACACCCAGGACCTGGGTCACCGTGTGGTCGGCCACCGCCTCGGAGTCCTGGTACGTCGCCGACAGGAAGACCGTCCAGCCGCGCGTGTAGACCGACCGGGTGGCCGGGCCGACGGCGACCGCGCAGGTGGCGGGATCGGCCACCTGGGGGCGGGGTGGCTCACGATGGCTGGTGGCGGCTGTCAGGGTCGTCCCGACCAGCACGCTGGCGTCCTCCCGCGAGAGGATCCGGGCCTGTACGGTGCCCGGCACCGCCCGCTGCCCCCCGGCCGACCACAGCAGCCACCCGATGGCCGCCAGCTCCGCCAGCGCCACGACCGCGAGTCCCGCCGCCAGCCAGCGCCACGCGGGCAGGCTGCGCCACAGCGGTGGCGTCGGCGGGGGTGCGCCGACCGGCTGCGCCGGGTCCGGCGCAGGGGGCGGTGCCGGTGGCAGGGGCGGTGGGGGTGGCAGCGGGGGCCACGAGGCCACCTGCGGCTGGGGCCGCCCGTCATCCCCCGTGCCGGACTGCGACGACTGAGTCATGTGCTCACCTCGACGCTTCCTGACGGACACCCCGTGACCTCAGGCCGGGTCCAGGAGCAGACATCGACGTATGCGTATCAGCCGGGCGGGGGGTGGCGTCAAGCGAAGTGTCGGGTAGGCGGCTTTCGTGCCTGCGGTGACGGGCTGGTCAGGAGGACCGGCCGAAGACGCCGCGCAGCACCGCCCAGAACTGTGCGATCCAGGCCCGCAACCGGGCCAGGAGGGTCGCCGGCACCGGCTGGTCCCGCTGGGCCTCGGCGTCGCCGAGCAGCGGCGTGGTGGACGTCGCCGGGGAGGGGGGCGAGGACGAGACCAGCGCGTCGATCACCGGCGCGGCCGCCACCTCGACGATCTGCACCTCCGGCTCGATCTCGGACTGCGGTGCCGGGCTGCCGGCCCGGTCGTAGACCTTGATCACCTCGCCGCCGGGCAGGACCACGTCGACCTGGACCAGCCGGGCGTCGAGCCCGGCCCGCTCACCGAGCTGCTCCCGGAACGTGCCGCGCAGCACCGCCGGCGCGTCGTCCCACAACTGGTCCGCGTGGTTGTCGGCGACGTCCACGACGACCCGGACGTGCTTGCCCGGGTAGGTGGCGACCTTGCCGGCGACCTCCTGGCGGAACCGGTCGAGCACCTGGTCCAGGGTGCCCATGCCGGTGACCGAGACGTGGTCGCCGACGTCCTGGACGTCGGCGTAGTAGGACTCCGCCGACTCGCCGGTCAGGTCGCCGGGCTCCTCGCCGAGGACGTAGTCCGGCTTCTTGGCGTCCGCGTCGAACGGCCACGGGTGCAGCGTGTGGTCGCCGCCCAGCCAGAGCCGCTTGGCGTTGACGCTCTCCTTGAGGTTGTTGTACACGTTGCGGGGGAAGCTCGACGGGATGGTCCGGCCGCGTCCGGTGGGGGCGTTGGGGGCGGGGCGGCGCAGCAACTCGACCATCTGGGTGAGGACGCGGGTCGCGTCGGCGGGGCTGCGCTCCGGGTCCAGCAGCGAGTCCACGAACTGGTCGATGAGCGGGCCGAGCTGCGCGTTGTTCTGGCGGTACTGCCGCATCTGTCGGTTCGTGGGGCCGAGCAGGCCGTTGCCCTGGCGCAGGCCCTCGATGGTGTCCCGCCACGACGCGGTCGGCCACGCCTCGGCGGGCTGCTGGGACGGGCCGGGCTCGTCCTCCCGCATCATCGCCTGGACCGCCTGGTTGCCGACGGTCTGTTGCAGCGTCAACAGGCGCTGCACGTCGGCCGAACCGGCGGGCCGCTGCGGGCGGCGGGGCGCGGGTGCCGGCCGGCTGGTCTCGGCCACCTCCCGGGCACGGGCGTGCATGTGCGGCCCCTCTCCGTAAGCACCGGTGCCGCCCGGCCGGCGGCGACAGCGGCGACGCGCGTCGCGGCTAGCCCGCAGCGTAGGTCCCGGGACGCGTGCTGCCAGGGACCGTCCGGGTGGCGTCGGGGGCAGGATCCGAGGTCCGCGCGGCCAGGCCTCGGCCCTGCCGGGGCTTCGCCGGTCGCGGTCCGGTCGGTCAGGCTCCGGTGCGGGCCTGCCGCCAGCGCCGTACCACCGCGTCGGGGTCGGCCGGGCGGACGACCACCTGCGGCCCGGTGGGGTTGCGCAGCCACGCGACGACCTGCGCGTTGAGGTCCCGCACGACGGCTCGGACGCCGGCCTCGGTGGGCAGGTCCCGGACCTCGTCGTCGAGGCGTTCGAGGCGGCGGCGCAACTGGAGCGGGGTGGGCAGCAGCAGGTCGGTGGGGATCGCCTCCCGTGCCAGGAAGCTGCGGATCCACCACGACTCGTGGTACGGCTCACCGCGCCCGGGGATCGGCCGGCCCGCCCCGGGCAGGTTGTCGAACTCGCCGCGTTCCTGGGCGGCGCGGATCTGCGCCTCCACCGCCGCCTCCCCGCCACCGAGCACCGGCCCCACCTCCCCGCCCCACGATAGCCGGCGGGGCGGGGTCAGCCGGTGGGCTCGCGCAGCACCGCGACGCCACCGGCGGGCAGGTGCACGGCGTCGGTGACGGTCGCGTCGGTGAGCAGGTCCACCCCGCTCGCCGGTACGGTCTGCGGCCGGTCGGTGTGGTTGAGCAGGAACAGCCAGCTCCCGTCGTCGCCACCGCGCCGGACCGCCTCGACCCCGGCCGGCGCGTCCGGGCAGGTGGGCGCTACCCCGGCCTGGGTGGCCGCCTCGGTCAGCAGCCGGCGGTAGGTGGCGTCGTCGGGGCGGGTGGAGACGTACCAGGCGACCCCGGCGCCGTAGGTGTGGCGGGTCACCGCCGGCTGCCCGGCCAGCACGCCCCCGGCGTACCCGGTGACGGTCCGCGCGCCGGTCAGCCCGACGGTCTCGGCCCAGACCGTGCCGGTGCCGCCGTCGGTGAGGGCGACCCGCTCGTCGTCGCCGAGCGGGTGGAACTCCTCCACCCGGACGCCGAGCACGTCGCGCAACGCGCCCGGGTAGCCGTCGAGGTGGATGCGGGCGTGCGCGTCGGCGACCCCGCTGAGGTACGTCACCAGCGCGTGCCCGCCGCCGTGGACGTGGTCGCGGACCCACCCGGCGGTGGCCTCGTCGGCCAGGTACAGGGCGGGGACCACGAGCAGCGGGTACCCGTCGAGGGGGTCGCCGGGGACGGCGACGTCGCAGGCGAGGCCGGCGTGCCACAGCGCCCGGTGGGCGGCGGCGACCTCCTCGTGGTGGTTGAGCCGCTCCGCGGGCAGGCCGGGGTGTTGCAGCGCCCAGCCGCTGGCGGCGTCCCAGGCCAGCGCGACGCGGGCGGCGACCCTGCCGCGTACCTCGGCGAGCCGGTCCAGGGCCTGGCCGAGCCGCACCGCCTCCCGGTACACCCGGCTGTCCGCGCCGGCGTGTGGCACCAGCGCGGAGTGGAACCGTTCGGCGCCGCCGCGCGGGGCGCGCCACTGGAAGAACAGCGCGCCCCGGGAGCCCCGGGCGACGTGGGCGACGCTCTGGCGCAGCATCCGACCGGGTTCCTTGGTGTGCATCCGGCCGGCGGCGTAGATGAGGTTCGGCGCGGTCTCCATCAGCAGCCAGTCCGGCGCGCGGCCGGGGGCGCCGTGCCGGGCCCAGCCCCGGGCCAGGTCGGCGGCGAGGGCGGTCTGCTCCTCGGCGCCGAGGTCGACGGCCGACGGGTAGTGGTCGATGGCGACCAGGTCCACCTCGCGTGCCCAGCGGGCGTGGTCGACGGGCACCCAGTCGCCGAGGACGTAGTTCGTGGTGACCGGGACGGCGGGGTTGGCGGCGCGCAGCACGTCCCGCTGGTCGGTGTACGCGGCGAGCAGGGTGTCGGACCAGAACCGGCGGAAGTCCAGCAGGTGGCCGGGGTTGTGCAGGTACTGGGTGGCGCGGGGGGTGCCGATCTGCGCCCAGTCGGTGTAGTGCTGGCTCCAGAAGCTGGTGGTCCAGGCGTCGTTGAGGGTGTCGAGGTCGCCGTGGCGGTCGGCCAGCCACCGCCGGAAGGCCACCTCGGCGTGCGGGCAGTGGCAGGTGGTGCCGTACTCGTTGTGCACGTGCCACAGGGCCAGCGCCGGGTGGTGGGCGTACCGGTCGGCGAGGACCTCGGTGATCCGGCGGGCGGCGGCCCGGTACGCGGGCGCGGCGGCGCAGTACGTGTCGCGGCTGCCGTGGTGCAGCCGGACCCCGTCGGCGGTGACCGGCAGCGCGTCGGGGTGGGCCAGGGAGAACCAGGGCGGCGGGGAGGCGGTGGGGGTGGCCAGGGCGACCCGGATACCGGCGTCGTGCAGCAGGTCGAGGACCTCGTCGAGCCAGTCCAGGGTGTAGCGGCCGGGTTCGGGTTCCAGCCGGGACCAGGCGAACACGCCCACGGTGACCAGGGTGACCCGGGCGCGGCGCATCAACTCCACGTCCTGGCGCCACACCTCGGCGGGCCACTGTTCCGGGTTGTAGTCGCCCCCGTACCAGAGCCGGCCGTCGTCGCGCATGTGCCACCACCTGTGGGTCGTCGGAACAGAGGGGTGGTGCCCGGCCCCGCCGACCGGGCCGGGCACCACGGCGTGGGGGGTCAGCCCTTCACCGCGCCGGTGATCACACCCTTCGTGAAGTGTCGCTGCACGAACGGGTAGGCGATCACGGCGGGCAGGACGGTGACCACGACCACCGCCATCTTCACCGCCAGGGTCGGTGGGTAGGCGGTGACCCCGGGCACGCTGATCGAGGACCCGGAGACGTTCGGGGACTGCCCGGCGAGGATGTAGCTCTGCAGCACCCGCTGGATGGGGAACTTGCTGTTGTCGTCGATGAAGAGCACCGAGTTGAAGTACGCGTTCCAGTAGCCGACGGCGTAGAAGAGACCGACGACGGCGATCACCGCCCGGGACAGCGGCAGCATGATCGTCCACAGGATACGGAACTCGCCGGCGCCGTCGATGCGGGCGCTGTCGAGCAGTTCACCGGGGACGTTCATGAAGAACGCCCGGATGACGACCAGGTTGAACACGCTGATCGCGCTGGGCAGGATCAGCGACCACAGGCTGTCCTTGAGGCCGAGGCCGGTGACGACGAGGTAGCTGGGCACCAGGCCGGGGAAGATCAGGAAGGTGCCGAGGAAGAGGAACAGCAGTCCCCGGTGCGCCACCGAGCCGGGCCGGGACAGCCCGTACGCGGCGAGCACGGTGAGCGCCAGGCTGACCGTGGTGCCGGCCACGGTGACCAGGGTGCTGATCCAGACCGCCTGGGTGATCGTCCCGCCGGAGAAGATCGAGAAGTACGCCGACAGGTCGATCTCGCGGGGCACCACGACCATGCCGCCGGTGTCGTTGATGGTCTCCCGGGAGGAGAGGCTGGTGACCACCACCGACCACATGGGGAAGAGCACGGCGAGCACCAGCAGGGTGAGCGCGGTGCCCTTGCCGAGTTGGCCGAGGAACGAGGGCGGTTCCTCCCAGGTGGGCCGCTGTGGGTGGCGCCGACGCAGTCGGGGTGCCGGTTGGGGGCCGGCCGGCACCGGGCCGGCCGGGCTGATCTGCGTGCTCATGACCGGGAATACACCCCCTGCTCACCCAGCTTGTGGGCCATCTTGTTGGCCGCGACGATGAGGATCAGGCCGATCACGGCCTTGAACAGGCCGGCGGCGGCGCCCTGTCCCCACTGCTGGGTGGCGATCGCGTTGTGGTAGACGAAGGTGTCCAGCACCTCGGCGGCCTGCCGGCCGACCGCGTCGCGCTGGAGGATGAACTGCTCGAAGCCGACCGACAGGGCGTCGCCCAGGCGCAGGATGAGCAGCAGGACGATGACCGGGCGCAGGCCCGGCAGGGTGATGTGCCACAGGCGCCGCCACCGCCCGGCGCCGTCGGCTGCCGCCGCCTCGTACAGGTTCTGATCGATCGCGGACAGGGCGGCGAGGAAGACGATCGCGCCCCAGCCGACGTCCTTCCAGACCGACTCGGCGGTGACCAGGATGATGAAGGTGTCCGGGTTGGTCATGATGTTCCACGGCTCCAGCCCGGCCTGGCGCATCTCCTGCGCCAGCAGACCGGCTCCGCCGAACATCTGCACGAAGAAGGTGATGACCAGCACCCAGCTGAAGAAGTGGGGCAGGTACACCACGCTCTGCACGAAGCCGCGGATCCGACCGGACATCACGCTGTTGAGCAGGATGGCCAGGAAGATCGGCAGCGGGAAGAAGAAGACGAGCTGGAAGGCGGTGATGGTCAGCGTGTTGCGCACCGCGTCCCAGAACAGCGGGTCGCGGAAGAGGACCTCGAAGTTGCCGAAGCCCACCCACTCGCTGTAGAGGAACGCCTCCAGCGGGTCGTCGCCCACGAACGGGTTGTAGTCCTGGAAGGCGATGACGTTGCCCAGGGTGGGCAGGTAGTGGAAGACCAGCAGCAGCAGGGCGGCCGGGGCGACCATCGCCAGCAGCGGCCAGTCCCGGCGCAGCCGCGCGCCGAGGGGGCGCTTGGCCCGCCGGCGGCGGGCCCGGGGGGCGGCCGGGCCGTCCCCGGCCGACCGGTGCTGATCGGCCGGGGACGGCGCGGGGACGTCGGTGCGACTCATCGGCCGTTGTCGGACAGGGCCTTCTCGTGGAACGCCCGCCCCTCTTCGCCGCCGGTGGAGAGGAACTCCTTGGTCACCTGATCCATGTCGGTCAGCGGACGCCGGCCGCGCAGGATGTCACGGATCTTGTCGTCGGTGGGCTGGAGGACCTTGGACCAGTTGGCCGGCAGTTCCAGCTTGATGCCGGCGAACAGCTCGGGCTCCCGCAGGCCGATGAACTTCTTGTGGAAGTCGATGTACTCCTGGGCGTAGTTGGGGGTGTCGCCGCTGCGGATCTTGATCGGGGGTCGACCGCCGAGGCTGTTGACCTGGCCGGCGAACTCCTTGCGGAACTGGTCGGTGGGGATCGGGCTGTGGTCGGCGGCGCGGGTGAAGTGCTTGCCCTCCACGCCGTACTCGCGCAGCTCGAACTCGCGGCTGCCGAAGGGGGCGGCGCACCAGTTCATCACCCGCAGCAGCTCCTCCACCCGCTCCCTGCCCAGGTCCTTCTTGACGAAGGTGTAGAAGACGGGCTTCTCGCTGCCCCAGACGATGGCGTCCTTGCCGTTGACGCCGAAGAAGGGCAGCGGCTGCATGTTGAAGCCGGGGGTGACCTTGGCCTGCTCACCCTGCATGCCCTGCCAGGCGCCCATCCCGTCCTGGTACATGAGGATCTTGCCGGCGTTGAAGAGCTGCTTCTCGTCGGCGCCCTTGCTGGCCACGGTGTCGGGGTGCACCATGCCCTCGGCGAACAGCCGGGCGGTGAACTCCAGCGCGGCCTTGAACTCGGCGGTCTCGTACTTGTGCTCGAGCCCGCCGTCGGCCTTCTTGCGCCAGGTCTGGTTGCAGCCGTAGAACTGCTGCACCATGTCGAAGACCGTCCCGAAGGCCCAGACCCCCTGGTTGGCGTTGGTGGCCTTTTTGCCGAACTCGTACAGCTCCTCGATCGAGGTGGGGGTGCCGTAGCCGGCCTTGTCGATCAGGTCCTTGCGGTGGAACAGCGTCCAGGCGAAGGGACCGTCGGTGGGGAACGGCGCGGCGTAGAGCCGCCCGCCCCACACGCAGTACTCCCAGGAGCCGGTGGGCAGCGCGGCCAGGTACGGGTACGCGGCGGCCTTGTCGCCCTGCAGGTAGTCGGTCAGGTCCTCGAAGAGCGCCTTGGTGGCGTCGGAGAACCGGGCGATCTTGTCGACCTCCCAGTTCGGGACGCAGAGCAGGTCGGGCACGTCGCGGGCGCCGAGCAGGGCGCTGAGCTTGTCGGCGTAGGTGTTGCCGTCCTGCACGCTGACGACCATCTCCACGCCGAGCTTGGCGTTGATCGCCTGCATGTACTCGTTGCGGTCGTTGGCCGGCGGCGTCGGACCCCACCAGGGGCTGATGGCGCGGACCTGCTGCCCGCTGCGCCCCGGCTGCTCGGTGACCGCGTCGACCAGTTCGGTCGGGTACTTGAGGTAGCCGCTGGGGATCGGCCCCTCGCCGGGGATGTCCGGCGGGAGCAGGTCGGCGGCCTTGTACGTGGGCAGCACGGCCTTGATCGCGTCGGCCTGGGTGGCCGAACCCTGGCTGCCCACCTCCTTGCTGCAGCCGGCCAGGGTGCTGCCACCCATCGTCGCGGCGGCACCGAGGCCGATCAGACGCAGCACGGTACGGCGGTCGGTGGATGCGCCCGGCTGGGACGGCGTCACGGCGCACTCCCTTCATCGTCGAAAGCGGGTTTGCGGAGCAGGTTCGTCCGGCTAGGATTAGTTGGTGTTCTAGCCGAACAAACTAATCGACGGTGATTCGACCCACAAGGGAGCGGTGCCGGCGCAGCCGGTCGACCCCGGTCACCGCCGCGATGCGCGAAGATGACCGCGCGGCACCCACCCCCGGGATCGCGCACACCGGTGCAGGGAGCGGGCAGACTGTGATCAGCGTCCACAACGAACCGCAGCCGACCGACCTCGGCGACGTCCGCGTGGCCAACCGCGCCGTGGTCCTGCGGCACGTGCGCGTGCACGCGCCGTGCTCACGCGCCGACATCGCGGCCCGGACCGGCCTCAACAAGGCGACCGTCTCCAGTCTGGTCAGCGAGCTGATCGAGCGCCGGCTGGTCCGCGAGACCGGGCTCACCGAGAACCGCATCGGCCGGCCCGCCACCATGCTGGTGCTCGACGGCGAGCCGTACGCGGCGGTGGGCATGGAGGTCCGCGCCGACGAGCTCGTCGTGGTCGCGGTCGACCTGGCCGGCAACCGGCTGCTCACCTGGCGGCGCGCGTTCACCCCGACGGACTCCCCCACCGACACCGTCCGCGTCCTGGCCACCCTGGCCCGCCGGGCGGTGGCCCGGATCACCGAGCAGGACCGCACGGTGCTCGGCCTCACCGTCGGCGTCCCCGGCCTGGTCGACGCGGCCGGGGCGGTGCCCCTGGCCACCCCGCTCGGCTGGCGGGACGTGGCCCTGGCCGCCGAGCTGCGCGCCGCGCTGGGCGACCCGGAGCCGGGTTACCCGGTCACCGTCGACAACGAGGCCAATCTGGCCGTCCTGGCCGAGCACCGCCACGGCCGGCACGCCGGCACCCCGGACCTGGTCCATCTGACCGGGGGCATCGGGGTCGGCGCCGGGGTCATCTCCGCCGGGCGGCTGCTGCGCGGCGGCCGGGGCCTGGCCGGGGAGATCGGGCACCTCCCGCTCGACCCGGGCGGTCCCGTCTGCGCGTGCGGTCGGGCCGGCTGCGTGGAGGCGTTCGTCGGGCTGCCCGCCGTGGTGCGCCGGCTGTTGCCGGACACCGCCCAGGAGGGGCCGGTCACCGACTACCTGCCGGAGCTGGACCGGATCCAGGCCCTGGCCCGGCAGGGCGACCCCCGGGTGCGGGCCGGCCTGACCGAGGTCGGCCGCCGGCTCGGGCACGCGGTGTCGCTGGTGGTGAACCTGGTCGATCCCGAGGTGGTGCTGGTGGGCGGCCACTTCGCGGCGCTGTCCACCTGGCTGCTGCCCCCGGCCCGCGAGGAGCTGGCCGGGCGGGCGATCGCCCCGGACGCCGGCGGGCTGCGGCTGGACGCCTCCGTTCTCGGCGCGACGGCGACGGCGCTGGGTGGCGCCACCGCCGCGCTCGCAGCCATCGAAAGTGGTCGACTTCCTGCGCGGTGACCTCCGGCTCCGTTACGGATCCGCCTCTGTCCGGCCCTTGACCGCATCGGCACGGTGGTGCCAACCTCGAACAGCCGTCCCCTCGTCCGGGCAGACACCGGGGCGGCTTGTTTCGCCGGGGTCGTCGAAGCGCTTCACCGTCCGGGCCGACGGCCTCACCTCCACCATCGCGATGCCGCGTGTCGCGACGTCCGTCGAAGCGCTTCGACTTGTCGCCGGCCGGCGAGCACGGAAGGCAAGCCACATGACCGACCGCACCGACCCGGTGACCGGCCCGTCCCCCGACACCCGTATCGAGGAGCTGCTGGAGCGGCTCACCCTGCCGGAGAAGATCGGGCTGCTGCACCAGTGCCAGGCACCGGTGCCCCGACTCGGCCTGGCACCGTTCCGCACCGGCACCGAGGCCCTGCACGGGGTGGCCTGGCTCGGCCCGGCGACGGTGTTCCCCCAGGTGATCGGACTGGCCAGCACCTGGAACCCGGAGCTGATCCGGGCGGTGGGCGACGCCGTCGGCGACGAGGTCCGCGCCAAGCACCACGCCGACCCCGAGCAGGTCGGCCTCAACGTGTGGGCGCCGGTGGTCAACCCGCTGCGCGACCCCCGGTGGGGCCGCAACGAGGAGGGCTGGTCCGAGGACCCGTGGCTGACCGGACTGCTCGCCACCGCGTACGCCCGGGGCCTGCGCGGCGACCACCCGCGCCGGCTCAAGACCGCCCCGACGCTCAAGCACTTCCTCGGCTACAACAACGAGACCGACCGGGCCACCACCTCCAGCGACATGTCCCCCCGGGTGCTGCACGAGTACGAACTGCCGGCGTTCCGCGCCCCCCTGGCCAGCGGGGCGGTGGTCGCGGTGATGGCCTCGTACAACCTGGTCAACGGGGTGCCGGCGCACCTGAGCCCGCTGATCGGGGCGGAGCTGCGCCGCTGGTCGGCCGAGGAGGTCTTGGTCGTCGGCGACGCCGGGGCGGTCACCAACATCGCCGGCCTGCAGGCCCACCTGCCCGACCACGTCGCCGGGTTCGCCGCCGCGCTGCGCGCCGGCATCGACAGCTTCACCGAGGACGCCAGCGACAGCGCCCCGACCATCGACCGCCTCACCGAGGCGCTGCGCCGGGGCCTGATCTCCGAGTCCGACGTGGACCGCGCGGTACGCCGGATCCTCACCCTGCGGCTGCGCGTCGGTGACCTCGACGCGCCGCAGAACGACCCGTGGGCCGACGTCACCCCCGACGTGGTCAACTGCCCGGCCCACCGCGACCTGGCCCGGCAGGCCGCCCGGCAGTCGGTGGTGCTGCTGGACAACGACGGGCTGCTCCCCCTCGACCCCCGGACGACGCCCCGGGTGGCCGTGCTCGGCCCGCTCGCCGACACCGTGTACGAGGACTGGTACAGCGGCACCCTGCCGTACGCGGTCACCACCTACGCCGGGCTGGCCCGGCGGCTGCCGGCGGTGACCACCCACCCCGGGGCGGACCGGGTGGCGCTGCGCGTCGGCGACCGGTACGTCGGCTGCCCGGCCGGCGAGGACGGCGGCCCGCTGCGGGTGGGCGACGACGCCGACGGCACCGGATTCGACGTGGTCGACTGGGGCGGCGGCGCGGTGGTGCTGCGCGCCGTGGCCAACGGCCGGCACGTCGGCGCCGACGACGACGGGGTGCTGGTCAACGACCGTCCCGGGCCGGGCGGCTGGGTGGTCCGGGAGACCTTCCGCCTGCGCCCCGGGGTCGACGGCACGGTGCTGCTGCACCACCTGGCCACCGGCCGGTACGTCACCGTGACCGGGGACGGGACGCTGCGGGTCGACGCGGACGGCCCGGACACCGCGACCGCGTTCGGCGTCGACCTGCTCGTCGACGGGCTGGCCGAGGCCGCCGCCCTGGCCGCGGCGGCCGACGTGGCGATCGTGGCGCTGGGCAACCACCCGATGGTCAACGGCCGGGAGACCGAGGACCGCGCCGACCTGGCGCTGCCCGCCGCGCAGGAGGCGCTGCTGCGCGCGGTGCACGCGGCGAACCCCCGCACGGTGCTGCTGGTCACCAGCAGCTACCCGTACGGCATCGGGTGGGCGCGCGAGAACGTGCCGGCGGTGCTGTGGTCGGCGCACGGCGGCCAGGAGCACGGCGAGGCGGTCGCGTCGGTGCTGTGCGGCGAGGCGGAGCCGGGGGGCCGGCTCACCCAGACCTGGTACGCCGACGCGGCGGAGCTTCCCGACCTGCTGGACTACGACGTGATCGGGTCGGACGCCACCTACCTGTACCACCGCGGCGATCCCCTGTACCCGTTCGGCCACGGCCTCGGCTACACCACCTTCGACTACGCTGACCTCCGACTGAGCGCGGCGACGATGACCGTGGGCGAGGAGGTCGTGGTGAGCGTCGAAGTCACCAACGGTGGCACCCGCGCGGGTGAGGAAGTGGTGCAGCTCTACACCCGGCAGCGGCGGTCGCGGGTCAAGCAGCCGCTGCGGCAGTTGCGGGACTTCGCCCGGATCAGCCTCGCCCCCGGGCAGCGGCGGGTGGTGCGGCTGCGGCTGCGCGCGGCGGACCTGGGGTACTGGGACGAGTCCCGGGCGGCGTTCGTGGTGGAGAGCGCCCCGCACAGCGTCCTGGTCGGCCGGTCGTCGCGGGACATCCGCCTGGTCGGTACGGTCACCGTCCGCGACGCCGCCGACCCGGTGGCGGTGCCCGACGGCGCGGTGGCGCGGCAGCCCTCCGGCGCCGGCCGGCGCCGGTGACCGCCGGGACCGGGCGGGGGTGGGCCCGGTGAAGTCGCCCGACCAGGTGACCATCGCCGACGTCGCCCGGCACGCCGGGGTCGCCGGCAGCACCGTCTCCTACGTGCTCAGCGGCAAGCGGGCGATCTCCGAGGTCACCCGCAACCGGGTCCTGGCCAGCGTCCGGGCGCTCGGCTACCACCCGAACGCCGGGGCGCGGGCGTTGGCCAGCCGGCGGGCCAACGTGATCGCGTTGGTGCTGCCGCTGCGCTCCGGTATGCAGGTGCCGGTGGTGATGCAGTTCGCCATGGCCGTGGTGACCAGCGCCCGCCGTTTCGACCACGACGTGCTGCTGGTCACCTCCGACGAGGGGCCGGCGGGGCTGCGCCGGATCGCCGCCAGCGCGATGGTCGACGGCATCGTGCTGATGGACGTGGAGCTGGACGACTCCCGGGTGCCGCTGCTGCGGGAGCTGGCCCGGCCCAGCGTGCTGATCGGGTTCCCCGCCGACGCGGCCGGCCTGACCTGCGTGGACCTGGACTTCCACCGGGCCGGTCAGGTCTGCGTGGAGCATCTCGCGGAGCTGGGGCACCGGCAGATCGCGCTGCTGGGCGCCCCGGCGGCCGTCTACGACCGGGGCACCGGTTTCGCCCACCGGACCCGGTCCGGGTTCACCGAGGCCGCGGCGCGGCACGGGATGACGGCGGTGACCCGCCCGTTCGAGGAGGGCGCCGCGGCGGTCCGGCAGGGGCTGATCGAGTTGCTGGACCAGCACCCCGACCTGTCCGCGCTGGTGGTGCAGAACGAGGCCGCGGTGGGTCCGGTGCTGGCCACCCTGCCGACGCTGGGGCGGCGGGTGCCGCAGGACGTGTCGGTGGTGGGGATCTGCCCGGACCGCTTCGCCGAGCAGGCCAGCCCGATGCTGACGTCGGTGCCGGTGCCCGCCGAGGAGGTGGCCCGGCAGGCGGTGGCGCTGCTGATGAGCAAGCTGCGCGACGAGCCGGTGCCGGCGGCCACCCTGCTGGGCCCCCGGCTGACCGTGCGGGACAGCACCGCCGCGCCGCCGGCCGGCTGACCCAGGCCGTCGGCCGGTCAGAGCCGGGCGAACCAGTCCCGGGCGGCGGCGGCCCCACCGGCGCCGAGGGCGACCATCAGCGCCACCCGGGCCTTGCCGGCGGGCAGTCCCCGGGCGCCGACGGCCCCGACGCTGGCGGCGAGCCCGTCGGGTGGTGGCAGGTCGGCCAGCGCGACCGGCCGGGTCCGGCAGCGGGAGGCGACCACCACCGGGATGCCCCACTCGGTGAGGTCACCGACGGTGGCCAGCAGATCGACCGGCACGTTGCCGGGGCCGGTGCCCTCCAGGACGAGGCCGGCCGCGCCGGCGTCCACGGCGGCGGTGAGCACACCCGCCGGGATGCCCGGGTAGGTGCGGATCAGCGCGACGTCGGTGGCCGGCTGGCCCGGGGGGTGCGGCGGGCGGGCCGGTGGGGCGGCGACCGGCTCCACCCGCCCGTTGGCGACCCGGGCCACCACCGGGTACGGGTCCGAGCGCAGCGCCGGGCCGCCGGTGGCGTCGACGGCGGTGACCCAACGGGCGGCGTGCAGGTCGTCGTCGGCGCAGACCAGGACACCGGCGTGGCGCAGCGTCGGGTCGGCGGCGGCGGTGAGCGCGGCGGCGAGGTTGCGGAACCCGTCGGCGCCCGGCTCGTACGGCCGGCGGCGGGCCCCGGTGAGGATCACCGGGCCGGGCAGGTCCGGCCCGAGCAGCAGGTCGGTGAGGTAGGCGGTCTCCTCGACGGTGTCGAGGCCGTGGGTGAGCACCACCGCGTCGTGGCCGTCGTCGAGCAGGGCCGTCCGGACCCGGCGGGCGAGCGCCAGCATGGTCTCCGGGGTGGTGTCCCAACTGGGGCCGGTGGCCAGGTCGGCGACCTCGACGGCGCCGGTGGCCGGCGCGGGGACGGCGGCGAGCAGGTCGGCGCCGGTGAGCACCACCGGGGTGCCGTCGTGCCGGTGGTGGGCCATGGTGTCGCCGGTGGCCAGCAGCAGGATCCGGGGGCTCATCGTCTCGCTTCCGTCGGGGCCGGCGGGGCGGGTGGCGGGGCGGTGCCGGGCCGGCACCGGTCGAGCAGCAGGGGCAGCAGGAGCAGCAGCGCCACGACGGTGGCGGCGAGCCGCGCGGACCCGGTCGGGGCGCGGCGGGTCACGGGCGGGGGTCGTCGGTGGGGCCGAGCCGCTGTTCGAGGCGTTCGACGCGGGCGAGCAGGGGCCGCAGGTGACGGTCGAGGGCGGCGGTGAGGGCCGGGGCGGGGTCGGCCGGGGCGGGCGTCTGGGCGCGCAGGTGGACGTAGCCGGCCAGGGCGGCGGCGACGGCCCGTCGGGTCAGCCGGGGTTCGGCGCCGGCGGCGCGCAGCACCTGCCCGGCGACGCCGTCGGGTTCGGCGACCAGGCCGAGCAGCAGGTGTTCGCAGCCGACGTAGTTGTGTCCGAGCGCGGTCGCCTCGGTGAGGGTGAGCTGCAGGGCGGCGGCGGCGGGGCCGCTGACGTGCCGGCCGGTGGGCTCGGAGTCGGGTTCGGCGTGGGGGTGGGCGTCCAGGTCGCGGCGGAGCCGGGCGGGGTCGACCTCGATGGCGCGCAGGACGTGTAGGGCGAGGTTCTGGCCGTCGTCGAGCAGGGCGGCGAGCAGGTGCGCGGTGTCGACGCCCGGCGGGTCGGTGGCGCCGGCGGCGGTGGCGAGCACGGTCCGGGCGCGGGCGGTGAAGGCGGGCAGCCGCTCGGCGAGGTCGCCGCCGGCCAGGTCGGCCCGGGTCAGCTGGCGGATCGCGGTGACCCGCCGGACGGCCTGTTCCAGGGCGCGCTGGCAGATCGCGGAGACCGGCAGCGCGGTGTCGCGCACGGCGTCGGCGAGGTCGTCGGGCAGGTACACGTTGATCTTCGGCACGGTGGCCTCCTCAGGCGACGGGACCGGCGACGCTGACAGTACCCCCAATGGGGTTACCTTGTCATGGACTATAACCCCACAGGGGGACGCGGGATGCGGGCCGACGGCGTATCGTTCGGGGCGGACCGAGCGACGGGGGCGTCCGATGGTGGGCACGGCGGCGGTGGTGGGGATCGGGCTGGTCGCCCTGGGCATGGTGCTGACCCCCGGCCCGAACATGGTCTACCTGGTCTCCCGCTCGGTGGCCCAGGGCCGACGGGCCGGCCTGGTGTCACTGCTCGGGGTCGCCGCCGGCTTCGGCGTCTACCTGCTCGCCGCGGTCGCCGGGATCGCCACCGTCTTCGTGCTGGTCCCGACGCTGTACCTGGTGGTCAAGCTGGCCGGCGCCGGGTACCTGCTCTGGCTGGCCTGGCAGACCGTCCGCCCCGGCGGCGCCTCGGTGTTCGCGCCGACCCCGCTGCCGCCGGACCGGCCCCGCCGGCTGTTCACCATGGGCCTGGTCACCAACCTGCTCAACCCGAAGATCGCCATCCTCTACGTGTCGCTGCTGCCGCAGTTCATCGACCCGCACGGCGGCCCGGTGGCGGTGCAGAGCCTGATCCTCGGCGCGGTGCAGATCACCGTCGCGTTGACCGTGAACGCGCTGATCGTCCTCGCCGCCGGCTCGATCGCCGGGTTCCTCGCCACCCGACCCGGGTGGCTGCGGGTGCAGCGGTACGTGATGGGCAGCGTGCTGGCCGCGCTGGCGCTCCGGATCGCCACCGACCGGTCCCGGGCGGCGGTGGCGACCGGCTGACCCCCGGGTCGCCGGGCGGACGACGGCGCCACCGGGCCGGTGCGCGCCGGCCCCGGCCGGGGCCTACACTTCGGCCTCGATGGACGCCCCGGACACCACCGCCGAGACCCGCCCCTGCGCCCACTGTGGGCGCGACGTGCCGCAGCGGGCCGGCGCCGGCCGCCCCTTCCGGTACTGCCGGGACAACGACGGCGCGTGCCAGCGGGCCTCCCGCGCCAGCCGGATGCGCCACCGCACCGCCCCCGGGCTGCCCGGCCAGGTCGCCCGCACCTGGGAGGCCGTGGACCGGCTCGACCAGATCGTGGCGACCCTCACCGAGACGCTGCACGCCGAACTGTCCCCGGTCGGGGTGGAGCGCCAGCTCGCCGAGGTCCGCGCGGAGGCCGCGACCCAGGTCGCGCAGGCGCACACCGAACGTGACGAGGCCCGCCGCGACGCCGAGACCGACCGGGCGGGCGCGGTCGCGGCCCGGCAGGCCGCCCGCGACGCCGCCGCCGCCCGGGACACCGCCCACGCCGAGGCGCAGGCCGCCACCGCGCGGGCCGCCACCGCCCTCGACCGCGCCGCCCAGGCCGAACAGGCCCGCGACCGGGCGCACCGGGACGCCAGCGCCGCGCAGGCGCTGCGGGCGCAGGCCGAACGCGACCGCGACGCGGCCCGCCACGAGCTGGACACCGTCCGCGCCGAACGCGACGTCGAGCGGCGACGCCGCGCCGACGTGACCGCCGAACGGGACGCCGCCCGCGCCGAAGCGCACCGGGCCGCCGAGGCTGCGCAGCAGGCCACCCGGCAGGTTGAGGTCCTCACCGGCCGGGCCGAGCAGGCTCGCGCCGAGGCCGAGCAGGCGCGGGCCGACGCCGCACGGGCCCGCACCGAGGCGGACCGGGCGGGCGCGGAGGCCGACCGGGCGCGCGCCGAGGCGGCCGAGGCCGACGCCGGCCGGGCCGCGGCGCAGACCGCCCGCGCCGAGGCCGACGCGGCGGCGCGGCGGGCCGACGAGGCGGCCACGGCGGCCACCGACCGGGCCGCCGGCCTCGCCGCCGAGCGGGACGCCGCCCGGCAGGCGCTCGCCGCCGCCCAGGCCCACGGCGAGGACCTGCAGGCGCGGCTGCGCGCCGCGCAGGCCGAGCGGGACGCCGCCGAGCGGCGGGCGGCGCAGCTCGCCGACCAGGTCAGCGACCTGGCCTCGGCGCTGGCCCGGCTCGGCGCCCCGCCCCGGCCCTGAGCCCGCCGCGCGCCCCGGGTGTCGGTCGGCCCGACCGGGGTCAGTGGATGCCGGCCATCAGGGTGCGCAGGTGCCGGGTGAGCATCACCGCGCCGAGGCCGCACGCCACCGACGCCAACCCGAAGGTCAGGAAGTACGTCGGCGCCGGCCAGGTCACCGCGAGCCGGGCCACCTGCCCGCCGATCGCGTCGCCGACGGCCACGGCGAGGAACCACAGCCCCATCATCTGGCTGGCGTACTTCACCGGCGCCAGCCGGCTGGTGGCCGACAGCCCGACCGGGCTCAGCGACAGCTCACCGGCGACCTGCACGGCGTACACGGCGACCAGCCACCAGGGGGAGACCAGGTCACCGCCGACCGCGGCCTGGGCGGCGGCGGCCATCAGCACGAACGACAGGCCGTTGAGCACCAGGCCCACGGCGAACTTCGCCGGCGTGCCGACCCGGTGGCCCAGGCGCAGCCACAGCAGCGCGAACAGCGGCGCCCCGATGATGATCAGGATCGGGTTGACCGACTGGAGCCAGGAGGCGGGGAGGGTGAACCCGGCCACCGTCCGGTCGGTGCGCTCGGCGGCGAAGACGTTCAGCACCGACCCGGCCTGGTCGTAGATCAGCCAGAACGCGGCGGCGAAGACGAACAGCCACAGGTACGCCCGCATCCGGCTGTGTTCGGTGCGGCTGAGCTCCCGGTCGGTCATGATCCGGGTGAAGTAGCCGGCGGCGACCAGCACGGTGCCGACGGTGAGCAGGTTGACCACCGTGTTCACGGTGAACAGGCCGGTCACCGCCAGCGCCGCCACGACCAGCCCGGCCACGACGACGCCGACGGCGACGCGGGTCAGCGCGCGGCGACGTTCGGCCCCGAGCAGCGGGTCGGCGGGGTGGGCGCCGGCCGCGCCGAGGCCCCGCCCGCCGAGGACGTACAGCAGCACGCCGAGGGTCATGCCGACCGCCGCCGCCCCGAACCCCAGGTGCCAGTTGATCCGCTCGCCGAGCAGGCCGGTGACCAGCGGCGCGGTGAACCCGCCAATGTTGATCCCCATGTAGAAGATCGAGAAGCCGGCGTCGCGGCGTGGGGAGTCACGCGGGTACAGGTCGCCGACCATGGTGGAGATGTTGGGTTTGAGCAGTCCGGTGCCGACCACGATCAGCGCCATGCCGGCGAAGACGCTCCACTGCGCCGGTACGGCCATCACGTAGTGCCCGGCGGCGATGATCACCCCGCCCCACAGCACGCTGCGCCGGGCCCCGATGAGCCGGTCGGCGACCCACCCGCCGGGCAACGCCATCAGGTACACCATCGCGTTGTAGGTGCCGTACACGGCGTTGGCGGTGGCGCCGTCGAGGTCCTGGCCGCCGTCGGCGACCGAGGCGGTCAGGTACAGCACCAGGATCGCCCGCATGCCGTAGAAGCTGAACCGCTCCCACATCTCGGTGAGGAACAGGGTCGCCAGCGCCCGGGGGTGGCCGAGGAACGTCGGCCCCGCGACACGGTACGGCGCGTCGCCCTCCATCGTCACCTCCAGGCCGTCCGGGGGCGGCTATCGTCACCTCCGGGCCGCCTGGGCGGCTAGCATCCCCACTGACAGCCAGAACACGCCACCGATTCGAGCCCGGCCGGGAACACCCCCGCCGGGCGGCTGTCATGGCCGGCTACCCTTGGCGGGGGTCCGCCGCGCGACACCACCGTGGGCGGGAATGGCCCGGCGGCCACGGACCGTTACACGAGAAGACCAGCACCACGAGCGAGGGGAAGTCGATCATGGGCGAGCGCATGCTGCGCGGAAGCCGTCTGGGCGCGGTCAGCTACGAGTCCGACCGCAACACGGAGCTCGCGCCACGGCAGACCCGGGAATACCTCTGCGCCAAGGGCCACCAGTTCGAGGTCCCCTTCGCCGTCGACGCCGAGGTCCCGGTGACCTGGGAGTGCAAGTTCGACGGCAGCGTGGCCCGGCTCGTCGACGGCAGCGAGCCGGAGCAGAAGAAGGCCAAGCCGCCGCGCACCCACTGGGACATGCTGCTGGAGCGGCGCTCCGTCGCCGAGCTGGAGGACATCCTCGCCGAACGGCTCCAGGAGGTCCGCACCCGCCGCGGCCGCGCCTGACCCGCACGACGCGGCGACGCCCCCGAAAGGTCTCCTTTCGGGGGCGTCGCCGCGTCGTCAGGACCTCACCGGGGGCGCGGCTCGACGATCTCCCCCTCGATGGCCCCACCCGGCTGCACCACCGGCTCCCCGGCCGCCGGCGCCGGCTGCGGCGCGGCGCGCGGCGCCGACCCGGGCGGCTCCGGCTGCGGCGCACCCCGGTACACCCGCACCCGGCGGGGCCCGAACAGGTCACCGGCGACCATCGACGACACCCGCCGCTCCGCCGACCGCTGCATGCCCCGGCGGGCCAGCCGACGCACCGGCGGCACCAGCAACGACACCCCCACCAGAGCGCTGACCAGGCCCGGCGCCGCCAGCAGCACCGCGCCCAGCAGCCCCACCAGGCCGTCGGTCACCTGCGGGCCCGGCGGCTGCCCCGACTCCGCCGCCGCGCGGAACCCCCGCCACGCCCGCATCCCCTCCCGCCGCAGCAGCACCAGCCCCAGCAGCGACACCGCGAACACCAGCAGCACCGCCCACCCGAAGCCGACCCACCGGCCCACCGCGACGAACGCCGCCACCTCCAGCACCACCGCCAGCAGCATGCCCAGCGGCACGAACCTCAGTCCTCGGCGCATGTCACCTCATCCGCTCCTCGGCGCGACCCTGGCCTCCCAGCATGACACGCCGCCCCGTCACGGCCACCGGACCTGACCGGTGGGCGTCCCGTGCAACCCCCGCCGCACCGCCGCCCGCCGGTCCTGCACCGCCCACCCGGTGATCCGCCACAACGCCTCCACCACGATCAGCGGGCTCATCTTGCTCGCCCCCCGCTCCCGCTCCGCGAACGTGATCGGCACCTCCACCATCCGCAGCCCCGCCCGGTGCGCCAACCGCGACAACTCCACCTGGAACGCGTACCCCTGCGAACACACCGACTCCAGGTCCACCGCCGCCAACGCCGCCCGCCGGTACACCCGGTACCCGCCGGTGGCGTCCGACACCGGCATCCCCAACGCCCACCGCGCGTACAGGTTCCCGCACCGCGACAACAGCAGCCGCCGCACCGGCCAGTTCACCACCCGCGCGCCCGCCGTCCACCGCGACCCGATCACCACGTCCGCGTCCACCGCCGCGGCCAGCAACCGCGGCAGGTCCTCCGGGGCGTGCGACCCGTCGGCGTCCATCTCCACCACCGCGTCGTACCCGCGCCCCCGCGCCCACCCGAACCCCGCCAGGTACGCCGCGCCCAGGCCCTCCTTGCCGGGACGGTGCAGCACGTGCACCCGCGCGTCGGCGCGGGCCAGGTCGTCGGCGAGCGCCCCGGTGCCGTCCGGGCTGTTGTCGTCGGCGACGAGCACCTCCACCTGCGGGGCCGCCCGGTGCACCCGCGCCACGATCGACGTCAGGTTGTCAGCCTCGTTGTAGGTGGGGATGACCACCAGGACCCGCCCCACCCCGGGATGGCCCTGCGTCCGCCGCTGCCGCACCGTCTCGACCACCACGCCCCCCGTGTCCGTCGCGCCGGCCTCAACCGGCCCCGCTGCCGCGGGCGGCCCCCGCCGGGCGTCCCCGCCCGGCGGCCCGCCGCGTGACACCCGCGGCGACCAGAGCCGCCACGGCCAGCACCGTCAGCGCCACCTCCGGCCACACCCCCACCCGGGTGGCCAGGGTCCGCCCGTCACCCAGGCGCATCTGCCGGGTCACCACCGCCGCCGTGTTGAACCCGGTGGCGTCGAATACCCGCCCGTCGGCGGCCACGAACCCGGACACCCCGACCGTCGAGGCCATCAACGCCTCCCGGCCGTGCTCCACCGCCCGCACCCGCACCATCGCCAACTGCTGGCGGGCCTCGGCCACGTCGAACGTGGCGTTGTTCGTCTGCACCACCAGCAGCTGCGCCCCACCGGTCACCGTGTCGCGCACCAGCCCGTCGTAGGCCACCTCGAAACAGATCACGTCACCCAGCACCGCCGGCCCGGCCCGCACCACCCCCGGCTCCGTCCCGGCCACGAAGTCCGACCGCACCCGGTCGACCTGCTTGCTGACCATCCGCGCCAGGTCCCGCAACGGCACGTACTCGGCGAACGGCACCGGATGCCGCTTCGCGTACACCTGCTCCAGGTCCGGGCCGGTCCCCGGCCGCCACAGCACCCCCGCGTTGCGGACCTGCCCGGCCCGCTCACCCAGCAGCACCGCGCCCACCAGGATCGGCGCCCGCACCGCGTCGGCCGCCTGGGAGATCCGCGCCCCCGCCTCCGGGTTGCGCAACGGGTCGATGTCGCTGGAGTTCTCCGGCCACACCACCAGGTCCGGCTGCCGGGCCGTCCCGGCCGCGACCCGCCCGGCCAGGGCGATCGTCGCGTCCACGTGGTTGTCGAGCACCGCCTGCCGCTGCGCGTTGAAGTCCAGGCCCAGCCGCGGCACGTTACCCTGCACGATCGTCACCGTGACCTGGCCACCGGCGCCGCGCACCGCCACCGGCACCACCAGCCCCGCCCCGACCACCGCGACCGTCGCCGCCACCAGCGCGGCCACCGGCAGCCACCGGCCCCGCCCCACCGGGACGGCCGGGCCCCGCCACGGCCGCCACACCAGCGTCACCAGCAGCCCACCGGCCACCGCCACCGCGAACGTCACCAGCGGCGCCCCACCCACCGCCGCCAACGGCAGCATCGGCGACGAGTCCTGGCTGAACGCCAGCCGCCCCCACGGGAACCCCCCGAACGGGGTCCGGCCCCGCAGCGCCTCCTGCCCCACCCACACCAGGCCGGTCAGCAGCGGCCACCCCCACCGGGCCCGGTCCACCAGCGGCGACACCCACGCCGTCGCCGCCCCCAGCACCGCCAGGTACCCGGCCTGCACCAGCGACAACAACACCCACGGCAGGTACCCGGTGTGCAGGTTCGTCCACGCCAGCAGCGGCGCGAAGAACGCCACCCCGGTCAGGAACCCCAGACCCGCGCCGGCCCGCAACCGCCGCCGGTGCGTCGCCGCCGCCAGCAGGGCCACCCCGACCGGCGCCAGCGGCCACCACCCGTACGGCGGGAACGCCACCAACAGCGCCACCCCGGCCAGCAGCGCCGCCGGCGCCGCCACCACCAACGGCAGGGCCCGGCCCGCCACACCCTCGGCCGCCACGTCCCCGGCGCGCGTCTGTTCCCGGTCGAGCGTCGTCACCGGCACCTCACCACGATCACGCGCCGAAGGCTACCCGCCCCACCCGGGAAACCAGCCGCTACGGGCGACCCCCACCCCGGGCGCGGACAACAAATCGGGGCGCGGCCTGCGCCGCGCCCCGATGCTCCCAGGCCCTCCCCGGCCGGTGGGGCGAGAATGCGGCACGCCGACCTTCGGACCGACCCGACGTGGACTGGCTGCCCCCGCCTGACCGTTGTCTACTGGCCGTGCACCTCACCCTGCCCGTACACCGGTAACCGCGACCGGTTCGCGCCGCCCCGCCGACCCCCGCCCGCTGGACCTGGCCGCCGCAACACATCGCACCGTGTCACTCGGCCAGCGGACGAAGGGACGAAGCGAACAACAGCCGCTTCCCGTAGTAGGACTCAAAGACGGTACGTGGTGCACCCCCGGCCGTGTCAACCCGCCCCCGGCCAGTCGCCCGCCCCACCCGGCGTGTCGCGGCGGCACGCCCACCGACCGTCTCACTCCGTGACGAACCGCCCACCCAACAACGCCCGCGCCGCCCCCGGATGCTCCCGCGCCAACAGCCCCCCGGCCGCCAACACGTAGTCCACGTCCACCACCGCCCGCGCCGCCCGGGGCACCGCCCACCCCCCGGCGTGATCGGTCAACACCCCACCCAACACGCCCACCGCCGCCGACACCTCCGCGTGACGCAGCACACCCCCCGACCCCACCACCAGCCGCACGTCCCGCAGGTCCCGGCCCGCCCACTCCCCACCGGACCCACCCCGGGCATGCCGCCGCACCGCCACCGTCGCCGCCAACCCGGCCAGCCGCCGGTCCACCGCCACCTGCGCCCCGTCGACCGGCACGAACCCCGGATCCGCCGCCCGCACCCGCGCCGCCGCCGCCAACACCTCACCCTCGACCGGATCGACCAGCCGCTCCGCCCCGGCCGCCCGCACCACCCCCGGCGCCGACCACCGCATCCCCAGATCCCCCTCCACGGTCCGCGCCCGCCACCACGCGCCCGCCACCTCCCGACCCGGCCCGCCGGCCCGCTCGTCCGGCGTCAACACCGAGTACACGTCCGTCGTGGCGCCCCCCACGTCCACCACCACCAGGTCCCCGCCGACCACGTCGGCCAGCACCTCCACCCCGGCCAGCACCGCGTCCGGGGTCGCCGCCCGCACCAGCCGCGCGAACCGGCCACCCCGCGACAACCGCTTACCGCCGATCACGTGCCGCAGGAACACCTCCCGGACCGCCGCCCGCGCCGACGCCGGCGCCAACACCCCGAGCGCCGGCAGGACGTTGTCCGCCGCCGTCACCGGCACCCCCGCCGCCCCCAGCAGCCCACACACCTCGTCCCGGGCGTCCGCGTTACCGGCGAACACCACCGGCACCCGCCACCGCGCCCGCGCCAACCGGGTCGCGTTGTGGACCACCACCTCCGCGTCCCCGCCGTCGGTGCCCCCCACCAGCAACACCACGTCCGGGCGGGCCGCCCGCACCGCCGCCACGTCCGCCCCACCCAACCGGCCCGCCGCCACGTGCACCACGTCCGCGCCCGCCGACAACCCGGCCCGCCGCCCCGCCCGCGCCGTCACCAACGGCTCGTACCCGACCACCGCCAGCCGCAACCCGCCACCGGCCGACGAACACACGTACCACGGCACGTCCCGGCCCGCGCCCGCCGCCGCCACCGCCGCGTCCAGGCCGTGCAGCACGTCCGTGCCCACCGACGTCGGCACCGCCGCCACCGCGACCAGGCCACCCCCGGCCAGGTCCACCACCGCCACCTTCGTGAACGTGGACCCGACGTCGGCGCAGACCGCCAGACTCACGCCGCCGCCGGCACGACCACGGTCCCCGTCGCCGTCACCGCCACCACCGGCTCCACCACCACCTCGGCCGCCGACTCGCCCCGCTCCGGACGCCCCCGGCACACCACCCGCGCCACGAAGTCGATCGTGCGGCTGCGCGTCCCCACCCGCGTCACCGTCGCCACCACCTCCAGCACGTCCCCCGCCCGCACCGGCGACCGGAACTGCACCTCGGAGTACGAGGCGAACAACCCCTCGTCACCGTCGGAGCGGATACACACCTCCGTCGCCACGTCCCCGAACAGCCCCAGCACGTACGCCCCGTCCACCAGGTTCCCCGCGTAGTGCGCGTGCCCGTACGGCACGTACCGCCGGTGCGTCACCGTCAACCCCACCCGCGCGTCCGTCACCGCGCCACCCCCCTGCCCGTCACCAACGCGTGCACCAGATACGACGCCACCTCACCCGGCGTCGTCCCCCGACCGAAGATCCGGTCCACCCCCAACTCGGCCGCCATCGACTCGTCGAACCGCGGCCCACCCACGATCAACAACGGCCGCCGTCCCGCCGGCACCGCCTCCCGGAACGCCGCCGACATCTCCCGCGTGTTGTGCAGATGCGCGTCCCGCTGCGTCACCACCTGCGACACCAGCACCGCGTCCGCCCGCTCCCGGCGCGCCGCCGCCACCAACTCCGGCACACTCACCTGCGCCCCCAGGTTCGTCACCGTCAACTCCCGGTAGTACTCCAGGCCCTTCTCCCCCGCGATGCCCTTCACGTTGAGGATCGCGTCGATACCCACCGTGTGCGCGTCCGTCCCGATGCACGCCCCCACCACCGACAACTTCCGCCGCAGCCGCTGCTTCACCACCGCGTTGACCTCCCGCGCCGACAACAACGGAAAGTCCCGCTCCACCACCTGCACCGCCGACAGGTCCACCAGATGGTTCACCCGCCCGTACACCACGAAGAACGTGAACCCGTCACCCATCTGCTTCGCGTGCACCACCATCGCCGGGTCGATGCCCATCTTCGCCGCCAACTGCACCGCCGCACCCTCGGCCCGCTTGTCGTGCGGCACCGGCAACGTGAACGACACCTGCACCATGCCGTCACCCGTGGTGTCCCCGTACGGCCGCACCACCGACCCGCTCATGCCGGCCGCTCCAGCAGCTCCGTCGCCGGGTTGAAGTAGTCCGCCTCGTGCGCCGCCACCCCGTCCAGGCCCTTACCCCGGTCCGCCGGCCGCCGCATGATCCCGAACGCGCCCTCCGCGATCGCGGCCAACAACGACCGCTCCCCGATCCGCTCCAGCAACTCCACGGCCTCACCGAGCACCCGGTGCGCCCGCTGCTGGACGAACCCGCCCGGCGCCGGCACGAAGTCCTCGTGCAACCCGCCCGCCGCGCCCAACACGTACCGCACGTTCTGCAGGGCGATGTCCCGGTCCGACAGCCACGGCGTCACCACCGCCTCGGTCATCATCCCCACCAGCAGGATCCCCTGCCCGGTCATCGTGCCCACCAGGTTGAAGAACCCGTCCAGCAGATTGCCCCGGAACACGTCCCCGGTCATGTGCTTCGTCGGCGGCATCCACTTCAACGGCGCGTCCGGGAACAACTCCCGCGCCAGCAACGCGTGCGCCAGCTCCAACCGCAACGACTCCGGCACATCCGGGTTGATCTCGAACGCGTGCCCCAGCCCCAACTGCCAGTCCGCCAGCCCCGCCTCGTGCGCGAAGAACTCGTTCAGCAACTGCGACACCGTCACCGTGTGCGCCTCGTCCACCGCGTCCGCGGTGGTCAGGTAGTTGTCCTCACCGGTGTTGATGATGATGCCCGCCCGCGCGTGCACCTGCCGCGAGAACCGCTGGTCCACGAACGTCCGCACCGGGTTGATGTCCCGGAACAGGATCCCGTACATCGAGTCGTTGAGCATCATGTCCAGCCGCTCCAGACCCGCCAACGTGGCCATCTCCGGCATGCACAACCCCGACGCGTAGTTCGTCAACCGCACGTACCGACCCAACTCCCGCGACGACTCGTCCAACGCCGCCCGCATCAACCGGAAGTTCTCCTGCGTCGCGTACGTCCCCGCGAACCCCTCCCGCGTCGCCCCCTCCGGCACGTAGTCCAACAACGACTGCCCCGTCGACCGGATCACCGCGATCACGTCCGCACCCGCCCGCGCCGCCGCCTGCGCCTGCGGAATGTCCTCGTAGATGTCCCCCGTCGCCACGATCAGATAGATCCACGGCCGCCGCGCCGGATCCCCGTACCGCCGCACCAACCGGTCCCGCTCCGCGCGCCGCCGGTCGATCCGCCGGACCCCCGCCGCCACCGCCTTGCGCGACGCCCGCCGCGCCGCCGTCGCCGCCTTCCCCGACGGCTGCCCGAACCGCACCGACCCGGCCGCCGCCTTCTGCGCCAGCACCGTCACATCCGCGAGACCCTCCCGCGCCAACGCGTCGAACACCGGCACCGCCACCCCGTGCCCCAGCCCCACGTCCGCGACCACCGCGTCCACCAACCGGTTCACCCACGGGATACCGTCCGGGTCGGCCCCCGCCACCCCGGCCAACCGCAGCACCGCCCGCTCCACCGACACCGTCGTGTGACCACGCGCCAGATCCACCACCGGCTGCCCGACCCGCCGCGCCAACTCCCGCGCCCGCGCCACCACCACCGGATCCAGATCAAGCTTCCCCATCACACCGACCCATCCTCATAGATCACCTCACCACGCAGCACCGTCGCCCGACACACCGGCAACGGCGTCGGATCCGCCACCCCCCGCACCTCCGGGTCCACCGCCTGCACCACCGGCAGACCCCGCTCCACCCCCGCCGGCGTCGACCACACCGCGAACGTCGCCGGCGCCCCCAACGCCACCACACCCTCCGCGTCCAGCCCCACCGCACGCCACCCACCCCGGGTGTGCGCCGCGAACGCCGCCCGCACACTCATCCGCTGCACCGGATTGTGGTGCGCCACCGCCGCCCGCACCGCACCCCACGGATCCAACGGCGTCACCGGCGCATCCGACCCGAACGCCAACGCCACCCCGACCCCGTGCATCGCACCCATCGGGTTCGACTCCAACGCCCGCGTCAACCCCAACCGCGACTCGTACATCCGACCCGCCCCACCCCACAACCGGTCGAACGCCGGCTGCACCGACGCCACCACCCCGAACTCCACGAACCCCGCGATCAACCGCCGGGTCATCAACTCCGCGTGCTCGATCCGGTGCCGCGCCGCCCGCACCCGCTCCACACCCAGCTTCTCCGCCGCCCCCGCGAACCCCGCCAACACCGTCGAGATCGCCGCGTCCCCGATCGCGTGGAACCCGCCCTGCACCCCGTGCGCCGCACAGTCCACCAGATGGTCACGCACCTGCTCGGCACTCAGATACCCGTGCCCGCACGCCCCCGCCTCCCCGTCCCGGTACGCCTGCGACACGTGCGCCGTCCGCGACCCCAACGCCCCGTCCGCGAACAGATCCCCACCGGCACCCACCGCGCCCAACTCCCGGGCCCGCGCCGCACCACCCAACTCACCCCAGTACCCGTACACCTCCGGCACCCCGACCCCCGACAGCCGCAACAGCCCCGTGAAGTCCTCCTCGTCCGAGATGTCCGGCCCACCGCACTCGTGCACCGCCGCGATCCCCAACGCCGCCGCCCGCGCCAACGCCACCCGCTGCGCCGCCACCCGCTGCGCCCGCGTCACCGACCCCTGCGCCGCCGCCCGCACCACGTGGTGCGCGTCCCGCCGCACCCACCCCGACACGTCGTACCCCGCGACCGACGCCACCTCCGGACACGCCGCCAGCAACGCCCGCGACACCAACGCCGAATGGATCGACGCCTGCGACAGGTACACCCGACGCCCACCGGCCGCCCGACCCACCTCGTCGGCGTCCGGCAACCGCCGATCCCCCCACGTCGACTCGTCCCAGCCGTGCCCGAGCACCACCGCGTCCACCGGCGACCCCGCCGCGAACCCCGCCACCGCCGCCAGCAGCTCCCCCGCCGACCGCACCCCCGACAGGTCCAGCCCCGACAACACCAACCCGGTGTCCGTCGTGTGCACGTGCGCGTCCACGAACGCCGGCGTCACCAACGCCCCGTCCAACTCCACCACCCGGTCCGCGACCGGCGCGTCCGCGTCCACACCCAACCAGGCGATCCGCCCGTCCCGCACCAGCAGCGCCGTCGCGCTCGGATCCGCCGGACAGTGCAGCACGCCGCCGCGATACAACGTCGAGGGGTTCGTCATGGCCTCAGTCTGCCGCCAACCGGGCCGCGAAGAGCCCACGCACCCCAGGCTCGGACCGCACCAGATCCAACGCCAACTCCGCGTGCCCCGGCACGTACCCGTTGCCCACCACCATCGTCACGTCCGCCGCCAGACCCTCCGCGCCCAACGCCGCCGCCGCGAAACTCGTCGCCATCGAGAAGAACACCACCGTCCCGCCGTCCTCCGTCGCCAGCACCGCCCCGTGCTCACACCCCGGCACGTCCACGCAGACCACCGTCACGTCCGCCGGCACCCCCAACGCCGTCGTCACCGCCGTCGACACCCCCACCGGATCCCGCGCGTCGGCCACCGCCACCACGTCCGCCAGCCCGGCCGCCACCAGGGCGTCCCGCTCCGCCACCACCGGCACCACCCCGACGGTCCGCCCGGCACCCGCCCGCCGCGCCGCCACCAGCGACAACGACCCGCTCTTCCCGGCACCACCGAACACCGCCACCGTCACCGGCCGCGGATCGGCCTCCCGCCGCCGCCGCGCCACCCGCTCGCCCACCACCCGCGCCGTCAACGCCGGCGCCCCGCACACGTCCAGCACCGCCAACGACAGCTCCGGATCCAGGTCCGTCGGCAGCACCGCCGCGATCGACCGGGCGAACAGGATCGCGTACCCCGCACACGGCACCTGCTCGCTGCGTCCGTCCCACCGGGCCAACCCGTCGGTGAGCACCAGCGGGGTCAACGTCAGCGACACCAACGACGCCACCCGGTCCCCCGGCCGCAACCCCAACGGCGACCGCCGGCCCGCCTCGTCGACCGTGCCGATCAGCATCCCGCCCGACCCGGTCACCGGGTTCTGCATCTTCCCCCGCGCCGCGACGATCTCCAGGACCTCCGCGCGGATCCGTTCCCCGTCCCCGCCGTGCTTGTCCCACAACTGACGAAAACTCGCCGCGTCCAGGTTCAGCCGCTCCACCCGCACCCGCACCTCGTTCGGCCCGACCACGGGACTGGCGTCCAGTCGCCACGCCGCCTGCGGCAGCACCCCCGCCGGCTCCACCACACGGTGCAGCCCCACCGGTGACGTCACGACAACCTCCCCTGTCGCCGACCGAACCCCCGCCCCGGACTCGCCTGACGGGAAAACTTACGGCAGACTAATTTCTCAGCAGGATAATTTCCAGTAGCCTACGAGCCCGACGCTCACCACCCGAGGAGGGGCCGTGACCCGGACGCACCCCGTCGACGCCATCCCCGCGCCCCGCCCCACCACCGACGCCGGGCAACCCTACGAGTACCGCCGCACCCCACTGGTCGAACCCGACTGGACCCGCTTCCCCGGCTGGCGCCACGTCACCCGCGACCAATGGGAATCCGCCCAGTGGCAACGCGCCCACTGCGTCAAGAACATCAAACAACTCCGCGCCGTCCTCGGCGACCTCGTCGACGACACCTTCTACACCGACCTCGACACCGACCAACGCGCGCTGTCCACCATGTCCATGCTGGTGCCACCCCAGATGATCAACACCATGGTCCCGGACGCCCCGGTCACCACCGACGCCCTGCGCGCCGACCCCGTCCGCCGCTACATGATCCCGATCGCCTCCGACCGGCGCACCGACTGGCCGTCCCACCCGTACGCCACCCGCGACTCGCTGCACGAGCACGACATGTGGGTCGCCGAGGGCCTCACCCACCGCTACCCCACCAAGGTCCTCGCCGAACTGCTCGCCACCTGCCCCCAGTACTGCGGCCACTGCACCCGGATGGACCTGGTCGGCAACTCCACCCCCACCGTCGACAAACTCAAGCTCACCCTCCGGCCCGTCGACCGGTACGACGCGCACATCGCCTACCTCAAGGCCCACCCCGGCGTCCGCGACGTGGTCGTCTCCGGCGGCGACGTCGCCAACGTGCCGTGGCGCAACCTGGAGTCGTACCTGATGCGGCTGTTCGACATCGAGACCGTCCGCGACATCCGGCTCGCCACCAAGGCCCTCATGGGCCTGCCCCAGCACTGGCTCCAGCCCGACGTCGTCGAGGGCCTGGAACGGGTCGCCCACACCGCCGCTCGACGCGGCGTCAACCTCGCCATCCACACCCACGTCAACCACGCGCAGTCACTCACCCCGCTGGTCGCCCGCGCCGCCCAGACCGCCCTCGACGTCGGCGTCCGCGACGTCCGCAACCAGGGCGTGCTGATGCGCGGCGTCAACGCCACCAGCACCGACCTGCTCGACCTCTGCTTCGCGCTCCAGGGCGAGGCCGGCATCCTGCCGTACTACTTCTACCTGTGCGACATGATCCCCAACGCCGAACACTGGCGGGTCCCGGTCTGGCACGCCCAGCAACTCCAGCACGACATCATGGGCTACCTGCCCGGGTACGCCACCCCACGGATCGTCTGCGACGTGCCCTTCGTCGGCAAACGCTGGGTGCACATGCTCACCGAGTACGACCGCGAACGCGGCATCTCCTACTGGACCAAGAACTACCGCACCTCCATTGAGTCGGCCGACCTGGCCGCCCTGGAAAAGCGGTACGCCTACTACGACCCGATCGACACCCTCCCCGCCTCCGGCCAGCGCTGGTGGTACGCCCACCGCACCGACTGACCGCCCGTCAGGCCACCCGCTCGACCCCGGCAACGGCTGCGCCCCCACCCTCCGCCGACAGGGGCCGGACGCTGCCGGCGACGAGAGCGGCCACACCGAGCAGAACGGCCACGGTGACCAGGGCACGCAGAACGGTGACCTGGTCACCGAGGAGACCCACGACGGGCGGGCCGGCGAGAAAGGCGCAGTAGCCGATCGAGGCGATGACGCTGACGCGGGCGGCGGCGCGGCGCGGATCGTCGCCGCCCGCGCTCATACCGACCGGAAAACCGAGAGAGGCGCCGAGACCCCAGAGCAGGGTTCCGGCGTACGCGAAGACGGGCGTGGGCCCGAAGACGAACAGGGCGACACCGACGATGCCGACGACGGCCAGGACACGCACGACCCGGGTACGGCCGTAGCGGCCGAGCAGCGCCGGGCCGTACCAGCGGCCGACGGTCATGGCGGTGAGGAACCCCGCGAAGGCGAGAGCACCGAGCGTGGCGGACACGTGGTGTCCGTCGATCGCGGCGACACTGATCCAGTCGTTGCCGACACCTTCGGCGAAGGCGAAGGCGAGGACGAACACACCGATGAGCAGGGTGCGGGGTTCTCGCCAGGCGGTCAGCGCGCCGCCCCGCCGTGCGGCTGCGACCAGGTCGGGTCGCGGGTCCTGATCGTCGGCGACGAAGTGCCGCGCCTGCCATACGACGCCGGCGACGACGAGGACGGCGACGACCGTCAGGTGAACGGCGACCGGCACGTGCAGGGCGACCACGGCGGCGCCGAGCAGGGCCCCGGCGACGGTGCCGAGGCTGAAGCCGGCGTGGAAGCGGGAAATGACCGACCGGCCGAGGTGGCGTTCCACCACGGTGCCCTGCACGTTCATCCCGACGTCCCAGGCCCCGTGGGCGAAGCCGAACAGGAACAACCCGATCACCAGCGGTACGACGCCGATCAGCGAGCCGAGCGCAGCGACGGTGAGGCCGACACCGAGCAGGACCGCCATCGCCGCGACGGTGCGCGACGAACCGGCCCGTGTGACCACCGGACCGGACAGGGGCAACGCGAGCAGGGAACCGGCCGCGAGCGCCAGCAGCACCAGACCCAGCGCGGACGCGTCGAGGTCGAGGCGGTCCCGGATCTGCGGAATCCGGGAAGCCCAGCTGGCGAAGCCGAACCCGGAACCGATGAACGCCGCATAGGTCGCGGTGGTGGCGGCACGGACCGCAGCCGGCGTGACGGCAGTGGCGGGGGTGGCCGTGATGGCGGTCATGGCGGTCCTTCCAGGCGGAGGAGAGGTGGGCGGAATCAGCCAACGACAAGCCGTTGCGAACATTGGAACGAACATATCAAACAACTAGAATGTTTGAAGTGTTGATTTATCCTCGACTGGAGTGTTCACTAGGGCCATGACGATCGTCGACCGGCACCGCCGGATCCTGGACGCCGTACAGCAGGCCGGTCAGCTCGGCGTCTCCGCCCTGGCCGAGCTGACCGGCACCTCCGAGATGACCGTGCGCCGCGACCTTGAACACCTCGCCGACCAGGGGATGCTCGAGCGGTACCGCGGCGGCGCCCGCAGCCTGACCCTGCGCGGTGAGGAGCCACCGTTCGCCGTACGGGCCCACGAGGACCGGGACGCCAAGCGCCGGATCGCGGCAGCCGTCGCCGACCTGATCGCCGACGGCGAGGCCGTCGTCCTGGACAGCGGCACCACCTGCCTGGAGGTCGCACGGCTGCTGCAACCCCGCCGGCTGACCGTCATGCCACTGTCCCTGCACGCGGCGAACGCCCTCACCGGTGGCCCGCAGCTACGACTGCTCCTGCCCGGCGGCGAACCCCGCCGCGAAGAACTCGCGCTCACCGGGCCCCTCACCGAGGCGTCGCTGGCCTCGCTGCGGTTCGACACCGCGATCCTCGGCTGCTGTGGCCTGACCGCCGACGGGCTGACCGCCTACGACCTCGCCGACGCGGCCATCAAGCGGGCTGCCATCGCCTCCGCCCACCGCGTCGTCGTGGCCGCCGACCCGAACAAGTTCACCCGCACCGCCCTGGCGTTCGTGGCACCGGTCTCCGCGCTCAGCCTGGTCGTCACCACCGCCGACGCAGCCGACGACGACACCAACGCCCTCACCGCCGCCGGCACCCACGTCCGGACGGTGTGACCACCATGCCCGACGTCATCCTCTTCGACCTCTTCGGTGTCATCGCACACCAGCAGCCCCCAGCCGACCGACGCGCGCTGGTCGCGACCGCCGACGTGCCCACCACCGCCTTCTGGGACGTCTACTGGCGGCTGCGCCCCCCGTACGACCGCGCAGAGGTCACCGGCGCTGAATACTGGCGTCAGGTCGCCACCGCACTCGGCACCACCTTCACCGACGACCGGATCACCGCGCTCATCGCCGCGGACATCGCCAGCTGGAACGCCGTCGACCCCGACATGACCGCGCTCCTCGCGCAGGCCGCCACCGCCGGTACGCGGCTGGCGCTGCTGTCGAACATCCCCGAAGACCTGGCCGCCCACTACGAACAGCACCACGGTCACTGGCTGCGCCACCTCGACGTCATCGGCTTCTCCTGCCGCATCGGCCACGCCAAACCCGAACCCGAAGCCTTCCGGTGGTGCTGCCGGGAACTCGGTGTCACTCCCGACCGGATCCTGTTCGTCGACGACCGCGCCGAGAACGTCACCGCCGCGCAGCGCCTCGGAATGCGCACCCACCACTTCGCCGGCCCCGCAGCGTTGCAGCACGAGATCAACCAGACGCGGCCACGGCCGGTCGGGCGGCACGGCACCACCCGAGTCGGGTAACAGCGGACAGTCCGCACCGACCCGTCAAGCCGAGATCAGTCCCCCACCCTTGACGGTGCGGCGGTGAAGCCAAGGGGTGCTCGTGTGCGTTCGTGCGAATGGTTGTCGTGGTGGCGGGGTGGGGATCACCTCGCGTAGGGCGTCCTAGGACACTAGTGGAAAGGGTGAAGACACCGAAGCGGGCGGGCCCGAGTCCGACTCGGGCCCGCCCGCGGTCGTCCGGTCACCGGGTGAACGCGTCCCGCGCGTTGCGACCCGCGTCCTTGACGTGCTCACCCGCCTGCCGGGCGCGCGCCTCGGTCTGCTCGCTGGCACCCTCGGCCCGCATCCGCTCGTTGTCGGTCATGTCGCCGACCCGCTCCTTGGCGGCGCCTGCGAGCTCCTGGGCCTTGTTCTTCGCCTTGTCGGTGAAGCTCATCTCGCACTCCCTCTGCTCCGGCGTTCGGGCCGCTTTCGGCCCTCGTCACCTGGCATGCCCCGACCGCGCCGGACGGAAACCTCCCCCGGCCCGCCGCCCCGCCACACCACCAGCCCCACCGGTCGCGTGACACCTTGCCCACAGGACCTTTACTGGGAGTCGGCGTCGACATCGGGACGGGGAGGGTGACATGCCGGCAGTACGGGATGTCGTACGGGACGTCGTGGCGAAGGTGGCCCCCCAGGAGCTGCCCCTGGTGGACGGCCTCGCCGCCTACGACGACGACACGGTCATCCGCCGGCTCGGCCGCGCCGGCCCCCGCCGCGAGCCCCTCGGCTTCGGCTGGGGCGAGGTCGTCGGCCTGCTCACCCCGGTGGTGTGGCTCGTCCTCGACCAGGTCGCCCAGCGCCTCACCGGCGCCGCCGTCGACGAGGCGACCGACCGCGGCCGGGGGCTGCTGCGCCGGCTCGTCCGGGCTCGCCGGGCCCCCGCGACCATTCCGCCCCTGACCGCCGACCAGCTCCCCGAGGTCCGCCAGGAGGTGTGCGACCTGCTCGTCCGCCGAGGAGTGGCCGCACCGACCGCCACCGAGATCGCCGACGCGGTCCTGCGCCGACTCGACCCGGACCCCGACGCCCCCCGCCCCGCCCCGTGACCGGACGCCGCGCAGCGGCCTCCGTCGACGAGCGGGCCCTCAGCGCGGGTACCACCGCCCGGTTCGCCCTCCTGTCGCCCTGGGTGGATCGTGAGCGGTGGGGTGGCACTCACCCGCCAGGCCGTCCTAGGAGGCTGGGTGGCAGGGTCGACCGGCGCGGATCCGCACCGGTCGGGGCGCGGTGGGCGCGGGGTGGGTCACCCCGTCGGGGCGGCGGTGTCCCCGGTCGGGCGGGGGCGCGGGCGCGGGGAGCGCTCGACGCCGATCCTCGGCGGGCGACCCTCGTACGGTGTGGAGAGCACCACCGTGGTCCGGGTGGTCACGTTCGCCGCCGTGCGGATCTCCTGCAGCACCCGTTCCAGGTCCGCCGGGCTGGCCACCCGGATCAGCAGCAGGTAGTTGTCCTCCCCCGCCACCGAGTAGCAGGAGTCGATCTCCGGCAGGTGGGCCAGCCGCTCCGGGGCGTCGTCGGGCTGCGACGGGTCGAACGGCCGGATCGCCACGAACGCGGTCAACGGCAGGTCCAGCGCCTCGAACGACACCCGGGCCGCGTACCCCCGGATCACGCCGCGCTGCTCCAGCCGACGGACCCGCTGGTGCACCGCGGACACCGACAGACCCACCTTCTCCGCCAGGTCGGTGTACGACAGCCGACCGTCAGCGGTCAGCGCGGTGACGATGGCGCGGTCGATCTCCTCCACGGCGAGCAACCTACCCGCAAACCCGCTCCCCCGCGACGGCATACCCGCCGAAGCCGGAAACACCCGGCGACCGGGCGGGCGCGCACGACACCCGGCCGCCGGTGCCGGTGCTCAGCCCCGCGCCAGGGCGCGGGAGATCACCAGGCGCTGGATCTGGTTGGTGCCCTCGACGATCTGGAGCACCTTCGCCTCCCGCATGTACCGCTCCACCGGGTGGTCGGCGACGTACCCGGCGCCACCGAGGACCTGCACCGCGTCGGTGGTCACCCGCATCGCCATGTCGGTGGCGAACAGCTTCGCCTTGGCCGCCTCGATGGAGTACGGCCGGCCGGTGTCCCGCAGCCGGGCGGCGTGCAGGGTCAGCGCGCGGGCGGCGGAGATCTGGGTGGCCAGGTCGGCGAGGGTGAAGCCCAGCCCCTGGAAGTCGATGACCGCCCGGCCGAACTGCCGCCGCTCCCGCGCGTAGCCGACCGCGTAGTCGAGGGCGGCCTGGGCCAGACCGACGGCGCAGGCGGCGATGCCGAGACGGCCCGAGTCCAACGCGGACATGGCGATGGTGAAGCCCATCCCCTCCCAGCCGATCAGCCGGTCGGCGGGGATCCGGGCGTCGTCGAAGGCGATCTGGGCCACCGGCGAGGACCGCAGGCCCATCGTCTTCTCCGCCGCCTGCGGGGTGAGACCGGGGGTCTCCCGGTCGGCGAGCAGGCAGGAGATGCCCTTGGGGCCCGGTCCGCCGGTGCGGACGAAGACGTTGTAGAAGTCGGCGACCCGGGCGTGGGTGATCCACGCCTTGGTGCCCGAGACGAGGTACCGGTCGCCGTCGCGGACCGCCCTGGTGGTCAGGGCCGCCGCGTCGGAGCCGCCCTGCGGCTCGGAGAGGCAGTACGCGCCGAGCAGTTCCCCGCCGACCATGTCGGGCAGCAGCTTGCGCTGGTCCTCGGTGCCGAACTGGGCGACCGGCTGGCAGGACAGGGTGTGCACGCTGACCGCCTCGGCCACGGCGAGCCACCGGCCGGCCAGGATCTCCAGCACCTGGAGGTAGACCTCGTACGGCTGGGCGGCGCCGCCGTACTCCTCGGGGTACGGCAGGCCGAGCAGTCCGGCCCGTCCCAGGGTGCGCAGCACCTCGCGGGGGAACTCGGCACGCTGCTCGTACTCCGTCACCCGGGGGGCGAGTTCCCGGTCGGCGAGTTCGGTGACGAGGTCGAGCAGGTCGTGGGCCTCGTCGCTGGGGAGGATGCGGTCGACAGTCATGGCGCGGTGAGCTCCGTCGGGGTGCTGATGAGCCACGGCCCGCCGGTCGGGGTTCCGCACGACGGGGTGGGTCTCCCCCGCCGGGCCGCCGGGCGGTGGCGTGGGCCCCACCTGCTCAGCTTAACGCTCGTTCGGTTACCGGCCCAGTCGGTGGACCCGGCAACCTGCGCCGCCCCGGAGGTGCGGCCCCGGAGACGCGCCGGGGCGTTGTGCGGACCCCCGGCGCGGACTACCGTCACCGTAGGACATCGACGAACGCCACTTCCTGTGGGTGTGCCCGGTGTGGAGGAGGGGACGTGACGCCGACCCGGCTCGTCGCGACGCTGGTCGCGCTGCTGACGACCGCACTGCCCGGCGCGGCCGAGGCGGCCGTGGGCACGGCCCGGTGCGCCGGCCGCGCCCCGGACGCCGCCTGTCCGCCGCCGTCGCCGGTGCTGGCCGGCGCGCACACCGCCGGCCGGGTCACCGTCACCGGCGACCAGGTCCGGTACAGCTGGCCCGGGATCTCCTTCGAGGGCCGGTTCCGGGGCACCGGCGTCGGGATCGTCCTCGACGACGCCGTCAACGACTACGACGTGCACCTCGACGGCGGGCTGGTGGCCACCCTGGTCACCCCGGGACGCACCACCCACTGGCTCACCGGCCTGCCCGACGGCCGGCACACCGTACGGCTGGTCAAGCGCACCGAGAGCACCTGGACCGCCGGGGCGTTCGGCGGGTTCGTACCCGCCCCCGGCGGGCGGATCCTCGACCCGCCGCGGCCCCGTACCCGGCAGATCGAGTTCATCGGCGACTCGAACACCGCCGGGTACGGCAACATGTCCACCACCCGGGAGTGCACCGACGAGGAGGTCACCCGGCGCACCAACACCGACCTCACCTTCGCCGCCCGCACGGCCCGACGCCTCGGCGCCGACTACCAGGTCAACGCGTACTCCGGGTTGGGGATGGTGCGCAACTACGGCGGCCACAGCCCCGGCACCAGCTACCGCACCTACTACGAGCGGGCCCTGCTCGCCGACGACGGCGACGTCTGGGCCCGGCCGGCGACCTGGCGACCGCAGCTCGTGGTGGTCGCCCTCGGCGCCAACGACTTCTCCACCGCGCTGGGCCCCGACGAGCCGTGGACGCCGGAGAGCCTGGTCACCGCCTACCGGGAGGCGTACCACGGCTTCCTGGACACGCTACGGGCCCGGTACGGCCGGGCCACGACGATCGTGGTGATGGCCACCGCGCTGCCGAACACCACCGACTTCGCCGAGGCCGCCGAACGGGTCGCCCGGGAGCGCGTCGCACGCGGCGACGACCGGATCCGCTACTGGTACCACGACAACGCCGGGGTGGACCTGCTCGGCTGCCACTGGCACCTGTCCCTGCGCGACCACCAGCTCACCGCCGACCGGCTCGGCGCGTACCTGGACACCCTGCCGCTGCGCTGGTGACCCACCCCGCCTCGGGGCGCGGCGGCGACCCGCCGGGTGGCCGGCGGCGCGACTTTCGTCGGTGGGGTGTGCCAGGCTGTCCGGCGTGGCAGACCGACCCCTGTTGCTCGTCGACGCGCCGAGCCTGTACTTCCGCGCCTACTTCGGCATCCCCGAGTCCGCGGCCCGGACCGCCGACGGCCAGCCGGTCAACGCGGTACGCGGCTTCCTGGACATGATCGCCTCGCTGGTCCGCACCCGGCGGCCCGACCGGCTCGTCTGCGCCCTCGACCACGACTGGCGACCGCAGTGGCGGGTGGACCTGCTGCCGTCGTACAAGGCGCACCGGGTCGCCCCGGAGGGCGGCGAGGTGGTGCCGGACACGCTCAGCCCCCAGGTGCCGATGCTGCTGGAGGTGCTCGCCGCGGTCGGGATCACCGCGGTCGGCGCCACCGGCTACGAGGCCGACGACGTGCTCGGCACCCTGGCGACGACCCAGCCCGCGCCGGTGGAGGTGGTCTCCGGCGACCGGGACCTGTTCCAGCTCGTCGACGACGCCCGGGGCGTGCGGCTGCTCTACGTCGGGCGGGGCGTGGCCAAGCTCGACGACTGCGACGACGCCGCCGTCCGCGCCCGGTACGGGGTGCCGGCCAGCGGGTACGCCGACTTCGCCGCGCTGCGCGGCGACCCCAGCGACGGCCTGCCCGGGGTGGCCGGGGTCGGGGACAAGACCGCCGCCCGGCTGATCGACCGGTACGGCAGCCTCGCCGGCGTCCTCGCCGCCCTCGACGACCCCGGCTCCGGGTTCGCCCCCGGGCTGCGCGGCAAGCTGGTCGCCGCCCGCGACTACCTCGCCGTGGCGCCCCGGGTGGTCCGGGTGGCCCGCGACGTGCCGCTGCCGGAGCTGCCCACCGCGCTGCCCGACGCGCCGGCCGACCCGCAGCGGCTGCTGGAGCTGGCCGAGCGGTGGAACCTCGCCGGCTCGTGCCGCCGCCTGGTCGACGCGCTCACCGGGAACGCCTGACGCCGGCGCGGCGACCCGGCGACGACCCGCAGCCGTGCCGCCGGCACCGGTCCGGTCAGCCCTGCGGTGGGGGCGGGGTGCGGCGGGACGGGAACGGCGTGCCCGGCCGGCCGAGGGTGGAGCGTCCCCGCAGCCCGACCGGGTCCGGCGGGGGTGGCGGGGCGGCGGCCGGGCCCACCGCCGAGACGCGGGCGTCCAGGTACGCCGTCGCGGCCCGGTCCTCCTCGGTGGGGGCGGCGATCAGCGCGTACACCAGCCCGACCACCACGAAGATGACCGCCAGGACGATGGGGGTCAGCAGGCTGCTCACCCCGGCCCCGGCCACCTCGCCGGTGCCCGGGTGCAGGTGCACCGACAGGGCGCTCATCCCGGTGAAGTGCATGCCGTTCACCGCGATCCCCATGACCAGCGCCGACCCGGCGATCGCCAGTGGTCGCCGGACCGTCATCGCCAGCCACAGCGCCACCGTGGCGGCCACCACGGCGATCACCACCGACGCCACCACCCGCAGGGTGTCGTAGGTGAAGCTGCCGTTGAGCCGCATCGCGCCCATGCCGGTGTAGTGCATCGCGGCCACCCCGGCCCCGGTGAACAGCCCACCGGTCAGCACCCGGAGCACGGAGAGCCGGCCGGTGCCCACGATGACCAGGCCCATCCCGACCGCGGCCACGGCGATCACCGTGCTGGCGATGGTGATCGGCACGTCGTAGCGGATCCGGGTGCCCGGCACCGCGAAGCCGAGCATGGCCATGAAGTGCATGGACCAGATGGCGGTGCCGCCGAGCGCCCACGCGCTCAGCAGTCCCCACCAGGCGCGCTGCCGCGGACTGGAGGCGGTCCGGATCCGCCCGGCGCAGACCAGCCCCAGGACCGAGCCGAGCACCGACAGGGCGAAACTGAGCGCGGGTGTTATCCACCCGTATTCGAAATGACTGATCTCGGCCACGGCGAAGCGTCCCCCCACAGGATTGTTACCGGCGCGTAGTATCCGCGCGCCGCACCATATGATGGCCGCCCCTGTGACCAGGGACAACAGTCCACTCAGGCACAATTCGGCGGGTACCGCGCCGATGACCGTCCGATGCGTCGGTTGGGCCTGTCCGGACGGTTCGACGCAGGGGGTCAGGCGGTGGCGTGGTACGCCAGTACGCCCCGGTTCACGGCGGCGATCGCCTGCCGGGCGGTGGCCCGCAACTCGGTCGACGCGCCACCGGAGTCGGCGAGCTGGCCGAGCAGGTCGACCACCTGCCGGGCCCACCGCACGAAGTCCCCGGCGGGCATCTCGCCGTCGACCTGGTGGCCGCTGGCCAGCACCTTCGCCAGGGCCTCGCCGCGGGCCCAGCGGTAGATCGGCCAGGCGAAGCCGAGATCCGGCTCACGGGTCACGGCCAGCCCCCGGGCGGCCTCCTCGGCCTCGATCCCGCTCCACAGCTTCAACGTCTCGTCGACCGCGTCGGCCACCGCGCCCCGGGGCAGCGAGGCCCGCTCGTCGGTGTCCCGGCGGGCCTCGAAGACGACCACCGAGACGGCCGCGGCCAGCTCCGCCGGGGCCAACCCGTCCCACACCCCGGCCCGCAGGCACTCGGCGACCAGCAGGTCCGCCTCCGACCAGATCCGGCCGAGCATCCGGCCGGCGTCGGTGACCGTCCCGTCGGCGGTGAGGTACCCCTTGGCGGTGAGCAGCGCGACGATCCGGTCGAAGGTCCGGGCCAGCGACCCGGTCCGCCCGGCGACCCGCTGCCGCAGTTCCTCGGTGTCGCGTTCCAGCCGGCGGCGGCGCTCCGCCCAGCGGGCGTGCTCCTCCCGGTCCGGGCAGGCGTGACAGGGGTGCCGGCGCAGTTCGTCGCGCAACAGGGTGAGCCGGTGGTCCTCGCCGGTGCCCCGGCCCCGGCTGCGGCGGCTGCCCCGCCGGTCCAGACCGGTGCCGCTGACCTGGGCGGCGAGGTCCCGGCGGGCGGCCGGCGAGCGGTGGTTGAAGTGCTTCGGCACCCGGATGCGGGCGAGCACCTCGGCCGGGGTGGTGAAGTCGGCCGGGGTGACCCGCCCGGCCCAGCGGTCCTGGGTGAGCACCAGCGGACGGGGCTCGCCGAACCCGCCGGTGGCCGGGTCGAGCACCACCGCCAGTCCGGCCCGGCGGCCCGACGGGATGCGGATCACGTCACCGACCCGCAGCCGCTCCAGCGCCGTCACCGCCTGGGCCCGGCGCTGGTGCTGACCCTGGCGGGCCAGGGACCGCTCCCGGTCGGCGATGGCCACCCGCAGCCCGAAGTACTCGTCGAAGTCGCCGTGGTGGCACTCGGCCTCCACCGCGTACGCCTCGACGGTCTCGGTGTTGCGCTGCACCTGCCGGGCCAGGCCGACCACCGACCGGTCGGCCTGGAACTGGGCGAACGAGGACTCCAGCAGCGCCCGCGCCGGCTCGACGCCGACCGAGCCGACCAGGTTGACCGCCATGTTGTACGAGGGCCGGAAGCTGGACCGCAGCGGGTACGTGCGGGTGGAGGCCAACCCGGCCACGTGCCGGGGGTCGGTCTCCGGGGACCACACCACCACGGCGTGCCCCTCCACGTCGATGCCGCGTCGCCCGGCCCGGCCGGTGAGCTGGGTGTACTCCCCCGGGGTCAGGTCGACGTGCGCCTCGCCGTTGTACTTGACCAGCCGCTCGAGCACCACGCAGCGGGCCGGCATGTTGATCCCCAGCGCCAGCGTCTCGGTGGCGAAGACCGCCTTGACCAGGCCCCGGACGAACAGCTCCTCGACGACCTCCTTGAAGGCGGGCAGCATCCCGGCGTGGTGGGCGGCCAGGCCGCGCTCCAGCCCGTCGAGCCACTCCCAGTAGCCGAGCACCGACAGGTCCTCGCCGGGGATGGCGGTGACCCGGGACTCGACCACCCGGCGGATCTCCGCCCGCTCCTCCGGGGAGGTCAGCCGCAGCCCGGCGGCGAGGCACTGCTGCACGGCGGCGTCGCAGCCGGCCCGGCTGAAGATGAACAGGATCGCCGGCAGCAGCCCCTCCCGGTCGAGCCGGTCGACGATGTCCGGACGCAGCGGGCCCCGCCAGCGTGGACCGCGCCGCCCCCAGCCGGCCCCGCCGCCCCGGCCGTCGCCGACCTCCAGGCGACGCAGCGTGTCCCGGGTGTAGCGCAGCAACTCCGGGTGGACGTCGTGCTTGCGGGCGGCGTCGGCGTCGTGGAACAGGTCGAACATCCGCTTGCCGACCAGCATGTGCTGCCACAGCGGCACCGGGCGGTGCTCGCTGACCACCACGGCCGTCTCGCCGCGCACGGTGACCAGCCAGTCGGCGAACTCCTCGGCGTTGGAGACGGTCGCCGAGAGCGAGACCAGGGTGACCGAGGCGGGCAGGTGGATGATCACCTCTTCCCACACCCCGCCCCGGAACCGGTCGGCGAGGTAGTGCACCTCGTCCATCACCACGTACGCCAGGCCGTCCAGCGTCGCCGAGCCGGCGTAGAGCATGTTGCGCAGCACCTCGGTGGTCATCACCACCACCGGGGCGTCCCCGTTGATCGCGTTGTCGCCGGTGAGCAGGCCGACCTGCGCGGCGCCGTAGCGCTCCACCAGGTCGTGGTACTTCTGGTTGGACAGCGCCTTGATCGGGGTCGTGTAGAAGCACTTGCGCCGGGCCGGGGCCGGCCCGTCGGCGGCCGGCGGCGCGGGCGTGCCGCGCAGCGCCAGGTGGACGGCGAACTCCCCGACCACGGTCTTGCCGGCGCCGGTCGGGGCGCAGACCAGCACCCCGCTGCCCCGCTCCAGGGCCTGGCAGGACTCCCGCTGGAAGTCGTCGAGGTCGAACCCCACCTGGAGGGCGAACTCGTCCAGCGCCGGGAACTCGCTGGCCTGGGCGGCACGACGGCGCGCCGCGGCGTACCGCTCGGCGGGACTCGACATGGCACCAAGATTAGTGTGTCCCCGAACGGAGCACCCCCCAAGGCCGTCCGCCGCAGCCGTCGGAGGGGGTCGGTAGGGTGCACGGCGTGTCGGACCATGCCGAACCGCCCACGCCCCGCGCCGCCGGTGCCCCCGATGTCCACCGCCGGCCCGTCGCGGCGGTCCTCTTCGATTTCCACGGCACCCTCGCCCAGGTGGAGGAGCCCCGCGAGTGGGTGCTCGCCGCCGCGCGCACCTGCGGGGTCACCCTGGACCCGATCCGGGCCACCGCGCTGGCCGACCGGCTGGTGATGGCCGGCCGGGCGGGTGGGCCGCTGCCGGCCCGGGTGCCGCCCCGGCTGGCCGAGCACTGGGCCGACCGGGACCTCTACGAGCACGCGCACCGGGCGGCGTACACCGGGCTGGCCGAGACGGTCGACACCGGCATCGACGGGCTCGCCGAGGCGCTCTACGAGCGGGTGCTGGTCGCCGACGGCTGGGTGCCGTACCCGGACACCGCGCCGACCCTGGCCGCGCTGCGGGCCGCCGGGGTGAAGGTCGCGGTGGTGAGCAACATCGGCTTCGACCTCCGCCCGTTCTTCGCCGCCTGGGGGCTCGCCGACCTGGTCGACGCGTACGCGCTCTCCTACGAGGTGGGGCGCTGCAAGCCCGACCCGGGGATCTTCCTGCGGGCCTGCGGGATGCTCGGGGTCGACCCCGAGGAGGCGTTGATGGTCGGCGACACCCCGGCCGACGCGGGGGCGGTCGGGGCGGGGTGCGCGGTGCTGGTGCTCCCGGCCACCGGGCCGGGCCGGGCCACCGGTCTCGGCGCGGTGCTGGACCTGGCGTTGCCCGCCGCCCGGTCGGGCGGCTGACCTGCGGCGAACACCGCTAACCGACAGCTGTTAGCACTGTCGGTTAGCGGTGTTGTCACGGTCGGGTTATCGTCGCCGTCATGATCACCCCGGCGGGTTCGTCCCGCGACCGGATCGTCCGGGCCGCCGCCACGCTGCTCGCCGAGGGCGGCCGGGAGGCGGTCACCACCCGGGCCGTGGGCCGGGCCGCCGGCGTGCAGGCGCCGACGATCTACCGCCAGTTCGGTGACATGCCCGGCCTGCTCGACGCGGCGGTCAGCTACCGCCTCGCCGCCTACCTGCACGCCGAGAGCGCCGGCGACCTCACCGGCGACCCCGTCGACGACCTGCGGCGGGGCTGGGACGTGCAGGTCGGCTTCGGGCTGGCCGAGCCGGCCTGCCACGCCCTGATGTACGGCGACCCGACCCGCACCCCCACCGCCGCCCGGGTCGCCGCCGACATCCTGCACCAGTTGGTGCACCGGGTCGCCGAGGCGGGCCGGCTGCGGGCCGGCGTGGCCGAGGCGACCGGGATGCTGCACGCCGCCGCCGGCGGGGTCACCCTCGCGCTGATCCGCGCCGCGCCGGACCGGCGCGACCCCGCCCTGTCCACCCGCACCCGGGAGGCGCTGCTGGCCAGCCTGGTCACCGACTCGGTGGCGGCCCGCGCCGTCTCCGCCGCCGCCGACCCGGTCCGGCACGCGATCGCCCTGCGCACCGCCCTCCCCCACCTCCCCGGCGACCTCACCCCCGCCGAACGCGCCCTGCTCACCGAATGGCTGGACCGCCTCACCCGCGCCCCGGCCCCCGACCCGCCGCGCTGAGCACCGGCCCGGCGGCGGGACGGCGGTCAGTGCAGCAGACGCAGGGCGGTGGGGGTGGCGGTGGCGGTGAGGGGGAGTTCGAGGGCACGCTCGCCGTCGGCGTACGTGGTGATGCCCTCGGCGGACAGTTGCACCGTCCGGGCCCGGTAGCTGCGCACCAGCGGGTGCCCGACGTGGGTGCCCCGGTAGATGCGCGGCTTGACGCGCAGCAGGGTACGCCGGTCGAACCGGCCGCCGACCACCACGTCCAGCAGCCCGTCGGTCGGGTCGGCGGCCGGGCAGACCCGCATCCCCCCGCCGTAGCTGGCGCAGTTGCCCACCGCCACCAGCACCGCGTCGACCTCGTGCGGGACACCGTCGAGGCGCAGCGTGTACCGGCGGGGCCGTAGCCGGGCCAGTTCCACCAGGATCGCCAGGTCGTACCGGCGCGGACCGCGCGGCCAGCGCATCCGGTTGGCGCGCTCGTTGACGACGGCGTCGAAGCCGGCCGCGAGGACCGCGCCGAACCAGCGGGTCGTGCCGTCGGCCCCGGTCAGCCGGGCCAGGTCCACCGGCCGGCTCCGGCCGGCCCGCAGGGCCACGACGATCGCGTCGGCCGCCGCCACCGGGTCCGCCGGGGCGCCGGTGTCGGCGGCGAAGTCGTTGCCGGTGCCCGCCGGCACCACCCCGAACGGCACCGTCGTGCCGGCCACCGCCTGCAGGGCCCGGTGCACGGTGCCGTCCCCGCCGACCGCCACCAGGGCGCCCGCCCCGTCGGCGAGCGCGGCGTGGCAGGCGGCCTCGGCCTCGGCGGCGGTGCCGGCGTCGAGCAGCCGTACCGGGCGGCCGGCCGCCGACAGCCGCCGGACCAGGTCGGGCAGCAGGTCACGGTGCCGACGCCGGGCGGCCGACGGATTGACCAGGACGGCGACGGGGCCGTCGACGGGCGACGATCGGTCGGGGGCGGTCACGGGCAGCACCGTACCCGCCGAACGGGCTCCCCGGCAGTCCGCGCCCACCCCCGGTCTCCCGCCCCTGGTGGCGAGGCCGGCCCGCCGCTGGCGGGACCCGGCGGCGCAGACGTCGACGGCCCGCCCCGGAGGTTCCCGGGACGGGCCGTCGACGAGCGTCGGGCGGCTCAGGTCACGTCGTCGTAGCGGCGCTCGATCGGCGCCGGCCCGGCGATCGGCTCCGGCGCGGCGATCGGGCTCGCCGCCTCGATCCGCTCGCCGGCCCGCACCGGCTCCCGGTCCACCTCCAGCGGGGACGCCTCGTCGTCGTCCACACCGGCGTAGATCTCCTTGCCCCGGCCCCGGCGCCGGTCGTTGAGGAAGGCCACCCCGACCGCGACGAAGTAGAGCAGGGAGAGGCACAGCGCCAGCAGCGTCATGCCGAACGGCCCCGGGTCCGGGGTCGCCACCGCCGCGAACGCGAAGCAGATGAAGACCACGACCCGCCACCAGCTCAGCAGCCGGCGGGCGCTGACCACCCCGGTGAAGTTGAGCATCAGCAGGGTGAGCGGGAACTCGAACGCCACGCCGAAGAGCAGGATCATGGTCGTGACGAAGGATATGTACCGGGTCACCTCCAACTGCGAGTCGGCGCCCGTGACACCCGACTCCAGCAGGAACGCCAGGCCCTTGTCGACCACGAAGAACGCCAGCGCCGCGCCCGCGGCGAACAGCGGCGCCGCGATCGCCACGAAGACGTACGCCCACTTGCGCTCGTGCCGGTGCAGGCCGGGCGCGATGAACGCCCAGAGCTGGTAGAGCCAGACCGGGCCGGCGATGATCAGGCCGATCCAGAGCGCCAGCTTGAGCTTGAGGATGAAACCGTCCGCGGGCGCCAGCATGAGGAACTTCTGGCACTCGCCGTCGACCATCATCCCCGGCAACCGGCAGTACGGCTGCTTGAGCAGGTCGAACGCCGGCTGGGCGAGCAGGTAACCGCCGATCAGCCCGACCACGATCGCCAGGGAGGCGCGGAACAAGCGGTTACGCAGCTCGCGGATGTGCTCGACGAGGGTCATCGAGCCGTCGGCGGCCCGTTCGAAGTTGCTCGGACCGCGCTTCAAGAGGGCGAAGGCCACCGGAGTCGGGCCCTTCGGTCAGTTGTCGCGGACCCGCTGCACCGGGTCGGCGACCGGAGGTGCGTACGGCTGCTGCTGCGGGTGGTACGGCTGCTGCCCGGCGGGCGGCGCGTACGGCTGGCCCTGCACGGTCTGCGGGGGCACCGGCTGGTAGCCGGCCTGCGCGTCGGCCTTCTCGGCCAGGTCGCCGCGCTCCTCCTGCAGGCTCTTCGTCTCGGCCTTGATGATCCGCAGCGACCGGCCGAGCGAGCGGGCCGCGTCCGGGAGCCGCTTCGCGCCGAAGAGCAGGATCAGCACGACCACGAGTACGGCGATGTGCCACGGCTTGAGGGCACCCATGGGAAGCTCCAGTCGCTCTGTGTGTCTGCCAGGGTGGGTCGCAGCCCATCGTACGTGCGTTCCGGGCTGTTGCCACCCGCCGGGGCGGTGGTGGTTCGTCCCGGCCGGTGAAGTCTCGACCAACCCGGGTTGTCCCGTCAACCACCTGCCCGGATCCGCTCCGGACGGCCCGTCGGACCGGATCGGGCCCGATCACGACCCCGGTCGATCAGCCGCCACGCTTGGCATTGATCACGGCGACCCGGCGCTGGGCGGTGTCGAGCTTCTCCTGGAGGGCCTCGGCCCGCTGCTGGAGCGCCTCGGCCGACGCGGTCAGCGCCTGCGCCTGCGCGGCCTGCCGTTGCAGGGTCAACGCGGCCCGCCGCAGCCCCGGCAGCCGGGTCAGCACCGGACGCACCGCCAGGGCCAGCACGACCAGGGCGAGGAACACCACCGCGAGGACGATCCAGGTCACCACGGCGGTCAGCCTACCGGCCGGCCCAGCTCCCCGCCGGGTCGGCCACCGCCACCGCGACCGGCGGCAGCGGGGTGGCGTAGGCGTCGAGGGCCGCGACGGCCTGGGCGCGGACCTGGTCGGCCAGCTCGGCCGGGGCGACCACGGTGACGTCCGGGCCGAGACCCAGCACGAACCGGCGGGCCCACCCCAGGTCGGTGACGCGCAACGAGACCAGCCACCGGTCGCCGTCGCCGGGCTCGACCCGCTCGCACGGGTAGTACTCGGTGATCCACCGCTCGCCCCGGCCGATCCGCAGGGTGATCAGCGGCAGGTCCGGCGCCGGCCGGAACACCCCGTCGGTCAGGTCGGCGGGCCGGGCCCGCGACGGCACCACGGCCGCCTCGTCCAGCTCGGTGAACGCGTCGATCCGGTCGGCCCGGAACAGCCGGACCGCCTCGGCCCGCCGGCACCACGCCTCGACGTACGCCCGGCCGCTGACCGACAGCATCCGCAGCGGGTCGATGATCCGCTCGGTGCTCTCGTCCCGGGCCGCCGTGTAGTACGTGATCCGCAGCGCCCGACCCCGCTGCACCGCGTCGCGCAGCTCGCGCACCCGCTCGGTGTCCCCCGGCAGCTGCACCGCCACCGGGGCGCCGACCAGGTCACCGGCGGCGTTCTCGATCTTCGCCAGGGCGCGTTCCACCGCGTCCCGGTTGGCCACCCCGGGGGTCTCGGCGAGCATCCGCAGCGCCACCACCAGGGCCAGCGCCTCGTCCGGGGTGAGCCGCAACGGCCGGTCGATGCCGGCGTCGTAGGTGATGGTGACCCGGTCCCCGTCGAAGGCCATGTCGATCAGGTCACCCGGGCCGTACCCGGGCAGCCCGCAGACCCACAGCAGCTCCAGGTCCTCCCGGAGCTGCCGCTCGGTGACGCCCAGGTCACCGGCCGCCTCGGCGATCTCGATACCGGGCCGGGCCAGCAGGTACGGCACCAGGTTGAGCAGCCGGGCCAGCCGGTCGGCGGAGGCCCGGGAGCCGCCCCGGGCAGCCGGCCGGGTCACCGGGCACCCCCGGCGGTCACCAGTTCCTCGTGCCGGGCGGCGATCTCCCGCAGCCGGGCGACGACCGCCTCCCGCAACTCCGGTGGCTCGACCACCCGCACGTCCGGCCCGTACCCGACGAGTTGCCCGGCGAGGGACTCCGGATCGGCGTACGGCAGCACCAGCCGGTCCCCGTCCGGCCCGCTGCTGCTTCGCACCGCCCAGCGGCGCAGCCCGGCGGCCCGCCCGGGGAGCACCAGGACGGTCGCCCGCCCGGTCCGCTCCACCGGCCCCGACCAGCGGGCCACGTGACTGATCAGGTCGAGGCCGGCCGGGGGCTGGTAGGCGCCCGGCGCGCCCGTCGGCCGGACCGCCCCGACCACCCGGGACAGCCGGAAACAGCGGGTGGCGTCCCGGTCCAGGTCGTGCCCGACCACGTACCAGCGGCCCCGCCAGCAGACCACTCCCCACGGTTGCAGGCGGCGGCGCGTCGGCGCGTCCCCGTCGGGCACCCGGTAGTCGAAGCTCACCTCGCGGCGGTCCCGCGCGGCGGCGGTCAGCGGCGCGAACGCCGGGTCGACGGTGACCATCGGCTCCAGGCCCAGGGTCGCCTGCGGGTCGACGTCCACCCCGGCGGCGCGCAGCTTCGCCAGCCCCGAGGAGGCGGCGGCGGCCAGCCCGGCGTGCTGCCACAACCGCGCGGCGATACCCACCGCGGCGGCCTCGTCCGGCTCCAGCGGGATGTCGGGCAGGGCGTACTCGCGGGGGGCGATCCGGTATCCCGGCTCGGTGTCGAAGACACTCGCCGTCCCGGTCTCCAGCGGCACGCCCAACTCGCGCAGCTCGGCCTTGTCCCGCTCGAACTTGCGCTGGAAGGCCTCGTGGTCCTTCGGATCGTCGGGGTCGTGCTCGTAGCCGGGCACGGTCGCGGCGATCTGCGCGGCGGTCAGGAACCGTCGCGTGGACAGCAGGCAGATCACCAGGTTGACCAGGCGCTCGGTGCGGTTCCGCGACACGTGCAAACGCTAGCAGCCCGCCCGGCGGCCACGTGCACCCGCACGGGCTCGGCGGGCCGCGTACCCGCTCAGGTGCGGTGACCAGGCCGACCACGCCGGCGCGCGGCGGTCGGCGTCCCGGTCCGGGCGGGCCCCACCCGGTCGTAGGGTTCTCCCATGGCGCACCCGAGCGTGCGGGCGGAGAGCACCGGCACGGTCGTCGTGGCCGGGCTGGCGAACCTCGTCGTCGCCGTCGCCAAGCTCGTCGCCGGGTTGATCTCCGGGTCCGCCGCGATGCTCTCCGAGGCGGCCCATCCGGTCGCCGACACCACCACCGAGGCGTTGCTCTTCCTGGCGCTGCGACGCGGCGCCCGGCCGGCCGACGTGCGACACCCCTTCGGGTACGGCAAGGAGAGCTACGTCTGGGCGTTCCTGGCCGCGCTGTTCACCTTCGTCGCCGGCGCCGGTTTCGCCGTCACCCACGGTGTCACCACCATCCTGGTCCACGAGCACAGCGGCGACTACCTGTCGTCGTACGTGGTGCTGGCGGTCGCCTTCGTCGCCGAGTCGGTGTCGCTGGCCCGCGCCCGGCGCCAGGTGCGGGGCGAGGCCCGGCGGTGGCGTACCACCCCCCGCCGGTTCCTGCGGCTCACCCCCGACACCACCGTCAAGGCGGTCGTCCTCGAGGACAGCGCCGCCCCGGTCGGACTGCTCCTGGCCGCCGTCGGGCTCGGTCTGTCCCAGCTCACCGGCGACGAACTGTACGACGGCCTCGCCTCGGTCCTGATCGGCGTGCTGCTGCTGGTGGTCGCCGGCACCCTCGCGCACAGCAACATCACCCTGCTGGTCGGGCGGGCGGTGCCGCAGCGGCTGCACCACGAGATCGAACGCGAACTGGCCGCCCTGCCCGCCGTGGAACGGGTCGACACCCTGCTCACCATGCAACTCGGACCGGTGGACATCCTGGTCGCCGCCAAGGTCGACTTCGACGACGACGCCAGCGGGGCCGACATCGAGACCACCGCCGACGCGGCGGAACGCCGGCTCACCGGCCGGTACCCGGAGATCCGGTACGTCTTCCTCGACCTCAGCCCCTCCGCGCCCGGCGCGGACGGCCGGCACGCCCGGCACACCCAGGTCGACCCGCCGCCGGCCGGCGAGCCGTGACCCCGGACGCCACCGGGCGCGGCGGCGGCGCTAGCGTGCCGGGCATGGTGCGATGGCGGTCCGGGACGGTCACGGCGCTGCGCCGGCAGTGGGCCGGCGCGGTGGAACTCGACGTGCGACTGCCCGACGGCGCCGGCATGCGCGCCCTGGCCTACCCCGACCTGGTCGGCCGGCCGGAGCCCGGCGACCGGGTGCTGCTCAACGCCGGCGCGCTGCTGATGGGCCTCGGCACCGGCGGGTACGCCCTGGTGGTGGCCCTGCCCGACCGGCTGCCGCCGGACCCGCCGCAGGCGCTGGACAGCCGCGACGCCGGGCACCTGGTCAAGGCGCGCTACACCCCGCTGCAACCCATCCTGCTCGGCGTGGACGAGGAGGCCTCCCCGCACCGGGCGGTGCTCGCCGCCGCCGACGGCCTGGACGGGCTGCCGGTGGTCACCGCCGACCTGCACTCCGCGCTGCCGGCCGTGCTCGCCGGCATCCACGCCGACGCCCCCGACGCCCGGGTCGCCTACCTGCTCACCGACGGCGGAGCGCTGCCCGCCTGGTTCTCCCGCACCCTGGCCGGGCTGCGCGACCACCTGGCCGGCACGATCAGCGTCGGGCAGGCGTTCGGCGGCGACCTGGAGGCCGCCACCCTGCACACCGGCCTGCTGGCCGCCCGGCACGTGCTGCACGCCGACGTCGCGATCGTCGCGCAGGGCCCCGGGAACCTCGGCACCGGCACCCGGTGGGGCTTCTCCGGGGTCGCCGTCGGCGAGGCGGTCAACGCGGTCGCCGTGCTCGGCGGGCGGCCCGTCGGCTCGCTGCGGATCTCCGACGCCGACCCCCGCCCCCGGCACCAGGGCGTGTCCCACCACAGCCTCACCGCGTACGGGCGGGTCGCGCTCGCCCCCGCCGACCTGGTGGTGCCCGAGGGACTCGACCCGGCCCTGGCCGCGCGGGTCGACGCGGCGCTCGGCCCGCTGGCCGACCGGCACCGGGTCGTCCGGGTGCCGACCGAGGGGCTGGACGCCGCGCTGCGGGCCACGCCGGTGCCGCTGTCGACCATGGGCCGGGGCCTGGCCGCCGACCACGCCTACTTCCTGGCCGCCGCCGCCGCCGGGCGGCACGCCGCCGCACTGGCCGGCTGACCCGCCGCCGGGGCGGGCCTCAGACCAGGAAGATCAACGCCAGCCAGGCGCCGACCATCGCCGCCAACGCGACCGCCAGCACCCAGGTCGGCACCGTGTACTCGCCGCGCCGGTTGCGCTCGATCTCGGCCCGGATCTTCTCCCGGCGCCGATCCACCCAGTTACGGGGCTTGGCGTCGTCGTCGGAGGACCGGTCGGCAGGCTGAAAACTCGTCATGACCCGGCAAGCGTACCGGTGGACGGCCGACCGCCCACCGGTACGCCCGAGCCACGCGGGTCACATGCTGGCGATCAACCGCTCCACCCGCTCGTCGTACGCCCGGAACGGGTCCTTGCAGAGCACCGTGCGCTGCGCCTGGTCGTTGAGCTTCAGGTGCACCCAGTCGACGGTGAAGTCCCGCCGCTTCTCCTGGGCGTGCCGGATGAACTCGCCCCGCAGCCGGGCCCGGGTGGTCTGCGGCGGGGTCTCCTTCGCCTCGAAGATCTCCGGGTCGGTGGTCACCCGGTCCACCTGACCGCGCCGCTCCAGCAGCCCGTACAGGCCCCGCCCCCGGCGCAGGTCGTGGTAGGCCAGGTCCATCTGGGCCACCCGGGGGTGCGACAACGGCAGGTCGTGCTTGCGCTGGTACCGCTCGATCAGCCGCAGCTTCGTCACCCAGTCGATCTCCCGGGCCACCGGGTCCAGGTCACCGGTCTCCACCGCGCGCAGCACCCGGCCCCACAACTCCACCACCCGCTTGGCGGTCTGGTCCCCGCCCCGGCGCTCGACGAACTCCGTCGCCTTGGCCAGGTACTCCTGCTGGATCTCCAGCGCGCTGACCTCCTTGCCGGAGGCCAGCCGCACCTTGCGCCGGCCGGTGATGTCGTGCGACACCTCCCGGATCGCCCGGATCGGGTTCTCCAGGGACAGGTCCCGCATCACCACCCCGGCCTCGATCATCCGCAGCACGATGTCCGCCGTGCCGACCTTGAGCAGCGTGGTGACCTCGTTCATGTTGGAGTCACCGACGATCACGTGCAGCCGCCGGTACCGCTCGGCGTCGGCGTGCGGCTCGTCCCGGGTGTTGATGATCGGCCGGCTGCGGGTGGTCGCCGAGGAGACCCCCTCCCAGATGTGCTCCGCCCGCTGCGACAGGCAGTACACCGCGCCCCGGGGGGTCTGGAGCACCTTGCCCGCGCCGCAGATGAGCTGCCGGGTGACCAGGAACGGGATCAGCACGTCGGCCAGCCGGCCGAACTCGCCGTGCCGGGACACCAGGTAGTTCTCGTGGCAGCCGTACGAGTTGCCGGCCGAGTCGGTGTTGTTCTTGAACAGGTAGATGTCCCCGGCGATGCCCTCGTCGTGCAACCGCTTCTCCGCGTCGACGAGCAGCCCCTCCAGGATCCGCTCACCGGCCCGGTCGTGGGCCACCAGGTCCACCACCGAGTCGCACTCCGGGGTCGCGTACTCCGGATGGGACCCCACGTCCAGATACAGCCGGGCCCCGTTGCGCAGGAACACGTTGCTCGACCGGCCCCACGACACCACCCGCCGGAACAGGTATCGGGCGACCTCGTCGGGGGACAGCCGCCGCTGGCCCCGGTAGGTGCAGGTGACGCCGTACTCGGTCTCGAGGCCGAAGATTCGCCGCTCCATGATGTGACATTAGCCGCCCGAGGCACCAGATGGGCACTGCTCACCACCGGGGAAACCACCGGGCGCGCCGCCGCCGGCCCGACCGGCGCCGGACGCCCTGGTCAGCGTGGGGCACAGACGGCGACCGGGCCGGTGAGGCGGATCGTCGCCCCACCGGCCCGGTCGCCGGACAACGCCTACTTCTGCGGGGTCCCGCCCTGCGGACCCTCCAGGTCGGCCGAGCCCGCCGACGTGGTCGGCTTGCCCGCCTCCTGGGTCGGGGTGGTCGGCTTCTCGTCCGCCGTCGGGGCCTCGGCCGGCGCCGCGTCCCCGGCCAACAGGGCGGTCAGCGCCGCCCCGGTGACCCGCCGGAAGGTCCGCCCGACCCGGCGCCGGTCCAGCACCGCCACCTCGAGCTGCTCGGCGGCGATGGTACGGGCCGCGCCGCCCTCCCCGCCGACGCTGCCCAGCGCCTGCACCGCGACCGTCACCGCCTCGGCGAGGGACATGTCCGGCCGGTGCCGCTCCTTCAGCACCCCGGTGATCGCCTCCGCCTGCCCACCCATCGCCATCCGGCCCGGCTCGTCGTTGACCGAGCCGTCGTAGGTCAGCCGGTACAACTCGTCGTCCTCGGCGCTCGCCCCGACCTGCGCCACGCAGATCTCCACCTCGAACGGCTTGGACTGCTCGGTGAAGATCGTCCCCAGGATCTGGGCGAAGGCGTTGGCCAGGGCCCGGCCGGTCACGTCCCGCCGGTCGTACGCCAGGCCGTTGAGGTCGGCCGTGCGCACCCCGAACCGGCGCAGGTTCTCGAACTCGTTGTACCGGCCGACCGCGGCGAAGCCGATCCGGTCGTAGATCTCACTGACCTTGTGCAGGGCGCTGGACAGGTTCTCCGCGACGAAGAGCACCCCGTCGGCGTAGCTCAGGACCACCGCGCTCCGCCCCCGGGCGATGCCCTTGCGGGCCAGCTCGGAGCGGTCGCGCATGATCTGCTCGGGCGAGGCGTAGAACTGCATGGCCACGGCGGCGGTTCTCCTTAGGGCACGTGGGTGACGACTGCTTCAAGGTGGACGACGGCCGGCGTCAGCCGCCCGGGTTCTCCCGACGGGCGGAGACCACGGTCTCGGCGAGCGCGGAGACCTCCTCCTCACCGAGCCGGTGGGTGCCCTCCGCCGTCGCGGTCATCACCACCGGGTAGATCCGGCGGATCAGGTCCGGGCCGCCGGTGGCGGTGTCGTCGTCGGCCGCGTCGTAGAGCGCGTCCACCGCCAGCCGGACCGCCTCGTCGACCGACACCCCCGGCCGGTACCGCTTCTTCAACGCCGACTTGGCGAACAGCGACCCGGAGCCGACGGCGTCGTAGCCGTACTCCTCGTAGGGACCGCCGGTGACGTCGAAGCTGAAGATCCGTCCGGCCCGCGCCGGGTCGGCGGCCGCGAGGTCGAAGCCGGCGAAGAGCGGCACCACCGCCAGGCCCTGCATCGCCGCGCCCAGGTTGCCCCGGATCATCGCGGCGAGCCGGTTGGCCTTGCCGTCCAGCGAGAGCATCGCGCCCTCGATCTTCTCGTAGTGCTCCAGCTCCACCTGGAACAGTCGCATCATCTCCAGGCCGATCGCCGCCGAGCCGGCGATGCCGACCAGCGAGTACGCGTCGGCCGGATGCACCTTCTCCATGGTGCGCTGGGCGATCATGTTGCCCATGGTGGCCCGCCGGTCGCCGGCCATCACCACGCCACCGTCGGCCACGATGGCCACGATGGTGGTCGCGTGCGGCGACAGCTCGCCGGCCGCGCCCGGCGGCAGCGGCCGGCGGCCGGGCAGCATCTCGGGAGCCACCCTGCTCAGGAACGTGGTGAAGGAGGACGTCGTCCCCGCGCTGGTGAACGCATCTGGTAGACGCCCGGATGGATCAAAAGCCGCTGCCACGTGGTTCCTCTCAGGTACGTGATCGCCCTGGCCAGCCTCGCGGGACTGTCACGGAACTGGCCAAGACCACCGTTGCAGTTGAAGCAGAGTATCCCGCGCACCCACCCGGTGCGATGATCGTGGTCCACATGTTCCGGATCGGGGTCGCCGCAGACCGCGCAGACCCCGCCCTGTTCCCTCAGGAGCTCATCGACGTCCTGCTGCCCGATCCCGTACCGCCGACGCAGGTGGTATTCGCGCGTGCCACCGTAGAGCCGCTGCTTCGACTCCCGGCCACGAGCGTTGTGACAGGGCTTGCAGTACGTGGCGTAACCGCTGCTGTCAGCGCGGTTGCCGGCAAACTCCCGCTCCGGTTTGACGGTCCCGCAATCGGCGCAGAACCGGTGCCCTTCCGGGATCTGCCGGAGAGGCCGCACCGCTCTGCCCTGCCGTTCCTCGACCCGCTTGGCGTAGCTGGCCTTGGACCGGACGTTGAAGCACGGCTTGCAGTAGCTGCCGCGCCCGCTGGGACGCCTGCTGTTCGCGCAGAAATCGTCGAGCGGCTTCCACTGCCCGCAGTCACGACACCGGCGACGACCGTCCCGGTCATCCAGGGGTACCGACATGTCCGTTTTACCCCAGAATGATCACTGACCTCCTTTTTGTACGTAACCCCTCACGAACTCCTCGGCGTTCTCCTCCAGGACGGAGTCGATCTCGTCCAGCAGGTCGTCGACGTCCTCGGTGATCTCGGCGTGCCGCTCGGCGACCTCCGGGTTCGCCTCGGTCGTGACGTCCTCGATCTCCTCGCCCTGCCGGGACTTGCCCGACTGCGACTGCCCGCCGCTGTCACGAGTGGCCATCTGCCGCCTCCTCCATGGTTGCTGGCGCCTGCGCGGTCATGGTTGCTGCCGCCTCCACGATCGCCTGCGATGAACTTACCTCGCGCGGGCGACGAAAAGCCCGTCGCGCGCCGGCCTTCGGCGCGCGACGGGCTCGCCGGGCCCGGCCGTCAGCCGCCGGTCAGGGTCTCCAGCAGGTCCTTCGCGCTCTCGCACCGGTCGAACAACGCACCGACGTGCGCGCGGGTGCCCCGCTCCGGCTCCATCATCGGCACCCGGACCAGCGACTCCCGGCCCACGTCGAAGATGACCGAGTCCCAACTCGCCGCGACCACCTCCGAGGCGTACTGGGCCAGGCAACGGCCCCGGAAGTAGGCCCGGGTGTCCTCCGGCGGCTCCGTCATCGCGGTCCGGGTCTGCTCCTCGGTCAGCAGCGTCCGCATCGACCCGCGCTGTACGAGGCGGTGGTAGAGCCCCTTCTCCGGGCGGACGTCGGAGTACTGCAGGTCGACCAGTTGGAGCTTGTGCGAGCCCCAGCCGAGCTTCTCCCGCTCCCGGTAGCCCTCCAGCAGCCGCAGCTTCGCCACCCAGTCCAGCGTGTCGGCGCAGGAGAACACGTCGCGGCCGAGCCGGTCCAGCGCGTCCTCCCACCGGTCCAGCACGTCCACGGTCTGCTCGTCGGCGTCGGCGCCGTACCGCCCGTCCACGAAGGAGCGGACCCGCTCGTAGTACGCCCACTGGACGTCCAGGGCGGTCAGCCGGCGGCCGTCGCGCAGCCGCATCAGGTGGGTCAGCGACGGGTCGTGGCTGACCGCCCGCAGCTCGCTGACCGGGTCGGCGATGCCCAGGTCCGGGCCGAGCGCCTTCTCCTCGATCATGGTGAGGATCAGCGCGGTGGTGCCGAGCTTCAGGTAGGTGGAGATCTCCGACAGGTTCGCGTCGCCGATGATCACGTGCAGCCGGCGGTACTTGTCGGCGTCGGCGTGCGGCTCGTCGCGGGTGTTGATGATCGGCCGCTTGAGGGTGGTCTCCAGCCCCACCTCGACCTCGAAGAAGTCGGCCCGCTGGGAGATCTGGAACCCGCTCTGCCCGCCGTCCTGGCCGATGCCGACCCGGCCGGCGCCGCAGACGATCTGCCGGGTCACGAAGAACGGCGTCAGGTACGCCACGATGTCGGCGAACGGCGTCTGCCGGCGCATCAGGTAGTTCTCGTGCGCGCCGTAGCTGGCGCCCTTGTTGTCGGTGTTGTTCTTGTACAGGTGGATGGGCTGGGTGCCCGGGATGGTGGCGGCCCGCCGGGCGGCCTCGGCCATCACCCGCTCGCCGGCCTTGTCCCACCGCACCAGGTCGAGGGGGTTGGTCACCTCGGGGGTGGAGTACTCGGGGTGGGCGTGGTCGACGTAGAGCCGAGCGCCGTTGGTGAGGATGACGTTGGCCAGCCCCAGGTCCTCGTCGGCGAGCGCCTCCGCCGGGTCGTACGCGGCCCCGGAGTAGGTGAAGCCGCGGGCGTCGCGCAGCGGCGACTCCTCTTCGTAGTCCCAGCGGGCCCGGCCGCCACGGTTGAGTTCCGGGCGCGCCCCGTAGGCGTTGACCACCTGGGAGGAGGTGACCATCGGGTTGGCCCCGGCCTGGCCGGGCACGGAGATGCCGTACTCGACCTCGGTGCCCATGATCCGTCTCACGCTCATCGAATTACCCGCTCCGCTCGCCGACCCGGTCCCCCGTCACGTCGAGCGTAGTCCGCGCGGGACACGATGGTGGTGTCGCGCCGCCACGGCGGGTTGCGGCAGCCACCGTGGCGTCCGGCCGGGACCGCGGTGGCGCGGACGCGCAGAGCCCGCGACGCGGGTGCGTCGCGGGCTCTGCGGGTTGCCGTTACAGGTACTGGCCGGTGTTGCTGGCGGTCTCGATGGACCGGCCGGCCTCGGCGCCCTTGCCGCCGGAGACGAGCGTGCGGATGTAGACGATCCGTTCGCCCTTCTTGCCGGAGATCCGGGCCCAGTCGTCGGGGTTGGTGGTGTTGGGCAGGTCCTCGTTTTCCCGGAACTCGTCGACGCAGGCGTCGAGCAGGTGCTGCAGGCGCAGCCCCTTGCGGCCGGAGGTGAGGAACTCCTTGATGGCCATCTTCTTGCCCCGGTCGACGATGTTCTGGATCATCGCGCCGGAGTTGAAGTCCTTGAAGTACAGGACCTCCTTGTCACCGTTGGCGTAGGTGACCTCGAGGAAGCGGTTCTCCTCGGTCTCCGAGTACATCCGCAGCACCACCGCGTCGATCATGGCGGCGACGGTGGCCTGCGCGTCGCTGCCGTGCTCGGCCAGGTCGTCGGCGTGCAGCGGCAGGCCGGAGAGGATGTACTTGGAGAAGATGTCCTTGGCCGCCTCGGCGTCCGGACGCTCGATCTTGATTTTCACGTCCAGTCGGCCCGGCCGCAGGATGGCCGGGTCGATCATGTCCTCCCGGTTGGAGGCGCCGATGACGATGACGTTCTCCAGCCCCTCCACGCCGTCGATCTCGCTGAGCAGCTGGGGGACGATGGTGTTCTCCACGTCGGAGGAGACACCGGAGCCCCGGGTCCGGAAGATCGAGTCCATCTCGTCGAAGAACACGATCACCGGGGTGCCCTCGCCGGCCTTCTCGCGGGCCCGCTGGAAGATCAGCCGGATGTGCCGCTCGGTCTCGCCGACGTACTTGTTGAGCAGCTCGGGACCCTTGATGTTGAGGAAGAAGCTGGTGTGCTTCTCCTTGCCCATCCGTTCGGCGATCTTCTTGGCCAGGGAGTTGGCCACCGCCTTGGCGATCAGGGTCTTGCCGCAGCCGGGCGGACCGTAGAGCAGGATGCCCTTCGGCGGCCGGAGCTGGTGCTCACGGAACAGGTCGGCGTGCAGGAAGGGCAGCTCCACCGCGTCGCGGATCTGCTCGATCTGCGCCTGGAGGCCACCGATGTCCTCGTAGTGGACGTCGGGCACCTCCTCCAGGACGAGTTCCTCGACCTCGCTCTTCGGGATCCGCTCGTACGCGTACGCCGAGCGGGGCTCGATCATGAGCGAGTCGCCGGCCCGGATCGCGCTGCCGATCAGGGTCTCGGCGAGGTGGACGATCCGCTCCTCGTCGGAGTGGGAGACCACCAGCGCCCGGTCCGCCTGACCGCCGGAGGGACTCTCCAGCAGTTCCTTGAGCATGACCACCTCGCCGACCCGTTCGTAGCCGAACGCGTCGACGACGTTGAGCGCGTCGTTGAGCAGGACCTCCTGGCCGCGTTGCAGCTCGGTGCCGTCCAGCGAGGGCGAGACGGCGACCCGGAGCTTGCGCCCGCCGGTGAAGATGTCCACCGTGCCGTCGTCGTGCCGTGCCAGGAAGACGCCGTAGCCACTCGGCGGCTGCGCCAGGCGGTCGATCTCCTCCTTGAGCGTCACGATCTGCGCGCGAGCCTCCTTGAGGGTGCTCACGAGCCGCTCGTTGTTCTCGGTCAGCCGCGCCAACTGCGCCTGGGTAGCCGCCAGCCGCTCTTCGAGCTGCCGGACGTGTCGGGGGCTTTCGGTCAACTTGCGCCGCACCAGAGCGAGTTCCTCTTGGAGAAACGCGACCTGCGTGGAGAGATCGTGGGCCTCCTTCTCCCACCGTGCGGCGCGCGAGTCCGCGTCGTCACTGCGTGCCACGTCCCACCTCCCCGGGGGGCTTGAACGTTCTTGCCTAACACTAGCCGCTGTGAGGCCGATTCGGTCCCACGCAACGCCCTCGTCACTGAACCTTGATCGCCACGACCCGACCGTGGACCCCGCCGGAGGCCCCGTGCCGTCCCCGCCGCCCCGGTCCCGACGACCGGGCCGCACCCCCCGGCCCACCCCACCGGGCCGGCCCTGAGCTGCGACGACGCGGGCCGCCGGGGGCTGTCGCCCGACCTCGCACGCCCGGCCGACGGGCCGGCGGGGGCGAGACCGACCCGGCCCGACATCTCGTCGCCCGTCGATGGCGCGCCGGCCGGCGACACGGGTCCGCGCCGGGAGTGGCGCGCGGGGTGTCGGTGGTGGCGTCCGGGGCCGGCGGGGCGCGGGCGCACGACCGGGGTACCGTCGGAGCCGTGGGACGCGAGAACATGGGGGTACGCCGGTGACCGAGGTCGCGACCGACCAGGTGCAGGTCTGGGTGGACCAGGACCTCTGCACCGGGGACGGGCTCTGCGTGCAGTACGCCCCGGAGGTCTTCGAGTTCGACGTCGACGGCCTGGCCTACGTCAAGGGCGCCGACGGTGAGCTGCGGCAGGCCCCGGGCAGCCGGGTGGACGTGCCCGGGCACCTGCGTCTCGAGGTGATCGACTCGGCGCGGGAGTGCCCCGGCGAGTGCATCCACGTGGTGCGCGACGACGGCGTCGAGATCGCCGGGCCGGACGCGGACTGAGCCACCCCGGTCGTCGGCCGGCCGGCACGACGCCGGGCGGCCGACGACCGGTGGCCGCCGGACGACCGGTGGCCGACGCCGGGCCTACAGCAGCGGCCGACCGACCACCGAGGCGACCAGCCGGGCGAACTCCTCCAGCCGGGCGATCTGGCCGGCCCCGCCGTCGTCGAGGGTCTTGCCGAACCGCAGCGCGTCGTGCCGGGGCGCGCCGACCAGCTCGTCGCCGGGCGGCGCCTCGTCGAGCGAGGTCAGCAGCAGGTACACGTCGATGCTGTCGACCCGGACCGTGCCGTTGTCGCCCCGGGTGAGCCGTCGCCGGCAGCCGACCTCGGTGACCGTGGAGATCGGCACCACCCGCAGCGACGAGGTCATCGCCCCGGCCGGGCCCTCCCCCGGCGGCACGTCCTCGCCGTGCCAGAGGATCAGCCGGCTGCCGTCGCAGACCACGACCTCCTGCCACACCCCGTTGACCTCGTTGACGAAGCGCTCGAGGGTGAAGCCGAGCACCGAGGCGCCGCGCAGCACCCCGCCGAGCGCCTCCAGCGCGACGTCCGGGTCCCGCAGGTACGCCCGCGCCGCCGACTCCAGGTCCTGGTACGGCGACCAGTCGGGGAAGACCGCCGGCACCTCGGCGCCGTCGAAACCGGGCAGGCTCATCGGGTGACCTCCGCCGCGACGGTGGGTTGGTGTGGTCCGCACGCGCCGGGCCGGCGGCACCCGGTCCGGCCGGGGGCGTCCAGCGCGGCGGTCACGGCTGGTCCAGCTCCGTCGGCGTACCGGCCGGGGTGTCGTCGGTGGCCGGCGCGGTGGCGGCCTGGCGGGCCGCCTCGGCCGCCCGCAGCGCCGCCCGCCGCTGGACGTACGCCTCGGTGCCCTTGCTCGGCTTGCGCCGGCGCGGCGGGGCGGTGACCCCGGGGGCGAGCTTGCGGGCGGAGACCAGGAACGCGGTGTGCGCGATCATGCGGTGGTCCGGGCGGACGGCGAGCCCCTCGGCGTGCCAGTCACGCACCAGCGACTCCCAGGCCCGGGGCTCGGTCCAGCCGCCCCGCTCGCGCAGCGCCTCCACCAGTTCGGACAGCTGCGGGGTGGTGGCGACGTACCCGATGAAGACGCCGCCGGGCAGCAGCGCCCGCTCGACCATGTCGAGGGTCTCCCACGGGGTGAGCATGTCCAGGATGATCCGGTCGAAGCCGGTCTCCGGGCAGTCCGCCACGTCCCCGACGTGCAGTGTCCAGGCCGGGTGGGGGCCGTTGAAGAAGGCCTCGACGTTGCGGCGGGCGATCTGCGCGAAGTCGTCGCGCACCTCCCAGGAGTGCAGCTCGCCGGTGGGGCCGACGGCGCGCAGCAGGGAGCAGCTCAGCGCGCCGGAGCCGGCGCCGGCCTCCAGCACCTTCGCCCCGGGGAAGATGTCGCCCATGGCGACGATCTGGGCGGAGTCCTTCGGGTAGATGACCTGGGCGCCGCGCGGCATCGACAGCACGTAGTCCGACAGCAGCGGGCGCAGGGCGAGGTACGCGGTGCCGCCGCCGGAGGTGGTGACCACGCTGCCGTCGGGCTGGCCGATCAGCGCGTCGTGCTCCAGGATGCCGCGATGGGTGTGGAACGCCTTGCCCACCTCCAGGGTGACCGTGTGCATCCGCCCCTTCGGGTCGGTCAGCTGCACCCGGTCGCCGGGCCGGAAGGGGCCACGGTGCACGGGGGGCAGCGCCGGGGTGGGGCCGGGCGCCGTCGGGCCCGGGTCGGTCGAGGTCGCAGGGGGGTGAACGGTCACGTGTTCCACTTCCGGTTCGAGTTCCGTCTGGGTTCGAGGAGCTGCGCCAGATCCGCGATGTGCAGAACGCCGACGACATTTTCGCCTGCCGTCACGACGTACTGCGCGCCCGGGTGGGTCTGCACCGTCTCCATCACCCGTTCACCGTCGAGATCCACCGGCATCGTGGGCAGGCCGGCCAGCGACCGGGCCACCGCGTCGACCGCCAGCCAGGGCCGGCGTTCCACCGGGACGGCCGCCGCGGCGGCCGGGTCGACCACGGCCAGTGGCCGGCCGGCGGAGTCGGTGACGGCGAGCACCGCCTGCGGCTGGCCGCCGGCGTCGCGCCGGCGCTGCGCCTCGGCCAGCGGGGTGCCGGTGGGCACCGGCAGCAGCGGTCGGGCCAGCCGGGCCAGGTCGATCAGCGGGAACCGGCGGCTGACCCGGGCGATCCGGATCGACTGCCCGGCCCCCCGCCACAGGGTCACCGCGACCAGCAGCATCAGCGGCACGGCCAGCGGGGCGAGGATCCCGTTGAGGACCAGCAGGATCACCAGCACGGCGGTACCGGCGGCGACGGCCCGGCCGATCCACCCGGCGACCTCGGTGCCGACGTGCCGGTCCCGGGTGACCGCCCAGACCGCGGCCCGCAGGGCCCGGCCGCCGTCCAGCGGCAGCCCGGGCAGCATGTTGAACACGGCCACGATGACGTTGCTGACCGCCAGTTGGAAGGCGAGCTGGTTGAGCAGGGTGCGGTCGGGCAGGGCGAGGGTGGCGGCGGTGGCGGCCACGCCGAGCACCGCGGAGATCGCCGGCCCGGCGAGGGAGACCAGCAGGTCGACGCGGGGGCTCGGGGCGTCGCGGTCCATCTCGGTGTACCCGCCGAGCAGTTCGAGGGTGATCCCGCGCACACCGATGCCGTAGCGGCGGGCGGTGAGGGCGTGGCCGAGTTCGTGCAGCAGCACCGAGCCCAGCAGCGAGACGACGAACCCGAAGCCGATCAGGTACCCGGCCGGCGGGGACAGCCCGAGCCGGTGCCCGGCGAACTCGCCGTACAGGATGGTGATCAGCAGGGCGAGCAGCAGCATCGAGGCGTTGAGGTACAGCGGCACCCCGAACACCCGGCCGACGCTGAGTCCGGGTCGGTGGTCACGGCGTCGGGGCGCTTCGGTTCTCTGCTGCACCTTCCCGATGCTACGGACCGCCGGGAGCGGGCCCGCCCGCGCGGCGGCCGGCGCGCCCCGGCGGCGGGGGCCGCATCGACCGGGGTACGGGCCGACCGGGCGGGGCCGACGCCGGCGGGGTGCGGCCCGGCTGTCACACCGGTGCCCTAACCTTCCGGGCATGACGGCGGAACCGGTGATCATCCAGCAGTCCTCGGCCGGGGTGGAGGTGCCCGCGACGGTCCGGGCCTCGCTGTCCCCGTCCCGGGCGGCGGACTTCAAGACCTGCCCGCTGCTGTACCGGCTGCGCAGCATCGACCGGCTGCCCGAGCGGCCGACCGTGGAGCAGGCCCGGGGCACCCTGGTGCACGCGGTGCTGGAGCGGCTGTTCGACCTGCCGGCGGCGGGGCGCACCCCGCAGGCGGCCGGTGACCTGGTGGCCCCGCAGTGGGACCGGCTGGTCACCGAGCAGCCGGAGCTGGCCGACCTGTTCGAGGGGGCCGCGCCGGAGGCCGCCGGGGAGTTCCTGCGCTCGGCCGCCGCGCTGCTGGAGGGGTACTTCACGGTGGAGGACCCGCGCCGGTTGGAGCCGGCCGAGCGGGAGGCGCTGATCTCCGCCGTGGTCGACGACGAGCTGCTCATCCGGGGCTACCTCGACCGGCTGGACGTGGCACCGGACGGCGCGCTGCGGGTGGTGGACTACAAGACCGGCGGGGCGCCCCGGGAGGCGTTCGAGGCGCGGGCGCTGTTCCAGCTCAAGTTCTACGCGCTGGTGCTGTGGCGGACCCGGGGGGTGGTGCCCCGGGTGCTGCGCCTGCTCTACCTGCGCGACGCCGAGGTGTGCGACTACACCCCGGACGCCGAGGAGCTGGCCCGCTTCGAGCGCACGGTGGTGGCGCTGTGGCGGGCGATCGAGCAGGCCACCGAGCGGCAGGACTTCCGGCCCCGGCCGAGCCGGCTGTGCGACTGGTGCAACCACCAGGCGCACTGTCCCAGTTTCGGGGGCACCCCGCCGCCGTTCCCGGTGGGCGCGGTGGCGGCGGGTCCGCAGCCGGACGCCCGGTCCGCGCCCTCCGCGCCGGGTGCGGACGAGTGACCCTCATCCTCGGGGAGGATGGCACAGTCACCGCTGGCGACGATCACAGCGGCGTACGGGCGGTTAGCGTCGCGGTATGACCGGCGCACGGGCGTTCCTGCGTGGGCGTCCGCTGCTCGCGGACGCCCTCCTCGCCGGTGCCCTGCTGCTGTTCGACGTCGTGTTCACGCTGCTCAGCCCGCGCGAGTTCGGGCCGGGTCGGCTGCCGACACCGTGGCTGTGGAGTGTGCTGTGCGCCGCGCCGGTGGTGCTGCGCCGCCGCGCGCCGGTGGTCGCGGTGGGTGTGGCGCTGGCCACCCTGGCCCTGCCCGTCTGGTTCGACGCGGTGCCGAACACCCAGGGGCTGGCCTTCGTGGTGCTGACCTACACGCTGGCGGCGCGCGGCTCAGCGTGGCGGGCGGCGCTGGCGGCGGTGGTGTTGTGGGTGCCGGTGATGACGCTGAACGCGGTGGTGCCGCTGACCAGCCCACTCGACGTGTCCAGCGCGTACCTGGTGCTCAACAACCTGCTCACCGCGCTGGTGTCGTACGCGGTGGGGCGGGCGGTGCACGCCCGGCGGACGACCCTGTCGGCGCTGCGGGAGCGGGCCCGCGCCGCGGAGGAGAACCAGCGCACCCTGGCCGAGCAGGCGGTGGCGCAGGAGCGCCGCCGCATCGCCCGGGAGCTGCACGACATGGTCGCCCACCAGGTGAGCGTGATGGGGGTGCTGGCGACCGGGGCGCGGCGGGTGCTGCGCCGGGACCCGGACGCCGCCGACGAGGCGATCGCCACCATCGAGCAGAGCAGCCGGACCACCCTGCGGGAGATGCGCCGGCTGCTGGACGTGCTGCGCTCCGACGCCGAGCCGGCCGCCGACCTGGCCCCGCAGCCGGGGCTGGCCGGGATCGAGGAGCTGGTGGAGCAGGCCCGGCAGGCGGGCCTGCCGGTGACCCTGGCGGTGGCGGGCGACGCCACTCCGGTGCCGGAGGGGGTGGCGCTGGCGGTGTACCGGATCGTGCAGGAGGCGCTGGCCAACGCGGTCCGGCACGCCGGGTCGGCGACCGCGCGGGTGCGGGTGGCGGTCGACGACGGGCGCCTGACGGTCGAGGTGACCGACACCGGGCGGGGGGCGCCGCCGGGGCCGGCCGGTCCGGGACACGGGCTGGTGGGGATGCGGGAGTGGGTGGGCCTCTACGGTGGGACCCTGCACACCGGGCCCCGGCCCGGCGGCGGGTTCCGGGTGTACGCGCGGATCCCGGTGGAGCAGGCGGACGGTGTTCCGGCGGGGGCCGGTGGGGACAGGGAGAGCAGATGACCGACCAGGCGGCGCCGGCGCGACCGGTACGGATCCTGCTCGTCGACGACCAGCCGCTGCTGCGGACCGGGTTCCGGATGGTGTTGGGCGCGGAGGAGGACCTGGACATCGTCGCCGAGGCCGGCGACGGCGTGGAGGCGGTGGACCTGTCCCGCCGGCTGCTGCCGGACGTGGTGCTGATGGACATCCGGATGCCCCGGATGGACGGGGTGGCCGCGACCCGCGCGATCGTCGAGGCGAAACTGCCGGTGCGGGTGCTGATCCTGACCACGTTCGACCTGGACGAGTACGTGGTGGGGGCGCTGCGCGCCGGGGCGAGCGGGTTCCTGGCCAAGGACGTGCCCGCCGAGGACCTGGTGGCGGCGATCCGGACGGTGGCGGCCGGGGACGCGGTGGTCGCCCCGCGCATCCTCAAGCGGCTGCTGGACCGGTTCGCCGGGGTGCTGCCGGACCCGGCGGCGGGCCCGCCGAAGACCCTGGGCGGGTTGACCGAGCGGGAGCGGGAGGTGCTGGGGCAGGTGGCCCGGGGCCTGTCCAACGCCGAGATCGCCCGGGAGTTGTCGGTGAGCGAGACGACGATCAAGACTCACGTGGGGCACGTGCTGACCAAGCTCGGACTGCGCGACCGGGTCCAGGCGGTGGTGCTGGCGTACGAGTCGGGCCTGGTCCGGCCGCGGGGCTGAGCCGGTCGCCGGCCGGCGGCCGGAGCGGGGCGGGTTGCCGCGGTCGGCAGGGCCTGGCCCCGTGCGGTCCGCTTCCTTTCGTCACGGGCCGGCGGCGCGGTGCCACGATGACGGCCGGGTGGTCAGGGGTAACCCTGAGTCGGCATCGGGGCCGACCCGCAGCGGGAAATCCGCCGTGCCTACACCCGGAGTTGGACGGTTCGCCGCCGTCGGGCACCGAGGATGAGAACAGCCGCGCCGACCAGCGGGGGGCGGCGCGGAACGCCGGCACAGACGGAAGGGGTAGATGACGTGACCGCGACGGTAGGGCGGCAGGCGCAGGCCGCCGCTCGGGCGAACGACGTGTGGAAGGTGTACGGCAGCGGCGAGGCGCAGGTCGCCGCCCTGCGGGGGGTCAGTGTCGAGTTCGAGCGGGGCCGGTTCACGGCTATCATGGGTCCGTCCGGGTCCGGCAAGTCGACGCTGATGCACTGCCTGGCGGGGCTGGACGCGGTGACCCGGGGCACGGTCACGATCGGGGACACCACCGTGACCGGGCTGCGCGACGCCGGCCTGACGACGCTGCGCCGGGACAAGGTCGGCTTCATCTTCCAGCAGTTCAACCTGCTGCCCACGTTGACGGCCAAGGAGAACATCCTGTTGCCGATGTCGATCGCCGGGCGCAAGCCCGACCCGGCCTGGTACGACACGGTGATCGCCACGGTGGGGCTGAAGGACCGTCTCGACCACCGGCCGGCGCAGCTCTCCGGTGGCCAGCAGCAGCGGGTGGCGTGTGCCCGGGCCCTGGTCGCCCGGCCCGAGGTGATCTTCGCCGACGAGCCGACCGGGAACCTGGACTCCCGCTCCGGCGCGGAGGTGCTGAGCTTCCTGCGCAACTCGGTCCGGGAGCACGGGCAGACCATCGTGATGGTGACCCACGACCCGACCGCCGCCGCGTACGCCGACCGGGTGGTCTTCCTCGCCGACGGGCAGATCGTCACCGAGCTGATCGAGCCGACGGCGGAGACCGTGCTGGACACCATGAAGAAGCTGGACACCCCCGCCGAGGTGACCGGCTGATGTTCCGGGCGACACTGAAGAGCCTGCTGGCCCGCAAGGTACGGCTGGTCCTGTCCGGCCTGGCGGTGGTGCTGGGGGTCATGTTCGTCTCCGGGGCGTTCGTGCTCACCGACACCCTCGGCAGGTCCTTCGACAAGGTCTTCGCCGACGCGTACGCCGGGGTGGACGTCAACGTGGCGGCCAAGCCGAACGTGCGGGTCTCCGAGGCCGAGGGGATGACCCTGTCCCCGGCGTTCCCGGCCGAGACGGTGCAGCGGGTCGCGGCGGTGCCGGGGGTGGCCGACGCGGTCGGGGTGGTGGCCGCCGACGGGGCCCGGCTGATCGGCAGCAACGGCAAGGTGGTCACCTCGTTCGGGCCGCCGCAACTGGGGTCCAACTGGGTCGGCGAGGGCGACCTGCTCCAGCTCCGGGAGGGACGCGCGCCGCGCGCCGACGACGAGATCGTGGTCAACGCGGCGCTGGCGCAGGCCGCCAAGGTGGGCGTCGGCGACCGGGTCGGGGTGCTGACCCTGGCCCCGAAGCGGGAGTTCACCCTGGTCGGGGTCTTCGGCTACAGCGGGGGGCGGGACTCCGTCGGCGGGTCCCACGAGATCTACTTCACCACGCCGGTGGCGCAGGAGTTGATGCTCGGCGAGACCGGCGTCTTCAACAGCGTCACGGTCACCGCGGCGGACGGGGTGACCGACGCCGGGCTCCGCGACGAGGTGGCCCGGGCCCTGGGCGACGGGTTCGAGGTGAAGACCGGCGCGCAGTTGTCCGAGGAGATGTCGGCCGACCTGAAGGAGGGGCTGGCGTTCTTCAACCGGATCCTGCTCGGCTTCGCCGCGGTGGCGCTGCTGGTCGGCACGTTCCTGATCCTCAACACGTTCTCGATCATCGTCGCGCAGCGCACCCGGGAGCTGGCGCTGCTGCGGGCCATCGGGGCAAGCGGCAAGCAGATCATCGGCTCGGTGGTGCTGGAGGCGGTGGCGGTGGGTCTGCTCGCCTCCGTGTTCGGGCTGGCCGCCGGGGTCGGGGTGGGTGCGCTGCTGGCGTACCTGTTCGGGACCTTCGCCGGTGGGCTGGACCTGGCCGGGATCGCGGTGCCGGCCAGCGCGGTGCTCAGCGCGTTCGGCGTCGGCCTGGTGATCACGGTGGTGGCGGCGTTGCTGCCGGCGCTGCGGGCGGCCCGGATCCCGCCGATCGCGGCCATGCAGGACGTGGCCACCCCGGACCGGCCACTGACCAGGATCACCGTGAGCGGGGCGGTGGTCACCGCCGTCGGCGCCACGCTGCTGGCACTCGGGCTGACCGACAACGCCGGCGACAGCGTCCTGCCGGTCATCCTCGGCGGGGTGCTGTTCACCTTCGTCGGGGTGGCGCTGCTGACCCCGCTGATCAGCCGCCCGGTGGTGTCCCTGCTCGGGGCGCTGTTCGCCTTCTCCGTGCCGGGCCGGCTGGGCCGGCTCAACTCCGGGCGCAACCCGCGCCGCACCGCGATCACCGCCGCCGCGCTGATGGTGGGCATCGCGCTGGTCACCGGCGTGACGGTGATCCTGGACTCGGCCAAGAGCAGCCTCAGCGCCCTGGCCCAGGACAGCATCAAGGCCGAGTTGGTGATCGCCGGGGCGCAGGTCGGTCCGCGTCCGGCGAGCTTCGACCGCGACGTGCTGACCGAGGCGGCGCAGATCCCCGGGGTACGCCTGGCCGGCGGCGAGTACGGCGACATGGCGATGGTCGACGGCCAGCGGACCTGGGTGGGGGCCAGCAGCGACCCGACCGCGCTGCGGCAGATCTTCGGCGTCGAGCGGGCCGCCGGTGACGTCGACCGGATCGGCCCGGAGCAGATGCTGGTCCGGGCGGAGACGGCGACGTCACGCGGCTGGTCGGTCGGGTCGACGGCGCAGGTGCAGTTGTCCCGGGGCGAGCCGCGCACCTTCACGGTCAGCGGCATCTACCGCAGCGACGTGTACACCAACCCGGTGACGCTGCCGCCGACCGTGACGGCGGACTTCGCGGTCCCGCACCCGATCCAGGGCTTCGTCCAACTGGACCCGGGCACCCGGGTCGACGACGTGCTGCCCCGGGTGGAGGCGCTGCTGGCCGACAGCCCCGAGGTGTCGGTGGCCGACCGGGACGCGTTCATCGAGCAGCAGGCCAGCCAGTTCGACACCCTGCTCACGATGATCCAGATCCTGCTGGCGCTGGCCATCGTGATCGCCGTCCTCGGCATCGTGAACACCCTGGCCCTGTCGGTGCTGGAGCGGACCCGGGAGTTGGGGCTGCTGCGGGCGATCGGGCTGCGCCGGGCGCAGACCATGCGGATGATCACCGTCGAGGCGGTGGTGATCTCGGTGTTCGGCGCGCTGCTGGGCACCGTCGTCGGCACCGGCCTGGGTGCGGCGGTGGTCCGGGCGTTGCGCGAGGACGGCATCACCGACCTGGTGCTGCCGTGGACCCAGATGGGTGTCTTCCTGGGCCTGGCCGCGCTGATCGGGGTGATCGCGGCGGCGCTGCCGGCCGTCCGGGCCGCCCGGATCAACGTCCTCGGCGCGATCGCGCACGACTGACGGTTTCGGGTGGCGGAGGGCCCCGGTCGGGTACGGCCGGGGCCCTCGGCGCGTCCGTGGTCGACGGGTCAGCGGGGGTCGCTGGTCGGCGCGCCCAGCAGGGCGCCGAGCAGGTCCAGGTCCGCGCCGGTCAGGTCGGCCAGTTGGCGGACCCCGTCGACCGGGTCGAGGGGCACCTCCGCCGGGACGGCCAGCACCGCGGCGCCGGCGGCGACGGCGCTGGCCACCCCGGTCGCGGAGTCCTCGATCGCCACACACCGGTCGATCGGCACCCCCAGCAGCCGGGCGGCGGTCAGGTACGGCTCCGGATGCGGCTTGGTCGAGTCGACCTCGTCGCCGCAGACCACCACGTCGAAGCTGTCCCGGCCCAGCGTGTCCAGGGCCACCTCGACCAGCGCCCGGCCGCTGGAGGTGACCAGGGCGGTCGGGATCCGCGCCGCCCGCACCGCGCTGAGCAGGGCCAGCGCCCCCGGCCGCCACCGCAGGCCGGTGCGGAACAGCTCCAGGATCCGGGCGTCGACCCAGGCGGCGCTGCGCGCCGGATCCCGGTGCGGCTGGTCGAGGTCGGCGTGCAGGATCCGCATCGACTCGGCCATGCTGGTGCCGATGATCGCCCGGCGGGCGGCGGTGGAGAGGGTGCCGCCGTAGCTGACGGCCAGCTCCTCCAGGGCGATGTCCCACAGCTTCTCGCTGTCGACCAGCGTGCCGTCCATGTCGAACAGCACGGCGGCGGGATGGTGGCGGTTCACCGGGTCCTCCTGCGGTCGTCGCGACGGCCACGGGTCGACGGCGGCAGCGGCCGACCGCGGCTCGGGCACCTGCGCCGATCCTGTCAGGGTCGGCGGCCCGCCGGGGCACCGGGGCACCCGCGCCGTGACCCGGCTCAACCCAGGTCGCAGCCGGCCAGGGAACGCTCGTACCCCCGGAAGAAGGAGTCGGCGCGCTGCTGCGGGGTGCCGTGCGCGCCCTCGGCGAACCACGGCTGGTCCGGGTCGTCGCCGACGGCGAGCAGCCCCTCGCGGAACTCCTCCAGGTCACCGTCGTCGAGCACGAGCGTCCCGGCCCGCACCGAGTCACCGAGGAACGCCCCGGCCATGCAGTCGGCCTGCAACTCCTGCTGGATGGTGAAGCTGTACCGGATGCCGAGGCGGATCTGCACGCCGTGCGCGTACTCGTGGCCGAGCAGGTAGAACACGAACGCGTCGCCGATCTGCCGGAACGCCGAGAACGACCAGTTGATGTCGTACGCGATGAAGTCGCCCGGGGTGCAGTACACGGCGTTGTTGGCCGGGATAGCCTGGCCGCCGCAGGTGACCTCCCCGTCGCGCTGGTACGTGACGACCCGCCGGACCGGCTGGAACCGCTGGCCGGAGGCGCGGAACTGCTCCGCCCAGTACCGCTCGGCGAGCCGCTGCGCGTCGGCCATGTCCTGCTGGAACTCCTCCGGGGTGTCGGTGCCGTCCGCCCGGGTGGTCTGCGCGCCCGGGCCACGGTCCTGCTGCGCCTGGGACCGCCGGGGCTGCTCCGGGTCCTGCGACTGCGGCGGCACCCGGGGCGGGGGCCCGTCCTCCTCGGGCAGCCCGCCGACCACGCAGCCGGCCGCGGCGACCAGGGCCACCACCAGAGCGGCCAGCGAGCCACGGGGCCGACGTCGCGCGTGTGCCGTCACAGTGGACCTCCCCAGGCGTCGGGCGGTGGGGCGACAGGTACCCCGACGGCCGGTCCGTCATGCCCGTCGAGATCATCTACGGGCGGGGCGGGGCGGACGGTTCACCGCAGGGCCCGCCCGGTTCTCCCCCGCCGGTCGCGCCGCCGGTGGGACGTGCGCCACATCCGGGCGCCGCCACGGGTCACGTCAAGTCAGCCGTAGGTCGGCGCTAAGTGATCACGGGTGTACTCGGTGCCCCATCTCCAGGAAGGGCACCGCACTGATGCGAGCACAGTTCCCCGCCCGGATCCGGCCACGTCCCGGGCAGAGCGCGCTCACCGCCGTCACGACGCTGACGATGGTGGCCGCGCTCGCCGCCGTGGCGACCGGTCGACCGGCGGCGGAGCCCGGCGCGCCGCGCCTGGTCTCCGGACCGGTGGACATCACCGACACCCCCGGCACGATCACCGACCAGTACGGCACCACCGGCGCCGAGGGCGTCGAGAAGGTGATCGACAACTCCCCGTACCGCAAGTACTTCACCTGGCACAGCACCGGCTGGATCCAGTTCGTGGCGGACACCCCGGCGACGGTCACCGGGTACGCGGTGACGTCGGCCAACGACGCCCCCGACCGCAACCCGCGCTCCTGGGTCTTCGAGGCGTCCACCGGCACGGGTTCGTGGACCGCGCTGGACACCCGCAGCAACCAGACCTTCCTCACCGGCTTCGAGACCAGGACGTTCTCGTTCGCCAACACCCAGTCGTACCGGCACTACCGGCTGCGGATCACCGGCAACGACGGCTCCCCCGACCTCCAGCTCGCCGAGTGGCGGATCTTCGGCACCACCACCGCCACCACCCCCGCGCCGAGCGCGCCGACCGGCTTCCAGGCCACCGGCGTCTCCGGCGACCAGATGCTGCTCACCTGGACCGACACCACCCGCTACGAGACGACGTACCGGCTGGAACGCTCGACCGGCGGCGGCGCCTGGACCCCGCTGGCGGTCCTGCCGACCGCCACCACCCGGTACCGGGACCTGAAGCTGCCCGGCAGCAGCACCTACCAGTACCGGCTGCGGGCGGAGAACGCCGCCGGGGTCACCGGATGGGTCACCGCCGGCGGCACCACCCTCAGCGCCACCGTGCCGAACACCTGGACCGAGGTGTGGCACGGCGACCCCGGCGACAACGAGGTGCTCACCAAGGTGGTCACCGACGCCGACCTGACCGTCTGGCGGACCACTGGGCTGGCCGGCACCGACCTGACCTGGGCCAAGGACTACACCAAGCAGCTCTGGCAGTACCTCCAGGCGACCTACGGCGGGCTGGCCGGGCAGAAGCTGCACGCGGTCTTCCACGAGGAACCGGGGCTCGGCGGCACCGCGCGGGTGCTCTTCGACGCGGAGACCTCGCACCGCAACATGGTCGACTTCACCGGCGACGGCTGGACCTCGGCCACCGAGGCCCGGCGCGACATCATCGCCCACGAGATCGGCCACGTCGTCGAGTCCAGCGCCCACGACGTGCACGGCTCGCCCGCGTTCGGGATCTGGGGCGACAGCAAGTGGTGTGAGATCTTCCAGTACGACGTGTACCTGGCGCTGGGGCTGACCGCGCACGCCACCCGCTGGTACGACGAGAAGATGACCACCGTCGACGACTTCCCCCGGGCCGGTACCCAATGGTTCCGGGACTGGTTCCACCCGATCTACCAGGACCACGGGGGCGTCGCCACGCTGGACCGGTTCTTCCTGCTGCTGTCGACGCACTTCCACCGCTTCGACGGCGGGTACGCCCGCGAGCTGAACTGGGGCGAGTTCGTGCACTTCTGGAGCGGCGCGGCCGGCACGGACCTGAAGCCGCTGGCCACGGCGGCGTTCGGCTGGCCCGCCGAGTGGCAGGCCCAGTACCTGCGGGCCCAGCAGGACTACCCGGGGGTCACCTACTGACCCCGCCGGACGGGGTGGGCCGCCGGACCTGGCGGCCCACCCCGTCCCCGTCCCCGCCTCGTCCGGGACGGGGCCGGGACGGGGCGGCGGGTCAGGGGCTGGCGGCGAGGAAGACGAAGGCGCCGAGGATGGCCAGGTGCACCCCGCCCTGGAGCAGGGTGGCCCGACCCGGAACGACGGTGAGCACCCCGGCGACGGCGGTGAGGGCCAGCAGCGCCATCTCGGTGCCGCCCAGCCCCAGCAGCAACGGACCCTCCAGCCAGATGCTGGCGACGGCGATGGCCGGGATGGTCAGGCCGATGCTGGCCATCGCCGAACCGAGGGCGAGGTTGAGGCTGATCTGCACCCGGCCCCGGCGGGCGGCGCGGGCGGCGGCGAGGGTCTCCGGCAGCAGCACCAGCAGGGCGATGACGACGCCGACGAAGGACGGCGGCAGGTTGGCCTTGGCCACCCCCGCCTCCAGGGTGGGCGAGACGGTCTTGGCGTCGCCGACCACCGCGACCAGCGCCACGACCAGCAGCCCGAGACTGGCCAGGGCGGCGCGGGTCGACGGCGGGTCGGCGTGCTCGTCGGCGGTGACCGTGCCGTCGTCGTGCGGCACCGGGAGGAAGTAGTCGCGGTGCCGCCCGGTCTGCACCATGACGAACAGCAGGTACAGGGCGAGCGAGGCGACCGCCGCGAAGGCCAGTTGGGCGGGGGTGAACTGGGGGCCGGGCCGGCTGGTGGTGAAGGTCGGCACCACCAGGCTCAGGGTGGCCAGGGTCGCCACGGTGGCCAGGGCCCCGCCGGTGCCCTCCGGGTTGAACACCGCGACACCCCGGCGCAGCGCGCCGAGCAGCAGCGACAGCCCCAGGATGCCGTTGCAGGTGATCATCACGGCGGCGAAGACGGTGTCCCGGGCCAGGGCCTGGGTCTTCTCCCCGCCACTGATCATCAGGGTGACGATGAGCGCGACCTCGATCACGGTGACCGCGACCGCGAGGACCAGCGACCCGTACGGCTCCCCCACCTTGTGCGCCACCACCTCGGCGTGGTGGACCGCGGCGAGGACCGCGCCGGCCAGGAAGAGGGCGACCACCGCCACCACCGGGCCGGGCAGGGTACGGTTCCAGGTCATCGCGAGCAGCACGACCGCGAGCAGCGGCACGACCACGGTCCAGTGACGTAGCTGGGCACGGAGGGTAGCGATCACCCGTCCCACCTTGCCAGACGCGGTGATCATGTTACCGGCAACAGCCCCCTGCCACGCCGACGGGTAACACCCGGCACCCCCGCCCGACGGACCGGGCGACCGGCCGGACCGGTGATGTCACACAGCATTCACACAAACCGATCTAGACGATGCCTCCACGACTGTCTATACATAGGCCAGGCACAACCGCCTCCCACCTGGACGGACGGAGCATCCATGTCCCGTACGCTGCGCGCCCTCGCGACCACCTTCGCCGCGACCACGGCCGCCGTCGTGGCCGCCACCCTCGGCCTCGCCCACCCCGCCGGGGCCGCCGGCTACTCCGCTCCCCTGCGGACCGCCGTGGCCAGCCTGCCGGTCGCCACCGAGATCCGCACCGGCTACAGCCGTGACCTGTTCCCGCACTGGATCGACGCCGACCGGGACGGCTGCAACACCCGCTACGAGGTGCTGATCGCCGAGGCCGTCACCGCGCCCACCGTCTCCGGGACCTGCACCCTCACCGGCGGCCGGTGGTACTCCTACTTCGACAACGCCTACTGGACCCAGCCCAGCGACGTCGACATCGACCACCTGGTCCCGCTCGCCGAGGCCTGGGACTCCGGCGCCCGCAGTTGGGCCACCAGCCGCCGCCAGGCCTTCGCCAACGACCTCGGCGACGCCCGGGCCCTGGCCGCCGTGACCGACAACGTCAACCAGGCCAAGGGCGACCAGGACCCGGCCACCTGGATGCCGCCGTACACCTCGGCCCGCTGCCGGTACGTCAACGAGTGGGTGGCCACCAAGATCCGCTGGCGGCTCACCGTCGACACCGCCGAGAAGAACGCGCTGACCAGCTACGCGAACTCCTGCTCCAACGTCACCATCTCGGTCACGTACGCCTTCTGACCCGCCGGCCGACGCCGCGGGCCGGACCACCCGGCCCGCGGCCACCGGTCAGGGCTTGCGGGCCACGGCCCCGTACGCGTCGATCGACTCGGCCGCCGGGTCCTCCGGACGCCAGCGGGTGATCGGCACCAGCCCCGGCTCCACCATCGTCAGGCCCGCGAAACAGCCGGCGAGGTCGTCGGGGCTGCGCAGGACGTACGGCACCCCGCCGCTCTGCACCAGCCGGTCGGCGCCCTCGGCCACCGCCACGCTGGTGTCCGTGCCGTCCCAGAGCACCAGGTGGCTGCCGGGGACGGTCGCCGCCATCACCCGCCCCACGATGGAACGCACCACCGCCAGGTCCGGCTCGTAGCCCAGCACCCCCATGAACATCACCGCCACCGGCTCCCGGAAGTCCAGCGTCCGGGCCGCCTCGGCGAGGATCCGCTCCGGATCGTGGTAGTCGGCGTGCACGTAGGTGGTCACCCCCTCCGGGGTGGCGCTGACCAGCAGGGCACGGGCGTGCACCAGCACCATCGGGTCGTTGTCGACGTACACCACCCGGGACTGCGGCGCGGTCTCCTGCGCCACCTCGTGGGTGTTCTGCATGGTCGGCAACCCCGTCCCGACGTCCAGGAACTGCCGGATGCCCGCCTCGGCGGCCAGGTGACGCACGGCCCGGATGAGGAACCGCCGGGACTGGCGCGCCATCACCACGATCTCCGGGTACACCTCCGCGACCGCCGCCCCGGCGGCCCGGTCGGACTGGAAGTTGTCCTTGCCGCCCATCCAGTAGTTCCAGATCCGCGCCGCGTGCGGCACCTCGGGCTGGACCTTCGCGGCGAGGTCGGCATCCAGGTCGGTCACGGGCGGACTCCTCTGCGGGACGAGCGGTACGGCTGCGGGGCAATCGTCGGACGTCCACCTCGTCGGACGTCCACCGACACGGTGAACAGACCGGGAATGGTAACCCGCACACCGGTCCCGGCTCTGTCCCCAGGGGACACCGGCTCCCGGACCGGCCGCCGGGCGCGCGGTCCGGCCCGTCACCGGTCCGGGTCGGGTCGGGATTCCGGGACGGGAGCCCGTCGTCGAGAAGCGCCCCGGCCCGGGAACCGGTTCCATCGACCGCAGCCGGCACGCCTGCTGGCCGGGGCGCGGCGGGCCGGGGCCCGGAAGCACCTGGGCCGGGCCGGAGGCACCCGGGCCGGGCCGGAGGCACCCGGGCCGGGCCGGAGGCACCCGGGCCGGGAGCAGGTGAACGGCCTGCGCCGGGCGCTCGGCCGCCCGTGACCAGCGGCCGTCAGTCGTCACTGCCGCCCCGTGACCAGCGGCCGTCGGGCGGCTCCGCCCGCCCCGGATGACGCCGACGTCTGTTTCGTACCCCTATGTCCTGGGCCCTCCCGGGCGGGCCGGCGCGGCCGACGGGCCGCATCCCACGCCGACACGTAGGCTACGGACGTGAAGGACAACAGGGACACCACCGCGCCCGGCGGGCGGACGGCCGGGCGGCGGCCGGGTTCCGGCCCCGACGATCAGGGTGAGGTGACGGCATGACCGAGTTCGACGGGCTGCCGGTGCTCCGGTCCCCGGTGGCCATCGCCGCCTTCGAGGGGTGGAACGACGCCGCCGACGCCTCGACCGCCGCGGTGGAGCACCTGGAACAGGTGTGGCAGGCCCGGCAGGTCACCGAACTGGACCCGGAGGACTTCTACGACTTCCAGGTGAGCCGGCCGACCATCTCGATGGCGGCGGGCGAGACCCGGCAGGTGCAGTGGCCGACCACCCGGTTCATGGTGGCCAGCCCCAAGGGCACCGAACGGGACGTGGTCCTGATCCGGGGCATCGAGCCGAGCATGCGCTGGCGCACCTTCTGTGAGCAGGTCCTGGAGATCTGCCACAGCCTGGAGGTGGAACGGGTGGTCCTGCTCGGCGCGCTGCTGGCCGACGTGCCGTACACCCGGCCCCTGCCGATCAGCGGCAGCGCCTCCGACGCCGAGGCCGCCCAGCGCTACCAGCTCACCCCCACCCGGTACGACGGGCCGACCGGGATCGTCGGGGTGCTGCACGACGCCTGCGCCCGCGCCGAGGTGGACGCGGTGTCGTTCTGGGTGCACGTGCCGCACTACGCCAACAACCCGCCCTGCCCCAAGGCCACCCTGGCGTTGCTGCACCGGGTCGAGGAGGTGCTCGACCTGCCGGTGCCCATGGCCGACCTGGCCGAGGAGGCCGCCGAGTGGGAGCAGCGGGTGCGCAGCGCGGCCGAGCAGGACGCCGAACTCGGCGAGTACGTCCGGGAGTTGGAGGAGCGGGTCGGCGACGCCGGGATCACCCCGCTGACCGGGGACGAGATCGCCCAGGAGTTCGAGAAGTACCTGCGCCGCCGGGGCGGCTCCGCCGGCCCGACCGCCGGCTCCTGGTAGGCCCGCTCCCCCGCCCCGCGCAGTGACGGGCCCCGGTGTTCCCGGGGCCCGTTTTCGCGTGTCCGGGGTGGCGCGGTCACCCCGTCTACGGCATCCTAGGAACCTAGCCGTGATCGTGGAGGTGGGGATGCAGATCAATCCGGGAGCGGCCGAGTTCCCGCACCGGCAGATCGCCACGCAGCTCAAGGCCCAGGTGCGCCGGGGTGACTGGGCGCCGGGCGAACGGCTGCCGTCCATCCCGGCCATCGCCGAGATGTTCGGGGTGGCCAAGCAGACCGTGCAGCGCGCCGTCGACCAGTTACGGGTCGAGGGAATCCTGATCACCAAACCCGGCTCCGGTACGTACGTGCGGGGCACCCGGCGCCGGCTCAACCGGCTCTCCCGGGGCCGGTACGGCGGCTTCCGGGGCTACCACACCGACCTCGCCGCCCGGTACCGGCAGCACCTCGTCTCGGTCGGCCGCTCCCCCGCCCCGCCCGAGGTGGCCGACGCGTTCGGTGTCCCCGACGGCACCGACCTGCTCTGCCGCCGGCACCTGGTCCGCACCGAGGACTCCCCGGTCGAGGTGGGCGCCTCCTGGTTCCTGCCCGCCGACACCGCCGGCACCCCGCTGGAGCGCGCCGAGGCGTTCGGCCGCCCGCTGTACCAGGAGGCGGAGGAGGCCACCGGCCGACGGTACGTCACCGCCACCGACACCATCACCGCCCGCCAGCCCAGCCGGGAGGAGGCCGAGACCCTCCAGATCCGCCCGGACACCCCGGTGCTGCACCTGCTGCACGTCGCCTACGACGAGCGACGCAAGCCCGTCGAGGTCGCCCAGGCCACCTGGCCCGGCCCGATGACCACCCTGACCGAGGAGTACAAGATCCCCGCCCCCACCCCCGACCCGGACCCCGACCCCGGCCTCGTCCTCGGCTGACCCCCCGCCCTCCCCCACGCCCCCGCCCCCGTTCACGGCGATCTTGCAGTTCCCGCCCCGCCATAACGGGACAAAGAACCTGAACCACCGGCCCACAGTGCAAGATCGCGCGAGGAGGGCGGGCGGGGGCAGGATGACGCGGGGACGGAGCACCCCGGGTACGCCACCCAGACCGGTTCAGAGGTGGATGCCGAGGAGGGCGTCGGTGGTGGCGGCGAAGAGGGCGGGGGCGGCCGGGTCGTCGGCGGCGCCGGCGAGGACCCGGTCGGCGAACTCGTCGGCGAGCCGCAGCGCGCCGGGCGAGTCGAGGTCGTCGGCGAGGCGCTCGCGTACCCCGGTGAGCATCGCCATGCCGGACGGGCCGGCGGGCGCGGCGGCGGCCCGCCGCCAGCGGGCCAGCCGCTCCTGCGCGGTGGCGAGCAGCTCGTCGGTCCAGGACCGGTCGGCCCGGTAGTGCCCGGCGAGCAGGGACAGCCGGACCGCCATCGGGTCGACCCGGTCGGCGCGCAGCCGGGAGACGAAGACCAGGTTCCCCTTGGACTTGGACATCTTCTCGCCGTCGAGGCCGATCATGCCGGCGTGCACGTAGTGACCGGCGAAGGGGGTCACCCCGGTCAGCCGTTCGGCGTGCGCGGCGGAGCACTCGTGGTGCGGGAAGATCAGGTCGTTGCCGCCGCCCTGCACGTCGATCCGGTCGCCGAGCAGGTTCAGCGCGATGACCGTGCACTCGATGTGCCAGCCGGGCCGGCCCGCGCCCAGCTCGCCGCCGGGCCAGGAGGGCTCGTCGGGGCGGGTGCCGCGCCACAGCAGCGGGTCGAGCGGGTCCCGCTTGCCGGCCCGGAGCGGGTCACCGCCCCGCTCCGGGAAGATCTCCAGCATCTCGGCCCGGGACAGGTTGGACTCGTACCCGAACCGGGGCGCGGCGGCGAGGTCGAAGTAGACATCGCCGGTGCCGTCCTCCAGCCGGTACGCCGCACCGTCCTTGAGCAGCGTCAGCACCCGGTCGGCGATGTCCGGGATCGACTCGACCGCGCCGACGTAGTGCGCCGGCGGGATCATCCGCAGCGCCTCCATGTCCTCCCGGAACAGCGCGGTCTCCCGCATCGCGAGGACCTTCCAGTCCTCGCCGTCGCGCTCCGCCCGCTCCAGCAGCGGGTCGTCGATGTCGGTGACGTTCTGCACGTAGCGCACGGAGTGCCCGGCGTCACGCCAGAACCGCTGCACGAGATCGAAGGCGATCATCGTGGCGGCGTGTCCCAGGTGGGTGGCGTCGTACGGGGTGATGCCGCAGACGTACATCGTCGCGGTGCCCTCGGGTGTGCTCGGGTGGACGCCCTGCCGCGCCGAGTCGAACAACGCCAGCGGCCCGCCCCGGCCCGGCAGTCGTGGCACCTCGTGTCCCGCCCAAGACTCCATGACCGTCAGCCTAACGAGCCGTACGACACCGGGGACCCACCGTGGGGGTGATCAACGCGACAACGACTCGCGTCCCGGGGCGACGGCGCAGCGCGGCGCGGACGTCAGATCGGCGGCCAGGGCATGGCCGGCCAGTCCTGCGGGGGCAGCGGGAACCGGCCGGTGTCGCGGAGCCGCTCGATCCGCCCGCCGAGCGCGCCGATCTCGCCGATGGTGAGGTGCGCGGCCAACTCCTCGCCGAGGTCACCGGCGAGGAGGAAGGCGAGCTGGTCGAGGGCCTCGACGGCGTCGGGGGGCAGCTCCCTGCCGGCCCACCCCCACAGCACGGTGCGCAGTTTCGGCTCGACGTGGAAGCTGACGCCGTGGTCCACGCCGTAGAGCCGGTCGTCGGGCCCGGCCAGCACATGCCCGCCCTTGCGGTCGGCGTTGTTGATCACCGCGTCGAGGACCGCCAACCGGGCCAGCCGGGGGTCGTCGGCGTGCGCCAGGGCGTACGGCGTGCCGTCCTCGTCGCGGGCGGCGGCGACGGGGAACCAGCGCGGCGGCACCGCGTCCGCCGGCACGAACCCGACCAGCGGATCGGCGTCGGTGGGCTCGTCGATCCAGAGCTGGCAGGAGCCGGGGCCGAGCGGACCGTCCCGCAGCACCGTCGGGGGGACCAGGTCCCAGCCGACGCCCTCGGAGACCAGGTACGCGGCGACCTCCCGGTCGGCCAGGGTGCCGTCGGGGAAGTCCCACAGCGGCCGTTCCCCGCGCACCGGCTTGTAGACGCAGCGGGCGCGTACCCCGTCGAGGGTGAGCACGGCGCGCAGCGTGGTGTTGGAGGCGTCGACCAGCCGCCCCTCCAGGTCGAGATCGCCGTCGTGGAGCAGGCGCAGCGCGGCGGCACCGTCCTGGAGGGGGTGCAGCTCCGACGAGGTCACCGGTGGTAGCCGTTGTGCCGCGGGCAGAGGTGACCGGCGGGGTCGAGCGGTTGGCCGCAGAGCGGGCAGGGCGGTCGGCCGGCGTTGACCACCCGCCGGGCCCGTTCGATGAACTCGCGGGTCGCCTCGGGGGTCAGCCGGACCCGGAGCCGGTCGAGGTCCTCGTCCGGCTCCTCGTCCTCGTCGTCGGTGTCGGTCTCGTCGTCGCCCAACTCGACCTCGGCCTCCGCCTCGCCGGCGGCGATCGCCTCGATGACGACGGTCGCGGTGTCCACGTCGAAGGCCAGCCCGAGGGTGCCGACCCGGAACTCCTCGTCGACCGGGGTGTCCAGCGGGTCGTTGTCGCCGGTGGAGACGGCCGCCTCGGGCAGTTGCACCCCGAAGCGGCGCTGCGCCTCGGTGAGCAACTCCTCCAGCTTCTCCGCGAGCAGGGAGACCTGGACCTTCTCCAGCGCGACGCTGACCAGCCGGCCACCGCCGCGCGCCTGGAGGAAGAACGTGCGCTCCCCGGGCGGCCCGACGGTCCCGGCGACGAACCGCTCCGGCGGCTCGAAGGCGTGCACCTGGTGGGTCATACCCACGACCCTATCCGGCGCGTCGGGACCCCGCGTACCCCACCAAGGCAGAATCGCCCCACCTGGGCAGCGGCGGGCCGACGGGCCCGGCGCCGCCCGGGGTGACCCGCCGCCGGGCGCGGTCGCCTGGTCACCGGGCGGCCCCCGCTCCCCCGCCGACGGCGGCGTCGGAGTCCGCCGGGCGGGCCGGCCGGCGACGCCGCTTGCGCGGCGGCGGGACCAGGGCGGTCAGCTCCCCGCCGGTGTCGTTGAGGCGGACCAGGAACGGCCGCAGCGGGGTGTAGCGGATCGCGGTGACCGAGGCCGGGTCGGCGACGATCCGCTGGAACAGGTCCAGGTGCAGGCCGAGCGCGTCCGCGACGATGGCCTTGATCACATCGCCGTGGCTGCACGCCAGCCAGAGCGCCTCGGGGCCGTGCTCGGCGGTGACCCGGGCGTCCCAGGAGCGCACCGCCGCGACGGCACGGGCGGCCATCGCCGCCATCGCCTCCCCCTGCGGGAAGACCGCGGCGCTGGGGTGCTGCTGGACCACCGGCCAGAGCGGCTCCTTGGCCAGCGCCTTCAGCGGCTGCCCCTCCCAGGTGCCGTACCCGCACTCGATCAGGCCGTCCTCGACCAGCGGGGTGACCTCCGGCACCGCCAGCTCCAGGGTCTGCCGGCAGCGCACCAGCGGGCTGCTGACCACGGCGGCCAGCGGGATGCCGCGCAGCCGCTGACCCACCGCGGCGGCCTGGGCCCGACCGGTCTCGTCCAGTTCGACCGGCTGCCGGCCGGCCAGCCCGCCGTCGGCGTTGGCCGTCGTCCGGCCGTGTCGCAAGAGCAGAAGGGTCGCCACACGACCACCCTAGTTCGGCCCCGCCCACCTGAGTCGGTGGGCCGGCGGCGGCCCCGCCACCGGTGCCGGTGACGGGGCCGGGGGACGACTCAGGTGGCGGAGATGGTGCCGGTCATCAGCAGGGCCAGGACCAGGGTGCCGACGGCCACCCGGTAGAGCACGAAGACGTACAGGGTGTGGTGCGCCACGTAGCGCAGCAGCCAGGCGATGGCCGCGTACCCGACGGCGAAGGCGACCACGGTGGCCACCACCATCTGGGCCACGGAGGGGGCGGAGGTGCCGGGAGCGGCCGGGGCGAAGACGTCCGGGATGCTGAACACCCCGGACATCACCACCGCCGGGATGGCCAGCAGGAAGGAGTACCGGGCGGCGGTCTCCCGGGTGAGGTTGAGGAAGAGCCCGGCGGTGAGGGTGGCCCCGGACCGGGACACCCCGGGGATCAGCGCCATCGCCTGGGCCAGGCCCATCACCACGCCGTCGCGCATCCGGAAGTTGGTGAGGGTCCGGGTCTGCCGCCCCCAGTACTCGGCGAAGGCCAGCACGAAGGCGAAGACGATCAGGGTGGTGGCGACCACCCACAGGTTCCGGGCGGTCTCCCGGATCTGGTCCTTGAACAGGAAGCCGAGCAGCCCGATCGGGATCGAGCCGACGATGACGTACCAGCCCATCCGGTAGTCCAGGCTGCTGCGCACCGAGGAGTCCCAGATCCCCACGACCCAGGTCCGGCCGATCCGCCAGATGTCCTTGGCGAAGTAGAGCAGCACCGCCGCCTCGGTGCCGAGCTGGGTGACGGCGGTGAACGACGCCCCGGCGTCCTGGTCGAAGAAGATCGCGGAGGTGATGCGCAGGTGCCCCGAGGAGCTGACCGGCAGGAACTCGGTGAGCCCCTGCACGATGCCCAGGACGATGGCCTCGATCCAGCTCACTCGCCGACTCCGGACATCTCGAGGGCCTCGGCGGCGGCGCGCAGGGTCCGCACGCCGCTGTCCCGGTCGGCCGCGAAGAGGGTCACCGACAGGGTGGTCACCCCGGCCTCGGCGTACTCACGCATCCGCTCGGCGATCCGTTCGGTCGGCCCGAGCAGCGAGGTGCGGTCGATGAACTCCAGCGGCACGGCGGCGGCGGCGTCACGCTGCCGCTTGTCCAGGTAGAGGTCCTGCACCTCGCGGGCGGCGTCGCCGTAACCCATCCGGGTGGCGAGCTGGTTGTAGAAGTTCTGCTGCCGGCTGCCCATGCCGCCGACGTAGAGCGCGGCGTACCAGCGGACCAGTTCGGCGCAGGCGGCCACGTCGTCGCCGACCACCACGGGCACCGAGGGCACCACGTCGAAGCCGGCCAGGTCCTTGCCGGCCTTCACCCGGCCGGCCCGCACCGAGGCGAGCTGCTCCGCGGCGAACTCGGGGGCGTAGAAGACCGCCAGCCAGCCGTCGGCGATCTCCCCGGCCAGTTCCAGGTTCTTCGGCCCGACGGCGGCCAGGTAGACGGGAATGTGCTCCCGTGGGGGGTGGAAGCCCAGGCGCAGGGCCTTGCCGGGCCCGTCGGGCAGCGGCAGGGTGTAGTGCGCGCCGTCGTACGCGACGGGTTTGCGGGCCACCGCCAGCCGGACGATGTCGACGTACTCCCGGGTGCGGGCCAGGGGCTTGGCGAAACGGACACCGTGCCAGCCCTCGGAGACCTGCGGCCCGGAGACGCCCAGGCCGAGCCGGAACCGGCCGCCGGAGAGCGCGTCGATGGTCGCCGCGGTCATCGCGGTCATCGCCGGGGTCCGGGCCGGGATCTGCATCACCGCGCTGCCCAGGTCGATCCGTTCGGTCTGGCCGGCCATCCAGGCGAGCATGCTCGGCGAGTCGGAGCCGTACGCCTCCGCCGCCCACACCACCGAGTAGCCGAGCCGGTCCGCCTCCTGAGCCAGCGCCAGGTGATCGGCGGGTGTGCTCCACGCCGTCTGGTATCCGAGGCTGAGCCCGAGTCGCACTGGTCCTCCCCCATTCGCACCACAGAGTCGCATCAGGTTACGCAATCCCGACAGTGGCGCCGATCACCGCCTCACCCTGTCCGAACCCAACGCGCTGACCTGCGTAAACGCGGCACGTGTCGGGTGAGCCGGCCGACGGGGAGCCAGATCATCTGGCGGCACGGCAGAGATGACGGGAGCGAGGATATCGGTGACGCCCCTGGTGCAAATAAGGTTCACCCATGCAACAGCGACCGCTCGGCCGAAGCGGGCTGGCGGTTTCCCGGCTCGCGCTCGGCACCATGACCTGGGGCCGGGACACCGACGCCGACGACGCTGCCGCCCAACTGAAGAGTTACCTGGACGCCGGGGGCAACCTGGTCGACACCGCCGACGTGTACGCCGACGGCGACGCCGAGTCGGTGATCGGCTCGCTGCTGGGCGGTCTGGTCCCCCGCGACGAGCTGCTGATCGCCACCAAGGCGGGGCTGCGCCCCGGCAACGGGCGGCGCCGGGACGGCTCCCGGGGGCACCTGCTGCGCACCCTCGACGCCTCGCTGCGTCGGCTGGGCACCGACTACGTCGACCTGTGGCAGGTGCACGGGTACGACCCGGACACCCCGCTGGAGGAGACCCTGGCGGCGCTGGACCACGCGGTGGCCAGCGGTCGGGTCCGGTACGTCGGGGTGTCGAACTTCTCCGGCTGGCAGACCGCCCGCGCCGCCGCCTGGCAGACCGCCTGGCCGGGGCGGGCCCCGGTGGTCGCCGCGCAGGTGGAGTACTCCCTGCTGGAGCGGGGCGTGGAGCGGGAGGTGCTGCCGGCCTGCGCCGCGCTGGGCCTGGGGGTGCTGCCCTGGTCCCCGCTGGGTCGGGGGGTGCTGACCGGCAAGTACCGGCACGGGCGGCCGGCGGACTCCCGGGCCGCCTCGGCGCACTTCGAGCGCTTCGTCGCCACCTACCTGGAGCCGCGCTGCTCCAGCATCGTGGAGGCGGTGGCCACCGCGGCCGGCGGGCTCGGGGTGTCGCCGCTGGAGGTGGCGCTGGCCTGGATCCGGGACCGGCCGGGGGTGACCGCGCCGATCCTCGGGGCGCGGACGGTGGGGCAGTTGCTCGGCGCGCTCCAGGTGGAGCGGATGACCCTGCCGGCGGAGATCACCACCGCCCTGGACGACGTGTCCGCGGTCCCGGTGGGCTACCCGGAGCGCGACGGCTGAGCCACCGGCGGCGGGCCGGACGGGGGTGGGGAGCCGCCCGTGGCGCGCCGGTCCGCACCGGCCCGACGGGTACGATCCACCGGCCGCCACCTGCGGCCGAGGCCACACCGGGACGGGTCGCGACGGAGAAGGACAGGACCGATGACCGATCCAGCATCCGCGTTCGACAGGCGTACCGGCCGCCCCGGGGTGGGCCCCGCCGGCCGGTGGGGTCGGCCCGCCCGGTGGGCGCGCCGGCACTGCGGGTGGCCGACGTGACGGCGCCGGACTGGGCGGAGGCCGCCGCGCGGCTGCACGAGGCGCTGCGCCGCTGTGCCCGGGACACCGACCTGGAGTTGGCGGCCGGCGACCGTCGGCTGCACCTGATGGTCCGGCGGGCCACCGTCCGGGGGGTGTGCCCGGCCTACGACGAGCGACGCCTGGCCGAGCTGGGCTGGCAGGCGCCCGACGGGCGGGGCGGATGGTGGTACCAGACCCGGCGCGCCCCGGAGGAGCTGCGCTGGTGGAGCGGGTTCGCCGCGCGCACCGCCGCGGCGGTGCTCACCGACGACCCGGCCGGCTTCTCCTGCGCGGTGCTGCCGCCGACCGGCCCGAGGGTCCGGCCCGAGCCGACGATGCCCCGGCGGCGCTGAGGCCGCCGGCGCTGGTGGCGTGCGCCGGGCGGCGCGGGTCACCCACCAACGGGTGGCGCACGGCCGTCGGGGTGGGCAGCATAGGGCACATGGATTACGAGTACGCGCCGCTGCGGCTGCCGCCGAACGTCGACCGGTTGACCGCCGCGGCGCAGTTGGCGATCCAGGCGGAGTTCTCCGGGTGGGAGTTGGCCCGGGTCCGGCTGTTCCGCGACGGTACGCGGCAGGTGGTCCTGCGGCGCCGGCGGGTGAACCAGCCGCAGCCCGGCCTGTCGTACTGACCGGGCCCGGCACAGGCCGGGCGGCCCGGACGGCGGTGGGCGCGCTGCCCGACCGGTGGCCGGTGGGTGTCGCGCGCCCACGTCGCCGACCGGGGTGGCCGTGGTCCGGCCCGGCGCCGGGTGGCGGCGCCGGGCCGGCGGCGGTCACCGGGCCTGGCCGACCTCGTCGGCCTCGACGAAGGGGTGCTCGTCGAGGCGGCCGATCAGCCGGTCGTCGCCGGTCGGCTGGAACGGGCCGACCGGGTCGTCGTCGTCGAACGCCTCCAGGTCGACGGGGCTGGCGACCTCGCTGACCATCACCACCCCGTCGAGCGGTTCCAGCTCGGGCACGTCGAGGGCGCTGAGCGAGCCGTCCCCGCTCTGCAGCAGCTCCAGCACCGCCTCGCCGACACCCTCCACCGGCGCCGGCTCGTCCTCCTCCGGGGTGCCCTCCCGGCGGGCCGCCTCGGCCGCCCGGATCAGCGCCGCGACGCTGGGCACCCGGTAGTCGCGGCGCTGGCGCACCGAGATCACCCGGGGGTGGGGGTCGTCGGCGTCGGCGAGCGCGCCGGCCCCGCCGAACCGCTCGTCGGCCTCGTCGGGGTCGATCGACTCCACGTCCCAGGGAGTGACCTCGCCGTACGCGGCCAGCAGCCGCTGGTCGTAGTCGGACGACGCGTTGTTCAGCTCGACATACGCCTGCCAGACGTCGTCGTCGTCGATCCGGCCGTCGCCGGCCCGGACGGCGGCCAGGTGGGTGCGAGCGGACTCGATCACCCGTTCCAGGGCAGCCTCCAGCTCACCGTGCTGGTCGGTCATGTGCCAGTCCCTTTCGCATTCGGGGGGTCGCGGGCGCCCGGGGAACCGTCCCCGGGACGCGGTCAGCAGCTACGGAGGAAGCGGTCGAGCACCCGCACGCCGAACTGTAGCCCGTCCACCGGTACCCGCTCGTCGATGCCGTGGAACAGGGCGGAGAAGTTCAGGTCCGCCGGCAGTCGCAGCGGGGCGAACCCGAAGCAGCGCATGCCCAGGCGGGCGAAGGCCTTGGCGTCGGTGCCGCCGGAGAGCATGTACGGCACCGGACGGGCCCCCGGGTCCTCGGCGCGCAGCGCCGCGGACATCGCCGCGACCAGGGGCCCGTCGAAGGTGGTCTCCAGGGCCGGCTGCCGCTGGACGTACTCGATGTCGATGTCCGGGCCGACCAGGTCGCGGAGCTGCCGCTCCAGCAGTTCCGACTGCCCGGGCAGGCTGCGGCAGTCGATGGTGGCGGTGGCCCGGCCGGGGATGACGTTGTCCTTGTAGCCGGCGGCCAGCCGGGTCGGGTTGGCGGTGCTGCGGATGGTCGCGCCGATGATGTTGGCGATCGGGCCGAGCTTGGCGATCGCGGTCTCCGGGTCCTCGGGGTCGATCTCGATGCCGAGCACGTCGGAGACCTCCTCCAGGAAGGCCCGCACGGTCGGCGTGACGGTGATCGGGAACCGGTGCCGTCCGATCCGGGCGACGGCCTCGGCGAGCGCGGTGACGGCGTTGTCGTCGTGCACGAACGAGCCGTGCCCGGGGCGGCCCTTGGCGTGCAGCCGCAGCCAGTCCAGGCCCTTCTCGGCGGTCTCGATCAGGTAGAGCCGGGTCGCCTCGTTGACCGAGTACGAGAAACCGCCGACCTCGCCGACGGCCTCGGTGCAGCCGTCGAAGAGCCCCCGGTGCCGCTCGGCCAGGAAGTGCGCGCCGTAGTCGCTGCCGGCCTCCTCGTCGGCGGTGAAGGCGAGCACGATGTCGCGGGGCGGCCGGACGCCGGTGCGCTGCCAGTGCCGGACCACCGCCAGCACCATCGCGTCGAAGTCCTTCATGTCGATCGCGCCCCGGCCCCACAGGTACCCGTCGCGCAGCTCGCCGGAGAACGGGTGCACCGACCACTCGGCGGCGTCGGCCGGGACCACGTCGAGGTGCCCGTGCACCAGCAGGGCGCCCCGGCCCGGGTCGGTGCCGGGGATGCGGGCGACCAGGTTGGCCCGGCCCGGTGCCGACTCGTGGATCTCGGTGGCCACCCCCACCTCGGCCAGCTTCTCCGCCACGTACTCGGCCGCCGCGCGTTCCCCGGCGCTGGTGGCGGTGTCGCCGGTGTTGGTGGTGTCGATCCGCAGCAGGTCCCGGCAGAGGTCGACCACCTCGTCGGTGGGGGCGGGCGGGGCGGAGGCGGGGTCGCTCGTCATCGCTTCCTTATACCAGCCGGCGGTGGACCCGCCCGGTTTGGTGGTCGACCCGGCCGGGTACCGGCGGCGGCGAGGAGGTCACCGTGACCGTTCACCTGCCACCACTGCCCCCCGTTCCCGGCGACGGGTACCGCCCGGCCGGGCGCAGTCTGGTCGACATCATCGAGGCCGAACACCGTGAGCTGCTGGAGCTGGCCGGCGAGGCGACAGCGCAGGGCACGCCCCCGCCGCGCCGCCGGGAGGTCCTGGACGTGTTCACCGCCGTCCTGGCCCGCCACCTCTCCGGCGAGGAGCAGTACCTCTTCCCCGCCGCCCGGCAGGCGGTGCCCGGGGCCGGAGAGCGGATCGACCGGGCGATCGCCGGCGACGCCGGGCTGCTCGCCGCCGCGCGGGACCTGCCCGACGGCGGGTTGCCCGCGGTGGTCGAGCAGTTGCGCCGGCACGTCGAGGGGGTCGACGCGCTGCTGGGCCCGCTGCGGGCGGCGGCCAGCGAGGAGGAGTTGATCCGGCTGGGCAACCGGCTGGAGATCGCCGAGGAGGCGGCGCCGACCCGACCGCACCCGGGAAATCCGCACACCCCGCCGTGGAACCGGATCGTCGACCCGGCCGTCGGAGTGGTGGACAAGGTGCGTGACGCGGTGAGTGGACGGCACACCCACCGCTCCGACTTGTGACCCACCTCGAATCGATATCAGACGATACGTCACGAGCTGCACCTTCTCCCGCTCCACTAGAAGTTACCGCTCGGTTACGGGACTTTTCGCCGGTCCGTCGTGGTCATAACGTCACCATCATGAATCTGGAGTTGCGTCACCTGAAGGTGGTCTGCGCGATCGCGGAGACGGGGAGCGTGACCAAGGCGGCCTCCACTCTCGGCCTCGCCCAACCGGCACTCACCGCCCAGCTCCAGCGCATCGAACGCACCCTGGGCGGGCCGCTGTTCGAGCGGGACCGGCGCGGGGCACGGCCGACCGCGCTCGGCGAACTGGTGCTCGCCCGGGCCCGGGTGCTGCTGCCGGCGATGAAGGGGCTGCAGGACGAGGCGGCCCGGCTGGCCGGGTCGGTGGACACCCCACGCCGGTACCGGTTCGGCGGGGTGAACAGCCCGATCCTCGGCCGGCTGGTGCACCGGCTCGCCGCCGAGCAGCCCCAGGCGCAGATCACCACGTACGCCTCGTGGTCGGTCGACGAGTTGGCCCACCTGGTGGCCAACGGGCGGCTCGACTACGCGCTGACCGGGGTCTGCGGCGACTCCACCCCGTCGGCGGAGTTCGGGCTGAGCTGGCGGGAGGTGGCCGTCGACCCGGTCGTCGTGCTGCTGCCCGAGCAGCACCCGCTGGCCGGGCGGGACGAGGTGAGCCTGGTGGAGCTGCGCCGGGAGCAGTGGGTGGCCGCGCCGGGCGACGGCTGCTTCGGCGACTGCTTCGCCGCCGCCTGCGCCCGCGCCGGCTTCACCCCGCGCAAGGTGTACGAGACCGACGTGCGGGGCAGCATGGACCTGGTCGAGGCCGGGGAGGCGGTGGCGTTGTGCCAGGCCACCTTCCGCCCGGTCGCCGGACTGGTGACCCGGCGGCTGGCCGGCGCGCCGCTGCGCTGGCGGCTGATGCTGGGCTGGCACCCGGAGGCTCCCGCCGCCGGCTTCGCCGACCTGGTGCTGGAGACCGCCGTGGCGGCGTACACCGACTCGCTGTCCCCGCACCCGGACTACCTGGCCTGGCTGGCGGAGAACCCCGACTTCGGGCTCCGGGGGCGGGCGATCCCGCCGGGCCCGGTCGACGATGCCGTCGACGGGGTGCGAACCGCGTGAGCGTGGGTATCTCGCGGGCATGACCGACCTGTACCCGCCCGCCGACGACCGGGAGGACGTCCGCCGGACGGCCGCCGCGCACACCGCCGCCTCACGGGACGTCGAGGCGTTCCTGCGCCGGCTGCCCGAGGCGCCCGGCGCGGCCGACGTCGCCGAGTACGCCGCCCTGGTGGCCCGGGAGGAGCTGCTGCGCATGGAGCGGCAGGCCGCCGCCGACACGGCCGGGCTCACCCTGCCCAGCCTCGACCAGCCCTGACCGGCACCACCGACGCCCGGAACCCGGCGAGGGCACGGCCGCACCGGTGCGCGCCACAGGGCGCACCGGTGCGGCCGTGCCTCAGCGGACGGCCAGCGGGTCGTGGCCGAGGTCGAGCAGGGCGTGCCGCCAGCCGTCGTCGGCGTTGCCGCCGGCGGGGCGGGACCGGGTCAGGTCGTCGATGCGGTCCACGGCCCGGCGCATCACCTCGATGTCGTCCGGCGTCAGGTCCACCTTGCGCTTGCGCAGCACGGCGAGGATCTGCCGACCGGGCTCGGGCAGGTCCAGGTCCGGGTTCGGCCCGAACGCCTCCTCCCCCGAGCCCCGGGTGAGCAACCACTGCCGCAACTGCTCGGACGGCATGTTCACCCGGGCGTGGAAGTCCTCCCAGAGCAGCTCCACGTCCGCGTCGAGTCGCGCCTCGCGTGCCATCATGTCTCCTCTCCGGGCACCGGCCCGGACTCCGCCGGGCCGCCCTCGCCGGCCAGCGCCCCCGGGCCTTCGGGCGGCACCTGGACCCGGGACGGGTTCGCGGTGGGCGGGGCCGCGATCGGCTCCACCCGGTCGGTGGATTCGTCCCGCTCCTCGGGGTCGGTCACCGGTGCGCTCCGCTCATCGGGGGTGGGTGGTGGTGGCCGTGACGTGACCTCCGGCGGAGACCCGGATGTCGAGCGCGGCGTCCCGGACGTCCACGGTCACCGTCTGCCCCGGGGACAGGGAGCCGTCCAGCAGCATCCGGGACAGCCGGTTGTCCATCTCCCGCTGGATCACCCGGCGCAGCGGGCGGGCCCCGAACTCGGGCTGGTACCCGTGCTCGGCGAGCCAGTCGACGCCGGCCGTGGTGACCTCGATGGTGATGTCCTGGGCGTGCAGCCGGCGCCGGGTCTCCTCCAGCATCAGCTCGGTGATCTGCCGGAGCTGCTCGGCCTCCAGCCGACGGAAGATGATCACCTCGTCGATCCGGTTGAGGAACTCCGGGCGGAAGTTCTCCTGCAACCGGCGCATCAACCGCTCCCGCAGCTCGTCGCTCTCCCGGTCGCTGCCCGGCTCCCCGGCGCCGAAGCCGACCGCCCGTTGGGTACCGGTGATCAGCTCCGAACCCAGGTTGCTGGTCATGATCAGGACGGTGTTCTTGAAGTTGACCGTGCGGCCCTGGCTGTCGGTGAGCCGCCCGTCGTCGAGCACCTGGAGCAGGATGTTGAACACGTCCGGGTGGGCCTTCTCGATCTCGTCGAGCAGCACCACCGCGTACGGGCGGCGGCGCACCGCCTCGGTGAGCTGACCGGCCTCCTCGTACCCGACGTAGCCGGGCGGGGCGCCGACCAGGCGGCTGACCGTGTGCCGTTCCTGGAACTCGCTCATGTCCACCCGGACCATCCGGTCCGCCTCGCCGAAGAGCGCCTCGGCCAGGGCACGGGCCAGTTCGGTCTTGCCCACGCCGGTCGGGCCGAGGAACAGGAAACTGCCCATCGGCCGGTTCGGGTCGGCCAGGCCGGTCCGGGACCGGCGGACCGCCTCGGCGACCGCGCCGACCGCGTCGTCCTGGCCCACCACCTTCTCGTGCAGGTGGCCCTCCAGGCGCAGCAGCCGGTCCCGCTCCTCCTCGGTGAGCTGGGCGACCGGGATGCCGGTGGCCCGGGAGACCACCTCGGCGATCTCCTGCGGACCGACCTCGGGCACCTGCGGGGAGTCCTCCTCGCCCCGGACCCGCCGGATCTGCTCCTGCACCTCGGCGAGGCGGTCGCGCAACGTCGACGCCCGCTCGTACTGCTCGTCGGCGACCGCCTGCTCCTTGTCCCGGCGGACCTCGTCGAGCTGCTGCTCCAACTCCCGCACGTCCGAGGCGGGGGTACGGGTGCGCAGCCGGACCCGGGCGCCGGCCTGGTCGATCAGGTCGATCGCCTTGTCCGGCAGGAACCGGTCGGTGACGTACCGGTCGGAGAGTTCGGCGGCGGCGACCAGCGCCTCGTCGGTGAACCGCACCTGGTGGTGCGCCTCGTACCGGTCGCGCAGGCCGCGCAGGATGCTCACGGTGTCCTCGACGCCCGGCTCGGGGACCAGCACCGGCTGGAACCGGCGGGCCAGCGCGGCGTCCTTCTCGATGCTGCGCCGGAACTCGTCGAGCGTGGTCGCCCCGATCACCCGCAGCTCGCCCCGGGCCAGGGCCGGCTTGAGCATGTTGGACGCGTCCATCCCACCCTCGCTGCCGGCCCCGCCCGCGCCGACCAGGGTGTGGATCTCGTCCAGGAAGATGATCAGTTCCTCCCGGTGGGCGCGGATCTCCTCGATCACCTTCTTCAGCCGTTCCTCGAAGTCGCCCCGGTACCGGGTACCGGCCACCAGGCCGGCCAGGTCGAGCTGGATGACCCGCTTGTTGAGCAGGGTCTGCGGCACGTCGCCGTCGCAGATCCGCTCGGCCAGCCCCTCCACGATGGCGGTCTTGCCGACCCCGGCCTCCCCGATGAGCACCGGGTTGTTCTTGGTCCGCCGGGACAGGATCTCCACCGCCTGCTCGATCTCGTCGGCCCGGCCGATCACCGGGTCGATCTGGTCGTTGCGGGCCAGGTCGGTGAGGTCCTGGCCGTACTGGTCGAGGGTGGGGGTGCCCCGGTCGGGCCGCGGGCCGGTGGTCGCCCCCCGCTCGGCGCTGGCCGCCTGCAACGACTCGGGTTGGATCCGGCCGGCCGACAGCATCCGCCCGGCCGGCGACTCCGGGTTGAGCGGCAGCGCCATCAGGATGTGCTCGGGGCCGATGTAGTTCGCCCCCATCGCCCGGGAGAGCTGGTGGGCGTCGAGCAGCGCCCGCTTCGCCGCCGGGGTGAGCGACAGGTTCGGCGGCACCTCCCCCCGGGGCGCCCCGTCGCCCTGCCCGCCGAGCGCGTTGACCAGCGCGTCCGGGTCGGCCCCGGCGCGGTGCACCAGGTCGCGCAGGGCCTCGCGCTGCAACGCCGCCCAGAGCAGGTGGTCGGTGTCCAGGTCGGTGCTCTGCCGCTGGGCGGCCCGGCGGGCCGCGTCGGCCAGCATCTCCCGGGCGTCGGCGGTCATCAGCCGGGTGATGTCGACCCGGTGTGCCGGCCGGCGTCCGCCCTCACCCCGCCCGAAGTAGCGGGCCAGGAACTCGTCCCACGGGTCGGAGCCGAAGTCACCGGGTCCCAACATGTGCGTCCTCCGAGGTCGAAGCCAGGGTCGACACGCAGGGCTACCCGGCCCTCGGGCCGGCAAACGCCCCGCAGGTGGCACCCTGAGGGGGTGGACGAGGCACCGCTGCTGATCGTGGACGCCGCCAACGTGGTCGGCTCCCGCCCCGACGGGTGGTGGCGTGACCGGGCCGGGGCCACGGCCCGGCTGCGCGACGCGCTGGCCCCGCTGGCCGCCGAGGGCCGCCCACCGGACCTGCCCCCGGACGCCGAGGTGGTGCTGGTCGTCGAGGGCGCGGCCCGGCGGGTGCCGGGCATCCCGCAGGTACGCGTGGTGGCCGCCGAGCGCAGCGGGGACGACGCCGTGGTGGCCCTGGTCGACGCCGCCGCGTCCCGCCGGCGGCTGGTCGTCACCGCCGACCGGGAGCTGCGGGAACGGGTCCGGGCGCTGGGCGCCGAGGTGTACGGTCCGCGCTGGCTGCGCGGGTACTGAGCCGCCCCGGGGCCGGGGCGGCGGCGCCGGGACGCCGGCGAAACGGACCGCCGTCGCGTGCCGGCGGCAACCGGACAGTGGGGCAGGACACCGACAGGGCGGATGTTCTCTCGCAGACCGCAATAGGCTGTAATGGAGTCCTCCCCGCCCCCAGGAGGTTCCACAGTGGCGAGCGTCGCCGAGCTCAAGGCCGCCATCGATGTCGCTCTCCAGCAGATCGGTGACGGCCAGACCGCCGTGCAGGCCGCCGGCGAGAAGCTGGCCGAGGCGCAGCAGACCCTGGCCGGCGCGCTGGAGGGCAGCGGACACGAGACGGTGGAGGCCGCCCAGGCCTCGCTGACGCAGGCCGCCCAGGAGCTGGAGGAGTGTCTGGCCGCCACACTCGTCGCGGTGGAGCAGGCGCAGCAGTACGTGTCGACGCTCTGAGAGGCGGGTCGTGTCGATCGTCGAGGACATCGGCGCGCAGGTGCGGGCCGCCGCCGAGGAGCTGCCGCTCGGCCTGCTCGCCCAGGCGCTGGAGAAGCTCGGCCAGGCGTCGGAACGGCTGCGCTGGGTGCGGCAGGAGTCCAACAACCCGATGGGGGTGCCGGAGCTGTCCGCGGCCACCGAGCACGCCGAGACCGCCGGGTACGCGCTGCGGGTCGCCCAGGAGCAGCTCGCCGCGTACCTGACCGCGCTCGGGTTGACCGCCGACGGGACTCCCGCCCCCCGGGCGCAGCGACCGGAGCCGAAACACGACGCGCCCCGGGGTGACGCGCCCGGGCCCGAGGGCGGGGACGGACCGGCGGAGTCGGCCGACCCGACGGTCCGCCGCTGGTGGTCGGTCCGGGTCACCGAGCTGACCGGTGGCGGCACCGCCCCGACCGGCGAGCCGGACGAGCAGGTCGGCGACTCCCGGGAGCTGCTGCGGCGGGTGGTCGGCGGGGTCCGCTCCGGCGACCGGTCCCGGCTGCGCACCGAACTGTGCAAGGCCCACGCCGACGTCGGGCTGGGCCTGGCGGCGTTGGCCCCACCGCTGCTGCGCGAGCTGGCCGGGGAGCTGCTGGGGCACCCGCCGCGCGCCGACGACCTGCCCAAGCTGCGCAGCCAGCTCGACGGCCGGGTCCGCGACCTGCTGCCCGGGCTGCCACCCTCGGTGCTGGAGACCCTGCTCAGCCGGGTGTGCCGGATGCCGCCGCCGCGCTCGGACGGGGAGCAGTCGCACGCCGCCGACTCGGCGGTGACCTCGGGCGTGCTCGCCGGGGTGCTGCTGGACCGGCTCGGCCGGGACCTGCCGAAGCAGGCCACCGACCCGAAGGCCGACCCGCAGCGCCCCGCCGACGGGGACCCGCCGGGCGGCGCGGGTCGCCCCGGCCGTCCCACGCCCGGGGGCGCCCCGGCCGGCCGGCCGGCGGCCGGGAGGGCCGATGGCTGACCGCCGCGCCCAACTGGTGACCCGGGTGCGCGGCATGCTCGCCGACGCGCTGGGCGCCACCCGGGCCCGGATGGCCGCCGCCGACGCCGACCTGGCCGCCGGCCGCGAGCGCCTGACCCGGATCCGCCGCGCCGCCGCCGCCGTACCCGAGCGGGTCGGTGGGGAGCGGGACCGGCGGCTGGCCGAGATCGACGCCCACCACCGGGCCCGGATCGGCGAGCTGGCCCGCCGGGCCGCCGCCGCCGCGCAGCGGGAGGCCCCCGGGGCCGCCTCGGCCGAGTGGTCCGACTGGCGGCCCACCCCGCCCGTCGGCGCCGCGCCGCCCGGCGCGGTGCGGGTCGGCACGCTGCGCATCCCCGGCGCGGAGCCGGTGCCGGCCCTGCTGCCGCTGTTGGACGCCGGCCACGTCCACCTCTCCGGCACCGACCTGGCCGGCGGCGAGCCGGTGGTACCGGCGCTGCTGCTACGCAGCCTCGGTCGGACCGACCCCGGCGCGGTACGGCTGATCGGGTACGACCCGGAGCACCTCGGCGGCGGGCTGGCCGGGTTCGCCCCGCTGACCTCCGCCGGGCTGTTGACCTTCGTCGGCCCCGGCGGGCTGGGTCGGCTGCTGGACGACCTGGTCGAGCAGATCCGCCGGATCAACGAGACCGTGCTGGCCGGCGAGTACGCCTCGCTGCGCGACCTGGCCGCGGCCACCGGTCGCCGGCCGGAGCCGTGGCGGGTGGCGGTGCTGCTCGGCGGCGACGAGCTGAACCGGCACGAGCGGGGGCAGCTCGACCGGGTGGTCCGCACCGGCGCGGCCTGCGGCGTGCACCTGGTGGTCCGGGGCGTGCCGCTGCCCGAGCACCCGACGGTGACCCGGATCGCGGTGGAGCCCGACGGGGTACGCATCGGCGGGCCGCCCGGCCTGCCGGCCCGGCTCGACCCGCCCCCACCGGCGGCCCTGGTCACCGAGACCTGCCGGGCGGTGGCGGCCACGGTCAACGCCGGCCCACCCCCGGCGCCCTTCGCCGAGCTGCTGCCCCCGCCCGAGCGGATGTGGCAGGAGGACTCCGCCACCGGGCTGACCGCGCCGATCGGCGAGGCGGCCAACGGCCGGCAGGTGCAGCTCACCCTCGGCGACTACCCGCCGCACGCGCTGATCGGCGGCCCGTCCGGCACCGGCAAGACGAACCTGATCTTCGCCTGGATCGGCGCGCTGGCCGCCCGCTACTCCCCCGACCAGTTGGAGTTCTACCTGCTGGACTTCAAGGAGGGGGTGTCCTTCGCCCGGTTCGCCCAGGGCCGGCGCGACCCGAGCTGGCTGCCGCACATGCGATTGGTCGGGATCAACGTCAACACCGACCGGGAGTTCGGGCTGGCCCTGCTGCGCTTCCTCGCCGAGGAGCTGCGCCGCCGGGCGGACGCGGCGAAGCAGCACGAGGTCACCAAGCTCTCCGAGCTGCGGGCGGTGGACCCGGGCGGGCGGTGGCCCCGGATCGTCGCGGTGGTCGACGAGTTCCAGATGCTGCTGGCCGGGCGGGACGTGGTCGCCCGGGAGGCCGCCGACCTGCTGGAGGACCTGGCCCGGCGGGGCCGTTCCCAGGGCATCCACCTGGTGCTCGCCTCCCAGGACGTGCGCGGCATCGAGGCGCTGTGGGGCCGGCCCGCCCTGGTCGCCCAGTTCACCCTGCGGATCGCGCTGCCGAAGGCGCTGCGCATCCTCGCCGAACGCAACGACGCGGCCCAGTCGCTGCCCCGGCACCACGCGGTGGTCAACGCCGAGTCGGGGATGGTCGAGGGCAACCAGGTGGCCCGGATCCCGTCGGCCAGCGACTGGGAGAGCTGGAGCGAGTTGCAGCACCGGCTGTGGCGGATGCGTCCCACCGACGCCGCGCCGGCCCGGCTCTTCGACGGCGACGCGATCCCCCGGCTGGCCGAGGCGCCGGACTTCCGGGCGCTGGACCCGGCCGGGGAGGACCGCCGGACCCCCGTCGCCCTGCTCGGGGAGATCATCGACGTGCAGGCCCGCTCGGCGGTGCTGCGGTTGCCCCGGGCACCCGGACGGAACCTGGCGGTGATCGGTACCCGGGTGGAGGAGGCGTGCGCGGTGCTGGACGCCGCCGCCCGGTCCCTGGCCCGCCAGCACCGCCCCGGCGAGGCCCGGTTCTCCATCGCCTGCCTCGACCCGGACGCCGACCCGGCCGCCCGCGCGCTCTACGGCGAGCTGGCCGACGACGCGGCCTGGTACGACGAGGAGACCGTGCCGGAGCTGATGGCCGAGACGGCCGACGGGCTGACCCGGGCGGGCACCGGGGCCACCCCGCACTACCTGCTGCTGTTCGCGGTGGACGCGGCGGCCGGGCAGTTGGCGGCCCGCACCGGCGGACGGACCGGGCTGGAGCAGCTACGCCGGATCCTGCACGACGGGCCGGAACGGCGGACCCACGTGCTGGCCTGGTGGCGGGGGGTGGCCCGGATGCGGGTGGACCTGGGCGGGCCGGCGGCCCGCACCGACCAGATCGGCGCCTGGGTCGCCCTGGACGTGCAGGGCGGCGAGCTGGGCTCGTCGCTCTACCCGGGCACGGGCGGTCCGGACTGGTACCCGCGCCCGTGGCGTGGGCTCTTCTTCGACCGGTCGGTGCACCGCACCGGGCAGGTCATCATCCCCTACGGACCGGCGCGATGAACGAACCCGTCACCAGTGACACGTACGCCGCCGAGGTCCGGCGGCTGGCCGAGCTGACCGCCCGGGTGCACACCCAACGGCAGGAGGCCCACCGCTGGCACGACCAGCAGTGCGCCGCCGCCGAGCGCGCGGTCATCGAGGCGACCGAGCAGGTCCGGCGGGCCGAGGCCGAGGTCGAGGCGGCCCGGGAACTGCTGGAGCGGGTGGACGCCGAGGCGGCGCACCTGTGGCAGCAACTGCGCGACCGGGTCGGCGGCGGCCGGAAGGTGGGGTCGCCACCCGGCCCGGCGCGCGACGCCACCGGCGATCCGCTCCACCTGCTCCAGGGGGTACGGGACCTGCTGGGCCGGGTGGGGCAGCCCGGTGAGCTGCCCGGTTCGGTCAACCCGGTGCTGGTGCTGTGCGGGGTCTTCGGCGCGGCGGTGGCGTACGCGCTGGGGCTGGTGGCCCGCGGGATCGGGCAGAGCACCGGCGGCGACCTGGCGGTGGGCATGCCGGTGCTGGCCCTGGTGGTGACCCTGCTGGGTCCGCTGATCGGGCTGGTGCCGGCGAAGCGGGTGGCGGACCGCCGGCACGCGGTGTTCGGCCCCCGGCCGATGGCCGTGGTGCTGCTCGCCGGCCTGGCCTGCACCACCCTGCTGCTGGTGCTCGGCCGCTGAGCCGGCCCGGCGTGCCCGACCACCGGCCCGGCCGGACAGCCGGGCCGGCCGGACAGCCGGCCCCGTCCGGACGGGCGGGCCGGGCGGGGGCCGGTCAGGCCGGGACGGCGACCGCCTCGCGGAGCAGTCGACGGGCCAGCACCAGACGGTCGGCGTCGTCCAGGCCGGGCAGCTCGCCGACCCGGGTGACCGCCCCGCCGAGCAGGGCGCGCAGTGCCGGCTCGCAGGCGGTGGGCAGGGTGAGCGTCCGGTCGAACAACCGCAGGGTGACCCGGTCGGCGCCGTCGGGCGCGAGCTGCCAGCGCAGTCCGGGCCGGACGGTGAGCCGACTGTCCCCGGTGAGCCCGGCCAGCGCGGCGGCCTGGGCGAGGGGGCGGATCGGCGCGGGCCGGGCGGCGGGCCAGGCCCGCTGGCGCAGCCGGTCGGCGAGCACGGCAGGGTCGGCGCGCAGCAGCCAGTCCCGCAGCGCCTCCACGGTCTCGGTCAGCTCCGGCTCGATCGCGTCCGGGTCGGCCACGTCGGTGCCGAACGGCAGCCCGGCGCGCAGCCGGGGATCCTCGGCGGCCAGCGCCAGCAACTCCTCGACCAGGGCGTACCGGGTCAGCGCGCGGATGCCGACGGTCAGGTGCAGCGAGCTGGACTCCTGCGCCTGGGCGCTGTGCAGCCAGCCCCGGGGCAGGTAGAGGGCGTCGCCCGGTTCCAGCACCACGTCCAGCGCGGCCTCGCCCCGCGCGGTGGCGGAGACCTCGTCGGCCCGGCCGCCCCAGGGTTGGCGTTCCAGCGGGTCGGGCAGCACCGGCGGGTGGATCCGCCAGTGCTTGCGGCCGTCGACCTGGAGCACGAAGACGTCGTGGGTGTCGTAGTGGGTGGCGAAGCCCTGGCTGCCGGCCGGGGTCAGGTACGCGTTGACCTGCAACGGCTGGGCGAGGGCGGTGCCCAGCTCCCGGGCGAAGTCGACAAGCGCCGGCCAGGTGCGGTGCAGCCCCTGCAGGACCAGGGTGGCGCCGTCGGCGTACTCCTGGAGAACCTTCTCGTCGAGGACCTGGTCGCCGATCTCGGCGCCCGCGCCACCGCCGCCGGTGTACCGGGCCGCCGGGACGAGCTGCCCGTCGCGGGCCACCCGCAGGAAGGGGGTCCGCAGCCCGCGCCGGCTGAGCAGCTCGTCGGCGTCGGCGGGGCTGAACAGGTCGGTGAAGCCGTCCGGGTTGGGCAGTTCGCCGGCGCGGGACAGCAACGGGGTACGCCCCCAGTGGGCGGTGGCGAACTTGGCCGGTTCGACCGCCACGCAGCGGGCGAGCGCGGCGGCGCCGGGGTCGGGCCGGAGGACGGACGGAACCGCCGGACGGCCGTGGCCGCCCGGCGGGTCGAGGCTGGACACGGCGGGCCGGCTACCGGGCGCTGCCGTCGGCGCCGCCGTCCTGCTGGCCCGGGGTCGCCCCGCCGTCGGCCGGACCCTCCGCGCCACCGTCCGCGCCACCGTCCTGCTGGCCGGGGGTCGCCCCGCCGTCGGCCGGGCCCTCCGCGCCGCCGTCCGCGCCACCGTCCTGCTGGCCCGGGGTCGCCCCGCCGTCGGCCGGACCCTCCGCGCCGCCGCCGGTGTTGGTCCTGATGTCGTCGTCGTTGAGTGCCATCGGTGCTCCCTCGGGTGTGCCGCCCCGCCATCGGTCGGGGGTTCGTCGTGCGGCGGGTGGTACCCCACGCACGATCTTCTCTAACCCTCCCCACGGTAGACGTCGGGCGGGGCCGGCACGGCCGGTTCGCCCCGGCCGGTGGGACGGGGCGAACCAGGGCGGTGACCCCCGCGATCAGCGCATCAGCCGGCTCAGGTCCTGGGGCATGGTGGACTTGACGTCCTCCCACTCCCCCTGGGTGACGTGCCGCTGGAGGGCGTCCAGCACCACCTGGACGACCCGCTCGACGCCGCCCTGCACGTCGTACGGGAAGCCCTGGCGCACCTCGTACAGGAAGTCGTCCCGGTTGAGCTTGATCGGCACGTCGGAGGGGCGCCACCCGTCGAAGTAGATGCCCCGCACCAGCACCGGCAACTGCGCGGCGAACTCGGCGCTCTCCTGCACCGGCAGCCGGTCCCGCAGCAGGTGCAGGACGGTGCGCAGCGCCGCGTACGACTGGTTGCGCTGCGCCTTCGGCCAGCCGTACGCCTGCTCGATCTCCTTGAGGATCAGGTTGGTCTTGTCCAGCGAGGACTCGAACGCGGACAGCATCTGCTCAGCCATCTCTCCACCCCCGTAGCTCCGTCGTCCACCGTCGGTCGTCGGCGCGGCGCGGCGGGCCGACAGGGCCGCGCCACTGCCGGGCCGGGTTGATCGGCCCGGCGCGGGCCACGCAGCGGTCTGCCCGGGTCGCCCCGACAACGTGCAGCACCCGGTCCCGCCGGCGCTCCGGTACGTCCCGAACCGTCATCTGGCGACACCTCCGGTCGGCGTTCACGGCCCCGCCAGGCGCGGCGGACCCCGGACACCGTCATCGTCGGCGGCGACCGGGTGAGGCCACCTCACCCTGTGCGGGTGAACCGTGCCGAGGACGGTGGTGGGACCCTGCTGGCGGCCGGCGGGGACGCGCACGCCCGACGGTGACGGCGCTCAGGCGTCGCCGAGCAGGCCCTGCAGGTACTCGCCGTTGCGCTGGGCGTAGTCCCGGTAGCAGTTGTTGAGCAGGACGTGGGTCTGCGCGGCGGAGTCGGCCAGCTCCCGCAGCCTCGGGGCCCACTGGCGCAGTTCCCGGTCACGGTACCGGTAGCCGAACTTCTCGTGGATGTCCCGGCTGGTCCACCGGTCGCTGTGCCCGTGGAAGCGGACCATCGCCAGGTCGGCGGTGGCGGCCAGCACCGGTGGCACCGACGAGCGGTGTCCCTGGGGCATGTCCACACAGACGTACGGCAGATCGTGTCCGCGCAGGAAGTCCAGTGTCTCCTGCTGGTTGTCCCCGGCGAACCAGGAGGCGTGCCGGAACTCGACCGCCGGTCGCAGCGGCCGGCACCGCGCGGCCACCTCCAGCAGGTACTGCTTGTTGTCCCGCCGGAGGGTGAACCAGGGCGGGAACTGGAACAGCAGCGCGCCCAACCGGCCCGCCGCCACCAGCGGGTCCAGCGCGGACAGGAACCGGGTCCAGACCTCCTCGTACGCCTGCCGGGGCAGGTCGTCGGGGTAGAGGTGGCGTTTCTCCGTCTCGGGGCGCAGGTCCTTGTAGAGCGCGCCGACCCGGGTCGGGTGCCCGGTCAGCAGGCTGAACGCCTTGATGTTGAAGGTGAAGTGCGCCGGGGTCCGTGCCACCCACAGCCGGGCGGTCCGCTCGGCCGGCGGCGCGTAGTAGGTGGCGTCCACCTCGACGATCGGGAACCGTCGGGCGTACCAGGCCAGCCGCTGCTCCGGGGTGTCGGCGGTGGCCGGGTACCAGCCGGACTCCAGCAGCGTCCGGTCGGTCCAGGACGCGGCGCCCACCTTGATCTCGCCCATGTCGAGGTGTCCACCACGTCCCGGCCGGCCGGCGTCCGGGCGGGGCTCAGGCGGCCCGCCGCTCCCGGGTCTGCTTGCAGGCCACGCAGGACGTGGCGGAGGGGAAGATCTCCAGCCGCTCCACCGGGATCGGCACGGTGCAGCCCTCGCAGAACCCGTAGGTGCCCTCGTCGAGGCGGGCCAGCGCGTGCTCGAACTGGGCCCGCCGGTCCAGGATGGTGCGCAGCAGCGACTGCGCGGTGTCCCGTTCGGCCGTCTTGGTGCCGCTGTCGGCCTGGTCGTCGCCGGCGGTGTCGCCGACCTCGACCAGCCGCAGCACCTGGCTCTGCTGCACCGCCTGCTCGTACTCCGCGGACAGCTCGTCGTAGCGGGCCTTGAGAGCGAGCCGGATCTGGTCGACCTCGGCCTCGGGCCGGGCCGTGCCAACGGTGTCGTGGACGAGCATCGCTGCCTGCCTTTCGTACGCGCCGGGCGTTCCCGGGCGGCCGGGGTACTGGTCCCGGCTGCGGTCCGTGTCCGGTGCTGACGTGATCAACAGCCCCGGTGAGCCGGCCGAGTACCCAGCCGGTCGGGCCGCCAAACCAGGGTCAGTGGGAATTCACCGGTTCCACCAGCGCCGGGCGGTCCGGGTGGTCGACGCGGAGCACCACGTCGGCGAAGGAGGCCGGGGCGACCTCCGTGGCGTACCGGTGGAACGCGGGCAGGGTCCAGCGCTGCTCGTCGGGGGTGCGCCGGGCCAGCGCGGCCGGGGAGAGTTCCAGGTGGACGGCGAGGTCGAAGGGGAGCCCGCCGCCGAGCAGCAGTCCCCCGCTGACCAGGACGATGCCGCCCGGCGGCAGGTCCAGGTAGGCGGCACGGGCGGCCCGGTCGGTCCGGGCGTCCCAGAGCGCCGGCAGCAACCGGCCGCTGCCCTGCGGGCCGGCCGGGTCGAGCACCTCGCGGCGCAGCCCGGCCTCGTCGGTCCAGGCGTCGTAGTAGGAGTCGGGGTTGGTCCGGCCGAACTCCAGCCGGACCGAGGCCGGCCGCAGGAAGTCGGCGGTGCGCACGTGCAGCACCGGGCGGCCCCGGGCCCGCAGCGGGTCGACCAGGGCTGCGGCGAGCCGCTCCGGCTCGGCGGCGGGAGCGCCGTCCACGGCCACCCGCAGCCGTCCGGGCACGGTCGTGTCGGCGAGCCGGTCGGTCAGCTCGGCGACGAGCCGGTCGGGCGAGATCGGACGTACGCGCATGACGACCATGGTGCCCGGCGCACGGTGGGTGCGGCGGGCTCAGCCGGTGCGGTCGATGGTGACCCGGGCGTCGTCGGCCAGCCGGTACCCGACGCCGTAGACGGTGGTGACCAGGGGCACGTCCACGCCCACCTTGCCGCGCAGCCGGCGCACGTGCACGTCGACCGTGCGGACCCCGGCGTGCTCGTACCCCCAGACGGCGTTGAGCAGTTGCAGCCGGGTGAAGACCCGACGCGGGTGGGCGACCAGGTGCAGCAGCAGGTCGAACTCCAGCCGGGTCAGCGGCAGCGGCTCGTTGTCGCGCAGCACCGAGCGGGACGAGGCGAGGATGTGCAGGGCCGGGGTGGTCGGGGCGAGCGGGCGGGCGCCGGCCCGGCTGGCGGGCACCGCCTCGGCCCGCCGGTCGGCGGTGGCGCCGCTGCTGGTGACGGTGCACTCGCCCCGCTCCACCAGCTCCCGGGCCGCCTCGATCAGCCGGCGGGCCGGCCCGGTCAGCGACTCCTCGTTGGCCAGGGGAATGGAGAACGTGAGGGTGAGCACGGGAGCCGAACTGGTGGCCGGGCGGCGCTGACCGCCGGGGGGACGGCCCGGTACCGCGGGTTGGGACGTATGCCATCCGGCGCGCGACGAAGCGGGGCTGACCGACATGGTCCTCCTTGGCTGGTGCGGGTTATCTCCCCACGGCCCGGGACGCCGCTGCATCGATGCTTCCCGGCGCCCGTGCGAGGGTCAAGTGCCGGCTACGTTGCATGACTGTGACAATTGACGAACACACCGGAGCCGACCGCTCGCTCTGCGTACGAGGCCAGATGATTACAGCAGAGTCGTCAACGTGAACGGACCGGGGGGTACCCCCAAGCCGTGGAACCCCCCGCCCACCAGGTGAGACACCCGTCGGGACACGGGTGGGCGCCCCGGAACCGGTGGCTCCGGGACGCCCACGACGTGCCGCCGACTGTCACATCCGACGGTCGATACTGATCCGCGCCTCGTCGGCGATGCGGTAGCCGACCCCGTGCACGGTGGTGACCAACGGGGTGTCCCCGCCGAGCTTCGCCCGCAGCCGGCGCACGTGCACGTCCACGGTGCGGGCCACGGCGTGCTCGTAGCCCCACACGTTGCTCAGCAACTGCAACCGGGTGAAGACCCGGCGGGGATGCTCGGCGAGGAAGAGCAGCAGGTCGAACTCGATCCGGGTGAGCGAGACCTCCCGCCCGCCCTGGTACACGGTGCGCAGTCCGACCTGGATGCGCAGCGCGTCGGGGTGCTCGGCCGCCGGTTCCGGCCCGACCTGCGCCGGCCGGGGGCCGGGCACGGCCGGCGCGACGGGCGGCGGCTCGGTGGCGGCCGGCACGCCCGTCGTCGCCTCCCCGGCGGCGGCCAGCTCGTGCAGCAACTCGACGAGCCGGGCCAACCCCGGGCTCAGCGGGCCGGGTGTCAGGTTCACGGTGACGGTGAGCGTCGACGTGGACCGGGGCCGCACCGCCGCGACCCGGTCGGTGCGGCGGCCCGGTGACTGCGGGCGCGACGAGATGGCGACGAGGGACATGGAGCCTCCTGGAGATGGCGGTGCCGTCCGCCACGCCCGGTGAAGCGTGGCGGTCAGCGGCGGAACGCCGGACCGGCGGTCACCGGCGACGCGACGGACGGGGGGCGGTGGACCGGGGCGGGGCCGAGGGCGGGCAGCCCGGCGATCCGCCAGGCGACGAAGCCACCGACCACGTCGGTGGCGCGGTGCAGGCCGAGGTCCTGGAGCGCGGCGGCGGCCAGGGACGAGGTGTAGCCCTCCTGGCAGATGATCACCACGGCCAGGTCGTAGTCGGTCACGTTCGGCAGCCGGGCGGAGCAGCGCGGGTCGAACCGCCACTCCAGGACGTTGCGCTCGACGATCAGCGAGCCCGGCACGGTGCCGTGCGCGGCGCGCTGGGCGGCGGGGCGGATGTCGACGAGCACCGCCCCGCCCCGGTACGCCAGATGGGCCTGCTCGGGATCGAGCCGGCGCAGCCGGGTGCGGGCGGCGGCGAGGATCTGGTCGATCCCCCGGGAACCTGGTGGCGGTGGACAGGAGGCCGCAAGGGTGTCGGTGTGCGTCATCATCGGATCCTTTCCTGACGGCGGGTGGGGTGCTCCGGCGGGTGCGGGTGGTCGGCTCACCACGCCACGCCCGCCTCGGCCACCTCCGCGACCCGCAGCCGGCCGTCGGCGAGGTGGTAGCGGGTCATCCGGCGCAGCGCGGGGCGGTAGACGTGCACGCTCACCGCCGGCTGGTCCCCCCGGTTGGTCACCAGGTGGACGTGGCGGCGGCCGAAGCGCCGGCCCGTGCCGGCGGCGAGCCGGTGTGGACGCAGCACCCCGCCGCTGACCGTCTCCTCGGTGAGCACCCCGGAGACCACGAGGAAGGCGCCCGACGATCCGCCGTGGTCGTGCAGGTCGGTGCCCTGCCCGGGCAGCCAGCTCAACGCCCACACCTCGTGGTCGTCGGCGACCGCCAGCCGGGAGTACCACCGCTGCACCGGGTCGTAGCACACGGGTGTCGGCCAGGTGTGCGGCACGGCGGCGTACCGGCGGGCGATGGCGAGCAGGTCGGGGTCACGCTGGCGGATGCTGATCATGTCGGTCCTCGCGGAGCGGAGCTGTGCTTGCCGCACCAGCTTAGTGGGCAAAACCTATAGACTTAGTAGGGAATACCACATGCCGGGACGACTGTCCAGCCGACACGACGGCCGGCGCGGCGACGGCCCCGTGACCGGAGCCGGGCGCGGCGGGTCGGGCCCGGGGCGGGCTGCGGGCGCCGAGGCCCTGGTCAGGCCCGGACGACCGGCGGCCCCACCCGGTACCCGGGCACCGACGGCCAGCGCACGGTGACCAGCAACGACTCCCGCTCCGCGTACCAGGTGTGGTCCACCCCACGGCCCCAGACGACGTAGTCGCCGGCGGCGGCGAGCAGCACGGTGCGGTCCGGCAACTCCACCCGGAACCGTCCACTGACCAGCACCAGCAGCGTGGTGCGCCGCTCCCCCGTCGCCCAGCGCTCCCGGGACTCGCCGGCCCGGTGCACGCCCCACTTCACCTCGACGTCGGCGCTGTGTCGCACCTCACCGGTGGGCATGAAGTGGCCGAGCAACCAGCCGCCGTTCGTCGCGCCGTCCACCCCGGCGTTGCCGACGTACACCGTCTCGTCCATGATCCTCCCGGCTCCCGGGCTGGGACCGTACCAGGGGACTAGCCTGGGTCGGTGAGCGACGAACTCGACGCCGAGGCGCTGGCCTTCGCCCACCGGATGTTCGACCTGGCCCGCGCCGGCGACACCGGGGAACTGGCCGGGCAGATCGATGCCGGCCTGCCCGTCGACCTGACCAACGACAAGGGCGACACGCTGCTGATCCTGGCGGCGTACCACGCCCGTCCGGACACCGTCGCGGCGCTGCTGGCGCGCGGCGCCGACCCCCACCGGGTCAACGACCGGGGGCAGAGCGCGCTGGCCGCCGCGGTCTTCCGGCGCGACGCCGAGGCGGTACGGGCCCTGCTGGCCGCCGGCGCGGACCCGGACCACGGCGCCCCCTCCGCCGTCGACACCGCCCGCTTCTTCGACCTGCCGGAGATGCTCGCCCTGCTCCGCGCCGGCTGACCGCCGCGCCCCGGCCGGTCCGGCGCACCGCGCCGCACCGGGTCCTCGCTCCCGTGCCCTGGCCGGTCCGCGCGGCGGTCGCCGGTGGACGGGGCCGGTCTCCGGTATACAGAGTGCGTGGAGGATCCCGTACCGGAGCAGATGCGCGCCGCCGGCACGGCGCTGCTGGCGGCGTTGGACGGCCCCGCCGGCGAGCGCGCCCGGTACGCCTTCACCGACGACGCCGCCCGACGGTGGCTGGAGTACCGCCCCCGGCCCCGGCCCGGGGTCTGCCTGGCCGACCTGGACCCGGCCGGGCGCAAGGCCGCGCACCGGTTGCTGGCCACCGCGCTGAGCCCGGCCGCGTACGCCCAGGCGATGGCGGTCGTCGCGCTGGAGGAGGTGCTGGACCGGGCGGAGGGCTGGCGACGCGGCCGGCACAGCGGCGACTACTGGGTGGCCGTCTTCGGCGACCCGGCGCGCGACGACCGCTGGGCCTGGCGGTTCGAGGGGCACCACCTGTCGGTGAGCATGACCGTGGTGGACGACCAGGTCTCCCCCGCCCCGATCTTCCTCGGCGCGAACCCGGCCACGGTCCGGCACGGCGGCCGGACGGTGCTGCGCCCCCTGGGCCCCGAGGAGGACCTGGCCCGCGACCTGCTGGAGACGATGGGCCCGGCCGGGCGGGCCGCGGCGATCGTCGCCGACGAGGCCCCGGCGGACATCCTCAGCGCCACCCGGCCGACGGCGCCCGGCCCGATCGAGCCGCTCGGGGTGCCGGCGACCCGCCTCACGCCGGGCGGGCGGGCCCTGCTCACCCACCTGGTCGCGCTCTACCTGGACCGGCTGCCCGTGGAGCTGGCCCAACGGGAGGCCGCCCGGATCGACGGCGGCGAGCTGCACTTCGCCTGGGCCGGGTCGGAGGCGCCCGGGCAGCGGCACTACTACCGGGTGCAGGGCGACGACCTGCTGATCGAGTACGACAACACCAGTCCCGACGGCAACCACGCGCACACCGTGCTGCGCCGCCCGGCCAGCGACTTCGGCGCCGACGTCCTCGCCGAGCACCGGGCCGCGGCCCACTGACCCGCGCCGCGCCGACGGTGCGCGCGGGACCGGTGGTTCCCGGCGGATGGTGCGGTCGGAGGCGGCGGGTGCGGTCGGAGGCGGATGGCGCGGTCAGAGGCGGGGGGTGCGGTCGGAGGCGACGGGTGCGGTCAGAGGCGGCGGGTGCTCAGCTCCACGGTGGCGTCGACCCCGCCGATCGCCTCGAACGTGCCCGCCTCGGCCCGTCCGGACTCGAACTGCCGGACCAGCCGCGAGCCCAGCCCGACACCCACCGCGCCGACGGCGAGGGCGACCAGTTCGACGGCGAGCAGCGTCCCGGAGGCCCCCCGGTTCGGCGCCTCCGCCCGGATCAGACAGGCCAGCAGGAAGAGCCCGGCCATCGCGGCGTTGACCAGGTTGAAGGTGACCGCGGTGCGCCGGGTGTGCCCGCCGGGCACGTCCCACAGGTCGACCATGCCGGCGACCGCGGCCAACGCGGCGGCGACCAGCGCGGCGACGGCGGTCCAGTAGCCCACCTCGCCGAGGAAGACCGGGCCGCCGGCGAGGTCGGCCAGGTCGAAGACGGTCGCACTGACGAAGAGCCCGAACGGGAACGTCACCAGCATCGGTTGGATCGGATGGCCGTGCACCCGCAGCCGGCTCTCCATCGTGTACCTCCCCAGGTATCGTCTCAGCCCACGACCCCTGGTGCTACCCGGGCACCGGATGGCGAAAACCGTGCCGGACCACCTTGACCAGGCCGACCGGACCGGCCGGCGGGTCACGACGGGCCGGCGGCGCGGACGGCCGGTGACGACGGTCGGCGGCGCGGACGGCCGGTGACGACGGTCGGCAGCGCGGACGGGACCGGTCAGCTCTCCCGGGGTCGGGAGACCGTGGCGACCAGCCGCTCGGCGACCTCGCGCAGCGGGATGTCCAGCGAGGAGGCGGCGCTGCGCAGCACCTCGAGGGCCTCGGGCGCGGGGCAGCCACGCTGGGTCATGATCACCCCGATCGCCTGCCCCACCACCCCCTCGGTGAGCAGGGCCGCGTCGCTCTCCCCGGTCCGGGCGCTCTGCCGGGCCCGGTCCCGGACCGCCGCCAGGAGCAGACCGGCGTGCTCGGCGAGGAGCATCGCGGTGAGCTGCCGGCGCGCGGTCAGCACGTGCGGCCGGTCGGCGTACAGGTTGACCGCGCCGATCACGTGGTCGTCGACGTCCACCGGGGCGGCGACGACCCCGTGCACGCCCAGCGCGCGGGCCCGCCGGGTCCAGGCCGGCCAGCGGTCCTCGGCGGAGAGGTCGGCGCAGAGCACCATCTCCCGGCGGCGGATCGCGCTCATCGCCGGCGTGTCCGGCCCGTGTCGCAGGTCGTCGAGTTCGGCCAACCGCGGCTCGGACCCGGCCACCCCGGCCGGCTCCCCGGCCCGCAGCGTGGTGAAGCCGCACCAGGTGACCCCCGGTACCGCGTCCCGGGCGACGCGGACCAGTCGGGTCAACGCCTCGTCGAAGTCGGTCACGGCGATCAGGCCGGCGGTCAGCTCGCGCAGCAGCGCGGCCGTCTCCAACACGCCGAGGTTCTCCTCGAGCGGCTCTCGGATGTCCAGGTTCACCGCGCCGCGGCCCCCCACGTCACCGCGCTCCGCGCGGTACCGGCGTACGTTGCCCAGACCTGTGTCATGTCCCGCTCTCTTCCCGACTGCTCGGACCCGGCCTACTACCCTCGCAGACATCGGTCGAAACAGTCGCAAAAGGGGCCCTGACCTGGCGGAAATACGCTAGGTCGGGCCCCTGCGAGCGGATCAGCGGGCGGCGCTGAGCCGCCGGCCGACCGAGGCGATGAGCCGGTCGAGCTCGGAGCCGAACGGGTTGTCGTGCACCAGGTACGTCCAGGTGGCGCTCGGCCGCACCAGCTTGGCGGCGTCCGGCTCCCAGTCCTCGTCGAACTCGGTCTCGGTGAAGGTCTCGATGGTCCGGCGTTCGATCTCCGGGACCAGGTTGTTGAAGGCGGGCACCGCCGCCCGGTGGAACTCGTCGAGCGGGTCCAGGCGGCCCAGCGCGCGCAGGTGCACGCCCTCGCGGACCTCGGACAGCTCGGCCAGGTGCTCCGCCCAGAGCCGGTCGAGGTGGAACAGGGCGATCGACCGGGCCACCCGGGCGAGCAGGTCCTCGTCCATCTCGCCGGCCTTCTCCGGCTGACGGTCCAGCAGCATCAGCGCGGCCACGTCGCTGGTCAGCAGCCGCTCGCGGCGCTCGGCCAGCGCCTTGCGCTGCTGCTCGATCACCACGCTGTACCGCCAGGTGTTGCGGTGGATCTCGTGGTTGACGCCCTCGGCGACCCGCTGGGCGTGCTCCACCGCGTAGTCCACCTGGCTGTCGGTGACCAGGCCGTCGGCGTTCATCCGGGGCGAGGCCGGCACGGTGTCGCCGGCGTGCCGGACGACCAGGTCGTCCTCCAGGCTGACGAAGAAGACCGACCCGCCCGGGTCGCCCTGCCGGCCGGCCCGGCCCCGGAGCTGGTCGTCGACCCGGCGGCTGTCGTGCCGGCCGCTGCCGATGACGTACAGGCCGCCGAGGTCGGCCACCCGCTCGCGGTCGGCCTGGTCGCTGCCGCCGAGGCGGATGTCCACGCCCCGGCCGGCCATCTGGGTGGAGACGGTGACCGCGCCGTACGCGCCGGCCTCGGCGATGATCGCCGCCTCCTCGTCGTCGTTCTTGGCGTTGAGCACCACGCTGGGCACCCCGGCGGCCTCCAGCGCGGCGGCCAGCCCCTCCGACTCCTTGACGTCGAGGGTGCCGACGAGCACCGGGCGACCCGCCTCGTGGCAGCGCCGGATCTCGTCGACCAGCGCCTCCTCCTTCTCGGCCCGGGTGGCGTAGATGCGGTCCGGCTCGTCCTCCCGGATGCACGGGGTGTTCGGCGGGATCACCGCCACCTCCAGGGAGAAGAACTCCCGGAGCTGGTCACCGACGAGCACCGCGGTCGCGGTCATCCCGCACTTGCGCGGATAGAGCCCGATGTACGCCTGCACCGCGACGGTGCCGAGCACCTCCCCCTCGGCGGTGGCGTCGAGCCCCTCCTTGGCCTCCACGGCCGCCTGGAGGCCGTCCGGCCAGCGGCGGCGCTGGGCGACCCGGCCGCGCATCTCGTCGATCAGCTCGACCGAGCCGTCCCGCACGATGTAGTCGACGTCGCGGTGCAGCAGGGCGTGCGCGTGCAGCGCCACGTTCACCGCGGAGAGCTGCGCGACGTGCTCCTCGGCGTACAGGTCGATGTCGCCCAGCTTGGCCTCGACGGCGGCCAGGCCGGCGCTGGTGAGCGCGGCGCTGCGGCCGTCCTCGGCGACGGTGTAGTGCGGGCCCTTACGCAGCCCGCGCACCAGCGCGGCGGCGGCGTGCACCGGGTCCTGCTCCCCGGCGACCGCGCCGGCGAGGACCATCGGCACCCGGGCCTCGTCGATGAGGATGGAGTCGGCCTCGTCGACGATGGCGGTGGACAGCGGCGGCTGGACCCGGTCGGCCAGGTCGGTGACGAGCTGGTCGCGGAGGAAGTCGAAGCCGGCCTCGCTGACCGCGACGTAGGTGACGTCCCGGGCGTACGCCTCCCGCCGCTCCTGCGGGGTGGACGCCTCGTTGACCCAGCCCACGGTGAGCCCGAGCAGGGTGTAGACCGGCTCCATCCACTCGGCGTCCCGGCGGGCCAGGTAGTCGTTGACGGTGAGCACGTGCACCGGCCCGTTGCCGAGCCGCACGTGCCCGTACGCGGCGATCGCGGCGGTGAGCGTCTTGCCCTCACCGGTGGCCATTTCGGCGACCTTGCCGGAGAGCAGCGCCATCGCGCCGAGCAGCTGCACGTCGTACGGCCGCTGGTCCAGACCCCGGCGGGCGGCCTCCCGGCCGATCGCGCAGATCTCCGGGTACCGCTCGGCCCGGCCGGCGGCCTCGGTCAACCCGGCGTCGTCGAGCGCGGCGAGGTCGTCCTCGCGCGCCTCGATCGCCGGCAGCAGCTTCTCCAGCGGGGCCAGGTCGACCGTGGTCCCCGGGCGCTGGAGGAACCGGCGGAACCTGGACTTCAACCGTTGCGACACACCCATGAGCCGCAACGGTACGCGACCCACGCCGGTTGTCACGTCCCCGACCGGACACGATTGGAAGGAAGGGCCCCTTGTTAACCGTATGCGTTAACAAGGGGCCCTTCCTTCCCCGCAGCTCAGGGGGTGAGGATGACCTGGAGTTCCTGGCGGCGGCGCTGCGCCAGATCGGTCAGCAGGGCCGGCGCCTGGGCGAACGGGACCACCGCCGACACCAGGTGCGCGCGGATCAGGTCCCCGTGGGCGCGGAGCAGGTCGACGGTCTCGGCGCTGAGCCGGTCCCGGTCCCAGGTCGGGGCCAGCCCGCGCGGCACCCGGCCGATCTGGGCGCAGCGCAGCGACAGCCCGTTGTGGTGGAACTCCTCGCCGAGCCGGACCCGCTCCGCGCCGCCCTGGTAGAAGGCCAGGTCGACCACGGTGCCCTGGGGGCGCAGCAGGCGCAGCGCGAGCTGCAGCGCCCAGTCCTGGCCCCGGCACTGGAAGACCACGTCCGCGCCCCGGTCGCCGGGGTGGTGCGCCCAGCGGCTCTTGAGCACCACGGCGGGGTCGGCCGCGTCCGGGTCGAGGGTCTGCAGGCCGAGCGCCTCGGCCACCGCGCGCCGCCCGGGGGTCGGGTCGACCACCACCACCGAGGTGGCCCCGTGGTGGCGGGCGAACAGGGCGGTGAGCAGCGCGACCACCCCGGCGCCGACCACCGCGACCCGCCGGCCGCGGACCCCGTCGCCGAGCGTGCGCACCCCGACGCCGTACAGGTCGGCGGCGGCGTGCAGCAGCCCGTTGGCGCAGATCGGGCCCAGGTGCGCCACGTAGACGCCGAGCAACGGGTCGAGGTCGGCGGGGAGCGGGACGAACCGGTCGGCGACGGCGTCGGCCAGGTAGCCGGTGCGGTGGCCGCAGGTCAGGGCGCCGACCGTGCCCACCGCCACGGCCGGGGTGGCGCTCGCCACGACCCGACCGACCTGCATGTACCCCAGCCGGGTGACCGGGTACGCGGGGTCCGCCCGGCCCGGCCGGAACAACCCCAGGTCGGCGTCCCAGGTGCCGGTCAGGTACGGGTTGGTGCCCTTGACGTAGCTCAGCTCGGTGCCGGTGGAGACCCCGCTGTACAGCGTCTCCACCCGGAAGGTCCCGGGGCGGGGCGCGACGGCGTCCTGCTCGACCAGTTCCACCCGGCCCGGCCCGGCGACCACCACCACCCGGTCACGCATCGCCGACCGGTCCCGCCCCGGCCAGCGCCGCCGGACCGGTCGGCAGGGACACGCCCCGCCCGGTCCGGGCCGACTCGGCCACGGCCAGGGCGAGCCGCTGGGTACGCAGCGCCTCGGCGTACGGCACCCGGACGTCGTCGCCGACGCCACGGACCGCGTCGACGAAGGCCCGGTCGACGGCGACCCGGGCGCCGTCCGGTTCGGCGGGCAGGTACCGCTCGCCGGTGGCGTCCCGGACCAGCAGGCCGTCCTCGGCCAGCGACAGCGCCAGCCCGTCGGCGAGGATCTCCAGCCCGGCACGGTGCTTCCAGGTCAGCACGCACGCGGCGGCGAGGGTGCCGACCGCCCCGCTGGTGAAGCGCAGGGTGGCGGCGGTGACCGCGTCGATGTCGGCCCCGTCGACCGCCGCGGGCGGCGCGCCGTCGCCGTACGCGGTCACCTCGGCCACCTCCCCGGCCAGCACCCGGACCAGGTCGAGCACGTGGGCGGCCTGTTCGACCACGGGGCCACCGGAGCGGTCCCGCCGGGGCCACCAGGGCACCGGCGGGACCCGGTCCAGCCAGGCGCCGTTGACCATGCGGACCGGACGGCCGGCGAGCAGGTCCCGGGCCCGTTGCACGACGTGCAGGTACCGCCAGTGGTGCCCGACGGCGGTGAGCAGGCCCCGCCGCCGGACCAGGTCGGCGATCCGCTCGGCGGTGTCCAGGTCCACCGCGACGGGCTTCTCCACGAACATCGGCACCCCGGCGTCGACCACCGCCTCCACCACCGGCCCGTGCGCGAACGGCGGCACGCAGACGTACACCGCGTCCGGGCCGGCGGCGAGCAGGTCCGCCACGTCGGCGAAGGTCCGACCGCCGTACGCGGCGGCGAGGTCGGCCGCCGCCGACGCGGTCACGTCGGTCACCCCGAGCAGCTCGACGTCGTCGAACCCGGTCAGCACGCGGGCGTGCCGGGCGGCCACCCCGCCGGCCCCCACCAGTCCCACCCGGCACGTCCGCATCGATTCCGCCCCCTCGTCCCGGCCCGGCCCCTGCGGCACAGCACTGCCCGGCAGGCGCGCAACCAAACGTTCACCACCCGGGAATGCGGGGGTGCCCCCGCCGTGATCAAGTTGGCGTCGGGTATCCGGTTAACGAGGGGGGCGGGCTGGGAACACTGGCTCCGCTCGTTCCGAGCAAATCTGGGGGTGTGCCAGTGCGGGACACAGTGTCGAACGTCTCCCCGGTGGTGGAGGCGTGGGCCACCTATCGGACCACGGCGGCGACGCGGTGGACGCCGCGCCGGCTGCTGCGGGCCAAGGGGGAGAGCCGGGTCAGCGTGGTGCTGCCGGCCCGCAACGAGGAGGCCACCGTCGGCGCGATCGTGTCGACGATCCGGGAACACCTGGTCGACCGGGTGCCGCTGGTCGACGAGCTGATCGTGGTGGACTCCCGCTCCACCGACCGGACCGCCCGGGTGGCCCGCGCCGCCGGGGCCGAGGTGGTCAGCCAGGACGAGATGACCCGGGGACTGCCCCGGCTGACCGGCAAGGGCGACGCGCTGTGGGCGGGGCTGGCCGCCGCCGAGGGTGACGTCGTCGCGTTCGTCGACGCCGACCTGCGGGAGTTCCGGCCGCACTTCGTGACGGGGCTGCTCGGCCCGCTGCTGACCGACCCGTCGGTGGACTTCGTCAAGGGCTTCTACCACCGGCCGCTGGTGGGCACGACCGGGGTCGAGCCCGACGGGGGCGGGCGGGTGACGGAGCTGATGGCCCGCCCCCTGCTCAACCTCTTCTGGCCGGAGCTGGCCGGTTTCGTGCAGCCCCTCGCCGGGGAGTACGCCGGCCGCCGGGAGGTGCTGGCGAAGGTGCCGTTCGTCTCCGGGTACGGGGTGGAGACGGCGATGCTGATCGACCTGCTGGAGCTGGTCGGCCTGGACGCGCTGGCCCAGGTGGACCTCGGCGAACGCAAGCACCGCCACCAGGACACCGCCGCGCTGGGCCGGATGTCCGCGCAGATCATGCTCACCGCCTGGTCCCGGTTGCAGCGGCGCGGCTGGGCCCTGCCCGGGACCGTGCCGACGCCGCTGCTGACCCAGTTCCGCCGGGGCGGCTCGGACGCGCTGCCCAACCTGGACCGCGAGATCGTGGTCAGCGACGTCGCCGTCGAGGAGCGCCCGCCCCTGGCGGAGCTGCGGCACCGGCTGCCCCGGCGGCGGGTGGCGGCATGACGGGCAGCGACCCGGTCGACCGGGAAGGCCCGGCGCCGTGGGCCTGACCGTCCTGATGAACGCCGGCCCGTGGCTGCCCGTGCCGCCCCCCGGCTACGGCGGCATCGAGAACGTGGTCGCCACGCTGGTGCCGGAGCTGCGCCGGCTCGGCGTACGGGTGGTGCTCGCCTCGGTGGAGACCAGCACCCTGCCGGTGGACGAGCGGATCTCGGTCTTCGGCGACGGGCAGTTCCCGGCCCTGCAACGGCCGTACAACCAGGTGTGCGGGATCGCCCAGGCGCACCTGGCCGGGGTGGTCCGGGCGCTGCACCACCGCGACGACATCGACCTGGTGCACGACCACGTGGAGGCGGTCGGGCTGGCCACCCTCGCCGCGATGGGCCCGGACGCGCCGCCCGCGCTGCACACCCTGCACTGGGACCTGGCCAAGCACCCCGCCCTCTACGGCCACCTCGACGGCGGCCACCGGGTCCGGGTCAACGGGGTGTCCGCCGCGCAACTGGACCGGGCGCCCCGGGCGCTGCGGGAGCACGCCGTCGGGCACGTGCACCTGGCCACGCCGCTGGCCGTCGACGCCGACCGCCGGCCGCCGGCGCCCAAGGGCGACTACGCGGTCGTGCTGGGCCGGATCAACCCGGGCAAGGGGCAGGACGTGGGGGCCCGGCTGGCCCGCCGGCTGGGCGTGCCGCTGGTGCTGGCCGGCCCGGTCGGGCCGTACCACCGGCCGGCGGACCTGGCCGCCGCCGGGGCCGAGGCGCTGCAGAACCCGGACGTCCGGTTCTTCCACGAGAAGGTCGCCCCGCACCTCGACGGGCCCCTGGTCCGCTGGGTCGGCACGGTCGCCGGGCAGGAGCGCGACGACCTGCTGGCCGGGGCGCGGGCCGCGCTGTTCCCGTTGCGCTGGGAGGAGCCCGGCGGCACCGCCGTGGTGGAGTCGCTGGCCCTGGGTACGCCGGTGGTGGCGACCGGGCGGGGCTGCCTGCCGGAGCTGGTCGAGCACGGCCGGACCGGGCTGCTGGCCGCCGATGAGGAGGAACTGGGTGACCTGCTGCTGGCCGCCAGCGTGCTGGACCCCCGGGAGTGCCGCCGGGAGGCGGCCGTGCGGTTCACCCCGGCGGTGATGGCCCGGCGGTACGTCGAGCTGTACGAGCGGGTCCGTACCCCCGCCGCCCCGGTCGGCGACCTCCAGCCGGCCTGACCGTCGTACCCGACGGGTCCACCCTCCGGTCCGAGGCCGCCGGCGCACGCGCCTCGGTGCTGCGGGCGGTCCGGGGCGGTCGGTGAGGTTACTCGGCGCGGAGGCGGGGAACGCGGCGCCCGACGAGCCAGCCGGCGGCGAGGAGGGCGGGGCGATGACGGGGTCGACGGCGCACGCGCGGGCCCGCCGCAACCCGGCCGACGGCCAGCCCCCGGTACGGCGGGCGGCCCGGGTGGTCGCGGTGGTCTTCCTGCTCGTCGGGGTGCTCGGTTTCGTGCCCGGCGTGACCAGCGACTTCGGTGACCTGCGCTTCGCCGGCCACGGCTCCGGCGCCCGGCTGCTCGGTGTCTTCCAGGTCTCCGTGCTGCACAACGTCGTGCACCTGCTGTTCGGGCTGGCCGGACTGGCGCTGGCCCGGACCGTCGCCGGCGCCCGGGGGTACCTGGTCGGCGGCGGCGCGATCTACCTGGTGCTCTGGGTGTACGGCCTGGCGGTCGACCACGCCAGCACGGCGAACGTCCTGCCGGTCAACGACGCCGACAACTGGCTGCACCTGGGGCTGGGCGTGGGCATGGTCCTGCTCGGGCTGCTCGCCTCCCGCGCCACGCCCCGGCACCTGGCCCGCACCCGTCGCCAACGGTGACGCCGGGTGACCGTGTCCGGTCCCACCGCGGCGGTGTGTCGCCCTCCCGACGTCCGGTTTCACCCCACCGGACGTCGGGTAGTTCGCAGGCCACCGACGAGGGCGGTCGGGTAGTTCGCAGGCCACCGAGGGCGATAGCGAGGGCACGATGTCGAGCCGGATCACCTGCACGGTCCACGACGAGTCACCGGTGACCGTGGTCCGGCTCCGCGGCGACCTCGACGTGGGCACCATGCGGTCGGTGCACACCGTGCTGGCGCGCTGCCTCACCGCGCAGCCGGACGCCCTCGTCGTCGACCTGGCCCAGGTCCGGGTCGCCGACCGGCTGGCGCTGTCGGTCTTCGCGGCGATCTGCCGGCAGGCCGCCGACTGGCCGGCCGTGCCGATGGTGCTCTGCTCCCCGCCCCCGGTGGCGGCGACCTGGCTGGCCGAGTCGACCACCTGCCGGGTGGTGCCGGTCCGTCCGGACTTCGCGGCGGCGACCCGGATGGCCGGCGCCGAGGCGTCGCCGCGGCTGCGGGCCCGGCTGGAGCCGGTCACCGGCGCCTGCCGGCGGGCCCGGGAGCTGGTCGGCGAGGCCTGCGGCCGGTGGAACCTGCCGGAGCTGGTCGGCCCGGCCTCGGTGGTGCTCAGCGAGCTGGTGGGCAACGTGGTGCGGCACGCCGGCACGTCGATGCAGGTCACGCTGACCCTGCGACGGCCGTACCTGCACGTCGCGGTCTCCGACGGCAGCCGGCTGGCGGCCCGGCCCGGCAGGCCCGACCTGCGGGCCGAGGGCGGCCGGGGGTTGCTGCTGGTCCGCGAGCTGGCCCAGCGGTGGGGCAGTTCGCCGGTACCGGACGGCAAGGTGGTCTGGGCGATACTGCCCGCTGGCTGACGATATACGCCAATTTTCGCCTCTCGCCTGGTTTCATGGGCAGAGGGACGGGTAGGCACGCCCGTCCGTTCTGTCTCTACGACGGGGTGAGAGCCATGCCCAAGCGGGTAACCACGGAACCCGGACAGGACCGGGGCCCAGCGATCCTGGCGCCGGCCCGGTTCGGTGGCTTCCCCGGCCCGGTCCGCCAAGCGCTACCGGGCAATTACCTGGCCAAACTGCTCAGGACCACCGACGCGAAGCAGATCGGCCTGCTCTACCTGGCCACCTCCTTCGTCTTCTTCCTCATCGGCGGCGTGCTGGCGCTGCTGGTCCGGGCCGAGCTGGGCCGCTCCGGCATGCAGTTCCTCTCCCCCGAGCAGTACAACCAGGCGTTCACCATGCACGGCACGATCATGCTGCTGCTCTTCGCCACCCCGCTGGTGTTCGCCTTCGGCAACTACATCGTCCCGTTGCAGATCGGCGCGCCCGACGTGGCGTTCCCCCGGCTGAACGCGTTCGCGTACTGGTTGTACCTGTTCGGCGGGACCATCGTCACCGCCAGCTTCTTCACCCCCGGCGGGGCGGCCGACTTCGGCTGGTTCGCGTACACACCGCTGAGCCTGGCCCAGCACAGCCCCGGCGTCGGCGGCAACATGTGGGTCGTCGGCCTGGTCATCTCCGGCTTGGGCACCATCCTCGGCGCGGTCAACCTGATCACCACGACGCTCACCCTGCGCGCGCCGGGCATGACCATGTTCCGGATGCCGATCTTCACCTGGAACCTGCTGCTGACCAGCGTCCTGGTGATCCTGGTCTTCCCGCTGCTGGCCGCCGCGCTGATGGCGCTGCTCGCCGACCGGATCCTGCACGCCCAGGTGTACGACGCGGCGACCGGCGGGCCGTTGCTCTGGCAGCACCTGTTCTGGTTCTTCGGCCACCCCGAGGTGTACATCGTCGCGCTGCCGTTCTTCGGCATCATCACCGAGATCATCCCGGTCTTCGCGCGCAAGCCGATCTTCGGGTACACCGGCCTGGTGCTCGCCACCATCGCGATCACCGTCCTGTCGATGAGCGTGTGGGCGCACCACATGTTCGGCACCGGCCAGGTGCTGCTGCCGTTCTTCAGCTTCCTCAGCTACCTGATCGCGGTGCCCACCGGGGTGAAGTTCTTCAACTGGATCGGCACCCTGTGGAAGGGGCAGATCACCTTCGAGACCCCGATGCTGTTCGCCATCGGCTTCCTGGTCACCTTCCTGCTCGGCGGCCTGACCGGGGTGCTGCTGGCCAGCCCGCCGGTGGACTTCCAGGTGACCGACTCGTACTTCGTGGTGGCCCACTTCCACTACGTGCTCTTCGGCACCATCGTCTTCGCCGCGTTCGGCGGGGTGTACTTCTGGTTCCCGAAGATGACCGGGCGGCTGCTCGACGAGCGGCTGGGCAAGGCGCACTTCTGGACCATGTTCGTCGGCTTCCACGCCACCTTCCTGGTGCAGCACTGGCTGGGGGCGGAGGGGATGCCCCGCCGGTTTGCCGACTACCTGGAGAGCGACGGCTGGACGACGCTCAACATGATCTCCACGGTCGGGTCCTTCGTGCTCGGCCTCTCCACCCTGTTCTTCATGTACAACGTGTGGCGGTCCTGGCGGTACGGGGCGATGGTGTCGGTGGACGACCCGTGGGGCTTCGGCAACTCGCTGGAGTGGGCCACCACCTGCCCGCCGCCGCTGCGCAACTTCGACCGGATGCCCCGGATCCGCTCCGAGCGGCCCGCCTTCGACGCCAAGTACGGCCCGCTCGTCGCCGACCTGGGCCGGGACCTGCCGCAACGCACCACCCGCCCGCCCCAGGAGTTCCACGAGGAGTTCCACCGGGAACCGCACGTGCCGGAGTCCCCGGCCGCCGAGGGGGCGCACGGCGCCCGGGAGGCGGTGGCGTACCAACCGGCGCCCCAGTCCGGCGCCCGGCCGGTGGAGGTACCGGAACCGGAGGAGGTCCGCCGGCCCAGCTTCGAGCAGACCGACGAGCCGGAGGTGGGGTCGCTGGGCGCGGAGCGCGAGCCGCAGCCCGACGAGCGCTGGCGTCACCCGCACAGCCGTGGCGACACCCCCGAGCACTGAGCGCCCCCGCCGTAAGGAGGGGCCCCCTGTTAACACCCCGGTGGTGAGAGGGGGACCCCTCTCTACCGGATGCGTTAACAGGGGGCCCTTCCTTACACCTCAGCGGTCGCGGACCGGGGTGGGGGTGCGGCCGGTCGGCTCGGTCTCGGCGGCGCCGTTCTGCCAGGGTGGCGGGGTGTCGGCGAGCATCGCCTGGCGCAGCCAGGTCAACGCGCGCGACAGCAGCCGGGACACGTGCATCTGGGAGATGCCGAACCGGGCGGCGATCTCGGCCTGGGTCTGGTTGCCGTAGAAGCGCATGGCCAGGATCCGCCGCTCCCGCCAGGGCAGCCGGTGCAGCAGCCCCGAGACGGTGACCCGGTCGTCGACCGACTCGAGGGCGTTGTCCGACTCGCCGACCAGGTCGCCGAACTCGGCCGAACTCTCCCCGCCGACCGGGGCGTTGAGCGAGGCCGGACTGTACCCGGCGGCGGACTCCAGGGCGGCCAGGATCTCCTCCTCCGGGGTGTCCAGCCGTTCGGCCAGTTCGGCCACGCTGGGGGCCCGGGACAGCTCGCTGGTGAGCGCGGCGGTGGCCTGCCCGACCTCCAGGATCAGGTCCCGCAGCCGGCGGGGCACGTGCACCCCCCAGGTGCGGTCCCGGAAGTGCCGCTTGATCTCGCCGACGATGGTGATGGCCGCGTACGCGGTGAACGACCCCCGCTCCGGGTCGTACCGGTCGACGGCGTTGACCAGCCCCAGCCGGGCCACCTGCTCCAGGTCCTCCAGCGGCTCGCCCCGCCCCCGGTACCGGCGGGCGAGCCGACCGGCGAAGGGCAGCGCGAAGCGGACCAGGTCGTCGCGGGCCTCCTGCCGCCGGTGCGGGGGCAGCCCCTCGATCCGGGCCGCGTACGCCAGCGCCGCGGCGTCCAGGTCCTCCAGGCCACGCTCGTTCGTCGGCGGTGGTGTGGTCGTGCTGGTCTGTCCGAACATCCGCGCCTCCCTCAGGAAGGTCCCCGCCCGGATCGGAACCGGTTGTGCGCGTGGTCGGGCCACGCACCGGGCCGGAAGTGGGTCACGTGGCTGATTCCGCAGCCGGAGCACCAGCGGCGTCTGCTGACGCCGGGCGGCGACGACGCACGGCAGCCAGTGCTGACGGGCCGTCGCGGCCTGCGGTGTTCCCGCTCCGTAGGTACTCAATCACGAGACCCGGGATCGCGAGGATGTTTCGGCGGGGTTGGTCCCGGGCTGTTCGGCCGGGCCGGGTCAGCAGAGCGCGAGCCCCTGGCGGGGGCCGTCCTCGCGCAACGCGGCCAGCGCCGCGCCGACCGGCAGGGGCGGCGGGACCGGCAGGTCGTAGGGCTGGGCGCGGAGCACCTCGGTGGCCCGGCGGGTGGGTACCGCGGTGACCGGGTAGCCCCGGGTCGCGGTGCGGTCCAGCGCCCGGCGGCGCCGGCCGAAGGCGGCGACGGCGAGCCACTGCGGCAGGCCGGCCAGCGCCGGTGAGCGGACGCCGGGCGGCTCGGGCAGGACGTCCACCGAGGTGAACGGGGCACTGCCGGCCAGCCACCACTCGGCGCCGGCCACCGCCCGCCGGGTGGCGTTCTCGCACCAGTACGGCACCAGTCCGGCCCGGAGCACCTGCCACGGGTCGAGCAGCCGCCCGCACTCCACCACCAGCCGGTCGCCGGTCTTGCCCGCCGTGCGCAGCCACCACCGGTACAGGTCGGCGACGGTGGCGCTGAGCGCCTCCGGCTGCGGGACCAGCACCTTGTGCAGCGGGTGTCCGCGCCGTCCCGCCCATTCGCGGACGCTGTGGACGAAACCGGGCTCCACGCCGTGCTCGGCGTCGCCCCGGGCGCAGGAGACCTCGGGCGGCTCCCAGCGGGCGTCGTCTCCCCCGGCGGCGCGCAGCACCTGGCGCAGCGCGTGGCTGTCCGGGTGGAAGTCGACCGGGTCCAGGCCGCTGGCCGGGCAGCCGACCTGGAAGCTGTGCCCGGGGCCGACGTCGAGCACCGGCCAGGTCCGGCCGTCGCGCAGCACCAGCACCGGGGCCTGCGGCGCCAGCCGGTCGGCCAGGAACCGCCGGTACGCGCCGGGCAGGTGCCGCCACCGCACCGACAGCGCCACGGTCGCCCCGGCGAGGGTGCCCCGGCTGGCCGGGCAGTGCACCTGACGGAGGTGCACGTCGGCGTTGCCAGCGAGCAACCGGGCGGCCAGCGACGTGCCGTGGTCGAGGGCGGCCCCGGGTCGGTCCACGGTCCCCTCCGGCCACCGCACGGTCACCTCGAAGCCGGTGGGCAGCCAGGGCATGCCGAGCGCCACCGCCAGGTGGACGGCCGCGCCGTGCGGGGAGCCGAGCAGCACCCCCGGGTAGCGGCGGCGCGGGTACTGCTCGGCGAGCCACCGGGCGACCCGGTCGGCGTCGACCTCGGCGACCTGGGCCGGGCTGAGCGCCGCCCGGCCGGCGGCGCGGGCCACCGCCGTACGGCGGACCGCCTCCGGCGCGGCGGCGATCCGGGCGAGCGTCGCCGGCTGGCCGAGGTCCGCGCAGTCGGTGCCGCGCAGCGCGCGGGCCGTCGCGGCGACCAGCACCCGGGCCGTACTGCCCGGGGCCGCCACCCGGTCACCGGTCAGGCCGGTACCCCCGGCGACCAGCCCCGCCGGTCCCTCGCGTACCGGCTCCACCTTGCCTCGTTCGCTCACCACGGGCCCGGGCTTCCCACCGCGATGGGGTTCAAACAGGGCATAGGCCACCGGTAGGGATAATCCGTTGATCACGGACATGACCGTGCCACCGCGCCCGCCACCCCCGCGTGCGGGGATCAGCCGGCGGTGCGGCCGGGCGTGGCCTGGTCGACGTAGCGCAGCACCGCGCCGACCCCGTCGGCCAGCTCCGGCGCCTCGCCGGGCGCCAGCACGGTCAGCTCGGCGTCGGTGCCGGCCAGCGCGCGCAGCAGCGCGGCGTCGGCCCGGACCTGCTGCGGATCGCCGCCCCCGGTGAGCCGCTCCGGGTCGGTGGCGATGTCGGTCGGCGCGGACCCGATCCAGAGCTGCCCGGTGGCGGACGGGTCGTCGACGATCAGCATCGTGTCGACCTGGTTGCGTTGCAGCGCGTCGACCACCGCGTTTAGCCCCGCGCCGACGTCCTCCTGCATGCCGAACCGGTCCAGGGTGGCGTCCACCCGGGCCTGCGCGGCCTCGGCGATGACCTGCACGGTCACGTCGTCCATCGCGGCCGGGTCGGCGCCGCCGGTGCGGGCGCCCGCGTCGGTGCGGACCAGCACGTTCTGCCAGCGCCGGGGCAGTTGGGCGGCGATCACGCCGGTGGCCCGGATGTCGCCGGCGAGCACCACCACCTCCGCGTCGACCTTCTCGGCCAGTTCGGCGGTGGCCGCCGCGGTGTCCCCGGCGTTGTGGTGCCAGGCCTCGTCGGCGGCGCGCTGGTAGCGCGACTGCGACCAGCCGCCCGGGTTGGCCCGGCGCAGCGGGTAGCTCTGCCGGCCCCGGACGGTCGCCCGGCGGGGCAGTTCCCCGGCCCCCACCGCGATCGCGTCCGCGCCGGTGCGGTCGGCCAGCACCCGTACCCAGGCGACCTGTTCGCCACGCTGGGCGACCAGCGGCATGGTGTGCGGCAGCGGCGCGACGCTGGCCAGGTCCCGCAGTGGTGGCGCGGAGAGGTACTCGGAGAGCACCACCCGGCCCCCGGTGGCGAAGACGGCGATGCCGTAGTCGCCGGCCATCGGGGTGTGGCCACGGACCACCCGCTCGATCGCGTCGACGGTGGCGGCGTCGGCCCCCTGCCCGAGCAGGTCGCCCTTGAGGGCCCGCCAGCGCAGGTCCAGCGCGGGACGCGAGTCCTGGGTGTCCCGGGAGGCGTCCAGGTAGACCGAGCACCACGGCCCGGCACGGTCGTACAGCGGGCGCAGGAAGGACAGCTGCATGCTCGACCCCTTTCCAGCTCGGCCCTGCGCTTACCCGCGCCGGTGGCGGAGTCACCTGACCGCCACGCGAACATGACTCGCGTTCACTCATGTCCTTCCGGCCCGCGAACCGATACGATCGGTACCGGAAACCGGACTCTCGGTGGCGAACGACTCACGGTGGCGCACAGCTCTCGGTGGCGCACGGCTCTCGGTGGTGACCATGGACAGCGACCTCGAGTACAAGCGGATCGCCCGCCCCACGCAGCGCATCTTCACCGGTCGGGTGGTCCGGCTGATGGACGGCTACACCCGCGAGCTGAAGGTCGGCCAGCCGGTGCTGGTCGCCGTGGTGACCGCCGCCGGCGTGATGGGCCTGCTGCTGCTGGCGATCCGCTCGCTGCTGTCCAGCGCCACGGGCGGCGGCGGCCGGCGGAGCTGGAAGGAGCTGCGCAAGGGCCCCGAGTTCCTGGTCACACCGCTGCGACTGCGCGACCGCGACAACCGGCTCTTCGAGGTGGAGCTGCACGGGCACCTGGCCCAGAGCGCCCTGCACCCGGCGGACTGGGTGCAGATCACGCTCAAGCCGCAGGACCCGGATCTGCCGCCCCGGGTGGAGCAGATCGTCAACCTCACCACCGGCCAGTTGCTCCGGCCGCGTCACGCCACCCTCTGGAGCCACCTCGGCCCGCCGCTGCTGCTGCAGGCCGTCCTCGGGGCGCTGATCGTCCTCGTGGTCGTGGCGCTGCTCCTGCTGGCCTGAGCGCCCCGCGCCGGCGCCCGGTGGTCAGGGCGCCTCCGGCTCGGCCCGGAACACGACGGTCACGCTGAACGTCGTCCCGTCGACCTGGTACGCGTAGCAGCCGGGACCGCCGACCATGGTGGTGCCGGGCAGGTCGCTGTCCGGCTGGGTCAGCACCGCGTAATGCCCGCCGTCGCGGGGATCGCCGAGGTACGAGAACTCCGCGGCGGCGCTGCCGGGCCCGTCGATGCGGGCCGCCCGGACCAGCACCGGCCCGGTGTACCCGCTGGCGACCCACCGGACCTTCGTCCGGTACGTACCGTCCGCCTGCCGGTCGTGGTCGCGCAGCCGCAGCACGGTGCCGTCGCCGAAGTAGTCGGCGACCGGGTGCACCGGCCCGGGGCCGAGCACCCGGCTCGCCTGGTCGGCGCGGGGCCAGGGCTGCGGCGCGCTGGTCGGGCAGGCCCCACCGGGGCCCACCTCGGGCAGCCGCAGCGGGGGCACGGCCAGCGCCGTCGGGGTGCCGGCCGTCGCCGGCGGGCCGGGTGGCGGGGTGGTCGCCGGCGGGGCGTCGCAGGCCGCCAGGGCCGGCAGCAGCACGGCGACGGTCACCATCGGCAGGACTCGGCGCATCACGGCAGTATCGACCATCACCGACGCGCCGCGCGACCCCGGACCGCCCCGGGGAGCGCCGCCCGGTCCGCAGCGGCGCCACCCGGCTCACGGCGTCAGCGGCCTTCCCGTCCCCGACGGGAGGGACGCGGGGTCAGCCGACCGGGGTGGGCGTGCGCTGCGGGGTGTCGGCGGCGCTGCCGAGCATCCCCCGGCGGGCCGCCCAGCGCTCGAAGACGATGGTGGCGAAGGGCGGCACCGCGCAGGCCAGCGCGACCGCGGTGGCGAGCAGGCTCCACCGGTGCAGCCGGGCCACGGCCAGGACGAGGACTCCGTAGACGACGAAGAGCGCGCCGTGGATCGGCCCGAAGATCTGCACCCCGATCTCGTTGCCGGGCGGACCGTACTTGACCGCCATGCCCACCAGCAGGGCCAGCCAGGATCCCGCCTCGGCGATCGCCGCCACCACGAAGAGCCTGGTCACCACGTCGCGCATCGTCACGCTCCCACCTCCGCGCCGGCAATGGTAGACACCCCGACCGGGACCCGACACGGCGACCGGCGATTCCGGGAGCGACATCACCCGCACCGTGGGTAAGGAGAACGGTACGTCGGGTCCGGCATTGGGCCGTGACGGCACAACCGACCACACGGATGGTGACAGGATGGTGACCATGAGCGAGCATGTCGGGGTGCTGACCACCTTCAGCCGGGAGGATCGGGCCCGCTACCGCGACAAGGTGCGGCGCTGCCTCGACGTCTTCGCCGAGATGCTCCGGGAGTCCCGGTTCGACACCGACCGCCCGATGACCGGGCTGGAGCTGGAGCTGAACCTCGTCGACGCCGGCCGGCTGCCGACGATGCGCAACGCCGAGGTGCTGGCCGCCATCGCCGACCCGAGCTTCCAGACCGAGCTGGGCCAGTTCAACCTGGAGATCAACGTCGCCCCGCGCCGGCTCGCCGGGACCGGCCTGACCGCGTTCGAGGAGAGCGTCCGGGCCAGCCTCAACGCCGCCGACCGGGCCGCGCGCGGGGTCGGCGCGCAGTTGGTGATGATCGGCATCCTGCCCACCCTGCGCCCCGAGCACCTGACCGCCGGCACGCTCTCGGCCAGCCCCCGGTACCAACAGCTCAACGAGCAGATCTTCGCGGCGCGGGGTGAGGACCTGCGGATCTCGATCAACGGGGTGGAACGGCTCGCGGTCACCGCCGACGCCATCACCCCCGAGGCGGCCTGCACCAGCACCCAGTTCCACCTCCAGGTCAGCCCGGCCCAGTTCGCCGACTACTGGAACGCCGCGCAGGTGATCGCCGGGTGTCAGGTGGCGCTCGGGGCGAACTCCCCGCTGTTCTTCGGCCGGGAGCTGTGGCGGGAGACCCGGATCCCGCTGTTCCAGCAGGCCACCGACACCCGGGCCGAGGAGATCAAGGCCCAGGGGGTACGCCCCCGGGTGTGGTTCGGGGAACGCTGGATCACCAGCGTGTTCGACCTGTTCGAGGAGAACGTCCGGTACTTTCCCGCGCTGCTGCCGGTCTGTGACCCGGAGGACCCGGCGACCGCCCTGGCCAGCGGGGACGTGCCGAAGCTGGCGGAGCTGCGGCTGCACAACGGCACCGTCTACCGGTGGAACCGCCCGGTCTACGACGTGCTGCGGGGTCGACCGCACCTGCGGGTGGAGAACCGCGTCCTGCCGGCCGGGCCCACCGTGCTCGACACCATCGCCAACGGGGCGTTCTACTTCGGTCTGGTCCGCGCCCTGGCCGAGGCCGACCGTCCACTGTGGTCGCAGATGTCGTTCAGCGCCGCCGAGGAGAACTTCGTCACCGGCGCCCGGCACGGCATCGACGCGCATGTCTTCTGGCCCGGCCTGGGCTACCTGCCGGTGACCGAGCTGGTGCTGCGCCGGCTGCTGCCGCTGGCCCACCACGGTCTGGACCGGTGGGGCGTCGACCCGGCCGAACGGGACCGGCTGCTCGGCATCATCGAGCAGCGCTGCCTCACCGGGCGCAACGGGGCGAGCTGGCAGGTGGCGACCCTGCACCGGCTGGAGTCGGCCGACCACCTGGACCGCCCGGCGGCGCTGCGGGAGGTGGTCCGCCACTACGTGGAGCTGATGCACAGCAACCGGCCGGTCCACGAGTGGCCGATCCCGTGACCGGCCGCAGTGGAGGGTCGGGCTAGAGTCCTCCGCGTGGCGACCGACACCGCGGCGATCGACTCCGCGCTGACTCTGCTCCGGGCGACCGGCGACACCCTCCCCTACCCGGGCACCTGGCTCCCGGCGCCCCGGCCCGAGCCGGCCGGGCTGGTGCTGGCCGAGGACGAGGGGCTGTCCCGGCTCGTCGTCGCGACCGACACCGGCGCGGTGTCCCTGGTCGACGACGAGGGCGCCGACCTGGTCAACTCGACCCTGGCCGCCTTCGTCGCCTGCGCCGAGGCGTTCCGGGCCGCGCAGGTCGCCGCCGAGGCGATCGACGACGAGGCCGACGAGGAGTTGGCGGCCCTCGGCGAGCAGGTGACCGAGCGGTTCCGGGAGATCGACCCGCCGGCGGTCGCCCACGAGAACACCTTCTGGTCGGTGGCCGCCGAGGAACTCGGCTACGGGCTGCTCTGAGCCGCCCGGGTGGTCGGGCACGGCGCGCCGGCGGGGCCCTCCGGGCCTCCCGTCGGTGGGCCGGCCGGCCCACCGACGGGGTGTCGGCCGGCCCGGAAGGCTACCCCGGGAGGCGGTAGACCGACACGTGGGAGCGGGACTCGGCGGTGAACTCGGCGCCGACCCAGTCCGCGTGCCGGCTCTCCAGCTCGAACCCGGCGAGCTGACCCATCAGGTCCAGCTCGGCAGGCCAGACGTAGCGGTGCGGGCTGCGGAACAACGAGGCCTGCCGGCTGCCGTCGAACCGGAAGTGGTGCGACACGACGTGCTGGCGCAGCAGGTCGTAGGTGTCCAGACCGATGTAGCCGGGCTGGGTCAGCCAGACCGTGGCCTCCCGGCCGGGCGGGAGGGCCCGCAGCTCGGGCACCCAGAGCTCGATCACGAACCGGCCGCCGGGGGCGAGGTGCCGGGCCGCGTTGCGGAAGCAGGCGACCTGCTCGGCCTGGGTGAGCAGGTTCGAGATGGTGTTGAAGACCAGGTAGACCAGGGCGTACTCGCCGGAGGCGGTGGCGGTGGCCATGTCCCCGACGACGACCGGGATCGTCGCCTCGTCCACCTTCGTGCGCAGTCGCTCGATCATCGGCTCGGACAGTTCGATGCCGGTGACCGGCACGCCCCTGCCGGCCAGCGGCACGGCCACCCGCCCGGTGCCGACGGCGAACTCCAGCGCCGGCCCGCCGGCCGCCAGCTCGGCGAGCCGCTCGACGGTCGGGTCGAGGACCTCCGGCGCGAACATGCCGGTCCCCGGTGTGTCGTACTGCGCGGCGGTCTCGGCGTCCCAGGTCTCGTCCTGTCGGATATCGCTCACGATCACCATGCTCCTCCCGGTGTCCACCGGTTTCGGACGGTCCCCACCGTCAGAGCGCGACCACGGCGGCCGTCTCGGCGGGCAGGACCACCCCGTCGCGCATCACCGTGACGCCGGCACCGGTGGCGAGCAGGACCTGGCGTACCACGCCGGGCAGCGTGATCCGCTGGGCCCGGTCGGCCAGGTTGGCCACCACCAGACACCGGCCCCGCCGGACGACCACGAACCGGTCGCCGTGCCGGACGTCGACCGTGTCCAGCCGGGGGTCGGACAGGTCGGGGTGGGACTTGCGCAGCGCGATCAGCCGGCGGTGGAACTCGTACATCTCCCGGTGCTCGGGCCTGTCCAGCTCCGCCCAGTCCAGCCGGGACCGCAGGAAGGTCTCCGGGTCCTGGGGGTCGGGCACCTCCCCCGCCGGCCAGCCGTGCTCGGCGAACTCCCGGCGCCGGCCGGTGGCCACCGCCCGGGCCAGCTCCGGCTCCGGGTGGCTGGTGAAGAACTGCCAGGGGGTGGTGGCCCCCCACTCCTCCCCCATGAAGAGCATGGGGGTGAAGGGGGCGGTGAAGAGCAGGGTCGCCCCGATCCGGAGCATGGCCGGGGTGAGGGTGGCCGAGATCCGGTCCCCGGTGGCCCGGTTGCCGATCTGGTCGTGGTTCTGGAGGTAGGCCACCAGCCGGTGCCCGGGGGTGCGGTGCCGGTCCAGGGGGCGACCGTGCGCCCGGTGGCGGAAGCTGGACCGGGTACCGGTGTGGAGGAAGCCCCCGGTGAGGACCTGGCCCAGCCCCTCCAGGGAGCCGAAGTCGGCGTAGTAGCCCTGCCGTTCCCCGGTGAGCAGGGTGTGCAGGGCGTGGTGGGCGTCGTCGTTCCACTGGGCGTGCAGCCCGAGCCCGCCGGCCTCCCGGGGGGTGATCAGGCGGGGGTCGTTGAGGTCGGACTCGGCGATCAGCGACAGCGGCCGGCCCAGGTGGGTGGCGAGGGTGTCCACCTCCACGGCCAACTCCTCCAGCAACGGCACCGCCCGGGTGTCGGGCATCGCGTGCACCGCGTCCAGCCGCAGGCCGTCGACATGGTAGTCGCGCAGCCACATCAGCACGGAGTCGATGATGTAGCGGCGCACCTCGTCGGAGTCCGGGCCGTCGAGGTTGACCGTGCGCCCCCAGGTGTTGCTCCGCTCGGCGAGGTACGGCGCGAACATCGGCGCGTAGGCCCCGGAGGGCCCGAAATGGTTGTAGACGACGTCGAGGATCACCCCCAGTCCCTTGCCGTGGGCGGCGTCGACCAGCCGTTTGAGCCCGTCCGGGCCGCCGTACGCCTCGTGCGGGGCGTACCAGCACACGCCGTCGTAGCCCCAGTTGTACTCGCCGTTGAAGGCGTTCACCGGCAGCAGTTCGATCAGGTCCACGCCCAGCTCGACGAGGTGGTCGAGGCGGTCGACGGCGGCGTCGAAGGTGCCCTCCGGGGTGAAGGTGCCGACGTGCAGCTCGTACAGGACGCTGCCGGGCAGGTGCCGGCCGGTCCAGCAGCGGTCGGACCAGGCGTACGCGGCGTGGTCGTAGACCCGGCTGGGGCCGTGCACCCCCGCCGGCTGCCACGGCGACCGGGGGTCGGGCAGGGGTTGGTCGGCGTCGCCGAGCAGGAAGGCGTAGTCGGTGCCCGGCCCCGCCTCGGGCACCTCCTCCCGCCACCAGCCGTCCGGGTCCCGGGTCATCTCCCGGTCACCCGTGCCGGGCAGCCGCAGCCGGACCCGGGCGGCCTGCGGCGCCCACACGCTGAACTCGGTCATCGGGCAGCCTCCACGGACTCGGCGGGAGCCAGCAGTGCGACGGGAAGGGTGGCGAGCAGATCGGCGACGGGCACCTGCGGGTCACTGTAGACCCGCCCGGTGAACAGGTCCGTCATCTCGTGAACGGGCAGTGTCAGGGATGTGTCACGCCAGCCACCGGCGCGGGCCAGCCCCAGGGGCAGCCGGGTGGCCACGGCGAGGGCGCCGCCCCGGTCGAAGGCGACCGCGTGGGCCCCGGCCGGGCCGTGCGCCGCCACCGGCCGGTACCCGGTGAACAGCTCCGGGTGGTCCCGGCGCAGCCGCAGCGTCCGGGAGACCACCAGCAGCTTCGCCGCCCCGTCGGCGTCGACCGGCGGCAGCCAGCCGGCGTCGAGGCGGGCCAGCAGCTCCCGGCGGGCCGCGAAGTCGACCGGCCGCCGGTTGTCCGGGTCGACCAGGGAGTTGTCCCACAGCTCGGTGCCCTGGTACGTGTCCGGCACCCCCGGCATGGCGAGCTGCACCAGCTTCTGGCCCAGCGCGTTGGACCAGCCGGCCGGGGTGATCTCGGCGGCGAACGCGGTCAGCTCGGCGTGCAGCGCCGGGTCGTCGTACATCCGGTCCACCACGGCGTGCAGGGCGTCCTCGAACGCGGGGTCGGGGTCGGCCCAGCTCGTCGCCACCGACGCCTCCCGGGCGGCCTTCTCCACGTAGGCGTGCAGCCGGTCCCGCTCGATCGGCCAGGCCCCCACCGCGGTCTGCCAGAGCAGGTGCGCGAAGGCCGGGTCGGGCAGCGGCGCGGCGGCGGTGAAGGCGGTGACCCGCTCGGCCCAGCGCCGGGGCAGCTCGGCGAGGACGGCCAGCCGGGCCCGCACGTCCTCGCCGCGCTTGGTGTCGTGGGTGGAGAGCGTGGTCATCGACGCCGGCCAGCGGGCCTGCCGGGCGGCGGCGAACCGGTGGAACTCGGCCGGGGTGACCCCGAAGTGGGCCGGGGTGCCGCCGACCTCGTTGAGCGCGACGAACCGGCTCCACCGGTAGTAGGCGGTGTCCTCCACCCCCTTGGCCATCACCGCGCCGGTCAGTTGCGGGAAACGCCGGGCCAGTTCGTCGGCCGGATCGCGCAGCCGGCGGGTGACCGCGTCCAGCGCCCCGGTCAGCTCGGGTCGGCGGCGGCCCGCCTCGGCGCGGGCCACGGCCAGGTGCCGGGCCCCGTGCGGCGGGTACCCCCGGTAGACCGGGAAGCAGGCGGCCAGCTCGGCCAGGGCGGCCCGCGCCGGCACCGGCTCCACCTCGGGCACCAGGGTGGCCAGCCGGGTCAGCTCGGCGGCGAGCAGCCTTGTGGCCGCCTCCCGCTTGCTGCGGTGGGTGAGGTCCTGCCAGGAGGTGTGCCGCCCGGTGAGCCGGGCGTCCAGCGCGGTGAAGTGCCCCTCGGCGGCCGGGTCGACGAAGAGGCCGCAGACCGGGGCGAGGGCGTCGTAGCCGGTGGTGCCGTCGACCGGCCAGTCCGGCAGCTCCTCGCCGTACTCCAGGATCTTCTCCACCACCAGCCAGACCCCGGGCGCGGCGGCGCGCAGCCGGGCCAGGTAGTCGGCCGGGTCGCGCAGCCCGTCCGGGTGGTCGACCCGGATGCCGTCGACCTCGCCGGCGGCCACCCAGCGCAGCACCTCGGCGTGGGTGGCGGCGAAGACCTCCGGGTCCTCCACCCGCAGCCCGGCCAGGTCGGACACGGCGAAGAACCGGCGGTACGTCAGCTCGGCGTCGCCGCGCCGCCAGGAGACCAGCTCGTAGTGCTGCCGGTCGTGCACCTGCGCGGGGTGGCCCCCGTCGGTGCCGTCGGCGATCGGGAACCGGTGCTCGTGGTAGCGCAGTTCCCCGTCGACGACCGTGAGGTCGGCCAGCGCGTCCGGGTCGTCGGCGAGCACCGGCAGCAGCAACCGGCCCCGGTCCCAGTCGATGTCGAACCACCGGGCGTACGCCGAGTCGCGGCCCCGGCGCAGCACGTCCCACCAGGCCGGGTTGGCCGCCGGCCGGGCCACCCCGGCGTGGTTGGGCACGATGTCGACCACCAGTCCCAGCCCGGCGGCGCGCAGCGCCCGGACCAGCCGGACCCGGGCCGCCTCGCCGCCCAGCTCCGGGTTGACGGCCCGGTGGTCGACCACGTCGTAGCCGTGCGCGGAGCCGGGGGTGGCGGTCAGCAGCGGCGCGCTGTACAGGTGGGTGACGCCCAGGGCGGCCAGGTAGTCGGCCAGGGCGGCGGTGGTGTCCAGGTCGAAACCGGGGCGGACCTGCACCCGGTAGGTGGCGCCGACCCGGCCACCGGCCGGGTGCGCGCCGGTGGGGTCGGGCGGGGTGGTCGGACTCATCGGGCCGCGTCCTGGGTGGCCGGCGCGGTCGCGGCGCGTTCGAGGACCACCAGGGAGCGGTCCGGCACGGTGATCGCGCCGCCCGCCTCGACCGTCGCCGTCTTCCCCGGGTCCGGTTCCGCGGTGCTGATCACCAGGTCCCAGCGCGGGCCGAACTCGGCGCCGGGGAGGGTGAAGTCCAGCGGCGCGTCGTGGGCGTTGAAGCAGAGGATGAACGAGGTGTCCGTGTGGCGCTGGCCGTACGGGCCGCGCTCGGGGATGCCGTCGCCGTTGACGAAGAGCAGCACCGAGCGGCCGAAGTCGTTGCCCCAGTCCTCGCCGGTCATCTCCCGCCCGTCCGGGGTGTACCAGGCCAGGTCGGGCAGGGGCTCCCCGGCGCCGCGCGGGCGGACCTTCTCGCCGCTGAAGAAGCGCCGCCGGCGGAACACCGGGTGCGCGGCCCGGAAGGCGGTCAGCCGCCGGACGAAGTCCAGCAGGTCGGTGTCGACCTCGTCCCAGTTCACCCAGGCCAGCTCGGTGTCCTGGCAGTACGCGTTGTTGTTGCCGTGCTGGGTGCGGCCCAGCTCGTCGCCGTGGCCGAGCATCGGCACCCCCTGCGAGAGCAGCAGCGTGGCCAGGAAGTTGCGCCGCTGCCGGGCCCGCAGGGCGCGTACCCCGGGGTCGTCGGTGGGGCCCTCCGCCCCGCAGTTCCAGGACCGGTTGTGGCTCTCGCCGTCGCGGTTCTCCTCGCCGTTGGCCTCGTTGTGCTTGTCGTTGTACGACACCAGGTCGGTCAGGGTGAAGCCGTCGTGGCAGGTGACGAAGTTGATGCTGTGGAAGGGCCTGCGCCCGTCGTCCTGGTACAGGTCGGCGGAGCCGGAGATGCGGGAGGCGAACTCGGCCAGGGTGGCCGGCTCGCCGCGCCAGAAGTCCCGCACGGTGTCGCGGTACTTGCCGTTCCACTCGGTCCAGACCGGGGGGAAGTTGCCGACCTGGTAGCCGCCCGGACCCACGTCCCACGGCTCGGCGATCAGCTTGACCCGGCTGACCACCGGGTCCTGCTGGACCACCTCGAAGAAGGTGGAGAGGCGGTCGACCTCGTAGAACTCCCGGGCCAGGGTGGCGGCCAGGTCGAACCGGAACCCGTCGACGTGCATCTCCTGCACCCAGTACCGCAACGAGTCCATGATCAGTTGCAGCGAGTGCGGGTGCCGGACGTTGAGGCTGTTCCCGGTGCCGGTGTAGTCGACGTGGTACCGCCGATCCTCTTCCGAGAGCCGGTAGTAGCTGGCGTTGTCCACCCCCTTGAAGCTGAGGGTGGGGCCCAGGTGGTTGCCCTCGGCGGTGTGGTTGTAGACCACGTCGAGGATCACCTCGATGCCGGCGGCGTGCAGCGCCTTGACCATGCCCCGGAACTCCTGCACCTGCTGGCCGAGGCGGCCCAGCGCCGAGTAGCCGTGGTGCGGGGCGAAGAAGCCGATGGTGTTGTAGCCCCAGTAGTTGCGCAGCCCCAGGTCGGCCAGGCGGTGGTCGTGGACGAACTCGTGCACCGGCATCAGCTCGACGGCGGTGACCCCGAGCCGCTGGAAGTAGTCGATCATCGCCGGGGTGGCCAGCGCCGCGTACGTGCCGCGCAGCTCCTCGGGGATGCCGGGGTGGCGCATGGTCAACCCGCGCACGTGCGCCTCGTAGATCACCGAACGGTGGTACGGGATCCGGGGCGGCTTGTCGTTGCCCCAGTCGAAGTACGGGTTCACCACCACGGACTTGGGCATGAACGGCGCCGAGTCGGTGGTGGACATGGTGTCCGGGTCACCCATCTCGTAGTCGTAGACCGCCGGGTTCCAGGTGACCTCCCCGTCGACCGCCTTGGCGTACGGGTCCAGCAGCAGCTTGTGCGGGTTGCAGCGGGGCCCGTTGCCCGGGTCGTACGGCCCGTGCACCCGGTACCCGTAGCGCTGTCCCGGCTCGATGCCGGGGATGTAGGCGTGCCAGACGTGGGCGTCCACCTCCCGCAGGGGGACCCGGCGCTCCGCCCCGGTGTCCCACTCGTCGAACAGGCACAGCTCGACGGCCTCGGCGACCTCCGAGAAGATCGCGAAGTTGGTGCCCATCCCGTCGTACGTCGCTCCCAGGGGGTAACGCTCGCCCGGCCAGACCAGCATGTCGCTCCTTCAGGCCCATGTCTCGAAGCGCCCGGCGCAGACCGCCGGAACGCACGCCGGTTATGCCCCCCACCGCCGTACGCCAATCCACCCGATCCGGCGGCGAGGCGAAATCCGCCCGTCCGTCCCCGGAAGGTGGCGTCCGTCACCTTCGGCCCGTCCGAGATGCGCTATCCCCCGCGATGCCTTTTCCTGTTCGCGGGAGCGCGTCGCGCGTCTCCCGATCGGCCCTGTGCCACGCCTCCACCACCCTCCTGTTCCGCCGGCGACGGCGTCGGCGCACACCACCCTGCACGGACGGAGACCGATGTGACGACCTTGCGGGTCGGCGAGCACCTCGCACCCCCGACGGACCGGACCTGCCGGCCCACCCCGACCTCCCGCCACCAGGTCCCGCAGCCGCCGGCCGGCTCGGGCGGGTCCGGGCGCCGGCGCCGCATCCTGATGCTGTCCTGGGAGTACCCGCCGGTGCTCGTCGGCGGACTCGGCCGCCACGTCCACGCCCTCTCCGTCGCCCTCGCCGCCGCCGGCCACGAGGTCACCGTCGTCACCCGCCACACCGACGGCGCACCCCACGAGGAATACGCCGACGGCGTCCGCATCCTCCGCGCCGCCGAGGACCCCGTCACCTTCCCCCTCGCCACCAGCAGCCTCCTCGCCTGGACCATGGCCTTCAACCACACCCTCACCCGCGCCGCCCTGCGCGCCGCCGACACCGGCACCTACGACGTCATCCACGCCCACGACTGGCTCGTCGCCCACACCGCGATGACGCTGCGGGACCACCTGGACATCCCGCTGGTCACCACCATCCACGCCACCGAGGCCGGCCGGCACCAGGGCTGGCTACCCGAGGAGATGAACCGCACCATCCACGGCGTCGAGCAGTGGCTGGCCGCCGAGTCCGGCCGGGTGATCGTCTGCTCCGGGTACATGCGCGACGAGGTGGGGGCGTTGTTCGACGTGCCGGCCGAGCGGGTGGACGTGGTGCCCAACGGGGTCGAGCCGCACCGGTGGCGGGTGCCGGCCTCGGCCGTCGCCTCGGCCCGCGCCCGGTTCGCCGGGGACGGGCCGCTGGTCACCTTCGTCGGCCGGCTGGTCTACGAGAAGGGCGTGCAGCACCTCCTCGCCGGCCTGCCCCGGCTGCGGGAACGCCACCCGGGGCTGCGCGTGGTGATCGCCGGGGACGGGCCGTACCGGGCGGACCTGGAGGCGGACGTGCACCGCACCGGTGGCGGGTGCCGGCCTCGGCCGTCGCCTCGGCCCGCGCCCGGTTCGCCGGCGGGCCGCTGGTCACCTTCGTGGCCGGCTGGTCTACGAGAAGGGCGTGCAGCACCTCCTCGCCGGCCTGCCCCGGCTGCGGGAACGCCACCCGGGGCTGCGCGTGGTGATCGCCGGGGACGGGCCGTACCGGGCGGACCTGGAGGCGGACGTGCACCGCCTCGGCCTGGGTGGCGCGGTGAGCATGCCGGGCTTCCTCGGCGGCACCGACCTGCCGGCGGTGATGGCCGCCTCGGACTGCTTCGCGGTGCCGAGCATCTACGAGCCGTTCGGCATGGTGGCCCTGGAGGGCGCCGCCGCCGGTGCCCCGCTCGCCGTCGCGGCCACCGGCGGACTGGCCGAGATCGTCGAGCCGGGCGTGACCGGGATGACCTTCGCCCCACAGGACCCCGACGGGCTCACCGAGGCGGTGCACGCGCTGCTGTCGGACACCGAGCGGGCCCGCGCCCTGGCCCGCCGGGCCCGCGCCATGGTGCACGAGCAGTACGGCTGGTCGGCGATCGCGCACCGCACGGCGACCGCGTACGCGACCGCGATCGCCGCCGACACCGCGTTCACCGCCGCCCGCGCCGAGGCGCGGATGGCGCGCGGGCACGACCGGGCCCCCGTTCCCTCGGGCAACCTGCTCGTCGCCGCCGGGCTGCGCTGACACCGGTCGGCGGCGGCCCCGGGACCGGTCACCACCGTCCCGGGGCCGCCGCCCGCCGGGAGGACACCGGGCACCCGTGCGGGACCGGGCCTCCTCCCTCCGCCCGGCCGGCGTGACCCGACCACCGGCCACCCGCGCGACCCCTCGCCGTAGCGGTGTCGATGCAGGTCATGTTGCGGTTACGATCTTCCGTCCGCCCTGGTCAGGGCCCTGCTGATCGGCCAGACTCGCAGCAGGTCCGGGCCGGAGCCGAGGGGGACGTGAGTGCGGGTTCTTCTGGTTGAAGACGACCTGCGTGTCGCGTCCGCCCTCTGCGCGGCGCTGCGCCGGCGTGGGCACGAGGTCGTCCAGGCGATGACGGCCGCGGAGGCGGTCGCGGCGGACCCGGTCGACCTCATCCTGCTCGACCTCACCCTGCCCGACCGGGACGGCCTGGAGGTGTGCCGGCGCATCCGCCAGCAGGACGAGAACGTCGCCATCATCGCGGTGACCGCCCGCGCCGAGGAGTGGGACCGGGTGGCCGGGCTGCGCGCCGGGGCCGACGACTACGTGGTGAAGCCGTTCTCGATGGTGGAGTTGCAGGCGCGCATCGAGGCGGTGATGCGGCGGGCGGCGCGGGCCGCCCGCACGACCGCCGCGTTGCAGGTCGGCACCCTGCGCATCGACGTCAACGCCCGGCGGGTCTGGGTCGCCGACCGGGAGGTCAGCCTGGCCCGCAAGGAGTTCGACCTGCTAGTCGCCCTGGCCCGGCAGGCCGGCACCGTCGTGCCCCGGGACCGGCTGCAACTGGACGTCTGGCAGACCACCTGGACCACCCGGCACACCCTCGACGTGCACGTCGCGGCGCTGCGCGGCAAGCTCGACGACGCCGGGCTGGTGGAGACGGTCCGCGGCGTCGGCTACCGACTGCGCACGGGCTGAGACCGGGCGTCGCCGGCCGCGCCACCACGGGCCGGCGAACAGGGCGCGAATCTCAGATGATCCTCAAGATTCGCAGGCCGGAGGCCCGCGCCGGGCCGGCTGCGGGTTCGCTGGTGGCACCCCAGCCATCCCCTCCTGTTTGGAGATCCCTTTGAGATACAGACGGACCAGGGCAGGTGTGCTCTCCGCGCTGCTCGCCGCCACCCTCGCGGCGACCATGGTGCCGGCGCAGGCCCAGGCCGAACCGGCGGGTGCCACCGCCCAGGCGGAGCCCAACCAGGTTCAGGACCTCGCGGTCGTCCAGGGCGACGGGTACGCGACGCTGTCGTGGACCCCGGTCGACGGGGCCACCGACTACCAGATCGAGCGGACCCCGGTCGCCGAGGACGGCACGGCCACCGGTACGGCGGTGATCACGGGCGTGTGGCGTCCGAACCGCCAGATCAACAACTCCGAGCCGACCTTCGCCGACGCCGGGTTCGCCCCGGGCAACCGGTTCCAGTGGCGGGTCCGTGCCCGCGTCGGCACCGAGGCCCAGCCGTACTCGACGCCGGTCGCCGGCCTCACCAACGCCCACTGGGGCGACCCGGACACCCCGGGCCAGAACCTGCGCACCCAGTGGGAGAACACCCTGGGCGCCCAGTACACCAGCGACGTCAACGAGTACGCCTACACCCAGGCGGTCGACGAGCTGAGCGAGCGGGTCCGGGTGGTGGAGATCGGCCGGACCATCCAGAACCGGCCGATCAACATGTTCGTCGTCGGCTACCCCACTCCCCCGGCGACCCCGGAGGCCGTGGCCGCGACGAACCCCCTGTTGGTCAACTGCAACGTCCACGGCAACGAGCCGGGTGACCGCGAGGCCTGCCTGATCATGGCGCGGCAGCTCGCCTTCACCGACGACGCCAAGACCCTCGACCTGCTGTCGAAGACCACCATGCTGATCCTGCCGACCCTCAACGGGGACGGCCGGGCCGCCGGCGCCCGGGGCAACTCCACCGGTCAGGACCTGAACCGGGACTACTCCCTGATCCGTCAGCCGGAGACCCGCGCCTTCGTCGAGATGGTGCGCGACTACCGGCCGATCGCCGGCTACGACGGCCACGAGTACGGCAACGCCAACACCGGTGACCTGCCGATGCTGCCGCCGCGCCACCAGAACGTGGCGCAGGGGATCTTCGACGAGTCGCAGAACATGATCGAAGGCCACATGTACAGCCAGGGCGCCAAGGACGGCTGGTGGGCCTGCCCGTACGGCTGCACCGGCGCCAACGTGGGCCTGGGTGAGGAAACCATCCTGCGCAACACCCTGGGCCTGAAGAACGTGGTCAACTCGCTGCTGGAGCTGCGCAGCTCCGGTGGCCCGACCCGCCCCGACGAGAGCAACACCGCCAACAACCGTCGGCGGAAGACCTACTCGGCGCTGTGGACCTTCAACCAGTTCCTGCAGTACCACGGGGCGAACACCAAGGCCATCACCACGGCCCGCGCGGAGGCGATCACCTTCCAGTCGACCAACACCGGCCGGATCGTCTTCCGGGGCTCCCGTCCGATCGAGGCCCACCCGGCCCCGCACCCGGGCGAGACCCCGCCGCCGCTGGACGCTCCCACCCCCGAGCGGATCCTCCAGCAGCCGCCGTGCGCGTACAAGCTGACCGAGGAGCAGTACAACGGTGAGCGCACCGACGGCCCCGTCGGCCAGCGCACCACCGTGGCGCAGCGGCTCGCCGCGCACGGCTGGAAGGTGATCAAGGTCGCCGACGGCTACCTCGTTCCGCTGGCCCAGCCCGAGCGAGGTCTGGTGCCCCTGCTGCTCGACGGGCAGGCCGTCGAGGGCCTGGTCGCCGGCGAGCGGGTGATGCCGACCCGCACCGGTACGCACAACGGTCCGCTGACGCTGACCGGCGTAAACTGCATCGACGGCGCCACCCTGCGCGGCCCGCTGCGGGTCCAGCCGGGTGCCACCCTGATCATGACCGGCACCTCGGTCAACGGCCCGATCGACGTCACCGGCGCCGCCGGTGTCTTCCTCGGCGGCAACACCGTCAACGGCCCGGTCCGGGTCGTCGGCACCACCGGCCCGGTGAACGTGGTCGGCAACAAGGTGAGCGGCCCGGTCGACGTGCTGAACACCCAGGGTGCGGCTGCCCTGGTGGCCGGCAACACCGTCAACGGCCCGCTGGGCTGCTCCGGCAACGCGACGACGCCGGTCAACCTGGAGGTCGCCAACTCGGTGTCGGGTCCGAAGTTCAACCAGTGCTCGCGTCTGTGAGTCACTGACCCGCCCCGTCGGGTACCGGCAGGTCGGCCCCGCGCCGGCCTGCCGGTCCCCCCGTACCGGTACTGGAGTGGAGAACACCGTGTCCGACACCGTCCTTCCGGGTCCATACCCCGGGCCCCCGTCCCGGACCCGCCGGCTCGGCCGGCGGGCGGCGACCGGGGCGGCCCTGTCCCTGCTGATCGCGCTGACCGGGTGCACGAGCTCGACGGAGGAGGACTCCTCCCCGGCGGGCCGGGGCACGGACACCGTCCCGGTCGCGGTCACCGGCCCGCTGTGCGACGTGCTGCCCGCCGGCGACGAGCCGGGCAACCCGGCCTCCCTGGTGGGTCAGACCCCTGACCAGGCCCTCACCTGGATCCCCGTGCTCACCACCTTCGAGGCGGCGGTCCGGGCGACCGGGATGGCCGAGGAGTTGTCGGCCGCCGACGGGGTCACCATCCTCGCCCCGACCGACGACGCCTTCAAGGCCAAGTTCTCCACCGCCAACGTGGACGAGCTGCTGCTGAAGGAGACCGAGACCCTGCGGGGGCTGCTGCGCGAGCACGTGGTCACCGGGGCCCACTCGGTCACCGACCTGGTCGCCGCCGGCACGGTGCGGACCCTCGCCGGCACCGACCTCGCCGTGGCTGCCGCCGACTCCGGGGCCCGGGTGGCCGACAAGGCGGAGACGGTCTGCGCCGACTACCGTGCCGGCGCGGCCCGGATCCACGTGGTCAACAAGGTGCTCGGGAACCTGCCGGACACCGCCCACGAGGAGGAGCACCACCACTGAGTACCCCCTTCGGCCGGGCCGGGGCGATCCCTCCGGCCCGGCCGAACGGTGCTCAGCAGTCGATGTACGACCCGCCCGCCGTCGACCAGGTAGTGGTCGAACACCCAGCCGGAGCAGGTCGGGCCGCCGTTGCCGTACCGGACGTGGGTCCAGCCGTTCCAGCTGTTGATGGTGTCGCCGTAGCCCTGGCAGTCCAGGGTCACCCAGTGTCCGTTCGGGATCCGGGTGACCAGCGCGCAACCGGTGTGCGGACCGGCGCGCAGGGCCAGGCCCGTGCTCCCGGCGTCCTGCACCTGGTCGCTGCCGAAGTCCTTGTCGGACCAGGCGTGGCTGCACCCGGCGCTGGCGGGTGCCGGCGCGAGCGCCACGACCGCGGCCGCCGCCGCCACCGTGAGCGCCACCTGCGCGCCGGCGAGGGCGGGCCGGACGGTGGGCATCGTGAAGATTCGCATGTCGTTCCCCCGTGACGAGCGCCCGGACGGTGACCGGGCGGTCCACGGACAGCACCGACCATAGATCGACAAACACAATTGTCCGACCGGGTCCGGTCGACCTCGGACACCGAAAGGCCGCCGGCCCCTGGTAGGGGCGGCGGCCTTTCGGTACCGGCGGTGGTCGGGTGGTCAGCGCTCGGCGAAGGGGACGTACGACCGCTCAGGAGCACCGGTGTAGAGCTGGCGCGGACGGCCGATCTTGGTCTCCGGGTCGCCGATCATCTCCCGCCACTGGGCGATCCAGCCGGGCAGCCGGCCCAACGCGAAGAGCACGGTGAACATCTTCGTCGGGAAGCCCATGGCCTTGTAGATCAGGCCGGTGTAGAAGTCGACGTTCGGGTAGAGCCGCCGGGAGACGAAGAAGTCGTCAGCGAGGGCGATCTCCTCCAACTGCATCGCGATGTCCAGCAGCGGGTCCGGCCTCTCCATCCGGCCGAGCACGTCCTGGGCGGCCTTCTTCACGATGGCGGCCCGCGGGTCGTAGTTCTTGTAGACCCGGTGGCCGAAGCCCATCAGCTTGACGCCGTCCTCCTTGTTCTTCACCTTGCGGACGAAGGACTGGACGTCACCGCCGTCGGCCTGGATCTTCTCCAGCATCTCCAGCACGGCCTGGTTGGCGCCGCCGTGCAGCGGCCCGAACAGCGCGTTCACGCCGGCCGAGACGGAGGCGAAGAGGTTGGCGTTGCTGGAGCCGACCAGGCGCACGGTCGACGTGGAGCAGTTCTGCTCGTGGTCGGCGTGCAGGATGAACAGCATGTCCAGCACCTTGGCCATCACCGGGTCGACCTCGTACGGCTCGGCCGGCACGCCGAAGGTCATCCGCAGGAAGTTCTCCACGTACCCGAGGGAGTTGTCCGGGTACAGCAGCGGCTGACCGATCGACTTCTTGTTGGCGTACGACGCGATGGTCGGCACCTTGGCCATCAGCCGGACCGTGGACATCTCCACGTGCTCGGTGTCGAACGGGTCCAGGCTGTCCTGGTAGAAGGTGCTGATCGCGCTGACCGCCGAGGAGAGCACGGCCATCGGGTGGGCGTCCCGGGGGAAGCCGTCGAAGAAGCGGCGCATCTCCTCGTGCAGCAACGAGTGCCGCCGGATGCGCTCGGTGAAGTCGGTGAGCTGGGTCTCGCTGGGCAGCTCGCCGTAGATGAGCAGGTACGAGACCTCCAGGAAGGTGGATTTCTCGGCCAGCTCCTCGATCGGGTAGCCCCGGTACCGCAGGATGCCCGCGTCACCGTCGATGTAGGTGATCGCGGAGGAGCAGGATGCGGTGTTGACGAACCCGGGGTCGTAGGTGACCAGACCGGTCTCTTTCAGGAGCTTGCTCACGACGACCCCCGGGGGGCCCTCGACCGCGTTCTGCACCGGCATCGAGAGCTGCCCACCGGGGTGATCGAGCTTGACTTCCGTCATGTGGTTCCTCGCTTCGCCGGCAGATCTACGTTGAATTGCCTTCGCTTTTACCGTAAACGCGGTTCCGGAGGTACCGCTCGCCGTGGTTCTGGGGTGAGGTATGCGTCACCCGATTCCCGACCGGTAGGATCGGAAAACCTCTGTCCGCCGGAGCTGGGCAGACGCCGCAAGACCCTTCGGGTACCCCGCCTGCGGACGGAAAACCTCCGCCGGACCGGCCCTCGGCCGGTGGGCGACGGCCCTCGGCGACCGGGGTCGAATATCGGGATAAGGCAGTCTTGAACGGACGCGCGTGGCGCCCGTTTTCCACCCATTGGCTCTCGCGGTCGACCGGTGTCAGGACAGGGCGAGGCGGTGCAGGCCACCGTCGGCGGCGACCTGGTAGACGTCCAACCGGTTGGCGCCGGCGTGGAAGAGCCGGTCGTCGGTGACGAAGGCGGCGAACCGGCGCCCGCCGGGGTCCGGGGGCACCACCGGGACGACCGCGCCGACCCGGCCGTTGACGGCCACCGCGAGCAGCGTCCCGTCGGGTACCCGGTCCGGCACGGTGCCCCAGACCAGGGCCGGCAGCCGACCCTCGGCCGGGTCGACGGCGCCGAACGCGGACAGGTCGGCCACCCGGGCGGTACCCCTGACCGGCTGGTCGCCGACGGTCGTGCCGACCAGCGGGTGCGGTGGCGGCGTCGGCGGCGGGACGGGCACCCCGCCGGGGATGGTGACCGGCTCACCCGGCCGGTCGTAGAAGACCTTCTCGGCCCGTTCCCGGGGCGCCTGGCGGGCGGAGCGGCCGTCCACCGACCACGGCACGCGGATCCCGACCACGTCGAGGACGGTCGGCAGCAGGTCGACGTGCTCCCAGTTACGCGCGTCGATCCGGCCGGTGCGCTGCCCGGGTTCCTTGACGAACAACGGCACCCCGGCCACCTGGCCCGGCTCGGCGCGGATCGCGCCCATCCCCCGCCCCTGCGCCCCCCGGGTGAAGCTCACCCCGTGGTCGGCGGTGACCAGCAGCAACGCCTGGTCGTACAGGCCGGTGGCGCGCAGGGTGCGCAGCGTCTCGCCGATCAGCCGGTCGGTGTACCCGAGCTGCGCCAGGTGCCGCTGCCGGGCCAGGTCGACCCAGCCGGCGCCCTCGTTGGGCAGGTCCTCCGGGGCGTCGTAGCGGGCCCCGGACGGCAGGTACGTCCACGGCGCGTGCGGCATCAGCAGGTGCAGGAAGTGCAGCGTCGGCCGGGCGGTCGGGCGCAGGCCGGCGAGGAAGCTGGTGAACCGGGCCGGCTGGCTCTCGTTGAGCCGGTCCCAGCGGAACGTCGGGTCGGTCGGGGCGGGCTCCGCCGCGTCCAGGCCCGCCTCGGCGCGGGTGGGTTCGCGGTACGACTCCTCCGGGTCGACCCTGCTGTCCCACGGGGCGGCGATCCGCCCGAGCAGCTCGGCGCTGCGCCGGGCCAGCACGCCGAGCCCCTGCTCGGGGCGGGTCGGCTGGTCGCAGCGGCTGGGTGGGCAGAGCCGGGTGATGCTCTCCTGCGCGCGGATGTCGTACCGGCCGCCGAGGGCGGTGAAGAGGTTGTCCGGGTAGCGGGAGTAGTGCGGGGCGGCCGCCGTCGCCGGGTACCGGCCGGTGAGCATCGCCGGCAGCGCGTACGGGGTCCAGCCGCTGATCCCGCTCGCGGCGGGGTACCAGGTCGAGCCCGCCGCCAGCGCGGCGAAGTGCGGGTACCGCTCGGCGTCGATCCGGCCGTCCGGGCCGAGCAGGGAGACCAGCGGGAACTCGTCGAGGATCAGCAGCACCACCGGCGGCCGGACCCCCGGCCCGTGGGCCACCCCGGCCACGCCGCCGGAACCGCGCGGCAGGACCACCGTCGAGGCGGGCGAGACGAGCACGAAGAGCGCGACGAAGACCAGCGGCCCGACCGCGGCCACCCGCAGCACCCGCCCCAGCACGCCGAACCGCCGGTACGCGGACGCCCCGGCCGCGCCCAGCACGACCGCCGCCGCCAGCAGCGGTACCCCGCGCAGGGGCGTGCCGTGCCGCCCGACCTGGACCGCCAGCGCGGCCACCAGCAGCCCGAGCAGCAGGGTGTGCGCGGCTTCGCGGGCGGCCCGGCCGGCCAGCCGGCTCACCGCGCCGAGCAGCCCCAGCCCGGCGGTGGGCAGCAGCGCGATCAGCGCCACCAGCGCCGCGACGTCCACGGGGCGGGCCCCGTGGAACAGGAGGAAGTCGGGGCTGCGGCCCAGCACGTCCAGCAGCGGTTGGGTGACCACCAGCCCGACCAGGGCGGTCAGCTCCAGCAGCCGGCGCAGCTCGACCCGCCAGGCCGCCGCTCCGGCCGCCGCCCCACCGCCCCGGGCCTCCTCACCGTCCTCCGTGACCTCGGGGGCCGGAGCGCCCTCGGTCGCCCCGGCGACCGGGGCGGCGGGCACCGGGGTCGGCTCAGCCACCCACGGCCACCTGGTAGAGCGTCCGGGTGCCCGAGGGCAGGTCCTGCCGCCGCTCGACGCGGCAGCGGGCGGTCAGCAGCGCCTCGAACGCCTCCCGCCGGTAGTCGGGGAAGAGCCCGTCGGGCTTGTTGTCGAGCAGCCGCCGGGCCATCGGATCGTCCGGGTGGACGAACTCCACGACCAGGCGACCGCCCGGCGCGACGGCGTCGAGGAGCCAGTCGAGCACCGCCGGCAGCGGCACGTTGCGGCCGAGCGCCAGGTGGTGCACCACGGCCAGGGCGAGGACCACGTCCGCCCGCGCCCGCGCGCCGAACCCGGCCCGCTCGACGCCCCGCCAGCCGCCGCCGGGTGACGGGTCGGCGAGGTCCATCACCAGCGGCAGGATCCGCCGGTCGTGCTCGGTCCGCAGCGTCCGGTAGAGCGTGTCGACCACGTCCGGGTCCTGCTCGACGGCGACCACGTAGTCGGCGTGACAGGCGGCGATCCGGGCGTACCGGCCGTCGTTGGCGCCGAGGTCGAGCACCAGGCGGGGCGAGCCGGCGGTGGTCAGCGCCAGCTCCACGAACCGCTCCTTGGCCGCCCGGTCGGCACCGGAGTACCCGCAGTTGCGCTGGTAGTCCGCCCAGGGGCTGGCGGCCGGCGGCCGGTCGAGCCGACGGACCAGCCGCTCGACCCCACGGACGGTGGCCAGCGCCAGCTCACGGGTGTACCCGGCGGCACGCAGTTGGGCCCGGACGTCGGTGGTGCTGGACCGGGCGTTGCGCGCCTGCATCGCGCCGTGCAGGTGCACGTGGGTGGGTACGCCCCGGTGCAGCCGGCGGGGGCCGGTGAAGAGCCGGCGCATCTGCTCGGGCTCGATCCCGTCGACCTGGGCCCGCAGCCAGGGGCGGAAGTCCAGCCCGAGGTGGGCGGTGAGCAGCAACGGATAGAGCAGCGTCTGGCAGAACTGCCGGTACCCGGCCCAGGGCTCGCCGTCACGCAGCGGCTCGAACGAGCCGACGTCGATGAAGACCGGCGCGGCCCCGCGCCACTGGAGGTTGTACGCCGACCCGTCCTTGGTGGTGAAGCCGGCCGCCAACGCGGTACGCAGGATCTCCAGGTGCAGCAGCGCGGCGTCGCGCACCATCGAGAAGGACCACTCGTACGGGTGGGAGACGAACGGGATGCGCTCGTGCCGCAGCACGGCGGCCCAGGTCACGCCGGCCGGCACCCGGGACGGGTCGACGGGTTCGGTGCCGCAGACCTTCCCCTCGGCCAGCAGCGCCGGGAAGAAGTCGGTGGCGGCCAGTGCCCGCCACTGCTCGGCGGCACGGGGGTCGAGCCCGCGCAGCACCTCGGAGCCGGCGTAGAAGACCTGGTTGCCGGGGTCGCGGAAGGAGGCGGGCTCGACGCGGGTCGGGGACTCGGAGATCGACATCGCCAGCGCCGACCGGGTCAGCTCTGGTCGGTGCGCTGCCGGCGGAACCGGGCGACGAGTCGTCGCCAGTAGAGCTTCGTGGCCACCACCACGCCGGCCGCCCCACCGACCACCGCCTGCACGATCAGGCTGCCGGAACCCGCATCCAGGTAGGCCAGGTCGATCACCGGTCGCTCCCTTCCCTCGCCGTCGCGCCGTGCCGACGCCTCCGATCCCCGCGCGAGTCCGCTTTTGTCCCGTTAGCGGGGCTATTGCCTCGTTGACAACCGTACGCGAGGCTTAACCGCACTGTTGGTGACATGGGCGACTAGCCGGGTTCCGTTTCGTTCAAGACCGCTGGCCGAAGGACGCCTAGCGTGGTCGGCATGACGCCTCGACTCGACCTCGTCGGGACGGTCGCCAGCGACATGGCCCGTACCCTCGACTTCTACCGGCGCCTCGGCCTCGACATCCCGGCCGGCGCCGAGACCGAACCGCACGTGGAGGTCACCCTCCCCACCGGGCTGCGGCTGGCCTGGGACACCGAGGAGGTGATGCGCGCGATGGACCCGCACTGGACCCGCAGTCAGGGCGGCGGCGCCAGCCTGGCCTTCCGCTGCGACAGCCCGGCCGAGGTGGACCGGTACTACGCCGAACTCACCGAGGCCGGCTACACCGGCCACCTCAAGCCCTGGGACGCCCCCTGGGGCCAGCGTTACGCGGTCCTCCTCGACCCCGACGCCACCCCCGTCGACCTCTTCGCCCCCCTCCCCACCCCATGACCCCCCGCACGCCCCGTCCCGCCGTGCGCGATCGTGCACTCACGGCCCGCACATATCCGGCACTCCTCGCAGATCGCGGACCGCAACTGCAAGATCGCCGAGGGCTGGGACGCGGGCGCGGGTCAGGGGTAAAGGAGGGCGCGGGGTGGGAGGCCGGTGAGGGCTCGCACGTCGCGGGTCAGGTGGGCCTGGTCGGCGTAGCCGGCGCGGGCGGCCACCTCGGCCAGGGGCGTACCGGCGCGGGCCAGGTCCAGCGCCCGTCGCATCCGCAGGATCCGGGCGAGGGTCTTGGGGCCGTACCCGAACAGGTGTCGGCAGCGGCGGTGCAGGGCCCGGGCGCCGAGCCCCACCTCGGCGGCGGTGGCGGCCACGGTCGCGCCGGCCGCCAGCCGGGCGGCCACCCGCCGGCCGACCGGGTCCGGGCCGCCGGCCCGGCGCAGCCGCTCGACGGCGACCGCCTCCAGCACCGACGCCACCGTCTCCGGGGCCGGGTGGTTCGCGGCCCCGGCGGGGCCCACCCGAGCGGCCGGCGGTGCGCCGACGGCCCACCCGGTGCGGTCACCGGCGCGGGGCGGGATGGGCGCGACGCCGTCGGCCACCAGCCGGGCGACCCGCTCGGCGGCGGCCTGCCCCCAGAGGTCGGCGAGGGACACCCGGCGGTCCCGCAGCTCGTCGGCGGGGACGCCGACGACCGCCGGGCCGACCCCGGGTGGCAACCGCAACCCCACCCAGCGGTCCCCGGGCGCGACCACGCTGAGGTACGCGGTCCGGTCCGGACCGGCGACCAGCAGGCCGGCGCGGCTGGACCAGAGCAGGTCGAGACAGCCGTCGGGCAGTACCCGGGTGGGCGTGGCCCCGACCGGCGCGACGCTGCTCCAGCGCACCGCCCCGGGGAGACTCGCCGGACGTTCCTGGTACACGCCGCCGAGTCTGCCACCGCCGGACGCGCCCCGCCCACGAGGCCGCACCGGTGGACCGGGCGGCGGCTCGCCCCCGAAGGGTGGGGCCGGCCCCGCCCGTGCGGCGGGGCCGGCCGGGGATCAGCGCCGGCGGTGGTGCATGCCCAGGCGGAGCAGGACGAAGCGCAGCACCGTCGCGGCCAGGTTCGCCGCGACCAGCACGGTCAGCTCCACCGCCCGGGGCGGGGTCGCGGCCACCGCGTGCAGCGTGGTCAGCGCGCCGCTGGTCAGCGCCAACCCGAGGGCGAAGGCGAGCAGCCCCTGGAGGTGGTGCCGGCCGGCGTGCCGCCGCCCGCTGATGCCGAAGGTCAGCCGCCGGTTCGCCGCCGTGTTGCCCACCGCCGTCAGCAGCAGCGCCAGCAGGTTCGCCCACTGCGGTCCGAGCGCCGCCCGGCCCGCCAGGTAGAGCAGCAGGTACGCCAGGGTGCTGGCCACCCCGACGGCGGCGAAGCGGACGAGCTGGCCGGGCAGGCCGGCCGGTACCGGCGTCGGGGGTCGGCCCAGCGGTGCCCGGCCGAGCTGCGCGCGCAGCCGGGCCAGGGGCAGCGCCCCGGTGAGCAGCGCCCGGCCCAGCCGGCCGATGCCGCGCAGGTCGGCCAGGGCGGTGGCGACGATGTCCACCCGGCTGTCCGGGTCGTCGACCCAGTCCACCGGCACCTCGTGGATCCGCAGCCCGGCCCGCTGGGCGAGGACCAGCAGCTCGGTGTCGAAGAACCAGCCGGTGTCCCGCACCAGCGGAAGCAGTTCCGCCGCCACGTCGGCCCGGATCGCCTTGAAGCCGCACTGCGCGTCGCAGAACCGGGCCGCGAGGGCGCCCCGCAGCAGCAGGTTGTAGCCCCGGGAGATGACCTCCCGCTTGACCCCGCGCACCACCCGGGAGGTCCGCGCCAGCCGGGTGCCGATGGCCAGGTCGGAGTGGCCGGAGATGAGCGGGGCGACCAGCGGCAGCAGCGCGGCCAGGTCGGTGGAGAGGTCCACGTCCAGGTACGCCAGCACCGGGGCGGGCGAGGCCGACCAGGCGGCGTGCAGCGCCCGGCCCCGGCCCTTGGCGTCCAGGTGCAGGACGGTGACCTCGGGCAGCTCGGCGGCGAGCGCCTCGGCCACCGCCAGGGTGCCGTCGACGCTGGCGTTGTCGGCGACGGTGATCCGGAACGGGTACGGCAGGTGCGCGACGAGGTAGGCGTGCAGCCGCCGGACGCAGGGGCCGAGGTCGACCTCCTCGTTGTGCACCGGGACCACCAGGTCCAGGACGGCGGTGGGGCTGTCGGTCCGGATGACCGGGCCCGGTCGGGTACCACTGGCACCGATCACGGCTCAGCCCTCCGTCGCGCCGGTCAGGTCGTACAGGGTGACGCCGTCGACGGTCCGGGCGGGGAACGTCGCCGCCACCCAGGCGGCGATCTGAGCGGACGCGTCGCTGCCTCCGATCGCGCGGAACCCGCCGCCGCCGAGGAAGTAGTGGATCCGCCCCTCGGCCACGTACCGCTGGAACTGGGCCAGGGTCGGCGCGGGGTCGCTGCCGTTGAAGCCGCCGACCGCCATCACCGGCTCGCCGGTGGCGAGCTGGTAGCCGGAGGCGTTGTTCGAGCCGACGGTGGCGGCGACCCAGGTGTACGAGTCCGCGTCCCCGACCAGCAGTTCCCGCAGGGCGGCGCTGGGTTCCCGGGCGTCGAGCAGCCCGCCCCCGCCGGGCTGACCACGGTCGCCGCCACCCGGGCGGCCGCCGGCGCCCCGGTCGGTGCCCGGGACGGAGCCGTCGGCGCCGGGCACGGAGCCGTCCGTTCCGGGGACGGAGCCGTCGGTGCCGGCGTCCTCGTCGGGGCCCCGGTCGCCGCCGGGGGCGGCCGGTGGTGGGCCACCGGGTCGGCCCGGGAACTGCCGGGTGCCGTCGTCGGTGCCCCGGCCGCCGGGGAACCAGCCGGGCTCGCCGCCGCCCGGGAAGCGACCGCCGGGGCCGCCGCCCGGCCCGAACGCGCCGCGCACCGACGGACCGGCGGTGGGGATCGACCCGGTGTGCGCGGTGGCGGCGGTCTGCACCGCGTACGCCGTCGGCCCGGCCAGCGCCGCCGCCGCACCGACCGCGAGGACCACCGGGGCCAGCCGGCCCGGCAGCCGGTCGACCAGCACCAGTGACGCCGCCGCGACCAGCCCGGTCACCAGGACCGCGTCGCGCAGCCAGGGGTACCACTCGGGGCTGCGGCCCAGCAGCACCCAGGACCACCAGGCGGTCACCGCGAGGGTGCCGGCCAGGGTCAGCCCGGCCGCCAGGGAGCGCCGGCCGGGCGCGGTGGACCGCCGCCGCCACAGCAGGGTCGTCCCGATGCCGACCAGCGCGCCGACCGCCGGGGCGAGGGCCACCGTGTAGTACTCGTGGAAGATCCCGGACATGAAGCTGAACACCGCGCCGGTGACCAGCAGCCAGCCGCCCCACAGCAGCAGCCCGGCCCGGTGGCGGTCGGTCCGCCCGGCCCGGCCGGTCGTGACCAGGCCGGCGACCAGCAGGATCAACGCGGCCGGGAGCAGCCAGGAGATCTGCCCGCCGACCTGGGTGTCGACCATGCGCAACCAGCCGGCCTGCCCGCCGAACGGGCCGCCCCCGCCGACCCGGCCCACCTCCTCGCCGGTCAGCCGGCCGAGGCCGTTGTAGCCGAGGGTCAGCTCCAGCACGCTGTTGCCCTGCGACCCGCCGACGTAGGGGCGGGCGCCGGCCGGCACCAGTTCCACGACCGCCACCCACCAGCCGGCGGCGACCACCAGCGCCAGGCCGGCCGCCAGCACCTGCCGGACCCGCCGCCACCATCCGGTCGGCGCGGCCACCAGGTACACCCCGGCCAGCACCGGCACCACCAGGAACGCCTGGAGCATCTTGGTGAGGAAGCCGACGCCGACCAGGACGCCGGCCAGCACGAGCCACCGGGTGGCCGCCGTCTCCACCGCCCGGACCGTGGCGTAGCCGGCGGCGACCAGCAGGAACACCAGCAGCGCGTCGGGGTTGTTGAACCGGAACATCAGGACGGCCACCGGGGTCAGCGCCAGCACCGTCCCCGCGACCAGGCCGGCGGCCGGGCCGTACCAGCGGCGGACGGTGGCGTGCAGGAGGGCCACCGAGGCCACCCCGAGCAGCGCCTGCGGGACCAGGATCGCCCAGCCGGTGAGCCCGAAGAGGCGGACCGACAGGGCCATCAGCCACAGCGCCGCCGGGGTCTTGTCCACGGTGATCGAGTTGGCCGCGTCCGAGGAGCCGTAGAAGAACGCCGTCCAGTTCTGCGAGCCGGCCTGCGCGGCGGCGGAGTAGTAGGCGTTGGCCCAGCCGGAGGCGCCCAGCCCCCACAGGTACAGCACGGCGGTGCCGGCCAGCAGGACGACCAGCGCCGGTCGCGCCCACCGGGGCGGCGGTTGGGGTCGGCCCGGGGCCGTCGGGTGCGGGGCGGACGCCGGGCGGGCCGCAGCGGGGTACGGGATCGAGGGGGTCTCGGTCGGGGTCATGCGGCCAGCCTGGTGTGGCGGGCTGGCCGGGCCCCGTGGACCGGCTATGTGTCCGCTGTGGACTCCGGCGGCCCCGGCAGCCGGACCCGGAACTCGGTGCGGCCCGGCCGACTGTCCACCTCGACCGTGCCGTGGTGGGCCTCCACCACGGCCGCCACGATGGCCAGGCCGAGCCCGGTGCTGCCGTGCGCCCGGGACCGGGAGCTGTCGCCCCGGGCGAACCGTTCGAAGACCTCGGGTTGCAGCTCGGCCGGGATTCCCGGGCCGTCGTCGGTGACGCCGAGCCAGGCCCCGGCGGGGTCGACGCCCAGCCGGGTGGTGACCGTCGTCCCGGCCGGCGTGTGCACCCGGGCGTTGGCCAGCAGGTTCGCCACCACCTGGTGCAGCCGGGCCGCGTCGCCGGCGACGGTCACCGCCTCGTCGGGCAGGTCGAGCTGCCAGCGGTGGTCGGGGCCGGCGACGTGCGCGTCGCTGACCGCGTCGACGACCAGGGCGCTCAGGTCGACCGGGCCGGTGGCGAGCGGGCGGCCGGAGTCGAGCCGGGCCAGCAGCAGCAGGTCGTCGACGAGGCTGGTCATCCGGGTGCTCTCCGACTCGACCCGGCGCAGCGCGTGCGCCACGTCCGGCGGCACCTCGGCCCGGCCCCGCCGGGCCACCTCGGCGTACCCCCGGATGGCCGCCAGGGGGGTGCGCAGCTCGTGACTGGCGTCGGCGACGAACTGGCGGACCCGGGTCTCGCTGGCCTGCCGGGCGGCGAGCGCGGCGGCGACGTGCCCGAGCATCCGGTTGAGCGCGGCGCCGACCTGCCCGACCTCGGTGCGCGGGTCGGTGTCGGCGGCCGGTACCCGCACCGACAGCGCCACCTCGCCCCGGTCCAGGGGCAGCTCGGTGACCCGGCCGGCGGTGGCGGCCACCCGACGCAACGGACGCAGGGTGGCCCGCACGATCAGCGCGCCGGCGCTGCCGACGACGAGCAGGCCGGCGGTGACGAGGCCGGCCTGGGCGGCGACCATCCACCAGACGGTCTCCTGCACCCCGGCCAGCGGCAGGCCGAACGCCCGGACGCTGCCGTCGGTCATCTGCCGGGCGACCACCCGATAGTCGCCCAGCTCGCCGAGGTGGCGGGTACGGGGGCGGCCGTCGGTCGGCAGACCGGCCAGGGGGGACAGCGCGGCGACCGGCACCGCCTCCTCGGCCCGGCCGGTGGTGAGGGTCCGGGCCGCCACGACCTGGCCGGCCGAGACCTGGGCGACGATCGTGCCCGGCGGGAAGCCGGGCGGGATGCCCAGCAGGTCCCAGCGCCGGTTCGGGGGCATCGGTTCCCGCCCCTCCGGCCAGCGGCTCTCCGGGCGGAGCTGGTCGTCGACCTGGTTGACCAGGACCTGCTGCAGGGCGACCGTGGTGACCCCGCCGATGCCGACGCTGACCAGGGCCAGCAGCATGACCACGGTGGCCACCAGCCGGGCCCGCAGCGACCGGCCGGCCAGCCACCGCCGCAGCCGGCCGGCCGGGGCGGGCGGGGGTACGGCCGGGGTCGACGGGGGTGCGGCCGGCTCAGTCGGCGGGTTTGAGGACATAGCCCGCGCCCCGCAAGGTGTGGATCATCGGCTTGCGGCCGGCGTCGATCTTCTTCCGCAGGTACGAGATGTACAGCTCCACGACGTTGGCCTGGCCGCCGAAGTCGTAGTTCCACACCCGGTCCAGGATCTGCGCCTTGCTGAGCACCCGGCGCGGGTTGCGCATCAGGTACCGCAGCAGCTCGAACTCGGTGGCGGTGAGCGTGACGAGCTGCCCGTCCCGGCGTACCTCGTGGCTGTCCTCGTCGAGGGTGAGGTCACCGACGGTCAGCACCGCGTCCGGCCGGGCGGCCACGGCGAGCCCGGAGCGGCGCAGCAGGGCCCGCAGCCGGGCGATCACCTCCTCCAGGCTGAACGGTTTGGTGACGTAGTCGTCGCCGCCGACGGTGAGACCGGCGATCCGCTCCTCCACGGCGTCCCGGGCGGTCAGGAAGAGCACCGGCACCGTCGGGGTGTGCTCGCGCAGCCGGCGCAGCACCTGGAAGCCGTCCAGGTCGGGCAGCATCACGTCGAGGACCACCACGTCCGGCTCGAACTGGCGGGCGGTGCTCAGCGCCGTCATCCCGTTGCCGGCGGCGCGGACCTGCCAGCCCTCGTACCGCAGGGCCATCGACAGCAGGTCGGTCAGGGTGGACTCGTCGTCGACCACCAGCACCCGCACCGGGGTGCCGTCGGGGCGGCTCAGCTCGATCCGGCCCTGCTCGACCTGCCAGTTCATGACCATGCCCCCATCGTGGGCGGGTTCGCTGTGCGGCGCCTCTGCCGTTCCTGTGTACCAGCTGTGGGGGCCGGGGCGGGGTGGTTCGCCCCGGATCACGCCCGGACACCGCCGGGCACCGGCGCCGCCGGCCCGTCGGGGCCACGGTTTGCCCTGTTGACGGGAGGGGTACCGCGAGCGGTGGTACCGCGCCCGACCCCCTGGCGCGGTGACGGAGCAAAGGAGCGGTCGATGAGGACGCTGGACGGCCGGTACCGGCTCGAACAGCGCATCGGCATCGGTGGCATGTCGGAGGTGTGGCACGCCCACGACATGGTGCTGGACCGGCCGGTCGCGGTGAAGCTGATGTCGGCCGGCCGTGACGGTGACGGCGTGCCCATGGAGCAGATCCGCACCGAGGCGCGGTCGGCGGCCCGTCTGGTGCACCCGAACGTGGCCAGCGTGCACGACTTCGGCACGGCGTCGGCGCTGCCCGGCCGCCCGGTGCCGTACCTGGTGATGGAGCTGGCCGAGGGCGAGACGCTGGCGGCGCACCTGCGGGGCGGGCCGTTGGACTGGCGGATCGCGGTCCGGGTCTGCGCCGAGGTCTGCGCGGCCCTCGCCGCCGCGCACGCGCACGGCATCGTGCACCGGGACGTGAAGCCGGCGAACGTGATGTTGACCCCGTCGGGCGTCAAGGTCCTCGACTTCGGCATCGCCACGGCGGTCGGCGCCCCGGACACCACCCCCGACGGGGTGGTGCTGGGCACCCCGGCGTACCTCGCGCCGGAGCAGTTCGAGCGGGGGCCGGTCACCCCGGCCGCCGACATGTACGCCCTCGGTGTCCTGCTGTACTACTGCCTCACCGGCCGGCTGCCGTACGCGGCCGACACCGCGACCCAGCTCATCGGTGAGCGGCGGCGGCACGCGCCGGAGCCGCTGCCGGAGATCGAGGGCCTGCCGCCGGAGGTGGCCGACCTGTGCCGGCGCTGCCTGGCCGACGACCCGACCGAGCGGCCGGGCAGTCTGGTGGCGGCGTTGCTGCTGGCGGAGGCGGTCGACGCCCGGGTGTACGTGCCGATGCTCCAGCCCACCCCGCCTTCGCAGCGGATCTCGCCCTGGACCGAACGGGCGGCGAACGAGGCCACCCAGGCCGCCCCGCTGACCGACCCGTCCGGCACCCGGCAGCCCTGACCGCCGCTGGTCCCGGTGCCGGGTGTTTCGCCGGGTGGGGGGCGGGTAGCCGCTGCGGAGAGGGACGGGAGGAACGCGATGCCGGAGCCACATTCCTGGTTGCACGCTGCCACCGCGACCGCCGAGGGCGGACACGTCCGCACCGACGACGGTGAGCTCTCCACCGCGCTGGCGTCCCCGCTGGCGCCACACTGCACCGGGCTGACGCCGGAACAACTGCTGGCCGCGGCGTTCGCCTCCTGCCTGCACCACGCGGCGGTGGAGGCGGCCGGGGAGATCACCGACGAGGCGCACACCGTACAGGTCCGGGCCGAGGCGCGGCTCGGCCGTGACGACGACGGCCGGTACCGGGCCGACGTGCACGCCTCGATCTCCTCCACCGGGCTGACCCCGGGGCAGTTGACCGAACTGGTCGAGCACGCCGACCGGCTCTGGCCGTTCTCCAGCGGCGACAGCACCCGGCACCGGCTCACGGTGACCCGGGCGCAGAACGGCGGGCGCTGACCCCCACCGTCGCGGCGGGGCCGGTCCCGCCGGGCCACCCGCGCCTCGGCCGGTGAGCTGAGGCGCATCGGCCGAACGGGGGACCCCTGGAGCAGGTGGCGAGCGGACCCGACCACCGGGCCACTTGCCACCTTTTCCACCTTATTATTGATTTTTCCGACATGTGGCTTCGGTGTCGGCCAGGCGGTTTGGGATCGACCGCGTGGAATCAGGGCGCCGACCGGGGCGGATTGTGACCCATGCCACTGGTCAGGCCGATGGCAATCGGCGCCCCACTTTCTAGCCTCGGCGGGTGCATCCCGACGACCCCTTCGCCCAGAAGCTGACCGAGACCCCGACCGATGGCCACCCGGACGACCCGGCATCCCCCGTACGGACGACCGGGCGGCACCGGACGCCGGCACGTCGTGGCGCGGCGCTGTTCGCCTCGACCCCGGTACGGGTCGCCCTCGCCACCGGCGTCACCTGCTGCCTCGGCGTGGCCGCCCTCGCCGGGGTCCGCGGCACCCAGGACGAGCCCGCCGGTGAGCCGGTCCGCGAGGCGCTGATCGACCGCGCCGCCGAGACGGACCAGCGGGCGTCCCGGGCGCTGGACCGCTCCCCCGCGCCCAGCTCCGTCCCGCCCAGCCCGAGCGCCTCCGCCACCGCCACCCCCAGCCCGACCAAGACCACGGCGAAGCCGAGGCCGAAGCCGAAGACGACGCCCGCGAAGCCGACCACCCCGCCCCGTCCCCGACCGGTGGCCGGGCTGACCCAGGTGCAGATGGACAACGCCAAGGTGATCGTTGACGTCGGCGCCGACCTGAAGATGCCCCGCCGGGCCCTGGTGGTGGCGGTGGCCACCGCGATGCAGGAGAGCAACCTGTACAACCTGGCCAGCGACGTGCTGCCCGAGTCACACCAGTACACCGACCAGGGCAGCGGCTCGGACCACGACTCGGTCGGCCTGTTCCAGCAGCGGCCCAGCAGCGGCTGGGGCACCGTCCGCGACCTGATGCGCCCCGCGCACGCCGCGCAGCTGTTCTACGAGGCGCTGCGGCAGATCCCCGGCTGGCAGTCGCTGAGCATCGCCGCCGCCGCCCAGGCCGTGCAGATCTCGGCCTTCCCCGACGCGTACGCCCAGCACGAGCAGCGGGCGAGCACGGTGGTCACCGCGCTGACCTGACCGCCCCCGCCGGTCGTCGGCCGGTCACCGCACCCGGGTACCCCGGTCGGCCCGGGGTTCGGTGGCCGCGTCGGCACCGGGGGCGGCGGCCCGGGTGGCCGGTACGCCGGTGGCGGCGGCAGCGGTCGGCGTGTCCGCCGGCACCGGCTCGACCACCACCCCGCCGAGGATCTCGTCCACCCGCTCCGTGCGGCGACGCCGAGCCTGCAGCGCCGCCTCGAAGTCGCGGCGGGCCTGGACCGCCTCGGCGTACACCCGTTCCCGGAGTTGGCGGGCCTCCTGCCGGGCGACGTCCAGCTCGGCGCGGGCCTGGGCCAGCAGGTCGGCCGCCTGCCGGTCGGGGTCGCCCGACGCCGGCCCGGCCGGGCCCTGCCGGTCGAGGCGGGCCCGCAGCCGGCCCGCCTCCTGGCGGACCTGGTCCCACTCCCGGCCGGCGTCGGCGGCGCCCTCCGCCCACGCCGACAGCCGGGCCAACCCGACGCCCAGTTCGTTCAGGCAGGAATCCACCTGCCGCTGGTCGTAGCCGTTCGCAACGACGGAGAACCTCATTCTGTCGCCCCCCAGGCAGCCGAAGGTCTCTTCCCCCACCTGCGATCCTCGACGGCGCGACGCGCCGCCGAGGCGGTTCGGAAAAAATGTTCAGCATCCGAGCGGCGACCGACCCGGCGAACCGGGCGACGCGGACGGGACCGCCCGTCAGGAGCGTTTGGGCAGCACCACGACCCGGCCGAAGAACTCGTCGATCCGGCGCACCACGTCGTTGAAGTCGTCCAGGTCGATCGGCTTCGTCACGTACGCGTTGGCCTGGAGGGTGTAGCTGCCGACGATGTCGGTGTCGGCGTTGGACGTGGTCAGCACGACGATCGGGATGGTCCGCAGGTCCTCGTCCTGCTTGACCGCGCCGAGCACCTGCCGCCCGTCCATGCGTGGCATGTTCAGGTCGAGCAGGATCACGTCCGGCCGGGCCGCGTCGGTGTGCCGCCCCTCCCGGCGGAGGAACTCCATCGCCTCCTGGCCGTCGCTGACCACGTTGATGACCTTGTCGACGTCCGAGTCCGCCAGGGCCTCCTCGATCATCAGGACGTCACCCGGGTCGTCGTCAACCACCAGGATGCGAACCGGGCTCGGGGCTCCTACACCCATGACTACCTGCCTCATCTCGGCGGAAAACGGATGACTTCACGGTCACCTGCTGGCGGGGAAATCTAGCCCATCACGACGCGGACCGTGACGGCGGGTCGCCCGGCCATGTCTCGTAGCGCAGGACCTCCCAGAGGCCGGTCACCCGGAGCACCCGCTCGACCCGGCCGGTCGCCCCGGTCACCCGCAGCCAGCCGCCGTCGGCGGCGGCCCGGTTGTCCCCACGGACGAAGGCCGCGATCCCGGTGGAGTCGCAGAACAGCAGGTCACTGAGGTCGAGCAGCAACTGGCGCTCACCGGCGTCGGCGAGCCGGTCCAGCACGGTGGTGAGCTCCGGGGCGGTGCTCATGTCCAGCTCACCGCCGAGTCGCAGGCGCACCCCGCCACCGTCCCGGGGGGCGTACGTGACGCTGAACGTCAACGTGATCCCTTTCGCTTCGCCGCAGGGTCGATCTTTGCAGTGCGGCAAGTATACGCAAACCCACCCGGGGGACCCGGGAACGGACCGGTCAGTGCCGGCGGGCACCGCCCTGCCCGGACACCCGGGCCCGACCCGCCGCCAGGTACGCCGCCGCACGCGGGAAGTCCCGTAGCTGCTGTCCATAGTGGCCCAGGGTCAGCCCCACGGCGGCGGCCGGCACCCCCCGGCTGGCCAGCAGCGCCAGCAGCCAGTCGACGAACTCGGTGAAGAGCGAGGCGTCGGCCACGTAGACCGCCGCGGCCAGGAAGTCCACGATGTAGCCGAGATCGCTGACGGTCGAGTCGAGCTGCGCGGGAGTGTACTCCCGGGAGCGCGGATACCGGTCGTACAGGTCGGTCAGGGCGCTGTCGACCAGCTCGCCGCGCCGCTTGACCAGGCTCGCGTACTCGTCGTCGGCCAGGTGCGACAGGTCGGCGGCGGGCGCCCGGCGCAACGCCCGCTCGTCGGCGACCAGAGCGGCGGCCGAGGGCGCGTCACCGGCCCAGGTCACCCCGAGCGTCCGCGCCCAGCGCCCGTCCGGGGCGAAGCCCCGCCCACCGACCACCACCGGCACGTCGGAGCGGCGGCACGCCTCGATCACCCGGTGCGCGTGCGGCAGCCGCATCGGCAACGCACAGCCCAGCGCCACCGCGTGCGCGTCGTACCGGTGCAGGTAGGACACCAGGTGCGCGACGGGGACGCTGGCGCCGAGGAAGGTCACCTGCCAGCCGCGCAGCCGCAGCACCTCGGCGACCAGCCGGGTGGGCAGCGCGTGCCACTCACCGTCCAGGCAGGCCACCACCACCCGCTCCCCGGTCGGCCGGGCGGCGGCGGTGGCCGCCACGGCGGCGACCACCCGCTCGCTGATGTGGGTGGCGGCGTGTTCCTGGGCGACGCTCCACTCGTTGCGCGCCCACCGCTCCCCCACCTCGGCCTGGGCGGGCGCGACCAGGTCGAGCAGGACCCGCTCGGCCGGTACGCCGCCGGCCAGCAGGTCCAGCGCCACGTCGATCGCGGCGTACTCGTCGGCCTCGGCCAGACAGCGCACGAAGGCGGGAAAGGCCTCGGCCGTCGTGCTGGCGGTCGTCGGGGCGCTCACGCCGTCGTCTCCCTCTCGTCGTGGTGGCCCCGGGCGGGGGCGGGCACCGCGTGCAGGTGGCGGACCGGGCGGGGATTCGTGCCGACCGCGCGCAACGCCAGCACCGCGATGTCGTCGTGGTCACCGTGGGCGAGCCAGTCGCAGGTGACCTGCTCGACCCGCTCGGCCAGGGCCGGCGCCGGCATCCGGTGGCAGCCGCCGACCGCGGTCAGCAGCCGCTCGGTGCCGAACTGCTCGTCGCCCCGGCGACCGCCGCGTGCCTCGGTCACCCCGTCGCTGTACAGCAGGCAGGTCTCGCCCGGCTCCAGCCGGACGGTCACCTCGCCGACGCGCGGGTCCGGCACCACACCGATCAGCATGCCGCGCAGCGGCACCGCCTCGACCGCGCCGGAGGCGCGCAGCACCAGCGGCGGCAGGTGGCCACCGCCGGCCAGGGTCAACGTCAGGCTGCCGTCCCGGTGCGGGCGCACCACGCCCAGCACGATGGTGGCGAACCGGCCCTGCCCGTGCGCCAGGGTCGTCTCCAGCAACGCGTCGTTGAGCAGCCGCAGCAACCGGGCCGGGTGCGACTCCACCCGGTGCAGCGCCTGCAGGCACTGGCGTAGCTGGCCGGTGAAGACCGCCGCCTCCACGCCCTTGCCGGAGACGTCCCCGAGGAAGAACACCGAGCCGCCGTCGGCCAGCCGGTGCGCGCCGTAGAAGTCGCCGCCGATGCGCAGCCCGGCCTGGGCCGGCCGGTAGGCCGTACCCCACTGCACCCCGGTGGTCTCGACCGGCTCCACCGGGACCAGGCTGGCCTGCAACGTGTCGGCCACCTCGGCCTGGTCGCGGTAGAGCATCGCGGTGGTCAGCGCCGCCCCGGCGCGGGCGGCGAAGGCGCGGACCAGGTCGACGTCGGCCTCGTCGTACCAGCGGGTCGCCCGCCGGGCCACCAGCAGCACCCCGGCGGGGGCCTCCCGGCCGGGCAGCGGGACGACCCGGGCGCACGCCGCGGTGGCGGGCAGGCCGGGCAGCCAGCCCGCCTCCACCGCCTGCTCGATCAGCCAGTCCACCGCGTGCGGCTCGCCGCCGTCGAGGCCCTCGGCGATGGCCGGCGGCAGGTCGGCCGCGGCGAGCACGCCACTGTCGACGGTGGGCACCTCGTCCTCGGTCCGCAGGGCGCGCCACCAGCGGGCCCGCCCGGAGCGGGGGGCGAGCACCAGCACCGCGACCTCGGCGAGGGTGGGCACCGCGAGCCGGACCACGGCCGCGGCGGCCCGGTCCGGGTGCAGCGGGTTGCCGAGCTTCTCCCCCACCACGGCCAGGAACGCCGAGCGGGCCCGCTCGGCCAGCACCGCGTCGGCGTGGGTGACGCTCTCGGTGACGTCCTCGACGTACCAGCAGCAGCGGCCGGCGGACAGGGGCACCCGGCGGACCCGCAGTCGCCGGTCGTGGTGGGTGAACTCGCCGGTGGACGCCTCGGCGGCGAGCGCGCCGGGACCGGCGGCGGCGAGCGGGAGGCCCACCGCGACCTCCGGCAACAGGCGTTCGGCGACCGGGCTCAGGTGGCGCACCACGGCGTCGGCGTCGCAGACGATCAGACCCTCGCGGAAGTGCTCGACGACCTCGGACCAGTCCGGCGCGGCCGGATCGTCCCGGTCGGGGGCCAGCGGGGCCAGCGCCGGCCGGGTCACGGCATCGACGGCCCACACCGAGCGCTCGACGCCCGAGGTGAAGATCCGTCCGTCGCCGGGATCCCGGTCCCTGACGTCGGCAGCAGCCACCGGCTAAGCCCCACTCCTTCTCGACTCCCACATCTCGCCAGCCCCGGCGGGATGTGATCCAATCTCTTCGTCCCACCCTACGCCGATATGCCGGTACCGCCACCTCGGTCGGCCGCCCGCTCGGCCGTACGCTGCGGGGTACCGACGGGATTGTTACGATCCCCGCTAGCGAGCCCCTGCGGAAAGGCGTGATCGTTGGTACCCCAAGGCAGGAAGCCGGAATCGACGCCGCTCAGTCTCGCCGTCGACCGTACGGATCCGGGTGCCCCGCTGGTCCGCATCGGGGGCGACCTCGCCTACGCCACCGCCCGCCCGCTACGGCTCGAGGTGGACCGGCTCCTCGCCGAGCACCCGGCCGTCCTCGTGCTCGACTTCCAGGAGCTGCTCTTCATCGACAGCACCGGCCTCTCCCTGATCGTGCACGCCTGGCGGGAGGGGCAGCAGGGGGGCACCGCGATCCAGCTCCGCTCGACGCCCCGGTTCCTGGACACCATCCTCGACATGACCGGGGTCACCGGCCTGCTCGCCCGCCCGCTGCTCGCCACCCCACCGGGCACCGGTGACGCCGCTCCGACGCTGCACCGACCGGCCGCCGCCGGGTAGACACCCCCTCGGGGTGCCCCGCTCGCGGGCGGCTGGGAGACTGGGGTCATGCCGTCTCGACTGTTGTCCATCGAGGTGACCCGGCTCGACGCCGGTCGCGCCCGGCTGCGGTTGACCGGCGAGCTGGACTTCGACACCGCCCCGGAGCTGATCGCCGCGGCCGCCGAGCTGCGCCGGGACGGGTTCCAGGCGCTGGAGGTCGACCTGACCGGGGTCAGCCTCTGCGACTCCTCCGGTCTCAGCGCCTTCGTCGTGATCCACCGCTCCGGCACCGGTTCGATCCGGCTGAGCGGGATGAACCCGCAGCTCCAGCAGCTCCTCGACCGCACCGGGCTGGCCGAGCTGCTGGCGGTGGGGAGCTCCGGCGAGGGCACCGGCGAGACCGACGAGGGCACCCGGGCGGCCGGCTGACCGGCGGCCGAGCGGCGCTCGACGTCGGGCGGCCACCCGCCCCGGGGCCCCGGGGCGGGTCGGCTCAGGCGGCGGTCGTCGGTTGCCGGCGCAGCCCGGTCGGCGTCGGCGGCTCGGCGTCCTCGGGGTGACCCGCGTCGGGCGTGTGGAACAGGTACCGGACGAACTCCACGCCCGCCTCGTTGTCCTCCGCGCCCGGCCACTGGCCGACGCAGTCGACCCCGACCACCTCCCGGCCGGTGCCGTCGGACTCCTCCACCAGGGCCCACAGGCTCACCGGGTAGCACCGGGTGGTGCCGGCGGCGAGCCGCCAGCGGGCGTACCACCCCGGACGGGCCGGCACGATCTCGATGATCCGCCTCATGACGACCTTCCCTTCCGCGTACCTCGGAAGTTGCCTCGTCGCCTGTCGATGGTGTGACCGCCCCGGGTGAGCGCCCCTCACCCCGGGCGGGTGAGAGCCGCCGGACGGCGTCCCGGCGGCGGGGTGGCCGGTCGTTTCGGCGTCGGCGTCGGCGGGAAGGCGGACCGGGAGGGATCCGACGAGCCGAGCAGGAACGAGGTGATCCCGATGCGCAAGCAGATGGAGGGCGACAACCAGCGCCGCCGAGCGCTGGCCCGGCAGGCCCGCGACCGGGGCCGGCAGGCCAGCGAGACCGGAGCCAGCCTGAGCGCGACGAAACAGCTCAGCCACCTCGACCGGGGCAAACGGGGCGGCCCGGCACCGGCCGGTCGGCACAAGCCGGACAGCACACGCGGCGGGCCGACCACCCCGCCCCCGGCACCCCGCCCGCAGAGCACCGCGACCCGGCCGGCCGCGCCCACCTCGGTGCCCCGGGGGTACCGGGCGCTGGTGGAGGAGATCGGCCGCCGCAGCGGGACGGACTTCCCGGTGGCGAAGGTGGGGGCCGAGGCGACCGTGCTGACCCTGGGTGGCGCGCTGGACCAGCCGGACCGGCTGCGGTTGTTCGCGGCGGTGCCGATGAAGCTGCACGACGTCTTCCCGGTCGACGGGGTGCGCGGGCACCGGGACCTGCCCGGGTTCCTCGCCGAGGTGGCCCGGCTCAGCGCCGGCACCCCGGAGCAGGCCCGGTACCAGGCCGAGGCCACCATCGCCGCGCTGGCCGTGGCCGAGCCCGACCTGGTGGCGTCGCTGCCGGTGCCGCCGGGGCTGCGGGAGTTGTTCCCGCCCGCCGGCTGACCGGCGGGACCGGCCCCGTGGTCCGGGCGGCCGTCCGCCGGCAGGCGCGGACGGCCGCCCGGACCGGGTTCGCGGTCAGGGTTGCCGCACCGGCATCTCGGGCGCGGAACTCTCCAGGGGTACGGCGTGGGCCGGCACCAGGCCGAGCTGCACGGCCGGCCGGGGCAGCGCCGCGTCGAGCACCCAGTCGGCGCCGACGCGGGCCCGGTTCGCCGGCATGGCCAGCAGGTGGTACCCCCGGGTGACCGCCTTGGCCGGCAGCCCGGACAGGGACAGTTTCAGCGGGTTCGCCGCCGCGTCCTTGCCCCCCAGGTCGACCACCCAGCCCAGGTCGTGGTGCTTGTACGGCCGCCGCCGCCCCTGGCCGTACGAGGCGGCGATGTTGTGCGCGGCGAGCTTGCCCTGCCGCTGGGCGTGCTGGGCGGTCATCGCGCAGACCTGGCCGGGGCGGGCCAGGTCGGGCACGGCGGCGGCGTCACCGCAGGCGTACACCTCGGGAAAGCCGGGGACGGTCAGGTACTCGTCGACGACCAGGCGGCCCTTCTCGGTCCGCAGCCCGAGGTCGGCGACGAACGGGTCGGGCCGCACCCCGACGCACCAGACCAGGCTGCAGGTGGGGATGTACTCGCCGTCGGTGAGCTTGACCCCGTCGGCGGTGGCCTCGGCGACCGAGGTGCCCATCCGGACGTCGACGCCCCGGCGTCGCAGCACCCGGTCGGCGGTGATCGACATCCGCCGGTCGAGTTCGGGCAGGACCCGGGGGGCCACGTCGAGCAGCATCCAGCGGGGGCGGATCGACAGCCGGGGCCGCTGGGCGGCGAGTTCGTCGGTGAAGAGCTGGCCGTGGGCGGCCACCTCGGTACCGGTGTACCCGGCCCCGACCACCACGAAGGTGGCCCGCGCCTGCTGCTCGGCCGGGTCCTGGGCCTGCTCGGCCAGTTCGATCTGACGGACCACGTGGTCGTGCAGGTAGAGCGCCTCGGGCAGGCCCCGGAAGCCGTGCGCGTACTCGGTCACCCCGGGGATGGGCAGCAGCTTGTTGACGCTGCCGACGGCGAGCACGAGCCGGTCGTAGGCCAGCCGGCCCCGGTCCCCCTCGGGCTGGGTGAAGCCCACCCAGCGGTTGTGCAGGTCGACCCGGTCCGCCTCGCCGACCACCACCCGCACGCCGTCGAGGGTGCCGGCGAGCGGCACCGAGATCCGGGTGGGTTCGACCACCCCGGCGGCCACCTCGGGCAGCAGCGGCAGGTAGAGGAAGTAGTCGGTCGAGTTCAGCACGACGATCTCGGCCCGGTTGCGGGCCAGCCGGCTGAGGGTCTTCGCCGCGTGGTACCCGGCGAAACCGGCACCCACGATCACCACACGAGGTTTCGTCATGGTGGGGCGGTTCCCGTGAGGTCCCGACGCAAACGTCCCGGTACCGGCCCCGGGGGTCACCCGGGGGAGGGATACCCGCCCCGCCGCCACCACCGCCCTGGGACAGAATCGTTGGCGAATTGCAGCTATTGTCGGTTTAGGGGTGTCATGAGGCTTTCACGTTCGATCCCGTGGGCGCGGATCCTGGTGCCGGTGGCGGTCGCCACCACCGCCGCGCTGGTTCCGCTGGCAGTGACCGGATCCGGGGCCACGCCCCGGCAGGCGGTGAATCCCGTCGCCCCCACCCAGGGCTTCCTGGTGATGACCGAGGGGGACGCCAACCTGGTCGCCTCCGAGAACGAGGGGACGGTGGCGGTCGGCGGCGACCTGAGCTTCGGCAACTACCAGATCGCCCTGCTCGACCCCGGGACCTTCGTGGTCCCCCCGGACACCAACCCGACGGCCCTGGTGGTCGGCGGACGGATCGACTTCGCCGGGAGCGTTCCCGGCAGCCGCCTCTCGGTCCTGAACGGGGGGTACGTGAAGGTCGGGGACCTGACCGGCACCGTCGTCCGCGACACCGACAACAACGGAGCCGAGGTCGCCACCCGGCTGCTGCCCACCGACGACTACGACGCCACCCCCCGGGTGCAGCTCACCGTCCGGCAGCCGGTGGCCAGCGTCGGACCCGCCTCCCCGCTGGACTTCGCCGGGGCCTTCGCCGCCTTCCGGGCCACCTCGACCGACCTGGCCGGCTGCGCCCAGAACGTGGTGCTGCGCACCCCGGAGGGGACCGTCGTCCCCCGGCCGATCCCCCCGGGAACCAACGCCGTGGTGACCCTCACCCCGGGGGTCACCAACGTGCTGAACCTCAGCGCCACCGACCTGGCCAACATCGCCGTGCTCACCTTCGCCGACCAGCCCACCGCCGACACGCCCCTGCTGGTCAACGTCGACACCTCCGACGTGGGGGACGAGTTCGTCTGGCGGGCCCCCAACTTCGCCGGGATCGGCGGCGAGCCGGCCCGGTACATCCTGTTCAACTTCCCCACCGCCACCTCCATCACCCTGACCCCGGACAGCGCCACCATCGAGGGCACCCTCTACGCCCCGAACGCCGACCTGACCGCGGCGACCCAGTCGAACATCGAGGGGAGCGTGATCAGCCGGACGCTCGACCACAACGGTGGGGAGATCCACGACTTCCCCTTCGACACCGTCCTGGACTGCGGACAGCCCACCCCAACCCCCACCACCCCGACCCCGAGCCCGAGCACCCCCACGCCGAGCCCGAGCACACCGACCCCGACGCCCAGCACCCCCACCCCGCAGCCGAGCGGGTCGACCCCGCCGCCGCCCACCCCCTCGACCTCCCCGCCGTACCCCCCGCACGGCCCGAAGAAGCCGCACCTGCCGGTGACCGGAGCCCCCACCCTGCCCCTGCTGGGCGCCGGAGCGGCCCTGCTCGGCGTCGGCACCGTCCTGCTGCTGGCCGCCGCGAACCGCCGCCGACCGGGCACCGGACGCGGGTGACCCCCGCCCGGTCCCCGAGGTGACCGCGACCGACCCCCGGCCCACCCGGCCGGGGGTCGGCGCGTACGCCCCGGTGGGTCAGGGCGGCGGCATCGGCACCGCGAGGTAGGAGGTGCCGCGCAGGTCCAGCCAGGCCCGGTCGGGGGTACGGACCAGCCGCAGCATCACCCGGGAGCAGGCCGGACAGCGGCCCACCAGGCCGGGGGCCTGACAGTAGACTCGCAGCCCGGCCATCGGGCCGACCCGCCCGCACCCCTCGCAGCGGCCGGTGGCGGCGCTGAGGTCGACGGTGAACAGCTCCGCCAGGGGGCCGCCCAGCATGTTGCCGTCCAGGTGGGCCGGCTCGGTCATCGGGTCTCCTCGGGTCAGCCGGTGCGGTCGCAGCGGCGCGCGGTCAGCTCAGCCGGTGCGGTCGCAGCGGCGCGCGGTCAGCCGGTGGGACCGAACCGTTCGGTCCGGACCCGCCCGGCCGGGTGCCCCAGCCCCACCAGCAGGTCCGCCACGGACTCCACGAACCCGGTGGGCCCGCACACGTAGCAGCGGGGCTCCGCCTGCGGGGGCCACCCGAACTCCGCCAGGTCGGCCCGGCCGACCCGGTGCGGAGGCCCGGCCCACCCCGGCGGGACCTGGCGGGTGTACACGGTGCTGACGGCCACCCCCGGCTCGGTGCGGGCCCGGTCGGCCAGTTCCCCGGCGTACAGGGCCTCGGCCGGGGAGCGCACCGAGTAGATCAGGCGGAACGGCGCCCGGCTGCCCGCCGCCGACCGGGCCCGCAGCATCGCCATCAGGGGCACCAGACCGGAGCCCCCGGCCACCAGCAGCACCGGCTCGGGACAGCCGGGGTCCCAGACGAACCAACCCCCCACCGGACCCCGGACCTCCACCGGGTCCCCGGGGGCGTAGGTCTCCACCAGGTACGGCGAGACCTCCCCGTCGGGTACCCGCTGCACGGTGACCTCGATCCGGTCCCGGTCGGCCGGGGCGGCCAGGGAGTACGACCGGGCCGCCTGGTACCCGTCCGCGGCGGTGAGCCGCAGGTCCAGGTGCTGCCCGGGGCGGTGCCCCGGCCACCCGGGCACCGACAGGACCAGGGTCTGCGCGGTCGGGGTCTCCGCCCGGCGGGTCACCAGCCGGGCCACCCGCCAGGTCAGCGGGGCGGCCCGGGGCCGCTGCGGAGGGTCAGTCCCCGGCGTAGCGCTGCTCACGCCAGGGGTCCCCGTAGTCGTGGTAACCGGCGGTCTCCCAGAAGCCCGGCTGGTCGGTGGTGGTGAGCCGGATGCCCCGGACCCACTTGGCGGACTTCCAGAAGTACAGGTGCGGCACCAGCAGCCGGGCCGGCCCGCCGTGCTCGGCGGGCAGCGGGCGGCCCTCGTAGGTGTGCGCGATCCAGGCCCGCCCGTCGCGCAGGTCGGCCAGCGGCAGGTTGGTGCTGTACCCGCCGTACGAGTGGGCCACGGCGTAGCCCGCCGCCGTGTCGACGCCGTCGAGCAGGGTGTCCAGGCTGACGCCCTGCCAGGAGGTCTCCCGCTTGGACCAGCGGGTGACGCAGTGGATGTCGACGGTCGGGGTCTCCTGCGGCAGCGCCATCAGCTCCGGCCAGGACCAGCGGTACTCCGCGCCGGTCTCGGTGGCGAGGACGAACTCCCAGTCCTGCGGGGACACCGTCGGGGTCGGGCCGGCGGAGAGCACCGGGAAGTCCTCGGTCAGGTACTGCCCGGGTGGCAGGGCCGGCCCGGGCGGGCGGGGCCGACCCTGGAAGCCGGGCGAGACGATTCCCACCCGTCAGTCGTACCACCCGGCGGGCGCACCCGTGTCCGGTTCGCCGGGGTGCGCCGGCTACCCCGCGTCCGCCGGGCGAGCGGGGCGGCCGGACGTGCCGGGAGCCCCGGTGACGGCGGGTTCACCGGGGCCCGTCGGACGTCCGGGCGGGCCTGCGGCTATCCATAGGCCCTGCTCAGAGCCGCTCCTTGACGACCTCCGTAGGGCCGGGCTCGGCGTGCCGGGTGGCCCGCAGGCTGGTGATGGTCACGATCACCAGGACGCCGATGATGACCCCGAGCGACGCCAGGGTGGGGATCTCCGGGACGCCGTCCCAGATGCCGTGGGCCCAGTGCAGGCCCAACTTGACGCCGATGAACGCCAGAATGACCGCCAGGCCGTAGCTCAGGTGGACCAGGCGGCTCAGCGCGGCGTGCAGCACGAAGTAGAGCGCCCGCAGCCCCAGCAGCGCGAACGCGTTGGTGACGAAGACCAGGTACGGGTCCTCGGTGATGCCGTACACGGCGGGCACGGAGTCGACGGCGAAGACCACGTCGGTGGCGAAGACGGCGACCACGACCAGGGCCAGCGGGGTGAGCGTGCGCCGGCCGTCCAGCTTCACGACCATCTTGGTGCCGTGGTACTCGTTGGTCACCGGCATGAACCTGCGCAGCAGCCGGACCGAGCGCATCTTGCTGATGTCGACCTCCTGCTCGTGCCCGGAGAGGGCGTCGCGCAGCAGCTTGATCGCGGTGACGATCAGGATGATCGCGAAGAGCAGGAAGGCGAAGTCCAGGGTCTGCAGGGCGGCGGCGCCGAGCGCGATGAAGATGGCGCGCAGCACCAGGGCGCCGGTGATGCCGAAGAGCAGCACCCGCTGGGCGAGCACGGACGGCACCGCGAAGGCGGCCAGCAGGAGCATGAAGACGAAGAGGTTGTCGACCGAGAGCGACTTCTCGACCAGGTACCCGGTGAGGTACTCGATGCCCTGCTGGCTGCTGTACTCGTACCAGAGCCAGACGCCGAAGGCCAGGGGCAGGGCGATGTAGAACACCGACCAGCCGATCGCCTCCCGCAGGGACACCTCGTGCGGGCGACGGGTGACCAGGAAGTCGAGCGCCAGCAGGAGGAGCACGCCCGCGATGGTCACGCCCCAGAGGGTGGGCGTGCCGATGGTCGCCAGCGACCCGGAAGACAGATACGAGATTTCGGACATGAGGCCTCCTCGAACACCATTCCATGTTCGAGGTCTCCTTCACCCATGGTTCATGGGCAACCACCCGGGGTGCACGCGAATGCACCGTACTGACCGGCATGGTTCGTGGGAAGTACTCCCCTCGTCTGGACCAGGTTAGGGCAGCCCCGGCCAGGACAACAACTCGACCCGGCAGGTCGGTACGCCCGCGTCGCGGATCGGGTGCGCCGGGGCGGTCCCGGCGACGCCCGGCACCGCCCCGGCGCCCCGTGGATCACCGCGCCAGCCGGCGCAGCAGCACCCGCCCCAGCGCCTCCAGCGGGCCGCGGCCGAACCGGGTGCCCCACCAGTGGGCGGCCAGGACCAGCACCCCGCAGACGGCCGCCCAGAGGCCCAGCACCCACCAGGGCGCGGCGTCCCGCCAGGCCCAGGCGAGCCCCAGGCCCCACCCGTAGCAGACCACCACGCAGAGCACGTTCTGCAGCACGTAGCAGGACAGCGCGCTGCGCCCCACCGCGGTCAGTCCGGCGCTCACCCGACCCGGCCCGCCCCGCTCCCCCCGGGGACCACCGGCCCGGCGGCGGTCCAGCACGACACCGACCAGCCCCAGGTAGCCCAGCGCCACCAGCGGCGCGCAGACGTAGCGGTCCAGCAGGAACCAGTCCGGCCCGGCCAGGGTGGTCGCCACGTTCAGCGGCAGCCCGACACCCAGCCCGAGCCACAGCAGGCGGCGGCGCCACGCCCGGCCCCGGTCGTCGTCGCCGAAGGCACCGGCCCGGAACAGCCGTACCCCGAGCAGGAAGAGGAAGACCAGCAGCCCGGCGGCGAGGATCGGTTCGGCGCGCAGCGCCAGCAGGTTGGCCAGCCGGAACCCGACCTGGGCGGGCCAGCCCTGCACCGCGAAGAGCCGCTCCGCCTCGGCGAGCGCCCCGTCCCCGCCCCGGGCGTTCCCCGCCGGGGCGCCGACCAGGGCCAGGGTGAGCAGCACCATCAGGGCCAGGTGCAGCCCGCCGGCGAGGTACATGGCCACCCGCCGGACCCGCTCGGTACGGGCCAGCAGCCAGGCCACCAGCAGCGCGGTGACCGCGTACCCCATCAGCACGTCGAAGGCGAAGACCAGGACGAAGTGCAGGGTGCCCTCGACGAACAGCAGCAGCGCCCGCCAGCCGTACCGGCCGGGCCACCCGCTCCCCCGGGCCAGCGCCGCGCGGTGCTGGATCGCCAGCCCGACGCCGAAGAGGATGGTGAGCAGGGCGAGGAACTTGCCGTTGGCGAGGAACCGGAACACCCCTTCGACGGCGGCGGCGACCGGCTGTGCCCCGGCCAGCGGGACACCGGCCGACACACCGGCCGCGTCGAGCAGGAAGCGGGCCTCCGAGCCGGGGGTGGCGAAGATCCAGACGTTGGTGGCCAGAGTGCCCAGGATGGCGACGCCCCGGAGGACGTCGAGCAGGGTGACCCGGGACGGGGCGACGACCCCGCCGGTGGTGGTCACGGCGGTGGTCATCGGGCATCCCCTCGCGTGGTCCGGCAGACCCGGTCAGCCTGTCAGCCGGACCACCGTCGGCCGTCATCCCGCCCGCCGATATCGGCATGCTGCTTCCGACGGACCCGGGCCACCTGGAACGTCGCACCCCGCCACGCCGGGGACGGCGGGTGGGTCACCGACCGCGCAGGGCGGTGCCGGGGGCCAGGGCCGGCTCGACCATGTCCCGGTAGTCACGCGGGAGCCGGGTCACCACCTCGTCGAACTCGCCCCCGGCGATCGCCTCCCGCACGGTGGTGAAGACCGCGCGGACGGCGTCGCGGGCGGAGCTCTCGTCGATGCCGGCCCGCCGGCTCACCCGCGCGACGAACTCGGCCGCGCCGAACCGGTCGGCCGCCTCCGCGCCCGCGCCCGGCTTCAGGGCCAGTTGCAACGGCGCGGGCAGCTGCGCGGCCAGGTCCAGCACCTCCCCGCCGGTCAGCCGCTCCGCCAGGGTCTCCAGGGTCGCCCGGGTCAGGTCCACCGCGTGCGTGGAGGACGCCCGGGTCCGCCGGGCCACCTGGTCGACGAAGGTGTCGTAGTTCATCCGCCCCTGCTCCTTCGGCTGGTCGCCGCCCGCCGGCACCCGGTCCCCGCCACTGCGGCGGGTGCCTCGGGTACCCGTGCGGGGGACCCGGAAACCAGCGGGCACCGGCCCAGCGTCCAGTGGGCGGGATCGCCCGGGTCGGGGCGCGTGACCGGCGGCGGGGTGGGTAACCGCGGCCGGTCGTGACCGGATCCGCTGACCACGAGGAGCCCCACCATGGCGAGTTACACCGAGGTGCTGCAGTACCTGTCCGCTCTGGACTATCCGGCCGGGAAGTCCGACGTGATCCGGGAGGCGGAGCGGGAGGGCGCCCCGCCGGACGTGCTCCAGGCCCTGCGCGCCCTGCCGCCGGTGGAGTACGCCAACGGCACCGAGGTGGCCCGGTCGGCCGACGTCGACGCCGCCCCGGAGGTCGACGCGACGCAGCGGGCGGCCCAGGCCCGGGACAAGCGGCACCAGCGTGTCTCCCAGCACCTGCGCAGCATCTGAGCCGCGCGGGCGAGGCCGGAACGGACCGGCGCCCCGGTTCACGAACCGCGAACCGGGGCGCCACAGGGAAACCAGTCCCTGGCCGGGTCGACACCCGAACCGGGTGACGACCGCCAGGCGGATGATCGCCCGAACCGGGCGGGCATCGCTGCCGTAGCCAGCATACGTGGCACCATCGTCCTAACGGCTGAAATTGGCGGAACTGTGGGACAGCCCACGTTCGTGATCACCACCATCGTCGGTGCTGTCCACGCAGGTCGCCGACGGATGCCCCAGCGGTGCCCGGAGCGCCGACGACGCTGGTGCCCGGCCCTCACTCACCCGGTCAGCTCGGCGTACCGCTTCTCCAGGTCGATCCGGGCGAGGGCGCCCACCAGCCAGGCGAGGCGTTCGGACTCGCCGCTGCCGGCCAGTCCGGCGAGGTCACCGGCCGACCGGCCGAGACCGAGCCGGCGGGCCGCCGCGAGCGCGTGCCGGTCGGCCACCGGGGCGACCTCCCGCCACAGTGCCTGGGCGTCCCGCAGGAACAGGTCGACCACCGAGGTGTCCACACCGGGCAGCTCGGCCAGCATGGCGCGTTCCCGAGCCGGGTCCTGGTGCGCGGCCGAGCGCAGCCGGCGCAGGTCCCCCCGGTAGCGCTGCACGACCGTACGGGCGAGGTCACCGAGGACGTCGGCGAGGGCGTCGACGTCGCCCCGTTGCCCGGTGTCGCGCAGCACCCGCACCCGGTCGGCGTGCAGCGACCGGGCCATCCGGGCGGCGCTGTCCCAGCCCGTCTCGCGCAGCCCCCGCGCGCTGTCCAGCGCCCGCCGGAAGTCCCCCCGCCGGGCCAGCAGCACCGCCAGGCCGAGCAGTTGGAACAGGCTGGACGGGTTGTTGGTGACCGGGAAGCCGTACTGTTCGGCGAACCCGCGTCCACTGCCGGCGAGCCGGCGGACCAGACGCTTCTTGTCCTCGATGGTGGCGGTGGCAGTCTGGGTCGGCATGCTGGCGACTACCCGCACCGGCGGCGGCCACGCCTGCCGGGCGGGCGGCACGCCGGGCCGGCGAGGGTCAGGGGTGGACGCCGCCGTGGCGGTCCCGGACCTTGAGCCGGGTGGTGGGCAGCGCCGGGGCGGGCAACGGTGGGGCGGGGTCGTCGGCGACCGTCCCGAACCGGGCCGCGCCGGCCATCCAGTCCTCCCGGGCGGCGACGACCTCCTCGTGCGAGCGCCCGACGAAGTTCCACCACATCACCAGCGGCTCCTCGAAGGGCGTCCCGCCGAGCAGCAGCACCCGGCTGCCGGGGTCGGCCCGCAGGGTGAGCGCGGCCCGGCCGGTCCCCAGGTAGAGCAGCGCGCCGACGTCCACCGACACGCCGTCGACCTCGGCCCTGCCGGACATCACCAGCAGGCCGTACTCGAAGTCGCGGCGCAGCGGCACGGTGGCCGGCGCCGGGCCGGCGGCCGTGAGGTCGACGCCGACCAGCGGCGTGTGCGTGACCGCCGGTGACACCACGCCGTCGAGGTCGCCGACCAGCACCCGGCCGGTGAGCTCACCGGCGCGCCAGGTGGGCAGTTCGCCGTGGTGGGCGAAGTCGGGCGCGCCGGCCCGGGCCGGGTCGGGCAGGGCCACCCAGAGCTGCACGCCGTGCATCACGGCAGGACGCGCCTCGGGGGACCGTTCGGAGTGGGCGATACCGTGCCCGGAGGTCATCACGTTGAGCTGGCCGGGCCGGATCGGCTGCACGTTGCCGAGACTGTCGCGGTGCAGGATCTCCCCCTCCAGCAGCCAGGTGACGGTCTGCAGGCCGGTGTGTGGATGCGGGGGGACCTCCATGCCGGGCCGCCGGGCGACGTCGTCGGGCCCGAAGTGGTCGACGAAGCACCACGCGCCGACCATCCGGCGCTGGCGCTGCGGCAGCAGCCGCCGCACGGTGGTCCAGCGCCCGAGCGGCACGTCGTGGCCGGGCAGCAGGACGCTCGCGGGGTCGGTCGGGACGGTGCCGGCGGGCCGGGTCGAGGCCGGCAGCGATTCGGTGCGCTCCACCACCCTGACTGTACGCTCAGCTCGCGCCGACGGTCACCGCGTTCGCCCCGGCGACCAGGTCGACCCAGATCCGGTCGGCGACGGTGTCCCAGTGCGGGGAACTGACCACGGCACCGGCCGCGATGCCGGCCTGCCGCTGGTCGTAGACGCGGATGGTGCCGGCGCCGGAGGCGGCGCGGACCCGGGCCGGTGGGTCGCCGGCCGCCCGGATCAGCAGCTCGTTGACCCCGCCGGTCATCCGGACCGGGAGCGTGCCGGTGACCCGGGGTAGCCGCAGGTCGACGCGGGTCGCGCCGCCGAGCAGGTCGACTCCCGCGCTGCGGCCCCCGCTGAGGTCGAGCACCTGTTCGTCGACGCCGCCGGTGATCTGGAGCCGCCAGTCGACCCGGGAGTTGAGGGCCACGTCGACGACGCCGGGACCGGGGCGGGTACCGCGCTGGACGTGCAGCCGGACCTGGTCGCCGAGGACCCGGGGTGCCGGGTCGACGCCGGATCCGGCCGGGCTGCCGATGCGGTACAGGTCGTCGCCGAGGTCGGCGGTGCGCAGCGAGAGGGTGGCCAGGCCGTCGACGAGTTCGAAGGTGGCCCGGCGGCGGCCGTCGAGCGGTGCGGTCAGCACCCCGGCCGGGCCGGACTGCGCCACGTTCACGCCCCCGGGACCGTCCTCGCCGGCGTGAGCGCCGGTCGCCGGGTGGCCGGCGCCGGAGAAGGTCACCCCGGCCGGGTTCGGGTCGGTGAGCGTCGCCGCCACCGCCGCGACCCCCAGGAGGAGGACCAGCGCGACGGCGGCGGTGAGCAGCCGGGCACCCCGGGACCAGCGGGCCCGGGAGGGGGCTTCCCCGGTCACCGGTACCCCGGCCACCTCGATGATCGTCCCGGCGTCGGTGGTACCGGCGGCGGGGGTCAGGCGGAGCACCTCGGCCGGCTCACCGGTACGGGCCGGCAGGACGATCTCGGTCGTCGGCTGGTCGTCGTCGACGCTCGGCCGGTCAGCGCTCGGCACCGGTGTCGTCGCCGGCCGCCGGTACATGTCGTGGTGCGACACTCGCCTCCCCTTTCCCGTTCCCCTGTGGTGGTACGTGCCCGGGAAGGCTCCGGATCAATCCGACGCTGGCCGGCACCCCGGGTACGGGGTGCCGGCCAGCGGTCGTGTGCGTGTGCGGTTGGTGCGGTGCTGCGTCAGCTCTTCCAGTGCTCGGCGACCAGGTCGGCGGCCTGCTTCTCCCACTGCGCGTAGTGGTTCGGGAAGGCCGACACCTGCACCGTCTGCGCGGCCTTCGTCAACGGCATCTCCTCCCAGCCGTCGACCTGCTTCAGACCCTTCAGGAACGCCAGCGTCGAGTACTCCGGATCGGTGATCTGCTCCACCGTGCCCCAACCCGACGACGGGCGCTGCTGGAACAGACCCTGCGAGTCGTGGTCGTTACGGTCACCCAGATGACCCAGGTTCTCCAACTTCGACTCCTGCAACGCCGTAGCGATCGCCACCACCGCAGCCCGCTCGTCCATCCCGGCCTTCTTCGTCGCCGCGATGATCGCCTTCGTGTTCGCCACCTGCTCCTCGTTCAGACCGATCCGCGACTGACCCGCCGGCTCACCACGCGGCAACAGCTTGCCCATGTCAGCGCCACTCTCCTGCACCACGACCGCCGACACCGGACCGGTCACCGGGGCCGCCTGCACCGCCGCCACCGGACCACCGACCAGACCACCAGCAAAAGCCAGACCAGCAACACCCAGCACACTCTTACGAATAATCGAGTTCATGACAGCTCCATTCGGGGGATCGACACCCACACACGGGTGCACGAGCACCGTCAGGCGCCCACCGGGGGAAAAGAAAAGAAAGAGAACGGCGCGGGAACTCGCGGGGGCGGCTCACCACGCCGGAACCATGTACAACGACCGGCCGGCCACCATCATTCCGGCGACCCGGCCCCGCACCCCACCAGGCGAGGAGCGGTGCCCTGCTCCGTCGTACGCCAGGTATAACGACCCCACCCCACCAGCCATTCCAACCGACCGGTGCCCCCGACCACACCGACGAACCGGACATCCGACGCAGCGTGGCGGTGGCCGGACGGCGGTCACCAGGGCTGAACCGGACGGCGGTGGGAACCCGTACCCGGGGATGGCCACCGGATCGCGCCGACGCGACGGTGACGACGGGGCCGCCCCGCGTCGGAAGGGATGTGTCGGTCATGCCGGAGGCCGTTGAGACGGTGTTCGCCACGGTGGTCACCCGCAACCCGGGTGAGCCGGAGTTCCATCAGGCGGTCCGGGAGGTGCTGGAGAGCATCGGCCCGGCGTTGGCCCGCCACCCCGAGTACGCCGAGGCCCGGATCGTCGAGCGGCTCTGCGAACCGGAACGGCAGCTCATCTTCCGGGTGCCGTGGGAGGACGACCACGGCCGGATCCGGGTCAACCGGGGCTTCCGGGTGGAGTTCAACAGCGCACTCGGCCCCTTCAAGGGCGGGCTGCGGTTCCACCCCTCGGTGTACCTGGGGATCGTCAAGTTCCTCGGGTTCGAGCAGATCTTCAAGAACGCGTTGACCGGCCTGCCGATCGGCGGGGGCAAGGGCGGCGCCGACTTCGATCCGAAGGGCCGCTCGGACCGCGAGGTGATGCGGTTCTGCCAGAGTTTCATGACCGAGCTGTACCGGCACATCGGCGCGCTGACCGACGTCCCGGCCGGGGACATCGGGGTGGGCGGCCGGGAGATCGGCTACCTGTTCGGCCACTACAAGCGGATCACCAACCGGTACGAGTCCGGGGTGCTCACCGGCAAGGGGCTGGCGTACGGGGGCGCGCAGGTACGGACCGAGGCGACCGGGTACGGGGCGGCCTTCTTCGCCGAGGAGATGCTCCGGCAGGCCGGGGACAGCCTGGACGGCAAGCGGGTGGTGGTCTCCGGCTCCGGCAACGTCGCCACCTACGCGATCCAGAAGGTGCACCAGCTCGGCGGCACGGTGGTGGCCTGCTCCGACTCGGGCGGGTACGTGCTGGACGAGAAGGGCATCGACCTGGAGGTGCTACGGGAACTGAAGGAGGGTCGCCGGGCCCGCCTGGACGACTACGTACGGCACGTGCCGCACGCGGTGGCGGTCGCCGACCGTACCGTCTGGGAGGTGCCCTGCGAGGTGGCCCTGCCGTGCGCGACGCAGAACGAGATCGGTGGCGCGGAGGCCGCGCGGTTGGTCTCCGGGGGCTGCGTCGCGGTGGTGGAGGGGGCGAACATGCCGACCACGCCGGAGGCGGTCCGGATCCTCGGCCGGGCCGGGGTACGGTTCGCCCCGGGCAAGGCCGCCAACGCGGGCGGGGTGGCGGTGAGCGCCCTGGAGATGCAGCAGAACGCCAGCCGCGAGTCGTGGACCTTCGCCGAGTCGGAACAGCGGCTGCGGGAGATCATGCGCGACATCCACACGCGCTGCTGGGCCACGGCCGAGGAGTACGGGCGGCCCGGCGACTACGTGACCGGGGCGAACATCGACGGTTTCCGCCGGGTAGCCGAGGCGATGGTGGCACACGGCCTGGTGTGAGACGCGTCTGGCCGGTGTCCCGTCACGGGGACACCGGCCAGACATCGGGTACGTCAGCTGTTCCAGTACTTGGCGACCAGGTCGGCGCCCTGCTTCTCCCACTGCGCGTAGTGGTTCGGGAACGCCGACACCTGCACCGTCTGCGCGGCCTTCGTCAACGGCATCTCCTCCCAGCCGTCGACCTGCTTCAGACCCTTCAGGAACGCCAGCGTCGAGTACTCCGGATCGGTGATCTGCTCCACCGTGCCCCAACCCGACGACGGGCGCTGCTGGAACAGACCCTGCGAGTCGTGGTCGTTACGGTCACCCAGATGACCCAGGTTCTCCAACTTCGACTCCTGCAACGCCGTAGCGATCGCCACCACCGCAGCCCGCTCGTCCATCCCGGCCTTCTTCGTCGCCGCGATGATCGCCTTCGTGTTCGCCACCTGCTCGTCGTTCAGGTCGATCCGCGACTGACCCGCCGGCTCACCGTGCGGCAGCAGCGTGGCCGTGTCCGGCGCGCTCTCCTGCACCGCGACGGCGCTCAGCGCCGGGACCGGGGTGGCGTCCTGATGGTTCAGCGGACCCGCCGCCAGACCACCGGCGACAGCCAGACCAGCAACACCCAGCACACTCCTACGAATGATCGAGTTCATGACCAGCTCCATTCGGGGGATCGGACACCCACACCGGGGGACGTGGATGCGCGAGCACCGTCAGGGGCGCTCACTGAAGTCCAAGGGGAACCCGAAGCGGGAGTCTCGCGGGGGCGGCTCACCGCGCCGGGTCCATGTGTAACGACCGGCGACCCACCAACATTTCGGCGGCCCGACCCCCACCCCGCCAGGCGGAAGGGGGCCCTGCTCGGTCGTACGCCGGGTATAACGACCCCACCCCACCAGCCATTCCGACCGACGAGTGCCCCCGACCACACCCCGAACCGGACATCGGATGCGATCGGGGGCACGGGTCGGCTCCCGTCACCAGAGCTGGTGGACGATGTCCGCCGCCTGCTCCTCCCACTGCGCGTACGCGTACGGGTAGGCCGAGACCTGAACGGTCTGTGCGGCGGCGGTCAGCGGCAGGTCCCGCCAGCCGCCGACGTTCTTCAGCGCCTCGAAGAAGGCGGTCGACGAGTACTCGGGGTCGGTGATCTGGTCAATCGTGCCCCAACCGGACGACGGACGCTGCTGGAACAGCCCCTGCGAGTCGTGGTCGTTGTAGATGCCGAGGTGGCCGAGGTTGTACAGCTTCGACTCCTGCAACGAGGTGGCGATGCCGATCACGGCACCACGCTCCCCCACGCCGGTCTTCTTCGCCGTCTCGATGATGGTCCTGGCGTTGTCGGTCTGGGCGTCGTCGAGCGGGACGCGCGACTGGGCGCCCTCCGAGCCGTGCGGGATCAGGTCGTCCCGGGTGGGTTTGGCCGATTCGCTCCGCACGCTGCCGGTCTGCCACGCGCCGGTGGTCAGTCCGGATTCCGGCGTACCGGCTGCTCGCGTCTTGCCCGTGGCCAGGTCGATGGCGGCCACCGCCCCCGCGTGCGGGGTGCTGGTGAGCGGTGCGGCGACGGCCGAGGGGCCGAGGGCCAGACCGCCGATGGCGGCCACGCCCGCGACGGACAGCACGGTCTTGCGGTACGGGGGGGTCGTGGCGATGGCGGGGAGCCATCGGGTGAAGTCCAGCTTCACGATGGTGGCCCTTTCGATCGTTGCGACGCGCCCGACGGTGGACGCCCTACCGGGGGACTTGCTGCCGCCCAGGGGTTTGGCCGGCGGCCGTACGGGAAAGCCAACCAGCTCGACGTGTCCGTCATTCCGGACATGCCCGCTCCGCGCTCAACGGCGACCCGGCTCACGCCTGACGACCGGACAGCGAGCCGACAACCCGGCGAGCGCCCCCGAACCGGACACAGCCACCGCCCCCACCGCCTCGGCCACCGGCCTCCACCGCCTCGGCCACCGACCCCCTCCGCCTTGGTGACCATGGACTTGGCGGCGCTCAAAGGAGATCGAGTGTGCCGCTAAGCCCATGATCACCGCCGCAGGGGTGGGGGGCCGAGAGTGGGGGCAGGGGCGGTGACGGCGGTGACATGGTCGGGTGTGCGTCCTGTCGAGCTGCCCCGATGGACGGGGCAGGCGGCCAGAAACGACTTGTCCCACCGGCCTGGGCGCACCGCCGGGGCAGGTCGACAGGTGACGGCGAGGAATGAACCCGGCGGCACCGGAGGGTGGCGGGCGGGCGGCGACGGGCGTGAAGCCAACGGGCACAGGCCACAGGCCAGCCAGGCACGGGCGACGCGATCAGGGCACGGGCCATGGCAGGCACGGGCCACGCGAGCAGGACACGGGCCACGCGAAGGGGGCACAGGAGGCTGCCGGGCCCGGCCGGTAGAACGGGGTCAGTGGCCCCGGGCGATCCACTCGTCGAGGTGCGGGGCCTCGGCGCCGATGGTGGTGCTGTCGCCGTGCCCGGTGTGCACCACCGTCTCCGGCGCAAGGGTCAGCAGCCGGGTCCGGATGGACTCGATGATCGTGCCGAAGTCGCTGTACGAGCGCCCGGTCGCGCCCGGCCCACCGGCGAAGAGCGTGTCGCCGGTGAAGACCACGCCCAGGTCGGGGGCGTGGAAGCAGCAGGCGCCGGGGCTGTGGCCCGGGGTGTGCAGGACGTGCAGCGTCGTCCCGCCCACCTCGATCGTCTCGCCGTCGTGCAGGTGGCCGGCGGGCGGCACGTCGGGGTGGACCATGCTCCACAGCACCCGGTCGTTCGGGTGCAGCAGTACCGGCGCGTCCACGGCACGGGCCAGCCGGGGGGCGAACCGGACGTGGTCGTCGTGGCCGTGGGTGGCCAGGACGGCGCGGACCCGGCGGCCGGCGACGACGCGCAGGATCGCGTCCACGTCGTGCGGGGCGTCGATGACGACGCACTCGGTGTCGTCACCGACCACCCAGACGTTGTTGTCGACGTCGAAGGTCTGCCCGTCGAGGGAGAAGGTGCCGGAGGTGACGGTGTGGTCGATGCGGGCCGCCATCAGAGGACCACCACCGAGCGGAGCACGTCACCGTGGTGCATCCGGGCGAAGGCCTCCTCCACCTGGTCGAGGGCGATCTCCTCGGTGACGAACGCGTCGAGGTCGAGCCGGCCCTGCCGGTACAGCTCGGTGAGCATGGGGAAGTCCCGGCTGGGCAGGCAGTCGCCGTACCAGCTCGACTTGAGCGCGCCGCCGCGCCCGAAGACGTCCAGCAGCGGCAGCTCGACGGTCATCTCCGGGGTGGGTACGCCGACCAGCACGACGGTGCCGGCCAGGTCCCGGGCGTAGAACGCCTGCTTCCAGGTCTCCGGCCGGCCCACCGCGTCGATGACCACGTCGGCGCCGAAGCCGCCGGTGGCGGCCTGGATCGCCACGACCGGGTCCTGCTCGGAGGCGTTGACGGTGTGCGTGGCGCCGAACTTCCGGGCCCAGTCGAGCTTGCGGGAGTCGGTGTCCACCGCGATGATCGTCGTCGCGCCGGCCAGCACCGCACCGGCGACCGCCGCGTCGCCGACGCCACCGCAGCCGATCACGGCCACCGAGTCGCCCCGGGTGACCTGGCCGGTGTTCATCGCCGCGCCGAGGCCGGCCATCACGCCGCAGCCGAGCAGGCCCACCGCCGCCGGCCGGGCGGACGGGTCGACCTTGGTGCACTGGCCGGCGTGGACCAGGGTCTTCTCGGCGAAGGCGCCGATGCCCAGGGCCGGGGTGAGTTCGGTGCCGTCGGTGAGGGTCATCTTCCGCGTCGCGTTGTGGGTGGCGAAGCAGTACCACGGCCGGCCGCGCCGGCAGGCCCGGCAGACGCCGCAGACCGCCCGCCAGTTGAGCACCACGAAGTCACCCGGGGCGACGTCGGTGACCCCCTCGCCGACCTGCTCGACGATGCCGGCGGCCTCGTGGCCGAGGAGGAACGGGTACTCGTCGTTGATGCCGCCCTCGCGGTAGTGCAGGTCGGTGTGGCACACCCCGCAGGACTGCACCTTCACCACCGCCTCGCCGGGGCCGGGGTCGGGCACCACGATCGTGGTGACCTCGACCGGAGCGCCCTTGCTCCGCGACACGACTCCCCGGACCTGCTGGCTCACGATGCCTCCCTGCTGTGCGCCGCCGTCACCGGCGGGCTGCCGTCGGTGGCGGGTCGGTGACGGTCCCGCCGTGGGCGGGCCGGTCCCGTCTCCCGGGCCGGCACGTCCCACCCGCGAACCTACCGCCGATCGTCCCGGCCGGCCTACTGACCTGGGTCACCGCTCGGTGCCGCCCCCGCCTCGGCGGCCTGGGCGGCGGCGTGCCGGCGGTTCGCGGTGCGGTAGCGCAGCACCTGCACCACGCCGAGCGCCCAGAGCGGGTACTGCAGGGCGAAGGCCCAGCGGAAGGCGTCCAGCGTCGGCGCCGCGTGACCGGCCGGCGTGGCGAGGTCGAGGACCACCCCGACGGCGAGGACGAGGACGATGGAGGCGACGAACCCGCCGACGTTGACGATGCCGGTGGCGCTGCCCATGCGGTGCACCGGGTTGGACGTCCGGGCGTAGTCGAAGCCGATCATGGAGCCGGGGCCGTTGAGCGCCAGCGCGAGCACCAGCAGCACCAGCAACCAGCGCGGGGCCGGGCCGGGCCAGACGAGCACCGCGGTCCACACCGTGGCGGTGACCGCGACCAGGCTGAGCACCAGCGCCGAGCGGTGGAACGGGTGCCGGGCGCAGAGCTGGGCGATGCCCGGCCCGAACCCGATCCCGGCGATGATCATGAGGGTGATCAGGCTGGCGGCGGTGGTCGGGGCGAGCCCCTGCCCCTGCACCAGGAACGGGTACCCCCACAGCAGGGCGAAGACGGCCCCGGAGAACGGGGTGACGAAGTGGGTCCACAGGCCCAGCCGGGTGCCCGGGTGGGCCCACGCCTCGACCAGCCGCCGCCGGACCAGGGCGAGGGCCGGCGGCGGCGCGGCGGGGACGCCCCGGTCCGGGCTGTCCCGTACGGCGACGGCGACCATCGTCACGGCGGTGGCGCCCAGCCCGGCGGCGACCAGGAAGGCGGTGCTCCAGCCGGTGGCGTGCAGCAGCGCCACCAGGGGTACCGCGCCGAGCACCGCGCCGAGCTGACCGAGCGCCCCGGTGAGCTGCACCAGCAGCGGGTTGCGGCGGCCGGGGAACCAGAAGGCGACCAGTCGCAGCACGCTGATGAAGGTCATCGCGTCGCCGAGCCCGACCAGGACCCGGCCGGTCACGGCGAGCCCGACGTCGGTGGCGAGGGCGAAGCAGAGCTGCCCGGCGACCATCAGCGCCCCGCCGACGAGCAGCAGGCGACGGGAGCCGTACCGGTCGAGCAGCACCCCGACCGGGACCTGCATCGCCGCGTACACGGCGAGTTGGGCCACCGAGAAGGTGGCCAGCGCGGCGGCGTTGATGCCGAAGCGGTCCGCGGCGTCCACTCCGGTCACCCCGAGGGAGCTGCGGTGGAACACCGCCGCGGCGTACGCGCTGAGGGCGACCACCCAGACCAGGGCGGCGCGCCGGTGGACGACGACGGCCGGGGCCCGACGGGGCGCGGCGGTCACAGGCATGACCCTCATCATCCTCGCCGGGGTCGTCGGCGGTACGGCCGGCCGGGGTGGAGGTGGCCCGGGCCACGTGCCGTCCGTTACCGGCAGGTTTCCCCAGACCACATACCGGACAGCCGACGCACCATCCGGCGGAACGACCGGGCACTGGGCAGAATCGACGCATGTCTGTCCACCGGTGGCTGCTCGCCGACCAACTCGGGCCGCACTTCCTCGACGATCCCCGCCAACCGGTGCTGCTCGTCGAGGCCCGGGACCTGTTCCGCCACCGGCCGATGCACCGGCAGAAGGCGCACCTGATCCTCTCCGCGCTGCGACATCGCGCGGCCGAGTTGGGCGACCGGGCGGTGCTGCTGCGCGCCGCCACCTTCCGGGAGGCGTTGGCGCAGGTCGGCGGGGCGGTCGAGGTGTGCCACCCGACCTCGCGGGGGGCGCTGGCGTTCGCCCGCTCGGTCGACGGGCTGACCGTCCTGCCGCCCCGGGGCTTCGTCACCAGCCGGGCCGACTTCGCCACCTGGGCGGACCGGGGCCGGCGGGGGCCGCTGCGGATGGCCGACTTCTACCGGGAGGCCCGCCGCCGGCACGGCGTGCTGACCGAGCCGGCGGGCCGGCGGGCGGGCCGGTCCGCCCCCCGCCGGGACCGGCCGGAGGCGCCACCGCCGCCGCCGATCGAGGAGGACGACATCGACGCCGGGGTCCGCCGGGACCTCGACCGGTGGGCCGCCGAGGGGATCCGGTTCGTCGGCCGGGACGGCCCCCGGCGGTACCCGGCCACCCACGCCGAGGCGCAGGCCCGGCTGGAGCACTTCCTGCGGCACCGGCTGGCCGAGTACGGCCGCTTCGGCGCGGTGATGAGCGCCGACGACCCGATCCTGGCGCACAGCGTCCTGTCGTCGTCGTTCAACCTCGGCCTGCTCGACCCGGAGCCGGCGGTACGCCGGGCGGAGCAGGCGTGGCGGGCCGGGTCGGCGCCCCGGTCGGCGGTGGAGCCGTTCATCCGGCAGCTCCTCGGCTGGCGGGAGTTCCTGTGGCAGCTCTACTGGTACGTCGAGCCCCGGTTGCCGGGCACCGGGCGGCTGGCCAGCACCGAGCCGCTGCCGGACTGGTTCGCCGACCTGGACGCCGACGCCGTCGAGGCCCGCTGCCTGGCCGACGTGCTGGCCGGGGTGCGGGACCGGGGCTGGGCGCACCACTCGCAGCGGCTGCTGGTGCTGGGCAACTACGGGTTGCAGCGCGGGTGGCGCCCCGCCGACCTGGCGGACTGGTTCCGGCGGTCGTTCGTCGACGGCGCGCACTGGGTCATGAACGAGACGGTGCTGGGCCTGAGCCAGTACGCCGACCTGGGGCGTGTCGACACCCGGCCGTACGCGGTGGACGGCACGTACATCGACGAGATCAGTGACTACTGTGCCGGGTGCCGGTACCTGCCGGAGCGTCCCCTGGGGGACCAGGCCTGCCCGTACACCGCCGGGTTCGAGAGCTTCCTGCACCGCAACCGGGACCGGCTCACCGGTGACCCCCGGCTGGTGGCGGAGCTGACGGTCCGCGACGATCCGGAGCGCCGGGAGGCGGTGCTGGCGCAGGAGGAGAAGCGCGGCGGCGACCCGCCGTGACGGTGGCGGGTCACCCCGGCGGCGACCCGGGCGCGGGGCGACGCGCCGGGGTGGACGGTGCCCCCTCGACCGGGCCGGGCGGTGCGGCCGTGGCGCCGGCCCGCCGGGCCAGGGCGCGGGTGAGCAGGCGCTGGCCGGTGGCGACGAACCGCCCGTAGGAGGCCGGTGCGAGCCGGCCCAGCAGGTCGGGCAGCTTCGCCGACCAGCCGATGAGGACCCGCCCGCGCCGGCGGCGTACCCCGGTGAGGATGACCTCGGCGGCGCGCGCCGGGTCGATGGTCAGGAGTTGCTCGAAGCGCCGCAGGTCGCCCGCGAAGTCCTCGGCGGGGACGCCGCTGCCGATTCGGGCGTTGCGGGCGATGCGGGTGCGGATGCCGCCGGGATGCACCGAGGTCACCCCGATGCCGTCGTCGACGAGTTCGTGGCGAAGCGCCTCGGTGAACCCCCGGACGGCGAACTTGCTGGCCGCGTAGGCGGTCTGCCCGGCCGGGGCGATCAGCCCGAAGAGGCTGGAGACGGTGACCAGGTGGGCGCCCGGCTCGGCCCTGAGCGCCGGCAGCAGTTCGTGGGTGAGCTGCACCACGGCCCGGAAGTTGACCTCCATGACCCAGCCGAACTCGTCGAGGGTGATCTGGTCGAACCGGCCGCCCAGCGCCACCCCGGCGTTGTTGACCAGCAGCCGGATCCGGGGGTGCCGGGCGCGGACCGCCCCGGCGACGCGGCCGGTGTCGGCGGCGTCGGCCAGGTCGACGACGTGGTCGGTGACCGTCAGGTCCGGGTGGCGGGCGCGGATCGCGTCCCGGACCGTGGCCAGCCGCTCGGCGTCGCGGTCCAGCAGGACCAGGTCGCTGCCCCGGCGGGCCAGCGCGTCGGCCAGCGCCGCGCCGATGCCGCTGGCCGCGCCGGTGACCACGGCGGTGCCGCCGGCGAAGTCGAAGGTACGCACGTCAGGTCTCCTCCCACCCGGTGGTCGCCGGCGGTGGCGGCCCCGCCGGGGCGGCCGGTCGCGCGCCCGTGGCGTGGGAGAACCGGACCCCGGCGTCGTCGAGCCGGCCGTACCGCATCAGCAGCACGTCGCGGGGATAGTTCTGGTACAGCCGCCACGGGGCGCGCACCCCCTGCGTGGGCAGCGCGGCCAGGCTGCGCCGCACGTACCCGGAGCGCAGGTCGATCAGCGGGGCCCGACGCCCGTCGGCGGGGGCCAGCGGGGTGACCACCTGCTGGCCGGTGCGGTCGAGGTGGCGCAGCAGCCGGCAGACGTACCCGGCGACCAGGTCGGCCTTGAGCGTCCAGGAGGCGTTGGTGTAGCCGATGGTCAGCGCGAGGTTCGGCACCCCGGAGAGCATCATGCCCTTGTACGCCACGGTGCCGGCCGGGTCGACGTCGACGCCGTCGACGCGCAGGGTCATCCCGCCGAGGGTGAGCAGGTCCAGCCCGGTGGCGGTGACCACGACGTCGGCCGGCACCTCATCGCCGGAGGCCAGCCGGATGCCGTGCGCGGTGAACGTGTCGATCCGGTCGGTCACCACCGAGGCCCGGCCGGCGGCGATCGCGGCGAAGAGGTCACCGTCGGGGGCGACGCAGAGCCGCTGGTCCCAGGGGTCGTAGCGGGGCGCGAAGTGCCGGTCGACGTCGTACCCGGCGGGCAGCCGGCGGCGGGCAGCCCGGCGCAGCAGCCGGCGGACCAGGCCGGGGGCGCGGCGGCTGAGCCGGTACATGGCGGTGCCGGCCAGCACGTTGCGCGCCCGCACCAGCCGGTACCCGGCGCGCGGCGGCAGCCAGCGGCGCAGCGCGTCGGTGAGCACATCGCGGGAGGGCAGCGCGAGCACGTAGGTCGGGGACCGTTGGAGCATGGTGACGTGGGCGGCCCGGCGGGCCAGCGCCGGCACCAGCGTCACGGCGGTGGCGCCGCTGCCGACCACCACCACCCGCCGGCCGTCGTGGTCCAGTTCGGCCGGCCAGTGCTGCGGGTGCACCACCCGCCCGGTGTACGTCCCGACGCCGGGCAGCGGCGGGGTGTACCCGGCGTCGTACCGGTAGTAGCCGGTGCAGGCGTGCAGGAACGAGCAGGTCAGCACCGTCGGCTCGGCGGTGTCGTCGCGCTGGACGCGCACCGTCCAGCGGGCGGTGGCGCTGTCCCACTCGGCGGCCACGACCCGGTGACCGAACCGGATGTGGGCGTCGACGCCGTACTCCCGGGCGGTCTCGCGGACGTAGCGGAGGATGGCGTCGCCGTCGGCGATCGACCGGGGGTCGGTCCACGGCCGGAACGAGTAGCCGAGGGTGTACATGTCGGAGTCCGACCGGATGCCCGGGTAGCGGAACAGGTCCCAGGTGCCGCCGACCACGGCGCGGGCCTCCAGCACCGCGTACGTCTTCTCCGGGCGGGTGCGGCGCAGGTGGCAGGCGGCCCCGACGCCGGAGAGGCCGGCGCCGACGATCAGCACGTCGACGTGGTCGCCGGCCGGGTCGTCTCCCCGCTGCGCGTACGTCACCTGCGGACCGTACCCACCCGTCGGCTCCGGCGCACCACCGCGGCCGCGGCCCCGCCCCGCCCGGGGGCGTTCACGGGACCGCGCGGATTGCCGCTCTGTGCCACCCTGGTTACGCCCAGCGCCCGTGACGGGAGGTGAGGGAGACGCTACAGCTCCACGAGCTCGTCGCCGTGCCCGGCACCCGGCCGGTGACGCTGGACGTTCCCGCGGGCGGGATCGCGGCGTTGGTGGCGTCCCCCCGGACCGGCACCGCCGTGGCCCGCGTCGTGGTGGGCCTGGCCCCGCCCCGGGCCGGCCGGATCCTGGTCGCCGGGCGCGACGTGACCGGGCTGCCGCCCCCGCGCCGCCAGGTCGGGTACGTCCCGGCCGGTGGCGCGCTGCTGCCCCAGCTCACCGTCCGCCGCAACATCGAGTACGGCCAGCGCAAGCGGGAACGGGTGCACGAGGTCGCCAACGACTGGGTGGACTCGCTCGTCGCGCACCTGGAGCTGGCCCCGGCCCTGGACCTGCTGCCGCACCTGCTCTCCGAGGCGCAACGGTTCCGGGTGGCGCTGGCCCGGGCGGCGGCGTGCCTGCCCGAGGTGCTGGTGGTCGACCTGCCCGTCGGAGCCACCGGCGCGGGCCGGCTCTCCGACGTGCTGCCCCGGGTCTGTCCCCCCGGCGCGGCGGGCAGCGCCGTGCTGGTCTGCTCCGCCGACCCGGCCGTGCTGGCCGAGATCCCGGTCCGGGTGCCGGTCGAGCGGGTCGAGGCGGCCGGCCGGTGACCGGCCCGGGTCGGCTGGGCCGGCGGACGCTGCTGCGGGCCGCCGTCGCGGCCCCGGTGGCCGGGCTCGCCGGTTGTTCCGGCGGCGCGACCCCGGTCCGGGTGGTCGTGGTGTGGAGCGCCGAGGAGCTGGCCCGGTTCCGGGCGGTGCTGCGCGGGTACCCGGCCGGGCCGGTGCAGGCCACCAGCGCCGGGGACGACATCGACGCCTTCCTCAACGCCCGCCGGCTCGCCGGGACCAGCCCCGACGTGGCGATCCTGCCCCGGCCGGGCCTGGTCACCGCGTACGCCCGGCGGGGCTGGCTGGCACAGGTCGAGGCGGCGGCCAGCTACCGGACCCCGACCGGCCTGGCCGACCTGCTCTCCCCCGACGGGCGCCGCCACGGCGTCTGGGTCAAGGCCGCCCACAAGTCGCTGTTCTGGTACCTGCCGTCGCGGCTGCCCACACCCCCGGCCACCTGGGACGAGCTGGTCGCGCTCGCCCGCCGGCTGGGGGCGCGGGCCCGGGCCGGCACCGGGCCGGCGCCGCTGGCGGTCGGCGCGGCCGACGGCTGGGTGCTCACCGACTGGTTCGAGAACGTCCTCGCCGACGTCACCGACCCGCCGGAGTACGACGCGCTGGCCCGGGGGACGGCGGACTGGCAGGGCCGCCCGGTGCGGGCCGCGCTGCTGCGGCTCGCCGAGCTCTGGGGTCTCCCGGGGGCGTTTCCCGGTGGTGGCCGGCGGGCCCTGCTCACCCAGTTCCAGGAGTCGGTGATCCAGGTGGTGCGGCGACGGGAGGCGGTGCTGCTCTACGGCGCCGACTTCACCGACAGCGTGGCACGCACGTTCCGGCACGGCCCGGAGCAGCCGGCGACGTTCCGGTTCCCCGGCGCGCGGGCCGGCGTCGACGGTCCGCTCCTGGTCGGCGGGGACGTCGCGGTCGCCTTCGCCGGTTCCACCGCCGGGGTACGGCTGGTGCAGTGGCTCACCGAGGTCCCGTCGTTCGGGCCGTGGCGGCGTTCCGGCGGTTACCTCTCGCCGGACGTCAGCGTGCCGCCCTGGGACTACCCCGACTCGATGACCCAGTTGCTCGCCACCGAACTGCGGCAGGCGGCCAGCCCCCGGTTCGACCTGTCCGACCGGCTGCCCGCCCCGTTCACCGGCTCCGACGGGATCGGCATCTGGCGGATCATGCAGGACTTCTTCGCCGACGTCACCAACGCGGTACCCCCCGCCGAGGCGGTCCGGCGGACGATGGTCGCGCTCTCCGGGGCGGCCCGGGACACGGAGCGGGCCCGGTGAGCCGGCGGCAGGTGCTCGGCGAGGTCGCCGTCCTCGACGACGTGGGGCCGCCCCGGCGCGGGCGGGCGTACCCGGCGGTGGGGGCCACCTCGGCGTTGCTGCTGCCGGCGGCGCTGCTGCTGGGCTTCCTGCTGCTCGTCCCGGTGGTCCTGACGCTGTACGCCAGCGTCACCACCGACGGCCGGTGGGTGGGCGCGGCGCACTTCCGGGCCGCGCTCGGCGCACCGGGGGCCGGCGCGGCGGTGGGGCGCACGCTGCTCTGGGCGTTGCTGGTGCCGGCGGTGGTGACCGCGCTGGGGTATCTGCTCGCCGCCGCGTCCCGCCGGTCCGCGGAGGGCGGGCTGGTCCGGCTGATCCTGGTGCTGCCGATCGCCGTCCCGCTGGTGACGGCCGGGGTGGCGTTCCGGCTGGCCTACGATCCGGACCCGGCCCGTGGCCTGGTCACCCTGATCGCCGGGGCGCTGACCGGGGCGTCGGCGGAGACGGTCCCGCTGCTGCTCGGCCCCCGGTTGGTGACGGTGGCGCTGATGTCGGCGTTCGTCTGGGCCTGGGTCGGCCTGGCGGTGGTGGTGTTCCGGGCCGCGCTGGACGCGGTGCCGCCCAGCCTGGCCGACGCGGTCCGCGCCTTCGGTGGCAGCCGGCGCGACGTGCTCTGGGACGCCCAGTGGCGCCCGCTGCTGCTGCGTACCGTGGCGGTGGTCTTCGCCCTGGTGGCGCTGGGCACCAGCCGCACCTTCGACCTGATCCTGATCATGGCGCCGGGCTCGGTGCGCGACGAGGCGTCGGTGCTGGCGCTGCGGATCTGGCAGACCTCCCCCGGCACGACCACCGGGGAGGGCGCGGCGCTGGGCGTGGTGTGGCTGGCCGCCGTGGTCGCCGGCATGCTGGTGGCGGCGTTGTTCGTCCGGCAGGCCTGGCCACCGCCGTGGCCCGCCGAGCCGCCGGAGACCGACCCGACGCCGCCCCCGCCGCGCCGGGTGCGGCTGCTCGCCGCCGGGGCCGCGATCGCCTGGCTGATCCCGCTGGGCATGCTGGTGGCGACGTCGCTGCACCACCCGGTGGACGCCGCCACGCGGGGCTGGTGGTCCGCGCCGCCCAGCGTGGCGTCGTACGCCAGCGTGCTGCGCGACGCGGACCTGTGGCGCAGCCTGCTGTTCACGCTGCTGCTCGCCACCGTCGTCACCGCCACCGTGCTGGGGGTCGCGCTGCTCGCCGCGTACCCGCTGGCCTGGCTGACCGGGTCGGCGGCCCAGTCCACCGGCCTGCTGCTGATGGCGGCCACCGTGGTGCCGGTGCAGGTGATCGCCGGGCCGGTCAACGAGGTGCTGGGCTGGGGTTTCTCCTCCGGCACCTCGCGGGGGCTGGCGCTGGTGCACATGGCGCTGGGGGTGCCGTTCGCGGTGCTGGTGCTGCGCAACGCGTTCGCCGACCTCCCGGCCGAGCAGGTCCGCCACGCCCGCCTCGGCGGCCGGCACTGGTGGGGCACGCTGCTGCGACTGGCCCGGCACAACCGGCCGGCGGTGGTCGCGGTCTGCGTGCTGGAGTTCGTCCGGGTGTGGAACGACCTGGTGGTCGGGCTGCTGTTCAGCGGGACGGACGGGGCGCCGCTGGGCCTCTTCCTGTACGGGCAGACCCGCCACTTCGTCGCCAACAGCGGGGTCCTCGCGGCGGGATCGGTGCTGGCCTCGGTCCTGCCGATGCTGCTGGTGGTGCTGGCCCGCCGGCAACTCGTCGCCGGCCTGGTCTCCGGCGGGATCCGGTGACCGGGGCGCGGCCACCCCGCTGGCCGTCCGCCCTCGCGGTCGGCACGCTGGTCAGCGGGATCGCCGGCAACGTCGCCAGCAACCTGCTCTCCACCCTGGCCGACACGCTGCTCGGGCCGGCGAGCATCGTGGTGGCGGTGGTCGGGGCGGTCGCCTCGGTGGTGGCCGAGGTCCACCGGCGGCGGGCCGAGCGGCAGCCAACCGCCGAGCCCACCGACATCGTCGCCCCGCCGGCCACCGGCGCGCCCACGCTGCCCTACCCGGTCGCGTTCACCGGCCGGGCCGGACAGGTCGACGCCCTCGTCGCCGCCCTGCGCGACGAGCACGCGGTGGCGGTGGTGGGGCGGCGGGCGGTCGGCACCTCCTCCTGCGCGGTGCAGGCGGCCAACCTGTGCCGCACCGAGTTCCCGGACGGCCAGTTCTACGTCGACCTGCGTCGGGGCGGCCGGCCCCGGTCCCCCCGGGAGGTGCTGACCGCGCTGGCCCGGATCCTGGGCACCACCCCGCCGGCCTCCGGTCGGGCCGACGACCTCGACGAGGCCGCCGACGAGCTGCGCGGGCACCTCGACGGCCGGCGGATCCTGCTGGTGCTGGACAACGTGGACCATGCGGCGCAGGTGCGGCCGTTGCTGCCGCCCGCCGCCCGTACCTGCCGGTTGCTGCTCGCCGGTGGGCCCGGCCTCGCCGACCTGGACGGGTTGGTGGCGCACTGGATCGCCGAGCCGGACGGGGCCGACGCGGTGGCGCTCTTCGCCACCGCCGGTGGGGTCGCGCCGGCCGCCCGCCCGCACCGGCCGGACCCCCGGACCGACCCGGCGGTGGGCGACATCGTCGAGCTGTGCGGGCGGCAACCCCGCACCGTCCGGGCCCTGGGCTACCGGACCGCGCAGCACGGCTGGCGGTACGCCGACGTGCGCGACGCGCTGCGCCGGGCCGTCGACACCCCACCGCACCAGCGGGTGCCGGCCTCCCCGGCGGCCCGGCTGGTCACCCAGCGGGACACCGCCTACCACGCGCTCTCCGCCGGGGCCCGCCGGCTGTACCGGCTGATGTCGCTGAGCCCGGTGCCGCTGGACCGGCCGGCGCTGGCCGCCCTGGCCGGACGCCGGCCGGGCCGGGTCGCCACCCTGCTGGACGAGCTGGCCACGGCGGCGGTCGTGAGGGGCGCGCCCGGCGACCGGTACGAGATCCGTCCGCTGTTGGCTCCGTACGCCCGGCTGCACCTGCGCGACGCCGAGCCGGCCGGGCGGCGGGTGGCCGCCCAGGCCCGGTTGACCCGGCACCTGGCCCGGCGGGCCGAACGGCACGTGACGAACCTGCAGGTGACCGCCTCGCTGCTGGACCGGGAACGGAGCCTGCCGCTGGACGAGGACCCGTACGGCTGGTTCGACCTGCACCAGGATCTGCTGCTGGCGGTGGTGAAGGTGCCGGCCGGCGCGGCCGAGACGCTGCCCCGCCGGGTACGCCGCTGGTGGTTCCGGCTGGCGGTGGCGCTGTGCGGCTGGCTGGCCCACGCGAACCGCACCGCCGAGTGGGCCGAGGTGTGCCGCATCGTGCTGGCCACCCCGACCGCCAGCGACCGGCCGGAGATCGCCGGCTGGGCGCACAACGAGCTGGGGGTGCTGCGCCGACGGCAGCACGATCCGCAGGGCGCGGCGACGGCGCTGACCCTGGCGGTCGCCGAACGGGGCCGGCGGGGCACCGCGCAGGCCCGGTTGAACCTCGGCCTGGCCCTGCTCGACCTGGGTCAGCTCGACGAGGCGGTGGAGCACCTGGAGCTGTCCCGGCGGCACCGGTCGGGGGCGGACCGCTCCGGGCACGCCCTGACCGACCTGGGGCTGGGCGCCGCCCGGCTGGCCCGGGGTGAGCTGGAGACCGCCCACCACCACCTGGTCCGGGCGGCGAACACGTTCCGGACGCTGGGCGACGCCCGGGGGTACGCGGCGGCGTTGACGAACCTGGTGCTGGTGCACGCCGGGCTCGGCGAGCACCTGGACGCGGCGCAGGCGTGGCGGGCGGCGCTGCGCGAGTACGAGTCGGTGGCCGACCCGGGCACCCGGGCCACCGCCCTGCTCAACGCCGGGGCGACGCTGCTGTCCAGCGCCCCCGGCAAGGCCCGGGAGGCGTACCGGATGCTGGCCGAGAGCCGGCGGCTGCGCGACGGCCGGCGACCGGCGGCCGGGCTGGGGCGCACCCTGCTGTACCTGGGCGACGCGGCGGCGGCGTTGGGTGACCACGCCGAGGCCCGGCGGCACTGGGCCGACGCGGCGGCGGTGTGCGAGGAGGTCGGCGACGCCGCCGGGCAGGCGGCGGCGGACGCCCGGCTGGTCGACGACGAGCGGTCGCCCGCCGACCCGCCGCTGCGCACGGAGCGCTGACCAGGACCGGCCCCGCCGACGCCGGACAGGCCGGCGGCACCGGGTGGCGGACCGCCGGGCGCCGGTGTGCCGGGGACGGACCGGTTCCCGGGGCGGTGTCAGTCGCCGGAGTGGTCGTGGTGGGCCGGGGCCCGTTTCGCTCTTCCCGCCGTACCCGGCACCGGCGCGGTGCGGGCGCGGGCATGATCGGGGCATGGGTCGACGACCGGCACGGGGGCACCGCAGGGTGCCGCACACCGCTGACATCCGGATCGAGGCGTGGGCGCCGGACCGGGAGGGCTGCGTGGCACAGGCGGTCGCGGCGGTCGTCGACAGTTTCGTCGACCCGGAGCGGGCCGAGCCGGACGGGCGGGCCGAGTTCCGGCTACCGGCCGGGGACGACCCGGACCTGCTGGTGGGCGTCCTGGACGAGGTGATCTTCCGGCTGGAGACCGAGGGGGTGCTGCCGCTGGCGACCGAGGTGCGCCCGGCCGGCGACGGGGGGCTGCGGGTCGAGTGGCGCACCGTCCACGCCGACGCGGTGGAGGCGACAGGCGCGGTACCCAAGGCGGTGTCCCTGCACGGGCTGCGGTTCGCACCCGACGGGGACGGCTGGTCCTGCGCGGTCACCCTCGACGTGTGACCGGTCAGCCCTTGACCACACCGAGCGGGACCAGCCGGGCCACCAGGCGGCACAGGCCGGCGCCCTGGGCGGTCTCGACCACCGCCGAGACGTCCTTGTACGCCGCCGGCATCTCCTCGGCCAGCCCGCGCCAGGACGCCCCGCGTACGGCGATGCCCCGGGCTTCGAGGTCCCGGCGCAGGTCCTGCCCGCGTACCGCCCGGCCGGCCTGGCCCCGGCTGCGGGTCCGGCCGGCGCCGTGGCAGGTGGAGGCGAAGGCGGGGGCCCCGGCCACCCCGGTCAGGACGTACGAGGCGGTGCCCATCGAGCCGGGGATCAGCACCGGCTGCCCGACGGGCCGCAGGTCGTCGGGGAGATCGTCGTGGCCGGGCGGCAGCGCCCGGGTGGCGCCCTTGCGGTGCACGCAGAGCCGCCGGGGCACCCCGTCCACCTCGTGCGTCTCGATCTTCGCCAGGTTGTGCGAGATGTCGTAGACCAGGTCCAGCCGGGCCCCGGCGACCCGGTGGAAGACCCGGCGGGCGGCCTCGGTGAGCAGTTGCCGGTTGGCCCGCGCGTAGTTCGCCGCCGCCGCCATCGCGCCCAGGTAGGCGCGGCCCTGCGGGGAGTCGACCGGCGCGCAGGCGAGCTGCCGGTCGGGTACCTCGATGCCGTGGCCCGGCATGGTCGGCTCCATCGCCCGGACGTGGTCGGTGCAGACCTGGTGACCCAGTCCCCGCGACCCGCAGTGGATCATGACGGTGACCTGGCCGGGCCGCAGGCCGAACGCGGCGGCGGTCGGCTCGTCGTACACCTCGTCGACGGCCTGGACCTCCAGGAAGTGGTTGCCGGAGCCGAGGCTGCCCACCTGCCCCTGGCCGCGCTGCACCGCCCGGTCGCTGACCTGCGCCGGATCGGCGTCGTCGACCGCCCCGCCGTCCTCGCAGCGGGTCAGGTCCCGGCTGACCCCGTGTCCCCGCTCGACGGCGTACCGGGAGCCGCCGCGCAGCACCGCGTCCAGTTCCGCGCGGTCGGCGAGCCGCCACACCGCGCCCCGGCCCATGCCGCGCGGGACGGCCGGGTCGAGGCCGTCCATCAGCGCCTCGCGGATCCTGGGCAGGTCGGCCCGGTCGAGGTCGGCGGCGAGCAGCCGGACCCCGCAGGAGATGTCGAAGCCGACCCCGCCCGGGGAGACCACGCCACCGTCGGCCACGTCGGTGGCGGCGACCCCGCCGATCGGGAAGCCGTACCCCCAGTGCACGTCGGGCATGGCGTAGGAGGCCCCGACGATGCCGGGCAGGGTGGCCACGTTGGCCACCTGCTCCAGCGACCGGTCCGCACCCACGTCGGGCAGCAGCGCCCGGGAGGCGAAGACCACCCCGGGTACCCGCATCGGCGCCCGCCGGTCGATGCGGAACCGGTACGGCGACTCCTGCACCAGGTCCATCCGGTGCGGCTACCCCGGCCCGGCCGGGTTACACCGCCGACGCCGGCCGGCGCATCCCCCACACCCGGGGGCCGCCGCCGTCGACCGTGACCTCCCCGGTGACGGCGAACCCCAGCCGCTGGTAGAAGCGGACGTTCGACGCCGAGGAGGTCTCCAGCGCCGCCGGCACGCCGGCCCGGTCCGCCTCGGCCAGCCCGGGACGCAGCACCCGCTCCCCCAGCCCCCGGCCCTGCCGGTCGGGGCGGACACCGACGGTGGCGAGCAGGAACACCGGTTCGGTCGGGCGCAGCGGCGCGCAGGCGGACTCGGCGGCCAGCAGGGCCGGGTACCGGTCACCGGCCAGGTCCCGGGTGCGGTCGGCGAGGGTGGCCCAGACCTCGTCCGGCACCGGCCGGTCGGGGCGCAGCCAGACCGCCGCGGCGACCGGTCGGCCGTCCGGCCCGACGACGGCCCACGACTGCCCGTGGGGCACCCCGACCGTCGCCACGGTCAGCGCGAACAGCGAGGTCAACCGTTCCCGGTGCCGGTCCGCCGCCACCGTCCAGTCCGTCCACGGGTAGCCGTCGAACGCCTCCGCCAGCACCTCCGCCACCCCGGTCACCAGCTCCGGTCCGACCCGGCGTACCTCGAACTCCACCGCGCTCCCCACCCGGCCCCGGCTGTTTCCACGGGCCGAAGGCGACCGTACCGCCCGGCCCCGCGTCGACGGCGGCGGGCCGGTGGCCGGCGCGACACCGCAGCGGGGAGACTGGTCGGGTACGGCGGTCGTCGTCGTACCCGACCGGTAGGAGATCGTCCGCGTGTCCGACGTCCCCCGGTCCGTCGCAGGGACGCCCCCGGGGGGTCGGGAGCTGCGGGCGGACTGTTCCCGGTGCTTCGCGCTCTGCTGCGTGGCGCCGGCCTTCGCCGCCTCGGCGGACTTCGCGGTGGCCAAGCCGGCGGGGCGGGCCTGCCCGAACCTGGCCGGGGACTTCCGCTGCGGCATCCACGCCGGGCTGCGGGAGCGCGGCTTCGCCGGCTGCACGGTCTTCGACTGCTTCGGGGCGGGCCAGCAGGTCGCCCAGGTCACCTACGGCGGGCGGAGCTGGCGGGAGGCGCCCGAGACGGCGGCGGCGATGTTCGACGTGTTCGCGGTGATGCGCCCCCTGCACGAGCTGCTGTGGTACCTGACCGAGGCGCTCGCCCTGCGCCCGCCCGAGCCGCTCGCCGGCGAGCTGCGCCGCGCGCGGGACGAGACGGTACGGCACACCGACGCCACCCCGGAGGAGCTGGTGGCGCTCGACGTGGACGGGTACCGGGCGGCGGTCAACGTGCTGCTGTCCCGGGCCGGCGACCTGGCCCGGGGGCCGGGCGGGGCCGACCGCCGGGGCGCCCACCTGATCGGGGCGGACCTGCGCCGGGTCGACCTGGTCGGGGCGAACCTGCGGGGGGCGGTGCTGATCGGCGCCGACCTGCGCGGGGTGGACCTCACCCGGGCCGACGTCACCGGGGCGGACCTGCGCGGCGCCGACCTGCGCGGCACGGACCTGCGCCGGACGCTGTTCCTGCACCAGTCCCAGCTCGACGCGGCCCGGGGCGACCGGCGGACCGTCCTGCCGGGCTCGCTGACCCGGCCGGCGCACTGGTCGGCGTTGCCGCTGACCCCGGTCCGCCGGTCACGCGCCGCAGCCGGGGAGGGGCCCGACGCCGGCCACCGGGAGCGACGGGCCGGGGGTAGCGCCCGGCGCGGCGGCGGACGCCGCCGGTAGGCAGCCGAGGGCGGGGCCGACGACCGACGGGGGTGCCGACGGTCGAGACCCGCGACGGGCGGTGGCGCAGGTGCGGATCGGAGCGGTGCGCAGAAGACGACGCTCGCCCCGGCGTGTCGCGTCGGAGAACCGCCATCGCTGGGGGCGGCACGGGGTTCCACCCGACGGCGTTTGGCGGGCGGCCGGGCGGGCAGAACTGCGGCATGACCAACGAGCACCGCACCGACCAGGCCGCCACCGACGAGCCGGACGGCGCGACCGCCTTCGAGGCGTCGCTGCGCCCGCCGGGCGACTCGCTGCACACCACCGACGACACCGGCGACGACTTCGCCGACCTGCCGGCCGAGGAGGCCCGACCGGCGCGGGAGACCAGCCGGGCCGGGTACGACGTGTCCGCCGTCTCCGGCACCGAGGACCCGATGGTGGAGGACCAGACCTGAGGGTGCCCAGCCGTGGGCCGGGCGGGGCCGCCGGTGCCCCGCCGCCGGGGCGGTCGGGCCGGTGGGTGGCCCGGGGTGGGGCGCCGGGCCGCGGCGTCGGGGGGCCACGCCGCGACCCGGCGGGCTCAGGTGACCCGGATCGCTCCGGACGGGCACAGCTCCACCGCGCGGTGGACGGCGTCGACGCTTCCCGGCGGTGGCTCGGCGCGGCGGAGCAGCACCAGCCCGTCGGCGTCGTCCTGGTCGAAGACCTCCGGGGCGGTACGGACGCAGTTGCCGGCACCGCAGCAGGCGTCCCGGTCGACCGTCACCCGCGACGTCGTCCCGGTGACGGTGCGGTGGGCCAGGTCCCCGTCGGCCGGGCTCACCAGGTCACCGGCAGGGCGTCGAGGCCGAAGACGATCGAGTTGTCCCGGGTGCGCAGCTCCTGCGGGGCCGCGGTGACCCGCAGGTCGGGGAAGCGGCGGGCCAGCTCCACCAGGGCGACGCGCAGCTCGGCGCGGGCCAGCGGCTGGCCGATGCACTGGTGGACCCCGAACCCGAAGGCGACGTGCTGGTGGGCCTGCCGGTACGGGTCGAAGTCGTCCCCGCCGTCGAAGACCGCGGCGTCCCGGTTGGCCAGGGAGATCAGGACGATGGCGCCCTCACCGGCCCGGATGAGCTGCCCGCCGATCTCGGCGTCCTCGGTGGCGGCCCGGAACAGGCCGGTGCGCACGATGCTGAGGTAGCGCAGCAGTTCCTCGACCACGCCCGCCGCCCGGTCGGGCTCGTCGCGCAAAAGCGTGAACTGACCGGGGTGCCGGGTCAGCAGCAGCACGCTCAGCCCGATCATGTTGGCGGTCGTCTCGTGGCCGGCGATGAGCAGCAGCAGGGCCATCCCGACGAGTTCGTCGACGTCGAGCTCCCCCGGCTCGACCCGCTCGGCGATCAGCCGGCTGAGCAGGTCCTCCGACCCGTCGGGGTGGGCCCGTTTGGCGCCGATCAGCGCGCGGACGTAGTCGCGCAGCTCCTGCACGGCGGTGCGGAGCACCTCCGGTGAGGTCTGCTGGTCGAGCAGGGCCCGGCTGCGGGACTGGAAGAAGTCGTGGTCGGCGTAGGGGACGCCGAGCAGGTGACAGATCACCATGGACGGCAACGGCAGGGCGAAGGTCGACACCAGGTCGGCCGGCGGACCGGCGGCGGCCAGGTCGGTCAGGGACTGGTCGACGGTCTGCCGGATCAGCGGCTCGATCCGCCGGACGTTCTTGATCATGAATTCGGCGGTGAGCATCCGCCGCAGCCGGGCGTGCTCGGCACCGTCCATCCGGATGAACGAGCCCTTGACGTCCTCCGGCGCCTGCGGTGGCAGGGGCCGCAGCAACGGGAAGCCGGGCCGGGTGAGGTCGGAGCTGAACCCGGGGTGGCGGAGCAGTTGCCGGACGTCGGCGTGCCGGGTGACCAGCCACGCGGTGTCCCCGGTGGGCAGCCGGACCCGGGTCACCGGGCCGACGTACCGGTCCCGCTCGCTCTCGTCGAGCAGGGCGAACGGACCTCGGGCGAGATTGACGGGTGGCCAGAGGGGCAGCTCCGCCTCGACGGCACGGGTCATGTCGCACACCTCCGTGACAACTGATCGTAGTCACTCAGGTGCGTTACGTTACCGATCGGCGCGTGTCGACACAACCCCCGTCGTCGGTGACCGCCGGGGGCACCGGTGGGGCCGGGACGGCGGGGCGCAGCCGGGCCACGAGCCGGGCGGCGGCGTCACCGGCGGTCGCGGCCACCATCGGCCGCAGCCGGGTCGTGCCCATCACCGCCAGGTCCTCGGCGACGGTGGTGGTGCCGTCGAGGAAGCGCAGCACCCGCTCGGCCGGGTTGCGCGCGAAGAGCCGGTCGAAGAAGTCCGGCCCGCCGACCGTGCCGGCGTCCAGCGCGCGCAGCGCGACCGCGTCCATCCACCGGTGCCGGCGCGGGTACGCCGGGGCGGGCACCGGTGGGCGACCCGCCGCGAGGGCCCGGGCCACCTGGTCGGCCTGGCGGTGCATGGCGGAGAAGGTGAAACCGGTGGAGGGTCGGGTGGCCCCACCGGCGGTGCCGAGCCGGACCACCCGGGGCGACGGCCGGGGCACGAACGGCCCGTCGGTCATCGGGATCACCCCGTTCTCCACCTCCCGGACGGTCAGCGTGGCCGGGTCCAGGCCGAGCAGGTCCCGGTACCCGGCCAACGCCCGGTCGTACCCGTCGCCGGTGCACAGGGCCGGGGAGAACTCGGTGTACTCGACCAGGGCGTACCGGCTGTTCACCGGGAGCACGTAGCCGAAGGAGACGCCCCGGCGCGGCTGCCGGGTGCGGAAGTCCATCAGCACCGCCCGGTCGGGGTCGAACACCGGTCGGGCGGTCTCCAGCCACCAGCCCCGGAAGTGCTGCAACCAGGACGTCCGGCCGGCCCGCGCGGGCGGCCGGGGCCGGGAGTCCAGCACCCACCGGGCGCGCAGCAGCGCCGTACCGTCGGGAGCCCGGACCGTCACCCGTGCGCCGTCGTCGTCGAGCGCGGCGACCGCCGACCGGATCCGGGTCGCGCCGAGGCGCTGTTCGGCCTCGGCGGCGCGGGCGTAGACCGGGGCGGAGCGCAGCATCGCGTACCGCAGGGGGGCGAGGTCGAGCAGCCGCGAGCCGGTCGGGGTGGTCACCGCCACCCGGTCCCAGCGGGCGCTGAGCAGCGGGTCGAGGTCGTCGTCCGAAGTGCCCCAGAAGGCCCAGGTCCGGTCCTGGCCGCGCTTGCGCACCGGGTCGACGACGGCGATCCGCAGCCCGCGTACCCGGTGCCGGTCGAGCGCGGCGAGGGTGAGGGACGCGGCGCCGCCACCGCCCACCAGGGCGAGGTCGACGTCCACCGGACCGGCGCTGCTCACCGCTCCACGCTGTCACACCCCGCCCGAACGCCGACGCGCACCCGGCCCGGCGGCGGGCCCCCGTGGCGTGACCGGGCGGAGCCGTCGACCCCCGGTGGCCGCGCCGGCCCCGCCGTCCCCGCCGGAAAACCACGTTGAACGGCGGTGCGGGAGTGTGCGAGCGTCGGGCGGTGAGCGACGACTCCTTGGCGGTCAACCGGGCGAACTGGGACGAGCGGGTGGCGGCGCACGTCGCCTCCGCCGACTACGGGGTGGCCCGGTTCCGCGCCGACCCCGGGCACCTCAGCGGCGTGGTGCGGTTCGACCTGCCCCGGCTCGGGGACGTCGCCGGGCTGCGCGGGGTGCACCTGCAGTGCCACATCGGCACCGACACCCTCTCGCTGCACCGGTTGGGCGCGCGGATGACCGGGCTGGACTTCTCCGCCCCCGCCCTGGCCGAGGCGCGGCGGCTGGCCGAGGCGACCGGCGCGGCCGTCGACTTCGTCGAGTCCGACGTCTACGGCGCCCCGCAGGTGCTGGGCCGGGAGGCGTTCGACCTGGTGTACACGGGCGTCGGCGCGTTGTGCTGGCTACCGGACATCCGGCGCTGGGCCCGGGTCGTGGCGGACCTGCTGCGCCCCGGCGGGCGGCTGTTCCTGCGCGAGGGGCACCCGATGCTGTGGGCCATCGACGAGGCGCGCGGCGACGGGCTGCTGACCGTCGAGTACCCGTACTTCGAGCAGCCCGAGCCGTGCGTCTGGGACGACGCCGGGACGTACGTGACGACCGACGCCACGTTCACCCGGACGGTGACGCACACCTGGAACCACGGGCTGGGCGAGCTGGTGACCGCGCTGCTGGCGGAGGGGTTCGAGCTGACCATGCTGGCGGAGCACGACAGCGTCCCGTGGGAGGCGATCCCGGGGCGGATGGTGCGCGACGCCGACGACGAGTGGCGGCTGCGGGACCGGCCGGGGCGGTTGCCGCTGACGTACACCCTCCAGGCCCGCCGGCTGCCCTGACGCGACCGGGCACCGGGCGCACCCGCGCCCGGACCGGCCCGCCGGGTGAGCAGCCCGGCATCGACCCCTCCGGGGTGACCAGCCCGCCATCCGCACCCCAGCCGGGTGGGCGTGGTGGACATGTGACGGCAACGAAGAATTCTCATTTTCACCGGGTCGAGGTCCCAACCGCCCTAGTGTTGGGCACACCGGTGTTCGTCACGGAGTTGGCCACCCGAACGACGTCCCACGCAGTCAGCGGACGAAAAGTGAGGGAAGACGCGTATGAAGGCGAAGACACTGACCGTATCGGCGGCGCTCGGCGTGGGGCTCGGCACGCTGCTGTTCCCGGCCGCCGCGCTCGCGGTCACCACCGTGTCACCGGCGACCACCCCCGTCGGCGGGACGGTGGTCCTGACCACCTCGTGCAACCCGAACAGCGGTGACGCGATCTTCCGCGTCACCGGCCCGGACCGGGACCAGAACGTCCGCTCCACCACCGCCGCGGCCGGCGGCGGGTTGAGCGCCGAACTCTTCACCGCCGGGTTCACCCTGGGCACGTACACGGTCGCCGCCACCTGCGGCGACGGCACCGACGCCGGGAGCGCGACGTTCACCGTCACCCCGATCGGGGGCGCACCGGCCGGTGACGGCGGCACCGGCGGCTCCCCGCAGTTGGTCGCCGTGGGCGGCGCGCTGGTCGCCGCCACGGCCGGCGGCACCGTGTTCCTGCTGCGCCGTCGCCGGCAGCGGGCCGTGCCGGCCTGACCACCGACGAGTCTCCATCCCATCCTGAGACGGGTGCCCGTGCCGGTTCGCCGGGCGGGCACCCGTCGACGTGCCCGGAGGTGACCGGTGCCGCCCTCTCCCGCACCCCCCTCGTGCGCGCCACCGTCCGGCGGCCACCCGGGCCGGTCCCGGCCGGTCGGGTGGGCGGCCCTGCTGCTCGTGCTGGCCGGCGCGCTCGGCGCGGTGCTGCTCGCCGCCGGGCTGGCCGCGCCCGCGCCCCGGCCGCCCGGCCCGGCGGGCCCGGCCGCCGCCGCCCACGACCGGCCGGGGCCGAGCCTGCCCGCGCTGCCCCGCTCCGCCCCGGTCCGGGTCACCATCCCGGCCATCGGGGTCCGCGCCGAGGTGGTCCCGGTCGCCGCCGACCCCGCCGGGCAGTTGGAGGTACCGCCGCTGGACCGGCCGACGGTGGCCGGCTGGTACCGGTTGGGCGTGAGTCCGGGCGAGCCGGGCAACGCCGTGCTGGTCGGTCACGTCGACTCCCGCGAGAGCGGGCCGGCGGTCTTCTTCCGGCTCGGCCGGCTGCGCCCCGGTGACGCGGTCGAGGTGGCCCGCGCGGACGGCCGGGCGGTCCGCTTCGTCGTCGACGGTGTGGCGTCGTACCCGAAGGACCGGTTCCCCAGCGCGTTGGTCTACGGCCCCGGCGACACCGCCCGGCTGCGGCTGCTCACCTGCGGCGGACGGTTCGACCCGGCCCGGCGCGACTACCTGGACAACACCGTCGTCTTCGCCACCCGGGTCGGCTGATGCGCCCCGGCCGCCGTCGGGGCACCGGGGTGGGTCAGCGGGTCCGCCGCAGGAAGGCGCGCACGTGTTCGCGGGCCCGGTCGGTGAGCTGCGGCCCGTGGGTGAACGCGGCCACGTCGTAGTCCAACTCGCCGAGGACGTGCGCGGTCCGGCGGGTCATCCGGAAGTCGGCGCAGAACAGGGCCGGCGGCCAGCGCGTGCCGAGCACGTTGAACAGGGCGTCGCCGGTGATCAGCACCCGGGTCGGCTCGTGCAGCAGGGAGACGTGCCCCGGCGAGTGCCCGGGGGTGTGCACCACCCGCAGGCCACCCGCGACCGGCAGCAGGTCCCCGTCGGCCAGCGGCTGGCCGACCTCGACGGCCGGGAACCGGGTGCCGGTGAGCCGGACGAGGAACCGCCCGACCGTGCGCCCGTCGCCCTGCTCCGGGGCCCGGCCGGCCGCCACGTACGGCGCGTCGGCGGCGTGCGCGGCCACCGGCGCCCCGGTACGGCGGGCCAGGTCGGCCGCGCCACCGGCGTGGTCGGGGTGGGCGTGGGTGAGCACGATGCGGGTGACGTCGGCCGGGGTACGGCCGATCGCGGCGAGCCCCCGCACGATCCGTGCCGGTGCCCGCCGCAGCCCGCAGTCGACGAGGGTGACGCTGCCGTCGTCGTCGAGCAGGGCGTACGAGTTGACGAACGACGCGCCGACGGTGGGGATGCGCCAGATCCCCGGCGCGACGGGGACCGCTGGTGACCGCGACATGACGGTGAGGGTAGGCGTACCCGGGGACCGGGGGCGCGGCCGGGACGGCGAGAATGGCCGGATGGCGAAACGTGGGGTCCGCCGGGCGGCGGTCGACGAGGGGGACCGGGCCTGTCCGTGCGGCTCCGGCACGACGTACGGGCGGTGCTGCCGGCCGCTGCACCGGGGCACGACCGACGCGGCCACCGCCGAGCAGGTGATGCGGTCGCGGTTCAGCGCCTTCGCCGTCGGCGACCTCGACCACCTGCTGCGTAGCTGGCACTCCTCGACCCGCCCGGCCGGGTTGCGGCTCGACCCCGGTCAACGGTGGGTCCGGCTGGAGGTCCTGGACACCGCGCGGGGCGGCCTGCTGGACAGCGCCGGCACGGTCGAGTTCCGGGCCCACTACCGCGCGGCGGGGCAGCCCGGCACGCTGCACGAGCGCAGCCGGTTCGTCCGGGAGGACGGCCGCTGGGTCTACCTCGACGCGCTGCCCGACTGACCGACCCCCACCATCCCCGACCAGCCGATCCCGCGCCGCCGACCGGCCCTGGTCGGCCAGCCGATCACGCCAGTCGACCGTGACACCTGTCATGGGTGGTCGTGCGGCACGCACTTCCGCGTCATGACTTACCGCACTGGAGCCGCCGCGTCCCGTTGACGAGACTCTTCCTTGCCGGAACCACAGTGGACCGGGCAGCGAAGAGGCAGGTGTGGTGGTGGACGAGCGTTACGACAGCTACTGCGCGGCGGATCGGCTGTTCTACGACTCGCTCGGCAGCGTGACAGCGCAGCCGGGGTTCGCCGCGGCCGGGCGCGCGCTGCCCGACGGCTGGCAGCGGGAGTCGACCGGTGACTGGCTCCTGCACGCCCCGGCGGACGGCACGCTGCCCCAGCAGGGCTGGAAGATCCACGTCTCGGCCGGGCTGGCGAACGCCGAGCGGGTGCTCACCCGGGTCTGGGACTACTGCGTCCCGCGCGGCCTGCCCTTCAAGGTCCTGCGGGGGCCACGCACCCTGCTGATGCGCAACTCCAAGTACGCCGCCCGGGGGGCGAGCGGCAAGTTCGTCACGGTGTACCCGCGCGACGAGGCGGAACTGGAACTGGTCTGCAAGGAACTCGACGAACTGCTCGCCGGGGAGCCCGGCCCGTACATCCTCAGCGACCTGCGCTACCACGAAGGCCCGGTGTACGTGCGCTACGGCGGCTTCGCCGCCCGGTACTGCGTCTCCGAGCAGGGCCAGGTGGTGCCGGCCATCGCCGACGACACCGGCACGCTGGTCCCGGACCGGCGCGACCCGGTCTTCCACGTCCCGGACTGGGTCACCCTGCCGGACTTCCTCGCCCCGCACCTGGCCGCCCGTAACGCGGCCCGTACCGACGAACTGCCGTACCGGATCGAGCGGGTCATCCACTTCTCCAACGGTGGCGGCCTCTACGTGGGCCGGGACGTGCGCACCGACACGACGGTGGTGCTCAAGGAGGCCCGGCCGCACGCCGGCCTGGACGCCGACGGCGTCGACGCGGTGGCCCGGCTGCGCCGGGAGGCGGAGAGCCTGCGCCGGCTGGCGGACCTGCCCCAGGCGCCCCGGGTGCACGACGAGTTCACCTTCGGCGACCACCACTTCCTGGCCCTGGAGTTCATCGAGGGCCGGGCGCTGAACAAGGAGGTCGTCGACCGGTACCCGCTGATCGACGCGGACGCCACCGAGGCGGACCGGGCCGCGTACGCCCGCTGGGCCCGGCACGTGCACGAGCAGGTCGAGGAGGTGATCGAGGCGATCCACGCCCGGGGCCTGGTCTACGGCGACCTGCACCTGTTCAACGTGATGGTCCGCCCGGACGACACCGTCGCCCTGGTCGACTTCGAGGTGGCCGCCCCGGTCGACGGCCACCGCCGGCCCGCCCTGCGCAACCAGGGCTTCGCCGCGCCCCGGGACCGGACCGGGCCGGGCGTCGACCGGTACGCCCTGGCCTGCCTGCGCCTGGCGCTGTTCCTGCCGCTGACCCAACTGGTCCGGCTCGACCCCGCCAAGGCCGCGCACCTGGCCGACGTGGTCGCCGGGGCCTTCCCGGTGCCCCGCGCGTGGCTCACCCCGGCGGTCGAGGAGATCACCGGCCGACCCACCCCGGACCCGGGTACCGGAGCCGACCGCGACGCCGGCACCGCCCGGAAGACCCGGTCCGGCCACCGCGTCGGGGCCGACCAGGGGCGGGAGGCGGCCCGGCCCGGGGTGACCGAGGCGGACTTCACGCCCGGCCGGTGGCCGGTGCTGCGGGACCGGCTGGCCGCCGCGATCCTGGCCAGCGCCACCCCGGGCCGTGACGACCGGCTCTTCCCCGGTGACATCGAACAGTTCCGCAGCGGCGGGCTCAACCTCGCCCACGGGGCCGCCGGGGTGCTGCACGCCCTCGCGCTCAGTGGCGCGGGCCGGTGGCCGGAGCACGAGCAGTGGCTGGTCCGGCGGGCGACGTCGCCGGCATCGGGCACCCGGTGCGGGTTCTACGACGGGCTGCACGGCGTCGCGTACGCCCTGGACGGGCTGGACCGCCGGCAGGACGCCCTGGACGTGGTCGACGTCTGCCTGCGCCAACCGTGGCAGGACCTCGACCACAGCCTGCTCGGCGGGCTGGCCGGAATCGGGCTGAACCTGCTGCACCTGGCCGAGCGCACCGGTGAGCCGGAGTTGCGCCGGGCAGCCGGGCAGCTCGCCGAACGGGTCGTCGAGCAGGTCGCCGACGACCCGGGCGGGGAGATCAGCGGTGGCCGGCACCCGTACGCCGGGTTGCTGCGCGGCCGGACCGGCCCGGCGCTGTTCCTGCTGCGCCTGTACGAGAGCACCGGGGACCCGGCGCTGCTGACGGCGGCCGAGGCGGCGCTGCGGCAGGACCTGCGCCGCTGCGTGCTGCGCCCGGACGGGGCCCTGGAGGTCAACGAGGGCTGGCGGACCATGCCGTACCTGGGCGACGGCAGTGTCGGGATCGGCCTGGTGCTGGAGCGGTACCTGCGGCACCGCGCCGACGAGCGGTTCGCCGAGGCGGTGCCGGCGATCCGGCGGGCGGCCCGGTCCCCGTTCTACGCCCAGACCGGGCTCTTCGCCGGCCGGGCCGGGATCATCGCCTACCTCGCCACCACGACCAACCCCGGCGACCGGACGGCCGCGCTGGACGCGCAGGTCCGCCGGCTGGCCTGGCACGCCCTGCCGTACGCCGACGGGATCGCCTTCCCCGGCGAGCAACTGCTGCGGCTCTCCATGGACCTGGCCACCGGGACGGCCGGGGTGTTGCTCGCGGTCACCGCCGCCCGGGGCGCGGACCCCGCCGACCCGGCCGCGACCGTGCCACCCGGCCTGCCCTTCCTCGCGCCCGCCCCCGGCCCGGCCGGGTCGGGCGCACCCGAACTCCCCCGCCTCGGCGGGGGCGACCAGCCCGACCGACGTCCCGGAAGGGGGTGACACGACATGGCGCTCCTCGACCTGCAGGGTCTGGAGATGGCTCCGGCCGACCGCACCGGCGGCGGCAGCCGGGCGAGCCTGCTGCTCTGCGGCGACAGCTCGCTCTCCGTCACGACCTGCGACTGACCCCACGCACCACACGGAACCCGCACCCCGGAAGGAGGTGACACGACATGGCGCTCCTCGACCTCCAGGGCCTCGAGATGGCCCCCGCCGACCGCACGGGCGGCGGCAGCCGGGCGAGCCTGCTGCTCTGCGGCGACAGCTCGCTCTCCGTCACCACCTGCAACTGATCATCGCAGTGCGCCGCGCCCCGGGCGGGGAGACCCGCCCGGGGCGATCGCGTCCGGGAGGACACATGGACCAGACCGCCGGGGCGGACCGGCTGCTGCGCGAGACGGTACGCGGCGGGGGCGGCTGGACGGCCGGGCTGGCGCTGGTCGCCGTGACCGGCGCGGTCGCCGAACTGCTGCTGCCCGCCACGCTCGGGCTCGCCGTGGACGCCGCGCTCACCGCCGACGGCGGCGGGCCTTTCGGCGGTACCGTCGGCTGGTGGCCGCTGGCCGCCTGCGCCCTGGTCGTCGTCCTCGTCCTCACCGACACCCTCGGCGACCTGGCCACCGGGTACGGCGCCGCCCGCGCCACCGCCCGGGTCCGGGGCCGGCTGCTGCGGCACCTGTTCCGGCTCGACGTCCGGCAGGTCCGCCGGCACCCGGTGGGCGACCTGGTGGGACGGCTCGTCGGGCAGGCGGCCGACGCCGGACAGGCCGGCAACGCCGTGGTGCTGGCCGGCATCGCCCTGCTGCCCCCGGTGGGCAGCGTGGTGGCGTTGACCCTGCTGGAGCCGGTGCTGGGGCTGACCCTGCTGGCCGGGCTCGCCGTGGTCGCGGTGCTGATGCGCGCCTTCGTCGCCGACGCCTCCACCGCCGTCGGCGGGTACCAGCGCACCCTCGGCGCGATCGCCGGGCGGCTGCTGGAGAGCACCGCCGGGGCCCGGACCGTCGCCGCCGCGGCGACCACCGACCGGGAGGCCGAACGCGTCCTGGCACCCCTGTCCGACCTGGCCGGACACGGCCGGCTCACCTGGCGGCTGCTGGCCCGCGCCAGTGCCCGGACCGCCGCCGTCGCGCCGCTGCTGAACCTGGCCGTCGTCGCGGTCGGCGGGTGGGCCCTCGCCGCCGGCTGGCTGACCCCCGGCGAACTGGTCGCCGCCGTCCGGTACGCGGCCCTCGGCGCGGGGCTGGGCGCGGTCCTGGCCGGGCTGAACCGGCTCGTCCGGGCGCGGGCCGGTGCCGGCCGGGTCGCCGACCTGCTGGCCCAGCCGGTCGCCGGGGACGGGGACCGGCCCCTGCCGCCGGGTCGGGGGGCGCTGCGGCTGCGCGGGGTCGGCGTCCGGGCCGACGACGGGCGGGCCATCCTCGACGGGGTCGACCTGACCGTCCCGGCCGGCGCCACGGTCGCGGTGGTGGGCGCGTCGGGGGCCGGCAAGTCCACCCTCGCGGCGGTCGCCGGGCGGCTGCACGACCCGGACGCCGGCGAGGTCCTGCTCGACGGGGTGCCCCTGCCCGAGCTGGCGCATCCCGCCCTGCGCGCGGCCGTCGGGTACGCCTTCGACCGGCCGGTGCTGGTGGGCGCGACCGTGCACGAGGCGATCGGGCTGGCGCTGCCCGCGTCGGCGGCGGCCCCACCCGCCGGTGACCTGCCGGCCAGCGCCCCGGTGCTGCGGGCGGCCCGGGACGCGGCGGTCGACGACTGCGTTGCCCGGCTCCCCGAGGGCTTCCGCACCCCGACCGGCGACGCCCCGCTCTCCGGGGGCGAGGCGCAGCGGTTGGGGCTGGCGCGGGCGCTGGCCGCGCAGCGGCTGCTCGTCCTCGACGACGCCACGTCCAGCCTGGACACCGCCACCGAGCAGCGGGTCGCCCGCGCGGTGGCGGGCCGGGCCGGTGAGCGTACCCGACTGATCGTCACCCACCGGGTGGCCACGGCGGCGGCGGCGGACCTGGTGGCCTGGCTGGACCGGGGCCGGCTGCGCGCGGTGGGCCCGCACCACCGGCTCTGGGCCGACCCCGCGTACCGGGCGGTGTTCACCGCGCCGACGGCCGGCGCCCCCACCACCGCCGGCCCGGCGGCGGGCATCCCCGCTGCCGGCCCGGAGAGCGACGTCCCTGCCGCCGCCCCGGCCTCCCGGTCGGCGGCGGGTCGGAGGGCGGGATGAGCGGCACGGACCCGGCGACGGCCGGGGTGGGCCGGGTGACCTGGTGGGCGCTGCGGGCCCGCCGGGCCGCGCTGGCCCGGCTCGCCGGCTGGTCGGTGCTCGAGTCGGTGCCGGCGCTGCTCACCGGGTACCTGCTGGCCCGCGCGGTGGACCGGGGGTTCCTCGCCGGCCGGCCCGGCACCGGCCTGGCCTGGCTCGGCGTGCTCGCGGTGGCGGTGCTCATCGGGGCGGCGGCCACCGGCCGGGTGTACCGCAACCTCGGCGCGGTGGTGGAGCCGTTCCGTGACGACATGGTCGCCCGGGTGGTCCGGGCGAGCCTGCGGGACGCGACGCGGGCCGCCGCCGCGCCGGACAGCGCGGCGGTGTCCCGGCTGACCCACCAGGTGGAGGTGGTCCGGGACACCTTCGGCGGGCTGCTCATGGTGGTACGGGGCTTCCTGTTCGCCGGGGGCGCGGCCCTGCTGGGCCTGCTCACCCTGGCCCCCGTGGTGGCGGCCCTGGTCGCCGGGCCGCTGGTCGCCGGGTTGACGCTGTTCGCGCTGGCGTTGCCGGCCATGGCCCGCCACCAGCGCCGGTACGTGCGCGCCGGGGAGGAGCTGGGCCGCTCGGCGGCGACCGCGCTGGCCGGGCACCGGGACGTGCTGGCCTGCGGGGCCCGCGACCGGGTGGTCGCCGACGTGACGCACGACGTGCACGTCCAGGCCGACGCCGAGCGGACCGTCGCCCGGATGACCGCGCTGCGCGGGGTCAGCCTCGGGGTCGGCGGCTGGCTGCCGCTGGCGGTGCTGGTGCTGGCCGCCCCGGGGCTGGTCCGGCGCGGGCTGACCGCCGGGGAGGTGCTCGGGGCGCTGGTCTACGTCGGCACCGGCCTGCAACCGGCGCTGCACGCCCTGGTGCAGGGCGTCGGCGGCGGTGGGCTGCGCTACGTGGTGACCCTGGACCGGATCCTGCGGACCAGCGCCCCGACCGCCGGTCAGCCGGCCGACCGTCCCGCCCCGACCACCGACCGCTCCCCCGCCCGGCCGGTCGGTCCGGTGGCCGCCCGGCTGTGCCGGGTGACGTTCCGGCACGGGCCCCGGGCACGGGCCGTGCTGGCGGACTTCTCGCTCACCCTGCCCGTCGGGGACCACCTGGTCGTGGTCGGCCCGAGCGGGGTCGGCAAGTCCACCCTGGCCGCCCTGCTGGCCGGGCTGGTCACCCCGCAGGCGGGGACCGTCGAGCTGGCCGGTACGCCGGTGCCCGGCACCTCGCCCGCCGCGCTGGCCGGGTTGCGGGTGCTGGTGCCGCAGGAGGCGTACGTCTTCACCGGCACGCTCGCCGACAACCTGCGGTACCTGCGACCGGACGCGCCCGAGTCGGCGCTGCGGGCGGCGGTGGCGGCGGTCGGCGCGGAAGGCCTGGTCGACCGGCTCGGCGGGCTGGCCGCCCCGGTCGAGCCGGCCCGGCTCTCCGCCGGGGAACGGCAGGTCGTCGCCGCCGCCCGGGCCTGGCTGGCCCCCGCGCCGCTGGTGATCCTGGACGAGGCCACCTGCCACCTGGACCCGGCCGCCGAGGCGACGGTGGAGGCGGCGTTCGCCGCCCGGCCCGGCACGCTGGTGGTGGTGGCGCACCGGATCAGCTCCGCCCTGCGGGCCCGCCGGGTGCTGGTGCTCGACGGGGAGCGACCGGCGCTCGGCGGGCACGCGGAGCTGCTGGACCGGTCGGCGACCTACCGGGACCTGGTCGGCTGCTGGGACCCGGCGGCGGGGCCGGTCAACGGGACGGCCCCGGCGGGGGCGGCCACCGTGACCCGGTAGGTGTGCCCGGCCCGCGCGTCGACGGTGAACCGGTCCCCCGCCCGCTCGACCGGCACGGCACCGGACCCGGCCGGCGTGGTGGGATCGCCACCGGACCCGGCCGGCGTGGTGGGATCGCCACCGGCCGTCGTGGGGCCGGTGGTCACATCCGTCACGGTGAGCGCGCCGAGCCGCTCCGCGCGGACGGTCAGCGGCCCGGAGCGTCCGGTGTGCAGCGTGATCACGGTCGGACGGCCCCCGGCCCAGACGAGGTCGACGGTCACGTCGCCCCGGCCCCGCAGCCCGGTCACCGAGCCGTCCGGCCAGCAGGCCGGCAGGGCGGGCAGGACGTGCAGCACGCCGTGGTGGCTCTGCACCAGCATCTCGGCGATCCCGGCCGTGGTGCCGAAGTTGCCGTCGATCTGGAACGGCGGGTGGGTGTCCCAGAGGTTGTCGAGGGTGCTGGTGGCCAACAGCTCGCTGAGCATCAGGTGGGCGTGGTCGCCGTCGCGCAGCCGGGCCCAGAAACTGATCTTCCAGGCCTTGCTCCAGCCGGTGCCGCCGTCCCCGCGCGCCCGCAGGGACGTCCGCGCCGCCCGGACCAGGTCCGGATGCCGGTCGGGGTCGAGCTGGTCGGCCGGGTGCAGGGCGTACAGGTGGGAGACGTGGCGGTGGGTGTCGGCGGGGTCGTCCGCGTCGTGCTTCCACTCCTGCAACTGCCCCCAGGAGCCGACGCGCAGGCCGGGGTCGAGCCGCCCCAGGGCGGCGTCCACCTCCGCGGGGAACCCGGAGTCGTCGCCGACCAGCCGGGCCGCCTCCCGGGCGCTGGTGAACAGGTCCCGGACGATCTGCTGGGACATCGCCGCCCCGGCGGTGAACGGCCCGTGCTCCGGCGAGTAGCTGGGACTGACCACCAGGGCGCCGTCGCGCGGGTCGGTGACCAGGACGTCGAGCCAGAACCGCGCCAGTGACCGGAGCATCGGGTACGCGCGCTCGCGCAGGAACGTCTCGTCGCGGCCGAACAGGTAGTGCTCCCAGTAGTGCCGGGCCAGCCACGCGCCGGCCTCCGGGAACCAGAACGCGGTCGCCCAGTCGTGCACGCCGGTGAAGCCGTACGGGGTGGTCTCGTCGTGCACCACCCAGCCCCGGGCCCCGAAGAACCGGCGGGCGCTCACCTCGCCCGGTGCGACGAGGGCGTCCACGAAGTCGAAGAGCGGGCCGGTGGTCTCGCCGAGGTTGGTCACCTCCGCCGGCCAGTAGTTCATCTGGAGGTTGATGTTGACGTGGTAGTCCGCCGACCAGGGCGGGTCGGCCACGTGGTTCCACACCCCCTGGAGGTTCGCCGGCAGCGAGCCGGGGCGGGACGAGGCGATCAGCAGGTAGCGGCCGTACTGGAAGGCGAGCGCCTCCAGGGCCCGCCGCTGGCCCGGCCCGGCCACCCCGGCACGGTAGCGGCGCAGCAGCTCGTCGGTGGGGACGCCGGGCGGTTCCTGGCCGATGTCCAGCCGGACCCGGCCGGCGAGCCGACGGTGGTCGGCCAGGTGCCGCGCCCGCAGGTCGGCGTGGCCCCGCCGGACGGCCCGGTCGAGACGGGCGGTCACCTCCGGATGCGGGTCGGCGCCCCGGTACGTGGGATGCTGCGGGGCGTAGTCGGTGGCGGCGGCGAGGACCAGCACCAGCGCGTCCGCCCCGACGACCGACACCGACCCGTCCGGGTGGTCGGTGCGGCTGCCGCCGACCGTCAGCACCTGGAGCTGCGACTCGTAGCGCAGCCCGTTGTCGGTGAGCCGGCCGGCGCAGGTGATCCGCCCGTCGCGGGCCACGCAGCTCCCGGCGCGGTTGTCCGGGGTGAGCAGCCGGACCGTGCCGCCGACCCGCCCGGGTACGTCCGCGTCGAGGCGGGCCACGAGCACCTGGTCCGGGTGGCTGACGAAGTACTCGCGGGTGTGCCGGACCCCCGCCGCCCGGTACGTCACCCCGGCGAGGGCGGTGCCGAGGTCCAGCCAGCGCCGGTAGTCCCCGGGCTCGACCTCGCCGCCGGTCTCGGCGTCGGCCCCGGCGGCAGCGTCCGCCCCGGCGGTGGCGGCGGGCAGCCCGGTCAGCAGCACCTCGCCGAAGCTCTGGTAGGCGCCGTACCCGGTGCGGGGCTGGCCGAGTTCGCCGGCCACCCACTCGGGGTCGGCCTGCCCGGTGGCGTCGATCCGCTCCCGGACCCGCTGAAGCGCGCCGGGCCGGGGCGTACGCCAGTTGCCGGCGTCGTAGCCGGTGGCGGAGCCGGGGCCGCCGGTCCACAGGGTCTTCTCGTTGTACTGGAGGCGTTCGGTGCCGACACCACCGAACACGCACGCGCCCAACGCGCCGTTGCCGATCGGCAGCGACCGGGTCTCCCAGTCGGTGGCCGGTTCGGCGTACCAGAGCGTCGAGCCGGGGTCGGTGACCGGGTCGCGGCCGGCCGGGTGGGGGGCGGGTACGGGGCTGCGGGTCATGGGCGTCCTCGGTCGGGTACGGCGGGTTTCCCGGGTGGAGGGTACGGGGCCGTCGATGTCTGCGGCCCGGCGACGGTGGCTCAGATCCAGCCCGCCTCCCGGGCGATCCGCACCGCCTCGACCCGGGTACGCGCCCCGCACTTGCGGGTGATCCGGGTCAGGTTGTTGCGGACCGTACCCGCGGAGAGGCCCAGCGCGGCGGCGATCTCACCGACCGGCGACCCGGCGGCGGTCAGGGTCAGGATCTCGGCCTCCCGCCCGGTCAGCGGGCTCGCCTCGGCCAGCGCGGCGACCACGAGGTCCGCGTCGACGACCGGTTCCCCCCGGGCCAGCCGGCGGACCCCGTCGACCACCGCCTGCGGCGCGACGTCCGTGCCGAGGATGCCGACGGCTCGGCCCTCGGCCAGCATGTCGCACAGGTCGCGGGCCCGGCGGCGGTCGGCGAGGACCAGCACCGGGCAGGCGGCGACCGCCGCGTGGACGTCCCCGTCGAGCAGGGCCAGGTCGACGACGGCGACGTCGGGGCGGTGTTCCCGCACCACGGGCCGGACCCGGTCGCCCCGGTCCAGTTCGGCGACCACCCGGATGTCGTGCTGGGCGTCGAGGACGAGGGCCAACGCGCCCCGGACCAGGGCGCCGTCGAGCGCGAGGAGGGTGCGGATCACGGCAGCCCTTTCCAAAGCGGTGCGGACGGCGTGGGTCCGCCGCCTCGATCAGGGAGTCGCCCGACTGTCGGTGACCATTGCATCACGACGGGCAGCGACCCGCTCGTCGAGCGGCGGGCGACGGCGACGCCCCCGCAGGGGCCGCCGGGCCTGCCGGGGCACGCCCGTTCCCGGTGATCAGAGCCAGCCGTCGCGCTGCGCCCGGCGGATCGCCTCCAGCCGGTTCCGGGTCCCCGTCTTGTGCAGGATCGCGGAGAGGTGGTTGCGGACCGTGCCGTGCGCCAGAAACAGGCGTTTCGCGGTCTCCTTCAACGGCAGCCCCTCCGCGACGGTCCGCAGCACCTCCAACTCGCGGCGGGTGAGCGGGCACGACGGGGGCCGCAGGGCCGCCACCGCGGCCGCCGGGTCGATCACGCGCTCCCCGGCGGCCAGCGACCGGACCATCCGCACCAGGTCGTCCACCGGGCCGTCCTTGGAGAGGAAGCCGCGTACCCCGGCCGCCGCGGCGGCCCGCAGCACGTCGGGACGCCAGCGCCCGCACATGGCGAGCACCACCGCCCCGGGCACGGTGCGGTCGACGTCGGCGATCGCGTCGACGCTCTCCTCCAGGGCGTCCGTCGACAGGTCGACCACCACCACGTGGGGTCGTTCCCGCTGGGCCATCGCGGGCAGCTCGGTCACGTCGGGACCCGCCGCGACCACCTCGATGTCCGGCTGACCGGCGAGCGCGGCGCAGAGCGCCCCGCGCAGCAGGCCCATCTTCTCCACCACGACGACGCGGATGGCCACGTACCCTCCCGATCTGCGGCAGCCGGGCGGCGGCCGGGCGGAAACGGCGCGGGCCGGGAATGTCGCCGCCGGTCAGAGCCCGCACATCGTAGCCACGTAACACTCGCGTAGCACAGAGTAAACAACCCGACAGTGCGGCCGACGGCAGGCGAGCGCCGGTCACCCCCCTGCCCGGCCGCCGGGGACCGGTCCGCCGGGCCCGGCGGCGGGCACCGGGGACGGTCGAGGGGTATGCTCGGGGCCGGCGTCATCCCACGCCCCACCTCCGTTCCGGTGCTCACGGCACCGGCCGCGCGGAGGCAGAGGGGGCCTGTGCCCTCGTCTCGTGGTCCGCTCCACCGCCGTCGGTGCCGGCAAGGCCCGGGTGTCGGTGGTCCACGAGCGGGTGACCGACGCCGGGGAGGCGGCCCGGCTCAAGGCGTCCTGGCGGGAGCGGCTCGCCGCGCTGACGGACCCGCTGGAGTCGGCCCCGCGCTGACCACCTGCGACGGCGGACGCCACGCCGGACCGGAACCCGGCCGGGCGTCCCGCGCCGGCGACCGGCGGCACCCCGGGCGGGGTGGACGCCGGCCGCGCCGCGACGGACGATCCAGGACGGGGCTCGGGCGTGGGCGGGGCTAGCGCTCCTGGGTGGGGACCCGCGCGACGAAGGACCGCCAGGCGGTCGGCGCGAAGGTCAGGACCGCGCCGGCCCGGTCCTTGGTGTCCCGGACCAGGACGGTGCCGGGCAGGTTGCCGGCGACCTCCACGCAGTCACCGCCGTTGTTGCCGCTCCGGGTGCTCTTGTGCCACCGTGCGCCGGTCAGGTCCATGACTGTTCCGCTTCCCTGAGCAGCTCAAGGGAGCGCCCCCGAGGCAGGGCCTCGCCCCGGATCAGCTCCCACCGTCGCTCCAATGTAGCAATCTCGGCGGCCTTGTCGATGATCTGCGCCTGCGCCTGACTGTCCACATGGGCCACCCGCCCGCCGTCGGGCAACTCGGCGATGATGAACGCCCCGCCGAGGCCCGGGTACATCCCGACGTCGGAGGGGACCACGTGGACCTGCACCAGGGGAAGCTGCGCGCAGCGCACCAGGTGGGCGCACTGCTCCCGCATCAGCGCCCGGTCGCCGTAGACGGGCCGCCCGCCCGGGTACGCGGGCAGGGGTGAGCGACATGGGGCCTTCCCGCAGGGACGAAACGGACACCGGAGGGACGGTGTCCGTGGCGGCCCGCGGGGCCGGCCATCAGGGCGGGATCAACATCGCCAGGTCATGCCGGCGATGATACGCGGCGCGCACCATCGCCGGCACGACCTGCGCGGGGCCGCCGCCAGCGGCGGCACCCCGCGCAGACTACTGTCCGGCCTCGTCGGAGCGGCGGGTCGAGGCGGCGTCGGAGCCGCCCTGCCGGGGGATGAACCGGGTCGCGTCGACGTCGTCGGAGCGGGGCAGCACCCCGGTCGCCTCCGGGTCGTCGCGGCGGATGACCCCGGTGGCCTCGGGATCGTCGCGCGGGATCACGCCGGTCGCCTCGGGGTCGTCGCGGCGGATGACCGTCGTCGCCTCCGGGTCGTCCCGGGCGATGACGGTGGTCGCCTCGGCATCGGCGGTCCGCACCACGCCGGTGGCCTCCGGGTCGTCCCGGGGGATCACCGTCGTCACCTCCGGGTCCCCGCCGCCCGGGAACGCCGCGCCGGGGTAGCCGCCCGGCACCGTGCCGGCCTGGGCGGTCCGGGCGGCCTCGGCCTCACGAGCCGCCTCCGCCTCCCGCGCGGCGCGCGCCGCCTCGGCCTCGGCCGCCCGCGCCGCCTCGGCTTCACGAGCCGCCCGCGCCGCCTCGGCCTCACGAGCCGCCCGCGCCGCTTCGGCGTCCCGGGCGGCCTGCGCCGCTTCCGCCTCCCGCCGCTCCTGGTAGGCGCGGGCGTGCGAGACGATGGTGCGGGACTCCTGCTCGGCCCGGCTGAGCCAGCTCTCCCAGCGGTACTGCATCGGGCGGACCAGACCGCCGCCGACGCCCACGACGAGGATGCCGCCGACGGTGGCGAGCACCGCGATCAGCACCGGCGTGGTGACCGTGGTGGCGATGCCGACCTGGTTGAGCGCCGCGATGATGCCCAGGCCGAGGATGAACCAGGAGGCGACCCGGGCCAGCACCCGCCCGTAGGACAGACCGTCGAGCGCGCTGCTGATGATGTCCTTGACCGCGGTGGCGATGGCCGCCGCGACCACGATGATGACGATGGCCACGAAGGCCCGGGGCAGCCACGCGATGACGGCGGCGATCAGGTCGGAGATGGGGTTGGGACCCCAGATGCCGAAGGCGAGGTACAGGGTGAGCAGCAGCACCCCGTAGTACGCCAGTTTCGCGACGAGGTCGCTGGCGTCGTACCGGGACCGGGCGAGGGCCTTGCGGATGCCGCCCCGGTCGACGGCACGGTCGAAGCCGACCCGGTGCAGCAGCTTCTGGACGACCTTCAGGACGGCCTTGGCGACCAGCCACCCGGCGATCAGGATCGCCACGAAGGCGAGCGCCTTCGGCAGGAACAACAGTACGGCGTGGAGCGCGTCGCCCACAGCCTCTCCGACGGACATGAAGCGGGCCCCTCCAACATGGTCAGGCGGACGATAGGGCGTTCATCTTCCCCGACGAGCGGACGGACAAACCCGGCGGGTCGCCCACCGTCGCGGGTGGACCCGTCGGCCGGACCCCGGTTCCGCGTCCCGCTCCGTGGCGCGTTCACCCCCGTCGATCCGCCAAACGTGGTCCAGCTCTTGACTTGCCTCCACCCGACGACTATCTGTTGCACAACAAGTGACCCTCTGTGGTGGAACGAAATCAGGGAGTGCGGGGATGGCTCAGGACGTCGGGTCCACGGTGCCGCGCCGTCAGCTCGGCCGACTGCTGCGCCAGGCGCGTACCGAGGCCGGGGTCACCCTGGAGACCGCCGCCGAGGCCCTGGAGTACAGCCGGCAGAAGATCTGGCGCATCGAGTGCGGCACGGGGACGGTCCGCGTCCTCGACGTCCGGGCGATGTGCGAGCTGTACCGGGTGCCGGCGGAGACGACCGAGGTGCTGCGGGCACTCGCCGTGCAGACCCGGGCCAAGGGCTGGTGGCAGGAGTACGGCGACGCGGTGCCGAGCTGGTACGAGCTGTACCTCGGCCTGGAGTCCGCCGCCGCCCACCTGCGTCGCTACGACGAGTCGCTGGTCCCCGACCTGCTCCAGACCCGGGAGTACGCGTCCGCCCTCCCCCAGGCCACCGGCCCGGACGTGCCGACCCGGGACCGCGCGGTCGACCTGCGGATGCAGCGGCAGCGCCTGCTGACCCGCCGGCACCCGAAGCCGCCCCGACTGACCGCCCTGGTCTCCGAGGCCGCGCTGCGCCGCCCGGTGGGTGGCCCCGAGGTGATGACCGACCAGCTCGACCGGCTGCTCGCGACGGCCGGGCTGGCGACCGTGTCGCTGCGGGTGGTGCCGCTGGCCGCCGGCCCGCATCCCGGCGCCACCGCCGGCACCTTCGTGATCATCGACTTCTCCGGCCCCCGTGGGGGCCAGGCGGCGCGGGAGCCGTCCGTGGTCTACAGCGAGTCCCTCACCGGAGCGCTCTACCTCGACAAGCCGGACGAACTGGCCGCCTACGAGAACGCCTGGCGGGCGGTGGCCGCTCTCGCCCTCGACGAGTCCGCCTCGACCGACCTGGTCAAGAGCATCATCGCCGAGGGCCAACCGGGCTGACCGACGGCGGCCCCGGCCACGGACCGCCCGCCCGACGCCCACTGCGGGACGGGCGACCGGCGACCCGTGGCCGGACCCTGGCGTCAGGTGTCGTAGCGGCAGGTTCCGCCGGTGTTGGCGGTGCAGTCGTTGAGCTGGAGGCTGTCCAGGTTCACCGCCTGGTTGCCGGTGGTCGCCTGCGGGGGCAGGACCACGGAGACCCGCACCGAGGCGGCGGTGGCGGGGGCGGTGGCGGTCAGCCGCCACTCCAGCCAGTTGCTGGTGAGGGTGAACCCGCCGCCGGTGCCGGGGGTGAGCGCGTTCCCCGCCGCGTCGTACCAGGCCAGGCGGAGCTGGGCGGTGACCGGGGTACCGCTGCGCAGCCGGGTGAAGAGCTTGTACGTCCGCCCGGCCGTCACCGTGGGCCGGCTGGCGAGGGAGATCGCCGAGGTGCTGTGCGGCCCGGTATAGGCGTTGAGCTGCACCGAGCGCCGACCGTCGAAGTAGGTGCAGGAGACCGCGCTGACCCCGCAGGCCGGGGTGACCTGGTGCCACCCCCCGTCGGCGGTGAAGGTCGAGGTGGAACCTCCCGGCGCCGTGGCCTCCACGGTGCGCTGCTCGGCGGTGAGCAGGTCGTTGTTCGCCCCGGTGTCACAGCAGACCGGGGTGGTGAGCACGGGGTGACGGGCGATGTTGCCGGTGTCCGTGGAGGGGTACGGGTCGAGGTGGAAGCTGGCGGTCAGCTCGCTCGGGTCGTAGTAGGTGCGGAAGCCGGGGTCCAGGTTCCAGTGGTCCTCCCAGTTGTACATGATCTCCGGGTAGTAGGGCTGGCCGGTCTCGTTCATCCAGGCGTGGCCCGCCCCCAGGACGTGGAACAGCTCGTGCCCGGCGACCCCGCTGTCCCAGCCCTCCACCACGGCCGAGCAGTGGGAGCCGGCGGAGTTGAAGCCGCCCCCGGCGGGGCAGAGGAAGGCGTCGGAGGCGGAGGGGAAGTCGGTGAAGACGAGGTAGACGCGGTTGCTGTCGTCGTACCCGGCGGCGATCAGGTCGGCCCGCACGGTCATGCTGCTCGCCCCGGTGGCGGTGCCGGCCTCGATCTTCTCCGGGACGACCAGGGCCTGGGTGTAGCCGGCGTAGGTGCTGGTGTCGTACCCGCTGCGGCAGCTCAGGTTGAGGTGCTGGTCGTAGTTGGTCGACTCGTCCAGGGACCAGTCGACGCGATCGACGATCTTGGCGATCAGCGCGGCCCGGGTGGCGTAGTTGTCGCCGTGGTGGTCGGTCCACGCGTAGATCACCTGCACCGCCGGGTCCGCCCCGGTCGGGTTGGTGGGATCGGCCACGGTGGACTGGCAGCCCCGTACCGGCACGGCGGGGTCGGCGGGTTGGGCGTACGGCAGGGTCGGTTCGGTCCCGGGCCCGTACGCATGTCCGGCGGTCGGGACGGCGAGGGCCAGGACGAGGCCCGCCAGGGCGGCCCCGGCGAGGCGTCTGATGTGCGGCACGTAGGTCTCCTCCAGCGATATGGGAGCGTTCCCATGCATCGGTGAGATCACATACGCTCCCCCTACCCGCTGTCAAGCGATCATTACGCGGAGCACCGCCAGCCCTCCGGCCCGTCGGCTGGAGAGCACCCCCGGGCAGCCCCCTCCACGCCATCCCGGCCGACGGACGCAGCTTGCCCACGGGAAGCGTTCCCGCTGCCCACAGGGGCCTCTTCGGCTACGCGCAGGTTTCCTGGAAGTTTCGAAAAACCCCTCCCGGCACCCTTGACACCCTCACCGCGACACTCCTATGGTCCCCTCAGTTGTACATGGTTGTCCATGAACAAGAGGGCCAGGATGAAGATTGCAGTCGTCGGCAGCTACGGCGCCGGGCTCACGATGCGGGTGCCCCGGGTGCCCGTCGCCGGGGAGACCCTCTCCGGCGGCCAGTTCGCCTCCGGGCACGGGGGCAAGGGCTCCAACCAGGCCGTGGCCGCGGCCCGCCTCGGCGCGGAGGTCAGCTTCCTGACCGCCGTGGGCGCGGACCAGTTCGGCGCGGCGGCCCGGGACCTCTGGGCCGCCGAGGGCGTGGACGCCACGGGGGTCCGCACCACCGAGGCGGCCACCATGGTCGGGGTCATCCTGGTCGAGTCCGACGGCGAGAACCGGATCGTCATCGCCCCCGGCGCCCTGGACACCCTGACCCCGGCCGACGTCGAGGGCTTCGCCGACCGGATCGCGGAGGCCGACCTGACCGTGGTCTGCCTGGAGATCCCGCTGCCGGTCGCGCTGGCGGCCCTGCGGGTCGCCCACGAACGCGGCGTACCCACCCTGCTCAACCCCGCCCCGGCGGTGCCCCTGCCGGACGAGGCGTGGCAGTGGATCGACGTGCTGACCCCCAACGCCAGCGAGGCCCGGGTGCTCGCCGGGCTCGACCCGGACGACCCCACCACCGGCGACGACCTGATCGACCTGCTGCGCACCCGGTACGCCGGGACGGTGGTGCTCACCCAGGGCGCCGAGGGCGCCCTGGTGGACGCCGCCGGGCGGCGCAGCCGGGTCGCCCCGGTCCCCGTACCCCGGGTGGTGGACACCACCGGCGCGGGGGACGCCTTCACCGGCGCGCTCGCCGTCGCCCTGGCCCGCGGCGACGACCTCACCGAGGCCGTCCGGTACGCCGCCGCGGCCGGCGCCCACGCCGTCGGCGTCGCCGAGGTCATTCCCGCCCTGCCCGGCCCGGACGACGTCGCGGCCCTGTTGAGGAAGTGAGAGAGATGGCCCAGATGACCGCTCAGGCCGCACCCCCGGCGGGGCAGGCGGCCAGCACCACCCCCCGTTCCCCCAACCCCCTCCAGCGGTTCCTGCACGCCCGGGAGGCCAGCACCTTCCTGGCGCTGGTCGTCCTGTTCCTGCTGGGCACCGCCCTCGCCCCGGGTTTCCTGGGCACCGACAACTTCCTCACCGTCGGCCAGCAGATCGCGCAGATCGGCATCATGGCCATCGGGGTCACCTTCGTCATCATCAACGCCGAGATCGACCTCTCCGTCGGCTCGATCTACGGCCTCGGGGCCGTCGTCTGTGGACTGTTGATGACCTCGGACGTGGCCTGGCCGCTCGCCGCGCTCGGCGGGATCGCCGCCGGGGCGGTGGCCGGGCTGATCAACGGCCTGGTGACGGTCGGCTTCGGCATCCCGTCGTTCATCGTCACCCTCGGCACGCTGAGCGTGTACCGGGGGGTGACCCTGCTGCTCAGCGGCGGCTCCCCGATCTCGCTGTCCGGCAGCGACCCCAACGTGGCCGAGTTCAACCTGCTCGGCCAGGGCAAGCTGTTCGGGCTGCTGCCGATGCAGCTCGTCATCTTCGCGCTGGTCGCCGTGCTCGGCACGATCGTGCTCTCCCGCTCCCGGTACGGCTTCAACACGTACGCGGTCGGCGGCAGCGCCGAGGCCGCCCGGCTGTGCGGCATCAACACCAACCGGGTCAAGGTCACCGCGTTCGCCCTCTCCGGCACCCTGGCCGGCCTGGCCGGCGTGCTCGGCCTCTCCTTCCTCTCCTACGTGCAGGGCGTGACCGGCACCGGGATGGAGCTCACCGCCATCTCCGCCGTGATCATCGGTGGCGCGGCCCTGTTCGGCGGCTCCGGCACCATGCTCGGCACCGTCATCGGCGTCGCCTTCATCGGCGTCCTGCAGAACATCCTCAACCTGCGCGGCATCTCCTCCTTCTGGCAGACGGTGGCGACCGGCGCGGTGATCATCCTCGCCGTGGCCGCCGACACCTGGCTACGCAGACGATCCGGACGGCGCTGACCTCCCCCGGCAACCCGTCCGCCACCACCCCGTCCCCCCACCGCAAGGAGCCCCTCGGATGAAGCTCTCCCTCCGGCGCCGGATCACCGTCGCCGCCACCCTGAGCCTGGCGCTGCTGGGCAGCGCCGCCTGCGGCGCGGTCACCCCGGCCAGCACCGCCACCGGCGGCGACGGCGGCTTCCAGCTCGCCGACTACATCGCCGACGCCGTCGAGAAGGGCGACCCGCTCAAGATCCGGCTCAGCTACCACGACCCGTCGCTGGCCTTCGCCGTGCCGATCCGGCAGGGCATGGAGCGCGGCGCGAAGGAACTCGGCGTCGAGGCCCAGATGATCGGGCCGACCGGCGGCAACGCCGCCGACCAGGTCGCCGAGCTGCAGACCCTGATCAACCAGAAGCAGATCCACGGCCTGGCCGTCTCCTCGGCCAGCAACGACGCGCTCAAGCCGGTGATCGCCCAGGCGTACGACGCGGGCATCCCGATCATCTCGTTCAACACCAACAACCCGGAGTCCCGGCAGATGGGCTTCGTCGGGCAGGACCTGGTCGCCTCCGGCCGGTCGCTGGCCGAGGAACTCATCAAGGTGCTGAACGGCAAGACCGGCAAGGTCGTCGTGGTCTCGGTCGACTCCGGCGCCGGCTGGTCCAACGACCGGTTCTCCGGCTTCCAGGAGGGCGTGAAGGACGCCGGCCTGCAGATCGTCGGCCCGGTGAACACGGGCAACGAGCCCAGCGCCGCGTACAACACGGTCGAGTCGACGATGGCGGCGCAGAAGGACGCGATCGCCCTGGTCTCCCTCGACTGCTGCAGCTTCACCGCCGGGGCCAAGTGGCTCCAGCAGTCCGGCAACGCCGGCAAGATCCACGCCGTCGGCTTCGACGTGCAGCCGCAGACCGTCGAGTACCTCAAGGGCGGCGTGGTCGACCTGAGCATCAGCCAGGGCCCGGCCGAGCAGGGCTACCAGGCGGTCAAGCTGCTGGCCGAGTACCTGAAGAACGGCACCGAGATCGCCGACGTGGACACCGGCGCGCTCGTGGTCACCCGCGACAACGTGGCCACCGTGCCGGTGGAGGGCTGAGCCGATGACCAGCCCGGCCACGATCGCCGCCCCGACGACGGCCGCCGCCGTCGAGGTGACGGGTCTGTCGAAGCACTTCGGAGCCGTCCGCGCCCTCCAGGACGTGACCCTGGACGTCCCGGCCGGCAGCCTGACCGCCGTGATGGGGGAGAACGGCGCCGGCAAGTCGACCCTCATGAAGATCCTGGCCGGGCTGGACTCCCCCACCACCGGGACGGTGCGGGTCGACGGGGAGCAGGTCCGCCGGTACGACCCGGCCACCCTGCTCAGCCGGCACCGGGTCGCCCTGGTGCCGCAGGAACTCGCCCTGGCCCAGGACCGGACGGTCGCCGAGAACATCATGCTCGGCGTGGAGCCCGGCTCGCGGCCCTTCCCGCACCGGCGCCGCATCGACGAGCGGGCGGTGGCACTGCTGGACCGCCTCGGCGTCCGGGTCGACCCCCGGCGTACGGTGCGGCACCTCGACGCCGCCACCCAGCAGCTCGTGGTGATCGCCCGGTCGCTGGCCCGACAGGCCCGGCTGGTCATCCTCGACGAGCCGACCTCGATCCTGTCCCCGGCCGAGTCGGAGCAGCTCTTCGGGGTGATCCGGTCGTTGCAGGCGGACGGGGTGACCATGCTCTACGTCTCGCACCGGATGCCCGAGGTGTTCGCCCTCTCCCAGCACATCCACGTGCTGCGCGACGGTCGGCACGTCGGCTCCTGGCCGACCGCCCAGGTCACCCCGGACCAGGTGGTCGCGGCGATGGTGGGCCGGGAACTCGCCGCCGAGTTCGCCCGGCACGACACCGCCCCGCCCGCCCCGGCGGCCACCCCACGGCTGCGGCTGAGCCGGGTCTGCGGCCGGGGCTTCAGCGACGTGGACCTCACGGTCGCCCCGGGTGAGGTGGTCGGCGTGGCCGGCCTGCCGGACAGCGGCCGGGTCGAACTGCTGCGCGGCGTCTTCGGCGCCGACCCGATCAGCGGTGGCGACCTGGCCCTGGACGGCACGGCGTTCACCGCCCGCTCCCCCCGCGACGCCATCGCCGCACGGGTGGCGTACCTGCCCGGGGAGCGCCGGCAGCAGGGGATCCTGCCGACGATGAGCGTCGCCGACAACGTCACCATCCTGACCCTGGGCCGCCGGCAGCGCTTCGGGCTGCTGCGGCGGCGGGCGCTGCGCCGCGACGCCGAGACCCGGGCCCGACAGTTGCGGGTGAAGACGTCGACCACGGCGCAGGGCATCACCCAGCTCTCCGGCGGCAACCAGCAGAAGGCGCTGCTGGCCCGGTGGCTGTCCATCGAGCCCCGGCTGATGCTGCTGGACGAGCCGACCCGGGGCGTCGACGTCGGCGCCAAGGCGGAGATCTACCGCCTGTTCCGCACCCTCGCCGACGAGGGGGTGGCGATCCTCGTCTCCTCGTCGGACCTGCCCGAACTGCTGACCGTCAGCGACCGGATCGCCGTCATGGCCGCCGGCCGCCTGGTCGGTGTCATCCCGGCGGCGGAGGCCACCGAGGAGAAGGTCATGGCCCTGGCCACCGGGGCACACACCATGAAGGAGAAGCCATGAAACGCAGGGGCGTGCTCAACGCCGAACTGTCCGGCGCGCTGGCCACCCTCGGCCACACCGACCTGCTGCTGGTGGTGGACGCCGGCTTCCCGATCCCGCGCGCCGCGCACCGGGTCGACCTGGCCATCGCCGAGGACCTGCCGAGGCTGACCACCGTGCTCGACCTCGTCGCCGACGAGATCATCGTCGAGGGCGTCGTGGTGGCCGAGGACGTCACCACCCACAACCAGCCCCTGGCCACCTGGCTGGGGCAGCGCTTCCCCGAGGCGCCCCTGACCACCCGCACGCACGCCGAGATGCTCGGCGACCTCGCCCACGAGGCCAAGGTGATCGTCCGGACCGGGGCCTTCAACCCGTGGGGCAACGTCGGCCTGGTCTGCGGCGTGGACGTGCCCCGCTGGTTCGACGAGCCCGGCGTCGTCGTCCCGGACTACTACCGCGACCGGATGTAGCCGTCGCCACCCGCACCACGACGCACCAGAATTCGGAGAGAAACGTGAGCCCTGCCATCCTGGCCGACACCGAGGTCACCCCTGCGGCGTTGGCGCCCTACATCCAGCACACCCTGATCGACGTCGGGGTGACCCGGGACCGGATCGTCGCCCACGCCGAGGAGGCCGTCCGGTACGGCTTCAACGCCGCGATGGTGCCCGGTTCCTGGGTACCCGAGGTCGCCGAGGTGCTGCGCGGCACCGGTGTCGAGGTCGCCTCGGCACTCGACTTCCCCACCGTCGGGGTGACCACCAGCGCCGGCAAGGCCGCCGAGGCGGAGAGCCTGGTCCGCGCGGGCGCCACCCAGATCGACATCGGCGTGCAGATCGGCTGGCTCAAGAGCGGCCGGTACGACGCCTTCCGCGACGACATCGCCGGCGTGGTCAAGGCGTCCGGCGTCCCGATCAAGGTCATGCTGGAGCTGCCGCTGCTCACGCCCGCCGAGCGGGAGACCGCCGTCGCACTGTCCATCGAGGCGGGTGCGGCGATCCTGAAGAACGCCAGCAGCGGGTCCGTCGAGGTGGCCAACCCGGAGAGCGTCGCGTACCTGGTGGCACGGGCGCCGGAGGGCGTCCGGGTCAAGGCGTCCGGCGCGATCAAGTCCTTCGACCAGGCCGTGTCGCTGCTGCGGGCCGGCGCGGTGCTGCTCGGCACCAGCGCCGGGATCGCCCTCGTCACCGACGACGCCGACGAGAACACCACCAGCTACTGACCCGTCCGACCCCCTCGACGACCCGCGCTGATCGACGGTGACCGTCATCGGCTACGGTCGTCGGGGGGCGACGGGCGCCCGGAGAAGGTGACATGTCCGACCAGTTGAGCCCGGCCGGGGTGAGTGAACACCTCGACCGCGACGCGCCGGCGCCACTGCACGCGCAGGTGTCGGAGCAGATCCGGGCCAAGATCCTGTCGGCCGAGTGGCCCGCGCACTACCGGCTGCGCAGCGAGCCCGAGCTCGCCGTCGAGCTGGGCATCTCCCGGGGCACCCTGCGGCGGGCGCTGGCCACCCTGATCCGCGAGGGCCTGCTGGTGCAGGTCCGGGGGCGGGGCACCTTCGTCACGTCCACCGCTCTCGAACCGTCCATCGCGCAGAAGCTCACCACCCTGTCGGAGGACTTCGCCCGGCAGGGTGTCTCGGTCACCACCCAGGTGGTCTCCCAACAGGTGATGCCCGCCCCGCCCCCGCTGGCCACCCTGCTCGACCTGCGCCCCGGTCAGTCGGTGCTGCGCCTGGAGCGGCTCCGCTCCACCAGCGCCGGGCCGGTGGTCTGGCTGGTCAACTACGTCCGCACCGACCTCGCCCCCGGTCTGGAGCAGGCCGACCTCGCCGACCGGTCGCTGTTCGGGCTGCTGGAGAACGACTACGGGCTGAAGATCAGCTCCGGCCGACGGACCTTCACCGCCACCGCCGCCGCCGACCGGATCGCCGAGGCCCTCGGCGTGCCGGCGGGCTTCCCGCTGCTCTACCTGGAGCAGATCACCTACCTCGACGACGGTCGGGCGATCGAGTACTCCGACGTGTGGATCCACAGCGAACGGATGCGGGTCACCTCCCTGCTCTCGCGCCGCTGAGCGCCCCGGGCCCCGCGCGGGCGCGTCGGCACCGGCGCCGGTCGAGCCCGGACCGCCGTTTGCGAGGGGCCACCGACCCCCGTTCGCCACTTTCCGCAGCACTGTCGTGACGGAAAGCAACACCGTCGTGTGACGAATCAACCACCGAACGTCATTGACTCGCGCAGATCTGCGTGTTAATCGGAAAGTTTCCCTGGCGCTGAAAAGCCGGCAAACCCCCTTCCCCGCATGCGCGGCGATTCCGTGACGGGGAGGTGACACATTGCCATTCCTCGTTGGATACTGTCCGCCGCCATGCGCCGTCGCGCCGTCGGTTACCGACGCACCGACGCTGACCAAAGGGGACTATTCCGTGAAGCGGGACCACGCACCTGTGCTGCCGGGAGACGGCGCCACGGACTACGCGCGCTACATGCGTACCGATGCTTTGCTCGACCTGCAACGACGTCCGGCGGAGATGATCCACCGCGACGAACTGCTCTTCCAGGTGGTGCACCAGTCCACCGAACTCTGGCTGAAACTCGCCACGGCCGAGGTGACCGAGGCGGCGGCCCGGCTCGCCGCCGGGGAGCCGGCGGCGGCCGAGCCCCTGCTGGCCCGCGCCACCCTCGGGATCCGGCTCGTCACCGACCAGCTGGAGATGTTCCGGTACCTGTCCCCGGTGGACTTCCAGGCGATGCAACCGGCGATGGGCAACGGTTCCGGCGCGGAGTCGCCCGGCTGGCGGCGGCTCCAGGTCGCCAGCCGACAGCTCGGGCGGGTCTTCGCCGACCACCTCGCCCGGAGGGGCATCGAGCTGACGACGCTGCGCCGGCCGGACCCGACCGACCCGGTGCACCGGCTGGCCGAGGCGATGCTGGAGTGGGACGAGCGGGTGTCGCTGTGGCGCAGCCGGCACTACCAGGTCGCGCTGCGGGTCGGGGGCCACGGCCCGGCCGGCACCCCGGGCAGCGCCGCGACCATGCTCGCGAAACTCATCGACCACCGCTTCTACCCGGAGCTGTGGCAGAGCCGGCGCGCCGATGCCGAGGAGCCGGCCGAGGCCAATTCCCCGGCCACCCGGCCCTGACAATTCCTGCGTCCCGAGAATCCGCACAGCCCCCACTCCGCGTACAACGAGAACGGAATTCGAGGTACGGTTCGTGCGCGAACTGACATGCTGGATGTCCGGCGTGGCCGACCCCGGAACCTTCCCCTACTCCCCCGTGCTGCGGGAGTTCCACCGCGTCGGTAAACACTTTGTGAAACCGGATCTGCTCGCCCAGTTGGACCGCGTCCGGGCCCGGGTGACCGCCCCCGATCCGACGCCGGCCGGCGGGCCGGACCCCGCCCGGCTGTTGCGGGACTTCCTCGACGTCGCCCTCGACAAGTGGGACGGCCGGTACGACTACCGCAGCTACCTGGCCCTGCGCCTGCTCGGCCTCCCCGTCGACGGCGACGACCTGCCCGACGGGGCGGCCCCCGACACCGAGGCCCGGGACGACCCGGCCGGTCGGGATCCGGCCGCCGACGCCGAGCCGCCCCTCGACCCCACCGGCAGTCGCCGCCGCCACGACCTGCTGCTGGTCCGGCTGATCGCCGACGCCCTCGCCTTCGAGGTCGCCGCCGGCGTCGGCAGCGACCTGCTGCCGCACCAACGGCCCCCGGCGGAGGTGGTGGCCAAGCGGCACCGGCTGGGCCTGCGGGCCGTCGCGCCCGCCCTGGCCCGCCTCGGCCTGGCCGGCGAGGTCGACGGGCGGGACCCGGCGGAGGCCGCCACCGCCCTGCACGCCCGTGCCCTCCGCGAGGATCCGGACGCGGCGCGGGTGCTGCGGCTGAGCATGCTGCCGGTCTACCTGTCGCACGACGAGTACCTGTTCATCCGGGTGCTCCAGGGCTACGAGTGCGTCTTCGCGCAGATCGCCGGGGAGTTGCACGCCACCCGGGGCGACCTGGCCGCCGGGCGGGCGACCCGGGCGGCGCAGCGGCTGGCCCACGCCCGGGACCAGCTCACCACCGCGGGTCCGCTCTTCTCCCTGCTGGCGACGATGCAGCCGGCGGCGTTCCGGACCTTCCGGGAGTACACCGACGGGGCGAGCGCCATCCAGTCCCGCTCCTACAAGCTGATGGAGTCGCTGTGCCGGGTGCCGGACCGGCAGCGACTCGACTCGGCCGCGTACCGGTCGGTGCCGGAGGTCCGCGACCGGGTGCTGGTCGGGCACCCGTCGATCGACGGGGCCTACCGCAGCGCGGTCCACGAGGGCCGGCTCGCCGGGCGGGACCGGTCCCTGGTGGAGTCGGGGATGGACGCGTTCGCCACGGCGGTGCTGCAGTGGCGACGGACCCACCACCGGCTGGCCGTACGGATGCTCGGCACCCGCCCCGGCACCGGCTACACCGAGGGTACCCCGTACCTGGCGCAGGTCCGCGCCATCCCGGTCTTCACCGCCCGCCCCGACCCGGCGGACCCGCCCCCGGCGGACGACCCCGCCGCCCGCTGCCCCGCCGGCGGGAGCACCACCGGCGTGGCCCACCCCGGGTCGCCGACCCGGACCCACCCGACTGGAGGCTGCCCCGCGTGAGCGCACCCGACCTGGTCCCCGACCCCCCGCCGGGCCGCTGTCTCGACCCCACCGTCCACGCCGCCCTGCGGGCCGAGTTCCCGCTGCTCGACACCGGTGTCGTCTACCTGAACAGCAACTCGACCGGCGCGGCGCCCAGGGGCGTCCAGCACGTGCTGACCGACTACTGGACGACACTGCGGACCTGGCGCGACGAGGTGTGGCACGACTGGCACGTCGGCCTGGACCGGTACGCCGACGCGGTGGCCGCCCTCATCGGGGCGCCGGCGGGCAGCGTGGTCACCGACGCGAACCTGAGCACCCTGCTCGGCCGGGTCGTCTCCTGCTTCGACTACCCGCCCGAGCGCGACCGGGTCCTCATCACCGACCTGGAGTTCCCGACCGTGCCCTTCCTCTGGCAGGCCCAGCGGCGACGGGGCGCCCGGGTCGAGGTCGTCGGCACCGGGGGGCCGGCCGTCGACGAGGAGGGCCTGCTCGCCCGGATCGACGAGCGGACCCTGCTGGTGTGCGTACCCCACGCGACCTTCTCCTCCGGGGCCACCATCGACCTGCCCCGTCTGGTGGACCGGGCCCACCGGGCCGGCGCCCTGGTGGTGGTGGACGCCTTCCAGACCGTCGGGGTGGTGCCGCTGGACGTGACCGCCCTCGGGGTGGACGTCCTCCTCGGCGGGGCGCACAAGTGGCTGTGCGGGGTCGGCACCGCCTTCCTGTACGTCCGGCCCGACCTGACGGACCGGTTGGAGCCGACGGCGACCGGTTGGCAGGCCGGGGACCGGGCGCTGAGCTTCCAGCCGTCGCGGGACTGGGCGGCCGGGGCGCAGCGCTTCGCCGGCGGCACCCCGTTTCCCCTCACCTCGCTGGTCTCCCAGGTCGGGCTGGACCTGCTGGCCGGGGTGGGGCTGCCCGCCATCCGGGCCCACTCGCTGGCCTACACCCAGCGGGTGATCGACCGCGCGACGGCGGCCGGCATCACGGTGGTCAGCCCCACCGAGCCCGACCGGCGTGGCGGGGTGGTCTGCCTGGACGTCCCCGACGGGGAGACGGTCAAGCGCCGGCTGGCCGACCAGAACATGATCTGTAGCTGGCGGGGGTGGCTCCGGGTCGGCCCGCACGTCTACAACACCCTCGACGAGGTCGACGCGTTCATGGACGCGTTGGAGAAGGAGCTGCGACGGTGAACGTCACCCTGTCCCCGCGGGCGCTGATGAGCCTGCTGGCCAACGGCCCCAAGGCCATCGACGTGCTGGAGACCGCGCTCGGCACGGGCCTGCTCGACGCCCTGGAGCCGGGACCGGCCCGCCTCGGCGACCTCGCCCACCGGTTCGGGGTCCGGCCGCTGCGGCTGTACAAGTTCCTCGACTGCCTGGAGAGCCTCGGCTTCGTCGAGCGCACCGAACCCGACGACGACATCACCTCGGCCCGCTACCGGGCGGTGCCGGGGCTGCGCGACGCCGTCGCGGCGGTCGTCGGGCCGGACGCGGTCGAGCGGGACCGGGACCGGTACCCGTGGCGGGTGCTGCACGGCCGGCTGGCCGAGAGCCTGCGCGGCGAGGTGAGCATGAGCGACGACGACTTCGCCTGGCCACCGCAGAGCGACGAACAGACCGCCGAGTTCGAACGCAGCATGGCCGTCGGGCTCGGCCCGGTGATCGAGACGGCGCACCGGCACGCCGACCGGCTGTGGTCGGACCGCAAACGGCTGCTGGACGTCGGCGGAGGCGACGGCACCCTCGCCGCGCACATCCTCGACGACGCCCCCGCGCTGCACGCCGACGTGTACAACCTGCCGGCGGTGGCGCCGCTGGTGGAGGCGACCCGGCTGCGCCGGGGGCACCCGGACCGGCTGGGCTTCGTCGGGGGCGACTTCTTCGCCGAGCCGCTGCCGTCCGGGTACGACGCGATGGCGTTCGTCCGGGTGCTGCACGACTGGCCCAACGACGTGGCCCGCCGGCTGGTCGAGCAGGCGTACGCGGCGCTGGAGCCGGGCGGGCTGCTGGTCATCGGTGAGGAGTTCCGCACCCCGGACCGGTTGGCGATGCAATTCTTCTGGAGCTACTTCCTGATCGGGGTGGACAGTTGCGTCAGCCGGCTGCGGGAGGTCGACTTCTACACCGGGCTGCTCGCCGAGGTCGGCTTCGAGCGGGTGGCGGTGCTGCCCGGGGCGTGGGAGCTGATCTGCGGGTACAAGCCGTACGGCGGGGCCTGAGCCGTACCCGGGTGCCCGTCGCGTGCGACGGGCACCCGGTGCGGTCAGGCCGCCGGAACGAGCCGGTACGGGGTGCCGGGGCTGAGCGCCCTCAGCACCCCGACCAGCGTCGCGGTGCGCAGCCGCGCGCCGATGCTCAGCCGCGCGCCGTCACTCGGCCGCACGCCGATGCTCAGCCGCGTGCCGGGGCGGAGCCAGCTCAGGACGCTGGCCGTCCACTCCGCGCCGCCCCGCGCGACCCTCACCCTCGCGATGGTCGATGTGCCCATGGCGTCTCATCTCCTTTCCTGTGCGCAGGGGAACCGCCGTCAGCCCCGCAGGGCGCCCGAGTTCAGGGGTCGGTGACGGCACGGTGGCGCTCGGCCGAGCGAGCGCTCCGGTGTCCGGACAGGGGCCGGCCCGCCCCTCTGGTCGGGGCGACGCCCGCAGGAGTGCGGGCCACACCGCTGTCGTGGCCGGCGGACGAAGGCTGCTGTCGTGGTCCGGAGCGAGAGCCTCGTGGTCGGACGGAGGATCTCGTGGTCCGGGTTGGATCTCGGGGTCCGGGGGCGAGAACGGAGAACGCCGCCCGAGCCGGTGGGTCCGGCGGGCGGCGTCGGTGACGCGCGTCAGCTCCGCGTCACGTCCACCGCCGGTGGGGACAACCACCCATGTCGTGGGTCGTGCCGGTGCCGCCCGGGGCACCGGTCATGCTCGTCGTCGGGGCGAGCCGCCACCCGGGACCGGGCTGGCGTTCGCCGTCGCGCGGCACGTGCCACCGCGACTGTCGGCTCTGCCACCTGGTCACCTGATGCTCCTCGCCGAAGGGGGTCGTCCTGCTCTGTCGGAGATCACCGTACGAGTTCCGTTCGGGTGACGGCAACGCAATTACCGGCCCGGACGCGTGCCGGAGCGACGCCGCAACGGCGGTGACGAGGGGTCGCGCCGCGCTCCCACGGATGGGAATCGCGGCGGCGGGGTATGCACGCCGCATGACCTTCTCCCTCGTCGCCCGGTGCCCCCGCACCGGCCACCTCGGGGTGGCCGCCCTGACCGCCACCGCCGGGGTGGGCAAGCTGCTGTCCCACGTCCGCTCCGGCGTCGGCGCGGTCGCCACCCAGGCCACCCACAACCCCTACCTGGCCTACGACGGCCTGCCGATGCTCGCCGAGGGTCGGGCACCGCGCGAGGTCGTCGACACGTTGCTGGCCCGCGACCCGGGACGGGAGGTCCGCCAGGCCGGCATGGTCGACGCGGCCGGCCAGGCGTACGCCGTCACCGGTGGCCGGACGCTGCCCTGGTCGGGGCACCGGACCGGGCCGGGCTTCGCGGCCCAGGGCAACCGGCTCACCGGGCCGCAGACCCTCGACGCGATCGTCCGGGCGTACCTCGACGAGCCCGGACACGACCTGGTCGAACGGCTGCTGCGGGCGATCGAGGCCGGCGAGCACACCGGCGGGGACAGAGAGGGCGCCGGCTCCGCGACGATCACGGTGGTCGGGGACGAGCCGTACCCGTTGTGGGACCTGCGGGTCGACGACCACCCGGACCCGGCGGCGGAGCTGCGCCGGCTGTACGGGGTGTTCCAGGAGCAGATGCTGCCGATCGTGCGGGGCCTGCCGACCCGGGACGACCCGTTGGGTGAGTCCGCCCGGCAGGTCCTCGCCGGGGGCACGGCCGGCGTGTGACCCGGCGCGGTGTGACGGACGGTGACCGGTCGGTGGAGGCGACGAAACTCGCCTTCACCCCGGCGAACGGTGCCGTTCACCCAGCAGGCGTGATCTTGTCAGCGGCCTTTGCTGAGGTGCTGGTCATGACTGAGCACCGGGTGGACGGCCCGACCGCCGACGACTCCACCAGCCTCACCCGCCGTAACGTTCTGACGATCGCCGGGGGCGCCGCCGTGGCCGCCGGGATCGCCGCCGGCCCCGCCACCCCGGCCGGCGCCTCGCCGGTCACCCCCGTACCGGCCCGGCCGCAGGACCCGCCACCGGCCCGGCTCGGCGGCCGGCCGCTGCTCTGCGAGCCGTACCTGCTCGACCCGCAGGCCAGCGCCGTGCACGTGGTGTGGCACACCGAGGAGCACGGCACCACACAGGTGGTGCTGGTCGGCGCGGAGGTGGCCGCGCTGAGCGAACAGGCCGCCCTGGACGCGGCCACCGGCCGGCGGGGCGCCGGCCCCGGCTGGCGCCGGTTCGCCGCCGAGACGCTGCGGCTGAGCCGTACCCGGGAGGACTCCGGCTCGGCCGTCCCGGGCCGCACCTTCACCGCCGTGGTGGACCGCCCGGTGTACCGGCACCTGGTCCGGGTGGGCGGGCTGACGGCCGGCGAGCGCACCCCCTACCGGGTGGTCTCCGTCGACCACCTCGGCCGGGCGACGGTCACCGCCACGTACTCCCTCGCCCCCGCCGTGCCGGCCCGCCAGCCGGTGCGGCTGCTGCTCACCAGCGACCACCAGCTCATGGGGATGACCCCGGTCAACCTGGAGAAGGTCGCCGAGACCGCCGGGGTCCGCCTCGACGGCATCCTCGTCGCCGGTGACCTGGTCAACATCCCGGACCGGGCCAGCGAGTGGTTCGACCACACCGGCGGGCGGGCGTTCTTCGCCGGGCTGACCGGCCGCGCCGAACGGACCATCGCCGGCCGGACCTACCGGGGCGCGCCGCTGGTGCAGCACTCCCCGCTGTTCCCGGCGATCGGCAACCACGAGGTGATGGGCCGCTGGTCCGACACCGCCGGCCTGAACGCCCAGTTCAACGACCCGCAGCCGCTCGACGTGGCCCGCCGCCGGTGGCAGGAGACCCGGCCGGCCGGCATCGACGAGGAGACCTGGCTCGGCCTGCACTCCTGGGACGTCACCACCTACGAGGAGCTGTTCCCCTACCCGCGCAGCGCCGCCGGTGGCCCCCGCTGGTGGGCCCGCACCATCGGCGACGTCCACCTGGTCACCCTCTTCGCCACCCAGATCTGGCGCTCCGGGGCCGCCAACACCCGGGGCAAGTTCTCCGAGGCGCCCGCCGACCTGGGCGACGAGAGCCGGTGGGGGTACGGCCAGTTCATCTTCGAGCCGATCGCACGCGGGTCGCGGCAGTACCGCTGGCTCGACCGGCAACTCGCCTCCGCCGAGGCCCGCCAGGCGAAGTACCGGGTGGTCATGTACCACCACCCCGGGCACGGCCTCGGCGACAACTCCGCGCCCCCGTTCACCGACCCGGTGCAGACGATCACCCGGGACCCGGCCACCGGCGCGGTCACCGGTGTCCGGTACGAGTACCCGCTCGCCGACGACCACATCCTGCGCGACCTGGAGCCGCTCTTCTCCGCCCGGGGCGTCAACCTGGTGCACAACGGACACTCGCACCTGTGGAACCGGTTCCGCAACCCGCACGGGGTCAACTGGCTGGAGACCTCCAACGTGGGCAACAGCTACGGCGCGTACGACGCCTCCAACGGGGCCTCGCGGAACCTGCCGGACAGCCCGGACCACGTGCGGCAGGGCGACCCGGGTGGGCTGACGCCGGTCGTGCCGACCGTCGCCCCGCTCACCGACGCCGCCGGCACGCCCCTGCCGTACGTGTCCAGCAACGACATCACCGTCTTCTCGCTGCTCGACTCGGCGGCCGGGGTGGTGCGGTCGTACCGCTTCGACACCCGCGAGCCGGACTCGGCGGTGGTGCTGTTCGACGAGTTCCCGCTGAGCTGACCGGCCGACACGGGCCCGGCAGCGGGTCGGCAGCGGGTCGGGCGGTCCGGAGCCGAGGGCCGGGCCGCCCCGTCCCCCGTTCACCGGGGCCGGCCGGCGGGAAACCCGCTGGCCCGTGCCGGCCCGTCCTGGCACCGTGGCCGGGTATGGAACGGATCGACGCGCTGCCCCGCACGCTGGACGAGGCCCGTCACCTCGAAGCCCGGGGTGCCCGGCTGCGGTACCTGTTCTTCTGGGGCCACCAGCCGCGGCGGGACGGAAGCACCGGTGCCGACTGCCTGAGCCAGTGGTGCCCGACGACCTTCACGGTCGACTCGGTGCGCTACCCGACGGCGGAGCACTACATGATGCACCGCAAGGCGCTGCTCTTCGGCGACGAGCGGACGGCCGACCGGATCCTCGCCGCCGACCACCCCAGGACGGTCAAGGCCCTCGGCCGGCAGGTACGCGACTTCGACCAGACCCGGTGGGACGCCCACCGGTTCGAGATCGTGGTCGCCGGCAACGTCGAGAAGTTCCGCCAGCACCCCGACCTGCACGCCTACCTCGCCGGTACCCGTGAGCGCGTCCTGGTCGAGGCGAGCCCGCTGGACCGGATCTGGGGCATCGGGCTGGCCGCGGACGACGAGCGGGCCACCCGGCCGGCACAGTGGCGCGGGCAGAACCTGCTCGGCTTCGCGCTGATGGAGGTACGGGACCGCCTCGGCCCGGCGCACCACACCGGCCCCGGGACCCGCTGACGCCGGAGCCGGTACGGCCGGCCGCCTGGTTACCGGGTGTCGTGCGGCTTCGGCCGCGCCACGCCACCAGGGGGGCCGGAACGGGCGGGCTGGGGAACGGGTGGACGGGGCCGGCGTGGCCGTCGGGGGACGGCTGCGGTGGCCCCGTCCGTCGTCCGGTCAGGGCAGGCGGATCGTCCGGGTGTTGGGGAAGCTCCCCGGGCAGGACGCCGACGACCCGGTGCCGACCACCACGTAACCGGCCGGGATCGGGGAGACCGAGCAGATCACGGTGGTGCCGGAGGTCGCCGGGGTGCGGATGCTCCAGGTGTTGGGGAAACTGCCGGGGCAGGACGCCGACGAACCCTCACCGATGATGACGAAGCCGGTGGGCAGTGTCGACGCCTTGCACACCACGGTCGTCGACGTGGTGGACGGCAGGCGGATCGTCCACGTGTTCGGGAAGCTCCCCGGGCACGACGCCGACGAACCCTCACCGATGATCACGTAGCCGCTGGGCAGCGTCGACACCTTGCACACCACCGTGGACGACGTGGTGGACGGCGTGTCGATGGTCCAGGTGTTGGGGAAGCTGCCCGGACAGGACGCCGAGGAGCCCTGGCCGATGATGACGTAGCCCGCCGGGATGGGGGAGCTCTTGCAGATCGTCGTGGGCGCCGCGCTGGCCGGTGCGGCCACCGCCACCGCCGCGACGACCCCGAGCAGGCCGGCGGCCAGCGCGGTCGCCGCGAGGCGGAGCGCCGTTCCCACCGGGCGGGCGCCCGCCACCGGCTGCCGGAACAGCCGCCGGGCGCGTTCCATCCGAGTCATGCTGGTCCCTCTCAGTCGATCCACCAGGACACGTACAGCACTTCCTGCGTCACGCACTGCGAGGATGAGGTGTGCGCGGGGGTCGCACAACAGCGCCTGCCATGAATGAACGAAAGAAGTCGGCCGCCGGTGGGCACGACGGGCGTGACCTCAGTCGACCCGCTCAGGGTCCGGTAACACATCGGCAACAATCACCGCGCCGACCGGCGCGGCACCGACGACCGCGGCGGGGCCGGTGGCGGCTACGAGCGCCGGTTGAGGCGGAACGGCTTGCGGAGGATGACGAAGTCGTTGAGGTCGGTCGCCTCCGCGCTCTGCCGGCGCGGCAGGTCGGCGGGGACGGCCGGCTGGTGCTCGGCGACCTCGTCGCGGGCGACCCGGCCCATCCGGCGCAGCCCGAACTGCCGCCGCAACTGCACGGTCCGGTGGTCGCTCGCGCCGAAGACCTTGGTGTGGTCGTCGATCAGCCCGGCCAGTTCCTCACTCATCTGGTCGGTGAGGCCGAGCAGGCCGTGGCAGGTCACGACCCTCGACCGGTAGGTCAGGGCCCGCTCGGACAACGGACCGTGCCGGGCGGCGACGTCCTCGGCCAGCAACCGGTAGATCGCGGCGGCCTGCCGGTAGTCACCGTCGGCGAAGTACGCGTCCGCCTGCTCCGACCGCAGCGTCATCGCGTGCCCCTCGGCGAGGGCACCGACGGTGGCGGGACGGTGGCCGGCAGCCAGCATCTGGCTCACCACCCGGGCGTACAGGCGGACCCCGTTCGACGCCGTGGGCGAGTCGACCACGCCGGGGATCGGCTTGAGATCGTCCACGAACGGCAGCAGGAGCTGGTGCACCACGTCGGCGTCGGCGAGCCGCTCCTCGGGCCGCTTGCGCAGCATCTCCAGCACCAGCGCCTCCAGCCCCACCGGGATCTCCGGTCGGACGAAACGCAACGGCGGCGGCTCCTCCCGCACCTGTCTGTTCATCACGTCGAAGGGGGTGGCACCGACGAACGGTCGCCGGCCGGTGAGCAGCTCGTGGATGGTGCAGCCCAGCGCGTAGATGTCGGACGCCGGCCCACTGACGTTGGCCTCGATACGCTCGGGCGCCATGTACTCGGGCGTGCCCATCATGTGCCCGGTCATGGTGATCCGGGACAGGTCGGTGAGGGCCGGCGCGACGGCGAGCCCGAAGTCGAGCACCTTCACCGTGCCCTCCGGCTCCAGCATCAGGTTGCCCGGCTTGAGGTCCCGGTGGACGAGCGAGGCGCGGTGCGCCGCGGAGAGCACCGCGCAGACCTGCGCCGCCATCGCCGCCACCCAGCCGACCGACAGCCGCCCCTCCTCGGCGAGCAGCGTCCGCAGGCTGACCCCCCGGATCCGCTGCATCACCAGGTACGAGCGCCCCTTGTGGGTGCCGACGTCGTACACGGCCGGCACGCCGGGATGCTCCAGGTGGGCGGTGATCCGGGACTCCCGGAGGAAGCGTCGGGTGTAGAGCTCCTCGACCTTGTTGCCGGTGGCGGGAAACCGGAGGAACTTCACCACCACCTGCCGGTCCAGCCGGGTGTCCCGGCCGAACCAGACCTCCCCCATGGCTCCCTGCTCGGAGGGCCGTTCCAGGAGCTCATAGCGGCCGTTGACCAGTGTTCTCCGCCCCACAGCCGCTCCAGTCACCTTATTCGATCGGTAACGTGAGGCTAACGAAACTCGGATCCACTGTGGTGGCGGGTGCTATCCAGGGCTCACGCCCGGTGCGCTACGGTGACGTCCGACTGGCGGGCCCGGAACGTGGCCGTCCATCCGCCTTGCGGCGTTGGCCCGATTGTCCAGGCGGTGCATCACGGGGCCGGCCACCGTCGGCGACCCAGAGGTCAGCGCGACGCGCGTGGCGGACGCACATGTCAACCCACCGATCGGGCGATTGAGCCGTCCGGTCACCCTGGCGGCCCTGACCGAGGCGGCATCACGGCTAGACCGTATCGGGGACCCGGACAGTCCCCGGCGGGTGGCGCTCATCCCACCCGTGCCGTCCGCCCTGACACGCTCACCGATCAGGAGCCGACGGATGAGAACGTACTCCCGGTTGGCGTCCGCGACGCTGACCACCCTGACCCTGCTGGCGGCGGCGCTGCCGGCCCACGCCGCAGCACCCGGGTCGGCGGCGACCACCCGCCCGGCCGCCTTCGCGGCGGCCGACCCGGAGGCCGCGGACCGGCTGGTCGCCAGCCGCCCGCACGACTTCGGCGGCCTCTACCTGGACACCGCGGCCGACGCCCTGGTGATCCAGGTGGTCGACGGTCCCCGCGCGGCGAGCGCACGGCGGGCCGTCGCCGCTCTGCCCCGGGCGACGGTCGAGGCGCGCGGCCTGACGGTGTCGACGACGACGCGGATCGACACGGTGGCCCGCAGCCGGGCCCAGTTGGACGGGATCAAGGCCCGCGTCACCGCCGACCGGAGCTGGGCCACCCGGGCGGGGGCGGTCGTGTCGGAGTGGTACGTCGACGTGTTCCGCAACCGGGTCTCCGTCAGTGTGGACAGCCTGACCGACGAGGTACGCCGGGCCACCGCCGACCGGTTCGGCACCGCCGTCGCGCTGACCGCCGCGCCGCTCGCGGTGCCCACGTCGAAGCAGGTCGACTCCAGTCCGTGGTCGGCCGGGGCGGCGATCCGGGTCAACGGTCACGACTGCTCCAGCGGCTTCACCCTGGTGGAGACGGCCACCGGCAACAGGTCCCAGCTCACCGCCGGGCACTGCGGTGAGGTCGGGCAGGTGGTGACGCAGAACGGCGTCTTCGCCGGCACCATCACGCACAAGGAGTACGGCAACCACGACGTGGCCCGCTACTCCGGGTCGACGTACGCCAGCCGACTCTACCCCGCCCTGCTGAGCACCCAGGCGGTCCACGGGGTCGACAGCTTCATCCTGCTCGGCTCGTTCGGCACCTGCTTCGGCGGGGCGTCGATGGGCGACATGAACTGCGAGGGCCAGATCACCGCGCTCTCGGCGTGCGCCTCCTTCTCCGTCGGCTGGTTCGCGGGCCAGACCTGTGACCTGGTCAAGGCGACCCGGACGACCGTCGGCTACCTGGCCCAGGACGGCGACAGCGGCGGCCCGGTGTTCCGCCGGGCCGCGCCGATCGGCACCGTCGCGTACCGGTACTGGGCGATCGGCATGATCATCGGCCGGCCGGGCAACGACCACAGGTCGGCGTACTTCCACCCGCTGACCTCGATTGTTCCCGCCGGCCACCAGGTCGCCATCGGCTGACGGCCCCACCGGCTCGCCCGGTCACCTGCCCGCGCCGGACGGCCCGGCCGGCTGCCTGACATGGCCGCCGGCCGGGCTCGACCGTCGTGCGCCAGCCACCGGTCGACACGGCGACGCGCCGGCTCTGCGTAGCCGCCTCGGCGCCCTGCGACCAACGCCTGCCGCCCGTGGCACGACGGTCGGCACGTGTCCGGGGGCCACGCGAGGCCCGCCCGGGATGATCAGATCCCGGCCGCCGCGTCGTAGCGGCGGCGCAGATCGGCCATCTCCGTGTCGCCCAACGACTCCGCCTGCGCCACCTCCGCGTACCGGGCCGGGAACATCTCCCGCAGCCGGTCGATGAACCGGACGTCCTCGGTCGCCTCCACCACCTGGATACCGGCAGGCTCGGTGGACAAGTCCATGATCAGTGGACCGGCCAGCTTGACCGCCACGTCCCAGGGGCGCTTCTGCTCGGCGACCCCGCAGAGGTGGAAGCCGTAGACCGTCCGCACGTCGGCGAGCGCCGTGGCCTCGGCCGGCTCGTGGCCGTATACGCGGACCCCGCAGACCACCGCCGGCTTCGCGTCCTCCCCCGTGGCCGCCTGCGGGACGCCGTGTCCTGCGTGGTTGTGGTGCTCCGGGTCCGCCTGCTCGAGCGTGGTCCGCATCCGGCTCACGATCTGACTGCGCAGATCCGCCGGCTCCGGCTCCGCGCCGGCCGAGTTGACCAGCACGACCAGGCCGGCTGACGCCAGCAGGACCACGGCCACCCCCGTGAAGCGGTGCCGGTACCACCCCGGAAAGCCCTTCCGAGAAAACATGATTGTTACTCACCTCGTCGCCGGTTCTGGTGCGGTGACACCCGTCGTCGTCAAGGTGACCCGGCGATGCGGCAGGTACGCGACCGCCAAAGCGACGCGCTGCCGGCACTGCGATGCTCCCGTGCCGCCGTTCCCAGCGCGTTTGCCCCCGCGCTGCGGCGATACGAGCCATTCCACCATGCCCGGACACGCCTCGGCAACATCGACGCGCCTCGACGCGATGCCCGACCGGCAGACGAGGTCCTGCTCCCGGCAGCGCTCGACGAGTTCCTGCCGGCCTGCCGCGATCTCCGGCGATGGCCACCGGTGTGGCAGGTGGCTGCCGGGGACCTCAAGGGTGGTTGGCGTCCGGGAGCAGGGAGCCGCGCGCCAGGCCGTCGGCGGTGAGTTGGATCAACTCCTCCCCCAGCACCGCCACCTGCCGGACGGCCGACTCGAAGGCGTCGAGCCGGCGGAACGCCTCGCCCTGTGCCCGCTGCTCCTCCAGCGGCACCCGCCGCACCTGGGCCCGCCGGATGTCCAGGCGCAGCGTTCCGGAGAGGCTCGACGCCTGTTTCTCGTTCGCCGAGGTGCGGAGTTGCCCGGCGAGGAACCACGGGTCGAGGGCGGCCGGGTTGGGTCGGAGCAGGTAGAGGTCGCGCCCGAGCAGCGCCCGGGCACGGGCGACGACCCGGGCGGTGAGCGGTCGGGCGACCATCGGCACCACCACGTCGCCGGGGGCGAGGGCGATCTCCCGGCCGAGCCGGCCCGCGTCCCGCGCGGAGGCGTCGGTCCCGGCGAGCACGTCACTCACGGTCAGGACGAGTGGGCCGACGCCGGCCGGTTCACCGTCGTCGGCGGCGGTCGCCCGGATCGGGCCGATGATCTCCAGCGCCCCGGTGCGGGCCAGCTCGGCGACGGAGATCGTCAGCCCCGCCTCGTGGGCCGGCGCGGATTCGGCCGGTGGGATCAGGGCGGGCAACTCTCGGACCAGGGCGGCCAGTCGGTCGCGGGTGCGTACCAGGTGTTCTCCGGTGCTGGCCGTGACGACGGCCTGCCGGCGGGCGGGGGTGAGGTCGGTCTCCTCGTCGAGCAGCTCGATCACCGGCACCGCCCGCGCGAACCCGGCCTGCGCCACGTCGGCCTCCGGGTCGACGGCGAAGGTCCGCCACACCGCCAGCACCCGGGGGGCCAGCTCGGTCAGCTCGCCGGCGCCGGCGTCGACCAGTAGCGTCCGCGCCGGTGCGGGCGCGTCCGGCGCGGGCCGCCGCAGCACCCACAGGTGCAGTGGTACGCCGTGCGGCGCGGCCGCCCCCGCCGGGAGCGCCACGACGGCGCGCAGCGCGCCCCGGCGCAGCAGTTCGGCGCGGATGCGCCGGCCGGCCCGTCGACTCGCCGCCGCCGGGGGCATGAGCAGCACCGCGTACCCGCCGGGTCGCAGGTGGGTGAGAGCGTGCTGGACCCAGGCCAGCTCGGGTTCGGTACGCGGTGGAGTCCCGTACTCCCAGCGCGGGTCGTACCCGAGTTCGTCGTGCCCCCAGGTGCTGACGCCGAAGGGCGGGTGGCAGACGACGGCGTCGACGGTGCGCCCGACGTAGGCGTCGGCGCGCAGCGAGTCGCCGGTGCGTACCTCGCCGGCCACGCCGTGCAGGGCGAGCCAGAGGCCGGCGAGCCGGGCGGCGTCGGCGTCGATCTCCTGGCCGTGGGCGGCGGTGCAGCCGGCGCGGGCGGCGGCGCGCAGGGTGGCACCGGTGCCGGCGGCCGGGTCGAGGACGGTGCCGCCGCCGGCGTCGACGAGGGCGACCATCAGGTCGGCGAGGCCGTCGGGGGTGACGGTGGTACGGCCGCCGGGGCCGGGTGCGGCGAACCGTTGCCACAGCTCGTCGAAGGCGACCTGCGGGCCGAGTTCGTCGGCGAGGGCGTCGACGCTGGCGACGTGCTCCCCGAGCCGGGCGTCGGTCGGGGGCGCGCTCTCCCCCCGGTGCCGGGCCAGCAGTCGGGCGCCGGCGGCGGCGAGGACGGCGGGGGCGGCGTCGGGGGTACGCGCGAGGTGGTGCCAGAGCCGGTCCACGGTGGACAGTTCGGGGAGTTTGCCCTGCCTATGGAGCCACTGCTCGACCTGGCGCAGGTCGAACTCGGCGCTGGTCGCGGTGCCGCCGACCGGGGCGGGGAAGTCGGCGTGGCGTTTGCGCCAGTTGCTGACGGCGGCGCGGCCGACCCCGGCGAGCCGGGCGATCTCCGCCGCCGTGATGGTCGGGTTCTCCTGCACCTCCGCAGTGTGCCACACCCGTCAACGATCATGCCTGTTGACGGAGTTCACGAACGGCTCATCCGATCAGCTGCCGCACCAGCTCGACGGCCCCGGCCAGGAGTGCGCCACTGACGAACGCGACGACGGCGCACCCGCTCTTGGCGTGCGTGGTCGTGGCGAGGATCGGCGCCGACCGACCGACGGCGGGCCGGGTGGCCGCCGGCTCGTCGGCGGCGACCGGAACCTCGACCGGGGCCTCGATCGGAGCCCGGGTCCGGGACTCGATCCGCACCTCGGTCGGGGCGGCGGGGGTCCCGCCGAACCGGTCGCGGTACTCCGCCGGGGTCAGCTCCCGGGGCCGCCAGTACTCGTGCCAACGGGGACCGTACGCGGCGGCGTCGTCGGCCTCCTCCGGCGCGGCGGACGGGTTCCCGGACGCGGCGTCCACCTCGTCCGCCAGCAGCCTGCGGGCCTGGGCCACGGCGAGGACCGGCACGCCGAGGTCGGTCGCCCGGGCGATCCGGGGGTCCGCGGCGGCGGTGTCGTCGACGATCACCAGCCGGACGGTCCGGGTGAGCTTCACCGCCACGGTGGCCCCGTGCTCGACGGCGACGTCGACGGCCTCGGTCACCTCGGGCGAGTCGCCGACAGGTAGCACCCGCCAGCCCCGCAGCGGGGCCTCGCGCCGGGCCCGGTTGGCCGCCGCCTCCAGGTCCCTGATCAGGTACGTCGTCCCGAGTTCCTTCGCCGCCCGCTGGAGCTCGCGCAGCTCGGTGGCGGTCACGACGCCGTCCGCCTCGGCGTGGGCCCGGCTCACCACGAGGAACTCCTCGTGCACCTGCCAGGCCGTCGACTGGGTCAGCCCGGCCCGGCCGGCGAGCGCGGCCAGGTCGGCGGCCTCCCCGCCGACGATCCGGCCGTCGGTGAGCGCGCGGGCGAGCAGCGCCCGGTAGTCGCGCAGCCCGTCCGGTCGCGGGCGGGGCGGATCCACCGTGTACGGCAGCCGGGCGGTCAGGGTGGCGAGCCAGCCCTCGCTGCCCTTGCGCAGCCCGACGACGCGGGGGGTGACCGACGTGCCGCGCGGTTGCGCCGGCAGCGGCACCGGTGCCAGCCCCCGCCACGACAGCGGCTCGGGGGCCGCGCCGACCAGGGTGGCGAGCGTGCCGGCCATGGCGCGGGCGAGGCCGAGCGCGGAGGGCAGCCCGCTGGGCCACTCTCCGGTGAGCAGGTTGGCCACCTCCGTCAGCGCGTACTCCTCCCGGTCGAGGTGCACGCGGCAGGTGACGAGGGCGCAGAGCCCGGGAACGGGCGGCAGCCTGAGGTCCAGGCGGTCGAGTTCGGCGCCGAGGAACCGGTCGACGAACTCCAGGCTGTGGCCCACCACGATCGCGTCGCTCAGCCGGGCCAGCAGGTCGTCGGCGATCTCCGCGAAGGTCGGCGCGGGGGCGAGGTCCATCTCGGACTCGGCGTCCGCGATCGACGCGCCGGGATCGACCAGGGTCGCGTACTCGTCCAGGACGACGCCGTCGCCCCGCATCCGGACCACGGCCACCTCGCAGATCCGGGCGCCCTGCTCCGGGTCCGGGCCGGTTGTCGCCACGTCGACGAGGGCGAAGGTGACGGTTCGCAGGTCTGCTCCGGGCTGCCGGGTGAGGTGCCCGGCGACGAAGATCGGCACCCCCGCAGTGTGCCATGGCCGTCAAACGGCATACATGTTGACACCGTTCACGGACGCTGCTGTCGGTGGTGCGACCGGTCACCGCGAGGGGGCTGGGTCCAGGGCCCGTCCGGCCACCGACGCCGGCACCCGACAGGGGGAACTGTCCCGGTTCACCGAGACGGCGACGCGGGACACGCGCCCTAGCTGGCGGGCGGCTGCACCCCGTCGCCGAAGATCAGGATCCCGACGGCGCAGAGGGAGAAGACGATGCCCACCGCGCCGAGGATGATCCCGGTGAGCGCCAGCCCGTGGTTGCGGGCGCTCTTGAGACCGGGTCGGCCGAGCAGGATCGCGGCCACGCCGAACAGCGCGCCGACACCGCCGCAGATCGAGGTGACCAGGGCTACCCCGCCGAGGGAGACCGAGGCGAGGGTCATCGTCCGGATGCGCTTCTCGGGATCGACGCCGACGGTCGGGGTCACGGGGGCCATCTGGGCCTGCTGCGGGTGCCAGTGGAACTGGCGGGGCAGATCGGCCACCTGGCTGGTCAGGTCACCGACGACCGTCGCGGTGTGGACCAGCGACATCCGGCGTTCGTAGTCGGCCAGGTCGATGTAGCCCTGTTCGAGTGCCTGCGACAGCAGGTCCAGGACCTGGGTCCGTTGTACCGTGCCCACCCGCTCGTTCAGATCCATCGATGAAACCCGTTCCTCCGTCGCTGCTGGTCGCCCCGGTGACACCGATGATCACCGGGGCCCCAGCCTAGACAGCGGGAACAATCGACCGGGAACCCCCTCGGGCGGCCTACCCGGGGCAGCAGACGGTGAGGCCCCCCGGCGCCACCTTCACCTTGAGCCGGCTCGTCTTCCCCCGGGCGCCGCCGTCCAGCTCGTACGTCTTCGGCGCGTCGAACCGTACCTTGATCTTGCGGCCACGGGTGATCCGGACGAAGGGTGACTCCTCGGACCGGCCGGCGGCCATCCGGCCCAGGGTGCGGGCCCAGTCCACCGCGCCGCTGGCGGTGGCCACCCCCACCTCCAGGGCGCCGTCGTCGGGGCGGGCGTCGTCGAAGGCGGGGATGCCGCCGGTGATCGTGCCGACGTTGCCGAAGAGCACGCAGCTCGCCTCCCCGTCGAACCAGTCGCTGCCGTCCACCCGGACCCGGGTGCGCACGCACTCGCCGCGCACGTGCCGCAGCCCGGTCAGCACGTAGGCCAGCCGGCCGAGTTTGCCCTTGAGCTTGCGGTCGGCGTCCCGGATCAGGTCGGCGTCGAAGCCGGCCCCGGCCATCACCGCGAAGTGTTCCCCGTTCAGGATGCCCAGGTCGACGGTGCGACGGTGGCCGTGCAGGCCGATCCGGACCGCCTCGGGCAGGTCGGTGGGGATGCCCATGTTGGTGGCGAAGAGGTTGGCGGTGCCGGCGGGCAGGACGGCCATCGGCACGCCGGAGCCGGCGAGGGCGTCGGCGCTGCGCTGCACCGTGCCGTCGCCGCCCCAGACGAACACCAGGTCGGCCCCCTTGTCGAGGGCCTTGCGGACCGCCTTGGGCGCCTTGCGGCTCTTCGGGACCTCGTACCAGAGCAGGTCCCGCACACCCGCGCCGACCAGTGTCGCGCGGAGTTCGTCGAGGCCACCGCCGAAGGTCTTCTTGCGGTGCGCGACGACGGCGACGGTCCCGACGGCCGGGGCGGCGTCCACCGGCCCGGCGGGGCGATCTTCCCGCGTGCTCGTGCTCATGGTGACCGCTGGTACCCCGCCGGCCGGCTCGCCACGCCTGCCGGTGAGCCGGGCGACGCCCGGCCGGGAGGAGAATCCGGCCGGGCGTCGTGGACCCCACGGACCCCGTGGTCGGTGACGGTCAGCGGCTGAGCCGCTGACCCGGGAGGATTCAGAGGCTGAGCCGCTGGCTCGGGAAGATCAGGCCCGGGTCGTCGCCGACGACCCGCTCGTTGCGCTCGTACAGGGCCTGCCATCCGCCGCGGACGTTCTTCGCCTGGGCGATCGTCGACAGCGTGTCGCCGGGCCGGACCACGTACGTGCCCCGGTCGCTGCCCCGGGTGGCCGGCTGGGCGGCACGCTGGCGGTTCTCGGCCCGCTCCGCCGTCCCGGTCGACCGCGACTGCGACCCGGACGACTTCGAGGTGGTCGACTTCGACCCGCTCGACGTCGACGCCGAGGCGGAGCCCTTCGCCGCGCCGCCCCTCTTGCCGCAGGTCGGCCAGGCGCCGATGCCCTGGCCCTTGAGGACCCGCTCGGCCACCGCGATCTGCTCGCCCCGACTGGCCAGGTCGGCCCGCTTGGCGTACCTGAGGCCGCCGTACCCCTCCCAGGTGCTCTGCTTGAACTGGAGCCCGCCGTAGTAGCCGTTGCCGGTGTTGATGCTCCAGTTCCCGCTGGACTCGCACTGCGCGATCGCGTCCCAGTTGACGCTGTCGGCCTGCGCGGGGGCGGCCGTGCCGAGCACGGCTGCGGCCCCGGTCATCGCGCCGACGGCGAGGGCGCCGACCGTCCTGCGGCGGTTGCTGGTACGGCGGTGCCGGGCGTTGTACTGAGTTGGCATTGGTTCCTCCACGCCGACGAGGTGAGCTGTCGGGTTCGGGCCGAGGAGCCCGGCCGCCGCTGGGCGGCTTCACCCCGAGGTGACCTGCACCGTGAAACGTCGGGTCCCCCGCTCCATGCCCTGGACGACTGGTGCCGCGCGGACCGGTGGCATGGATTGGGCGTACCGGGCGCGGTGTCCGCAAACGCGAACTCGTACGACGGTAGGGCGGTCTGCCCCGATCGCCCACCGTCGGTGAGGTTCTTCACCGGGCCACGCGGGGCCGCCTCCGGTCGGGTTGCGGCACCGTCCACGGCGTGCATCATGGAGCGCCGGCCCCGGGGTGCACGTCGATGTCCGACGGCCCCGCCGGACCGCCGGGTCGCAGGTCGGAGGGCAGGGCCACGTGGCGATTGTCACGTGCTGGTGGCCGGTGGTGCGGGTTCAACCCGGTGTTGACTGGTGAGGGTTAAGGGGACATCGCGTACGAGGGGGACCGCTCATGTCCGATTCCGTCCGACCTGACCGTCGGGACAACGTGCCGGAGGGCGTGACCGACCCGATGCTGTGGCGCCTCGCTGTCCGGGTCGCCGAGCAGCACCGGGGCGGCGAGCACAGGGAGTGCCGCAACCTCCAGTGCCTCGACCGGCCGCAGCCCTGCGCACCCTGGGCCTGGTCACAGCAGGCCCTGCGCCTGGCACAGCCGCCACAGCAGCAGCCGACCTGGCAGCAGCCGGCCTGGCAGCAGCCGGCCTGGCAGCAGCCGTCGGAGCAGTCCGCTCCCGTCGGGCACCCGCACCACCGGCACGACTCGCCCGCCGCCGCAGCCTGATCCGCCTCGGTCAGCACACCGCGCCGGTCACCACGACAAAATCCGGCCAGCGGGTGACCGGGGCCGACGAGGCCACCGCCGGCGGGCTCCGCGACCACGTCCACGGCGTCGCAGCCGACGACGAGCGGCGCGGGGTGGGCCCGGTGGGGCGCCACCCCGCGCCGAAGCGGTCAGCGAGCAGCCGACGCGGTCAGAGGGTACGGGCCAGCCGGTCGGCCAGGATCCGGGTGAACCGGGCCGGGTCGGTCAACTCCCCGCCCTCGGCGAGCAGTGCCATGCCGTACAGCAGCTCGGCGGTCTCGGTCAGCGCGGCGGTGTCGTCGCCACCCTGCTCGTGCGCCGTCCGCAGGCCGGTGACCAGCGGGTGGGTCGGGTTGAGTTCCAGGATCCGCTTGACCGGCGGGACCTCCTGCCCCATCGCCCGGTACATCTTCTCCAGCGTGGGCGTCATGTCGTACGCGTCGCCGACGACGCAGGCCGGCGAGGTGGTCAGCCGCGACGACAGCCGGACCTCCTTGACGCTCTCCTGGAGCTGCCCGGTCATCCAGGTCAGCAGCGCCGCGAACTCCTTGCCGCGCTGCTCCCGCTCGGCCTCGGCGCTCTTCTTCTCCTCCTCGGTGTCCAGGTCGACCTGGCCCTTGGCGATGGAGCGCAGCGGCTTGCCGTCGAACTGGCCGACCTGCTCGACCCAGACCTCGTCGACCGGGTCGGTGAGGATCAGCACCTCGTACCCCTTGGCCCGGAACGCCTCCATGTGTGGCGAGTTCTCGATCATGGTGCGGGACTCGCCGGTGGCGTAGTAGACCTCGCTCTGGCCGTCCTTCATCCGCTCGACGTAGCCGGCGAGGGTGGTCGGCTCGGCCGGGTCGTGGGTGGAGGCGAGCGAGACGATCTCGAAGAGGGTGTCCCGGTTGTCCGGGTCCTCGATCAGCCCCTCCTTGAGCGCCCGACCGAACTCGGTCCAGAGGGTGCGGTACTTCTCCTCCTGGTTGGCCTTGAGGTCCCGGATCGTGGTGAGCACCTTGCGGACCAGCCGGCGGCGCACCACCTGGATCTGCCGGTCCTGCTGGAGGATCTCCCGGGAGATGTTCAGCGACAGGTCGTGGGCGTCCACCACACCCTTGACGAAGCGCAGGTAGTTCGGGATCAGCGCCTCGCAGTCGTCCATGATGAAGACGCGCTTGACGTAGAGCTGGACGCCGCGCCGCCCCTCCCGCATGAACAGGTCGAACGGGGCGTGCGAGGGGACGAAGAGCAGGGCCTCGTACTCGAAGGTCCCCTCGCCCCGCATGTGGATGGTCTCCAGCGGGTCGGCCCAGTCGTGGCTGACGTGCCGGTAGAAGTCCCGGTAGTCCTCCTCGGCGACCTCGTCGCGCGGACGCGCCCAGAGCGCCTTCATCGAGTTGAGGGTCTGCACCTCGCTGGTGGTCGCGCCCTCCTCGCCGGCCCGCTCCACGGTCATCCGGATCGGCCACGAGATGAAGTCGGAGTACCGCTTGACGATCTCCCGGATCTTCGCCTCGGCGGTGTAGTCGAAGAGGTTGTCCTCGCTGTCCTCGGGCTTGAGGTGCACGGTGACCGAGGTGCCCTGCGGGGCGTTGGCCACCGTCTCGATCTCGTACGTGCCGGCGCCGGTGGACTCCCAGCGGGTACCCTCGCTATCGCCGGCCCGCCGGGTGACCAGGGTGACCTTCTCGGCGACCATGAAGGTGGCGTAGAACCCGACGCCGAACTGACCGATCAGCTCCTGGTTGGCCGCGGCGTCGCGGGACTCGCGCAGCTTCTGCAGCAGCTCGGCGGTGCCGGAGCGGGCGATCGTGCCGATCAGCGCGACGACGTCGTCGCGGGACATCCCGATGCCGTTGTCCCGGACGGTGAGCGTCCGGGCCTCGCGGTCGGCGTCGATCTCGATGTGCAGGTCGTCGGTGTCGGCCTGCAGATCCTTGTCGATCATCGACTCCAGGCGCAGCTTGTCCAGCGCGTCGGAGGCGTTCGAGATGAGTTCGCGCAGGAAGACGTCCTTGTTCGAGTAGATCGAATGGACCATCAACTGCAACAGCTGACGGGTCTCGGCCTGGAACTCCAACGTCTCGGTCCGGTTGCTCACGTCATCCCTCCTGCGGTCCTGCCACGGTTCCGCGGAGAAGGATACGGCGCGTCGACGACCGGTCGCTGTCCGGTCAGGCCCCGCAGCCGACACACCCGCACCGGCCGCGTCGACGCCCCGGTCGCCCCGGAGCGGAGACGCCGATCGAGGTGCCGCCGGGCCCGGGAGGGCTCCGGGTGTGAGAGGGGTTCCCTTCTCTACCGCAGGCGTTAAGAAGGGGCCCTTCCTTCCCCACGGGCGGGGGGACGCCGTGGCCGGCGTCCCCCCCGTTCGGGTCCGGTGCTCAGGCGGCGGGCAGCCCGCCGACCTGGGTGTTGATCCAGGAGCGGATCGACGGCAGGTCGCCGTAGATGGACGGGGCGGTGGCGCAGGTCGAGTTGTTGTTGCCGGCGCGGCTGGTGGCGCCGATCAGGTTCCACACCCCGTTGACCCGGCGCACCTGCGGCCCGCCGGAGTCGCCGTAGCAGGCGCCGGAGTTGCCGTTGGTGTTGTTGGTGCAGATCTCGTACGGGCCGTTGATGCCGAGGCACCGGGTGTCCGCGACGATCGAGGTGTCCAGCTCGTTGGCGACGAGCGGGGCCGAACCGCAGCCGCGCGGGGCGCAGGTCTGGCCCCACCCGATGATCCGGGTGGCGGTGCCGACCGCGCCCGAGGTGGTCGGGATCGGGGCCGGGGCGTAGCTGACCGAGCTGCCGAGCTGCAGCAGCTTGACGTCGATGGTCGGGTGGTTCACCGCCCGGATCACGCTGACCACGGTCCCCCCGCTGGAGCGGTTGTTGCTGCCCACCCGGACCGAGGCCGGGGTGCCGCAGTGCTTGGCGGTGACCGCCCAGTTGGCCTTGATCAGCGAGCCGGTGCAGCCGGAGACGTACACCATGAAGGGGTAGTTCTCGCTTGCCGGACGGCCGCCGACCACCATCGGCGTGGCGACGTCACCGGGGTCCGAGTTGCTCCAGGTGAAGCCCTGGGGGGCGATCTCGGCCAGGGCGGCGCCGCCGAACAGCCGGTCGACCTGGGCCGCCTCGGCGGCGCTGGGGTTGGCGTTGCGGCAGGACACCGGGGCGCTGCTGCCGGACATCAGGTCGGTGCAGAGGCCGGTACGCCGGTCCGGCAGGCCGAGGATGTGCCCGAACTCGTGGGTGGCGATCCGGGTGCGGTCGTACCCCTGGTCCACCGCCTGCCAGCCCATCCACACCCGGCCGGAGCCGAGCCCGGTGACCTGGGCCCGGGGCCACCCGCTGTCCACGTAGACCGTCACGTTGCCCGGGGTGCGGGCGACGAGCTGGACGTTGCTGACCGAGCTGTTCCAGATCCGGGCCGCCGCGTCGAAGTTGGTCCGGAACTCTCCGGCCCGGCTCGCGTCGTAGTACACCGTCCGCACGGCGGCCGAAGCCGTCGCGGCGGTGACGGCCTGCAGGCCGGTCGCCGCCAGTACCGCCGCGACCACGGCTGTCGCCGCCCGCAGCAGGTGTCGTCGCACCATCGCGCACTCCCTCGGTCCCGCAGCGGCACGGCCGCTGCACATCGATGTACGCTGATGCTAGATGTGTCAGTAGTCGACTGTCGAATACTGTTTTTGTCATACCTGCTCAGCGCCGTCGACCAGCGGACGGAGCCGCCCGCCGGGTCGCCGGGCCGTGCTCACCGGCCGGTGTGGGTGAGGTAGCGGTCGAGCGCGGTGGCGGCGGCGAGCATCGCCCGGCCGCGTCGGTCCAGCCGGGTCCGCCAGTCGGTCAGCGTCGCCCGCAGCGGCGCGACGCCCCCGGCGGCCCGGACCCGCGCCAGCACCTCGGCGATCTGCTCCACCGGGTACGTGCCCCGCCGCAGTTGGTGGGCCAGCAGCGCGTCGCGCACGTCGGCCGCCTCGTACACCCGGTACCCGGTGCCGGGGTCGCGCGGCGGGCGCAGCACCCCGGCCCGCTCCCACCGGCGCAGCGTGGTCGGCCGCACGCCGAGCCGGCGGGCCAACTCCCCCACCGACATCGGCGACCCGCCCGACAGGTCCGCCCCGTCCAGACCCTGCAACGCGTCCTCGACGGCGTCCAGGGTCTGCCGGTCGGCCAGCAGCCGCGCGTGCCCCCGGTCGACCAGCGTCAGCGCCAGGTCGACCCGGTCGCGATGCACCGCCTGCATGATCGCGGTCGCGTCGGCGTGCCCGTGGGCCGGCACGAGCGCGACGAACGCGCGCAAGGCGTGCGCGTGCCGGGGGCTGTAGCGGCGGTACCCCGACGGGCTGCGCTCCGCGACGGGCAGGATGCCGGCGTCGGTGTAGTTGCGCACCGCCTGCGTGGACAGCCCGTGCTCGCGGGCCAGGTCGATCGGGCGCATGACCCTACCCTTGTTTTGAAGGTTGTGGATGGTCGACCACGCGAGACCCGGGAAAAGTCTCAACAGGGTGATCAACGATAACGTGGCGGTGGGGTGCCGTTCATCCTCCGGACGGCGGCACCCCCTCCCCCGACCATGCCGGCCGTGGCCTCGGCCGGCGCCCGCCACCGGACCGTCCCGCCGAGGTCACCGCCGCGTCCCCGGCCCCGGGGCGCGACCGTCCCGGGACCGGGGACGCCGGTCAGCCGGCGGTCAACCCTTGACACAGACCACCTGCCGGAGGTGGGCGACCACCTCGACCAGGTCCGCCTGCTGCGCCAGCACCTCGGTGATGTCCTTGTACGCCCCGGGAATCTCGTCGACCACCCCGGCGTCCTTGCGACACTCCACCCCGGCGGTCTGCGCGGCCAGGTCGGCGGTGCTGAAGGTCCGCCGCGCCTGCCCCCGTGACATCCGCCGGCCCGCGCCGTGCGACGCCGAGCAGTACGCGTCCGGGTTGCCCTTGCCCCGCACGATGTACGACCCGGTGCCCATCGAACCGGGGATGATGCCCAGGTCCCCCTCGCCGGCCCGGATCGCGCCCTTGCGGGTGACCAGCACCTGCTCGCCGCCGTAGGTCTCCTCGGCGACGTAGTTGTGGTGCACCGAGATCGGCTCGTCGAAGGCGACCTGCGGCAGGTGCTCCCGCACGACGCCGCAGAGCAGGGCGAGCAGCACGGCCCGGTTGCGCCGGGCGTACTCCTGGGCCCACCACAGGTCCCGCCGGTAGGCGTCCATCTCCGGGGTGCCGGCGAGGAACACGGCCAGGTCCCGGTCGGGCAGAGCGGCGTTGTGCGGCAGCCGCCGGGCCACCGCCATGTGCCGCTCGGCCAGTTCCTTGCCGATGTTGCGGGACCCGGAGTGCAGCATCAGCCAGACCCGGCCGTCGTCCGGCCCGCCGGACTCCAGGCAGACCTCGATGAAGTGGTTGCCGCCGCCGAGGGTGCCCACCTGCCGCCGGGCCCGGGTCTCCAGCTTCGCCACCCGCGCGTCGAGGGTGTCGAACCGCTGCCAGAAGTCGACCCAGCCGCCCTGCTCCAGGCCCCGGATCCGGCGCGGGTCGACCGGCTCGTCGTGGGCGGCGAAGCCGACCGGGATCGTCGCCTCGATCGCGCCGCGCAGCGGGGCCAGGTCGTCCGGCAGATCGGCGGCGGTGAGCGAGGTCCGCACGGCGGACATGCCGCAGCCGATGTCCACGCCGACCGCCGCCGGGGAGACGGCCTGCCGCATCGCGATGACGGACCCGACGGTGGCACCCTTGCCGTAGTGCACGTCGGGCATCACCGCGACCCCCTGCACCCACGGCAGCGCGCCGATGTTGCGCAACTGCCGGGCCGCCTCCGGCTCGATGCCGTACGGGTCGGTCCAGACCCGCACCGGCGCGCGGGTGCCCGGCAGTTCGGTGAAGCTCATGGTGGTCTCCTCGGTCGTGCCGTCTCGACACCGACGGCGGGTGGAGTGGATCGGGGGGTACCGGAGGTCGGGACCCGCAGACGAGGACGCCGCCCGGTCCCGTGCGGGAGGGACGGCCGGCGGGACGGGGGTGGCGCTATCCGCGCCGGTACCCCGATCGCGGGCCCGGTCCGCCGGTGGGCCGGCGTAGGCCTGGTCGACACGTCGGCCGCCCCGGGTGTTCGCGGCCGGCGGGCAGCGACGCGCCACCGTGCGGTGTGGACCGCGTGGTGGTACGGGACTGCTGCGGCACGGCGGGCTCCCCGGACTGGTCGGGCGGGCGGTACGGGATCCACGGTAGGTGGGGCCTCCCGTGCCCGCAACGGGATTCGCCGCGCTGCGGTAGCGTCGGGGACCGTGGCCCGGATCCGCTGTGACTTCTTCTCCGAGGTGCTCGGCCTGAGCACGTCGATGACGGTGCTGCTGCCGGAACGGGCGGCGTCCCAGATCGGCCTGGCCGGCAGCGACCGACCCGGCGACCCGCCGGTGCTGTACCTGCTGCACGGCCTCAGCGACGACGACACGACCTGGTCACGCCGCACCTCGATCGAGCGGTACGTGGCCCCGCTCGGCCTGGCCGTGGTGATGCCGCAGGCCGCCCGCAGCTTCTACACCGACGAGGCGCACGGCAACCGGTACTGGACGTTCCTGAGCGAGGAGCTGCCCTCGGTCTGCCACTCCTTCTTCCGGCTCTCCCGACGCCGGGAGGACACCTTCGTCGCCGGGCTCTCCATGGGCGGGTACGGCGCCCTGAAGTGGGCGCTGCGGGAGCCGGGTCGGTTCGCCGCCGCCGCCAGCCTCTCCGGGGCCGTCGACATCGCCGCCCGGGGCGAGCACCCGCACCGTCCCCTCGACCCGGCGGTCTGGCACACCGTCTTCGGGGACCGGACCGTGCGCGGCAGCGACGACGACCTGCTGGTGCTGCTCGACCGGGCCGGCCGGGCCGGTGTCGACCTGCCCGCGCTCTGGCTCGGCTGCGGCACCGGGGACTTCCTGCACGAGGACAACGTCCGGTTCGTCGAGGCGCTCCGCCGGGCCGGCGTCCCGGCCACGGTGGACCTCGGCCCCGGCGGGCACGACTGGGCGTACTGGGACCGGGCCGTCCAGGACGTCCTCGCCTGGCTCCCGCTGCGCCCGCCCGGCGGCTGACCCCGGACGGACCGGCCCGACGGCACCGCACGGGCAACCTCACCAGCGTCAGCGCACGGCGGAGCGGCTGACCGGGAAGTCGAAGTACGTGTCGGGGTAGGGCTCGTCGGCGAGCCGGTAGTGCCACCACTCCCGGTCGTAGTTGACGAACCCGCCGTCGGTCATCAGCCGGCGCAGCAGCGCCCGGTTCGCCCGCGCGACGCGGGAGATGTCGGTGGCGGCGGTGGCCGCCAGGGGGTCGAAGCAGTCAAAGCCGGTACCCATGTCGACGCTGTCGTCCGGGTACCGCCGCTGCGGCGGGGCGGTGCACGGCACCGGCGGAGCCGCCGGCGGGTACCGGGACGGGGTGGGGGCGGGCAGGCGGACCAGGGTCAGGTCCACGGTGCTGCCCCGGCTGTGCGCGGTGGGCGCGCCGAGGTACCCCTCGGCGAACAGCTCGGACTTCGGCACCCGGGGGTGGAACTCGGCGGCGCTGGCCGACTCGCCGGGCTGCCCGGCCCAGGCGACCATGTCGTCGGCGGCACGCTGTGGGCGGTAGCAGTCGTACACCTTGAGGGTGTGCCCCTCGGCGAGCGCGGCGGCCTGCACCCGGCGCAGCGCGTCGGCCGCCGCCCGGGTGAGCAGGCACAACGGCTCCGGGTAGCCGTCCAGCGGGCGGCCGACGAAGTTGTGCGCGGTGGCGTACCGGATGTCGGTGCGGACCGTCGGGTCGACGTCGGTGAGGACCACCACGTCCGCCGGGGCGCGCGGCCCGGACGGGGTGGGGGCCGGCGGCGGTGGCGGTGGCGGTCGGTGGCAGGCGGTGAGCACGGTGGCGGCGGTCACGGCGAGCAGCGTCACGGCGACCACGGCCGGCAGGGCCGCAGCGGGCCGGGCGGGCACGGCGTGCCGGGTCACGGCGGGCACGGCGTGCCGGGTCACCCGGGGTCGCTGTCACCGGCGGGCAGCGGCCGACGGCGGGCGTAGAGCGCCACCAGCAGGCCGGCGCCGGCCAGGCCGACCGCGAGCACGGGAAGCGTCCACCACCAGCCGACCCCGGCGAGCCGGGCGGTGTGCGCGGTCCGGGCGGCGTCGGCGACCGCCAGGGTGGCCCCGGCCGACGGGGCGGCGGTGGTCGCCTCACCGGGGCGGACCAGCCGCCCCACCGAGGCGTCCCGGGGCAGCGCGAAACCCCAGTCGAGCAGGGCGGCACCCTGCTCCCAGCCGCGCCGTTCGGCGGGCCCGGGGCCGACCTCCGCGCCGAGCAGGGTCACCACCAGCCGCCGGCCACCGCGTTCGGCCGCCCCGACGTAGGTGTGGCGGGCCAGGTCGGTGAAGCCGGTCTTGCCGCCCAGCGCCCCGGGGTACCGGTAGACGAGCTGGTTGTCGTTCTGGATCTCGTAGCCCTTGCGGCGCAGGGCGGGCTGCGCCGGCACCCGGACCCGCTCGGTCAGCGCGTAGCGGCGGAAGGTCGGGTCGGCGAAGCAGGCCCGAGCGATCAGCGCCAGGTCGTAGGCGCTGGTGAACTGGCCCGGCCCGTCCAGCCCGGAGGGCGTCACCGCGTGTGTCTGCCCCGCGCCGAGGCGCCGGGCCTCCTCGTTCATCGCCCGGACCCCGCCGGGCAGGCCGTCGGCCCCGCCGCCGAGCCGGGCCAGCAGGTTCGCCGCGTCGTTGCCGGAGGTGAGCAGGAGACCGAGCCAGATGCTCCGCAGCGGGTAGTGCCCGCCCTCGACGAGCCCCATCGCGGAGCTGCCCGGCTCGATGTCCACGTCCCCGGCGGTCACCGTGACGAGTTGCCCGGGGTCCAGCCTCGGCAGCAGGGTGGCGGCCAGCAGCAGCTTCTGCACGCTCGCCGGGGTGGCGTACTCGTGCGGACCGCACCCACCCAGCACCGCACCGCTGTCCAGGTCGGCGACCAGCCACGACGTCGCGGTGACCGCGGGGGGCGCGGGCGTGCCCACGGGCGTCACCAGGCCCGGGGTCGCCAGCGCGGAGCCGCCGACGGCACGGGCGGCGGGGACGGACCGGGGCGGGCTGGGTCGCGAGGGGCGCGGCACCGGCACGCTCGGACAGGGTACGGTCGTCGACCCCCCGGCGCCCGGGGCCGCGTCGGCGCGGGCGGGAGCCCCGACCGGCGCCAGGAGCAGCGCGACGGTCACGACGGCGGCCCGGCGGCAACCTCTCACCCCCTCACGCTAGCCACGCACGGGTGTTCCGGTGGGCGGTCACGGAATCCCGCCCGCTGGGCGGCAGGTGTGGGCGCGTGGCCGCACGGGTAGCACACGGACAGGCAGACGTCGATAAGGAGGGGACCATGAGCGATCCCAGGTACGTTCCGGTGGGGCTGGCCACCGCCGGGCGGCTCACCGCGGACATGGCCGACCCCGACCTGGCCGCGCCGCCCGTGGACGACGACGGCACGCCGGTCGGCAGCGCCGACGCCGAGGCCGACCGGGCCCGGGCGGCCGGTGAGGAGCCGGAGGGGACTCCCCGCCACTGAGCGGACCCGACGGGGCGGGACGGTCGTCGACCGTCCCGCCCCGTCGGCTCAGCGTCGGCGGCGGCTGGCGCGGTGGCGGTACCCCAGGGTCAGCGCGACGGCCGCGAGCAGGACAGCCGCGCCGAGGCCGTACCAGACCGCCAGCGCACGCGGGGCACCCACCGTGTCGTCCCGGGCCGGGCGGGCGGCGGTCGGCCGGACGGTGCTCTCCGGTTCCGCCGGCGGCGGCTGCGCCGCCGTGGGCCCGGCCGCGGCGCTCGCCCGCGCCCGCTCCACCTCCCCCGGCTCGACGAGCCGGCCGACGGAGGCGTCGCGGGGCAGCGAGAACCCCCAGTCGAGCAGGGCGGCGCCCTGCTCCCAACCGCGCATCGGCCGGGGCTCGGCGCCGAGCAGGGTGGCGACCAGCCGGCGGCCGTTGCGCTCGGCGGCGCCGACGTAGGTGTGCCGGGCGTAGTCGGTGAAGCCGGTCTTGCCGCCCAGCGCCCCGGGGTACCGGTAGACGAGCTGGTTCTGGTTCTGGATCTGGAAGCCCTTGCGGTTCAGCGCCGGCTGGGCGGGGATCCGGGTCTGCTCGGTCAGCGCGTAGCGGCGGAAGGTCGGGTCGGCGAAGCAGGCCCGCGCGATCAGCGCCAGGTCGTAGGCGCTGGTGAACTGGCCCGGCCCGTCCAGCCCGGACGGGGTCACGGCGTGTGTCTGCAACGCGCCGAGCCGCCGGGCCTCCTCGTTCATCGCCCGCACCCCGCCGTCGGCCCCGTCGACGCCACCGCCGAGCCGGGCCAGCAGGTTCGCCGCCTCGTTGCCGGAGTTCAGCAGCAGTCCGAGCCAGACCGTCTCCACCGGGTACCGGCCGCCGGCGACCAGGCCGACGGCGGACGAGCCGGGCGCGATGTCCAGGTCGGCCGGGGTCGCGGTGACCACCTGCTTCGGATCCAGCTTCGGCAGCAGGGTGGCGGCCAGCAGCAGCTTCTGCACGCTCGCCGGGGTGGCGTACTCGTGCGGACCGCACCCACCCAGCACCGCACCGCTGTCCAGGTCGGCGACCAGCCACGACGTCGCGGTGACCGCCGGCGGCGCCGGTGCGGTGGGCGGGACGACCAGCCCGGCGGTGGCCAGCGCCGCCCCGCCGATGGTCCGGTCCGGCGGGACGACCGGGGGCGGGGTGGGCCGGGGTGACCGGGTCACGGCGGGCGCCACCGCCCGGGGACAGGGCACGGCCGGCCCGGTGGGGGCCACGCCGGGACCGGCCGGCGCGGGAGCCGACCCGGTGCCGACCGGCGGAGCCGGTGCCGGGCTGGCCGTGGCCGGCGCGGCGGCCAGCAGCAGAACGGCGGTCACCGTGACGGCGGGGAGCCGAACTCTCATGGAGGTGACCCTAGCTGCCAAGATTCTTCGGATCCCGGCACGCCACCCCCGTGCCGGGCCGGTGTCACGACGGCCGGCGGAGAATTTCCACCGTCGCGGTCACCGGGCCCGTCCTAGGCCAGCCCCTGGTCGGTCAGGTAGGCGTAGAGGGCGGCCGAGCCCCGCAGCCGGTGCAGGCTGCGCCGCTGCAACTCCTGCTCCCGGCGGGCGAGTTCGGCGCGGACCCGCTGCGGGCTGCCGGTGCTGCGCAACTCGTCCAGCACCGCCTGGACGATGTCGAACGGATAGCTGCCCCGCCGCAGCAGCGCCACGACCTGCGCCGCGCGCACCTCCGCCTCGTCGTAGACCCGGTACCCGGTGCCCGGCTGCCGGGTCGGCCGCAGCAGCCCCCGGGCCTCCCACACCCGTAGCTGCGAGGTGCGGACCCCGATCAGGGCCGCCACCTGCCCGATCCGGACGTCCCGACGCCGGGTCGGCGCGACGGCCGGGCCGGCCAGCACGGTGGCGAAGGCGTCGAGGACCCGGCGGATGTCGGCCCGCTCCCGGTCCAGCTCGGCGTGGCCGGCGTCGAGCGACGCCAGCGCCGCCGCCGGGTCGCCCCGGTGGACCGCCGCCATCATCTCCCGGGTACGCGCCCAGCCGTGCCCCTCGGCCAGGTGCCGCGCCACGGTCAGCGCCCGCACGTGCTCGCCGGTGAAGACGCGGTACCCGTTCGGGGTGCGCCGCACGGGTGGCAGCACTCCGAGGTCCACGTAGTTGCGCACCTGCTGGACCGAGATGCCCGCCGAGGCGGCGAGGTCCGCGCCGCGCAGCCGGCGTCCCACCACGTCCGTCACCGGCTCAGCGTACCTGCTCATGGGTGGTTGAGACTTATCCGGTTCTTTCTCCCGGCCTGCCGTGCTCAACGTCGGTGAAACCCTCCACAAGAGTTTGAATGAGACAATTGAATGCGGCCAGGCCGGTACGGAAACCGGCGGGCTCCACCCTGCCCACGATCGCCGAAGGGTTCGCATGCAGCAGCCAGTACGGTCCGCCGCCGACAGTCACGACGTGATCGAGGTACGCGGCGCGCGGGAGAACAACCTCGCCGACGTCTCGGTCGACGTTCCCAAGCGCCGGCTCACCGTCTTCACCGGGGTCTCCGGGTCCGGGAAGTCGTCCCTGGTCTTCGGCACCATCGCCGCCGAGTCGCAGCGGCTGATCAACGAGACCTACAGCGCGTTCCTCCAGTCGTTCATGCCGAACGTGAACCGCCCGGACGTCGACGCGCTGCGCAACCTCAGCGCCGCGATCGTCGTGGACCAGGAGCGGATGGGTGCCAACTCGCGGTCGACGGTCGGCACCGCCACCGACGCGTACGCGATGCTGCGGATCGTCTTCAGCCGGCTGGGCGTGCCCTCCGCCGGGTCGGCCGGCGCGTTCAGCTTCAACCTGGCCGAGGGGATGTGCCCGGCCTGCGAGGGGATGGGACGCGTCTCCGACCTGGACGTCAACGAACTGGTCGACGTGGAACGGTCGCTCAACGGCGGGGCGATCACGGTGCCGAACTTCGCCGTCGACTCGTGGTACTGGCAGACCTTCGTCGCCTCCGGGCTCTTCGACCCCGACACCAAGCTCCAGGACTACACGCCACAGCAGTGGCAGGACCTGCTGCACAAGCCGGCCACGAAGATCAAGATCGGCGGCACCAACATCACGTACGAGGGTCTGGTGGTGAAGGTCCGCCGGCTGTACCTGGCCAAGGACCGCGAGTCGATGCAGGCGCACATCCGCTCCTTCGTCGACCGGGCGGTCACCTTCACCACCTGCGGGGACTGCGGCGGCACCCGGCTGAACCAGGCCGCGCTCGCCTCCCGCGTCGCCGGGCGCAACATCGCCGAGTGCGCGGCGATGCAGATCAGCGACCTGGCCGGGTTCCTCCGCGGCGTCGACGACCCGGCCGTGGCCCCGCTGGTCGGCACCCTGCTGGACCTGCTCGACTCGCTGGTCGAGATCGGGCTGGGCTACCTCAGCCTGGACCGGGAGTCGGGCACGCTCTCCGGCGGGGAGGCGCAGCGGGTGAAGATGGTCCGGCACCTCGGCTCCAGCCTCTCCGACGTGACGTACGTCTTCGACGAGCCCACCGTCGGCCTGCACCCGCACGACATCGCCCGGATGAACGACCTGCTGCTGCGGCTGCGGGACAAGGGCAACACGGTGCTGGTGGTGGAGCACAAGCCGGAGACCATCGCGATCGCCGACCACGTGGTCGACCTCGGTCCCGGTGCCGGGCCGGACGGCGGCCGGATCTGCTACACCGGCGACGTCGCCGGGCTGCGACGCTCGGACACCCGGACCGGTCGGCACCTGGACCACCGGGTCACCCTGCGGGAGACGGTCCGCCGGCCCACCGGCCAGTTGCCGATCCGGGGCGCCGACCTGCACAACCTGCGGACGGTGGACGTGGACATCCCGCTCGGGGTGCTGACCGTGGTCACCGGCGTGGCCGGCTCGGGCAAGAGCTCCCTGATCCACGGGTCGCTGCCGCGCCGACGCGGGGTGGTGGTGGTCGACCAGTCCGCCATCCGGGGTTCCCGGCGCAGCAACCCGGCGACGTACACCGGCCTGCTGGAACCGATCCGGACCGCGTTCGCCAAGGCGAACGGGGTGAAGGCGGCGCTGTTCAGCGCCAACTCCGAGGGCGCCTGCCCGACCTGCAAGGGCATCGGGCTGGTCTACACCGACCTGGCCATGATGGCCGGGGTCGCCTCGGTCTGCGAGCAGTGCGAGGGGCGGCGGTTCACCGACGCGGTGCTCACCTACACGCTGCGCGGGAAGAACATCAGCGAGGTGCTCGGCATGTCGGTGGTGACCGCTCGGGACTTCTTCCCCAGCGGCCCGGCTCGGGTCATCCTCGACCGGCTGGCCGACGTCGGCCTCGGGTACCTGACCCTGGGGCAGCCGCTCACCACCCTCTCCGGGGGCGAGCGGCAACGCCTCAAGCTGGCCATCCACATGGCCGAGCGGGGCAGCACGTACGTGCTGGACGAGCCGACCACCGGCCTGCACCTGGCCGACGTCGACCAACTCCTGGCGTTGCTGGACCGGCTGGTCGACGCGGGCAACACGGTGGTGGTCATCGAGCACCACCAGGCGGTGATGGCGCACGCCGACTGGCTGATCGACCTCGGCCCGGGCGCCGGTCACGACGGTGGCCGGGTGGTGTTCACCGGCACGCCGGCGGACCTGGTCGCGCACGGCGACACGCTGACCGCCCGGCACCTGCGCGAGTACGTCGGCCGGGGCTAGGCGGGGCCGGTCAGGCCACCCGACGCAGCCAGCGGCGCTGCCAGGGGGTCTCCACCGCGCGGGGGTGGTAGCGAATGCGCACCCACGCCACCGCGTCCCGGGCCGGCACCCCGTCGAGGACGGCCAGCGCGGCCAACGCGGTACCGGTCCGGCCGACGCCGCCCCGGCAGGCCACCTCGACCCGCTCCCCCGCCGCCGCCCGGCGCAGCGCCTCGTGGAGGGCGTCGAGCGCGTCCGCCCGGTCGGTGGGGATCCAGAAGTCGGGCCACCGGATCCGGCGGTGCGGCCAGTCCGGCGCCGGGCCGGGCACCAGCAGCAGCGCGAAGTCGGCGGGGGTGGTGGGATCGCCGATCCGGCGTCCCCGCACCGCCGCTCCGCTCGGCAGCACGACCACACCGGACCGGTCCGTCCACGTTCGCGTCATCCAGGGATTCTCCCGCAGACGCGACTGGCCGGTGTCCCCGTCACGGGGACACCGGCCAGCCATCACGTCAGCTCTTCCAGTGCTCGGCGACCAGGTCGGCGGCCTGCTTCTCCCACTGCGCGTAGTGGTTCGGGAAGGCCGACACCTGCACCGTCTGCGCGGCCTTCGTCAACGGCATCTCCTCCCAGCCGTCGACCTGCTTCAGACCCTTCAGGAACGCCAGGGTCGAGTACTCCGGGTCGGTGATCTGCTCCACCGTCCCCCAACCACTGGACGGACGCTGCTGGAACAGACCCTGCGAGTCGTGGTCGTTACGGTCACCCAGATGACCCAGGTTCTCCAACTTCGACTCCTGCAACGCCGTAGCGATCGCCACCACCGCAGCCCGCTCGTCCATCCCGGCCTTCTTCGTCGCCGCGATGATCGCCTTCGTGTTCGCCACCTGCTCCTCGTTCAGACCGATCCGCGACTGACCCGCCGGCTCACCACGCGGCAACAGCTTGCCCATGTCAGCGCCACTCTCCTGCACCACGACCGCCGACACCGGACCGGTCACCGGGGCCGCCTGCACCGCCGCCACCGGACCACCGACCAGACCACCAGCAAAAGCCAGACCAGCAACACCCAGCACACTCTTACGAATAATCGAGTTCATGACAGCTCCATTCGGGGGATCGACACCCACACACGGGTGCACGAGCACCGTCAGGCGCCCACCGGGGGAAAAGAAAAGAAAGAGAACGGCGCGGGAACTCGCGGGGGCGGCTCACCACGCCGGAACCATGTACAACGACCGGCCGGCCACCATCATTCCGGCGACCCGGCCCCCACCTCGCCAGGCGAGAGGGCGCCCTGCTCGGTCGTACGCCAGGTATAACGACCCCACCCCACCAGCCATTCCAACCGACGAGTGCCCCCGACCACACCGACAAACCGGACACCCGACGCACGGCACGCAGTCGGGCTGATCAGGTACCGGGGACCGGGTGGCGACGACGCTCGGTCCGGTCCCCGCCGCTGCGGCGGGCGGTGGGGACCGGGACAGGTCAGGGTCGGGCGGTCAGCGCGGGGGCCAGGTGCCGCCCGGCGGGTCGTCACCGGAGGCCGCCCAGTTGCTGCGGTACACCGTGCCGGTGGGCGGCGGGCCGGCGGCGCGGCCCGGCTCGGCCGGCGGCGCGGCCTCGGACCCGAAGGCCGCGAAGAAGCCGGGTCCGGCGGGTTCGACGCCGGCGTCCACCGCCGGGTCGTCGTCGCCGCGCCGGGCGCGTCGGATGCGGGCCACCACGAACCACACGGCGGCGACCGCGCAGACGACGATGACCACCTTCTGGAAGAAGCCGGCGTACGTCTCCACGATGTGCCAGTTCTCGCCGAGGAAGTAGCCGGCGAGCACGAAGATCGTGTTCCAGATCAGGCTGCCCGCCGTGGTGTAGACGAGGAACGTCCCGATCGGCATCCGTTCCACCCCGGCCGGGATGGAGATGAGGCTCCGGAAGATGGGGATCATCCGACCGAAGAAGACGGCCTTCTTGCCGTGCTTGATGAACCACGCCTCGGTGCGGTCCACGTCGGAGAGCTTGATCAGGGGCAGCTTCTCGGCGATCGCCCGCATCCGGTCCCGGCCGAGCGCGGCACCGATGTAGTACAGGGCGACCGCACCCACCACCGCGCCCAGGGTCGTCCAGGCGATCGCGCCGAACAGACTCATCCGGCCCTGGCTCGCTGTGAAACCGGCCAGCGGCAGGATGATCTCGCTCGGGATCGGCGGGAAGAGGTTCTCCAGCGCCACCGCGAGGCCGGCGCCCGGCCCGCCGAGCTTCTCCATCAGGCCGACGACGTACCCGGTGATGCCACCGGTCGGCGGCTCACCCCCGCCGTCCGCCGCCAACAACTGCCACCCACTGATCATGTGACAACCGTATGGGTGTTCGCTGAGAGGAACCATGGAGGGGCACCGCAGAACCGCACCGGGACACCATACGGCCCGGACGCGGAAAACCCCACCCGGCGACAGCCGAAAGCCGGCGGCCAGGCCCGGTCGGGCCCGGCCGCCGGCCGGTCGTGCGCGGGTGGACCGTCAGCTCGAGTAGCCGCGCTGGGCGATCCAGTCGGCCGTCCGGGTGGCGTCCATCCAGTACTGCTCGCTCGGGGCGTACGGATCAGCAATCTTGACGGTGTCCCCGCCGTCGCGGTAGCCGACGACGGTCACGTAGTGCCCGCCCTCGTACGAGTACGGGTTGCCGTCCACGTCCACGGCGCTGCCCTTGATGTTGGCGACCACGGCGCGGCCGTCGTCGACCGCGGTGACCACGTCGGCGCGGAACCGCTCGGCCTGCGCCGGCTCGGCCCGGTCCCCGGAGATCTCCGTGGTCCGGTACCGCTCACCGGTCACCTCGCTCAGCACCCGGGTGGTCTCCACGGCCGAGTCGGTGCCGGCCTCGGTGGTGCCCAGCTTCGTCGCCACCTCGTCCTGGCTCATGGTCGTGCCCTGGGCGGACAGGGCGATCCGGGTGGCGGCCGGGCCGCAGTAGTAGAAGTTCGGCTGCGCCTCGTACTGGATGCCGAGGACCCGCTCGCCCCGGGCGGGCCGGTCGGCCGGCACCGCCGACGTGGCGGCCCGCTCGGCGGGGGTGGTCTGGGCGGCGAGCGCCGGGACGGCGACGGCGCCACCGGCGACCAGCAGACCGGCCAGGGACAGGGCGCTGTTACGGAAGATCGTATTCATCGTCACGCTCCGTTCGAGGGTGGACGTCTCCGCGCGACGCGGAGCCGCCAGCACCGGGGAAGGCACTGGACGAGGGAGAGCGCCCGCGCAGGCACCGGAGGCGGTGCCGGGGCGTCGAGGGGCACAACGGCCGACGGCGGGCGACCATTCCGCCGGGACTGCACGGTGACCTGCGGCAACGTCCGGCGGCTGCGCCAGGACGGGCGGCGGGACCGGGCGGGATCCGGTCGGCAGGGGATCAACCGGCGGTCCGGCCCGGTGTCGCCGGTGGGCGGCCGGCGCGACGGAAACCGGACGGCGGCGGACAGCGGGGACGCCCCGGGGGTCACCGTGCCAGTAGGCTGTGCCGGTGTCGAACGACGCCACTGTGCCGGGTTCGGACGGCTCGTCCCGGTCCGTCCCCGGACGCGGCCGTCGCCACCGGGTCCACCACACTCCGGTCCACCGGCCGGTCGTCGTCGGACGGCTGGCACAGGTGTGGCGGTACCCGGTGAAGTCGATGCTGGGCGAGCCGCTGGAGACCGCCGGCCTGACCTCGGCGGGCGTGGCCGGCGACCGTTGCCTGGCCCTGCTGCACCGGGACACCGGCCGGGTGGCCAGCGCGAAGGACCCCCGGCGCTGGCGGGGCCTGCTGACCCTGCGGGCCAGCGGCGGCACCCCGGAGACGGTCCGGATCGACCTGCCGGACGGCCGTCGGCTCCGTCCCGCCGACCCCGACGCCGACGCCGTGCTGTCCCGGCTGCTCGACCAGCCGGTCACGCTGGTCGACACCGCCCCGCCGGGCGCTGTGCTGGACCGGGCCCGCCCCGACGAGGTTCTCGCCGCCGGGGTCGCCGCGCCGGTGACGGTGGACGTCAGCCCGCTCGCCACGGCCGCCGCGGCGGGGACGTTCTTCGACTTCGCCCCGGTGCACCTGGTCACCACGTCCACCATGGACGCGATCGGGGCGGCGACGCCGGGCGGTGTCGAGGTGTGCCGCTACCGGCCGAACCTGGTGCTGGCGACGTCGGGGACGGGTTTCGTCGAGAACGACTGGGTGGGGCGGGACGTGCACCTCGGCCCCGAGGTGGTGCTGCGGGTGCTGGCGCGTACGCCCCGGTGCGCGGTGCCGACGCTGGCGCACGGCACGCTCCCCCGGGCGGTCGAGGCGCTACGGGTACCGGCCCGGCTCAACCGGGTCGCCCCGCTGCCCGAGCTGGCGGCGCAGCCGTGCGTGGGCGCGTACGCGCAGGTGGTACGGGCGGGACGGGTCAGCATCGGGGACCGGGCCGAGGTGCGGTAGCTAGTCGTCGTCCTCCTCGTCCTCGTCGTCGTCCCCGTCGCCGCCGCGCAGTTCGCCGTACGCGGTCACCAGGTCGCGCAGCTTGTCGGCGGTGTCCTCGCCGAGCCGTTCCCGGTCCACCTCCCGGCCGATCCGCTTGGTGAGGTCGGCGACGCGCTTGTCGACGTCCTTCGGCTTGCTCGCGACCACCTGGGTGAGCCGCTTGCGCAGGTCCTCGGCGGTCCGACCGTCGACGTCGCCCTGGATCTGGGCCCGCACCAGCACGGCCAGGAACTCGGTGATCACGGCGCGGGCGGTCCCCGGCAGGTCGGGCGCGGTGGTAGCGGGCGCGGGCGCGGGCCTCCTCGGCGTCGCGGACGCCGACGGCGACGGCGGTGCCGCCGAGGTCGGGGCGGCCGACGGCCCGGCGAGGTCGACCGCTCCGGCGACCGGTGGCTGCTCGCCGCCCGACCGGGCGGCGAGCACCCCCATCACACCGGCGAGCAGCACCAGGACGCCGACGACGCCCGCCGCGACCAGCCCGCGTCCCGACTGGCCCCGGCGGGCCCGGCCGGACACCGTGCCGGGCGCGGCGGTGAGCAGGGGCACGCCGGTCGACGCGGCGGGGGCCGGGGCCTCCCGGTCCACCAGGGTCGGTGGCTGGTCGTGCCCGGACACGACGGGCAGCAGCGCGGTCGACGTCCCGACCACCGGCACGGACGTGGTCGGCGGGTCGACGGGCCGGCCGGCACCCAGCCGGGCGGCCACCCGCGCGGCGGACGGCCGGCGGGCCGGGTCGGCGGCGAGGCAGGCCAGGGTGAGGGTGGCGAGGTCGGCGGGGAGGCCCGGCACGCCCGGCGGCGGTACGGGCACCCCCTGCCGGTGCGCCTCGGCCGCCTCGGCGAAGGTACGCACCCGCAGCGGCGGGCGGCCGGTGAGCGCCCGGTACAGCAGCACGCCGAGGGCGTACACGTCGCTGGCCGGGTCCGGTGGCCCCGGGGTCAGCCGTTCCGGCGCGGTGTACGCGGGGGTGCCCATCAGCGGGTCGCCGGGGCGGCCGGCGAGCAGGTGCGGACCGGAGAGCGCGGCGATGCCGAAGTCGAGCACCTTGGCGCCGGTCTCGGTGAGCATCACGTTGCCGGGCTTGACGTCGCGGTGCACCACGCCGAGCCGGTGCGCGGCGGCCAGGGCGGAGGCGACCTGGCCGGTCGTCCGGGCCGCCTCCGGCCAGGGCAGCGGCCCGACGGCGAGCCGTTCGGCGAGGTTCTCCCCGTCGACCAGTTCCATCACCAGGTACGGCACCACGACACCGCCGGCGAGGGTGGCCTCGCCGTAGTCGTACACCTGGGTGATGTGGGGGTGGGTGAGCCGGGCGGCGGCGCGGGCCTCGCGCTGGATCGTGGCCCGGAGCTGGGGGTCGGCGGCGAACTGCGCCACCAGGGCCTTCACCGCGACGGGGCGGTGCAGCACCTCGTCGTCGGCCCGCCACACCTCGGACATCCCGCCGAGACCGATACGGGTGCGCAGCACGTACCGGCCGTGCAGACGCAGGTCGGGGGTGAACGGCGACATGATGGGTTCAGTCTGCCCGCTCGGTGCCGCCGCCCACCAGTCACCGCGAGCGATGACCTGGCGCGGGCCGGCCCGGCGGGCGGCTCAGCGGTACAGCTCGTCCATGATCCGGGTGAGGATCTGCGGGGTACGCTCCGGCGGCTCCGCCTCCACGCAGAGCCGTTCCATGGCCACCGCGTAGAAGTCGAGATCCTCCCGCTTGTCGAGGTAGATCGCGCTGGTGAGCTGTTCGATGTAGACGATGTCGGGCAGGTCCTGGTCGCCGAAGCGCAGGATGGTGAAGGCGCCACCGGCGGCGGCGTGCCCACCCGCGTCGAAGGGGATGACCTGGACCCGGACGTGCGGCGCGCGGGTCGCCTCGATCAGCGCGGTGAGCTGCCCCCGCATCACCTCCCGGCCACCGATGGGCCGGCGCAGCGCCGCCTCGTCGACCACCGCCCACAGTTGCGGCGGGTCCGGGCGGTGCAGCAGTTGCTGGCGCTGCATCCGCAGGTCGACCCGGCGGTCCAGCTCGTCCGGGGTGGCCCGCCGGTGACCGAGGCTCACCACCGCGCGGGCGTAGTCCCGGGTCTGCAACAGGCCGGGCACGAACTGCACCTCGTAGCTGCGGATCAGCGCGGCCGCCGCCTCCAGGCCGAGGTAGGACTGGAACCAGGTGGGCAGGACGTCGCCGTACCGGTGCCACCAGCCCGGGTTGTTGGCGTCCCGGGCCAGCTTCAGCAGCGACTCCCGCTCGTGCGGGTCCTTGACCCCGTACAGGGTGAGCAGGTCGGAGACGTCGCGCTCCTTGAAGCCGACCCGACCCAGCTCCATCCGGCTGATCTTGGATTCGGAGGCGCGGATCTCCCACCCGGCGCCCTCCCGCGTGACGCCGCACCCCTCGCGCAGCCGCCGCAACTGCGCGCCGAGCAGCATCCGCAGGACGGTCGGGCCGGTCGCGGGACCGCCCTCGGCTGGAACCATCGTCACGTGCCGCCCCTCCGCCTGCCACTCGTCGGTCGGGCCACGGCCCGACCGACGTGTAAGCATGCCATGGACCGTCGGTGAGGTGAACTCCCCCGGCCGGTCCGATCACGTACCGCCCACGGTGCGGCGGTCAGTCGATGAGGTGGTCGAAGTCCCCGTCCCGGGCACCCAGCACGAACGCGGTGATCTCGTCGACCGTGTAGATCAACGCCGGACCCTCCGGGTGCCGGGAGTTGCGCAGAGCGATGCCGGCTCCCCCCGGCAGCTCGGCGAGTTCGACGCAGTTGCCGCTGGGGTTGCTGCGTCGACTCTTCTGCCACCTCAGCGGTGGAAGCTGACTGGTGGGAACGCCGTTCGGTGGTTGCTGCATGAGGCGTCTTTCTCTCCAGGAGCCTGCCGGTTGCCGTGGGGAGGAGCGGAGTCGGCGAGCGTTACGGGTGTCGGCTGGACTTGAAATGCACGTGCATCTGCTATTGCATCTGCAATGGACAGCGAGCATGATAACAACTCAGACCGGTATACGTCCGTTCACTTTGAGTTACCCCCGGATGGGGTCTGATCAGGCAAAACAAGGGCCTGGCTCGGTGCGTCGGCGCCACCCGCCAGGCTGAGCGCAGCTGCGGTTATGGGAGGGGCTCGTGCCGGATCCGTTGACCGTCGCGTCCGGCATCTCCGCTGTCGGCGCCATCGTGTCGGCCTGGCAGCTGCGTCGCCGGGCACTGCGGGCCGAGGCGGAGATCGCCCACCTGCAGGCGGAGCTGGCCGCCGAGCGGCACGCCGCCAGCCACGACCCGCTCACCGGGCTGCCCAACCGGCGCGCGTTCTACCGGCTGGCCGCCACCCTGCTCACCGACGCCGCCGGCAAGCCCCTGCTCGCCGTCGTCCTCGACCTCGACGACTTCAAGCAGATCAACGACCGGTACGGGCACGCCGCCGGTGACCACGTGCTGATCAACGTCGCCGAACGGCTGGCCACCTTCGCCGGGGAGAACCTGGTCGCCCGACTCGGCGGCGACGAGTTCGCCGGGCTCCTGGCCAGCCCCACCATGGACCGCCGGTGGATCGACCACGCCACCCGGCGGCTGTGCGAGATGATGGCCGCGCCGATCCAGCTCGGCACCCTCACCCTCCAGGTCACCGCGTCGGTCGGGCTGGCACCGGTGACCTGCCCGGCGCAGCTCTCCGACGCGCTCTGCCGCGCCGACGAGGAGATGTACCGGGCCAAGAGCCTCAGCGGCACCCGCTCGGCCCGGCAACTCGTCGCCGACTACTGACCGCCGGGCGGGCCGGACCCGGCCCCGGGGTCGTCGGGGAGCCGGTCGCGCCGCCGGGGCGACCGGCATCGCCGGGCCGGCGACGCGAGCGGGGCGGCCGGTTCCGGGGGCCGGTGGTCGTCAGTGCCAGCCGTACCCGGAGCGCAGGGCCGCGCCCACCCGGTCGAACCGGGCCCGGTCGAGCACCGCGCCCTCCCGGCGGATGCCGTCCTCGCGCATGGTGAGCACCCGGTCGAGGCGTACCCAGCTCGGGCGGTTGTCCCGGTCCCACTCCCCCGGGCCGAGCGCCAGCCAGTGCCGCTGGCCGGCCCGGTCGCTCTGGCTGGACAGCATCAGCCCGAACAGGGTCCGGCTCTGCCGCCCGACCACCAGCACCGGACGGTCCTTGCCCTGCCGGGGATCGTCCTCGTACGGCACCCAGGTCCAGACCACCTCGCCCGGGTCCGCCTGCCCGTCCAGCTCCGGCGCGTATGTCAGCTCCCGGCGTTGCAGGGCGGCGACCTGACGACGCCGGGCCACCTGGGCGGGGGTCGGCCCGCCGCGCTGCGCCGGCACGGCCCGGCCCCGGGCCATCCGGCTGATCGTCGTCGCCACGTTCCTCAACAGACCTGCCACGGCCCGCAGCCTAGCCGTTGCCCGCCCGTCTGGGCCGGCGGGGAACCGGCGGCGGGGTCAGGTGACGACGGGGCTGCGCCGCTCCAGCAGCACCACGTCGCGCCACCGCCCGTCGCGCCGGCCCACCCGCTCCCGCACGCCCACCACCCGGAACCCGAGCCGGTCGTGCAGGCCGAGGCTGGCGGTGTTCTCCGGGAAGACCCCGGACTGCACGGTCCAGATCCCGGCCGCCTCGGTGTCGGCGATGAGCGCGTCGAGCAGGGCACGGGCCACGCCCCGGCCCCGCGCGGCGGGGTCGACGTAGACGGAGTGCTCGACCACCCCGGCGTACACCGGCCGGCGGGAGGTCGGCGTCACCGCGATCCAGCCGAGGACGGTACCGGTGTCGTCGACGGCGACGAAGCGGTGCGCCGGCAACCGCGTCGCGTCGAACTCCGCCCAGCTCGGGGCCGACGTCTCGAAGCTGGCGTCGCCGCCGTCCAGGCCGAGCTGGTAGATCGCGAGCACCCGCTCGGCGTCCCGGGCCCGCATCGGGCGTACCGTCACCGTCATTTGTTCGTCCTCGCTCCGCATCACCGGCCCGGTCCGGCTCAGCATGTCACCCCGTACCGCCGTCGCGGGACGGGCCGGCCGTCGTCCCGGTCACCGCGGGACGGCGGGGCCGGGGTCGGTCGTGGCGAGCACGTCCAGCAGCAGCGCGGCGGTCCAGGCGAAGCGGGGTGAGCCGAGCCCGGCGCCGGTGTCCGGATGGAAGTACTCGTGCGCGCCGGCGCTCGCCACCAGCCGGATCATCGACGCGGCCAGGCCGGCGGCCAGCTCCGGGTGGCCGTGCCCGCGCAGCCCCCGCCAGAGCAGCCAGCCGATGTTGATCCAGCTCGGGCCACGCCAGTAGCGCACCGGCTCGAAGTCCGGGGCGGTGCGGTCGTGGCTGGGCAACGGGCGCTCCATCCGGGCGGCCAGGCCGAACCGGGCGGACCGGGCCTCGGCGACGATCGCGTCGACCTGCCGGCGCGGCAGGTCGGGCAGGATGAGCGGGAGCAGGCCGAGCACGGTCCGCGCCGGGAGCAGCGCGCCGGTGCGCACGTCGCGCGGGTGGAAGGTGCCGCTGGTCGGGTCGTACAGCCGGTCGACGACGGCGGCGGTGATCCGGGCGGCCCGGTCGCGGTGCGGCGCGGGGTCGGCCCCGACCACGGCGGCGATCCCGGCCAGCGCGTGTTCGGCCGCGCCCGCCGCCGCGTTGACCAGCGGGCACTCCACCAGGAACGGATGCCGCTGCGACAGCCCGTCGTCCCGGTACCCGTGGGCCCGGTACGACTCGGCGAGCGCGACGTACCGGGCGTAGTCGAGGTCCGTCGGGCGGTGCGTGACGTCGGCGTGGTCGGTGTCGCGCCGGCGGTACGCCCGCAGCACGGCGGTGTCGGCGGGCACCGCCGCCAACGGCGGGTCCCACGCCGGGCTGTTGTCCAACCCGGACTCCCAGGGGTGCACGATGCAGGCCAGCCCCGCGCCGCCGACGTCGCGCCGACCGGCCAGGTACCGCTGCTGGGCCACCAGGCGGGGGTAGAGCCAGCGCAGCGCGGACCGGGCCTGCGCGGTCGGGGCCCGCCGGTGGGCCAGCCAGGCGGCCAGGGCGTGCACCGGCGGCTGGAGCAGGCCGGAGGTGGCCACGGCCGGCGCACCGTCGGCCCGCGCCGAGTCCCAGAAGTCCGGCCCCGGGAAGTACGCGCCGCCGCGCCGCGCGGGGTTGAACACGATGTGCGGCACCCGCCCGTCGGCCCACTGGGCGGCGAACAGTGTCCGCAACTCCCGCCAGGCCCGGTCGGGCCGCAGGTGCGCCCAGCCGACCGCGACGAAGGCCGAGTCCCAGCTCCACTGGTGCGGGTAGAGGGTGCGCGACGGCACGGTGTGGTCGTCTTCCCAGTTGCCGTCGAGGGTGTCGGCCGCCAGGGCCCGCAGCCGGGTGACAACCACGTCGACCATGAGTCACATCCCGCAAGCACCAGAGGCCCGTCCAGGCCACGATAGCCGGATCTCCGTCCCGGGAAGGGCCATCCCGCCCGGTGCCACGGTTGGTGCCGCCCCGGGCACGGGTCGCCCGCCCGCGTGCCGTCACGGTGGCCCGACCCGGACAGGACCACGGTTGCCCGACCCCGGCGGGGCCCCTAGCATCGGGCCCGTGCGAGGCGACGGGGACCGCCGGCCGACCGGTACGCGCCGGTGAGGCTGGAGCCGCTGGGCATCGAGGGTGCCTGGAAGGTGGTGCCGCGCCAGCACGCCGACGGGCGGGGCGTGTTCGCCGAGTGGTACCGCCACGACCGGTTCGCCGAGGTGGTCGGTCACCCGCTGGATCTGGCCCAGGCGAACGTGTCGGTGTCCCGGCGGGGTGTCGTCCGGGGCATCCACTTCTCCGACGTCCCGCCGGGGCAGGCGAAGTACATCACCTGCGTCAGCGGGGAGGTCGTCGACGTGGTCGTCGACCTGCGGGTCGGCTCGCCCACGTTCGGTCGCTGGGAGGCGGTACCGCTGGACGACGTCGAGCGGGCCGCGCTGTACCTGGCCGAGGGGCTCGGGCACGGGTTCTGCACACTGAGCCCGGAGGCGACCGTGGTGTACCTCTGTTCGAGCACGTACGACCCGGAGCGGGAGCGGGCGGTGCACCCCTTCGACCCGCTGCTCGGCATCCGCTGGCCGACCACCGACCCCCGGCTGTCGGACCGGGACGCCACCGCGCCGGGCCTGGCCGAGCTGCGCGCCCGTCGCCTCCTGCCGGGCCTGCGCTGGACGGGCGCAGACTGAGCCGCGCGCCGGGGACGGGGCCCCGAGCCGCCGGCTGAGCCTCGGGCCGGGGGCGGCGGCACGTCTGGGCAGGGGCGACAGCACATCCGGCGGAGCCGGCTACCGTGGCGGGATGAGCAAGCCGACCCGCTGGGTGACCGAGACCGCCGAAGGCCACTCCCGCTGGTACGTCGACCGGTTCCGGCGGCTGGCGGCGGAGGGCGCGGACCTGGCCGGGGAGGCACGGCTGCTGGACGCCCTGGTGGCGCCGGGGTCGCGGATCCTCGACGCCGGCTGCGGTACCGGTCGGGTGGGTGCCGCCCTGGCCGCCCGGGGACACACCGTGGTCGGGGTGGACGCCGACCCGCTGCTGGTCGACGCCGCCCGCACCGACCATTCGGGGCCCCGCTGGCTGGTCGCCGACCTGGCCGGGTTGGCGCTGGCGGAGGCCGGCGAGGCGGAGCCGTTCGACGCCGCCGTGCTGGCCGGCAACGTGATGGCCTTCGTCGCCCCGGGCACCGAACGCGCCGTCCTGGCCCGGGTCGCCGCCCACCTGCGCCCCGACGGCGTCATGGTGGTCGGGTTCGGCACCGGCCGGGGGTACCCGCTCGGTGACTTCGACGCCGACGCGGTCGCCGCCGGGCTGCGGCGGGAACACCGCTTCGCCACCTGGGACCTGCGCCCCTGGCGCGACGACGCCGACTTCGCCGTGACCGTCCTGCGCCGCCCGGCCGACGGCCCCTCCCCCACCTCCTGAGCCGCCGCCGGCCTACCGGTCCCCGGAGGGGGCGGCGACGGCGCGGGCGGCGGCCGGATCGAGAGCGCTGCCGGCGGGCACCAGACTGACCAGGCCGGCGGGCAGCCGCACCGGCCGCACGTCGCGGTAGCCGAGCGTGCCGAGCACCTCGGCGCCGCCCAGCGCGTACCGGCGACCCAGGTCGGTCACCACGGAGACGGTTCCGCCGGTGGCGCCGGCGACGGCCACGGACTCCACGACCGCGCCCCGGCCGGGCTCGACCAGGACGTGGTCGGCCAGCACGCCCCGGCCCGCGCCGGTCCGCGGGGCGGCACCGAGATCGGGCAGCGGGACGCCGGTGCGGACGTCGCGCACGCCGCTGTCGTCGCCCACCCGGGCGCAGAGTCCGCCGTCCTCGACGGTGGCCAGGCGGGGCGGGACGGTGGGCGGCGCCGCCGGCCCGGTCGGGGTCAGGTCGGGCAGCTTCGGCAGGGCGGCGAACCGGCCGAGGCTGACCTGCTCCGGCTCGCCCTGCCCGGTCCGGGCGAGCAGCAGGCTGGCCTGCAACTCGGTGATCCCGGCCAGGCCCGTCCGGCCGACCACCGCGTACTGCGCGCCGCCGCCGGAGTTGCGGACCAGGAACACGTCGCCCACGGTGGCCCCGGCCACCCGCTCGGACGGCTCGCCGTGACCGGGCAACGACAGGGGGGCCAGGTCGGCCCCGGCCGGGATGGTGTTCAGCAGCGCCGGGGCGACCGGGACCGCGCGGGCCCGGGTGGCGGCCAGCGCGGCCAGCACCTGGTCGGTGTCGCGCAGCAGGTGGCGGCGGTTCTGCCAGAGCAGGTGCAGGCCCCCGTCGGGGTGCCGCAGCAGCAGCCCGGCCTCGCCGAGCGCCCGACCGCCGGCCGGGTCCGCCCCGATCAGCAGCGCGGAGCGGGGGGTGGCCCGCTCGCCGGCCGGCGGGGCGACCGAGCAGACCGTCCAGGCAGCGGTGGAGAGCCGGCCGGGGGCGGGCAGCGAGTCGGGGGCGTCGGCGATGCCGAGCGGCAGGCCGCGCGGCACCCCCTCGATCGACCGTCGGGAGACCAGCACCGTCTTGGGCCGCTCCGCGCCGATGATCAGCAGCGCGGAGGCGTAGTTCAGCACCGGGTGCAGCTTCTGCTCGCGGTAGACGAACCGGGCGCCCGACTCCCGCTCCACGATCACCGCCCCGGCGTCGCGCCAGGTGCTGCCGCCACCGGCGAACAACCCGTAGAGCGCGAAGCCGCCCAGCCCGATCACCGCGACCAGGACGCTGGCCAGCGCCGCGCCGGCCAGCCGCCGAAACGGCGACTGCGCCGGGTCGGTGTCCCGCATGACCAGGGCGGCGACCGCCCGCTGGACGGTGAACTGGTACGAGTGGAGCTGGTCCTGCCGCGACGGCATCGGAGCCCTTTCCGCCGGAGTCGGTCGGCGCACAGGATAGACGGCGCGTCGACACCCCGTTGACCCTCCGTCGTCACGTCGGGTGCCCCGGACGGCCGTACCCGGGCGGTCGCCGCCGGCCGGCGCGTCGGGTCGCACAGCCCGGTCGGCGGGCCGGTAACGTGCCCCGGCACGGGCCGCCACGACGGAATGAGGACCAGTGGGCGCACGGTTTCAGGAGCTGGCCTGGCGTCAGACCCCGATCGGCGAGATCAGTCTGCGCCGACGCCGGGACCCCTCGCTGGACACGGACGTGTACGAGGTCAAGCTCGACGACGCGTTCCTGATGTCGAGTCTCTTCCCGGTCGCCGAGATCGAGCTGGCCCGGCTGGGCCTGGCGGAGCTGACCGGCGCCGGTCTCGACGTCGTGGTCGGTGGCCTCGGCCTCGGCTTCACCGCCCGCACCGTGCTGGCCGAGCCACGGGTCGGGTCGATGGTGGTGGTGGAGGCGATCGAGGACGTGATCGAGTGGCACCGGCGGGGGCTGCTCCCGTTCGCCGCCGGGCTGGCCACCGACCCGCGGACCCGGTTCGTGCGGGCGGACTTCTTCGCCGCCGCCGAGTCCGACGCCGGTTTCGACCCGGACGCGCCGGGTCGGCGCTTCCACGCGGTGCTGCTGGACGTGGACCACTCGCCCCGGCACGTGCTGCACCCCGACCACGCCCGCTGCTACACCCCGGCCGGGCTGCGGCGGCTCGCCGCGCACCTGCACCCGGACGGGGTCTTCGCCCTCTGGTCGGACGACCCGCCGGACGAGGAGTTCGGCGACGCCCTGGCCGAGGTGTTCGCGACCTGGCAGGCACGGGTCGTCCGGTTCCCCAATCCGCTCACCGGTGGGGAGTCGGCCAACACCGTCTACGTCGCCCGCCGCTGAGCAGGCATGGTGCCGCCCGCAGCGGGAACGCGACCGGCCCCGCCCGTGGTGGACGCGGCGGGACCGGCGATCCCGGGAGGGAACATGCGGGCCATGCTGCTGGTCATCGGTGTCGTCGCGGTGGCGCTCGTCCTGCTCGGGCTGCTGCTGGAGGCGGCCCGCTGGCTGATCCTGATCGGGGCGGTCGCCTTCCTGGTGCTGGTCGTGCTGGCCTTCGTCAGGGGCCGCCGGACGGTCCGCCGCTGACGGCCCAGCCGTTGACGGCCCGCCGCCGCGCCCTCCGTCACCGGCGGCTCAGCCGGCGGTCAGCGCCGGGGCCGGGCTCTGCTCCACGGCCGGGGTGGCCCGCCGGTTGGGCAGCGAGAGCCGGATGACCTTCCACCAGGCGGAGGCGACCTGCTTCGGCAGGCTCCCCGTGGTGTACGTCAGGCCGTACCTGGCGAACAGCGCCCGGACCTCCGGGGCGATCTCCTGGTACCGGTTGCTGGGCAGGTCGGGGAAGAGGTGGTGCTCGATCTGGAAGGACAGGTTCCCGGTCATGACGTGCATCAGCCGGCTGCCGCTGATGTTGGCCGAGCCGAGCATCTGCCGCAGGTACCACTCGCCCCGGGTCTCGCCCTCGATGGAGTTCCTGGCGAAGGTCTCCACGCCGGACGGGAAGTGCCCGCACATGATCACCGAGTGGGTCCACAGGTTGCGGACCAGGTTCGCGGTGAAGGTGGCGGCCAGGGTGGACAGGAAGGAGGGCCCGGAGAGCAGCGGGTGCAGCACGTAGTCCTTGAGCACCTGCCGGCGGATCTTGCGGCCCACGGCGCGGGCCCGGGCCCGGAACTCCGGGTTGCGGTGCCGGCCCTTCTTCAGGTTGCGGCCCAGTTCGAGGTCGTACGCGGCGATGCCGTACTCGAAGAAGCAGGCGTTGACGAAGTTCCACAGCGGCTGCCCGAGGTGCATCGGGTGCCACCGCTGGTCCTCGTCGACCCGCATGATGCCGTACCCGAGGTCGTTGTCCTTGCCGATCACGTTGGTGTACGTGTGGTGCAGCTCGTTGTGCGAGTGCTTCCACTGGTCGGCCGGGGAGACGCTGTCCCACTCCCAGGTGGTGGAGTGGATCTTCGGGTCACGCATCCAGTCCCACTGGCCGTGCAGGACGTTGTGTCCGATCTCCATGTTCTCCAGGATCTTGGCCACCGCCAGGCCGGCGGTGCCGACCACCCAGGCCGGCGGGAAGAGCGAGAAGAGCAGCACCGCCCGGCTGCCCAGCTCCAGTTTGCGCTGGGTGGCGATGACCCGGCGGATGTACGCGGCGTCGCGCTCGCCCCGGCTGGCGACGACCCGGTCCCGGATCGCGTCGAGCTCCTTGCCCAGTTGCTCGATGTCGGCCGGGGTGAGGTGGGCGGTCGGGTTGTGGGACTTGTTCTGCATCGCGGTCACGTCCGCCAACTCCCTGTCAGTGCTCGATGTCGCAGGCGCCGGCCGCGGCCGACACGCAGGTCTGGATGAGGACGCCGTCGCCGGGGGCCGCCGTGGTGACCGCCCCGGTGCGCAGGTCGCGGACCGCGCCCTGGCGCAGCGGCAGGACGCAGCCGTAGCAGATGCCCATCCGGCAGCCCGAGGGCATCAGCACGCCGGCCGCCTCGGCGGCGTCGAGGATCGGGGTCGCCCCGTCGGCCGGCACCGTCACCGCCGTCCGGGTGAGGGTGACCTCGCCGCCCTCGCCGGGGGCGACGACCGTCGGGCGGAACCGCTCGGTGTGCAGCAGGTCGGCGCGGTCGTGGGCCGCCCAGTGCGCCTCGACGGCGTCCAGCAGACCGAGCGGGCCGCAGGCCCAGGTCCGCCGGTCGAGGTGGTCGGGGACCAGGGCGGCGAGCTGGTCGGCGGTGAGCGGGCCGGCGGCGTCGGTGTGCCGTTCGACCAGCCGGAACGCCCCCTGGGCGGCGAGGTCGCGCAGCTCGGCACCGAAGATCACATCGGCGGCGGTGGGGGCCGAGTGGACCAGCACCACGTCGGCGTCGCGGTGCGCCCCGGCGCGCAGCATCGCCATCACCGGCGTGATGCCGCTGCCGGCGGTGACGAAGAGGATCCGGCGCGGGACGGGCCGGGGCAGGACGAAGTCGCCCTGGGCCTGGTCGAGCTGGACGACGGTGCCGGGGCGGATCCGGCGGACCAGGTGGGTGCTGACCACCCCGTCCGGGATGGCCTTCACGGTGACCGTGATCGGCTGGTCGCGGCCCGGCACCGAGGTCACCGAGTACGCCCGCCACTGGCGGACGCCGTCGACGTCGACACCGAGCCGGACGTACTGCCCCGGGGTGTGACCCCGCCAGCCGCGCCCGGGACGGATGGTCAGGGTGGCCGCGTCGCGGGTCTGCGGGGTCACGGCGAGGATCCGGCCGCGCAGCGCCGCGCCCGAGCGCAGCGGGTCGATCAGGTCGAGGTAGTCCTCCGGCAGCAGGGGCGTGGTCACCGCCCCGGCGAGCCGGAGCAGCCGGTCCCGCAGCGCGGCCGTGCGGGACGGGCGGGTCACCGTCGAGGTCATGTGACCAGAGTGACCGCGCTGGCGGATAAAATCTTGACCGGGAGGTGTGAACACCTCGGTCAATCTTGTTCGCCAGGCACAATCATCGGGGGTGAAACCGGTGTCGGTTCGATTTCCGGAGCCGGATCCGCCCGCCCGGCTCGGTCTCGACGAGCAGGCGGCGCGGATGCTGCGGGACCGGCTGCCCCTGCTCGCCGAACGCACGGTCACCGCGATCACCGCCGAGGTGCCGAGTTACTCCGGCACCCTGACCGGCCAGATGCGGGAGAAGATCGAGAACGCGGTGCAGATCGCCCTCGGGACGTTCCTCAACCTGATGGGGCGGTCCCAGGACGGCGATCCCAGCACCCCTCTCACCCCGGCCCTGGAGGCGGCGTACGCGCTGGGCAGCGGGGAGGCGCGCGCGGGGCGGAGCATGGACGCACTGCTGGCCGCGTACCGGGTCGGCGCGCGGGTGGCGTGGCGGGAGATGTCCACCACCACCGTCCGGGGCGGGCTGCCGGCGGCCACCGTCGCCGAGTTCGCCGAGCTGCTGTTCGCCTACATCGACGAGCTCTCCGCCGCCAGCGTGGCCGGGCACGCCGACGAGTTGGCCAGCGAGGGCCGGGCCCGGCGGCGCAACCTGGAACGCCTCACCCAGCTCCTGCTGGCCGGCGAGGCCGAGGAGGAGCTGCGCGGACGGGCCGAGCGGGCCGACTGGCCGCTGCCGCAGACCCTGACCGTCGTGGTGCTGCCACGCAGCGGCGTACGGCCGGCGCTGGCCCGTCTGGAGCCGCACGCCCTGGACAGCGCCGAGGACCTGCCGGGCGTGGCGGCGGCCGAGGAACTGGCCGTGCTGCTCGTCCCGGACATGCACGCCGCCCGCCGGGCGCACCTGCTGCGGATGCTGCGCGGGCTGCGGGCCGTGGTCGGGCCGGCCCGCCCCTGGCACCGGGCCGCCTCCTCCTACCAGCGGGCGGTCCGGGCCCACCGGCTCGGCCTCGGCCGGCCCGGCGACGAGGAGCCCGTCGACACCGAACGGCACCTCACCGGGCTGCTGCTCGGCACCGACCCCGAGGGGCTGGCCGACCTGCGGGCCCAGGTGCTCGCGCCGCTGGCGGCGCTGCCGCCGGCCACCGCGCACCGGCTCGCCGAGACGCTGCGCTGCTGGGTGCTGCACCAGGGCCGCCGGGAGCACGTGGCGGCGGCCCTGTTCGTCCACCCGCAGACCGTCCGGTACCGGATGGGGCAGCTCCGCGAGCTGTACGGCGACCGGCTGGACGACCCGGGGACCATCCTCGACCTGACCGTGGCGCTGGCCTTCCTCCCGCCGCCCGGGGAGCCGACGGCCGGCGGCGGAGCCTGAGCGACGGCCCACCCGGCCGGCGGTGACCGGGCAGGCCACCGGCGAGCGCAGACGGGCCGACAGGCCGTGGGCGACAGCAGGCGGGCCGGCGGGCCGAGAGGCATGGCGGGGGCCGGGTGGCGTGGCGGGGGCCGGGTGGCGTGGCGGGGGCCGGGTGGGCCCGGCGAGGGTGGCCCGGATCTGCGCCGGGGTGGGTCAGTGGTCGGCGGGCAGGCCGGGGCGGCTGCCGAAGGCGTCGACGGCGTTGACCGTGGCCGCCCGGCGGGCCCGGGGGTCGTCCCGGCCGCCGAGGAACTCCGCCGGGTCGTCGGTGCCCATCGGGAACGGCCAGTCGCTGCCGAGCAGCAGCCGGTCCGGGCCGAAGACGTCGGCGGTGACGGCGGTCATCGACGGCTGGTGGGTCAGGCAGTCGGTCCACATCCGGCGCACCGCGTCGGCCGGGGCGAGCGACAACGGCACGAGACCGGGACGGTCCGTGGCCACGCCCCGCTCCCACCGGCCGAGCACCGCCGGGACGACGCCGCCGCCGTGCACCAGGACCAGGCGCAGCCCCGGGTACCGGGCCACCACGTCGCCGAGGACGAGTTGCGCCACGGCGACCGCCGTCTCCACCGGGTTGCCGAGCAGGTTGCCGAGGTAGAACTCGTCGAGCCGGGCGTCCGGGGAGGCGGACGGGTGCAGCAGCAGCGCCCGCCGGTCGGCGTGCAGGGCCTCGAACAGCGGCGCGAAGGCGGGATCGGCCAGCGACGGGATCCGGCCGCCGGCTCCGGCGGTCACCCCCCACCAGCGCGCGTCGGTCCGCACCCGCCGGTACTCGGCCAGCGCCACCGCGGGCTCGTGCAGCGGCAGGTACGCCAGGGGCCGCAGCCGGGGCTGGTCGGCGACCCGGGCGAGCAGCCCGTCGTTGACCGCCACCGCCCACCGCGCGCTGTCCCCGCCGGCCAGGTGCTGCCCGTGGTACGGCGGCGGGACGGTCACCACCGCGGCGTCCAGCCCGGCCGCGTCCAGGTACGCCAGCAACGCCTGCGGCCGGTGCAGGGTGAGCGGCCCGACCGGGTGCCCGGCCACCACGTGGCGTCCGTCCTCGGCGGTGGTGACCAGGTCGTCCACCTTGGCGTCGACGAGCAGCGGCGCGAGGTGGGTGTGCACGTCCACCGTCGTCACCGGCTCGGCGCTCAGGTGCGCCTCCGCCGCCGGGGCGGACAGGTTGTCGACGGCGGGGCGGTCTGCGGACATCAGTGGACTCCTTCGGGTTGCGCCGGAGCGGGGTACGGGGCCGGGACGGGCACGCCCAGGTCGCCGGCGAGGGTGGTCAGGGTGTCGAGCAGCGAACGGTCCAGGGCCACGCCCTGCCGCGCGGAGTCGCGCAGGCGTCGCGTGGAGCGCTGTCCGGGCAGGCTCACCCGGTCCACGCCGGGCGCGTACGGCCCGGCGGTGACCTCCCGGCCCAGGTCGGCGAGGCGGGTGGTGAACTCCTCCGGACCGCCGAACGCGGCCGGGTCCAGGGCCAGGAAGAAGTGCGCGCAGTTGTTGGGGACGGCGGTGTCGGCGTACAGGCCGCGTACCTGCTGGCCGTAGCCACCGCCGGAGAGCACCCCGGTCAGCGCGTCGACCACCAGGGCCAGGCCGAAACCCTTGTGCCCGCCGGTGGGCAGCAGCATACCGGCCAGGGCCGCCGCCGGATCGGTGGTGTCCCGGCCGAGGGCGTCGGTGGCCCAGCCCGGGGGGATGGGCCCACCGGCGGCCTCGGCCAGCCGGATCCGGCCGAGGGCCACCTCGGACAGGGCGATGTCCAGCACCACCGGCTCGTCCTCGGGGCCCGTCGGCAGGCCGACGGCCAGCGGGTTGTTGCCGACCACCGGGTGTCCGCCTCCGGGCGCCGGCATGAGCGGGCGGGTGTTGGACATGGCCACCCCCACCAGGCCGGACCGGGCGGCGGCGCGGACGTACCGGCCGGCCGCACCGAAGTGGAAGGCCCGCCGGACGCTCACCGCGCCGAGGCCGAACTGCCGTGCCTTGGCCACGGCCAGGTCCATGGCCTGGTCGGCGGTGAAGACGCCGAGCGCGTGCCCGGCGTCGAGGACGGCGATCGCGCCGAGGTCGACCACCGGCTCGGCACGGGTGGCGGTGCTCACCGAGCCCCGGCGCAGCCGGTCGACGTACATCGGTACCAGCATGGTGCCGTGCGACGGGACCCCGCGCCGGTCGGCGTCGACCAGCGACCCGGCGACGGTGGCGGCGGCCGGGCCGGGGACACCGGCGGCGGCGAAGATCCCGCCGACCAGTGTGCCGAGCCAGTCCGGGTCGACCCGCTTCGGATCGGCCGGGGCAGCCGCCTCGGCGCTCACGCCGGCTCCGCGACGCCGGCCAGCCGGGCCGGCATGGACTCCTGGATGCGCCGCATGGCGTTCTCCAGGTGCCGGGTCAGCGCCGTCACCGCCGCCTCCGGGTCGCCGGCCACGCAGGCGTCCAGGATGGCCTGGTGTTCGGCCTGGATGTGGGCCAGCCCGTCGGGGGTGGGGCGGGTGGCGAAGCGGTACCGCTCGCTGTTCTCCCAGACCGGCTCGATGGCCCGGGGCAGCCAGCGGGAGCCGCCGGCACGGTAGAGGGTGAAGTGGAACGCGGTGTGCGCCTGCCGGGCCGGGATCGGGTCGTCCGCGCCGGCCAGCTTGGCGTGCTCGTGCAGGGCATGGCGGGCGGCCTCGGCGTCCTGGGCGGTGAACCGCTCGGCCGCCGACCGGATGGCGAGCGTCTCCAGGGCCAGCCGGGTCTGGTGGGTGTCGAGCAGGTCGTCCAGCGACACGTCGCGGACCCAGGCGCCCTTGTGCGGAATGATCTCGACCAGGCCGAGGGCCTCCAGCCGGCGCAGCCCCTCGCGCACCGGCATGGCGCTCATGTCCAGCGCCGCGGTCAGGTCCGCCAGCCGCAGGTGGGTGCCGGCGGGCAGTTCACCCGACATGATCATTCTGTGCAGTTCGGCCGCGGCCGTCTCCGCCATCGTGCGCTGTCGCGCACCGCCCTGGGGCGTCAGGCGAAACCCTCGTTCCATGTCGGCCGTTCTCCTGTCCTGGTGCCGATCCGTCTGTGCCAGTGTGCTGCGTCCGTCCGCCTCCGGCGGTGTCGCCGGTGAGGTCACGTCCCCTGCGGACGATGGCGGAAGAGTAACCGGCCCACCAATCCCACCAGCGCGACGGAGACCAGGGCGAGGAGCACGATGAAGAGGATCACCGCGTACAGCTTGTCCATGCTGAACACGGTGCCGTACCGCTTGACCAGCCCACCGAGCCCGACGATGGCGATCAGCACCTCACCGTTGATCAGCCCCTTGACGCCCCGGGCGACCCCCAGCCGCAACCCCTCCAGCAGGTACGGCGACGCCTCCACCAACCGGATCTCGCGTAGCTGGGCCGAGCGGGAGGCGCCGAAGGAGCGGGCCATCTCCAGCAGCGCCGGGTCGCTGCGCCGGATGCCGGTGGCGGTGTTGACGATGACCACCCAGATGGAGAAGGCGACCACGGTGGCGATCCGGGTGGTGCTGCCGATGCCGAAGACCAGCAGGAACAGCGGGACGAAGGCGATGATCGGCGCGGCGAGCCCGGCCTTGACGTAGATGTCCAACGCCGCGTCGACCGCCGGGGAGAGCCCCATCGCCACCCCGATCGCGGTGCCCGCGACGATGGAGATGGCCAGCCCGATGCCGAGTGAGCGGAGGCTGTCGGCCAGCGGGTCCACCAGTTCCCCGCTGGCCAGCATGACGCCGAACTGGCGCAGCACGTCGCTCAGCGGCGGCAGGGTGATCAGGTCGGCGGTCCGCCCGGCGACCTCCCACACCCCGGCGAGCAGCACCAGTGACAGCAGGAACGGCGCGGGCCGGGTCACCGTCCGGACCACGCTCCGGCCGGTCACGCGGTGGCCCCGGCCGACTGACCGGACGCGGCCGGCGTCGGGTCGTCCGCCGTCGCGTCGGACTCCGGCCCGTCGGCGACGATCATGCCCCGGAGCCGGTCCCAGACCTGCCCGGTCAACTCGACGAAGCGGGGGTCCTGCCGGGTCCGCTCGGTCCGTGGCCGGGGCAGGTCGATGTCGATCACCTCGTGCACGGTGCCGGGCCGGGGACGCATGACGACCACCCGGTCGGAGAGGAAGACCGCCTCGTCCATCGCGTGGGTCACGAAGAGCACGGACATCGCCGTCTCGTCCCAGATCCGCAGCAGGTCGGTCTGGAGCAGCAACCGGGTCTGCGCGTCGATCGCGGAGAACGGCTCGTCCATCAGCAGCACCGACGGGTTGACCGCCAGCGCCCGGGCCAGCCCGACCCGCTGCTGCATGCCGCCGGAGAGCTGCCGGGGGTAGTGGTCGCCGAAGCCGCGCAGCCCGACCCGGGCCAGCAGGTCCCGGGCGGTCCGGGTGCGTTCGGCCCGGCCGACGCCCCGCTGTTTGAGGCCGAAGGCGACGTTGTCCACCACCGTCAGCCAGGGCAGCAGGGCGAAGCTCTGGAACACCACCGCCCGTTCCGGCCCGGGACCGCGCACCGGCGTCCCCTGCACGTCGATTCGGCCGTGGTCGAAGGGGATCAGCCCGTCGACCATCTTCAGCAGCGTGGTCTTGCCACAGCCGCTGGGGCCGATGATGCTGACGAACTCCCCCGGCCGGACGGTCAGGTTCACGTCCTGCAGGGCGGTGACCCGGCGACGGCGCTCGTCCACGTACGTCTTGCCCACGCCCCGCACGCTGATCGCGGCCGGGGCGGTCTCCTGCTCGGTCACGCCGTGCCTCCCTTCCATCGGCTGAGTCGCCGCTCGCACCAGGCGGCGAGCGACAGCAGCAGTACTCCCTCGGCCACGACGACCAGCGTCACGGCCATCACCGAGGCGACCTGGAAACGCCCCTGGAACTCGGCGATCAGGCTGCCCACACCCGCGCCGACCAGGGCCAGTTCGGCGACCACCATGCCGATCAGGGCCTGGCCGAGACCGACCCGGACCCCGGCCATCAGCCCCGGTACCGCGGCCGGCAGGATCACCTCGCGGATCGTGGCCAGTCGTCCGGCACCGAAGCTGCGGGCCATCTCCACCAGCGCGGGGTCGGTGGAGCGCACCCCGACGGCGCAGTTGACCGCCACGTACGCGACGCTGAACAGGAAGACCACCGCGACCCGGGCCGACAGGGTCAGCCCGAGGGTGGCCTGGATGACCGGGATGAAGGCGATCACCGGGACCGCGATCAGCAGGCTCAGGTACGGCCGGACCGTCCGGTTGACCAGGTCGAGCCGGCCCATCAGCAGTCCCAGCGGCAGCGCGACGGCGACGGCGAGCCCGAAGCCGAGCACCAACGCCTGGTTGGTGGCCCAGAGCGCCCGGTGGAAGGCCGGGTCGGCCAGCAGCTCGGCCAGCGCCGAGGCGGTCCGGGCGGGGCTGGGCAGCCCCACCCCGCCGGCGGTGCCGGCGACCTGCCAGGCCCCCAGCAGCACGGCGAGGGTGAGGCAGCGCAGCCCGGCCCGCCCCCAGGCCCGGTCGACCAGCCGGGTACCGGCCGGACGGGCCGGCCAGAGCGGCCGGCGGCCCGGTACGGCCTGGCTGCTCACCTCAGCCCCGCTCGGCGAGGACGGCATCGAGGATGCTCCGGTCGGTCACGTCGCCGGGTGCCGTGACCTTCTGGTACGGCTTGCCGTCGGCGTTGAAGAAGTCGATGGTGGCCTGCACGGACTCCGGCTGGAGACCGCCGTCGACCGGCCACACCTTCGCCGTGACGAAGGCGTCCACGATGGCCGGCAACGCGTCGGCGTCGATCTCGGGCAGCAGCTCGCGGCCCTTCTCCACCAGCAGGTTCGGGTTCTGGTAGATGTCGCGGTAGACGTCGAGGTGGGTGGTCACCCAGGCGGTGGCGAGGTCCTTGTGCGAGGTGAGGAACTCCGGCCGGGCGGCGAACGCGGCCCGCATGATCGGGAAGCTCTGGGTCAGGTCGGCGACCATGGTGAAGTCGCCGGGGCGCTCCCGGGACAGCAGGGTCCAGTCCTGCAGGTCGATCGGGCTGGCGTCCATCTGGCCCTGGAGCATCGCCGCGAGCCGGTTCTCCGACCCCTCCACGACGGTGTACGACGGCTCGGTACCCGGGCAGTCCTTCTTCACCCACTGGATGGCGAGCTGGCCGACGAAGGAACTCTCGGACTGGATGCCGACGTTGCGCCCGGCCAGTGACGCGCAACTGCCGTACCGTGCCTGGGCGGCCATCACGAACTCGTTGGAGTTGCCGCCGAGGAAGAACCGCAGCGGCACCCCCTCGTCGATGGCGTCCATGACCTGGGCGATGGCGCTGATGTCCACCTGCCCCTGGGCGGCGGCCTGCAACTGGTTGGCGTTGCCGCCGAGCTCGACCGCCTCGACGGTGAAGCCCTGTTCCTTGAGACGGTCGATGGCGATGGCGGTCGGTAGGTAGCCGACGGACCAGCCGCTGAAGCCGAACTTGGCGCTCGTGCCGGCCTGGGCGCTGTCGGTGTCGTCGGAGCCGCAGGCGGTGAGCGCCAGGGCGAGGGTCGTGATCAGACAGGTCAGTAGGGTGCCACGTCGCAGGTTCATATGAAGTCCCTCCCTCTGGGCGTTGATCTGATATCAAATATCTGATGCAACCAATGGCCTCCCACATTGCGGGACGACGGAGGGGGCAAACCGGCCTCCCGGCCACAATTCCGCAGCGGCACGCCGGGCAACCCCGGGGAACCGGCGGCCACCACGGCACGGTCAGGGGGCGGACCCACTTCCCCGCGCGGGCGGATGCCGTGGCGGTGGCGCGCGGGGCATCCCCGGTCGAGCCGGTGCGTCGTCGGCGACATAGCCCGACAGGGCACCCGAGCGGGCCGGACGCGCCGGCTCGGTGACCGGGCCGTTCGGGCCGTCATATTCTATTATTCATATAGGGATAGGTGGTTAACCTCTCGGCCTTAGGTTCATCGGCAACCATGACCGCTGCCGGAGGCGCCCGTGAGTGTCGTGTCCACCCCTGCCCCGCCGACGGGCGCGACCGACCCACCCACCCTGACCGTGGTGCCCGCCCGGCACCCCTGGCGCTGGGTCGGCTCGGCCGTCGCGCTGGTGCTCGCGGCACAGTTCACCCACGGGCTCGTCACCAACCCCGGCTGGGACTGGCCGACCTTCGCCGGCTACTTCTTCGAACGCTCGATCATCGAGGCCCTGCTGGTCACGCTCCACCTGACCCTGGCCGGGGCGGCCCTGGGCTTCCTCGGTGGGGTGGTGCTGGCCCCCATGCGGCTGTCCCGCAGCCCGGTGCTGCGCGGGTTCAGCTGGACCTACATCTGGGTGTTCCGCTCGGTGCCGCTCATCGTGCAGCTCCTGTTCTGGGCCAACCTGGGCTACCTCTACGACACCCTCCAGTTCGGGGTGCCCTTCGGGCCGGGCTTCGTCGAGGTGCGGACCATCGACCTGGTCAGCCCGTTCGGCGCGGCCCTGCTGGGGCTGACCCTGCACCAGGCGGCGTACTCGGCGGAGATCGTGCGGGCCGGCATCATCTCCGTCGACCAGGGGCAGGTGGAGGCCGCCGCCGCCCTCGGCATCCCCCGGCTGCGCCAGTTCCGCCGGGTCGTGCTCCCGCAGGCGATGCGGGCCATCCTGCCCAGCGCCGCCAACGAGCTGATCAACCTGTTGAAGAGCACCTCGGTGGTCTACGTCCTGGCCATCGGTGAGATCTTCTACCAGGTCCAGGTGGTCTACGGCCGCAACGGCCGGGTGGTGCCGCTGCTGATGGTCGCCACCGTCTGGTACGTCGTGCTCACCGCCCTGTTGTCGGTCCTGCAGTTCTACGTCGAGCGGCACTTCGCCCGGGGCGCCCTGCGGACCCTGCCCCCGACCCCGCTGCAACGGCTGCGGGCCGTCGTGGGTCCGCGGCCCGGCCGTCCCCCTGTCGCCGGTCGACCGGCGGGCGACGGGGGCCCGTGGTGACCCCGATGGTGCGGCTGCGCGGCGTACACAAGACCTTCGGCACGCACGAGGTGCTGCGCGGCATCGACCTGGACCTGCCGGCGGGCAGCGTCACCGTGATCCTCGGCCCTTCCGGGTCCGGCAAGTCGACCCTGCTGCGGACCATCAACCACCTGGAGAAGGTCGACCGGGGAACGGTCGCCGTCGACGGCCAGCTCATCGGGTACCGGCAGGTCGGAGACCGGCTGTACGAGCTGGGCGAGCGGCTCATCCTGCGACAGCGGGCCGACATCGGCTTCGTGTTCCAGAACTTCAACCTCTTCCCCCACCTGACCGCCCTGGAGAACGTGGCCGAGGCTCCGGTGGCCACCCGTCGGCTGACCCGGTCCCAGGCCCGGGAGCGGGCGCTGGCCCTGCTCGACCGGGTCGGGCTCGCCGACCGGGCCGGGGCCTACCCCCGTCAGCTCTCCGGCGGCCAGCAGCAACGGGTGGCGATCGCCCGCGCGCTGGCCCTGGAGCCGAAGCTCATCCTGTTCGACGAGCCCACCTCCGCGCTGGACCCGGAGCTGGTCGGCGAGGTGCTCGACGTGCTACGCGCCCTGGCCCGGGCCGGCACCACGATGGTCGTCGTCACCCACGAGATCGGGTTCGCCCGGGAGGCGGCCGACACGGTCGTCTTCCTCGACGCCGGGCGCGTCGTCGAGCAGGGCCCGCCCGGCGTGGTCCTCGACCACCCCGCCCACGAACGCACCCGCGCGTTCCTGTCCAAGGTCCTGACCTGAGGAGACTCCTTGCGTATTCGTCCCCTGCTGTTCGCCCTCGTCCTGGCGCTGCCGCTCGCCGGCTGCGCCGCGCCGGAGGAGACCCCGCGCGAGGCCGCCGCCGGCCCCGCCGGCAGCGCCACCCCCTTCACCATCAACGACGGGCCGGACCAGCAACGGATCGTGCCGGCCCGGGTGGAGGCGATCGCGGCCCTGGTACCGCCGGAGATCCGTGCCACCGGCAAGCTGACCGTCGGGGTGGGGGCAGCCGCGTCCGGCAGTCCGCCACTGATGTTCACCGCCACCGACAACCGGACGCTGATCGGCAGCGAGCCCGACATCGCGGTGGCCGTCGCCGGGATCCTCGGCCTGGAACCGGTGCTGGAGAACACCTCCTGGGAGAACCTCTTCGTCGGCATGGACAGCGGCAAGTACGCCGTCGGCGCCTCGAACATCACCGTCACCGAGGAACGCAAGCGCAAGTACGACTTCGCCACGTACCGGCTGGACAACCTGGCCTTCGCCGCGAAGAAGGGCACCACCTGGCGGATCACCGGCCCCCGGGACGTGGCCGGCCGGCGGGTCGCCGTCAGCTCGGGCACCAACCAGGAGAAGATCCTGGTCGAGTGGAGCACGGAGGCCGAACGGCTGGGGCTCGACCCGGTGGACATCCGGTACTACCAGAACAACCAGGCCACCTACCTGGCCCTGGGCTCGGGGCAGGTCGACGCGTACCTCGGTCCGAACCCGACCATCGCCTACCACTCGGCGGTGACCGGGGAGACGGAGATCGTCGGTACCCACTCCGGGGCCGGCGCCGACCTCCAGGGCAAGATCGCGCTGACCACCAGGAAGGGCAGCGGCCTGGTCGAGGCCTTCGCGGCGGCCGTCAACGAGCTGATCCGCTCCGGTGACTACGGCACCATCCTGGGCCGGTGGAACCTGGCCACCGAGGCCACCGAGACGTCGGAGGTCAACCCCCCGGGCCTGCCGATCGAGGGCACGTGAGCCCCGACTCCGTCGGCGGGGAGTTCCTGGACAACCTGGTGTGGGCCGCACTGACCGGCCCGCACCGGGTGTTCGCGCAGGTCAACGGGGCAGCCGTGCGGTACCACCCGGAGGTCGCCCCGTTCAGCGCGGTCGCCGCCGTATCCGACCCGGGGGTGTGGGCCGACCTGGCGGCGCTGGTCGGCCCGGCGGCGGTCGTGTCGGTCACCGGCGCGGCCGGGCCGCCCCCGCCGGACTGGGCGGTCGTCGACGAGATCCCCGGCGTGCAACTGGTCGACGTGGCGGTCCGCACGGCCCCGGCCCCGGAGGCGGTCCGGCTCACCGCCGCCGACGTACCGGAGATGCTCGACCTGGTGGCGCGGACCCGGCCGGGGCCGTTCCTGCCCCGGACCGTCGAGCTCGGCACCTACCTGGGGATCCGGCGGCACGGCGCGCTGGTGGCGATGGCCGGGGAACGGCTGCGCCCGCCCGGCTGGACCGAGATCAGCGCGGTCTGCACCGACCCCGCCCACCGGGGGCAGGGCCTGGCCAGCCGCCTGGTGCGGGCCGTCGCCGCCGGGATCCGGGCCCGGGGCGAGCACCCGTTCCTGCACGCGGCGGCGAGCAACACCGCCGCGATCCGGCTGTACGAGTCGATGGGGTTCCGGCTGCGCCGCCGGCCACCGTTCCGCACCCTGCGGGTCCCGGCGGCCGGGACATCGGGCTGGGCGGGCGGAACCTCGGGCTAGGGCCTGTGTCGAAGTCGGTGCCGGGGCTTGAGTGGTTGGTTGAGGATCTTGGCGTGTCGGTGTTCGAGACATAGTGAGGTCTCCGGTATCTGGTTCAGCGACCAAGCAGAACCCGAACACCGGAGACCTCGTGGACACCCTAGCGGTGACGAGGCGGCATGACCTGACCGACGCACAGTGGGTGGCGCTGGAGCCGCTGCTGCCTGTGGGGCGTAGGCCAGGTCGACCGTCGACATGGACGAAACGGCAGCTCATTGATGGGATCCGGTGGCGGATACGGGTCGGTGCCCCGTGGCGGGACGTTCCGGAGTGTTACGGGTCCTGGGCTGCGGCGTATGCGCTGTTCCGGCGGTGGCAGCGTGATGGGACCTGGGCGAGGATCCTGACCGCGTTGCAGGCCCTCGCTGACGTGGCCGGACGTGTCGTGTGGGACGTGTCGGTGGACTCGACGGTCGCCCGAGCGCACCAGCACGCCGCTGGGGCGCGTAAAAGGGGGATCTGCAGGCCGAGCCGCCGGGCGGGGTCACGGTCGAACCGGCCGATCACGCGCTCGGCCGGTCACGGGGTGGGCTGACCACGAAGGTGCACCTGGCCTGTGAGCAGGGACAGAAGCCGCTGTCGATCGTGTTGACCGCCGGGCAGCGTGGGGACAGCCCGCAGTTCATGGCGGTGCTCGACGGGATCCGGGTGCCCCGACTCGGCGGCGGCCGGCCCCGGACCCGCCCGGACCGGGTTCTCGCTGACAAGGCGTACACGTCGAAGGCCAACCGCCGCTACCTGCGCCGACGTGGCATCAGGGCGACGATCCCGTCGAAGGCCGACCAGGACGCGAACCGGCGCAAGCTGGGGTCGAAGGGCGGCCGGCCACCGGCCTTCGACCAGCAGCGGTACAAGCAGCGTCACGCCGTGGAGTGCGGCATCAACCGCCTCAAACGCCACCGTGCCGTGGCCACCCGCTTCGACAAACTCGCCGTGCGCTACGAAGCCACCGTGCACGTCGCCGCGATCAACGAGTGGCTGTGACCGACTTCGACACAGGCCCTAGGCGGCGCGGCCGAGCCGCCAGTAGCCCATGAAGGCCACCGCGCCCCGGTCGAGGCCGCACTCGACGACCAGGTGCCGGCGCAGGGTACGGATCATCCCGGCCTCCCCGGCCAGCCACGCGTACAGCGGCACCGGCGCGTCGGAGCGCGGCACCTCCCAGAGGATCTGCTGGTCGACGTCCAGGTCGACGAGCGCCGGGTCGGTGCCCGGCACGCCGGTGGGCAGCCGGTCGGCGAGCAGGTCGCCGGCCGCCGCGCGGACCGCCGGCACGAGCCGGGTGCCGTGCGGGTCCGCGCCCCGGGACAGCCAGGTCACCTCGACGCCGGGCGGCGTCACCAGCGGCAGGGCGTCGCCGGGCTCGGGCACCTCCAGCAGCACCCGGCCCCGGGCGTCCAGCGGCAGCCGTTCGAGGATCGCGCCGACCGCCGGTACGGCGGTCTCGTCCCCGGCGAGCAGCAACTGCCCGGCCGTCGGCGGGCGGAACTCCACGCCGCCGTGGTCGCCCTCGTAGCCGGCGTCGGGGCCGAGAATGGCGATCTCGTCGCCGAGCCGGGCCCGGCGCACCCAGCGGGTGGCCGGCCCGCAGTCACCGTGCCGGACCAGGTCGACGTCGACCTCGCCCCGGTGCGGGCGGACCGCCCGGACGGTGTACGTGCGGATCGGGTTGCGCCGGTGCTCGGGCAGGGCCCGCCACCGGGTGTGCCAGTCCGGACCCTGCGGCAGCTGCACCCCGCGCTGACCGGGCAGCGGGAACGCCAGCTTGATCCGCTGGTCGTACCCGTTGTCGGCGAACCGGTCCAGGTCGGGCCCGGTGAAGGTGACGCGCACGAACGACGGGCTGAGCCGACGCATCGCGTGGACCTCGACGGCGAACTGGCGCCACGGTGCGATGGGCAGGGTCTGGGTCATCGATCCTGTCTTCCTGTGCGGGGTGCGGGCGCGGGGCGCCTATCGGGGGCCGGCCGTGGTGGCGCGCGAACGCCACAGCAGCCAGACGAAGTACGGGGTGCCGATCATGGCGACGATCAGACCGGCGGGGACCTGGGCGGGGGCGATGACCGTGCGGCCGAGGGTGTCGGCGAGGCTGACCAGGGCCGCGCCGAGCAGCGCGGCGACCGGGATGACCCGGCTGTGCCGGCCACCGACGAGGGCGCGGGCGGCGTGCGGGGCGACCAGGCCGACGAAGCCGATCACCCCGACGGCGGAGACCGCGGTGGAGGTCAGCAGCGCGGCGGCGGTCAGCGCGACCAGCCGGGTGCGTTCCAGGCGGACCCCGAGCACCCGGGGAGTGTCGTCGTCGAGGGTGAGCAGGTCCAGCTCCCGCCGGGCGGCCACCACCGCCGGGGTGAACACCAGCAGCGCCACGGCCACCGGGAGCACCTGCCAGGCGGTGCGCCCGTAGGTCGAGCCGGAGAGCCAGGTCAGCGCCTTCGCGGTGTTCCACGGGTCGTAGGCGACGATCAGGAAGGTGATCACCGCCATGCCACCCTGCCAGGCCCCGAAGCCGATCAGGACGAGCCGGTCGGAACTCAGCCCGCCCCGCCACGCGGCCCCGTACACCAGGGCGAAGGCCAGGATCGCGCCGAGCCCGGCGACACCGGAGATCGCCAGGACCCCGGCGAGCGGGACGAAGGTCAGCAGCGCGACCGCGCCCAGCCCGGCACCGGCGGTGATGCCGAGGATGCCGGGTTCGGCGAGCGGGTTGCGGCAGACCGCCTGCACGGTGGTGCCGGCGATGGCCAGCGCCGCGCCGGCCAGCACGGCGGCGGCCACCCGGGGCCACCGCTGGTCCAGCACGAAGGTGTACGCCGGGCCGGTGCGGCCCTGCACCCAGTTGACGATGTCGCCGAGCAGGACCCAGGTGTCGCCGAAGAGCATGCCGGCCAGGACCGCCACGACGGTGGCCACGAGGCCGCAGCCGACCACCGTCCGGTGGAAGCCGGCGGAGCGTACGGCCGCGTGTCCGCCCGGCGGACGGCGGGTGGGGCCGGCGTCGCGGTGCCGACGGGCCAGCCAGATCAGGATGGCGGCGCCGAAGAGGGTGGTGACCACGCCGGTCGGGATGTCCACCCCGGCCTGCCCGCCCATCACGGCCCGCAGCAGCACGTCGGAGCCGAGGACGATGATCACCCCGGTGAGGCCGGAGAGCGGCAGCAGGATCCGGTGACGGTGCACGCCGGGGGCCACCGGGGCGAGCAGGCGGACGATCACCGGGGCGCAGAGGCCGACGAAGCCGACCGGCCCGGTGAGGGTCACCGCGGCGGCGGAGAGCACGACGGCCAGGACCGTGACGATCAGCCGGGTCCGCCGCACGTCGAGCCCGAGCACGGTGGCGGTGTCGTCACCGAGGGCGAGGATGTCGAGGCGGTGCCCGAGCAGCAGCAACGCGCCGACGGCGAGGGCGATCACCGGGGCGAGCTGGGTCAGCGCCCGCAGGTCGCTCTGCACCAGGGAGCCGTTGCCCCAGGCGAACAGGCCGATGGTGGCCTGCTCGAAGAGGATCAGCAGGAGCATCGTCAGGGAGCTGAGCGCCATCGCGGTGGCCGAGCCGGCGAGGATGAGCCGGGTGGTGCCGGCCTGACCGCCGGCCGACAGGGACATCACCAGGGCGGCGGCGGCCAGCCCGCCGAGCAGGGCCAGGCCACCGGCGGGCAGCGCCGGCAGGGTGATGCCGAACGCGGCGGCGGCGACGATGGCCAGGTGCGCGCCGGCGTTGACGGCGAGGGTGTCCGGGGAGGCCAGCGGGTTGCGGGCGATGGACTGCAGGGCGGCGCCGGCGAAGCCCAGGGCGACCCCGATGGCCAGCCCGGCCAGCAGCCGGGGCAACCGGGAGGCGACCAGCACCCGGGCCGTCTCGTCGTCGGTGCCGACCAGCAGCCGCAGCAGGTCCAGCGCGCCCACCGACGAGGTGCCCTGGGTCAGGTGCACGGCGGCGACGACGAGCCCGACGGCGACGGTCAGGACGAAGACGAGGACGATCCGGGGGGCCGAGACCGTCCCGGCCGGAGCCGGCCGGGTGGCCGGCTCCGGTTGGGCAGGAGCGAGGAGCTGGTTCACACCGTGTAGACCTTGACCAGCTCGTCGAGGTACTGCTTGGCGGAGAGCGGGCCACCGAAGGTCCAGATGCCGTTGGGCATCCGGTGCAGCTTGCCCTCCTTGACGAAGCTGAACGACCGCCAGATGGCGTTGCCGGCCAGGCCGTCGGCGAAGACGTCGTCGCCGTCGGAGGCGTTGTAGAAGAAGTGCAGGTCCTGGTCCTTGAGGCCGGTCAGCCCCTCGACGTCGGTCTGGCCGAGCCCCCACACCTCGTCGACCTCACCGGTCCAGGCGTTCTTGAGCCCGAGCTGGATGCCGACCTGGGAGATCAGCGCCCCCTGGCCGAACATCCGGATGGTGACCGAGCTGCCCTCCTTCCACCCGTCGGCGATGGCGAAGGATTTGCCGGCGGCGCCGGCGTCGGCGATCTTCTTCTTGCCGTCGGCGATCGCCGTGTCGAAGTCGGCGAGCAGCTTCTCCGCCTCGGCGGTCTTGCCGACGGCGGTGGCGACCATGGTCAGGTCCGACCGCAGCCGGCCGAGGTTGTCGGTGGCGTCGCTGCCCTTGGTGACCAGCACCGGGACGTATTTCTCGAGCTGGTCGAGCAGGGCGGTGGCCCGGCCGTCCCCGACCACCACGAGGTCGGGCTCCAGGGCGACGATGGAGTCGACGCTCGGCTCGGCGCGGGTGCCGACGTCCTTGACGCCCGCGTCCAGCGGGGCGGCGGTCACCCAGGTGGCGTACCCCTTGGTGTCGGCCACGCCCACCGGCATGACGCCGAGGCTGACGAGCATCTCGGCCTCGGCCCACTCCAGCGCGACCACCTTGCTCGCCGGGCCGTCGAGGTTGATCGCCTTGTTCCGGCTGTCGGTGACGCTGACCGGGCCGCTCGGGGCGGAGCTGGCCTCCGGCGGGGCGGGCGAGGTGTTCTCGGTGGTGCCGCAGGCGCCGAGCAGGAGCACGGTCGCGGCGGCCACCAGGGCGGTGACACGGGTACGGGTCATGGTCGTCTCTCTGGTCAACAGGATGGGTCGGTTCAGGCGGGGACACGGGGCAGCCGGTGCCGCCCCACGGGTCGGGTGGAGACCAGCCCGGTGGTCGGGTCGGCGAGCACCTCGATCCGGATGCCGTACGTCTCGGTGAGCGCCGGCTCGGTGAAGACCTCCTGCGGGGTGCCGGCGGCCCGGACCCGCCCGCCGTGCAGCAGGACCACCTCGTCGGCGACCGAGGCGGCCTGGTTGAGGTCGTGCAGGACGACTCCGACGGCAACGGCGTGCTCGTCGGCGAGGTCCCGCATCAGGTCGAGCAGTTCCACCTGGTACCGCAGGTCGAGGAAGGTGGTGGGCTCGTCGAGCAGCAGCACCGGCGTGTCCTGGGCCAGGCAGGTGGCCAGCCAGACCCGCTGGAGTTCACCGCCGGAGAGCTCGTCGACCGGCCGGTCGGCCATCGCGGTCACCCCGGTCACCGCCATCGCCCGGGCGATCATCTCCGGGCCGTCGGGGTCGGTGGCGCGCCAGCGGCCCCGGTACGGGTGGCGGCCGTAGCCGACCACGTCCCGTACGGTCACGCCGCTGGGGACGGGGCGGCTCTGCGCCAGCAGGGTGACCCGCCGGGCGAACTCCCGGGCCGGCAGCCCGGCGGCGGCGGAGCCGTCACCGAGGAGCACCTCGCCGTGGTCCACCGGGTGCAGTCGGGCCAGCGCCCGCAGCAGCGTCGACTTGCCGCTGCCGTTCGGGCCGACCAGGGCCGTCACCCGGCTGGGCCGCAGCGTGATCGCGGCGTCGTGCACCACGGTCGACCCGTGGTAACCCAGCCGCAGATCCCGCCCCCGCAGGCCCACCGCAGGATGGATCGGCGCTTCACCGTTGGACATGCGGTTAGGCTAGCCTAACCTTCTTGAGGCGCGTCAAGTCGGGTTCCCACCGGCCCGGCACGCGGGCCGCGTCCGGCCCCGCGCGGGGGGAACCGAGGCCCTTCCGTGGGAAGCTGGGGGCGGGCCGCACCGGCCCCGCACGGCGTCGCGGAGGGAGACCGGGCCACATGATCAAGACGCTGCGCCCCAGAAGCTACGACGAGGCGATCTACATCGGGCACTACTTCCGCGAGGGGTTCGCGGTGGTGCTGGACCTGACCGGGCTGGCCCCCGACGACGCCCGGTCGTTCGTCGACTTCGCCTCGGGCCTGGTGATCGGGCGTGAGGGCGCGATGGAGCGGGTCACCCCCGGGGTCTTCGTGCTCCACCCGCCCGCCGGCCGCACCCCGACCGGCACGGCGCGACCCGCGGTCACGTCGGCCTGACCGGCCGCGCCGGGCGACGGCCGTCGCCGGACCGATCGGAGAGGATGGGGCCCTCTCCGGCGGCCCGGCGACGTCGCTCGGCCCCTCCCCCCGACGGGCTGGCCACGGTGGACCACTCCCGCTGGCGGGCCGAGCACGCCAGCAACGAGGGCTCACGGATCTGATCCCCCCGTTGCGCCCCGAACTCGGGACGGACCCTTCCCCCACCGTTGATCCCGTTCGGACGGTCGGGCCCACCAGCTCGGCCCCCCACTTGCACAACAGGCGTTGAGCAGGAACCGAAATCGCTCAACACGTGTTGCTTAGGCAACGCGAGCATACGCGCGCCGTCGGTGGCGGTGTCAACACCTGTTTCGCGGGCACCGTCACCTGAGACACTGTCGTTAACGCCGCGGAGGGACGACAGTCATGCTCGATGGACAGTACGGGGAACAGCGACTGCCCCCACTCGACACGCTCGCGGCCCGGCTCGAGTACCTGTTCGAGAAGATCCGACCCACCCCCGAGGAACTCGGCGAGGCGGAGGAACCGGGACGCTGCTACACCAACAGGGAGATCGCCGACAAGATAAACACGGTCGCGGCGGAGACCGGTGTCACCATCAGCGCCGCGTACGTCGGCGAACTGCGCCGGGGGGTGGCCCGGGATCCCCGGATGTCCCACATCCTGGCCCTGGCCAGGGCCTTCGGTGTCCACTCCGGGTACTTCGTGGACGACGCCGCGGCCCGCCGGGTCGAGGAGCAGATCGCCCTGCTCACCGAGCTGCGTCGGATGGACGTCCGGCAGGTGGCGCTGCGTCAGGTGCTCACCGACGCCGGGCTCTCCCCCACCGACACGCAACTCGTGGAGCAGATGGTCGCCCGGTTACGGGCCGTCGCCGACCAGGGCGACCCCGGCCCGACGGGCCCGGCCGACGGTGGACGCGACCAGTGGTGCTGATCCTGCAGTGGCAGCAGGCCGACGGGCGGGAGTGCGCAGACGTGAAACTGCACCGACTTCGCAAGCACTGTGAACGGCTCCTCGCCGACCTGCGGGTCCCCGAACCGTTCGACATCCACGAGCTGTGCCGCGTGCTCGGCGCGCGGCGCGGTCGCCCGCTGCGGCTGGTCCCGATCAGCCTGCCCATGCACACGGTGTGCGGCATGTGGGTGCCCACCGGCGACTTCGACGCGATCTTCTACGAACAGGACACCTCGCCGCTGCACCAGATCCTGATCATCGGGCACGAGGTCGGGCACCTACTCGCCGGGCACCGGGCCACCGCCCTGCTCGACCCGGACGCCTCCCGGCTGCTCCTGCCCGACCTCGACCCGCAACTGGTGCGGCGGTTCCTGGGCCGCAGCAACTACGACGCCGACGCGGAACGGGAGGCCGAGATGATCGGCTCGCTGCTGCTGCGCCGCATCCGCGACGCCCACGGCGAGGTGCCCGAGTCGCCGCTGGAGCAGCACCAGGCCGAGCTGTACGGCCGGCTGCGGCAGTCGCTGGAACACCCGGACCGGTGAGCCGGTGGACGTCGTCCTCTACGCCCTGTGCGCCGTCACCGGCTGGCTCGCCTTCGGGTACATGCTGCGCCTGCAACGGCGCCGGCCCAGCCACGCCCGCCGGGCGATCTGCGTCGCCTTCGGCGCCTTCGCCGCCGGGATCACCCTGGCCGTCCCGCCGCTGGCCGCCGCGATCGACCAGGCCACCGGGCTGCCCAACCTGGCCAAGGTCGTCTCGCACGGCTGCGCGCTGACCATCGCGGCCGGCGCCGAGACCATGCTGCTGCACCTCGCGCTGCCGGCCGAGCGGGCGGCGGCCCGCGCCCGGAGGTGGATCTGGGTCACCGGCGGCACCTTCGCCGTCATGGTCGCCCTGTTCGGGTACACCCTGACCTACGACACCCCGGTCCGGCTCACCGTCGAGTACGCCACCGACCCCGTCGTCACCGCGTACCTGCTGATCTTCATGGCGATGGGCTTCCTCGCGTACTGCGTGGACATCACCCGGCTGTGCTGGCGCTTCGCCCGGCTCTGCGGGCGGCCCTGGCTGCGGCGCGGGCTGCGGGTCACCGCCGTCGGCGCGGTCTTCGCCCTGCTGTACAGCGCCAACAAGACCGGCTACCTGGTCGCCCACTGGTCCGGGCGGCGGCCCGCCGGGGAGGAGGAGATCGCCGCCGTCCTGGTCACCATCGCCGCCCTGCTGATGCTCTCCGGCCTGACCATGCCGGCCTGGGGTCCACTGGTCACCGTCACCCGGCGCTTCGCCGACCTGCGCGCCTACCGGCGGCTCGGCCCCCTGTGGGACGACCTCATCGACGCCCTGCCCCAACTCGAACTCGACGACAGCCTGCGCCGGCCGTTCACCGCCCTGCGGGACATCGACTACGCGCTGACCCGCCGGGTGGCCGAGATCCGTGACGGCCGGCTGGCCCTGCGCCCGTACCTGGACGCGGGTGTCACCGGGGTCGCCGAGCGCCTCGCCGACGCCGCCGGGCTGTACGGTGACGACCGGCGGGCCGCCGTCGAGGCCGCGCAACTGGCCTGCGCGCTGCGCGCGTACCGCAGCGGCACCCTCGCCGACGACCCCCAGCCCGCCGACGACCTGCACCGGCCGGCGGGCGGCTACGCCGGGGAGGTCGCCTGGCTGGGGCTGGTCACCGACGCGTACGCGCACTGCCCGGTGGTGGCCCGGGCGGTGGCGGCCACCGGGGCCGAGGCACGCCCGCCGGTGGGGGGTCAGCCGCGATGAGGGGCCGGTACGCGAACCTGACCCGGATCCGCAGCCTCGACCCCGAGCGGGACCACCTGGCCATCTACCAGACGATGCTGCGCCTGGAGTTCCCCTGGGACATGAAGCTGGGCCTGAACCTCGCCTTCAACCGGTCCTTCTCGGTGCCGGAGATCGCCCGGGTGCACGTCGGGACCGGTGAGCTGACCGAACGGACCCAGCAGCGCATCGACGACACCGGCCTGCTGATGTACGAGATGGTGCTGCACGGCTTCGAGCACCCCCGGGGCCGGGCGGCGCTGCGCCGGATCAACCAGATCCACCGCCGCCACGACATCGACGCCGAGGACCACCGGTACGTGCTCGGCTGCCTGGTGGTGGTCCCGACCCGCTGGCTGGACCGGTACGGCTGGCGCCGGCCCTGCTGTCACGAACGGCGGGCCACCCACGCGTTCTACCGGGAACTGGGCCGGCGGATGGGGGTCACCGGCCTTCCCGCCTCGTACGCCGAGTTCGCGTCCTGGTTCGACCGGTACGACACCGCCCGCCTGCGACCCAACGACGACGCGGCGACCATCGAGCGGGCCACCCGGGCACTCATGCGTACCCGGTTGCCCCGGCTCCTCGCGCCGCTGGGCGACGCGCTGGTCAGCGCCATGTACGACGCGCCGCTGCGCCGGGCCACCCGGGTCACCGAGCCGACCCGGCCGGTCCGGCTCGGGCTGCACCTGGCCCTGCGCGGGCGGGCCCGCCTGCTGCGCTGGTGCGGCCGGCCCCGGCGTACGCCGCTGTTCGCCGACGGCATCCGGACCCGCACCTACCCGCACGGGTACGACATCGAGCGGCTCGGCCCCCGACCGACGCCGGCCCCCGACCAGGCCGGCACCGGCTGACCGCCGGCCAGGACCGGACGTGACCTTTCCCGAGTGGCCGAAGGCCCCGATCGGCATCGACGCCGGGCACTGGATCTCCCGACCGGTACGCCGCACCGTGCTGGCCGTGGCGCACTCCATGGTGAGCTGCCAACGGCTGCTGGACGTCATCGGGCTGATCGAGGGCGACACCCGGATCCAGGTGGTGTTCACGGTCGGTCCGGACGTGTTCAACCACCGGGTGGCCGGCTACCTGGAGCGGCTGGACGCGCTGGTGCTGCCCTGGCAGCAGGCCGTCCGGGAACGGTTCGACCTCGCTGTGGCCGCCGCTCACGGGGGCCTGCGGCACCTGCACGCGCCCCTGCTGGTGATGGCGCACGGCGCCGGCCACGCCAAGCCGGTCCGGTCCGTGCCGGACGGGCTCCCGCCCGGCACGGACCCGCCCGTCTACGGCCTCGACGCCCAGCGGCTGCTCCACGACGGCAGGGTCCTCGCCAGCGCCCTCGCCCACGACCACGAACTCGACGTGCTCCGCCGCCAGTGTCCACCGGCGCTCGACGCCGCCGTGGTGGTCGGGGACCCCTGTCTCGACCGGCTCGTCGCGAGCCTGTCCCGGCGGCGGGCCTACCGGCACGCCCTGGGCGTCGACGACGACCAGCGTCTCGTCGTGGTCAGTTCCACCTGGGGCCGGGACGGCCTCTTCGGGCATCGTCCGGATCTCCTGCCCACGGTGCTGGCGGATCTGCCCGCCCGCCGGTACCGCGTGGCCGCGCTGCTGCACCCGGCCGTGTGGGACGCCCACGGGCACCGGCAGGTCCGCGCCTGGCTGCGGGACTGCCTGGCGGCCGGCCTGCTCCTGCCCGACCCCACCGTGGACTGGCGCAGCCTCGTCGTCGCCGCCGACCACGTCGTCGGCGACCACGGCTGCGTCCCCGCGTACGCCGCGGCGATCGGCCGGCGGATGCTGCTCCTGCCGGACCCACCGGCCCGGCCAGGAAGTCCGCCCCCGGTCGCGGAGGGCACGCCCCAGCACCTGGTGGGTGTCGGGGCCAGCCGCCTGGCTCCGCACCGGCCCCTGGCCCCCCAACTCGACGCGGCGCGGCGGATCGACCACCGGGCGGTGGCCGCCGCGGTGACCAGCCGGCCCGGCCGGGCCGGACCGCTGCTGCGGCGCACCATGTACCGGCTGCTCCGGCTCGCCGAGCCGGCCCGGCACCACCGGCGGGCCGAGCCCCTGCCCGCCCCCTGCCCCGCCGCCTGGCAGGCCGCACGGTGACCGGCCCCTGACCTGACCCGGGTGGCGGGGCAGGATTCAGGTCCGGCCGGATGCGCTCGCCCCGGCCGGGGCGGTCCGTTTCGGCTGCCAGGGCAGGCGCCTCTCCAACTCCACCTCGAGGGAGAAGCTGAGGAAGGTCCGGACCACCACGATCAGCGCCAGCACCCCGACGCTCTGGAAGGTCGGCTCGACCGCCACCGACCGGATGATGTCACCACCGACGAGGAGTTCCAGGCCGAGCAGGATCGCCCGACCCACCCCCTGCCGGTACGGCGGGTACGCCTCGTCCAGGTTGCGGGTCCGTCGGTAGCGGAGCAGAAACGCCACCGTGGCGACGGCCACGCCCACGGCGATGACCAGCACCCCGGCCAGGTCCAGCAGACTCCCGATCCACTGGACCACCTCCTTCGTCGACGCCACCACCCGTGCTCCCGCTGACGTTCCGCTGGCCGGTCCGGCGTACGGGGCAGGTCGACAGCGGGCCGCGCCGTCGCCGGACAGGGGCGGGCGAGGGTCGCGCCGCCGGACCCCACCATCGCGCATCCGGTCGGCCGATCCGGTGGGTTTCGCCTTCTTCGGGCGGCCACCCCGGCGGTGGTTCGGATCATCGCGCTGCCGGGGTGGCCGCTTCCCGCCGACCAGCACAGGTCCTTTGTGGTTGGTCCGGCGCGCGGCGCCGTCAGGGACATGCCATAGGCTGCCGTCCGGTTAGAGCCGGTCGAGGAGAACCATGACGAACCCTTCCCGGGCCCCGCTGCACCGGTTGGCCGAGGCGTGCGCGGCGCTGGTCGGTGCCCCCTGGTTCAACCTCGCCAGCTTCGTCGTGGTCGTCGCCAACGCGGTGGCGCTCGGGCTGGAGACCTACGGTGGCGTGGTCACCGCCGTCGGTCCCGCCCTGCGGGCCGTCGAGTACGCCTGCCTGGCCTGTTTCGTGCTGGAGTTGCTCATCCGCTTCGGGGCCCACCTGCGTGCTCCGCTCGGGTTCCTCCGGGATCCCTGGAACGTGTTCGATCTGGTGATCATCACCGCGCCGCTGCTGCCCGGCATCCGGGAGAACGTGACGATCCTGCGCCTGCTGCGCCTGGCCCGGATCGTCCGCGCGTTCCGGCTCTTCCCCAGTCTGCGGGTGATCCTCGTGGGCATCCGCCGCAGCCTCCCCGGACTCGGCAGCTTCCTGCTGGTCACCGGCCTGCTGCTGTACGGCTACGCGATGCTCGGCTGGATGCTGTTCGGCACCGCCTACCCGCAGCGGTACGGCACGGTCGGGCAGGCGATGCTGACCCTGTTCCTGCTGCTCTCCCTGGACGGCATCACCGACACGCTCCAGGCCGGCCGCGAGGTCAGCGACTGGGCGGTGCTGTACTACGTGTCGTACATGGTCGCCGCCTGCTACCTGCTCACCAACCTGCTCGTCGGGCTGGTCCTCACCGCGTTGCAGGAGGCGCACCAGGACGAGCGGGCCGCCGCCGCGCGGATCGGCCGGCCGCCCCCGCACGACGAGCCGCCCGAGCCCTCGGTCCGCGAGCAACTGGCCCAGTTGCACGCCATCATCGACGAGTTGGAACGGCAGTTGCCGCCGGCCGGTCCGCCGCCCCGGAAACCGGCCGGGCCCCGTGGTCGCGGCCGGAAACGGACGGCCGCCAGCCGCTGACCCCCGGCGGCGGGGCGGGTCAGGCGACGGCGGGCCGGCCGGGTCACCTGGCCGGCCGGTCGCCCCCGGGGTCGACGAGCAGCCGGGCGAGTTCGTCGGGTGAGCGCGGCCGGGCACCGGCCAGCCCGGGCGTGCGGTCCAGCAGCCGGTGCACCAACGGCGCCCAGGCCGGGGTCAACCGCGCGCCGGCCAGCAGGTCACCACCGGCCAACGCCGTACCGGGCACCCCGGGACTGACCCGGCCCGAGGCCACCAGCACCAACTCGTCGGCCCACCGGTAGGCCAGGTCGACGTCGTGGGTGGCGAGCATCAGGGTGGTGCCGCGCGCGTGCAAACCGTCGAGGGTACGCAGCAGCGCCTCGACCCCGTACGGGTCCAGGCCGGCGGTCGGCTCGTCGAGGATCAGCAGGGCCGGGCGCAGCGCCACCGCCCCGGCGATGGCCACCCGCTTGCGCTGCCCGTACGACAGCAGGTGCGTCGGGCGGTCGGCGAGGTCGGTGATCTCCAGGGCGTCGAGGGCCTCGGCGCAGCGCCGACGGACCTCCGGCTCGGGCAGACCGAGGTTCACCGGCCCGAACGACACGTCCTGGAACACGGTGGCGGCGAAGAGCTGGTCGTCCGGATCCTGGAGGACCAGTTGCACCCGCTGTCGCAGCGCCAGCAGCCCGGAGCGGGTGCGGCGCAGCGGCACCCCGTCGACGAGCACCGCACCGTCACCGGCGGGGAGGGCGCCGACCATCAGGCGGAACAGCGTCGTCTTGCCGCCCCCGTTGGGGCCCAGCACCGCACACCGGCGGCCGGCCGGTACGGCCAGGTCGACGTCGGTGAGCACCGGCCGGTCGGGCTCGTAGCCGAACCCCACCGACCGCAGCTCGACCAGCGGCGGGCTCACCGGTCGGCCACCGGTGGCAGGTCGGGCAGCAGCGCCGTGGCGGTGGGGAGCAGGTGGGCGGCCAGCACCACCCCGGCGAGGAGGAGCACGGTGCCGGCCACGAATCCCGCCGACGGGCGGCGCACCTCGGTCACCACGGCCAGCGAACCGGTGTACCCGCGCAGCGCCAGTCCCTCCTCCATCCGGCGCGCCCGGTCGAAGGCGCGGACGAAGACCGCCCCGGCCTGGCCGGCCAGCGACCGGTGCGCGGCGGCCCAGGTGCGGTAGCCCAGCCGCGCCGCCTGCGCCTGGCGGACCGCGCGGACGCTGTCGAGCAGCAGGAAGAGCATCCGGTAGGTCAGGGCGGCGACCTCGGTGACCGCCACGGGGACGCCGAGGCGGTGCAGCCGGGGCAGCACGTCGGCCAGCGGGGTGGTGGCGGCGAACAGCAGCAGGCACAGCAGCGCGGCCCCGGCCCGGCAGGCGGTGGCGGCGGCCGTGGCCAGGCCCTCCGGCGCCCACCGCACGCTGCCCGGCCCGGAGACCGCCACCAGCATCGGCAGGCAGCCGGTGCCGATGAACAGCAGCGGCGCCCGGACCGCCCGCAGCAGCACCCGGGGTGGCAGCCCCGCCGGCCCGAGCAGTACCGCCGCCGCCGTCAGCCCGGTCAGCGCGCCGCCGGGCCAGGCCGGCAGCAGCAGGGCGCAGCCGAGCAGCCCGACGGCGAGCAGGGCCTTCTCCCCCGGATGCCGGTACCGCCACGGGCCGGCGTACGCCGCCGCGTCGAGGGCGAGCACTAGTCGACGGGTGTCGTGCCCGGTCCCGGCGTGCCACGCAGTCGCTGCCGGGTCCGGGCGACGCCGAAGTAGTAGCCGAGGAAGCCCGCGCCGAGGGCGGCCTGGAGCGCGAACAGCGCCGACTCGATCTCCCCGGAGGGCGGTTCGTAGAGCGAGGAGAACCAGGGCTCGTAGTCCGGGTGGCTCGCCACGATCGCCTCCTCGGCCAGGGCGTCGGCGCCGGCGAACGGCTCCTCGCCACGGCCGAGTCCGAGCACGAGCGGGGCCACGGCGAGGGCCACCACGACCAGCAGCAGGATCAGGTTCGTCCGCGTGAAGCGCTTCATGCCACCGCTCCTGGGGTCGGGGCCGGCCGGCGCAGGATGCCGAGCCGGCGCAGGTCGTCCGGACTGACCCGGGTCAGCAGACGGATCACCAGCACGGTGAGCAGGCCCTCGCTGACGGCCAGCGGGATCTGCGTGAGGGCGAAGATCGACCCGAACTTGGCCAGCGCCCCGACGAAGCCGGAGTCGGGGTCCGGGAAGGCCAGCGCCAGTTGGGCACTGGTCACGCAGTAGGTGGCCAGGTCCGCCAGGGCCGCGGCGAAGAAGACCGAGACCCCGAGGCCACCGCCGAGCCGCCGCCCGAGGCGGTACACGCCGTACGCCACCCACGGGCCGACGACGGCCATCGAGAAGACGTTGGCGCCGAGCGTGCTCAGCCCGCCGTGGGCCAGCAGCAGCGCCTGGAACAGCAGCACGATCGTGCCGAGCACGCTCATCACCGGCGCCCGGAACAGGATCGCCCCGAGCCCGACCCCGGTGGGGTGCGAGCAGGAGCCGGTGACCGACGGGATCTTCAGGGCCGACAGGACGAAGGCGAACGCCCCCGACGCGCCGAGCAGCAGCTTGGCCTCCGGGTTCGCCCGGACCTCGTGGACCAGGCTGCGCGCACCGTGGACGACGAACGGTGCCGAGACCGCGAACCACGCCGCGGCCTGCACCGGTGGTAGGTAGCCCTCAGCGATGTGCATGAGGAGACCTCCCCTTCCAACACCTCGTGGACGAGATCACACCGTCGGGGTCGGTCTCCTGGCTTCCGGATCGTCGCGTACTCCGGCCTTCCCAGGCCCGGAAGGACCCAGTGGCATGCAAGTCGGAGCGTGCTCCCCGGTCACAGTGGCGAGGGCCGCGCCGGTTCCACACCGGCTTCCCGTTACCGCGACGGCGCGACGGTATCGACAATCCGGCCCCGTCGGCAAGGGGTCCCGGCCCGCCGGCCGGTGGGCGGGAGCGGCCGGGCCGGCGGGCGCGCGGCGCTGACCAGCGTCGATGACCCGAGCGCCGGGCCGACGACCGGTCGCCGGCCGACGTGTCGCGGCGACCGCCCGCGCCCTCGCCCCGTGGAGCCATCGTGGAGCTGTACGTGGAGCAGTCGACCACATAGGTTGGCTCCATGTCGATTGGCTCCAGGACCGGCCGGCGGGCGCGCGGCGAGATCGAGCGGCTGCCCAGCGGTTCGCTGCGGGTACGGGTGTACGCCGGGATCGACCCGGTGTCGCGGCGTCGGCGCTACCTCACCGAGACGGTGCCGGCGGGGCCCCGGGCGACCGAGGAGGCCGAGGCGGTCCGGGTCCGGCTGCTCGACGCGGTGGGCGGCACCCGGCCGGTGCCGTCGCGGTGGCCGGTCGACGAGCAGCCGGGCGGGCCGGCGGCCCCGAAGCCGACCGCCGGCCCCGCGACGCCGCCACCGGTCCCGACACCGCCAGCGGGATCAGCGCCGCCACCGGGACCGTTGCCTCCACCGGGTCCGGTGACGGCCCTGGGCCCGGCACCGGACCCGGTGGAGGCGCCGGTGCGGGCCCGGCGGCGGCGGGAGACGACGCTGACCACGATCGCCCGCCTGGCCGAGGTGTCGGCCCCGACGGTGTCGAAGGTGCTCAACGGCCGCCTGGGCGTGGCGGCGCAGACCCGGGCCCGGGTGGAGGCGCTGCTGCGCGAGCACGGCTACCGCCGGCCGGAGACCGTCGCCCCGAGCGCCACCCTGGAGGTCGTCTTCTACGGGATGCAGAGCAACCTGGCGGTGGCGCTGCTGCACGGGGTGGAGCAGATCGCTGGCGCGCACCGGCTGGCGGTCGGCTTCACCGACGCCCGGCAACAGGTGTCGGAGGGTCGGTACTGGGCCCGCCACCTGCTGGCCCGACGGCCGACGGGAGTGATCGTGGTGCACCTGGGCTTCACTCCCGAACAACACGCCCTGCTCGGCGCCAGCGGGATCCCGTTGGTGGCGTTGGACCCGACCGGGGAACCGCCACTGCACACCGTCCCCTCGGTGGCGTCGACCAACTGGAGCGGCGCGTTCGAGGCCGCGCGGCACCTGCTCGACCTGGGCCACCAGCGGATCGCCGTGATCAGCGGGCCGACCGAACGCCTGTGCGCCAAGGCCCGCCTGGACGGGGCCCGGGCGGCCCTCGACGCGGCCGGGACCGGGTTGGACCCGAGGCTGGTGCGGACCGGGGCCTGGTTCTCCTTCGAGGACGGTCTGCACCTCGGGCAGGAGCTGCTGCGCCTGGCCGAGCCGCCCACGGCGGTGCTGTGCGGCAACGACCTGCAGGCGCTGGGGGTCTACGAGGCGGCCCGCCTGACCGGCCGGCGCATCCCCGAGGAGCTCAGCGTCGTCGGCTTCGACGACCTGCCCGGGGCCCGCTGGTGCGGTCCGGCGATGACGACGGTCCGGCAGCCGCTGGTGGAGATGGGCGCGATGGCCGCCCGGATGGTCCTGGCGCTGGCCGCGAACGGGAGCCTCAGCCAGCCCCGGATCGAGATGGCGACCACCCTCGTGGTGCGCGAGAGCACCGCGCCTCCGGCGACCCGGTGACACGCCCCGCACCGGCCGGCGGGGTGGGCGGCGCGGAAACCTGTCCTTGTCGGGTACGACTTGTTTCTGTAACATCCGGTCCGGTCGATAGACACGGGCCCGGCCCGCCGGGGTCGGGGTCGGTCCGCGCCTCGGCAGGCCTGCCACCTGCCCGGGCGGACGAGCGTGACGCCGACGCCCCGGCGCCACCACAGCCGCTCCACGAAGGGAAAGAAGCCGACAGAGCCCTCCCGCGCCACCCCCACCACAGCCGCCCTGCGCTCGGTGATGACGAACGTCACTGACCGTACGCGGCATTCGGCCGTGCCATCCGGCACGGCCGTCGGCGTAGACTCTCGCTGATCTAGCGTTGTCCCACGACGACCGTCCCCGGCCGTACGACCCGCTCCGCTCGGACGGGTCGACCCCGGCCGCCGTCGTCAACGGATCGCGGTGACGGACGAGAGGTGGGGGTGGGATGACCGCGCGCGGTCCCGCGATGAGAGACGTGGCCCGCCTCGCCGGGGTGTCGCACCAGACCGTGTCCCGGGTCCTCAACGGGCACCCGAACGTCCGCGAGCAGACCCGGATCCGGGTGCAGGCGGCGATCACCGAGCTGGGGTACCGCCCGAACGGCGCGGCCCGCGCGCTGGTCACCGGCCGCTCGCAGGTCATGGGCGTGGTGGCGCTGAACACCACGCTCTACGGTCCGGCCTCGCTGCTGTCCGCGTTCGAGCTGGCGGCGGCGGACGCGGGGTTCGCGGTCAGTGTGGGCAGCGTCCGCAGTCTGGACCGCCGGTCCATCGTCGAGGCCGTGGAGCGCCACCTGGCGCACCGGGTCGCCGGCATCGTGGTGATCGCGCCGGTGGAGTCCGCCGGGGAGGCGCTGGAGTGCCTGCCCACCGACGTCCCGCTGGTGACCGTCGACGGCGATCCCCGGCGGCCCGTGCCGCTGGTGACCGTCGACCAGGTCGAGGGGGCCCGGCTGGCCACCCGGCACCTGCTCGACGCGGGGCACCGGACGGTGTGGCACGTCTCGGGGCCGGGTGACTGGTTCGACAGCGCCGGCCGGATCGAGGGGTGGCGTGCGGCGTTGCGGTCGGCCGGGGCCGAGGTCCCCCCGGTGCTGCAGGCGGACTGGTCCGCCGCGTCCGGGTACCGCAGCGGGCAGATGCTGGCCCGGATGCCGGGCGTGACGGCCGTCTTCACCGCCAACGACCATCTCGCGCTGGGTGTGCTGCGGGCCCTGCACGAGCACGGCCGGCGGGTGCCGCAGGAGGTCAGCGTGGTCGGCTTCGACGACGTACCGGAGGCGGCGTACTTCATTCCGCCACTGACCACCGTGCGCCCCGACTTCGACGCCGTGGCCGAGGCGAGCCTCGCCCTGCTCCTGACGCAGATCGAGTCCGGCACGGACCGCACGTTGCGGCAGACCGTCGCACCGACGTTGATCACCCGGGAGAGCGTCGCCCCACCGTCGAGCTAGGACACGGGCCGGCGGCGTCGCCGGGTGCCCGCCGCACGGGCCGCCCGGCCGCGACCAGCGTCCCCCGGGTTCAGACCGCGCGGCCTGTCGCGACTTCAGCACCGCCGGGTCCGCGCGTGGCGGCCGTGACCCGCAGCACCCGGTTCGCGGGCGGACGCGTGGGCCGGCCGCCGCCCGGGTGCGCCGCCGACGCCGCACCGGGCCGAATCCGGCCTTGCCGTCCCGTAGAGCCCGGCGTATGTTAGCGATCACATCGATACCTCTGTATCACGCTGGACGCATCCGGAGGGAGATCGACAGGCCCCGTCGGGGGCAGCACGCGCCCCACCCACCGGCCCCGGCGGCAGGCACCCCACCCCTTCCGCACCGACCCGCCGCGCGCACCACCACCCCACCCGTGGGCCCGAGCGCCCGCGCCACCGTCCCCGTCGCCAGAAAGGTCGACACCGTGCCCCTCAGCCGACGAGCGTTCGCCCTGGGCGCCCTCGCCTCCTCCGCCCTCGCCGCCACCGGCGTGGCCGCCACCCCGCGCGCCGCCCTGGCTGCCACGAACACCGCCTACGTCTGGGCCTACTTCACCGAGACGCCGACCTTCCAGGGGGCGAACTACGGCCTGCACCTGGCGGTCAGCCGGGACGGCCTGAACTGGACGCCGCTGAACCAGAACAACCCGGTCGCCACCCCGACGGCCGGCACCCTCGGCCTGCGTGACCCGTTCGTCTTCCGCAAGCAGGACGGCACCTTCGGCGTGATCGCGACCGACCTGATCGGCACCGACTTCGGCCGCAACAGCCCGTACCTGCACGTGTGGGACTCGACGAACCTGACCAGCTTCACCGGGTACCGCCTGCTGCGGATGCACTCGTACCCCACCCACACCTGGGCGCCCACCGTCTTCTGGGACGCCGCCCGGGGGCAGTACGGCATCGTGTACTCCAACAACAACGGCGGGCAGGACGTCTTCCTGGTCAACTACACGTCCGACTTCCGCACGGTCAGCGCGCCGCAGGTCTACTTCAGTCCGGGCTTCCCGGTCCTCGACGGCGACATCGTGGTCGACGGCGGCGTCACGTACCTCTACTACAAGAACCTCGCCGACGGGAACCTGTACGGGGCGCGGTCCGGCACCGGCGCGCCGAACAGCTTCACCACGTACACCAGCGGGCTGCGGCAGGGCAACGCCATCGAGGGACCGCTGCTGGTCAAGCGGAACGAGGGCACCGGGTGGTGGCTGTGGGGCGACTCCTTCAGCCCGGTCAACAACGACTTCTACGCCTGGTCGACCGGCAGCATCGGCGGCAACTCGTGGAGCGTGCTGAACCAGCGCGACTACACCCCGCCGCTGAACGTGAAGCACGGGTCGATCCTGGGCGTCACCGAGGCGGAGTACGCCGGCCTGGTCTCCCGGTGGGGCGCCCCGGCCTGGGTACGGCTGAAGTCGTCCAACTTCCCCGACCGGTACGTCCGGCACACCGGTGGCCTGGCCCGGCTCGACGCGTACCCGTTCGACCCGTACCGCGACCAGTTGTGGCGGATGGTGCCGGGGCTGGCCGACGCCGCCGGGGTCTCCTTCGAGTCGGTCAACGTCCCCGGCTCGTACCTGCGGCACAGCGGGTACGTGCTGCGGCTCGACCCGAACGACAACAGCGCCACGTTCCGGGCCGACGCCACCTTCCACCGCACCCCGGGGCTGGCCGACTCCGCGTGGTCGTCGTTGCGGTCGCACAACTTCCCGACCCACTACCTCCGGCACGCCGGCTACCAGTTGCGCATCGACCCGCTCGGCAGTGGCTCCAGCGCCAGTGACCGGCAGGACGCCACCTTCCGCCTCACGCCGTAGCGCCTGGACCGGGCGGGCCAGGGGAATCCGCGCCCCGGCCCGCCCGGTCACCGCTGCGCCCCACCCTCCACCGGCCGTCCCCGGTTCCGTGCCACCACCAGCCGAAAGGTGCTCGGTGTCCAGACCATGCCCACCGCCGACCACGTCCCCCGCCGGCCGTCGACCGACACCTTCGCCCACCGCGGCGGCGCGGTGATCGGGGTCGGCGCCGGATCGCCCCGGGCCCGTACCGGCCGTCCGTACCCGCGGCTCGCGACGCACGGTGGCCGCCACGCGGGCGGCGCGTGGGTGGCGCGCGGGTCCGGCCCCGGCGCGCCGGAGCACCTGTGGCGGTTCGCGCCCCGGGGCGCCCGCCGGCTCCAGAACCTCGCCAGTGGACTGGTGCTGGGCGTCCAGCACGGCTCCGCCGGGGAGGGTGGTGTCGTCGTCCAGCACGGCGACCCCGGCGCCGCCGACCACCTCTGGACGGCGATCGTGGACACCACCGGTTACCTGCGGCTGCGCAACGCCCACAGCGGCTGGGTCCTCGGGGTGGCGACCGCCGGCAGCGCCAACGGCGCCCGGGTCGGGCAGTGGCCCGACACCGGCGTCGCCGAGCAGCGGTGGCGGCTGCGCCACGACCCGGACGGGTACTTCCGGATCCAGTGCGTCGGTGGCGGGCGGGTGCTCGCCGTGCCCGCCGGCTCGGCCGGGCCGGGCGCTCCGGTGGTGATCTGGGACGACCACGGCGCGGACCACCAGCGCTGGCGGTTCGTCTGACGGTGCCCACCCCGCCGCGCCGGTGTGCCCCCGCGCCGGCGGGCCCGGGGTGGCGGGCGGACACCCGCTGGCCGGGAGCGGTCCGGCCCCGGGTCGGCCCGTGATCCAGGTCGGACCGCACACCGTCCGATCCGGACCGGGTCGCCCGCCGCCGGCCAGTCCGTTACGAGAACGTGACCGCTGGATTGCGGGGCTCATGTTGACCATCAACGATGTGAGCGCTAACACTAGGGCCGCGAGCACGTTTCGGTCTGGCTGACCGCACTCGTCCGGGGAAGGGGAAGCCTGTGGGCAGGAAGTTCTTGGCAGCGCTCGGCGGTGTCGTCCTGGCACTCAGCCTGGCGGCCTGTAGTGGTGAGGGTGCCGGAGGTGGCGGTGACACCGCCGGAAAGGACGCGACGGATCTGACCATCGGCGTCTCGATGCCGACCCAGACCTCCGAGCGGTGGATCGCCGACGGCAACTCGGTGAAGGAGAAGCTGACCGCGAAGGGGTACCAGGTCAACCTGCAGTACGCGGGCGACGACATCCCGACGCAGTCGCAGCAGATCGACCAGATGATCACCCAGGGCGCGGACGTGCTGATCGTCGCGGCGATCGACGGGACGGCGCTGAGCGGGCAGCTCCAGGCGGCGGCCGAGGCGAAGATCCCGGTCATCTCCTACGACCGGCTCATCCTGGACAGCCCGAACGTCGACTTCTACGTCAGCTTCGACAACTACAAGGTCGGGGTCGCCCAGGCCACCGCGCTGCTGGTCGGGCTCGGCCTGAAGACCAAGGACGACGCGAAGGGCCCCGCGACCGGGCCGTTCCACATCGAGATCTTCGCCGGTTCGCTCGACGACAACAACGCGCAGTACTTCTTCAACGGCGCGATGGACACGCTCAAGCCGTTCCTCGACGACAAGTCGCTGGTGGTGAAGTCCGGCCAGACCAGGATCGAGCAGGCCGCGACCCTGCGGTGGCAGCAGGAGACCGCGCAGAAGCGGATGGAGGACCTGCTGACCTCCAGCTACAACGACGGTACGCAGGTCGACGGCGTGCTGTCCCCGTACGACGGGATCTCCCGGGGCATCATCACCGCGTTGCAGAACGCCGGGTACGGCGCGGCGGGCAAGAAGATCCCCGTGGTGACCGGCCAGGACGCGGAGATCGCCTCGGTCAAGCTCATCAACGACGGGGTGCAGGGCTCCACCGTCTTCAAGGACACCCGGCTGCTGGCCGAGCAGGCCGTGATCGCGGCGGAGGCGTTCCTCCAGGAGAAGCAGCCGCAGGCGAACGACACCACCACCTACGACAACAAGGTGAAGGTCGTGCCGTCGTACCTGCTGCCGGTGGAGACCGTCTACAAGGAGGACATCCAGGCGAAGCTTGTCGACTCCGGCTACTGGACGGCCGAGGAGGTCGCCGCGGGTCGGGCCAAGGGCTGACCGGGCCGTCCGGGTCCGGCGGTCGTCGGGCGACGCCCGCCGGACCCGGGCGCACTGTGCGGGACCGACCGATCCGACCAGCACACGGACGAGGAAAGTGACCGTGGACGACAACATCCTCGAGATGCGTCACATCACCAAGACCTTCCCCGGCGTGACGGCGTTGCAGGACGTCTCGCTCGCCGTCCGCCGGGGCGAGATCCACGCCATCTGCGGCGAGAACGGCGCCGGCAAGTCCACCCTGATGAAGGTGCTGTCGGGGGTCCACCCGACCGGCAGCTACGACGGCGAGATCGTCTTCGACGGCACGCCGGTGCACTTCCGGGGCATCCGGGACAGCGAGTCCCACGGCATCGTCATCATCCACCAGGAACTGGCGCTGGTGCCGTACCTGTCGATCGCCGAGAACATCTTCCTCGGCAACGAGCGGCGCGGGCGCAGCGGCCTGATCGACTGGAACCGCGCCAACGCCGACGCCGGTGAGCTGCTGGCCTCCGTCGGGCTCGACGAGAACCCGGTCACGCCGATCATCCAGCTCGGCGTCGGCAAGCAGCAGTTGGTGGAGATCGCCAAGGCGTTGGCGAAGCGGGTACGGCTGCTGATCCTGGACGAGCCGACCGCCGCGCTCAACGACGTCGACTCGGCGCACCTGCTCGACCTGCTGCGCCGGCTGCGGGACCAGGGGATCACCTGCATCATGATCTCGCACAAGCTGAACGAGATCACCGCGATAGCCGACTCGATCACGGTGATCCGGGACGGTCGTACCGTGGAACGGCTCGACGTGGGCGCCGGCGAGGTGACCCAGGACCGGATCATCCGGGGCATGGTCGGCCGGGACCTGGACAGCTTCTACCCCGACCGGGTGAGCGAGCCCGGCGAGGAGGTGCTGCGGATCGAGAACTGGACGGTGCGCCACCCCACCCAGGACCGTCTGGTGGTCGACGACGCCACCCTGACCGTCCGGGCCGGGGAGGTGGTCGGCATCGCCGGGCTGATGGGGGCCGGCCGGACCGAGCTGGCGATGAGCGTCTTCGGCCGCTCGTACGGGCGGGACGTCACCGGCCGGCTGCTCCTTCGGGGCCGGGAGATCCGGGCGCGCACCGTCGCGGAGGCGATCCGCAACGGCATCGCGTACGCCACCGAGGACCGCAAGCGCTACGGGCTCAACCTCATCGACGACATCCGGCGCAACATCTCCGCCGCGGCGCTCGGCAAGCTCGCCCGCCTCGGGTGGGTGAACGACCACGAGGAGAACCGGGTCGCCGAGGCCAGCCGGCGCGACATGAGCATCCGGGCGCCCAGCGTCCGGGCCGTGGTCGGCACGCTCTCCGGCGGCAACCAGCAGAAGGTCGTGCTGTCGAAGTGGCTGTTCGCCGACCCGGACGTGCTGATCCTGGACGAGCCGACCCGCGGCATCGACGTCGGCGCGAAGTACGAGATCTACACGATCGTCAACCGGCTGGTGGCCGCCGGGAAGGCGGTCATCATGATCTCCTCCGAGCTGCCGGAGCTGCTCGGCATGTGCGACCGCATCTACACCCTGTCGGCCGGGCGGATCACCGGCGAGATGCCGGCCGGTGAGGCCACCCAGGAGAAACTCATGCAGCTCATGGCGAAGGACAAGGACCTGGTCGGATGAAGAGCACGAAGAGCCCCTCGACTGCGGACCCGGCGGCGTCGGAGAGCGCCCCCGCCCTCGCCCTGCACACCGGCAGCAGCGACCCGCGCCAGTTGATCATTCGGAACCTGCGGCAGAGCGGCATCTACATCGCGCTGGTCGTCATCGTCGCGCTCTTCGCGATCCGGACCGACGGCGTCTCGCTCAGTCCGGGCAACATCACCAACATCGTCCTGCAGTACAGCTACATCCTGGTGCTCGCGATCGGCATGGTGATCGTGATCGTCGGGGGTCACATCGACCTGTCGGTGGGGTCGGTGGTGGCGCTCACCGGGGCGGTCTCCGCCGTCCTGGTGATCCAGCAGGGTCACCCCTGGTGGGTGGGGGTGCTGGCCGCGCTGGCCGTCGGGATCGCGGTCGGCGCCTGGCACGGCTTCTGGGTGGCGTACGCCGGGATCCCGGCGTTCATCGTCACCCTCGCCGGCATGCTGCTGTTCCGTGGCCTCACCCTGCGGGTGCTGGACAACATCTCGCTGTCGCCGTTCCCGGCCGAGTACCAGCGGATCGCGGCCGGCTTCCTCAACGGGCTCCTCGGCGGCGACGGCTTCGACGCCTTCACCCTGTTCATCGGAGCCTTCGCGGTCGCCGGGTACGCGGTCAGCGGCTTCCGGACCCGGGTGGCGCGGATCCGTTACCAGCAGGCCGTGGAGTCGTTCCCGCTGTTCGTCGCCCGGGTGCTGCTGGTCGGCGCGGTCATCATGTACTTCGCCTGGCAGTTGGCCCACGCCCGGGGCCTGCCGATCGTGCTGGTCATCCTGGCCGTCCTCGTGCTGGTCTACGGCCTGCTCACCCGGCGTACCGTCTTCGGCCGCCAGGTCTACGCCATCGGCGGCAACCTGCCCGCGGCGATGCTGTCCGGGGTCAAGGTACGCACGGTCAACTTCTGGATCTTCGTGAACATGGGCTTCCTGTCGGCCGTCGCCGGGATCATCTACTCCTCCCGCTCCAACGGCGCGCAACCGGCGGCCGGCAACATGTTCGAGCTGGACGCGATCGCGGCGGCGTTCATCGGCGGCGCCGCCGTCACCGGCGGGGTGGGCACCGTCGTGGGGGCCATGGTCGGTGGTCTGATCATGGCGGTGATGAGCAACGGCATGCAGCTCATGAACGTCGACCAGTCCCTCCAGTCGGTGGTGAAGGGTCTGGTGCTGCTCGTCGCCGTCGCCTTCGACGTGTACAACAAGCGCCGCGCCGGCACGTCCCGCTGACCCGCCCCGGGTCCCCGACGGCACGACGACGCCGGGGACCCGGTGGCCGGGCGGCACAGGGCGGCACAGGGCGTACACGCCAGGCCGGGCGTGCATGGTGGCCGGGCGTGCACGGTGGACGGGCGGCGTCGGCGTCTCACCGGACGCGGGCGCGGGCCGTGAACCGGGTCCCCCGGGCGGCACCGGCCAGCCGGGCGAACGGGCCACCGGCCGTCAGCAGGTCACCGGGGCGACCCCACTCCACCACCCGGCCCCGGTCGAGCACCAGCACCAGGTCGGCGTCGGCGACGGTGGAGAGCCGGTGCGCGATCACCACCCGGGTCATGGGCAGCCCGCCCAACCCCGCCTCGACCGTCGCCTCGGTGACCGTGTCGAGCGCGCTGGTCGCCTCGTCCAGGATCAGCAGGGCGGGTTCGGCCAGCAGGGCACGGGCCAGGGCGACGCGTTGGCGTTGCCCGCCGGACAGGCCGGCCCCACCGTCACCCAACCGGGTGTGCAGCCCCATCGGCATGGCCCGCAGGTCGTCGTCGAACGCGGCGAGGTGGACCGCGCGGGCGATGGCCTCGTCGGTGGCGTCCGGACGGGACAGGGTCAGCGCGTCGCGCAGGGTGCCCGCCCCGACGTACGTCTCCTGGAGCACCACGCCGATCTGCCGGCGGACCGAGGACAGGTCCAGCGTGGCCAGGTCGAGGCCGTCGAAGCGGATCCGCCCCTGCGTCGGCGTGTGCAGCCCGGTGAGCAGGCCGACGAGGGTGCTCTTGCCGCTGCCGGAGCCGCCCACCACGGCCACCTTCGTGCCCGGCGACACCTGGGCGGTCAGTCCCCGCAGCGCCCACGGCGACCGCCGGTCGTACCGGAATCCGACGTCCTCCAGCGTGACCCGCCCGGTCAGCCGGGGCGCGGGACGGCGGGGGGCCGGTTGCTCCACCGGGGCCTGCGCGATGTCGGCCAGCCGGTCCACGGTGGGCGGCAGCAGGGTGAACGCGGGCAGCCGCTGCGCCAGCGCCACCGCCGGGGTGATCGCGGCGACCGCCAGCGCGGCCAGGCCGGCCGCCTCGCCCGGTGAGCCGGCCTGCCGGGCCGCCACCAGGAGCATCAGCACCGGGCTGGCCGCCGACCACGCGGACAGGAGCGCGTCCGACACCGCCGACAGCCGGGCCAGCCGGTGCGCGGCCGAGACGCCCCGCTGGAACGACTCCTGCCACCGGCTCAGCACCCGCCGCTGGGCCCCGGCGACCCGGACCGCCGCCATGCCCAGCAGCGCGTCGGCCAGCCGGGCCGACTCCTCACCGGAGGCGAGCAGTTCCTCCCGTTGCAGGGCACCGGCGTGGCGGCCGAGCCAGAGCGCCGTGCCGACCTGCACGCCGATGACGGCGGCGGCCACCAGGCCCAGCACCGGCGACAGCACGGCGACCACGGTCAGGTAGCCGGTGGCCAGCACCGCGTCGAGCGCCGTGGCCACGAGCGAGGAGGCCAGCAGGTCACGCAGCGAGACCGCGGCGCGGACCCGGTCGATCAGGTCCCCCGCCGAGCGGCGCTGGAAGTACCCGTACACCACCTCGAACAGCCGGGTCACCGTGTCGGTGCCGATCCGGGTACCGATGCGCCGTTGCAGCACGGTGCCGGTGAGGCCGCGCACGAGCGCCAGCGCCCCGGTCGCCACCGCCAGCCCGACGGCCGCGCCGAACCAGGACGCGTCGGGTGGGGCGGTGGCGTCGATGACGGCCGCCGTCGCCCAGGGCACGGCCAGGCCCACGGCGGTGATCAGCAGCGACGCCACCGCCAGCAGGACCAGCAGCCGGACGTGCGGGCGCAGCAGCGGCACCAGCAGCGTCCGCATCGGCGAGCGCTCCCGGACCGGTGGTGGCGCCGGCCCGGCGGGCTCGGCCAGCAGCACCACCCCGGTCGTCCCGGCCGAGAACTCCGCCGGGGTGAGCCGGCGCCGGCCGACGGCCGGGTCGACGACGTCGACGCCCCGCCGGCCGACCCGCTCCACCACCACGTAGTGGTCGCCGTTCCAGTGCGCCACCAGGGGCAGGGCCAGCTCCCGCAGGCGGGTCGCGTCCTGCCGCAGGGCCGGCAACGCGACCGCCCGGCACCGCAGGCCGCACTCCTGCGCCGCGTCGCGCAGGTCGCGCAGGCTCAGCCCGTCGCGGCCGACGTCGAGCCGGGCGCGCAGCCGGGACACCGGCACCGCCCGGCCCGCCGCCGCGAGGATCATGGCGAGGGCGGTGGGTCCGCAGTCGGTGGCGGAGACCTGGAGGATCACCGGTACCCGCCGACGGCGGCTCACGTCAGCGGCGCCGTGCGGTCCCGGGGCAGCCAGAACCACTCGATGTCCACGGCGGCGCGGGCCTGCGCCAGCCAGTCGTCGAAGATCGCCCGCTCGACGAGTGGGCGGGTGACGGCGTTGAGCACGGCCGGTTCCCGGCCCACCGGCAGCGCGGTGACCGCAACTCCTCCGACCACCGTCGGCACCGGCCCGGTGGCCGCCCGCAGCTCGGGGGCCGCCTCGGCGGCCAGCACCCGCAGCACCCCGGCGGAGCGTCCGGCGCGGACGGCGGTGGCCACGGCGGCGAGGGCGTCGTCCCGGTCGGCCGGCAGCGGCCCGTCGGCGGTCCACGCGACGACGAGGGTGTCGAACGTGGACCGGTGCGCCTCGAACCAGCGCCCGACCCGGTCGCCCACGATCTTCTCGCGGAGCCGGGCGACCGCCACCGTGTCGGCGACAAGCTCGGTGAAGTCGACCTCGGTGAGTCCCCGCTCGGCGAGCCACCGGGCGGTCGACGCCGCGTCGAGCAGCCCCTTCGCCCGACGGTACGCGTCCGCGGCGGCCTGGAGGTCGGCGTCGGAGACCGGGATCGGGCACCGTTCCAACTCGGCCCGGATCAGGCTGGTGTCGACGAGCCGGACGAGCACGTCGTGGTCGTACCAGAGGAAGTCGAGGGCGGTGAGCGCCTCCCCCACCAGCAGGGTCCGGGGTCCGACCCGGGCGAGGTGGTGCTCGGAATGCCGCAGCGCCCCGCGCAGCGGCCAGGGCAGGGCCGGTGCCGGACTGTAGGCGACGGAGACGGTGCCGGTGGGCTCGCGCAGCAGCACGTCGAAGGAGACCGAGCCGTCGCTGCCCTCCTCGTCGCGGGCCAGCGCGGGGTCGGCCTGCGGCCCACCGGGCCCGCAGGGGCGCGAGTTGTTCCGTGGCGTCGCGCAGGGTGGCGCGGGCCGTGGTCAGCTCCCGGGCCAGGGCCACGGCGGCGTCGAGCAGGGCGGGGTCGAGGGTCGTCATGCGGGGTCTCCGGGGGCGGGCGCGGCCGTGGTGAGCAGGTCGACCACGGCCGCCGTGATCGGCAGCCCGGTCTCCTCCTCGACCCACAGGTACTGGCCGGTGGGGTTGATCTCGATGAACACGTACCGGCCGTCGGGGGTGACGATCAGGTCGAGGGCGCCGTACCGCAGGCCGAGCCGGTGGGTCAGCGCCACGCACCGCGCGGCGACGTCGTCGGGGAGCGGGTACGGGCGCATCGGGGTGTTGCGGCCGTCCTGCCGCCGCCAGTCGTGGCGGGCGTGGTTGGAGCGCTGCGAGTCGATGGCGGCGGTGAAGACACGGTCGCCGACCACGGTGACCCGCAGCTCGACGTCTTTGGGCACCCGGGCCTGCGCGATGAACGGACAGTGCCGCGCGCCGTCGACGTGGGCGATGTCGCGGTGGGTGACCGGCTCGGTGAAGCGGAGCAGGTCGCCGCCGATGGTGGAGAGGCCGACCTGCTTGGAGTTGAGCCGGCCGCCGGTGTGGCTGAACAGGTCGAGCACGGCGTCGGGGTCGTTGCCGGCGACGGTCGCCGGCAGGTCGAAGCCGACCCGCAGCGCGAGCTGGAGCTGCCGGACCTTGTGCTGGGCCCGCAGGACCACCGGCCGGGGCGCCGGCAGGGCCGGCACGTCGAGGGTCTCCCAGACGTCGGTGACGAACTGCCGGCTCTCCGCGACCACGAAGTCGGCGTAGGGGCTGGTGAGGTGGGCGGGGGCGACGGGGACCCCGGGACGGCGGAACCAGACGGCGGTGACCGCGTCGAGGTCGACCCTCTCGCGGCCGGCACCGGGACGACCGGCGTCGGGATGGTCGGTGCCGCGCCGGTGGGCGTCGGGACGGTCGGCCGGCCCGCGGCCGCCCGGGGCGCGGCCGCGCACGAGGGTGCGGGTCAGCCGGCCGTCGCGGATGCCGACCGACAGCGACGCCCGCGCGGGTACGTCGGCGGGGTCGAACCGGACCCAGGTGGCGCCGCGACGGCGCAGCTCCCGCTCGGCCGCGTCGGCGTGCACGTCGTCGGGGGAGGTCAGGATGAGAATCATCGTGCTGTTCCGGCCGGACCAGCGGCGACCCGCGCGGGGGCACGGGTCGCCGGTGGTGACGGGTCAGAAGTCGCTGTCGGTGTCCGGCCGGCCGCCACCGGGGATGTCGTCGATGGTCTTGGACGACCCGGCGCCGTTGCGCGGCAGACCACCGAGCATCGTGGCGAGCTGGTCGTCGGCCAGCTCCACACCGTCGGCCGGGATGGTGTCGATCTGTACGGGCTTGCGCTTCATGGCGTACCTCTGTTCTTCGTGGTGCGACGCCCGGCGGAAGCAGCCGGGCCGTTGCAGTGTCGGGGCGCGGCGGGTGGGCCGGCACCGGGGTTATCCCTAGGCTTGGTCCCCGGTTCTACGCTCACGCCGTGTCCACCGAACTCGCGGCCGAACGCCTGCTGGCCGAGGCCGACGGCGTCGACCCGGAACAGGCGGCGCGCCTGGTCTTCCGGGCCTTCCTCGCCCTGTCCCGCACCGCCGACGGCCGGCAGATGATCCCGCTGGTGGCGCGGGCGCAACGGCTGCGCGACGCGAGCGGGTCGGCGCCGGTGGAGCTGATCTACCGGACGCTGGCCGGGGTGGTGGCCACCCGGGCCCGGCTCCCCGACGGGGCCACGCATCTCGACGGGGCCACGCATCTGGACACCGCCGTCCGGCTCTTCGACGACAACCCGTTCGGTGCCGATCCGATCCTGGTCGAGTGTGCGCTGACCAGCGTGATGACGCTGATGCGCCCCGACGAGGCGCGTCGGTTCGCCCCGCTGGTCGAGGCGCTCGACCTCGACGCCGGCGACCGGGCCCGGATGCTCGCGCTGATCGGCCTCGGCGACTCCTGGGCCGGCAACCTGGTCCGGGGGCAGGTCGAGCTGCGGGAGGCGGCGCGGCTGGCCGCGCTCTCCGGTCGGCTCGACGTGCAGGCCGAGGCGACGTCGTGGCTGGCCAAGGTGGAGGCGCTGCGCGGTGACCTGGACTCCTCGGCCGCCCGCCTGGACGAGGCCCGGAGCCTGGCCGCGCAGGTCGGTTCGGCCTGGGTGGCCCGGCACCTGCCCGAGTGCACGGCCGCGCTGGCCTTCGCCCGGGGCGACCTGGACGGCTGGGTCGGGCTGCTCGGCCTGATGGTCGCGACGGAGACCGGGGTGACGGCGGGGCTGGACCACGAGCACCGCTGGGAGCTTGCCACCCACCACGCGTTGGCCGGGCGTCCCGAGGTGGCCGCCGGGCTGCTCGCCGCCGTCTGCGACCCGCCGGTGAGCTGGCCGGGCGGGCCGGTGCTGCCGGCGTGGCGGGCCTGGATCCTCGATCCCGACGCGCCCGCCACGGTGGCCGGGCTGGCGGCGGCGCTCGACCGGCTCACCCGGCCGGTCGAGCGGTTGCTGGCGGCCCGGATCGGCTGGCTGCTCGGCGCCCACCAGGCCCGGGCCGGTCGGCGCGGCGAGGCGGCCCGGCTCCTCGAACAGGCCAGCGCGCGCTACGCGCAGACCGGAGCCGCCGGCATGCTCGCCCTGGTCCTCACCGACCTGCGGGCGCTCGCCGGGCCTCCGGCCGCGCCGCCCCGGGCCGCACTGCCCCGGGTCGCGCCACCCCGGGAGGTGGTCCCGCTGCGGGCCGGTGCGCCGGCGACGGCGTTCACGGTCCGGACGGGCGAACCGGCGCTCACCGGAGCCGAGATCCGGGTCGCCCTCGCGATCGCCGACGGGCTCAGCAACCGCGAGGCGGCCCAGCGGCTGTTCGTCTCGGTGAAGACGATCGAGTTCCACCTCGGCAACATCTTCCGCAAGCTCGGTGTCCGCAACCGGACCGAGCTGGCCGGCCGGCGGGGACACCCCGGCTAGGGTCACCCCCGCCGGTGCGCGCCCGCTCGCCCGGCGTGAGGTTCCGACGTCAGGGTGCGGTCCGGGCGGCCTGCCGGTCGAGGCTCAGGTGGTCCGGACCTTCCGCCCCTGAGCCGCCCCGAGCCGTCACCGGTTGTTCACGGTGCGGCGCGTCGAGACGGTCCGCCCTGCACCGTCACCTGGCGACATCGATGGACGAAAGATTCTTGCCGGTTCTCGTTATCCGCTGCCCATTAACACGTCTGTAACCCGAGGGGGCGCGAACCGCCCGCTCGCGTGCCGGCGCCCACCCCCGACGCCGGCCACCACCACCGATGGTGCGACCGCCGCCGCCGACGGGTCCGCGCCGTCACCGCCCGCGTCGCCGGCATGGCGACGACCGTCCCCTGAGCAGGTAGGAACCATGAGGAAACTCGTCCAGCGGTCGCGGTTGGCCGCGCTCGGCGCGGTCCTGACCGCCGTACCCGCCGCCATCATCGGCATCGTCACCACCGCCACACCATCCACCGCCGCACCCCCCGTCAACACCGGCGTCTACACCCTCACCAGCGCCTCCAGCGGCAAATGCATCACCGTCCACGGCGCCGCCACCGGCAACGCCGCCCTCCTCACCCAAGTCGCCTGCGCCAGCACCGCACGCGAACAACAGTTCCGCGTCACCACACAGAACAACGGCTACGGCCTCACCAACATCAACAGCAGCCGCTGCGCCGACGTCCCCTACTCCTCCACCACCCACGGCGAACAACTCTGGCAATGGAGCTGCCACGCCCAACCCAACCAAACCTGGACCTTCACCCCCTCCACCGCCACCACCGACCGCTACCTCATCCGCAGCGCCTCCAACGGACTCTGCATCAGCAACAAGGACGGCTCCACCGCCGGCAACAACCCCATCGTCCAAGAACCCTGCGCCGACATCGCCCGCATGCAATGGCGCTTCAACCCCACCACCGGCACCCCACCCACCAACCCACCGACGACCCCGCCGTCGGGCAGTCCGACGGTGGCGGCGGACGGTAGCGGGCAGTACCGCACGGTCCAGGCGGCCATCGACGCGGTGCCGGCGAACAACAGCCAGCGGGTCACCATCACCATCAAGCCGGGCACCTACCGGCAGGTCGTCCGGGTCCCCTCGAACAAGCCGCACATCACCCTGCGGGGTCTGGGGTCGGGGCCGGCGAACACGGTGCTGGTCTTCAACAACTCCGCCGGCACCCACGGCACCTCGGGCAGCGCCAGCATGTTCGTCGACGGCGCGAACTTCGTCGCGGAGAACCTGACGATCTCCAACGACTTCGACGAGAACTCGGCCAGCAGCGGGCACCAGGCGGTCGCGTTGCACCTCAACGCGGACCGGGCGGTGCTGCGCAACGTCCGGCTCCTCGGTGACCAGGACACCTTCCTGGTCAACGACCGGACCCGGGGGTACGTGGTCAACTCCTACGTGGAGGGCACGGTCGACTTCATCTTCGGCGGCGGCACCATCGTCTTCGACCGGTCCACCATCCACGAGAAGCGCTCGAGCGGCGGGACGATCACGGCGGCCAGCACGGACGCGGCGAAGACGTACGGGTTCCTGTTCTACCGGTCCACCATCACCGGCACCGGGAGCAACAACACCAACCTCGGCCGGCCGTGGCGGCAGGGCGCGCAGGTGCTGTACCGGGAGTCGAACCTGGGCGGGACCGTGCGCAACGCCCAGCCGTGGACCAACATGGGCGACTCGACCTGGCAGAACGCCCGGTTCCTGGAGTACCGCAACACCGGTTCCGGCGCAGCGGTCAACGGCAACCGCCCGCAGCTCAGCGACTCCCAGGCGGCCAACTACACGCCGCAGCGGTACCTGGCCGGCAGCGACGGCTGGAACCCGATGTGAGCAGCGCCCCCGGACACCAGCACCCCACCACCAACCCTCCCGGAGACTCCATGAACACGACACGTGCCCTCCGGCGGTCGCGGTTGGCCGCGCTCGGCGCGGTCCTGACCGCCGTACCCGCCGCCATCATCGGCATCGTCACCACCGCCACACCATCCACCGCCGCACCCCCCGTCAACACCGGCGTCTACACCCTCACCAGCGCCTCCAGCGGCAAATGCATCACCGTCCACGGCGCCGCCACCGGCAACGCCGCCCTCCTCACCCAAGTCGCCTGCGCCAGCACCGCACGCGAACAACAGTTCCGCGTCACCACACAGAACAACGGCTACGGCCTCACCAACATCAACAGCAGCCGCTGCGCCGACGTCCCCTACTCCTCCACCACCCACGGCGAACAACTCTGGCAATGGAGCTGCCACGCCCAACCCAACCAAACCTGGACCTTCACCCCCTCCACCGCCACCACCGACCGCTACCTCATCCGCAGCGCCTCCAACGGACTCTGCATCAGCAACAAGGACGGCTCCACCGCCGGCAACAACCCCATCGTCCAAGAACCCTGCGCCGACATCGCCCGCATGCAATGGCGCTTCAACCCCACCACCGGCACCCCACCCACCAACCCACCGAGCGTGCCGTACTCGAACACGGCGGACGGGTTCGCCGGGGCGGCCGGGACCACCGGGGGCGCGGGCGGGACCACGGTCACCGTCTCCAACCAGGCCGACCTGGAACGGTACGCCTCGGCCAGCGCCGCGCACACCATCCGGGTGAACACCGCGATCACGATCCGCCCCTACGGCAAGGAGATCCCGATCGCCTCGAACAAGACCGTCGTCGGCGTCGGCACCAGCGGCCAGATCGTCAACGGCGGGTTCTTCCTCGGCGCCGGGACCAGCAACGTCATCATCCGCAACCTCACCATCCGCGACACCCGGATGGCCGAGGACGACCCGGACGACAAGGACTTCGACTACGACGGCATCCAGATGGACACCGCCAACCGGATCTGGATCGACCACAACCACATCACCCGGATGAACGACGGCGCCATCGACAGCCGCAAGGACACCACCAACCTGACCGTGTCCTGGAACATCATCTCCGAGGCCAACAAGACCTTCGGGATCGGCTGGACCGAGAACGTCACGTCCCGCATGACCATCCACCACAACTGGTTCCGCGACGTGAACTCCCGCGTCCCCAGCACCGACAACGTCGCCTACGCCCACCTCTACAACAACTACCTCCAGAACGCCCGCTCGGGGAACCACTCCCGGGGCACCACGAAGATGGTCCTGGAGAACAGCTACTTCGACCGGGTCACCAACCCCTACTACCGCGACTCCGGGGCGGAACTGCGCCAGAGCGGCAACGTCGTGGTCAACAGCAGCGGCCGCCGCGAGTCCAGCGGCTCCGCGTTCAACCCCGCCAGCTTCTATCCCTACACCCTGCACCCCGCCGCCGACGTCCCCGCCCTCCTACGCACCCACGCCGGTCCCCAGGCCACCATCGGCCAGTAACACCGGCACCAGAACGGGTGGCCCGCCCGCGCCGACGGGCGGGCCACCCCGGGTCGATACCGCTGGTCGGGATTCTCGGCGGATTCTGGTTATGCCGGGCCGTGTCGCCCGTCTGTGAGGTGGTGGCCGCGTGCGCCCACCGCCCGACACCGACGGGTTGGCCGGCGTCCCGCAGCCCGGTGGTGTCGGGGTGGGCCGGGCCCACGGGTGCGGCCCCGTGCAGGGGTGGGGCCCGGCACTCGGGTGCGGCCGGGCCCCGGGGGCTGCGGACGCGGTACGTGCGGTCGGGTGCGTCACTCCCGGTCGGGCGCGGGGCCGTTGTCGTTGAACCGGAAGCCGCTCGACGGCTCGGCGTCCCCCAACTCTTCGAGGATCAGCCCGGACTGCGCGGAGTACCGCAGGTACGCCGACCGGTTGCTGATCTGGTAGGTGCGGTCGCCCCCGGCGGCCGGGGCGATCGTGAACTGCTGGCCCGCGTCGCCCTCGTCGCAGGTGGCACCCCGCACCGTCAGCGGTCGCGTGTCCTGCGGGTTGTGCGCCTGCCAGCAGACCGGCTCGCCGGTGCCCGGCCCACCACCGGCCCCACGGTACGACATGATCAGGAACTTCCCGCCGGTCAGCGGTGCCGGGACGAACAACTGCCGGCCGCTGTCGCCGTCCGCCTCGCCCAGTCGGCCCTCGTCGGTCAGGGTCAGTCCCGACTCGAACGCGTCCACCCGGACGATGGTGACCTGCCGGGTGCCCGACAGCACCGGGTCGGCGCCGGAGGTCGCGGTGGGCCGGGGCGAGGGCGACGCGGCGCCGGTCGGCGACGGGCTGCCGGCCGGGGGCGTGGCGGAGTCGGTAAGGGCGGGGTCGGCGGAGGTCGTGGCGGTCGGTGTCGGTGTCGAGGCGCCCGTGTCGTCGGGCGACGTGCCGTCCGCGCACGCCACCATGGGGCTGGTCAGCACCAGCACGCCCGCACCGGCGAGCCATCTACGCATCGACATCCGGCACTCCTTGTTTGTCGGCGGTCCGGTGGCGGTGGGGGCGGTTTCCGTGTCCGCGTACCCGCAGCCATTGATCCACGTACCCTCGCCGCCGCAGGTTATACCGCCCGCGCGGCACGGCCGCCGGGTGTCCACTGTCGTCACCGGTTGCGCGGTCCCGCCCGTCGACCCGGGGCCCGCCAGCGGCGGCGGCCGGCCCGGCCAGGCTCCCGGGTGCGGTCAGACTCCCGGGTGCGGTCGGACTCCCGGGTCGGGTCGGGCCAGTTCGGCGATCGCATGGCGGTGCGGGTCCTCCCGGGCGAGCCGGGCGAGCACCGCCTCGCTGATGTCCCCGAGCGTGTCGACCTGCTCGGGGGTGAGCAGGTCGAGCAGGTACGACCGGATCGCGGCGACCCGGTAACCGGCGGCGGCCGTCACGGCGGCCCGGCCGGTGTCGGTCAGCCGGACGACCGCGCCCCGCGAGTCCTCCGGGCACTCCTCACGCGACACCAGCCCACGCTGCTGCATCCGGGCGAGGTGGTGGGAGAGGCGGCTCTTCTCCCACTGCACCTCACAGCGCAGGGCGAGGCTGCGCAGCCGGTGATCGGGGGCGGCGAGCAGGGCGTCGAGGATGACGACGTCGGCGTCGGAGAGTCCCGTCTCGCTCAGCAGGTGACGGTTGAGGTGGCTGGCCAGCAGGCCCTGCATGCGCCGGTACCCCTCCCAGGCGCGCTGTTCCCGGGCGGTCAGCGGGTGGGTCTTCATGGTGTGACGATAGCCATTGGTTGACGTGTCATCCAACCGCGATATGGTTGACGCATCAACCAGGTTTCGGAGGTGCCACCATGGCCGACCACGGGCACGAGCTGCTGTTCGGTTCCTTCCTCACGCCGCAGGCCGAGCGCGCCGACGAGGTCGTGGCCCTGGCCCAGCTCGCCGAGCGGGTCGGGCTGGACCTGGTGACCGTGCAGGACCACCCGTACCAGCCGGCCTTCCTCGACACCTGGACGCTGCTGTCGGTGATCGCCGCGCGCACCGAGCGGGTGCGCGTCGCACCCAACGTCGCCAACCTGCCGCTGCGCCCACCGGCGGTGCTCGCCCGCTCGGCGGCGAGCCTCGACCTGCTCAGCGGCGGACGGGTCGAGCTGGGCCTGGGCGCCGGGGCCTTCTGGGAGGCGATCGTCGCCAACGGCGGCCCACACCGGACCCCGGCCGAGGCGGTGGTCGCCCTGGACGAGGCGATCAGGATCATCCGGGCGCTCTGGGGGCAGGCCGGCCGCACCGTCAGGGTCGAGGGCGACCACTACCGGGTCACCGGCGCGAAGGTGGGGCCGCTGCCGGCCCACGACATCGGCATCTGGGTCGGCGCCTACAAGCCCCGGATGCTCCGGCTCGTCGGCCGGCTCGCCGACGGCTGGCTGCCCAGCCTCGGCTACCTCGAGGTCGACCGGTTGCCGGAGCTGAACGCGATCATCGACGAGGCGGCGAGCCGCGCCGGCCGCTCCCCCGCCGACGTGCGCCGGCTGCTCAACATCACCGGTACCTTCGGCCAGGGCGGCTCCGGCGGCGTCAGCGGCTCACCCGAGGACTGGGCCGAGCGGCTGGCCGAACTCACGCTGGTGCACGGCGTCACCGGGTTCATCCTGGGCAGCGACGACCCGACCGACATCCAGCGCTTCGGCGCCGAGGTCGCGCCGAGGGTCCGCGAGCTGGTCGACGCGGCGCGCGCCGGCACCGTGCCGACGGCCGCCGACGGCGCGGGACCGGGCACCGCACCGGACGCCCGGCCGGACCGGGTCACGTCGTCGACCGGTACCGGGGCATCCGGGCACCCGGACGGCGGCGGGTCGGGCGGCGGGCCCGCGGACAGCGCGGTGGCGCGGGAGATCCCCGGCCTCGGTGTCACGCCGACCCCCGACGACGGCAAGCGGCACAGCGACACCGCCGCCTGGGACGAAGGCAGCCGACCCACCGGACCGGCCCCGCAGCGGGGCCGTACCTACTCGGCGCGGGAACGGGCCCAGGGCCAGCACCTCATCGACGTGCACGACCACCTGCGGCAGGAGCTGACCCAGCTCCGTGACCTGGTCGACCAGGTCGAGGCCGGCGCGCTCGACTTGGGTGTCGCCCGGTCGCACCTCAACGAGATGACCCTGCGGCAGAACAACTGGACCCTCGGCGCCTACTGCGAGTCGTACTGCCGGGTGGTGACCACCCACCACACGATCGAGGACGCCACCATGCTGCCCCACCTGCGCCGCGCCGACCCCCGCCTGGGGCCGGTGACCCGGCGTCTGGAGGAGGAGCACCGGGTCATCCACGGTGTCATCGAGGCGGTCGACCGCGCGCTGGTGGCGCTGGTCAGCGGGGACGGCGACATCCGTGGCCTGCGTTCGGCGGTCGACCTGCTGACCGACGCCCTGCTGTCCCACCTGTCCTACGAGGAGCGCGAACTCGTCGAGCCGCTGGCCCGCCTCAGCTACCACTGACCCCGGCGGCCCCCGCCGACCCGGCGTACCCTGGGCCGGGGTCACCCGGCGGCGGCCCGCAGGCGGCCCCGGGCCACCAGCTCGACGGTCAGGACGACGGCGACCGCCTCGACGGCGAGCAGGCCGACCAGGACGAACAACTGGGTGATCCCGGCGGCCAGCGGGCTCGCGCCGCCGAGCAGCACCCCGACGAAGGCGCCGGGCAGGGTCACCAGGCCCACCGTGCGGGTCTGGTCGAGCGCCGGGATCAACGCCTGGGCGGCGGCGGGCCGGCAGACGAGCAGGACCGCGTCCCGGGGCACCAGGCCCAGGGCGAGGGCCGCCTCGACCTCGCCGCGCCGGGTGGCGACCTCGTCCAGGGACCGCCGCCCGGCCAGCGAGGTGGCGGTCATCGCGCCGCCGATGAGGATGCCCGCGACCGGGATGATCGCGATCCCGCGCAGCGGGACCAGCCCCGCCAGCAGCAGCCCGCCCACCACCGACAGGCTGCCGACCAGGATCGGCACTCCCACCCACCAGTCCCGGCGGCTCCCGGTGACGCGGCGGGCGGAGGTGACCGTCGCCACCGCGCACATCACCACCACGAAGGCGGCGGTGGCCCACAGCGAGGCCACGATCGCGGCGATCAGCAGCGACACGGCGGCCAGTTGCACCGCGGCCCGGCCCGCCGCGACGGCGATCTGCCGCCCGTGCCCCAGCCGGCCGAGGGTCGTCACCGCCGCCGCGGCGGCGGTGAGCACGACCAGGGCCACCGCCAGCTTCGGACCGACCACCAGCATCGTCGAGGACATCCCGACAGTCTCTCCTCCCCCGGGCGCGGCGCGGGCCGGGACCCGACAATCGGACCAGCGGCGGGCGGCGTCCCGCGTGGACCGCACCCGCACCCGTAGGGGCGTCAGGAGTCGTGGGGCCGCCGGCCGCTGTGCGGGGTCACGCGACGATCTGGTCCCCGGCGCCTGATCGCCCGGCACCGCCTGAGCCCCGGCCGGTGTCGTACCCGGGCGGTAGGTTCCCCGCGTGACCGACATCGACAGCGGGCGGTTCGCCACGTTGCTGCACGCGTACGGCCGGGCCACCGACACCCCCGGGCACCTGGCCGCGCTCGCCGACGGCGACACGGCCAGCCGGAACGCGGCGCTGGGGCACCTCTGGTCGGCCGTGATCCACCAGGGCACACCGTGGACCGCGACGCCGCCCGCCGCTGCCGCCGTCGCCGCGCTGGTCGGCGATCCGCGCCTCTCCGGAGCCGCCGACGCGGCGCTGCGGGCGGACCTGCTCTGCTTCCTCGCGGCCGTCGCCGAGAGCGGCCGGTCGTCCCCCGAGCTCGCCGACCTCGCCGATCCGGCCGGCGTCGACGTGGACGCCGCCCTGGTCGCCGCGCTCGACGCGGGCGACGAGGACGAGGTCTTCGCCGACGAGGTGCTGGCCAACGCGCTGTACGCCCGCGCCGTGCTGGGCTGCCGGGCCGTCGTCCCCACCGTGCTCGACGCGGCCACGGCCGCGCTGTCCGACCCCGCACCGGCGGTTCGCGCGGCGGCGGCGCACACGGTGAGCGCCTGCCGCCCGGCGCTGACCGCCCCGACCGGGACGGCCACGCTCGCGGGGCGTCTCGACGCCCTGGCCGCCGGGGCGGGGCCGGACGAACGGGCCGCCCTCGTCCTGGCCATGGGCGAGCTCGGCCTCGCACCGCGCACCTACCTGGACGACCCGCATCCGGGGGTGCGGGCCTGTGCCGCGCTGGCGCCCGCGCTGGCCGACGACCCGGTCGCGACCACCGAGATCCTCACCGCCCTGGCGGACCCGGCCGCCACCGACGACTGGTTCACCCAGCGCCCGCCCCAGATCCACACCCGGATCCGGTTCGCGCTCGTCGCCGCGGCGGTCGCCCGGGTCGACGACCCCGACCGCCTGCTGCCGGCGGCGCTCGCCGTCGCCCCGATCGCCAGCCCGTACACCGTCGGTGGCGACTGGGGAGCGTTGCTGCGCGCCCTCTTCGCCGGCCGCACCGACGACCCGCTGTCCCCCGCCCAGCGTCGCTACCTCGGCGCGCTCGTCGACAACGCCGGCCTGTGGGACTCCCGCAACGGCAGCGTCGGCCTGGCCTTCCGCGACGCCGGGCTGCCCCACGACCGGGCGGCCTGCCACGCCCTGGTCACCGACAGCGCCCCGGGGCCGCCGCCCCGGTGACCCCGCCGGGGCCGGTCAACGGAACGGGGAGCGTCCCGTGGCGCGCGGGACGCTCCCCTGGCTCCGGCCGGGGCCGGTGGTCCGATCAGGTGAACTTGAAGTACGAGCGGTACTGGTAGCCGTCGTCCAGGGTCAGGACGAACTCACGGCAGGTGCCGGCCCAGCTTCCGTCGGTCTTCCAGACGAAGTTGTACTGGCCGTTGGCGTTGGCCGACAGGCCCGAGTTGCCCGGGCTGACGGCGGCGACCGGGGTGGGCCGGGGGGTGACGGAGCCGTCGGGGTTGACGGTCCGCAGGGTGTCGCAGTCGACCAGGCGGGAGTACGGCGAGTTGCTGGCCAGGATGTCCAGGCCACGGTTGGTGGCCAGCTTGAACTTCATCGGTGCGGCGCTGCCGGCCTTGACGGTGTTGAGGGCCGGCTGGGCGGCGCGGTTTAGGAAGTCACCACCGCAGGACGGGTGGGTGTCGAAGGCCTCGGTGTTGTCGTCCCGGTTGGTGGTGCCCTGGACGGCGCTGTAGCCGAGACCACGGCGGGCGAAGGAGGCCCACAGGGTGCAGGCGTTCTCGCCACCGGTGAGGGCGGCGTCGGCGGCGATGATGGCGTTGCGGCCGGTGACGAAACCGGGGCCGCAGCCCTGCATCTTCAGCCCATCCATCACCAGTTGCATGGCGAGGTTGTTGCCGCCGCTGTTCCACGGGCCGTAGACGTTGGGGTTGACCCCGTGCTTGTCGATGAGGTCCCAGGTCATGTCCCACAGCACGGCGGCCCAGCCGTGGCCGATGCCGTGCGGGGCGGCCAGGGAGGTGCCGTTCAGCCAGCCACCGGTCTTGATGCTGTCGTAGGTGAACGGCTGCTTCTCCATGTCGCGCGAGTACGGCCGGGGGCGCAGGCCGTTGCCGCTCCGGTCCTCCTGGTAGAGGACGTACGGGACCAGGCCACGGGTGCCCTCGGCGGTGTCGAGCCGCGGGTCGAGCAGCGTGTTGATCGCGAAGAAGTCGCTCCAGCCCTCACCCATCTGCTCGTTGCCGGTGAGGCAGTTGATGCCCGGCCCGCCGGTGAGCCGCAGCGAGATGCCGTGACCGTACTCGTGGATGACGATGCCGGCGTCGAGGTCGCCGTCGCGGATACCCGGGTGGCTGGGGTGCTTGCGCAGCGAGCCGGTGACGGTGCCGTCGGCGATCGCGGTCTTGAGGGCGGCCCCGTCGGCCTGGGTCACCGCGACCGCCGGGATGGTGACCGGCGCGGCCGTCATGGCGCCGGTCAGCACCGGCGCGGCCCCGGTGGCGTTGTGCGCGACCACGACCGCCTTCGCGCCGAGGGACTCGGCGACCTGGGTCCGCAGCAGGTAGGTGCAGGCGGTGGTGCCGCCGTCGACCACCGCGATCCAGCCGCCGGTCGGCAGCGGGCCGGGGTACGACGAGGCGGCGCAGCCGGTGCCGCCGTAGACGAACCGGTGTCCGGGCAGGCCGGTGGTCGTGGGGGCCGGGCTGAACCGCGCCCACGAGGCGTCGAACGAGCCCACGCCGTCGACGACGACCTGGTTCTGCGCGCCGAACTGGTTGCCCGGCCACAGGTACATCTGCATGCGCGGGGTGCCGCCGTCGGCGGCCGGGGTGGAGAAGTTGGCGTTGTTCGTGCCGGCGCCGTCGGCGGCCTCGGCGCGGACGTAGTCGCCGCCGGTGCCGCCCCGACCGTAGTTGTTCACCTGGAAGTTGCCGGACGCCTCGTCGAAGCCGTAGCGGTAGGAGACGTCGTGGATGATGTTGTTCCAGTAGAACAGGTTGGCGGTGGCGGAGTCCCGGTAGCTCTGCGCGTGCTCGCCCAGGTTGAGCGGGAAGTTGAAGGTCAGGCTCGGGCCGCCGTCCGGGCTGCTGCCGAAGTCGGGCTGGTTGTTGGCGTCCTGGTCCTGGTAGGCGTGGACGTTGTTGCCCTGGGTGGTGGTGTGCTCCGGGCCCGGGACACCGTCGGTGTCGTGCCAGCCGTGCGGCGACGCGAGGCTGTCCGCCGGGTTGGTCACCGTGGTCCGGGGGCCGTCGTTGGGGCTCTCCGTCGGGTACCCGAAGACCTGGTAGCTCGACCCGTCCTGGACCGGCGCCGGTGAGCCGAGCACGGTGCTGGGGGCGGCCAGGTTCCGGCCGGCGACGTGCTGACCGAGGGTGTCGTGCAGGTCGTGCTTCTCGTCGTGGGTGGTCCAGTCCTCGGCGTCGAGCAGGTCACCGGTCTTCGCGTCGACCGTGGCGTTCCAGAGGTGGCTGTCGGAGGAGTCGTCGATCACGACCTGCCAGGCCAGCCGCAGCCCGTCCTCGGTGGGCTGCCAGCCGAGCTTGGCGGGGATCGGCTCGTCGGAGATGCCGCTGCCGCTGACGACGGTGCGCTGGGCGGCGCCGCCCGCGCGGCTCATCACCCGCGGGTTCTTCGGCGCGGCCAGGTCGAGCGCGTCGGCGGCGGCCTCCACCGCGTCGACCGCGTCGAGGTCGGCGGCGCCGGAGGGGCTGACGGCGAGGCCGGAGACGAGGCTGTCGCCGACGAAGACGACGCTGCCGTCCCGGGCGATGTTGACCGTGGCGGCGGCGCCGAACACCTCCCGCTCCTGGTAGCGCTGGACGAGGTTGACATGGGTGACGCCGTTGTGGCGACTGGTGTAGCTGGACAGCACGGCGAGGTCACCGACGTCGGCCGTGGTCACGCCGTGCTGCGCGGGGTTCCCCCGCAGGTACCGGATGGCGATCTCCTCCGGGCTGCCCTCGTTCGGGCCGGTGAGGAAGATCGGGTTCGATGGGGCGGGATCGTCCGGGGCAGCCGCGGCCGGCGTCGCGGCCACGGATGTCAGGGACACGACGAGGGTCGTGGACAGCAGCAACGCGAGGTCGCGGCGGCCACGGAGGGGGAAGGGTCGGAGGGGCACCGCTGCTCCTTCTTGGGGGTCGGAAAAGACAGCATGGAGCGCCGATCCACCACCGCCGGAGCGGTCCGTCACGGATCGTCCCGCAACGCCCGCCCGGTCGTTACGATCCGCAATCGAGCCGGTGCGGGGTGAATTGCATCGACGCTACGGTGCAGGTCACGGGCTGATCATCCGACGGATGTTTAAATATTTCCATCTACCACCCCTACGTCTGTCGCTGGACGCCGGGCCGGCCGGCGGCGGCAGACCGCCTGGTGGCAGCACCGCCGCGCGCCGACGGCGGGGCCGTCCGGCCCGGCACCAGCACGGCAGGTCACCACCGGTCCACCCGGGCGGGACGGCCGGCCGGAGGGGCAGAACGGGGCAGAGCGGACGCGCCGGGGAGCGGAGTGGCATCATGTGGCAGGTGACCAGCACCCCCGCCGCGGCCCCGCACCTGCGCGACCTCGCCCGGCTGCGCCGCGTCCGCGACCGGATCGACCGGGAGTACGCGCAGCCGCTGAACGTCGAGGCGCTCGCCCGGGGCGTGAACATGTCGGCCGGACACCTCAGCCGCCAGTTCCGCCTCGCCTACGGGGAGTCACCGTACGCGTACCTGATGACGCGGCGCATCGAGCGGGCGATGGCGCTGCTACGGCGGGGGGACCTCAGCGTCACGGAGGTCTGTTTCGCGGTCGGCTGCGCCTCGCTGGGCACCTTCAGCACCCGGTTCACCGAACTGGTCGGGGTGCCGCCCAGCACCTACCGGAGCCTGAGCCGCCCGGCGACGGCGGAGCTGCCGTCGTGCGTCACGAAGCAGGTGACCAGACCGATCAGGAATCGAGAAGCGCAGGTCACCGGCCTGAAACTAGCCTGACTGCCATGGACGTCACCATTCACGCCAGCTTCCTGCCGCACACCGACCCGGACGCCTCCCTGGCCTTCTACCGCGACACCCTCGGCTTCGAGGTCCGCAACGACGTCGGGTACGGCGGCATGCGCTGGATCACGGTCGGGCCCGCCGGCCAGCCCGGCACCTCGATCGTCCTGCATCCGCCGGCCGCCGACCCCGGCATCACCGACGACGAACGTCGCACCATCGCCGAGATGATGGCCAAGGGCACCTACGCCAGTGTCGTCCTGGCCACCGCCGACCTCGACGGCGCCTTCGAGCGGCTCCAGGCCGCCGACAGCGCCGAGGTCGTCCAGGAGCCGACCGACCAGCCGTACGGGATCCGCGACGCCGCCGTCCGCGACCCCGCCGGCAACATGATCCGGATCCAGGAACTGCGCTGAACCGGCCGCGCCGACGGCCCGACGACCCACTTGGAGCAACGATGAGCAGGGCCCCGAGGACCACGCGGTCCCCTGAGCCGCACGCCGCCGACAGCCACGACCTGATCCGGGTGCAGGGCGCGCGGGAGAACAACCTCAAGGACGTCAGCGTCGAGATCCCGAAGCGCCGGTTGACGGTCTTCACCGGGGTCTCCGGCTCGGGCAAGAGCTCGCTGGTCTTCGGCACGATCGCCGCCGAGTCGCAGCGGATGATCAACGAGACGTACAGCGCCTTCCTGCAGGGCTTCATGCCGAACCTGGCCCGGCCGGAGGTCGACGTCCTGGACGGGCTGACCACCGTGATCATCGTCGACCAGGAGCGGATGGGCGCCAACGCCCGGTCCACGGTCGGCACCGCCACCGACGCCAACGCGATGCTGCGCATCCTGTTCAGCCGGCTCGGACAGCCACACATCGGCTCGCCCCAGGCGTTGTCCTTCAACGTCGCCTCGATCAGCGGTGCCGGCGCGGTCACCATCGAACGCGGCGGCAGCACGACGAAGGAACGGCGGAGCTTCTCCATCACCGGCGGCATGTGCCCGCGCTGCGAGGGCATGGGCCGGGTGAGCGACTTCGACCTGGCCGCGCTGTACGACGACAGCAAGTCGCTCAACGAGGGCGCGCTCACCGTTCCCGGTTACAGCGTCGAGGGCTGGTACGGCCGCATCTTCAGCGGCTGCGGCTTCTTCGACCCGGACAAGCCCATCCGCGAGTTCACCACGCGGGAGCTGGACGACCTCCTGTACAAGAAGCCGACCAAGATCAAGGTCGACAACGTCAACCTGACGTACGAGGGACTGATCCCGAAGATCCAGAAGTCCTTCCTGTCCAAGGACCGCGAGGCGATGCAGCCGCACATCCGCGCGTTCGTGGACCGGGCGGTCGTCTTCACCACCTGCCCCGACTGCGGCGGGACCCGGCTCAACGCGGGGGCCCGGTCGTCGAAGATCCGGGGGCTCAGCATCGCCGACACCTGCGCGATGCAGATCAGCGACCTCGCCGCGTGGGTCCGCGACCTGGACGAGCCGTCGGTGACGCCGCTGCTCACCACGCTGGGGCGGACCCTGGACTCGTTCGTGGAGATCGGGCTGGGGTACCTCTCGCTCGACCGGCCGTCGGGCACGCTCTCCGGCGGGGAGGCACAGCGGGTCAAGATGATCCGCCACCTCGGCTCCTCGCTCACCGACGTCACGTACGTCTTCGACGAGCCCACCGCGGGGCTGCACCCGCACGACATCGCCCGGATGAACGACCTGCTGCTGCGGCTGCGGGACAAGGGCAACACGGTGCTGGTGGTGGAGCACAAGCCGGAGACCATCGCGATCGCCGACCACGTGGTCGACCTCGGCCCCGGCGCCGGTACGGCGGGCGGCACCATCTGCTTCGAGGGCACCGTCGAGGGGCTGCGGGCCAGCGGCACCCCCACCGGCCGTCACTTCGACGACCGGGCCACGCTCAAGGAGAAGGTACGCACGCCCACCGGCGCCCTGGAGATCCGCGGCGCGACCGCGCACAACCTGCGTGACGTCGACGTCGACATCCCGCTCGGGGTGCTGACCGTGGTCACCGGCGTCGCCGGCTCCGGCAAGAGCTCGCTCGTGCACTCCTCGATCCCCGCCGGGGCGGGGGTGGTCTCGATCGACCAGGGCGCGATCCGCGGCTCGCGGCGCAGCAACCCGGCGACGTACACCGGGCTGCTCGACCCGATCCGCAAGGCGTTCGCGAAGGCCAACGGCGTGAAGCCGGCGCTGTTCAGCGCCAACTCGGAGGGCGCCTGCCCCAACTGCAACGGCGCCGGGGTCATCTACACCGACCTGGGCGTGATGGCCAGCGTCGCCACCGTCTGCGAGGTCTGCGGGGGCAAGCGGTTCCAGGCCGCGGTCCTGGAGCACCACCTCGGTGGCCGGGACATCAGCGAGGTGCTGGCGATGTCGGTGGCCGAGGCCGAGGAGTTCTTCGGGGCCGGCGAGGCACGCACCCCGGCGGCGCACGCCGTCCTCACCCGGCTCGCCGACGTCGGGCTCGGTTACCTCACCCTCGGCCAACCGCTCACCACGCTCTCCGGCGGCGAGCGGCAGCGGCTCAAGCTGGCCACCCACATGGGCGACAAGGGCGGCGTCTACGTCCTCGACGAGCCGACCACCGGTCTGCACCTCGCCGACGTCGAGCACCTGCTCGGCCTGCTCGACCGGCTCGTCGACGCCGGCAGGTCGGTCATCGTCATCGAGCACCACCAGGCGGTCATGGCGCACGCCGACTGGATCATCGACCTCGGTCCCGGCGCCGGCCACGACGGTGGCCGGATCGTCTTCGAGGGCACCCCCGCCGACCTCGTCGCCGCCCGTTCCACCCTCACCGGCGAGCACCTCGCGGCCTACGTCGGCGGCTGACCGGCCCCGGGCGGTCACCGTGCGTCGACCCCGCGTGCCCGCGCCGCCGGCGCGCGCTGCGGTCCGTCGGGGCACGGTGACCCGCTGCGGTCGGAGACCGCTTTCCCGGGCCCGATCCCGCGTCGGCGTGACAATCGCCCCGGCCGCACCGATCCGCCCGGCGTCCGTCCCCGTACTACCCGGTGGCTGCGACCGGGCAGCGGACGAGTGAGGGAGCGGTGCATGAACAGGCGAGGCGGGAGAGGCGGCCGGGCCCGGAAGGTGGTCCTGGGCGTGGCCGCGGCGGCCCTGGCCGGTGGCGCGGTGGCCGTCGGCACCGGGCTGGGCAACGCGGGCGAGAACTGCGCCGGCCTGGACACCGCGCTGCGCAACAACCTCACCTTCATCGCCGGCCAGCAGGCCGACCCGGACGCGCTCTCCGCCGACCGGATCGCCAACCGGCAGGCCGTGGTCGACCTCATCCAGCAGCGCCGGACCGCCGCCGGCTGCACCGCCGACGTCCGGGCCGCGGCCCCCGACCGGCCGGCCACCCCACCGGCCGACGCCGGAGCCGGTACCACCGCGCCGGGCGGGAACGGGGCGACCGGCGGCGGGACGGGTGACGGCGGGACCGGGGCGGGTGAGGTGGTCTGCCGGGGTTCGACGGTCACCCTCTTCAACGAGGCCGCCGGGCCGGCCGCGTCCAGCGGGACCTTCCCGGTCGGCACCAGGCTCAAGGTCACGAACCTGGACAACGACAAGAGCGTCACGGTCACCGTGACCAGCCCGTCCGGAAGCTGCGTCCTGCTCAACGACGCGGCGTTCGAGCAGGTCCGGGAGCCGGGCAGGTTCGTGGTCCGGCGGGCGGTGGTCGAGCGGATCAGCTGACCGGGGCACCCACGACGGGTCCGGGCCCGTCGTGCGCGCGGGCCGGCGCGACCGGGGTGGCGACGGGCTCCCCCGCCGGCCCGCAGGCCGGCGCGACCATCGTGGCGGGTGGGCCGAGGCGGGGCCGCACCCCGGGTCCCGGCGGCCCGGGACGACCGTGGGTGACGGCCACGGGTGGGTCGGGGCCGCGTCGACGGTTCGGGGTGCCTTCTAGACTGCGGGCAGGCCACGACGGGTGGCCGCCGCCCCTGGGCGGCGCGGACGGGGTGGTCGACCGGCGCCTGCGGGGCATGCCCGGCGGGTACGGTGAGGTGGGTGCGAGTGCGGGGCGTGGCGGTCGGTGCGGGGGACGCGAAGGAGCCGGCCCGGGTGGCGGCGGTACGCGCGACCGGGCTGGACGCGGTGCCGGACGCGGCCCTGGACCGGTTCGTGGGACTCGTCGCCCGGGTGCTCGCGGTACCGGTGGCGCTGGTGTCCCTGGTCGACGACGTCCGGCAGTTCTTCCCCGGCGCGGTGGGGTTGGCGCCGCCGTGGCAGCAGGACCGCACGACGCCCCTGACGCACTCCTTCTGCCAGCGGGTGGTCCGCACCGGGCAGCCCCTGGTCGTGTCGGACGCCCGGACCGACGCGCGGGTCTGCGACAGCCCGGCGATCGAGGACCTGCGCGTCGTCGCCTACGCCGGGATGCCGCTGATCGGCGAGACGGGCCACGTGCTGGGGTCCCTGTGCGCAATCGACGACCGGCCACGCGAGTGGAGCGACCCGGAGCTGGCGTTGTTGACGGAGCTGGCGGCGACCTGCTCGGTGCTGTTGGGGGCACGGGTCGCCTCGGCACGGGCCGAGGAGGCGCTGACCGGCCAGCGGCAGGCACAGGCGGTGGCGCGGACGTTCTCGGCGCGGGTGAACGCCGCCCTGCGGCGCAGCCAGTTGCTGCTCGCGGCGAGTCAGGATTTCACCGGCACGGTCACCGTGTCCGACGTCATCGCGGCGACGCAGCACCTGGTCGTCGGCGAGTTCACGGCGGTGCACGTCAGCGTCGCGCTGCGGGACGAGAACGGCGGGGTGACGGTGTTCGGGGCCGAGGGCCTGCCGGCGGCGGTGTCCGCGTGGGCGCGCTTCCCCGCCGACGGGCCGGGGCCCCTCGCGGACGTGCTGCGCGAGCGCCGGCTGCTGTTCTGCACGGACCGCGCCGAGTTGTTGGCGGCGTACCCGACGCTGCGGGACACGGCGGAGGCGGCGGGCTGGCAGGCGCTGGTCGTCGCTCCCCTGTTCGGCTTCGCCGGGATCATCGGGACGTTGAACATCGCCTGGGAGCAGCCCCGTCCGGCGGACGTCGAGGAGCAGGCGGTGATCGTCAGCGTCGCCGGTTACGTCAGCCAGGCGATGCAGCGCGCCCGGCACCTCACCGACCGGGTGCAGGCCGCCGCGACGCTGCAACGGGCGATGCTCACCCCGCTGCCCACCGTCGAGCGCCTGGAGATCACCACCCGGTACCAGCCCGCGCACAGCCTCGACCAGGTGGGCGGTGACTGGTACGACGTCGTGGTGACCGGTACGGGGGCGCTGAGCCTGGTCATCGGCGACGTGACCGGGCACGACCTGCACGCGGCGGCCCAGATGTCCCAGCTCCGCTCGATGCTGCGCGGCTACCTGATCGACCGGCACGAGCCGCCGTCGGCGTTGCTGCGCCGCCTCGACCAGGCCAACTTCGCCCTCGGGGCCCGCACCATCGCCACCGCGCTCGTCGCGCACCTGACCCACCACGACGGCGAGCCGGTCACGGTGAGCTGGTCCAACGCCGGGCATCCGGCGCCGCTGGTCGTGACGACCGACGGGGAGGTACGCCCGCTCACCGGCCGCGATCCGCTGCTCGGCGTCACGCGGCTCACCCACCGCACCACCCGGAGCACGGTCCTGCCGGCGGGTGCGACGCTGCTGCTGCACACCGACGGGCTGCTCGAACGCCGCGACCGGTCACCGGACGAGATGACCGTCCGGCTGCACCGGGTGCTGGCCGGGCACGCCACGGCCCCCCTGGACGACCTGGTCGACGGCGTCCTCGCCGCCGTGCCCGCCACCGACCACGAGGACGACGTGGCGCTGCTCGCCCTCCGCGTCCCCGACGAGGCGTGACCGTCGTGGTCCCCGCGACAGCCGTGGTCCCGCGTCGGCGAACCGGCGCGGGACCACAGGTGACGGTGGGTCAGGGCGTGACCTGCTGGATCAGGACCGGTACGGAGTCGGTCCCGACCAGCCCCGTCGAGTCGAAGACCTCCAGCCACACCGACCACGTGGTGGTGGTGTTGCCGCTGTCCAGCGTGTCCAACTGGGCGGTGAAGGACGCGCAGCTCTTCGGCACGACCTTGTCGTCGATCGGGCCGCCGGTGGGCACCGCGCTGCCCTGGCAGAGCACCTTCGTGACGCCGCCGTCGCCGTAGGCGGTCCACCGGTACCGGGTACCGGAGATCGCGCCGTCCTCGGCGTCGGTGCCGGAGCCGGCGAGCGCGACCGACACCCCGGACCCGATCGTCGTCATCGTCAGCGCCTGCGTCGGCTTGGTGATCGTGGCGGTCGGGCGGGACTGCCCGGCCGGCACCGAGGTGACCGTGAAGGCGCGCTGCACGCTGGTGCCGCCCGCCGTGAACGTCACCGTGTACGTCCCCGGGGTGACCGTGGCCGCCGGCAGGAGCGCCTGGTGGTGGGTCTTCTGCAGGACCACCGTGTTGCCCCGCCGGACCGTCCAGGACGCCTCCGCGTCGGGTACCGGGCCGAAGGTGTCCGGGTCGTGGGAGGTGCCGAGCAGGCCGACGGACTGTCCCGCGGCGATGGTCAGCCCGGCCGGCGGCGAGACGATGGCCGCCGTCGTCGGGCCGTCGACCACCGTGACGGTGACCGCCGCCGAGCCGGTCCGGCCGAGACTGTCGGTGGCGCTGGCCGTGATGACGTGGGTACCGGCCGACAGCGCCGGCACGAACGTCTTCGACCCGGTGGCCACCACCCCGTCGCGGCTGCTGGTCCAGGTGAGCGGGATCTCCTTGCCGAGGAAGTCGGTCGCGGTGCCCCACAGGTCCACGGACTGGCCGACACCGAACTTCTGCGCGGTCTTCGGCGTACTGATGGTCACCGTCGGCTTGCCGACCTTGACCCCCAGCGCGGCGGCGACCGCCGCCAGGGCGTCGATCCGGCGCTGGCTGCCGGTCACCTTGGCGCCGAGCCCACCGACGTGGGCGGTGTCGTTGAGCAGGTCGCGGACCTGGGTGGCGGTCAGGTCCGGGTCGGCGGCCATCACCAGCGCGGCGACCCCGCCGACGAACGGCGCGGCGACACTGGTGCCGCAGGAGTCCGGCGTCGTCGTGCCGTCCGACGGGTTGCCGGCGTCGACGAGGCCCCGCACGCACATCGGGCCGTAGATCTCCACCGAGGTGGGGACGTCGCTGGTGCCGAAGTTCGAGTCGCCCGCGACCGTGGCGTTCGACCTCATCCCACCCACGCACATCACGTGGGTGCTCTCGCAGGGCACCCAGAGGGTGCCGGTGTCGACGTTCTGGCCGTTGTTGCCGGCGGCGGCGACGATCAGCGCACCGGTGTCCCGCACGTGCTTCATCCGCCGGTCGGTCCACTTACGGGCCCAGTCCGTACCGATGTTCACGTCGCGGGTGAAGCTCAGGTTGACCACGTCCGGACGGGTCTGCTCGGCGACCTTCTCCAGCCGCCGCAGCACCGTCCAGTAGTCGAGGCCGTTGCGTACCGCGACCAGTTCCTCCACCACCGGCCCGGCCGGTCCGGCGGTGCCGTAGTCGTTGTCGACCCGGCCCATCCCGGCGAGCACCACGTTGGTGGCGTGCCACGGGCAGGGCTCGCCGTTGGTGCAGTCGTTGAGGTTGGTCTCGCCCCACTCCGCCTTGTGCAGCGACACCTTGGTCGGGAAGTCGGGGTTGTTCTGGAAGCCGCCGTCCTGCACCAGGTACTTCACCTGCTTGGTCAGCTTGCCCTTGGCCTCGAGGAGCTGCCACGCCGGTGCGACGCCGGTGTCCATCGCACCGCCGGCCCGCATGAACGACCAGTCGAAGACGTTCGTCGCGATGTCGGGCGCCTCGAACACCTCGCCGTCGGTGATGCCGGTCGGCTCCACCAGCCAGTCGAGGACCAGTTCGGTGCCGGCCCGCCACTCGGCGGCGGCCAGCGCGAGCAGGCGCAGCGCCCGCTCGTCACCGACCCGGTACGTACCGGACTGGTGCGGCTCGGCGGCGAGCAGGTCGGCGACCAGCCCCGCCGGGTCGGCGCGGGCGGCGTCCACCCGGACCAGGTGGTCCTGTCCCTGCTCGTCGGGCGGGAACGAGTCGAGCACCTGGCCGCCCCAGCGGGCCAGGAAGGCGTCCAGTTCGGCGGGTCCGCCCACCCGCACCATCACCTCGTCGAGCACCAGGCCGGCCGGCCTGCCGTCGGGTCCGGCCACCACACCGACCTGCCGGTCGGTGCCGAGCCGGCCGACGGGGTCGATCGGCAGCCTCGGCGTGGTCAGGCCCGGATCGACCCGGACGGTCAACGGCTGCGTGCTGGTGCTGCCCGGCGTCGTGCTGGTGCTGCCGGGCGTGGTGCTGGTGCTGCCCGGCGTGGTGCTGGTGCTCGGGGTCGGGGCGGTGGCGGCCGGCGCGGCGGCGTCCGCCCCGCTGGGCGGGACGAGTCCGCCGGCGAGCGCCGCCGCCACGGCGACGATCAGGAAGCGGCGCCGGCCGGTGGCCGGTCGACGGGCGGAACGGATCGGTGTCATGGGTCTGTCCTCCGGGTCGCTGTGTGTTGACACCGGTAGGAGCGCGGCCGGGTCGGCATGCCAACAGAAAGTTCCCGGGGAAATTTTTCTTCGCTTTACTGAGGACGGTCGACGAGCGGGTGGGAGTCAGGGATGGGTACGGCGGCACAGGACAACAGGACCCTCGTCGAGGCGGTCCGTCGGGGCGACCGCGCCGGTCTGGAGGGCATGTACCGGCGGTACGCCGACCGGCTGTACACGTACGCCCGGGTGATGCTGCGCGAGCCGGAGGCCGCCGCCGACGCCGTCCACGACGCGTTCCTCCTGGCCTCTCAGCGCATCGACCAGCTTCGCGACCCCGACCGGCTCCGGCCCTGGCTGTACGCGATCGTGCGCAGCGAGTGCCTGCGGCACCTGCGGGAGCGGGCCCGCGCCGCGCCGCTGGAGGAGGCCGACGAACCGGTGGCCGAGACCGGCGACCCGGCCAGCGGCGTCAACGCCGACCAGGTACGCGCCCTCGTGCACGCGGCGGCTGCCGCCCTCAACCCCGGCGACCGCGAGGTGGTCCACCTGGCGATCCGTCACGACCTGTCGTCCGCCGAGATCGGGGCGGCCCTCGGGGTGCCCGCCAACCACGCGCACGCCCGGCTGTCCCGGGCCCGCGCCCAGCTCGAACGGGCACTCGGCGCGCTGCTCGTGGCCCGCAGCGAGGGCCGGGACTGCCCGGTCCTGGCCGACCTGCTCGACGGCTGGCAGGGCCGGCTCACCCCGATCCTGCGTAAGCGGGTCTCCCGACACATCGACGGGTGCGCCGGCTGCGCCCTGCTCCGCCGCGACCAGCTCAGCCCGGCGGCCCTGCTCTCCGCGTACACCGCACCGGCGTTCCTCGTCGTCGCCGAGTCGGTGTGGCCGCGCCTGGCCGGCACCGACGGGGCCGTCGGCCCGGTGCCGGACGCCGCCGGTCCCGTGCCGGACGGCCGGGACACGGTCGACCCGCTGGCCACCGACCCGGTCGCCGGCCCGACCGGTGGACGAGCCGGGATCGAGCCGCCGGCAGAGGCGGCGACCGCACCGTCCTCCTCTGCCGAGCCGGTCGGCCCGCCCGACGGCACGGCCCCCTCCGGACCGACCGACGAATCGAAGGACGGCCGGGCCGCCGAACTGAACGACCGCCCGGGAGACGGGCCCCCGGGCCCGGAAGACGGAGCGACCGCCGGGCCAGGAGGCGGGGCGGAAGGTGGTCCCGCAGCGCAGGGCGGCGGGACCGCCGAAGCGCACGGAGCCGGGAATGCCGCAACGGTGGCAGCGGGACCGGGCGAACCGTCCGTCACGGCCGTCACGACAGACGGCGCGACGGCCCGCCGCACGCCCCGGCCGGTGCGCGCGACGGCGGCGGCTACCACGACGCGACCGGCGACGAAGCGCGATCGGCGACGACGGCGGGGGGCCGCGACCGCCGGCCTGCTGGTACTCCTCGCCCTGGCCGGCACCTGGGCGATCGGGCCCGGTCGGCCGACCGCCGAGCAGGTGCCGGCGACGTCCGGCGCACCGGCCGGCGAGCCGGTGGCCCGATCGGCGACCCCGCCGGACACCGGGCCGGCTGCCGGTCCCGTGGACCGGTCGGAGCCAGCGCCCGGCCCGGCCGACGCCAGCGGCACGCCCGCCGTCCCCGGTCCCCCGCCCGGTGCCGTGCCGAGCGACGACGGCTCGGTCCCACCCGGTCCCCTACCGGACGGCGACGGAACGGCCGCCGGGCCGCTCCCGACGGCCACACCGACCACGCGGCCGGGCACGCCCCGACCGACCGCGCCCCGACCGACTGCCACGCCGCAGCTCGCCGCCGCGTTCACGGTGGCGGCGAGCGCGCACGTCCGCTGTGGCGCGGAGACCTACAGCCTGGTCGTCCGGGCCACCGGCAGCGCCGCGTTCGACGACGCGCAGGTGCGCTGGACGCCGGCCGGGGGTGCCCCGTCGAGCCAGGCCATGACGGTGGACGGCTCGTCCGCGCGGGCCACCGTGGGGCGGCTCCGCGCCTCGGCCGTGACCTGGAGCGTACGGGCGACCGCCACCGACGGCCGGACGGCCAGCAGCCCGTCGTACACGGTCACCGATCCGTGCGTCCGACCAGGCTGACAGGTGGATTGGTGGCGACGGCGACCTGACCGTTGACGATCCTGAGTAGACCTTGGAAGGAAACGGCCCCTCCGGGGGCCGAAATCCTCCAAGGTCTTTGCACCGACGGATGCCTGCGGTAGCGCTACCCAGAGGTTGGGTGCACGACGTGGTGGTACTGCACCTCGTACATGTGTCCGGCCTTCACCATCACGGTCGCCTCGATCGGGCGGCGGCCGTCGGCGTAGACGACCCGGAACGTCCGCATGATCGAGATGTCCGGCGGTAGCTCCAGGGTGGTGAACTCCTCGGGGGTCGGCGGGCGCGTCGAGAGCTGGTCGACGAACTCGTGGGGCGTGATCCCCAGGTCGGTGAGGGCGCGCGGCGTGCCGCCCTTGATGCGCCGCGTCTCGGCGAGCGCGGTCCCGCGCGCGATGTCGGCCGGATAGTGGGAGTGCACCAGCTCGGCGGGTTCGTCGTCGAGTCGCATGAGCTGCTTGCGCAGCACCGCCACGTCGCCGTCGCCGAGGCCGAACGCGAGTCGGACCTGGGCGGGTGGGACCACCTCGGCGACGTGCAGCAGGTCGACCGATCCGGTGAGCCCGCGCCGTTCGGCCTCACTGAGCCAGGGGTACGGCTGCCCGGCCGGCGCAGGGGTGATGAAGGCGGCTGGTGTGACGACGTGCTGCGGTCGTTCCCGGACGAACACGCCCTTGCCCGGCGCGCTGTCGGCGTAGCCCTCACGCTTGAGGACGGCGACGGCGTTCTGCACGGTCTGGTTGGGGACGCCGTACTCCTGCTGTAACTGCGCGGTGCTCGGCAGCCTGCTGCCCGGCGGCAGGTCCTTGGAAAGGATCATCGCCCGCAGGTCGGCGGCGATCTGCTGGTGACGGGAACGCGGGTCCTTGCCGGGTCGGGGCATGGTCACGCCCCGGTCTGGTACCGGAGGTGCCGGCCGGCGGCGATCATGGTCATGACGCTGTACTCGAACGGGGTGCCGGCCGCGTCGACCGTGAGCCGGGTGAGCACGATCACCGGGTCCCGCGCGGAGATGCGGAGTTCATGCTGCTCCTCGGGGGTGGGCAGGCGCGCGGTGATGTCGTCCACCGCGCGGTCGGGGGTGTGACCGAGGCTGGCGAGCAGGGTGACGGAGCCCCCGGGGATCTTGGCGCGGTCGGCCAGCGGTGTGCCGGCGGCGATGCCGCTCGGGTAGTAGGAGTCGGTCAGCTCGACGGCACGGCCATCCAGCAGCATCACGCGCCGTCGGAGCACGACAGGCGCGTTCGGCGTCAGGCGCAAGGCGTCGGCGACCTCTGGCGGCGCGGGAATCTCCTCGGCGGCGGTGATGCGCTGGGTGCCCTGCTGACCTGTCGAGGCTGCCTCCTGTGCCCACGTGTCACCGCCACCAGGAGTCACGTAGCGGTCTGACGTGCTGTTCTGCTGCATCTTGCCGGCTCCGTCCCTGGATAGCGAAAGTGCCCCGGCTCCGGCGAGGGAAGTCGAGGCACGTCACGCAGGTCGGGCTAGTTGCTCTTGAGGGAGTCGACGAACGTACGCCAGCCCCGAGGGTCGAAGGCCAGCACGGGGCCAGCCTTGTCCTTGCTGTCCCGGACGGCGACCGCGTCGCGGAGATCCGCCACTTCGACGCACTGGCCGTTGCTCTGGCTCTTGCTGCTCTTGCGCCACGTCGGCTTCACGGCCGTCCCCTCCTTCTTGTTACGCCAGGCTCCTGGCCACCTCGGCCATCAGTTGACGAGACCTCGTTGAGCTGAGGGCCGAGCTGTGCAGGTGTGTGTACGCCAGGGTAACCCGCCGCATGTCCTCCGCCCGCTCCAGATACACGTCACCGGCGAAGCTCTCGACGTAGGCGACCGGGGTGTGCACGTCCTCCGGAAACTCCAGGATGGCGACCGAGCCGAGCATCCCCGGGTGGGCACCCTCGCTGTAGGGCAAGACCTGGATGTCGACGTTGTCGCGCTTGCTCATCTCGACCAGGTGGAGAAGCTGCTCCCGGAGCACCTCGCGCCCGCCCACCTCACGGTGAAGTGCGCTCTCGTCAATGATCGTCCAGAGGTGCAGCAGTGGCTCCTCGGTGAGGCACGCCTGTCGCGCCATGCGTACCTGAAGTCGCTTCTCCCGCTCGGCTGCCGCCTCGGTCATCCGCTGCTGGTCGAAGATGGCTCGGGCGTACCGCTCGGTCTGAAGGAGGCCCGGCACGGCGGCCAGCTCGAAGTTCCGCACCGCCGTCGCGGCGGACTCCAGCCCGATGTACATGCTGTACGGGTTCGGAAGCTGACCGAACTTCGCCCACCAGCCGCGCTCCTTGCCTTGCCGCTGAAGGTCCAGCGCGGTCTCCCGGATGCGGTCGTCGTCAACTCCGTACCGCGTCAGCATCACGATTACGTCGGCCCGGCTGACGCCGACGTCTCCGGACTCGATCTTGTAGACCTTGGATTCCGAGCAGCCCAGCTCTGCCGCGATCTCCTTGTGCGAGATGCGGGATGCTTCGCGGAGTCGGTGCAACTCTCGGCCGAGCTGCCATCGCGCGATCGTCGGGCCGCTTGCCCTCGCCACGTCTACCTCCAGGGTCGTGAACACCGCCAGTTTTCTCCTCTCCACCAGCGAGATCAAGGAAGGCGGGGCGAATCTTCTTCGTCCATGGAAATCTTCCATGGAAGTCTAGACTTCCCGGATATGGTTTGTCACTCTCTGAATGGAAGCGGTTACGTCTCGGGAGGTCCCATGGCTCGGCATGCGAAGCACCGGGTGCATCTGTTGCCACCGACACGACAACAGATGCACCCAACACGCGGCGGCTTGTTGCGAACGCTGTGGCGGTTCAAGCATCGGATGGGGTGCTGGTCGTGAGGGCGCGGCGGATGCCCCACCTGATCCAGCAGGCCTGGTACGTCCTGGAGTACCACCGCCATCACCGCTGCCCGCACTGCACGGACAGCGACTGGTGCCCGGACGTCAGGGTCGCACGTACCCGGATCACGGCATGGCGTCGGTACCGCCGGCAGTAGCCCGACTCAAAGCCGGTGACCTGCTCCACCTCACCCGAGCCGCCAGCGTCCAGTTCGGCACCCCGATCATGTTCCGCCTGATCCGGGTCCTCGATGAGCCGACCTACCACGGGTGGCGGTGGCTCGACGGCTACCAGATCGACCAGCACGGCGACGCGATCGCCCGACGAGAACTCTTCGTCCACCACGCCGGCGTCCGGACACTGTCCCCGCCGAGCAGCCCCGCACCTTCAGCACGGCGAACACACCAGGGGTGGCGATGATCAGACGTACCCGCGAAGACCGCGACCGGCCCACCGGAGCAGAGATCCAGGCCGCCGAGCACGAAGCCGCCAAGCAGCGGATCCTCGCCCAGGCCGAAGCCGAACGGACCCCGCTCGACGACACCACCCATGCCGTACCCGATCGGCAGCGGCGGCGGCAACGATGAACGGCGAACCATCGGTCGGCCGACGAGTGGCCTACTGGCGGACGCGGCGGAGACTGACGCAACAGATGTTCGCCGACCGACTCGGCAAGTCCAAGTCCTGGGTCGACAAGGTCGATCGAGGAGTACGCCGACTCGACAGGTGGTCCGTGCTGCGGGAGGTCGCCGACGCCCTCGACGTCACCCCGGACCTCCTCCTCGGCGAGGCCACCCCGCTCACACCCCACCACCCCGCCGACGAGCAGGCCGCCACCCTCGATCCGGTCCGGGCCGCCCTCACCCGCCACCCCGGACTGCTGCCGCCGCAGGGCTGCGCCCCGGTCGACCCGGACCGGTACCAACTCCGACTCGCCCACGCCGACGCCGCATACCAGCACGCCCGGTACCCGGCGCTGCTGCGGCTGCTGCCCGGCCTGCTCGACGACGCCCACCACCACGACATAACCGCTGACCAGCGCGTCCAGGTGTACCGGCTCACCGCCCAGGTCACCGTCAAGCTGGGCGCGACGGAACTGGCGTGGCTCGCCGCAGACCGGGCCCTGGCCGTCGCCACCGCCACCGACGATCCGATGCTGGGGGCCGTCGCGGCGGTCCCGTTCGGACAGGCGCTGAGGGCCGCCGGCCGCCCCCGCGCCGCCTTCGAGACGGCGATCACCGCCGCGCACCAGGTCGCCCCGCTCACCGACGACCCGGGTACGGCCGCCGAACGTTCAGCCTGCGCGGCGCTGCTCGTCCAGGCCGCAGCCGAACACGGCGACCCGCCGACCGCGCGGGACCTGCTCGACGACGCCATCACGCTGACCGAGCCGGACGAACCGGGACGGGCCGCAGTGGACGCCGCCAAGGTCACCGCCACAGTTGCGCTCGGCGACCACCGGGCCGCCGTCGACCTGCACGAGACCCTGACCGCACAGCCGGGATGGCGGGACCTGCCGATCGAGCACCGGGCCGCGTACCTGCTCGACGTCGCTGGCGCGTACCTGGCGGCCGGCGACCCTCGCGGGGCGTCTCGGGCGCTGCGGGACGCCGACCGGCTCGCCCCGACGGAGGTACGGGTACGACCCGCCGGGCGGGCGGTACTGGCCGACGTGCTGGCCAGGTCCCCCTCCCCGGACCCGCACCTGGTGGCACTCGCCGAAGCCGCCCGGGTGACCGGCGCATGACGACGAAGCCGTGGTGGGGAGGCACGTGACAATCGGTGGGGCGGGATAATCCGGTTTCCGGGCAGGCGCTCGTCTCCTAAAGTCCACCGCATGCGGCTGGAGCGGGTCACTCCGCGAAACTACGAGGCGGCGCTCGCGCTCTCCGTACGTCCGGACCAGCAGGACCTGGTCGCACCGGTGGTCACGTCGCTGGCCGAGGCGTACGTCTTCGCCGACCGGGCTTGGCCGAGGTTGATCTACGACGGTGACCGGCTGGTCGGCTTCCTGATGGCCTTCCTCGACATCCCGTGGAATCCCGACCGGGACCCCGACGATCTGCGCTCCGGTCTCTGGCGGCTGAACGTCGCGGCCGACGCCCAAGGGAAGGGCTACGGTTCGTTCGCCGTGGCCGCCGTCTGCGCGGAGATCGGTGCCCGTGGCGGCACCCGGGCGTACGTCACCTGGGAATCCCGCGCCGGTGGGCCCGAGGAGTTCTACCTGAAGCTGGGTTTCCGGCCGACCGGCGAGCGCAGCGGCGGCCAGATCGTCGGCGTCCGGGATCTTCGAGACCACCGTCAGCCGGACCGCTGACGCGGGCACGGCCGTCGCTTCTCTCGCCCCCGTGGTCGCCGGACCGGCCGCCCGGTCGCCGGCCGGCCGCCACGACGGTGACCGGGGCGACCACCTCGGACAGGTCGGTCTCGCTCGCGCGGGCGGGCTGCTTGTTTCCACGTTGGTGCAAATGTTTCGCAGGCGGGTCGATTCACCGTCAGGCACCACGACAACGGGGCGCCGAAATTGGACAAATTGATCAGCAATCGTCGATGCGCTTGTGACGTGGAACACACTTGCATCGACCTTGGTCGAGGTCCATCCTGATCTGCGAGCATTCCTGATTTCCGGAATTCCCTCTCCTGTTGCATTGGGCCACAACCATCAACAAGGATGCCGGGGCCACGTGGTGAAATCGAAATGCGACATCACTTTGCTGGACGTCACCTTGCGCGACGGCGGCTACGTCAACGGACACAGCTGGACCACGCGGGAGGCCGAGGCGATCGTCCGGGCCGTCGGTGCGGCCGGCGTCCCGTACGTCGAGGTGGGATACCTGCGGGAGGCCCACCAGCCGCACCGGCCCAGCGCCAGTTGTCCCCCCGGCTACCTCGACGCGCTCGCCGCCGTGGCCGACCGTCCACAGCTCACCGTGATGGTCCGACCGGGTGAGGTCCCGGTGTCCCGGATCGCCGAGCTGCCCGGCTGCGGGGTGTCGATGGTACGGGTGCTCGTGCCGAGCGGCGCGGTCGCCACGGCGGCCCCCTACGTCGAGGCGGCCCGCGCCACCGGGCTCGCCGTGGCGACCAACCTGACCCGGGTCAGCGAGCGCAAACAGGACGAGATCGCGGCCGTGATCGCCGCCTGCGTCGAGGCGGGCGCGCACCTGGTGGAGCGACTTTGTCACACGGTGGGAGCGGGCGGTCCGGGACACCGCGCTGGTGCACGTCAACCCGTTCGGCGCCCGGTACGTGGCGGAGAACAAGCTGACCCTGGCCCTCGTCCAGGAGCCCGGCTTCGCCGACCTGTTCACCCCGCAGCAGCGGGCGCTGGTCGACGCGCTGCTGCACGCCCGGCAACGAGATCGCCACGGTCCTGGCCCGGCGGGACAAGGCGGCGATGGTCGAGGCGGCGCGCGCCGCGGGGCTGGCCACCCCCACCGGCCGGGCCTTCGACACGGTAGCCGCCGCGACCGCCTGGTACGCCGCCGCGCTCGGCGGCCCGGCCGTGGTCAAGCCGGTGGACAGCGCCGGTACCGACACGGTGCGGTTCTGCCGGGACGTCGACGAGGTCCGGGCGGCCTGCGCCGAGGTGCTCGCCGCGCGCAACCTGTACCGCGTCCCCAACCGGCGGGTGCTGGTGCAGGAACGCCTCGTCGGGACCGAGTTCTACGTCAACAGCGTCTCCCGCGACGGGACGCACCGCGTCGCCGAGGTGTGGCGATACACCAAGCGGCCCGGTCCGGCGGGCGCCCCGATCTACGACTACGAGGAGCCCGTCGAGCCGGGGTCGGCGTCGGCCGCGCCGATCCGGGACTTCGTCCTCGCCGTCCTCGACGCGGTGGGCGTCCGCTCGTCGGCGGCGCACACCGAGGTCATGCTCACCGACCGGGGGCCGGTGCTGATCGAGACCGGGGCCCGCCTGGGCGGGGCGACGCTGCCCGACGTGGTGGCGAAGCTCTCCGGGGTCTCCCAGACGTCGTTGCAGGTGCAGTGCCTGGTCGACCCGGTCGGGTTCGCCGGCTTCGACGACCGGGCGCCGCGCTGGTCGGCCTCGGTCCGCAACGTCTCGCTGATCAACCCGACCCGGGTCGCCGCCCAGGCGCCCCACTGGTGCGAGCGCCTGCGCGACCTGCCGACGGCGGTGGCGGTCGCCGCGCACGGCGTGCCCGGCGCGGCGTTGCCGCAGACCGTCGACCTGATCAGCGCGCCCGGCTTCCGCTACCTCGCCGCCGAGGACCCGGCGGAGGTGGCGCGGGACTACCGGACGGTGCGCCGGTGGGAGCGCGACGGCCTGTACGGCCGCTGAGGGGGCGTCCGGCGGTCGACGGGCGGGCCGGTGTGGGCGCCGTCCCCCGCCGGTCACCGGCCCGCGCGGGTCGTCGTCGCCGACAGACGAAGCGGTCCGCGTCGATGGCGAAGATCACCGTCCATCGTGCTCGACCGGTCGCCGATCCACTCAGGAAAGGGCTATCCTGGGCGTCCGGGCGGCGCGTCGTCGCGGCCGTCGGGTCACGTCGCCGCACTCCACCCGTGCTCCGGGGGCAGCACCGCCGGTTCCCCGTGGACCGGCTCCGACGTCGGCGTCCGGTCCGGCCGGCGGCGGCCCCGACCAGTCCGATCGCCACGGGGAGTGATGAGGGTGCAGTTCCGGGTACTCGGCTCCGTCGAGATCGTCGACGACTTGGGGCACGTGCACACCCCCAACGGCCGGACCGCCAGCCTGCTCACCGCGCTGCTGGTGCAGCCCGACGTGCCGGTCGACCGGCAGGACCTCGTCCGCGCCCTCTGGCCGGCCGGCAGCCCCGCCTCGGCGGCGGCGAACCTGCGCCAGTACGCCGCCCGGTGCCGTCAGCTGCTCAACGCGTGCGCCGACGGATTCGGCTACCGGCTGCGGTCCGCGCCGGCCGGCTACCGGCTGCACGTGCGGCGCGACGAACTCGACCTGACCCTCTTCGAGGACCGCGCGGAGCAGGGCCGGCAGGCCGCCGTCCGGGGCGACCTCGAGCAGGCCCGCGACCACCTGGAGGCCGCCCTGGGCCTGTGGCGCGGCCGGCTGGGTCAGGGCGCCACCCTCGGCATGGAGATCGAGCACCGGGCCCTGTACTGGGACGAACTGCGCCTGGGCGCGCACCACCTGCTCGCCCAGACCCGGCTGGGTCTGGGCGAGTACCAGCAGGCCGTCGCCGAGCTGCGACCGCTGCTGTCGGCCCACCCCTTCCGGGAGGAGTTCGCCGGGATGCTCATGCTGGCGTTGTACCGCTCCTACCGCAAGGGAGAGGCGCTGCGCATCTACAGCCAGACCCGGCGACGGTTCGTCGAGAGCCTCGGCCTGGAACCGACGAAGGACCTCCAGCACCTCCAGCAGGGCATCCTCGCGGAGAACCTGCCGTTGGACGATCGCGGTTTCTCCTGGCTGCGGCAACCGTCCACCGACCCCGCCTGAGCACGGAGCGGCCACGCCGGCACGGCGCACCGGTGCCGGGCGCGACGGTCACCGGCCGCCCCGGTGATCACGTACCCGCTGGTGGGGCCGGGGCCGGGGCCGGCGGCGCGGGCGGGCCGGCCGCCGGACCCGGCGTGACCCGGTACGCCGGCCGGGCCCACGCCACCCCCAGCTCGGAGAAGAGGGCACCGGCGGCCACCGCGGCCCGGATCGCGTCGACGACCCCGGTGAGCACCTGACCGTCGCCGTCGGGATGCGGGCTCAGGTGCCGGCGGGGCACCAGCACCGGCTCCGGGGCCGCGTGCAGGACGCCGAGCAGGTCCACCACGGGTGCGGTGACCGGCAGCGGGGCCAGCAACGGCACCGTGCGGTCACGGCGGTGGGCGACGAGGTTCTCCAGCATCGTGACCCGGCCGGTGACGGTGCGGAACTCCGAATCGCCGGGGAGCTTCAGCCGGTCGGTCGGGAACTCCAGCCGGGCGGTGCCCCGGTCCCCGTGCACCGCCAGGTCGCCGTAGACGAAGTCGGCGGCGCAGACCGAGACGGCCACCAGGATCCGGACCCCGGTGCTGAGGGTCAGCCGCAGGCAGGCGGTGTCCTCCACCTCGATGTCGCGGGTCCGGTACCGCTCCAGTTCGACGAGGTCGATCCGGTACGGGCCGCCGACCCGCTCCGCCACGGCCAGGCACTGCATCACGGCGTGGGCGAACTGGTTGCCCAGCGCGCCGTCGGCGGTGGCCACCCCGTCGACCTCGCGCCGCCCGGCCCAGGATGAGCGCCGGTAGTACGCGTCCGGACGCCACCAGGCGCCGGCCACCGACACGAGCGCCGGGGTGCCGAGAGCCCCCCGCGCCGCGGCGGCGCCCAGCCGGGCCAGGGCCGGTGACGCCAGGGACTGGAAGTTCACCTGGCAGGCCACGCCGGTGCGGGCCAGGGTGGCGGCCAGGACGGCGTACTCGTCCGGGCTGACCACCGGCGGCTTCTCCAGCAACAGGTCGCGGCCGGACTCGACGACCGCCCGGGCGATCGGCAGGTGGGTGTGCGGCGGAGTGCAGACCACGACGATCTCGGCGTCGCTCTCCCGCAGCAGGCGGCGGTAATCGTCGAAGACGGCCACCCCGTCCAGCGGCGCGTCCGCCTCCGGGGCGACGGGCCGCCGGTTCGCCACCGCGACCAGCCGGGCGAGGCCCCGCTCCCGCAGCGACGCGATCGCGCGCCGGTGCCGCAGACCGTGCCCGAGCGCGCCGACCAGCGCGACGCGGGTCGGGTCGGGCGGGCTCGCCGGGACCCGGATCCCGGAGTCACCCGTTCGGAGGAGTTCCACGAGTCACTCCGGTGGGAATGGACGAACAGTGAATGGCGGAAATCGATCCTACGATGATGTCGGCGACGCCTTCAAGCAGCCCCGGACACCACGTCATCACCCTTCGGCGGGCCCGCATAATCGGCGCATAACGCGGCGCTCCCGCGCGCATATCCGCGCAATTTCCGAGGGCCGGTGGTCGAAATACTGATATAGAGTCCCGCCGAAACCGTCCGGGTCGTGGCGGGCCGACCGGTGACGCGCGACGGCCGGTGGCGTCGACAGGGGGTGCAGCGATGGCGGTACGCACCGGGCCACGCGTCGCCGTGGTGGGCGGGGGCGTCTTCGGGGTCACCGCCGCCCTGCACCTCGCCCGCGCCGGCTGCGCCGTCACCCTGTACGAGCAGGGCGCGGACCTGCTGCTCGGGGCCAGCAACGTCAACCAGCGCCGGCTGCACCGTGGTTACCACTACCCGCGCAGCCCGGAGACCGCCCGTGAGGTCGTCGAGGGCGTCCGGACCTTCGTGGAGGAGTATTCCGAGGCGGTCGTGGCCGACCAGCGCCACTACATGGCGATCGCGCGCACGGGCAGCCTGACCACCGCCGAGCAGTACCTGCGTTTCTGCGACGAGGTGGGCCTGGAATACCGGGAGGAGCAGCCGTCCTTTCTGCGCCGCCGGTCGGTCGAGGTGTCGCTGCGCGTGCGGGAGTACGGACTCGACGTCGACACGCTGCGCCGGATCTGCTGGCGGCGGCTGCGCCGCGCCGGGGTGAACGTCCGGCTGCGGCACCGGGTCGCCCTGGCCGACCTGCGCGACCACGACCGCGTCACGCTCGCCGCCTACGCCGGGCTCAACCACCTGGCCCGTAGCATTCCCGGGCAGGGTGACGAGTACCAGTTCGAGGTCTGCGAGAAGCCGGTGGTGCGCCTGCCCGCGCCGTACCGGGGCACCAGCGTCGTGGTGCTCGACGGCCCGTTCCTGTCCGTCGACCCGTTGGCGAACACGGACCTCTTCCTGGTCGGCAACGTCACGCACGCGATCCACGCGACGACGGTCGGGGTCCTGCCGCTGGTCCCCCGGGCCGTGGCCGGCCTGCTGGACAACGGCGTGCATCCGCCCCCGGCGCACAGCAGGTTCCGCGCCTTCGTGGCCGCCGGCCGGGAGTTCTTCGTGGGATTCGAGCAGGCGCGGCACGACGGTTCGATGTTCACCGTCCGCAGTGTGCTGCCGTACCTGGACCGGACCGACGCCCGGCCGACGCTGGTGCGGCAGCTCGACGAGCGTACCGTCTCGATCTTCTCCGGCAAGATCGCGACCTGCGTCGACGCGGCCCGGCAGGCGGTCCGGCTGGTGACCGGCGACGGCCCGGCCGCCCCGGGCCGACCACCGTCGAGCCCGGGACCGGTCGGGTTCCCGGCCGCCCCGGCCGGCCCCGGAGCCGCCGGCCGGGTCGCCCTCGCTACCGGCGGAACGGCCCCGTGATGGCGAACGTCGTCCCGGGCTCGTAGCAGTTGACGTACATCGTCCGCCGGTCGTCCGAGAAGCAGACCCCGGCGAACTCGCCGTACTCGGGCGAGGCCCCGGTGCCGATGTTCTGCCGGTTCCGGGCGAACAGGTACGGCTCACCGTCCACGGTGGTGCCCATGAGGTAGCTGTCCCCCACCCCGTCCTGGCAGAGCATCAGGCCCCCGAACGGCGTCATGCAGATGTTGTCCGGGGTCTTGAACAGATCCGTGTACGGGTCGCCGTGGAAGATCACCACCAGGGTCAGCGCCCCGGTCGACGGCTGGTACCGCCACACCTGACCCAGGTGGTCCCCGGCCGAGCCGTACGAGCGCAGCGCGAAGGAGGAGACGAAGTACGCCGCGCCGTCGGTGCCCCACCAGGCGCCCTCCAGCTTCTGGGCGTGGGTGACGCCCCGGGGGCCGTAGTCCTGCAGGCGCACCGGCTCGGTGGTCGCCAGCGGGTCCGGCACGTCGACCCACTGCACGCCCCGGAAGGTGGTGCCGGGCTCCTGGACGGCGGAGAGGTCGGCCACCCCGGGCACCCGCATCACCTGCAACCGTCCACCGGCGCGCAGGCTGCCGTACCCGCCGAGGGGCCGGCGCGGCAGGAAGCGGTAGAAGCAGCCGTGCTTGTCCCCACCGAAGGAGTCCTCGGTCTCGTACACCACGCCGGTGCGGGGGTCGACGCAGACCGCCTCGTGCGCGAACCGGCCCATCGCCGTGAGCGGGGTCGGGTCCTCGTCGCGGGCGGGCCGGAACGGGTCGACCTCGAAGATCCAGCCGTGGTCCCTCTCGTGGCCCCCCTCGCCCCGGCGGACCTCGGACTCCTCACAGGACAGCCAGGTCCGCCAGGGCGTCAGCCCACCGGCGCAGTTGGTCGACGTCCCGCCGAGGTTGATCCGCTGCTCGACGCGGTGCGCGCCGACGACCAGGGTGCTGACCCCGCCACCGGCTCCCGGGCCCGGGTCGAAGGTCAGCGCCCGGGGGGCGACGACCGGCGCGGAGTCCGGCTCCCAGATCTCGTGGTTGCGCACGAGCCGGACCTCGCGGCCGGTTCCCGCGAACGCGGCCATCCCGTCGAAGTTGCCGGCGACGGCGCCGCCGGGGATCGGATCGCCCTCCCGGGACAGCACCGTGTACCGGAAGCCGCGCGGCAGGTCCAACAGACCGGCCGGGTCCGGTACGAGGTCGCCGTACCCGCCCCGACCGGCGGCCAGGGTGGGGTCCGCCGTGAAGAGCGCGTCGACCGCGCCCGACAGGGCGACCCCCATCCCCACCAGACCCGACTGCGCCAGGAGACGTCGACGATCGAGAGTCAATGCCTGCTCCTTCGTTCGAGAGGCGGCCCATAGTAGCTGATCAATCCTGCGGCCGTCCCGGCGCGCGTACCCGTCCACCGGGCCCGGCGCGGCCGCCTCCGGTGGGTCCCCAGCGGCGCCGGCAGGCGGAGCAGAACTGTTAACACTCTTGACAATTTCGGGTGCTATCGACAGAGTTCGCTAGAAGAGAGCGCTCTCTCTGGCGCTCGTCGCTTCCTCGTACCGGGAGGATGACCATGCCTCGACCACTGCGCGCGCTCGGCACCGCCGTCGCCGCCCTCCTGCTCGTCGGCCTCTCCCCGGCGCCCGGCCACGCCGCCGGCACTCCGGGTGGGGCCCCCGCCGACGACCCGGCCGCGGTCACGGGACTCGCCCCGCAGGTGGCCGACGCCCTCCGCCGTGACCTGGGCCTGACCACCCGGCAGGTCAGCGACCGCCTGCGCGTCGAGGCCGCCGCGCCCACCGTCGAGAAGCACCTGCGCGCCCGGCTCGGCGCCGCCTTCGCCGGCGCGTGGATCCCGTCGAGCGGCCACCGGCTGACCGTGGCGGTCACCGACCCGGCGCTCGTGTCCACCGTCCGTGCCGCCGGGGCCGACGCCACCGTCGTCGCCCGGCCCGAGGCGGCCCTCGCCGCCGGCAAGGCGGCCCTCGACCGGCACCGCGCGCGGGCCGACCCGCAGCGGCTGCACGGCTGGTACGTCGACGTCCCCGGCAACAGCGTCGTCGTGACGGCCGCACCGGGCGCCGCCGCCGAGGCCCGCGCGTTCGCCGCCGCGAGCGGCGTCGCCCCCGACGCCGTCCGCGTCGTCGAGTCCACCGACGCGCCGCGCACGCTCTACGACATCCGCGGTGGCGACCAGTACGTCATCAACGGCAACACGCTGTGCTCCGTCGGCTTCGCCGTCGCCGGTGGTTTCGTCACCGCCGGCCACTGCGGCGGGGTGGGCAGCCCGACGCTCGGGTACAACAACGTCGCCCAGGGCACGGTGGCCGGCTCGTCCTTCCCCGGCAACGACTACGGCTGGGTCCGCACCACCAGCACCTGGACGCCCCGGCCCTGGGTCAACAACCACTCCGGCGGCACCGTCTCCGTGGCCGGCTCGCGGGACGCGGCGATCGGCAGCTCGGTCTGCCGCTCCGGCCGTACCACCGGGTGGCGCTGCGGCACGATCCTCGGCCGCAACGAGACCGTCAACTACCAGCAGGGCGCGGTGTCCGGCCTGACCCGCAGCAACGCCTGCGCCCAGGGCGGCGACTCCGGCGGGGCGTGGATCAGCGGCGACCAGGCGCAGGGCGTCACCTCCGGCGGGTCCGGCAACTGCTCCACCGGCGGCACCACCTGGTACCAGCCGGTGAACGAGATCCTCGGCGCCTACGGACTGTCGCTGACCACCACCGGCGGCGGCAGCACCAGCCGGGTCATCAGCACCTGGAACAACAAGTGCATCGACGTGCCGAACTCCAACTTCTCCGACGGCGTGCCGCTGCAGATGTGGAACTGCAACGGCACCAACGCGCAGGCCTGGACCTTCACCGGCGGCACCCTGCGCACCCAGAACAACAAGTGCATGGACGTGGCGTGGGGGTCGACCGCCAACGGCGCGGTGATCCAGATCGCCAACTGCAGCGGCAACCCGGCCCAGCAGTTCGTCCTCTCCGCCGCCGGTGACCTGGTCAACCCGCAGGCCAACAAGTGCGTCGACATCGTCGAGTGGAACGGGTCCGACGGCGCCCGCCTCCAGTTGTGGGACTGCGCCGGCACCGCCAACCAGAAGTGGCGGCGCGGCTGACGGCCGAGCCGCCCGCGCCCACCCCTCGCGCAAGGAGAACCCCGTGCACGGAACAACACCGGTCCGCCGGGCGCTCGCCCTGGCCACGGCCGCACTGACCACCCTCACCCTCACCCTCGTCGGCCCCGGCCAGGCCGAGCCCGCCCAGGCGGCGATCGGCGGCATCACCTGGCAGGACGAGTTCAACGCACCCGCCGGCACGCCCGTCGACCAGAGCAAGTGGCGGTTCGACATCGGCGGTGGCGGCTGGGGCAACAACGAGCGGCAGTACTACACCAACAGCACCAGCAACGCCGTGCACGACGGGCAGGGCAACCTCGTCATCACGGCGCGCCGGGAGAACCCGAACAACTACCAGTGCCACTACGGCCGGTGCGAGTACACCTCGGCGCGGCTGTTGACCGCCCAGACCTTCACCCAGACGTACGGGCGCTTCGAGGCGCGCATCAAGATTCCCCGGGGACAGGGCATCTGGCCGGCCTTCTGGATGCTCGGCAACGACATCGGCAGCGTCGGCTGGCCCAACTCCGGCGAGATCGACATCATGGAGAACATCGGCCGGGAGCCCACCACCGTGCACGGCACCATCCACGGCCCCGGCTACTCGGGCGGCGGCGGCATCACCGGCAGCCGGACCGTCGGCGCGCCGCTCGCCGACGGCTTCCACACCTACCGGGTGGACTGGGAGCCGAACTCGATCATCTGGTTCCTCGACGGCGTGGAGTTCTTCCGGGTCGACCCGAGCCGGCTCGGCGGCAACCGCTGGGTCTTCGACCACCCGTTCTTCATGATCCTGAACGTGGCCGTCGGCGGGAACTGGCCGGGCTACCCCGACGCCTCCACCCAGTTCCCGCAGCAGATGCTGGTGGACTACGTCCGGGTGTCCAGCTACGTGCCCGGCGGCAACACCGGCACCACCCGGCTGCGGCAGGCCCACAGCGGCCGGTGCGTCGACATCCCCAGCGCCAACCCGGTCGACGGCGCGAAGCTGCAGATCTGGGACTGCAACACCACCGCCGCGCAGCAGTGGACGTTCGCCTCCGACGGCACGGTCCGGGCGATGGGCAAGTGCATGGACCCGGCCTGGGCCGGCACCGCCAACGGCACCGAGGTCAACCTCGTCACCTGCAACGGTAACCCGGTGCAGCGCTTCACCCTCTCCCCCGCCGGTGACCTGGTGAACATCAGTGCCAACCGGTGCGTCGACGTCCGGGACCGGGCCACCGGCAACGGCGGCAAGCTCCACCTGTGGGACTGCACGGGCCACGCGAGCCAGAAGTGGTCCCGCTACTGACCGTCGCTCCGTCCGGGCCGGCCGCCACCACCGGGGCCGGCCCGGCACCCGCTCTCCCGCACCGGCCGGCGGTTCGCCACACTCCGTGGCCATACGTCACCCTATAGTGGGCGGATGATCACGGTATCGCCGGAGCACGCAGGCGTTTCCCGGCCCGAGGTCCATCAGGTCCGGGACCTCGCGGAGTCCTTCGGCGTCGACGCGGCGCGCTACGACCGGACCCGGCCCCGCTACCCCGACGCCCTGGTGGAGCGGATCCGCGCCGCCAGCCCCGGGCCCGAGTTCGTGGACGTCGGCTGCGGCACCGGCATCGCGGCCCGCCAGTTCCAGGCGGCCGGCTGCACGGTCCTCGGTGTCGAGCCCGACCCACGGATGGCCGACGTCGCCCGCCGTGGCGGGGTCGAGGTCGAGACGGCGACCGTCGAGAGCTGGGCACCCGCCGGGCGTACCTTCGACGCGGTCGTCGCCGGGACGGCCTGGCACTGGGTCGACCCGGCCGCCGGTGCGGCCAAGGCCGGCGAGGTCCTCCGCCCCGGCGGGCTGCTCGCGCCCTTCTGGCACGTGTTCCAGCTCCCGCCGGCCGTGGCGGCCACCCTCGCCGCCGCGTACCAGCGGGTGGCCCCCGACGCGCCGTTGACCTTCCACGCGGACCGGCAGGGCCTGGCCGCCTACCAGCCGTTGTTCACCGGCGCCGCCGAGGGGATCCGCGCGGCGGGCGGATTCGGTGAGCCGACACAGTGGCACGTCGACTGGGACCAGCCCTACACCCGCGACGAGTTGCTGGAGATGCTCGCCACCCACGGCCAGTTCACCGCCCTCGCGCCGGAGGCGGTGGCGCAGGTCCTGGCGGAGGTCGGCGCGGCCGTCGACGCGCGGGGCGGCAGCCTGACGGTGCGCTACACCACCGTGGCCGTCACCGCGGTACGGCAGTCCCCTCGACCCGACCCGAGGGGCTGACAGGGCACTCAGGACCGCCCGCGACACCGGCCACGCCCCGGCCGCCGCCGGGAAGCACCCCGACCGGGGCGCACTCGGCGACACGGACACCCCGGGCCACACCGATCCGGTGGGGAGTGCCACCTGCTCGGCCATGCCGCCCGGGGTCCGCGCCCTCTACGCTCGGGTCCGCGCCCGGTGTCCACGGGGCCGGCGGGAAGGCGGCCGGCTCGTCGGCCCACGTGGTGAGCCCCGCTCACCACGGCGGGGCGGAGGATCGGGCGACCGGAGGGCAGCATGGTAGGCACGACCGGTCCGCGGGGCCTGACAGCCCCGCGAGCGGACCAGCGCCGCGGCGGTACGGCGGCCACGGTCGGCGCGATCGTCGCCGTGGTCGTGCTCGCCGCGCTCGCCGTGCTCGTCGTCCTGGTCGGGATGTTCCTGCCGATGGCCGCCGCCGGCTGCGGCACCGGCAACGTCGTCGACGAACCGCTGATCTGCGGCACCCTCGGTCAACTGGTGGTGCTCACCGCCCCGGTGGGCGGCGCCGCGCTGGGGGTGCTCGTCGCGCTGGCCGGCTTCATCCCGTTCCCCCTGCGCCACCGGCGCGCGATCTTCATCGGCGTCGGCTACCTGATCACACTCGGCGGCCTGGGGCTGGGCTTCCTGGTCTCGTTCACCGGCTGACCCGGCCGCCCGGCGGCGGTCGGGCGGCCCCGGCGAGCCCGGGTCATCATGGTGCAGCACGAGTGTCGGGGCCACCGCCGACGACGGCCAGCGTCGGTCCGCTACGCGACAGGGGTCGCCGGAGGGGAACCCGTCCCCTCCGGCGACCGCCGATCCGCAGCGACCGCCGTCAGCCCAGCCGGGACTCGATGGCCTCGATGATCCGGGGCCGCAGTTCCGCGGCGCGGATGACGGCGTCGACGGAGCCGACCTCCACCGCGCGGTGGATGTTGTGCACCCGGTCGAACTCCGTGGCCACCTCGCCGAGCTTCTCCGCGCGCACCGACAGGCGCAGTTCGTCGAGCTCAGCGGTCAGCGCGGCGCGGTCGGCGCCGGTGGCCGCCGCCACCCGGGCCTCCAGATCCCGTACGCGCGGGTCGGCCGCGGTCCGGGCGTTGACGTCACCGGAGAACACCACCGCGGCGGCGGGGGCGCCACCGAGCACCGAGGCGAACGAGCCCTCCAGCGCCAGCACCGTCATGTTCGGGTTCAGCGCCTTGGAGAACACCACGAACGCGCCGCCGTGGTACCGCGAGATCACGCAGAACACGATGGGCCCACGGAAGTTCACGATGGCGCGACCGATCTCGGCGCCGTACTCCAGTTGCAGCTTGCGCATCGACTCGGGCGAGCCGTCGAAGCCGGACAGGTTCGCCAGCACCACCAGCGGCCGGTTGCCGCTGGCCGCGTTGATCGCCCGCGCGGCCTTCTTCGACGACTGCGGGAAGAGGGTGCCCGCGGTGTAGGTGTCCGGGCCGTCGGTGGGCGGGAAGCCCCGCCGGGGCACCGCCCGGGACTCGATGCCGATCAGGCACACCGGCGTGCCGCCGAGGTGCACGTCCTGCACGGAGACGGTCTCCGCGTCGGCCATCCCCGCCCACCGTTCCAGGACCGGGTGGTCCTGGTCGGACAGCGCCCGCATCACCGTCCGGATGTCGAACGGCTTCTTGCGGTCCGGGTTGGCCGTGGCGGAGAAGATCTCGCCGACGGTGGTGAAGTCGCTGCCCGCCACGACGTGCGGGAAGTCGGAGACGTCCCGGTCGACGGGGTCGGTGGTCGGCACCCGTCGCGGGGACGCCTCGCCGGGTGCGACGTAGGTGTGGTTGTAGTAGGACATCAGCACGTCCCGGGCGGCGGTCAGGTTCGGCGCCCAGTACTGCGCCTGGCCGTTCGGGCCCATCACCCGGTCGTAGCCGCCGATGCCGAAGTTGTCCTCGGCGGAGACGCCACCGGAGAAGTCGAGCGACTGCTTGCCGGTGAGCACCATCGCCGAGTCCGGCGTCATCACCAGGATGCCCCGGGTGTGCATGAGCATCGTCGCCTCGGCGTTCCAGTACGGCTGCGCCCCGACGGTGATGCCCGCGACCACGATGTTGATCTCGCCGCCGGCCTGGGTGAACTCGACGATCCGCTTGAGCGCCGCGGCCACCCAGTCCATGTTCTCCGTACCCGACTCCATGGAGATCCGGGCGCCGGCGGACAGCGCCCACCACTCCAGCGGCACCCGCATCCGCTCGGCCAGGTCCAGGGCGGCGACCACCCGACGGCACTCCGGCTCGGAGAGCGCGCCGAGCGACTTCGTCGGGTCGCCGAGCAGGACGACCCGGGTGACGCCCTCCGGGTGACGTGGGGTCGGCGTGCTGAGCACGCCCGCCACGATCGCCGCCCGGTTGCGGCCCCTCGGCCGGTCGACCGGTACCAGCGTGTGGGTGTCGTCGAGGTCGTGCTCGACGAAGTCGCCGAGCGCGGTGGTCAGCTCATACGGGTAGACGGTGTTGCGGCTGCTCGCCCGCAGCACCTTCTGCCGGTAGTCGTCCAGCGGCTCGATCGGCTCGTCCGACGGCTCCCCGACGGTCAGGTCGGTGCCACCGGCCGCGTCGATCGAGATCCGTACGGCGATCTTGGTCAGCTCGCCGGTCTCCGGGTCGCGCTGGCGCGCGATGAACAGGATCTCCTCCAGCCCGGCGCCCGCCGTCGTCGGCAGCACCCGGGCGGCGATCGTCTCCAGCTCGGCCCGGGTGAGGTCGCTCGGCGGCCAGACGTAGAGCACGATCCGGTTGGTGGTGAACCGCTTCTTCGACGGTCGCCGCGCCTGCGCCCGGCGGATCGAGTCGAGGCAGGTGGCGAGGGTGTCCTCGGCGGTCGGGAGGGCGACCAGGCGGCCGTCGTGCTCGCGCAGCGCGGTCAGGTCACGGACCTGCGCGAAGGCGACGAGCCGGTCGTCCGACGGGTTCTCCCGCGCCACGCACTGGAACAGGTAGACCTCCTCGTCCGCCGACGGCAGCCGGGTGAGGTCGAACTTGCTCAGCCGCTCCAACTGCATCCGCTGCGCGATGTACGGGTGCAGGCCACGGATCAGCCGTTCCTCGGTCATCCCGGTGGTGGACGGGCGGAACGTGAAGTGGTGGTGCATCACCGCGCCGCTGCGACCCGCGACGGCGACGGTGAGCCGGCGGACCGGGTGCGGCAGCGGGTGCGCGCTGACGACCTCGTGCAGCGCGGTGGCCATCGCCTCGGAGTCCGCCGGCTGGTTCTCCCAGGCGAGGTAGATGTCCGCGTCGATGGCGGCCTCGCCGTCGGCCAGGTCCGCGAGGCCGCGCAGCGCGCTGCCCAGCGCGTCGAAGCCCACCGCGCAGGAGACCACGGACGAGTCAGCCCGCTCGGCGACCACGAAGGTGCAGCCGGCGACCTCGCGGGTCCGCACGGCGGTGAGCCCCTTGTTGCCGTAGTACCGCCGGGTCAGCACCTCCAGCATGACCACGTTGTCCAGGTCCGCGCGGCCCAGCCGCTGGCCGAGCAGCCGCACCAGCGGCTCGGTGCTGCGGACCATCTCGGCGATCCGCTCGGCGCGGTCCGGGGCGTCCGGGTGCGCGTCCAGGTGCCGCAGGTGCCGGCGGACGGCGGCGTAGACGCGGGCCCGGTTGCGGCGCAGCAGCGGCTGGCCGAACCAGGCGAACACCACGCCACGGGCGAGGTCCGAGACCACCGGGAACCGGACCTGCGTCGCGGCCACCAGCCGCTCCAGCGCCAGGCCGGCGGGCTCCCGCAGCGTCTCGTCCGGCGGGGCCTCCCGCAGCCACGCGCGCAGCAACGTCGCGACGACGGCGGCGTCGGCGGACGCGCGCTGCAGGGCGAGGAAGATCCGGAACACCGCGGCTTCCAGGTCGGGGCTGCGGTCCAGCTCGGTGACGCCGTAGTGCCCGAGCGCCTTGGCGAGCTTGGCCTGGAACGTCTCCGGCAGGCCGGCCCGCTCGACGTCGAGGCTCTGCAGGTAGGTGTGGAAGTACTCGCGGGCGCTGTGCACGTGGCTGCCGTCGCCGCCGTCCTCGCCGGTGGGCCGGTTCCGGCTCAGTTCGGCGAGGTCGGCGAACATGTCGATGAGGTCGATCTCCCCGGCCAGCGGCCGGTAGCCCTGCGCGGTGGCGACCTGCCGGGCGACGAGGTAGTCGTCGAGCACCCGCCGGTCGTCGTGCGGGTCGACGTCGAAGCCCAGCAGCAGGCTGCGCAGGTCCTCCTGACCCCGCCGGGTGCGGGACCGCGCGGGGGCGTCCCCCGGCGCGGCGGGCAGGTCCAACTCCACGGACCCGGTGGCGGAGGTGTCCTCGGTGGCGTCGTCGGCGAGCGGCTCCAGCCGCAGCAGCGGCGCGCCGGTCTCCACCTGGCTGCCCACCGACACGACGCATTCCTTGAGCCGCGCCTTGAACGGCGCCCGCAGCACCGTCTCCATCTTCATGCTCTCCAGCACCAGCACCGGCGCGCCCGCCTCGACCTCGGCGCCGACCTCCAGCGGCGTGGCGACGACCAGCGCGGGCATGGAGGAGCGGATCACGCCGCCCTCGTCCCGGCTGACCCGGTGCGTCACGCCGTCCACCTCGACCAGGTGCACCGGGCCGTGCGTACCGGTGAGCAGGCGGTACCGGGTGCCGTTGACGACGATCTGCCCGGTGTGCTTGTCGAAGCGGTCCAGCTCGACGTCGGCGGTACGGACGTCGCCGCCGACCTCGACGCCGACCCGGAACCGGTGCGCGCCGATCCGGGCGACGCGTACCCGGTAACCGATCCCCCGCAGCTTGAGGTCCAGCGGCCGGCCGCTGGAGTGCTGCACCTGCGGACGGCCGCCGAACGCCGTGGAGAGCAGCCGCTGCCGCTCGACGCGCTCCTCCTCCTCGTACGCCTCGATGGCGGCGGCGGCCAGCGCGACGGCGGAGTGCCGGTGCGAGACCAGTCGGCCCTCGCCCCGGACCCGGTCGATCCAGCCGGTGTCCGCGCTGGCGTCGATCACCTCGGGCTGGTCGAGCAGGTCGAGCACGAAGCTCTTGTTCGTCGCACCCCCGTCGATGATCACCGTGGTCTCCGCCATCGCCCGCCGGAGCCGCCCGAGCGCCTCGTGCCGGTCCCGGCCGTAGGCGATGATCTTCGCGATCATGGAGTCGAAGTCGCCGGGGATGGTGTCGCCCTCGCTGACACCGGTGTCCACCCGGATGCCCGGCCCGGCGGGCAGGTCCAGCCGGGCGATCCGGCCCGGGGAGGGCGCGAAGTCGCGGTCGGGGTCCTCGGCGTTGAGCCGGGCCTCCACGGCGTGTCCGCGCTCCACCGGCGGCCGGCCGTCGAGACGCCCGCCGGAGGCCACGTGCAGTTGCGCCTTGACCAGGTCGAACCCGGTGGTCAACTCGGTGATCGGATGCTCGACCTGCAGGCGGGTGTTCACCTCGAGGAAGGCGAACAGCCGGTCGCCGGGGTGGTAGAGGAACTCGACGGTCGCCGCTCCCCGGTACCCGACCGCGACGGCCAGGCGTTCGGCCGACGCCTTGAGCTCGGCGACCTGCTCCGGGCCGAGCACCGGCGACGCCGACTCCTCGATGATCTTCTGGTTGCGCCGCTGCACCGAGCAGTCCCGGACGCCGAGCGCCCAGGCGGTGCCCTGGCCGTCGGCGATCACCTGGACCTCGACGTGCCGGGCCCCGGTGACCAGCCGCTCCAGGAACACGACGCCGCTGCCGAAGGCCCGCGCGGCCTCCTGGATGGTGCGCTCGTAGGCGTCCGCCAGCTCGGCCGCGTTGGTGATCACGCGGATGCCGCGCCCGCCACCGCCCGCGGTCGCCTTGAGCATCAACGGGTAGCCGATCTCGGTCGCCGCCGCCAGCGCCGCGTCCAGGGTGTCGACCGCGCCCCGGCTCCAGGGCGCGACCGGCACGCCGACCTCCTCGGCGATCAGCTTCGCGCCGATCTTGTCGCCGAGCTTGCGCATGGCGTCCGGGCTCGGGCCGACGAAGGTGACCCCGACCCGCTCGCACAGCTCCGCGAACGCCGGGTCCTCCGCGACGAAGCCCCAGCCGACCCACGCGGCGTCGGCCCGGGTCTCCACCAGGGCGCGTTCCAGCGTCTTCAGGTCGAGGTACGGACGCGCGGCGGCCGGTCCGAGGTCGTACGACAGGTCCGCCTCGCGGACGAAGGTGGCCGCGCGGTCGACGTCGGTGTGCAGGGCGACGGTCTCGATCCGGGTGCCGGTCTCCGCGGCCAGCTCCCGGACGGCGTGGATGAGCCGCATCGCGGCCTCACCACGGTTGACGATGGCGACACGACTGAACACCCGACCGTACCCTCCCATAGACCGACGTTGTACGCGCCGCGACTCTGCGACCCCCGGCAGTAGACAGCCTCCCTTACTACCGACGGGTAGCGCCATGTCGCAGACAGCGCACAATCCACCGCCCCCGTTGTGGGAACCAACCAAGAGTCTTTGGCGAGTCGCGCCCGACCAGATCAGGTGTGCCCCGGATTGACCGGATGCCGGGGACCGCGCGACGCACGAGGATGGTACCGGCGGCGGGTCAGGTCAGATCGGATCACCCGCCCCGGCGCCGAGTTGCGCCGCCAGGTTGAAGACCTCGTCCAGGGGCCGCATGGCGCGGTCAGCGGCCGCGCCGTCGAGGTCGAGGAAGAACGGGGCCATCTCCGCCTGCCATCGGGCGTTCACCTCGTGGTCCTGCATGGCGGCCCGCGCCGCCGCGAAGTCGTCGGTGGTCAGGAATCCCACCAGCAGGCCGTCCTCCCGCAGGAACAACGAGTAGTCGTGCCACCCGCTCGCGGCCAGCGCGGCGAGCATCTCCGGCCAGACCCGCTGGTGCCGGGCACGGTACTCGTCGAGCCGGGCCGGGTCGACCTGCAGGGTGAAGCAGATGCGGGACATCGTCGCCACCAACTCCCTGAATCGTTTCACGCATCGTCGCTCCGGACGCTAGGGGCAGCCTGCGCAGACGTCAAGAAGGTCACCCGGCTCCGGGGCCGGACCCCGGCCGCCACCCCGACGCCCCCGGCACGCCCGAGAACCCGCACTGCGGACGCCGGACGGATGAAACGTTTTACGGGCTATACACTTCGACCATCCCGGCCCGGCCCCTCCCCCACCTCGGCCCCCGCCGTCGGGACGTCAGGACCCACCGGCGAGGAGCCATGGCAGCGACCAGCATCAAGGAGGTGGCCCGGCACGCGGGCGTCTCCCTCGGCACCGTCAGCAACGTGCTCAACCGGCCGAACACCGTGGCGCCGGCGACCCGCCAACGGGTGCTCGACGCCATCGCCGCGCTCGGCTACGTCCGCAACGACTCCGCCCGGCAACTGCGCGCCGGCCAGAGCCGCACCATCGCCATCGTCGTGCTCGACGTGGCCAACCCCTTCTTCACCGACGTGGTCCGCGGCGCCGAGCAGGTGGTCGAGGAGGCCGGCGCCATGCTCGTCGTCTGCAACAGCGGCGAGGACGGCGCGCGGGAACGTCGCCACCTGGACCTGCTGGAGGAGCAGCGGGTCCGGGGGGTGCTCATCACGCCGGTCGGTCACGGACGGCACCCCGGGCTCGAACGCCTCCACGAACGCGGCATCCCGGTGGTGCTCGTCGACCGGGGATCCGGCCGGGCCAGCCGCTGCTCGGTGGCCGTCGACGACGTGCTCGGCGGCCGGCTCGCCATGGAGCACCTCCTCGACCGGGGGCACCGGCGGGTCGCCTACCTCGGCGGCCCGCTCACCATCCCCCAGGTGGCCGACCGGCACGCCGGCGCGGCGGCGGCGCTGGCCGAGCGGCACCCCGACACGCCGCTGCGGGTCGCCACCACGAACACCCTGACGGTGGCCGCCGGGCGGCGGGCCGCCGAGGACCTGTTGGCCCTGCCCGCCCGACAGCAACCCACCGCGGTCTTCTGCGCCAACGACCTGATCGCCCTCGGCGTGCTCCAGCAGTTGACCGAACGCGGGGTACCGGTGCCCGACGACATGGCGATCGTCGGGTACGACGACATCGAGTTCGCCGGGGCGGCGGCGGTCCCGCTGTCGTCGGTGCGCCAACCCCGGGAGTTGCTGGGCCGCACGGCCGCCCAGCTACTGCTGGAGGAGAGCACCGCCGGCGCGGAGCACCGGCACCGGCACGTGGTCTTCCAGCCCGAACTCGTCGTCCGCCGCTCCAGCGACCGCCGCCGCCCCTGACGCGCCCCCGGTCCTAGACGAAACGCCAGAGGTGGTCGCTGGTGCCGTTGTCGTCCCAGAGCAGGATCTGGGCGCCGCTGGCGGTGGAGGCGCCGGTGACACCGAGGACCCGGCCGCCGTTGGCGCACTGGATGCGGAAGTACCCGTTGGCACCGTGGCGCAGCCGCCACCGGTGGTCGGTGGCCCCGGTGTCGGACCACTGCACCACCCGGGCGCCGTTGGCGTTGGCGCCGCCCTCGACGCCGAGCACCTTGCCGCTGTGGGAGTTGCGCAGGCGCAGGTAGCCGCCGGTGTCCACGACCGCCGTCCAGAGGTGGTCGGCGGTGCCGGTGTCGCCCCACTGGACGACCAGCCCGCCGTCGGCGGTGGACATGTCCCGCACACCGAGCACCAGCCCGCTGGCCAGGTTCTGGATCCGGCGGGCGCCGTGGGGCACGAACCGCCACTGGTTGTCCGGGCTGCCGTTGTCCGGGTCCTGCACGGCCAGGGCACCGACGGCGGTGGAGCCCCCGGCGATGGCCAGCAGCTTGCCGGTGTGGACGTTGCGGAGCTTGTGGGAGCCGTCCCCGACGTCGACGATCGTCCAGCGGTGGTCGGCGGTACCGTTGTCGGACCACTGCAGGACCCGCGCGTTGTCCGCGGTGGACATGTTCTCGACCCCCAGCACCTTGCCGCTGTGCCGGTTGCGCAGTCGTACGGCGGTGCCGTCGACCACGAGTTCCCACCGGTGGTCGGCGGTGCCGGTGTCGTTCCACTGCAACGCGAGCCCGCCGTCGGCGGTGGACATGTCCTGGACGCCGAGGACGAGCCCGCTGGCCGCGTTCACCAGGCGGAAGCCGGCGCCGTCGCCGCTACCGGGACCGCTGCGCCAGTACACCGTGTAGTTGTGCCCGTGGGCGTCGTAGAAGGGGCCGAGGTTGACGGTGGAGCCGTTGGCGACGGCGGTGAAGCCGAGCGTGGTGGCGCTGGTCCGGGTGACCGAGGCGGGGTCCAGGGTGGGCAGGCCGCTCAGCGTGGTGTTGCCGTAGTTGCCGGACAGGACCACCGGGCCGTAGGTGACCGCCACGACGGCTGGGTTGTCGTTGGCGGCCTGTGTGGCGACCCGCATCGGCAGCCGGACGGTGACGACGTCCCCGGAGGTCCAGGCCCGGGTGAGGCTGGCGTAGCTGCCCGGCGTGGTGGCGATGTTCTGGGTGGTGCCGTTGACGCTGACGCTGGCGCCACTCGTCCAGGCCGGGATCCGGATCCGCATCGTCCAGGTCCCGCCGACCGCGCCGGTGACGGTGAGGGTGGTCAGGTCGCTGACCGGGTAGCTGGTGGTCTGCGTGACGGTGATGCCGCGTTGGGACCAGGTGAGCACCGAGGGCAGGAACAGGTTCACCGTCAGGGTGCTGCCGTTGTGGAAGTAGATGGAGTCCATCAGCTTGGTGTTGGTCTCGATGCCGGTGCCCTGGCAGCACCAGAAGGAGTTGTAGTCGGTGCTCCAGGTGCCCCCGCCCCAGGCCGGGCCCACCCCCCGGCGACTGCCCGGGTTCAGCGGCGTGAAGTAGGTGACGTGACCGTGGTTGTCGGCCGGGTTCTGCTGGCCGACGAGGTGGTTGAGCAGCGCCCGCTCGTAGTAGTCGACGTAGGCGGTCCGGCCGGGCTCCAGCAGCCACAGCTCCCGGGTGAGCTTGAGCATGTTGTAGGTGTTGCAGGCCTCGCAGGCGTCGTTCGACAGGTACCCGGCGATCGCGTGGGGGGCCCGGAAGTGCTCGCCCTGGCTGTTGCCGCCGATGACGTACGTGTGGGCGTCGACGGTCATGGCCCAGGCGTTGCTGGCGATGTCCCGGTACCGGGTGGTGCCGGTGGCCTTGAACTCCCGGGCCGCGCCGATCCACTTGGGCACCTGGGTGTTGGCGTGCAGTCCGGCGAGCCGGTCCTGGTTGGCGGCGAGCGGGTCGAACACGGCGGCGTGGTCGAACCGTTGGGCGGTCCGGAGCCAGCGGGCGTCACCGGTCTGCTGGTAGATGTCGGTCAGCACCGCGTTCATGCCGCCGAACTCGGTGGCCAGCATGGCCTGCATCTGGGCGGTGGTCAGCCGGCCGGTGCGCCAGTCGACCCAGCCGGCGAGCGCGAGCAGGACGTCGCGGGCCTGGGTGTTGCCGATGTGCCGCCACACGTCGAGCAGCCCGGCGAGGGTCTTGTCGATGCAGTAGTACGGCACGTTGCCGTTGGTCAGGGTGCGCTGCTCGACGGCGGTGAAGTCGGACTCCGGGAACCCGGAGAGGTAGCCCGCGCTGAAGCCGGCGGCGGCGTTGTTGGCCTGGCATCTGGCCAGTTCGGCCACCATCTGGTTGGCCTTGTCCCGGCAGGTGGTGTCGCCGAGCACCGCCCACGCCTGGGCCCAGGCGGTCAGGAAGTGGCCCTGCATGTGGGTGCGGAACGGGAACGTCGGGGCGTCCCAGCCGCCGTTGGCCGCCGCGCCGTTGGTGGAGAGCCGGTGGTTGGCGCGGAAGTTGTACAGCAGCCGGTCGACGTTGACGAACCGCAGGTAGGTGACGGTACGGGTCTGGTTGTCCAGCCACCGGCTGGCGGTCAGCCGGACCTGGCCGAGATCGAACGGGTAGGCGCCGACGCCGAGGTCGGGTCGGGCGGGTGGCAGCGCGGCGCTCGCTGGCGCCGCGCCGACGATCGGACCGGCGGCTGCGGCGACGGCGGTGACACCGGCGGCCTGCAGCAGACGCCGTCGGCTGAGGGATCCAGGCGACACGGTACCTCCTTGACGGACGGGCAGGGTTCCGGAGCATGACGAGCGCGCACATGGGCACGACGATGCAGGGTCACCACCTGGGCATCCGTGAATGTTAGCGCTCACATTTCGAGAGTGTTAGAAACCTATGACGAAACATAGGCCGGAGTCAATAGCGACGCCTCGTGGCGGCCGGCCGCGCAGCCTCGGGGGGGCGCGGGTCGGCCCTGGTCCCGACGGGGACGGCGGACGGGGCCGGCGACCCGGTCGACCTCAGCGCAGGATGCCCTCGTGCAGGGCCCGCAGCACCGCGTTGGTACGGTCCCGGGCCCCGAGCTTCAGCAGGATCGTCGACACGTGGTTCTTGACCGTGCCCTCGGCGAGGAACAGGAGCCCGGCGATCTCCCGGTTGGTGTACCCCCCGGCGACCAGGCGCAGCACCTCCAGCTCACGCTCGGTCAGCTCCTGCGGCGGCGGGCTGTCGACACCGACCGGCCACGGCGCGGAGCGGATGGCGCGCACCAGCCGGTCGGTGACCGACGCGGCGATCAGCGTCCCGCCCGCCGCCAGGGTCTCGACCGCCCGGGTCAACTGCTCCAGCGTGACGTCCTTGAGCAGGTAACCCCGGGCCCCGGCGCGCAGCGCGTCCAGGACGAGGGCGTCGTCGTCGAAGGTGGTGAGGACGAGCACCGGCACCTCCACCGCGCGGTCGCGGAGCTGCTGCAACGTCCAGATGCCGTCCCGGTGCGGCATGCGCAGGTCGAGCAGGACCACGTCGGGACGGACCTCGACGATCACGTCCAGCGCCGCCGCGCCGTCGTCGGCCTCCCCCACGACCGTGATGCCCGCCATGTCGAGCAGGCTGCGGATGCCCTGCCGGACCAGCGTCTGGTCGTCGACCACCACCACCCGGGTCATCGGACCGGCACCCGGGCACGTACCCGGAAACCCGACCGGCCGTCGTACGCGACCTCCCCGCCGAGGGCCGCCAGCCGTTCCGCGATCCCCCGCAGCCCGTTGCCCGGCACCACCTCGGCGGCGCCCTGCCCGTCGTCGGCGGCGGTCAGCCGGATCGTGTCGCCGTCGCGCGTGACGGCGATCCACAGCTCGCGGGCCCCGGCGTGCCGCAGCGTGTTGGTGACGATCTCCTGCACCGTCCGCACCAGCGCGGCGGTCTGCTCCTCGTCCGCCTCGACCTCCTCGCTCACCTCCACCGAGACGTCCAGCCCCGGGACGTCACGGCCGATCGCGCGCAACGCCTCGGCGAGGTCGGTGGCCGGACCGACGCGCAGCGCGCCGACCGTGGTGCGCACGTCCGCGAGCACGTCGCGGGCGACCCGGTTGGCCCGCTCGACGTGTCCGAGCGCCGTGTCGCCCGGGCGGTGCCGGGCGGCCTCCAGCTCCAGGGTGAGGACGGTGAGCTGGTGGCCGATGAGGTCGTGCAGCTCACGGGAGATGCGCAGGCGTTCCGCCGTGCGCGCCGCCCCGGCCAGCAGCACGGTCGCCGCCTGCAGGTCGACGTGGGTCCGGGCGAGCTGGCGACGCAGGTGCTTCTCCCGCCGGATGGCGGCCAGGCTGAACACCGTCGAGAGCTGGATCAGCGCGTAGAAGGCCGTGACCATGACGAGCTCGAACCCGCCGCCGTTGACCCGACCGAGGGCCAGCGCGATGACGGCGGTGTTCAGCGCGATCACCACGAAGTTGGTCGGTAGCCGGACGACCTCCGGCCCGATCGAGGCGACCACGACCAGGAGCACCGGCAGCAGGCCGGCCTGCGGGGCGGTCACCACGACGCCCCAACCGGCGACCACGGCGGCACCGTAGGCCACCCGCCGGAGGGTCGCGGAGATCGTGTCCACGGCGGCGACGAGCACCGTCACCAGCGTCGTCAGGAACAGCCCGACCCACACCAGGGTCGGCACGTCCGGGTCGACGAGGCCCAGCATGACCGGTGACGCCGTACCCAGGCAGACGACGAGCATGGCGAGGCCCGACCACTCGTCGAGTCCGATTCGTCGCACCGGTCCAATCTAGCGAGCGGGGCACCGGGGCCAGGGGTGCCGAAAGTCATGCCTCGCGGTCCTGACCTGTGGCACAGGCGCCGGGACGGGGGCGTCCCGCAGCATCGACGGCATGAGTCAGCCCGCTATCCATGCCGAGAACCTGCACAAACGGTACGGCGAGGTCGTCGCGGTCGACGATGTCAGTCTCCGGGTGGAGCCCGGTGAGGTGCTGGGCATCCTCGGCGCCAACGGCGCCGGGAAGACGACGACGGTCGAGTTGATCGCCGGCCTGCGCACCCCGGACCGGGGGCGGGTCCGGGTGCTCGGGCTCGACCCGCGTCGGGACCGCGCGGCCCTGCGCCAGGTACTCGGCGTGCAGTTGCAGCACGCCCACCTGCACGCCGCCCTGACCGTCGCCGAACTCGTCGACCTGTACCGCAGCTTCTATCCCCGCCCCCGGCCCGCCGCCGAACTGCTCGACCTGGTGGACCTGGGCAAGCAGGCCCGCACGCGCTTCGAGAAGCTGTCCGGCGGTCAACAGCAGCGGCTCTCCATCGCCCTGGCCCTGGTCGGCCGCCCGCGCGTGGTGATCCTCGACGAACTCACCACCGGGCTCGACCCGCGCGCCCGACGGCGGATCTGGGCCGGCGTCGAGGCGCTCCGCGACGAGACGGTGCTGCTGGTCAGCCACGCGATGGACGAGGTGGAACACCTCTGCGACCGGGTCGCCCTCATCGACGCCGGGCGGATCGTCGCCCTGGACACCCCGGCCGGGCTGGTCGCCCACGCCGGCGCCACGACCCTGGAGGAGGCCTTCGTCGCCCTCACCGGCAAGGAACTCACGAGGGAGGACGTGGCATGACCGAGGTGACCGCACGGCGGCCCGGACCCGCCGCCTGGCTGACCCTGGCGCGATGCGAGGCGAAGATGGTCGTCCGGGACACGGCCGGCCTGGTCGTACCGATCGGCCTGCCGCTCCTGATCATGATCATGAACGCCTCGGCGGCCGGCGACCAGCAGGTCGGCAACGGGCGCTCGGCGCTGGACGTCTTCGTGCTGCCGCTGGTCTTCACGATCGTCCTCGCCTCGATCGGCATCATCAACATGCCGAGCTTCCTGGCGTACTACCGCCGGACCGGGGTGTTGCGCCGGCTGGCGGTCACCCCGGCCTCACCGGCGATGGTGCTCGTGGCGCAGCTGGCGGTGAGCCTGGTGCAGGCGGTCCTCGGCATCGGCGTGGCCTTCGCCGTCGCCGTCCTCGCCTTCGGGGCGAAGCCGCCGGTCGACGTGGGCGTCGCGCTCGGCGTGGGCGCGCTCGCGGTCGCCGCGATGTACGGACTGGGCATGGTCGTCGCCTCGGTGGCGCCCACCCCGAACTCCGCCGTCGCGATCGGACTGATCGGCTTCTTCGCGCTCGGGGCCGTCGGTGGGATGTTCGGCAGCACCAACGCCCTGCCGGACCCGGTGGCGCAGGTCGGCTCGTGGCTGCCGTTCGGCGCGACGGTCGAGGCGCTCTCCGCCGCCTGGGTCGGGGCGTCCGTCGACGCCTCGAACCTGGTCGGCCTGGTGGTCACGGCGGTCGTCGGCACGGTCGTGGCCACGGTCTTCTTCCGCTGGAACTGACCTCCGTCGGCGACCCCGGCCGCACCCGACGGGGGATGCGGGTGCGGCAGCGGCAGCCGCCGGGTCACCCCGTCGCGGTAGTCGGTCAACTCGGCCGGGTAGCCGCCGACCAGCACCTCGAACGGCCGCCTGGTCCCAGGCGAACCCGACCAGCCCGGTGGTGCCCGCGCACGGGTCCGTCCGGCCACCGAGGACCGGACGGGCCCGTCCCCCGGGGCGCCCCGGGGACGGTGACGGTCATCCGACATCCGGGCGAGAACCGCGCCCGACGGGCCGCCGGGTGATGATGAGGTGGTGGCCGAACCCCCCGCCGCGCTCCGGCCCTTCGCCGACCGGCTCGGCGCGCTGCGCATCGCCGCCGGCGCACCGTCGTACGGACGGCTGGCCCGCCTGCACGGGGAGCTGAAGACGTCGACCATCAGCGACGTCCTCAACGCGCGGAGCAAGCCGTCCCTGGACTTCGTGATCGCCTTCGTCGGCGCCTGCGGGCGGTACGCCGCGCGGCACGGACACCGGCTCGATCCGGCGCTGCTCGACGCCGACCGGTGGCGCGCCGACTGGCAGGCGTTGCGCCGGGCACTGGACGCCCGGGGCGCGCCCCGGCAGCCGGCGCGCAGCGGCGGCCCGCCGTCGCCACCCGCCCCGGCGGCCGGGGCGGGTGTGGTCGTGTCGAACCTGCCCCGCCGGCCCGCGCCCGCCTTCCTCGGCCGCGACGACGAGTTGCGGAGCCTGGCCGGTCAGCTCGACGAGCACCCCGGCATCGTGATCGGGCAGGCCGTCCACGGTCTCGGTGGCATCGGCAAGAGCGAGTTGGCGCTCCAGTACGCGCACCGGTACCGGCGGCAGCACCCGGTCGTCTGGTGGATCAGGGCGGACACCCCGGCCAACCTGACCGCCGACCTCGCCGCGCTCGGCCCGGCGGTGGGCCTGCCCGACCGCCGGGGCAGCAGCCTGACCGACGCGGCCGACCTGGCCGTACGGTGGCTCGCGGCGCACCGTGGGTGGCTGCTGGTGCTGGACAACGTGACCGATCCCGCCGAGGTCACGTCGCTGCTCGCCCGGCTCGGCACGGGACGGGTGATCGCCACCAGCCAGCGCGACGTCGACTGGGCCGAGTTGGGGCTCGCGCCGCTGCGCCTGCGGCCGCTGAGCCGGCGGGACAGCATCGGGTTGCTCCGCGCCCGCTCGGGCCGCGACGACGACCCGGCGCAGGCCGAGGCGTTGGCCGCCGACGTCGGTGACCTGCCCCTGGCGTTGCGCCAGGCGGCCGCCTACCTGCGGGAGCGGCCCCACGTCGGGATCGTCGAGTACCGTCGGCGGCTGGCCGCGCAACCCCGCCGGATCCTCGCCAGCGGGGCGGCCCCGGGCGCCGACCACCCGGTGGTGCGCACCTGGGGCGTCACCATCGACGCGATCCGGGAGAAGGACCCGCTGGCCGTGCGGCTGCTGGACACGCTGGCCTACCTCGCCCCCGACCGGGTCGACCTGGCCCTGCTGGCGGTGCCGGGTCGGCACCCGATGGACGTCGAGGACGCCGTCGTGCTGGCCGCCTCCTACAGCATGGTCAACCGGCAGGGCGACACGATCAGCGTGCACCGGCTCGTGCAGACCGTCATCCGGGCCACCCACCGGGACTGCGGTCCGCTGACGCTCGTCGTCGACCTGCTCCACCGGGCCGCTCCGGCCGGGGAACCCGAGACCGACCTCGCCTCCTGGCCGCTGTGGAACCGGCTGGCGGCCCACGTCGACGCCGTCGCGACGTGCTTCGCGCCGCCGGGCGACGACACCGCCGGGGCGGAGACCGGCCCGCGGCCACCCCGGACCGCCGCCCTCGACCTGCGGGCCGCCACGGTGTTCGAACGGTGTGCCGTGTACCGGCGCGGCCAGGGCCAGCACTCCCCCGCCGTACGGCTGTTCACCCTGGCCCACGCGCTGCGGGAGCGGCACCTCGGGCCCGAGCACCCCGACACGGTCACCGCCCGGTACGGGCTCGCGGGGGCGTCCTGGTCCGCCGGCCGGTACCAGGAGGCGATCGTCCTCGGCGAGCAGACCCTCGCCGCCCGCCGACGGACCCTCGGGCCGGAGCATCCGGACACCCTCAGCAACGCCAGCAACGTCGCGATCGGGTACCGGGAGGTGGGCCGGCTGAGCGAGGCGATCGCGCTCAGCGAGCGCACCCTGCGGGTGCGGCGACGGGTGTTCGGCCCGGCGCACCCCGACACGCTCCAGTCCCAGAACAACCTCGCCGGCTGCTACCGGGCCGCCGGCCGGCACGACGAGGCGCTCGCGCTGTACGAGTCCACACTCGCCGGACGCGAGGCCACCCTCGGCGTCGAGCATCCGGACACCCTGCAGAGCCGCAACAACCTGGCCGGCGGGTACGCCAGCGTCGGGCGGCACGCCGATGCCATCCGCCTGCACGAGGCGACCGCCGACGCCCGGGTACGGCTGCTCGGCGCCGAGCACCCCGACTCGCTCACCTCCCGGCACAACCTCGCCGGCTGTTACCGGGCGACGGGCCGGGTCGCCGAGGCGGTGGCGCTGTACGAGCGGGTCCTCGCCGCGCGGGAGCAGGTCCTCGGTCCCGACCACCCGGACACCCGGGCCAGCCGGGACCTGCTGACGCGCAGCCGGGCCGAGGCGGCGGCCGGCGCGGACCCGGCCGCCGGCTGACCCGAGGCCCGGTCGTCCGGGACCGGCCGGGACCGGCCGGATTCCTCGCTCCCGGACGGTGGCCCGTCGAGGCTGGGCGGGCGGCACCACACCGGGTGTGCCGCACCCGCCCCGGGCGGTGCCGCCGGAGGCGGACCCGCCCCGCCCCTGTGAGGAGAACCCATGTCACGACCACGCTCCGGCCGCCTGCCCCGGGTGCTGCTGGCGATCCTGCTCGCCGTCGTGGGCGCGGTGACCTCGGCCACCGTCGCGGCCACCCCCGCGCTCGCCGCCGGGTGCTACCAGTCGAGCTGCAACGGGCAACTGCCCCAGGACAAGGGCTGCGACGCGGGCGCCACCACCATCGCCTCGTTCCGCTACGGCGGGTCGAACACGTTCCTGCAGGGCGCGTTGATGGAGCTGCGCCGCTCCACGGCCTGCGACGCGGCGTGGATCCGCACCACCGACGGCGACTGCCTGCCGATGTGGCGCAACTGCGGCGCCGTCCTGGAGGTCTCCGGCGGCTCCCCGCAGTTCTCCGACCCGAGGCCCGGCCAGCGCTGGTCGGCGATGTGGTCGTACCGGAACTACGTGCGCGGCTGTTTCATCGCCTACACCGACGACGGCGGCTACCACCGGGACGGCTGCACCGCCTGGAAGTGACCCCACGACCGGTGGCGGGGCGGAACCGGGTTCCGCCCCGCCACCGCACCACCGGCACGTCACCACCGACCCGCTTACCCCGAAGAGGTGACCGATGCGGTCCTCGGCCCTGCTGGCGGCGCTGACCTGCGCCGCCGTCCTCCTGTCCCCGCCCACCCTGCCGGTGGCCGCCGCTGCGGCGGCACCGCCGCACGACACCGTCGCGCCGGCGGCCGAAACCGGCACGGCCGGTGCGGCCGGCGGACGCCCGCCCACGTACCCCGACCGGGTCACCGAGCCGGACGCGCGGCTCGGCGCGGCGTGGCGCGGCTCCACCGACCGCGCCGTCACCACGTCGAGCGACGCGAGCGGGCTGCACCTGCTCGTCGCCGACGAGGCGCAGGCGTACGCCTGGCGGACCACGGCGACGCTCGCCGAGCCCGGCTTCGACACCGACCAGTGGATCGGGCAGGCGTGCCTGACCGGCTCCGGCCGGCGGGCCGTGGTCGTCTACGGCCCACGGACGTTCACCAACCGGGAAACCCTGCTGCAGCGCGGCGGGTTCGCCGCGGTCGTCGACCTGACCACCGGCGCGGTGACGAAGCTGCGCGAACGGGTCTCCCTGGCGTACCACAATCCGGGGTGCGGTGCCGGCGAGCACGCGGTGCTGTCCCGCCTGGAGGCGCCCGCCGGGCCGACCGGACCGGCACGGACCTGGCTCGGCACGGTCGACGCGGCCCGGCCGGCCACCCCGGTCCGGGTCCGGCGCACGCCGGGGCAGGTCACCTCGGTGCTGCCGGTACGGGACCGGCTGATCGGCGCGCGGGGTGACCAGCTCGTGTCGATCGACCGGGCGGGCGGACCGCGTCCGCTGGCGACGCTGGCCGGTACCCCGTTCCGGCTGCTCGCCGACGGCCGCGACGCGGTGGCGTTCCAGGTGGTCCGGGGCGGGCGCACCGAGTTCAAGCGGTTCGCCGCCGGCCGGGTGGCCGGACACGGGTCGGCGCCCCGTGGCGAGGTCGCGCTGCGACCGGGGGCCGGGGGCCGGGTCTTCGTCGTCGGCAGCCGGGCCGGCAGCCGCACCGCCGGCCACCTGCCGTCGGGCTGGCGGGCCGTCGACGGGCGGCCCGACAGTGACGTCTCGACCACGGGCGCGCTCGTCGTCGCGCGGGCGAGCACCGGCCGGGAGGCGGCCGGCCGGCCGGCGGACCGACCGGTACCCGGGCGGGCCGAGCCGGTCGAGATCACCTCCCGCCGGGTCGCGACCGACGCCCGCCTGACCTTCTCGGTCGTGCCGCGCCCGGCCGCCGCCGGACGGGCGCCGTCCCCGGCGCTGACCGCGCGCACCACGCCCGGCTCCGGCGGGCCGGGCACCCGCTCCGCGCGGCCCCCGGCGGACCCGGACGTCCCCCACGACCCCGACCGGTCGTGTTCCGTGCCACGCAACGACCCCGCCTCGCAGGTGTACCAGCCGACGGTCGCCCAGGTGGAGTGGGCCGCCGACCTCGCCGTCCGGGGGATGCTGACCTTCCAGCGGCCGGCGAACTGGAACAACAACGGCATGGCCGGGTACTCGCCGCAGGGCCTGTTCCCCCTCACCGCGCTGTCCGGCGGCGGTACCGTGCCCGCCCAGATCTTCCTCGGCATCCTCGCCCAGGAGTCGAACCTGTGGCAGGCCAGCCCGCACGCGGTCGACGCCTCCGTCGGCAACCCGCTGATCAGTCTGGGCTACTACGGCCTCGACCTGGCCGAGCCCGACTACGACGACATCGACTGGGACCGCACCGACTGCGGGTACGGGGCCGCCCAGGTCACCTCGGGGATGAAGCGACAGGAGGCGGGCACCACGGTCGCCGGCATCGCCTGGACCTACCCGAAGCAGCAGGCGGTGGCGCTCGACTATGCCGCCAACCTCGCGGCGGGGCTGCGGATCCTGCAGGACAAGTGGAACACCACCCGCGACGCCGGGCTGGTCGTCAACGACGGCGACCCCCGGTACCTGGAGAACTGGTGGTTCGCGATCTGGGCGTACAACACCGGCTTCTATCCGCGTGTCGCCGGGCAGCCGGCGCAGCCGTGGGGCGTGGGCTGGGCCAACAACCCGGCGAACCCGGACTACCCCGCCGACCGGCGGATGTTCCTCACCGAGCCGCTGGACGTGTACGACTCCCGCGGACGCAAGATCGTCGACGACGACACCGGGTACGACAACGCCAAGCACCCGAACCACTGGTCGTACCCGGAACGGGTCATCGGCTTCGCCTACACCTCGCTGATCCGCTTCGACTACCGGTCGGCGTCGTACCGTCCGACGTACCGGCCGGCCCTGTCCCCGCTCGCGCCGGCGCTCGCCCAGCCCGGCCGGTTCACCTTCTGCGCGCCGGCCGTCAACGACTGCGGCGAGCACCTGCCCCCGCACGCACCCGGCGACTACCCCGGCACCCCGGCCGGCGCGTGCCAGCGCGACGACCTGCGGTGCTGGTGGCACGCGCCGGTCACCTGGACGTCCTGTCCGGGCAGGTGCGGGACGGAGAACCGGGCCTACACCTCGGTCGAGCCGAGGCCGTACACGCAGCCGGGCGACAACATCCATCCCACCCCCGCCCACGCCGACGGCTCGTGCGCGGTCAGCGGCCTGCCCGCCGGCGCGCGGATCATCGACGACATCGCCACCACCGTGCCGCTGGGCGCGGAGGGCTGCACACCGACCTTCACCCGGGGCGGCACCTTCGCGCTGAACTTCGCCACCCACACCCGGCCGGACGGCTCGGTGGTCACCCCCGGAAAGGTCGACTTCCACCAGATCGGCGCCGGCTTCGGCGGGCACTTCTGGTTCGCGCACACCCACCGCCAGCAGCAACACCCGACGCTGCGGGTCACCGGCACGTGGCGCATCGACCCGACCCACGCGTGGACCCGGGTCTGGGTGCACCTGCCCGACCACGGCGCACACACCCGGCAGGCCCGGTACGTCATCCGCCGGCCGGACGGCGGCACCGAGCACCGCACCATCCCCACCCAGTGGGAGGAGAACCGGTGGGTGAGCCTGGGCGTCTTCGACTTCACCGGCCCCGGCACCCCACGGGTGGAGCTGACCAACTTCACCCTCGACGGCCGGGGTGTCCAGGACATCGCCTGGGACGCCCTCGCCGTCCAGCCGCTGCCCCGCAAGCCCGCGCACTTCGTGGTGGCGCTCGGCGACTCGTACTCCTCCGGGGAGGGCGCCGGGGACTACACCCGGGTCAGCAACCAGTACGGCGACGACGAGCAGTGGCGCAACTCGTGCCGGCGCAGCCCGCACGCCTGGTCGCAGCGGGCCACCATCCCGGGGGCGCCGGCCAGCATCGGCACCCTGTCCGCGCAGCACCATCCCGACCTCGACGCGCAGTTCCTGGCGTGCAGCGGCGCGCGGACGGTGAACCTGCTCAGCCCGAGCCTGCTGCCCGACGGCCGCTGGCAGGGCTCGCCGGCCGAGGGCCAGTACGGCGAGGTCAGCCAGCTCGACCAGGGGTCGCTGACCGCGAACACGACCGCCGTGCTGCTCTCGATCGGCGGCAACGACGCCCGGTTCGCCCAGGTGGGCCTCTCCTGCGCCACCGGGTGGGAGTGCGGCGCGCCGGGCTACGTGATGGCCGGCGACGACGAGCCGCTGCGTGACCGGCAGCAGGACCTGATCACCGGTGCCGTCCGGGCGTCGGTCCAGAAGGTGGTCGAGCAGATCCGGCTGCGGGCCCCGGCGGCGCGCATCTTCGTCATGGGCTACCCGCGCCTGTTCGACACCCCGTGCCGGTACTTCGGTCAGTACGGCGTCTCGTTCGGCTTCACCGAGGGCGAGACGGAGTTCCTCAACGAGCTGTCCGACCTGATAACCGGCTCCGCGGTGCCGTCGGATCCCGCGCGCGGCGTGCACGGCATGGACGCCCGGGGCGAGTACACCGGGCACGGCATCTGTGGCGGGTCGGAGCAGTACCTGCACGGCGTCGTCGCGGGTGACCTCTTCGGGGACGACGACGGGCACCCGCGGCAGCCGGTGGGCATGGAGACCCTGCACCCCAACCGGGCGGGCAACGACGCCTACGCCCGGGTGGTGCAACGCCGGATGAGCGAGGTCGGCTACCGCTGGTGAGCCGCCCGGCGGGCGCCCGGGCCGCGACGCCGGGCGCCCGCCGGCCGGGGGTGGCCGCCCGGTGCCCGGCGGCGCGATCCGCGTCACACCGGGCCCCTGAAATCGGCTGTTCATCCCGTTACGTCCCGAATGTTCGGCCGGGCCGGGCGACCCGCCGCACCACCCCCCACACTCACAGCTTGCTTTCAGTGGGCACGGCTACTCTCTGCAGGACTATGGATGATCTTCCGCACGACAGTCCGTGGCCCCTCGTCGTCCCGACCGCCCGTACGGCGGCCACCGCACGACAGGGGCTGACCGATGTATGAAGTAGTCATGCTGGGGATCGGGTTGCTCCTCACCGTGGGCACCGGCATGTTCGTCGCCTCCGAGTTCGCGCTGGTCAACCTCGACCGCGGGGAACTCGAGGCGCGCCAGTCCCGAGGCGAGAAGCGGCTCGGTCCCACGATCGCCGCACTGAAGATCACCTCGACCCACCTGTCCAGCGCGCAGCTCGGCATCTCGCTGACCACCCTGCTGACCGGGTACACCTTCGAGCCGGCGGTCAGCGCGCTGCTGGCCGGTCCGCTGGGCGCGGCCGGCGTACCGGAGGGGGCCGTCCCCGCGGTCGGCTCGGTCCTCGCCATCCTCCTGGCGACGCTCTTCTCGATGGTGATCGGTGAGCTCGTACCGAAGAACTTCGCCCTCGCGGTGCCCCTGCAGACGGCGAAGTTCGTGGTGCCGTTCCAGGCCCTGTTCACCACCGTCCTGAAGCCGGTGATCCTGCTGTTCAACAACACCGCCAACGCGGTGATCCGGGCGTTCGGCATCGAGCCGAAGGAGGAGCTGTCCGGTGCCCGCAGCGCCGAGGAGCTCAGCTCGCTGCTGCGGCACTCGGCGCGCGCCGGTGTCCTCGACCCCGAGCACGCCACGCTGCTGGACCGTACCCTGCGGTTCTCGGGTCGGGACGCCTCCGACGTGATGACCCCCCGGGTGCGGATGACGGCGGTGGAGGCCACCACGACCGCCGCCGAGATCATCGAACGGGCCAGCGCCACCGGCCTGTCCCGGTTCCCGGTCATCGGCCGCAACGTCGACGACATTCTCGGCGTGCTGCACGTCAAGCACGCCTTCGCCATCCCGTTGCAGGAACGCGGCGAGGTCCGGGCGAGCGATCTCGTCGTGGAGCCGTCCCGGGTGCCGGAGACGATGCACCTGGACGCGCTGCTGCCCACGCTGCGCGGCGAGGGCCTGCAGTTCGCGGTCGTCTACGACGAGCACGGCGGCACCGCCGGGATCGTCACCCTGGAGGACCTGGTCGAGGAGATCATCGGCGACCTGGAGGACGAGCACGACCGGGCCCGCACCATCCTGGTGCGCCGTGGCCGGTCGGTCTCCTTCGACGCCTCGCTGCGCCCGGACGAACTGTTCGAGCGGGCCAAGATCACCGTCCCGGAGGACGACGACTACGACACGATCGCCGGGTTCGTCACCGCCCGCCTCAACCGGTTCCCCGAGATCGGCGACGAGGTGCCGATCAAGGACGGGGTGCTGCGCGTCGAACACCTCAACGGCGTCCAGGCCGACCGGCTGCGGTTCGTGCCCACCGAGGCGCCCGCCGCCGCCGGGGCCGACCGCGCCATCGGTGACCGCACGGAGGAGAGCGTCCGGTGAGTGAGTACCTGCCAGGCATCATCTGGCTCTTCGTCCTGCTGGTCGTCAACGCGTTCTTCGTCGGCGCGGAGTTCGCGGTCATCTCCGCGCGCCGCTCCCAGATCGAGCCGAAGGCCCAGGCGGGCAGCCGCGCCGCCCAGACCACCCTCTGGGCGATGGAGCACGCCACCCTGATGCTGGCGACCAGCCAGCTCGGTATCACGGTGTGTTCGCTGCTCATCCTGAACGTCTCGGAGCCGGCGATCCACCACCTGCTGGAGATCCCGCTGGCGAACACCCCGTTGTCGCCCGAGGCGGTCACGGTGCTGGCGTTCGTCGTCGCGCTGCTGCTGGTGACGTTCCTGCACGTGGTGTTCGGTGAGATGGTGCCGAAGAACATCTCGTTCTCGGTGCCGACCCGGGCGGCGCTGATTCTCGCTCCGCCGCTGGTGGTCGTCGCCCGGATCTTCAAGCCGATCATCTGGAGCCTGAACGGCGTCGCCAACGGGATCCTGCGGCTGTTCCGGGTGACCCCGAAGGACGAGGCCACCAGCACCTACACGCTGGACGAGGTGGCGACCATCGTGGCGCAGTCGACCCGCGAGGGGGTGCTCGTCGACGGCTCGGGCACGCTGACCGCGGCCGTCGAGTTCACCGCGAAGACCGTCGGCGACGTGGCGGTGCCCCTCGACGGCCTGGTCGTCCTGCCGGCGACCGTCACCCCCGCCGACATCCAGCGGGCCGTCGCCGAGCACGGCTTCTCCCGGTACCTGCTCACCGACAACGGTGAACCGAGCGGGTACCTGCACATCAAGGACGTGATGGACCTGTCCGGCGACGCCTACACCAGCGCCGTACCGGCCAAACGCGTCCGCCGGCTGGCCACCGTCCGCCGGGACAGCGAGTTGGAGGACGCGCTGGCGACGATGCGGGGCAAGGGCGCGCACCTGGCCCGGGTCCTCGACGACGCGGGCACCACCGGCGTCATCTTCCTGGAGGACATCGTCGAGGAACTCGTCGGCGAGGTCCAGGACGCCACGACCCGCTGACCGGCGGGTACCCGGCGCGGTCGACGGCCGCACCTGTCGTGGTCGTCGACCACGACAGGTGCGGCCGTCTGCCATCGGCTCCGGGGTCGTCCCGCCGGCCCCCGGCTCCGCCCGCCGGCCCCCGGCCTCCGCCCGGCCGGACGGGGCCCCGGGGCACCGGCACCGGCCGCGCCCCGGGCGGGTCAGCCCCGGGGCGGCCGGTCGTCGACGGGCCGGCCGTCGCGCAGGTGCTCGTCGGCGATGCGGGTCGCCGTCGACCGGTCGACCCGTTCGTACCAGACGTCGTCGGGGTGCACCACGACGAGCGGGCCGAGGTCGCACGGGAACAGGCAGCCGGTGGCGGTGACCAGCACGTCGTCGTCGCCGAGGCGGTGCTCGGCCAGCCGGTCGGCCAGCGCCGCCGTCACCTCGTTGGCCCCGTACGCGGTGCAGCGGGGCCCCCGGCAGACGAGCACGTGCCGCCGGTGGCGGGTGATCCGGGACCAGGCCGGGCTCCGGAACGGACCGGGGTTGCCGGCCAGCTCGGTGAGCGGACCGGCGACGGCGGCGACGACCGCGGTGACCAGTGCGGGCTGCCCGGCCAGGGGCGCGGTGACCACGATCCGGGGGGCCCGGTCGCGGTGCTGCCGCCAGTGCGCCACCGCGCGCCGGAGCCAGGTGTCCAGGTAGCGGTCGGGGGGCAGGTGGGCCGGCACCAGCACCACCTCGTCCGCGTCGGCCGCCGCGTCGAGCGCGACGTGCAGCGACGGCGCGGCGCCGTCGAGGAAGCAGCCCCGCACCGGCTCGCCGAGGGCCCCGGCGACCGCCTCGGCGAGCCGGTGGACCGCGTCGTGGCCGCCGTGGTGGGTCACCGACCGGGCCACGAGGAGCACCTGCCGGGTCATGCGGCCGGCGGCCGGTAGTGGATCACGGTGCGGCCGTCGTGCACCCCGACCTCCGCCTCGACGCCGAACACGTCGGCGAGCAGGGGCGGGGTGAGCACCTGCCCCGGGGCCCCCGAGGCGACGACGCGGCCGGCGTCCAGGACCACGACGGTGTCGCAGAACATGGCGGCCAGGTTCAGGTCGTGCAGCGCGGCCAGGGTGGTGATCCCGGCCCGGCGGACCAGGTGCAGCAGTTGCAACTGGTGGCCGATGTCGAGGTGGTTGGTGGGCTCGTCGAGCAGCAGCAGCTCCGGCTCCTGGGCCAGCGCGCGGGCGAGCTGGACGCGCTGCCGTTCCCCACCGGAGAGGGTCTGCCACTTGCGGTGCTCGAAGCCGGTCAGGTCGACGTGGGCGAGCACCTCGACCGCCCTGGCCCGCTCGGTGGCGCTGTCCGACCAACGGGACCGCCGGTGCGGGATCCGACCGAGCAGCACCACGTCGAGCACGGTCAGGTCCAGGTCGGTCTCGGCGTGCTGGGCGAGCAGCGCGATCCGGCGGGCGACGGCGAGCCGCCGCAGCCGCGCGACGGCGTCGCCGTCGATGGTCACCTGTCCGCTGGTGGGGCGGAGCAGCCCGGCGACCACCCGCAGCAGGGTGGTCTTGCCGGAGCCGTTGGGGCCGAGCAGCCCGACCAGGCTGCCGGCCGGCGCCGTGCAGGTGACCCGGTCGAGGATGCGGGCGGCCGGCACCGCCCACGACACTCCGGAGACGTCCAGCATCAGCCCCGTACCTCCCGGCGTCGCAGCAGGATCACGAAGGCGGGCACCCCGAGGAGCGCGGTGAGCACGCCGACCGGCAGCTCGCGCGGCTCGAACAGCGTCCGCGCGGCGGTGTCCACCCAGATCAGGAAGATCGCGCCGGCCAGCGCCACGACCGGCAGCAGCCGCCGGTGGTCCGGGCCGGTCAGCAGGCGGGCGGCGTGCGGCATGATCAGCCCGACGAACCCGATCGCCCCGCTCATCGCGACCAGCACGGCGGTCAGCAGCGCGGTGGCCACCAGCAGCAGCCACCGGACCCGGGTCACGTCCACCCCGAGGGTGGCCGCGGCCTCCTCGCCGAAGGCGAAGGCGTCGAGCGCGCGGGCGTGCCAGCCGATCAGCCCCAGGACGACCACCAGCACCGGCGCCGCCCAGGCCAGCTCCGCCCAGCCGGCCCGGGCCAGCGAGCCGGACAGCCAGAACGTGATGCTCTGCGTGGCGTGCGGGTCCCCCACCCAGATGATCACGAAGGAGGTCAGCGCGGCGCAGAGCTGCGCCACCGCCACCCCCATCAGCACCACCCGGGTCGGGGCGAGCGCCGCGCGGCGGCCCGCGACCGCGACCACCGCCGCGAAGGCGGTGAGCGCGCCGACGAAGGCGCCGCCGCCCACGGCGACCACGCCGCTGCCCACCCCGGCCACGATCACCAGGACCGCGCCGAGCGACGCCCCCGACGAGACACCCAGCAGGTACGGGTCGGCCAGCGGGTTGCGGGTGACGGTCTGCATGACCGCTCCCGCCGTGGCGAGCCCGGCGCCGACGGCCGCGGCGCCGAGCACCCGGGGCAGGCGCAGGTCCCACACGATGTGCTCGCGCAGCGGCGTCACGTCGGACCGGGCCAGCCCGAGGTGGTCGGCGACGACCCGCCACACCGTACCGATGGAGAGCTCCGCCGGGCCGATCGTGACGGCCGCGCCGACCGAGGCGAGCAGCCCCACCGTGAGGACGACCAGGACCACGGCCGGGCCGGCGGCCCGCACCACCGGGGTACGGGTGGCGGCCGGCCGTGGGACGACGGCGGTCAGCTCCCGGCCCCGGCCGCCGACGCGGTCAACCCCTGCGTCAGGGCCTCCACGCCGAGCACGTTGCGCACGCCGGCGGAGGTGGCGGAGAAGGGGATGACCACGTACCGCTGCTGCCGGACCGCCGACAGGTTGCGCAGGGTGGTGTGACCGGCCAGGAAGGTCTTCTTCCGCGCGGCGGGATCCCAGCGCGCGTCGACCAGCACGATGACGTCGGGATCGCGCTCGGCGACGACCTCCCAACTGGTGTCGGCCCAGCGGCCGGTGACGTCGGCGAAGACGTTGGTCACCCCGGCCGCCGACATGATCATGTTCGGGGCGCCGCAGCACGCGCCGACGCTGGGGGCGTCGCTGCCGCCGTCCCACCACATCACCCGGGCGCTTGGCGCGGCGGCGGCGGCCGTCGTGATCCGGGCCCGGTGCTCGGCGACGAGGGCCTCGGCACGGTCGGTCACCCCGAAGATCGCGGCGATCTCCCGGATCTCGCCGAAGACGTCGTCGATCCGCAGCGTCGCGGGTCGGGTCTCCGCCGGGCAGCCCGCCGGTGAGAGGTACGTGCCGACGCCCAGGTGCTGCCAACTCTCGCGGTCGCCGACGCCCTCGGCACCGAACGCGCTGGCGAAGGAGGCGTAGACGAAGTCCGGCTCGACCTCGAGCAGCCTCTCCCGGGCCGGGTACTCCTCGGCCAGGACCGGGACCTGCGCGTACGCGGCGGCGTAGGCGGGCAGGATCTCGTCGTCCAGGTACGCCGTGCCGACCATCCGGTCCTGCAGGCCGAGGGCCAGCATGATCTCCGTGGCGGGCTGGTTCATCGTCACCACCCGGGCGGGCGGCTCCGGGATCGCGACCGGCGTGCCGCAGTTGGTCACGACCGCCCCGGCGGAATCCGAGCCGGCGGGGGCCTCCTGGTCGACGGCGCAGCCACCGAGCAGGACGACGAGAACGGACAGGGGCGCGGCAACGCGCCAGAGCATGGGGATCCGCACAGCGGGACCGCCTTCCAGCACCTCGTGGACGGGTCGAACGTGCCGTGGCCGGTCTCCTGGCTGACGGGTACCACACCGACGGCCGGCCTTCCCGAGCGTGAACGCTCAGTGACCTCCACGGAGGACAAGGGCCGTCGGCTTCCCGATCACAGTGGCGAGGGCCGCGCCGGTACCGCACCGGCTTCCCGAACACCACGGCGGCCACACCCTACCTCCCGCCCCACCTCCCCGGGAACGCCGCCGGCGGCTCAGGCGGCCGGGCGGGGCTCGCGGGTGCGGGGGTCACCGCCGTGCAGCACCTCCAGGGCGGCGAAGACGACGCCGAGCCCGGTGAGCAGGACGAGGGGCCAGACCGGGGGCAGCAGGAGGGTGAGTGGGGCCAGCGCGGCGACGACGAACGCGCCGAGCACCCGGTGCCAGCTCAGCACGTGCCACATCCGCCACCAGTACCACTGGTTGGCGGCCAGGTACAGCGCCACGCCCAGGTAGAGGGCGTAGTGCCCGTAGACGTTGACGGTCCGCCCCGGCACCAGGATCTGGCGCAGGCTGAAGGCGACCAGCATCACCCCGGCGACCATGGGCAGGTGCAGGTACGTGAAGGCGTCCCGGGCGAGCAGCGTCCGCGCCCGGCCGGTCCGGGCCTTCAGGGCCAGTCGCGCGGCGTCGATGGTGGTGAAGTACGCCCACCACAGCGTCCCGATGGCCAGCGCCCCCACCACGACGAGCGCCAGGACGGTGACCGAGACCGGCCGCCCGCTCGCGGCGAGGCCCACGGAGATGATGGCCTCGCCGAAGGCGATGAGCATGATGAGCGCGTACCGGTCGACCCAGTGCCGCACCGACTGCACCCGCCAGGTGTCGCCGCCCCACCAGTAGGCGCCGACGTACTGCACGAGCAGGGCCGCGACCCACAGCAGGGTGACGCCCAGGCTGCCGGAGACCACCACGGGCGTCGCCACCTCCAGGGCCATGATGCTCGCCAGGATCACGAGCGCGGCGCCGGAGGGCAGGACGACCCGGCGCGCGACGGAGCGCAGCACGGCGTTCGTGCGGGACACCTGCCAGAGCAGCACGCCCTGGATGGCCTGCCCGGCGACGTAACACACCACGATGAGCGAGGAGCCGTGCAGGCCACCCCGGTCGGGACCGAAGGCCTGGGGGATGGCGAACCCGAGCACGAGGATCGCCGTGGCGGTCCCGATGGTGCTGAACCGGACCAGGGCGGTCTCGGTGCGGACGATGTTGGCCAGCCAGGAGTACGAGATCCACGCCCACCAGAGCAGGGCGAGCAGGGTCAGGCCCCGGACGATGCCGAGCAGCGACGGGTGCCGGGTCATCAGCAGCGTCACCTGGATGAACGCGAAGACGAACACCAGGTCGACGAAGAGTTCCCGGGGAGAGACCCCACCGAGTCGGGCCGCCTCGGGCTCGACCAGGTGGTGCAGCGCCTCGTGCCGGCGGCGGAAGATCGTCCGGTCGGCGACCGCCATCGCGGCGACCCCGACGGCGAGCAACGCCAGCGCGCCCACGGCGGGGGCGCCGGCGGCCAGCGGAAACAGGGCCAGGAGCAGCCCGATGCCGGTCAGCGGGCTGCGGCCGATGAGCCGTGCCGTCCGCCACTCGAAGGCGACCAGCGCGAGCAGGTAGAGCAGCACCCCCCCGAAAAGGGTCAGGACGCTCGTGTCGTCCCAGAGGCGGTCGGCCTCCCCCACCGCGACGGCGACGGCGTGTTTCAGCCCGAGGGCGAAGATGATCAGACCGGCGATCATGGGCAGGTGCAGTCCGAGGTAGGCGTCGCGCGCCAGCCGGGTCCGGGCCGCGCCCCGGGTCCGCCACAGCCCGTGTTCGGCGAGCATCTTCGCCAGGTCGAAGTAGGTCCACCACAGCCCGGACACGATGATCATGCCCAGGGTGGCGGCGGCGGCAACGTCCCAGGTGACCGGCTTGTCCACGCCGACCCCCCGGCTCGCCCCGATCGAGATGATCGTCTCGCCGAGCGCCACCAGGATGATCACGGCATGCCGTTCGGCCAGGTGCCACGGCGACACGATCTGCCAGGTGCCCCGGCCGACCCCGGCGAAGATGACGAAGTCGACGCCGAGCGCGCCGGCGAACAGGACGACCCGGACGAGGTTCCCGTCGACCCGCTCGGGCAGGCTCGGTGGGAGCAGCGCGGCGACGAGCAGCATCGCCCCGGCCGCGAGGAAGGCCAGCCACACCAGCACGGTCCGCCGCCGGCCGGCCGCGCCGCCGCGCTGGTGGTAGGTGAGCACCGCCAGGACGCAGAACCGGATCAGGAGGTAGCCGCCGACCACCACGACCGGACCGGACAGGTTGCCGGGCACGTCGGCGAACGTCTCCGGTACGGCGACCCCGATCACCAGCACCGCGGTCGCCACCCCGGTCATCAGCAGCGGCATGCCGCCCCGGTCGGCGTGCAGGACGTTGCCGAGCCAGGCGCAGGACGTCCAGCAGTGCCACAGCAGCAGGATCACCAGGACCCCGCGGATCGTGCCGAGGACGCTCAGGTCGGCCGACATCAGCGTGGCCACCTTCAGGAAGGCGAACACGAAGAACAGGTCGACGAAGAGCTCCATCCAGCTCACGTCACCCTCGGCACCGGGGTCCCGGCCCACCGGCCGGACACCGCCGGCACTCGGATGCGGACGTGGGCCGTCGTCGGACACCTGTTCACTCTGGCAAGCACCACCGCCGGCCGCAGGCGGTTCGCCGGAGCGGAGGCGGCCGACCGGCGGCACCACACCCACGGGTACCGGGCTCCTCCCCGGTGGGGCGACCGGGCCGTGGTCGGCCCACCGGGTCGGGGCACCGGGCCCTCAGGCGGGCGGTGTCACGGGCGGGTCGACCCGATCGGCTCCCGGACCAGGGTCGCGTCGACGTAGCAGTAACGCCACTGCTCACCCGGCCACGGCGAACGTCCCGACGGGGTCGCCGACGACATCGACGCGTTGCTCCGCGAGAATCGCTGAGCACACCGCCGCACCCGGTCGGCGGTGCGCCCGGCGGGAGCGAGGAGCGCGCATGTCGAAGGTGTCCACGGGCCCGGCCGAGCCCGTCGTGCCGGTGTCGGCCGGGCCGCCGGCTCCGAGGTGGTCCGCGTGGCGGGTCGTGGTCGGCTTCGGGATGGTCAGCCTGGCCGCCGACATGGTCTACGAGGGCGCGCGGTCGATCACGGGGCCGCTGCTGGGCGCGCTGGGCGCCTCGGCCCTGGTCGTGGGCCTGGTGGCCGGTGCCGGGGAGGCCATGGCCCTGCTGCTGCGCCTGGCCTTCGGGCCGCTGGCCGACCGTACCGGCCGGTACTGGTCCCTGACGCTGGCCGGGTACGCGGTGACCGCCGTCTGTGTGCCGCTCCTCGCCGTGGCGCCCTTCCTCGGCGGCGCCGGCCTGCTGGTCGCCGCCGCGCTGATCCTGGCCGAGCGCGCCGGCAAGGCCGTGCGCAGCCCGGCCAAGTCGGCGTTGCTGGCCCAGGCCGCCGGAGCCGTCGGCCGGGGGCGCGGCTTCGCGGTGCACAAGGCCCTGGACCAGCTCGGCGCCTTCACCGGGCCGCTGCTGGTCGCGGCCGTCATCGCGGCCACCGGCCTGATCTGGCCGGCGCTGGCCGTCCTGGCGGTGCCGGGGGCGCTGGCCGTCGGGCTGCTGCTGTGGATCCGCCGGCGGGTGCCCCAGCCGGCCGTCTTCGACCGCGAAGCCCCGGCCCCCGCCGCCTCCGCCGGTCCCGCCACCGGCCCACCGTCGACCGCCGCGCGCCGCTGGATCGGTGCCGACCTGCCCCGTCGCTTCTTCCTGTTCGCCGCGGCGGCGGGAGCCGCCACCGCCGGGCTGGTGACCTTCGGGATCATCTCGTTCCACGCCACGCGGACCGGTGTGCTGGCCACCGCCGGGATCCCGCTGCTGTACGCCGCCGCGATGGCCGCCGCCGCCGTGGCCGCCCTGGCCAGCGGTCACCTGTACGACCGCTGGCACGCCCGGGTGCTGTTCGCCCTGCCCGTGCTGGGGGCCGCCGTGCCGGCCCTGGCGCTCTCCGGCAGCGTCGGCGCGATCGTGGTCGGCACCCTCCTGTGGGGTGCGGCGGTCGGGGTGCAGGACTCCACGGTCAAGGCCCTCGTGGCCGACCTCGTCCCGGCCGCCCGCCGCGCCACCGCCTACGGCGTCTTCGCCGCCGTCCAGGGCGTCGCGGCCCTGGCCGGCGGGGCTCTGGCGGGAGCGTTGTACAGCCGCTCGCTGCCCGCCCTGATCGCCGTCCTCGGCGCCACCCAGGTCCTCGCCCTGGGGCTGCTCGCCGCCAGCCTCGTGGCGCGCCGGGCACCCGCAGGGCGTTAGCGCCGGTGATCGTGGTCCCGGCCCGGGTCCGCCGGGCGGGTGGGGCGGGTTTCGGGCCCGGCCCACCCGGACGTGGTCAGCGTGGCACAGTGGGCAGCCGGCGCAGTGCGCGGAGCGCGAGCACGGCGAGCGGTACGCCGACCGCGAGGACGACGAGCACCTCGACGGACGCGATCGCGGTGAGGGTGCTGCGGTGGACCTGGCCGAGATGGTCGGGCAGGGTCGCGGTCCGGACGACGAACGCGGTCACCGCGAGCAGGAGGAGCGCCAGGGACCACGGCAGGGTGCGGGCCGGGTGACCGCGCCCCCGCACGGCCAGGTGGACCAGCATGGCGGCGGTGACCGTGGCGCAGGACAGGCCCGGCCAGTCCAGCACACTCAGCGCCGGCGTGGTCGCCTGAAGGGTGAACAGCGGCACGGCGAGGAGGATGCCGACCGGCAGCGCAAGCAGCCAGGGACGGCGCGGCACCGGTGGGGCACCGTGGTGGAAGGCCGACATGGCCAGCAGCAGGAGGACGTCGACGAGTCGCATCGCCCAGGGCGTCACCGACGGGGGTACGTCACCGGCGAACTGCTGCACGACGGTCGTGACGGCGGGCGGCACCACGGCGAGCAGGGCGACCGCCTGGGCCACGCGCCGGTGTCCGAGGACGAGCGCGAGGTAGGCCGGCAGCCAGGCGTAGCCGGCGAGGCCCCACACGGTGTGCCAGGTGTTCCGGGGCGGGGCGAGTACCCACTCGGCCGTGGGGGCGGGCAACCAGGCCATCTTCCCGGACAGCCACAGCGGTACGGCGATGCTGACGGTGACCGTGACGGCGTGGGTCAGCATCGCCATCAGGACCGACAGACGCACGGCCTGTCCCCACGCGAACGAACGGGGTGGCGCGTCGGGCCCACCGAGCCGTAACCGCACGGCGAGGGACAGGATGCTGGCGATCTCCGACAGGCCCGGCCGGCCATGCTCGGCGACGTACTCGGTGGTGTCGGGGTCGCCGGTTTCCATGCTGTCCAGGAAGGCGGTGACCATGTCGTCTTCCCACTCCTGCCGGTAGGCGGCGGGAAGCAGGCGGAGCAGCAGTCGGTAGCGCTTCTCCAGCCGGCTCACGACGACGTCCCCCCGATCGGGTCCGGGTGCCGGCGCAACCGGGTGGAGGCGATCCGCGCGTTGGCGGCCAGCCGTTGCGCCTCTGTGGCGAGGGCGTCGCGGCCCCGCTCGGTCAACCGGTAGTACCGGCGTAGTCGCCCTTGCCAGGCCTCCTCGCGATCCAGTTCGACCAGACCGTCACCGACGAGCCGGTCCAGGGCCCCGTACAGGGAGCCGATCTTCAGCTGCACCCGCCCCCGCGACAGCTCTGCCACCTCCGCCACGATGCCGTAGCCGTGGCGAGGCGCGTCGAGCAGCACGGTGAGGATGAAGAAGGCCGGTTCGGTCATCGCCCGAGCACTCATCCGTCCAATATAATGGAAGACAAGATATCGTGTTGGCTGGGATCCCAGTCGAGGGGTGTCGCGCTCGGGGCGCGACAGAGAGGTGTGACCATGGGTGACGGAGACGCGGCGGACGCCGCAGACCTGGGCGGACCGGACTTCGCTCCCCCGATACCGGCGGCGTGGAGCAGTGCCGTCGGCACCCCACCCGCTTACCGGCCGGCCATCGTCCTGGGCCCCGGCTACCACGGTCGCGTCACCCTGTCCCGGTCGCCACGGCAGGCCCGGTCCGAGCCGCAGCCGGCGACCCCGCCGCCACATGCGGGCAGCGCCCCTGCCGAGGTGCCCGGGACCGACGATTTGGCGGGCTGACCGACGATCCGGGCGCCCCGGCGGCCCGCATCGAGCCGATCGGCAACGCGCCTGTCGACGCGACAACCGACGCAGCGGGCGTGTCCTGCGGCCGGTCGCCCGGACACGGGCACCGGTCGGACGGACTCCGTGGACCTGACGGGGCATGGCACGATGACCGGTGTGCTCCGCCGAGTGGGACAGACGCTGATGGGGTCGGGATGACAGGACTGGCCGGTGGCCCGCCGGGGCTCGCCCCGCTGTGGGCGCACGATCCGCCCACCGCCGGTCCGTACCGCCTGCTCGGCCGGCTGGGCGCCGGCGGCCAGGGCGTGGTGTACCTCGGCGAGGACGAGCAGGGCGACCGGGTCGCGGTCAAGATGATCAACATCGACCTGCGGGACCCCCGGGCCCGGTCGCAGTTCATGAAGGAGATCGCCGCGGCCCGCCGGGTCGCCCCGTTCTGCACCGCGCAGGTGCTCTTCGCCGACGTGGACGGCGAGCGGCCGTACGTGGTCAGCGAGTTCATCGAGGGCCCCACCCTGTTCCGCCACGTCCGCGAGCAGGGCCCGGTGACCGGTAACGCGCTGCACCGGCTCGCCATCGGCACCGCCACCGCGCTCGCGGCGATCCACCGCTCGCACGTGGTGCACTGCGACCTGAAGCCGGACAACGTGGTCCTCGGCCGCGACGGCCCACGGGTGATCGACTTCGGCATCGCCCGCGCGGTGGGCGTCACCGAGACGGTGACCAGCCAGGTGGTGGGGACCACCGCGTACATGGCGCCGGAACGGTTCCGCAACGACGGCGTCGGCCCGGCCTGCGACGTCTTCGCGTGGGCCGCGACGATCGCCTTCGCCGCCGGCGGTCGGCCCCCGTTCGGCAACGACTCCCTGTTCGCGGTGATGCACCGGGTGGTGAACGAGCCGCCCGACCTGCCACCGCTCCCGCCCGACCTCGACGATCTCGTGCGTCAGTGCCTGGCCAAGGACCCGGCGGACCGGCCGGAGGCCGAGCACGTGCTGATGCGGCTGCTCGGGCAGGACGCCACGGCCGTCGGCCCGCACCGGCGGGAGGTCATGCTCGAGGTGGGGCACGAGACCGCCGGAGCGCCGACACCGGACCAGCCGTTGCCGATCCCCACGCCGACGATCCCGGTGCAGGCCCGTACCGGCGGGCAGGACGCCCCACCGGCGCCCGCCGCCGCGCAGGACCGGCCCGTCGCCACCGACGACGGCTGGGGGCGGCGGCTGCGCCGGGAGTCCACCGACGCCTGGGGCGTCTCGACGGCGATCTTCCTCGGGTCGGTCGGCGCCGCCGCCGGTTACGTCGCCTCGGGCCTGGTCGGTGACGCCGCCGCGGCCGGCGCGGCGACCTTCGTCGTGGTGTACCTGGTCCGGCTGCTGCTCGCCGTGGCGCTCGGCGGTCGCTCCCACCGGACCTAGCCGACGGTCCGTGGGACCGATCGACCGGGTGGCGGGCGACCGATAGGTTGACTGCCACCGGTCGACCACCAAGGAGGCTCCCGCATGGCCGCAACCCCGACGGGTCCGCGACGGTGGCTGCCGTACACGGCGGCCGTCAGCGCCGGGCTGGTGGTCATCGCCGGAGCGTTCGTCCTCGTCGAGCAGCGGGCGGCCGACACCGACCAGTCCCGGGCGTCCTGCACCGTGACCCTGGAGGTCAACTCCTCGACGGAGAAGGCGGAACTGCTGGTCGGGTTGGCCCAGCGGTACAGCGCCAGCGCCCGGCCGCTGCCCGGCGGCGGCTGCGCCACGGTCCACGTCAGCGCGTTGAACTCGGGCCGGGCGGCCGAGGCCCTGGCCACCGACTGGCGCGGCACCGGCCTGCCGCCGCCGCAGGTCTGGTTGCCGACGTCCAGCCTGTGGACCGGTCAGCTCCACCTGCTCGACCGGGCCGCCGGACGGACGCCGCAGACCCCGGACCGGTACCCGTCGATCGCGAACAGCCCGCTGGTGATCGCCATGCCGCAGCCCAAGGCCGACGTCGTCCGCCAGCGCGGGCCCCTGGGCTGGGGCGACCTGCTCGGCCTCTCCGGCCGCGAGGGCTGGAAGAGCTTCGGCAAGCCGGAGTGGGGGCGCTTCACCTTCGGCAAGGACAACCCCAACCTGTCCACCTCCGGGCTGGCCGCGACCATCGCGACCTACTACGCCGCCATCGAGCGCGCCAGCGACCTGACCCGCGCCGACCTGGCCAACCCGGCGGTGACCCAGTTCGTCCGGCGCATCGAGGCCAACGTGTCGCACTACAGCGACGACTCGGTGGACCTGCTGCGCGACCTCGCCGAGGTCGACCTGGCCGGCGGCACGAGCGACATGAGCGCCATCGTCCTGCAGGAGGAACTGGTCCACCTCTACAACGAGGGCGAGCTGAGCCCGAGGACGGACGGTCAGCAGGGCCGCCGGCCGACCGTGCCCCTGGTCGCCGTGCACCCGAAGGAGGGCACGTTCAACCTGGACCATCCGTTCGTGGTGCTCCCCTCCGCCGACGAGCGGCAGCGCGCGGCGGCGGCCGACTTCCTGGACTTCCTGACCGAGGACGCCCAGCAGGAGAGCTTCACCCGTCTCGGCTTCCGCGACCACGAGCACCGGGCCTCGGCGGAGCTGCTGGACAGCGTCGGCACCGAGCCGCCGGGCGGGCTCACCTACTTCTCCCCGCCGGAGCCGCAGGTGGTCGAGGCGATGTTGGACGGGTGGAGCACGCTGCGGAAGAAGGCCAACGTGCTGATCGCCCTCGACACGTCCGGGTCGATGGAGGCGGCGGTCGGTGACCGTACCCGGTTCCAGGTCGCCGCCACGGCGGCGGGCAAGGGCCTCGCGTTGCTCAACTCGGAGGACCGGGTCGGCCTCTGGTCGTTCTCGTCGGACGACCCGGGGCGGGCGCCGCGGCCGTACCGGGAGGAGGTCCGGCTCGGCGACTTCGACCAGAAACGGATCACCAGCCGCATCGAGGGGCTGCACGTGGAGGGGGGCACCGCCCTCTACACGACCGTCCGGGCCGCGCACCGGCACCTGGTCGACCGGTACGACCCCGAACGCATCAACGCCGTGGTCGTGCTGACCGACGGCAAGAACGAGTACAGCAAGGACAACGACCTGGCCCGGCTGCTCGCCGACGTCGAACTGGACCCGCAACGCCCGGTGAAGGTGTTCTGCATCGCCTTCGACCAGGACTCGGACTTCCCCACCCTCGACCGGATCGCCAAGGCGTCGGCGGGCAAGGCGTTCGACGCCACCGACCCCGCGACGATCGACGAGGCGTTCGTCAAGCTGGTCAGCAGTTTCTGACGGTGCCGCGCCACGACGGGCCGCCCCGGTCAGAGCTGGTCGGGGTGGTCAGGTGAGCAGGACGGCGCCCGCCGCGGCGAGACCGGCGAGCGCGGTGGTCGCCGCCAGGAGGGCGAGCAGCGCGGGGGCGGGGCGGGGCGGTCGTGGGGAGACGCCCACGGCGGCCGGCGGGCGGGCGGCGGACGCCCGGCGGGGCAGCACCCCGATCACCGCCACCAGGGCCCCGGCGGCGACCGGGGCGGTGACGGCCAGCGCGGCGTACCCGAGGTGGGGGGCCAGGATCCGGCCCGCCACGAGCGCGGCGAGCACGGCCGCGGCGGCGGTCCGGCGCCAGGCCAGGGTGGTCCGCTCGACGTGCAGGCCGGGTCGGCTCACCGCAGCAGTCCGGCGACGATCAGGGCGCCGACGGTCAGCAACCCGACGGCGAGCGGTACCGCCATGGTGGTCGGTGGCGGCAGTCCCCGGTCCAGGCGCAGCGCCCGTTCGGTGCGCAGCCAGCCGTACCAGGCGTGGGCCGGGGTGAGGGTGCCCAGGGCGATCAGAACGACGGCGGCGGCCAGCCGGAACCCGGGATGGATCGGGAGGTTCAAGCCCTCCAGCGCGATCCCGGCCGCGAAGAGCGCCAGCGAGGTGCGGATCCAGGCGAGGAAGGTGCGTTCGTTGGCGAGGCTGAACCGGGGGTCGGGGTCGGTGCCCTCGGCGAACAGGCGCTCGGGCCGGCGGACCGGGCCGGCGTCGTCCGGTTCCTCGGCTCCGGCGCTGCGGCGGCCACGACGCGGGACGGTCACAGGGACGTCACCCCCTTGGCGACGGCGAGCAGACTCCCGCCGAGGGCGAGCAGGAGCATGGCCCGACGGGCGTGGGCGTCGCTGACCCGGTGGACGAGGAACTGTCCGCCGGTGAGACCGGCGGCCATCGCCACGCCGCAGGCCGCGACGAGTGGCCAGGAGACCGCGGGGGTGCCCTTGACCACCACGGAGAGCGTGTTGCTGACCAGCCCGACGAGTTGCACGCTGGGCACGAAGGCGCGTTGCGGCCAGCCGGTGCTGGCCGCGTAGACGGCCAGCGGCGGCCCGCCGGTCGCGGCGGTGGTGTTGCAGAAGCCGGAGGCGATACCGGCGAGGACGGCGCCGCCCCGGCGGCGCAGCAGGGGCAGCGCCCGGCCGGTGACGACCCAGAGCACCGAGCCGGCGGTCAGCGTGCCGACGCCGATCAGCAGCGCCGGGGTGGGCAGGGTCCGGACCACCAGCGCGCCGACCGGTACGGCGAGCGCCGCACCGCCGACCAGCGCGACGGCCAGCCGGCGGTGCAGGTGCCGGAAGGTGCTGGCGAGCACGATCAGGCAGAGCACGATGGACAGGACGTTGGCGAGGGTGACGCCGGTACGCGGGCCGAGCAGCACCACCAGGAAGGGGGCCGCCACCAGGGCGAACCCCAGGCCGGTGAGGCGCTGCGCCGTGGCACCGAGCGCCACGGCGGCCACCGCGAGAACGTCGCCGACCGGCACGGTGTCAGCGGGTGACGGCGTCGTCGACGATGTCGGCGAGCCGGCGCAGCCGGTCGACGGAGACGGCGTCGAGGTCGGCCTCCAGGGTGGGGCTGCCGACCACCGACGCCCAGACGGCCCGACCGGCGAGGAAACCGGACGCGCCGCCCCGGCAGGCGGTCCGCACGGCCTGGCCGAACAGGTCGGCCGGGACACCGGAGGAGAGGACGACCCAGGGGCCGGTGATGGCCTCGGTGAGCCGTTCGCAACCGGCCAGGATCTCCGCCTCGGTCCCCTTGCCGTGGGTGGGGACCTCGGCCTTGTACAGGTCGGCGCCGAGCGAGCCGAGTTCCCGGGCGGCGGCGTGGATGCCGGCCTCGTGGTCGTACGCGCCGCCGTCGCGGGGGCCACGGCTGACCGGTTCGATGATGCTGACCAGGCCTTGCTCGCGGCAGCGCGCGATGAAGTCGGTGGCCAGCGCGATCCGGCCGTCGGGAGCCTCGTCCGGACGCCAGAGGACGAGCAGCTTGAGGGCCTTGGCGCCCTGCGCCCGGACGGTGGCGGGGTCGACCGTGGGGTCGATGGCGACGTCGGCGACGAATTCGGTGGCGCTGCCGGTGAAGGCGTCGGCGGCGGCGATGAGGGCGCAGCCGGGGTCGGTGACGCCGGCCTCGACGACGGCGTCCCAGCCGAACTGCTTGTCGACCAGGACGGCCGAGGCGTACGGGCTGAGCGTCCGGGTGGCGGCGACCTTGAAGTCGGTGAGCTGCTGGTCGGTGACGGGTGTCGACTGGTGGGCGGCGAACATGGCCCGCAGGGCCTCGCGTTGGTCGACGGCGAGCATGGCGTAGCCGCCGGAGGGGCGGGCGAGGGCGGAGGCGGGGAAGGTCGTCACGGGTCATCCTCCCGGAAACGGAACAACGGGTGACCGAAGCTAACATCCTTTGTTAGAAATCAACCAGATAGGTCGGGTGGTTTAGACTTTCCGCACATCCGCCGCACAGAGAGAGGTCCCCGGCGTGACCCTGGAGTCCCTGCGCTACGACGGCGCTCCGCAGCGCCGGACCCAGATCATGGCCGCCCTGCGGCGGTCGGGCTTCCTCTCGGTCACCGACCTCGCCGAGCAGCTCGGCGTCTCCCCCATGACGGTCCGCCGGGACCTGCGGAGACTGGCCGAGACCGGCGAGGCGATGCTGGTCCACGGTGGGGTCAGCCTGCCCCCGGACGGGCCCGCCGGCCCCACCTTCGCCCTGCGCGCCCAGGCCCACCCGGAGGCCAAACGGGCCGTCGGCCGGGCCGCTGCCGGCCTCGTCAGACCGGGTGACACGATCGGCGTGGACAGCGGTACGACCGCCGTCGCGGTGGCGCACGCCCTGCCCGACGAGTTCGACGGCTGCCTGGTCACCCACTCGGTCCCGGTGCTGGCGCACATGCTGGGCCGGCCGCGCGCCCGGGTCATCGGCATCGGCGGCGAGTTACTGCACGAGAACCAGGCGATGGTCGGCTTCGCCGCCCTCGACCTGCTGCAACGGATGCGGGTACGGATGCTCTTCCTGGGCGCCAGCGCGGTGGACGAGCGCGGCGTCTACGCCCGTTCCGAGGTCGAACTGACCGCCAAGCACGCGGTGATGGACATCGCCGACGAGATCGTCCTGGTCGTCGACGGCAGCAAGTTCACCGCCAGCGCCCCGGTACGGGTGTGCGCCTTCGACCGGATCGACACCCTGGTCACCGACGTCGACCTGCCACCGGCCGTCGCCGACGCCGCCCGTCGCAGCGGAACCCGGCTGGTCCGCGCCTGACCCCGCCCGGCGACGGTCGCCCGGCCGCACCCTGACCAGGCCGGTGCCCCGGCCCGGGCCGGGCTGAGGCCAGACCGGGTCCAGGGCCGGGCCGCAGGCAGGGGCGGGCCGGGCGACCGCCCGGGCTCGGGCCGCGAACCGGGGTCGGCGGCCGGGCGTCGACCCCGGCACCCGGTCCCCCGCCGGGCGTCGACCCCGGCCCGCAGTCCCCCGCCGGGCGTCGAACCCGCATCGACCTGCGGTTCCATCAGTCGTCCACCGGGGCCACCCCGACCCGGGGTGCCGCCGGCCCGATTCGTCACGCGGGACCCGCCGGTCTCGGACACGTGTTTGTTACAGGCTCTTGACGAGCACGACACTGGCGTTCAAGACTGCATGCAACTTCGCCAGGTTGTGAGAGAGGGAGCAGATGCGCCGGACGTCCGCAGCCGTCGGGAACACCGCCGCCGTGCCGCCTGCCCGGCCCGACTCCCCCAGCACCGCGACGGACGGCGTCGCCCCCGGCACCGCGACGGACGGCGTCGCGCCCACCCCCGTCGCGCTGCCGGACGCGCCGGTGACCGCCGTCCGCTGCCGGGTGCTGCGGGCCCGGCCGGCCGAGGACATCGCGATGTCCTTCGCCCCGCTGACCCACCGGGTGATGCTCCTGGTCGAGGTCGAACTCGCCGACGGCTCGGTCGGGGTCGGCGAGACCTGGGCCAACTACCCGTCCTGGGCCTGGCGGGAGCGGGTCGCCACGATCCGTGAGGGGGTCGCCCCGCTGCTGGTCGGCCGGCGGTTCGCCGACCCCGCCGAGGCGCACCACGCCCTGCTGCGCCGGCTGCGCCCGCTCGGCCGGCAGTGGGGCGCGCCCGGCCCGATCCACCAGGCGGTCAGCGGCGTCGACCTGGCCCTGTGGGACCTGGCCGCCCGGCACGCCGGTGTCGGCCTGACCCGGCTGCTCGCCGACCACCCCGACGTCCGCGCCGAACTGCCGGTGTACGGCTCCAGCCTCGGCCCGACCGGCGTCGCCGAGACCGCGCAGCGGTGCGCCGCCCTCGGCCTCACCGCGGTGAAGGTCAAGGTCGGCTTCGGCACCGAGACCGACCTGGCGAACGTACGGACCGCCCGGACGGTGCTCGGGGACGACGCGCAGATCTTCGCCGACGCCAACCAGGCGTGGTCGCTGGACGAGGCGCTGGCGGCCACCCCCGCCCTGGTCGACCTCGGGGTGGCCTGGCTGGAGGAGCCGCTCGCCGGTGACCACCCGGCGGAGCTGGCCGAGCTGGCCCGGCGGACCGGCATGCCCCTGGCCACCGGGGAGAACCTGTACGGCGCGGCGGCCTTCGCGCCGTACCTGCGCGGCGACGGGGTGCGGATCGTCCAACCGGACCTGAGCAAGGTCGGCGGGATCACCGAGTTCCTCGCCGTCCGCGCGGCGGCCGCCGCCACCGGGCACACCGTCAACCCGCACCTCTACAACGGCGCCGTGGCCACCGCCGCGACGGTCTGCGCCGCCGCCGCCACCCGGGCCACCCGGCTCGTCGAGTGGGACATCCGCTCCAACCCGCTGCGCGCCGCCGCCGACGCGCTGCTCACCGACCACGGCACCGTCCGGGTTCCCGCCCGCCCCGGCTTCGGCGTCGACCTCGACCCCGACCAGCTCGACCGCTACGAGGAGCAGATCCCGTGACCGACCCCATCGTCCCCCAGGTCCTCGCCGCCGCCACCGCCGTGCGGGTCGCCGGCCACGCCGGCGCGGGCGGCGCCCCGCTGGCCGTGCACGACCCGGCGACCGGGGCCGCCGTCACCGAGGTCGCCACCGGCGGTCCGGCGGAGGCCGCCGCCGCCCTCGCCGCCGCGAAGCGGGCCGCCGCCGGCTGGGCTGCCACCCCGGTCACCGACCGGGCCGCCGCGCTGCGGGCCGTCGCCGACACCGTCGAGCAGCTCGCCGGCGGGGACGAGTGGCCGGCCCTGATCACCCGGGAGACCGGCAAGCGCCTCGCCGAGGCCCGCGCCGAGCTGGGGCTCACCGTCGCGTACTTCCGGATCACCGCCGACCTGCTGGAGCGGCAGCGGACCGAGCGGTTCGACGTGGTGCCCGGCATCCGGCACGAGGTCGACGTCCGGCCGCTCGGGGTGGCCGCCGTGCTCACCCCGTGGAACTTCCCGGTCTCCATCCCGGCCCGCAAGATCGCCCCGGCGGTGGCGGCGGGCTGTCCGGTGCTGTTCAAGCCGTCCGAGCTCGCCCCGCTGTCGTCGATGGTGCTGGCCGACGTCTGTGCCCGGCACCTGCCCGCCGGGCTGCTCTCCACCGTGCTCGGCACCCCCGGGGACGTGGTGACCCCGTGGCTGACCGACCCGGCCGTCCGGGTCGTCTCGTTCACCGGCTCCACCCGGGTCGGGCGGCTCGTCGCCGCCCAGGCCGCGCCGCACTTCCTGCGGACGGTGCTGGAGCTGGGCGGCTGCGCGCCGTTCGTGGTGCTCCCCGACGCCGACCCGCAGGCGGCGGCCGAGACCCTGGTGGTGGCCAAGTACCGCAACAACGGCCAGTCCTGCATCGCCGCCAACCAGGTCTTCGTCGCCGCCGAGGTGGCCGGCGACTTCGTCGACGCGTTCGTCGCCGCCACCCGGGCGCTGCGCGTCGGTGACCCCACCGACCCCGCCACCGACCTGGGGCCGCTCGCCCCGGCCGGCGACCCGGCCCGGATGGCCGCGATCGTCGCCGACGCGGTCGACCGGGGCGCCCGGGCCGTCACCGCCGACGCGCCACTGCCCGCCGCCGGGCACTACGCCGCCCCCACCGTGCTGCTGGACGCCCCGGCCGGCAGCCGGGCGATGACCGAGGAGATCTTCGGACCGGTCGCCCCGGTACACGTCTACCGGGACCTCGCCGAGGTGCTCCGGCTGCACCACGCCACCGGGTACGGCCTGGCCGGGTACGTCTGCGGCACCGACCTCGACGCCGCCCGCGCCGTCGCCGGCCGGCTGCGCGCCGGGATCGTCGGGATCAACACCGGCACGCCGAACACGCCCTGGGTGCCCTTCGGCGGACTGGGCGAGTCCGGTCTCGGGTACGAGGGCGGCCGGCCCGGCCTGGAGACGTTCCAGAGCTTCGCCAGCGTGGCCGCCCGACCGGTCCAGGGCTGACGATGCGGCTGCTCATCGGACAGACCGGCGCGCCGACCGCCGTGGTCAACGCCAGCCTGCACGGCTTCCTGTCGGCCGCCGCCGGGCACGAGGTGCTGGCCCTGCGCGGCGGCCCCGACGGTCTGGTCGCCGGGTCCTTCACCCCGGTCACGCCGGCCGACGTGCCGGCGGCGGCGACCCGGCGGGGCGGCTCCTGGCTGGGCGCGGGCCGACGGGCGGTGACCGTCGACGACCTCGACGCGGCGCTGGACTCCCTCGACCGGCACGAGGTCGACGGGGTGTCGCTGATCGGCGGCAACGGCACGATGGCGCTGCTGCACGCGCTCGGCGAGCGCGCCGCCGCCCGGGGCCGGCCGCTGGTCACCGTCGGCATCCCGAAGACCGTCGACAACGACCTGGCCGGTGTCGACCACAGCCCCGGGTACGCCTCGGCGGCCCGGTACCTGACCCGGGTGGTGCCGGACCTGGCCCGCGACCACGCGGCGATGGCCGGGGTGGAGCCGGTCCGGATCGTGGAGACCCTGGGCCGCTCCGTCGGCTGGCTGGCGCTGGCCGCCACCTGGCACGCGGACGACCCGGCGCACGCGCCCCACCTGGTGCTGCTGCCGGAGGTGCCGTTCGACCGGACGGTCTTCCTCGACCGGGTCGCCGACGCGCTGGCCACCCACGGCCGGGCCTTCGTGGTGGTCAGCGAGGGGGCCGCGCCGGGGCTGACCGACGAGCCGTTCCACGCGGGCAACCACACCCGGATCCTGCTCGGCGGCGTGTCCCGGGTGCTGGCCGGCACGGTCGGCACCGAACTGGGCGTCGCCGCCCGGGGCGAGGTGCTCGGGATGACGCAGCGCAGTGCCGGCGCGCTCGCCTCCGAGGTCGACCGGCGCGAGGCCACCGAGGTCGGGCGGCAGGCCGCCCGGCTGCTGCTGGACCGCGCCGGCGGTGTCCTGGTCGGGCTGCACCGCCGGCCCGGCGATTCGTACGACGTCGGGTACGACCCGGTGCCCCTGGCCGACGTGGCCGGGCGGACCCGGACCGTACCCGAGCAGTGGCGCACCACCCACCCCACCGAGCTCGACGACTTCCACCGCTGGCTGGAACCCCTGCTCGGCTGAACCGAGAAACACGGAAGGGCAAGACCATGCGCAGATATCTCACCGCCGGGGTCGTCCTGGCCATGGCCGGCGGGCTGCTCGTCGGCTGCGGGGGCGGCGATGCGGGCGGGTCGTCCAACGAGATCAACCTCATCATGTCCAACCACCCCTGGCAGCGCGCGATCGAGCCGCTGATCGCCGACTTCGAGCAGGAGTCGGGCGTGACGGTCAGGGTGCAGACCTTCGCCGAGCAGCAGATGCGTGACAAGGTGCAGCTCAACCTCCAGTCGCGCAGCTCCGCCATGGACGTCTTCATGGCGCTGCCGTCGCGGGAGGGGCCGCAGTTCGCCAAGGCCAACTACTACGAGCCGCTGGACCCGTACGTCTCCGGGGCCGCCGACTACGACGCCGAGGACTTCCCCGAGGCGGTACGGGCCGGCATGGTCGTCGACGGTACGCAGATCGCCGCGCCGATCAACGTCGAGGCGGTGGTGCTCTACTACCGCAAGGACCTGTTCCAGGAGTACGGCCTGACCCCCCCGACCACCCTGGACGAGCTGACCAGCACCGCGGCGGCGATCAAGGAACGCTCCGGCGGTCGGGTCACCCCGATCGCGCTGCGTGGCCAGTCGGCGGCGCTGCCGTTCACCTTCGGCCCGTTCCTGCACTCCCGGGGTGTGGCGTGGACCAAGGAGGACGGGGTGACCCCCAACTTCGACGACCCGCGGGCCGTCGAGGCCATCGACCAGTACGCCACCCTGGCCCGCGAGTACGGCCCGGACGGGGTGGTCAACAACACCTTCACCCAGTCGTCGGCGCTGATGGCCGCCGGCAACGCGGCGATGATGCTGGAGTCGAGCAACGAGGTCAGCAGCATCGCCGACCCGAAGACCTCGAAGGTCGCCGACAACCTGGGCGTGGTCGCGTTCCCCGCCGGTGCGGCCGGGTCGCGGACCACGATCCTGTCCTGGGGCCTGGCGATCTCGTCGTTCTCCAAGAAGAAGGACGCCGCCTGGAAGTTCGTCGAGTGGGCGACCAGCGCGCAGACCCAGCAGAAGCTGACCGAGTCGGGTATCGCCCCGCCGCGCACGTCGGTGGCCGGCTCCGAGGCGTACACCGCCTCGCTCGGCACCGACCTGCTCACGGAGTGGAACGAGGTGCTGACCTCCGCGCAGACCACCGGCTCGACCGAGGTCGGCCCGGTCGGCGTGGCCGCACCGGAGATGCGCAAGATCATCGGTGACGCGGTCGGCCTGGTGATCCTGGACCGGGCGTCGCCCGCCGAGGCGGCCACGCAGATCCAGGACGGCCTCGCCCCGCAGTTGGCCAAGAACGAGGGGTGACGTCGTGGTCACCACAACACCGTCGGCCGTCTCCCGCTCCGCGCAGCCGGAGCGGGGGGCGCCGACCCCACCTCGGCGACGGCGCCGGCGTCGGGTCGACCCGACCGCGCGGGGCATCCTGCCGTTCGTCCTGCCGGCGCTGCTCGCCACCGCCGCCCTGGTCCTGGTACCGATCGTCTACACCCTCTGGCTGTCGATCAGCGACCGGCAGCCGGACGGCACCAACGCCGGCCTGCTCGGCCTGGGCAACTACCGGGAGATGCTCGCCAACCCCGAGTTCTGGAACGCGCTGCGGGTAACGATCTTCCTCTTCGTCGTCTGCCTCGTCGTCGAGACGGTGCTCGGCCTGGTGCTCGGGTACGTGATGAGCCTCGACGTGCCCGGCCGGCGGATCTTCCAGGGCATGATGCTGATCCCGGCGATCACGGCGAGCGTGGCGGTCGGCCTGCTCTGGCTGCTGATCATGGATCCGACGCTCGGCGCGGCCAACCAGATCCTCGGCGCGGTCGGCATCGACCCGGTGGTGTGGCTCGGCGACCCGGACATCGCCCCCTGGTCCATCGCGCTGGTCGACATCTGGCAGTGGACACCGTTCATGGCGCTGATCATCTCGGCCGGTATCCGGGCGCTGCCCGAGGAGCCGTTCGAGGCCGCCGCGATCGACGGGGCGAGCGCCTGGCGGACCGCCTGGAACATCGGCCTGCCGCTGCTGCGTCCGGTGCTGACCGTGGCGATCCTGCTGCGCACGGTCGACCTGGTCCGCTTCTTCGACACCATCTACATCATGACCCAGGGGGGTCCGGTGAACGCCACGAACACCCTCAACGTGTACGGCTACCGGGCCGCCTTCATCGACCAGGCCCCCAGCTACGCGGCGGCGCTGCAGATCACGCTGCTCGTCCTGGTCATCGGGATCGCCGGGCTGTTCACCTGGCTGCGCGGCCGGGAGGCGAAGTGAGTACCGTCGTCGGAACGGGTCCCGCCCAGCGCTCCCGCCGCCACAACCTCGGGGTGTACGCCGCGTACGCGGTCTTCACCGTGGTCTTCTTCGGCCCGGTGCTGTTCATGCTCTGGTCGTCGCTGCGGCGCAACGTCGACATCACCGGCTCGCTGTTCGCGGTGACCTCGGCGCTGACCCTGGAGAACTACACCGCCCTGTTCGAGCGGTTCGAGTTCGGCCGGTACATCGTCAACAGCCTCGTCGTGGCCGGCGGCTCGACACTGCTCGGCCTGCTGCTGGGGGTGCCCGCCGCGTACGTGGTGGTCCGGCGCAACCTGCCCGGCCTGGGCTTCCTGACGCTGCTGGCCCGGATGGCGCCCGGCGTGCTGTTCGTGCTGCCGCTGTTCATCCTGTCGGTACGCATCGACGCGCCGTCGAACACCGCGCTGAACTACGGGCTGCTGATCGTCGCGCACCTGATCATCACGATGCCACTCTGCATCTGGCTGTTGATCCCCTTCTTCGAGGAGATCCCGATCAGCATCGAGGAGTCGACGCTGATCGACGGCGCGAACGCCTGGCAGCGGTTCACCCGGATCGCCCTGCCGCTGGCCCTGCCGGGCCTGTCGGTGGCGTTGATGCTGAGCTTCGTCTTCTCGTGGAACTACTTCCTGTTCGCCCTCGCCCTGGCCACCACCGAGACGCTGCCGTTGACCGTCATCGCGTTCAACTTCATCGGCCAGGGCTCCAACGACTTCGGTGGCCTGATGGCCGCCAGCACGCTGATCTCGGCCCCCGCGCTGCTGCTCACCGTCTTCGCGCAGCGCTGGCTGGTCCGGGGCATCACCGGAGGTGCGGTCAAGTGACCATGACCAGTTCCCGGGCCCGGTTCACCGGCGACGGGCGGATCGACGTCGAGCGGGTGGACCTCGGCCCGGTCGCGCCGGGCGAGGTCCGGCTGCGGGTCGACGTCTGCGCGCTGTGCGGGTCCGACAAGCGGCTGCTCGCCGCCGGCTCGCCCGTCGTGCCGGGCCACGAGATCGGCGGCACCGTCGTCGCCGGCGGCGAGGGCGTCACGGTGCCCGCCGGCACCCGCGCCATCGTCTACATCCCGGTCTACTGCGGCACCTGCGTGCGCTGCGCCGCCGGGCTGACCAACCAGTGCCTGGCGCTGGGGCAGCTCGTCGGCTGGCAACGCGACGGCGGGTTCGCCGAGCACGTGGACGTGCCGGCCCGCTGCGTCCTGCCGGTGCCCGACGACGTCCCGCTGGACGTCGCCGTGCTCGGGCTGGACACCGTGGGCACCGCCGCGCACGCCCTGCGGCTGGCCCGGCGCACCCGCGACGGCGACGTCGCGCGGGCCCTCGTGGTGGGGGCCGGCCCGCTGGGGCTGGGCGTCGTCGCCGTCGCGCCGCACCTGGGCGTCGGCGAGGTGCACGCGTACGACCCGCATCCCGGGCGGCTCGCCACCGCCGTGCGCCTCGGCGCGTCCGCCGCCGGTGACCTGACCCGGGAGAACCAGTACGACCTGGTGGTCGAGGTCTCCGGGGCCGCCGCCGCCCGGGAGACCGCCCAGCGGGTGGTCACCCCGGGCGGCACGGTGGTCGCGCTCGGCGAGTCGAACGAGCCGTACACCATGCCGGCGACCCCACGCTGGCGGCGCACCGACTGCTTCACCGTGCGCTCGTTCTACTTCCCCACCAGCGAGGTGCCGGAGAACTGGGCGCTGCTGCGCGCGGTCGGCGCCACGCTGCGCGACAGCCTGATCCACCCGCTGCCCCTCGCCGACCTGCCCGAGGCGTTCGCCCGCTTCGTCGCCGGGGACCACGTCAAGCCCTGCATCGTCACGGAGGACGCCCGATGAGCCTGCTGATCCTCGCCATGGACCAGCGCCCCTGGTTGACCAAGGCCCTGTACGGCCACACCGGCCCGGCCACGGTCGCCGAACGGTCCGCCGTCGCCGACGGCAAGCACATGGTCCTCGACGGCCTGCTCGCCGCCCTGACCGACGCTCCCGCGCTGCGCGAGCACGCCGCCGTGCTGGTCGACGACCTGCTCGGCCCGGGGGTGCCGGAACGCGCCCACGCCCACCGGGTCACACTCAGCATGCCGCTGGAGCGCGGCGGCCTCGACGTCTACGAGACCGAGCCGGCCGACCTGCCCGGGTTCCTTCGGCACCACGCGCCCGCGCTGCCGAAGGTGCTGATCCGGTACAACGTGGACGGCGACCGCGACGGCAACGCCGTGCAGCGCGAGCGGCTCGCCGAGGTCGCCGCCGCGGCCCGCGACGCCGGCGGCCGGTTCCTGGTCGAGGTGCTGGTGCCGCCGACCCCGGCGCAGCTCGCCGCGGTCGGCGGGGACACCGCCGCGTTCGACCGGCGCCTGCGGCCCGAGCTGATCCTGCGCGCGATGGCGGAGCTGTCGGCGCGGCTGCCGGTCGACGTGTGGAAGCTGGAGCACCTCGCCGAGGTGGCGCACTACCGGGCCGCCGCCGACCTGGCCGCCACGACCGGCGGTGAGTGCATCCTGCTCGGGGCGAACGCCCCGGCGGAGACGGTGGACGGTTGGTTGCGCGACGCGGCGGCCGGCGGCTTCACCGGCTTCGCCATCGGCCGTAGCATCTGGTGGGACGCGCTGCGTGGGCTGCTCTCCGGCGCGGTGACCCGCCCGGACGCGGTCGCCACGGTGGCGACCACCTACCGCCGGTTCGCCACCTGCTTCCTCACCGCCGCCGGTCAGGTCGCGTCCACCGCCACGGCCGGCACCGGGTCGGCCGGCACGCTCACCAAGTGAGGTCAGCCGTGACGTCCACGTCGATCCCCCCGCAGCAGTCCGGCGTGACCGACGCGCCGGCCCGACCGCCGGTCGAGGAGTCGGTCCGGGCCGGCGAGGTGATCTACCGGGCGATCCGGGACCGGATCGTCGCCGGGGAGCTGCGGCCCGGCGCCCGGCTCAGCGTGCCGGCGCTGGCCGAGGAGTTCTCGGTCAGCCGCAGCCCGGTACGCGACGCGGTGATCCGGCTGGTGCAGGACGGCCTGGCCACCGAGACGATGAACCGGGGCGCCGTGGTCGCCCGGATCGGCGGAGCGGAGCTGGTCAGCCTCTACGAGGCCCGGGAGGCGCTGGAGTGGGCGGCGGCCCGGCTCGCCGCGCAGCGGTACACCCCGGCGCTGCGGCGGACGTTGCTCGGCCTGCTGACCGAGCACCGGACGGTCGCCGAGGCCGGCGACTTCGCCCGCCACCTGGAACTGGACGCGGCGTTCCACCAGGAGATCCGGCAGGCCGCGCAGAGCCCGGTGCTGGCCCAGATGCTCGACGGGGTGCAGGGCCGGGTCCGCCTGGCGATGCGGTCCACCAGCGTCCGGGGCGGCATGATGCTCGCCGTCGACGAGCACCAGGCCATCTTCGAGGCGATCTGCGCGGGCGACCCGGAGGGCGCGGCCGAGGCGGCGCTGGCCCACATCCGCCGGCTCAAGGAGGTGCTGCATGACAGCCTCTGACCCGCCGCAGACGCCGGCTGCGGGCCCACCGCAGACGTCGACGCCGGCTGCGGGCCCACCGCAGACGTCGACGCCGGCTGCGGGCCCGGTGCCGGCGGCGAGCGCCGGCACGGTGCCGGCGGTCCGGTTCCACGGTCCCGCCGACGTCCGGCTGGAGGAGGTGCCGGCCCGTGACCCGCTGCCGCACGAGGTGGCGCTCGCCCCGCTGGCCGTCGGGGTCTGCGGCACCGACGGCCACATCGTGGCGGGCGACTTCCCGGCCGCCCGTCCGGTCGTGCTCGGGCACGAGGTCTGCGGCCGGGTCACCGCGATGGGGTCGGCGGTCGACGGGCTCGCCGTCGGCGACCTGGTGACCGTGGAGCCGCACCACTACTGCACCGGTTGCGTGTACTGCCGGCTCGGCCAGGAGCACCTGTGCGACCACCGGCGCGGGTACGGGGTGCGGCTCGACGGCGGGATGACCCGGCGGCAGATCGTGCCGGGGCGGATCGCGTACCGGCTGCCGGCGGGCACGGTGCCGTGGATCGGGGCGCTGACCGAGCCGCTGGCCTGCTGCGTGCACGGGATGGACCGGCTCGCCCCCGTCTCGGGGCTGCCGCTGCTGGTGTACGGCGCCGGGCCGGCCGGGGCGATGATGGTGGCGCTGGCCCGCGCCGCCGGGCTCGCCCCGGTGGTGGCCATGGACCCCCGACCGCAGCGGCGCGACCTGGCCCTGGCGATGGGCGCGCACGCGGTGTTCGACCCCACCGACCCGACGGCGGAGGCGACGGCGCGGGCACTGACCGGCGGGCACGGGTTCCCGTACGTGATCGACGCGGTCGGTTCGGGGCGGGTGCTGCGCGCGGCGGTGGACCTGGCGTCCCGGGGCGGACGGATCCTGGTGTTCGGGGTCGCCCACCCCGACGACGAGGTGCCCATCCGGCCGAACGAGATCTTCTCCCGGGAGTTGTCGATCGTCGGCGCGCTGATCAACCCGTACACCCACCACCGGGCGGTGGGGCTGCTGCCCACGCTGCCGCTGGACCGGCTGACCCCGGCGTTCTTCGGGCTCGACGCGCTGCCGGCGGCGTTGGCGGAGCAGCGGTCCGGCACCGCCGACAAGGTCTTCCTCGCCCCGTACGGGGTGGACCTCGCCACCGGCGTCGGCGACCTGGCCGGGGTGGGCCACGGCTGAGCCCGCCGCGCCGGCCACCGGCGGAAACCCCGGCGGCCGGCCCGGTCAGCGCGGCAGGTGGGTCGGCATGCTGGTGACCACGATGCCGGGCACCCGGCGGACCGCCCGGCGCAGGCGGCGTTCCGTGCGGTGGTGCAGCACCCGCTGCCAGGGGTGCTGCACCACCACCTCGGGCACGACGACCGTGACGGTGACGTCGGGCCGGCCGCGCCGCAGCGCGCGGACGTACCGGGCCAGCGGGGCGACGGTCACCCGGTGCGGGGACAGGATCGTCTCCAGCGGGATGTGGTTGCCCCAGGTGTTCCACTGGTCGTGGAAGCGGCTGGCCTCCTGCTCCTCGGGGCTGACGTGGACGGCGAGGGTCGGCTGCCCGAGTGAGCCGACGTACGCGAGGGTCCGCAGGGCCGCCTGGTTGAGCCGGACCACCGGGACGACGAACAGGTGCCGGACCTGCTGCGGGAGGACGGCGGCCGGGTCGGCGGCGGCGCCGGGTGGCGGCGGATGCGCCGGGAGCGCCGCCTGTGGGCTCAGCGCGTCGCGGACCCGGTCGTAGTGCCGACGGACCCGGAGGAACAGCCAGACCAGCAGCGGTACGGCGAGCACCACCAGCCAGGCGCCCTCGACGAACTTGGTGACCGCGGCGGTCACCAGCACCACGGCGGACAGCAGCGCCCCGACGCCGTTGAGGCAGGCGCGGCGGCGCCAGCCGGCACCCCGGTGGCGGCGCCAGTGGGTGACCATGCCGGCCTGGGAGAGGGTGAAGGCCAGGAAGACGCCGACCGCGTAGAGCGGGATCAGCGACTGGATGTGCCCGCCGAACGCGACGACGATCAGCGCGGCGCAGGCCGCGAGGGTGACCAGCCCGTTGCTGAAGGCCAGCCGATCGCCCATGTGCAGGAAGCCGGCGGGGGACGTAGCTGTCCCGGGCCATGAAGTACAGCAGGCGCGGCAGGTCGTTGAAGGCGGTGTTCGCCGCGAAGAGCAGGACGAGTGCCGTGGCGGCCTGGATGATCGGGTACCACGGGCCGTGCGGGAAGGTGCGGTGGGCGAGCTGCGACAGCAGGGTCTCGTCCCGCCGGGGCACCAGGCCGTTGAGGTGGATCAGCAGGGTAAGGCCGACGAAGAGCACGACGAGGATGCCGACCATCCAGGTGAGGACCGTGCGCGCGTTGCGCCACTCGGTGGGCCGGAAGACCGGCACCGCGTTGGAGACCGCCTCGATGCCGGTCATCGAGGTGGCCCCCGAGGCGAAGGCCCGCAGGACCAGCAACAGGCTCAGCCCCTGCACCGCGGGGGTCGGTGCGGGCGCGACGGGGGTGAAGCCCCGGGCCGCGGCCTGGCCGAGCCCGACGGCGACCAGCCCGACGACGGCGGCCAGGAAGAGGTACGTCGGCGCGGCGAAGACGTTGCCGGCGACCCGGACGCCCCGGAGGTTGCCCGCCAGCAGCAACCCGATGACCGCCAGCGCCAGCGGCACCGCGAGCGGCGTCAGGGTGGGCAGCGCGGAGGTGATCGCGGCGACCCCGGCCGCCACCGACACCGACACGGTCAGGACGTAGTCCAGGATCAGGCCGGCCGGCCGCGGCCAGGCCCGCCCGGGGGCCGATGCTGTCGCTGGCCACCAGGTACGACCCCGCACCGTGCGGGTAGGCGTAGACGGTCTGCCGGTACGACACACCGACCGTGATCATCAGTACCACCAGGGCCGCCGCGATCGGCAGCGACAGCCCGAGCGCGCCGCCGCCGGCGAGGAGCAGCACGGTCAGCATCGCCTCCGGCCCGTACGCCACCGAGGACAACAGGTCGGAGGAGAGCACCGGCAGGGCGACGAGCTTCGGCATCCGTTCCCGCAGCACGGCCGCGCTGGCCAGCGGCGGACCGAGCAGCAGCCGGCGCAGCCGCCCGGCGGCCCGAACCGGCGGGGTGTCCCCCCGCTCCGCGCCGGCGGTGGCGGCGAGGTACCCGGGTCGCTCCGGCTGGAACGGGCCCGGGGGGCCGGTTCCGGAGCCGGTGGTGCCCGCCGGCCGCCGCGCCTCGCTGACCCCGGGGTCCACCGGCAGCGCCCGGACCCGGTCGTTGAGCCGCCACTGCCGGCCGAGCCGGCCGAGGGCGGCGAGGTCACCCGCGGACAGCGGTGGGAACTCCGCAGAGGGGCTGAGGGTCGTCGAGGGGGCCGGGGTCGTCTCCTCCCGATCATCCCTCGGCGTGCCCACCGCACCTCCGCGTTGCCACCGCGACGCCCGCACCACCGACGATCGCAGGAACCGCGGCGGCGCAGGCGGCGTTCGGCGAAGTACCCCGAACGGTGTGGGTCCGGGGCGGGTGCGTGGCGCCCTCGCCGACCTGCGGGTGCCCTGTCCCGTCGTCGGCTTCGGCCAGGACGCCGACACCTTCGTCACCCGGGACCGCGAGGTCGCCGAGGCGATCCCGCACAGCCGGGCCGGGTCCGGCCGCCGCGCCGTCACCGCCCGCGCCACCACCGCCCGCCCCGCCGGGGCAGCGAGGTCACCGGCCGGATGCGCCACCTGCCACCCGTCCCACGGGCGACAATCCCGGGGTGGACCGGCTGCTGACCCTGCTCGCGGGCCTGCCGCCGCTCGTGGTGCTGACCGTGGCCCTCGTGCTGCCCGCGCTGGAGTCCTCGACGCTGGTGGGGCTGGTGGTGCCCGGCGAGGCGGCGGTCCTGGTCGGCGGGGTGGCGGCCCACGCGGGTGGGTTGCCGCTCGGGGCGGTGATCGGCGCCGCGGCGCTCGGGGCGTTCCTGGGTGACCAGGTCGGCTACCTGGTGGGCCGGCGGTTCGGGCCGGCGGCGCTGGCGCACAGCCCACGGTTCCTGCGCCGCCGGGCCGACCTGGGCCGGGCCCGGCGGCTGCTCACCCGGTGGGGTGCGCTGGCCGTCCTGCTGGGCAGGTGGGTGGCGGTCCTACGCACGGTGGTGCCGCTGGTCGCCGGGGCCAGCAGGATGCCCCGCACGTCGTTCACCTGGGCGAACCTCGTCGGGGGGACGCTCTGGGCCACCGGCGTGGCCCTGGTGGGCTACCTCGGGGCCGCCTCCTGGCGGTACCTGGACCAGCGGCTGGGTGTCGGGCAACTCGCCCTCTTCGGCCTGGTCGTGCTCGGCGTGCTGGTGGTGTCCTGGTACCGCGGCGGCACCGCTGACCGCCCCCGGCCGGTGAACCGGGCCGTCACCCGTCGGTGGGGGCCCGGCCGTCGCAGCGTACGTCCGGGTCGGCGACGGGTCGTTGCGGCATCATCCAGTCCAGGACGGTCGCCTCCACCGGCCAGCCGTGCACCGCCACCGCGCTGTACGGCACGCCGGCGACCTGTGGGCAGAGCGCCTGCGACCGGACCCGGCCGTTGGGCAGGAACCGCACCACGCCGGTCTCGTCCAGCATGATCGTCGACGTGTCGGTGACCGTGATGAGGGCACCGACCAGCACCTCCGGGGCCGCCGGATCGGCCGACGCCGGCTCCACCCCGTCGTCCGGGGGACCGTCGGCCGGCTCCGCCGCGCCCAGCTCGACCGCCGCCGTCGGCAGCACCGGCACCCGGAGGAAGACCGCCCCCATCACCAGGGGGAGCAGGGCGGCGACCGTGTAGGCCAGACCGTGGGTCAGCGTCGGGGCGGCGCGGGCCGGAACCGGGCCGGTGAGCAGCACGGACGCGGCGGGCGGCACGGCCAGCAGGGCGGCCGTGGTCACCTCACCCCGCTGCGCCGCCGCCCAGATCGCCGGGCCGAGCACGGCGTACGCGAGCACCGCCGCCGCCACCGGCAACCCGACGCTGACCAACAGGATCCGGGTCGGCTGGTCCGGGAACAGGTAGCGGGTGCGCAGGGCGAGCAGCCAGAGCCCGAGCATCAGCAGTGTCGGCAGGAACCGGAGTTGCCAGGTGAGCGCCCCCAGGGCGACCCCGGCGGTGAGCACCCAGCCCGGGGTACGCGCCGTCCAGGAGGCCAGCAGCGACCGCTCCGGCTCGAACCGGTCCGGCGCGCTGAGCCGCAGCAGCCGCCCCAGCACGCCGAACGTGAGCACGGCGAGCGGGAGCGCCCAGAGCAGGGCGATCAACAGGGCGCTGAGCAGGCCGAGGGGGGTGACGTACTGCACCAGCAGCAGCATGGTGGACATGTCCTGCCGGCTGAGCTGCCACAGCCGCAGCACCAGGAGCAGGACGGGGAACGCCGGCAGGAGGGTCAGCAGCCACTGCTGCGCCTGCCGCGCCCCCGCCATCCGACGCGGCCGGCCCGGGTGACCCGGTCTGGCGACGATCCGGGGTGCGCCGGGACCGGTAGCGCGATCCTCTCCCACGGCCACTGCCGTACCTCCACCTTCCTCGGCTCGGGCTGCTGCTGTTCCGCGACCGACTGCGGGAGGTTGTAGCGCTGCTGCCACCGGAGGTTGGCGTCGTACGCGTCCTCCCAGGCGGTGTCCTTCTCGTCCTTGGCCGAGGCGTAGAGCGCGAGGTCGACCAGATCCCGCAGCGCCTGGTTGGAACCGGTGTTGACCCCCCACATCTCCTGGGCGGACGAGCCGATGTCCCAGTGCCGCAGCGGCTTGGCGTTGCGGAGGCCGACCGTGAAGCGCTGGCCGTCGTCGTCCGGCTGGTCGCCGGTGACGAAGCCGGCGAGGATCGCCGCGTCGGTCGTGACCGCGTACGCCTGCCCGTCGTACAGCATCTGGATGCACTCGCTGATCTTGTTCCGGCCGATCGGCGTCGCGCCCGCCTCCCGCAAGCGCTGGGAGGACGTCGAGGTGGTGAGCGTGCAGACCCGCTGCCCGGCGAGGTCCTCCAGGCTGCTCACCTGGTCCCGTCCCTCGACGCTCTTGAGCGTCACCACCGACTGCTCGGTCGCGAGGTACGGGGCGGAGAAGACGGCGCCTTCCTCCTCCTCCCGCTGGCGGGTGATGCTGTAGGAGGCGATCACCAGGTCGACGGTGACGAACCCGTCGCCCTCGCGGGCCTGGCGGCGGGCCCGGTCCTCGCTCTCGATCGGCAGGAAGCGCACCCGGGACCGGTCGATGCCGAGATAGCCGGCGATCATGTAGGCGATCTCGATGTCGAAGCCCTTCCACACGTTGTTCGAGAACTGCTGGGCGATGCCGGGCTGGTCGTCCTTCACGCCGATGCGGAGGTACTGCCGACCCTTCAGGCCGGCCTCTTCCAGCAGTTCGTCGCGGGTCGGTGGGCCGACCGCGACCACGATCGGGATCACGGCCGCCACCAGGACGGCCAGCACGACCACCAGTCCCACCAGCCGGATCTGACGGATCCGGGTGGCGCGCGACGGTGGGGGCACCGCCGATGTCGGTCCGGCCGGACCCGGCTCGCTTGCCTGACTCAACTGCACCCTCCCCGCTCGCTGTCCGGTGCCTGGCCATCCATTGTGGGGTCGCCGGCAGGTCCGTGACGACCCACCAGGACGGCGGCGAGCGGGTCGTGACCCGCCCGCCGCACAAGGGGCGGGACGACGCCCGGCCGCCTCGACGACCGGCCGGGCGCTCCCGCGTCCTACTTCGGTACCGGTGAGGTGAAGCCGCCGGCGGAGGCCGCGCGGTTGGCGGGGCTGATCGACGCGGCGGCCCGAGCCCGTGCGGAGGGCCCGTCCGGTCGGCGCAAGCCGGCCGGCGACGGTGCGCACGACCCGGCCGGCGGCGATACATAGGAGAACACCGGATTCGCCGCAACCTGCGACGCCCTAGCGTCGGAGCATGACCAGACCTGCGGTGTGGCGCGGGCGAGCCGGTGGCGCAGGCGGCCCGGCCCGCTGCCGGCTCGCCGGCGTCACGGCGCTGACCTGCCTCGTCGTGCTGTCCACCGGCTGCGGCGCCATCGACCTCGGCGGCTCCGCCGCCGGCGACGACCGGTACGGGTTCGGCCCGAGGCCGGACGACTCGGTGGTGTACCAGCCGGACGTGGTGCTCGTCGACGGGGGCAGCCGGGCCGTCCGCTCGGTCAGTGCGGACGGGTTCACGTACGTCGTCGACGGCGACGCGCGGGGCGTGGACGACCTGCGCCCCGGCGCGATCATGTTCGCCACGAGCGAGGCGGTCGGCCGGGTGGTACGGGTCGACCGCTCGGGCGGCGACGCGGCGGTCACGCTGGCCCCGGTGCGCCTGACCGACGTGGTCCGGGACGGTCACTTCGCCGTCGACCAGGCGCTCGACCTGGAGTCGCAGACCTTCGGCGCGCTGCCGTCCCTGCTCGGCGAGGCCGTCGAGGAGACCCCCGCCGGGGCCACCCCGGCGGTGCCCGACGCCGGACAGGCGACCGGGGTCGGCACGAACGCGATCGGGCTTCCCGATCTCCGGCTCGCCGCGCCGCCGATCGTCCTCGCCCCCGCCCGGGGTCCGGCGGCCGACCCGGCGACCAGGCGTATCGACCGGAAGATCGGCGACTGGGCCGTCACCGCGTACAAGGACAGCGGGAAGCTGGGCCTGACCGCCCAGCACGGCACGGCCGTGTCCCGCCTCAAGGTCGACTTCGACATCCGGTTGCTCGTCCGCGACCTGCGGGTGTCGGGCGACATCCGGGTGACCGACGGCGTGATCCCGCACCCGAGGTTCCGCGTCGACGGGATCGAGGCGCTGGCCGTCACCATCGCGGCGGGCGCCGAGGGCGGGCTGAGCGACAACAAGAAGGCGAAGATCGAACTCCCGATCGAGGTGAAGCAGCCCATCGTCATCGGCGGTCTCCCGGCGACCCTCAAGCAGACCTTCACGTTCCTCGTGCAGACGGCGTTCACCGCGAAGAACGGCAACATCTCCGCCACCGGCCGCTGGGGGCTCGACGGACCGATCGGGTACGACGGCTCCGCCGTCCTGACGCCCGCCTTCTCGGTGCAGGAGAGCATCATGCAGTCGCTGCGGGGCGTGTCGATCGGCGTCGAGGGCATCGTCGTGGCCGCGGAGTTCCGGTTCGGCCTCCTGCTCGGCCTGCCGGTCGCGGGCGCCGGGCCGTTCGTCGGTGTGGTGGCCTCGCTCGGCCTGACCAACGGCTCGGCGGCGGGCCGGGTGGGGCTGCCGCTGGCCGGGCCGGCGGCGAAGTGCCGGGGGTCCACGCTCGTGCTCACCGTCCGGGCCGGCGAGGGAATCAGTCTGTCCAGGACCCTGTCGGAGGCGATCGAAGAGGTGCTGAAGGTCAGCATCCCGGCGGAGGCCGCCTTCGTCAGCAAGGACATCGTCAACCGCAGCGTCGTCGAACCCGACGTACCGCTCTGCCGGGGCTGAGCCCGCCCGCCCCGCTCCGCAGGCTCCCGCCGGCCCGCCGCCCTGCCGGTGAGGTCCGTCCCGCAGCGGCGGCGCCCCACCCCGTGGGGCGCCGCCGGTCACGGCGCCGGGATCACGGTGAACGGTGCCCGCAGCAGGGCCGCGTCCCGGGAAGACGGCCCGACCAGCAGTTCGAAGTCGCCGGGTTCGACGACCCGGCGGCCCCGGCCGTCGACGACGGTGCAGTCGGCCACCGGGATCCCGATCCGCACCGTGCTGCGCTCCCCCGGCGTCAGGTCGACCTGGCGGAAGCCCTTGAGCTCCTTCTCCGCCCAGCTCGCGGAGGTCACCGTGTCACTCACGTACACCTGGACGGTCTCGCGGACCGGCCGCGACCCGGTGTTGTGGACCGTCACCTCGGCGCGGACGGTCTCCGCCGGCCCCAGCTCGGCGGAGTCGATCCGCAGGTCGGTGTACTCGACCGTGGTGTACGACAGGCCCTCGCCGAAGGCGAAGGCGGGGCTCTGGGTCAGGTCGGCGTAGCGGGTGCCGTGCTGGCCACGGATCTGGTTGTAGTAGGTCGGCTGCTGGCCGACGTGGCGGGCGAAGGAGATGGGCAGCCGGCCGCTGGGCTCGACGAGGCCGAGGAGGAGTTCGGCGACGGCCCGGCCGCCCTGCATGCCCGGGTTCGCCACCCAGAGCAGGGCGGCGGCGGTCAGCGCCGAGTCCGGCAGGACCAACGGCTTGGAGGCGAGCAGCACGACGACCAGCGGGGTGCCGGTGGCCGCGAGGGCGTCCAGCAGCGCGACCTGGCCGCCGACGAGGTCGAGCGTGGCGGTGGACTTGCCCTCACCGACCAGCTCGATGCGGTCGCCGACGACCGCCACCACGTAGTCGGCCGCCTCGGCCGCCGCGACGGCCTCCGCGATCATCGCCTGGTCCGGTGGGCACGGTACGACCACCTGCGGGCGGGGTTGGCCGTCGGGGAAGAACGCGCCCTCCGGGTCGGTGTCCAGGGTGAGGATGTCGGCGCCCCGGGCGTACGTCACGGTCCACTCCGGCGGGGTGACCGCGCGCAGCCCGTCGAGCACCGTCGTGATCAGGTCGCGGGGCTGGCCGTCGGCGAGCCAGGGCGCCTGCCCGGAGGAGCCCGCCCAGTCGCCGAGCTGGGTCTGCGCGTCGTCGGCGAGGGGCCCGACGACGGCGACGGTACGCGCGGTGCCGTCCCCGCCACGGGCCCGGCCGGTCTCGTCGGCGGTCAACCCGCCCGCGAACGGCAGGACGCCGTCGTTGCGCAGCAGCACCAGGGAGCGCCGGGTGACCTCCAGGTTGAGCGCGGTGTGCGTGGGGTGGCCGATCACCGCCCGCTGCCGTTCGACGTCCGGGCGGCGGGGGTCCTCGAAGAGGCCCAGCTCGAACTTGAGGGTGAGGATGCGGGCGACGGCCGGGTCGAGGTCGGACTCGGCGAGCAGGCCCTTGTCGATCGCGTCCAGCGCGCCCTGGAAGAACTGCGGCGTGGTCATGACCATGTTGTTGCCGGCCCGGACGGCCGCCGCGGCGGCGTGCGCGTGGTCCGGCTGGACCTGCTGCTCCCAGACCATCCGGCCGACGTTGTCCCAGTCGGTGACGAGCATGCCGGTGTAGCCCCACTCGCCGCGCAGGACGCCGTCGAGCAGCCAGTCGTTGACCGTGATCGGCACCCCGTCGATGGTCTGGTACCCGAGCATGAAGGTCCGGCAGCCCTCCCGGGCCACCCGCTCGAACGGCGGCAGGAACCAGGCGCGCAGCTTGCGCCGGGAGATGTCCGCCTCGCTCGCGTCGCGCCCGCCCTGGGTCTCCGAGTAGCCGGCGAAGTGCTTGGCGGTGGCCAGGATCGCCGTCGGGTCGGTCAGGCCCTCGCTCTGGTAGCCCCGCACCATGGCGGAGGCGTACTCACCGATCAGGAAGGGGTCCTCGCCGAACGTCTCGTCGACCCGGCCCCAGCGCAGGTCCCGGGCGATGCACAGCACCGGGGAGAAGGTCCAGTGCACGCCGGTGGTGGAGACCTCGACCGCGGTGACCCGGGCGACCCGTTCGACCAGGCCCGGTGACCAGGTGGCAGCCATGCCGAGCTGGGTCGGGAAGATCGTCGCGCCCCGGAAGAACGAGTGCCCGTGGATGCAGTCCTCGCCCACCAGCAGCGGGATCCGCAGCCTCGTCCGGGCGGTCAGGTCGTGGGCCTCGCGCAGGCCGTCCGGGGAGGTGTGCAGGATGGAGCCGACGTGCGTGGCCAGGATGTGGTCGGCCAGGTCACCGCCGGCGTCGAGCTGCATCATCTGCCCGACCTTCTCCGCCGGGGTCATGCGGGCCAGCAGGTCGGCGACCCGCTCCGCGACGGGACGGGTCGGGTCGAGATAGGGCAGGTCGTGGGTCATGTCCGCGCTCTCCGTGTCGGGGGGACGCCGTCCTCGGGCCGGCTCCGGTCGTGGCTGTCGGCCGGTGGGGACGGGCCGGTGCCGGTGGCGCGGCCGCAGCGCCGCCCCACCACCGTTTCCGCGACCCGGCCGGCGGAGGTCACCCGCTCCCGGCGATCCGGCACCGTCCGTGGTCACGTACCGGCATTCTGGTCGCCGTGGTGTCCCGGCGGCAACACGCGCCCACCCATCGCCGTCGATCGCCCGCCGGTGCCCGGCGGCGGGCCGGTGGTCGACGGGCGGCGGGCCGGTGACCGCCCGGCACGGCGGCCGCCCGCCCGGCGGGAGCCGGGACCAGCGGCGCGGCGGGCCGGGGGCAGGGCGGTCAGCGGTGGCGGGTCAGGTAGGCGCGGGCCTTGGCACGGTTGCCGCAGACCGCCATGCTGCACCAGCGGCGGCGGCCCCGGGTGTCGAGGAAGAGCCATCCACAGTCGTCGCCGGGGCAGGCCCGCACCCGGGCCCGGTCGGGCGTGCCGAGCAGGTCGGCAGCGGCCCGGGCGCAGGCGAGCAGCGGCAGCGCCAGCCCCGCGTCCGCAGGCAGCGTCCACCGGGCGACGCCCGCCGCGTCGGCCCGCAGCCGCGCGGTGGCGGCGGCACGTTCGGCGTACCGCGCGACGACCCGGAAGGCGGCGTCCGCGCCCGGGTCGAGCAGGACGGCGTACAGGGCCGCCCGCAGCTCCCGGGTCGCGGCGAGGACCTCCCCGGCCTCGTCGGGCCGGTCCCGGGCCGCCGCCCGGAGCCGGTCGGTCACGACGGCGTCGAGCAGGCCGGCGTGCCGGGCCCAGACGGCCAGCCGCTGGTAGTCGCGCAGCCACTCCCGGTGCGGCTCCGGGGGCGCGTCCCAGCCGGCCCAGGTGTTGCAGAGTTCCAGCCCGGGGTGCCCGGCGAGCAGGACCGGCATCGGGTACCCGTCCACCTCGACCCAGTGCATGGGCCGAGTATGCCTTGACGGCCGCCGATTAACCGGTAAACCTTCTCTCACCGGTTAATCGACGATCGTGCTGAGGAGACGACGATGCGCAGACGGGCGACAGCGGCGCTGACGGCCACCATGCTGGTCACGGCCGCCATGCTGGTCACACTCACCGGGACGGCGGCCCTCGCTCGGGCGACCGAACCGGCCCCACCACTGACCGCGTCCGGCAGCGCGCCGGGGCACGGCGGCCCGGCCGGCGGCCACCCACTGCTCGGCGGCTACCGGCCGGAGCCGTGGCGCACCTGGGTGCAGCCGGAGTGGAGCGCCCCGGCGGGTCGGTACTGCTCCTTCCCGCTCCAGGTCCGCGTGGTCACCCAGGACGTCCGGGTGCGGGTCGTCGCCCGGCACCCCGACGGCACGGTCCGCCGGGAGGAGTTCACCGGCCCGCTGGTCGTCGACTTCGTCAACGGCGACACCGCGGCGACCGCGCGACGGGACGCGGGCGGGTCGGGTGCCGCCGACTACCGGCCCGACGGCACCTGGTCGCGGTACACCATCGTCGGCCCGGCGGGTTTCGGGTTCCGGCCCGGCGACCACCACCCCCGGGGCTACTACCTGCTCGACGGCCTGCACGTCGTCACCATCGACGCCGACGGCACCCGCCGGCTGGCCGTCGGCGTTGGTGAGCAGGAGAACGTCTGCCTCGCCCTGGGCGACTGAGTCGCCGCCCGGTCCGCCGAAATGCGGTTGCCCGGCACCCCGGCGTCGCGGGAGGGTGGGCCCATGACGTTCTGACGGACAGCACCCGTGACGACCCGGTCGGTCCCGGCGCCGATGCGCGCCGGGACGCCGTACACCCCTGTCCTGTCCACGGAAGAGAGCGTCCGTGTCCCTGCGCCACGGGCGGCAGGAGTCCCTGCCGCCGTCCACCCCCGCCACCGTCACCGTCTTCGCGGCCCCGACGAGCTGGATCGAGTCCGACGCGGTCGCGCAGTGCCGACAGGTGGCCGCCCTCGCCGGCATGGTCCACGTCGCCGGCATGCCGGACCTGCATCCCGGCAAGGGCGCCCCGATCGGTGCCGCCATGGCGTCGACCGTGCTGTACCCGTTCCTGGTGGGCTCCGACATCGGGTGCGGCATCGCCGTGTTCCCGATCGCCCTCAAGCGGGCCGTGCCGGAGCGGCTCGCCGCCCGGTTCCCCGACCTCGACCGCGCGCTGCACCCCGGCCGGGACGCCGACGACCCGGCCTGGTCCGTGCTGGACGGTGACGTCCCCGCCGGCCACCTCGACGGCCTCGGCACCGTCGGGCGGGGCAACCACTTCGTCGAGCTGGCCCGGATCGGGTCCGTCGTCGAGCCGGCGCACGCGACCCGGCTCGGGATCGCCACCGGCGACCTCGTGCTGGTGGTGCACAGCGGGTCCCGGGGATTGGGCGAGCGGATCCTGCGCGAGCACACCGAGGTCCACGGCGCCGGGCCGGCCCCCGACCCGGCCGGGTACCTGGCGCGGCACGACGAGGCCGTCCGGTGGGGGTCGCTCAACCGGCGGCTGCTGGCCGCGCGGGTCGCCCACGCCCTCGGGGCCGAGCCCACCGAGCCGATCGTGGACCAGTGCCACAACCTGGTCGAACGTCGCGACGGCCGGTACCTGCACCGCAAGGGAGCGGCGCCGGGCGACGACCGGGACGTGCTGGTCGCCGGCACCCGGGGCACCCCGTCGTACCTGGTGGCCGCCCACTCCGGCCCGGCGGCCAACCACTCCGTGGCGCACGGTGCCGGCCGCAAGATGTCCCGGGCCGACGCGCTGCGCCGGGGCCGGGCCAAGCACACCGTCGAGGAACTGCGGCGGACACCGGTGGGTTCACTGGTGGTGTGCGGCGACCGTCAGTTGCTCTTCGAGGAGGCGCCCACCGCGTACAAGCGCATCGAGCAGGTGATCGGCGACCTCGTCGAGCACGGCCTGGCCACCCCCGTGGCCACCACGGTGCCGCTGGTCACGTACAAGACCCCGGACGCCGGGCCGGCGCGCCGACCAGACCGGCGCCGGGCACGGGGGCGGCGGTGACCGACCTGCTGGTCTCCGCCGGGCGGGGCCGGCAGGAGTGCCCCGGGCCCGTGGCCCGGCTGCCCCGGTACGTCACCGCCCGGCCCGTCCCCCGCTCCCGCCGGTGAATGCGGTGTCGACGGCTCCGGGGAGTTGCTAGGCTGGTGGCCGCGTGCGACGCGGACCACGCGCTGAGGGACCGAAGCACCAGAGCGCCAGAGCACACCAGAGCGCCAGAGCACTGAGGGAGAGCACCCTGAAGACGGGGGACGACGACATCTCGGGGTGAGCGGCCCCGCCGCCCGCCGGGGCGGCCTGTCTCGTCGTGATCCTTTCTCCCACCGGGTGCCAGTCGCGCCCCGGCCCCCTTTGCCGAGGATGTCTCCCGCATGTCCGACACCTGCATCGTCTGTACGAATCTGTCCTTCTCCTGGCCGGACCAGACGCCGGTCCTCCACGACCTCACCGGCACCGTGCCGGCCGGGCGGACCGGCCTGGTCGCCCCCAACGGCGCCGGCAAGACCACCCTGCTGCGCCTGATCGCCGGCGAGCTCACCCCGACCGGCGGCAGCGTGCACGTCGACGGGGTGCTCGGCTACCTGCCGCAGGACCTGCCGCTGGCCGGCGACCTGACCGTCGCCCGGGTGCTCGGCGTCGACGCCACCATCACCGCCCTGCGCGCCATCGAGGCGGGCGATCCGGCGGAGGAACACTTCACCGCCGTCGGGGACGACTGGGACGTCGAGGAACGCAGCCACGCCGAACTCGACCGGCTCGGCCTGGGGGACGTGGCGCTGGACCGTCGCCTGGACACCCTCAGCGGCGGCCAGGTGGTCGCGCTCGGGCTGGCCGCGCAACTGCTCCGGCGCCCGGACGTCCTGCTGCTGGACGAGCCGACCAACAACCTCGACGTCGACGCCCGGCACCGGCTGTACGCGGTGCTGGAGAGCTGGCCCGGCTGCCTGCTGCTGGTCAGCCACGACCGGGCGCTGCTGGACCGGATGGACCGCATCGCCGAACTCGACCGGGGCGGCCTCCGCCTCTTCGGCGGGAACTTCACCGCGTACGAGCAGGCCGCGAAGACCGCCCGCGAGGCGGCGGAGCGGACCGTGCGCAGCGCCGAGCAGGAGGTGAAGCGGGAGAAGCGGGAGATGCAGCAGGCCCGCGAACGGGCCGACCGCCGGGCCAGCAACGCCGCCCGTAACCTCGGCAACGCCGGCCTGGCCCGGATCGTCGCCGGTGGCCTCAAGCGCAGCGCCCAGGAGTCCGCCGGCCGGGCGCAGCAGGCGCACGCCAACCGGGTCAGCGAGGCCCAGACCCGCCTCGACGAGGCGAGCCGGGCGCTGCGCGACGACCAGGTCCTCACCCTCGACCTGCCGGACACCCTCGTCCCCGCCGGGCGGACGGTGGTCACCGTCGAACGGGTCCGGATCCGCCACGGCGACCACGACGTCTTCGCCGGCGACGGCGTCGACCTGAGCGTCCGGGGCCCGGAGCGGATCGCGCTGACCGGCCCGAACGGCGCGGGCAAGTCCACCCTGCTCCGCCTGCTGCACGGCGACCTGAACCCCGACGACGGGCAGGTACGCCGCGCCGACGGGCGGGTCGCGTACCTGTCGCAACGGTTGGACCTGCTCGACCTCGACCGGACGGTCGCGGAGAACCTCGCCGCCTCCGCGCCGGACCGGCCGCAGGCCGAACGGATGAACCTGCTCGCCCGGTTCCTGTTCCGGGGGGCCCGCGCGCACCTGCCGGTCGGGGTGCTCTCCGGCGGTGAGCGGCTGCGCGCCACCCTCGCCTGCGTTCTCTCCGCCCAGCCCGCACCCCACCTGCTCCTGCTGGACGAGCCCACCAACAACCTCGACCTGGTCAGCGTGGCGCAACTGGTGAGCGCGCTCGACGCCTACCGGGGGGCCTTCGTGGTGGTCAGCCACGACGAACGCTTCCTCGACGACATCGGCGTGCAGCGCTGGCTGCGCCTCGACGGCGGCGTGCTGCGGGAGGTCCCCGCCCCCGAGGCCACCTGAGGCGGCACGCCGCGCCGTCCCCGCCCGGCCACCGGTTAATCGGTGGCCGGGCGGCGGCGCGGCGGCCACAATGCCCACAGTGGAACACAAGCAACTCGTCAGCCTGAGCAAACGCATGTCCAAGGTGCTCCGGCACGACCCCGAGCGGGTCGGCCTCCGCCTCGACGCGGCCGGCTGGGTCCGGCTCGACGCCTTCCTCACCGCGCTGCGGATCCCCCGCGCCGACCTCGACGCGGTGGTCGCCGGCAACAACAAACAGCGGTACGCCGTCCGCCGTGACGCCGACGGCGTCGAGTGGATCCGGGCCAGCCAGGGCCACTCCGTCCCCGTCGACCTCGGCCTGTCGCCGCTGCCGCCCCCGGCCCGGCTGTACCACGGCACGGGCGCCGCCGCGTGGCCGTCGATCCGGGCGACCGGGCTGCACCGCGCCGGCCGGCATCACGTGCACCTCAGCGCCGACACGGAGACCGCCCGACGGGTCGGTGCCCGACGGGGCGGACGGGTGGTCGTGCTCACCGTCGACGCCGAGGCGATGGCCGGCGACGGTCACCTCTTCTACCGCAGCGACAACGGGGTCTGGTTGACCGAGGCTGTCCCGCCGGCCTACCTGCGCGAGGGGGCCGACGCCGGCTGAGCGGTGGCAGCGGAGCGTGCCGCTGTCTCAGGTGCGGGGCGGCAGGACGGACGCCGCGACGACGGTGTTGACGATGGTCGCGGTGACGGTGCGGGTGACCGCTTCGGCGGCGGCGCCGGCCCCCCAGTTGCCCTGCTCGAGTTCCTTGGCGCGGGCGATCACCGGCGCGGTCCAGGGGATCTCGCGGTGGAACTGGGGCAGCGTGCCGCTGCCCGACAGCAGTCCCACGAGCGCGGCGACCCGGGGCTGCCGCTCGGCCCCCTCGACGAGCACGTCGCGGACGTCGTCGAGCAGCCGGGCTCGACGCCCGTTTCCGCCGTCCCCGAGGACGGTCGTCCGGAACAGACCGAGCGCCGTGCGGGCTTCCCGGCGGATGTCGCCGCGCTCGACGAGCCTGTCCAGCAGCGGGCTCCGCAGCGTCGGTCCGATCGCCGCGAGCACCGTCTGGACGCCTCGGGGCTTGGCGAGGAGGTAGTCCCAGGCCGAGCGCAGGATGTCATCCGCCGGCGGGTGATCCGCGACGGCCTCCACCCGCGTCGACCCGCCCCGACCGGCACCGGTTCGTACGTGGTCGCCGAGCCCGAGATCCGCGAGCACCGCGCCGGCCAGGGTGTGGAAGAGCGTGTTCTCGCCGGCGATGGTCCCGGTGCCCGCCCGGCCGCCGGAGTTCGGCTGGAACAGCAGGAGCAGGAGGTCCTCCGCCAGGGTCGGCGCCTCGGTTCGCGTGGTCATCGGTCCCACCTTTCCGTGGTGAACTGATCTCGGGGCGGTCGGTCGCGGCCGAGGGCGTCCGCTGTGGTCGACGCCGCCGGCCCACGGCCCGTGCCTTGATCCACACGACTATCGTGCGCGGCATGGGGCGACGACGTGTGACGACCGCGATCCTGCTGATCCTCGGGCTGGCCGCCGCCGGTTGCGGTGGCGACGACGGGGGTGGCGGCGGGGCCGGGAACGACGCCCCCCGTCCGGTCGGTGGCTCGTTCGTCGACCGGCTCGCCCTGCTGCCCGGCTCGCTCGCCGACGGTGACGGCGGCATCCTGGTCACCGTCGCCGACGTCGACGCGGCGGCGAAGGCGGCCGGGGTGAGCCCGCCGGGCGACGTCACCGACCAGGACGCGGTCACCGCCTACCTCAAGGCGTTGCAGGGGGTCAGGACGCCCGGTGAAGCCGCCCCACCGGTCGTGACGCCCCTGCCGGAGCGGATCGGGCCCGCGGGGCTCAGCCGGGCCGGGGAGTTCGACGCGGAGCTGGGCTGGTCGGTGCTGGACGTGCGCTGGTTCGTGGAGTACCCGACGCCGCCGGCCACGCTGACCGTGCTCGGTGGCACGTTCACCGAACAACGCCTGACCGCCGCCATGGGAGCCCCCGCCGACGGGCGGTGGCGGGTCGGCGCCGGCGAGGACCTGTCCGCCAACCTGAAGGAGCGTACCGTCGCCCGGCCGCTGGGCCAGCCGCTGACCGTGGCCCTGGACTCGGGCCGGTTGGTCGTCTCCCCCTCCGCCGGGCAGGTCGACGCGGCGGTCGGGGCGGGCGGCGGCACGCTCGCGGACGTCCCCGAGCTGCGGGCGCTGGCCCAGGCGATGACCACCGAGGGGGCGTACGCGACGATGCTGAGCGCCCGGGGCCGCTACCAGGTCGGGCCGGACGCCTCTCCCCTGCGGCCCTTCGGTGGGGTCGCCACCGGACTGGTCCTCGACGGCCAGCCGTTCCTGGTGCTCGCCTACGCGCACGCCGACGCCGCCACGGCCGAGGCCAACGCCACCGCGCTGCGGACCCACCTCGCGCAGGGGCGCTCGCTGGCGACCCGCCAGCCCTGGTCCGAGCTGCTGACCGCCGCCGAGATCCGGGTCGACGGCACCACCCTGGTGGCGCGTCTGGCGCTGGGCGACACCCCGCCCGCGATGGCGTGGCAGCTGCTGACCACCCGGGACTCCCTGGTCCAGCACGGGCGGTGACGGCGGGTCAGCCGACCGGTACGCCACGCGCGCCGGCCACGCGCCGGGCCGCACCGGCCGGCCGCCGGACGATCCACTCCGCCACGAGCACGTTGATCAGCCAGGCTGCGGCCAGGGCGCCGGTCTTGCCGGACGCCGTGAGCGGGTCGACCGCGCCCACCCAGACGGCCTGGGTGACGACCTGGGTGCCGGCGCCCAGGCCGATCGCGTAGCCACGGATCAGCCACGCGCGGTGCCGGGCGATGTCGCGCCGCCGCACCGCGACGAAGCCGAGGAGGAGGGCTGTCGCCATGGCCACGCCCACCACCACCCGGAGCACCACCAGCGCGTCACTGTCGACAGCCGACCGGGGCAGGAACACGGCCAGCCACACCCCGCTGAGCGCGGCGACCAGCCCGCACGGGATCAGGACCCGGCCCGCCGCGCGGTGCCAGCCCCGGTGGCGGCGGCGCACGCGGGGCGCGAACTGGAAGGCGCCGAGCACGCTGAAGACCGTGACGCCGACGATGTGCACCGCCACGGGTACGGGTGCCGAGCCGATCCGCTCGCCGTCGGGCAGCACCGGCCCACCGCCGGCGAGTTCGGCCAGGCGGAGGCTGCCGGCGACCACCGGTACGGCGCTGAGCACGAGCAGGCCGGCGGGGATGAGCCAGTCCGACGCGGTGGTGGACTTCACGGGTGCCCCTTCCCGATGCGCACTCGGTCCGTCGTGACGCCTCGATCCTCGCGCCGGGCGTGACGGAACTCATCGGCGCAACGGCCGCCGCCGACCCGGTCGGTGGGCGGGGGTCGGAGCCGTACTTTGGGCCGGTCCGGTGGCCGGGTCCGCTGCGTACCATCGGATGCGTGCGCGAGCTTGTCCGCTCCGTGTGGGTCGAGCCCCGGGCCCCCGACCCGCCGGGGCGGGTGTGGCGCGACCGGGCGCTGGTGGGCGTACTCGTCGCGCTGGTGCTCCTCGAAGGGTTGCTCCGGCCCGAGGTGCCGGCACGGGCCTTCGCGGTGTTCGTCGCGCTGGCGCTGGTACCCACGGTGTGGTGGCGCCGGAGCAGACCGCTGCTGATGGTCGCGGTCGCGTTCACCACCACCGGCGTCACCCCGCTGCTGATCGGGCACGAGCCGGACCTGGCCACCATGGTGTACCTGTTACTCCTGCCCTACGCGCTGGTCCGCTGGGGCTCCGGGCGGGAGGCGGTGGCCGGCGCGGCGCTCATCCTCGCCGAGATGGGCCTGTCGGTGGCGCTGGGGCAGCTCAGTCCCGCCGACGCCGTCCTCGGGACGGTGGTGATGGTCGCGGTGTTCGCCCTCGCCACCGCGTTCCGGTACCGGGCGGGCCTGTGGGCCCGCGGCCTCGACCAGGCCAAGCTGCGCGAGCGGGAGCGGCTCGCCCGCGACCTGCACGACACGGTGGCCCACCACGTCTCGGCGATGGCGATCCGCGCCCAGGCGGGCATCGCGGTGGCGCAGACCCGGCCGGAGGCCGCGGTGGACGCGCTTCGGGTGATCGAGGCCGAGGCGACGCGCGCCCTGGCCGAGATGCGCGCGATGGTGCACACCCTGCGCCGGAGCCACCCGGTGGACCTGGCCCCCAGCCCGGGGATCCCGGACCTCGTCGGGCTGGCGGACCGGTCACCGCCCGGGCCGGTGGTCGACGTGGAACTGCTCGGCGACCTCGACGACGTCCCGTCGACCGTCGGGTCCGCGATCTACCGGCTCGCCCAGGAGTCGGTGACCAACGCGCGACGGCACGCCCGGCACGCGACCCGCATCGAGGTCCGGGTCGCCGCCGACGCCGGGGCGGTCCGCCTGCGGGTCAGCGACGACGGCGACACCCGGTCGGCCCGCCCCGCCGGTCCCGGCGGCTTCGGCATCGTCGGGATGACGGAGCGGGCGGGGCTGCTCGGCGGCACCTGCGAGGCCGGTCCCGACCCCGACCGGGGGTGGACCGTGGCCGTGGCGCTGCCCCGGACCGGAACCGCCGGATGACCGGCGGCCCGCTCATCCGGGTGGTCGTCGCCGACGACCAGGAGATCGTCCGTACCGGACTGACGATGATCCTCGACGCCCAGCCGGACATCGAGGTCGTGGGCGAGGCCGGCGACGGCCACCGGGCCGTCGAACTGGCCCGCCGGCTGCGCCCGGACGTGTGCCTGTTCGACATCCGGATGCCCGGGATGAACGGCATCGACGCCACCCGGCACCTCGCCGGGCCGGCCGTCGCCGATCCCCTCGCCGTGGTCGTCATCACCACGTTCGACCTCGACGAGTACGTCTACGCCGCGCTGCGCGCCGGAGCACGCGGGTTCCTGCTCAAGGGCTCCGGTACGGCCCTGCTCACCCAGGCCGTCCGCGCCGCCGCCGCTGGCGACGCCCTCATCGCGCCGAACATCACCACCCGGCTGCTCACGGCGTTCGCCGAGCTGGGGCCGGGCGCTCCCCCGAGGCAGCCGGTCGACGCGCTCACCGGCCGGGAGGAGGAGGTGCTCGCCGCCGTGGCGGGCGGTCGGACCAACACCGAGATCGCCCGCGAGCTGCACATCAGCCTCAGCACCGTGAAGACCCACGTCGCGAGCCTGATGGCCAAGCTGGCCGCCCGCAACCGGGTGGAGATCGCCATGTGGGCGTACGAGACGGGCCGGGTCGGGAGGGGCCACGGCGGCGCGGGGTAGCGCCCGTGAGCGCCGCGCCCTCATCAGGATCATCGCCGAGGGCCGGTACGGCCCTGTCAGCGGCCGACGTCGGGTGACCCGGCCGGCGGCAGCGGCAGTTCGACGGCGGTGGCCGCCCCGACCCGCCCGGCGGAGTGCGCCGGTGGCGGCATGCCGGCCAGCGGCGAGCGGCTGTGCACCCGACCCCGGCCGGTGGGATCCGGCCGCCGGTCGACTTCGCAGGTCACCATCCGGATCGGCGGAGGTGGCGCGGTGAACCGGCCCGCGCCCCAGCGCACCCAGAGCGGGATCCGCCCCGCGTCCGCCTCGGCGAGCAGCTTCTCCCAGGTACGCCGCCGGCTGCCGTGGTCGACCTCGACGACGACGGGCGGCCCGTCCGGACGGGCGCAGGCCACGTCGAGCACCGACTGCTGCCCGGCCATCGGCGGGGGCAGCGGCACCACGCTGGGCGCCCGCCGGTAGACCCGCCAGCCACGCTCCCCCGCCCAGCCGACCACCGCGTCGATCAGCCGGGCGGTGACCTGGTCGGTGGTCAAATCGGTGAAGGCGAGCGCGTCGAGACGGTCGGCCAGTGACGCCGCCAGCCGTTCCCCGTCCCCGCCAACCGTCATCGCCGCAGGGTAGCGACGCGGCCGGACCGCCGTCACCGCGGGGCGACGCGCCGGTGGCGGGGAACGGCGGGCCGACGTCTCCGCCACACCCGGCGGCGCGGCGCGCCGGACGCCAATACACCCATTTGCATACATTCATCAGCGCCAATGAAATTGGCGCGCTATCTCCCTCTGGGCGGACAACCGGAAGCCCGGTACGCGAGCTTGCGATCATCAACGAATCGGCACTAGCATTTCACGCATCGTCACCGCATTGTTCACGACTCCTCCGGCGAAAACATCGACTGCGTTTGCAACGCACCCTCCGGTGCCCGGATTCTACAGGAGAAACGCATGGGCAAAGACGTGTCAATGAGCCGCCGGCAGGGCCTCACCGCCCTGGGCCTGACGCTCGGCGCAGCCGTGCTGGGCAGCGCGGCGACACCCGCGTCAGCCGGCCCGGCAGGCACGGCCACGCCAGGCCGGAGGCGGGCCGCGCTCACCGGCACGCCGTACAGCGTCATGATCGTCAACAATTCCAAAATCGACGACGAGAACGCGATCGTCTTCCAGCAGCAGCCCAGCCAGCCGGCGGACATGTACTCGTTGGCCTGGCTGTCGAAGATGTGCCACGCCGGCACCAGCATCACCTTCAAATGGACGATCGACTACAACTTCGTCTGGGGTCAGACCGGAACGCTCAAGCCCGGCGTCGACTACGAGGCGGGCCAGATCATCCCCGCCGACCTCCAGAACCAGAACATGGTCACCCTCTCGTACATCGACGACGGTTTCGAGTTCGGGACGCCGACCTCGGGCGCCGCCCCCGGGTCACTGCTCATCACCGAGGACGAGACGGTGCCCGGCCCCGGACTGGCCACCCAGGGCAGCGTCGGGATCGGGATGTCCGGCGCGGGCACGTTCGTGGTGCCGACCCAGCCCAAGGCCGGCGCGCAGTTCCTGCTCACCCCGACCTACTGGCTGGCGTTCGGCAGTTACAAGGCCGGCACGGTCGTCACCGAGGACATCCTGACCGAGCCGTACCAACTCCAGTACCCCGACGGCGAGACCGACGCGACGGCGGTCTTCGACGGCGAGAACTGGACGGTCACCTTCGGCTGACGACCAGGCCGGGACCACCCTTCCGGCCCCACCGGTCGGACAGCGGCCCGCCCGCACCCGTCGCCGCTCGTTCCCCAGCTCACACCCGAGCAGGCCAACAAGTTAGCCTATCCTAACTTGTTGAGAGTGGGGCGGGGATGACACAGACCACGGCGCGAGCCAGCCGGGCCGACCAACGATCGCTCGGGGTGGTCGCCACGCACCCGCGCCGGCGACCGGCGGTGTGAGGATGCGCGCCGTGTCACCGGCCGGTCGGCTGATCCGTGGAATGTTCTGGCGCCAGCGGCGCGACACCGCCCTGTGCGCCGCCTTCTGGTCCCTGCACCAGGTCTGCGAGGCGCTCGTCCCGGTGGCGATCGGGCTGGTCATCGACCAGGCGGTCGGCACCGGGTCGACCACCGCGATGCTCTGGTCGGTCCTGGGGATCTTCGGGCTGTTCACCGCGCTCACCATGGGCTGGCGGTCGGGGTTCTGGTTCCTGTCCAAGGCGATGGTGGAGGAGTCGCACGCCCTGCGGATGCGGGTGGTCCGGCGGGTCGTCGCCGGGCAGGGCATCCGCACCCGCCGCCAGAGCGGGGAACTGCTCTCGATCGCCACCTCCGACACCGAGGCCTCCGCCGAGCTGCTCGAACTGGGCAGCCGCGTCGTGTCCGCGCTGCTGGGTCTGACGGTCGCGACGGTCGTGCTGCTGCGGATCGACTGGTCCCTCGGCCTCGGCCTGGTGGTGGGCATCCCGGTGCTGGTGCTCGGGCTCAACGCGCTCGGGCCGCTCGTGGGCCGCCACACGGCGGCGCAGCAGCAGGCCATCGGTCGGGCCGCCGCGACGGCGGCGGATCTGCTGCACGGGCTCCGGCCGCTGCGGGGCTTCGGCGGCGTCGACGAGGCCGCGCGTCGGTACCGGTCCGCCAGCCGCACCTCGCTGCGTGCCAACATCGGGGCGGTCAAGGCCGGAGCCGTGTTCGTCGGCGCGTCGACGTTCACCACCGGTCTGCTGATCACTGTCGTCGCCGCGTTGGCGGGCTGGTTCGCGCTCCAGGGACGCATCACGTTCGGGGAACTGATCACCATCGTCGGGCTGGCGGCGTTCATCACCGACCCGGTGCTCAACCTCGCCGACTGCGTCTTCAAGCTGGCCACCGCGCGGGCCAGCGCCGCCCGGGTCGCCGAGGTCCTCGACGCGCCGGAGCGCGTCTCGTCCGGTACCCGGACGGCGCAGCCGGGCACCCTGGTCCTCGACGACGTCCACGCACCGGGCCTGGACGGCGTCAGCCTCGCCGTCGAGCCCGGTGAGCTGCTCGGGGTCGTCACCGGGGAGACCGCGACCGCGGACGCCGTCACCGACCTGCTCACGGGCGCCCGTCCGCCGGAACGGGGGGAGGTCACCCTGGCCGGCACGCCGGTGCGGGACCTCGACATCACCTCGCTGCGCCGGGTCGTGCTCGTCGAGCCGCACGCGGTCGACCTGTTCGGGTCCTCGATCCGCGAGGCGCTGCACACCGGCGCCGACCACGACGAGGCGACGGTGGACCGGGCCCTGGCGGCGGCGTCCGCCAGCGACCTGCGCACCGACGGCGGCACGGGCCTGGACCGGGAACTGCTCGACCACGGGCTCAACCTCTCCGGTGGCCAGCGGCAGCGGCTCGCCCTGGCCCGGGCGCTGCTCGCCGACCGTCCGGTCACCGTGCTGCGCGACCCGACGACAGCCGTCGACGCGGTCACCGAGCACGCCATCGCCGACGGGGTGCGCGCGTACCGCGACGGGCAGGCGACGGTGCTGGTCACCACCAGCGCGCCGCTGCTCGACCGCTGCGACCGGGTGGTGTTCGTCCACGGCGGGCGGGTCGCGGCCGTCGGACGCCACCGCGACCTGCTCGCGCGGCCCCCGTACGCCGAGGTGGTGCTGCGATGACCGGCCCGGTCCCCACGATCCTGCCCGTCGCGACCGGCCGGGTGACCGCCGCCGCCTTCTGGCGGGCGCTGCGCCGCCATCCGGTGCTCGCCTGGACGTCGGCCGCCACGGCGACCGCGGCCAGCGGCGCCGCCGTCGTGGTGCCGATCCTGCTCGGCCGGCTGGTCGACCTGGTGGTCGCCGGCGGCACCGTCCGGTCGCTGCTGCTGATCTCGGGGTGGATCCTCGCCGCCGGCCTCGCCGCCGCGGCGCTGACCGGGGTGTCCCGGTGGCTGGTCACCGAGTGGGGTACGCGGGCCTGCGCCGACCTACGCGAGCAGGTGCTCGACCACGCGCTGCGGATGGACGCGGCGCGGCTGGAGGCCGTCGGCTCCGGCGACGTGGCCTCCCGGGTCACCGAGGACGTGGAGCAGGTCACCGACTCCGTCCAGTTGGCCGCCGGGGTCTTCACCTCGCTGGTCACCGTCGTGATCACCTTCGCCGGCTTCGCGACGCTCGACTGGCGGATCGCCGCCGCGTTCCTGGTCGTCTTCCCGGTGTACGTGCTGAGCCTGCGCCGGTTCGTGCCGCGGGCCGCCCGGCTCTACGCCGCCGAGCGTCAGGCCGCGGCGGTCCGGACGCAGAGCCTGCTCACCACCTTCACCGGTGCCCGGACGGTGCACGCCTACGGGATGCAGGAGCCGCAGGGCCGGCGGGTCGACGAGGCGTCGCGCGGTGCGGTGGTCGCCCGGCTGCGGGCCGTCCGGGGCTTCCTCTGGTTCGCGAACATGATGAACTACGCCGAGGCGATCGGGCTCACCGCCGTGCTGCTCACCGGGTTCCTGCTGGTGCGCGGGGAGGTCAGCACGGTCGGCGACGTCACGGCCGCCGCGCTGCTGTTCCACCGGCTCTTCGGCCCGCTCGGAATGCTGCTGATCTCGTTCAACGACGTCCAGTCGGCGGGCGCGGCGCTCGCCCGGCTCGTCGGCATCGCCGGGCTCGACGTGCCGGCGGCGCGGGTGGTCGACCCGGCCGGCTCCCGGGCGCCGGCCGGGGTCGTCGCCACGTCGGTGTCGCACCGGTACCCCGACGGCCCGACCGTGCTGCACGACGTCTCGATCGAGGTCGCCCCGGGCGAGTCGCTGGCGATCGTCGGGGAGAGCGGGGCGGGCAAGACGACCCTCGCGGCCATCCTCGGTGGGGTCTTCCCCGCCACCGGCGGCAAGGTGTGGCTGGGTGACCTGCCGATCGACGACCTGCACCCGGACGAGTTGCGCCGCCTCGTCGGCGTGGTCACCCAGGAGGTCCACGTCTTCGCCGGGACGCTCGCCGACGACCTGCGGCTGGCCGCCCCGCACGCCGACGACGCGCAGTTGCACGCCGCGTTGGCGCTGGTCGGGGCCGACACCTGGGTCGCCGCGCTCCCCGACGGGCTCCAGACCGTGGTCGGCGACGGCGAGCACCACCTCACTCCGAGCCAGGCGCAACAGGTCGCGCTGGCCCGGATCGCCCTGCTCGACCCGCCGATCGTCGTCCTCGACGAGGCGACCGCCGAGGCGGGCAGCGCGGGCGCCCGGCAGCTCGAACTGGCCAGCGCCGCCCTCGTCCGGGGGCGGACGGCGATCGTCGTGGCCCACCGGCTCACCCAGGCGCAGGCCTGTGACCGGATCGCCGTGATGGCGCACGGCCGGATCGTCGAACTGGGCAGCCCGGAGGAGCTCGTCGCCGCCGGCGGCACCTACGCGACGCTCTGGTCCGCCTGGCACCGCTGACCCCGGTACCCCCCGCCCATCGGCGCGTCGGGCCCGAGGCGCGGGGCGGGTCGACCGTCGGCTAGGCGGTCGACGCCGCGCGCAGCGCCCGGGCCAGGCGGCGGACGGCCTCGTCCATCAGCTCGACCGGAGCCGCGGCGTACGTGAGACGCAGGTGGGGGGCGGGGGGCTCGGCGGCGTACCAGGGGCGGCCGGGGAAGACGATGACGCCTTCGGTGGCCGCGGCGGCCGACAGCGCGACGTCGTCGGTGCCCTCGGGCAGACGGACCCAGAGGTGCAGGCCGCCGCGCGGCACCGGCTGCTGGCCGAGGTCCGGCAGATGCCGGCCGAGCGCGGCGGACAGCGCGGCGCGGCGGGCCCGCAACGCGACGCGCAGGGCGCGGAGGTGGCGGGCCCAGGCCGGGGCGGTGACGATGTCGAGGGTGGCCTGTTGCAGGGGGCCGGAGACGAAGAAGTCGTCGAGCAGCCGGGCCCCGCGCAGCCGGGCACCGGCCGGGCCACGGGCGCCGATCGCGGCGACGCGCAGCCCGGGAGCGGCCGACTTGGTCAGGGAGCGCAGGTAGACGACGTGCCCGTCGGGGTCGTCGGCGGCCAGGGGTGGCGGGGCGTCCCCGTCGAGGGTGAGGTCGCGGGCGTAGTCGTCCTCGATCAGGAACGCCCCGGCGGCGCGGACGGCCTCGGCGACCGGGCGCCGGCGGTGGACGGCCAGGGTCGCGCCGTGCGGGTTGGCGTGCAGCGGCTGGCAGTAGAACAGCCGGGAGCCGGTCCGGGCGAACGCGTCGGCGAGGTGGTCGGGCCGGACGCCGTCGGCGTCGGCGGGGACGGGCACCACCCGCAGTCCGGCGGCCCGGGCGGCGGCCAGCGCGCCCAGGTAGGTCGGTGACTCGACGAGCAGGGTGTCGCCGGGGGCGCCGAGCGCCCGCAGCGCCGTCGACAACGCGGACTGCCCGCCGGGGCAGATCACCAGGTCGTCGGTGCGCAGCCCGGCCCCGGACTCCCGGGCGAACCAGGCGCGCAGGTCCTCACGGCCCTCGGCCGGGCCGCGCTGCCAGGAGGCGGGCTGCCGGGCGGCGCGGGTGAGCGCGGCGGCGAGCGCGGCGGCCGGCTGGAGGTCCGCGTCCAGGTAGCCGCCGGAGAGCGGGATCGCGCCGGCGGGCGGGAGCGCCAGCAGTGCCCGCATCTCCTCCTCGCCGGGCCGGCGGGGACCGAGCGCGACCGTCTGCCAGGACAGGTCGGCGGCGGGTCGCTCGCCCGGCGCGGTGGCCACGAAGGTGCCCCTGCCGGATCGCGTCTCGACCAACCCCTGGGCCACCAGGTGCCGGATCGCCTCGGCGACGGTGACCGGTGAGGCCTGGTGCCGGGCGGTCAGCTCGCGGACCGAGGGCAGCCGCGAGCCGGGAGCCGCGCCGGCCACGAGGCCACGCAGGTGTTGGATAACGCGGTCGGCTGCGTTACCGTCATTCATGACAGGTAATAGTAGCGTTATCGCCCGCCCCACGGTGACAGCGGATCGGGTGACCGGCCTCGCGCTCGGCGCGCTCGGTGTGCTCGCCTTCAGCGCCTCCCTGCCGGCCACCCGCGTCGCCGTGCAGCAGCTCGACCCGTGGTTCGTCGCGTTCGGCCGGGCCGTCGGCGCGGCGCTGCTGGCCTGGGCGTACCTGCGCCTCACCGGCGCGCCCCGGCCCACCCGCGACCAGTGGCGACGGCTGTCGGTCGTCGCCCTGGGCGTCGTCGTCGGCTTCCCGCTGTTCACCTCGCTGGCGCTGCTCACCCAGACCGCCGCGCACGGCGCGGTCGTCATCGCCCTGCTGCCCGCCGTGACCGCCGTCTGCGCGGTGCTGCGGGCCGCCGAGCGGCCACCGTTGCTGTTCTGGGTCGCGAGCGCCGGTGGGCTGGTGGCGGTACTCGCCTTCCTCGGCGCCAGCGGCGCGGTACACGGCGCGCTGGCACTGCCCGACCTGTTCCTGCTCGCGGCGGTGGTGCTCTGCGGTCTGGGGTACGCCGAGGGGGGTGCGCTCGCCCGGGACCTGGGCGGGGCGCGCACGATCTGCTGGGCGTTGCTGCTCGCGCTGCCCGTCACCGGGCCCGTCACCGTCGTCGCCACGGTCGCCACCAGCCCGCGCGCCGACGCCGTGACCTGGTCGGCGTTCGGTTACCTCACCGTGGTCTCCATGTTCCTGGGCTTCTTCGCCTGGTATGCGGGCCTGGCCCGGGGCGGTGTCGCGCGGACCGGTCAGGTGCAGCTCGCCCAGCCGGTGCTGACCCTGCTCTGGTCGGCGCTGCTGCTCGGCGAGACCGTCGCCCCGGCCTCGGTCGCGACGGCGCTGCTGGTGCTGGCCTGTGTCGTGCTGACGCAACGCACCCGGGCCGCCGCACGGACACCTGCGTCGGGTACGGCCTGACCGGCCCGGGTCCGCTCGCTCCTGGCGGGCACCGACGCTGCTCTGCCTGGTCAGCGTGGTCGCCGCAGCGACGGCTGCGACGCCCGACTGCGCGGGCGGCGAGCGCGGTGCCCTCGATGCGGGCGCGCACCGTGGCCCAGGCGGCCTCCCGGGAGGTCGCCACGTCGTCGCCGAACGGCGCGGGGCCGCAGTCGTCGCAGGCGCCGAGGCGGTCCGGCGGCAGGTGCTCGGCGGCGCGCAGGACCCGGTCCCGGACCTGCTCGGGGGTCTCCACGACGGGGTCGATCGGGTCGGTGACACCGACGGTGACACCGGTCAGGCGGGGAGGCTGCCGGACGTGCCCGCCGGCGAACGGGATGAGGACCCCGTCGGGGGCGAGGTGTCCAGGCCGTCGACCGGAGGCCGGCAAGGAGCTCCGGCGAACGGGGCATGCCGCCGATCGGTTCGGTGGGGATTCCCATGAGCCAGGAGGTCAGGCGACGTCGGTGGTCGATTGAACGGCGTCGGACCGCGACGCGGCGCGGGGGCCGTCCGGCGGACGGGCAGAGGACGATCGAGCTCGTTTGATACACATTACAGGCTTGTTTCTCCGATGTTGTTCACCGCACTCCGGGAATCACCCCCTCCCCGACAAAGAGGGACACACCAAGCAATTGAATTTTTTGCTTGTTTCATTGCCGTTCGTCGCTGGATAAGGTGTCCCTACGAGCGTGCCTCACACCTCTGCGGCACCCCGACACCCGGGCTCCTACCTGCATTGGACAGGTGATTTCCGCATGTCTGCTGGGCGTGGAAGAGAAGGCGGAGACAATGCCTACCGACTGCCGCCGTCGGTGGCCGCCCGGCTGACCGCCGACGGCTGGCGGACGGAGTCCCGGCGACCGTGGACCCACGTCCGGCCGGCCGCGACGATGTCCCGCCTCCAGGGCTGGAAACTGCACGTCTCGGCCACCGTCCACTCTGCCGAACGGGTCCTCGCCGCCTGCGCCCCGGTGCTGGTCGAGGCCGGCTGCGAGTTCAAGTACGCGGCCACCGGCGACATCCTGCGCCAACTCAACGACGTCCGCGCCCCGCGCGGCTCGTCCGGAAAGTTCCTGACCGCCTACCCGGTCGACGACGAGCAATTCCGTACTCTCGCCGAACGCCTCGACGAAGCGACGGAAGGACTGGCCGGGCCGCGCATTCTCTCCGACGCCCGACTCCGTTCGGGCAGTCTGGTCCACTACCGTTACGGCGCCTTTATCGGCCTGCGCGAGCTCGACCACGACGGCAGTTACCGGTACCTGATCCTCGACCCGGAGGGCAACCCGGTCGTCGACCGGCGGGAGGCCTTCCACAGCCCACCGCCCTGGGCCGCGCCCCCGGTGCCGAGCCCGGCGGCCCCGCCGCGCCCGGCCGAGGCGGTCCTGCACTCCCGGTACCGGATCACCGGCGCGATCCGGCACGCGAACAAGGGCGGCGTGTACCTCGCCGACGACCGGGAGACCGGCTCGGTCGTGGTGGTCAAGGAGAGCCGGCCGCACGTCGCCACCGACGACCACGGCCGCGACGTGCGGGACGTACTGCGGCACGAGGCCGCCGTGCTCCGCCGGCTCGGTCACCTGGGCAGCGTCCCCCGGCTGGTCGATCTCTTCACCGACCAGGAGCACGTGTTCCTGGTCGAGACCCACGTGCCCGGTGTCCCGCTGGCCCGGTGGGTCACCGACCGGCTGCACCGGGGCGACGGGTTGTCGCTGGACGAGTGGTGGCGGATGGCCGACCGGCTGACCCGGCTGCTCGGCGCCGTCCACGGCTGTCACGTCGTGATCCGCGACCTGAGCCCCAACAACATCCTGGTCGGCGAGGACGGCACGATGACGCTCGTCGACCTGGAGATGGCCCACTTCGACCACGGCGGGCCCCCGATCCACGAGCACGGCGGCACCCCGGGTTTCAGCGCGCCCGAACAGTTCCGGGCCGCCGCCCCCGATCCCAGCGCCGACCTGTACTCCCTCGGCGCGGTCCTGTTCTACCTGGCCACCTGCACCACGCCGGAGCTGCTGCGGGACAGCCCCGGCGGGCGCGGCCACGACGAGTTGGTCGCGGCGCGGCTGGGCCCACCGCACCGCGCCGTGGCACCACCGGAGCCGGTGACGCGCCTGCTGCTGGCCCTGCTCAGCGAGGACCCGGCCCGGCGGCCGGGCCTCGACGAGGTCACCACGACCATCGCCGCCCACCGGCCGACCCCGGCCCCCGGCCCGGTCGACCTGTGGCGTCCGCCGAGCGCCGAGCAGGCGTACGGTCGGCTCCGCACGCTGCCCGCCGCGCACCTCGACGCCCTGCTCGACGGTGCCGTGGCCCACCTGGCGGCCACCGTGGACACCGCAGCGGGACGGCTCTGGCGCAGCACCGCCTTCGGCGACGACACCGAACCCTGTGCCGTCCAGCACGGGGCCGGGGGCGTGCTCGCCGTCCTGTCCCGGCTGCACCGGCACCGACCGTCCCCGGTGGCGAGGCGGCTGGTCGGCGAGGTCGCCGACTGGACCATCGACCATCTGCGGACGCAGGAGCACCGGCTGCCCGGCCTCTACTTCGGTGCCGCCGGCACCGCGCTGGCCCTGCACGACGCCGGTACGCTGCTCGACCGCCCCGGCACCAGGCAGCTCGCCCGGGCGCTCCTGGCGGACCTGCCCCGGCGGTGGCCCAACCCGGACATCACGCACGGGGCCGCCGGGCTCGGCACCGCCCTGCTCCTGCTCTGGCGCGACACCGGGGACAGCCGGCTCGCCCAGGCGGTGACCGACGTGGCGGACGGCCTGGTCGACAGCGTCGACCCCGACCGGGACCTCGTCGGCTGGACCATCCCCCGGGACTTCGACTCGGCACTGGCCGGCTACCGCTCGTACGGCTTCGGCCACGGCACCGCCGGGATCGGGACGTTCCTGCTCGCCGCCGGCCAGCGCCTGGGCCGCCCGGACCTGACGGAGCTGGCCGAGCGCTGCGGACAGACCCTCGTCAAGCTGGCCGAGCACCGCGACGACACGGCGGTCTGGTACGAGGCGGCGGGCAAGCCCGGCCTGCTCCACCACTGGTGCAACGGCTCCTCCGGGGTCGGCACCCTGTTCGCCCGCCTGTACCCGGCCACCGGCGACCCCGAGTACCTGCACCTCGCCGACCGGGCGGCGCGGGCGGTGCTGCGGCAGCGGTGGCGATCCGGCACGGCGTACTGCCACGGCCTGGCCGGTGACGGGGACTTCCTGCTCGACCTGGCCGAGGCGAGCGGGGATCCCCGGCACCGCGCCTGGGCGCAGGAGATCGCCTGCACGCTGTACGACCGGCGGACCTACCGCGACGGCCACGCGGTGCCGCCCAACGAGACGGGCGGGCAGGTCACCGCCGAGTTCGGCGCGGGGCTCGCCGGTCACCTGGCGTTCCTGCTCCGGCTGCGGTACGGCGGCCCGAGGATCTTCCACCCGCCGGTCGCCGCGACGGCAGGGGTGGCGTCGTGAGCGCGGCGACCCGGGCCCCGGCACGCTTCGGCGTGCACCTGGCCGCCGACGCGAGCTGGGCGGCGACGTCCCGCCTCGACGGGGACGCCGTCACGGTGGAGCTGTGGGAACGCGACGGGGCGACGTTCACGCCCCGCCCCACCCCGCTGGCCGTGGAGCCGGTCGACCAGTTGGTGCCGACGACCGGGCGGCGGCTGCTGATCTGCGGCGGGGGCGGCAGCCGGCACACCGTCTGGACGGTCGACTGCGCCACCCTGACCCGCACCCGGCTCACCACCCGGGCCGGCCAGGCGGTCCGGCTGCTGGCCCCGGCGCCCGGTGACCCGGACCGCCGGCCGTGGGTCCTGGCCTACGACGGCACCCGGACGACCCTGGCCCGGCTGGTCACCCACGGCCCCACCCCGACCGCCGTCATCGCGCTGCCCGGCGCGTACACCGGCGGGGTGTGGACCGACCGGGCCGGCCGCCGGCTGGGCCTGGGCCGCAGCCGGTCCGGCGAGCCGCACACCGCCGTCGAGGTGGACCTGGTCACCGGCGCCGACCGGACCCTGTTCGAGGTCACCGGCCACAGCAACGACACCCTCCAGGCCTGGCACCCGGGCGCCGGCCTGGGCGTCGTGCACACCGACGTCGGCGGCGTACAACGGCTGGGGTACGCCCGGCCCGGCCGGGGCGAACGGTGGGCCTTCCCGGACGACCTCGCCGCCCCCGACGGGCTCGTCGAGGCGGTCGCCGTCGACCCGGACGGGCACCGGATCCTCGCCCACGAGCGGCGCGGGGTGCGGTCCCTGCTGCACCGCTACGACGTCGTGCGCCACCGCCGGGACACCCTGGCGGTGCCACCGGGCGCGCTCGCCGGCCGGCCCGTGTGGACCCGGCGACGCCTCGTCGTGCCGTGGACCACCCCACGGGTACCACTGACCTTCCTCGACCTGGGACCGGCCGGCGACCGGCCCGCCGACACCGACACCGACGCCGGGTCGGGCCCCCGGTGGGAGGCACGGGTGGTGACCGTGCCCGGGGCGGCCGGGCCGATCGAGGCGATCGCCTACGGCGGGGACCGGTGGTGGCAGCGGCCCCGGGTGGTGGTGGCCCTGCACGGCGGCCCGTCCAGCGCCTGGCAGCTCGCCTACCACCCGTTCTTCGCCCAGCTCGCCGCCGAGGGCGTGGCGGTGCTCGCGATCAACCCCCGGGGCAGCGTCGGCTACGGCCACGCCTTCGCCGCGGCGATCCGTACCGGTTGGGGCGGGCCGGACCTCGACGACGTCCTGGCGGTGGGCCGGCACCTGCGCGCGCTGCGCGGGGACGGGTCCGGGGTGGCCCTGGTGGGCAGCAGCTACGGCGGCTTCCTCGCGCTGCTGGCCGCCGCCGCCGGACCGCGGCTGTGGCAGCGGTGCGCCGCCGTCGCGCCGTTCTCCTCGGCGGCCCGGCTGCACCGGCAGGCGGAGCCGACGGTACGGCGGATGATCGAGCAGTTGGGCGGTCTCACCGACCCGCCGCACGCCGGTCTCGGCCCCCGGGACCTGCTCCGCCTGGGCCACCGGACCCGCGCCCCGATCCTGCTCCTGCACGGCCGCCACGACGAGCAGATCCCGGTCGGGCACGTCCGGGAGTTGGCGGCGGCCCTCGTCGCGGCGCGCGGGCCGGCGGTGCGGTACCGGGAGTACGACGTCGGGCACGACGTCGACGGCCCCACGGCCTGGGACGCGATCGCCGACTTCCTCCGGGAGCCGCACCACGACCCGGTGGTCCGGGAGCAGGGGCACCTGGACCATGCCGATGCCTGACCCCGCGCCGGTCCCGGCACCGGACCGGTCGCGACCGCCCCACCCCGGCCTCCCGTCGGTCGCCGGACCGAGGTGACCGACGGGTGTTTCCGCTCCGAGCCCCGGAAGGAGGTGATCAACCATGATGGACGTCGCGGATCTCCAGCAGCTGCCGGCGCTCGAGCCGGTCTCCTCGGAGGTCGGTCTGAGCATCGTCTCGCCGTGCACCGTGACCTGCAGTGACAGCTGCGGTTACACCTGTGGTGCGGCCAGCTGCGCCCGTACCACGGTCAGCCCCAAGTGACCGACCGTGGTGGCTGCCGACCCGGTGACGACCGGGCCGGCAGCCACCACCCGCCGGATCGAGGAGCAGCACCATGCGTCGCCTCTTCTGGCAGGCGGTCGGCGCGGCACCCGGCCCCGCCATGGTCCACGTCGGACTGGCGGTCACCGCCGGTGTGCTGACCGTGGCCGAACCGGCGGCCTTCGCCGCCGCGGTCAACGCCACCATCGCGGGCCAGCCGGCAGGTACGCCGCTGCTGGTCCTCGCCCTGGTCCTGGTCGGGGGCACCCTGGTCCGGGCCACCAGCGCGGTGGCCGCAGGTGTGGTGGCGGTGCGGGCCACCCGGCTGCTGCGGACCCGGCTGCTGCGCCACGCCCTGCGGCTCGGCACGCCGCACCGGCAGCCGTTCCCGGTCGGCGACCTCGTCTCCCGGGTCAGCACCGACGCCGGGCAACCCGGCGCGCTGCTGCCGGTGGCGGTGCAGGTGGGCCTGAGCGTGGCGGTGGGCCTCGCCGGGTTCGTCGCGCTGGCCGTCGTCGACGGCCCGACCGCGCTGGTCCTCGCCGCCGGGGTCGCCGTGAGCGCGGTGGTGGTGCGCGCCTTCGTCCTGGACCTCGCCGGGCCGCTGCTGCGGTACCGGGAGGCCGCCGCCGACCTGGCCGCCCGCTTCGTGGACGCCTGCCGGGGCGCCCGCACCATCCGGGCCAGCGGCACCGTGCAGCGGGAGACCGACCGGGTGCTGCGCCCGCTGGCGGAGCTGCGGGCCGCCGCCACCGCGCAGTGGACGGCGCAACGACGGCTCGTCTTCCGGGTGTCCGTGCTCCAGCCCCTGCTGGAGGCGACGGTCCTGGCGGTGGCGGGCATCCGGCTGTACCAGGGCCACATCGCGGCCGGGGACCTGGTGGCCGTCCTCGGGTACACCAGCCTGGTGCTCGGCCTGCTCGACGAGGTCGACACGGTCGGCGGCATCCTGCACGTACGGGCCGGGACCCGCCGCGTCCACGAGGTGCTCGCCCACCCGGAGGCGGTGCCGGAGCCGGCCGTACCGCAGCCGCCACCGTCGGGCCCGGCGGCCCTGCGGCTGGTGGGGGCGACCGTACGCCACGACGCCGGCACCGTCCTCGACGCGGTGACGCTGGAGATCCCGCCGGGCGGCCGGGTGGCCGTGGTCGGCCGCTCCGGGGCCGGGAAGTCCGCGCTCTGCGGGCTGGTCGGCCGGCTCGCCGACCCCGACGCCGGGCAGGTCCTGCTCGGCGACGTCGACCTGCGCGCCATCGCGTCGGCGGAGCTGCGCAGGCGGGTGGTGTACGCGTTCGAGCGGCCGGAACTCTTCGGTGCCACCGTCCACGAGGCGCTCTCGGCGTGCCGGCCGTCGGCGGGCCGGGCCGAGGTGGTCGCGGCGGCCCGCGCGGCCCGCGCCGACCACTTCGTCCGCTGCCTGCCCGACGGCTACGACACACCGCTGTCCGGGCTGGCCCTCTCCGGCGGCGAACTGCAACGCCTCGGCATCGCCCGGGCGCTGGTCGGCGACGCCGACCTGGTCGTGCTGGACGACGCGACCAGCAGCGTCGACACGGCCACCGAGGCCGAACTGCACACCGCCCTGCGGCGGGCGTGGGCGGGCCGGACGGCGGTGCTGGTCGCCCACCGGGCCGCCACGGCGGCGGCGGCCGACCTGGTCGTGTGGCTCGACGGGGGCCGGCTGCGGGCGTACGGGCCGCACCGGTCGCTCTGGCGGGACGAGGAGTACCGGCGGGTCTTCGGTCAGCCCGTCCGCCCCGAGCCGGAGCGGATCGGCTGATGGCCACCACCGGTACCGTGCCGTCGGGTGACGGCTGCGCCCCGGCCACCCCGGCCGCCGGCCGGCGGCTCCTGGTCGGGCAGCTCCGTCCCGCCCGCGCCGACCTGCTCCGGCTGGCCCTGGGCTCGGTGCTGGCCGGTGCTCCGGCCTTCTTCTCCGGCCTGGCCGTGTCCCGCGCGGTCGACGCCGGTTTCCTGGCCGGGGCCCCGGCGACCGGGGTGCTCTGGCTGGCCGGGCTCGCCCTGCTCGGGGTGGCCGGCGCGTACGTGGCGCAGGCGCTGCTGCCGGTCATGGCGCGGGTGGCCGAGCCGCTGCGGGACCGCCTCGTCACCCTGGTCATCGGCGCCGGACTCGCCCGCGTGGTGGCCGAGGAGACGGCCCGGGACGGGGCCGGGGCGGTGGCCGTGCAGGCCACCGAGCACGTGGAGGCGGTGCGCCGGCTGGTCGTCGCGCTGCTGCGGACCGCCTTCTCGACGACCGTCACGATGGTGCTCGCGGTCGCCGGCCTGGCCACCCTGGTACCGGTGGTCACCCTCGCGGTCCTGCCCTTCCTCCTGCTCGGCGGGGCGCTCTGGCTGACGGTGCTGCGGCGGCTGATCCGTCGGCAGCGGCACCTGCTGCTGGCCGGGGAACGGTTGGGCGAGACCAGCCGGCAGGTGCTGGCCGCCGCCCGGGACGTCGCGGCGTGCGGCGCGCGGGAGCAGGCGCTGCGGCCGGCGGTGGCGGCCGTCGAGGCGACGGCCGCGGCTACGGCCGGGGTCAACCGGCTCGGCTGGTGGCGGTCGGTCCTGCCGATGCTCACCGTCCAGGCGCCGGTGCTGGTGTTGCTGCTGCTCGCCCCGTGGCTGTCCCGGACCCTCGGGCTGACCTCCGGTGACCTGGTCGGCGCGGTGGTGTACCTGGTCCACGGCCTGGCGCCGGCGGTGGGGTTCATGGTCTCCGGCGGCGCGGGGTGGCTGGTGCAGCTCGGGCTGGTTGGGGAACGCCTCGCCGCCGCCACCTCGGCCGGGCCGGACCGGACCGGGCGGGCCCCGGGCGGCGCCGCCCCGGTGGGGCCGCCCGACCTGCGGGCCACCGGCCTGACCTTCGCCTACTCGGCAGGGGCCGCCCCGGTGCTGGCGGACGTGGCGCTGACCGTACCGGCCGGCACGCACCTGGCCGTGGTGGGGCCCAGCGGCGCCGGGAAGTCGACGTTGGCCGCGCTGTTGACCGGTCTGCGTCACCCCCGGGCGGGTCAGGTGACCCTCGCCGGCACCGGGCTGGACCGGTGGCCCCCGGATATGCTCCGGCGGGTCGTCGCCGTGGTGCCGCAGGAGAGCTACGTCTTCGCCGGCACGGTCCGGGAGAACCTCGCCTACCTGCGGCCCGAGGCGACCACGGCGGAGCTGGCCGACGCGGTGCGCCGCTTCGGGCTGGCCCCGGTGGTGGCCCGGTCGGGGGGCCTCGACGGGGAACTGCCGCCCGGCGGCGGGGGGCTCTCCGCCGGGGAACGGCAGCGGATCGCGCTCGCCCGGACGTGGCTCTCGCCCGCCTCGGTCGTCGTCCTCGACGAGGCCACCTGCCACCTCGACCCGATGGCGGAGGAGGCCGCGGAGGCCGAGATGCGCCGCCGGGGCGGCACGCTGATCGTCGTGGCCCACCGGATCAGCAGCGCGCTGCGCGCCGACCTCGTCACGCTGGTCGACGACGGGCAGGTGCGGATCGGTACCCACGACCAGCTCCTGGCACAGCACCAGCGCTACGCCGACCTGGTCGGCTACTGGCAGCAGGGGTGACGGGCCGGTGGCACCCACCGGCCGGCGCCGGGCCGGGGCCGGGAAAGGGTGACGGTCGGCGGTGGACAGCGCAGGGGCGGGGGCCGGCGTGTCGACGGCCCCCGCCCCTGCGCGGACGGTCAGGTGTGGATGGTGGTCACCGTGCCGGGTCGGACGGATCGTGGTGCGGTGTCCCGGCGTGGTGCTCGGCGGTCAGGAGTAGGTCTCGAACTCCGCGATGCGCGGGGTGCCGCTCGCGGCGGTGATGTCGAAGGTGATCTTGCGCAGCGAGGTCGCGGCGAACGAGATGACGCCGCCCGCGCCGCTGCCGCTGGCCAGCACGGCCCCGGTGTCGTTGTTGAGGACCCGCCAGGACCCGATGGTGCCGCCGCCGGACGCCGGGCGGATGTTGATCCGGGAGACCCGGGTGGCGGTGCCCCACTTGACCGAGATCTGGCCGGTCGAGCCGCTCGGCGACCAGTAGGTGTTCAGGTTGCCGTCGATCACGTTGCCGTAGCTGGTCCCGCTGCCCTTGCTGGAGCCGTCGGCGCCGGCGCCGAGGCTGAGGTTGGTGCCGCCGGGGTTGCTCGGGCCCGGGGTGGGCGTGGTCGGCCCCGGGGTGGGGGTGGTCGGGCCGGGGGTGGGGGTGGTCGGGCCGGGCGTCGGGGTGGTCGGCGTGCAGTTGCCGTCCGACACCCGGTTGCCCTTGTTGGCGCCGGCCGTCTGGCTGACGATGTTCGGCACGCAGTTGGCCCCGTCGAGCCGGTAGGAGTACGGGATGCTGACGGTGGTGTTCGACGTCGGGTTGGGGCCGGCCGGGTTGGTGTCACCGCTGCGGCTGGACCAGGTCACGTTGTCGAAGATGTTCCCGGCGACCTGCCAGTAGCCGGCCTCACTGGTGTAGAACGTGCCCAGGACGTCCTTGGAGTTCCGGAAGTAGTTGTTCTCCACCTTGGCGCGGGCCCCGGCACGGGAGTTGATGCCGGACTCGTGGAGGCTCACGTAGTGGTTGTTGTAGATGTGCGCGATGCCGCCGCGCAGCAGGGGCGTACGGGAGTCGATGTTCTCGTACAGGTTGTTGTGGTAGGTGATGAAGCCGTTGGAGCGGTCGCTCTCGCTGGAGCCGACGAGGCCGCCGCGCCCGGAGTTGCGCAGGATGCTGTAGGACAGGGTCACGTACTGGACGTTGTCCTTCAGGTCGAACAGGCCGTCGAAGCCCTCCGACTCACCACCGGAGGCCTCCAGGGTGACGTGGTCGACCCAGACGTTGCGGACGGTGCTCTCCATGCCGATGGCGTCGCCGCCGTTGGAGGTGGGCGAGCCCGACTTCTTGACGTTCCGGACGGTCACGTTCTGGATGATGATGTTGCTGGAGTCCCGGATGTGGATGCCGATCTGGTCGAAGACGGCACCGCTGCCGACCCCGACGATCGTGATGTTGCTGATCTCCTTCAGCTCGATCACGCCGGCGGCGGTGTTGCAACTGCTCCCGGAGACCTTGGTGGTGTTGCCGTGGTTGATGGTGCCCTGCACCTCGATGATGATCGGGGTGCTGCTGCTGGCCCGGCTGCACAGGGCCGCGTGGATCTGGGTACCCGTGGTGGCCCGGACCGTCTGCCCGCCCGCGCCACCCCGGGTGCCCCCGTTCTGGGTGGCGTAGCCGGTGGCGCTGCCGGTCGCTGCCGACGCCTGGGGGGTCTGCATCGTCAGGCCGATCGCGGCCCCGACGGCCACGGTGGCCAACCCCGCCTGCACTCGCAGGGCGACTGGTCGTCTCATCCTCGCCTCACCTTCGTCGTTGAACGCTGGATGGTGCTGCCACATCCCGGGGTGGGTGCGGCGGTCGCCGCCGCCGTCGCCTGTCGCCGGGCAGGTCGCTGGTCGACCCGGGTGTGGGGCTCGTGTGTTCGATGTGGGTCGGTCGGTGGTGCCGCCGACGCCCCGGTGCGTCGCGTCGCCGGCCGCGCGGCCCCGCCGGGCCTGCTGCCGTCCGCTCCCCCGCTCGCGCCGTCGCCGGAGGGCAGGCGGGAGCTGCCGCGGCGGCCCGCAGCGGTGGAGTGGGTGGGTGCCGGGGTCGCCCGAGCAGCGGGCGTCACCCCGGACGGTGGTCGCCGGAGCCGGCGCAGTGCGCGCCCGCCACGGCGTCGTCGACTACGAGGAGTCGTCGCCGGCGACCCGGCGGTGAGCGGCGCGACGGGACCCTGATCCGGGACGTGCGTGGGGTCGGTGGCGGCTCGACCGCCCCGTCGTGGCGGCGGTCGGGGTGGTCGCCGAGGCGGGGACCGCGTCGAGCGCGTAGGCGGTGTCCACCCCGAACGGTTTGCGTCTCATCAGTCTCTCCCCTGCTGTGGTAGCGGCGCGGACACCACCCTCCGACCCGCACCAGCCAGTGGCATCGCTCGATGAACTCCTACCTGACCCCACAATGAAACATCAATGTAACCCAATGGTAGGAAAGCGTTTTCCGAGATGGCAAGACCTAGTGTTTGCAGGTTTTTTGCAGTGCTCAGGGCGGTGACCCGGTCACTGTTCGGAGCCGGACCGGGACCCCGCCGACCCGGCACCGACGTGCCGGCAACGGCCACCGGACGGCCCCATTGCGGGCGGGGTCGAGCCGGTCAGGCGGGGCCGCCGGCCGCCCGGTAGGCATCGACGGCGGCGGATCGCGAGTGGACCTTCAGTCGCGCGTTGATCCCCCGGAGGTGGGCGTGCACGGTCCGCACGCTCACACCCAACTCCACCGCGATGGCGGCGTCGGACAGGCCGCGCGCCACCGCCCGGAGGATCGCCGCCTGCCGGGCCGTGAGCAGCCCACCGGCGGTCGGGTCCGCCGCCACCTGCGTCGCGCGACGCCTGCTCAGCGCCGCCTGCCGGGCACGCAGCCGGCGCCCCGGGTCGACGCACCCGTCGAGGAGCAGCGCCGCCTCCCCCAACCAGCACCGGGCGGCCTCCGCCCGGCCGGTGTCGAGCGCCACCTCCGTGAGGCCGAGGACGGCGTCGGCGGCGGTGATCCGGTCCGCGGCGGCGGTCGAGAGGTCGCGGGCCCGCGTGTACCCGGTCACCGCCGCCTCGAGAGCGCCCGACCGGTGGTCCACCACGGCGCGACACAGGGCCAGCACCCGCGCCGCGAACGGCGCGACCGCGAACCGGGACCCGAGCAGGGCGTCGGCCCGCGCGAGATGCTCCCGGGCCGCCCCGAGGTCGGCCCGGTCGGCACGGACGCGGGCGAGCATCGCGCGCCCGGCGACCTCGGCGACGGTGTTGCGCATCGGGGTGGCCGACTGCACGATCGCGGTCAGCCGGTGCTCGGCGTCGGCGTCGGTGCCGGCGTAGTAGGCCAGCCCGGCGAGGATGATCTCGCAGTTCGCCCGCTGCGTGACGTGCTCCGGCCCGTGCATCGAGTGGGCCCGCCGCGCCCCGCGCACCGCCCCGCCGACGTCGCCCCGCAACGCGGCGAGGGTGGCCCGGCCGAGGGCGATGCCGGCGTCGACCGACGGCAACCCGTCGGGCAGCGCGCCCGCGCGGGGTGGCGCCGCCGCGGCGAGGGCGAGGGCCCGGTGCACGTCCCCGGTACGGCCGGCGTAGAGACTCGCCGAGGCGTGCGCGAGCAGGAGCCGGGCGTCGGCGTGCAGGTGCTCCGGGGACAGCCGGTCGAGCCAGCCCAGCACGGTCGAGGTGTGGCCGGTGTCGAGCATGCGCCAGTACGCGGTCGCGATCAGGTCGCCGGCGTCGGCCCCGTCACCGGCCGCGAGCAGGTGCGCCACCGCGTGGTCCGGCATGCCGTGGTCGACGAACCACCGGGCGGCCCGACGGTGGGCCCGGACGAGGTCCACGCCGTCGAGCGTCGCGGCCCGGCACAGCGCCTCCCGGAACAGGCGGTGGTACCGGAACCAGCCGCGACGCCGGTCGAGCGGCACGACGAAGACGCCCGCCCGGTCGAGGCGGGCCAGGTGCGCCGCGCCGCCCCCGCCGCCGGTGACGGCGTCGCAGAGGTGGCCGCCCAGCCGGTCGAGCACGGCGGTGTCGAGCAGGAACCGCCGCGTGTCCGGTGGCAGCGGGTCGAGGACCTCCTCGACGACGTAGTCGTACAGGTGGGGGTGGTCGCCGCCGAGCCGCTGGTGTGGCGGCGTGGCGGCGAACCGCAGGGCGACCGGCCAGCCCTCCGCGCGCCGGACCGTCTCCTCGACGTGGCCGGTGGGTGCGCCGTCGAGCAGCGCGCGTGCCTCGTGGTCCGAGAAGGCGAGGTCCTCGACGCCGATCTCGGCGAGCGTGCCCGCCGCCCGCAGACGCGCGAGGGCGAGGCCCGGCCGGGTACGGCCCGCGAGCAGGAGCCGTAGCCGGGAGCGTCCGTACAGGAGCAGACCGAGGTCCGCGCAGACGGTCGGGGTGTCGGCGTGCTCGAAGGCGTCGAGGACCAGCACGACGTCCACCGGTGCGGCCCGGCCCACCGCGGCCAGGGCCGCCAGCCACGCCCGGCGGTCGGTCGCCCCGGCGGGTGGCGGGGGCGATGCGGCGACCCGGTCGTCGACCTCGGCCAGCGCCTCGGTCACCCGGGACCAGAACGCCGTCGGGTCGGCGCACCACGGGTCGAGGTCGACCCGGGCGATCCGGTCGCGCCGCGACGACGAGGCGATCCAGTCGTCCAGCCCGCGTGACTTGCCCCAGCCGGCGGGGGCCCGGACGACGGTCAGCCGGTGCCGCCAGGCGGCGGTCTCGAGCCGCCGGGCGAGCACCGGGCGGGGGCGGGCCGGGCCGGTCATCACGAGGCAGCCTACGAGGAGGCACGGCCCCCGTGGACCGTGCCTCGACGCTGCCTAGGCAGTGCCGCCGGCCCGGCCGGAGCGCCTTGTCGGGCCGACCGGTGGGGACGACGCTGTGCCGGGCGGTGACCCCACGCCGGTTCACGGCCGAGCCGGCGGCACCGGCCCGGCGAAAGGACATCATGGACGACGTCACCTGGCTCGACGCGACCGGACAGGCCCAGCTCGTACGCGCGGGTGAGATCAGCGCCCGGGAGCTCGTCGAGCACGCGATCGGGCGGATCGAGAGGCTGAACCCCGAGGTCAACGCCTTCATCCACACGAGCTTCGAGAAGGCGCGCACGGTCGCCGCGCGCGGCCCGACGGGGCCGTTCGCCGGGGTGCCCTTCGCCGTCAAGGACCTGTTCCAGCAGAGCGAGGACGATCCCTACCACTACGGCACCCGGTTCCTGAAGGACCTCGACTGGCGGGCCCCCGCCGACACCTGGCTGGTGTCGAAGCTGCGGCAGGCCGGGTTCGTGCTCGTCGGTCGCACCAACACGCCCGAGATCGGCGCGTGGACGACGACCGAGCCGGACTCGTACGGCCCCACCCGCAACCCGTGGGACCTCACCCGGTCCCCCGGCGGCTCCAGCGGTGGCTCCGCCGTCGCCGTCGCGACCGGCATGGTGCCGGCGGCACACGCCAACGACGGGGGCGGTTCGGTCCGCATCCCGGCCAGCGCGACCGGCCTGGTCGGGCTGAAGCCGACCCGGGCGCGGATCTCGCTCGGCCCGGAGATCGGCGAGGCGTGGGCCGGCATGACGCACGAGTCCGCCCTCACCCGCTCCGTCCGCGACATCGCCGGCATCCTCGACGCCGTCGGCGGCATGGCCCCCGGTGACCCGTACACGGCACCGCCGCCGACGCGCCCGTACGCGCACGAGGTCGGCGCGCCGGTCGGCCGGCTGCGCGTCGGTGTCCAGCTCGACCACCCGTCCCGCACCCTCGACCCGGAGGTCGTCGCGGCGGTCACGGCGACGGCCGGGCTGCTCGACGAGCTCGGGCACATCGTGGAGGTCGCCCGCCCGGCCGCCCTCGACGAACCGCCGGCCGAGGCGCAGGTCCTGATGCCGGTGTTCCAGCACCTCGACATCGTGCGCTGGGGCCGGGCGATCGGCCGTCCGCTCACCGCCGACGATCTCGACCAGGACAACTGGGCGCTCGCCGGGTACGGCAGGGACGTGTCGGCCGTCGCCTACCTCGACGGGCTCCACGCGCTGCACGCGTGGTGCCGGCGGGTCGCCGCCTGGTGGAACCACGACGGGGACGGCACCTGCGGCGGGCGGCGGCCCGGCTACGACCTCCTGGTCACCCCGACCCTGCCCCGGCTCCCGGCGCGCCTCGGCGAGCTGCGGCCGGTACCGGGCCGGCCGCTGGCCGGTTTCCTGGCCTCGGGCGAGTACGTGAGCTTCACCTCCCCGTTCAACGCGACCGGGCAGCCGGCGATGTCGTTGCCGCTGCACTGGTCGGCCGACGGGCTGCCGGTCGGCGTGCAGTTCGTGGCCGCGTACGGCCGGGAGGACCTGCTCATCCGGCTCGCCACGGTGCTGGAACAGGCCCGGCCGTGGGCGGACCGGCACCCGGCGTGCGCCGGGTAGCCGGGGTGGCGGCTCCGGTGCGGGGACGGTGCCGTGGCCGGGGCCACGGCACCGTCGCGCGTCACCGGGGGCTGCCGGTCACCGAGGTACCGGACTTGGTGAACCGGTAGGTGGTCTTCGCTCCGCTCCAGAAGTGGAAGGTCAGGTCGACCGTCCCGTCGGTGACCTCGGCGAAGAACTCCGGCTTCAGGATGATGGTGTTGGCGGTGTAGTCGGGCTGGAAGTGCTGCCAGAACTCCTTGTAGGTGGTCCAGTTCGCGGGCCCGGCCGGCGTGCCGTCGGCGTACACGGCCTCCATGGTGGCGAGCTGGCCGCCCCGGAACTGGGTGGGGACGGCGAAGGAGCCGGTGGTGCCGGTGGCGTTCGCCTGGGTGGGCGGGTCGTGGCTGGTGATGCCGATCCGCCAGGGAACCCCCTGGGAGAAGTGGGCGTGCACGGCCGTCCCCTTCGTCGTCCTCGACCCCACCGTCGAACTGCCCGACGACTTCCCCTTCGTCGGGGCCACGAACTGGGCCGGCGGCCGGTCGGCCACCCGCCATCTGATCGAGTTGGGGCACCGGCGGATCGGCATCGTCGCCGGACCGGACCGGATCCTGTGCTGCCGGGCCAGGCTCGACGGGTACCGCTCGGCGCTGGAGGCCGCCGGCCTGCCCGTCGGCCCGGACCTCGTCGCCCGGGCCCGGCTCACCACGGCCGACGGGCAGACGGCGGCCCGCGCCCTGCTCCGCCGCCCCGACCGGCCCACCGCGGTCTTCGCCAGCAACGACCTGCAGGCGCTCGGCGTCTACCAGGCCGCCCGCGAGCTGGGGCTGCGGATCCCGACGGAGCTGAGCGTGGTCGGCTTCGACGACCTGCCCATCGCCACCCTGGTCGACCCGCCCCTGACCACCGTGCACCAGCCCCTCGTCGAGATGGCCGTCGCCGCCACCGAACTGGCGCTCGGCCTCGGCCGGGGTGACCACGCACCGCAACGCCGCGTCGAACTCGCCACCACGCTCACCGTCCGGGCCAGCACCGCCCCGCCGCCGCGCACCTGAGGGGACAGCGACCGGCCCCACCGGTCGCCGTGATCAGGATTACCGCCGGAACTTCCGCCCGCACCGCGCCGACCACCCCTACGACACCACCGTCCGAGGGGAACCGTCATGCCCAGCACCACCGTCCGCCGACCGCTGCGCCCCGCGGTCCTGCTCGCCGCCGCCGTCCTGGCGGTCTCCGTCGCCGGCTGCGGGTCGTCCGACGACGGGGCGCCCGCCGCGCCCGGATCCGCCCCGGCGGCGACGTCCGCCGCCCCGGGCGCCGCCGCCGGTGTGCTCGGCGTCCGGGACCCGTGGGTGAAGGCCGCCGACACGGGCATGACGGCGGCCTTCGGCACCCTCGTCAACGACGGCGACACCGACGTGACCCTCACCGCCGTGACGACCGAGGTGTCCCCGATGGAGCTGCACGAGATGACCATGAAGGACGGGAAGATGGTCATGCAGGCCAAGGAGGGCGGCATCGTCATCAAGGCGAGGAGCGAGCACCTCCTGGAGCCCGGCGGGGACCACCTGATGCTCATGGATCTCCGGGAGCCGGTGCGGGCCGGTGACGAGTTGACCTTCACCCTCACCTTCGCCGACGGCCGCACCCAGACGTTCACGGCGGTGGCGAAGCCGTTCACCGGCGCGCAGGAGAGCTACGCCCCGGGTCACGGTGAGCCGATGCCGGGCACGAGCGCCACCCCCGGGCCGAGCACGAGCCCGCACGCATGACCGGCACCTCCCCCGCCCGGCCGGTGAGCAGGCGGCGCCTGCTCACCGGTGGGGCACTGGCCGCCGGCGGCGCGCTGTCCGGCGCCGCCGCGGTCACCGCGCTGCGCGCCGACGACGCCGACGTACGCGCCGTCCGGGCGGAGCCGGTGGCGCGGATCGGCACCGCCGTCGAGCCGTTCCACGGCCCCCGTCAGGCGGGGGTCGCCACCGAGGCGCAGGCCCACGCCGCGTTCGTCGCGTTCACCCTGCACCCCAACACCGACCGGGCCGCGCTGGGCCGGATGCTGCGGCTGCTCTCCGACGACGCCGCCCGCCTCACCCAGGGCCGGCCCGCCCTCGCCGACACCGAACCGGAACTCGGCCTGCTGCCGGCCCGCCTCACGGTCACCTTCGGGTTCGGCCCCGGCCTCTACACCGCCGCCGGGGTCGACGACCGCCGGCCGCCGTCGGTGGCCGACCTCCCGGCCTTCCCCGTCGACCGGCTCCAGACCCGCTGGTCCGGCGGCGACCTGCTGCTGCAGATCTGCGCCGACGACCCGCTCACCGTCGCCCACACCCAACGGGTCCTGGTCAAGGACAGCCGTCCCTTCGCCACCGTCCGCTGGGTGCAGCAGGGCTTCCGCCGGGCCGCCGGCGCCGAACCCGGGCACACCCAGCGCAACCTGTTCGGCCAACTCGACGGCACCGCCAACCCCAAACCCGGCGGACCGCTCGACACCGCCGTGTGGGTGCCCGACGGGCCGGACTGGCTACGCGACAGCACCACGCTGGTGGTACGGCGGATCAGCATGGACATGGAGACCTGGGACCTGCTCGGGCGCACCGACCGGGAACTGGCGGTCGGCCGCCGCCTGGACACCGGTGCGCCGTTGACCGGCACCGACGAACACGACGAACCCGACTTCGCCGCCGTCGGCCCCACCGGGCTCACCGTCATCCCCGACTTCGCGCACCTCACCCGGGCCCGGGTGGGCGAGGACCGGCTACGGATCCTGCGCCGCCCCTACAACTACGACGGGGTACCCGCCGCCGACGGCACCGCCGACAGTGGGCTGGTCTTCGCCTCGTACCAGGCCGACATCGCCCGGCAGTTCCTGCCCATCCAACGCCGGCTGGCCGAGCGGGACCTGCTCAACGAGTGGACCACCCCGATCGGCTCGGCCGTCTTCGCCATCCCGCCCGGCTGCCCCGAGGGGGGCTGGGTCGGGCAGCAGCTACTCGCCTGACCAGGAGAACCGCTCCGAGATGCGTACCCGTGCCCGCCGTCCGACCGTGCGTGGCGTCGTCGTCGCCGCGCTGGCCGCCACGGCGCTGACGCTGGCGCCGGCCTCCCCCGCCGCCGCGCACAACACCCTGCAGTCCTCGACCCCCACCAGGGACGCCCGGCTCACCACCGCGCCGGCACAGGTCACGCTCCGGTTCCTGCAACCGCTGAACCCGGCCTTCACCACGATCGTGCTCAGCGACGCCGGCCAGCGCCGGGTCGCCACCGGCGAGCCGGCCGTCACCGGGCCGACCGGCAGCATCACCATCGACCAGCCGCTGGGCAACGGCACCTACACCGTCGCGTACCGGGTCGTGTCCGCCGACGGGCACCCGGTGCAGGGGGCGTACCGGTTCACCGTGGCCGACCCCACCGCGCCCGAGCCGGCGGACGCCGCCCCGCCGCCGGCCAGCCCCGCCGCCGCGTCCGGGGCGGCCGGCGGCGGCCCCCCGGCCCCGGCCCTGGTGGCCGGCCTCGTCGGGGTGGCCGGCGTCGGGGCCGTGGTCACGGCCGTGGCGCTGCGGCGTCGACGCCTCCGCACGCCCTGACCGCCGCCTCCGCAGCCACCGCCCGGCATCCCCGGCCCGGTCGCGCGCACCGCCCGTCCTCCCGAATGCCAGGACCCGCCATGCCGCACACCCGTCACCGCCCCGCGCCGGCTGGCCCCACCGCCTCCGCCCCGGACATCGGCCAGCGCAGCGGCGGGGCTGGGCCGGCTGGGGTACCGGACTGCTGGCGGGAGCGCCGGGGTTGGCCGTCCTGGTGCTGGCCGGGCGGGCCGGTGGCGCCCTGGCGGCGGTGATCCCGGCCCGGCCACCACCTGGGCGCTGCCGGTGGCCCGGTCGACGACCTCCCCTCTCGATGGAACTTTGTCGATCGCCGGCGCGACCTATGGTGGGCGGGCTCTCGGGCCGACCGGCGACCGGTCCACCGGGGAGGCCGGACGGCCGGGTGCCGGTCCGGCCCGGTGGTCGGCCGGACGTGCCCGCACGGCGACCGCACCCTGTCACGAGAGAGGACAGCCGATGAGCTCTGGACCGCACCGGGCCGGCCGGGTGGCCGGGGAGGCGGCGGCACCTCCCCGACCGGCTGCTGCGGCGGCTCCCGGAGCGGGTGGCGCCCCGGCGGGCCGCCCCCTGCTGCCGATGGTCCTGGTCCTGACCCTGGTGCTGGTCGCCTCGGTCCTGCTGGGTATCGCCCTCGGGCCGACGAGTGTGCCGTTGCCGGACACGGTCCGCTACCTGGGCGCGGCGCTGACCGGGGGGTCGATCCGGGCCGACGAGGTGACCGCGTACTCGATCGTGTGGGACGTCCGGGCGCCCCGGGTGCTGCTGGCGGTGGTGGTGGGCGGTGGCCTGAGCATGGTCGGCACGGCCACCCAGGCGATGGTCCGCAACGCGCTGGCCGACCCGTACGTGCTGGGCATCTCGTCCGGGGCGTCGGTCGGCGCGTGCCTGGTGGCGGTGTTCGGGATGTTCGCCGCGCTGGGCGTCTACGCCCTCTCGGTGGCGGCCTTCGGCGGGGCGCTCGCCGCGGCGACGCTGGTCTTCGTGGCGGCCCGCAGCGCCGCCGGCCTCACGCCGCTGCGGCTGGTGCTGACCGGCATCGCCATGGCGTACGCCTTCCAGGCGGTGACCAGCCTGATGGTGTTCCTCTCCCCGCGCGGTGACGCCGCCCGGACCATCCTGTACTGGACGCTGGGTGGTCTGGGGACCGCCAACTGGACCTCGCTGCCGGTGGCGGCCGGGGTGACGGCGGTGGCCTTCGTGCTGCTCTGGCGCAGCAGCCGGTCGCTGGACGTGCTCTCGATGGGCGACGAGACCTCGGCCAGCCTCGGCATCGACAGCACCGCGTTCCGGCGGCGGCTGTTCGTCCTGACCGCCGCGGTGACCGGGGTGCTGGTGGCGGTCAGCGGGGTGATCGGCTTCGTGGGGCTGATCATGCCGCACCTGGTCCGGATGCTGGTGGGCTCCGGCCACCGGCGGGTCCTGGTCGTCGCGCCCCTGGTGGGGGGCGTCTTCCTGGTCTGGGTGGACCTGCTCTGCCGGGTGATCGTCGCCCCGCTGGAACTGCCGATCGGGGTGGTCACCGCCCTGGTGGGGGTGCCCGTCTTCGTCACCCTGATGCGGCGTCGGGGTTACCTGTTCGGAGGACGCTGATGGAGCTCGTACTCGACGACCTGACCGTCACGGTCGACGGCCGGGACCTGGTGGCGGCGCTGGGCCTGCGGGTCGGCCACGACGAGGTGGTGGGGTTGGTGGGGCCGAACGGCAGCGGCAAGTCCACCACCCTGCGCTGCGTGTACCGGGCCCTGGCCCCCACCGTGGGCCGGGTCCTGCTCGACGGCGAGGACCTGCACGGGATGCCGCGGCGTCGGGCCGCCCGCCGGGTGGCCGCGCTGACCCAGGAGCAGCGGGCGGAACTCGACTTCACCGTCTTCGAGGTGGTCGCCATGGGCCGGGCGCCGCACCGCCGTGACCACCAGCAGGTGACCGGTGCGGAGCGGGAGCTGTGCCAGCAGGCCCTGGACCGGCTCGACGTCGCGCACCTGGCGCACCGCAGTGTGCTCACCCTCTCCGGCGGGGAACGCCAACGGGTCCTCATCGCCCGCGCGCTGGTGCAGCAACCCCGGGTGCTCGTCTTGGACGAGCCCACCAACCACCTCGACATCCGCCACCAGCTCGCCCTGCTGGGCCTGCTCCGGCGGGCCGGGCTGACCACGCTCGTGGCGCTGCACGACCTGAACCTCGCCGCCGCGGTCTGCGACCGGATCGCCGTGCTGGACCAGGGCCGCCTGGTCGCGGTCGGGCCGCCGACGCAGGTGCTCACCCCCGACCTGGTACGCGCCGTCTTCGGGGTGACGGCCGTGGTGGTCACGCACCCCCGCACCGGGGCGACCCAGTTGCTGTACGACATGCCGGGCGGGTGAGCCGACGGTGCGGTCCGGGACGCCGGTCGGGGCGCGCCGGACCGCACCGGTCACTTGCCGACGGACCGCAGGTACGCGGCGAGCTTCTCGGCCGAGGTGGCGACCCGGGGACCGGCCATCACGTCGGCGAACTCCAGGCGGAAGATCCGTCCCTCCCGGACGGCGGTGACGTTGCGCATCGACGGGGTGTTCATCAGGGCCTTCTTCTTCTCCTCGTACGGCACGCCGTAGTCGACGATCACGATCACCTCGGGGTCGGCGGCGACCACGGTCTCCCAGCCGACGCTGTCCCAGGTCCGGGTGATGTCGTCGGTGACGCTGCGACCGCCGGCCTGTTCGACGATCGCGGTGGCGATGCTGGCGGCCCCGGCCACGTACGGCTTGTCCTCGTAGACGTCGGAGACCAGGACCCGGGCCGGGGTGGCGGGTTTCCCGGCGGAGGCGGCGGCGAGCCGCCGTCGCATGTCGGCGATCGTCTGCTCGGCCCGGTCGGCGACGTCGAAGATCCGCCCGAGGTTGCGGTAGTCGGTGTAGACGCCGTCGACCGGGGCCATCGCGCCGGCCGAGTCGGCGGTGTTGGCGCAGGTCTCGGTGAGGACGTAGCTGGCGACGCCGTGGGTGGCGAGGATCGCCGGGGTGATCCCCCGGGACTCGACGAAGCCCTGGTTGTTGCCGGCGAAGACCCAGTCAGCCTTGGCGTTGAGCACGATCTCCAGGCTGATCCGGCTGTCGCCGAGGCGGTCGACCCGGTCGAAGTCGGCCCGGTAGGCGGAGGTCTCGATGCCGCCGTAGACCTTGTTGGCCACCCAGCCCCGGGTGCGGGGGGCCAATCCCAGCGAGAACATCATCTCCGACATGCCGACGTCGTAGACGACGGCCTGTTCGGGCACCTTGTCGTAGGTCACCTCCCGGCCGCAGTTGACCACGGTGACCTGCCGGGGCGCGGCGCCGTCCGGGGTGGCCGCCGGTTCGACGGTGGCGCCGCAGCCGGCGGAGGCCAGCGTCACGACGGTGATGCCGAGCGCGGCGCGGAGCCGCGCGGTCGATGGTCGTCTCATCTGGTTCTTCTCGTTTCCCTCGGTCAGGACGCCGGTCGGGCGGGCTTCTCGTACACGGTGACGTGGGTGCCGGTGCCGAGGTAGGGCTCGTGGCGCCAGCCGCCCCACCGGTGCCGGCGCTCGAGCCCGGCCAGGCGGGCCATCAGGTCGAGTTCGGACGGCCAGGCGTACCGCATGGCGACCGGGGCCAGCCGGATGCCGTCGTTGGTGATCAGGATGTGCTGGCCGGCGAACCGCTGCTCGACGGGGTCGTGACGGACGGCGACCAGGCGGACGTGGTCGAGGTCGACGCGGTGCGCGTCGACGCTCTGCTGGCGCTGGTAGCGGGCCAGGTCCGGCACGAGGCACTCCAGCACGAACCGGCCGCCGGGCAGCAGCCGTCGGGCGACGTTGGCGAAGCAGCGCACCTGGTCCTCCTGGCTCATCAGGAAGAAGAAGGTGGTGAAGACCACGAAGATCATCGCGAAGTCGTCGTCGGTGCCGGGGTCGACGTCGACCATGTCGCCGATCGTGACGGGGATCGTCGCGCCGCCGGGTTTGGCGCGCAGCCGCTGCACCATCTCCTCGGAGGCGTCGATGCCGCGCAGGTCGACGCCGCGGGCGGCGAGGGGGATGGTGACCCGGCCGGTGCCGACGGCGAGTTCGAGGACGGGTCCGGCCGGGCCCTGGTCGATCAGGTCGGCCAGGCGGTGCACGGCGTCGGTCGGGTCGAGGTCGGCGTGCCACTCGTCGTAGACGTCGGCGTTGAGCCGGCCGTAGGTGTCCGGTCCGTCGGTGTTCACGCGGTGGCTCCTGTCGTCGGTGTGTCCAGCGGTCGGAGGTCGTGGCCGACGGTGCCGGCGGCGGCCAGCGAGTGGTACAGGCCGAGTTCGGCGGTGGGCCCCTCGGCCAGCACCAGGGCGGTGCAGCCACGCTGGTCGGCGAGGTGGACGATCGGGTCCCCGACCCGGGCGGTCGGGAAGAACTCGGGGTGGCCGGGGAAGAGCGTGAGCCGTTCGGTCCCCCGCCAGCCGGCGAGCCGGCCGGGGGCGGGCGGGTGCAGGAAGGTCATCCCGAAGCCCCGGCGCGGGGTCACCGGGGTGTCCAGCAGCCGGGGGCGACGGCCGAGGGCGGTGTCCACGACGGCGGTGTACACGTTCGTCTCCAGGCTGCGGCACATCATCTCGCCGATGACCGCCCCGGCGATACGGCCGTTGACCTCCACCACCTCGGGACCGTCGGGGGTCCGGGCGAACTCGGTGTGGGCGACGCCGGCGCGGAACCCGACGGTGGCCAGGACCGCGCCGATCCAGCTCCGGAGGTGGTCGAGTTCGGCGGCGGGGAGCGCGACCGGGAAGGCGACGGCCTCCTCCCGGCGGACCGGCTCCGGGGTGTGGACGTGCACGGCCACCCCGAGCAGCGTCGTGCGGCCCTGCCAGGTCACCGTCTCGGCGCTGTAGACCGGCCCGGGGAAGTACGGTTCGGCCACCAGGTGCCGGCCGAGCAGGGTGGCGTCCGGCACCTCCCGGACGGCACGGTCGCGTTCGGTGTCGTCACGGATCAGCCAGACGCCCCGGGACGAGGTGCCGGCCGAGTCCTTGACGATCACCGGGTAGCCGACGGCGGCGACCGCGTCGGTGAGGGCCCGCGCCGTCGGCGGCACCCGGATCGCGCCGGCCCGGCTCAGCCCCGCCCGGTGCAGCCGGGTCCGGACCTCGACCTTGTCCCGCAGGGTACGGGCGGTGTCGAGGCCGAGGGTGGGCAGGCCGAAGCGGTCGGCCAGCTCGGCTCCGGTCAGCATCCAGGTGTCGGTGGAGTTGACCAGTGCGGCGAGGTCGTCGAGGCGGTCGAGGGCCTCGGCGCAGGCCCGGACGTCGGTGGTGTCGACGTCGACCACCGTCAGGTCGTGCGGGGCGAGGCGGTCGAGTTCCCAGGCGTACCACGAGCGGTCGCGGGTGAGCAGGCAGAGCCGGTGACCGGCCTCGGCGGCGGCGTCGCGCAGCCGGGCCAGCCCGAAGGTCAGGGACTCGATCAGCGCGATGGTCACGGCGTCACCTCCGGCTGCCCGGCCCGGGTGGCCTCGACGACCAGCCGGGTGGCCCGGTGGTCGTACGGCTCACCGGCGAGGCCACCGAAGCAGCGGATCCCGGTGAAGCCGGCGGCGGCGAGCATGGCGCGGATCTCGGCGGCGCTGTAGACGAACTGTTCGAAGTGGCCGTGGCGGGCGGTGTCGCCGCGCACCAGGGTCCAGTCGCTGCGGAAGCGGGTCCAGTCGTCGAGGATGGTGTCCCGCATGAACAGGGTGCCGCCGTCGACGTCGACCACCTTCGGGGTGCCGGCCCAGCGGGCGAAGACCTCCTTGCTGAACAGGTCCAGCAGCAGGCGACCGCCCGGCACCAGGCTGCGCCGGACGTTGTGCAGCACGAGCTGGTTCTGCGCCGGGTCGGTGAAGTAGCCGAACGAGGTGTACATGCTGACCACCAGGTCGTAGGTGTCGGGTTCGACGAAGGTCCGCATGTCGGCGCGGACCAGCCGGACCGTCGCCCCGGCGGCCTCGGCCGCCGTCCGGGCTTGGTCCAGCAGCACCGCGCTGAGGTCCACCCCGGTCACCCGCGCGCCGCCGGTGGCCAGCGGCACGAGATAGGTGCCGGGCCCGCAGCCCAGGTCCAGCACGGTGGCCCCCGCCGGCAGGCGCAGCAACGGGGACGTGCGCACCCACCGGCGCGCCTCGGCCTGCCGCCCGGGGCTGAACAGCGCCCCCGCGAAGTCCACCCAGAACGTGTCGTCCTCGTACCACTGCACCGGCAGCTCCGATTCGTCCGACGGCTGTCGCAGTACAGGTCGGGCCCGAGCGCGGAGAAGTTCCCCGGTCGTGGTCGGAGAATCGTCGACCAGCGCGCCGCCCCGTATCGCGTCGACGCCACTCAACCGATCGACGCAGGTCTTAGCGTTTCCGGCGGCGTCGCGGCGGGACACGGGGAACCAGAGCCACCGGGCAGGCGACCAATCCGTCGAACGAGGAGAACGGCGACGCGCACCCGCGAGAAGAAGCCACGCCCAGCCGGACCGGGAAACACCTCTCCGAGCCAGCCAGTAGATCGACCAGAGACTATGCGCAAACGGCTCCGACTCGGGTTCCCCGCCGTACCGGGGCCGCCGCCCGGCACCACGGCCAGCACCCACCCCGACCGTATCGAGGAGCGACCCGCATGCCCTCCAGGGACCCGTCGACGAGCCTGCCGCTGCACTCCCACGTCACCGACGCGCTCAAGGCGCCCAGCCTCATCCGGCTGTCGGACAACCTGGTCCTCGCCCGTTTCGAGACGCTGAAGATCTACGCCGCGCTGGGGGCGGTACGGTCCCTGGTGGAGGCCGGCACCGTCCGCCCCGGCGACACCCTCGTGGACAGCTCCAGCGGCATCTACGCCCTCGCGCTGGCCATGGTCTGCCACCGGTACGGGCTGCGTTGCCACATCGTGGCCTCCACGACGGTCACGCCGACCATCCGCTCGCAGTTGGAGATCCTCGGCGCCACCGTGGACCAGATGCCGGCCGAGCAGGACCTGCGCCTCGACCAGCACCGGCGGGTGGCCCGGGTCCAGGAGTTGCTGCGGCGCCACCCGGGGATGCACTGGATGCGCCAGTACCACGACCCGGTGCACCGGCTGGGGTACGCGGAGATGGCGGCGCTGGTGCGCGCGGCGCTGCCCGGCGCGCCCCTGGCCGTGGTGGCCAGCGTCGGCACCGGCGCGTCGAGCGCCGGCCTGATCGGGCCGATCCGGCAGGACGACCCCTCGGCCCGGCTGGTCGGGGTCCAGCCGTTCGGCAGTGTGAGCTTCGGCAGCGACCGGTTCCAGGACCCGGAGGCCATCATCGCCGGGATCGGCAGCGCCATCCCCTTCGACAACGTCCGGCACGAACTCTACGACCAGGTGCACTGGCTGACCTTCCGGTACGCCATGGCCGGCACCGTGGCGCTGATGCGCCGGCACGCGGTCTTCGCCGGGCTGTCCACCGGGGCGGCGTACCTGGTCGGGTGCTGGGAGGCCGGGCGGCACCCCGAGCGGGTGCACCTCGTGGTCGGCGCCGACACCGGGCACCGGTACGTCGAGAAGGTCTTCGCCCGGCACCGCGACGCCCTGGACCCGGCGGGGCTGGCGCCCGTCGAGATCGCCTCCCTGCACACGCTCTCCCCGCCCTGGTCCAGCATGTCGTGGCAGCGGCGTGGTTTCCCGCTCCCGGACCCGCCCACCGGGCAGCCGGCCGGGCCGCCGCCGGCGGCCGGCACGCCGGTGACCGGGTAGGCGCGGCGGCCCGCGTCAGGTGGTGGCCCGACCGGGGCGCAGCCGTCGCCCCAGCACCCAGACCAGCGGCGGGAGCAGGACGCACTGCGCGGCCACGACCAGCCAGAACACCGGCAGGTGCGCGGTGTCCTCGAAGAAGCCGTAGGCGGTGCCGCCGAGCACCCCGCTGAGGAAGGAGCCGGCCCCCACCGCCAGCCGCTGCTGGCCGAAGACCACGGTCGCCGACCGCCGTGAACCGGCCAGCGCCTCCAGGTCGTTCTTGAGGAACAGCACCGCGCTGCCGACGCTGATCGCGGCGACCCCGGCCGCCACGGCGACGCCGGTGCCGCCGGCGAAGGCGACCATGCCCGCGCCGAGGCAGCCGAACCCGACGGCCATGGCCCTCGGGTAGCTGGCCGCCGCGACCCGCCGCGCCACCAGGGGCTGCACGAGCACCAGACCGAGGGAGTACCCCATCATGGCCGCGCCGTAGAGCAGGGTGGCGACGCGGCCCTGCGCGTAGCTGGACAGGTACTGGTAGAACTGCATGTGCACGTAGAAGGAGAGCGCGGTCACCAGGAACGGCAGCACCGCGAGGCCGTGCAGCATCCGCCGGAACGGCTCCACCGGCGGGGCGTCCCCGGTGCGCTGTTCCCGGGGCAGGAACAGGTGGCCGACCGCGACACCGACGTAGACCGCGGTGACGACGGTGAACATCGTGGCCGGGTGCCGGACGAGCAGGGCCCCCACCACCGGACCGAGGGCGATGCCGAGGTTCCCTGCGGCGTTGCCGGCGGAGACCAGCCGGGGCCGGTGCTCCGGCCCCGCCCCGTGCACCAGGTAGCTGCGGTACGCCGGGGAGTACAGCGACCCGCCCGCTGAGACGAGCAGCAGGCCCGCCACGGTGAGCGCCGGGCTCCCCGCTCCCGCGAGGAAGGCGCCGCCGCCGAGGCTGTACAGGACCAGGGCGCCGACCAGGGACCGCTTCAGCCCGATCCGTTCGGCCAGGGCCGCGGTCAGCGGCGCGCTGGCGAACTGCACCAGGGTCGCCGCGCCGAGCACCACCCCGACCTGCGCCATGCCCACGCCCAGCCGCTCGCGCAGCAGGACCGCCAGGTACGGATAGACCGAGAACGACCCGACGTTGACCAGGAGCCCGCCTGCCAGCACGGCGAGCTGGGGGCCGGTGAACCGGGGCGCGCGGCGGGCCCGCCGGCGCAGCCCGGCGAGCGGGTTCGGCCGGGGTGGGACCGGTGCCGCCACCATCAGCGGCTGGCCTCGGGGGCGCGGGGGGCCGGCGGGTGGGGCAGGACCCCGAGGCCGGGGGCGTCGCCCAGGACGATCCGCCCCCGGTCGAGCCCGAGGCCCCGGAAGGGGGGATCCCGCAGGAGGAACTGGCTGTCGAGGTCGATCCGGTGGGCCAGGGGCGCCAGCAGGGCGGCCTGGCTGAGCGCCAGCTCCGACTCGCAGTTGCAGCTCAGCATCACCGCCAGGTCGAGTCGCCGGGCGGCCCGCATCACCCGCCCGGTGGCCCGGACGCCGCCGGACTTGGCCAGCTTGACCACCACCCCGTCGGCGAGGTGCCGGGCGGTGTGGACGCTGGCCACGTCGGTGCAGCCCTCGTCGAGGAAGACCGGCAGCCGGTCGGGCAGTTCCCGGTACCGGCGGTAGGCGTCGACGTCCGCCGTGGGGAAGGGCTGCTCGACGAGTTGGATGTCCAGCTCCCGCAGGCGCGGGGTCAGGTCCCGGGCCGTGTCGAAGTCCCACGCCTCGTTGGCGTCGATCCGGATCGGCAGGGTCGTCGCGGCCCGGACGGCGACGAGCCGCGCGAGGTCCCCGGCGTCGCGGACCTTCATCTTGAGCGCCCCCACCGGCGGCGCGGCGGCCACCGCCGCCAGGGTCCCGGCGGTGTCGGCGATGCCGATGGTGTGGCCGGTGGGCTGCGCCAGGGTGCGGGGCTGGCCGAAGAGCTGCCAGGTCGGTCGCCCGGCGACCCGGCCCAGCCAGTCGTGCACCGCGCCGTCGAGGGCCATCCGGGCGCCGACGGGGGCGTCCCAGTCCGCCACCCGGTCGAGGACCCGGTCGGGGTCCGACAGGTCGTCACCGAGAACCGTCGCCCCCTCGGCGTCGACCGCCTCGACGACCTCGTCGAGGTGCTCGCCGTGCGCCCAGGCCGGCGTTCCCTCGCCCTGGCCGGCGACGCCACGGTGCACGATCGTGGCGACGCAGGTGTCGATCGAGTCGTAGGCGAGGCGGGAGCTGCGGAAGGTCGTCAGCAGGCGCAGGGTCGTCCGGCGGACGCGCACTTCCATGGGTGTCAGCATGCCACGACACCCCCCGTGAATCCACCATTGTCGATCACCAACCGGAGTGGCCCCGGCACCACCTCCGATCAGGGGCGGAGCGGCACCGACGGCCGGGAACTTCCGGTGGATCTCCCCCGACCCATCACGTGCATGCCCAGGTCGGGCCTGTGCGCGACCGGCACCAGCAGGGAGGATCGTCCTTTGTCGCCGACCGCCCCGCCGTGGCTCTTGCCACCGGTTCGCGCCGACCACCACACTGATGACCTTGACGATCCGGTACCGGAGCCACTCCCCGGGCCACTCGACGAGCGCCGCCCCGTCGACCCCGACCAGCAGGACCCGACTCCCCCATCGACCGCTCCGTCGGCACCTCCACCGGTACGTGGGGACACCGCCGACATCCGGCCGGAACCGCCAGGTCACCGGTCCTGTTCCAGGAGGTACCGCACCGTGTCACCACGTACCCGCCGCCGAGGCACGTCCACCCTGGGGCTCCTCGCGGCGGGAATGCTGCTCGCCGTCGCCGGCTGCTCCGGCGGCGGGGACGAGGCTCCGGCCGTGGACCAGCCCCGGACCGCCCCGGCGGTGACCATCGCCGTCGCCGGTGACGAGGGGACCCTGACCCCGTACACGTACACGACCGGGTATCCCGGCTACAACCTGCTGACCCTGGTCTTCGACACCCTGCTGACGCTGGACACCGGCAACCAGGTCACCCCGCTGCTGGCCACCGGGCTGACGACCAGCCCCGACAGCAGGGTCTTCACCCTGCCGCTGCGCGGCGACGTCACCTGGCACGACGGCAGACCGTTCACGGCCGACGACGTGGTGTTCACCATCGACTACTACCGCCAGCACGACACGGTGCGGTTCGCCGCCCCACTGGCCGGGGTGGACACCGTGCAGGTCCGCGACGGCGCGGTGGTCGTCACGCTCAGCCGTCCGGACCCGGAGTTCCCGGTCCGGCTCCTGGCGGACATGCCGATCCTGCCCCGGCACGTGTGGTCGACGATCACCGACCCGGAGCAGGCGCCGGTCACCGCGGCGGTCGGCACCGGTCCGTACCGGCTGACCAGCTACGAGCCGGACCGCCGGTACGAACTGACCGCCCACACCGGCTACCCGATCGGTACGCCGCGCGTCGGGAAGCTCACCGTGTCGGTCGTTCCGGAGCAGCAGACCGCGCTGGCCGCGCTGCGCACCGGTGAGGTGCAGATGGTCGCCGGCACCGTACCGGCGAACTTGAAGGACCAGCTCGCCGGCCAGCGGGGCGTCACGGTGGCCACCGGATCCCACTTCGGCAGCACCCTGCTGGTCTTCAACGACGGCAGGGCCCCGTTCGACCGGGTCGAGGTGCGCCGCGCCATCGCCACGGCGATCGACACCACCGACCTGGTCGACACCATCCTGCTCGGCCAGGGCACCGTCGGCAGCCCCGGCTTCTGGCACCCGGAGGCCCCGGGCGCGGACACCAGCCTCCGGCACACCCACGATCCCGCCGCGGCCACCGCCGCCCTGGACGCCCTCGGCGCCGTCCCCGGCGCCGACGGGGTCCGCGTCCTCGACGGCCGGCCCCTCGCCTTCGACCTGCTCGTCTACGCCAACAGCCCGGACCGGGTCCGGGCCGCGGAACTCATCAGCGAGATGCTCGGCAGGGTCGGCGTCAAGGCGACCGTCCGGGCCATGGACGCCGACTCGGTCGACGCGAAGGTGTGGCCGGACTTCGACGTCGCCAAGGGACGTGACTTCGACCTCGCCCTGTGGGGCTGGTCCGCCCCGACGATGACCGACTACACCCGGCTCGCCGGGTTGGTCGCCAGCGATCCGAAGGTGGGCCGGCTGAACGTGACCGGCATCGTCGACCCCGAACTCGACGCCGCCGCCGCGGAACTGAACGCCACCACCACCCTGGCCGACCGGCAGGCCGCCGCCGGACGGCTGCAGCAGCTCATCGCGGCGAAGACCCCGTTCGTGACCCTGTACTACCCGGCCGGGGCCTACGCGTACCGCAGCGACGTCTTCGCCGGCTGGACCTACCAGCAGGGGGCGGGGCTGCTGCACCGGCACTCCCTCGTCGCGGGGAACGACTGAGATGACCACGACGTCGCGCCCGGCCCGTACCCGGACCGGGGCCACCCGGGCCGTGCTGGGCCGGGCCGGCGGGTACCTGGCCGTGCTGGCGGCCGCGCTGACCATCACGTTCCTGCTGCCCCGGGCCCTGCCGGGCGGTCCGCTGCGGACCATCGGCGGCGCCGACGTCGGCGACCTGGACCCGGCCGCGCGGGCGCAGGTCGTCGCCGCCTACGGGCTGGACCAGCCGCTGCACGTCCAGTTCGGCCACTACCTGGCAGACCTGGTCCGGCTCGACTTCGGCACGTCGTTCAACGGCGGCCGTCCGGTCGTGCAGGCGATCGCCGACGCGCTGCCCTGGACGCTGCTGCTCGTGGGCACCAGCGTGCTGCTCACCGCCACCATCGGGGTGCTGCTCGGGGTGGTCGCCGGGCTGCGCCGACGCCACGGCCGGGGCAACCTGCTGCTGGCCGGGGTGCTGCTGCTCGACGCCGCGCCCGCGTTCTGGGTCGGCATGCTCTGCATCCTGTTCTTCGGCGTCCACCTCGGGGCGCTACCCACCTTCGGCGCCAGCACGCCGGGCCACACCGGGCTGGCCGCGGTCGGTGACCTCGCCGCCCACCTGGTGCTGCCCGTCGGGGTGCTGGTGGCCACCGGCATCGGGCAGTTCTTCCTGGTGACCCGCTTCTCGGTGGCCTCGGCCCTGCACGCCCCGCACGTCGAGCACGCGCACGCCCGGGGCGTCCCGCACCGGCGGGTGGTCACCCGGCACCTGCTCCGGCCGGCCCTGCTGCCGGTCCACACCCAACTGATGATGGAGCTCGGCTGGCTGGTCGGTGGCGCGCTCGTCGTCGAGACCGTCTTCGCCTATCCCGGCCTGGGCCGGCTCACCTTCGACGCGATCCAGGGGCGTGACTACCCCATGATGCAGGGCACCTTCCTCACCCTCGTCGTCACCGTCCTGGCGATGAACGCCCTCGCCGACCTCACCTACCCGCTGCTCGATCCGCGCGTCCGCGCCCGGAGCCGGTCGTGAGGGCGGGCCGGATGGCCGGCGGGACCGGCATCGTGCTGCTGGGGGCCCTGGCCGTGGTCGCGGCCGTCGGGCCCTGGCTGCTGGGCACCGACGGCCGGGAGCGCGTCACCCGGCCCTACGCGCCACCCTCGGCCGAGCACTGGCTCGGCGCCGACGACCTCGGCCGGGACCTTTTCGCCCAACTCGTGATCGGCGCCCGGGGGTCGCTCGGCATCGCCCTGCTCGTCGCGGTGGCGGCCACCACCGTCGCGGCGCTGGTGGGAGGGCTCGCCGGGCTGGCGCCGCCGTGGGCCTCGGCGCTCGTCATGCGAAGCGTCGACCTGGTCCTGGCACTGCCCTTCCTGCCCCTGCTGATCCTCGCGGCGGCCTTCCTGGGGCCGAGCCTCGGCGTGCGGGCGGTGGTGGTGGCCGCCCTGCTCTGGGCCGGGCCCGCCCGGCTGATCCGGGCCGGGGTCCTCGCCGCGTGGTCACGCGGCCACCTCCAGGCCGCCCGCGCGATGGGCGCGGCCGCCTGGTACCTGCTGTGGCGGCACGCCTCGCCGGTCGTCGCTCCGCTGCTCGTGCCGGTCTTCGTGCGGGCCGCGATGACCGCCATCGTCCTGGACGCCAGCCTCGCCTTCCTCGGGCTGGGCGACCCGACGAGCCCGAGCTGGGGCACCATGATCCACTGGGCGTCGGTGCGGGGCGCGATGCTCACCGACGCCTGGCTGTGGTGGGCGCTGCCCCCCGGCCTGGCGATCGTGGCCACCGTCACCGCCCTCGCCCTGGTCGGGGTGGCCACCGAGGACCGTCTCAACCCGACCCTTCGGCAGGCCCGCTGATGCTGACCGTCACCGACCTCACCGTCGTCTACCCCACCGGCCAGCCGGCCGCCCGCGGCGTCGACCTGGCCGTCGCCGCGGGCGAGATCGTGGCGCTGGCCGGGGAGACCGGCTCCGGCAAGTCCACGGTCGCCAAGGCCCTGCTCGGGCTCCTGCCGGCGGGCTCCACGGTCACCGGCAGCGCCCGCCTCGACGACCAGGAGCTCGTCGACCGCACCGGCCGCGACTGGTACGGCATCCGGGGCAGCCGGATCGGCATCGTGCCCCAGGGGGCGATGACCGGACTCAACCCGGTCCGCCGCGTCGGCGACCAGCTCGTCGAGATCGTCCGGCTGCACACCGGGGCGTCCCGGGCCGCCGCCACCGCCCGGACGGTCGACCTGCTCGGCCGGGTCCGACTCCCGGCCGCCACCGCCCACGCCTACCCCCACCAGCTCTCCGGCGGGCAACGTCAACGGGTGGCCATCGCCCTGGCCCTGGCCGGTGAGCCCCGGCTCGTCGTCGCCGACGAGCCCACCACCGGACTCGACCTGGTCACCCAGAACCACCTGCTGGACCTGCTGGTCGACCTGCGTACCCGCAGCCAGGTCGGCATGCTGATCATCTCCCACGACCTGCCGGCCCTGCGCGGCGTCGCCGACCGGATCGCGGTCATGTACGCCGGCGCGCTCGTCGAGTCCGGGCCGGCCACCGGCGTCGCCCACCACCCGTACACCCGGGGGTTGCTCGCGGCGACGCCGTCGCTGCGCCGGGACGTGGCCTGGACGAGCATCCCGGGCACCGCCCCGGCGCGGGCCGAGCTGACCTCGGGGTGTTCCTTCGCCGCCCGCTGCCCCTGGACGACCGGGACCTGTCACAGCGACCGGCCCTCGCCGGTGGCCCTCGGCCCGGCCGTGGTCACCTGCCACCAGCCGAGCGCCGACCGGCCGCTGCTGTTCCCCACCGTCGCGGTGCCCGCCCCGCGCGCACCGGCCGCCGCCGCGCCGCCCGACCAGGGGCAACAGCCACCGTCCCCGGCGGCCCCGGACCCGGGGACCGGCCACGACGGCACCGGGGCCGGCAGCGGCGGCCCCGGGGCGGGCACCGGCGCGCCCGTGGCGGTGCTGACCGGTGTCGGGCACGTCTACCGCAGCCGCCACCGCCGCACCACGGCGCTGTCCGGCGTGGACCTCCGGTTGTCGCCCGGGACGATCCTCGGCGTCGTCGGCGAGAGCGGCAGCGGCAAGAGCACCCTCGGGCAGATCCTGCTCGGCCTGCTGCGGCCCACCACCGGGCGGGTCGAGGTGGCCGGTACCGACCTGTCCCCGCTGCGCGGTCGGCGGCTGCGTGCCGTCCGGCACCGGCTCGGCTTCGTCGCCCAGGACCCCTACACGGCCCTGCACCCGGCGATGCCGGTGGCGGACCTCGTCGCGGAGCCGCTGCGGATCGCCGGGGTCCCGGCCCGCCTGCACCCCGACCGGGTCCGGCGGGCCCTGCACCTGGCCGGTGCGCCCACCGACCTGCTCGACAGCCGGCCCGACCAGCTCTCCGGCGGTCAGCGCCAGCGCGTCGCCATCGCCCGGGCCCTCGTCGGCGAACCCGTGCTGCTGATCGCCGACGAGGCCACCTCGATGCTCGACGTCTCCACCCGCGCCGGGATCGCCTCGACCCTGCGGCACCTCGCCGACACGATCGGGCTGGCCGTCCTGTTCATCACCCACGACCTCGGCGAGGCCGTCCAGGCCTGCGACCGGATCGTCGTCCTGCACGAGGGCGTACCGGTGCAGCAGGGGCGTCCCCGTGACGTCATCGACCGGCCCCGCCCCGGCTACCCGGCCGACCTGGTGGCCGCCGCCCACCGGCACCTCGGCCCGGACCGGGCGGGCTGACCCTGCGGTCGCGGCCCGCGCGGGCCCGTCGCCGGCCGACCGGGTCCCCGGTGTGCCGTTCCGGCAAAAAAACTTGTCGGTCGGGCCCGGCGGGGGCAGGTTCGGCGGCGACGGAGGTCACCGGTAGCGGGCACCACGGGGGTGCCCCCGGGCCCGTCACCCGCCAGCGAGGAGAGCAGACGATGGACGCCCAGTTCTGGGACGAGCGGTACCGCAGCCGGGACCAGTTGTTCAGCGGCGCACCCAACGGGGTGCTCGTCACCGAGGTCACCGACCTGCCACCCGGGCACGCCCTCGACGTGGGCTGCGGCGAGGGCGGCGACGCACGCTGGCTGGCCCGGCGCGGCTGGCGGGTCACCGGGGTCGACATCTCCCCGGTCGCCCTGCGCCGCGCCGCCGCCGGGGGCACGGACGTCGCGGACCGGGTGACGTGGACACCGCTCGACCTGACCCGCACCGCGCCCCCGGCCGGCGCGTTCGACCTGGTGTCCGCCCAGTACTTCCCGCTCCCCCGGCAGCCGGACCACACCGCGCTGCGCGGCCTGCTGGACGCCGTCGCGCCCGGCGGCACCCTGCTCGTCGCCAGCCACGACCTCGCCGACCTGCCACCGCAGCGGGAGTCCGACCTCGACCCCCACGACTTCTACCAGCCCGACGACATCGCCCGGCTGCTCGACCGGGACTGGACGATCCTGGTCGACGAGACCCGCCCCCGGACCGCGCCGGCCCCCGCCGGGACACCCCACACCCACGACACCGTCCTGCGCGCGCGACGCCTGCGGTGACCCGGCGTCGGCCGGTCAGCCCGGCTCGGCGGACGGGTCGACGGGCCGGGCGAACCCGGCCAGCAGCCGCTCGGCGGCGAGCGCCGGGGTGAGGGTGCCCTCGACGACCTGCCGCTCCACCGTCGGGGCGAGCGCCCGCACCTCGGGGTGGGTACGCAGCCGGTCGAGGACCTCGGCCCGGACCATCGCCCAGACCCAGCCGATCTGCTGACGCCGCCGGCGTTCGGCGAGGTCACCGCTGGCGTCCAGGGTGTCCTGGTGCTGGCGGATCTGCCGCCACACGTCGTCGAGGCCGGTCTCGTCCAGCGCGCTGCAGGTGACCACCGGCGGCTGCCAGCCACCCTCGGGCGGGTGCAGCAGCCGTAACGCCCCGGCGAGTTCCCGGGCGGCGCGGCGGGCGTCGGTCACGTGCGGCCCGTCCGCCTTGTTGACGGCGATGACGTCGGCGAGCTCCAGGACGCCCTTCTTGATGCCCTGGAGCTGGTCGCCGGTGCGGGCGAGGGTGAGCAGCAGGAACGAGTCGACCATCTCCGACACGGCGGTCTCGGACTGGCCGACGCCGACGGTCTCCACCAGCACCACGTCGTACCCGGCGGCCTCGACCACCACGATCGCCTCCCGGGTGGCCGTGGCGACCCCGCCGAGGGTGCCGGCGGTCGGCGAGGGCCGGATGAACGCGGCCGGGTTCGTGGCGAGCCGGGCCATCCGGGTCTTGTCGCCGAGGATGCTGCCGCCGGTACGGGTGGACGACGGGTCGACCGCGAGCACCGCCACCCGGTGCCCGTCGGCGGTCAGCCGGCTGCCGAGGGCGTCGATGAAGGTGGACTTGCCGACCCCGGGCACCCCGGTGATGCCGACCCGGCGGGCGCCCCCGGCGAACGGGGTGAGCGCGACCAGCAGCCGCTGCGCCGCCGCCCGGTGGTCGGGGCGGGTGGACTCGACCAGGGTGATGGCGCGGGCGATCCAGGCCCGCGAGCCGGCGCGCACCCCCTCGACGTACGCCTCGACCGTGGGGGTGCGCCCGCCGCCGCTCACGCGGCCCCGTGGCCGAGCCGTCGGGACAGCTCGGCGAGCAGGTCCAGCGCGGCCTCCGCGACCACGGTGCCCGGCGGGAAGATCGCCGAGGCGCCCGCCGCGCGCAGCGCGTCGAAGTCCTGCGGCGGGATCACCCCACCCACGATGATCATGATGTCGTCGCGGTCCAGGGCGGCCAGTTCGTCGCGCAACGCCGGCACCAGGGTGAGATGCCCGGCGGCCAGGCTGGAGACGCCGACGACGTGCACGTCGGCCTCCACCGCCTGCCGGGCCACCTCGGCCGGCGTCTGGAACAGCGGGCCCACGTCGACGTCGAAGCCGAGGTCGGCGAAGGCGGTGGCGATCACCTTCTGGCCCCGGTCGTGGCCGTCCTGCCCCATCTTGGCGACCAGGATGCGGGGCTGGCGTCCCTCGGCGACGGCGAACGCCCCGGTGACGTCCCGCACCCGCTCGATGGCCGACACCGCTCCCGCCTCGTTCCGGTACACCCCGGAGATGGTACGGATCTGCGCGGCGTGCCGGCCGTACACCTTCTCCAGCGCGTCGGAGATCTCCCCGACGGTGGCCTTGGCGCGCGCCGCGTCGACCGCCAGCGCGAGCAGGTTGCCGTCGAGCCCCGGCCCCCGGGTGCCGTCGAGCGCGGCACCGGCCGCCCAGGTCAGCGCCTCCAGCGCCGCGGTGCACGCCGCCTCGTCCCGGTCCGCGCGCAGCCGGCGCAGCTTCTCCACCTGCTGCGCCCGCACCGCCCGGTTGTCGACCTTCAGGACGTCGATCGGCTCGTCGGCGTCGGGGCGGTACTTGTTGACCCCGATCACCGGCTGCCGGCCGGAGTCGATCCGCGCCTGGGTACGGGCGGCGGCCTCCTCGATCCGCAGCTTCGGGATGCCCTCGTCGATCGCGCGGGCCATCCCCCCGGCCGCCTCCACCTCGGCGATGTGCTGCCAGGCGCGGGCGGCCAGGTCGTGGGTGAGCCGCTCGACGTACGCGCTGCCACCCCACGGGTCGATCGCCCGGGTCGTACCGGACTCCTGTTGCAGCACCAACTGCGTGTTGCGGGCGATGCGGGCGGAGAAGTCGGTCGGCAGCGCCAGCGCCTCGTCGAGGGCGTTGGTGTGCAGCGACTGGGTGTGCCCCTGGGTGGCGGCCATCGCCTCCACACAGGTGCGGATCACGTTGTTGAACACGTCCTGGGCGGTCAGCGACCAGCCGGAGGTCTGGCAGTGGGCGCGCAGGCTCAGCGACTTCGGGTTCGTCGGGCCGAAGTCGCGGACCAGCCGGGCCCAGAGCAGCCGGGCCGCCCGCAGCTTCGCCACCTCCATGAAGAAGTTCATGCCGATCGCCCAGAAGAACGACAACCGGGGCGCGAACGCGTCCACGTCCAGCCCGGCGTCGCGCCCCGCGCGCAGGTACTCGACCCCGTCGGCGAGGGTGTACGCCAACTCCAGGTCGGCGGTCGCCCCGGCCTCCTGGATGTGGTAGCCGGAGATGGAGATGGAGTTGAACCGGGGCATCCGCGCCGAGGTGTAGGCGAAGATGTCGGAGATGATCCGCATCGACGGCTGCGGCGGGTAGATGTACGTGTTGCGGACCATGAACTCCTTGAGGATGTCGTTCTGGATGGTGCCGGAGAGCTGCTCCGGCGCCACCCCCTGCTCCTCGGCGGCGAGAATGTAGAGCGCCAGCACCGGCAGCACCGCGCCGTTCATCGTCATCGACACGCTCATCCGGTCCAGCGGGATGCCGTCGAAGAGCTGCCGCATGTCGTAGATCGAGTCGATGGCCACCCCGGCCATGCCCACGTCACCGGCGACCCGGGGATGGTCGGAGTCGTACCCCCGGTGGGTGGGCAGGTCGAAGGCGACCGAGAGGCCCTTCTGGCCGGCGGCCAGGTTGCGCCGGTAGAAGGCGTTCGACTCCTCGGCGGTGGAGAAGCCCGCGTACTGGCGGATCGTCCACGGCTGGGTGGTGTACATCGTCGGGTACGGGCCGCGCAGGTACGGGGCGACGCCCGGGTACGTGCCGAGGAAGTCCAGCCCGGCCCGGTCGGCGGCGGTGTACAGCGGCGCGACGGCGATGCCCTCCGGCGTCTGCCAGGTGAGCGCCTCGGGGTCACCGCCGGTCTCGGCGCGCACCGCGTCGCGCCACCGGCCGAGGTCGGCGGCGGCGGGCGGGTCGCCGAGCGGCAGGTCGGAGAAGTCGGGAATCCGAGCGCCCATCACGCCACCCCCAGGTCACGTAGCGTCGTCTCCAGCGCCGCGACGGCGTCGCAGCCCGTGTAGAGGTAGTCGTCCACACCGGAGTGCCCGGCGGGCCGACCGGCCAGCCAGACCCGAGTCGCGCCCGCGTCCGCCAGCGCCCGCGCCAACTCCTCGGCGGACGCGGCGTAGCCCCGGTCCGAGGAGCAGAGGCAGGCCACCCGGGCGCCGCTGGCGGTGAACTCGGCGGCCAGCCGGGCCGGGTCGTCGGGTCCGACCGGCGGGCGGACGGTGGCGATCCCGCCGGCCGCGAAGAGGTTCGCGGCGAAGCCGGCGCGCGCGTTGTGCGCCGCCGGCGGGCCGAGGGTGGCGAGGAAGACGGTGGGCCGCTCGCCGGTCGCCGTCGCGTGCGCGTCGGCGCGGTCCCGCAGCGCCTCGTAGGCCTGCGCGTACCGGTGCCGGGGCAGCCCGCCGCCCGGCGCGGCGGGCGCGGGCGGGCGCTGCGGCAGCCGCTCGTCGAGGTGGGGGAACTCGCTCACCCCGGTCAGCGGGTCCCGGCGGTGCGCCAGGTTCTCGGCCCGCCGCTGCCAGGTCGCGGCGAGCCGGTCGGCGACCAGGCCGCTGTCCAGCGCGGCGGCCATCCCCCCGGCCCGCTCGATCTCGGTGAACCACCGCCAGGCCGCCTGGGCCAGTTCCTCGGTGTACCGCTCGACGTACCACGAGCCGCCGGCCGGGTCGACGACCCGGCCGACGTGGGCCTCCTCCAGCAGCAGCGCCTGGGTGTTGCGGGCGATCCGCCGCGCGAAGCCGTCCGGCAGGCCGAGGCAGTGGTCGAACGGCTGCACGGTCACCGCGTCCGCGCCACCGACCCCGGCGGCGAAACAGGCCAGGGTGGTCCGCAGCATGTTCACCCAGGGGTCACGGGCGGTCATCATCGCGGTGGAGGTCACCGCGTGCTGGCGCTGCGCGCCCGCCTCGGGGGCCCCGCACGCCTGCGCGACCCGGGACCAGAGCCGGCGGCCGGCGCGCAGCTTCGCGATGGTGGCGAACTGGTCGGCGGTGGCCGCGTAGCGGAACTCCACCTGCCCGAGCGCGGCCGGCACGGTCAGCCCGGCGTCGGTCAACTCCCGCAGGTACGCCACCCCGGTGGCCAGCGCGCAGCCGAGTTCCTGCGCGTCGGAGCCGCCCGCGTCGTGGTACCCGGTCGCGTCGACGGTCATGGCCCGCAGGCCGGGGAAGCCGGTCGCGCAGCGCTGCGCCCACTCGCCGGCCGGGCCGTCCCAGCGCTGTCCGGTCCGCGCCCGCCAGCCGAGCGGGTCCACGCCCAGGTTGCCCCGGGCCTCGGCGGCCGGCACGGCCCGCTCCCCGAGCAGCGCGAACCAGGCCGGCACCGCCTCGACCGCGGCGGCCCCGGCGTCCAGCACCACCCCGGCCAGGTCCAGGTAGACCCCGTCCAGGGCGGCCGGCAGCGCGGCGACCGGCAGGCCGCCCTCGCCGAGCGCCAGCCACAGCGAGGTGGCGCCGTTGTCCAGGTCGGCGCGGATCGCCGGGCCGGTGACCGCCGGGTCCGGGTCGGCGTGACGCTGCCGCACGTCCCAGCCGGCCACCGCCGCGCCGGTCGCCCGCCCACCCCGGGTGTACGGGAACGCCCCCGGCGGCCCCGGCACCGGGGTCGGGTCGTCGGCGGTGGACAGCGGGGCCAGCGTCACGTCGTCGTACCCGCGCGGGGCCAGCAGGTCCTCGACCGCCTCGACGGGTGTGTCGTCGCTGGCGACGCCGGCCTTGCGCAGCACGCCGAGGGCGAGTCGCCGCCACTGGTCGTACGTGGCGACGGGGAAGTCACTGGCGAGGCGAAGCTCGTCCGGCGGCACCGTCATTCCGGGATGGTACGGGCCGACCGGCGCGGCGTGGTGCGGATGTGACGACATCAACTCGGCGGACCGTCGCCCGGCGGTGGCGGGCGACGGTCCGGCCGGTGGGGTCGCCCGGGGCGTATCCCGGGTGACCCGCCGCGGCGACACGCCCGACACAGCATCTGGTGTTGTCTTTTCGCCCGCGCACCCAGATATGGTGTCTCCCGCAGCTGGTTCGACCGCTCCCCCGAGGACCGGTCGAGGCAAGAGGGAACCCGGTGGGAATCCGGGACTGCCCCGCAGCGGTGAGTGGGAACGACCGCCGTCACCACGCACTGGGCCTGAACGGGCCTGGGAAGCGACGGCCAGTAGGCGACCGGCGACCCCGGTCCCGCCCACGAGTCCGAAGACCTGCCAGCGCGCCGTCCGCGTGCGCGGACGGCGGTCGAAGGTCGCGCGGGACGACCGACGCCAGCAGCCGGGCACCGCACCCCGTCGGGCCCGTTGGCGTTCTCCCGCGCGTCCGAAGGCCATCGGAGACAGGCGAGGAGAGGTCATGACGGTCGTGCAGGACAGGCCCACGTCCGGTCCGGACGGACCGGGGCAGCGCCGGCAGGCGATGCGGGTCCGCAAGCGCAACGGTGACGTCGAGCCGGTGGACGTCGGCAAGCTCGTCCGAGCGGTCGAGCGGTGGGTGGCCGACCTGGACGAGGTGGACCCGCTGCGGGTCGCCACCAGGACGGTCAGCGGCCTCTACGACGGCACGACCACCGCCGAGTTGGCCAAGCTGTCGATCCAGACCGCGGCGGAGCTGATCGGCGAGGAGCCGCAGTACTCGAAGCTGGCGGCCCGGCTGCTGGCCGCCTCCGTGGACCGGGAGGTGCGCGGGCAGGGCGTGGCCAGCTTCAGCCAGGCCATCCGGTACGGCCACGGCCTGGGGCTGGTCGGCGACGACACCGCCGCGTTCGTGGCCCGGCACGCCCGCAGGCTCGACGACGCCGTGGACCCCGCCGGTGACCTGCGGTTCGAGTACTTCGGGCTGCGGACGGTCGCCGACCGGTACCTGCTGCGGCACCCCGACTCGCGGCTGGTGTTGGAGACTCCGCAGTACTGGCTGCTGCGGGTGGCCTGCGGGCTGTCCGAGACGCCGGACGAGGCGGTCGACCTGTACCGGCTGATGTCGTCGCTGGCGTACCTGCCGAGTTCGCCGACGCTGTTCAACTCCGGCACCCGGCACACGCAGATGTCGTCGTGTTTCCTGGTCGACTCGCCCCGCGACGAACTGGACTCCATCTACGAGCGCTACCACCAGGTGGCCCGGCTGTCGAAGTTCTCCGGCGGCATCGGCATCTCCTGGTCCCGGGTCCGGGGGCGGGGCGCGTTGATCCGGGGCACGAACGGCCGGTCCAACGGCATCGTGCCGTTCCTGAAGACGCTCGACGCCGGGGTGGCGGCGGTGAACCAGGGTGGCCGCCGCAAGGGCGCGGCCTGCGTCTACCTGGAGCCGTGGCACCCGGACGTCGAGGAGTTCCTGGAGTTGCGGGACAACACCGGCGAGGAGTCCCGGCGCACGCACAACCTCAACCTGGCCAACTGGCTGCCGGACGAGTTCATGCGCCGGGTCGAGGCCGACGGCGACTGGTCGCTGGTCGACCCGTCCGACGCCCCGGAGCTGCCCGACCTGTACGGGGAGGAGTTCGACGCCGCGTACCGGGTCGCCGAGAAGAAGGCGGTCCGCACGGTCCGGGCCCGCGACCTGTACGGGCGGATGATGCGCACCCTGGCGCAGACCGGCAACGGGTGGATGACCTTCAAGGACGCCGCGAACCGGCTGTCCAACCAGACCGGGGCCCCGGGCAACACGGTCCACCTGTCGAACCTGTGCACCGAGATCCTGGAGGTCAACTCCGACACCGAGACCGCGGTGTGCAACCTGGGCTCGATCAATCTCGGCGCGCACGTCACCACCGACGGTGTCGACTGGGAGAAGCTGCGGGCGACCGTCCGCACCGCCGTGGTCTTCCTCGACCGGGTGATCGACATCAACTACTACCCGGCCGCGCAGGCGGCGGCGTCGAACCCGCGCTGGCGGCCGGTCGGGCTCGGGCTGATGGGCCTGCAGGACGCCTTCTTCACGCTGCGGCTGCCGTTCGACTCGGCCCGCGCCAGGGAACTGTCCACCCGGGTCCAGGAGGAGATCCTGCTGACCGCGCTGGAGACCTCGGCCGGGCTGGCCGAACGGTTCGGGCCGCACCCGGCGTACGCCGAGACCCGCGCCGCCGCGGGCCACCTGCACCCCGACCTGTGGGGCGCCGAACCCACCCAGCGGGAGCGGTGGACGGCGCTGCGCGCCACGATCGCCGCGCACGGCCTGCGCAACTCGCTGCTGGTCGCGATCGCCCCGACCGCGACGATCGCCTCGATCGCCGGCTGCTACGAGTGCATCGAGCCGCAGGTGTCCAACCTGTTCAAGCGCGAGACCATGTCCGGCGAGTTCCTCCAGGTCAACACGTACCTGGTCCGGGAGTTGCGGGCGCGCGGGCTGTGGACGCCGGAGATCCGGGACCGGATCAAGCGCGCCGAGGGCTCGGTGCAGGGCATCACGGAGCTTCCCGACGACGTGCGGGACCTGTTCCGCACCGCGTGGGAACTGCCGCAGCGGGCGCTGATCGACCTCGCCGCCGCCCGCGCCCCCTACGTCGACCAGTCGCAGTCGTTGAACCTGTTCATGAGCGCGCCGACCATCGGCAAGCTCTCCTCGATGTACCTGTACGCCTGGAAGTCCGGGCTGAAGACCACCTACTACCTGCGCTCGCGTCCCGCGACGCGGATCCAGCAGGCCACCGTCGCCGTCGCGCCCGCGACCGTGGCGTCCCCGGTCGACGCCGAGGCGCTGGCCTGCTCCCTGGAGAACCCCGAGAGCTGCGAGGCCTGCCAGTGACCACGACCCCGACGACCCCCACCACCGACGCCCGGCACCTGCTGCTCGACCCGGGCATGGACCTGACCCTGCGGCCGATGCGCTACCCGCACTTCTTCGACCGGTTCAAGGACGCCATCAAGAACACCTGGACCGTCGAGGAGGTCGACCTGCACTCCGACCTCGCCGACCTGGCCCGGCTCTCGCCCGCCGAACGGCACCTGGTGTCCCGGCTGGTCGCGTTCTTCGCCACCGGGGACACCATCGTCGCCAACAACCTGGTGCTGAACCTGTACCAGCACGTCAACTCCCCGGAGGGCCGGCTCTACCTGTCCCGGCAGCTTTTCGAGGAAGCCGTGCACGTGCAGTTCTACCTGAACCTGCTCGACACGTACGTGCCCGACGAGAAGGAGCGGTTCGAGGCGTTCGCCGCCATCGAGAACATCCCGTCGATCCGGCGCAAGGCCGAGTTCTGTTTCCGCTGGATCGACTCCGTCTTCGAGCTGCGGGAGCTGCAGACCCGGCAGGACCGGCGGGCGTTCCTGCTCAACCTGATCTGCTTCGCCGCGTGCATCGAGGGCCTGTTCTTCTACGGCGCGTTCGCCTACGTCTACTTCCTGCGGTCCCGGGGCCTGCTCAACGGGCTCGCCTCCGGCACCAACTGGGTGTTCCGCGACGAGTCGATGCACATGGCCTTCGCCTTCGACGTGGTCGACACCGTCCGCGCCGAGGAGCCGGACCTCTTCGACGCCGAGTTGCAGCAGCAGGTCCGGGACATGCTCGCCGAGGCGGTGGAGTGCGAGGTCCAGTTCGCCGCCGACCTGCTGGAGCAGGGCGTCTCCGGGATGTCGCTGGCCGACATGCGCGAGTACCTGCAACACGTCGCCGACCGGCGGCTGGTCACCCTCGGCATCGCCCCGCTCTACGGCAGCCGCAACCCGTTCGGGTTCATGGAGCTTCAGGACGTCCAGGAGTTGTCGAACTTCTTCGAGCGGCGGGTCTCGGCGTACCAGGTGGGGGTGACCGGCTCGGTCAGCTTCGACGACGACTTCTGACCGGTTCGCGGTGACCGTCCCGGACGTCGTCGGTGCCCGGGACGGTCACCGCCGGCCACGCCGTACGCCGTGGTCGGGCGGACGCCACGCGCCCTCCGCCCGACCACGGGTCACACCCCCCTGAGTGTCCTAGGAGGATAGGTTCATCGGGTGCCGACCGTGGTCGGTCAACCCATCGGTTCCCACAGGGCCGGTGTCTGGGGCGGCTCCCAGCCGGCCAGGGCGACGTGCCCCTGCCGGCACATGTAGACGACCCCCTGGTACGTCACGTGCGCGCCGGTCGCGTAGGGGGTCTGCGGACGCCAGTCCGGCACGCCGTCGGCGCCCGCCTCGGGGACGGCGTGCCAGAGGGCGGGTACGGCCGGCGGCTCCCAGCCGGGCTGCGCGGTGTGCCCCTGCACCGCCACGTACGCCCCGCCCTGGTACGTCACCTGCGCCCCGGCCGGGTACGCGACACCGGCCGCCCAGTCGGCGGCTGCGCCGGGGGCGGGCCGGCGCGGGTGCGGGGCCGGGTGGTGCTCGTGCGGGTGCGGGGCGGGGTGGTGGTGCTCCGGCACGAGGGGCGGCCCCGGGTCGGGTGAGCCGGTCTCCTCGGGGTGCTCCCGGGGCGCGGGCGCCCCGGCGCCGCCGAAGTCCACGTCGGAGCAGGCGTAGAACGCCTCCGGGCTGTCCGACCGCTGGTAGATCGTGTAGATCAGGTGCCGGCCCTGCTTGGCCGGCAGGTGTCCGTCGATCCGGAAGGACCCACCCTCCAACGGGGGCCGGTCGGCCCGCAGGAACGGCTCGGGCTCCAGGTCGGCCCAGGTCAACGGGCGGGTGGGCTGGTAACCGTCGCGCGTCACGTAGAACTCGAAGGCGCCCACGTGCGGGGCGGTCCCCCGCCAGCGGAACTGGTAGCCGCCGCCGGAGGGCAGACTGGTCGTCGGCCAGTCGTCGCGGGCCAGGTCGAGGCCCCGGAACGCGTCGTTACCCGCGCTGCACAGCTTGCCGTCCGGGATGACCTCGCGGTGCCGGCCGGCCACGTCGGGCACCAGGACGCCGTTCCAGTCGTAGAGGGCCTGACTGCCGCCGGCGTCCCGCAGCGCCCGGCACGCCGCCGAGCGGGGCGCCTCCGGCCCCTCCTGCCAGCAGAGGTAGATCCGGCTCGGCGGGTTCTGCATCGAGCCGTGCGCCGCGGCCCGCCCGTCGCCCATGGCGACGACCCAGGCCAGCACGGAGCCGCCGACCAGCAGCACCGAGGCGGCGACCGCGACGGCCCGCCGGGCCACCGGCCGGGCCGGCTCGGGCGGGACGCCCCCGTCCGGTTGGGTGTCGCCCCACCGCAGCGGCCCGCCGGGTACCCCCGGGGGCCCCGTCCGGGACGGCCGGCGACCGTACCTCAGTCTCATCACACGCTCCTCGTCGCTGGGCGGACGACGGCGGTTGCCGCCACCCGCACGACGGGCCGGGGCGGTGTCCGGTTCACCACGACCGGGTGGGTCTTCCCCGGATCACCCGCCGGACGGGGCGGCTGAGAGGCTGCACCCATGCGACCGATGCGGCTGATCGAACCGTCCCCCGGGGCGTACTCCCTGTTGCTGGACGCCGGGACCACCGACGTGGACGGCGTCGTCGAGGAGCTCGGACACGAGCCCAACGGGTACTTCTGGGAGGGCGTCGCCCGGGTGCTCGTCGGCACCGAGGCCCCGGCGCTCGACGGAAGGTTCGCCTACGACCCCGAGGGCAGCATGTTCTGCGCCTACGGGACGGACCGGGACGCGCTGGCGGAGCTGGCCGGCCGGATGAGCGCGGTGGCCACCGACCCCGAGCGGATCCGGCAGGTGATCGCCCTGGCGCACGCGACCGGCGTCGAGTTCGACGACTGACGGCGTCGCGCGGCACCGGCGGGTCGGCCCGACGACTGGGCGATATGTCGGGTACCGGAGGATTCCGGGGCCGCCGTCCTGGCTAGGAGGGGCGCGGGAACGGCCGAGGGAGGTCGGGATGCGTCGGACCATCGTGGTGGCGGCGGTCGTGCTGGTGCTGGTCACCGGCTGCCGGTGGCCGCAGGACGTCGGCACGACCCTGGAGGACGTGCGTGGCGGGGTGTTGCGGGTCGGGGTGACCGAGTCACCACCGTGGACCCGGGTCGGCGACGACGGGTCGGTGACCGGCGCCGAGGCGGAGCTGGTGCAGCGGCTGGCGCAGCGGCTCGACGCGCGGGTGGAGTGGTATCCCGGCTCGGAGTCGACGCTGATGGCCGCGCTGAAGGACCGCGTCCTCGACCTGGTCGTCGGTGGTCTCGACGCGAAGGCGCCGTGGACGGAGGAAGCCGCGCTGACCCGCCCGTACGTCACCGTCCGCACGGTGGTGGCGGTGCCGCCGGGGGTGGCGACGCCGACCGACCTGGCCGGGACCCGGGTGGCGGTACCGGCCGGCACGGCCGAGGTCGCGGCGCTGCGGGCCGCCGAGGCCGACCCGGTGCCGGTGGCGGAGGTGACCGGTAAGGAGGACCTACCGGTGGTGGTCGGTCAGTGGCGCCTGGCCGACCTGGGACTGCGGGAGACGGCGCACGACCTGGCCGTGCACGACCACGTCTGGGCGGTGCCGCCGGGGGAGAACGGCTGGCAGGTCGAGGTGGAACGGTTCCTGCTGGCGCTGTCGCACGGCGAGGTCGAACGGCTGCTGGCCACCGCCGAGCGGGAGGAGGTGGCACGGTGAGGGTGTACGACCGCTTCGAGCTGCCCCCGGACAAGGCCGAGCTGCACCGACGGGCGGTCCGGCTCCAGTGGTGGACGATCGGCTTCTTCGTCCTGGCGATCGCCCTGCTGGCGCTCACGCTCGGCCAGTCGCAGGCGATGAAGGCGGCCTGGATCGAGGACATGCTCGCCCTGGTGCCCCCGGCGGCCTTCCTGATCGCCGCGCGGTTTCGCAACCGTCGGCCCGACGACCGGTTCCCCTACGGGTACCACCGGTCGGTCAGCATCGCCTTCCTGGCCGGGTCGGTCGCCCTGCTCGGCCTCGGTGGGTACGTCGTCTACGACTCCCTGACCCGGTTGGTCGCGCGGGAGCGCCCGCCGATCGGGCTGATCGAGGTGTTCGGCCACCGGGTGTGGCTGGGCTGGCTGATGATCGCGGCGCTGGTCGTCACCATGGTGCCGGCGATCCTGCTCGGCCGGGCCAAGAAACGCATCGCCCACCAACTCCACGACAAGGTCCTCTACGCCGACGCGGAGATGAACCGCGCCGACTGGCTCACCGCGGGCGCGGCGATCCTCGGCGTGCTCGGCATCGGCGCCGGGCTGTGGTGGGCCGACGCGGTGGCGGCGCTGGTCATCGGGGGTGACATCGTGCGCGACGGCACCCGGACCTCACGCAGCGCCGTGGCCAACCTGATGGACAACCGGCCCCGGGTCGTCGACGGCAGCCGCCCCCACCCGTTGCACGACCGGCTGCTCGCCGCCGTACGGGACCACGACTGGGTCGCCGACGCCTGGCTGCGCCTGCGCGAGGAGGGCCACGTCTTCGTCGGTGAGCTGCTCGTCGTGCCGGTGCCCGGCACGGACCGCCTCGTCGAACGACTGGAGGGCCTGGGCGCGTTCGCCCGGGACTTCGACTGGCGCATGCACGACCTGGTCGTGGCGCCGGTGAGCCGCATCGACAGCGCCGTCGACGGGCACGGGCCCCCGGGTGTCGCCGACGGGCTGCCGTACCCGCAGGCCGGCGCGTCGGCCGTCCCGCACGTCACCGCCTGACCGACGCCGTCCGCCGCTGAGCCGGCGGCACCGCCGCACGGGCGGTGCCGGGCCGGTACGGCGTCGGCACCGCCCGGACGCGTCACCGCCGGGCGTTCTGCTTGGCCATCTGGGGCTGCTCTCCCTTGCCGACCCGCCGCAACGCCTCGCGCAGTTGATCCTCGGTCATCTTGGAGTTGCCCTCGATGCCCGCGTCGTGGGCCTGCTGACGCAGGTCGTGCAGGCTGTCCCGATTACCCATGTCGACCTCCCCCGGCGACGGTGGCGCGGGCGGCCCCCACACCAGTCGGAGCACGCGTTCCCGGCTCCACCGGCGGCAAACACGTCCGGTCGCCGGGCCGACGCCCGACCAGGCGGTCCGGCCCCGCCGCTGGGTCTCAGGCGGGACTGGGCCAGCGGGTGTGGTTGGCGTCGATGACGACGCGGTGGCTGTGCACCCAGGTCGCGCCGTCCCACTCGGCCTGGGTGAGATGCCCCGGGTCGGCGCCGACGCCGTGCCGGTGCCGGACGACCTCGCTGAGCCCGGCCGGCCAGAGGCGGAGGGCGGTGAGCCCGGCCGCGAGCGCCAGCGCCCCGAGGACCGCCCACGCCGTGGTGAAGCCGGCCGCCGCCCCCACCCAGCCGGCCAGCGGATAGGTGGCCAGCCAGCAGAGGTGGGACAACGAGAACTGTGCCGCGAAGACGGCCGGCCGGTCGGCGGCGGTGGACGACGAGCGGACCACCCGCCCGATCGGCACCATGATCAGGCCGGTGCCGAGACCGATGAGCAGCCACACACCGACCGCCAGCGGCCACGACGGGACCGCCGCGAGGACCAGCGCCCCCGACACCGCGGCCACGGCCACGGCGACCCCGGTCAGCATCGAGACCCGTTCCCCGACCCGACGGACCAGCGGTGGCGTGGCGAGCGCCGCCGTGGCCGCCCCGACGCCGGAGACGGCGAGCAGGAGGGGTACCTGCGCCGCCGTGGCGCCGAGCAGGTCCCGTACCACGTTGACCGTGTTGACCAGGGTGATCGCGCCCGCGCCGGCGACCACCATGTTCAGCGCCAGCACCGCCCGGAGCCGGGGCGTGGCCACGAAAACCCGCAGCCCGGCGAACACCCGGTCGGTGAATCGGTCGGAACCGCCGCCACGCACGCCCGGAATGACGACGCCGAGCACGAGAACCGCCGACACCAGGAATCCGGCCGCGGTTCCCACGAAGAGGAGGTGGAAATCCACGAACAGCAGCAGGAATGCGGCGACAACCGGGCTGGCGACATTTTCCAGGGACACGGCGAACTGGGACGCGGACAGCGCCTTCGTGTAATCCTCCTCGTTCGGCAGGACATCCGGGAGGACGGACTGGAAGGTGGGCGTGAAGGTGGCCGACGCGGCCTGGAGGACGGCGATCAGCAGGTACACCTGCCAGACCTCGCCGACCCAGGGCAGCAGGAGGACGACCCCGAACCGGACCACGTCCGCGCCGACCAGCAGCAGGCGGCGGGGCACCCGGCCGGCCCACGCCCCGGCCAGCGGGGAGACGCACACGTACGCGACCATCTTGATCGCGAGCACCGTACCGAGGATCTCCCCGGCCCGGACGTCGGCGAGGTCGTAGGCGAGCAGCCCGAGCGCCACCGTCGCCAGGCCGGTGCCGACCAGCGCGATCACCTGAGCGGCGAACAGCCACCGGTAGGACGGGTTACGCAGCAGTTCACGCACGGGATCAGCGGCCTTCCGCACACGATCGAGGAACCCGACCATATCCGCGTGACCCGATTGCGACAACGCTGCTATTGCACCGGCTGGGCAAAAGAACAACCGCCGCATGTGAACAATGGCCGCACGTGAACAATGGCCGCACGTACCCGGGAACGGCCGTCGCAGAAGTGTCGCAGGCGCGATTCCTGCGGATTCCCGGGCCGGGGCGTCAGCGCGGCCGGCGCCGGGCGACCGCCTGGATCTCGATGAGCAGGTGCGGGTGCGGCAGTTGGTGGACCGCGACGGTGGTGCGGGTGGGGCCGGTCTCGTCGAAGAACTCGGCGTAGACCTCGTTGTAGCCGCCGAAGTCGTTCATGCTCACCAGGTAGGTGGTGACCTGGACGAGGTCGGTCAGGTCGGCGCCGACGGCGTGCAGGATGTCGCGGATGTTCTCGATCACGGTCCGGGTCTGGACCCGGATGTCGAGGTCGGTGGTGCCCATCGGGTCGACGGAGGCGCCGGCGATGCTGTTGTCGGGCCGGCGGCTGGACGTGCCGGAGACGAAGACCAGGTCCCCGGCGACCCTGACGTGCGGGAACCGGCCGCGCGGGGTGGCCTTGCCGGCCACCACCCCGCCACCCGCCGCCGCGCCACCGGCCGCCGCGCCGCCCGCGCTACCACCGGCCGCCGCGCCGCCCGCGCTACCACCGGCCGCCGTGCCGCCCGCGTCGCCACCGGTCACGGCGTCGCCCGCCGTGCTGCTGCCGGTCACGGCGCGACCCGCAGGGAGACGGTGCCGAGCTTCTCGACGGTCGCCCGCACGTGGGCGCCGGCCCGCAGCGGTACGGCGGCCGTCGCCGCGCCGGCGAGCAGGACCGCGCCGTCGGTCAGGTCGACGCCGCTGGCGCCGGCCAGCCGGACCGCCTCGGGCAGGGCCCGGCGCGGGTCACCGAGGATGGCGGCGGTCGAGCCGACCTGGACGGTGCGCCCGTCGACCTCCAGCAGCACCCCGAGGTTGTCGATCCCGTCCGGCACCGGCTGCCAGGCGCCGACGACGTAACCGCTCGCCGAGGTGTTGTCGGCGATCACCTCGGGCAGGGTGAAGCGGAAGTCGACGTAGCGGGAGTCGATGACCTCCAGCGCCGGGGCGACCGCCGCGATGGCACCCCCCTCGACGAGGAAGGCGACCTCCGGTTCGGCCTTCGGGTGGATGTGGTCGGCGAGGCTGAGGGTGCCGCCGTCGGGCAGGCGCATGGCGTCGGTGAGCCGGCCCCAGATGACCTCGTCGACGCCCATCTGCGCCATCTTGGCCCGGCTGGTCAGCCCCAGCTTCACCCCGACGAGACGTTCGCCGCGTCCCGTGCGGTGGGCGACCACGGCCTCCTGCACGCGGTACGCGGTGGGCACGTCCAGCCCGGTCTCGGCGGCGAACTGCGGGACCGCGGTACGGCTGGTCGCCGCCGCGTCGAGGCGTACGGCGATCTGGTCGGTGCTGTTCATCGGGCCTCTCCGGTCGTGGTGCGCTGGTCCTGTCCGCCGGTGGTGGCGGCCAGGTCGAGGGCGACGTCGACGATCATGTCCTCCTGCCCGCCGACCATCCGGCGGCGGCCCAGCTCGACCAGGATCGAGCGGACGTCGACCCCGTACCGCTCCGAGGCCCGTTCGGCGTGCCGCAGGAAACTCGAGTACACCCCGGCGTAGCCGAGGGTCAGGGTCTCCCGGTCGACGCGGACCGGCCGGTCCTGCACCGGCCGGACCAGTTCCTCGGCGGCGTCCATCAGCGCGAACACGTCGCAGCCGTGCTCCCAGCCGTGGAGTTCGGCGACGGCGACGAAGACCTCCAGGGGCGCGTTGCCGGCGCCGGCGCCGTGCCCGGCCAGGGACGCGTCGACCCGGGTGGTGCCGTGTTCGACGGCGACGACGCTGTTCGCCACGCCGAGGGACAGGTTGTGGTGGGCGTGGATGCCGATCTGGGTGTCGGCGTCGAGGACCTGCCGGTACGCGTCGACCCGGTCGGCGACGTCGCGCATCAGCAGCCGGCCGCCGGAGTCGGTGACGTACACGCAGTGGGCGCCGTAGGACTCCATCAGCTTCGCCTGCGCGGCCAGGCTCGCGGGATCGCTCATGTGCGACATCATCAGGAACCCGGCGACGTCCATACCGTTCTCCCGGGCCCAGCCGATGTGCTGCGCCGAGATGTCCGCCTCCGTGCAGTGCGTGGCGACGCGGACGCTGGTCACCCCGAGGTCGCGGGCGGCCTTCAGGTCCGCGATCGTGCCGATGCCGGGCAGCAGCAGCGTGGTCAGCCGGGCGTCGGTGACCGCCTCGGCGGCGGCGGCGATCCAGTCCGCGTCGGACGCGGCGCCGTGGCCGTAGGTGACGCTGGAGCCGGCCAGGCCGTCGCCGTGCGCGACCTCGATCGCGGCGACCCCCGCCGCGTCCAGCGCGGCGGCGATGGACCGGACCTGCTCGACGGTGAACTGGTGCCGGACGGCGTGCATCCCGTCCCGCAACGTCACGTCCTGGATGTACAGGGTCATGCCAGCGCCTCCCGCTCCGCCCGCGACGCCACCATCCGCTCCGCGGTCCGCAGCGCGGCCGACGTCATGATGTCCAGGTTCCCGGCGTACGCCGGCAGGTAGTGCCCGGCCCCGGAGACCTCCAGGAAGACCGACACCTGCACCCCGGTGAACTCCCCACCGAGGGCCGGTACGTGCCCGGACACGTCGTCGAACTGCACCCGCTGCTTGAGCCGGTAGCCGGGGACGTACTCGGCGACGGTGGCGACCATCGCCTCGACCGAGGCGGCGACGGCGGCGCGGTCGAGGTCCCGGTCGGGGCAGAGGCAGTACACGGTGTCGCGCATCAGCAGCGGCGGCTCGGCCGGGTTGAGCACGATGATCGCCTTGCCCCGACCGGCGCCACCGACCACCTCGATCGCCCGCGCCGTCGTCTCGGTGAACTCGTCGATGTTCGCCCGGGTCCCCGGCCCCGCCGACCGCGACGCGATCGAGGCCACGATCTCCCCGTACGCCACCGGGGTCACCCGCCCGACCGCGGCGACGACGGGCACGGTGGCCTGACCGCCGCAGGTCACCATGTTCACGTTCGGCTCGCCGAGGTGCTCGTCGAGGTTGACCGGCGGCACCACGTACGGCCCGACGGCGGCCGGGGTCAGGTCCACCACCAGCCGGCCGTGCCCGCGCAGCAGGTCCGCGTGCCGGCGGTGCGCGCCCGCCGAGGTCGCGTCGAAGACCACCCGCACGTCGGCGAACTCCGGCATCGCCAGCAGCCCGTCGATGCCCTCGGCGGTGGTGGCCACGCCGAGCCGGCGGGCCCGCGCGAGTCCGTCGGAGGCCGGGTCGACACCGACCATCGCCACCATCCGCAACGACTCCGACAGCCGCAACACCTTGATCATCAGGTCGGTGCCGATGTTGCCCGATCCGATCACCGCCACACCCGTGCTCACGCCTCCTCCTTCGCGCCGAAGCAGACCCGGACCGACCCCAGGCCGGAGATCCGCGCCTCGTATCCCGCCCCGGCGGTGACCGGCACCATCGGGCCGAGCGCCCCCGACAGCACCACGTCGCCGGCGGTCAGCGGGGTGCCGGCGGCGGCGAGGGTGCCGGCGAGCCACGCGACGGCGTGCACGGGGTTGCCCAGGCACGCCGCGCCGGCACCGACCGACACCGGCTCACCGGCGTGTTCCAGCACCATGCCGGCCAGCCGCAGGTCCACGTCCGCCAGCCGGCGCGGCTGGTTACCGAGCACGAACAGGCCGGACGAGGCGTTGTCCGCGACCGTGTCCACGATCGAGATGTCCCAGCCGGCGATGCGCGAGTCCACCACCTCGATGGCGGGCAGCAGGTGGTCGGTGGCCCGGACCACGTCGGCCACCGTCACCCGCTCGTGCGGCAGGTCGGCGCCGAGCACGAACGCGACCTCGGCCTCCACCCTCGGTTGCAGCAGCCGGCCCGGGTCGACCTCGGCGCCGTCGGGGACCGCCATGTCGGCGAAGAGCACCCCGAAGTCCGGCTGGTAGACCCCGAACGTCTGCTGCACCGCGGCCGACGTCAACCCGATCTTCGCACCGACCCGACGCCGGCCGGCCGCCACCCAGTCGGCGACCTGCGCCTGCTGCACCGCGTACGCGGTGTCGACGTCCCCGACCGGGACCAGGTCACCCCGTACCGGCGGGACCGGCGTCCGGGTCTCGTACGCCGCGCGCAGCAGGTCCGCCGCCCGAGCCACATCAGTCATGAGAGATCCACACAGACGTTGGTGAGTTCCGAATAGAAGTCCAGTGAGTGGGTGCCGCCCTCCCGGCCGACCCCGGACGCCTTCACGCCGCCGAACGGGGTGCGCAGGTCCCGCAGGAACCAGGTGTTCACCCACACGATCCCGGCGTCGAGCCGCTGCCCGGCCCGGTGCGCCCGGCCGACGTCCCGGGTCCACACCGTGGCGGCCAGGCCGTACTCACTGTCGTTGGCGAGGGCGAACGCCTCGTCCTCGTCGTCGAACGGCGCCACGTGGCAGACCGGCCCGAAGACCTCCTCCCGGTTGACCCGGGCGTCCGGCCCCAGCCCGGTCCAGACCGTGGGCCGCACGTACGCGCCACCGTCGCGGCCGTCCCCGAACTCCGGCACTCCCCCGCCGGCCAGCACGGTCGCGCCCTCGGCGCGGGCCAGGTCGTGGTAGCCCAGCACCTTCTCCCGGTGCTGGTGCGAGATCAGCGGCATGGTGCCGATGGTCTCGTCGGCGGGCCACCCGTACGCCATCTCGTCCGCGCGGGCCGCCAGCCGGGCCACGAACTCGTCGAAGACCGGCCGCTGCACGTACAGCCGTTCCGTGCACAGGCACACCTGGCCGCCGTTGGTGAAGCTGGATCGCACCGAGCCCGCGACGGCGGCGTCCAGGTCGGCGTCGGCGAAGACCAGGCCGGCGTTCTTGCCGCCCAGCTCGAACGAGACCGCCTTCACCCCGTCGGCGGCCGCCCGCATGATCGCCCCGCCGGTCGCCGACTCCCCGGTGAACGTGATCGCGTCCACCCCCGGGTGCCGGGTGAGGAACTCCCCCGCCGACCCCGGCCCGAACCCGTGCACGACGTTGAAGACCCCGTCGGGCACCCCGGCGGCCGCCATCACCTCCGCCAGCAGCGTCGCCGACGACGGGGTCTCCTCCGACGGCTTCACCACCACCGCGTTGCCGCAGGCCAGTGCCGGTGCCACCTTCCAGGTCAGCAGCAGCAGCGGAAGGTTCCACGGCACGATCACCGCCACCACCCCCACCGGCTTGCGCACCGCGTAGTTCAGCGCCCGGCCGCCGGTTGGGGTGACGGTCGTGAACGACTCCGTCGGCGTCGTCGACACGATCTCCGCGAACGCCCGGAAGTTGGCCGCGCCCCGGGGGATGTCCAGCGTCCGGGCCTGCGAGATCGACTTGCCGGTGTCGCCGACCTCGGCCGCCACCAGGTCGTCGAAGCGGCGCTCCAGTTCGTCGGCCACCCGGTACAGCACCGCGGCCCGTTCCCGCTCCCCCATCCGGCCCCACGGCCCCCGCACCGCGGCCCGCGCCGCGCCGACGGCGGCGTCGACGGTGGACTCGTCGGCCTCGGCCACGTACCGGATGGTCTCCCCGGTGACCGGGGAGCGTTTGGCGAACCGGTGGCCGGAGGTGTCGAACCGGCCGCCGACGTAGTTCGGCAGCACGGTCGGCTCGCCGGCCGGCCGGCCGGCGAGCAGGGTCGGGGACCAGAGCCCGGTCATGATGGGTACCTCCCGGTCAGGTGGTGGTGGGTGCGACGTCCGCGTCGGCGACCAGGGCGACCACGGCCGCGTCGACGGTGGCCTCACCGGTGACCGCAGCCGCCGCCTCGTCGGTGACGACCAGGACCGTGGTGCCGACGCCGACGTTCAGCGGGTCGACGGCCACCAGGTCGGGGCCGTCGGGCCGGACCCGGACCAGCACGAGACGCCGGCCCTGGAGCGGGGTCAGGATGCGGTCCGCCCACACCTTGCCGACGACCTCGCCGAGGACCATCAGCCCTCTCCCCGCAGGCCGGCCATGACCTCGCGGATCCGGGCGGTGTCCGGGTTGTCGAGCAGCGCGGCGGTGGTCGGGTGGGGCTTCGGGTACACCTGCGAGCTGCGCAGGTCGCCGTGGGCGCGGATGGCGGCCTCGCCGGCCGCGACGGCCTGCCGCACGGCGGCGAGGGTGCCCCGGACGGCGACGGCGAGGTAGCCGCTGGTGACCCGCTCGACGCCGACGCACCGGACGTCGGCGGTCTTGATCATGGCTTCGATGCCCGCCGAGAGGGCCACCACGCCCCGGGTCTCGACGATTCCGATCGCGATGTCGGACGACATGTCTGGTTCTCCTTACCGGCTGTCAGTTGCCGACGAGTTGGGGGTCGGCCGCCAGCGCGCTGACGGCGTCGCAGGGGCTCGCGAAGACGATGGAGCGCACCGAGCGGCTCTTGGCCCGCGCGGTCTCCTCACCGATGTCGACGGCCTCCTCGACGGTGGCCAGGTCGCCCCGGACGGCGACGGCGACGATGCCGCCGCCGAGCCGGACGACCTTGGTCACCTCGACCTCGGTGGCCTTCACCATCGCGTCGACGGCGTCGAAGATGGGGGTGAAGCCTTCGGCCTCGACGAAGCCCACGGCGGTGTTCCGCATGGTTTCTCCTTAGGGGTGGTCGGGCAGGTTCCAGGACAGGACGGCGGCGCCGGTGCCCCAGATCGGGCCGTACGCGTGCAGGTGCGCCGGCCCGGTGGTCGCCTCGGCGCCGGCGGCGAACGCGAGGGCGCGGAACTGGCTGTCGGCCTGCGCCTGCCGGGCGAAGTCCTCCCGGACGGCGAGGACCTCGTCGACCTTGCCGGCGGTGAGCAGGTCGAGGACGCGGGTGTTCCACTGGTCGTGGCCCGGCTCGCCGATGCGGTCCTGGCCGGGTTCGATCCACTGCTGGATGAGGCCGGAGGACATCCCGGTCACCACGACGACGGCGGCGCGCAGGCCGGCGTCGCGGGCGGCGGCGGCACCGGCGCGGCCCACGTCGGCGAGGGTGTCGGCGTCGGCGTACAGGTTGCAGGAGACCTGGGCCCAGCGCAGCCGGCGGTCCGGGTCGAGCAGGGCGGAGGTGACGATGGTGCCGGTGTCGATCGGAAACCCGTCGTACCGGGTCCGGCGGGCCTGCATCCCGCCGGCCTGGACCCGGTCGGCCCAGCGTTCGGTGAAGTCGACGTCGAAGCGCAGGTCGTAGTCGAGCAGCCCGTAGTCGTAGGCGTACCAGTTCTCGTCGACGTGCTCGCCGCGCGGGTTGGGGTCGCACTGGAACTGGTGGCCGAGGACGGTGAACCACTGCGTCGACAGCAGCAGCACCACGTCGGGTTCGAGGCGGCGCAGCCGGGCGCCGACGTCGCGGGCCGCGTCGGCCAGCGCCGACCAGCTCGGCGCCGGGTGCTCGGCGAGCAGGTGCGGCATGCCGGGCAGCAGCGCCCCGGCGACGATTCCGGTCCGGTCAGCCATGGTGGCTCCCCTCGGGCAGCCACTCCACGATCGCGTTGCCGGTGCCGATGATCGTGCCGTAGCCGAGCACGTCGCCGGCGACCTTGGGCCAGCCCATCGCGGCGAGCATCCAGGTGAGGCTGCCGGCCTTGGTCTCCGAGGCGGTCGCCTCGATGTGTTCGGGGATCAGGTCGCGCAGCGGGGCGGTGGGGCCGCGCCGGATCGCCTCGAGCAGTTTCATGTCCCACCGGTACTGGTGGTTGTTGTACGGGTGTTCCCGCTCCATGTCCTCGGGCAGCTCGGGTTCCTCGTGCCAGTGCAGGTGGGACAGGGAGTTGGAGGCGAGCAGCACGGCCCGGCGGCCGGTGGCCTCGACGGCCCGGCGGGTGGCCTCGCCGAGGACCTCCATCTCGGTCAGCGACGCGTCGGAGTAGAAGTACGGGTTGTTGTTGGCCGACAGGGAGACCACCGGGATGTCCCAGGCCGGGTTGGCCAGGTGCAGGGCGCCGATGGTGGCGTAGTCGACGCGGACCCGGGGGTCGCGCAGCTTGCGGGTGACCAGGCCCAGACCGCTGGCCTCGTCGGCGATCGCCTCACCGAGCTCGACGTCGGTACGGAAGTCGTACCGGTAGCGGAACAGGTGCGGGAAGATCGGCTCGACGGAGAGGCCGCGCGGGTTCGGTACGCAGTTGACGTGGTGGCCGACCATCGTGATCCAGTGCGGGGCGTGCACGATGAGCACGTCCGGCTTGTGCACCTCGCGGATGCGGGCGCGCAGCCGCTCGTACGCCCAGCGCAGGGTCTCCCAGCCGCCGGTGGAACGGGGCTCGTTCTGCGGCGGGTTCTCCCCGTAGATCAGGTGGGGCGGGTGGGGGCTGAGGCAGCCGGCCACGATGCCGGGCCGCGTCGACGCCGGGGGCGGCGCCGGGGTGCGCGGCGCGGTGGTGGCGCCGCCACGGATCGGGGCCAGCGGCACCCGGAAGACTCTGCTCATGACCGTCCTCCCCCGGCGAGCACCCGCACGTAGGAGCGGTCCTGCGGGGCGGTGCCGAGAATCTGCAGCCCGTCGTCGTCGAGGGCGAGTTCGTCCGCGGCCAGTGCCGCGTCGTGCCGGATCCAGGCCCGCAGCGGGGCCGGGTGTCCGCCGTGCACCTCGACGAGGGTGTCCTCGGCGAGGCCGCTGCCGGGGGCGACGTAGGCCAGCCGCCGCTGGCCGCGCTGCCCGGTGTAGGCCGGCTGGGTGGTGACGGTGGTGCGCAGCCAGCGCCGTTCGTCGCGCAGCCGCTGCCGGGTGGCGGCGGTCGCGGCCGGGTCGGCCCGCCCCGCCGGGTCGAGGACGACGCCGTAGCGGTCCCGGGCGTCGGCGGCGGTCAGGTACTCCTGGGTCACGTCCTCGGCGACGGCCTCGGGCGCCCGGTCCAGCGGGTCGCCCCAGCCGCCACCGCCGGCGGACTCCATCACCAGGACGTCGCCGGTGCGCATCGGGAAGCCGGCGACCTTGCCGGGGGTGGCGAAGTCGACGCGCTCGCCGTCGGCCCGGCGGACGTGGGTGACGGTGGGTGCGCCGGGGCCGCCGTGCCGCAGCCCGTACGGCGGGACGGTGGTCCGGTCGGTCTGCACCGAGTACGCGCCACCGCTGGCCAGCAGGCGGGTCTCGCGGCGGCTGCCGAGCCCGCCCCGGCGGGCGCCGTCACCGCAGGAGCCGGTGCGCAGCTCACAGGCGTCGACGAGGATCGGGATCTCGGTCTCCAGCCGTTCGACGGACTGGATGGTCGAGATGTCACCGAGGTCGACGGGGTTCATCGCGCTGGGGCCGTCGGACTCGAGGAACCCGCCGTTGCCGCCGGCCGGGTAGTCGTAGTAGAGGTAGGGCCGTCCGGTGTGCTCGTCGACACCGCCGATGAGGTTCTGGAAGGTGGTGCCGAACTGGTCGGCGGCGACGAGGTCGGGCGCCACCTGGCTGAGGGCGGCCATCACGGCGGAGATGACCCGCTTGCGGACCTCGCTGTGCGCGTTGGCCGGGGCGGGGTAGCTGACGTGCACGACGGTGCCGGGCTCGGTGTGCACCCGCAGCGGCCGGAAGGCGCCGTGGTTGACCAGCCCGCCGGGGTCGAGGGCCGACTTGACGGCGATGAAGACGCCGGCGACGGTCATCGCCCGGGAGGAGTTGACGACGGCGGCGACCTGGGTCGACGAGCCCCGGAAGTCGGCGTCGATCTCGTCGCCGTCGACGGTGAGCCGGCAGCGGACGATGGCCGGGTCGTACCGGCCGTCGGTGTAGAGGTCCAGGTAGTCCTCGTAGTGGTAGGCGCCGTCGGGCAGCGCCCGGATCATGTCGCGCAGCCGCTGCTCGGTGCGGTCCATGTTGGCGGCGACGCACTCGTGGACGAGGGCGGTGCCGTGCCGGGCGACGAGTTCGCGCAGCCGCCGTTCGGCGGTGTGGCAGGCGGCGACGCTGGACTCCAGGTCGCCACGGCGTTCGTCGGCCATCCGGACGTTGGCGAAGACGATGTCGTACGCGGCACGGTTGGGCCGGCCCTGCTCGATCAGCTTGATCGGCGGGATCCGCAGCCCCTCCTGGAGGATCTCGGTGGCCTGGCCGGAGACGCTGCCCGGGGTCATGCCGCCGATGTCCGCCCAGTGCATGCGCACGCAGGGGAAGAGGAAGAGCTGCCCGTCGACGAAGACCGGGCTGATCAGCGTGACGTCGTTGAGGTGGCTGCCGCCCCGGTAGGGGTCGTTGACGATGTAGAGGTCACCGGGGCGCATCTCCTCGGCGAAGTCGGCGAAGATCTCGGCGACCGAGGCCGGCATGGCGATGACGTGGCCGGGCATGTCCCGGCCCTGGGCGACCATCTGTCCCTGCGGGTCGAACAACGCGCACGAGAAGTCCTGTGCGTCGGCGATCACCGGCGAGTGCGCCGTGCGGAAGATCGTCTGTCGCATCTCCCGGACGATCGAGATGAGACCTTCGGTGACGACTTCCAGGTCGATCGGGTTCACAGTCATGCGGATGCCTCACTGGTTCCGGCTCGATCCCGGTGGCGGGAGAACGGACCATCCTGGGGTGGACCATCTGTCGGTGGGCCGGTGGCTGGTGGGCCGCCGGCCCGGCAAGTGGACCATAATGTGGTCCTAGAGTTATATTATGAAACCTAGCAACCGAGAAGGTGGGAAGCAAGATGTCGTATGCCACTGACACCGCCCCGGACGACGGGCCGGCCCCCCGCGAGTCCGGCACGCAGGCGCTGGACCGCGCGCTCGGCGTGCTGCTCGCCTTCCGCGGCACCGACACCGAACGCAAGGTCAGCGACGTCAGCCGCGAACTCGGCCTGCACAAGTCGACCGCCAGCCGGCTGTTCCGCGCGCTGGCCGACGCCGGCTTCCTCCAGCGCAACGAGGAGAACGGCAACTACCGGCTCGGCGTCGCCGTCTTCGAGCTCGGCGCGCGGTACCTCGCCGGCCTCGACCTGCACACCATCGCCCGTCCGCTGGTGCACCGGCTGGCCGAGGAGGAGGGCGAGAGCGTCAACCTGTCGGTCCTGGAGGGCCTCGACGCGATCTCCATCCACGTCGTGCAGGGCACCCGCAACCTGCAACTCGTCTCCCGGCTCGGCCGGCGCATCCCGCTGTGGTGCAGCGCGGCCGGCAAGGCCCTGCTGATCGAGCAGGACGACGACGCGCTGCGGGCCACCCTGGCCACCGCGCCGTTCACCGCCCTGACCGGCCACACGATCACCGACCTCGACACGTTCGTCGCCCGGATGGCGACCGTCCGCGAGCAGGGCTGGGCGCTCAACGACCAGGAGAGCGAGGAGGGGCTGCGGGTGGTGGCCGCTCCGGTCCACGACCGTCACGGTCGGGTCGCGGCCGCCATCAGCGTCTCCGGCCCGATCTTCCGGGTCGACGGGGACCGGGTGGTGGAGCTGGCCAGCGCCGCCCGCCGGACCGCCGACGAGCTGTCCCGGCAGCTCGGGTACGGCTTCGGGGAGGTCTGGGGCGACTGAGCCGGTCCACGCCCGCCGACCGGTCAAAACCGCTCCTGCACCACGTCGGGGCGGACCCGCACGTGCAGCACCGCCGGGCCGGTCAGCGGCAGCACCGCGTCGAACGCCGCCCGCGCGCCCGCCTCGTCGGTGACCGTCCACGCCGGCACCCCGAGCGCGCGGGCCACGGCGGCGAGGTCCCGGCCGGGGAACCGGGCCAGGTCCGGGTCCACCCCGCGCGGGGCGAGCTTGCGCACCTCCGCCCCGTACGCGGCGTCGTCGAGAACGACCAGCAGCACCGGCGCGCCGACCCGGGCCAGGGTGTCGAGTTCACCGAGTCCGGTGAGCAGGCTGCCGTCGCCCTCGAAGGCGACCACCGGCCGGTCGGGGCGGCCGACGGCGGCGCCGACCGCGAACGGCAGCCCGACACCGATGCTGCCGAACTCCCACGGCGCGACGAACGACCGGTCGGTGGCGACCGAGTCGAGCAGCAGGTTCGGCCAGCCGCCGAAGTGCCCGACGCCGACGACGGTGGTGCGCCCACGGGGCAGCCGGCCGGCGCAGATCCGCATGAAGGCCCGGGGGTCGATCGCGTCCCCCGGGGACCCGACGGGCAGGTCGGCGAAGGGGTCCGCCGCCGCCAGCTCGGCGGCCAGGTCCGGGCTGCGCCAGTCCGGCCGCGAGACCGGGGCCAGCAGCGCCGACACCGCACGCGCGGTCTCACCGGCGTCGCCGACCACCCCGGCGGCCACCGGCCAGCGCGCGCCGATGGCGGCCGGGTCGACGTCGACGCCGACCACCGTCGCGTCCGGGAAGAGTGCGCCGTGGTCGGCCGTCCACCGGTTCAGGCCGGCGCCGAAGGTGACCACCAGGTCCGCCCCGGCCAGCACCCGCCGGGTCAGCGGCCGGGCCAGCCCGCCGGCCACCCCGAGGTCGTACGGGTGGCCGGTGAACAGCCCGGCGGCCATCAGGGTGGTGGCGAGCAGGGCGTCGGCCCGGTCGGCCAGGTCCCGGAGCGCGTCGGCGGCCGGCTCCGCACCCCGGCCGGCGAGCAGCACCGGCCGGCGTGCCGACCGCAGCCGCCCGGCGAGCGCCGCGACGTCGGCGGGATCCGGGACGAGCGGACCCGGTGGACGGGGCACCGCCGGCGGCACGGTGGCCGCAGCGGCCGGCACCGGCTCGTCCTGCAGGTCGATCGGCACGTTCAGCACCACCGGGCCGGGCAGCTCCCGGGCCGCCCGGAACGCCCGCCCCACGTCGCGTACGGCGGTCCCGGCGGTGGCCACCGGCAGGAACGTGCCCGCCGTGGCCAGGGCGTACGGCTGCTGGTCGAAGCTCTGCACGTGCCACGGGTCGCCGGGCGGGGTGTCCCCGGCGATCAGCACCAACGGGGTACGGGCCTGCCGGGCGATCGTCAACGCCGCCCCGGCCACCGCCAGCCCCGGCCCCTGGGTGACCGTGGCCACCGCGCACCGGCCGGTCGTGCGGGCGTACCCGTCGGCCATCATCACCGCGGCGTTCTCGTTGCGGGCCGCGACGAACCGGACGCCGTGCCGCTCGACCAGGTCCGCGACCAGGAACATGTTGGCGTCGCCGAGCAGGCCGAAGACGGTGTCGACGCCGTGCGCCACGACGGCGTCGGCGATCGCCTCGAAGACCCTCACCGTCCGCCCCGGTCGAGGTAGTCGCCGGGCGGACGCAGCGCCACGCTCAGCGCGCCGAGGTAGGAGTCGGTGGCGACGGCGTCGAACCGTGGGCCGGCCAGCCGGGCCGCCCGCTTGGTCATCGACCGGCCCACCGCCGAGGTGGCCAGCAGCCGGTCGACGACGCCGGTGACGGCCGCCGGCAGCCCGTCCACGTCGACCACCCGGGTGACCAGGCGCAGGGCGAGCATCTCGGCCGGGTCGATCCGCTCGCCGAGCAGCAGCCACCGCTTGGCCAGGTCGGCGCCGACCAGGTCGGCGAGGATCGCCATGCCGCTCCAGGTCAACGGGATGCCGAAGGTCACCTCGGGGAAGGTGAAGAACGCCGGGTCGGCGGCCACCCGCAGGTCGCTGGCGAGCCCCAGCACGGCCCCGGAACCGATCGCCGGGCCGTTGAAGGCGGTGACCGTGGTCTGCTCCAGCCGGTACCAGCGCTCCACCAGCTCGGCGGTGCGCCGCTGGACGTGCATGGTGGTCCCGGCGTCCAGGCCGGCCAGCTCGTGCAGGTCGGTGCCGGCGCAGAACGCCGTACCCTCGCCGGTGAGCACCACGACCTCGACGTCGTGGTCCCGACCCAGGTCGTGCAGGACGTCCTCGAACCGGGCGAGCATCGCCAGGTCGAAACTGTTGCGCCGGTGCGGCCGGTTGAGGGTCACCCGGGCCAGCCGCCCGGTGCGGTGCAGCAGCACGGACTGCTCGTCGGTCATGGTGACTCCGAGGTGAGTAGGGCCCGGTCGACCAGCGCGGCGGCGTGGCCGACGTACGACAGCGGGTCGAGCAGCCCGGCCAGGTCGGCGCCGGGCAGGGCGGCGGCCACCTGCGGGTCGGCGCGCAGCATCTCGGCGAACGGCCTGCCCTGCTCCAGGCTGTCGCGGACGATCCGCATCACCAGGTGGTGGGCCTGCTCGCGGCCGAGCGGGCCGGCCAGGCGCAGCATGACCGCCTCGGAGAGGACCAGGCCGCCGGTGAGGTCCAGGTTGGACCGCATCCGGTCCGGGTTGACGCCCAGGTCGCCGAAGACCTCCACCAGCCGTTCCAGGGCGCCGCCGACGAGGATGAAGCACTCCGGCAGCAGCTTCCACAGCGTCATGCCGACGCCCATGTCCCGGTCGTCCTGGGCGACCATGGTCTGCAACGCCAGCGGTACCTGGGCGCGCAGCGTGCCGGCGGCGGCGATGACCGCCTCGCACCGGATCGGGTTGCGCTTGTGCGGCATGGTGCTGCTGCCGACCTGGGTGGCCCGCTGCGGCTCGTACGCCTCGCCGACCTCGGTGCGGCCGAGGAAGTAGATCTCCCGGGCCAGCTTCTCGGCGCTGGCGGCGACCAGCCCGAGGACCATCAGGCACTCGGCGAACCGGTCCGAGGTGGCGTGCCACGGGGTGTCGGCCACGCCGAGACCGAGGTCGGCGGCGACGGCGCGTTCGACCGCGAACGCCTGCGGGCCGTACCCGGCCATCGTGCCGGCGGCCCCGCCCATGCTGGTCACCAGCAGCCGGCCACGCATCTGGGCCAGCCGGGAGCGGTGCCGTTGCAGCTCGCTCTGCCACACCGCGCAGCGCAGCCCGAACGTGGTCGGCAGCGCCTGCTGCCCGTGCGTGCGGGCCGGCATCGGCGTGGTGCGGTGCCGCAGCGCGAGCCGGCGCAGGATGCGCACCAGCTCGTCGACCTGGCGCGCGACGATGTCCAGGCCGGCCCGGGCGCGCAGCACGAACCCGGTGTCCATCACGTCCTGGGTGGTCGCGCCGAGGTGCACGTACCGGCCGGCGTCGCCGGGGCAGGCGGCGGTCAGCGCCCGTACCAGCGGCACGAGCGGGTGCACGGTGTCGGCGGCGTCGGCGGCGAGCACGGTGGTGTCGAGCCGGTCGAGCCGGGCCGTGTCGCTGATCGCCTGGGCCGCCGCCGACGGGATGATGCCGAGGCCCGCCTGGGCGCGGGCCAGGGCCGCCTCGACGTCGAGCCAGGACTGCATGAGCTGCCGGTCGTTGAAGACCCCGCGCATCTCGGCGTTGCCGAAGAAGCTGGTGACGGTCAGCGAGTCCAGGAAACATGATCCGAGCTGCATCAGCGCTCCCCCTCACCGGTGAGCAGGCCGAGCGCGGCCCGCCGGTCGACCTTGCCGGACGGCAGCAGCGGCAGGGCCGGCACCGTCCGGATGAGCGTCGGCACCTTGTGCCGGGCGAGCCGGGCGGCGGCGAGCCCGGCGAGCCGGTCCGGGTCGGGCTCGCCGCCCGGGGCGGCGACGACGAGCGCGCCGACCTCCTCACCCCAACGCGGCGACGGCACGCCGAGGACGCAGACCTGGGTGACGGCCGGGTCGTCGAGCAGCGCCGCCTCCACCTCGGCCGGGCTGACGTTCTCGCCGCCCCGGATGATCAACTCCTTGACCCGGCCGGTGAGGGTGAAGACCCGGTCGGCGTCGAGCGCGCCGAGGTCGCCGGTGCGCAGCCAGCCGTCGGCGGTGATCGCCGCCTCGGTGGCGGCCGGGTCGTCGAGGTAGCCGACGGTCACCGACTCGCCCCGCACGAGCAGCTCGCCGGGCTCGCCGGCGGGCAGCGGGGTCCGGGTGCCGGGGGCGACCACCATGGCGGACAGGGCCGGCACGATCCGGCCGACGGTGCCGCCGGGCGGGCCGCAGCGGCCGTCACCCGGGTCGACGCTGATCGTCGGCCCGGCCTCGGTCTGGCCGTAGACCACCGCGATCCGGTCCAGCCCGAGCACCCGCCGGGTCCGCTCCAGCAGCGCCGGGGCGCACGGGGCGCCACCGAGGAACCCGACCCGCAGCGCCGACAGGTCGAACCGGTCCGGGTCGGCCTCGACCCGGTCGGCGAGCATCGTCGCCATCGTCGGTACGGCCTGCACCACGGTGCACCGGTGCCGGGCGATCTGCGCCAGCACCGGGTCGGAGCGGAACCGGCGCGCCGACACCCACAACGCGCCGGTGACCAGGGACAGGACCGCGCCGCTGCCGAGGCCGGCGGCGTGGGCCAGGGGCAGCGGGGAGGCGATCCGGTCCTCGGGTCCGAGCCCGGCGGCGGCGGCCGTCCACTCCGCGTTGGCGATCAGGTTGCGGGCACTGAGCGAGACCATCTTCGCCGGGCCGGTGGAGCCCGACGTGAACTGGATGTTCAGGGTGGCGTCCGGGTGCCCGGCCGGGGCCGGCACGGGGCCGGTCCAGCCGGGCAGGCCGGACAGGTCCTCGCCGTAGCCGTGCCAGCCGTCCGGTCGGGCGTCGGCCGGCAGCCCGGCGACGGCCTGCGCGGCGGTGGCCCGGCCGTCGCGGTCGCGGACCCGGTCGGCGACGAAGAGCCGGCGGGGGGCACTGCGGGCCAGGGCCGCGGTCAGCTCCGGGACGGTCAGGCCGGGGTGCAGGGTCACCAGCGCGGCGCCCCGCCACGCCGCGGCGGCGAGCAGGACCAGCCAGCCGAGCCCGTTCTCGGCCCACACCGCGATCCGGTCGCCGGGGCCCACGCCGAGGGCGGCGAGCACGGCCGCGCCCCGGCCGGCGAGGTCGGCGAACTCACCGGCCGACACCGGGGCGGCCACCTCGTCGAACGCGTAGAGGGGCCGGTCCGGCTGCCGGGCGGCGCGGTCCAGGACGAGGGCGTCGAGGGCGGGTGGGGTCACCTGGTCACTCCCGGACGAGCAGCAGGTTTCCGTGGCCGTCGACCCCGGCGGTCCAGCCGGCGCCGACGACGGTGGTGCTGCCGTTCTCCCGGACGACGGCCGGGCCGGGCACCGTAGCGCCGGGGGCCAGGTCGGCGCGGCGCCAGACGGTGGCGTCGACCCAGCCGGCCGGACCGTAGATCCGGGTCCGGTCCGGCTCCGGCGCGCCGCCGGCCGGGGCGGTGAACCGCACGGCGGGCCGGGGCCCGAAGGCGGTCAGCCGGCAGTTGACGATCTCGACCGGGTGTCCGGAGCGGGCGTAGGCGTACCGTTCGGCGTAGGCGGTGTGGAACGCCGCCACCAGCTCCTCGGTGGTCGACGGCAGGTCGGCCACGGGGACGGCCAGGTCGAAGCTCTGGCCCCGGAACCGCATGCCGACCGACAGGGCGAAGCTGACCTGGTCGGGCTCGACGCCGTCCTCCGCCTTGAGCTGTGCCCGCGCCGCGTCGCGCAGGTCGGCGACGACGGCGCGCACCGCCGCCAGCCCGGCCTCGTCGGCCGGCACCAGCACGGTCCGCACGTAGTCGTGCCGGGCCTGGGCGGTGACGAAACCGAGCGCGGAGAAGTTGCCGGGGACCGGTGGCACGAGCACCCGGCGGATGCCGAGTTCGTCGGCGAGCGCGGTGGCGTGCATCGGGCCGGCGCCGCCGAACGGCATCAGCACGAAGTCGCGGGGGTCGTGGCCGCAGGCGACCGAGATCTCCTTGATCGCGCTGGTCATCTTGACCGTGGCGATGGTGAGGATGCCGTGGGCGAGTTCCAGGTCGTCGAGGCCGAACTCGGCGGCGAGCCGGCCGACGGCGGCGCGGGCGGCGTCGACGTCGAGCCGGACCTCGCCGCCGAGGCTCTCCTGCGGGTCGAGGTGGCCGACGACCAGGTGCGCGTCGGTGGTGGTCGGCTCGGTGCCGCCCCGGCCGTACGCGGCCGGGCCGGGGGTCGAACCGGCGCTGCGCGGCCCGATCCGCAGCTCACCGCCCAGGTCCCGCCAGGCGATCGAGCCACCGCCGGCGCCGATCGTGTTGATCTCGACCTGGAAGGTACGGTTCGGGTACCCGGCGATCGTCCCGTCGTTGGTCATCAACGGGGCGCCGTTCTTGATCAGGCAGACGTCGGTGCTGGTGCCGCCGATGTCGCAGGTGATCACGTTGGGGTAGCCGGCCAGCCCGGCGACGTGGACGCTGGCGGCGACCCCGCCGGCCGGACCGGACAGGGCCAGGTTGATCGGCAGCCGGCCGGCCTCGTTGGTGGAGACGACCCCGCCGCTGCTGGTCATGATCGACAGCGGGTGGGCGTAGCCGCCGGCCGCGAGCGCGGTGCCGAGCCCGCGCAGGTAGTCGGCGACCGTGGAGCGGACGCTGGCGTTGAGCACGGTGGTCGCGAAGCGCTCGTACTCGCCCTGCTCCGGCACCACGTCGGAGGAGATGGTGCAGACCAGGCCGGGGTACCGCTCGGCGAGCCGGGACGCCGCGGCCCGCTCGTGCGCCGGATTGCGGTACGAGTGCAGCAGGCACACCGCGACGGCGGTCGGCCCGGCGGCGGCCACCCGGTCCAGCACGGCGTCCAGGTCGGCCGGGTCCAGCGACCGGACCACGCTCCCGTCGGCGCCGATGCGCTCCCGCAGCACATGCCGCAGCCGGCGCGGGGCCAGCGGCGTCCGCCCCGTCTCCTTGACGCTGTAGAGCTGCGGCCGGTGCCCCAACCCCATCTCGAGCACGTCGCGGAAACCCTCGGTGGCGACCACGCTGACCGGCTCGCCGGAGCCCTCCAGCAGCGCGTTGGTGACCCGGGTGGTGCCGTGGACGAAGCGGTCGACCTCGTCGAGGCGGACGCCGAGCTTGGCCAGCCCCTCGAAGATGGCCTCGGCCGGGTCGTCCGGGGTGGACAGGGTCTTGGCCTCGGCGAGCCGGGCGGTGGCCGGCTCGTACACGATGACGTCGGTGAAGGTGCCACCGATGTCGACGCCGATGCACAGCATGGCGAGCCTTTCGGTAGTGGTGGGCGCGCTGGTCGCGGGCGGCCGGGCCGGCCCGCCGGGGCGGGCTAGAAGGTGACGCCGTAGCGGCGCAGGGTCCTGCTGGTGACGGCCCGCAGGATCCAGTCGAAGAGGTAGCCGAGCAGGCCGAGGGCGATGATGCCGACGAAGACCCACTCGGTCTTGGCGTAGTTGCGGGCGGTCCAGATCAGCGATCCGAGGCCGCTCTGCGCCGCCACGATCTCGGCGGAGACGATCGTCAGGAACGAGTTGCCCATGGCCAGCCGGGCACCGGTCACCACGTGCGGCACGGTGGAGGGCAGCACCACCGAGACCAGGGTGCGGGCCGGGCTGGCGCCGAGCGCCCGGGCCGCCCGCAGCCGCAGCTCGTCGACGGAGAGGACCCCGGCGAGGGTGTTCAGCGCCACGATGAAGACCGTGGTGTAGAAGATCAGGGCGACCTTCGACGCCTCACCCGGGCCGAGCCAGATGATCGCCAGCGTGACGAAGGCGATCGGCGGCACGAACCGGAAGAACTGGATGTACGGGTCCAGCATCAGCCGCAGCCACGGCACGCACCCCATCAGCAGCCCGACCGGTACGCCGATCACGACGCCGAGCGCCCAGCCGGTCAGGATCCGGGTCGACGAGGCGCTGACCGAACTCCACAGCGTGCCGTCGCGGACCAGTTCGACCGCGCCCTGCCAGGTGAGCATCGGCGAGGGCAGGAAGAACGCTGTGTAGTTGCGGCTGACCAGGTCCCAGAGGGCGATGCCGAGCACCACCGACAGGACCGACAGCCCGACCCGGGTCAGCCGGGGCCGGCTCCTGCGCCGCCGGGCCGGGCCGGGCCCGGCCCGGCCGACCTTCTCCGGAACGGTACGGACGTCCACGCTCATCGCAGTGCCTTCCTGTCCCCGCCGGCCGACCGGGCCCCGGGGTCGCCGCTCGCCGGGCCGTCGGTCCGGCGGCCGTCGTGCCCGTCGTCCAGGCCCTGGGCCCGCAGGGTGCGGGCCACCTCGGCGCCGATGTCCTCGCGCAGGTGGCGGAAGAGCGCGGCGCTCGCCGGATCGGTGAGGTCCCGGGGCCGGGGCAGGTCGCACGGGTAGACGTTCTTGATCGCCGCCGACGGTCCGGCGGTCATCGTGACGATGCGATCGCCGAGCAGGATCGCCTCGCCGATGTCGTGCGTGACGAAGACGATCGTCGCTCCGGTCTCCCGCCAGATCCGGTCGAGTTCGACCTGCATCACCAGTCGGGTCTGCGCGTCCAGCGCGCCGAACGGTTCGTCCATCAGGACGACCGACGGCTCGTTGGCCAGGACCCGGGCCAACTGCGCCCGCTGGCGCATGCCGCCGGACAGTTGACCCGGGAACCGGTCGGCGCTGTGGCCGAGCCCGACCATGGCCAGGTACTGGTCCACGGCGGCGGCGCGTTGCGCCTTGCCGACGCCGCGCATCCGGGGCCCGAAGTCGACGTTCTGCCGGACGGTCAGCCAGGGGAAGAGTGCCTCGGCGCTCTGGAACACCACGCCGCGCGAGACGTCCGGGCCGGTGACCCGCGCACCCGCGCAGGTCACCTCCCCACCGGCCGGGGTGACGAAGCCGGCGATCGCGTTGAGCAGCGTGGACTTGCCGCAGCCGCTCGGCCCGAGCAGGCAGACGAACTCCCCGGCGGCGATGTCCAGGTTCGCCTGGTGGACCGCCACGAAGTCACCGAACCGGATGTCGACGTCCCGGACGGACACCGGGGAGCCGGCGCCGGTCACGCCACTCCCCTGACCATGACGGTCGCCGCGTCGGCCTTCTGCGTGACGATCCCGCTGTCCTGCTGGAACTGGGCGATCTCGTCGTAGCGCTGGATGTCCTCGTCGGTGAAGTCACGGACCTGGCACTGCACCCCTTCCAGGAGGGTCTGCGCCTCGGCCGCCGGTACCTTGATCGCGGCTTCGGTCACCGTGCCGGCCTTGGCCGGGTCGGCGGTGAGCTGCTCGCACGCCTGGCCGATCGTCGCGACGACCTTCTTGGCCGTCTCCTGGTTGGCCTCGTACCAGGCGCCGTCGACGCCGATCACGAGGTTGTAGACGTAGCCGATCTCGCCGCTGGTCAGCAGGATCTTGCCGCCGTTGCCGACGCCGCGCGAGGGCCACGGCTCCCACATGATGTAGCCGTCGACGTCGCCGCGCTGCAGCAGCGCCGGCATCTCGGCGGGCGAGGCGTTGACGAACTCGACGGAGTCCCGGCTGATGTTGCGGCTGTCGAGCACCTTGTTGGTGGCGTACTCGTTCACCGTGCCGGGGACGACGCCGTACTTCTTGATGCCGGCGACGTCGGTGATGCCGGACCGGGCGACCAGCTTGATGAAGCTCGGCGACTGGGAGAAGACCGCGAGACCCCGGATGTCGCCCCGGGTGGCCCGGTTGAGCAGGCTCGACTCGGTGCTGGCGGTGACCTGGCCCTGCTTGGCCAGGATCGCGTCGAGGCCGCCGGTGCCCTCCTGGTACTGCGTGACGGTGACGTCGAGACCGGCCTGCTGGAACAGCTTCTCCTGGTCGGCCAGGTAGATGGGCGAGTAGGCCGGGTCGACACCGACGCCGAAGGTGACGGCGACGGAGGGGGCGCCGTCACCGCCGGACTCCCCCGGGGACTGGTTCTCGGCGCACGCCGCCACGGCGACGGTCATCAGCAGGGCTGCGGCTGCGGCCCGCATCGCTCGCATTCTCATGGCTACCCCAGACTTGCGCGGCTCATATTGTGGTCTTGGTTGCTTAATGTGGGACGCTACTGCGAGCCAGTTCACAGGTCAAGAGCCTCGCGACTCCCACCCCTCGACACAGAGAGTAGGCAGACTCGCCCGGGTCTCCCCATCTCCCTCACCACCCGTGGAGGAGGCAACACCGATGAAGTACCTGAACAACCCCCTTGGTACGGCGAATCCGAATTTGCAACCCACCCCCACACCCGCCGAGCCGGCTACGGAACGTGGCGACACCCCGGTCGCGTCCCGACTCTTTTCACCAGACCGTTACGCCCCGACGGTGACCGAGCGGTCCTGGACCCCGGCCGACACCCTCCTCTACGCCCTCGGCGTGGGCGCCGGGCAGGTCGACCCCGCCGACGAACTCCGGTTCACCACCGAGAACTCCACCGGCCACCGGCACGCCGTCCTGCCGACCTTCGCCACCCTGCTCGCCGCCGACCCGCCGCACCTCGGCGACCCGGCCACCGTCCGGCACGCCGGGGAGACACTGACCCTGCACCGGCCCCTCGCCCCCGCCGGCCGGACCCGCACCACCGCCACCGTCACCGCCGTCCACGACCAGACCAGCGGCGCCCTGCTGCACCACCGGTCCGAGATCCACGACGCCGACGGCAGCCCGCTGGCCACCGTCGAGCGGACCATGTTCGTCATCGGCGCCGGTGGCTTCGGCGGCCGGCGCGCACCGGTGCCCGACTGGCGGCGACCGGCCCGACCCCCGGACCACACCGCCCACCACCCGATCCGCCTCGACCAGGCCCTGCTGTACCGGCTCAACGGCGACCGGAACCCGCTGCACTCCGATCCCGTGGTGGCCGCCCGCGCCGGCCTGCCCGGCCCCGTCCTGCACGGGCTGTGCACGTACGGCTTCGCCGCCCGGACCCTGCTGCACACCGTCGCCGAGGGCGACCCCGACCGGTTCCGGCGCGTCAGCGCCCGGTTCAGCGCGCCGCTGTTCCCCGGTGACACGCTCACGGTGCTGGTCTGGCGCCGCCCGGCCGGCGCGCTCTTCCAGGCGGTCGACGGCCGGGGCCGGCCCGTCCTGGACCGGGGCGTCGTCGACCTGCGCTGACCGGTCCGGTCGGCGGGCGGGGCGTCCCCGCCCGCCGACCGGCACCGGCGCGGCCACCTCCGGCACCCGCGCGACACCGCGCGTCGCGGCCCGGCACGAGCGGGCCGGCCGGCCCGTCCGGTGGCCGTCCGCACCGGACCGAGGCGCTGCCGCCGACCACGACCGTCACGTCCGTGTTACATCCGCGTGTCGCAATCTGAGGGCTTCACTGCGTCGCCCACTCGCTCACACTGCGTCTACCAGCGGTTTCGTCGTTGAAGATGCCCGCGCCCGACCTCTTGACGGTGACTCATGTTACGGCTACGTTTCCGTCTACCGTACACCGTCGACGATAAGTCGCCGGACTTCACCAAGTCCGGGAGCCCCCTCCGGAAGGTTGTCGCATGGTCAAGCCAGCCGAACCCGCTCCGTCCGTCACCGCGCTGCGCGTGCCCCAGAAGGTCGTGCTGAGCGAGTCGACGTACGACGTGCTGCGGGCGGCGATCCTCGACGGCACGTTGCCGCCGGGCACCCGGGTCGTGGAGGAGGCGCTGGCCCGGCAGCTCGGCGTCAGCCGGGCCCCGCTGCGCGAGGCGATCTGGCTGCTCAAGCGGGACGGCCTGCTCGTCGAGGAGTCCGCCCGGACCACCCGCGTCGTCCAGCTCACCGAGGACGACGTCCGCGAACTGCACATGATCCGCACCCTGCTGGAGACGCTGGCGTACCAGCAGGCGTCACCCCGCCTGCAACCGTCCGACGTGGCCGGCCTCGAGGACCTGATCGGCCAGATGCACGAGGCGTCGGTGGCCGGCGACACCCGCCGCATCGCCGACCTCGACTACCGGTTCCACCGCGCCCTGTGCCAGCCGTGCGGACTGCCCCGGATCCTGAAGGCCTGGGACGAGCAGCACGTGCTGTTCCGGATGTGGCTGAACATGGTCGGCCCGACGCTCGGCGTGCAGGACATCGCCGAGTCGCACCGGATCCTGCTCGACGCGGTCCGCGGCGGCGACGCCACCACCATCTCCGAGCAGGTCATCCACCACGTCTACCTGGTCGGCGGCGTCATGGCCGACCAGCGCAGCCGCTGGGCGGCGGCCCAGCCCCGCCTGTGCCTCCCGCAGGGCGCCGCCGGCCACTGACCGACACCACCCCCACCCCCTCCACACCGCCGGCGCGACCAGGCCCGGCGTCGGTGGACCGTACCCGAGAACCAGCGAGGCCCGATGAGAACTGTCAACCTGACGCTTCCCCTCTATCCGTTCATGCCGGTCGGCAACGTGTGGGCCTGGGACTCCCCCTTCCAGCTCACGCCGGTGACGACCCACGAGAGGCAGGGCGTGGCGACCCACCAGATGAGTTTCCACAGCGAGGCGGGCACTCGGCTCATGCTCGGCGCCTGCTACGACGACGACGCGCCCCGCATCCACGAACTCGACTACGGCACGCTGGTCAACCGGGAGACCGTCGTCATCGACATCCCGAAGCACGCCGGCGAGGAGATCGAGCCCGACGACATCGACCGCGCCGTCGTCGGCGACCCCGACTACCGCGACGGCGACGCCGTGCTGCTGCGCACCGGATGGGGCGACGACGAGCGGTACCGCACCCTCGGCGACGAGTACGCCACCACCACCCCGCACTTCTCCCTCGACGGGGCCAAGCGGCTCGCCGAGGTGATGACCGCACGCGGCAGCGACCTGATGCTGACCGACTGCGCCTACATCGGCAACCTCGGCGAGGGCTTCATGTTCCCGGAGTGGGCCTCCCGCAAGCCGTGGGACCGCCCGCCGTTCCCGTCCCCGCAGGCTCGCATCTACATGCGGCACTACACCCCGGCGCGCGGTGCCGGTGGCGGCGCGCCGGACTGGGGGTCGTCGGTCGTGCTGCACCTCGCGATGTCCCCGGTCGCCGCCGTCGCCAACTGCGGCGCGCTGCGCAGCAAGCGGGTACGGGTCTCCGTCCTGCCCCTGTTCCTCGCCGGAGCCGAGGGCGCTCCGTGCACCGTACTGGCCGTCGACGGCGACGAGGCGGGAGACGCCTGATGACCCTGCGCACCGTCAACCTGACCCGCCCGATCACCACCGACTCGCCGGCCGGCAGCCTCTTCCCGTGGGAGGCGCCGTACCGGACCGAGGAGATCGCGACGCTCACCTACAACGGCGCGAACCTCTTCCACATCACCATGGGCAGCGGCTCGGCCACCCGGCTGCTGGGCCCGGCGCTCGGCTCCCCGTCCGGCGCCACCGTCGACCAACTGCCGCCGCAGCGGCTGGTCGACCGGGCCGCGGTGGTCGTGTCCTGCCCGGCCGGACCCGGCGGCGAGATCTCCGCCGACACGGTCCGCGCCGCCCTGGCCGACGCCGACCTGCGCAGCGGCGACGCGGTCGTCCTCGCCACCGGGTGGGGCGACGACCCGAGCCGGTTCGCCGACGAGGCGTACTACCTCGACGGGCCGTACCTCGGCGTCGAGGCGGCACGGGCCCTCGTCGAGATCCTCGGCGCGAACTCCTCGGACCTGCTGCTGACCGACTGCCTCTACCTCGACCGTCCGGGTGGCGACCACGCCCGGACCGAATGGACCGCACTCCAGCCCTGGCTGCGCCCGGCGTACCCGTCGGACGCCGCCAAGACCTACCTCGCGCACTACCGGCCGGACAAGGTACGGCACGACTGGGCCGCCACCCTGGCCCTGACCGGGTCCGTCTGGACCGTGGCCGGCCTGGTCGGATGCGGTGCCCTCGTCGGGCGCCGGGTCCGGCTCACCCTCGCCCCGCTCAACGTCCAGGGCGTCGGCGAGGTGCCCTGCACCGTGATCGCACAGGTTCCCAGCGACGACGGTGCCCCCGCAGAACCGGTCTTCTCGTCAGGAGAACCGACATGAAGCGATCCATCCGATCGATAACACGGACCGTGGCGATAGCCCTGACCGCGACCCTGGCCGTCACCGCGTGCGGTGCGGGCGGAGGCGGAAACCAGGGCCCGGAGTACACCGGCGACACCTTCGACTGGAAGCGCCACGACGGCGAGTCGATCAAGGTCTACGTGGCCGACACCGGGCAGGTGGAGAGCCTGCGCGCCGGGCTCGCCGAGTTCACCGCCCTCACCGGCATCACCGTCGAGATCGAGGGTTCCGACGTCACCAGCTACCGGCAGAACCTGCCGGTACGGCTCACCTCGCGGGCCTCGGACTTCGACGTCATGGCGACCTTCCCCGAGGTCGACGGCCTGCAGTTCGCCAAGAACGGCTGGTACACCGACCTCGGCCCGTACCTGAACAACCCGGGCACGACCCACGCCGACTACGACTTCGAGGACTTCGGCGCCGGCATCCGCAACGCGATGACCGTCGAGGAGAAGACCGTCACCGTCCTGTGGGAGATGCAGACCGACCTGGTCTACTACCGCAAGGACCTGCTGGAGAAGGCCGGCCTGCCGGTCCCGACCACGTTCGCCGAGTGGGACGCCGCCGCCGCGGCGGTGCACGACCCCGGCAACCGGCTGTACGGCTTCGCGCTGCGCGGCATCCCGTACCAGACGACCACCCCCTTCTCCTCCTTCCTGTACGCGCACTGCGGCGAGTGGGTCACCGACGGCAAGGCGGCGCTCAACACCCCCGAGGCGCTCAAGGCGTACGAGGTCTACGGCCAGCTCGGTGCAAAGTACGGCCCGCCCGGCATCTCCGGCTTCGACTGGCCGGTACCGTCCCAGCAGTTCGCGCAGGGCAACGTCTTCGCGTTCCTGGACGTGAACCTGTTCGTCAAGGACCTGGAGGACCCGACCAAGTCCCGGGTCGCCGGCAAGATCGGCTACACCACCGTGCCGCGCGCCGACTGCGACCCGGCGCCGTTCATCGGCGGCTGGGGCTACGGCATCAACCCGTTCTCCACGAAGGGTGACGCCGCCTGGTACTTCATCCAGTGGGCCACCGGCAAGCAGATGAACCAGGAGCTGAAGCTCACCGGCTGGCCCAGCCCCCGCGCGTCGGCCTGGGAGTCGCCTGCGTTCACGCAGGCCGACAAGACGCCCGAGTTCACGCGTGTGGTGCTCAGCAGCACGGAGACGGCGCGGGCCCGGATGAACCCGCCCGTGACCCCCGGTGTCGAGGCCCGCGAGATCGCCGGGCTGGTCGCCAACAAGGGCCTGGAGGGCCAGACCGGCGGCGCTCTGAAGCAGACGGCGGACCAGCAGAACAGCAAGCTGCAGGGTCTGCTCGACGCGATGCGTTGATGACCGGCCGCGGCCGGAGGCCCCCACCTCCGGCCGCGGACCTCGCAAGGGAGGACCTGGTCCCGATGGCCCAGCTCACCGATAGCCCCCCGCCGCCCACCCGGAAGACCCCGGCACCGCAGCCGGCACGCCGCAGACTGCTCGACGTCCTGGACCGCTACGACCGCTACATCCTGCCGGCGCCGGCCCTGATCGTCGTCGTGGCGATGCTGGCGTTCCCGATCGGCTACACCCTCTATCTCAGCTTCCACGAGTGGTCCGGCGGCCTGCGTCCACCGGAGTTCGTCGGCCTGGACAACGTGACCCGGTCGCTGACCGACGGCCAGTTCTGGGGCAGCATCTGGCGCACCGTCTACTTCGTCACGCTCTCGGTCGGCCTGCAGGTCGTCCTCGGCGTCGGGGCCGCGCTGCTGTTCCACCAGCGGTTCCCCGGCCGGGGCATGGCCCGCACCCTCTTCATGTTCCCGATGATCGCGACGCCGGCCGCCGTCGCCCTCGTCTGGAAGATGATGTTCGACCCGACCATCGGCATCCTCAACTACCTCGTGCAGTCCGTCGGTGGACCGACCCTGCTGTGGATCAGCGACGCCGACCTCGTCATCCCGGCCCTGGCCATCGTGGACACCTGGATGTGGACGCCGCTGGTGATGCTGATCGTGCTGGCCGGGCTGGCCGCCCTGCCACAGGAACCGTTCGAGGCCGCCAAGGTCGACGGCGCCGGACCCCTGCGGACCTTCGTCAGCGTCACCCTGCCGCTGCTGAGCCCGGTCATCCTCGTCGCCGCCCTCTTCCGGCTCATCGACGCGATCAAGACGTTCGACATCATCAAGGTCATCACCGACGGCGGTCCCGGCACCGCGTCGGAGACCCTCAACCTGTACGCCTTCAAGCAGGGCCTGTCGTACCTGCACTTCGGGTACGGGTCGATGCTGCTGGTCTGGCTGACCCTGCTGGTCTTCGTCGTCGCGATCGTCTTCACCCGCCTCCGGGCCCGTACCGACCAGGGGTGACCAGATGTCCCAGACCCTGACCCCGCACCGACCGCCCACGACACCGGCCGCCCGGCCGGCGCCCCGCCCCCGACGCCGGCGGGGGTCGCTCCTGGGCCGGATCGGGCTCACCGTCGCCGTCACCGTGGCGCTCGCCCCGGCCCTGTTCGTGTTCTTCTGGATGCTGACCTCGTCGTTCAAGCAGCAGGTCGACATCTACACGATCCCGCCGAAGTGGTTCGACTTCACGCCCACCCTGGACAACTACCGGGAGGCGCTGACCCGGACCCCGTTCGCCCGGTACATGACCAACAGCCTGGTCGTCGCCACCTGCTCCAGCCTGCTCGGGCTGGTGATCGGTGTGCCGGCGGCGTACAGCATCGCCCGGTACCGGCAGACCAAGCTGTCGCTGTCGCTGCTGACCGCGCGGCTGCTGCCCGGCGTCGCCTACCTGGTGCCGTTCTTCGTCGCGTTCACCGCGTTGCGGATGGTCGGCACCTACCCGGCGCTGATCCTGTCGCACGTCATCATCACGTTCCCGCTCACCGTCTTCATCATGGTGAACTTCTTCGCCGCCCTGCCCCAGGAGGTGTACGACGCGGCGGAGGTCGACGGGTGCGGGAAGCTGGAGACCTTCGCCCGCATCGCCGTGCCGCTGACCCGGCCCGGCATGCTCACCGCCGGCATCCTGGCGTTCATCTTCTCCTGGAACGACTTCAAGATGGCGCTGATCCTCTCCGACGGCGACAGCCGCACGCTGCCGGTCGCCGTCTTCAACTTCGTCCACGAGGCGTCCCTGGACTGGGGGCCGATGATGGCCTACGCCTCGATCATCATGCTGCCCGTCTTCGTCCTCACCCTCGCCGCGCAACGGCACATCGTCACCGGCATGACGATGGGCAGCGTCAAGTGACCCACACCTCCGGAGGCACCGTGACCAGCACCGTACCCGCCGTCGACAGCCGCGCCGCCCGTCCCGGCCGGATCATCGCCGCGAGCATCAAGCCCGGCGCCCAGCTCACCGACTCCATCGAGCAGGTCTGCCGCGACCACGGCGTGCACACCGCCGTCATCCTCTCGGTGATCGGCACCATCGAGGAGGTCTACCTGCGCAACCCGCGCGACATCACCACCCTGCCGATCCGCCAGGAGCACGAGTTCGCCGACGACATCGACACCGTCGTGCTCCAGCGCCCCATGGAGATCCTCTCCATCCAGGGCAACGTCACCACCCTCGACGGCGAGCTGTGGGCGCACTGCCACGCCCTGTTCTCCGAGGCCGGCGGCAACGTGCGCGGCGGACACGTCTTCCGGGCCACCGTCTGGAGCCAGGGCGAGGTCTTCCTCCAGGAGCTGACCGACATCCGCATCGACCGCGAGTACGACCGGGAGGTCACCGGCCTGCCGCAGATCCGCCTGCACGGCTGCGAAGCCGGCCCCGCCGATGGCCGCTGACCCCTGCCTGCTCGGCGTCGACATCGGCACGTCGAGCAGCAAGGGCGTGCTCACCGACCCGGCCGGGACGGTGCTGGCCACCGCGACCCGCCCGCACGGCGTGTCGCGGCCCCGGCCGGGATGGGTGGAGCACGACCCCGAGACGGTGTGGTGGGCGGAGTTCGTCGCCATCGTCCGGGACCTGCTCGCCGTGGCGCCCGCGCCGGTCGCCGCGGTGGCGGTCAGCGGCATCGGCCCGTGCGTCCTGCCGGCCACCGCCGACGGCCGGCCGCTGCGCGCCGCGATCCTGTACGGCGTCGACACCCGCGCCACCGCCGAGATCGCCGAGCTGACCGACGCGTTCGGCGCCGACGAGATCGTCCGGCGCGGCGGCAACCGGCTCACCAGCCAGGCGGTCGGCCCGAAGCTGCGCTGGATCCGGCGGCACGAGCCGGAGGTCTGGGCGCGGACCCGCCGGTTCTTCATGGCCAGTTCGTTCCTGGTGCACCGGCTCACCGGCGAGTACGTCCTCGACCACCACTCGGCCAGCCAGAGCGACCCGCTCTACGACCTGCCCGCCCAGGCGTGGCTCGACGACCTGGCGGCCCAGGTCGCGCCGGGGCTGGAGCTGCCCCGGCTGCTGTGGCCGGCCGAGGTCGCCGGCCGGGTCACCGCCGCCGCCGCCGACGCCACCGGCCTGCCCGAGGGCGTTCCGGTCACCGCCGGCACGATCGACGCCTGGGCCGAGGCCACCAGCGTCGGCGCGACCCGGCCCGGTGACCTGATGCTGATGTACGGCACCACCATGTTCCTCACCCGGGTGGTGCCCGCGCCGGTCGTCCACCCGAGGATGTGGGCCACCACCGGGGTCTTCCCGGGCAGCTTCTGCGTAGCCGGTGGCACCGCCACCTCGGGGGCGGTGGTCGAGTGGCTGCGTGAGCTGACCGGCGGCACCGACTACGACCGGCTGGCCGCCGAGGCCGCCGCCGTGCCCGCCGGCGCCGACGGCCTGGTGGTGCTGCCGTACTTCGCCGGTGAGCGGACCCCGCTGTTCGACGAGAAGGCGCGCGGGGTCGTCGCCGGGCTGACCCTCGACCACGGCCGGGGACACCTGTACCGGGCCGTGCTGGAGGGCACCGCGTACGCGGTGCGGCACCACCTCGACGAGATGGCCGGGCTGCTGGCACCCCCGGAACGGGTCATCGCGGTCGGCGGCGGCGCCCGCCCGCTGTGGACCCGGATCGTCTCCGACGTCACCGGGCAGCCGCAACTGGTTCCGGAGCAGACGATCGGGGCCGGCTACGGCGACGCCTACCTCGCCGGTCTCGCCGCCGGTGTGGTCGACCGGGCAGACGACTGGACACGGTGGGCCGGCCGGGTCGAGCCGGACCCGGCGACCGCCGACGCCTACCGGCGCGGCTACCCGGCCTACCGGGAGCTGTACCCGGCGACCCGGGACATCGTCCACGCCCTCGGGGCGCGGGGGTAGCAGGCGGCGGCGACCGGGCGGACCGACCGTGACGGGCGAGCGGCTGTCAGCCGAAGGTGCGTCAGGCCGGCCCCGGGGACCCACCGTTGTACTGGTCGCGGATCGCTCCCCTCGGAAAGGAGTCGTCATGCGACTGCGGCTCGTGGCCGCCGCGGCGTCGGCCGCGGCGACCCTGATGGTGCTCGCGGTGGGCTATCCCGCCCTCGGCGCGGGAGTGGGGTGGGCGCGGGGCGAGGTCCCGACACCCCCCACCGTGGCACCGTCACCGTCCCCGTCCCCGGCACCCGCCGTGCACACCCTCCACCGGGTCGGCGGCATCGGCTGTGACGGACACCCCCAGCACGAGGCGGCCGGCACGGTCACCCTGACCCAGGTCGACGACGGGCTGCGGGTCGACATCGAGGTCACCGACACGCTGTACCCGGGACAGCCGTTCAGCGTCGAGGCGTGGGAGCAGGCCCCCGGCTGCTACCCGGACAACGCGCTCAAGGTGCCGGGCGTGGGCCTCACCACGAACTCCGCAGGCGCCGGCACCACCACCTTCACGCTCCCCTTCCCGTACGGCCGGACCTTCCCCGACGGCAGCACGGTCACCCTCGGCGACGGCGTCGGCACCGAACAGCTCGTCCTGGTGCTCGACCGGACCGACTCGACCGGCGCCGGGGACTCGTACGCGGCCGGGCCGCTGCCGCTGCCGACCGCGCCGCCGGGCGACGACGACCGGGACGGCGTACCCGACGACCGGGACCGTTGCCCCGACTCGCACCCCGGCTACCCGGTCGACGGGATCGGCTGCGCCCGCCCGCTGGAGGTCGACTGGTCGGTGCCGGCCCGGTTCACCGCACCCCGTCGAACACCCCGGCGCGGGTGCGCCACACGTCGTACCCGGCGACCCTCACCATCGGCTTCCCCGACGGGGCGCCGTGCGACCCCGCCCTGAGCTACCGCGTCTCGACCGGTGGCCGCGACCACCACCTCACCGGCGGCTGCGACCTGGCCGTGTCGTACGACTCGGAGGGCCCCCACGTCGTCGAGGTGCACGCCACCGCCGACGGGCGGGAGGTGGCCGGCGGGGCCCGCGCGATCCGGGTCGAGGACCTGCTGCTCGTGGTGCTCGGCGACTCGGTGACGGCGGGTGAGGGCAACCCCGCGTCGGGCGGCCGGTGGCAGGACAGCCGGTGCCACCGCTCGGCCGCGGCCGGCTCGTTGGGCACGACGGCGGCGCTGGAGCAGGCGGACCGGCGCAGCTCGGTCACCGTGGTGCACCTGGCCTGCACCGGCGCGTCGGTCGACGCCGGGCTGCTGGGCGACTTCGCCGGCATCACCGGGGTGCCGGGGCGGCCGATCCCGGCCCAGGTGCCCGAGGCGAAGCGGATCATCGGCGACCGGCAGCCGGACGCGGTGCTCGTCAGCGTGGGCATCAACGACACCCGGGTGGTCACCGACGTCCTCACCCCCTGCCTGGTGATCCCGCTGCACGACTGTCGCCGCCCGGCCGCGTTCGACCGCAGCCTCGCCGGGATGCCCGCCCGGTACGACCGGCTCGCCGCCGAGGTGACCCGCACGTTCGGGACGGCCTCGTCCGACGTCTACCTGACCGAGTACTTCAACCCGTTGCGCAGGGGCCCGGTCGAGCCGTGCCGGGTGTTGAACCTGTCGCCGGACGAGTCGGCGTGGGCGGAGAGCCACGTGCTGGGGCGGCTCAACGCCACCGGCGCGGCGGCGGCCAGGCGCCACGGCTGGCGGTACGTCTCCGGGATGTTCGACGATTTCACCAGCCACGGGTACTGCGCGGCGAGCCCGTCGCGCTGGGTGCGGACGATGCCGGAGTCACTGACCGGGCAGGGCGACGTGTTGGGCGCGTTCCACCCCAACGAGGCGGGCCAGCGCAGCTACGCGCGGCACCTGGAGGACGCGCTGCGCCACCTGGTCGAGTAGCCGGACCGGCCCGGGGGAGGCGTCGCGCGGCGCCTCCCTTCGGGCCGGCCGCTCACCGTGCGGGCGGTGGTGGCGGGGCCGCCGCCCGGGCGAAGGTGATCCGGTCGAGCGCGTCCGTCACGACCAGCGCCGTGAGCATCAGCAGCGCGTTGGCCACGAGGAACGCCACCAGGTCGGCCAGCGGGCGTCGCCACAGCACGATCACGGCGAGCCAGCCCACCGAGCCGGTGGCCCAGTTGGCGGGGGTGTCGAGCGTCCCGGGCGGACAGGCGACGAGGACCGCCGCGGCGCTGCCCAGCGCGGCGCCGGCGAGCAGCCAGGCGACGGACCGCCGGGCCGTCCCGGTGAGCAGCGGCACCGCTCCGACCGCGCCGACGACGAGGTACGCCAGCCAGGCGGCGGCCGCCAGCCAGGGCCACCGGTACACCGACCAGTTCGTGACGGTCGACGGCAGGTCGAACCCCAGGTGCCAGCAGCCGGCGATGACGACGGCGGCGATCGTCGCCCCGCGCGCGTACCGGGCCGCGACCTGTGCCGTCACGTCGGTCACCGCCACGTCGACCGCCGGCACGGCGGCGTTCACCGGGGCCACCACAGCAGCACCGTCGTGCCCCGGCCCACGGTGGAGCGGACCTCGGCGTCGCCGCCCACGGACCGCATCCGGCCGACGATCGCCTCCCGGACCCCGTACCGGTGGCCCGGCACCTGTCCCGGGTCGAAGCCCGCGCCGTCGTCGGTGATCTCGACCCGGATCCGACCGTCGTCGGTCGACAACCGCACCTCGACCCGGGTGGCGCGGGTGTGCCGGGCGACGTTGGCGAGCGCCTCGACGGCGGCGCCGGTGACGGCGGCGGCGACCGGTGCCCGGGTGGGGCAGGCCGCCAGGTGCCAGTCGACCGGCAGGCCGGCGGAGTCGCCGGCGGCGCGCAGGTGGGCGTCGAGCGCCACCGTCTCGTCGGCGCGCAGGGTCCGGCCCACCTGCCCGATCAGCGTCAGTTCGCTGGCGGCCCGCTCGCGGAGCATGCCGGAACTGGCCGGTACGCCGCCGGTGCCGATGGTGACCAGGGTGGCCAGCACGGTGTCGTGCATGCGGCGGTTCTGCTCCCGCTCGTCGGCCCGCCGGGCTCGTTCCGCCTCGGCGGCCTGCTGGGCGGCACGGGCGGCGGCCAACGTCAAGTCGGCGGCGGTGGCGGCCCGCCGCAACACCGTCATCAGCGCCGCCGTGGCCACCACCTGCACCACCTGGATACCGGCGGGGACCAGTCCCCCGTCGGCCGCCTCGGCCCACCGCGCGCCGGTCAGGTGCGCGCCGACGATCACGAGCCCCGCCGGCACCGCGACCGGTGGCCGGCAGGCGAAGTTCGCGATCACGATGCTCATGGTCGCCAGGCCGGCGATCCAGCTCAGCCCGCCGGGCAGGATCGGCCCGGCGACCAGTGTCCCCTGGGCCAGGCAGAGCAGCGCGGTGACGGCCAGGTCCACGGTCATCAGCCAGCCCCGCAGGCCGGTGGTCGAGGCGACCCAGGCGAAGACCGCCGACCAGCCGACGCTCACCAGCACGGCGACGACCGCCGGCGCCGGACGGACCGGGGCCACGATGCCCACCAGGGCGGCGGCGCCGCCGACGACCGCGACCGTGGTCCGCATCGCCGCACCACATCGGGCGGTGATCCGGTCCAACGCGTCGTGCGCGGGCGTCATCGTCGCCGAGTCGCTCACCGGCCCGGGTGAGTCGCCTGTCGACATACCTCATGGCATCACGCGTGTCCGACGCTCACGACCTTCGAACGGATGACAGCCGAACTGCCGTCGGGTGGTCCGAGGACCGTCGTTGCTTGACTGGGTCATCGACCGTCGTCGGACCGGTTCGTGATCCGGCGCGGTACGGCCGGTGGAGCATGTCGGGCGGTTCTCCTGATCGGAAGGGAGGTGAGTCAGGTGATTGTCTCAGCGGGAGTGGCGGTGGCCCTGGTCCACATGGCGATCCGCGGCGTCTCGGAGACCGTCAAGAGGGATCCGGAAGGCGTCCGGGAGGCGGCCAGAATGGTCGGCAAGGGTGCCTGGAAGGTGGCCCGGTGGACGGCGGGCGCCGCCGCCGCAGGCGTCGTCGGAGACGAGGCGGCACGCGTCATCCGCGGTTCGTGACCAGAAGCGGCCGGGTACGCCGTACCCGGCCGCCGTCGTGTTTCCACCGCTGTTCCTTCGATCGAGCAGCGACGATCGCTCAGACACCGACCAGGGCTCATCCCGCCCGGATCCCGGTGTTCCTCTCCGCGCGTCCACCGACCGCACCGGCGACGGTCGCGGCGCTGCCGACGGCGACCCCCGCCGGGACGCGACCGGGATTCCCGGCCAACCCGACCAACTCGGTCCACATCGACCCTCAATAGACGATCATTGATATTTAGCGCCATAGATGTGATGCTGTCCATGGAAGCGCTTCCACGACGTCACGGAACACCGAGGAACGGAGGACGTACGATGCAGTCACCCCAGCCCGAGCAGGCCGGCCGGCGATCCCGGTCCGCCGTCCGACAGCCTCTCCGGGCGCTCGCCCTGCTGCTCACCCTGGTGGTCGGCGTGCTGCCGTGGGCCAGTCCGGCCCAGGCCCACGGCACCATCGTCAACCCGGCGTCCCGCGCCTACCAGTGCTGGCAGACCTGGGGCAGCAACCACACCAACCCGGCCATGCAGCAGCAGGACCCGATGTGCTGGCAGGCCTTCCAGGCCAACCCCGACACCATGTGGAACTGGATGAGCGCGCTGCGCGACGGCCTCGGGGGGAACTTCCAGGGCAGCACCCCCGACGGGCAACTGTGCAGCAACGGCCTGTCCCGCAACAACAGCCTGAACCAGCCCGGCGCGTGGAAGCGGACCAACATCAGCCGCAACTTCACGGTCCACCTGTACGACCAGGCCAGCCACGGCGCGGACTTCTTCCGGGTCTACGTCAGCAAGAACGGGTTCAACCCCGCCACCCAGCGCCTCGGGTGGGGGAACCTCGACTTCATCACGCAGACCGGCCGCTACGCACCGGCACAGAACATCTCGTTCAACGTCTCGACCTCCGGCTACACCGGACACCACATCGTCTTCGTCATCTGGCAGGCCTCTCACCTCGACCAGACCTACATGTGGTGCAGCGACGTGAACTTCACCTGATCCGCCCCGCCGACAACCGGTGGCACCGCCGCGGCCCGGGACCCGTCCCGGGCCGCACCGGTGTCACCGGTCGGGTTTCCGGTCGCCGGTGGCCGGCGCGCACACCGGTGCCCGACACGCGGCGCTGACCGTGCCGGCGCGTGTGCGCGGGCGGCCCGCCCATTAGTCTGGGCCCTGTGATCCGGGCTGTGATCGTGGACGTCGACGACACCCTCTGCCTCACCCAGGCCGCCTCGTTCGCGCTGGAGAACGAGGTCCTGGCGGAGATGGGCCGCCCGCCGATGCCACCGGCCCTGCACCTGTCCACCTGGGGCCAACCGCTGTTGGACGCCATGCCCACCCGGTCACCCGGCCTCGACCTCGCCCGGTTCTCGGCGCTCTACCAGGCCGCGCTGGAGCGGTACATCGCCGACGGCCGCCTGGACGTCATCCCGCCGGACAACCTGCGGGCGCTGGACGAGTTCGTGCTCACCGGCCGGGCGGTGTTCCTGTTGACCTCGCGGACCGAGGACGAGGTCCGGCACATGCTGGAGCCGGACCACGTGCTGGCCGAACGGGTCAGCGGCATCTACCACGCCGGCAACACCCGGTTCCGCAAACCCGACCCGCGCGCCTTCGACGAACTGCTCGCCACGACCGGGATTCCGCCGGCGCAGTGCGTCTACGTCGGGGACTCGCCGGGCGACGCGGTGGCGGCCGGCGGGGCGGGCATGCACTTCGTCGGCTGCCTGCAGAGCGGGGTACGCACGCCGGAGGACTTCGACCTCCGGCACGTCGACGCCTTCATCGACGCCTTTCCCGACATCGTCGAGGCCGTCCACCGACTCGACCGGGCCCGGCTCTCGGCCCCCGGCGGGTAGCCGAAAACCGGGGCGGCGGCGGGCTCCGGCGCGGCAGGACAACCAGCCCCCGTTCCGGCGCGGCAGGGCCGGCCGCCGGCGCCAGCCCGCCCGCCGGGTGGGCCCGGGTCACTCCAGCAGCAGCACCGGGATGCCGTCGCGCACCGGGAACGCCAGGCCGCACCGGACGCAGCGCAACCGCTCCCCGGCACGGAGGAGGTCACCCCGGTCCGCCGGGCAGCACAGGACGTCGAGAAGCTCCTGATCGAGGTGCATGGTTCCTCCCAGGGGTGGCGTACGCGGTGGTGTGCCATACCGGAGGCGCCGGGCGGCACCGAATGGTCGGCGCGCTTTCCCGGGCGCTCAAAAGGGTAGCGGGGGGCGGACCCGTTGGCCAGCGGTCGCGCGATGATCTATTCTGGAACGACGAATCCACCGGGCTCCGGAGATCGAATTTCCGCCGGGCGGCAATATTGATCCGGGGAATCCCACTGACGATTTCCTCAGCGGATCTCCAGGAAGAGTCAGAGCAGGAACAGCATTGACGGTGATGAGTGTCACCGTTATGGTCTGGTACCGCTGGAACTTTCGTCGACCGGTTCGGTCCGCGAATGCGCGCACCCGCTCCCGGCTTCCCACGAATGATCGGGGAAACGCATGTCCGAAAGCCAGGCCAACCCCCCGCTGAGGTACGCGATCTCCGTTCCTCCGCACGGCGACTACGGCGATCCGCGATTCCTGGTGACCCTCGCCCGCGAGGCCGAGGAGGCCGGCTGGGACGGCTTCTTCCTCTGGGACCACCTGGCGTTCATGCGCGGCTTCGAGGGCCCCATCGTGGACCCCTGGATCAGTCTCGCCGCCATTGCCACCGCGACCACCCGCATCCGCTTCGGACCGATGGTGACGCCGCTGGCGAGACGTCGGCCGTGGAAGGTCGCCCGGGAGACGGTCACGCTCGACCACCTGTCGCAGGGCCGGCTGATCCTCGGTGTCGGGCTGGGCTATCCCCGCGATTCCGAGTTCGAGGACTTCGGCGAGGACGGCGACGAACGGGTGCGCGCCGAGAAACTGGACGAGGCCCTGGACGTCATCGAGGGACTGTGGTCGGGCAAACCGTTCAGCTACACGGGTCGCCATTTCCAGATCCGGGACTGCACCTTTCTGCCCCGCCCGGTGCAGGAGCCACGGATTCCCATCTGGGTCGGCGGTTACTGGCCGAACCGCCCGCCCTTCCGCCGGGCGGCCCGCTGGGACGGCGTGCTGCCCGGCCGGCTCTCCCTGGAACGGCGTCGCACCTGGACCCCGACCATGATCCCCGTCGACCAGTACCGGGAGATCGCGTCCTTCGTCACCGACCGGCGGACCCAGGACGGGCCCTTCGACTTCGCCATCGGCGGCTACACCGACGGCGACGGCGGGCCCGCCGACCGGGAGCGGGTGCGCACGTACGCGGAGGCCGGCCTGACCTGGTGGGTCGAGAACCTCCACGGCTTCCGGGGCGACCTCGCGCAGATGCGCCGCCGGGTCGCGCTCGGCCCGCCCCGGCCCTGACCACGGTCCCCGCGCCCGGCCGCGTCCCCCCGCAGCCGCCCGACCACCCTCGCCCCCACGGAGGATCCCCATGCAGGCAGACATCGTGCAGGTGGGCACCAAGCTGGTCTACCAGGACGACCGGGTCCGCATCTGGACGCTCGACCTCGCCCCGGGCGAGGAGACCACCGTCCACCAGCACCCCTGCGACTACGTCTACGTGGTGCTCAGCCCCGGCCAGACGGAGACCGTGGTCACCGACGGCACCGTGCTGCCCGGCGACGACACGGTCGGCGACGCGGTCTACCACGAGGCGGGCAAGCCCCACCTGCTGCGCAACGTCGGCGACACGCCGTACGCGAACGTCATCGTCGAACTCCTCTCCACCGGGCGGTGACGACGATGGGTGCCCGGCGCGCGTACCAGGCGCTGGTCGACAGCGGGACGGAGCTGGTCACGGCCGTCCCGGACTCCCTGCTGGCGCCCCTGCACCGGTACGCCGCCGCGCACGACGACGTGGAGTACCTCCAGGTCTGCGACGAGGCGACGGCGGTGGGGATCGCCGCCGGCGCCCGGCTGGCGGGTCGCCGGAGCCTGGTGCTGATGGAGAACTCCGGGCTGCGGCGGGCCTGCGAGACCCTGGCCCGCTTCGCGCTCGGCCACCGGCTGCACACCGTGCTGCTGCTGGCCCGCCGGGGCGCCTTCGGGGAGGCCAACTGGTGGGGCCTGCCGCACGAGGAGACCATGCACCCGCACCTGCGGATGCTGTCGGCGCCCACGGCGGAGGTCGACTCGGTGCGGGACCTCCCCGACCTGCTCCGGCGGGCGTACGCCACGCTCGACACCGGGCAGCGCACGGTCGCGCTGGTGGCGAACCCGCCGTTCGTCGCGGAACTGCGGAGCCGGTAGTGCGGACCGCCGACTTCCTCGCCGCCCTGCTCGACCGGCTGCCGCCGCCCACCCTGCTCGTCTCCGCCCTCGGGCGCACCAGCGAGGAGCTGTACCGGCTCGCGCCGGACCGGACGCTGGTCACCGACACCATGGGTGACGTGGCGGCGCTGTCCGTCGGGTTGGCCGTCGGCGCCCGCCCGCTGCCCGTCGCGGGCATCGACACCGACGGCAGCTTCCTGATGAACCTGTCGGTGCTGACCGCGCTGGGCACGCGACTGCCCACGCTCGACAACCACACGCTGGTGATCGTCGACAACGGGCGCTACGAGTCGGCCGGCGGGATGCCGAGCCGCCTCGTCGGGCTGGACTGGCACCACCTGTTCCGGGCGGTGGGCCTGACCGTGCTCGCCGTCCACACGCCGGCCGACCTGCCCCGGCGGCTGCCGCAGCCCGGTCTGGTCGTGCTCGGGCACGTCACCAACGACGACCCCGCACCGGACGCCACGAAGCCGGTCGACGGGGTGGAGTCGGCGTACCTCATCGAGAAGTACCTCGCCCGCCAGCGCGGGGTGGCGTACCGGCGGCCGGCGGTCAAGACATGAGACTCCTGCACGCCGCCGACGACGGCGCCCTGTACGAGCGTCCCCACCCGGGTCCGGCGCGTGTGCTGCTCTGTTCGACCGCACCGTCCCGACGGCTGCTGACGGATCCCGTGGTCACCGGAGGCGCGTACCGCCGCCTGACCCGGTCGGCGGTGACGGCGGCGCTCAGGCTGTTCCGCGCCGACCCCGCCGGGGAGCGGGTGCTCTCCGCCGACCGGGTGTCGGTGGTCACCATCCTCCGGGGCGGGCTCAGCTTCGCTGTCGAGGAGGCCGTCGAGAGCGTCGGCGCGGCGGCCGCCGACGTCAGCTTCGTGGGCACCGAACGGTCCCCGGACGCGCCCGTCACGCTCGCGTACGAGCGCTGGGAACTCGGCGGCGGCCCGGTGCTCGCCGGCGACATCCTGGCCACCGGCGGCACGGTGACGGCGGTGCTGGACCGCCTCCGCAGGGCCGCTGGGCCGGGTCGGCAGCCCCGTGCCGTCGTGCTGGTGGTGATCGGCTCGGCGGCCGGCGTCGACGCCGTGCAGCGGTACCTCGCCGACCTGGACCCCGCCGAGCGACCGCGGGTCACGATCGTCGCGCTCGAAGCCCTGTTCGCGCTGCCGGCGCCCGACGCCACCGCGCCCTTCCCCCGGTTCTCCTTCGACCTGCTCCGGTCGGTGGCCGGCGCCACGCCGGAGTACGAGGCGGCCCGCCTGGCCTGCCTCGGCAGCCTCTTCGAGCGCTGCGCCGTGTACGACGGCGGGGTGCGGGCGTTCACCCCCGGCGCCCACCTGGACGAACGGTCCGCCTGGTGGGCGACGGTGCTGCGCCGGGACGTCCCGCTGGCGGTGCTCGCCGTGCAGACGGCCGGCCTGTCGGAGTACGCGCATCCGCCGTCGCGGTGGCGTCGGCACCTACCCTGGGCCTCGCAATCCGGCGTGGACCTGGACCTCGTCCACGACCTCGGCGCCCGCGCGTTGCGCTACGCCGAGACGACCCCCACCGCCGACTACGTGCACGACCGGCTCGCCAGAGGACACCCACCATGACGACGCACCTGATCGACAAGATCGCCTGGATCCACCTCGCCGACGGACGGGTGCTCTCCACCCGGTCGCACGGCCGCGAACGCTACTACCTGCCCGGCGGCAAGCGGGAGGCGGGCGAGAGCGACCTCGACACGCTGGTCCGGGAGGCGAAGGAGGAACTGACCGTCGACCTCGACCCGTTCACCGCCACCTTCCTCGGCGAGTTCCGCGCCCAGGCCGACGCGCACCCGGACGGGATCGAGGTGCGGATGCGCTGCTACGAGTCCGCCTACCAGGGCCGCATCCAGGCCTCGGCCGAGATCGCCGAGGTGGTCTGGCTGACCTACGCCGACCGGCACCTGACCTCACCCGTCGACCAGATCATCTTCGACCACCTGCACGACCAGGGACGCCTCTAGACCCGCACCGCCGCGAGCCCGGCCCCCGGGCTCGCGGCCCACCCCGCCGGAGGTAGACGTGACCATCGCCGATTGGCTCGAGCAGAACATCACCACCGACAAGCGCGCCCTCGACTGGTACACCGGGCCCGAGTGCGAGCCCCGGATCGTGCGCGCGTACAAGGAACTGCTCAGCGGCTACGACATCGACACCTCCAAGATCCTCAAAACGACCTGTGTGGTGGAGGAGGAGCACACCGGCACGGTCGAGATCCACGACATCAACTACTTCTCGATCTGCGCGCACCACTTCCTGCCGTTCTTCGGCAAGGTGGACATCACCTACGTCCCCGGCCAGCGGATCCTCGGGCTGGGCAAGTTCCCCCGGTTGGTGCAGGCGTTCAGCAAGCGGTTCCAGATCCAGGAGTACCTGGTCAAGGACGTCGCACTGGAGATCATGAGCAGCGGTGGCGCGCGGGCCGTCCGGGTCAGCTCGACCGGTCGGCACATGTGCATGTGCAGTCGCGGCCCGGCGGACCAGACGGTGCTCACCGACACCACCTTCGTCGCCGGCGACGCCACCCTGCTGGCCGAGTACGGCGCGCCGCGCCCGGTCGTCCGACGCGGCTGAGCGGCCCCGCTCCCCCGCCGCCCCACCCGCGCCCCGCCGTCGCGGGCCGTGACCGCGAACCCCGTGCCGCCGCTTCCGGGAGGCCAGAGCATGCCTGTCCAGACGTCCAGACTCTTCGCATCAGCGCTGCACGAACTCCGTTCCACCCGGACCCCGCAGGCGGCGTTCAGCCCGAACGCCCACCTGCTGCTGCGGGAGCGGTACCTGACCCGGGACGCCGACGGGCAGGTCACCGAGACCCCGGAGGCGATGCTGCGGCGGGTGGCGGGGGCCCTGGCCCGCGCCGAGCAGCCCGACGCCGCCGAACCCTGGGCGTCGGCGTTCTACGAGGTGATGGCCCGCCTGGAGTTCCACCCGGGCAGCCGGACCCTGGCCAACGCCGGCACCGACCAGCCGCAACTGGCCAACTGTTTCGTCCTGCCGGTGGAGGACTCGCAGGCCAGCGTGCTGCGGACCTTCGCCGAGTCGTCGATGGTGAAGAGCTACGGCGGCGGCTGCGGGTTCAACTACTCCAACGTCCGCCCGCGCGGGGACGACGTCCGGGGCACCTCCGGGCTCGCCGTCGGCCCGGTCGCCCTGCTCAAGCTCTTCGACGACGCCACCAAGCTGTTCCGGCAGCGCGGCCGGTACGAGAGCGGCAACATGGCCATCCTCGACGTCGACCACCCGGACGTGCTGGAGTTCGTGGCGGCCAAGCGGGTGGACGGCTGGCTGAGCATGACGAACATCTCGCTGGGGGTGACCGACGCCTTCATGCGGGCCGTCGAGGCCGACGCCGGGTGGACCCTGGTCAATCCCCGGACCGGCGCCGCCGCGCGGACCCTGCCGGCCCGGGAACTCTTCACCGCCGCGTGCGAGCTGGCCTGCGAGACGGGTGACCCCGGGCTGATCTTCCTCGACAACATGAACCGGACCAACCCGCTGCGCGACAGCATGGGCGACATCGTCGCCACCAACCCCTGCGGCGAGATCGGGCTCTACCCCTACGAGGCCTGCAACCTCGGGTACGTGAACCTGCCCCGGCTGCTCCTGCCGGCGGACCGCCGGGACGGCTCGCGCCTGTTCGACCTGGACCGGCTGCGGGTGGTGATGGCCGCCGGGGTACGGATGATCGACAACGCCATCTCCGCGTCGTGGTTCCCGGTCCCGGAGATCCGCGAGGCGGTCCGTGGCAACCGGCGGATCGGTATCGGGGTCACCGGCTGGGCGGAGAGCCTGGCGCTGGCCGGCGTCCCGTACGACTCGGAGGAGGCGCTCGGGCACGCCACGGTGCTGGCCCGGTCGATGCGGGAGTTCGCGTACGACGCCTCGGTCGCGCTGGCCGGGGAGCGGGGTCCGTTCCCCAACGTGCACCGGTCGGTGTGGAAGGACGCCGAGGAGCAGCCCCGCAACGTGGCGCTGCTCGCCATGCCGCCGAGCGGGAACAACGCCGTCATCTTCGACACCAGCTTCAGCATCGAGCCGTTCTTCGCGATGTCCTACACCCAGCGGGTGTTCGGCGGCCGGCAGATCAGCTCCGTCAACCGGCTGCTGCTGCGGGAACTCGCCGCGTACGGGGTCGACGAGGCGGCCCTGCTGTCGGAGATCGCCGACAACGGCGGCGGCGTGCAGGGGCTGTCCCGGGTGCCGGCGCAGATCCAGCGGGTCTACAAGACCGCGCACGACATCGCCCCGACGTGGCACGTCCGGATGCAGGCGGCCTTCCAGGAACACGTGGACAACGCCGTCACCAAGACGGTGAACCTCCCGCACACCGCGACGGCCGAGCAGGTCGCCGCCCTGTACCGGCAGGCGTGGCGGCTGGGCTGCAAGGGGATCACCGTCTACCGGGACACCTCCCGGGCGGACCAGGCGATCGAGGCGACCCGCCCCGCGCCGGCGACCACGGCCCCGGCAACGGTTACAGCCCCGCCGGCGGCCACGACCCACGGGGTGAGCTGTGACCCGGCGGACGGCACCTGCGCCGTCTGCGAGTGACCGCACCGAGGCCGTCACCGGGCGCAGCGCGCCCGGTGCGTCCGACCCCTGCCACGGAAACGGAGTTTCAGTGAGTCGCGATCTCTGGGAACGGGAGTACGTCACCCACTCCATCTCGTCGTCGACGAACACCAGGCCGTCGCACGGCGCGGACTTCCTGCGCCGGCACCTGCCGAGCATCGCGCGGGTCGTCGGGCCGCCGCGCCTGCTCGACCTGGGCTGCGGCGGTGGCCGCAACGCCGCCGTGCTCGCCGAGACCGGGTTGGCCATCGTCGGCATGGACTTCGCCCACCGGCCGCTGCTGGCGGCCCGGACCCGACTCGGCCCCGGGCCGGCCCGGCTGGTCCAGGCGTCGATGAAGGCTCCGCTGCCGTTCCGGACCGGCGCGTTCAGCCTGGTGACGGCCTTCACCAGCCTGGAGAACGTGACCGAGGACGACCGGCTCCGGGCGCTGGGCCGCGAGGTGCGGCGGGTGCTGTGCCCCGGCGGGCTGTTCCTCGCGTACTTCCTCACCCCGGAGGACGGCTACTACCTGCCCCTGATCGACCGCGACCGGGACGGCCGTAACCTCACCTTCGACCCGGTCACCGACCTGCGCCAGCGGGTGTACCAGGTGGCGGAACTCTCCGCGCTCTTCGCGCCCTCCTTCACGCTGGTGGCCTCCGACCGGTTCGACTTCCCCGACGTCCGCTCCGGCGACATGCACCAGCGGCGGCTGGCGACCGCGCTCTGGCAGCGCCGCCCCGGGGCGGACGGACCGGCATGACGACGGTGGTGCTCGGCTCCGGCTCGCCGTCGCGGCTCGGCCTGCTGCGCCGGGCGGGTCTGGACCCGGTGGTGCGTGCCAGCGGCGTGGACGAGACACCCCTGCTGGGCGAGACACCCGTGCGGTTGACCCGGCGGCTGGCCCACGCGAAGGCCAGCACCGTCGCGGCCGGCGTCGAGGACGCCCTCGTCATCGGCTGCGACTCGGTGCTGGAGTTCGAGGGCGTCGCGTACGGCAAGCCGCACCGGCCGGACGTGGCGCTGGACCTGTGGCGGCGGATCTCGGGACGGACGGCGGTCTTCCACACCGGGCACTGCGTCGTCGACACCCGGACCGGGCGTACCGTCGCCGAGGTCTGCTCCACCGAGGTCCGCTTCGCCCGGGTGACCGAGGAGGACGTGGTGGCCTACGTCGCCACCGGCGAGCCGCTGCACATGGCCGGCGCGTTCGCCATCGCGGGCCGGGGCGGCTGGTTCGTGGACCACGTGGCGGGCCACCCGTCGAACCTGGAGGGACTGTCCTTGCCCGTCCTCTGGCGTCTCCTGCACCGGCTGGACGTCCGCGCGGTCCGGCTCTGGCGGTGACCGCGCGGACCGGGGGCGACGGGTCGGCGGCCCGCACGTCCCGTGGATCCGGTGCCGGCGGCGCGGCGGCACCGTCCCGGCTCGTGGTGGTCGGCGACGTGACCACCGACGTCGTCGCCGTCCTGGCAGCTCCGCTGGCCTTCGGCTCGGACACGCCCGGCACCATCCGGACGCTGCCCGGCGGGCAGGGCGCGAACACCGCCGCCTGGCTGGCCTGGCTCGGCCGGCGGGTCACCCTCGTCGGCGCCGTCGGCGACGACGACGCGGGGCGGGACCGGTTGCGGGAACTGACGGCGGCCGGGGTGGACTGCGCCGTGCGCCGCTGCCCCGGCGTGCCCACCGGCGTCGTGCTCGTGCTGTCCCAGGCGCGCGACCGGACGATGGTGTCGCAGCGGGGCGCCAACCTGTGCCTCGACGGTGACGACGTCGTCGACGTCCTCACCACGACCACCGACGCGGGCCACCTGCACCTGTCCGGATACCCGCTGCTGGACGCCCCGTCCCGGGCGGGCGGGTTGCGGGCCCTCGACGAGGCCCGCCGACGGGGCCTGACCACCAGCGTGGACGCCGCCTCCGCCCACCCGCTGCGGGGGGCCGGGCCGGAGCGCTTCCTGACCTGGGTCGCGGGGGTCGACGTCCTGCTGGCCAACGCCGACGAGGCGGCGGTCCTCACCGGTACGGCGGATCCCGGCGAGGCGGTCCGGCACCTGACCCGGATCGCCCGGCACGCCGTGGTGAAGCTCGGCCGCGACGGCGCGCTCTGGTGCGAGGTCGGCGGGCGGCTGCACCACGCCGACGCCCCCACGGTGCCCGTCGTGGACAGCACCGGGGCCGGTGACGCCTTCGCGGCCGGGCTCCTCGCCGCCTGGGTCGACGGTGCCCCGCCGCTGGCGGCGGTACGCCACGGCTGTGCCCTCGGCTCCCGGGCCGTCACCACGGTCGGCGGCCGGCCGACGCCGCCCGTCCCGGGCACGGGGCCGGGGCCGGGTGACGCGGAGCGGGCCGGTACCGGCGGCCCACGGTCGACCGGTCGTGCCGCTGTGCCGGTCGTCGTCGACCACGGGGCCGACCCGTCACCGTGACGGGTCCGGGGCGTTCGTCGCGTCCCCGTCCGCACCGGACGGACCCGGCGGCGGCGCGGCTCGCGCCGGTGGACCCGGCAGCAGGGGACTCGCGCCGGTGCGGGTCACGCCGGTGCCGGTCAGCGGCGCGGACCGGTCAGCGGCTTTCGCCGTCGCCGGCCGGCGGGGCACCGTCCGGCGTGCCGCGCCACCACAGCCACACCCCGGCCAGGGCGCAGAGCGCGCCCCCGACCGTGACCGCCGACTCCGCCAGCTCCGACAGGTCGTCGAGGAACGGAAAGGTGTTCGACAGGGCCAGCGCCCCGAACGCGATCAGCAGCAGCACGACGGCGAGAACGCGTTGTCGGGTCATGGCTGCCATTGGACCACATCGTTCCGACCGTCCTCAGAGGACTCACGGGCCCGACGGCGGGCGGACGCGGCGGGGCGGGTCAGGCGGCGGCCGGGTGCGGGTCCGACGCCCCGGCGGGGCGGCCCGGAACGCCACCGAGCAGCACGGCCGCCTCGCGCAGCGCGTCGTCGAGCGGCTGGGGACGCAGGCCGAAGGTGGTGGTGGCCGCCGTGGAGTCCATCACGAACGGCCGCCTGAGCTGGTACGCCGTGGTCTGCAACTCGCGCAGCATCGGGGAGAACAGGCCGGTGGCGCGGACGACCGGGGCGGGGAGGGTGGCGAGCGTCGGCGCGGGCGCCCCCACCGCCCGGGTGAAGCGGGTGGCGAGTTCCCGGATCGTCAGCGGCGCCTCGCTGGGCACGTGCCAGGCGCGGTTCCACGCCCGCCGGTCGGTGGCGGCGGTGACCAGCATCGCCGCCATGTCGTTGACCGAGGTCCAGGTGTGCGGCACGTCGAGCGGGGCGGGGACGACGGCCCGGCGTCCCGCGAGCAACGGCTTCCCCAGCACGAAGCTGAAGATCGACTGCGCCTGGAGGTAGTCGCTGCCGCGCACCTCGGTGACGGCGTGGACGCGGCCGGCGCGCTGGGCGGCGAGGGCGTCGCGCCACATGTCGGCACGCATCCGCAGCTTGGGGTGGGTGGCGGCGAGCGGGGTCCGCTCGGTCATCGGGCCGGTGACCGCGCCGTACCCGTAGAGGCAGCCGGCGATCACCAGCGGGGCGCCGGAGCGCTCGGCGGCGGCGAGCAGCGCGGCGGCCATCGGCGGCCAGTCGGTGAGCCAGCGGTGGTAGGCCGGGTTGAGGCAGTTGTAGATGGCGGTGGCGTCGGTGGCGAGGTCGCCGAGCCGGGCGGCGTCGGTGGCGTCGGCGACGACGTGCTCGACCCGGGGGTGGTGCGGGCCCCGGCCGGAGCGGCTGACGATGCGGACCCGCTCGCCCCGCTCGGCGAGCTGGCGCGCGGTGGTCGAGCCGACCAGGCCAGCGCCGACGATCAGGTGAACACCCACGGGGACTCCTCTTGACGACGAGAGCGGTGCTCTCTTACGAGAACCATGCTCGCTCACTGGCCGGCGAACGTCAAGAGCAGTGCTCTCGTTTGTGTGCAAGACTCTCGGACATGCCTGCCGCCAACATCCGGGCCCGGGCCCGGGCCGAGATGGTCACCGAGATCAAGACGATCGCCCGCCGCCACCTGGCGGCCGAGGGGGCGAACCTGTCACTGCGCGCCGTCGCAAGGGACATGGGGATGGTCTCCTCGGCGATCTACCGCTACTTCCCCAGCCGCGACGAACTGCTCACCGCGCTGATCGTCGACGGCTACCAGGCCCTCGGCGACGCCGCCGAGGGCGCGGACGCGGCGGTCACCGACCGGGCCGACCTGCGCGGCCGATGGCTCGCCGTCTGCCACGCGGTACGTCGCTGGGCGCTGGCCCACCCGGCCGAGTACGCGCTGCTCTTCGGCAGCCCGGTGCCCGGCTACGCCGCCCCGCAGGAGACCACCGTGCAGGCGGCCCGCACCCCGGTCGCCCTGATCGGGATCCTCCTCGACGGCTTCACCACCGGCGTCCTGCCCGACCCCGGCCCCGGCGACCTCCCCGACCCGGTCCGGGCCGACCTCGCCGTCCTCCGCGACACCCTCTCCACCGGGCTCCCCGAGGCCCTGCTGGCCCGGGGCGCCACCGGCTGGATCCACTGCTTCGGCGTTGTCAGCTTCGAGATCTTCGGCCAGCTCAACGGTGTGATCGAGGCGCGGGAGGAGTACTTCGACCACCAGATGCGCCGGCTGTCCGACCAGATCGGCCTGCCCTGAGCGGACGCCCCCGCCGGGACCGGCCGAGGTCCGGGCCGCCCACCGGAATCCCCGTCGGTTCGGCGACCGGTGTACCGCCGCGCGTGAACACGCGCCGCCGGGCGGTCGACACCCGCGCCGCCCGGCACCCGCACCCGCCGGCCGGTGGCCGCGCCGGCGGGTCCGGCCCGTTCACCCCTGGTCGGGCTCGTCGACGGCGGACGCCGGACCGTCGAGCACCGAACCGGCGGGGTCGGCCACCGCGCGCCGCAGCCGGCGCTGGTAGTCGGCCACCCAGCCGGTGACCGTGTCGGCGTCGAACAGCGCCGTGGCGTACTCCACCACCAGTGACATGCCCCCGTCGGGCGTGGACGTCACCTGCCACGTCTGGTCGGCGCGGGCCCCGGCCAGCAGGACGTCCTCGGCCGGAGCCGGCTCCAGGCCGGGCAGGCGCAGCAGCGGCGTCGCCAGGTCGAGCACGGCGAGGTACACCCGGGACGGGCTGCCGGTGAACTCGCCGCCCAGCGCCTCGCTGAGCACCGGCAGCGGCACCGACTGCATCGCCAGCATCTGCCAGGTCGCGGCGGCCGTCCGGTCGACCAGGTCGTCGAAGGACGCCGCGCCACGGACCGAAACGACCAGCCAGTGCACGTGCGCCACCCCACCGACGAGGTCGGCGAAGCGCGGATCGGCACGGTTGGCCACCGGCACGGTCAGCGTGACGCTCGGCTGACCGGTCAGGTCGTGCAGGAACGCCGCGAACGCGGCGGCGAAGACGACGAACGGCGTCACGCCCCGCCGGAGCGCGTAGTCGTTCGCGGCGGCGAGCAGGTCGGCGGCGATCGACACGGTGACGAACGCCCCGGCGGTGAGGGTGGCCGACGGGCGGGGACGGTCGGTGGGCAGCCGGATCGGCGCGGCCTCGGCCCGGACCTGGTCCGCCCAGCGCCGGATCAGGTCACCGGTGCGCGGATCGGCGAGGAAGGACTGCTCCCACCGGCTGAAGTCGACGAAGTCCGCCGCCAGGACCGGCAGGTCGGCCGGCTGCCCGGTGACCACGGCGGCGTACAGCGCGCCCAGGTCACGCACGAGCACGTCGATGCCCCAGCCGTCGATGACGCCGTGGTGCATCGCCAGCGCCAGGTCGTGGCGCTCCCCCGGCCCCGCCGGGTCGGCCACCCGCACCAGCAGGGCCCGGAACGAGGGTTCGCGCTCCAGGTCGAACGGCTCCGCCGCCCACCCCTCGATCGTCGCGTCGAGCCGCTCCGGGCTCACCTCGCGTACCGGCAGGGCCACCGGGCGGGGGGCGAGCACCTCCTGCAGGACCACGTCGTCACGGACGGCGTACCGGGTGCGCAGCACGGCCTGCCGGTCGACCAGGTCGGTCAGGGCCCGGCGCAACGCCGCCTCGTCCAGGCGCCCGCGCAGCGCGAACCGGATCGCCACGGTGAGGGTCTGCGGCTCGTCGCTGCGCACCGTCATGCGGAACTGCCGTGCCTGGCCGACGCTCGCCGGGGCGGTCCGCACCACCTCGCCGCTCGACTCGCCCCCGGTTCCGTCCCGGTCAGCGGCAGGCCCGGCACCGGCGGGCTCGGCGACCTCGGCCACGGGGGCGTCGGGGTCGGCGGCCTCGGGGTCGGCGAGTCGGCGGGCCAGCGCCCGTACCGTCGGGTCGCGGAGGAAGTCGACGACCTCCACCGTCCGGCCCAGGGCGGTGGTGATCCGGTTCAGCAGCCGCAGCGCCGTCAGCGAGGTGCCGCCGAGCTGGAAGAAGGTCGCCTCGACGCTGAACTCGTCGACGCCCAGCTCGGCCCGCCACAGGTCGTGCAGCCGCCGTTCCAGCTCGGTCGCCGGCGCCACCCGGGTCCCGGACGCCGTACGGGCGCTGCGGTCCGGTTCGGGCAGGCCCTCCCGGTCCAGCTTGCCGCTGTCGCGCAGCGGCAGCTCCGGGAGCAGGACGCAGACCGTGGGCACCAGGTGCTCCGGCAGCCGGCCGGCCAGCTCCCGCAGCAACCGGTCGGCGTCCACCTCCGGGTGGGCGGGCACCACGTACCCGGCGAGGTACGCCTCGTCGTGCTCGTCGCGCCAGGCCCGGACGGCGGCCTCCCGGACGCCGTCGAGCTGCCGCAGGTGGTGTTCCGCCTCGGCCGGCTCCACCCGGAAGCCCCGGATCTGCACCTGGGCGTCGGTGCGGTGCAGGAACTCCAACCGCCCGTCCGACCGCCACCGGACCACGTCGCCGGTGCGGAACGTCGGCCCGTCCTCGGCGTGCCGCCCGAAGCGCCGCGCCGTCTCCGCCGGCTCCCCCAGGTAGCCGAGCCCCACCTGGGCCCCGCCGAGGTGCAGCTCGCCCGGCACGCCCACCGGCACCGGCCGGCCGGCCGCGTCGAGCACCCGGACCCAGGTCCCCGGCACCGGGCGACCGATGGGCGGCACGGCCCCGTCCGCCGGGGTCAGGTGCGCCCAGGTGGAGGCGACGGCCGCCTCGGTCGGGCCGTAGAGGTTCGTCACCTGGAAGGGCAGCTCCGGCCGGGCCTGCCGGCGGAGCCGGTCGCCGCCGACGACCAGGTGCCGCAGCGCGCACCGCCCGTCGGTCGGCCAGTCCAGGTCGATCAGCAGCTCCCCCATCGGGGTCGGCAGCATCGCCACGGTCACCCCGGTCCCGATCAGCCAGTCCCGCAGCCGCGCCGGGTCGTACCGCGCCTCCTCCGGCACCACGCAGAGCGTCGCCCCGGCCGACAGCGCCGGCCAGACCTCGACGCAGGACGCGTCGAAGCCGGGGCTGCAGAACCAGCTCAGCCGGTCGTCGGCGGTGATGCCCAGCTCCCGGACGTACCAGGCGACGGTGTTCGCGATCGCCCGGTGCGGGATCACACACCCCTTCGGCCGGCCGGTCGAGCCGGAGGTGAACAGGACGTACGCCACGTCGTCGAGGGCCGGCCGGGCATCCGGGACGCCGTCCGGGTCCGCCGGCTCCAGCCGGTCCACCAGCACGGTCGGCACGGACCCCGACAGCGCCGCCTGCGCCGAGGTCGACACCACGGCGGCGACCTGCGCCTGGCGGAGGATCGCGGTCAGCCGGGCCGTCGGCTGGTCCGGCGCCAGCGGCACGTACCCGGCACCGGCGAGCAGCACGCCGAGCATCCCCACCACGGCGTCGGCACCGCGCGGCAGGTGGACCGCCACGAGCTGGCCGGGGCCGACCCCGGCCGCGCGCAGCGCCGCGGCCACAGTCCCGGCCCGGCGGCGCAGTTGCGCCCCCGCCAGCCGGCCGTCGTGGTCCAGCACCGCCGCCCGGTCCAGGGACGGGACCGCCGAGAGCGGACGGTCCGCGCCGGCCGCCGCCGGGCCGCCGTCCTGCCAGCCGGCGATCCGCTCCCGCTCGTCGTCGGTGAGCCGGGGCAGCGCGGCCACCGGCAGGTCCGGCTGGTCGGTCCCGGCCCGCAGCAGCAGCGTCAGCCGGTCCAGGACCCGCGCCGCCGAGGCCGGGTCGAACAGGTCCCGGGCGAAGTTGAGCTGGCAGTCGACCGTCTCGGCCCGGCTGGTGAGGAACAGCGTGAGGTCGAACGGCGCCCGCTCCACGGCCGCGTCCAGCAGCTCGACGCGGACCCCGGGAAGGTCCATCTCGAAGACCGCGCCGTTGTCGAACTCGATGACCACGTCGAAGATCGGGTGCCGCCCGGCGTCGGGCTGGCCGCCCAGGGCCTGGACGATCCGGGGCAACGGGACGTCGCGGTGCTCCTGCGCGTCCAGCAGCATCGTCCGGACCCCGCGCACCAGCTCGCCGAAGCCGCGCTCCGGTGCCACGTCGACGCGCAACGGCAGGGTGTTGACGTACATCCCGACCGCCTCCTCGGTGCCGCGCGGCCGGTGCGCGACCGGGGTGCCGAGCACCACCTCGCGCCGGCCGGCCAGGTCGCTGAGCACCACGGCGAACGCGGCCAGCAGCACCATGAACGGCGTGGCCCGGTGCGCGCGGGCGAACTGGCGCACCCGCCGGGTCAGGTCGGCGTCCAGCTCCCCGGCGGCGACCCCGCCGGCCCCGCTGGGCAGGTCCGGCCGGGGCCGGTCGGTCGGCAGGTCCAGCCGGGGCGGGAGCGGGTCGAGCTGCCCGGTCCAGTACGCCAGGTGCGCGCGGACCGCGTCGTCGTCGGCCTCGGTGACCACCGGCGGCCAGGCCGGCGCCGGCGGCAGCCCGGCGGGCCGGCCCTCGACCGCCGCCCGGTAGCCGGCGGCGATCTCGCGGCTGATCAGGTGCGCCGAGACGGTGTCGATGACCAGGTGGTGCATCCGCAGCACGAGCAGGTGCCGGTCGGCGGAGACCCGGACCAGCCGGGGCGCGAACAGCGGCCCGGCGGCCAGGTCGAAGCGGTGCGCGTTCTCCTCCCGCAGCACCGCGGCCACCGCCTCGTCGAGGTCGGCGTCGGTGGCGCTCACCGGCAGGTCCAGTACGGCGGGCGGGCACGCCACCTGGCGTGGTTCGCCGTCGACCTCGCGGACGACCGAGCGCAGCGCCGGATGCCGGTGCACGACCAGTTCGAGGGCGGCCCGCAGCGCCGCCACGTCGAGCGGCCCGGTCAGCCGGACCACCTTCGTCTCGGTGTACGTCGGCCGACCCGGTAGCATCCGCTCGACGAACCAGACCTCCCGCTGCGACGCCGACAGCGGCGCCTCCGTGGGGACTGCCGTCGACGGCGGCGGCGGGACTGCCGCCGACGGGGGTGTCGCCGACGGGGGTGTCGCCGAAGCGGCGGCGGGGGCGACGGCCGGGCGCAGCAACGCGCCCAGCTCTTCGATGCCCGGCAGGCCGGCCAGCATCCGCTGCGGTGGCAGGCCGAAGTCGACGAAGCAGCCGACCTCGTCCACGCCGAGGGCGGTGACCCGCTCCACCACGGACAGGGCGTCCGCCGGGCTGCCGATCAGGGCCCGGTCGGCGGTGTAGCGGGCGTAGGCCCGGCGCAGCAGGAACTCGACGTCCTCCTCGGCGGTGTGCTCCAGGTCGATGGTCACCCCGAGACTGTTGGTCACCTGGCCGAACAGGGCCAGCGACGAGCGCAGGTAGTCGCAGAACGGCCCGAACGCCTCCGCACGGGCCCGCTCGGTGTCGTCGCCGAGGTAGGTGTGCAGGAGCAGGACGACCCGCCCCGCCGCCGGGTCGAGGCCGTGCGCGGCGCGGGTGGCCCGGTACAGGGCGATGTTCTCGCCGAGCTGCTCGACGCTCTGGGACATCAGATTGGTGACGATCCCCAGGTCGGCGGCGGCGGCCCGCCGGTAGCTGTCCGGGTTGCCGACCACCGCGACGAACATCGGCGGTACCGGCTGCACCGGGCGGGGGAAGAGCCGGATCTCGACCGGGTCGCCGTTGCCGGCGGTACGGGTGAGCGCCCCGCCCTGCCACAGCGTCCGGATCTGGTCGACCGCCTCGTACATCGTCTCCCGGTGTCGGCCGTACACCTGCGGGGCGAGCACGAAGTCCCGGGCGTGCCAGCCGGAGGCGCAGCCGATCCCGACCCGCCCGCCGGACAGGTTGTCCACCACCGACCACTCCTCGGCGACCCGGATCGGGTCGTGCAGCGGCAGCACCGCGCAGCCGGCGTGGATGCGTACCCGACTGGTCCGGGCCGCCACGGCGGCGGCGAGCACGGACGGGTTGGGGAAGATCCCGCCGAACGAGTCGAAGTGCCGCTCCGGCAGCCACACCGCGTGCAGCCCCCGGCTGTCGGCGAAGGACGCCGCCGCCAGCACCGCCGCGTACCGGTCCTCGACCCGCTCCTGCGGGTAGTCGCCGAAGAAGTACAGGCTGAGATCCGGGACGGCCACCGAGCGCGCCCCGGCGGGGGGCGACACGACGGCGGGGACGGCCGGGGCGGACGCGGGCGGGGCAGGGGCCGGGGCGGTGGCCGGGGCGGGGGCCGGCGGGGCGGCGCTCCCCGTGCCGGCGGCCTCCGCCCCGGTGGCCGGGGCGCCGACGGGCTCGGGGCGGGGCGCCGGCCGGAGCGGGGACGGCGCCGGTGGCGGCGACTGCCCGCCGGGGAAGAAGCCGCCCCGGCGCAGGTCGTACAGCGACTCGCGGACGGCGTCGACCACCAGGTCCACGTCGGCGTCGGTGTGCGCGTCGGAGAGGAAGAAGTTGCGCCACTCCCAGACGTGCACGCCGGCCAGCAGCAGGTGGTTGAAGAGCAGGTTCAGGTCGGTCGGGGAGGCGAACCGGAACAGCGAGCCGAAGTGGTTCACCCGGACCGGGAAGTCCTCCGCGACGCAGAAGGCGTTGACCGTGTCGGCCAGCCGGGTGGTGGCGCGGTTGAGCCCCTCCTGCATCGCGGGCCCGCGTCGGCGCAGCTCGGTCAGGACCGCCCGGGCCGCGACCATGGAGACCGGGTGCTGGATGTAGGTGCCACCGAAGAAGGTGGTGTCCTGCGGGGGGACGCTGTCGTCGCCGTACCGCCAGAAGCCGCCGTCGACCCAGTCCATGATGTCGGCCCGGCCGGCGACCGCCCCGATCGGGAAGCCACCCCCGATCACCTTGCCGTACGTCGCCAGGTCGGCGCGGACCCCGAAGACGCCCTGCGCGCCCTGCGGGTGCGGGCGGAACCCGGTGAGCATCTCGTCGAAGAGCAGCACCATGCCGTACTGGTCGCAGAGTCGGCGCAGCTCGTGGACGAACTCGACGGGCTGGCGGTCGGGGTGGCGGCTCTGCACGGGTTCCACCACCACGGCGGCGATCCGGTCGGCGTGCTCCCGGATGACGTCCAGGCTCTGCGCGACGCCGTACGGCAGCACCCGGATGTCGGCCACCGCCGAGGCGGGCACCCCGGCGGAGACCGGGGTGGTGCGCCAGGTTCCGCCCTCCCGCACGCCCCGGCCCAGGACCGGGTCGAAGTGCCCGTGGTAGGAGCCGTCGAAGGTGACGACGAGATCCCGCCCGGTGTACGCGCGGGCCAGCCGGAAGGCCGCCGAGTTGGCCTCCGTACCGGTGGTGGAGAAGGCGGCGCGGTCCATCCCGGTCAGCTCGCACAGCAGCCGCGCGGCGTCCCCGGCCTCCTCGCCGCGCGGCCCCAGCCGCAGCCCGTCGGCGAGGTGCGCGGCGATGGCGGAGGTGAGGAACTCCGGCTCGTGGCCGAAGAGCAGCGCGCCGAAGCCCATCGTGATGTCCACGTAGGTGTTGCCGTCGACGTCCTCCAGGTGGGCGCCCCGGGCCCGACGCGCGGTCAGCGGGTAGAGCATCTCCTTGGTCGCCCGGCGGAAGCCGACCACCGCGCGGCTGTCGGCCAGCCAGGGCCGGTGGTGCTGGGTCAGTTCCTTGGACCGTCGCGTCCGCTCGCCGTACCGTCGGACGAGGTCGTCGAAGTGGGCCCGCTGGCGGTCGTCCAGCTTGCCGCCGCCGGCACCGCCGCTGACCCGCAGTGGTCGGGGGCCGAGCTGCGCGGGCCCGCCGTCCGCCGGGCTCGCGCCGTTCGCGGGCACCGCCACCGGGACCGGCACGTCCGCGTGCGCCGCCGCCGGCCCGGTCCCGGCGGGCACCATCCCGGCGGGCACGGCCCCAGCCGGCACGGCCCCGGCCGGTGCGGAGGGGACCGGAGCCGGCGACCCGTTGGGTACCGGGCCGGCGGGGATCGGCCCGGCGGGCGCCGGACGGCCGCCCGGTGCGGGTGCGGCCGGGGCCGACGGCGCGGCGGGCGCGGGTCCGGCGGAGAGCGCGGTGAGCTGGTGGTTCATCAGGTCGGCGAACCGGCCCATCAGGTCGAGCTGGGCGCGGATCACCTCGGCGGCGGGTTGCCCCGCCCCGGTCGTGACGGGCCCCGGCGCGGGGGCGACGGCGGCGACGTCCGACGCGCCGCCCGCCGTCGCCGGCGCCAGCGGCGGCGGGACGGCCCCGGCGGGCGGCCCCGCCAGGGTGGACGGGTACGAGCCGTTGCCGATCGGCGCGCCGCCCGACCCGACCACCGCTGCCGGGTGGGCCACCGCTGCCGGCCAGCCGACGAGGGACCGGTCGACGCCGGAGCCGTCGACGCCGGGCCGGTCGGTGACGGGCCGGTCGGTGACGGGCCGGTCGGTGACCGACCCGTCGACGCCGTGCCCGTCGACGACGGTGCGGTCGGTGGCGGGCCCGGCGGGCCCCGGTGGGGTGACGCCCTGCTCGGCGGCGCCCGGCGGGGACGCGGCGGGCTCCGGAGCCGCGACCGCCGTCAGGGCGGCGAGCCGTTCCGGCTTCATCCGCTCCACCACCGCCACGCTGAGCTGCTGCGGCGTGTCGAACTCCTCGAAGAGTTCGCGCATCGTCACCCGGATCTCGTACGTCGTCTCCAGCTCGCGCAGCAGGTTGATCATCAGCAGCGAGTCGGCCCCGAGGTCGAAGAAGGCGGCGTCGGGCGCGACCCGTTCCGGCTGCTCGTCGAGGTGGCGGGCGGTGAGTTCACGGACCTGGCGCAACACGATGTCGGCGGCGGCGTTCGCCGGGGCGGCCGGGGACATCCTGGGCGTACCTCCGGGGTCAGGGGTGTGGGGTGACCGGCCCGCCGCCGGGGGTGGCGGGGTGGCCCAGTGCCGGGTGGGCTGGAACGGATAGGTGGGCAGCGGGATCCGGCGGCCGGTCGGCGCGAGCGCGGCCCAGTCCACCGGCACGCCCCGGGTGTACAGGGTGGCCAGCGCCGCCAGCACGGCCTCGGCCCGGTCACCACGGGCCCGCTGGGTCGGCACCCAGGTGGTACCCGGCCACTGCCGGCCCAGCGCGGTCAGCGTGGCGTCCGGTCCGATCTCGACGAAGGTCGTGCAGCCGTCGGCGACGAGCCCCTCGACGCCGGCGTGGTAGTCGGCCCGGTGCCGGGTCTGCCGGCGGACGTGGTCGGCGCCGGGCAGCGTCCCCGGGGCCAGGCGTGCGCCGGCCAGGCTGCTGACCAGCGAGGTCCGCAACGGGTGCCACCCCAGCGTCGCGGCCTGCGCGCCGAGTTCGTCCAGCACCGGCTCCATCAGGGCGGAGTGGAACGCCCGCTGCACCGCCAGCGGGCGGTGGTCGATCCCGGCCGCCCGCAACGCCTGCCCGGCCCGCCGGACCGCGTCCGGGGTGCCGGCCAGCACGTACCGGCGCGGCCCGTTGCGGACCACCACCTCGACCTCGGGCACCCGGTCCAGCACCGGTGCCAGGGCCGACTCGTCGGCGAGCACCGCCAGGGCCGCCCCCTCGGGGGTACGGCGCTGCATGAGCTGCCCGCGCACCGCCGCGAGGTGCAGACCGTCGTCGACCGGGAGCGCGCCGGCCAGGCAGAGCGCCGCGTACTCGCCGGCACTGTGGCCGATGACCACGTCCGGCCGGACCCCGACCGACTCGAGGAGCCGGCCGAGCGCCACCTGCACCGCGTAGAGCGCCGGCTGGACGGTGCCGGTCGTCCACTCGTGCGGCTCGCCGCGCAGCGCGGCGAGCAGGTCGACCCCCCACGTCCGCCGGTACTGCCCCGCGCACCGTTCCAGCACCTCGCGCGCGGGTTCGTAGGCCAGCAGGCCGGCGGCGGCGCCGGTCAGGTCGCTGCCCTGTCCGGAGCAGGCGAGGACGACCGGTCCGGGGCCGGCGCTCGGCACGGTCCCGGTCACCGCGCCGGGGCCCGGGGTCACCGCCGCCCGGCGCAGCGCGTCCGCCGCCCCGGCCGGCGAGTCCGCCCAGACCACCAGCCGGTGCCGCAGCGCCCGCCGCCCCGCGCCGAGGGTGACCAGCACGTCGTCGGCCCGGGGCGGGGTGGCCGAGGCCAGCCGGTCGGCGACCCGGTCGGCCAGTTGGCGCAGCGCGGTCGGGTGCTGCGCGGAGAGCGGCACGACGGTCGGCCCGGCCGGTGGCCGGGGGCGGTCGGTCGCCGGTGCCGGTGGCTCCTCCACCAGGACGTGGGCGTTGGTCCCGCCGACGCCGAGCGAGGAGACACCGGCCCGCCGGGGGCCGGGCTGCGTCCAGTCCCGCGCGGCGGTCGGCAGGGTGAACGGCCCCTCGTCGAGGCGCAGGTCGGCGTTGGGGCGGCGCAGCCCGGCCACCGGCGGGATCCGGCCGTCCCGTACCACCAGGAGCGCCTTGATCAGGCCGGCCATCCCGGCGCAGGTGTCGAGGTGGCCGATGTTCGCCTTGACCGCGCCGAGCGGCAGTGGCCGGTCCCGCCCGCCGAAGACGGTCCGCAGCGCCTCGACCTCGATCGGGTCGCCGATCCGGGTGCCGGTGCCGTGCGTCTCGACGTACCCGATCGAGCCGGCGTCGACCCCGGCCTGGGCCAGGGCGGCGCGGATGACGTCGGCGTGCCCGGTGACGCTCGGCGCCGTGTAGCCGGTCTTGGTGGCGCCGTCGTTGTTGACCGCCGAGCCGATGATCACGCCGTACACCGGGTCGCCGTCGGCGATCGCGTCGTCGAGGCGTTTGAGCAGCACCGCCGCGACCCCGTTGCCCCCGACGGTGCCGTCGGCCCCCTCGTCGAAGGCCCGGCAGACCCCGGTGCGGGACAGGATCGAGCCCTCCTCGTACCGGTAGCCGGCCGCCCGGGGCACGTGCACCGCCGCCGCGCCGGCCAGCGCCAGGTCGGTCTCCCCGGCCAGCAGCGCCCGGACCGCCAGGTGCACCGCGACGAGCGAGGTGGAGCAGGCGGTCTGCACGCTGATCGCGGGCCCGGTCAGCCCGAGCCGGTACGCCACCCGGGTGGCCAGGAAGTCGGGCTGGTTGCCGATGGTCACCTGCAGGGCCGTCACCTGGTCGGCGGGGTCGGTGCCGACGAGCCGGTCCAGCAGGTAGCTGCGCAGCGAGTAGAGGTGCATGCCGGCGCCGGCGTACACGCCCACCCGCCGGTCGGTGCCCGCGTACCCGCCGTCCTCCAGCGCCTCCAGGCAGATCTGGAGGAAGAGCCGTTGCTGCGGGTCGATCAGCGCCGCCTCCCGGGCGCTCACGCCGAACAGTTCGGCGTCGAAGCCCTCGATGTCGTCGAGCGCGCCGCTGACCGGTACGAACGCGGGGTCGTCCACGAGTGCTTCGGGCAGCCCGGCGGCGAGCAGTTCGTCCCGGGTGAACCGGCGGACGTCGACCCGGCCGGCGAGCAGGTTCCGCCAGTACCGGTCGATCGTGTCGGCCCCGGGCAGCCGGGCCGCCAGGCCGATCACGGCGATCCGCTGCCCACCCGGTACCCCGGTCACCCCGGTCGCCGGCCCGGCCCCGGCGGACGCGGCGAACCGCTCGCCGAGGTGTCGCGCGAGGGCGGCGGGGGTGCCGTGGGTGAAGAGCGTGGTCTGCGGGAACTCCCGGCCGAGCGCCTGTTGGAGCAGGGTGTGCAGACGCAGCAGGCGCACCGAGTCCAGGCCGGCGTCGTGGAAGGCGGTGTGCTCGTCCACCCCGCCGGGGACGGTCTGTCGCAGCGCCTGCCGGACGGCGTGGGCGACACCGACCGGGTCCAGGCCGGCGCCGGCCGGCGCGGCCGGGGTCGCCCCGGTGGGCCGCCGGGCGCGGGCCGCCGCCCCGCCCGTACCGTCGTCGGCCGCGCCGCCACCGTCCGGGGTGGCCGGTCCGGGGTCGGCGACGACCGGCACCGGCGTGCCGAAGGCGTCGGTGAACGCCGCCCCGCCCGTGGAGGCAGCCCCGCCGGTGGGCGGTCGGACGCCCTCCAACGCCCACACCGGCCGCACCAGGTGCCGCACCCGGACGGCGTTCGGGTCGACGCCGACCAGCAGGTGGCCGGCGGGCTGGCCCAGCGCCAGCCGGGTCAGCGCCCGCCCCTCCGCCGCCGGGAAGCTGCGCATGTGCCGCCGGGTGGCCGCCTCGACGCCGCCCTGCTCGCTGAGGCCCACCCCCCGCCACATCCCGTAGCTCAGGCAGTGCGCGTCGCCCAGGTGCCCGCAGAGGGCTTCGAGGAACCGGTTGCCGGCCGCGTAGACGCCCGTGCCGACCACCGGGGTCAGCGACAGCAGCGAGGAGGCCGCCACCAGCCGGCTGCCCGGTCGCCGCCGCAGCACCCGCGCCACCTCGACGGAGCCCGCCACCTTCGGGTCGGTCTCCGGTCGCCACCGCCCGGTCCCGGGCGCGGTCAGGGACGCCGTCTCGTACCGGCCGGCGAGGTGCAGCGCGCCGTCGAGCGGCGCGCCCCAGTCGTGTTCGGCGGCGGCGACCGCCGCCTCCAGCGCGGCACCGTCGGTGACGTCCACCCGGGCGTACCGCACCCGGCCGTGGCCCGCGTCGGCCGCCCCGGTCAGCTCGTCGACGGCCGGACCGGGCTCGGTGCGGCCCACGACGAGCACCCGGAGATCCCGTTCGGCGACCAGGTCACCGAGGATCACCCGGCCGACCCCGCCGAGCCCACCGGTGACCAGCCACCGGGAGCCCGGCCGCAGCACGGACGCGCCGGTCGCCGGCTCGACCCGCTCGACCGCGCGGACCAGGGGCCCGTCGCGCCAGACGACGAGCGGTTCCCGGTGCGACCACCCGCAGGCCGCGACGACGGTGGCCGCGTCCTCGGCGACGTCGTCGCCGGGCAGGTCGAGGTGCCAGGCGCGGACGTCCGGGTGCTCGACGCCGAGCGTCTCGCCGGCCGCGGCGGTGAACGCCGCGGGGTAGCAGCCCGCCTCGTCGCCCCGGATCCGGAACAGGCCACGGCTGAGGGTGAGCAGCGTGCCGGTCCACTCCTGCGCCGCCAGCGCGCGCAGCAGTCCGAGCACACCGGTGGTGCAGACCCCGACGGCGTGCCGGGTGGCCGCCGCGTCGTCGAGGTCGGGGGTGGGCAGGTAGCTGGCCGCGACCACGACCAGTGCCGGGGTCCGTTCCCGCGCCGCCAGGGACCGCAGCAGCTCGACCCAGCGGGCCGTGTCGTCCGGCTCCCCCGCCTCCGGGCCGGAGCCACCGTCGGCCGGACCGGAACCACCGTCGGCCGGGCCGGAGCCACCGTCGGCACCGTCGGCCGGGCCGGTGGTGTCGTCGGGCGCCCGGGCCGTCAGGTCGACGACGTCGGCGTCGGGCAGGTCCCGGCGCAGGCGCGCGGCCAGCCCCGACCCGTCGTCGACCACGAGCACCGGCCCGCGCGGCGGCGCCTGCGGGAAGCGGCGGGGGGTCCAGGTCGGCCGGTAGACGCAGTCGGTGACCGTGGTCGGGCCGCCGTCGAGCAGGTCGACCCGGCGCAGCGCCGCCTCGTACCCGCCGGCCAGCAGCCGGGTCCGCATGCTCGTCCGCTGGATCTTGCCGCTGGTGGTCTTCTCGAACTGGTCCCGGGCGACGGGGACCAGGTGGGCCGAGCCGATCTGGAGCCGTTCCGCGAGCGTTCGCCGGACCCGGGTCAGCAGGGCCACGTCCACCGCCGCGTCGGCGCAGAAGAGCACCACGATGCGTTCGGTGCCGTCCGGTCCCGGGGCCCCGAACGCGGCCACGAAGCTGGGGGCCACCCCGTCCACCGCCCCGACCACGTCCTCGATCTCGTGGCAGAAGTAGTGGACGCCGTTGACGATGATGACCTCCTTGCCCCGGCCGGTGATGGTGATCCGGCCGTCGTGGAGGTACGCGAGGTCGCCGGTGTCGAACCACTCCCCGTCGGGGAACGCGGCCCGGTTCGCCTCGTCGTGGTTGAGGTAGCCGGGGGTGACCCGGTCCGAGCGGACCTGGAGCCGGCCGATCCACCGCTCCGGCAGGGCCGTGCGGCCGTCCGGGGCGGCGATCCGGAACCGGGTGCCGGGAGCCGGGCCGCCCATGCTGAGGAAGGTGGTCGTGCCGGGGGCGCTCGCCGGGGCCAGTTGCACCTGGCTGCCGTCGGCGTGCAGCCGGGCGTGCTGCACCGCGTCCGGCCCGAACGTCTGGTAGCTGATCGCGGTGCAGGTCTCCGCCATCCCCCAGGCCAGGACCAGCGCGGACGGGTCGAGCCCGCTGTCGGCCAGGGCCGCCCGGAAGCCGCTCATCACCGGCTCGGTGCACTGTTCGCCCGCGTTGACCAGGGTCCGCAGCCCGCTGAGGTCCCAGCGCCGGTCCGGTCGGCCCCGTACCGCCTCGGTGACCAGCTTGTAGCCGAAGTTCGGCGACCAGCTGTGCTGCACCCGGTACCGCTGCAGCAGGTCCAGCCACAGTGGCGGGTCGGCGAGGACGAGCGCCGTGCCGACGTGCACGTTGGCGCAGCCGAGGACGACCGGGCCGAGGTGCATCATCACCAGGCCCGCCACGTGGTCCAGCGGCAGCCAGTTGAGCATGACGTCACCGGGGCGTACCCGGGCGACCTGACAGGCGTCCCGGGCGTACCGGACGATGCCCCGGTGGGTCAGCGGGATGACCTTGGACTTGCTGGTGCTGCCCGACGAGAGCTGCAACATGGCCACGTCGTCCGGGGCGGGGCGGGGCAGGTCCCCGGCCGGCTCGTGGGCGCGGCAGTCGGCGAGGTCGACGACCCGCAGCCCGGCCCACCCCGCCCCCTCGGCGTACGCCCGCAGTTTCGCCGGGACGGCGCCGCTGGAGACGACGACCGGGCGGTGCAGGCTCTGCCAGGCGTGTTCGAGCTTGTCGAGGGTGGCGTTGCGGGCCTGGTACCCGGGCGCCTGCGCGACGGCCACCGGGCGCAGCCCGCCGAGCAGGCAGGCCCAGAGCGCGACGAAGTGGTCGGCCAGCGACGGCAGGTGCAGGATCACCGGGTCCCCGGTGGCCAGCCCGGCCGCGCGCAGACCGGCCAGCGCCCGCAGCGCGGCGTCGAGCAGTTCCGGGTAGCGCAGCGTCCGGGTGCCGTCCGCCTCGACCAGGTCCAGCCCGCGCTCGGGCCAGCGTCGCGCGGCCCGCCGCAGCGCCTCGGGCAGCGTCGTCGGGTCGTCCGCGTCGGCTACGGGGGCGACGCCCACCGCCTCGGCCGGCACCCCGTCGACCTGCGGCGCGGCCGGGGTGTCACCGGTCGCCGGGCCAGAGGACGGCGCGGCGAGGTCCGATCCCCAGCGCGGCGGCAGGTCCAGCAGGTCGGCCAGGTGCGTCCGGGCCGGTTCCCGGTCGGGAACCCGGACGAGGGTCCCGCCGGCGGTCGCGGCGACCGGCACCGCCCGTAACGCCGCCTCGTCGGGTACGCCGTCGGCGTCGCGCGGGATGCCCGACACCACGGCGACCGGGACCGGCGTACCGGGGTCACCGGCCGCCGCCACCGCCGCGCCCGCCGCGCGTCGCGCCTCGGCCGTGGTGCTGGTCGGGGCCGGCACGACGTACGCCACCCGGCGCGGGACCCCGTCGCCGCCGGTCCGCTCGACGACCGCCGCGTCGATCAGTTCGGCGCGTCGGGCGAGCGCCTCGCTCAGCTCGTCCACAGGTCATCTCCTGCTCTCCTGCGGCTGCGCCGCCGGGTCCGGTCGCTCGACGGAGGGGGTGGTGGTCCGACGGCGGATCAGCGTGGCGCCGGCGGCGACCACGAGGGCCAGGAGGATGACCGCGCCGTGCATGACGCCGGCCACGGCCAGGGGTCGCCACACCTCCAGCAGCGCGGCGGCCAGCAGCATGCCGAGCCCCAGGCCGCCGTTCTCGGCCACCGCCGTGAGCCCGAAGAAGTAGCCCCGCCGGGGATCGGGCTCGGCCTGCACGCGGGTGGTGTACGTGATCTCGGTGAAGCCGTCCGCCATGCCGGCGACCACCGCCACCACGAGCACCCACGGCTGGGGTACGCCGGCGAAGGCCACCACGAAGGCCGCCGACATCAGGCAGGTGCCGACGATGAACGCCCCTTCGCTGCGGCGCGGGTCGTCGAGGCTGCTGCTGCGTCGCCGCAGCCAGGTGATGATCCGGTGCGAGGCGAACAGGCCCACCGCCCAGACCGCGAAGAAGTGGCCGACGAACGCGGCCGGGTCGGCGGGCTGGATCTGGGTGGCGTAGACCGGCATGCCGACGTTGTGCGAGGCGGAGCCCAACGCGTCGACCGCCCGGACGACCAGGATGACCGCCACCATCGGCGCGGCGGCGAAGGCCGCCACGACCGCCTGTCTGCGGTACCGCCGGCCCGGACGGCGGGCGTCGTCGGCCGGTGGACCGGGGTCGGCGGGACCGGAGCGCCGGGGCTGGGGAAACCGCAGTGGCAGGACGCTCAGCATCGTCGCCGAGAAGGCGTAGGCCCCGGCGGTGACCAGGAACACCGGCCCGTAGCCGAGCCAGCCGACGAGCACCCCACCGGCGGCGAACCCCAGCGCGGTCGCGACCGCCCGCCCCGTCACCAGCAGGCCGTTCGCGCCGATCCGTTCCTCGCTGCCGACCAGGTCGGGGACGCTGCTGCGCAGCAGCACCGAGGAGGTGGTGCCGAGCAGGCCGGTCACCACGGCGACGATCGGCAGGAGGTCGATCCGGGCCTGCTGCCCGGCCAGTGCCAGCGCCACCAACGTCGCGGCCTGGGTCAGGTCGCACAGGACCAGCACCGGCCGGCGGGGCAGCCGGCCCGCCACGAGCCCGCCGACCATGCCCGCGACCACGCCGGCGCCGAGCCGCAGCGCCATGAAGACGCCGGTCTGCCACGCGCTCCCGGTCGCCTGGTAGACGAAGAGGTTCAGCGCGACCATGTTGAGGTAGCTGCCGAACGTCGCGGCGGACGTACCCACGACCAGTGCCCGGAAGAGGAGCATCTGTCGGGGCACGGGGATGCCCCGGGTCACCCCGGCACTCCGGTCCGCCGTGCCGTAGCCGTCGTCACCAGCGCCAAGCGGACGCCTCTCCCCACCGGTTCACCTCGTCATGCGCAGGCGTGATCTGATCGTCGCCGGTAAATGTCAGGCCGTCGACAGTCTGCCCGACACCGGGCGGCCTGGCTAGGGCGCGACGGGGCCGGCGCGGGGGGACCGCGGGCCGTCATCCGCCCGTACCGGAGTCGACCTGCGTCGACGGCGATCGGAGCGGACGACCGCCCGGTGGTCGCCTGGTTCCCGCCCGCCGGAGCGTGCTGCGGAACTGTCGTTTTCCTCCGCCGTCACGGTCGACGCCGTAAAAGCGGCGTTCCCCCGGGCGTCGTCACTATTGCCCGGGCACGCCCGGGGCCGGGTGGCCGGGCGGGGACGCCTCGACCCGACGGGGCGGCCCCGGCTCGGCGGCGGCCCGGGCGTAGCGGCGGGCCAGGTGCCCGAAGGCGGTCCTGAGTTCGGGCGGCCCGACGACCTCGATGTCGGCGTCGAACCTGCCGATGGCGGCGGCCAGCCCCGGCCACGACCAGGAGCCGAGGGTGAGCCGGCAGCGGTGCGGGCCGAGTTCCTCGACCACGCCGTCCGGGGTGAACACCGACACCTCGGCGGCGGGCCGGTCGAGGATCACCTGTCCCCGGCAGGGCCAGTCGCCGGTGCCGTCGGCACCACGGAACCTGCTGGTGACGAAGTCGGCCACGGTGCCGCCGGGCAGCTCGCGCGGGGCGAAGCGGGGTCCGGTCGGGACACGCGGCGCGATCCGGTCGGCGCGGAAGACCCGCCAGTCGTCGCGGTCGAGGTCCCAGGCGACGAGGTACCAGCGGCCGTGCCGGGCGACGAGGTGGTGGGGTTCCACCCGGCGTGGTGGGGCCGGCGGGCCGGGCTCCCGCCTCGGCCGGGCCTCGGCCGGATAGTCGAAGCGCAGCACCTCGCGGGCGTGCACGGCGGCGCTCAGGGCGACCAGCACGCCGCTGTCGACCCGGGGCGTCGCCGGGGGTTCGACCGCGCTGACGGTGAGGGTGTCGACGCGGTGGCGCAGGCGGGCGGGCATGACCTGCCGGACGGTGTGCAGCGCCCGGGCGGCGGCCTCCTCGATGCCGGCGCCGGTGGTGGTGGCGGTCCGCAGGGCGACGGCGAGGGCCACCGCCTGGTCGTCGTCGAACAGCAACGGGGGCAGGCGGGTGCCGGCGTCGAGCCGGTACCCGCCGTCCGGCCCCCGGGTGGCCGCGATCGGGTAGCCGAGGTCGCGCAGCCGGTCGACGTCGCGGCGCACCGTCCGGGGGCTGACCGCCAGCCGCTCGGCCAGCAGCGGCCCCGGCCAGTCCCGGCGGGCCTGCAGCAGCGACAGCAGGGCCAGCAGCCGCGCGGAGGTGGTGGGCATGGGCCGGATTCTGCCCGAGGAAGCGGACACATCCTGGCCGCTTCCCCTGCGACCGTGGCCTCCGTCAGAGATCCTTCCGCGAACGAGGAGCCGATCGTGTCCGTCACGACCACGACCCATGTCAACTTCCGCGGCGACGCCCGCGCGGCGCTGGAGTTCTACCACCGGGTGTTCGGCGGCCACCTCGCCGTCGTCACCTACCGGGACGCGGGGACCGTCCCCGAGGAGTCCACGGCCGACCAGGTGATGTGGGGCCAGGTCCGCGCCGGGAACGGCTTCCACGTCATGGCGTACGACGTGCCCGCCGGGCTGGCCCACGACCGGGGCGAGAACTCGTTCTTCCTCTCGCTGCGGGGCGAGACGGTGCCGGAGGTCACCGGCTACTGGGACGCGCTCGCCGAGGGGGCGACGGTCGTGGTCCCGCTGGGCCCGGCGGGCTGGGCGCCCGCGTACGGGATGCTCCGGGACCGGTTCGGTGTCGTCTGGGTCGTCGACGTGGTGGGCGAAGCCCAGGGATGACGCCGCACGCCGTCCGCCCGGCCGGTGACCCCGGGCGGGAGGCGGCCCCGGTCGACGGCTACTTCGTCGACACCCTGGTCGGGGAGGACGATGCCCTGGTGGCGGCGCGGGAGTCCGGCCGGTCGACCACGATGCCACGGGCGGAGGTCGCCCCGAACCAGGGCAAGCTGCTGGCCGGGATGGTGGGCGCCGGCCGCGTGCTGGAGTTCGGCACCCTCGACGGGCCTCGATCGCGCTGAGCCACCCGGGAACGGTGATCGTCATCGACAACGTCGTGCGGGACGGCGCGGTCGTCGACCCCGACTCCGGGGACGACGGCGGCGACGGAAACCCGACAGGACACCGCCACCGCAGCCGTCACACGGTTCTCATTGTCACGCCCCGGGCCGCCGCCCGGCGGCGGTGACGAGGAGGCCTGGAGTGCGAAAGATCGCGGTGGGTTGGCTGGGCGCGGTGAGCGTCGCGGGCGCGATGCTGGTGAGCACACCGGCGGCGGCCCAGCCGACACCGGACGGCGCCGCGCTGGAGCGGACCAAGATCCGGTTGGACCAGGCCACGACGGTGCCGGCCGGCGTGACCGGCTGGCACACCGACGCCGACGGGCGCACAATGGTGCTCCAGACGCTGCCGGGCAGGGCCGGGGCGGCCCGGCAGTTCGCCCGGGACAACGGGGTGCCGTCGGAGGCGGTACGCGTCGACGAGATCGCCGGACAGCCCCTGCAGCACTCGGAGCGGCTGGCCGCCGGCCGGGGATACCAGATCGTCGGGGCCACCCAGACCGCCTCCTGCTCGGCCGGCTTCGCCGTGACCGAGACGGCCACCGGGGACGCCGGCTTCGTCACCGCCGGGCACTGCCGCGCCCTGCCGCAGCCCGGTCCCCTCGTCGCCGACGGCCGGCCGCTGGGCACCTGGGGCGGCCACGTCTTCCCGGACAACGACATGGCCTGGGTCCGCACGAACGCCACCTGGCGGCCGACCGCCGAGGTGATCGGCCTCGGCCCGGTCAACGGTGACGAGCCGGCCACCGAGGACACCACGGTCTGCCGCAGCGGCATCACCACCGGCGTCCAGTGCGGAACCGTGCTGGCCACGGACGTCACGGTCGTGTACCGCAGCCGGACCGGCGGCCCGGACAGCCGGGTCGTCGGCCTGACGATGACCGACGCCTGCTCCCAGCCCGGTGACTCCGGCGGCCCGTTCGTCGCGGGCGACCAGGCCCAGGGCGTGGTCTCCGGCGGCACCGACGCCACCTGCGACCAGCCCGGCTTCCGGTCGTACTTCCAGCCGGTCCGGCCGATCCTGGAACGCTTCGGGCTCACCCTGCGCCGCTCCTGGCAGGGCTGGACCGAGGTGCCCGGCGGGCAGCTGATCACCTCCAGCCCGGCGGTGACCACCTTCGCCGGCAGCGAGTACGTCTTCGCCCGCCGGGCCGACGGCCAGATCGTCCACAACGCCCGCACCGGCACCCACTGGTCGGGCTGGTCCCCGGTGCCCGGTGGCCGCACCACCCCCGACGCGCCGGCGGTCACCGTCCACAACAACATGCTGTACCTCTTCGTCCGGGACGACGCCGGCCACGTCCACGTCCAGACGGCCACCCGGACGACGTGGTCCGGGTGGAGCGTGCTGCCCGGCGGCACCACCCCGAGCGCCCCCACCGCCGCCGTCGTCGACGGCAAGCTGCACCTGATCGTGCGGGCCGGCAACGACAAGCTCGTCGAGAACGTCCACGGCGCCACCGGCTGGTCAGGCTGGAGCGTGCTGCCCGGCACCGGCACCACCCCCGACGCGCCCACGGTGACCGAGGACAACGGCACGCTGCGGCTGGCCGTCCGCGCCGAAAACGGGCGCATCTACCTGAACACGTACGCCAGTGGGGCCTGGGCCGGCTGGATCCCGGTCACCGGCAACGGGTGGACCGCCAGCCCGCTCGGCCTCGCCAGCTACGACGGTCTGCTCCGGCTGTTCGCCAGGGGTGGCAACGACCACCTGTTCACCGCCACCTTCAACGGCACCACCTTCAGCCGCTGGGTCGCGCTGTCCGGCAACGGGGCCACCCCGAGCGCCCCGGCCGCCAACGTCTACGACGGCGTGCTGCACCTGTACGCCCGAGGGCTGAACGACAGGGTCTACGTCAACACCGCCCGGGCCTGACCCCCGCCCGGCCGGGACCGGACCATCCGGTTCCCGGCCGGGTACGGTCCGAGGCATGGTGGAGCGGGTGTCCTTCTTCGACGCGGTGCACGGGATCGGCCTGCGGGTCGCCGCCGGAAGCGGCCGGAGCTGGCTGGAGCAGCCCGCCGGTGATCCCCGGCACGCGCACTGCCAGGTCGACGTACCCGGCGACACTCTTTTGCCCGTGCCGGAGCCCGGCCCGCGCCCGACCTCCGGCACCCACTTCCTCGCCTGGGACGACCTGCTGCGCTTCGCCGACCGGCTCGCCGCCCTCGCCGCCCCGGGGCGGGTCGGCGCGGCCCGGCTGGACGACACCGGCGGCCTGCTCACTGTCCGCCTGCGGCGGGACGGTCGGCTGCGCGCCGAGACGACGTTCACCCAGGGGCACCACGTCACCCTGACCGTGCGCTGCCAGACGGCGTGGGACCGGCACTTCGGCACCCGCGCGGACCTGCCCGGCCTCGCCGGGCAGGTCCGCGCGGCGGTGGCCCGGACCCGTCCTCCGCACCCGCCGTAGCCCGGCCCGCGCCGGCCGGCCCGCCCTGCGCAACGAATCGATGGCTGCTAATCTCCACCTGTCCGCTCGTCGACCGACGGTACGGGGGTTCGAGATGTCGATGCGCAGCCGGATGACGTACGGCCTCGCCGTGGTGGCGCTCACCGCCACGACTGTGCTCACGTCCGCCACACCCGGCGCGGCCACCCCCGCGACGACCACGCCCCGGGCCGGTTACGCCGCGTCGGCCGTGGTCGGCTGCCCGACCGGCGCCCTGTGCCTGTTCGACCAGACCGGTTACGTCGGCACCCGGCTCACCGTCGCCTCGGCGGTGCCCGGCGGCACCTGCGTCAGCCTGGTCGACCACGGCTTCGCCGGGCGGGCCCGCTCGGCGTTCAACACGCACGCCTCCGCCGCCGCCCTGTTCGCCAACGACGACTGCGTCGGCGGCCCCTACCAGGTGCCCGGCAACGGTGGCGTCACCGACCTCGGCTCGTTCCGGGCGGCCAGCGTCTGGGTGCCGTAGCCGGCCGGCCCGCGCCCGTCCCGGCAGGATCGGCGACACGCGACCGATCAGTTCCGCCGGCCGGTACCGTCTACCTGCCATGACCACGATTCTGTACTCGGCGACCATGTCGCTCGACGGCTTCATCGCCGGCCCCGGCGGTGACATGTCCTGGCTGGCCCCGCACCTCGGGCCCAACCCGGTGGCCGACGACCTGCTCCCCCGGGTCGGCGCGCTGCTGGTCGGCGCCCGCACCTTCTACGGCGACGACCCGAACCGGGGCACCGACCGGGAGGGCGCGTTCAGCGGCGGGTGGGAGGGCCCGCAGGTCGTGCTCACCCACCGGCCGCCCGCCACCGCCGTCCCCGGCGTCACCGTCGCCACCGACCTGGACAGCGCCCTGGCCGCGGCCCGGGCGGCGGCCGGCGACCGGTACGTGAACGTCCTCGGCGCGGACGTCGCCGCGCAGTGCCTGGCCGCCGGGCAGCTCGACGAGGTCCTGGTGTTCGTCGCCCCGGTGCTGCTCGGCGACGGGGTACGGCTGTTCCACCGGCCCGGCGGCGCCGACGTCCGGCTGGAGCAGATCCATGCCGCCACCACGCCGGTGCCGACCCTCTGGTACCGGGTCCGGCGGTAGGGGCGCGACAGCCTCCGTCGAGGCCGGAACCGGCCCGGCCAGGGGCGCTGCCGCCGGTCGGCGACCCGCCCCGGCCGGCCGCCCGGGTACTCGATCATGACCGATAGCATCGTCGCGTGCGGACAGTGCGCGGACCCGGCGGTCAACGGACGCTGCTCGACGTCCTGCTCGACGCCGCCGACCGGGCACCCGACCAACTCGTCGTGCACGTCCGCGAGGACGGCACCGAACGGCCGGTCGCCGTCCGCGAGCTACGGGACGAGTCGCTGCGGGTGGCCGGCGGCTACCGCGCGGCCGGGGTGGCCCCGGGCACGCCCGCGATCCTGCTCGCCGACGCCGGGGACGACTTCCAGCCGATGTTCTGGGGAGCGCTCGCCGCCGGCCTGGTCCCGGTCCCGTTGCCGCCCGAGCCGGCCCGGGTGCGGGCGGTCCGGGACCTGCTCACCGACGCGGTGACGGTGACCGACGACGCCACCGCCGCCACCGCCGACGGGCTGCCCGGCCCGGTGCTGCGGCTGGCCGGCCTGCGCGCCGGGACCCCGCCGGACGACCTGCCCACGCCCGCCCCGGACGAGGTGGCCTTCCTCCAGTTCTCCTCCGGCAGCACCGGCGCGCCGCGCGGGGTGGCGCTGACCCACGCCAACGTGCTGGCCAACCTGGAGCAGGCCCGGCTGGCCAGCGGCGCCCGACCGGACGACGTCCTGGTCACCTGGATGCCGTACTTCCACGACATGGGGCTCATCGGCACCCACCTGACCCCGCTCGCCGTCGGCTGCACCCAGGTCCGCATCCCGCCGCTGGCGTTCGCCAAGCGCCCGGCGCTGTGGTTCACCACCGCCCACCGGCACCGCGCGACCCTGCTGTCGGCGGCGAACTTCGCCCTGGCCCTGGCGGTCCGGCGGGTTCCGGCGCAGACCCTCGCGGCGCTCGACCTGAGCCACGTCCGGTGCGTCGCGGTGGGCGCGGAACCGATCTCGGCGGCGGTGTGGCGGGACTTCCTGGCGCACACCCGCCCGGCCGGGCTCGACCCCGCCGCGCTCCGACCGGTGTACGGGCTGGCGGAGGCGACCCTCGCGGTGACCTTCCCGCCCCCCGGGGAGGTCGCGGTCCCGCTGCTGGTGGACCGGGCCGCGCTGAGCCGGGGACGGGCGGTGCCGACGCACCCGGGCGGGCACGCGGTGGAGTTGATGGACCTGGGCCACCCGGTGCCCGGCTGCACGGTCCGTGTCGTCGACGACCGGTACCGGCCGGTGCCCGACGACCGGGTGGGCCTGATCGAGGTCCGGGGCCCGAACGTGGCGCCGGGCTACCACGGCGCGCCGCAGGCCAGCCGGGAGACCTTCGTGGACGGCTGGCTGCGCACCGGCGACCTGGGCTTCCTGCGCGACGGGCGGCTCTGCGTCACCGGCCGCGCCAAGGACGTGGTCTTCGTCAACGGGCGGACGTTCCACGCCGCCGACCTGGAGGCGGTGGCCGTCGCCACCCCCGGCCTGCCGCCCGGGGCGGCCGTGGTGCTCGGCTGCACCGACCCGGACTCCGGCGGGGAACGGATCGTGGTGCTGGTGTCGTGGGCCCGCCCGTCGGCCGGCGCGGCCGGGGTGCTCGACACGGTACGGGCCCGGGTGGCGGAGGCGGCCGGGCACGACGACGTCCGGGTGGTGCCGCTGCCGCCCGGGGCGTTCGCCCGGACCACCAGCGGCAAGCTCCGGCGGCGGCGGATGCGCGACCGGTACCTGGCCGGCGACTTCGCCGACCGGGAACGCCGCTGGCACCCCCCGCCCCCGACCCCCACCGGCACGCCCGACCACGCAGCCGCCGGCACGACTGACGGCCCGCCCGGGGGCAGGTCGGACAGCGCAGCCCTCGGCACGTCGGACAGAACTACCGCCGGCACGTCGGTGCGGGCACCGGTCGGGGACGCCGCGCGGCTGCCGCGCCGGGAGGTCGAGCGGGTCGTCCGCTCGGTCTGGGCCCGCGTGCTGGACCGGCCGGCCGACACGATCGGGCCGCACGACCGGTTCCTGGCCATCGGCGGGTCGTCGCTGCGGGCGATGGAGGTGCTCGCCGGGCTGGAGGACGCCCTGGGCAGCACGTTCGACCCGGCGGACCTGCGGGACTGCCCCACCGTCAGCGCGCTGACCGACCGGATCCTCGCCGGGCCGGGCACCACACCGACCCGACCGCCGGCGCCACCGCCCGCGGAGCGGGCCGACCCGGGCACGGAAACGACACCGGCCGCGGAAACGATCCCGGCCGCGGAGGAGACGCCGGCCGCGCAAACGACGTTGAGCGGGGGGAACCCGCCGGCGGTGGGGGCCCCGCCGGCGGCGGTGATCGGGATGGCCTGCCGGTTCCCGGGCGCGGACGACCCCGACGAGTTCTGGCAGCGCCTGGTCGACGGCGTCGACGCGGTCCGACCGGTTCCGGCGCACCGGTGGACCCCGCAGGACGGACGCCCCCGCTGGGGCGCCTTCCTCGACGAGCCGCTGCACGTCGACGCCGGTTTCTTCGGGCTCACCGACGAGGAGGCCCGGCTCACCGACCCGCACGCCCGGCTGTTCCTCGAGATCGGGTACGAGGCGTTGGAACGCGCCGGGTACGCCGGTCCCCGCCGCCACGGCCGGCGGATCGGTGTCTTCGCCGCGGTCGGCGAGAGCGCGTACCCCGAACTGCTGGCCGCCGCCGGGCCGGTCACCGCGCCGGCGGCGCTGGTCGGGAACCTGCGCAACCTCGTCCCGGCCCGGTTGGCGCAGGTCCTCGACCTCACCGGCCCGGCGCTCGCCGTCGACACCGCCTGCTCGTCGGCGCTCGTCGCGCTGCACCTCGCCGCGCGCAGCCTCGCCACCGGCGAGTGTGACCTGGCGGTGGTCGGCGGGGTCACCCTCACCCTCACCGAGACCGCCCACCGGCTGCTCGACGGCGCCGAGGCGCTCTCCCCCACCGGACGCTGCCGCGCCTTCGACGCCGACGCCGACGGCTTCGTCCCCGGCGAGGGGGGCGCGGCGCTGGTCCTGTGCCGCCCCGCCGACGCCCACGCCGCCGGGGACCCGGTGCTCGCCCTGGTCACCGGCACCGCGGTCGGCAACGACGGCCGGTCCCTGAGCCTGCTCGCCCCGAACCCGCACCGGCAGTGGGAGGTCATCGCGCGGGCGTACGCCGACGCCGGGCTCGACCCGGCCGACGTCTCCTACGTCGAGGCCCACGGCACCGGCACCGGGCTCGGCGACCCGGTCGAGGCGCGTTCGCTGGCCGCCGCGTTCCCGCCCCGCCCCGACGGGACACCCCGCTGGCTGGGCTCGGTCAAGACCAACCTGGGACACCTGCTCAACACGGCCGGAATGCCCGCGCTGCTGAAGGTGGTCCTCGCCCTGCGGCACCGACGCCTACCGCCGTCGCTGCACCACACCCGGCCGTCCACCCGGTACGACCTCGACGCGGCCGGGTTCGCGGTGGTCACCGAGGCCCGCCCGTGGACCGCGCCGGGGCCGCTGGTGGCCGGGGTCAACGCGTTCGGCTTCGGCGGCACCAACGCCCACGCCGTCCTGTCCGAGGCGCCGCCCGACCCGCCCGCGCCGGTACCGGTCGACGGCGACGTCGGCGGTCACCTGGTGACGCTCACCGCGCACTCCGCGTCCGCGCTGCGCCGCAGCGCCCGCGACCTCGCCCGGCACCTGCGCGCCCACCCCGACCTCGCCGCCGCCGACGTCGTCGCCAGCGCCGGCACGGCCCGCGACGACGCCCCGTACCGGTTGGCGGTCGTCGCCGGCGGTGACCTGGCCGACCGGCTGGAGGCCGTGGCGGGCACCCTCGGGGACGAGCCGGTCGGCCGTCGCCCCCGGACCGTCTTCGTCTTCCCCGGTGCCGGCCCGGTGCCCGCCCCGGTCGTCCGGGACCTGCACGACCGGCTGCCGGTCTTCCGGTCCCTGCTGGTCGATGCCTGCGCCGCCGCCGGACCGGTGGCCGGGCGGCCCCTGCTGTCCTGGTGCCTGGCCGGGCACCCTCCGGCGGAGGCGGACCGGCCCGACCAGCGGGTCACCGCGACGGTGGGCGTGGTGGTGGCGCTGGCGCTGGCCGGGCAGCTCACCGCGTGGGGGGTACGGCCCGACGCGGTCCTCGGGGACGGGGTGGGCGAACTCGCGGCGGCTGCCGCCGCCGGTGCGCTGGGCGTCGCCGAGGCGGTCCGCAGCGCCGTCGCGCTCGCCGGGTCCGACCCCGCCGCTGCCGCCGGTGGCAGCGGCACCGGTGGCGGGGCCGGTGACCGGTGGCCGGCCGACGCCGGGGCGGTGACCCCGCCGGTGCCGCTGTTCAGCCCGACGGCCGGGCGGTGGGACCCGCCGGACCCGACCCGGTCCGCGACCGCCACGACGGACGGCCCGACGCTGCGGGCGGCGCTGCGCCGGTTGCACGACGACGGGTACGACACGGTCGTCGAGCTGGGTACCGCCGGGGCGGCCGGTGAGGTCGCCCGTACCCTCGGCGCTCCGGGCGTCGAACCGGTCCGGGTGGTCACGGTGCTGGACCCGCCCGCGCACCCGGCCACCCCGGCGGTGGGCGCCGGTACCGCGTCGCTGCTGGCGGCGGTGGGACTGCTCTGGGCCCGGGGCGGCCCGCTCGACCGGCCCGCGCTGTACGCCGGCCGACGGCGGGTACCCGTGCCGACCTATCCGTTCGAGCGCCGCGCCCACCCGCCACCGGCCGCCCCGAACCCGGCCGTCCCGGAACCGGCCGTCCCGGAACCGGCCGTGCCGGAACCGGCCGTGCCGCTGCACCTGGTCGCCTGGCGGGAGGCGCCGCCGGTGGCGGGCACCCTGCCGGCGCGGGTCCGGCTGCGTGGCCCGGGGGTCGACGGCCCGTTCGCCGCCGCGCTGGCCACGGCGCTCACCGCCGACGGGATCGAGGTGACCGCCGGATTCGACGTGAACGGTGGAATCGACGTGACCGCCGGAAGCGACGTGAGCACCGATCCGGCCGGTGGCACGGCGACGCCCACCGGTACCGTGCCGGGCGCGTCGGCCCGACCCGCGCCGGCCGAGGGCCCGTCGGCACCGGCGGTGACCGTGCTGCTCGCCGGGGCGGCGGTCGACCCGCCGGACATGGCCGCCCTCGACGCCGCCGTGGCCGACCAGGTCGACGCCGTCCGGGCCCTGCTCGACACGGGGGTCGAGGGGCGGCTGCTCGTGGTCACCGAGGACGTGCACGTCACCGGGGCGGCGGCGGAACGGCCCCGTCCGGTGCAGGCCGTGCTGGCCGGGCTGGCCGCCGCCCTCGCCGACGAGCGTCCGGGACCGCTGGTCCGCACCGTGGACCTGTCCAGCCTCGACGATGCGACGGCCCGGGTCGACGCCGTCCGCCGGGAGCTGTCCGGGCTCACCGCCGACGCCACCCCGGCCGACCCGTCCGACCAGTCCGACCCGGACGGACCGTCCGGACCGGACGGACCGGACGGTGGTGCCGGGCAGGCCCCACCCGACCGGGTCGCGGCGACCGGGGTGGCCTGGCGGGACGGGCGGCGTCTCGCCCGGTTCCTCGTCGCGGCACCGACGCCCCCGGACCGCTCCCCCGACCCCGGCGGCGTACCAAACGGCACCGGGGAGGACCGGCTCCGGGCTGGCGACGTCCACCTGATCGTCGGCGGCACGGGTGGGGTGGGTGCGGCGCTGGCCCGTACCCTCGCCCGCGCCGGCCGGCCCACCCTGCTGCTCGCCGGCCGGGCGGAGCGGGCCCCGGCCGAACTGCTGGCCGAGCTGACCACGCTGGGCGCGACGGTGACGTACCACCGCTGCGACGTGACCGTGGCAGCCGACGTGGAGGCGCTGCTGGCCGGGGTGCACCGGCTGGACACCGTGTTCCACGCCGCCGGCACGGTCCGGGTCGGCACGCTGCGGGCGAAGTCCACCCGGGACGTGCTCGCCGTGCTGGCTCCGAAGGTACGGGGCAGCCACCTGCTCGCCGAGGCGCTGCGCCGGCACGGCCACGACCGGACGGCGCTGGTCGGGTTCTCGTCGGTCAGCGCGATCCTGCCCGGCCTGGCCGGGGCGATCGGGGACTACGCCGCCGCGAACGCCTTCCTCGACGCGTTCGCCGCAGCGCACCGGGCCGCCGGCCGTCCCGTCCAGGCCGTCGGCTTCGCCGCGATCACCGACACCGGCATGGCGGCCCGCACCGCCCCCGGCCCCGCAAGCCGTTCCGGTCCGGCAACCCAGCCCGGCCCGGCACGCCAGTCCGCCCCGGTGACCGGGCCCGGCCCGGCAACCCGGTCCAGCACGGCCACCGGGTCGCGCGCGGTGACCGGGCCCGGGGCACCGGTCGGCGCGGACGGCGTCTCCGCTGTCGGCGGTGCGCGCCGCGCCGGCCGGGTCAGCGTCGGAGCGCTGCCCGTCCACGACGCGCTGCGCGCGCTGGCGGTCGCCCGCCGGCTCGACGCCGCCCACCTCGTCGTCGCGGACCTGCGGCCGCACCGGTCCGGTCCCCCCGCCGAGGCCACCGCCACCGGCCACACCGCCACCGGCCGCAGCAGCACCGCCGGCCCCTCCCCACGGCGGGACGCCCCGCCGGGCGACGGGCCGACCCGGGACGAGGTGGCGGGGCTGCTGCGGCGGCTCCTCGCCGAGCCGCTGCACCGCCGGCCCGAGGAGATCGCCGACGACACGTCGTTCCTCGCCCTCGGGCTGGACTCACTGGCGGCGGTGGACCTGGTCAAGCGGCTGGAGGAGGACCTCGGCCGCGACCTGCCGGTCACCCTCTTCTTCGAGTACACCACCGTCGCCGACCTGGCCACCCACCTCACCGCGACCACCGGCACCACACCGACGCCGCCACCCGTGGAGCCGGTGCCGGCCGAACACGGTTCCGGGCCGCGACCGGCGGCGGCCGAGCCCTTCCCGCTGACCGCCGTGCAGCGGGCGTTCCACATCAACGAACGGCTCCACCCGACCGTCGCCAGCTACGCCTTCGTCCGGCAGACCGTCACCGGGCCCCTGGACGCGGCCCTGCTCGGGCAGGCCCTGGCCCACCTGGAGAGCCGCCACCCGATGCTGCGGGTCCGGTTCGTGCCCGGTGCCGCAGCCGGCACGCCGCGCCAGGTGATTCCGCCCCCGGCGGCCCACCCGGACCCGGTACCGGCCTGGTACGAGGTGCAGCCGCTCACCGGCACGCTCGCCGCCCTCCAGGAACGGCTGTGCAACACCCCGGTCGACCTCACCCGGCAGCCGCCGCTGCGGGCGGTCCTCGTCCGGGAGACCTCCGACCGGGCGCACCTGCTGCTGGTGCTGCACCACGCCGCCGGGGACGGGGTCAGCCTGAACCTGCTCAGCGAGCAACTGTGGGCCGGCTACACCGCGCTGGCCCACGGGCGGGCACCGGCACCACCCCCGCCCGACCCCGGCTTCGACACGTACGCCCGCCAGGTCGGCCCACCCACCCCGGCGGACCTGTCGTACTGGCGGGACCTGCTCACCGGCGACGGTTGGACGCTGCGGCTGCCGGTCGACGGCGACCCCGCCGGAGCACCCGCACCGCCGTACGTGACCCACCAGGGCGAGCTGGACGCGGACCTGGTGGCGGCGTTGCGCGATCGGGCCGCCGCCGCTGGCGTCTCCCTGTTCCACCTGCTCCTCGCCGGGTACGTCCGCTGCCTGGCCCGGTGGAGCGGGCAGCGACGGGTGCCGGTGACCGTGGCCCGGGCCGGCCGGGACGCCCGGCTGCCCGGCATCGGGCGGATCGTCGGCCCGTTCGCCGACACCCTGCCGCTGCGGGTCGCCGTGGACCCCGACGAGCCGGCCGGGCAGCTCGCCGACCGGCTGCGGGTGGCCTGGTCGGCCGCCGAGCGGCACGGCTCGGTCGCCAGCCTCGACCTGGCCCGACTGCTCGGCCGGACCGGGGACGGCCCGCGCACCGCGAGCCCGGCCGGGTTCAGCTTCGCCCGGTTCCCGGTCGCCCGGGACCCCGGCTGCCCCGTCACCGTCGCCCCGACGGCGGCCGGCTCCGCGTCCGCCGCCACCCGTCTCGGCCTGCTCTGCTGGGAATCCGGCACCGGCCTCGGCCTGTCCTGGAACTTCCCGCTGCGCCTGTTCGGCCGCGCGACCGTGGCCCGGCTCGCCGCCGAACACCGACAGGAACTCGTCGACCTCACCGCCGGCACCGGGCCGGCGCTCGTCGCCCCTGTCGCCGGCTTCGGGCCGGCACCCGTCGACCTCACCGTCGGGGACCGGGTCGGCCGCCCGGCGGCCACGGCCCACCCCGGCACCGGACAGCGGTGTCACCCCGGCGGACCACCCGGACCGGCCGGTGACGGGGGCGACGTCACCGCCCGGATCCGGGCGGTCTGCCGGCGTACCCCGGAGGCGGTGGCGGTGGACACCGGCGACGGGACGGTGACCTACCGGGCGCTGGACCTGGCCGCCGACCGGGTCGCCGGGCTGCTCACCCGGCACGGGGTACGCCCCGGTGACCGGGTCGGCCTGCTCACCGCGCCCGGACCGCAGACGGTCGTCGGGGTGGTCGGGATCCTGCGGGCCGGCGCCGCCTGGGTACCGCTGGACGCCGCCCACCCGCCGGCCCGCCTCACCGACCACCTGGTCCGCGCGGGCGCTGAGCTGCTGCTGCACGACGACGACTGCGCCGACAGCGCGGCCCGGCTCGGCGGGGCGACCCGGCCGGTCCGGCTCGCCCCGACCACGCCCGGCCCGGCGGCCGACGCGCCCACGGACACCGGCACCACGCACCACGGGACCGATCCGACACCGCCCGCGCCGAGCCCGGACCGACCGGCGTACGTGATCTTCACGTCGGGGTCGACGGGACGGCCGAAGGGCGTACCCGTCAGCCACCGGTCGATGCTGACCTACCTCGACTGGGCCATCGCCACCTTCGGTTACCGGCCCGGCGACCGGCTCGCCCAGACCTCGTCGAGCTGCTTCGACGCCTCCGTCCGGCAGATCCTGGCGCCCCTGCTCGTCGGCGCCACCGTTGTCACCTTCAGCCGGTCCCTGCTCCGCGACCCGGCGGCGCTGCTGTCCCGGATCGAGCGGGACCGGATCACCGTGTGGAGCTCGGTCCCCACCCTGTGGGAGCGGATCCTGCGCGCCGCCGAGGACCACGTGGCCCGGCACGGCGTCCCGCCGGACCTCACCGCACTGCGCTGGGTGCACGTCGGCGGGGAGGAGTTGTCGCCGGTACCGGTCCGGCACTGGTTCGACCTGTTCGGTGCCGACTGCCGGATCACCAACCTGTACGGCCCGACCGAGGCGACGATCAACGCGACCTGGCACCTGATCGACCGTCGCCCGGACGACGCGGTACGCCGGCTGCCGATCGGCCGCCCGGTCGGCGGGACGGTGGTGCGCGTCGTCGACCCCGCCGGGCGGCCCTGCCCACCCGGCGTGGCCGGTGAGCTGTACCTGGGCGGCGTCGGCCTCACCGCCGGATACCTCGGTGAGCCGGAGCTGACCGACGCGGCTTTCGTGATCCGTGACGGCCAGCGGTTCTACCGCAGCGGCGACCGGGGCCGCGTCGCGCCGGACGGCACACTGGAGTTCCTGGGCCGGCTCGACGACCAGGTGAAGATCCACGGGTACCGGGTGGAGCCGGGCGAGATCGAGGCGGTGCTGCGGACCCACCCGGAGGTCACCTCCGCCGTCGTGCTGCACCGGGCCGACCCGTACCCCCGGCTGCACGCGTTCGTCCTGCCCACGCCGCCGGCCACCCCGACCGTGGCCGCCCTGCGCGGCCACCTCGCCGCCCGCCTGCCGGAGCACATGGTCCCGGCCCGCATCCACCTGCTGGACAGCCTGCCGCTGACCGCCACCGGCAAGATCGACCGCGCCGGGCTGCTGGCCCGGACCACGGCCCCGCCGGCCACCGGCCCACAAGCCACCCCACCCGCCACCACCACCGCCACCGGCACCGGCACCGGCACCGGCACCGGCACCGGCACCGGCACCGAGGCGAGCCTGGCCCGCATCTGGGCCGACCTGCTCGACGTGCCGGCGGTCGGTCCGGACGACGACTTCTTCGCCCTCGGCGGCGACTCCATCCTGGTCCTGGAGGTCTTCGCCCAGCTCCGGGAGCGGTTCCCCACCGCGCCCAGCCCGACCGTCATCTACCAGCACCGGACCCTGGCCGCACTCGCCGCCGCGATCGACGCGACCGGCCCCAGGGCGGCCGACGCTGAGGCGGCCGACACCACCGCCACCGACACCACCGCCACCGGCACCGGCGGGACCGGCACCGACGCTGCCACCGCTGCCACCCACACCCCCACCGGCACCGGCACCGGCACCGGTCCGGGCCGACGCACCGGCGGCAGCAGCACCGGCGAGGCCACCGGGCCGTTCCCGGTGACCGCGACCCAGCGCGGCTTCCTGTTCGCCGACGCGATCGCGCCCGGCGCCGGTACCGCCTGGCTCGCCCGTCTCCGGCTGCGCGGGCGGCTGCGCCGCGACGTCTTCCAACGCGCCGTCGACCTGCTGGTCGCCCGGCACCCGATGCTGCGGACCGTCTTCCCGGCCGGTGCCCGGCCACCGGTCCAGCAGGAGTTGCCCGACTCGATGCGGCTGCCGGTCGAGCACGAGACGCTCCGCCACCCCGCCGAGCTGGCCGCCCGGGTGACCGAGGAACGCCGCCGACGCTTCGAGCCGTGGGCGTGGCCCCTGCTCCGGCTGCGCCTGCTGACGGTCGCCCCGGACGACCACGTCCTGCTGGTGCACGCCCACCACCTGATCGGTGACGGTTACAGCGCCGCCCTGCTGGGCCACGAACTGCTGGCCGCCTATTACGGACTGGGCGACGGGGCGGCCGACCCGCTCCCCCCGCTGCGTACCAGCTTCCGGGACTACGTGACGCTGCTGGAGCGCCGTGCCGCCAACGCGCCGGACCCGACCGCGTACGCCTGGTGGGCCGGACGGTTCCGGTCGCCGTACCGGCCGCCGGTCCTGGCCGCCGGGGCCGACCGCGCGCCCGGCGTCGGCCACCCCGACGACGCCGGCACGTCAGAGGGGGCCAGCCGACCGGCGCCGGTACGCGGCTTCACGCTCGACACCACGGTCGTCGCCGGGCTGCGCCGGCTCGCCGCCGGCGCGGCGACCACGCTGCACGCCCCCGTGCTGGCCGCGTACCACCGGGCGCTGGCCCACCACACCGGCCAGGACGACCTGGTCGTCGGGCTGGCAGTCACCGGACGCGACCACCCGCTGCCGGACCTGCACCGGGTCTTCGGCCCCTGCGCGGCGATGCTGCCACTGCGCCTGACCGGCACCGGCGCCTTCCCCACCGACCTCGCCCGGGTCGCGGCCGAGGTCGCCGCCGCCCGGCAGCACGCCGACCCGCCGGCCATCGCGGCGGCCGTGCCCACCGGACGGCCCGACGGCACACCGGCCGGGGCCCAGTTCTTCTTCAGCTTCCTGGACTTCGCCTCGCTCGGCCCGGCAGCCGATCCGGTGCCCATGGACGCCGACTCCCCCGGGGCGGCCCGGCTCAGCCTGTCGTGGGACGAGGACAGCGAACTCGCCCCACCACCGATCGGCACCGACCTGTTCCTGACCGCCCGGCCCGGACCCGACGGGCTCCGGGTCACCCTGCGCGGCTCCCCCGACGCGGTCACGGCCGCCGACCTGGACCGCCTCGCGGACCGGCTCCGCACCGACCTCAGCACGGCGGCGGCGGCCGACCAGCCGGGCCGTCGCACGGCGGCCCGGCCGGGCCCGGCCCCCGTCGCCGCGCCCACGCCGGTGCCGTCGGCCAGGCTGACCGCGGCCATCGTCGGCTACCTGCCGCCACCCGCGCAGCTCGCCGCGCTGGCCGGTCTGCCCGCCGGCAGCCTGCCCCGCGACCAGCTCCGCGCGCTGCTCTTCCCCACCGGCCGGCCCCGGCTGCTGGAGGAGCTGACCACCCCGCTGGGCACCTCCGGTTTCGTCTGCCTGCCCCGGTTCTCCGACGAGTTGGCCGGGGCCGGGGAGCCCCTCGCCGCCGAGGCCGCCGCCGGCGTCGACCTCGCCGCCGGCCTCGGCGCGGCCTGCGTCTCGCTCGCCGGCCTGGTCCCCGCCCACACCGGGTACGGCGTCGGCGTGCTCCGGCGGACCCGCACCGCCACGGCGGTCACCACCGGTCACGCGGTCACCGTCGTCTCCGTGGTCCTGACGGTGGAGGCGGCGCTGACGGCGACCGGGCGGAGCCTGGCCGGCCGTACCCTCGCCGTGGTCGGCCTCGGCTCGATCGGCTTCTCCTCGCTACGGCTGCTGCTGGCCCGCGCGTCCCGGCCGCCGGCCCGGCTCGTGCTCTGCGACGTCCCCTCGGCCGCGCCCCGCCTGACCGGCCAGGCCGCCCGGCTGCGGGCCGACGGTTTCACCGGCGCCGTCGAGGTCTGCGCGGCGACCCCGGCGGTGCCCACCCCGGTGTACGACGCCGATCTGATCGTCGGGGCGACGAGCGCGGCGACCGAGCCCCTCGACGTCGACCGGCTCCGGCCCGGCACCGTCGTCGTCGACGACTCCTTTCCGCACGCCCTGGATCCCGTGCGGGCCCTGGCCCGGATGCGACGCGACCGGGACGTCCTTGTCGTCGGCGGTGGTCTGCTCCACGTCGGAGGCGCGCGTCGGACCGTACCGGTGGACCTGCCGCCGGCCGCGATCACCGCCCACGCGGCGGGCCTCGGCCTCCCCGGCGCGGTCGCCTCCTGCCAACTCGAGGCGCTGCTCTGGGCGGCCACCCCGACCCTGCCGCTGGTGCACGGCCTGGTGGACGACCCGACGGCGGCGGCGTACGCGCGGGCCCTCACCACGGCGGGGATCACCGCCGCGCCGCTGCACCTGCTCCACCATGCCGTCGAGCCGGACCTGCCGGCGGCGCTGCCGGGCCGCCGGCCGTAACGGGGTGGCGGCGCGTCCCGCGGCCTGTGAGACTCGTCGGCGCACCGGCAGCACCCGCGTCCGCAGGAGGCACCGCATGGGACACGTCGTACCGCCCGAGGCGGCGGCGCTGCTGGAGCGGGCGCGCCGGATCGTCGTCGTCACCGGCGCGGGCATCTCGGCCGAGAGCGGCGTGCCGACGTTCCGGGACGCCCTGACCGGGCTGTGGCAGCGGTTCGACGCCCAGGCGCTCGCCACCCCGCAGGCGTTCGAGGACGACCCCGATCTGGTGTGGGGCTGGTACGAGTGGCGGCGCAGCGCCGTCCGGCGGGCCCGGCCGAACGCGGGGCACGCCGCCGTGGCCGCGATCGAGGCCCGCGTCCCCGGCACCGTGGTCGTCACCCAGAACGTCGACGACCTGCACGAGCGGGCCGGCTCGACGGACCCGGTCCACCTGCACGGCAGTCTCTTCGCGCCGCGTTGTTCGGGTTGTTCCCGGCCCGCGTCGCTGCCCGACGTCGCCGACGAGCCGGCCGGGGGGCGTCGCGTCCCGCCGCCCCGGTGCGCCGCGTGTGCCGCCCCGGTGCGGCCGGGGGTGGTGTGGTTCGGTGAGGCGCTGCCGCAGGCGGCGCTGGACAGGGCGGTCGAGGCGGCGGCCTCCTGTGACCTGCTGGTGACGGTCGGCACCTCCGGCCTGGTGTACCCCGCCGCCGAGATCCCCCAGGTGGCCGCCCGGCTCGGGGCCACGGTGATCCAGGTCAACCCGGACGAGACGCCCCTGGACGCGGTCGCCGAGGTGAACCTGCGCGGGCCGGCGGCCCGGGTCCTGCCGGCCCTCGTCGCCGCCGCCTGGGGCGACACCATGCCGACGTGACCACACGTCATCCCGCCCGGCCCCGCCGTACCGCACGGAACGCGACAGTGCGCCGTGCCCGGCTACCCTTTGCCGATGGCAGCAGTTGACACCGGTGTGAGGGACCGGACCGGTGCGGCGCTGAGCATCGGTCAGCTCGCCACCGCCAGCGGGGTCAGCAGCCGCTCGCTGCGGTACTACGAGGAACAGGGCCTGATCGTCGCCCACCGCACCGAGTCCGGTCACCGCCGCTACGACCCGGCGTGCGTCGACCGGGTGGTCCTCATCCAGCGCATGTTCGCCGCCGGCCTGTCCAGCGCCGCGATCGCGCCGATCCTGCCGTGCATGCTGGACGAGTCCAAGCGCACCGCCTTTCTCGTCGGCGAGCTGCGCCGGCACCGCGACCGGCTGGCCGCCGAGGTCCGGCGTCAGCAGGAGACGGTCCGCATCCTCGACGAGGTCATCGACGAGTACGACAACCCCTGAGCCGGCGCCGCGTCCCACGGCCGGGCCGGGCCGGGCCGCCACGAGCATGCCGGGCATGGTCGTGGCGGCCGGTGTGGGGGACGCGCGGCTACGGCGTGGTACGGCCCGGTCCACCCACCAGGTACGGGTCGCGGCGCCCGTCGGCATCCTCGATCCGGAACCAGTACGCCGTGTCGGGTGCCAGCCCCTCGACGGTCACGGTGCCGAAGCGGTCCGGGCCGGAGACCGCCTGGGCCACCGGGTTCTGCCACTGCGCGGCGTCCTGCGCGCTGGCGTAGAAGCTCACGGTGAGCGGCAGCTCGTAGCCGCAGGGCGGGCTGAGCATGACCGAGTACCGGATCGACACGCTCGTGGCGGTGCTCCCCGACACGCTGGCCGCGACCGGCAGCACCGGCGGGCAGGCCATCGTCGGCGCGGGTGCCGGCGACGCGGTGGGGGACGTCGGGGCGGCGGTCGCCACTCCCGCCCAGCCGGCCAGGGTCACGGTCGCGGCGACCAGCACCGCGCCATACGTACGACGCATTCGTACCTCCTCGTGGAGAACACACCGATCGCCGGGACGGGCGGTCGGTGCCGGATTCGGGACTCCCCCGGTGACCGCGCGACGACGGGGCCGGACGGCTGGCGTCATGGCTGGTCGACGGCGGGTCAGCAGGGTGGACTGCCGCAGGGACTGCCCCGCACGCGGGCGGCGGACCCGCCCCGCGCGTCCCCTCGGCTCCGGTCGGACGATTCGCCCCGGCTCCCGGCCGCGACCAACCATCAGCCTGGCATTCGACATGTCTCGATGCAATGGGTGCCCGGCCGGCACCGCTCCGGCCGGCGCACGGGCGGCCGCGGACGACACGGCCACGGCCACCCCGAGCCGCAACCGGCGACCGTCGCGCCCCGGCCGGACCACCCCACCCCGCCCGGACGAATGTCGAGAATGTACGGCGACATTCACTGCCGCACGGTCACCGACCCGGCACCCCCTTTGGCGTCGGAATCCCGATTAGCTGCCCCGGCCGGATCTGCCCCCATTCGACGCCTCCGGAGGCCCGGAATTGCGCGCAGCGTGACCGCTCGGGGACGGGACAAATAGTCCGGCCACCACCCCGGGGTGATTATCCTCACGACTTCTGCTCCTGCTGCGGACAACCGTTGCCCTGGTCTCCCTATGCTGGGCGGCGGAATGCTCCTCCGGCCGTCTGCGACCGCCCGACCAGGGCGGGGTGGGCGACGCGGCCGTGAGCGTGTCGGGGAAGGAAGGCACGAGCGATGACCGGTTCCACCCGGGTCTGGGACGGCATGACCATCCCCGCCGCCGGCAGCTATCAACTCGACGCCGGGCACAAGCGAATCGGTTTTCTCGCCCGACACATGATGGTGAGTCCCGTCCGGGGCGAATTCCGCGACGCGACCGCACACATCCTCGTCAAGGACGATCCGTTCGAGTCGTCGGTGACGGCGACCATTCAGGCGGGCAGCCTCGACACGGCGAACGCCGACCGGGACGCCCATCTCCGCAGCGCGGACTTTCTCGACACCCAACGGTTCCCGACCCTGGAATACCGCAGCACCGGGATCACCTCGCTGGAGCGCAACGACCCGATCTTCTACTGGGCCAAGCTGAAGAGTCACCGGCTCGGCCGCCGGGCGGCGCTGGACGCGCCGGCGGCCCCGGCGGCGAACCCGGCGACCGGGCGGTTCGTGCTCTCCGGTGAGCTGACGGTCAAGGGCATCACCCGCCCGGTCGACCTCCAGGTCGAGTTCGGCGGTGCCCGGCGCGACCCGTACGGCCAGGACATCTTCGGGTTCAGCGCGACGGCGGAGATCGACCGCGAGGAGTACGACCTGCTCTGGAACGTGGCCCTGGAGGCCGGCGGGGTGCTGGTCGGCCGGACCGTCCGCATCGAGATCGCTGGCGAGGCGATCCGGCAGGGCTGACGCCGCCCCGCGACGGCACAGGGCCGTGACGGCACAGGGCCGTGACCCACCTGCCGGAGTGGGTCACGGCCGCTGCGGCCAGCGTCCGGGGGTGTACCCCGGAGGTTCTTCGCGTGGCGCGGTCGGTCAGCTCGCGCTGCAGGTCAGGGTGGGGCTGCCGTTGGTGCCGTTCCAGGAGCCGAGGAACCCGAAGCTGGTGCTGGCCCCGGCGCCGAGGCTGCCGTTGTAGCTCACGTTGCGGGCGGTGACCGCCGACCCGGTGGCGGTGACCGTCGCGTTCCAGGCGTTGGTGACGGTCTGGCCGTTGGCGAACGTCCAGGTGACGGTCCAGTTGCGGATCGCCGCGGTGCCGGCGGTCACCCGCACCTCACCCTGGAAGCCACCCTGCCACTGGTTGAGCACCGTGTACGTGGCGCTGCACGCACCGCCGGTCGGCGGCGTGGTGGGCGGCGTGGTGGGCGGCGTCGTCGGCGGCGTGGTCGGCGGGGTCGTCGGCGGCGTGGTCGGGGTGGTCCCGCCGAAGATGCTGGCCTCCACCGAGGTCGCCCGGATGCCGTTGGCCCCGTTGATCACCCGCTCGCCCCAGGTGGTGCGCCGGTCGGGGTCGAAGTTGAGCACCATGTCCAGGATCGGGTCGGTGTTGCCGCTCCACGACCAGGCGAGGTACCCGAGGTCGCGGGCCTCGGCCTCGGCCAGCAGGGTCTCGTGGTCGACCTCACCGCTGGCGAACTGCCAGCCGAACTCGCCGATCACCAGCGGCCAGCCGTTGCGCTCGAAGTGGTCGAGGTAGCTGATGATGCTGGCGGCGGTGTTGTAGACGGCGTACATGTGGATCGAGAGCACGGTGTTGTCGCGGGAGTCGGCGTCCAGGATCGTCTGGGCGTTGGCCCGCATGATGTTCTGCCAGTCCTGGCCCCAGTTCGGGCCGTCGACCATGAGCAGGTGCTCGAAGCCGTTCTGCCGCATCCGCTGGATCGCGGCGGTGGTCGCCCCGGTCCACTGGGCGGCGTTGACGTTGCCGATCGGCTCGTTGCCGATGTTGATGACGACGTAGTTCTCCTGGCCGACCAGGGCGGCCTTCTGGCTGACCCAGTAGTCGACCGCCTCGTCGAGGGAGGCGGCGGCGCCCTCCTCGCCGTACCCGGTGGTGTCGTGCACCTCCAGGACGCAGATCAGCTTGTTCTGCTTGCACAGGTTGATCACCTGGGGCACGTCGGTGGAGGGGCCCCACCGCTTGCCGGTGCCGAGCACCACCCGCACGGTGTTGGCGCCGGTCGCCTTGATGTCGGCGAACGAGTCGGTCTCGCCGGTGAACCAGACGTGCGGGTGGTTGACCCCACGCATGACGAAGGGCCGTCCGTTGGCCTCGACGATGGTGCCGTCGCTGATGTGCAGGCCCACGGCCGCGTGGGCCGGCGGCACGAACATCAGGAGGGAGCCGACGAGCGCGCCGAGCGCCACGCCGAGCATGGTGAGTCGTCTTCTCATGACCTGCCTCAGAAAGGAAGGCCCCGCAGCGGGGGGCCACAGCCGACGCCACGGGCATCGGACCCCGACGATCGCTGCCCAGGCGGTCGCGGATCGGCCCAGCCCATCGACGTTGTTACGTTTGTAATCCGGCTCGTGAAGGAAGATACTCGTCGAACACCGTCGATGCAACGCGCCAACTCCGAAATAATTGCCGTCGTCGCGGGTCGGTCCCCGCGACGACGGCACCCGCACGGTCCGCCGTGCCGGGCCTCGGGAGAGGAGCAGCAACGGTGGACGAGCAGCCGGGCCACCGCGTCGGCATGCGGGACGTGGCGCGGGTGGCGGGGGTGTCGGTCTCCACCGTCGCCAACGTCCTGAGTCGCCCCGGTATCGTCGCGCCGCCGACCCGCCAGCGGGTCGAGCAGGCGATCCGCCGGGTCGGCTACGTCCCCAACGGCCCCGCCCGGCAGTTACGCGGACGGCCCAGCCCCATCGTCGGGGGCGTCATCGTGGATCTGGCCAACCCCTTCTTCGCCGAACTCAACCGGGGCATCGAGGACCGGCTCGCCGAGGCCGGCTGCCTCGTCCTGGCGTGCAGCACCGACCTGCAACCGGCCAAGGAGGCCCGGATCCTCGACGTCCTGCGGGAACAGGCGGTCCGGGGCATCATCGTCTCCCCGATCGGGCCGGACCTCACGGCCGTCCTGGAGACGAGCCGGCGCGGCACCCCGGTGGTCCTGGTCGAACAGCCCCGGGGCCCGCTCGACCTGTGCGCCGTGTCGGTCGACGACGCGCTCGGCGGCCGGGTCGCCGCCGAGCACCTGGTCACGCTGGGCCACCGGCACATCGCCTACCTCGGCGCGACCGTCGAGCCCGGCACCGTGCCACGCCGACGCACCGGCGTGCGACAGGCCCTGGCCGACGCCGGCCTCGACCCGGACCGGGCCCTGCTCGACCTGCGCATGCCGATCCACCCGCCGCCGCTGGCCGACGCCGCCGCGGCGGCGGCGGACCGGATCCTGGCCGTCCGGCCCACCCCGACGGCGGTGATCTGCTTCAACGACACCGCCGCCGTCGGCGTGCTCCAGGGCCTGACCGCCCGGGGCCTGCGGGTGCCCGAGGACATGTCCATCGTCGGCTACGACGACCTCCGCTTCGCGGCGCGGATCGCGCCCGCGCTGACCACGGTGCGGCAGTCGCCGTACCAGCTCGGTCACACCGCCGCCGACCTGCTGTTGGACGAGTCGCGCCCGGGACACACCCACCACGACGTGCGGTACCGCCCGACCCTGGTGGTCCGCTCCTCGACGGGGCCGCCAGCACCTTGACAGTCATCGATGTTAACGCGAACCTGGGGACGCGACACAGGCCGGCCCACCGCCACCGCGTGGAGGACAGATGCTGCCACCCCACCGTCTGACCGGCTCCCGGCGCGCCGCCCCCGGCACCCGGCGGCACCGGCTGTCGCGGCTCGTCGCGGCGCTGGTCGTGCTCGCCGTGGCCGCCGGCCTGCCGGTGGCCGGGCCCGCGCACGCCGCGCCCGCGGTCAACTACACCAACCCGCTGGTCAACCAGCGGGCCGACCCGCACATCGTCAGGCACACCGACGGCTACTACTACCTGACCGCGACCGTGCCCCAGTACGACCGGATCGTGCTGCGGCGCGCGACCACCCTGGCCGGGCTGGCGACCGCGCCGGAGACCACGATCTGGCAGCGCCACGCCAGCGGCGAGATGGGCGCCCACATCTGGGCCCCGGAGATCCACTTCATCAACAACCGGTGGTACGTCTACTTCGCGGCGGGCCGCAGCGACGACGTCTGGCGGATCCGGATGTACGTGCTGGAGAACGCGGCGGCGAACCCGCTGACCGGCTCGTGGACCGAACGGGGCCGGATCACCACGCCGTGGGACACCTTCAGTCTGGACGCCTCCACGTTCGTGGCCAACGGGGTGCGCTACCTGACCTGGGCGCAGCAGGAGCCCGGCATCGCCACCAACTCCAACGTCTACCTGGCCCGGATGGGCGCCAACCCGTGGCAGATCACCGGCCCGGTGGCCCGACTGGTCGTGCCCAGCTACGACTGGGAGACCCGGGGCCACCGGGTGGCCGAGGGGCCGGCGGTCATCCAGCGCAACGGGCGGATCTTCCTGACCTACTCGGCCAGTGCCACCGACGCCAACTACTGCCTCGGCCTGCTGAGCGCCCCCGCGACCGCGAACCTGCTCGACCCCGCCGCCTGGACCAGGAGCCCCACCCCGGTCTTCGCCAGCAACGCCGCCACCGGCCAGTACGGCCCCGGGCACAACTCGTTCACCGTCTCCGAGGACGGCCAGAGCGACATCCTGGTCTACCACGACCGCAACTACCGCGACATCAACGGCGATCCGCTCAACGACCCGAACCGCCGCACCAGGATCCAGAAGCTGTACTGGAACGCCGACGGCACCCCGAACTTCGGCATCCCGGTGCCCGACGGCCCCACCCCGGTCCGGCTGCGCGCCCACGACCTGACCACCAGCTACGTCCGGCACTACGAGCACCGGGCGCGCGTGGAGCCGAACGTGACCAACCTGGCCGACTCGCAGTTCCGCGTCGTCACCGGCCTCGCCGGGTCCGGCACGGTGTCGCTGGAGTCGACCAACTTCCCCGGCTACTACCTGCGCCACCGGGGCTACGCCGGCTACGTCGAGCGCAACGACGGCTCGACCCTCTTCGCCGGTGACGCGAGTTTCCACCGCCGCCCCGGCCTGGCCGCCAGCGCCGGGATCTCGCTGGAGTCGCAGAACTTCCCCGGCCGGTACCTGCGTCACCGCGACGGCCTGCTCCAACTGGAACCCGTCGCGTCGGCCGCCGAACTGGCCTCGGCCACCTTCCACCTGGAGTAGACCGCCGCCGCCCCGGCGGGACGGGCGACTACTTCAGGGTGGCGATCTGGATCAGGTTGCCGCAGGTGTCGTCGAGGACGGCGGTGACCACCGGCCCCAGGTCGGTCGCCTCCTGGGTGAACTCGACGCCCAGCGCCGTGAGCCGCTCGACCTCGGCGTACACGTCGTCGACGGCGAACTGGGTGAACGGGATGCCGTCGGCGACCAGGGCCTGCTTGAACGGACCCGCCGCCGGATGGCCGTCCGGCTCCAGCAGCAACTCGACGCCGTCCGGGTCGGCCGGGGAGACCACGGTGAGCCAGCGGGCGCCGCCGGCGGGCACGTCGGTCTTCTTGATGAACCCCAGCTTCTCGGTGTAGAAGGCGAGCGCCTTGGCCTGGTCGTCGACGAGCACGCTGGTGACGTTGATGCGGATCACGGGTTCGGTACCTCTCCGTCGATGGGCCACCGGTCGACGATCGAGCGCAGCGGGCTCGTGTCGAGGTGGTGGAACTTGAACCGGCCCTGTCGCCGGGTGCGCACCAGACCGGCCTGTTCGAGCACCGCGAGGTGCTGCGAGATGGCCTGGCGCGAGGAGGCCAGGCCGTGCTTCATGGTCAACCGGCCGCAGATCTCGAACAGCGTCTGCCCGTCCCTGTCGGTCAGCTCGTCCAGGATGACACGTCGCGTCGCGTCACTGATCGCCTTGTACAGGTCGGGCTCCGCGTCCACAGGCACCTTTATAGGCAAGCGCACACTTGCCTGTCAAGCCGACACCGGGCCGCGTCGGTCCGCCCACGTGGCCCTGCGCACAGTGGTGGCGAAAACCGCCCTCCGGCATAGTGTGATCACGAAAAACCGGGCGCTCGACGTACGACGCCGACGCCGACGCCGTGACATCGGACGCGTCGTGGACCTGCTGCTGTGGTGCGCGACCGCCGTCGCCGCGGTGCTCGCCGCTTTCGCCCACTACGGCGACGCCTCGCCGGTCCTGCGGTTCCTCGGCACGCTGGGTGCCATCACGCTCGCCTCCGCGGTGCTCGGCCGGGCCCTCGACCAGCTCGGGGGTCGGATGCGCCCGGCCGCCATCGGCACCTTCCAGGCGGTCGTCGGCAACCTGCCCGAACTCATCATCTGCATCTTCGCGCTGCGCGCCGGACTCGTCACCGTGGTCCAGGCCGCGCTGATCGGGTCGGTGCTCAACCTGCTGCTGCTCGGCAACGGCCTGGCGTACCTCACCGGCGGGCTGCGCAACGGCACGATGACCATCGACGGCCGGCACGCCAAGGTCACCCGGGTCATGCTCGTGCTGCTGATGGCCACGCTCATCACCCCGGCCATCGCGGTCAACCTCGGCACCCCCGCCGCGGAGCACACCACCGCCGTCTCGTACGTCGTGGCGATCGCCCTGCTCACCGTCTTCGTGGTGTCGCTGCCGTTCCGCCTCGGCAAGAACGCCGACGCGCCGCCGCCGGTGCACAACGGCACCGGCGAGGCCAAGGTCGGCACCTGGCCGCTGCCCCGGGTCCTCGTCCTGGTCGCCGTGGCCGGTCTGCTCATCGCCTTCGAGGCGGACTGGCTCACCAGTTCCCTGGGACCGGCCACCGAGGCGATGAACCTCGACCCCGCCTTCGTCGGCCTCTTCCTGGTGGCCACCGTCGGCAACCTGTCGCAGCTCGCCCCGGCGGTGCAGCTCAGCCTGCGCGGCGACGCCGACACCGCCACGGCGATCACCATGGAGGGCGCGCTGCAGGTCGCGCTGATGCTCGCCCCCGTCCTGACCCTCATCGCCCCGCTGCTCGGCGCCGGGGAGTTCACGCTGATCTTCCCGCCGTTGCAGATCGTCGCCGTCATCGTCGCCGCCCTGCTGGTCGTCTTCGTCACCATCGACGGCACGGTGAACCACCTCGAAGGGCTGGCGTTGGTCGCCCTCTACACCGTCCTCGGCTCCCTGTTCTGGTGGGGCTGAGGCCCGGCCACCGCCCCGACGGGTCACCTGCCACCGGTCCGGATGCCGGCCCGCCGTCACGGTGACGCCTGCCCGCGGCGGGGCCGCAACTCGTCAGAGCGGCAGGTCGTGGTGCTGCCACCAGCTCTGTCGATGTTTCCGCACCGCTCCGCCGACCCGGGTCAACAGCAGCCAGTTCGCGTTCAGCACCAGGGCCGCGTCCTCGGGCCGATGGTCGAGGACGGCGGAGACACTTCGGAGCATGGCGGGGATGCCCCGCCCGGCCAGCGCATCCTTGCCCATCGCGAAGTCGACCTGGAGGTAACTGTCCGGTTCCCAGACCCACAGGGACCCGTCCTCGTCCTCGGCGTCGTAGTAGCCGTGGTGCCCAGCGATGATGTCGATGCCGTACCCGAGCGCGTCGTCGAACCCCGAACTGAGCATCGGGCTGCCGGAAGCTGTCCGGCCCTCGGCGGCCCCCGGCGCGACGATCTCGGCGATCTCGCGCGCAGGGAGGTCACCTGTGAGGATCAGTCGGAACTCGATAGCCACCTCAACCGCCTTCATCAGTCCCGTCGGACGATCTGAATGATCTCACCGTCGCGTCGCACCGCCACAAGTTCCTTCAGGTCCGGCAAGGGCCAGTCGTCGAACTGCTTCTGGAGGGCACGAACGTCTCCACGCCAGTCCTCCAGGTTCAGCACCACGCGCTGGGTCTGCCCCTTGTCGACCTTCTGCCGGGCCTCATCCCAGACACCGCGTACCGACTTCGGTGGGGTCGGCGCGTAGCAGTCGAAGACGTGTCCTTCCACCAGGTAGTCCGGTGCCCTCTCCGGATCTCCCTTGTCGCCGGTGTCGCGCCGGGCCTCCGCGATCTCCGGCCTGGTCGGATTCTGATGGACCCGGTACCCCTTGTCGGCGATCGTGTCGGCACACTCGTTCTCCAGTTGCAGGGACCGCCGTACCTCGTCGTCCTCGCCGGGGGAGATCGTCGTGCGGCGGCCGGTGGGGCGACCGCCCCGGGTGCCCGTCGGACGCCTGGTCCAGGCGGGCGGGAACGCGGGGTCGGCGGGCGCACCGTCGGCGGGGCGGGGCGGGTCGACGCCGGGGCTGGTCGGTGGGGTGCCGCCAGCCCCGGTCAGTTTCCCGAGGAGCCGAGCTGACGGGCCCGGTCGACGGTGCCCTCGACGGCCTGCCGCGCGCTCTGGGTGCGCTGCACCAGCAGCACCAGGACCTGCTTCACGCTGTCCAGGGTCTGCAGCAACGGGCCGGGCTGGCCGCCCTGCAGCACGGCGCCGACGAGTTGCCGGGCCTCGTCGACGTGGCTGATGGTGGCGACGCAGGCTTCCCGGGCGGCGGTGACGCCCTGCTGTACGGGGGCGAGCGCGGCGATCGTCTCCTGCGGGGTGGCCCCCCGGGGTACCGTCGTGCTGGCCTTCACCGCCTCGCCGGCGCTCGTCGCCAGCGCGGTGAGCCCGGCCTGGACGGTGGCGAGGGCGGTACGGACCCGGGTGATGCCGGCGGCGACCGCGGTGAAGCCGGTGCCGGCGGCCCGGACGGCGGCCTCCTGGGCCTGGTTGTCGGCGGCAGCGGTCAGGCCCTGGGCCCGTTCGACCCCGGCCAGCAGGGCGTGCAGTTCGCCGGTGATCTCCTCGACAGTGGACATGGCTGGGACCTCACACGGTAGCGGGATCAGGGGTCCGAAACCTACCTGGTTCCGGCGGTGGCGGCGGCGTCGGGTGGTGACGGGCGTGCCGCCCGGACGGCCCGTCACCCGGGGGCCGAGGGGCGGGGGCCGCCGGGCGGTGGTGTCGGGTTGACGACCGACCGGCGGGACGCGGCGCCCGGCCGGCCTGTCGGACAGTGACGGACACCTATAGTGAGCGTCATGCGCGCACACCCGGTGATGTCGATGGACGAGGCGCGGGCGTGGCTCGCCGAGGTCCTGCCCGACACCGACGCCCGGTTGCGGGTCGAGAGCGTCGACGGCAACCGGGTGGTCTGCGCCGCCGGCCCGGACGGCCTCGAACGTCGGCGGGACGGCCCGCTGTCCGGGCCGGCCATGTTCTGGGCCGCCGACCTGGCCGGCTTCGTCGCGGTCAACGTCCTGCTCGGCCCGACGCCCTCGATGGTGCTCGCCACCAGCAGCATCAGCTTCCTGGAGCCGGCCGAGCCCGGGGCGCTGCGCGTCGCCGCCGAGGTGGTCAAGATCGCCAGCCGTTCGGCCGTGGTGGACGCGCGGGTCACCGACCACCGTGGCCACCTGGTCGCCATGGCCACGCTGCACTTCGCGTTGCCGTCGCGGGCCGGCCGGGTGGCGCTGGCCGCTCAGGCCGGGGCCGCGACGTAGGTGCCGCGCTGCCACGGGTAGCCGGGCAGCGTGACGACCGTCCGGCCGGGCTCCGCCGGCACCGGCTCGTCCGGGGCGAGGGTCCGCACGGCCGGGTGCGCCGTACCGCCGGCCAGCGCGGCCAGCGCCGTCGCCGCCTCGACCGCGTCGGCGGCCCGGACCCACACCGCGTGCCGGAGCCGGGTACGCCCACCGGTGGCGGTGTCGGCGAACGCCGGGTACGCCGCGTCGGGCAGGGACGCCAGATGGTCGGCGTACCGGCGGGCCAGCGCGGCGAGCGCCGCCGGGGTGGCCGCCGAGACCAGCAGCCCGGCCACCGCGCGCCCGGCCACCGCCGGGCCGGTCACGGCCGGCTCGGGCGGCGGCGCGGGGGACAGCAGCGCGTACGCGTTGGTGCCGCTCATGCCGTACGAACTCGTCGACGCGCAGCCGCCGAGCCGCCCCTCCCACGGCACCGGTGCCACCGGTATCTCGATCCCGGTGCCGGTCAGGTCGATGCGCGGGTTCAGCGTGGCGTAGTTGGCCTGCGGCGCGATGATCCGGTGGTGCAGGCACAGCACCGCCTTGACCAGCCCGAGCACCCCGGCCGCCGCCTCGGTGTGGCCGACGTTGCCCTTGACCGAGCCGACGTACAGCGGCCGGCCGTCGCGGCGGCCCAGCCCGGCGACGATCGCCGCCACCTCGGCGGGGTCGCCCAGCGGGGTCCCGGTGCCGTGCGCCTCGTGGAACCCGACCTCCCCGGCCGGCACCCCCGCCGCCGCGAGGACCGACTCGATGAGGGCCGCCTGCGCCGACACGTTCGGGGTGGTGAACGTCGCGGTCCGCCCGTCGTGGTTGATCCCGGTCCCGCTGATCACGGCGAGGACGCGGTCCCGGTCCCGGCGGGCGTCCGCGAGCCGCTTCAGCACCAGCACGCCGCAGCCCTCCCCCCGCACGAAGCCGTTCGCGGCGGCGTCGAACGGCCGGGACCGGCCGTCCGGCGACAGCGCGCCGGTCTGCCCCACGGACCGGGTGGTGTCCGGGGCGAGGATGAGGTTGACCCCGCCCGCCACCGCCACGTCGCAGTCCCCCACGGCCAGCGCCCGGCTCGCCGTGTGCACCGCCACCAGCGACGACGAGCACGCCGTGTCCAGCGCGTAGACCGGGCCGCGCAGGCCCAGGGTGTACGCGATCCGGCCGGCGGCGAAGCTGTGTCCGTTGCCGATCGTCCAGGACGAGTTCGGGTCGCCGGAGAGCCACTGCCAGTAGTCCCGGCCGGTGATGCCGACGTAGACCCCGGTGGACGCGGCGACGGCGGCCACCGGGATGGCGGCGTCCTCGAACGCCTCCCACACGACCTCCAGCAGCAGCCGGTGCTGCGGGTCGAGGACGCGTGCCTCCCGGGGCGAGATGCCGAAGAACTTCGGGTCGAAGTCGAACGGAGCGTCCAGGTAGCCGCCCCGGGTGACCATGCCGTCCCACCCGGCCCCGAACCTGTCGCGCCGGTCGGCGGGCAGGTCGCCGGTGAGGTCCCGGCGTCGCAGGATGGCCGACCAGTACGCGTCGAGGCTGTTCACCCCGTGCGGCGCACGGACGGCCATCCCGACCACGGCGATCGGTACGCCCACTACAGGACCCGGTGCATCCAGCCGTGGGTGTCCTCGGCCCGGCCGTACTGGATGTCCAGCAGGTGCTCGCGGAACTGCCGGGTGTACGTGCCGGGCTCACCGTCGCCCACCGACGCGGTGAACTCCTCGCTCTTGAACCCGACGATCGGCGTGATCACGGCGGCGGTGCCGGCCGCGAACGCCTCGGTGACCGTCCCGTCGGCGAGCCCGGCGCGCAGCTCGTCGAGGCTGATCGACCGTTCGACGGCCTTCAGCCCGTGCGTGGCGGCGAGGGTGAGCACGCTGTCGCGGGTCACCCCGTCGAGGATGGTGCCCAGGCTCGGGGTGAGCAGTTCGTGCTCGGCGGTCACGAAGAACACGTTCATGGTGCCCGACTCGTCGATGTCGCGCCGCTGCTCCCCGCCCAGGTAGAGGACCTGCTCGCAGCCGTGCTCCAGCGCCTCCCGCTGCGGGTCCAGGCTGGCGGCGTAGTTGCCGCCGCACTTGGCCGCCCCGGTGCCGCCGATCGCCGCCCGGCTGTACCGGGTGCTGATCCACAGGGTCACCCCGGTGACGCCGCTGGGGAAGTACGCCCCGGCCGGGCAGGCGATCACCGAGTAGGTGACCTGCCGGGCCGGGCGTACGCCCAGGAACGCCTCCGTGGCGTACATGAACGGGCGCAGGTAGAGGCTCTGCTCCCCGCCGTACCCGGGCACCCAGGCCTCGTCGGCGCGGACCAGCGCGGCCACGCTCTCGACGAAGGTCTCCTCGTCCAGTTCGGGCAGGACCAGCCGGCGCGACGACGCGGCGAAGCGGCGCGCGTTGAGGGTCGGCCGGAACAGCCACACGCTGCCGTCGGCGTGCCGGAACGCCTTGAGCCCCTCCAGGATCTCCTGCGCGTAGTGCAGCACCGCCGCGCCGGGGTGCAGGGTGATCGGCGCCAGGGCGGTGACCTGGTGGTCGTGCCAGCCCGCGTCCGGCGTCCAGGCCACCGTGACCATGTGGTCGGTGAAGTACCGGCCGAACCCGGGGTCGGTGAGGATCTCCTCCCGGGTCTGCGGCGGGGTCGGGCGGTCCGTCGGCCGCACCTGGAACTGGACGGTCATGGGGACTCTCCTCGGGACAGTCTGTCGGTGAAGACGGCGACGCAGTTCTGCCCGCCGAAGCCGAAGGCGTTGGTCAGGGCGGTCCGCACGGGCAGTTCCCTGGCCTGGTGGGGCACGTAGTCGAGGTCGCACTCCGGGTCCGGCTCGGTCAGGTTGATCGTGGGCGGCACGATCTGCTCGCGGATCGCCAGGGCGCAGACCATCGCGCCGAGCGCGCCGGCCGCGCCGATCAGGTGACCGAGCATGGACTTCGGCGCGCTGACCGCGACCCGGTCGGCGGCCGTACCGAGGGCCGCGCGGATCGCCACCGTCTCCGTCCGGTCGTTGGCCTGCGTGGACGTGCCGTGGGCGCAGATGTAGTCGACCTCGTCGGGGCGTACGCCGCTGCGGCTCAGCGCCTGCCGGATCGCCGTCGTGGCGTGCACCCCACCCGGGGCGGGGGCGCTGACGTGGAAGGCGTCGCTGGTCAGCGCGCCGCCGGCGACGACCGCGTAGTGGCCGGCGCCCCGCCGCCGGGCGTGCGCGGCCGACTCCAGGACCAGCACCACGGCGCCCTCGCCGAACACGAAGCCGTCCCGGTCGGCGGAGAACGGCCGGCTGGCCCCGGCCGGGTCGTCGTTGCGCTCGGACATGGCGCCCATGCTGACCAGGCCGGCGAACATCGCGGGCGTGATCGCCGCGTCGGTGCCGCCGCAGACGACCACGTCGGCCTCGCCGCTGAGGATCAGGCGGCGGGCGTCGAGCAGCGCGTACGCGCCGCTGGCGCAGGCCAGCGCGCTGGCGTTGACCGGCCCGTGCGCGCCCAGGTCGATGGCGATCTCGCAGGCCGGCATGTTGGTCAGCGAGGAGGGCACGAACTGGGCGCTGGGCGCGGACGGCACCGGCGCGAGGAGCCCCCGGGTGGCCGCCTCGACGGTGTCGAAGCCCGCGACGGCGGCGTTGACCACCACCCCGACCCGGTCGGCGCCGGCCTCGTCGACAACCAGTTTCGCGTCGGCGACGGCCTCCCGGGCGGCGACCACCGCGAACTGGCTGAACCGGGCCATCCGGCGGGCCCGTTTCGGGGTGAAGTGGGCCGCCGGGTCGAAGCCCCGCACCTCGGCGGCGATCCGGGTGGGCAGGGCGGCGGCGTCGAAGGCGGTGATCGGGCCCACCCCGGACTTGCCGGCCAGCAGGCCGTGCCAGGTGCTGTCCCGGTCCAGGCCCAGGGGGGTGACCGCGCCGATGCCGGTGATGACGACGTCGCCCGCTAGCATCCCGACACGGCCTCACTTCTCCGGCACCGACCAGCCGACAGCACACTATCAATCACCGTGACTGCCCGGCGGGCGTCCGCGGTCGCGCCGGTCCGCCCGTTCACGCCGGCCGTCCCGACCCGCGCGCGGCGACGGGCGCGTCCCGCCACGCCGCCGGCCCGCTGCCGGTGCGTGGTGCGGCCGCGCAGATCACGTACTCCGTCGGCGCCGCGACGCCGGTGTGGCCGGGCAGCAGGTCGAGCACCCGGTGGTGCAGCGTCCCGGGTGACAGCGACGGATCGGCGACGTACGCCGTCAGGTGCGCGCCGCCCGTCGGGTCCCGGTCGGTGACGACGGTCGTGGTGGCCCCGCCGGCGGCCCGGCGGACCAGGTCCGCCACGTCGTCGGGGCGGATCCAGCCGGTGTCGGTCCGGATCCAGTCCGCGCCCCGCCGGGCCGGGGTGAGGCCGATCCGCGCCGCCACGTCGGAGACCCGGATCTCCTCGGTGAGCGCGTCGCAGAGCAGCGTCTCGATGCCCCGGACGATCGTCTCGCCGGCCGGTGCCGGCAGGTACGCCGTGTCGACCAGCAGTCCGAGCCGGCACCGCCCGTCGCCGGGGTTGCTGGCGGCGACCATGAAGGTCATGTCGCTCCTGGTGAGCGGCTCCAGTCGGGTGTACTCGGAGGCGCGGCGCAGGTCGGCGAGCTGGGCCACGCCCGGGGCGGGGCCGGTCGGGGCCCAGTCGTTGCCCCGGTGGCCGTTGTTGAAGTACGCGGACAGGTCGAACGACACGCCCCGCCGCCGGCCGGTCTCCGTCACCACCCGGTGGACGCCGGCCGGGTCGCACTGGGCCCGGCGGTACGCGTCGAACGCGGGGCGGTGGACCTGCCGGATGGCGGTGAGCAGGTCGACGTCGGAGACGGTGCAGGTGAGCAGGGCGTCCAGGGTGTTCAGGGCGATCAGGTCCCGGCTGCGCCGGTCGAGCCGGTTGCCGGTGATCAGCTTGAGCACGCAGGTGTCGTGACCGTTGTACGCGGTGAGGATGACCGTGGTCAGGCCGAGCAGCACCGTGGAGAAGGACGTCCGGGTCCGGGCCGCCAGCGTGGCCGCCGCCGCGCTGACCGCCGCCGAGTCCAGCAGGTGCCGTTCGATCGGGTGGTCCCCGGTCGGGGCGCGCGGCACGTCGAACATCGACGCCGGGGCGGTGGCGAGCCCCTGCGCCCAGTGCCGCAGTCCCCGTTCGCTCTGCTGCCGGCCGGCCTCGGAGGCCTGGTACGCGGCCTGTTCCAGCGGCTGCGGGACGGTGCCGTCGGCCGGGGACTCCCGTGGGGGTGTCCCGGTCCGGTCGTCGGCGAGCCGGTCGAGGAGCAGGTCGACGAGGGTGCCGAAGGACCAGCCGTCGAACGCCAGGTGCGAGCCGACCAGCGCGACCCCGGTGACCCGGCCGGCGGCGTCGACCACGCCGCCGACCCGCAGCGGCCACTCGGTGTCGTGGTCGAACGCGGCCCCGGTCAGCTCCTGCGTCAGTTCCGCGCCGACGCGGGCCGGGTCGCCCCCGTCGTCGACCACGGTGACCTCGTACGTGCCCGTCGCCGCCACCTGTTGCTGCGGCTGGCCGGCCGACTCGACGTAGTGGGTCCTCAGGGTCTGGTGCTCCTCGATCAGCGTGCGCAGCGCCGCGAGCAGCCGGTCCTGCGGCACCGGCGCGGCGAGCACGAGCGGGCGGCCGATGTTGAACTGGTTGGCCTCCTTGCCGAACCACCGCAGCGGTCCCCACATCACGCTCTGCGCCCAGGTCAACGGCCCGGACGCGGCCTCGCCGGCCGCGAACGGCAGGTCGAGGCGGGTGGCCAGCGCGCCGCCGGTCGTCGTGTCACTCACTGGGGTCCTCCCTTGTCGGCTGCTGCTCGGTCGCTCACGCCGGCTGCGCGACCGGGTCCGGGGACCTCGGGGTCAGCCGCAGCGGCAGATGGTCGAGCCCCCGGAACGCCGGGCTCGGCACCTTGACCAGCTCGCCGATCAGCTCGATGTCGTCGGTGCGGTCGATGAGCATCCGCAGGAACGTGGCCGCCTGCAGGCGGGCCAGGTGCATGCCGACGCAGGTGTGGATGCCGGCGCCGAAGCCCAGGTGGCCGTCGGTGCGCCGGTCGATGCGGTACGCGTCGGGGTCGGGGAACTTGCGCGGGTCGCGGTTGGCGGCGGCGAACGACAGCTCGACCCGGGCGTCCCTCGGGATGGTGGTGGTGCCGACGACGACGTCGCGGGTGGCGGTGCGGAAGACGTTCTGCACGGGCGGGTAGAAGCGGGCCGTCTCCTCGATGGTCGCCGGGACCAGGTCGGGCCGTTGCCGGACCAGCCGGAACTGGTCGGGGTGGTTCAGCAGGGCGTCCAGCATGTTGCCCAGGAAGTGGGTCATCGTCTCCTGGCCGCCGACCAGCAGGGTGAGGCAGAGCCAGAGGATCTCGTTCTCGGTGACCCTGCCCTTGGCCGCGGCGGCGAACAGCTTCGAGACCACGTCGTCGCGGGGCGGTTCGGCCCGCCGTTGGGTGAGCAGGCCGCCGAGGAAGCTGGACAGGCCGGCGACCGAGGCGAGCGCCGACTTCGCCGCCCGCAGCCGCAGCGCGTTCTCGTCGGGGTCGTCGGGCGCCCGCTCGCCGACCTTCGCGTTGGCGACGAAGCTCTCCAGCACGCCGGCGGTGAGCTTGAGCTTGGCCAGGTTGTCGTTGGGCACGCCGACGATCGTGGTGACGACCTTCACCGGCAGCAGGATGATCGCCTGCTGCACCAGGTCGATGTCGCCGGTGGCGACGGCCTCGTCGAGCAGTTCGCCGCAGACCTTCTCGATGAAGGGCCGCCAGAACTGCACGCCCCGGGGCGAGAAGTCGTGCCGGATCAGGCCCCGCATCCGGGTGTGGTCCGGCTGGTCCAGCCCGAACAGCACCGGCAGCGTCGACCGGTGGTACGCGATCCCCTCGGCGGAGGAGAGCCCGGCGTGGTCCTTGGCCGCCGCCTTCACGTGGTCGTACCGGATGACCAGCCACATGTCGCGGTCGGGCAGGTACAGCGGTTCCTCGGCGCGCAGCAGCCGCGCGTACTCCGGGTAGGGGTCGTCCATGGCGCTCGGGGAGAAGGGGTCGAACTCGTCGGTGTGTGATGCGCTGATCACTGCCGTTCCTTCCGCAGGTCGCAGTTTCGGGTGGGCGGGACGCCGGCGTCCGCCCTGGTCACCGGTACGCCCGGGCGTGCAGGTCGAACATCTCCGCGTAGCGGCCACCGGCGCGGACCAGGTCGGTGTGGCGGCCGATCTCGGCGACCCGCCCGTCGGCGAGCACCACGATCAGGTCCGCCACCGCGACGGTGGAGAACCGGTGCGACACGAAGACGCTGACCGCGCCGGTCCCGGCGGCGATCCGGCGGGTCTGGAGCCGGTACCGCTCGAACAGGGCGTGTTCGGCCTCGGCGTCGAGGGCGGCGGCGGGCTCGTCGAGGAGGACCAGCAGGGGGTCGTCGCGCATGAAGGCCCGGCCGAGGGCGAGTTTCTGCCACTGGCCGCCGGAGAGTTCCGCGCCGTCGGTCCAGCTCCGACCCAGCGGGGTGTCCAGGCCGGCCTCCAGGTCGCCGACGAGGTCACCGGCGCCGGCCCGGTCCAGGGCGGTCCGGACGGCGGGCTCGTCGTCGAGCCGGGGCAGGTCGCCGACGCCGACGGTCTGCCGGGCCGGCAGCTCGAACCGGACGAAGTCCTGGAAGCCGGCCGCGATCCGGGCCCGCCACGAGGGCAGCGGCAGGTCGGCCAGGTCGACGCCGTCGACGAGGACCCGGCCGGAGGTCGGGCGCAGCAGCCCGCACACCAGCTTGACCAGGGTGGTCTTGCCGGCGCCGTTGTCGCCGACGACGGCGACGGTCGCCCCGGCCGGCAGGTGCAGGTCGAGGCCGGTGATCGCCGGCTGTTCCGCGCCGGGGTAGCGCAGCGTGACGCCGACCAGCCGGATGCCGTCGCGCAGGCGGGCGGGCAGGACGGCGGCCGGCGGGGCGGGCCGCCCACCGTCGTCCGGGCCGGCGGCCCGGGCCGGGGACCGGCGGCGGTCGTCCGGGCCGGCGGCCCCGACGAGGGCGTGGACCTCGTCGAACCGCTGGTAGACGCTGCGCAGCCGCTGGAGGTCCTGCAACACCCCGACCGCCGCCGCCACCTGCTGGTTGACCTGGGCGGCGATGGCGATGACCAGGATGACGTCGCCGATCCCCCGCCGGCCGGCGACGGCGTCGCGCAGGATGAGCAGGACGGCGGCGATGTAGCCGGCGGTGAAGGCCAACTGGCCGGCCATCCGGATCAGGCTCGCCCCGCTCTGCGTCCGCCACAGACGCCGGGTGCTGTCCTGCCACAGCGCCCGGTGACGCCGCCGGACCTCCTGCTCCAGGCCGAAGGCGCGCAGTTCCTTGCCGGCGGCGGCGGTGGTGGCCAGCCGGAACAGGCCGAGCGCCCGCCGGGTGGACTCGGCGGTGGCCTCCCGCGACCGGTCCACCCGCCGCTCCGCCCACCGCCCGGCCAGCAGCGGCGGTACGGCGACCAGCGGCAGCAACAGCAGCAGCGGGTTGAGCCAGGCCAGCACCGCCGTGGTCAGCGCCATCGCCACCGCCAGCCCGACCCCGGTCAGGACGGCCTGCAGGCCGACGCGTAGCTGCTCGATGTCCTCCTCCAGGACGGTGACCTTGTCGGCCAGGTCCGCCTGTTCGAAGTGGGCGGTGCCGGGTGACCCGTTGGTGGCCGCCATCAGCTCCTGGTGCAGGTGCAGCACGTCCAGCTCGGACAGCTCGAAGTAGGCGATGTGCGCGAAGTGGCTCAGCGTGAGCCCGGCGATGAGCAGGGCGGCCACCGCGACGCCGGCGAGGCTCGCGGCGACCGGCCGGCCCGTGTTCGCGGCGTCGAACAGCACCCGCAGCATGATCGCCACCAGGGGCCAGGCCGCCGCGCCCGCGACGACCAGCACCAGGGCGGTGACGGCCTTGCGCCGGTCCTGGCGCAGCGAGGTCCGCCACAGGGTCCAGGCGGCCGACAGCAACCCGTGACTCATCTGCCGCTCCCCTCCCGGACGGTTGCGGCCGGGGCGCCGCGCTCCGGTGGGTCGTCGTCGCCACCGGAGGGTCGGTCGTCGCCCGGCGGGTGGTCGTCGCCGTCGGGCTGCGGGAGGAACCGGGCCGCCTGCAGGTCGAACAGCCGGGCGTACCGGCCGCCGTGGCGGCGGAGTTCCTCGTGGGTGCCCTGCTCGGTGACCTGGCCGTCGGCGAGCACGATGATGTGGTCGGCGCGGCGGACGGTCGCGAACCGGTGCGAGATCAGCACCGTGGTCACGCCCGCCGTGGCGGCGATGACCTCGTCGAAGAAGCGGGCCTCGGCGCGGACGTCCAGGCTCGCCGTCGGTTCGTCGAGCACCAGGACCGTCGCGCCGTGCCGGACGGCGAACAGGGCGCGGGCGATGGCGAGGCGCTGCCACTGACCGCCGGAGAGGTCCACCCCGCCCCGGAGTTGCCCGGACAGCGGGGTGTCCAGGCCCCGGGGCAGCGCGTCGAGGGTGTCGAGGATGCCGGCCGCCTCGGCCGCCGCGCGGATGCCGGCCCGGTCGGCGGCGTGCGCGGCGGCGCCGAGCGCGATGTTGTCGGCGGCGCTGGCCTCGTACCGGAGGTAGTCCTGGAAGATGACGGCGAGGGTGCCGCGCCACTGCCGGGCGGGGACGGCGTCGATGGGCCGGCCGTCGGCGGTGATCCGGCCGCCGGTCGGGGTCGCCAGCCGGGTCAGCAGCTTGACCAGGGTGGTCTTGCCCGCCCCGTTGAGCCCGACGATCGCGGTGCACTGCCCGGGGGGCAGGGTCAGGTCCAGGGCGGTGAAGACCGGGGTGGGCCGCTGCGGGTAGTGGTAGGACACCCCCTCGAAGCGGATCACGGCGGGGGCGGCCGGGCCGCGCCGGGCGGGGGCCGGTGCCGGGGCGGGGTCCCCGGTGTCCCGGTCGGCGGGGGCGGTGCGGGCGGCCATGCCGGCGCGGAACGCGCCGACCGCCCGGTAGGCGTTCATCCCGAACTGGGTCTGCACGTCGGCCTCGGGGTAGAAGTCACCGAGCTGGATCGCCGCCAGGACGGCCTGGATCACCAGGGCCAGCCGGGTGATGTCGACCTGCCGTTGGCCGCCGGCCACGCCGAGGGCGGCGAGGACCGCGACGAGCGCCACCAACCCCACCGCGGTGTACGCGAAGTAGGGCTTGAGGTAGACCCGTCGCCGTTCGGCCCACACCGGGCGCATCCAGTCCAGGTACGCCGACCGGTGCTGTTCGCGCAGCCAGGGCAGGAGCCCGAACACGCGGATCTCGGTGGCCGCTGCCGGGCCGGTGGCGATCCGCCGGAAGTACGTCAGCTTGCGCACCCGGGCCACGATCGTGCCGTAGATCGCCGCGTACTTGCGCAGGCCACCGCGTTGCCCGTGGCGGAACACCAGGACGGCGACGAGCAGTCCCGCGCCGGCGAGCCAGGAGAACGCGTAGCCGACGACCACGGCGTACCCGGTGAGCTGCCCGTAGCGGGCGAGCAGGGCGAGCATCCCGGCGGCGGCGGCGCCGGGGCTCTGGACGCCGTGCTCGACCTCGCGGGCGGCCTCGCTGAGCTGGTCGGTCACCGCCTGGTCGGCCAGCGGTTCGAGGCCGACGCTGCCGAGCGCGGCGCCCATCAGCTCGTCGGTGACCCAGCCGTCGATCCGGCGTTGCACCAGCAGCCCGGTGGTGACCTGCACCTGGGCCAGGAGTTGCTGTGCGCCCAAGGCCACGGCGGCGAGGACGAACGCGGTCACCAGCCGTTCGAAGGCCGGCGAGTCGACGCCGTCGCGGACGGCGGCGGGCAGCCGGCCGACGAGCAGGCTCGTCTGCACGACGAAGAGCACCGGCGCGGCGGCGAGCAGCACGTTGGTGAGGACGGCGGCGGTCACCGCCGCGCGTCCGGCGCGTGGCAGCAGCCGCACGATGCGCCACCGGTCCACGGCGGTGCGCCGCAGCACACCGAGGGGGGACGCCGACTCCGGCCCGGCCACGGTCATACGCGTTCCTCGATTTCCACGGGTGGGGTGGTCCGGTGCGGGGCGTGCTGGAACGCCACGGCGGCGGCCCGGCCCTGGTCGAAGGCGCGGACCGCGTCCAGTCCGGTGCTGTCCCGGGCGCCGCCGACGACGTGGTGCCAGACGCCGGCCCGGCGGGCCGTCGCCACGATGTCGTCGTTGTCGTCGTTGGGGAGCTGGCCGGCGGCGATCACCACCGTGTCGGCGGCGACGCTCGCGGGCTGTCCGTCGGCGGCGGTGTAGTGCACCGTGTCGGGGCCGATGCGCAGGTCCCGGACGCCGGGCACGAGGCCGACCCGTTGCCGGCGCAGCTCGGCGAGGACCGTCCAGCGGGTCGACCGGCCCAGCCGGGGGCCGAGCCGGTCGCCCCGGTGCAGGATCGTCACCTGGCGCGGCGGCGTCGCCGCCCCGGGGTGGCCGGCCAGGTGTGCCAGGTCCACGGCGATGCCCCCGCCGCCGATCACCACGACCCGCCGGCCCAGCGCGCCGTCGGCGAAGGCCGCCGGGTAGTCGAGCACGTGCGGCAGGTCGACGCCGGGCAGGTCCAGCCGCCGGGGCCGGACCCCGGTGGCCACGACCACCCCGTCGTAGCGGCGGAGCAGGTCCGCGTCGGCGGCGGTGACCGGCCGGCCGGTGCGCAGCTCGCCGCCGAGCCGGGCCAGTTCGGCGGTCAGGTAGCGGATCGCGTCGAGGTAGTCGGCCTTGCCCGGTACCCGGCCGGCCAGCCGGAACTGGCCGCCGGGTTCCTGGTCGGCCTCGTAGACGGTGACCCGGTGCCCGGCCAGGGCCAGGTCGTGGGCGGCCTTCAGGCCCGCCGGCCCGGCGCCGACGACGGCGACGGCGCGCGGCGGCCCGCCGGGGGGCGGGGGTGGTTCGTGTTCCCGCCCGACGGCCGGGTTGACCATGCAGGAGACCGGGTCGTCCACCAGTGACCGGTCGATGCAGGCCTGGTTGCAGGCGACGCAGACGTTCACCGGCCGGCCCCGGCGGGAGCGGTCGACCAGGGCCGGGTCGGCGAGGAAGGGTCGTGCCATGGAGACCAGGTCCAGGGGGGTGCCGGCCAGCACCTCCTCGGCCTGGGCCAGCCGGGTGATCCGGTTGCTGGCCGCCACCGGCAGCGCGCCGACGGCCTCCTTGACGGCCACCGCCACCGGTACCCAGTGTCCGGGTGGGACCAGGGCCTGGACCGTCGGCACCGGGGACTCGTGCCAGCCGACCCCGACGTTCAGGGCGTCCGCGCCGGCGGCGGCCAGCGCGCGGGCGTACCCGGCCACGGTGTCCCGGTCGGTGCCGCCGGCCATCAGGTCGTCGCCGGTCATCCGCACCACGACCGGGAAGTCGGGGCCGACGGCGGCGCGGACCGCCCGGACCACGGCCGTGCCGAAGCGCATCCGGCGGTGCGGGTCGCCGCCCCACTCGTCGTCGCGCTGGTTGGTCAGCGGGGACAGGAACTGGTCGAGCAGGTACCCCTCGGAGCCCATGATCTCCACGGCGGCGAAGCCGAGGTCCCGGGCGTGGTGGGCGCCCCGGGCGAAGTCCGCCACGGTGGCCTCGACCTGGGCGGGGTCGAGGGCGTGCGGGGTGTGCCGGGAGAACGCGCTGTACACCGCCGACGGCGCGACGGGGTGCGGGCCGCCGGCGGCCGGCCGGGCGTACCGGCCGGCGTGGAACAGTTGCAGGGCGAGCAGCCCGCCGGCCTCCCGTACCTCGGTGGCGACCCGGCGCAGCCGGGCCCGGAACCGCGGGTCGTCGAGCACCCCGTAACCGGGCCCGCCGGCACCCACGGCGCTGACCGCCGCGCCCCCGGTCACCATCAGCCCGGCGCCGCCGCGTACCCGCGCGAGGTAGAACGCCGCCAGTGACCGCCCGTCGTCGTCGCGGTTCTCCCAGCCCAGGTGCATCGCCCCGGTGACGACGCGGTGCGGCAGCGCCAGCCGGCCGATCCGGCCGGGGCGCAGCACGTGTTCCAGGACCGCCGTCATCGCAACGGGGCACTCAGATCTTCGAGGAACGGTGGCGAGACGATCGACAGGCCGCCGTCGACGACGAGGGTCTGCCCGGTGACGTACTCGGCCGCCGGGGAGAGCAGGAACGCGATGACGTCCGCGACCTCCTGGGCGGTTCCCGTCCGTCCCTTCGGGATCTTGGGCAGCACGGTGGAGAGCGGGGCCATCCCGGGCACGTCGTAGAAGTACTCCGACGACTCGGTGGTGATGATGCCGCCGTTGACCGCGTTGACGTTGATGCCGCGTCCGCCGAACTCCAGCGCCATGTACCGCACCCACGCCTCGATCGCGGCCTTGGCCGCGCCCAGGTTCGCGTACGTGGGGTAGGCGCGGATGCTGCCGTAGCTGGACAGCGCCACGATCCGGCCCCCGTCGCGCATCAGCCGGACGGCGTGCTGGCAGCCGAGCACGAAGGCCCGCATGTTCATCGCGTACGAGCGGTCCAGGTGGTGCGGTCTGAGGTCCAGAATGTTCTTGAACGAGCTGGCCGCGGCGTTGCAGACGAAGAAGTCGAGCCCGCCGAACTCGGCCTCGGCGGTGGCGAAGAGCCGGTCGATCTCCTCGGGCTGCTCCACGTCGGCGGCGACGGTGACCGCCTTCGCGCCCAGTTCCTCGATCTCGGTGCGGACCTGCTCGGCGAGGTCCGCGTTCTTCTTGTAGTTGACGACGATCGAGCAGCCGCCCCTGGCCAGGGTGAGGGCCAGCGCCCGGCCGATGCCCCGGGAGCTGCCGGTGATCAGTGCGGTCTTGCCGTGGTAGTCGGTCACTGTCGCCCCGCCAGGATCTCTCGTGCGATCACCGTCTTCTGGATCTCGTTGGTGCCTTCCTCGAAGCGCTGGGCGCGGGCGTCGCGGTAGACCCGCTCGATGGGGCTGCCCTCCCAGTAGCCGATGCCGCCGTGCACCTGCAACGCCTTGTCGGTGACCCGGGTCAGCATGTCGACGGCGACGAGCTTGGCCATCGAGGAGAGCGCGTCGGCGTCGGTCGCGCCGGCCTCCCACCGTCGGGCCGCGTGCAGGGTGAGCTGCCGGGCCGCCTCGATGTCGGCGGCGTTCTCGGCGAGCGCGAAGGAGACCGCCTGCCGGGCGGTGAGGGGTTTGCCGAAGGTGACCCGCCGGCCGGCGTGCGCCACCGCCAGTTCCTGGGCGCGTCGGGCCAGGCCGACGCAGGTCATCGCGACGCCGATGCGGCTGGGGGTGAGGAAGCCGCCCAGCGCGACCGCCAGGCCGGCGCCCTCCTCGCCGAGCCGGTTCGCCACCGGCACCGGCGCCCGGTCGAAGACCAGGTGGGCGTGGTCGGTGCCGCGGACGCCCATGGTGTCCGGCATCGGCTCCACCCGGACCCCGGCGACCCGCCGGTCCACCATCAGCGCGACGGTGCCGTCCTTGCCGGTGGTGCCGGCGAGACGGGCGAAGAGCAGCCAGTAGTCGCAGCTCACCCCGAAGGTGATCAGGTGCTTCTCGCCGGACAGGTGGTAGGTGTCGCCCTCGCGGACCACGCTGGCGCGCAGGTCCGCGCCGGTGCCGGCGACGGGTTCGGTGAGGGTGAACGCCACCCGCAGGTCCCCGGCGACCTGCGGCAGGACGAACCGTTTGCGCTGCTCGTCGGTGGCGAACTGGTCCATCGCCCGCCAGACGCCGTTGCAGACGTGCACGATCATCCGCAGCGAGGCGTGCGACATCGAGAACAGTTCCAGCAGCCGCAGGTACTGGCTGAAGGAGAGCCCGGCCCCGCCGTACTCGGCGGGCGCGGCCAGCCGCAGGTAGCCCCGGTCCCGCAGGTCGTGCCAGAGCTGCGGGGGCACCGTGCGGGTGCGTTCGATCGTCTCGGCGTACTCCTCGCCGGGCCCCCGGACGAACGATTCGATCTCCCGGGCGAGTGTCGCGAACGCCGCGCCGTCGTCTTCGGTCACTGGGTCTCCTCGCTGATGATCTTCTTGAGCTGGTCTCGGAGCAGGAACTTCTGCACCTTGCCGACGACGTTGCGGGGCAGTTCGGCCACCGTCTCCAGCCGCTCCGGCCAGTACTGCTTGGCGAGCTTGTGCTCGTCGAGGAAGCGCTGCATCCCGGCGAAGGTCAGCGGCTGTCGCGGCACCACGAAGGCGCAGGCCCGTTCGCCCAGGCGGGGGTCGGGCATGGCCACGATCGCCACGTCCCGGACGGCGGGATGGGTGTGCAGGAGCTGCTCCACCTCCGCCACGGGGATCTTCTCGCCGCCCCGGTTGATGACGTCGCGTACCCGGCCGGTGATCCGCACGAACCCGGCGTCGTCGACGACCGCCAGGTCCCCGCTGCGGTACCAGCCGTCCGGGGTCAGCGCGGCGGCGGTCCACTCCGGCTGGTCGAGGTACCCGACGAAGAGGCAGTCGCTGGAGACCTCGAAGTTGCCCTCCGCCCCGGCGGGCAGCACGGTGCCCGCGTCGTCGGTGACCCGGACCCGGACCCCGCGCAGCGCCCGGCCGTCGGTGCCCCAGGCGTGGGCGGGCTCGTCGGTGGGCGCGGACAGGGTGCCGAGGCAGGACTCGGTGGACCCCCACGCGCCGCAGACCGCCGCGCCGAGGGTCGCGCTGGCCTGCCGGGCCAGCGCGCGGGGGACGGCCGCGCCGGTGGCGACGAAGGTCCGCAGCGCCGCCGGTGGCTCGCCGCCGTCGGCGACGGCGTCGACCAGGTCGGCGAGGAACGGCGTGGCGGCCTGGACGAAGGTCGCGCCGGTGCGGTGCAGGGTGGCCAGGGCGGTCCGGCCGTCCCAGACCGGTTGCAGCACCACGGGGGCGCCGAGGACGAGCCCGACCCACATGCCGTAGAGGAAGCCGGTCTGGTGGGCCAGGGGCGACGGCACGTACAGCCGGTCGGCCGCCGTCAGGCCGAGGTGCCGGGCCTGCATGGCCGCGGCGCGGGTCAGCGTGTCCATCCGGTGCAGCACGCCCTTGGGCGCGCCGGAGGTGCCGGAGGTGAACAGGAGCTGCGCGAGGGCGTCCGGGGCGGGCCGGTGGGCGCGCAGGGCCGCCGGGTCGGGGCGTTGCCGGGCGGTCGCCGCGTCGAAGCGCTGCCACCGCGCCCCCGCCGGGGTGTCGGGCAGCGCCCCCGTGCCGCCGACCACCAGGACGTGCGCCACGCCGGGCGGGTCGGGCGCGGCGAGCACGGTCGTGGTCTCGGCGACGTGGTCACGGCCCCGGAAGCGGTCGCCGACCACGAAGACCCGGGCCCGGCTGCGCCGTAGCAGGTCGGCGACCTCCCGTTCGCGGAAGAACGGCATCATCGGGCAGCACACCGCGCCGATGCGGGTGGCGGCCAGGGTGAGCACGACGAACTCGTGCCAGTTGGGTAGCTGCCAGGCGACCACGTCGCCGGGGCCGACGCCCAGCTCCAGCAGCAGCGACGCCGCCTCGTCGGCCCGTCGGTCCAGTTCCCGCCAGGTGAGCGGGCCACCGGGGCGGCCGGGCGAGGCCGCCTCGATGACGGCGTGCTGGTCGGGCCGCGCGCGGGCGTGCCGGCGGACCAGGTCGCCCAGCCCGACGGCGGCCAGCCGGCCCGGCGTGGGCACCGCCCGGCGCGGGTCCGGCCGTACCGGCGCCCGGTCGACCGCCATGTTCATGCCGATCCCGTTCATCTGCTCCAGGAACCGGGGGTACGAGATCCGGTGCGCGTTCGGGTAGGTCAGCCGGCTCTCGCCGGTGGCCCGGGAGGCGGCCACCGCCAGCGCCATGAGCACCCGGTGGTCGTTGAAGGAGGACAGGTCCGCCTCGCGCAGGTGCGGCACGCCCTCGCAGAGCAGCCGGTCGCCGTCCAGCCGTACCCGTCCGCCCATCCGGTTGAGCTGCGCCATGGCCGCCACCCGGTCGGACTCCTTGAGGCGGACGTGGGCCACGTTCTCCAGCACGGTGGTGCCCCGGGCGTGGGCGCCCAGCACGCTGAGCACCGGCAGCATGTCGGGTACGGCGCGGCAGTCCACCCGGACCGGGTCGAGCCGGGAGCCGTCGTGGCGGACCCGGACCCAGCCGGTGGCCGGGTCGCGCCGCAGCGGCAGGCCCATCTCCCGCAGGTACTCCAGCAGGTCCGCCTCGGGGTGGTCGACGTCGCCGGCGCTGACCGCCGGCAGGCCCCGGAACAGCACGTCGGAGGGGTGCAGGGCGGCCGCCGCCAGGCCGAAGGCCGCCGCGCCGACGTCCGGGGGCAGGTGGACCACCGCCGGGGTGGCCCGCTGGCCGGGGTCGATCTCGAAACGCCGGCCGTCGGCGCGGACGGTGACGTGCAGGCCGAACTGCCGCATCATCGCGATGGTCAGGTCGACGTAGGAGCGTTCGTTGAACGGGCCGACGACGTCGACCACCGTCGGGCCGGTGGCGAACGGACTGACCAGCAGCAGACTGGAGATCCACTGGGAGAGGGTGCCGGGGATCTCGACCCGGCCGCCGGTCGGCGGGCGGGCCGGGATCCGGATCGGCAGCAGCCCGTCGGTGGCGGTGATCTGCACGCCGATACCGGCCAGGGCGTCGAGCAGCGGCCGGATGGGCCGGCGGCGGAAGTACTTCTGGCCGGTGATGGTGACCGGGGTGCCGGCCAGCGCGGTCAGCCCGGTCAGGAAGTACAGGGTGGTACCGGAGCTGCCGACGGAGACCTCGGGGCGGACCGGCCGGTAGCGCCCGCCGCGCACCACGAACGTGTCGGCGTCGACGGTGACCGAGGTGCCGAGGTCCCGCAGGGCGCCGATGGTGTGCCGGACGTGGCCGGCGCCGCAGGCGCCGTGGATGTGGCTCGTCCCGTCGGCCAGCGACGCCAGGATCAGCGCCCGGTGGGCGTGGTACTTCGAGACGGGGATGTCCAGTTCCCCCGCGAGGGGTTCGCCCATCCCCTTGACGACAAGGCGCACGTTCGCTCCCCCAGTCCGGGTCAGCCGGTCGCGTTCTCGGCGGGCGGCGTCGTCGCCGCCGGGGGTACCCCGACCCCGCCGAAGACGGCGTGCATCCCGCCGTCGGCGTGCACCACCTGCCCGGTGGTGTACCGGGACAGGTCCGACAGCAGGAACAGGACCGCGCCCACCACCCGTTGCGGGTCGGTGCGGTCCCAGCCCAGCGGCGCCCACCGCTCGTACTGCTCGGCCAGGTCGGCGAAGGTCCGCACGCCGCGCGCCGACACCGTCTCGACCGGCCCGGCGGCGACCAGGTTGGCCCGGATGCCCGCCGGGCCGAGGTGCAGCGCGAGGTACCGGCAGACCGCCTCCAGGGCCGACTTGTACACGCCCATCCAGCCGTAGCCGGGCAGGGCGCGGGTCGAGTCGACGGTCAGCCCGACCACCGCGCCGCCGCCCGGGGCGCGGCCGAGCAGCGGCGCGAGTGCGGTGGTGAGCTGCTGGAACGAGTACGCCGAGGCGCGGAACCCGTCCAGCACGCCGCCTGCGGGCGCGCCGACGAAGCCCGGCCCCAGCGCCTCCGGCGGCGCGGCGGCGATGCTGTGCACCACCCCGTCGAGCTGGCCCCAGCGCCCCTGCACCTCGGCGGCGAGCGCCTCGACGCTGGCGTCGGACATGACGTCCAGGTCGAGGATCTCGGGGCGGGTCGGCAGCAGGTCGGCCACCTTCCGGGTGATCCGGGCGACCCGCCCGAACGAGGTCAGCACGACCTCGCAGCCCTCCCGCTGGAGCGCCGCCGCGACGTGCCAGGCGATCGACTCGTTGTTGAGGACCCCGGTCACCAGGTAGGTGCGCTTGGCCAGGCTGAGCAGCGAGGTCAATGCGACGCGCCCGCGACGATCCGCGCCACGAGCTGCCCGATGGTGACGTCCGCCAGTTCGCTGCGCGGGATCTCGACCTGGAACTCCTTGACCACCATGGCCATCAGGTCGGCGACGTCCAGCGAGTCGATCTCCAGCTTGTCGAACTTGGCGTCCGGGCTGATGGCGTCCTCCTCGACGCCGAGGTCGATCAGCTCGGCCCGGAGCCGCTCCTCGACGACGGCGGCGGTGATCGGGGAAGAGGGGGAAGACATGCGGCACACTCCTTCGGTCGGGGTGGGTGGCTACGCGGCCAGCGGGGCGCGGCGGGCGAAGTGCGGCGAGTGCTGCTGGGCCCAGTACCACTGGCGCCAGTAGCTCTCGGCCAGGTCCAGCCAGGTCTCCAGCCGGTCCACGTCGTCGAGGAACCGGTTCATGCTGACCAGCAGCCAGCTGTAGACGCCCTGGCTGTCGCGGCAGTCCGCGCAGTTGCCGGAGGTGCAGCAGAACTGCAGGGTCTGGTAGTCGGCGCCGTAGACCGCGAAGCCGTCCAGGACGGGGTTGCCGTTGCGGATCCGGTCGGCGTGGTCGGGGTGGTCGACGCTGATGCTCGGGCAGACGTCGTACCCGAACTGTCCACCCCAGTGGCCGCGCCCGGTGATCAGGGTCTCGATGAAGTACGGGTGGCTGACCACGGTGTCCGGGTACTTCTGCTTGATCCGCAGCGCCTCGGCGAGGGTACGCTGCTCGTTGTCGATGCGCAGCGCGTGGTCGCTGCCGTGGTCGGAGTAGAAGTTGAAGGTGACCTGGTTGCCGTTGTCCTGGATGGCGCGCACCGTCGGCTCGACGTACTGCAGGCCCTCCTCCGACAGCGCGTAGACGAAGATCACCCGTGGGTCGTTGCGGTAGTGCCCGAGCGCGGTCTCGAAGAGCCCGGTGAAGGCCGAGCCGTTCGGGCGGTACCCGCGCAGGGAGTCGTCCAGCGAGCCGCCGCCGAAGAGGCTGATCGCCACCGCGACCTTCTCGAACCCGGCCTTCGGCAGCGGCCGGATGCCGTTGGTCGAGATGGTGACGTAGGGCAGCCGCTCGACGAACGGCACCACCCGCTTGAGCACCAGGGTCGGCTCGCCGCCGATCAGGGTCGCCTGGGTGACGCCCCGGGTGACGAGCCGGTCCACGAACTCGGAGATCACCACGGGGTCGGAGGTCTCCGGGACCGCCGCGTCGAAGCCGCCCTCGAAGTACCAGCAGCCCTTGCACCGGATGTTGCAGGTGGTGGTGAGGTGGACCTCGCAGGCGGTGACCCGCAGGCCCATGTCGCGGACGGCGGCCAGCCGGCCGGCCAGGTCGGGTCGGCCGGCGAGCAGCGACTGGAGGCGGGCCTTGGCCTCCTTGCGGGACGGGGGCCGGGGGTTGATCGCTACGGGGGTGGGCATGGCGCCGTTCTCCCTTCGATCGTCAGCTCGGTACGACGAGCCCGAGCGCGTGGATCCGGGGGGTGACCGTGGCGAGCCACTTCTCCAGGGCCTCCCGGTTGTTGGTCTGACGCAGCCCCCAGCGGACCGCCCGCTTGGAGCGTTCCGAGTCGGGGGTGCCGAAGAGGTCCTTGAAGACCGGCCAGAGCCGGTCCAGGGCCGCCTGGAGCTGCTCGCGCCCCTCCTCGGTGACCGCCAGGTTGCGGCACACCCGCGCGCCGTGCGCGATGTGGATCTTCTCGTCGAGGATGATGGTGCGCACGGCGTCGGCCCACGGCTTGTAGCTGCCCTCGGCGAACTCGCGGATCATCAGCAGCGCGCTCTCCTCGCCGATGTAGGAGTAGATCCCGCGCTCGGCCCAGGTGGTGCACTGGTGCAGCCGCTTGTCGGAGAAGAGCCGCCGCTCCTCGATCGTCTGCTCCTCCATGTAGGAGGTGTCGATGCCGATCTCGGCGAGCACCCGCTTGCCGATCTTGTAGTGGTCGTACTCCTCGGCGGCCCGCTCGGCACACACCTGACGTTCCTCGGCGTTGGGCGCCATGGGCAGGAACATCATGGTGTAGTCGTCCCCACCGGAGAGCTCACCCTCCGTGTTGATCATGATCTGGCTGATCAACGCCTTCTGGTACGCCCGGGGCATCCGCTTCAGCTCTTCGGGGGTACGGACCACCACTTCCTCGTCATCGAGGATCTCGACTGTCATGACTGACCACCTCCTGTCGACAACGGCCACGAATGGTGTCGGCGAATGGGCCGGCGTCCCGTCGGGCCGTTACGGCGGGACCACCGGGCACCCGATTCGGACAAATGGTTGGGAGCGCTTCCACCGACACGCGGCCACATCCTGGAAAAAGTTTTCACTACCGGGTCAGTGCCCGCCGGGAAATGTCATCCCGGTGCGCACCGGCGCACATTTCTCTCGTCGACGTCTGTCACGACACCGCCCCCGTTTCCCCGCACCTCGCCCGAATCAGCTCACACCAGGCGCTCGACCGCCAGACGCTGCACGTCCGGTCTCTGGATCTTGCCCAGCGGCGTCCGGGGGAAGCCGTCCACCCCGAGCTGCGTCAACGCGACGAACCGGCGCGGCACCTTGAAGGGGCTCAGGTGCGCCAGCAGCGTCGCGCGCCAGGCGTCGTCGTCGGCGACGGCGCCGGGCAGCAGGGTGTACACGAGGATCAGCTCCACCCCGGTCACCGGGTGCGGCAGCGCCGCGACGACCCCGTCCTCGACGCCGGCCAGGTGCGGCACGACGTTCTCGATCTCGGCGGGGTAGACGTTCTCCCCGTTGACGATCACCATGCTGTCCATCCGGTCGACGATGGTCAGCTCGCCCCGCTCGTCGAGGTGCCCCAGGTCGCCGCTGCGCACCCACCCGCCGTCCAGCCGCTTCGCGGTCAGCTCCGGCGCGTCCTCGTACCGGGTGAAGATGCTCGGCCCGCTCAGCAGGACCTCGCCGTTCTCGCCCGCCGGAAGGTCCCGCCCGTCCGGGCCGACGACCCGGACCCGGGCGAACGGCACCGGCGAGCCGGCGGTCCGCCGCTGTCCCGGCGCCCGGTCGCGCGGCTCCACCGTGGTCAGCGAGGTCATCTCGGTCATCCCGTACACCTGGTGCACCGGAATGCCGAAGGTGCCCTCGAAGCGGTGGATCAGCTCCGGGCTCAACGCCGAACCACCGGCCAGCACACCCTTGAGACTGCCGGCGGCCGGCCGCTGCGGGCGGTCCGCCAGGTTGGCCAGGTACGCGTTGACCACCAGCGTCCAGGTCGGCCGGTGCCGGTCCACGTAGGCCCAGAACCGCACCAGCGCCGTCTCGGAGCGCACACACACCGACCGCCCGCCGGACCACAGCGGGGTCAGCGTCGGGAAACCCTGCCCGCCGGCGTGGAACATCGGGATGACGTTGAGGAAGACGTCGTCCGGGCCGGCGTCGGCCCACTCCACCATGGCCAGCGAGTTGGCGAGCAGGCTGCGGTGCGACAGCACCACGCCCTTGGGCACGCCGGTCGAGCCGGAGGTGTAGACGATCTCCGCGTCCGACGTCCCGTCGTCGTCGGCCGGGGCCAGCTCCCCCCGGTACGCCGCGCCGCGCGCGAGGACGTCGGCGAGGAAGGCCTCCCCGTCGTCCACGGTCAGCCAGGGCAGGTCCCGCCCCACCTTGGCGGCGGTCGCGGCGGGCCCGATCACCAGCGCCGGCCCGGCGTGCGCGAGCAGTGCCTCCAGCTCGCCCGGACCCGACTTCGGGTTCAGCGGCACGAGCATCCGCTGGGCGGCGATCACGCCGACGAACAGCGCGGCGGCGAGCGAGGAGTTGTGCAGGACCGTCGCCACCCGGGCCCCCGGCGGCACCTCGTGCTCGTCGAGCAGGGCGGCGCAGCCCCTGGTGAAGGTCAGCACGTCGGCGAAGCTCACGGTCCGGCCGCCGGGCTCGGCCGGGACCAGGTACGGCCGGTCGCCGTACCGGTCGGCGGCGGCCGAGACGAGGTCGAGCAGGTTCGTGGTGACCGTCAGGTCCGGCGCGGCCAGTGGACTAGGCATCGGTCGCGCCACCGGGAGCGGCCCCCCGCACCACGTCGCAGAGGCGGGTCACCGTGGGGTTGTCGAAGATGACGTCGACGACGTCGACCCCGTAGGCCGTCTCGACGCGGGTCACGATCTCCACGGCGGCCACCGAGTCCATGCCCAGGGCGATGAGGTCGTCGTCCGTCCCGAGCGTGGACCGGTCCAGCACGTCGGCGCAGATGGCAGCCATCTGCGAATCGAGATCGTTGGTGGTCACTACAGCCGGCTCCCTGTCAGGTCATTTCCACGGGCCACCGCGACCGGCGGCGGCGAACGTTTTCCGTGGCGTCGGGACTCGTCGGGACCATACCGACGACGTCAGGGGCTGTCCAGAACGGTTCGGTGATTCAATTCCCGGCCGCAAACAACCCGACAATCCGCGCCATAAATTCGTTCATGTACATGTATCATGCGCGCCATGGGGAAGGGTCGACCGAAGGCCGCATTGACTCTCAGCGACGAGGAACGGGTCCAGCTCGGCCGGGGCGCGCGGGCGGCGAGTTCCACCCAGGCGTACGCGCTGCGCTGCCGGATCGTGCTCGCCTGCGCCGACGGCGCCACCAACGCCGAGGTCGCGGCACGGTTCGGCGTCTCGCCACCGACCGTCGGCAAGTGGCGCTCGCGGTTCGTGGCCCACCGGATGCCCGGCCTGGCCGACGCGCCCCGGACCGGGCGGCCGGCGACGGTCGGGCAGGACCGGGTGCGTCAGGTGGTCAGCGCCACCCTGGACGCGCCACCGGACCGGATCCGGCGCTGGTCCCGGGCCGCGATGGCCGCGCACAGCGGGCTGTCCGCCTCGACGGTCGGGCGGATCTGGCGTCGGTTCGACCTCCGGCCGCACCTGCAGGACGGCCTCCGGCTGGCCACCGACCCGCGGTTCGTGGCGCGGGTCGTCGACGTGGTCGGCCTCTACGAGCACCTGCCGGAGCGGGCGGTGGCGCTGTGCACGGACGAGAACCGGCCGGCCGCCGCCCCGGCGCCCGCACCGCCGGGCGGCCCGGATCCGTGCCTGCCCTCCCCGGGCACGGCCGACCCGCCGGCACCGCCGGACGTCGTCGGCGCCGCCGGGGCCGGCGAACCGGACCGCCGGGCCCGGGGCTGCGCGTACCGCCGCTTCCTGCGCGCCGTCGACCGGGCCGTCCCCGCCGACCTGGACGTCCACGTCATCAGCGACAACGTGGCCCTGCACGACACCGCGCCGGTCCGGGCCTGGCTGGCCCGCCACCCGCGCTTCCACGTCCACTTCACCCCCGCCGGGCCCACCTGGCGCGACCAGGCCGCGCAGTGGGTCGCCCGCTTCGGTGGCACGGCCCCGGCCCTCGCCGAGGAGCCGACGCCGCCCGGCCCGGCGGCGACCGCCCCCGACTCCCCCGTCGCCGGGGCCCGGCACCCGGAATGCCTCGCATGGGTCAAAGCCGCCGAAGCCGTCCGCGACGCCCTGGACAGACATCTGGAACGGACTTGCGGCGTGGCCGCGCCTGCCGGCCGGCGGGCAGCCGGACGCTGAGGTCGGCGAGTCCCAGCAGGCGGTTACCCACCGGCCCGACGGCAGGGGCTCCACCCGCCCGCCGACCGGGCCGGCCGTGCGCCGGGTGGTCCCGCCCGGCGGGTCCGGGCGGGACCACCCGGCCGGGCGAGCAGCCGCCGCCTCGTCGCGCGTCCATCCGGTCCCCCCGGCCGACCCGGCGGACGAAGTGGCCGATTCCCCCGGGCCGCCGGCTGCGGGATGGTGGTCGCCGAACCCCACCGACCACGGTGGACCCGACGGCCGCACCGGCCGGCGACGTGGGCGTCCCCGCCCGCGCCCGGCCCGGCGGAGCGAGGAGACCCGATGCGGCATCCCCCCGGGCCGCCCACCGGTGACGCGGTCGCCGACGATCCGGGTTTCGCGCACGGCGACTGCCAGGACACCGCGCTCGGCACGCTGCTGCGGCTGGCCGGCGTCGCCCACCCCGAGGACCTGCTCCTCGGCGACCTCGCCTTCGAGGTGGAGGTGGACCGGGGCGTCGCCGACGGGCTGTCCCCGGCGTACCGGACCGGCGGCCCGCTGCCCCCGGCCACCGGCCCGACCGGCACCGGCATCGGGCTGGCCGAGCACCGGGCCGTCGACCTGCCCGGGCTGCACCGGCACCTGCGCGACCGGACCCGGGGCGGGCGGGCGGTCGCCGTCACCGTCGACCAGTACGGCTACGAGCCGGCCCCGTTCCACGGGCGGGCCCACGTGCCGCACCACCTGGTGGTCACCGCCGCCGGCGGCGACGGCGTCGAGGTGCTGGACGCCTTCCCCCGGTCCCGGTTCAGCGGCCGGGTCGCGCCGGACCGGTTCGCCCGCTGGGCCGACTCGCCGCACCTGGGCGCCGCCCGGTACCGCACGGTGGAGCTGGCCGTGGCGCCCGGCGCGGCCGACGCGGTGGCCGGCTGGCTGGCCGCCACCTGGCGGGACCAGGTCCGGCGCAACGTCGCGGCGATGCTCGACCCGGCCGGCCGGCACGGGGTGGCCGCGATCGGGCTGGTCGCCGACCGGCTGGCGGAGTGGCTGGCCGGGCCGGGCTTCCGGGCCGACCCGGGCCGGCGGCGGGAGTTGCCGGTGAGCAGCTTCACCGACGTCGGCGCGCTGCGCCGGGGGCACGCGCTCTGGCTGTCCCGGGTCGCCGCGCTGGGGCACCCCGCGCTGGCCGAGTGCGCCGACCGGCTGCGCGCGGTGTCCCGACAGTGGGACGTCGCCGCCTCGCTCTGGCTCGCCGGCGGGCCCGCCCCGGTGACGGACCCGGCCGCCGCCGACCTCGTCGCCCGGGGCCTGCACCAGGTCCCGAAACTGGTCCGACTGATCGCCGCCGCCGAACGGCGGGTGGTCGAACAGCTCGACGCCACCGTCCGCCCGGGATGAGCCCTCGCCGCCGTCCGCCCCGGGTGAACACCGGGCCGCCCGGGGCGGGCGGCGGTCCCGGTGTCCAAATCGGACGAACGCCGCCACCGGCCTCGACGCCATTGACCGGCCGGCCGACGAAGGGCTAGGTTCTCGCTGGTCGAAGCGCTTCGACGCCCGCCCCGGCAGAGCAGCCGGCGACGAGTCGGCCGACCGCCCCACCCCGCATGGCCCCACCACCCCTCGCGCCCGGCGGCGGGAAGGAGTCCGATGCCCACCCCCCAGGCCCCGGTCCGCGTGGCGGCCCCCGCCCCACCGCCGGCCGCCTCGGTCATCGCCCTGCTGGAGCAGGTCGCGGCCCGCACCCCGGAGGCCGCCGCGCTGATCGAGGACGGCACGGTCACCAGCTACCGCACCCTCTGGCGGGACGTCGAGGCGATGGCCGCCGCCCTGCTGCGCGACGGCGTCCGCACCGGCGAGCCGGTCGGTGTGACGGTCCGCCGTTCGGCCGCCGGGATCGGCGCGCTCCTCGCCGTGCTGCGGGCCGGCGCGGCGTACGTCCCGCTGGACCCCACCGACCCGCCGCACCGCCTGCACGACATCGTGCGCGGCTGCGGCCTGCGCCGGCTCCTGCTCGCCGCCCCGCTGCCCCCGGCCGTCGCCGCCGGACTGCCGGTACGGACCATCGAGCCCACCCCGACCCTCGCCCCCGACCCGGCCGGCGCGCCGGACCCGATCGTCGACCCTCCGACCGGCGACCCGCTCGCCTACGTCATCCACACCTCCGGCTCCACCGGCGCCGCCAAAGGGGTCCTGGTCGGCCACCGGGCCCTGGCGACGGCGGCCACCGCGCTGGTCGAGGCGTGGCGGATCACCCCCGGCGACCGGATGCTCAGCTTCGCCGCGCTGACCTGGGACACCAGCGGCGAGGAGACCTACTCCAGCCTGCTCGGCGGGGCGACCCTGGTCATCGACCGGCGGGCCACGGACGGCACGGTGGCCGGGCTGCTCGCCGCGGTCGCGGACCACGCGGTCACCGTCGTCGACCTGCCCACCTCCTTCTGGTACGAGGTGGTGGAGTTCCTCCGGCTGACCGGCCGGCCGCTGCCACCGTCGCTGCGCCTGGTCGTCATCGGCGGCGAGGAGGTGGCCGCCGGACCGGTACGCACCTGGTGCGCGCTGGTGCCCGACCGGGTCCGGCTGGTCAACACGTACGGCCAGACCGAGACGGTGCTGGTCACCCACCAGGCCGAGCTGGGCGGCGCCGCCGGGCGCGGGCTGCCCGACGGCATGCCGGTACCGATCGGTCGGCCGCTGCCCCACGTCCGCCAGCTCCTGGTCCCGACGGCGCCCGGCTCCCCCATCGCCGAGCTGTACGTCGGCGGGCCGTCGCTCAGCCTCGGCTACCAGGCCCAGCCGGAGGCCACGGCGCAGCGGTTCGGTCCGGTACCCGGTGCCGGCGACGAGCGGATGTTCCGCACCGGTGACCTGGTGACCACCGGCCCGGACGGTCAGCTCGGCTACGTCGGCCGGGTGGACCGGCAGCTCAAGGTACGCGGCCACCGGGTCGAGCCGGAGGCGGTGGAGCGTGCCCTGCTCGGCCACCCGGCGCTGGTCGCCGCGGCGGCGTACGGGGTCGACGCGGCGGCCGGCGGCCGGCACCTCGCCGCCGCGGTCGTACCCCGGGCCGGCGCGACCGTGACCGGCCCCGAGCTGACCGGCTGGCTGCGCGAGCGGCTCCCCGGGCACCTGGTGCCGACCCGCTGGTCCGTGCGGGCCGCCCTGCCGCTGCTGCCCAACGGCAAGGTCGACCACGCCGCCCTCACGGCGGCGGACCGCACCCGCCCGGTCGACGCGCCCGACGGCACCGGCACGGCGGGCGACGGCGCGGCGTCGGAGGGCGTCGGCGCGGCGGGCGGTGGCGGGGCGAGGGGCGACGGCGGGGCGACGGAGAACAGCGGTGACGCCGTCGTCGCCGAGGTCGCGTCGATCTTCGGCCGGGTCCTCGACCGGGCGCACGGGCCGGACGACGACTTCTTCGACGCCGGTGGCGACTCGCTGCTCGCCGCCCGGCTCATCTCCCGCCTCTACCGCCGGTTCGACGTCGAACTCACCTTCGTCGACCTGTTCGAGTGGCGGACACCCCGGGGCCTGACCGCCCTGCTCACCCCGGCCCGGCGGACCGACGACGCGACGGAGCCGCGCCATGGCTGAGCCGACCCCCCGGCACCTGGCGGAGATCCTCGCGGTCTGCGCCCAGGTGCTCGGCCGCCGTACCGCCGCCGAGGACAACTTCTTCGAGATCGGCGGCGACTCGATGACCGCCATCGACCTGTTCCTGCGGCTGGAGGCCCGGCTCGGCGTCGACCTCGACGTTACGGTGTTCTTCGAGGCCCGGGACTTCCGCGAGCTGGCCGCCCGGCTCGACGCGTCCGGCACGCCGGGATGAGCGGGTCACCCGGCCCGGCGCAGCCGCCCCGCCAGCCGGGTCAGCGACTCCGGCCGGGCGAAGTCGTCGGGCGCCAGTCCGGTCCAGCCGGCCCCGGCGAGCCGGGCGAGCACCGCCGGCACCAGCAGCAACCGGCCGCCGAGCGCCAGGTAGCACCGGTCCGGATCGACGTCGTCGCCCCCGTGCAGCCGCGCCACCGCGCCGCGCAGCGCCGCCAGCGCCGGGGCCACCGGGGCCCCGCCGTCGTGGGCCGGCGGCGGGTCCAGCTCCTCGTCGGGGCGCAGGCCCACCCGTACCGGGTCGCCGAGGTCACCGCCGAGTCGGGCGGCCACCTGGTCGAGGGTCAGGTCCGGGCCGGCGAGGTGCGCCCGCAGGATCCGCTCCGGGCCGGCCAGCAGCGCCCGCATCTGCCCCGGGTCGAGGACCATGCTGTTGAAGCTGGCCAGGACCCACGCCGCAGCGGGCTCGACGGTGGTCATCAGGTACGCGTCGAAGCCGTCCCGGTCCGGGGTGACCTCGTTGCGCCCCATCGCCAGCTCCAGCTCACCGGAGGTGGCCAGCAGGTCGGTCAGCTCCCGGTCGTCGCGCCCCAGCAGCTCGGTCAGCTCCGGGCTGTGGTCGAAGTTGACCGTCGTGCCGGCCGCGAAGGGGACCCCGCGTCGCCGCTCCTCGGCGGCCAGCGTCTCGCGCAACGTGAGCTGACCCACCCGGTACCGGCTCTGCACCCGGAACATCCGCACCCGTACCCGCTCGATCAGCGTGCCCACGGACGGATTGTCCGAGACGTCGACGGTGGTGGGGAGGATGCAGTGGTAGCAGCCGACCGTGCCGCGTTCCCCGGTGGTACGCCCGGCGAAGTGGTTGCGCACCACGGTCGCCGGTTCCCCGGACATGATCGCCAGCAGGGCGTGCACCAGCGCCGAGTACACCACCGTGGGGGTGGTCCGGTGCCGGCGGGCGGCGAGCACCAGCGCCGGCGCGAGGGCGGCGGAACGGTACGACGCGCCGTACCGCTGGAACACCCCCGGCCGGGACGGCACGAACAGCCGGGCGGGCAGGTGGCGTACCTCCTCCCGCCAGAACCGTTCCGCGGCCTCGCGGCCCGGCACCAGCTCGCCGGAGACCTCGGCCCGGGCCGAGTCGACGGGCTGGTGGCCGACGTCCCCGGCCCGGTCGGGCCGTTCCACAGCGGGCCGTTCCACAGCGGGTCGTTCCACAGCGGGTCGTTCCACAGCGGGTCGGGCGGGGCCGGGCGGCGCGTCGGCGCCGCACGCCTCGACCAGCTCGGCCCGCACGAGCCGTTGGCTGTGCCCGTCGAAGACCGCGTGGCTGACCACGACCAGCAGCTCCACGACGAGCTCGTCCCAGCAGACCACGCCGAAGCGGACCAGCTCGGTGTCGGTCGCGGTGAACGGCGGCTCGGTCAGCGTCCGTCGGAACGCCGCCCGGCCGGCGTCGGACTCCGCGTCGCAGAACCGGACCGACGGCTCGCCGGGGGCGTGCACCACCTGCACCGGCGTCCCCGCGTCGTCGAGCTGGAAGGTGGTCCGCAGCGCCTCGTGCCGGGCGAGCAGCCCGCGCAGCGCCGCCAGCGCCCGGAGGTACGGAATCGGCGGCTCGGGACGGTACTCGACGGTGACGGCGTTGCAGTCACCGGTGAGCAGCTTCCACCACTCGAACTGTTGCGCACCGCCGAGCGGCGCCCGCCGGATCTCCGCACCCGCGCTCACCGCACGATCATGCCACGACCGGCCGGCCGGGTCCGACGACGGCCGGGGCCGGACCCGAGGAGCCGAGGATGACCCAGGGCTGCCCCGAGGAGCCGGGGACGACCACCGACGCGGGCACCGGGACCGGTCCGGACCGGACGGTCGCGTCACCGTCCACACCCGATCCCGCCGGGCCGGCCGGGGGTCCGCCGCTGCCCCCCGAGGCGGTGGCGGCGACGCTCCAGCCACCCGGCCGGGCCCGGGGGCTGCCCGCCGAGGCGTACACCAGCGACCGGGTCTTCGCCTGGGAGCAGGAGCGGTTCTGGCGGCGGGGCTGGGTCTGCCTCGGCCGGGTCGACCGGCTCGCCGCGCCGGGCGAGCAGGCCGGGCTGGACGTGGCCGGCGCCGGCGTGCTCGCCGTCCGCGACGCCACCGGCGCCCTGCGGACCTTCCGCAACACCTGCCGGCACCGGGGCCACGAACTGGTCGGCCGGGGCTGCACGGTCCGCCGCTCGACCGTCTGGTGCGCCTACCACGCCTGGGTCTACCGGCTGGACGGCAGCCTGCGGCACGCGCCCCGGTTCGACCCGCCGCCGGACGCGGACCTGGACCTGCTGCCGGTCCGCTCGGCGCAGTGGCGGGGCTGGCTCTTCGTCGACCTCTCCGGCGACGCGCCGCCGCTGGCCGAGGTGGTCGGCGACCTCGACGCCGTGCTCGCGCCGTACCGGCCCGACACCCTGCGGGTGGTCGCCACGCAGGCGTACGACGTGGCGGCGAACTGGAAGCTGGTCGTGGAGAACTACCTGGAGTGCTACCACTGCCCCAGCACCCATCCGGAGCTGAGCCGGGTGCAGCGTACCGACGGCGGGGAGAGCTTCCCCGCCACCGGCGCCTGGCTCGGCGGCCACCTGGACCTGCGCAACTCCGCCGCCACGATGTCGCTGGACGGCGCCGGCCCGGACTGGACGTTCCCGGACCTCGACGAGGACGCCGTCCGCCAGGTCCGCTACCACCTGCTGCCGCCGGGCCTCTTCGTCACCGCGACCCCCGACCACCTGGTCACCCACCGGCTGGTTCCGCTCGCGGCGGACCGGACGAGGGTCGAGTGCGAGTGGCTCCTCGCGGCGGAGCTGGTCGACGCCGGCACCGACCCCGGCTACGCGGTGTCCTTCTGGCACACCACGAACCAGCAGGACTGGGCGGCCTGCGAGTCGGTGCAGCGGGGCGTCTCCGGCGGTGGGTACCGCCCCGGGCCGCTCGCCCCGCAGGAGGACCTGCTGCACACCTTCCTGGCCCGGCTCGCCGAGGCGTACCGGGGTGCCGGGCCGACCGGTACCGACCCGGGGCCGGCCCGGTGACCGGCGACCGGCCGTCCGCCGCCGATCCGGTGACGGTGGACGTGGTGGTGGTCGGTTCCGGCCTCGCGGGGTTGGCCGCCGCCACCGACCTGGTGGCGGCCGGCCGGCGGGTCCAGGTCGTCGAGGCGCTCGACCGGGTGGGTGGCCGGACCGTCAGCCACCACCGGTACGGGCAGGCCCTGGACGCCGGCGGCGCCTACGTCGGTACCCGCCACACGCGGGTCCGTGACCTGGCGGCCCGGTTCGGGCTGACGCTGACCCCGACCGCCGCGGCCGGGGCGACCCTGGTCGACCTCGGGGCCGGCCCGCTGCGGTCCGACGGTACCCGGCCGGCCTTCAACGCCCTCGCCGTCGGCGACCTGCTGGACCGGCTCGACGACCTCGCCGCCACCGTCCCGCCGGCCGACCCCGGTGCCGCCCCGGGCGCCGCCGGGTGGGACCGGCTGACCGTCGCGGCCTGGGCCGCCCGGACCCTCACCCACCCGGACGCCCGGCTGCTGCTCGACCTGCTGGTCCGGCAGATGCTCGCCGCCGACCCGGCCGAGGTCGGCCTGCTGCACCTGCTGTTCTACCTGGCCTCCGGCGGCGGGACGCACTACCTGACGGCGTTCGCCGGCGGCGCCCAGCAGGACCGGTTCACCGGCGGCGCACAGTCGCTGGCCGACCGGATGGCGGCGGCGCTGCCCCGACCGGTCCGGCTCGGCACCCCGGTCACCGACCTGTACCCCGACCAGTCCGGCACCGGCACGGGCCGGGGTCTGGTCCGGGTCGTCGGCCCCGGTCTGGTCGTCCGCTGCGCCCAGGTGGTCGTGGCGGTGCCCCCGGGCCCGGCGACCCGGATCCGGCTGCGCCTGCCGGGGGTGAGCCCGCCCCCGGGACCGCCCCGGACCCGGGGCGCCGCCGTGAAACTGCACCTGGTCTACGAGCGTCCGTTCTGGACCGACGCCGGACTGTCCGGCTGGGTCACCGCCGGCACCGGCCCGCTGCGGTACGTGGTGGACGACTCGGCCGGCCGGGACGGGCTCGGCGTGCTCGTCGGCTTCGTCACCGGCCCGGACGCCCGCCAGTACGCCGCCCTGTCCGCCGCCGCCCGCCGGGCGGCCGTCCTCGACCGTTTGGCCGGCTGGTTCGGGCCGGCCGCCCGGACGCCACTGGCCCTGCTCGACCGGGACTGGCAGGCCGAGCCGACCGTCGAGGGCTGCTACGCGGCCGTCCCCGAACCCGGGTGGTGGACCACCGAGGGCCCGCCGTGGTCGCCGGCCGCCCCCGACCGGCCGGTGACCACGGTCGGGCCGGTCCACTGGGCCGGGACGGAACGCAGCCCGCTGTTCTACGGCCACCTCGAAGGCGCGGTCCGCTCCGGTCAGGAGGCCGCCCGGCGGATCCTCGCGGCCGGCCCTCCCGCGCCCCGGCGGGACGCCCGGTGACCGCCGCCGGCCCGCCGCCGGCGGGCGAGCCGACCGGCGGCGGGCTCCGGTTCGGCCTGCTGCTGCCCAACGCCGGCTACTACGCCGACCCGCTCCGGTTGCTGCAGCTCGCCCGCGCCGCCGAGGACTCCGGGTGGGACGGGGTGTTCCTCTGGGACCACCTGCTGCTCGACCGGGCGACCCGGCTGCCGCTGGTCGACACCTGGACGGCCGTCACGGCGATGCTGACCGGCACCCGACGGATCCGCAGCGGCCCCGTGGTCACCCCCCTGGCCCAGCGGCACCCCTGGAAGGTCGCCCGCGAGACCGCCACCCTCGACCACCTCTCCGGTGGCCGGCTGGTCCTCGGCGTGGGCCTCGGCGCCAGCGCCGACACCGACTTCGCCGCCTTCGGCCTCGACCCGGACCTCGCCACCAGGGCCCGGCAGGTCGACGAGTCGCTCGCGGTCCTGGAGCGGCTGTGGAGCGGCGAGGAGATCAGCCACCACGGCGACCGGGTACGGCTGGACCGGGTCACGTTCCTGCCACCGCCGGTGCAGCGTCCCCGGATCCCGGTCTGGGTCGCCGCCACCTGGCCGGCCCGCAGCCGCGCCCCACTGGCCCGGGCGGCCCGCTGGGACGGCGTGGTCCCGATGGTCCGGGAGCCCGGCGGCGGGCTGCGCGGACCGGACCGGGCGGAACTCGCCGCCGTCCTGGCCGCCACCGGGCGTCCGGCCGCTGCCGTGCCGGCTACCGCCGCCGTGCCGGCTACCGCCGCCGTGCCGGCTACCGCGGACCTGCCTCCGGTCGCCGCGCCGTCGCGGCCGGTCGGCTGGACGGTGGCGGTGCCCGGCCGGCTGCCGCCCGACGACCTGCCGCGCGCCCGTGACCTGGCCGCCGGGTACCGGGCCGTCGGCGCCACCTGGTGGCTGGAGTCCTTCGACCCGTGGCGCCGCGACCCCCGGCAGGCGTGGTCGTGGGCCGAGCAGGGACCACCCCGACCGTGACCGTCCCGACCACCGTCCCGACCCCGCACGCCGTCCCGGCCTCGACCACCGTCGCCGCCCCGACCGTCCCGGGCGGCGTCCCGGGGCGCCGGTGCGCCGGTCCGGGCGGACCCACCCGCCGGCCCACCACCACGGCCGGTCCCGTCCACCACCCGACGAGGAGGCACCGGTGGCGTTCCTGACCGACGTCCGGCTGCTGGCCGGCGCGCTCCGCGCGGCCCGGACCCCGCTCACGGCCGCCCTGGCCCTGCTGCTCGTCCTCGGCGCCCTGCTGCCGCCGGCCAGCGCGGTCGCGATGGCGCACCTGGTCGGCCGGATCCAGGCCGCCGTCCCCACCGACGCGCCGCTGTCGGTGATGGTGCTGCCGCTGCTCGTCTTCGTCCTGGTGCTGCTGCTCGGCCACGTCGTGGACACCGTGGCGGCACCGCTGGCGTTCCTGGCCACGGCCCGCGTCGACGGCGCCCACCGGGCCCGCGTCGCCGGCCTGTCCGCCGCCGGGACGAGCATCGCGCCGCTGGAGGACCCGCAGGTCCGGGCCCTGATCCGGGCCTCCCGCGCCGACCCGGAGAACTGGACCGAGCACACCCCCGGCGCGGGCGCGGTCGCCGGCCTCCGGCTGGCCGCCAGCCTGATCGGGGTGGCCGGCGCCTGCCTGGTGCTGGCCCGCTACGCCGGCTGGCTGGTCCCGGCGCTGCTGCTGCCCGCCCTGGTCAACGGCGTGATCCGGCAGCGCGACGCGGCGCGGGGCATCGCCACCTGGCGGGCCGGGACCGTCGACGGCGCCCGCAACCAGCGGTGGCAGCACGCGGCGACCTCACCGGCCGAGGGCAAGGACATCCGTGTGTACGACCTCGGGGGCTGGCTGACCGCACGGATCCAGCGGCACGCCCTGGCCATGGACGCCCCCGTCTGGGCGTCGCTGACCCGGGCGATGCCCCGCGAGGCCGGTCAACTCCTGCTGGTCGGCGTGCCCCTGGTCGCCGGCTACGCGGTGGTCGCGGCCGGCGCGGCCGGCGCGGGCGCGGACCGGGTCGTCGCCGCCACGGCGGTCCTGGCCAGCGGCGTGGCCATCTTCCAGGCGCTGGGCTGGAGCGAGGACCTGCGGGTGGCCGTCTCCGCCGCCGGCTGCCTGCGCGCCACGGTCGACCTCGCCGACCGGCTGCCCGCCCCGACCCCGTCCGCGACCTCCCGAGCGGCCGCCGACCCGGACTCCACCGGTACCGCCCGCCACGGCACGGCCCCGGCGAGCGGTGCGGACGGCACCGCCCGCGCCGGCCAGCCGGTGCGCCGGACCGGGCCGGCGCTGGTCCGGTTCGAGCAGGTCTCGTTCCGCTACCCGGGCACCGGGCGGCCGGTCCTCGACCGCCTGGACCTGGAGATCCGCCCCGGTGAGCTGCTCGCCGTGGTCGGCCTCAACGGCGCCGGCAAGTCCACCCTGATCAAGCTCCTCGCCGGGCTCTACGAACCGGACGAGGGCCGGATCACCGCCGACGGCGTGGACGTCGCGACGCTCGGGGCCACGGCCTGGCGACGCCGGCTGGCCATCGTCTTCCAGGACTTCGTCCGGTACCACCTCCCCGCCCGGGACAACGTCGTCCTCGGTCGGGGTGACCTCCCGCCGGATCCGGCCGCCCTCGCCGCCGCCGCCGACGACGCCGGGCTCGCGCCGGTGCTGGAGCGGCTACCGGCGGGCTGGGACACCCCGCTGGCCCGGACCGCGACCGGCGGGGTGGACCTGTCCGGTGGCCAGTGGCAGCAGGTCGTGCTGGCCCGCGCGCACTACGCCCTCCGGATGGGGGCCGACCTGCTGGTGCTCGACGAGCCGACCGCGCACCTGGACGTCCGTACCGAGTTCGAGGTCTTCCACCGGCTGGCCGCGAACCGGGGCGGGGCGAGCGTGGTGCTGATCTCCCACCGCCTCTCCACGGTCCGTCAGGCCGACCGGATCGTGCTGCTCGACGGCGGCCGGATCACCGAGACCGGCGACCACGACGAGTTGATCGCCCACGGCGGCCGGTACGCCGACCTGTTCGCCATCCAGGCCCGCCGGTTCGCCGTCGACGCGCAGGCCACCCCGCCCGGCGTACCGACCGGTGGGGGGCACGGGTGAGCGGCCACCCGCCGGCCGACGACGCCCGGACCGCCGCGCACCCCACCCACCGGTACCGGCGGTACCTGCTGCTCTGGGTCGACCTGCTGGTCCTGTCCTGGCGCCGGGCCCCGGTCCTCACCGCGATGCAGTTCGTCATCCCGGCCGGGATGGCCGCCGCCGTCGTCGGTGGCGCCCTGGCCCTGCGGGTCGCCGTGGACGCGATGATCCGTGGTGACGTCGGCAGCGCGGTCGCCGGTGCGGCCGGCGCCGGGCTGGCCGGGGCGGCGGGGATCGTGCTCGGCGCGTTGGACTCGCACACCGCCGGGATCCTCATCGGCAAGGTCGCCGTCCTCGACCTCAATCCACGGATCCACCGCGACATCACCACGCTCGACGGCCTGGAACACCTGGAGCGCACCGACGTCGCCGACCGGCTCACCCTGGTCCGCAACGCCGGCTGGGAGATCGTGCTGAGCCTCTGGTCGGCCAACGGTGTCCTCTTCGCGGTGCTGGAACTCACCGTCATGCTGCTGCTGCTCGGCACGGTGAACCCGTGGCTGCTGTGGCTGCTGGCCTTCGCCGCCGTGCCGCTCTGGTTCGACCAGCGGGGGAACAACGCGATCATCCGGGCCGACCTCGCCACCGCCGAGCCGTTCCGCCGGCAGCGGCACCTGTTCGACCTGGCCACCGATCCGGCCGGCGGCAAGGAGATCCGGGTCGCGGGCGCGGGCGCGGCGGTGGCCCGCCGGCAGGCCGCCGCCTGGGACGAGGCCATGCGGGTACGGTGCCGCGCGCACCTGGTCGCCGCCGGCTGGCGGACGGCGGGCTGGCTGCTGTTCACCACCGGCTTCGGCGCCGCGCTCGCCCTGGTCGTGTACCAGGCCGCCCGGGGTACCGGCTCCGCCGGTGACCTGGTCCTCGCCGTCACCGTCGCCGCCGCGCTGCGGCAGTCGGTGCACACCGGCGTCCGGTACACCACCAACGTCGCCAGCGCCGGTCGGGTCATCGAGCCGTACCTGTGGCTACGCGACTACGTCCGCGCGGAGCGGGAGCGGACCGGCGGGTCGGCCCCGGCGCCGGAGCGGCTGCGGCACGGGATCACCTTCGAGGGGGTCGGCTACCACTACCCCGGTGCGACCGGGCCGGCCCTGGCCGGGGTCAGCGTGCACCTGCCGGCCGGGGCGGTGGTGGCGCTGGTCGGCGAGTACGGCTCGGGCAAGACCACGGTGGTCAAGCTCCTGGGCAAGATGTACCGGCCGGACAGCGGCCGGATCCTGGTCGACGGGGTACCGCTGGACGAGGTGGCCACGCGGCCGTGGCGGGCCCGGATCAGCGCCACCTTCCAGGACTTCGGCCGGTTCCCCACCCGTTTCGCGGAGAACGTCGGCCTCGGTGACCTGCCCCGGATCGAGGACCGTGAGCGGATCACGGCGGCGGTGCGGGAGGTCGACGCGACCGGCCTGGTGGACCGGCTGCCGGACGGCCTGGAGACCGAACTGGACGCCGCGTTCGGGGGTGTGGACCTGTCCGAGGGGCAGTGGCAGAAGACCGCGTTGGCCCGCGCCGCGATGCGCCCGGCGCCGCTGCTGTTCCTGTTGGACGAGCCGACCGCGTCCCTCGACGCGCCCAGTGAACAGGAGATCTTCGACCGGCAGATGGAGCGGTCCCGCCGCGCGGCGGCCCGGACCAACGCCGTCACGGTGATCGTGTCGCACCGGTTCTCCACCGTCACCGGCGCGGATCTCATTCTCACCCTGCACCGGGGCCGGCTCGTCGAGGTGGGCACCCACCAGGAGTTGCTGGCCGTCCCCGGTGGCCGGTACGCCACCCTGTACCGCATCCAGGCCGAGGCGTACGCCCGGGAGGGCCGGCGTGCGGCGGCCCTCCCGGACGGACCGGGCCCCGGCGGTGCGGAGCCCGGGTCGCACGTGCCGGGCGACTGACCCGTGGGGACCGGTCGGTCGCCCGGCCCGGCTAGCCTCCGGCACCCGCCGATCCGGCACCGTGGTCGCCGGGTGGGGTCGGGAAGTGCGGCAGGACCTCCGCCGCCAGTTCCTGGATGACCTCGTCGACCGGGCGGCGGCTCGGCCGCAGGTTGAGGGCGACGTGGGTGACGCCCGCGTCCGCGAGACCGCGCAGGTACCCGACGAGGGCGTGGCGGCCCAGGTGCGCGCCGAAACGGATCGGGCGGGTGGGCGCTGCGGGATTCTCGTCGAGGTCGATGACCATGGTGGTGAACAGGGGTTTGTGGTGCGGTGCGGTGGTCGCCGCCCGCCACTGGTCGACCACCGGCCGCATCTGGTCCGGCGCCCGGTGGTAGGTGACGTAGGCGTCGAGGTGCTCGGCGATCCACGCGAGGTCCTGCCCGCCCCGGCCCGCGATGACCACTGGCACGGCGTCGTCGTGGGTGGGGGTCGGGAGCAGCCGGAGCTGGCCGGGGCCGGCGTCGGCGCCGGAGCGCCAGGCGTGGCGCATCGCCCGGACCCCGTCGCGCAGCCGTTCGGCGCGGGTGTCGAAGTCGACGCCGAAGGTGGGGAACTCCACCGGCCGGTCGCCGGTCGCGACGCCGAGCAGCAGCCGTCCGCCGGAGAGCCGGTCGATGGTGGCGGCCATCTTCGCGACGTGCAGCGGGTGGCGCAGGGGCAGGGCGATCGCCGCGGTGCCCAGCACGACCCGCCGGGTCACGCCGGCCAGGTAGCCCAGGTACGGGAACGGGTCGAAGACCTGACCGGCGTCGCCGAACTGGGGGTCGTAGAGCGGGACGTCGCGCAGCCACAGGGCGGCGAAGCCGGAGGTGTCGGCCAACCGGGCGTACTCGGCGTGCCGGCTCATGTCCGGCACGCCGGGCGGACCGTCGGACGGCAGCCGGGTGTGGGTGGCGAGGCGGTGCCAGTCGTTGTCGAGCGGCAGTTCCAGGCCGAGGGTCAGCAGGTCGGCTCCGCAGAGGCGGGCCAGGGCCGGGTGCCGGCCCACGACGCGCGGTGGGGTGAGGTCGGTGGTCATCGGCTGGTCGCCCCGGTGGTGGCGGTGGCCAGGTGGCTGGTGTCGCGGCGCCGGTCGAGGCTGCCGGAGTAGACGGCGACGGCGAGTCCGCTGAGGGTGACGAGCGCGGCCACCCAGCCCAGGGCGGGCAGCCCGAGGCCACCGGCGATGATCCGGCCGCCGAGGAACGCGCCACCGGCGTTGCCGAGGTTGAACGCGGCGATGTTGGAGGCGCTGGCCACGGCCGGGGCGTCGCCGGCCTCGGAGAGCACCCGCATCTGCAACGGTGGCACGGTGCCGAACGCGGCGCCGCCGAGCAGGAACATCACCACCGCCATGGCGAGCTTGTCGTGGCTGGCCAGGGTCAGCGCGGCGAGGACCAGGGCCAGCAGGGTGAGGACGGTGTAGAGGGTGGGCATGAGCGCCCGGTCGGCGGCCTTGCCGGCGAGGATGTTGCCGAGGAAGAGGCCGGCGCCGAAGAGGACGAGCAGCAGCCCGACCGAGCTGGCGCTGTAGCCGGTCACGTCGGTCAGCAGCGGCGCGATGTAGGTGAAGGCGGTGAAGACACCGCCGTACCCGAGCACGGTCATCAGCAGCGCGAGTTGGACCTGCCGGCGGGCCAGGGCCCGGACCTCGATCCGGAAGCTGGACGGGGCGTGGTTCTCGACCTTGGGGACGAGCAGCAGGGTGCCGACGGCGGCGATCGCGCCGAGCACGGCCACCACCCAGAACGTGGACCGCCAGCCGAAGTTCTGGCCGAGCAGCGTGCCGGCGGGAACGCCGAGGATGTTGGCCAGGGTGGAGCCGGTGAACATGATGGCGATGGCGGCGGCCTGCCGGTCCTTGGGCACCAGTCGGGTGGCCACGACGGAGCCGACCCCGAAGAACGCCCCGTGCGCGAACGCGGTGATCACCCGGGCCGTCATCAGCACCGAGTAGCTCCAGGCGACGGCGCACAGGACGTTGCCGAGGATGAAGATGACGACCAGCATCAGCAGCAGGCGTTTGCGTTCCATGCCGGCGGTCAGGGCGGTCAGGGTGGGCGCGCCGACCACGACGCCGAGCGCGTAGCCGGTCACCAGCAGGCCGGCGGAGGGGATGCTGACCGACAGGTCCCGGGCCACCTCGGGCAGCAGTCCCATGATCACGAATTCGGTGGTGCCGATGCCGAAGGCGGTGACGGTCAGCGCGTAGAGGGCGATGGGCATGCGGGGTTTCGTCGCGGTGGTGCTGCTTGACATGTCGGGCTCCACGATTTGAGTGCAGGCACGGTGTCTCTCCGTGGTGACAGCCTCAAGTTACATGCATATGCATAATACTTCAAAGCATAAGTTGGGATTGGTTGCGTGTCCCTGCCCGGTGTGACAGGCTTCCGGGGAGGGGGTCGACCATGCCTCGGGAAGTGTCCGCTGCTCAGCGCGCCGCCACGGACGAGATCGGCGCGCGGTGGCACGAGCTGCGGTTGCTGCAGTGGCAGGTGAACGAGACGCTCGAACACGCCCTCCAGGAGAAGTTCGCGCTCTCCCTGTCGGAGTACATCGCCCTGGCCACCCTGGACGCCTCCGACGACGACGGCCACCTGCGGCAACAGGTCCTCGCCGCCGCCATCCCGCTCAACCAGAGCTCGCTGAGCCGCCTCGTCGCCCGGCTGGAGAAGGCCGGGCTGACCGAGCGGTACATGTGCGCGACCGACCGGCGTGGCGTCTACACCCAGATCACCCCGGCCGGCCGGGCCCTGGTCGCCCGGGCCCGCCGGGTCTACCAGCGGGTGCTCCACCAGGCCCTGGACACGGCGGCCGACGACGCCCAGCTCGCCCACGTGGTCGACAAGCTCCGCCACTGCTGACGCCCCCACCCGCCCGTCCCGACCGAGAGCGGACGGGCCGGTCCGTCCGGGACGACGCACCGTCCCGGACGGACCCACCCACGGCGACCGGAGCATCAGGTGTCGCCCCGGTCGCCCGCCGGGCGCAGCGTCACCGACACGGTCCCCGACGACCACCGCACGTCCAACCGGCTGAGCCGATCCACCACCAGGTCGGGGGTGACGGTGGCGCCCAACCCGGCACCGGCGATGCCGACGACCGCCATCCCGGCACGCTGACCGGCCAGGACGCCCGGCCAGGTGTCCTCGAACACCACGCACCGCCCCGCCTCGACGCCCAGCCGCCGCGCCGCGAGCAGGTATCCCTGCGGGTCGGGCTTGCCCGCCGTCACGTCGTCGGCGGTCACCAGCACGGTCGGCACCGGCAGGCCGGCGGCGCGCAGCCGGGCGAGGGCGACCGGCCGGGTACCCGAGGTCACCACCGCCCACGGCCCGCCGGCCGCCGCGGCGAGCACGGTCCCGGCGCCGGGCGTGGGCACGACGCCCCCGGTGTCCCGCGCCTGTCCCGCCTCCAGGTTCCCGGCCTCCCGCACGCTGTCCAGGTGCGGCGCGACCAGGGCCACCGTCTCCACGCCGCGCCGCCCCACCGAGGTCTCCAGCACCCGCTCGGCGTCGAGACCGTGCCGGTCGGACCAGCCACGCCAGGCCCGTTCGATGGCCGCTCCCGAGTCGACAAGCGTGCCGTCCAGGTCGAACAGCAGCGCGTCGTACGCCCGCAGCCCCGTCGACGTCGTCATCGGGTGCACCTCCCCTTCGCTGCGGTCACGACGCGGCGGGCAGCAGACGAGGTGGGTCGTGCCGTCCAGGTCGAACAGCAGCGCGTCGTACGCCCGCAGCCCCGTCGACGTCGTCATCGGGTGCACCTCCCCTTCGCTGCGGTCACGACGCGGCGGGCAGCAGACCGAGGTGGGTCTGCGGGTCGATGTGACCGGTGGCCTCCAGTTGCGCCACCGCGTCCTCGAGGAACAGGACGCCGTAGAGGTAGTGGCCGGCGGCGAGTTCCAGCGGGCTGATCTCCGACTCGCTCTGCTCGTCGGTGCGCTTCTTGATGTCCGACAGCCGGCACGCCGCCTCGGCGAGGAGGTGGAAGGCGTGCCCGAGCAGCAGCCGGTCCCGCCAGCCGGGGTCCTCCCGGCTGAGCTGCGCGAACTCGGGGTGCTCGGTCAGGAAGCCGAGGAAGCGGTGCGCGGCGGTGACGTACCCGGGGTACGGCTGCCCCCGGAAGCGCAGGTCGAAGGTGGACCCGGCGGCGTCCGGCGGCTGCGTGATCTCGAAGCCCTTGCGCAGGCCGCCGTCCCAGACGCTGAGGCTGAACAGCACCTTGGCCACGTCGTAGGAGATGTCCCAGAGGTCGAGGGTGCCGCGCGGGTCGATGATCCGGAACCCCTCCTCGGTGTCGCGCAGGCCCGCCCCGGGCGGGGTCACCAGGATGTTGCGGGTGTTCAGGTCGCCGTGCACCGGGTAGTAGAGCCAGGTCGGGTCGATGCCCGCGGTCAGCTCCGGCCGGGCCATGATCAGTCGGGCGAGCTGCTGCGGATGCCGGCACGAACGGCCGTTGACCACGATCCGGTCCGGGCCGGTCATCGCCTCCGGCAGGTACTTGGCCAGCAGCCAGAACCGGCGGTCCAGCCGGTCGGCGTGCACGTCGGCGATGGTGCCGCGCCCGCCGGCCACCCGGTCCTTGCGGTACCCGTGCGTCACCAGCAGGCGCAGCGCCGCGCCGAGCCGGTCGTAGAAGAGCTCCACCTGGGGCTCGTCGGCCCGCAGGCACGCCGCGACGTCCTCGTTCGGGTAGAACGGCATCGTGTACGCGGCCCAGTCCTCGCCGTGGAACTCGTGGGTCTTGTCGGTGTAGAAGTAGCGCAGGTCCGGGTTCTCGTCGCGGACCTTGTCGATCTGCCGGATCTTGAGGCGGAACGACCCCAGGTCGTGGCCGTCCACCGCGCCGGGCAGGTCGACCAGCAGCTTGATGACGTGCGGGCTCCCGTCCGGCAGGGTGACCTTGAGCAGCCGGGCCGGCGAACCGCCCTCGGTCAGTTCCCCCACCACCTCCGCGCCGAGTTCGCCGACCAGTTTGGCCAGCAGTTCCTCCTCGCGGCGGCTCATCGCCTCGGCGTGCGCGGTGATGTCGTCGATGACCGCGCTGTCGTCGATGACGGCGCTGTCGGCGACGACCGGGCTGTCGGTGACGGCGGTGTCGTTCGGGCTCAGCATCGCGGGATCCTCCTCACGGGGTCGCGGCGGGCAATGCCGCGCCGGCATCAGTTGCCCGCCACGGCCAGGGGCGAGGGCACGGGGTGCGGCAGCGCGGCGGCGTACCTCTCGATCGCCTCGGCGACCGCGTCGCGCAGGTACGTGTCGACGTCGATGCCCTCGCGGATCGCCGCCTTCGCCGCCACCTCCTTGATCTCGGCGAACGTCGCCGACCCGTACACGTAGTGCCCGGCGATGACCGCCCGGTCGGTGTCGGTGGCTGCGGTGTCCGGGGCCATCCACTTGCGCCACAGCCCCGACGCGTACGCCTCGGCGAGGAAGGCGTCACGCTGCGCGGTGAGCCCGAGGCGGTCCAGCAGGCGGAGGAAGGCGCGGGTCTCGACCACACCGAACTCCGGCGCGACGTTGAGGGCGTCCACCCCGGCCCCGGACAACGCGCGCACCTCGGCTCCGGTGAGGTAGTCGCAGTTGTGCGCCTTGAGGGCGATGCCCCGGTCCGCGGTGAGCCCGGCCAGCGCCGACACGGTGTAGGTCACCGCGCTCGGGGCGGCGCTGAACGCCCCGACGTTGTCGGTCTCCACCACCTTGGTCGCCGTCTGGGCCACCACGAAGGTGGGGCGGGGCAACCCGTGCCGGGCCAGCGCGGCCAGCATGGCGTCGAGCTGGTCGCGGAACTCGAACGGGTCGTTGGTGTCCCGCCCCTGGTCCTCGAAGCCGATCTCGTACATCGGGCTCCGGCCGGCCTGCGCGGCGGCCTCGGCGCACTCGCCGTACAGCTCGACCGCGCGGTCGATCGCCACCTGGACGTCGGCCACCCCGTCGAGGTCCATCGAGGTGTCGATGTGCAGCAGGTCGAAGCCCTGTTGGACGTCCTCCCGGAAGGAGGCCATGGCCGAGATCATCGCGGCCTCCCCGCTGAGCCGTTCGGCGCGCTCCCGGGGGTTCTGGTACGGGCCGCCGTGGTCCCGGCAGAGCAGGATGAGCCCCTCCGGGTCGTGGCGGCGGACGTACGCGGCGAACGTCTCGGTGTTCCAGCCCTCGACGTAGCCGCCGCCCTGGGCGGCGGCCTCGACCTGCCGGCGACTCGGGATGAGCATCAGCGGCTGGCGACGACGGTGGGCCACCGCGATGCAGGCGTCGACGGCATTCTTCGACATGGGACCGATACCGAGCCGCGAGGGCACGGGGACCGTCCTCCGATGGGCAGAAGTCATGTCTTTCCCTTTCTCGGGAAGCCTGGCCGACCGGGTTCGGCGAAGCAGTTTCCGGCTGGTCGGGATCGCATCCGACCGCTTCGCCACGATCGATATTCCCAAGTGGAGGGTGATCGCTTCTATTGTTCTTTGGTCCACTGCTGGTACGCGAACGCGACCAGTCCCGCCTGGAGCCGGGACTCCACGCCGAGTTTCCGCATGATCCCCGCGACGTGCGCCTTCGTCGTCCGTTCCGAGATCTTCAGCGAACCGGAAATGGCACGATTGGACAGACCCGCGCCGAGAAGCGTCGCCACCTCGCGTTCACGGTCGGTCAGCAGGGGTATCCGCGCGACCGCGGCGAGCCAGCGAGGCCGCTCCAACGGACGTTGCACACCGACGTCGACAGTCGTTTCATGGGTTGTCATCCGCAATGAGTCCACCGCACCGTCTCCCCGTACCGGTCGCGATGTCAGGAGCGGGCGGCCCAGGAAATGCCCTGCCGCACCAGCCGGGTGGCGTCCGGGTGCTGGAGATCCTCCGGATAGTGGCCGACCGAGCAGTAGAAGACGCGGCCGGCACCCCAGGAACGGACCCACGCCACCGGCATCCGGGCGCCCTCGATCCAGGGCAGGTGCTCGCCGCTGAAGACCGTCTCCGCGAGCACCAGGTTGGTCGGGTCGACGTGCATGTAGTACTGCTCGGAGGCGACCGGGAACGAGGCCACCCCCTCGGTGACCGGGTGCCGCGCCGTCACGGACACCTCGTACGGCACCCGGACGCCCTCCCCGCCGGGGTGGTCGACGCACGACCCGCCGACGAGGTGGTTGTACCGGAGGCTGGCCCGGAAGGACGCGGCCATCCCGTGCCACCCGGCCACCCCGGTACCGCGCTCGACCGCGCCCAGCAGGCCTTCTTCCTGGGCGCGGGTGAGGTTCTCCGTGGTGTGCCCCTGGGTCCAGCCGAGCAGGATGAGGTCGTAGCCGGTCAGGTCGTCCTCGAAGCGGTAGGGGTCGCTGGTCAGCTCCACCGCGAAGCCGAGGTCGTCGAGGTGGGGCACCGCCCACTCGGCCACCGCGTAGGGCTGGTGGCCGGCCCACCCGCCGCAGAGATAGAGCGCGCGTCTCATCGGATCAGTTCTCCCCTCAGTCGGGTGTGCTCACGGTCGGACGACGGCCGGCACCCGGTGTTGCGGTGGATCGACACGGTGGGGTTGTCGGCGAGGAAGTAGCCGGGCACGTAGTAGCCGATGGTCGCGAAGTCGAGCAGCCCGTCGCCGTCGAAGTCGGCGACCGTGATCCGGGCCGCCGAGGCCGAGGAGACCCGGGTCTTGACCCACCAGCCCCGGGCGGCGTCGACGGCCTTGTAGCAGAACACGCCCTGCCACGGCATCGGTCCGCGCAGCGCGACGAGGAACTCGTCCTCGCCGTCGTTGTCCAGGTCCGCCGCGACCACGTGGTGTCCGGGGCCCTCGCCCGCCTCGTTCGGGTCGGCGTACACGTCCAGCACGTGGCGGGTCCAGGTGCCGTCGGGGGCGGGCACGTAGGTGACCACCGTGTTGCCGTGGAACGGTTCGAGGGTCGCGAGGTAGCCGACCTCGGCGCCGGCCAGCCGGCCGACGGCCACGCTGTTGCTGCCGGTGAACCCGGTCCTCGCCGCCTGGCCGCGTTCGCCCTCGTGGATGCGTTGGTGCCGCCAGCGGCCGGTGGCGTCGTCGACCCCCAGCCAACTGAGCCCCTCGGCGCTGGCCACGACGAGTTTCTCGGTCGGGCCCCAGGCCGGCCCGTGCCGGGTCGTGGTGAGGTCGTGCAGGATGTGGAACGCGGCGTCGTCGACGACCGTCGCCGGCCACCGTTGCGCGGTCAGCGGGTCCTCCGGTGGCTGGTAGAGCGTCACCCGGACCGGCTCCCGCAGCGCCTCCGGGCCACCGTGCGGGCCGACGATGGGCAGGGCGACCAGTTCCGGCCGGTCGGGGGCACGGAACCGGCCGACCTGCACCCGGTGCGCCGAGAGCAGGTCCCCGACGAGGCGTCGCTCCCACGGCCCGCGGTGGTCGGGGTCGCCCGGGTTACGCAGCCAGGAGACGGTGCCGTCGCCCGGTCCGCAGGCCCACATCGACTGGCCGTAGTCGTGCGTGACGACCAGGTCGAGGGTGCCGTCACCGGTGAGGTCGGCGGCGTCCAGGCCCACCGGCCGGTTCACCCGGGCGATGGTCCGCCGGGTCCAGCCCGGGTTCTCGAACCACGAGATCTCGCCGTCGATCAGTCCGGACGTGACGAGGTCGGGCCGGTTGTCGCCGTTGACGTCGACGGCCTGGATCCAGTAGCCGTCGGTCAGCCCGCTCATCACCACATGCTCCTCGAACGTGGGCATGCGGAATGTCACCGTCATAGTCGAACTCCCTGAATACCTGCGGTTGCCGGGGACAGGAGTGATGGCTAGAGTAGAGCCAACATGTGGATCAACAGTTGCCAATCTGGGACAGTTTCCAGGCAGTCCGGCAGACGGTCGGACGTCCGGTTTCCGGGGCACGCGGCCGCCCGCACAGGTGGCCGGGCAGCCGGCAGCGGAGGATGACCGGAGAGCGCCCACGCAAATAGGTGCCACTCCACGGAGAAGCAGCCCGATCCGGGGTTCAGAATCGAGCGGGAGCACAGTTCGACCCGGCAGGGTCGAACGATCGGGATCGACCACCTCCCGGGCCGAATGCTTGTACATCAAACATTTTCCCATGCCTGCATCACGAGTATAGGCGAGACCTGACTCCGTGCAAGTACCACGACACCATTCGTATGGAAGTTTCTCGATCGTTTCCGGTTTCTATCCTGCGGGTTTCTAAAATGTAGCCGGACCACTGAGCATAAGGCGCGAAACTCCCGTAACCCATGAAATTGCGCTGTTCGCGCCCGGTTCCGGGCAGCACGATTCCGGCGTGCCACCGGGCCGGGGGCCCGGCGGCACGCCGGTGGTGGCGGGTCCGGCTCAGGCCACGGTGTAGGAGACGGCCTTGGCCGCCGCGTCGAGCGCGTCCTGACACTCCTGCACGGTGTCGGCCACCGCCGTCACGTACGTGATCCGGCCCCAGACGGTGCCCCGGGGCGGTGGTGACACGGTCCGGCCCGGTTCCACCAGCACCACCGCCCGGTCGACGGCGTCGGGCAGTTGCGCGCGGTCGACCGTGACCTGGCCGATCGTGGTGTCGTCGGCGTCCACGTAGCCGAAGCGCACGCCCGCCACGCGCCGCCGGGTCGGCGTCGCCGCCGGGGGCCGGCCGCACGCCGCCGCCGCCGCGATCAGCGCCGGGTCCAGGCCGGTGGCCAGGGTGCCGAGGTACGGGATCAGGTCGCCGCCCAACCGGCCGTTGACCTCGATGAGCTGCGGTCCCCGCTCACCGAGCATGAACTCGGTGTGCGTCCAGCCGTCCCGGAAGCCCAACGCGGCGTGCGTGCGCTGGAGCAGGTCACCGAAGTCGTCGTCGTGCAGCAGGGGATCGGCCGCGTCGACCAGGTGACCGATCTCCTCGGCGTACGGCGGGAACCCGACGGCCTTGCGGCCGACGAACAGTGGGACGACCCGTCCGTCGGTCACCACCGCGTCGACGCTGATCTCCTCGCCGGTCACGCACTCCTCGACCAGGACGGGCTCGTCGGTGCGGTACCGGACCGGGTCGGGTGCGGGGGTGTCCCGGGTGAAGGGGAAGAACCGGCGCAGCGCGTCGGGGTCGTCGACGCGGACGACACCGAGGCTGGCGCCCAGGCCACGGGGCTTGAGGATCACCGGGTAGCCGATCGTGTCGGCCGCCGCGAGCGCCTGCTCGACCGTGCTCACCGGCACCGACCGGGGCTGCGGCACGCCGGCCCGGTCCAGCGTCTCCCGGGTCTGGGCCTTGTCCCGCAACCGCCAGACCACCGCCGGGTCGCCGTTGCGGCAGCCCAGTTCCTCGGCGACGGAGGAGGTGGCGTGGATGCGCCCCTCGTCCCAGCAGAGCACGCCGGCGAAGGGGCTCTCGTCGTGCAGCCGGCGGGCCGCCGCCGCCATCGCCGGCCCGTCGATGGTGCTCTCCAGTACGGTCCAGCCGTCGAGGTGGGGGCGTTCCCAGCTCGGCTCCACGGTGTGGAGGAGGTGGACCCGGTAGTGGGCGCCGAGCGAGGCGAGCAGGTACTCCCGGTACGCCTGCATGCCGCTGGCCACGAGCAGCAGTCTCGGCCGGTTGGCGGCGGGGGCGGAATCCATCTGGTGGCTCCTGACAGTCGGTGGGTCCGGGCGCGGGCCCGGTCGGCGGGGGTCGGGGTCGGTGGTGGGCGCCGGAGCGGGGTCAGCGCGGCGGGTCCGGCGGGGAGGCGGGGATCTCCTCGATCTGGGAGACGCCGGTGGCGGCGTGCGCGCCGTGCCGCCGCCACCGCTCGTGCAGCAGGATGCGCCCGTCGGGCAGGATCTCCGGGGTGCTGTGGCACTCGCCGACGATGATCCGCCCGTCGTCGAGCACCATGCAGTACGCGAAGTCGAGCGACCCGTCGGGGCGGCAGCGCCCGGTGAGGGTGCCCCGTCGGGCGTGGCCTCCGGTGAACTCGCCCCAGAGCAGGTCGCCGTCCTGGTAGTAGGACGCGACGCGGCGGTGCTCACCGCTGCCGTCGGCCACCGGCCGGAACCGTCGACCGTGGTAGGTGATCACGTCAGGTGTGGGCATGGCTGCTCCTTCGCACGTGGTGGGTGTCGCCCCGGGAGGACGGGGTGGGTCGGGTGGACGCGCCCGGCACGTCCACCGGCGGGGTGGCCCCGGGGATCCGGGGTGGTGCCGGTGGCAGGGGCCGGCGACGGGGGCCCGTAAGCTCGACAGTCATGCCCCTCGTGAGTCCCACAGTGGACACCCTGCGCGCGGCGGTCGACCGGTCCGTCGGCGGCGCGGCGGACCGGTCCTGGCTGCGGTTGCGCGAGTCGACCGGCCCGGCGGTCGACCTGGCCGATGCGGCGCACCGCCGGGCGGCGCTGGTCTGGCTCAACGCGTGGGGCTGCCGGCTGCGCTATCCCCGGCCGGGCGAGGAGGACGTCTTCGGCACCGGCCTCGCACGCTGGTGGGCGCGGCACCACCCGTTGCTGCCGGCGGCGCGGACCCCGCTGGCGGCGCTGCCGGAGACGGCGCTGCCCGCCCTCGTCTCCGCGTTCGCCGACCTCGCCGCGATGCCGGTGACCCCGGGGCCACGCCGCCGCACGCTCGGCCCGACGGCCGCGAGCAAGCTGCTGTACGCGGTCCGCCCGGCCGCGCTGCCGCCCTGGGACGACGCCATCGCCCGGGCGCTGCACGGCTGCCGTGACGCCGACGCCTACGGCGCGCACCTGCGGCTGACCCGGTCCTGGGCGCTGCGGCTGCTCGCCGAGGCGGGCACGGACGAGGTCGCCTTCACCACCGCGCTCGGGCACCCGGGTCGGACCCTGGCCAAGATGCTCGACGACTACTGCTACCAGGTGCACACGCGCGGGTTCCGTCACCAGCCGGCGTGACCGGGCCGGGCGGGTCACCCCGCCCGGCCCGGTCGGGCGGGTGGCCGGCGGGCCGGGCCCGCGCACGTCAGTCGAGCAGGACGACGCTGCGCAGCACGTCGCCCCGGCGCATCCGCTCGAACGCGGCCTCGACGTCGCCGAGGCCGATCCGCTCGGTGACGAACAGGTCGAGCGGCAGCCGCCCCTGCAGGTGCAGGTCGACCAGGAGCGGCATGTCCCGGGTGGGCAGGCAGTCGCCGTACCAGGAGGTCTTGTACGTGCCGGCGCGCAGGAACGTGTCCAGCAGCGGCATCTCCAGCCGCATCGTCGAATCGGGTCGGGCGACCAGCACGAAGGTGCCGCCGACCGCGCGGGCGTAGAAGCCCTGCCGCCAGGTCTGCGGGGTACCGGCCGCGTCGATGGTCACGTCGGCGCCGAGTCCACCGGTGATCTCCCGGATCCGGGCGACCACGTCCGGTTCGGTGCTGGCGTCGACGACGTGGGTCGCGCCCAACCGCCGGGCCGTGGGCAGCTTCCGTGGGTCGGTGTCGACGGCGACGATGGTGGTCGCGCCGGCCAGCCGCGCGCCGGCCACCGCCGCGCCGCCCACCCCACCGCAGCCGATCACCGCGACCGTGTCCCCGGGGCGCACTCCCCCGGTCCGGGTCGCCGCGCCCAGCCCGGACATCACACCGCAGCCGAGCAGGCAGGCCACGGCCGGGTCGACGGTCTTGTCAACCGGCGTGCACTGGTCGGCGTGCACCAGCGTGACCCGGGCGAAGGCGCCGATGCCCAGCGCCGCCCCGAGCGGCTCGCCGGTGGTCAGGGTCATCGGCTGGCTCGCCGTGTGGTCGTCCAGGCACCACTCGGGGTTGCCGCGCCGGCACGGACGGCAGCGTCCGCAGACCGCCCGCCAGTTGAGGATGACGACGTCGCCCGGGGCGACGTGGGCGACGCCGTCACCCACCTGCTCGACGACGCCGGTCGCCTCGTGGCCCAGCAGGTACGGGAAGCCGGAGCCGATGACGCCGTCGCGGTAGTGCAGGTCGGTGTGGCAGACCCCGCAGGCCAGTACCCGTACCGTGGCCTCGCCCGGACCCGGGTCCGGCACCACGATGTCGCGGGTCCGTACCGGTTGGCCCGGGCCGAGCGCGACCACGGCCTCGACTGTCTGCGCCATCTCTTCTCGTCCTTGTCTGTTCGGGGGTCCTGCTGAGCTTCGGGCTGGGCGGCCGGGGTCAGTCGGCGAACTCCACCTCGACCAGGTCGGCGTAGCGGACCATCGTGGCGAAGGCGTCGTCCTTCGAGGTCCCGGTGGTGCCGAGGAAGCCGAGGATGGTGTTGCCGTGCGGCGGGCGGGCGATCACGTCGCCCGGCCGGGCGACGATCTTCAGCAGGAAGGTCCGGTCGGACTCGCTGACCTCGGCCGGTACGTGGACGGCCGCGAGGGTGCCGGACGCGCAGATCAGGCACATCGACGTGGTGTGCGTGCCGGTGGGCTGGAAGTGGCGGACCCGGGGGCGCACGCCCCGGGCGATGTCGACGACCGCCGCGATCGGGTCGTGGTCGGCGGTCAACCGGGCGATCTCGTCGAGCCCGCCGCCGCCGACCCGGGCCGCGATCTCCAACAGGTACGGCTGTCCCTCGTGGAACCGTACCTCCGCGTGGCACACGCTGCGGCGCAGCCCCTGCGCCCGTACCCCGGCGGCGACCAGCTCGTGCACCGCCGCCAGGTCCGCCGCGCTCATCGACGTCGGCGCGTGGTGGACGTCGTCGTCGAAGGTCTCCCCCTCCACGGTGATCCGGTCCACCACCGAGCCGAGGTACACCTCGTCGTCCCAGACCACGACCTCCATCAGGTACTCCGCGCCGTCCAGGAACGACTCCACCAGCAGGCCGCTCGGGCCGAGGTCCACCCCGTCCGGCTCGGAGCGCGACCAGACCATGTCCCGGCTGCCCTCCTGCGCCTGCGCGTACCGCTCGGTCAGCTCCTGAGGTGAGCCGACCTTGAAGACGAAGTTGCTGGCGGCGCCGTGGGTCGGCTTGACGATCACCGGGTAGCCGAGCTCCTCCGCCGCGGCCTGTGCCTCCGCCAGGGTCCGGGTCAGCCGGAACCGGGGCGAGCGGGCCCCGGCCCGGTCGTACGCCTGCCGCATCAGGTACTTGTTGCGGCACCTGACGGCGGCGTCGACCCCGATGCCGGGCAGGCCGAGCGCCTCGGCCACCGCCGCCACGGTGATCACCGACGACTCCGAGAAGGTCAACACCCCGTCGAAGCCCTCGGCCTGGTGCCACTGCTTGGCGGTGGCGATGATGTCGTCGATGTGCTGGGAGCCCGCCACCCGGTACCGGTCGGCGGGCCAGAAGTCCGGCTCGCCCTTGCCGTTGAGCACGTACACGGTGGCGCCACGCGCCTCCACCTGCGCGTACCGGGAGAGGTAGTACCCCAGGTACTGGCAGGTCTCGATGGCCAGGAGCTTCATCTGGTTCTCCTACGCTGCGGATGCGGTGCCGGCGGTGGCCGGTGCGGCGGGCACGGTGGGCAGGGCCGGCAGCCGGAACACGGTGACCTTGTCCGACGGTTCCTCCTCGACCCGCAGCCGTACCCCGGCGGCGGCCAGGGTGTCGGTGACGTCGACGAGGACCGGTGCGGCGTACCCGAGCAGGGTCCGTAGCTGGGCCAGCACGTCGGCGGCCGTGTCCGGCCCGAGCCGGTCCTGCGCCAGCCGGTCGACCTGCAGCGCGATCGTGTCGGCGATCGCGCTGGGGCTGAACCGGTCGTCGTGGTAGTGGCGGCGCAGCCGGTCGGCCACCGCCCGGCAGCGGTCGCGGCCGGCCGGGCTGACCGGGAGCACCGTGCCGTCCGGGACGGGCAGGTCGGCCAGGGCCGCGGCCAGCCGGTTCCACGGCCGCACCAGCCGGGTGGTCACCACGGCCCGCAGGTCGGCCTCGGTGAAGTTGGTGCGCTGGAACTCGGGGGCGGTGAGCGCCAGGTAGAACCGGGCCAGGTCGCGGGGCACCCGGTCGAGCAGGTCGGTGGCGGTGATCAGGTGGCCCCGGCTGGTGGAGAACTTCGACCGGTCCAGCTCGTAGAACTCGTTGGTGACGGTCACCGCCGGGGTGGTGTACCGCTGCGGGTGCGACAGCAGCATGGCCAGGTCGAGCATTCCCCAGTGGAAGGAGTTGTCGAAGCCGTGGAAGTAGACGACCCTCGCACCGGTGCCGGCGCGCCAGAGGTCGTCGGGGTGGTCGGTCTCGCGGCCGAGCTGCCGGGCCGACCACCAGGTGCTGTAGATGACCGCCGGCATCGCCTCGATCCACGGGTACAGCCGGTGGCCGGGTGTCTCGGCGAACGGCGCCGGCTGGCCCCACCCGTCGTCGGGGACGGTCACCGGCACGTCCGGCAGCGGGCCGGCCATCAGGTCCGTGATCAGGTCGCGGGCGTGCGGGCGCCAGTGGGGGGTGTGCCGGGCGTAGTGGTCGGCCAGCGGCTCCCGCAGCCGCTCCAGGGGCAGCACGAGGATCTCCACCTCGCGGTACTCGACGTCGTCGGTGGGGTCGAGGGAGTAGCGGGCGTCGAGCAGCTCGTCGAAGTTGTTCGGGTGCCCGCAGGCCTCGCACGCGCCGCCCGCGCTCTGCGCCAGGCAGGTCGGGCAGGTGCCGGAGACCAGCGCGTCGTAGAGCCACACCCCGGCCCGACGGGCGTACGGGAACCGGACGGTGCGCCGCTCGAAGACGCCCGCCCGGTGCTGCGCGGTGACGAAGTCGAGCACGGTGCGCCGGTAGGTCTCGTCCACGGGCGGCAGCCCGACCAGGGTCGTGCCGAGCGCGGTGAACGCCTGCCGGATCTGCGCGGTGGCGTCGCGGACCAGGTCCGCCGCCGGTACCCCGAGCGTCGCCGCGCGGGTGGTCACGAAGGTCTGGCTGTCGTCGGTGCAGGTGGTGTGGATGACCGGCCGGCCCCGGGCCCGCTGGTAGCGGGCGTAGACGTCGGCGGCCAGGTACGGCCCGGCGAGGTGCCCGACGTGCAGGCCACCGTTGGAGGTGGGGGTCGCCGGGACCACGATGACCGGCGCGTCGTCCTGGGTCACGAGGCGGCCCGGTGGCGTTCGACGAACCGGTCGGCCAGGTCCTGGTCCCACCAGACGGCGTACATCTGGAACGGCTGGTCGCCGCGGTTGACGACCTGGTGGCGCTCGTGCGGAGGGAAGTGCACGACGTCGCCGGCGACGAACGGCGTGGTGCCGGCGTCGGTGACCAGTTCCGCCTCGCCGGTCAGGGCGATCCAGATCTCGTACTCGTGGTGGCCGTGCGCGCCGGACTCCGCCCCGGGCGGCACCACGCACCAGGAGCCCTCGAACGGCGCGTTCAGCAGCTCCCAGGGCATCAGCCGTTGCGCCCGCAGCCCGTTGTCGGGTGCGAGGCCGTCGCGGTCCAGGTGGCGAATCTCCATGGGTCAGGCGTCCTCTCCTCGGATGGGCCCGCCGTCGGCGGCGGCCGTGGCGGCCAGGGCCGGGCGGGTGGCGCGGTGGGCGAGCAGATCGGTGACCATCTCACCGGCGCGGACCGCCAGCACGCTGATCAGCGAGTCCGCGATGCCGTGGCTCTCCTCGTTCACGCCCTGCAGGTAGCAGCCGGCGGTGACGGAGTCGGGGGTGACCAGGCGGTAGTTGCGGTCCACCGCGACGTCGCGCACGCCCACGGCGGCGGCGGTGCGCCGGATCAGCTCCGGTTTCTCCGGCTCGAAGCCGGTGCCGAGCAGGACCAGGTCGGCGCGGATCTCCTCGGTCGTCGCCCGCAGCCGGTCGTGGACCGTCAGCACCACCTCGTCGCCGTCGGTGCGGGCGTCGAGGACGTCGGTGAGCGTCCGCATGGTGATCCGCTCGGTGCCGGTGAGCCGGTCCTGGTACATCTGGCGGTAGAGCGCGTCGAGCATGCCGGGGGCCAGGCCGGCGTAGTTGGTGCGGTGCATCTCCTGCAGCAGCTGGGCGCGGGCCTCGGCGGAGCCGGCGTGGAACTGGTCGACGAACGACGGGTAGTACAGCTCGTTGGTGAAGGCGCTGCTCTCGTAGCAGCGCAGGCCGGCCGAGCGCATCAGCATCCGGCACTCGGCCGCCGGGAACCGCTGGTACATCGTCCAGAGCATCTCGGCGGCGCTCTGTGCCCCGCCGATCACGACGACCCGACGGACCGCCTGCGGGTCGAGCAGCGGCAGCCGGCCGGCGAAGGCGGTGCTGTGCAGCACCCGCTCCTCGGGCAGGTCGCGGAACGGGGCGGGGACGCGGGGGGCGCGGCCGATGCCGATCACCACGTCGCGGCAGCGGACGACCTCGCCGGTGTCGAACCGGACCCGCCAGCGGTCCAGCACCCCGTCGTCACGGGAGGACAGCGGCTCGATCGCCGTCACCGCCCGCCCGTACTCGACCTGCACCCGCTCCAGTGACTTGGCCACCCACTGCAGGTAGGCGGAGACCTCCAGCCGGAACGGCACCGCGGAGCCGAGGTTGACGAAGCCGTCCAGCCGGCCGGTCGAGTGCAGGTAGTTGACGAACGAGTACCGGCTGCGGGGGTTGCGCAGCGTGGCCAGGTCCTTGAGGAAGCTGACCTGGCTGACGGTCCAGGGCAGCAGCATCCCGCGCTGCCATGCGATGTCGTCGTGTCGTTCCACCAGCAGGGTCTCGCCGGCCAGGTCGGGGGCCATCTCCTCGACCGCGACGGCGAAGGCGAGGTTGGCCGGACCGCCGCCCACCGCGACCACTGACAAGTGTCTCTCCATGCTGCCCCCTCAACTCGTCGCCTGCTCGGCCCACTCCCGGCCGGCGGGCGCCGGTGGGGGTGTGGGCGCCGGTGGCGGTTGGCCGGTCGCCGCCGCGGTCACCGCGGTGGCGGCCAGCCGGCTCGCCGCCAGCACACTCTTCGCGGCGCCGCCCGCGCCGCCGGTGAAGCTGAACACCCCGGGCCGGCCGTCGACCGGACGCAGCCGCAGCCCGCCGTCGTCGGCGAAGCAGTCGACACCGGCGGTCGACCAGCGGGGCGGCGGCAGGGGACCGTCGAGGGCGAGGACGGTACGGGCGACCTCGGGGACCCGTGCCACGTCGGCGGGGTCGGGGCGGTCGTCGCCGGGGGCGGCCCGCCAGGCGGTGGTGGCGACGCCGAGCAGGACGGCGTCGGGCCCGTGGGTGCGGCCGTACAGGGTGGACACGTCGTCGACGAGGGCGCCGAGGTGGGGTCGGGCCAGCGGGTACACCCCGTACTGGATCCGGCGGGTCCGCAGCGACGTCCCGAGCAGCGCGCCGGTCCAGGCGCCGGCCGCGACCACCACCACGTCGGGGCGGCGGTGGGTGCCGTCGGCGACGGTCAGGGTCGGTCCGGCCGCGACCGAGGTGACCGGGGTGTGGTGCACCCGGGCGCCGGAGGCGGCGGCCCGGCGCACGGCGTGGTGGCGCAGCGCGTCCGGGCGGAGGTACCCGGCGTGCCGTTCCAGCACCGCGTCGGTGCCCTCGGGACGGGGGCCGAGGCCGAGGGTGCGGGCCGCCGCCTCGGCGGGTACCAGCCGCGCGGAGCCGCCGAGCAGTTCGTCCAGGACGGCGAGGGGCGGGTCCGGGTCGGTGCCGGGGCGGAGGAAGTAGCAGGAGGAGGTCTCCTGGTATCCGCTGGCCCGGGCCAGTTCGGGGTCGCGGCGCAGTTCGGCGAGGCTGGCCGCCGCCAGTCGGCAGGCCTGCGGGTCCGGCTCGAAGCCCCGGACCAGCCCGCCGGAGGCGGCGGTGGCGTCCCGGGCGGAGGTGGCGGGGTCCAGGTACAGCGTGACGTGCGGCCCGGCGGGCTGCTCGGCGAGCCGCCAGGCGAGCAGCGCGCCTGCGAGACCGCCGCCGACGACGGCCACCCGGGTCGTCATCGGGTCGCGGTCGGCCGGAACGGGGGTGAGCCGCTCACCATCGGGACCGCCGGTCGAGCCCACACATCATCCACCCCACTGAACGGAAGGACATGATCGTGCCTCTGGTGGAGGCGAGAATAGAATTTCGCCGATTGGTCAACAAGGGCCGGTCGGCCACCGCCGGGTCGGGCCCGGTCGGCCCGGCACCGCGGCAGCCTCGGTGATCTCCACCGAACAGGTTCCTGCCGGCCACGGACGGTCAGTCAAGTCGCACCCATGGTCTTGTCCTCAGACCCCGGCGGACGGCTGGGCCGTCACCTCCTCGGCGGGGGCCGTGGGGGTGGCGTCCGGGCTGGGTTGCGCGGCCACCAGGATGACGGCCCCGGTCGTCAGCACGGCCGACGCGACGATGGTGGCGGTGTAGCTGTGGTGCAGGTCGGCGAGGATCGCGCCGACCTGGCTGGTCACCGCCACGGAGAGCATGTGCACCGCCCAGAGCACGCCGAGCGCGGTGCCGCGTACCCCCGGTGGGAGGATCCGGTTCACCCAGATCGTGGTGGCGACGACGGTGGCCAGGTAGCTGGCGCCGAAGACCGCGCCGAAGGCGAGGACGGTCGACGGGGCACCGACGAAGAGCAGCATGACCATGGCGGTGGCGCGCAGCGCGTAGGCACCGGCCAGCGTGGCCCGGATCCAGCCGAGGTCGCACAGCCGGCCGGCGACCAGCGATCCGACGATCTCCAGCGCGCCCAGCACCGCCACCGCCGACGCGCCGACCGACGGGGTGACGCCGTGGTCGTGCAGGTGCGGGAACAGGTGCACGTCGATGAAGGCCATGGTGCTGCCGCAGCCGACGAAGGCCAGCACCAGGGCCCGGATCTGCGGGTGCCGGAAGGTGGTGACCGTGGCGGCCCAGAGCGACACCCGCGCCACCGGGGCGGCGGGTCGCCGGCGGACGGAGAGTCGCACCAGGACCAGGGACAGCGGCAGGAGGACGACCAGGAAGACCAGCCCGAGGGCGAACAGCACCTGGTTCCAGGTCATGGTGCGGTCCAGGTGGACCCACAGGGGCACCAGCACCATGAACCCCACCGCCGCGCCGTTGGTCAACAGCGCGTAGAGCAGGCCGCTGTTGCGGCCCTGGAACAGTTGGTCGGCCAGGACGCCCAGCGGGACGAAGGAGAGCATCGTGACCGCGACGGCGCCGACCACGCCGTAGGTGAGGACGAACAGCCACAGGTCACCGGCGGTGGCGGCGAGCAGCAGCACCACCCCGTTGAGCGCGGTGCCGACCGCCAGCACCGGGATCGCGCCGATCCGGTCGGCGAGGTGCCCGATCACCGACGACGTCACGGCGGTGACCACGGCGAAGAGGGTGGTGGCGATCGCCAGGCTGCCCCGGCTGACCTCGAAGCTGTCCGCGATGCCCAGGAAGAACACCTGGACGGTGCTCTTCAGGGACGATCCGGCGAGGGATATCAGGAAGCTGACGGACGCGGCGAACACCGCGAAAGCCGTGCCTATCTTGGCGGTCCTGGTCATGGATAGCCTCTGCTTCAGAGCATGCCGAATGGGTGCGCCGGCGTCGACCACGACCCTGCGTAGTGATCACCGTGACTGCTTTTGGTCATCCTGGCACGGGTGTCGATGTCCGACCAGAGCCGGTCGGGCGGGTTTCCCGGGGTCGGTCCGCGCCGCCGACGCGGGCGCGCCCGCCGGCATGTTTCGTGACCTGCGCGGTCGGCCGGCGCGACGGTTCCGGCCGCCACCACGGGTCGGCCGAACGGGCGGGCATGATCATGCGGTCGCCCGCCCCGGGGGCACCACTCGGTCATCGGGTTCTCGACCGGTCGGCGGAGGCCGCCGGGGCGGTCAGGCGGCCGGCCGGCGGGTGCTCGCCCGCTCCACGAAGTCGACGGCGAACCTCTCCCGGTGGCCCGTCGGGACGGTGCCGGCCAGCAGCAGCCGGGTCGCGGCGGCGGCCATCTCCTCCACCGGCAGCCGCATCGTGCTCAACGGCGGATTGGCGCAGATCGCCGCCACGCTGTCGTCGAACCCGACGATGCTGACGTCGTCCGGCACCCGGCGACCGGTGCTGGTGATCGCCTGGACCGCGCCGGCCGCCATCAGGTCACAGGCCACGAACATCGCGTCGAGGTCGGGGTGCCGGTCGAGCAGCCGCAGGGCCGCCTGGTAGCCGCCGGCGCGCAGGAAGTCGCCGTCGGCGCTGATGTCGGGCAACCCGAGCTGCCGCATCGCCCGCCGGTAGCCGGTCCGGCGGTCGATCGCGCAGGGGTTGCCGGCGGGCCCGTGGATCGCTGCGATCCGGACGCGGCCCAACGCGTGCAACCGCTGCACGGCGGCGTACGCGCCGCCGACGTTGTCGGCCTCGATCGCGGGTACCGACGGGGCCGTGGCGACCAGCGACACGGCCCGCCGGCAGCGGCGGTGGAACCGGGCGGCCATCGCCGGGGTGACCGTCGCGAGCACCGCGCCCGCCGTGGCGTTGGCCGCGATCGCGTCGATCGCGTCCGGCGTGGCGTCACTGCCCACGGCGCACAGGCGTAGCTGCACGTCGACGGCCTCCAGCACCGACATGATCCCCGCCAGCACCCGGCTGTAGTACGGGTGACCGCCCAGCCACCCCTCGTCCGGGCCGTACGTGATCGCGAGCACGTCGACGGTGCGCTGCCGGCCGGAGGCCAACGCCCGCGCGGTCTCGTTGGGCCGGTAGCCCAGCGCGGACACCGCGTCGTGCACCCGCGCCCGGACCGGCCCGGACGCCCCCGGCGCGTCGTTGAGCACCCGGGACGCGGTCGCGCGGGACACCCCCGCCACCCGTGCCACGTCGTTGATCGTCGGCTTGGAGATCCTCATGGCTGAATCCACACGTCGTCACCTGCCCGGACGCGAAGGACGCCCGGCCCCGTGCACGATAGGCCCGGAAGCGCTCTCACCAGAAGCCCGCGCCCGGGTCACCGGCCGCCGCCGGGCCGACCGGGTTCCGGTGCTGCCGCCGTCGCATCCGGCGGGCCACGGCCAGCGGCGCAGCACCAGCAGCGCCGCCCCGGCCGACACCAGCTCGGCGACCGGGACGCTGATCCACAGCGCGGTCACGCCGACGGAGCCGCCGGCCACCAGCAGCGGGATCTTCACCACCAGGACGGTCCCGATCGAGAGCAGGTACGACGGGAGGGGCTGGCCGAGGGCCTGGAACCGGGCCGAGAGCAGGGGCACGAGGCCGGCGGACGGGCACCCCAGCGCCACGATCCGCAGCGCCGTGGCGGCCTGCCCGCGCACGACCGGCTCGCTGGTGAACAGCCCCGCCAGGGGGTCGGCCGCGACGAGCAGGACCAGTCCCGCCACGACGCCGTACCCCACGGTGGCCCGCACCGTCAGCGTGGTGGCCCGCCGGACCCGGTCGACCGCCCCGCTGCCGGAGTTGAACCCGGCCACCGGCTGGAGGCCCTGCGCGATCCCGAGCTGCGGCATGGCCACCAGCGTGCCGACCCGCGCGCACAGCGCCCCCGCGCTCAACGCCACCGCCCCACCGGCGGCGACCAGCAGGTTGTTCGTCAGCGCGGCGAGCAGGGTGGCCCCCACCCCGGCCAGGAACGAGGGTGACCCGACCGCCACCAGACGGCGCAGCGTCGGCCCGTGCGGTCGCAGGTCGGTCAGGCCGATCCGGTACGGCCGGCGGTGCTGGCGCGGGCCGAAGAAGAACCACAGGCTCATCGCCGTCGACACCGCCTGCCCGGCGACCGTGCCCCACGCCGCGCCCCGGACCCCCAGCCCGAACCCGAAGATCAGCACCGGGTCCAGGACGATCTGGGTGGCCAGTGCCCACACCCACATCATGGTCGAGAAGCGCAGCCGCCCCTCGGCGCGGACCAGGCTGGAGAAGCCCGTCCCGGTGATCGCCCCGCCCAGGATGACGACCGCGTAGTCGCGGGCGTAGCCCCGCAGTTCCCCGGTCGCGCCGAGGAGGGTCAGCAGCGGGTCGACCAGGGCGACACCCGCGACGCCGCCCACGGCCGCCGTCGTCCAGAACACGACGAACGCGGTGCCGGCCGCCCGGGCCGCCTGCGCCGGGTCGCCGGCGCCGAGGCTGCGCGACACCAGCGACGCGGCGCCCGCGCCGACCGTGGCCGCCACCGCGCCGAGCGCCAGCAGCACCGGGGCCACGGTGTTGACGGCGGCGAGCGCGACCGGCCCCACCCCCCACGCGACGAACCACGCGTTGGTCACCGCGTAGAGCCCGTACACGCTGACCGACACGGTGGTCTGCGCGCACGAGCGCCACAGCAGCCGACCGACCGGCTCGGTCCCCAGCGCCGCCGCCTGCTCCCGATCGGAGCGCGGCGAAGGGGTCGTCGCGCCCCGGGTCACGCGTCCCCTCCGTCCGCGCGGCTACCGGCCGGCCCGCAGGCCCGCCAGTACCTCGGCGAGACGTGTCCTCGCCTGGTCGTACTGGGTCGGGTCGGTGTGTCCGCGGTACACCGTCTCGATCGCCATGACCAGGATCAGGTAGAGGTTGTACAGCCGACGCCGGGTCCGCTCCGCGGTGGTCACCGGCCGCCGTCCGTACCCGCGCAGGAACGGCGCCGGGTCGCCGAACGCGCCGGCCAGCTCCGTCGCGGCGAAGCCCGCCTCCATCAACGGGTCGCCGAAGAACGCCCGCTCGTGGTCGATGAGACAGACGATCGCGCCGTCGTCGACCAGGACGTTGCTCTCCCACAGGTCCCACTCGACCAGCACCGGCTCGACGACCTCGTCCAGGCAGCCGGCGTGCCCGGCCAGCACCGCCCGGACCACGTCGTAGTCGACCCCGAGGTCGACGCCCCGCCGCTGCCCGTCGCGCAGCACGTCGCGCACCATGCCGGTGAACACCGTCCGCCACGTCGCCGTGGGGTCGCCGCCGAGCAACGGGCCGAAGTGGCCGCCCCGGACCTGGTTCAGCTCCCGGTTCGCCGCCCCCAGCGCCTCCGCGTAGCGGGCGTACTCGCCGGCGGGCAGCCGGTCCATGACGATGCCGAGGTTCGCCGCGTCCACGTACTCCATGAAGAAGTAGTCCGCGTCGCACAGCTCCCGGCTCGGGTCGTGGTGGTGGACCCGGGGCACCCGGACCGTGGTCTCGCGCCGGATCAGGGCCAGCGCGTGTACCTCGGTCCGCATCATGTCCCGCTCGTAGGTCATCACCTCCACCCCCGCCGGTGGGGCGATCTTCACCGCGACCTGTCGCCCGTCGCGCAGCCGGATCCGGTACGCCACGTTGAACCAGCCGTGGCCGAGTTCCTCGGCCTCGATGTCGTCGGGGACCTGGTCGGCGCCGTACGCCCGGGTCGCCATCGCCCGCAGCACGTCCACCGGCTGCCGGTTCTTGGTAATGCTCTCCACCACGCCCCGCCCGCCGCTCGTCCCCGCGCCGCGACCCGACCTCGGCGTGGCCGGGGCTGGTCGTCGGCGTGCATGTCGACCGGACGATAGGCGCGGAAGCGCTCTCAGCAGAAGGGGCCGGCGGGTGGCCGGGGCGGCGGCCGGCTCGGGTCGGACGCGCGGGTGGGGCGCCGGCGGTGGCCGGCGCCCCACCCGTGGTCGTCCGGGCGGTCAGCTCGCCGCGCAGGTCGCGGTGGGTGTGGTGTTGTTGCCGTTCTTGTAGAGGGTGATGCCGAAGTTGTTGCCGTTGCCGTTCGGACGGGCGGTGAGGGTACCGCTGCTGCCACTGACCGAGGCGTTCCAACTGTTCTGCAGGCTCTGGCTGCCGTTGGTCCGGATGGACACGGTCCAGTTGTTGCTGCCGCTGACCGCGAAGTTCACGTTGAACCGGTCGCTCCACTCGTCGGCGCGGCTCACGCTGACCGTGCAGCCGCCGGTCGGCGGGTTGGTGGGGCCGGGTCCGGAGCCGGAACCGCCCACCGTGATGTTGGAGCTTCCGCTGCTCTGGTACCCCTCGGTGGCCATGATCTGGTAGTAGTGGTTGCCCAGGTTCATGCCCCGGCTGGCCCAGGCGTCGAAGTGGTTGCCGGTGGTGATGGTGCCGCCCACCCGCTTCGACGTCCGGACGCTCCAGTACTGGTAAAAGGTTTGGATGCCGTCGATCGAGGGCTGCTGGACCCGCTGGGTGCGGTAGATGTCGTAGGTACCGCCGTCGGTGTTGACCGTGCCCATCGAGCTCGCGCCCGGGGGCCGCCAGCTACCCCAGCTGTCCACGATGTAGTACTCGACGAGTGGGCTCCTCGTCCAGCCGTAGAGGGTCAGGTACGAGTTGCCGTTGGGGTTGAAGGTGCCCGAGTAGGTCACCGTCCGACGGGTACCCGGGTTCCAGCCCTTGCCGGCGACGAAGTTGTTGACGTTGCTCCACTGGGTGCTGTACTGGCCGCCGTTGCCCATGGTCATGGAGACGTTGCCGCTGTCCTTCCAGAAGGAGAAGAAGTAGCCGCTGTGGTTACCCTCCTGGTTCGACGTCACGGTCTGGGCCTGGGCGGGGGTGGCGACGACCGCCACCGTGCCGGTCGTGATCAGCGCGGCGGCGCAGGCGGCGCCGAGCAGCGACCGTAGGCGCCGGCGCCTACGGTCGCCTCGGGGGACGGGTCCGTTGTTCATGCTTCCTCCTCGTGGCGGCTGGCCGGTGGCCAGCGGTGCGCGACGAGCCGGCGGGTCTCGGGGGCCGGGCGACCGCCGTCGACGTGTCGGCGTGGTACCGCGCGGTGATGGTGGTGGGTGCCGGTCGTTCCGGACGGTGACCGGCGGAGCAGGTCGCACCGATCGACACCTATCTAGCTGCGTCGATGGCCATCAGTATTGGACCGGCGGCGTCAACCCGTCAACAATTTCCGGAAACACTCGGGAAACCTTGGCTTCATGACGCCTCCGTGTTAAACCTGTTGATGCTGCTCAGCAGCACGCGCCCAGGGACAGGCTGCGGGTTTCCCGCCGGAGATCGTCTACCGACGATCTCCGGCGGGACATGACGTCACCGAAAGTTTCAGCGGTATTCCGGATGGGTCGGGCCGCCCGCCCGACCCCTCGCCCTCCGCACACGCGGCTGCCGCGTCCGGGACGGGGCCGCCGCCGGGTCCCGTCGGACACCGCACCGCGGGCTGACATTAGGTGACCGTGGGTGACCGCACCGACCGTCGACATCGACCCGAGGCCGGGGCACCCGGGACGACGGCCCGGAGAGCGGGCCAGGCCGCTCCGGCGACCAGTCCCCGGCCGCCGGCCTGGCGGCGGGCGGCTGCCGTGACCGCGACGACTGCGGCGGTCGAGATCGAGCGACACCCTGACCGACCGGCCCCGTGGGGGAACAGCGTGGCCGGATCATACGGGGACATCAATGTTAACGCGCACAGAGGCCGCCCCGGCGGCGCTCATCCCCGGCGCAGGTCGGGTCGGTGGAGCGCGCCCGGCGAGGAGGGTGGGCGCGCCCAGGACAGCCGTGGCGGCCTCGGCCGCCGAGCATTCAAAACCAGAGCGTTACGACTTGACTAACGACATGTTATCGCTCACAGTCGATGGCCAAGGGCGGCGATGCCTGTGGCTTACCGGGCGAGCCTGCTTCGTCGGACCCCTGAGTCAGGCGCGCGGACAGGGCACGCGGAGGTCGTGTTACCGCGAACATCTCGACCGCGTACGCCCGACCCGCGCGTCGCGGTGCACCCGTCTCCGGGTGGACCGTCCGGATCATGGTCATTGAGGAGGATCATGTTTGCCTTCGGTAGGTCTGCAGCGATCACGTCGCCGCCACGGCGGCGGCGGTGGCTGCCGCGCGTCGTCGCCGCCGGCGTGGCGGCGGTGATGGTCGGTGGTGCCGCCGCCGTGATGGTGTCGACGCCCGCCGCCGCGGCGACGGTCGACACGAGCGCGTGGTACGTCTTGGTCAACCGCAACAGCGGCAAGGCGTTGGACGTGTACAACCTGGCCACCAGCGACGGGGCGCGGATCACCCAGTGGACCCGGAACAACGGTAACCAGCAGCAGTGGCAGTTCGTCGACTCCGGCGGCGGCTACTACCGGTTGAAGTCGCGGCTGTCCGGCAAGGTGCTGGACGTCTACAACTGGTCGACCGCCAACGGCGGCAGCATCGTGCAGTGGGCCGACAGCAACGGCGCCAACCAGCAGTTCCGGCTGGCCGACTCGGCCGGCGGCTACGTCCGGCTGATCAACCGCAACAGCAACAGGGCGGTGGAGGTGCAGGGCGCCTCGACCGCCGACGGCGCCAACATCGTGCAGTACGACGACTGGGGCGGCAACAACCAGCAGTGGCAACTCGTCCGCGTCGACGGTGGGACCAACCCCACCACGCCGCCGCCGACCGGTGGCTGCAACCTCCCGTCGTCGTACCGCTGGTCGTCGACGGGCCCGCTGGCGCAGCCGAGGGCGGGCTGGGCGTCACTCAAGGACTTCACCCACGCCCCCTACAACGGCCGGCACCTGGTCTACGCGACCACCCACGACAACGGCACGAGCTGGGGCTCGATGAACTTCGGCCTGTTCACGAACTGGTCGGACATGGCCTCGGCCAGCCAGAACCCGATGCCGTTCTCGGCCGTCGCGCCGTCGCTGTTCTACTTCGCCCCGCGCAACATCTGGGTGCTCGCCTACCAGTGGGGTGGGCCCGCCTTCTCCTACCGGACGTCGACCGACCCCACCAACGTCAACTCGTGGTCGGCGCACCAGACGCTCTTCACCGGGAGCATCTCCAACTCCGGCACCGGCCCGATCGACCAGGCGCTGATCGGTGACGACCAGAACATGTACCTGTTCTTCGCCGGGGACAACGGGCGGATCTACCGGGCCAGCATGCCGATCGGCAACTTCCCGGGCAGCTTCGGCTCGAACTACACGACCATCATGACCGACACGACGAACAACCTGTTCGAAGGTGTCCAGGTCTACAAGCTCGCGGGCCAGAACCGGTACCTCATGCTCGTCGAGGCGATCGGCGCGCAGGGTCGCTACTTCCGCTCGTTCACGGCCACCAGCCTGGGCGGCACGTGGACCCCGCAGGCCGCGACCGAGAGCAACCCCTTCGCCGGCAAGGCCAACAGCAACGCGAGCTGGACCAACGACATCAGCCACGGCGAGCTGATCCGCAGCAGCGCCGACCAGACGATGACCGTCGACCCCTGCAACCTGCAACTGCTCTACCAGGGCCGCGACCCCAACTCCGGCGGCGACTACGGCCGCCTGCCGTACCGGCCGGGAGTGCTGACGCTGCAGCGCTAGTGGCGTACGGCAGGTCCGGCTCCGGCCCGGTCCTGACGGTCGCCGGCATCGGTCGTGACGCCGGATCGGGCGAGCGGCGGCACGGGCCGGTGGTCAGGCCCGGCTGGAGGTGAGGACGGCGGGCCCGGTGCGAACCGGGCCCGCCGTGCTTCCCGCGCCAGCAGGGCCGCCGTGGGCGCGGTCGCCGGTCCCGGCGACCGCGCCGGTGCGCATATCCTTCACTCGGGTTGCGCCCGCGCGGCATCCGCAGCCTCGGCGGCCGGGCGCCGGCTGGTGGGACGACCTCGTCCGCGCCGTCACGGTGCCCTGGAGGGAGAAGCGCATGCGGTTGCTCGCGGGACTGTCCGCCCATCTGCTCGACGTGCCGGACGCGGTCCGGGTCGGCGACGCGACGCTGTCCGGGGAACGGTTGCTGGCCTGCGCCCAGGCCGTCGCCGACGACGTCCGCGGCGCCGGGGTGGTGGCGGTGCACACCGCCCCCACGGCGGAGACCATGGTGGCGGTGGTCGGGGCGCTGCTCGCGGGCGTCGCGGTGGTCCCCCTGCCACCCGACTCCGGCGACGCGGAGACGGCACACATCCTCGGCGACTCCCGCGCGTCGTTGGTCCTCGCGGCGCCGGGGACGGCCCTGCCGCCGACGGTGCCGCTCGTCCCCGTCGACCTGCTCCGCCGGTCGGACACCGGACATCCCGCGCCGGCCCCCGGCGAGCCCGCACTGATCATGTACACGAGCGGCACGACCGGGGCGCCGAAGGGTGTCCTGCTCTCGCACGCGGCGCTGGAAGCGGGCCTGGACGCCCTGGTCGACGCGTGGCAGTGGAGCCCGGACGACCACCTCGTCCACGGGCTGCCGCTGTTCCACGTGCACGGCCTGGTCCTCGGCGTGCTGGGCGTCCTGCGGGTCGGCTGCCGCCTGACCCACACCGTCCGGCCCCGACCCGAGGCGTACGCGGCAGCCGGGGGCAGCATGTACTTCGGTGTGCCCACGGTCTGGTCGCGGATCTGCGCCGACCCCGGGTCCGCCCGCGCGCTGGCGGGCAGCCGCCTGCTGGTGTCCGGCAGCGCCGCGCTGCCGGTGCCGGTCTTCCACCGGCTGCACGAGCTGACCGGCCACCGCCCGGTCGAGCGCTACGGCATGACGGAGACCCTGATCACGCTCAGCGGTCGCGCCGACGGCGACCGCCGGCCGGGACAGGTCGGCCTGCCACTGCCGGGGGTCGACACCCGGATCCTCGACGACGCCGGCCAGCAGATCGCCGCCGACGGCGAGACGGTCGGTGACCTGTGGGTACGCGGCCCGATGCTGTTCGACGGCTACCTGCACCAGCCGGAGGCCACCGCCGCGCAGCGGGACGGCGACTGGTTCCGCACCGGCGACATCGCGGCGGTCGACCCGGACGGCTGGCATCGCATCGCCGGGCGCCGCTCCACCGACCTGATCAAGAGCGGCGGGTACCGCATCGGTGCCGGCGAGGTGGAGAACGCCCTGCTCGCGCACCCGGCGGTCCGGGAGGCGGCGGTGGTCGGCACCCCGCACGACGACCTCGGTCAGCAGATCACCGCGTACGTGGTGGCAGAGACCGTCGACGCCGCCGATCTGATCGACTTCGTGGCCCGGACCCTGTCGGCTCACAAACGTCCCCGGGAGGTCCGCTTCGTGGCGGAGCTGCCCCGCAACGCCATGGGGAAGGTCCAGAAGACGCTGCTCCACTGACCCTCCCCCGCCGCGAGGCCGCCACCCCCGTACGTGACAGGTGCGGCACCGCCGAGGCCCGTCGGCTACGCGCCGCGCTCCTGGCGGGGTACTCCGTCGGGGGTGCCGTCACCACGATCCGGTCCGCGCCGCCCCACGGTGCCCCCACCGCTCGGAGCGGCTGCCCCGGCGTGGAGGACGACCGCACGGTCGGCGATCAGACGGGTGATCCCCGGATACCAGGACGTGGAGCTCGCGTAGTGCTGCTGGAGTGCCGGGCTGGAGGAGAACATGTCCACGATGTACGCCCGCCAGCCGGTCTCGCCGTTCGTGTTCAGCTCCTTCTGCCGGTGCCAGATCCATTCGAAGGTGTCCAGGACCAGTTCCGCCACGGCGCGGATCCGGTACGCGGTCGGGCCGTCGACGTCGACCGGCTTGCCGTCGTAGAAGTACGGCCGGACGTCGGGATACTCGATGAAGGTCTTGTCCAGCTCCCGGAGGAGGCCGATGACGCCGTAGTAGGTGGCGACGCGGTGCGCCTTCCTCGACAGGCGGTAGCTGTAGATCGCGGAGAGCAACGCCGTCCCGATCGCCACCATCGCCAGGATGTCTGATGATTCCATGGGGAGTCCCGCGATCTCCAATCTGGGGATGAGGTCTACCGACAGGAACAACGACGCGGACGATCGGTCACGTCACGTGTGCGATGGCCTTGACCACCGCGTACCGGTTCCGCTGTCGTTCACGCTCGCGTAGAGGAGACGCCGGCGACGGTCACGATCGTGGTGCCGGCGGGCCGACGGACGTGCCCGACGCCTGCGACACACGTCTGCTGAGTGCACCCATATCGCCATTGTCGTCATCGACCGCAAGCCGACTCGTCATTCCGCCCACCGGTCACCGCACCGCAGGACGCCCTCGCCACCGGCTCCGCCTCGCGGGCCCTGCCGGGGCGCTCGGGCCGCCGCAACACAGCGGGCGACGAGGCACCGCAGGCGAAGCCGTCCCGTCATCGATCCGGTCCCGTGACGCTCCACAAAGGAACGTACATGGACGGGCATTCCATGCGGATCCCTCAGGTGGGGATACGAGTTCATGATCGGATATCTGCGGCGGCTGGGTGCCGTCGCCGCCACAATGGCGGGCGTCAACGTCGCGATCCGGGGCGGGGGTCGCGACCAGCCCTCCGTTCCGTCGTCGGCTCCGACCACGTCGCTCAAGGTGTGCACCATGTCCGTCGACTACTCGGTGGTCGACCACATGCGGCTCGAGCCCGGCAACGGCATTCCGGTCAAGGGGGACTCGGGGGCGGGGGTCTGGTTCGGCGACCGCATCTACGGCATCTACGTGAGCTACGACGGCGACCACTCCTACGGCTACGCCGTGCAGACCTCGGTGGTCGCCGGCTGGATCGAAGGGGCCACCGACATCCCCGGTGAAGGCTGACCCCGGGTCCCGACAGCCTCTCCGCGGCAGTGGGCTGCGCTCTCCCGGGTGGGCGTGGCGCCACCGCTACCGGTCGAGTTGGAGCCGGGCCCATGCGGCGACGGTCAGTGCGGTGAAGGTGACGGGCACGACGGTGACGGCGGTGAGTTGTGGTGCGCTGACGGTGTCGGGTTGCAGGGCCCACAGGGCCGGCGCGGCGGGGGGAAACCAGGCTCCGGCGCCGGCGACGGCCGTGACCTGTGCGATGACGATCAGGGCGATGGTGGTGGCGATGCCGGGTAGGGGTCCTCGTCCGAGGGTTGCCGCCCAGGCGGCCGGGGTGGCGAGCAGCGCTGACAGGATGGTCAGGACGAGTTGTCGTCCGAGGGCGGAGCGGACGTCGGCGTGCCAGGCGCCCAGCCCGAGGAGCGTGCCGGTCAGGGCGATGAGGGCGGTCAGGGCGACGGCGACCAGTACCGCCCACAGCAGGTGGGAGAGCAGTTTGGCCGAGACGATGACGGGCCGGGAGACCGGCTGGGCGAACAGGCCGGTGATCGTGGCGTCGCTGAATTCGCGGCCGACGAGCCAGCTCAGGGCGACGCCGAAGGCGAGCAGACCGCCGGCTGCGGTGACCTGAGCGGCGACGCCGGTCAGGAGCATCCAACCGTCGGTGTCGGCCAACGGGCCGAGTTGAGCGGCGATCTGGTCGTTGCCGTTGCGCGTTGCGGAGGTGAGAGCGGACGCCAGGATCGTGATGCCGGCGACGACCAGGACGGTGGTCGTGCGGATCACCCGGGAGGCCGCGAGTTTCCGGAGTTCGACGTCGAGCGCCGCGGTCAGGGAGGTCGTCATGGCAGGCGCTCCTGTTCGTGGTCGTGGACCAGGGCGAAGAAGGCGCGTTCGAGGTCGACGGCGGCGGGTTCGAGGGTGCCGATCAGCCGGCCCCGGTTGACGACGGAGATGCGGTGGGCGATGCGGGCGACCTCGTCGAGGTGGTGGCTGGAGACCAGGACGCCGGCGCCACCTTCGGCGCGGCGGGACAGCACGGTACGCAGCAGGATCACCCCGGCCGGGTCGAGGGCGTTGGTCGGCTCGTCGAGGACGATCAGGTCCGGATGGTGCTGGATCGCGACGGCGAGGCCGAGACGTTGCCGGTTGCCCTGCGACAGTCGACGCGTGCTGATCGTGGCGTACCGGGTCAGGTCGAGCTCGGTCAGGGCCTGTTCGGCCAGGACGGCCGCTGTCCCCGCCGGGATGCGGCGAAGTCGTGCCGCCAGGAGCAGGTTGGTCCGTACGTCGAGTTCGGGGTAGCCGAGCGGGTGCTCGACCAGGTGGCCCACCCGCGCCCAGTCGCTGGCGCGGAGCTGTGCCAGGTCCCGCCCGTTGATCCGGCAGGCCCCGTCGCCGGGTCGCAGCATGCCGAGGATCAGCCGCATCAGGGTCGTCTTGCCGGCGCCGTTGAGGCCGACGAGGGCGTGGATCTCACCGGCACGCACGGTGAGGTCGATGCCGGACACGCCTGCGCCGGCACCGAAGTCCCGGCCCAGGTCCGTGGTCGTCAGCCGCTCAGTCATGCCGGACCGCCTCGATCGTGTCCAGCGCGGTGGTGACCGCCCCGGTGAGGCTGGTTCCGTCCGTGGCCGTCGCCCACTCCAGGAGGGCGCAGGTCAACGCCGCGATGGCGACCGCAGCGGCGACCCGGGCCGGGAGGGCCGGAACACCGTCGGCGATCAGCCGGTCGGCGATGGTCGACTCGGTGGCGGCGTTGGTGCGGATCATGGCGGCACGCAGTGCCGGACTGCCTGCCACGATCCGGACCCGCCGCCGGGTCACCTGGTCCTCGGGGTCGTCCAACTGTGCGAGCGCCGCCCGCAGACCCCGCGCCACCCGGACCAGCGGCGGCAGCGCGGCCGGCTGGCCGGCAACCGCCTCGGCGATCACCGGGTCGTAGGGGTCGTCGAGAACGACCATCTCCTTGCTGGCGAAATAACGGAAGAACGTCATCTCCGAGACCTGGGCGCGGGCGGCGATCTGACCGACGGTGGTGCCCTCGAACCCCTGCTGCTCGAACAGGTCCAGGGCGTGGCCCACCAGGCGATCCCGGGTGCGGGCCCGCTTGCCACGAAACTCTGCTGGCGTCACACCTCGAATGTTAGTCGCTCACATTGGTGACGCGGGTCGTGCCGGGTGCCGCGACGACGGGTTCCGGTTAGAGTGATCTTCGGTGCGCCGGGAAGCCTGGTCGGCATGCCCGTAGGCGACCCTGCCGACGGGCGTCGAAGCCGGACGGAGCATCTCTCGATGTCGCATTCTGTGACGCATGCGTCCCCACATGGCCGGTTCCGGCGGTGGGTGTCGCTGGAGACCACGAGCGGGGCCTTGCTCCTCGTCGCGGCGGTCGCCGCGCTGCTCCTGGCCAACTCACCGTGGCGCGACCACTACACCACGGTCTCCGATGCCGTCATCGGCCCCGCCGCCCTGCATCTGGACCTGTCCGTGTCGGCGTGGGCCGCCGACGGACTCCTCGCGATCTTCTTCTTCGTCGTGGGACTCGAACTCAAGCATGAGATCGTCGCCGGGAGCCTGCGCCGCCTCGGGGAGGCGGCGGTACCCGTGCTCGCCGCCGTCGGCGGGATGGTCCTGCCGGCGATCGTGTTCGTCACGGTGGTCGTGGCGCTGGGCGACACGTCCGCGTTGCGCGGGTGGGCGATCCCCACCGCCACGGACATCGCGTTCGCGCTGGCGGTGCTGGCGATCTTCGGCCGAGGACTACCGGTCGCGCTCCGCACGTTCCTGCTGACGTTGGCGGTCGTGGACGACCTGTTGGCGATCATCGTGATCGCCGTGTTCTACACCGCCAGCCTGGACTGGATCGCCCTGGCGCTCGCCGTCGCCGCGATCGTGGTGTTCCGGGCTGTCGCCCGCTCGGCCCACCCCAGGTGGTGGCTGCTGCTGCCCCTCGCGGTGGTCGCGTGGGGCCTCATGCACGCCTCCGGGGTGCACGCGACCATCGCCGGTGTCCTGCTCGGGCTCTGCGTGACCGCCCGCCCCGTCCACGGCGAGCCCACCGCACGCACGCACCGGTACGAGCACGCGGTCCGTCCGATCTCCTCCGGGTTCGCGTTGCCGGTGTTCGCGTTCTTCGCCGCCGGGGTCACGTTCCTCGGCGGAGAACGCACCGACGCCGTCCTCGCGCAACCGGTGGTGATCGCGATCGTCCTCGCCCTGGTGGGCGGAAAGATCATCGGCGTACTCGGGGTCACGGCACTGGCCACCCGGTTCACCACACTGCGCCTGCCCGACGCGATCGGCCTGCGCGACCTGCTGCCGATCGGGTTCCTCACCGGCATCGGCTTCACCGTCTCCCTGCTCATCGCCGAGCTCTCGTTCCCCGACTCCGTCCACACCGACGGCGCGACGATCGGTGTGCTCGCCGGCACGGTGCTCGCCGCGACCCTCGCCGCCGTCACCCTGCGCTGGAACGCCCGCAAGACACGGAACCAGGACATGAACGAGGACGGAATCGTCGACACCGACACGCGGCCCATCCGCGACCCTGCCGACACATAGCTGACGCCCCGCCCGACGAGCACCTGACCCAGCGTGCTCACGTCGGGTCCGAGCCCGCCTCCCGAGGCCACCGAGCACCACCCGAAGGACGAGGCGTCGGCCCCGACCTGGGGAGATCCACTCCCCCGGGTGCCCTCCCTCGACGAGGTGGTCGAGGCGCGCGGCCGGTGCGGTCCGGGTCGGAGTAGCGGCGTGCGGGTGTCGGCTACGCCGACCCGGATGATCGCGTGTCCGGTCAGGTGTCGGGCTGTCCGGCGGTGGCGGCCACGAGCAGCGACAGTTCCCGGACGAGGTCGTCCAGGGACTGGCCGCTGTGCGTCCGGAGCAGTCCGAGGGTGAGATCGGCCAGCAGGTAGAAGCCGAGGGTCTTCGCCTGCTCGGAGCTGAACGCGGCGAGCAGTTCCTCGGCGCCGGCGAGATCACCCCGGCGCGTGGCGGCGATGACCCCGGCGGCGCGTTGCACCAGCTCCGCCGAGGCAGGGGTGGGGCCGGTCACGCCACTCAGAGCTTCGGCGTGGCGGCGCGGGCGGCGTCGAACCGGGCGATCACGTCCGACCAGTTGACCAGGTTCCACAGCCGGTCGACGTAGTCCGGCCGGACGTTCTTGTACTGCAGGTAGTAGGCATGCTCCCAGGCGTCGAAGACCAGCAGCGGGGTGGTGCCCTGCCCCACGTTGCCGTGGTGGTCGTACACCTGCTCCACGATCAGCCGCTGCCCGAGCGGCTCCCAGGCCAGCACGCCCCAGCCGGAGCCCTGCACGCTCTTGGTCGCCGCTGACAGCTGCCCGGCGAACGCGTCGAACGAGCCGAAGTGCTCGTCGATCGCCGCCGCCAACTCACCGTCCGGACGGTCGCCGCCGTCCGGGGAGAGGTTGCCCCAGAAGATGGTGTGCAGGACGTGCCCCGACAGGTTGAACGCGAAGGTCTTCTCCAGACCCACCAACGTGCTGAAGTCACCCTTGGCGCGGGCCTCGGCGAGCTGCTCCAGGCCGTCGTTGGCGCCCTTGACGTACGCGGCGTGGTGCTTGCTGTGGTGCAGCTCCAGGATCTGCCCGGACATCGCCGGCTCCAGGGCACCGTAGTCGTACGGCATGTCGGGCAGGTTGTAGACCGCCATCAGAACTCCTCCACCACCTGATGCGAAGCTTTAGTTATTGCCAACATAGTGCAACAGTGTCGGATTGTGGTGCCGCGGAGTCATGATCGGTCACCGACGGAGGCCGACCCGGACCAGCCGATCGCCCACGGCACCATCAACAACACGGCGGTCACGAGTCGTCGCGCGTGGAGGTGGGGCGCGATCCGGCTGACGGGGCACTGCCGGGCGGCGTCACACCGGCCGGGGTGACGGGCCTGGGACCCGGGGCACGGCACCAGGCCGGGTGAGGATTCCTCCCGACCCGTCGCGCACCGGCGCACGTCGGCGCCGGAACCGTTCCACGACCCACATCAGGGCGGCGAGGGCCACGACCACCCGCAGGGTCTCGATGACGGTCTGCGGGCCCGACCCGTACAGCAGGGCGCACTGCGCCAACCCGAACACGCACACCGCCCGCAGGGTGGTGACAGCCCGCAGCAGCGCCGCCTCCACCCCGGCCACGGCCATGGCGAGGAGCACCGCGATCACGATCAGCCCGACCGCGCCGTAGTAGGCGACCGCCGTCCCGAGGATGGTGGGCAACCAGTCGACGCGCTGGGACAGCCCGAACGCCCGCGCGATGTAGGCCTCCTCGCTGCGGGACTCGAGGGGGGCGGCTGGCCACCTTGTCCGGCACGAGCAGGCTCGGTGCGAGCATGGTCAGGTTGTTCCCGACCGTCGCCAGGCCGATCGGCTCGCCGCTGCCGCGCAGCCCCTGGTAGACGATGGCCGCGAAGGTGTTGCCGTCGAAGCGGTACACGACGTCGTCAAGGATCGCCTCCCTACCCTCGCCGGTGTGCATCCGCCCGGCCCCCTCGACCAGGGCCGTCAGCCGCCCGCCGCTGCCCTCTCCCGCATGGAACACCTCCCGGACGGCGACCGCCCGGGTCGACGAGATCAACGCGGTGGCCGCCGTCATCACCACCACGATCATGGCGATCTGCCGCCGCGACGGCCGTACCCCGTGCATCGCCGCGCCCACGACGGTGAGCACCCCGGCGAAGACGATCATCGCTCGGGTGCCGGCCACGACCAGGGCCAGGCTCTCCACCAGGAGTACGGGCAGCAGCCACCGCATGCCGTGACGGATCACCACCACCGCTCCGGCCAACGCGACCAACGGGACCAGGAACTGCCCTGCCAGGTCCACCAGGATTCCCTCGCGTTCGGGGATCACCTCGTCCACCCGGGCCGGGGCGAGCGGTTGCAGCGCCCCCCGCCCCTGCCACGTCGCCGCGAGCAGCGGCACCACCAGCACGAGCAGCCACCGCATCCGGAGCCGGTGCAGTCCCGCGTCCCGGTCGACCGGTCCTGCCGGCCCGCGCCGCCCAGTCCAGCCGACGAGCGCACCGTAGGCCGCGCCGTAGGCGGCGATCGCCACCGAGACGAGCAGTGTCCAGGCATCGACGGCAGCCTGGTCCAGGTAGGCGCGGAAGAAGTTCCGGCCCGGCCACAGCCACTGCATCACCTCGGTGGCCCCGTGGAAGACCACCGCGACCAGCAGCATCAGGCCCCCGGTCGGCGTATCCACTCACCGCCGATGGCCAGGTGCACCCAGAGCACGGTGGCTGCCTGGACGAGCAGCCCGGCCACGACCGACATGGTCAACATCTCTGCACTCCGTCTTCCCCGGCCGCGTCGACGAACGGCGGCGGGACCGGACCGGGGCACACCAACCGCTGACTGATCAACGGAGCACGGAGCCGATGGTGACTCACCCGGTGGGACGACGCCGGCCCCGAGATCCTCGACGGCGGCTACCGCCCCCACTTCTCGGCAGGTAGGCAGCCGCTGGTCGGCTTGCCGTAGATCCGCTTCCCCTCCGGGCCCGCATAGCAGTGCTCAAGCTGGTCTTCGGCCTGAAACAGCAGGCGTCTGTCGATCTCCGCCCCACGCGCTGGTGGACGTCAGCAGCAGCCGCTGCACCGGCCCTGGTAACCAGTCACCGTGCGGCCACGGGTCGGTGCTGCCCCCGCCGGTCTGCTGGTCGGTTCCCAGTGACCGCAGGTCGCAGGTCGCGTACCCGACGTCGTTCATGAACAGCACCAGCGCGTGGTCGCCGTGCTCGATGGCCACCGCCAGGTCGGCCAGGGTCACCGGTACGGTGCGCTCGCCCCCGGCCTGCCGGTGCCGCTCCGGCGGGGAGCTCATCCGGAGGCACACCTGGAGCGGCACGAGCGGGCCCGGCGCGGGCGGTACCGTCACGAGAGGAACCGGTGCAACGCCGCCACCAGATCGTCGGGGTTCTCTTCGGCGACGTGGTGTCCGGCCTCGATCGGGTGACCGCGTAGATCGTCGGCCCACGGGCGCCAGACGGCCAGCGGATCACCGTAGAGGTCTTCCAGGTCGTCCCGGGTCGACCACAGCAACAGAGTCGGGCAGCGGACGGTGCGACCGGCACGCCGGTCGGCCTCCTCGTGCGCCCGGTCGACGCCGAGGCCGGCTCGGTAGTCCTCCAGCATCGCCCGTACGGTGGCCGCGTCATGGATGGCATGCCGGAACTCCTGGTAGTTCTCGGCACCCATGCTCTCCGGCCGCGCCTGGCTGGCGTACCAGGCATCGGGGTCGACGGTGATGGCCCGCTCCGGCCTGTCGGGCTGGGCGAAGAAGAACCAGTGGTACCAGTCATGGGCGAACTTCGCGTCACACCTGGCCAGGGCCTCACTGATGGGTACACCGTCGATGACGACCAGGTGGCCGACCGCGTCGGGATGATCCAGCGCCAGGCGTAACGCCACATACGATCCACGGTCGTGCCCGACCACGGCGAACGTCGGATGGCCCAACTCCTCCATCAGCCGCACCATGTCCGCCGCGACCACACGCTTGGACTGCTGGGAGTGGTCCGCGAGCACCTTCGCCTTGCCGGACCGCCCGTAGCCGCGCATGTCGGGACAGACGACGGTGAACCCGCGGCCCACCAGCTGCGGCGCGACCTGATGCCAGGTCGATCCCGTCCGCGGATGCCCGTGGACAAGGAGCACCGGTGGTCCCTGCCCGGCATGCCGGACCCGGAGTTCCACCTCCCCGACGTCGATCCGCTCGTCCTCGAAACCGTCGAACATGCGCGACGAGTATCCGGGCCGCCCGGCGGGCAAACACCCGCCCATCGGCTACAGATCCGCGCGACGCCGGATCCCCTCGCCGTCACGTCGCGTCGTTCGTCCGCTCAGACGCGAGCCGGCATCCAGCGATGCGCCGCCGCAGCGCGAGGTCAGTGTTGCGCTGGAACGGTCACGCCGGCCGGCCAGTGCCGGTCGACGCCGCGCCGGTCCAGTTCGGCCTGGAAGTCCTCCAGCAGCTTCGCGTTGTCGCGGACGCCGTGCGGCGGCGTCTGGCGGTCCAGGCAGTAGGCGGCGAGCGCGCCCGCCGCCTCGCCGATCGACCATTCGGCCGGATGCACGCGGTAGCAGCCGTTGGTGATGTGGGTCGTCCCGATCGTCTTGCCGGCCGCCACCACGTTGGTGACCCGTCTGGGCAGCAGCGCGCCGAGCGGGATCTCGAAAGGGTGCGCGGCCACGTCGAGGTAGCCGTCGCCGCCGGTGGTCGGGTGCAGGTCGATCCGGTAGTGGCCGGTGCCGACGGAGTCGTGGTAGCGCACCGCCCCGGCGTCTTGCCGGACGGCGACGGACAGGTCCTGCTCGGTCGGTGTCGTCACCGCCTCCAGCCGGCGGGCCTCGCGGATGTACGGGGCCTGGGCGAAGCCGTCGGGGGTGCCGGTGACGTCGGGTCGCAGCCGCAGTCCGGGATAGCCGGTGCCGCCGTCGGGCCGGGGTGCCTCGGTCTGCAGCCAGTACAGGAACGCCTGGCTGAACTCCTTGGCCCGCCGCAGGTGCCGCTGGGCGTCGGGGACGCCGAACAGCGGTCCGTCGAGGTAGTCGGTCATCGGCCAGTTGACGATCGTGACGTCGCTGGTCAGCAGGCCGGGCCGGAACGCCTGCCGGTCCAGGATCCGGCGGTAGGTCCACAGTTCCGGGGCGAGCAGCGCCTCCTCCATGGAGGTGGTGGCCGTCGCCGGCGGGTTGGGGGTGAACCGGCCGGTGATCGGCTCGCCGGTGCGCGGGTCGGGGTACGTCCAGCTGAAGAGCGGGCCGGGCCAGCCCGGTGCGGACATGGTCCGCCAGTGGGCGTAGTCGGTCGGCCGGTCGACGGTGTGGTCGCCGTCGACGTGTTCGAGCGCGAAGCAGACGGTCGCGGCCTGCATGTTCAGCGGCGCCGCCGCACGTGGTGCGCTCGGTTCGCCGGTCTGCGCCTGTGACTCGGTGCCGGTGCGGTGTTCGATGCCGGCCAGGGCCAGCAGGTCGCCGGTCTCGCTGGCCTCCAGCACCAGCCGGGCGCCGATGTGGCGGACGGTGCCGTCGGCCAGCCGTACGGCGACGCCGGTGACCGTGTCGCGGTCGGTGTAGGCGCGCTCGACCTGCGCCCGAATGTGGATGGTCAGCCGTCCGGACGCGCGCCAGGGGGCGGTCATCGCCCGGAGCACGGCCAGCGCCGCCCGGGGTTCGTGGCACAGCGGGCTGACCCAGCCGTTGCCGGGGTTGAGCAGGTCGGTGGGGTCCGCCAGCGGGTACCAGGCGCGGTAGTGGTCGCGGACGCCCTGCCGGAAGCGGCGGTAGGCGCGGGTCGAGCCGTGGGTCTCGATGAAGCGGTGCTCGTCCGGTGGCACCGCCTGGGAGGTGAGCTGCCCGCCGATCCACTCGTACGGCTCGACGACGACGACGCGGGCGCCGCCCTCGCAGGCGGCGACGGCGGCGGCGACCCCGCCCACTCCCCCGCCGACGACCAGGACGTCGGTGAACTCCTCGGCGGTTGTCGTACCCGTGCCCATCAGTCGGCCTCGCCTCGTCGTGCGGTCAGTGAGAAGTGGTAGCGGTCGCCGCGGTAGTAGGAGACGGCGCGTTCGATCGCCCGGCCGCGTCCGTCGTAGCCGAGGCGGCGCACCTCGAGCAGCGCGGCGGCGGCCGGGATCTCCAGCAGGTCGCACTGCCGGCTGGTCGGTACGACGGCGGCGATCATCTGCTGGGCGACGGTGACCTGGATGTTGTAGCGGTCCTTCATGGTCTCGTAGAGGCCGCCGCCGAGGTCCTCGACCAGCAGGCCGGGGAAGAGGTCGGCGGGGAGGTGGACCTCTTCGAGGCACATCGGGGCGCCGTCGGCGAGTCGCAGCCGTTCGATCCGGTAGAGCAGCGATCCTTCGGGCAGGCCGAGTTCGGTGGCGACGGCGTCGCGGGCGACGACCGCGTCGGTGGTGATCGTCTTGCTGCTCGGGATGAGCCCGCGGGCCCGCATGTCCTCGCTGAAGCCGCTGAGGCTGGTGTCCTTGGCGATGCGGGTGTCGGAGACGAAGGTGCCCTGGCCCCGGATGGTGTAGATCACGCCGGTGTCGAGCAGTTCGCGCAGCGCCTGGCGCAGCGTGGTCCGGCTGACGCCGAGTTCCTCGGCGAGGTCGCGTTCGCGGGGCAACGCCGAGTGCGGTGCCAGGGCGGAGACGCGGTGACGCAGTTCCGCGCGGACATGGCTGATCTTGGTGGTCATGACGGCTCCACTGTGGGGTGTGGGCAGGCCTGCGCGAACCAGCGCGTGGCGTTGACCGGGTCGGAGATGGCGGTGCCGACGACGACCGCCCACGCGCCCTCGACGAATGCCGCCGATACCTGGGCACGGGTACGGTACCGTCCCTCGGCGATCACCGGCACCGGACAGTGCCGGGCCAGGGTTCCGACCAGGGCGATGTCCGGCCGTTCCGGGACGGGGCCGGCGGTGTAGCCGGACAGGGTCGTCCCGACCAGGTCGGCTCCGGCGTCGACGGCGGCCAGGGCGGCGTCGAGGCTGTCCACGTCGGCCATGAACAGGGCGCCGGCGGCGTGGGCGGCGGTGACGAGGTCGGCGAGTTTCCCGCCGCCGGGCCGGGGCCGGGTGGTGCCGTCGGCGGCGACGATCTGCGCGCCGGCCTGGGCCAGCGCGGTCACGTCCGCGACGGTCGGGGTGATGTAGACGTCGCTGCCGGGGGTGTCGCGCTTGATCAGGCCGATGACGGGTACGCCGAGGCCGGCCATGCCGCGGACGTGGGCGATGCCCTGACCGCGCAGGCCGGCGGCGCCGCCGAGGACGACCGCCGACGCCATCGCCATCATGTGCGCGGTGTCCACGAAGGGGCTGTCGCTGTCCTGGGCCTGGCACGAGACGACCAGCCGTCCCCGGATGGCATCGGCCACGTTCATCTGTTCTCTACCTCTTCTGCGATGTCGACCCCTGCGGCGAGGTCGACGTGAACGGTGAGTGCGGCGAGGGGGGTCGGGGTGGTGCGGCCGTCGGACAGGGCCAGGGCGCCGGTGAGCGGGTCACCGGCGGCCGGCACCGGTCGGGCCTGCGGCAGCCCGGCGCGCAGCGCGGCGGTGAACGGGGGCAGCAGCAGGTCGGCGGCGGTGAACAGGCCGCCGGTGCCGGCGACGGGCACCTCGGCCGCGACCGGTCCGCTGCGCCGGACGGCGGCGGTCACCGACTCGGCGAGGAGCCGGCCGGCGCGGTCCCAGATCCGGCGGGCGCCGTCGTGGCCGGCGCGGGCCAGGTCGGCGACGGTGGTGGCGAGGCCGGCGACGTGTTCCGGGGTCGGTGGCTGGTCGCGCCAGCGGGCCGGGAGCGCCTCGACCGGGCCGAAGGCCGCGGTGACCGCGTCGAGCAGCGGGCCGGGCCGGCCGTGGTCGTGGTCCCGCAGGGCCAGCCGGATCGCGGCGCGGCCGATCCAGTGTCCCGAGCCGCGGTCGCCGAGGGCGGCGCCCCAGCCGTCGGCGCGGGCGACGGTGGTGCCGAGGGCGAGGACGACGACGCCGGTGCCGGCGGCGACGACGGCCCCGGGGACGGGGCCGAGCGCGCCGAGGTACGCGGTGACGCTGTCGTCGGCGACCCGCAGCGTCCCGTGCCGGACGAGGTCGCGGAGTCCGGCCCGGATCCGGTCCACGGCCGGGGGCTGCCCGTTGAGGCCGGTCATCCCGACGCCGACGTGCACGGGGCCGTCCGGGCGGGGTCCGAGGTCGGCCAGGGCGGCCCGGACCGCCTCGACGATCCGGGTGTCGGGGTCGGCGCCCCAGAAGCCGGCGGTGTCGGCGCGGCCGGCGCGGGGGCCGTAGGTGGCGAGGGCGCGGCAGCCGCCCTGGCCGAGGTCGACCCCGATCCGTACGGTGTCGGCGGCCACTAGCGCACCGCCGGGTCGAGGGGTACGCCGCCGGTCAGGCTCGTCTCGGCGTAGTGGCAGGCGACCTCGCGGCCGGCGACCGTCCGCAGTTCCGGTTCGGTCTCGGCGCAACGGGGCTGGGCGAGCCGGCACCGGGTCCGGAACCGGCAGCCGGACGGCGGGGAGGCGGGTGAGGGCACCTCGCCGGTGAGCACGATCCGTTCGCGGGGCGGTGCCGCCCACGGCCGGGGCACCGGGGCCGCCGAGATCAGCGCCTGGGTGTAGGGGTGGGCGGGGTTGTCGTAGACGGCGGCGGCGGGTCCGGTCTCGACGATCCGGCCGAGGTACATCACGGCGAGGTCGTCGCTGATGTGCCGGACGACGGACAGGTCGTGGGCGATGAACAGGTAGCCCAGGCCGAGGTCCTCGCGCAGGTCGGCGAGGAGGTTCAGGGTCTGTGCCTGGACCGACACGTCGAGGGCGCTGACCGGTTCGTCGCAGACGACGATCCGCGGCGAGAGGGCCAGGGCGCGGGCGATGCCGACCCGCTGGCGTTGGCCGCCGGAGAGTTGGTGCGGGTAGCGGTCGGCGAGCTCGGCGGCCAGGCCGACGCGGGCGAGCAGGTCGGTGGTGCGGTCGGCCCACTCGTCGCGGGGTACCCGGTCGCGGTGCACCCGCCAGCCCTCGGTGACGATGAACGACACCTTCTTGCGCGGGTTCAGCGACGAGTACGGGTCCTGGTACACCATCTGGATCTCGGCGGTGAGCCGGCGTCGGGTCGCCGGGTCGGCGTGGTCGACGCGCCGGCCGTCGTACCAGATCTCACCGCTGGCGGGGCGGCGCAGGCCGACGATGGTGCGGGCCAGGGTCGACTTGCCGCAGCCGGACTCGCCGACGAGGCCGAGGGTGCGGCCGGCGGTGACGGTGAGGCTGAGCCGGTCGACGGCGTGGATGTCCGGTCCCCGGTGGAAGGGGCCGCCGCCGGTGGGGTAGGTGACCCGTAGTTGCCTGACCTCAAGCCGCGCCGTGGATGTCGACACCGGTCATCACCTCCTGCGCGTAGTGGCATGCCGCCTGGTGGCCGGCGGCGACGACCCGCAGCGCCGGCCGTTCGGTGCGGCAGTTCGGGCGGGCGACGGGGCAGCGGGGGTGGAACGGGCAGCCGGTCGGTGGGTGCAGCGGCGACGGCGGCATGCCCTCGATCGGGGTGAGCCGGGCGCCGGGCCGGTCCGGTGCGGGGATCGAGTTCATCAGTCCCCGGGTGTAGGGGTGGGCCGGGGCGTCGTAGACCTGCCGGAGCGGGCCGGACTCCACGACGGTGCCGGCGTACATGACGGCGACCCGGTCGGCGACGTCGGCGACGACGCCGAGGTCGTGGGTGATCAGGATCATCGCCATGCCGTCGGCCTCGCGCAGGTCCCGCAGCAGGTCCATGATCTGCGCCTGGACGGTCACGTCGAGCGCGGTGGTCGGTTCGTCGGCGATGAGCAGCCGGGGCTGGAGGGCGAGGGCCATGGCGATCACGACGCGTTGCCGCATTCCGCCGGAGAACTGGTGGGGGTAGTCGTGGGCGCGGCGGGCGGCGTGGGGGATGCCGACGCGGTCGAGGCCGGCGACGGCCCGTCGCCACGCCTCGCGGCGTGGGAGGCGTTGCCGGATCCGGAACAGTTCGGCGATCTGCTGGCCGACCCGGACGACGGGGTTGAGGGCGGTCAGCGAGTCCTGGAAGACCATGGCGATCTCGGTGGCGGACAGTTCCCGGGTCCGGCGTACCGGTTTGGCGGAGATCTCCTCGCCGGCGTAGTGGATGGTGCCGCGTTCGACGTGGGCGCTGTGCCGGGGCAGCAGCGCCATGACGGTGCGGACGGTGACCGACTTGCCGGACCCGGACTCGCCGAGGATGGCCAGCGTCTCGCCCGCGTCGACGTGGAACGAGACGCCGTCGAGCGCCCGGTAGGTGCCGAGCGGGCCGTCGAAGGAGACGACGAGGTCGTCGACGGCCAGCAGTGGCTGGCGGGTGGGCGGTGGTGCGACCATCGGGTCCTCCGGGTCCGGGTCGGGTGGGACGGTGGTGGCGCCGGCCGGCGGGCGGTGCGGTGCCGGCCGGCGCGCGGTACGGCTCAGCTCAGCGAGACGTTGGCGAAGCTCGGCAGGTCGTTCGGGGTGGGGGTGAATCCGTTGACGCCCGTGCGCAGCACGACGTTGCCGCTGAGGTCGAGCGGGAAGATGCCGACCGCGTCGTCCCAGACGATCTTGCCGGCCTGGGCGTACAGGTCGGCCCGCTTGTCCTGGTCGAGTTCGGCGCGGGCGGCCAGCAGGATCTCGTCGAGGGCGGGGTTGGTGTAGCCGTTGCGCTTGGCGGTCGACAGGTAGAGCCGGGCGAGGGTGAAGTCGGCGTCGCCGGTGATCGTGCTGCCGGTGGTCATCGTGCTGTTCCAGTCGAGCTTGAGCAGCTTGTCCAGCCAGGTCGCCCGCTCCAACTCCTCGGGCTTGACCACGATGCCGACCTTGGCCCAGTCGCTGATCATCGCGTCGGCGAACGAGTTGCCGTTGGTGCAGCAGCCGGTGCTCCACATCATCGAGGTGGTGAACCCGTTCGGGTAGCCGGCCTCGGTGAGCAGTTGCTTGGCCTTGGCGGGGTCGTAGGGGTACGGGTTCTGGGCGGTCGCGCCGAAGATGGCCTCCGGCAGCGGGCCGGTGGCCGGGGTGCCGGCCTGGTCGAACAGGGAGCCGCTGATCGTGTCGAAGTCGACGGCGTGCCACATCGCCCGCCGGACCCGGGCGTCGGTGAACGGTTCGCGGGAACTGTTGAACCAGATGTAGTAGTTGGCGTAGGTGGGGAACGACTGGACGGTCAGGGCGTCGTTTCCGCGCAGGCCGGTCAGCTGGTCCGGTGGCAGTCCCCAGGTCACGTCGATCTCGTTGTTGGTCAGGGCGGTGACCCGGCCGGAGACCTCGGGGATGTAGCGGTACGAGATGGTGGCGAGTTTCGGCTGGTCGCCCCGGTAGGTGTCGTTGCGGACCAGCTCGACGCTCTGTCCGGCGGTGAACGAGGAGACCTTGAACGGCCCGGTGCCGTACGGGGCGTCGAAGAACGCGCTGTCGGTGATCTTGGCGGCCGGGGCGATCCAGAGCAGGGTGAGGTTGCTCAGCACGGTGCCGAGGGCGCTGCTGGTACGGATGGTCAGGGTGTGCTCGTCGGGGGTGCCGATCTCCTCGACGGTGGCCCACAGGCCGGCCAACGGCCCGTTGCCGTCGATCAGCGCCTGCAGGGACGCCTTGGCGTCGGCGCTGGTCATCGGGGTGCCGTCGGCGAAGGTGACGTCGTCGCGCAGCGCGAACTGCCAGGTCAGCGGGTCCGGGTTGGTCCAGCTCTCGGCGAGGTTCGGGGCGATCTCGCCGTTGTCGCGGACGACGAGGGTTTCGAAGACCTCCTGGACGACGGTGAGGGTGGGCTGGTCGGCGGAGTTCGCCGCGAACGGGTTCAGCGACACCACCGGGGTGGGGTTCGCCACCCGGAGAGCGCCCGCGCCGTCGCCGGTGCCGGTGGTGCTGTCGGAGTCGAAGGAGCAGGCGGTCAGTCCGAGTACACCGACGAGGGCCAGCGCACCGAGACGGGTGGTCAGAGATCTCATGTCATCCCATTTCACTGACGGTTACCGGGTGGAGAGGTTCGGGTCGGAGCGGTCCCGCAGCTCGTCGCCGAGGACGCCGACGCAGACGACGAACAGGGCCAGGACCAGCCCGGGGATGGTGGCGATCCACCAGGCGCTGGCCAGGTAGTCGCGGCCGTTGGCGATGGTGGTGCCCCAGCTCGGGGTGCCGGGCGGGATGCCGAGCGACAGGAAGCTCAGCGACGCCTCGGCGACGATGACGAATCCGAGCTGGACGGTGGCGATGACCATCAACGGGCTGGCGACCGCCGGGAGGACGCAGTGCCGGACGATGTGCCAGGAGCCGGCACCGAGGGTGCGTGCCGCGTTGGCGAAGTCCCGTGACTTGGTGGCCAGGGTCTGCGCCCGGGCGACCCGGGCGAAGATCGGCCAGGTGGTGATGGACAGGGTGAGGACGACGTTGGTGACGCTGGAGCCGAGGACGGCCGCGACGAAGACGGCGAGCAGGATCGACGGGAAGGCGAGCTGGATGTCGGCCAGCCGCATCAGGACCGCGTCGACGACGCCGCCGAGGTAGCCGCAGAGGATGCCGATCGCCGCGCCCACGACGCCGGCGAGCAGCAGGGTGGCCGCGCCGACCAGGATCGAGACCCGGGCGCCCTGCATGATCTGGGGCAGCAGGTCCCGGCCGACCTGGTCGGTGCCGAGCAGGGCCAGGCTGCCGTCGGCGAGTCGGCTGCCCGGGGGTTGCAGCCGGTCGGTGACGGAGGTGGCGATCGGGTCGTAGCGGGCGAGGATCGGCCCGATCAGGCCGGCCACCACGTAGCCGGCGATCACCCCGAGCGGGATCCACAGGCGCAGCCGCCGTCGGCGGGGCCGGCGGGGGACGGCGGCGGGCTGGCCGTCGTCGCCGGTGGGGTCGACCTCGACGGGTGGGCCCGGTGTGCCGAGCGCCACGGACGCGGTTACGGGGTCGGTCACGTCGCTCCCTCCTCAGACGCTCTCGCGCACGCGCGGGTCGAGCCGGACGTACAGCAGGTCGACGACCAGGTTGATGACGATGAAGATGGCGGCGACGGTGATCACGCAGGCCTGCACGACGGAGTAGTCGCGGGCGGCGATGGCGTCGGTCATCAGCCGGCCGACACCGGGCCAGGCGAAGACCGTCTCGACGATCACGGCGCCGCCGAGCAGGCTGCCGAACTCCAGTCCGGCGACGGTGACGACGGGGATCAGCATGTTGCGCATGGCGTGCCAGCCGACGACCCGGGTCTCGGACAGGCCCTTGGCGCGGGCGGTGACGACGTAGTCCTCGTGCAGCACGTCGAGCAGTCCGGAGCGGACCAGCCGCAGGACGACGCTGAGCAGCGGCAGGGCCAGGGTGACCGCGGGCATGACCATCGCCGCCGGTGATCCCGCTCCGGAGCTGGGCAGCAGGTGCAGCCACCGGGAGAAGATCAGGATCAGCATGATGCCGACCCAGAACGAGGGCAGGGACTGGGTCAGCATCGACAGCACGGACACGACCCGGTCGACGATGCCGTTCGGGCGGGTCGCGGCCAGCGCCCCGAGGGCGAACCCGACGACGATCGCGATGGTGAACGCGGTCGCCGCCAGCGCGGCGGTCGCGGTCAAATGGGTGAGGACCAGGCTGGTGGCGGCGTCGTTGAGCCGGAACGAGTCGCCGAAGTCGAAGGTCGCGGCCCGTTGCAGGAAGCGGACGTACTGCACCACCGGCGCGGCGTCCAGCCCGTACTCGCGGCGCAGCGCCTCGACCGCCGCCGGGTCGGCGTCCGGCCCGAGCTGGTTGACCGCCGGGTCGCCGTCGACCTGCCGCATCGCGAAGAAGACCACCGTCGCCGCGCCGAACAGGACCAGCGCCGAGATCGCGAGACGGCGGAGCGCGTACCGCAGCATCGCCGGTGCCTCAGCGTCCGGGCGGCGCGGCCGCCGCGTCGGCGTGCAGGGCCGCCTCGATGTCCTCGACGACGGCGACCGCGGCCCGGCCCTCCGCGCCGCTGACCGGGGTCGGCCCGCCGGTCAGGGCCGCGTCGACGAAGGCCTCGAGTTCGGTACGCAGGTTGTAGGCGCCGCCGCCGTCGCGGCTGGGCCAGAAGTACGTGTCCATGAAGCTGGCCGCGCCGTCGCGGCGGGCGTACAGGAGGTCGTTGTGCGAGAGGTCCATCTCCAGGACGCCGTGCTCGCCGACGATCCGCAGCCCGGCGTCGGCCCGCGACGGCCGGGAGTGCGGCAGCGTCCAGTTGTTCTCCATCGTGCCGACCGCGCCGCCGTCGAGGCGGATCGTCGCGTGCACGACGTCGTGGCTGGGCGAGAGCACCTTGCGGCCGACGGCGCCGGTGACCTCGACGTCCCGGCCGGTCACGAAGCGGACCAGGTCGGCGTCGTGGATGCCGAGGAACCAGGCCACCGAGGTGCGGTCCCAGATGCCCACGCCGACCGCCTGCGAGGTGCAGCGCCAGACCTTGACGTGCCAGATGTCGCCGAGGTCGCCGGAGCGGACGACCTCGCGGAGCCGGCGCACGCGCGGGTCGAACCGCAGCACGTGGCCGATCATCAGCGCGTCCGGGTCGGGACATCCGGCGATGATCCGGTCGCAGCTCGCGGTGGACAGCGCCATCGGCTTCTCCAGCAGCACCCGCTTGCCGGCCGCGAGCGCGGCGAGGGTCGCCTCCTCGTGCAGGTGGTCGGGGGTGCAGATGCTGACCGCGTCGACGTCGTCGAGCAGGTCGCCGATCTCCGCGACGGCGCGTACCCCGAGGTTCTGCTCGGCCCAGTCGCGGTGGTGCGGTGCGACGTCGGCGACGGCGACCAGCTCCGCCTGCCGTACGTCGCGCAGCGCGCGGGCGTGCAGTTGTCCCTGGACCCCGATACCGACGACACCAATCCTGAGGCGGTCCACGCCAGGCCTCCAACTGTTGCAGACTAGATGAGAGCTAGGTGTGTACCTAGCTGCCGATAGTTCTACACCCAGTCGGAACGTGAGGCAAGAGTCAGATCACCACCGACTCGTCGTTGACCTGGGGATTCGCCTTCGCCGCTGGCATCCCGGAGCCCGGCGAGGCCTCTCGACCGTCGAGTCGCGATCAGTCGGGCACCGGCCTCGCGCCCGGGTCTCGACCGTCCCGTGTCGCGACCCCGACCGACCCCGGGCTCGAGGCAGGCGGCGACCCGTCACCGCCTGCCTCGACGGCCTGCTGCGACGGCCCGACGGGCGGTCGACGCGACACGGCAGCCACCGATCCACCCACTGACCCGTCGAGCAGGGCGAGGATGTGGGGTCACACCGCGGGACGCCGATATTGTTTCGGCATTCGGGCCGGACGCATTGCAATGATCAGCGCATGCCGCATCAGACACCCGCGCTCGCCGACGACGACAGGCGGGTGCTCGACGAACTCGACACCCTGCGGGACAACCTGCGTTCTCCAATCGCCGGGCCGCACCGCTGAACGGGGCAGCTCCGGCGCACCCCGATCGCCCACGCCATCCCTGGCTCGAATTCGATCGAGGGTTACCAGGTCGGTTTCCCCGGACGCCGCCGTCGCACCGACGACCAAGCAACCCGCGACACGTTCTCCCCCGTCGCCCGGACGCTCCACGATCTCGCGGCCCCCGCGCATCGTCCAAGAGAATAATCAATGCCCGAAGCCACAATCCTCGACGACCGCCAGCGCAGCCACGGTCTCGGCGGCCGGCACCACCGTGACCGACCTGCACGGCATTGACGGGGCCACCGCCGCACAGATCCTCGCCCGCACGGGCGCCGTCCCCCAGGTTCCGGTCGCGGCCCGCCTGCACCTCGTACCGCGGGTCGCGCCGACAGAAGTGGCATCTCCACGGCCCGACGCGACGCCCTGTCCGACAACACCTACCGCATCATGATCCACGACACAAGCCCCCTCGGCCACCGGCAGGTTGACAAGAGAGCGCCATTGGAGACACCACCGGCCGACACCCCTCACCGAACGCCATCGCCATGGCAACCTCGCCCCGAGCGCGCTCCCACCCGCACTGCCAGCCCGGCCCGCCCGGCGGGAGACCCACCATCCACCTGACCAGCGGCGACCCAGCGTCCGACGACGGTCGCGACACAGAGGAATCGTCGAATTCAGACCCTTCCCGCAATCGCCTTGCGACCCGGAGGAGATTTACGGGGCTGCATGGAGTTGGAAACCGTGGTATGACACTTCCGTACGTTTATCGAGCACGTTCAGGGAGTGGCCATTATCACATATCAATAGGGCCATTAAGTGCCCTCTCCGTCGCCAGGACGATCGCGCCGAGCCTGGTGACGCCAACGGCGGCACATCGCACGTCAGCTCGGACCGCACCTGAAGTGGGAAGAGTGCCCACACGTCTGTGGTCTGAGGTCGATGCAGGGTAGACAACGGGGGAATTGGTGTGCAGGGATTACGGCTGTCTCACGAGGTCCGGGCCGGTAACGACACGACGGGTAGCGATCGCATCCGAGTTCTGCTCGCAGACCCCGACCCCATCTCCCGGCATGTTCTCGGGGACGTCCTGGGTCATTCGCCACTCCTCCGCCTGATCTCCTCCCTCGACGCTCGGCGATCGGTGAGAGACTGGCCCGTGCGGCAGGCGGATGTCGTCGTGCTGTCCGCCGGGCCCCCGGCCGTCTGGGGGCGTGTCCTGGAGGAGTTGGTCGCCGTCGGCGCCCGAGTGGTGCTGATCGACTCGCACTGGACACGTGCCCAGCTCACCTCGGCGATTCTCGGCGGTGCTGCCGCGTGCCTGGTGAAGAAGGTGGAGGTCGCCTACCTCGTGCCTGCCGTCGTGGCGGTTGCGTCCGGCAGCATGGTGCTGTCCCGCGAACTCGCCGCGCTGTATGTCACAGGTCAGGGGCCCACCGGGCAGGCGGCCGCCGGCCAGCGGGCCCGCGACCGGGTGGGCGCCCTGACGAGTCGCGAGCGCGAGGTGCTGAGCCTCCTCGCCGGGGGGATGACCACTGCTGAGGCGGCCGCCGCCCTGAGGATCTCACCGACGACGGTGAAGAGTCACGTGTCGCACGCGTTGCCGAAGCTGGGCGTTCGCAACCGCATGGAGGCGGTGCTGCTCGCTCAGCGCATGCTCGCGGCACCGGAATGAACCCGGCCCGGCCCGACCCGGACAAACGAGGAGCGCCACGACGCCACCTCACGCGCGCCGATGCAGGTACGTCGTCCGCCGGGCGATCCTGCCGTCGCGTAGCTGGTACGTCTCGGCGAACCTTTCCTCGACGCGTTGTCCCTGCGTGGTCTCGCCGGTGAACCGTCCCCAGCTCGCCGCGACGTCCGACTCGCCGATGACCTGCTCGGGCTCATGGCGCCCGGCGGCGATCGGGCGCTCCGACCGGTAGAACCGGCTGATCCGCTCGAGCCCGGTCAGGGCGGGGCTTCCGGGGCGTTCCACGACGCAGTCGTCGGTGAGGACGGTTGCCAGCTCGTCCCAGCGCTGGCCGTCGATGATGGCGAACAGCTCGGTCACGAGCCTCGCCGCGGTCGCCGAGGTGACTGGGGTCATCGCCCGTCCTTTCCGTCTGGCCGGCGCGTCGCGGGCGGATGCGCCCAGGGGTCGGCGGTGAGGAGCGTCAGTGCCTCGCGCATCCGGGCGAGGTGAAGCTCGGCCTGCGCAGCGGTGAGCAGGGCCGGGTCAAAGGACACGACCAGCCGACTGCCCGCGTCGGTGACGTCGACGTCGAAGTCCACCCGGAACGCGAAGCTCGGCTTGCCCTCGATCCACCACGAGTCGATCGGCGGTCCGGGTATCCCGCTGGCGTCGCGGTCGATCTGGAACTGGGTGAAGTTGAACGTCGCGTCGAACGGCGGACGTCCGAGCCCGGTTTCGATCCGGGCGAGTGGGTAGGCCCAGTACGCGCTGCCCTCGCGTTCGGCGTCGAAGACTCCTCGCGCGGTGTCGGCCCAGGTTCCCCGGGTATCGCCGATCCGCATCGGCACGGTGTTGAGGTAGGGGCCGACGACGAGGTCGGCCCCGGGGGTCTCCGGGCGCGCGTTGACGACGACGCCGGTCACGATGTCGCCGGCCCGCCGAGCCAGCGCCCGCAGCGCCCACACGTGCGCCGTCAGCCCCAGCGACTTCAGCGGTACGCCGACTGTCCGGGCCGTCTCGCGCAGTCGCCGCATGAGCTCGGCCGGCATGGCGAAGCTGGTGCTGAGGCGAGCGTCGGCCGGTCCGCTGAGCGGGCCGCGCTCGAACAACAGTGGTGGCAGGTCCGACTGCTGTCGCCAGTACCGCTCGGCTGCCTCGGAGGCGAGCGCGGCCCGTTCGGCATCGAGGAAGCGGCGGTGCGCCCCGGCTGGCACGGGGGGCAGCCCGGCCTGTTCGTCGAGCCCGGCCGCTGGCCCGGCAGCGCCGGCTGCGGCGGCGTGGTACAGCCGGAGTAGCTCGACCACGACGCGGCCGTAGCTCCAGCCGTCCACGATGGCATGGTGCATCACGACGGTGACGTCGAAGACTCCGTCGCCGGCCACCACGTGGCACCGCCACAGTGGGGCCTGGCTCCAGTCGATCGGCAGCGTGAGCGTGTTCTCCCGCCACCGTCGGGCGGCTGCTCTCGCCTCGGTGGCGTCGGCGCCGGCTGCCACCTCCACGGTGAGCGGGGTGGTGATGGACGACCACACGAGCTGTACCGGCTGGGAGAAGCCGCCCAGGTCGAACGAGGTACGCAGCGCCTCGTGGCGGGCGACCAGCGCGTCCAGGGCGGCGCGGAACCGCGGCTCGTCGAAGTCCGCTCGGACCTGCCAGCCGATGAGCGCCTGGTAGAGCTGCGGATCGCCGCTGTGCTCGATCAGGTAGATCATGCCCAGTTGCAGTTCGGTGGTCGGTGCCGCGCTCGCCACGCCCGCCGGCAGCAGGGCCATGTCGGCAGGTGGGAGCAGCTCGGTGTGGGCGTCCCCGGAATACGGCGGGGGGTTGGGGTCCTCCTTGCCGACTGCGGCGACCAGCTCGCGGATCGTCGGGTGGTACAGCAGGTCTCGCAGCCCGATCTGGATTCCGCTGCGCTGCGCGTCCGTGACCACTCGCAGCGCGATCAGCGAGTCGCCGCCCATGGCGTAGAAGTCGTCGTCGAGCCCGATCGGCTGATCGGACAGGTGCGTGCTCATGATGGTGGCGAGCGCGGTGGCCAGGTCGGTGGCCTCCGGCGCGGGACGCGTCGTCGAGTGCGTCATCACATCCCCCGTTCGTTCACAGTGCCGGCGACGCGCCGGCCGGGTCGGGGGCTCTGCCGCGGCGCAGAGCCCCGGCCAGCCCGGCCGGTGTCGGGTCCAGATACAGGGCGTCCAGGGTCAGGGCGACGCCGAACCGCTCGCCGAGCTGCCCGATGACGGTCATGGCCAGAAGAGAGTGGCCACCGAGTTCGAAGAAGTCGTCGTCGGCACCGATACCCACGATGCCGAGCTGGTCGGTCCAGGCGTCGGCCACCGCTCGCTCCAGCCCGGGGCCCGGTTCGCGGTAGGCCGCGTTCAGCTCGGGCCGCGCGGTGGTGTCAGCGGCGGCCAGCGCGGCGCGGTCGAGCTTGCCGTTGGCGTTCAGCGGCAGCTCGTCCACGATGCGGACCAGCGAGGGCACCGCGTACGACGGCAGCACGGCGTCCAGGCCGGCACGGACGGCCAGCGAGGAGATCGGGCCCGGTCGGTTGCTGACCACGTAGGCGACCAGCCGCCGGTTCCCGCCCGTCGACACCGGCACGACGGCCGCCTGCCCCACCTCCGGCAGGGCCAGCAGTGCGGCCTCGACCGCTGCCGGCTCGATCCGGTACCCGCGGATCTTGACCTGGCTGTCCTGGCGGCCGACGAACTCCAGCAGACCGTCGGTGCCGGCGCGGACGAGATCACCCGTGCGGTACATGCGTTGTCCGGGAGTGTCCGCGAAAGGGTCGGCGACGAACCGGGCCGCTGTTTCGCCCGGGTCGTTCAGGTAGCCGTTGGCCAGCCCGGTGCCGGCCGCGTAGAGTTCACCGGTCTCACCCGGGGGCACCGGGCGCAGGTGATCGTCGAGCACGTAGACCCTGGAGCCGCGGATGGCCCTGCCGATCGGGACGGTCGGGCCGGAGAACGCGCCGCGCAGCCGGTGGCAGCAGGTGAAGGTGGTGTTCTCGGTCGGTCCGTAGCCGTTGACCACCGTCGTGCCGGGCAGGGCGCGCACCGCCGCGTCGACGTGGCCTGGTGAGAGCGTGTCGCCGCCAGCGAGCAGGTATCGCAGGCAGGGGAGGTCACCCAGGCCCAGCTCGACCGTGCGGTGGAACAGCCCGGCCGTCAGCCACATCACGGTCACCCGCTGCGCCCGGACGAAGGCCAGCAGGTCGGCCACGGACAGGTCGCCGGGCGGCGCCACGGCAACCCGTGCGCCGTTGGCGAGGGCTCCCCAGATCTCCAGGGTGGACGCGTCGAAGGCGACCGGTGCGAACTGGAGGAAGACGTCGTCGGGCCCGACGGTGAGGTAGTCGGGTTCGAGGACCAGCCGCAGCACCGCCCGGTGCGGCACCACGACGCCTTTGGGGCGACCGGTGGACCCCGACGTGTAGGCGATGTAGGCGGCCGCCGAGCCGTCCACGCGGACGTCCGGTGGCGTCACCGGAAGCCGTACGGCCGCCGGACCGTCCAGCAGCTCGGGGCCCAGTACGGTGAGGTCGTCGTGGTGGCCGTCGTGAGCCGGCCGCCCGGCGGTGTCGGTGAGCAGGACGCGGACGCCGGCGTCCTGGGACAGGAGCCGGCGGTGCCGTACCGGATCGCCGGGATCGAGGGCCAGGTAGGCGGCGCCCGCCCGGAGGATCCCCAGCAGCATGACGATCATCTGGGTGGACCGGGCCGTGGACACCGCGACCGGTTCACCGGGCCGGACCCCGTGTCGGTGCAGGTGGTGGGCGAGCTGGTTGGCGCGGGCGTCCAGCTCGGCGTAGGTGAGCGCGCCGTCTGGGCCGCTCACCGCCGTGCTGTCCGGCCGCAGGCGCGCCTGTCGGGCGACCGCGGCGCCGATCGTGTTCACGTTCATCGGGTGCCGTCCGTCGTAGCCGCCAGCCCGGCGAGCAGCTCCCGCAGCGCGGCGGGGGCGTCGAGGATGTCGTAGTGGCCGCCCGGCAGGTCGACGAAGCGCACCTCGCTGGCGTACTCCTGCCAGGGCCGGAGCTGGGCGTCGGTGACCTCGGGATCGTCGGTCCAGCGCACGACCGCCACCGCCGCCGGCAGCCGCACCGGTTCCTCCCGTCGGTACACCCGGCTTGCTCCGAGGTCGAGCCGCAGGACGCGCAGCGCCAGCTCGATCAGCATCGGGTCGGGTTGGGCGCCGCGCTGCCCGACGAGCTCAGCGAGCTCGTCGGTCAACTCCTGTTCGGACAGGTCGAGGAACCGGTCGTAGGGGCAGTGGTGTGGAGCCACCTGGGCGGAGACGACGAGCCACGCGGGTGCCGGCAGGCCGAGGGTGGCCAGGCGCACTGCGGTCTCGTACGCGGGCAGCGCCCCCGTGCAGTGCCCGACGAACAGGAACGGACGGTCCAGGTACGGCTCGATCGCCTCGACCACCCCTGCGGCCAGGTGTTGGTACGTGCCGAAGTGCGGCTCGCGGCTGCGGTTCTCCCGGGCCGGGGGCTGGATCGGGCAGATTTCGGCGCCGCCGAGGAACCGTGGCCAGCGATTGAACATCGAGGCGCCGATGCCCGAGTACGGGAAGCAGAAGATGCGCGCGGGCGCGTCCGGGGTCGGCCGGCGCAGGAGCCAACGGGTGCCGGTCCGGGGCGTCGTCGTCATGTCGCTCCCCGCGTGTCCGTGCCGCCGTCGCGGCCCCCCGCCCGCGGCTCGGCCGCGACGGGATCCGGCTCCGGTGCGCTGTCGGGTTGGGGCTGGGCGGGCACGGTGGTGGGTGTCGCGCGCACGTGCCGTACCGAGGGCAGGAGCAGGACCAGCAGGCCCGATGCGACGATCAGTGAGCCGGCGCCGAGCAGGGCGGTGCGGGTGCCGACAGCGTCGGCCACCGGTCCGGCGATCGCGACGCCGAGCGGCACGAACGCGAACGATCCCAGCGCTTCGTACGACATCACCCGCGACAGCGCCTCGGGTGGGACGTTGCGTTGCAGTGCCGTCTCCACCGTGACCTCGTACACGTCGATGCAGATCGCGGAGGTGAACGCGCCGATCGCGAGTGCCACCACCGGCACCGGTCCGGCCAGCAGGAACAGGGGCAGCGCGAACGCAGCCGTCAGGAGGGCCGCGGTCCGTGCGGGGTATCGGGGGCGGTACCTGATGGCGACGACCGTTCCGGCGATGAAGCCCACCGCCTGTGCGGTCAGCACGGCGCTCCATGCCGGTGCGCCGCCGAGCGAGCGTTCGGCCACCACCGGTCCGATGACGTAGAAGCCACCGGAGAGCAGGATGTTGACGAACGCGAGCTGGCCGACGATCGCCCACACCCACTGCCGGGAGGTGAACTCCTTCCAGCCTTCGAGCACCTGGGAGAGCAGCGTCCGGGAGGGCGCGGTCACGGGCGCCTGCCGGGGTGGGCGCAGGGTGAGCAGGACCAGCGCGGAGATGAAGAACGTGGCCGCGTTGACGCCGAGGGTGACGCCGGGGCCGAAGGCGGCGATGAGCACGCCGGCGAGCGCGGCGCCGACGATGGTGCCGGCGCGCATGGCGAACTTCAGCAGCGCGTTGGCCGACTGCAGCGCTTCTGGGGGCACGAGTTGGGGTGTCATGGAGCGCGACGCCGGCTCGAACAGGGCCAACGCGCCACCGTTGAGGGCGGCCAGCAGCGCGATGGCCGGGATGTTGGCGTTTCCGCCGATCAGCAGCACGGCGGTCGCGGTCTGCGCGAGGCCTGCCGCCACCTCGGCGCTCACCATGACCCGGTACCTCGGGAGCCGGTCCGCGATCACCCCGCCGATGAGGACCAGGGTGACCTGCGTGAGCGTGCGCGCCATCAGGACCAGGCCCAGCGAGGTGGCCGAGGCGCCAGGCATCCTGAGGATCGCGAAGGCGAGCGCGATCGGCATGATCGCGTTGCCGAGCAGGGAGATCGAGCGGGCGGTGAGGAGGGCGGCGACCTGACGGTTGCGCAGGACCGCGAGATCGTCCTTCAGCACGGGTCCGTGCCCTTCGTCGCGGCGTGGAGCACAGCCTGCGGAGGGTGCCGCTCGACGTAGTCGAGGCAGCGTTCTCGGCTGTCCTCACCGTGGACGACGGTCCAGCCGCGTGGCACGTCGGCGACGAGCGGCCACAGGGAAAGCTGCTGCTCGTCGTTGCGCAGCACGAGGAAACGTCCGTCCTCGTCGTCGAATGGGTTGGTCACTTGTTCCCTCCATCGGGGGCCGACACGACCGGCCCGGTGTCGCGGGCCGCCATCGTGTCGGCCACGATCTGCCCGATCTGCGTCAGCGGCTCGGGAGCCCCCATGCCCAGGTGGGTGGCGGCGACGGCATGCCAGACCACCTCGCCGGTCACGTGTTTCCCCCACACCTCTGGCATGGGCGCGTCCGGCATGCGGCCCTCGGTGGCGAGGAAGAAGAGGATGTCGCCGGTCAGGGTGCTGGCCGGCCGGTAGTCGCGGCCGATGGCCCGGTTGTGCGCCATCGCCTGCAGGATCGCCTGGATCCGGGTCTCGTTCAGGGCGGCAAGGGCCCCGCCGTTGTCGCGGACCATCTCCACGGCCCGGGCCAGGTTCTCCGAGCCCTCCTGCGGCACGTCGTGCGGCCGGGTGGGGTCCAGCAGGGAGGCGAGCATTTGCCGCGAGTCGATCCGGTAGTGGATCGGCACGTCGGGGAAGCAGTCCATCAGCGTCAGCAGGTCGACGGTGGCGCCCTGCGCCTGTAGGCGCAGGGCGACCTCGAAGGCGACCAGGCCGCCGAACGACCAACCGAGCAGGCGGTACGGCCCGCGCGGGTGGACCTGCCGGATCCGCGCCGTGTAGTCCGCCGCCATTTCCTCGACGGTGGGCGGCATGTCGTCGGGTCGCAGCAGCCCGCGCGCCTGTACGCCGTACACCGGCACGTCGGTGGGGAGGTGCCGGAGCAGCCCGGCGTACGCCCAGCTCAGCCCGCCCCCGGGGTGGATGCAGAACAGTGGGGGGCGGTCTCCGCCGGTCCGGAGCGGCAGCATGGTCTCCAGGCTGCTGTCCTGGGTGGCTGCCAGACCGGCCCGTTCGGCGAGCCCCGCGACGGTCGGTTTTTCGAAGATGGTGCTCATGGCCAGTTCCAGGCCCAACGTGCGCCGGATCCGGCTGAGCAGCCGGGCGGCGAGCAGCGAGTGTCCGCCGAGGGCGAAGAAGTCGTCGTCGATGCCGACCGAGGCCAGCCCCAGGGTCTCGGCGAACAGTTCGCAGAGCACTTCCTCTCGGGGGGTCCGTGGACCTCGGCCGGACACGGGGCCCACCTGCTCCGGCGCCGGCAACAGGTCCCGGTTGAGCTTGCCGTTGCCCCGCAGCGGTAGTGCGTCGAGGACCGTGAACGCGGCCGGCACCATGTGCTCTGGGAGCAGCCGGGCCAGGTGGTCGCGCAGGTCGCCAGGTGTGGGGGGATCGGTGGGATCGGCCGCGACGAGGTACGCGGCGAGCCGCCGGTCGCCGGGGCGGTCCTCGCGCACGATGACCGCGGCGCGTGCCACCTGCGGATGCGTGGCCAGCACCGATCCGATCTCGCCCAGCTCGACCCGGAATCCGCGGATCTTGACCTGGTCGTCGGCCCGGCCGAGCAGGTCCAGTGTGCCGTCTGGCAGCCACCGGCCCACGTCGCCGCTGCGGTACATGCGCGTTCCGGGTGCCCCGTGGGGGTCGGCGACGAACCGGGTCGCGGTGAGCGTCGGCCGGCCGGCGTAGCCACGACCGATGCCCGAGCCGGCGAGGTAGATCTCGCCCGGTACGCCGATCGGGGCGGGGTTGAGCGCGGTGTCCAGCACGTAGACCCGGGTGCCGGTCAGTGGTCGGCCGACCGGGAGCCGGCCGGTCAGGTCGGTGGGGCGCACCGGGTGCACGCAGGCCATCATGGTGGTCTCGGTCGGGCCGTACTGGTTGACGATCTCGCATCCCCAGGTGGCGGTCACGAGGCGGGCGGTCTGCGGTGGCAGTGTCTCGCCGCCGGTGCCGACCAGCCGGATCGAGGCCAGGTCCGCAGCCGTGGCACCACAGGTGGCGATCGCTTCCAGCATCGACGGAACCACGCACAGTATCGTAGTGGGTCGGCTACGGCGGATGACGTCGATGACGGTCTCGGGATCGCGGGGCCGTACGGGTGGCAGCATGACCACCGAGCCGCCGATCGAGAGCGGCCCGAATATCTCCCGGGCCGGTGCCTCGAACCCGAGGGAGATGAGCTGCAGGTTCCGGTCGGCGGAGGTCAGCGCGAAGTGCCGGTGCACGTCCAGCAGCCGCTGCACGATGCCCGCGTGCTCGATCAGGACGCCCTTCGGTCGCCCGGTGGAGCCGGAGGTGTAGACGACGTAGGCGAGGCTCGTGCCGTCCGCCGCTGCCGGCAGGCGGGTCGTGGGCTGCGCGGCCAGTCGCGTGTCGGTGTCCGTGGCGATGGCGGGCACGTCCAGGTCGGCCAGGTCCGCCTCGGTGAGCAGGATGGTGGCCCCGCCGTCGCGGAGCATGTAGCGGCGTCGTTCGGCCGGGTAGTCCGGATCCAGCGGAATGTACGCGGCACCGGCCTTCCACACGCCGAGCATCGCGGCCACGGCCGCGAACCCCGGCCGGTACGCCAGGCCGACCCGGCTGCCCGGACCTGCACCGATCTCCCGCAGCAGGTGGGCGATCCGGTTGGCCTGCTGGTCGAGGTCACGGTACGTCCACCGAGAGCTGCCCTGGATCACGGCGACCGCGTCGGGTGTCCGGTCGACCTGTTCCTCGACCAGGGCCGCGACGGTGGCCTGGGCCGGTGGCCGCACGGCGGTGCTGGTGAGGGCGGGCACGAGGTGTTCGAGTTCGCCGGCCGCCAGCAGGTCGATCCGCCACAGCGGGGTGTCCGGTCGCTCAGCCACCACGGTGAGCAGCCGCAGCAGCCGCTGGATGATCCGTTCGACGGTGCCACGGTCGAACAGGTCGGCGCTGTACTCCAGTGCGCCGCGGATCCCGAGCGGCGCGTGGTCGGTGTCGTAGCGTTCCTCGAACTTGACCGACAGGTCGAACTTGGCGGTGCCGGTGCCGACCGGCTGCGGTTCGACCGTCAACCCGGCGAGCAGGGGTCCGCTCGGAATGCTGTTCTGCGCGCCGAGCATGACCTGGGCGAGCGGGTGCCGGGCGGGCGAGCGGACCGGGTTGAGCATCTCGACCAGCCGGTCGAAGGGCATCTCGGCATGGTCGAGCGCGGCCAGGTTCCCTGTCCTGACCCGGCGCAGCAGCTCGACGAAGCTGGGGTTTCCCGACGTGTCGGTACGGGTGACGACGGTGTTGACGAAGAAGCCGACCACGTCGTGCAGCGCCTGGTCGTCGCGGCCGGCGACGACGTTGCCGATCGGGATGTCGGTACCGGCGCCGAGCCGGGTCAGCAGCGCCGCCGTCGCGGCCTGCAGCACCATGTTCACCGTGGCGCCGCTCTCGCGGGCCAGCTCGAGTAGGTGGCGATGCAGGTCCGCGTCGATCCGCAGGGGCAGCATCTCTCCGTCGAAGCTGGCGGTCGCGGGGCGCGGCCGGTCGGCGGGCAGGTCGAGCTCCTCCGGTACCCCGTCGAGCAGGTGCGACCAGTACCGCAGGTGGCGGCTGATGCGGCTGTCCGGGTCGGTGGTCTCCCCGAGCAGGTCACGCTGCCAGATCGCATAGTCCGCGTACTGCACCGGCAGCGGATCGAACCGTGGCTCGAGCCCGGTGCGGCGGGCGGCGTAGGCCGTCGCGAGGTCGCGGATCAGCGGCTCCAGCGACCAACCGTCGGCCGCGATGTGGTGCAGGGTCAGTACCAGCACGCTGGATTCCGCGCCGGTCACCAGAAGTTCGGCGCGCAGCGGCAGGTCCGTGGTGAGGTCGAAGGGGCGGCGGGTGGATTCGGTGACGGCCTCGTCGAGCAGGCCCGCCGGCACCGTGCGGGTCACGAGGCAGGTGCCGATCCGCTCCGGGGCGAGGATCTGCTGCACGGGTTCGCTGTTCCGCTCGGGGTAGCGGGTGCGGAGGATCTCGTGCCGCACCATCACATCGCGGACCGCGGCGGCGAGTGCGGCGGAGTCCACCCGGCCGGTCAGGTGCAGCGCGTGCGGGATGTGGTAGGCCGGGTTCGCGCCGTGGATCTGGTGCAGGAACCACAGGCGACGCTGGGCATACGACAGGGGTGCCTCGGGGCTCCGGTCCTGCGCGGTCAGCGGTGACCGGCTGTCGGTGTCGGCCGTGGTGCGCCGGATGAGCGCCGCCGGCGTGCGCGCCTCGAACAGGTTCTTGACGCCGACGTTCCAGCCGAGGACCGCGCGCACGCGATTGACCAGCCGGATCGCGGTCAGCGAGTTGCCGCCGAGGGCGAAGAAGTCGTCGTCCATGGTGACGGCCGGGCGGGCGAGCACCTGGGCGAAGATGAGACACAGCAGTTCGTCGGCCGGGTGCCGGGGGCGCGAGGGCGCCGTGTCGCCCGCCACCGTCGCCGTCAGGTCGGGCAGCCGAGTCCGGTCGATCTTGCCATTGACCGTCATGGGTACGGCGTCGAGCACGCCGATCGCCGTCGGGACCATGTAGTCGGGTAACCACGCGTTCAGGTGTCCACGCAACTCGGGCTCGCCGGGGACGGCGGTGCCGGCGGGCACGACATGCGCCACGATCTCGACCTCTCCGCCGCCTCCGGGCCGGGTGCTGGCCACGGCGTGTCGGATCGCCGGGTGCCGGCGTAGGGCATGCTCGATCTCGCTCAGCTCGACCCGGAAGCCGCGGATCTTCACCTGCTGGTCGGCCCTGCCGAGGTACTCCAGGCCACCGTCGGGATGGCGGCGCGCCAGGTCTCCGGAGCGGTAGCCGCGGACGGGCTGTCCGTGCTCGTCGCGGAGGTCCAGGAACCGTTGCCGGGTCAGCTCCGGGCGGTTGAGGTAGCCCAGCGCGACGCCGGGGCCGGTCACCACGATCTCACCGGTCTCGCCGGGCGCGACCTGGCGCAGCTCACCGTCCACCAGGAGCACCCCGAGGTCGGGCAGCGGGACACCGATCATGCTCCGCTGGTCGCTGACGTCGTGGGCGCGGACCCGCTGGTATGTGCCGTGCACGGTGATCTCCGTGATGCCGTACATGTTGACCAGCTCGGGGGCGTGGTCGCCGTACTTGGCGACCCATGGGGCCAGGTCGGCGAACGTGAGGGCCTCGCCGCCGAACACCACGAGGCGCAGTGGCAGCCGGTCCGGCCAGTTGGGCTCCTCGTGGACAAGAGTCCGGAAGGCGGTCGGTGTCTGGCTCAACACGGTGACGGCCTGTTCGCGGAGCAGCCGGCGGAAGGCGGCCGGGTCGCGGGCCGTCTCCTCGGGCACGACGACGAGGTGCCCGCCGTGTAGCAGCGCGCCCCACATCTCCCACACGGAGTAGTCGAACGCGAACGAGTGGAACAGCGACCACACGTCCTCGCAGCCGAAGCGGAACAGGTCGTGGCTGGAGGTGAACAGCCGGGTCACGTTGGTGTGCGAGACCTGCACGCCCTTTGGCCTGCCGGTCGTGCCGGAGGTGAAGATGGTGTACGCGACGGAGGACGCCGGCACCGGGGGGAAGGTGGCCGGCTGCGTGGGTGCCTGCCGTGGGCCGTCGAGGAGCAGCGTCGGGGTAGCGTCCGGTAGCTGACGTGCGTCGTCCGTGGTGCTGAGGACCAGCGCGGGCCGCGCGTCGTCGAGAATCAGTTCCAGCCGGCTGCCCGGCGCGGCCCGGTCGAGCGGCACGTAGGACGCGCCGGCGCGCAGCACCGCCAGGGCCGCCACGACCAGGTCGACTGAACGCGGCAGGAGCAGACCGACCCGCGCACCCGGCTGTGGTACCCGCCCGAGGATCTCCGCCGCCAGCCGGGTGACGGCCCGGTCGAGCGCCGCGTAGGTCAGGAGGGTGTCGCCGTCGCTGACCGCCGTCCGGTCCGGGTACCGCGCCACGGCCTGCGCGAAGCGCTCCATCAGGTTGAGGTCGTCAGCGGCGGCGGCCTCGGCCGCGTGCGGGTCGGCGCTCACCACGGCTGCCCGTCCTGGCGAGGGGTGCCACCGAGGACACGCTCAGTCGGAGATGAGGCCGCGCACGCCCCCGTGCCATCTGTCGGCGAACCGGTCGGCCGCCGCGTCGTCGGCGAAGGTGTACGTCTTGAGCAGCCAGCGAGTGCGTGCCCGTTCCGCATCGTTGATCTCCATCTTGTCGCGGCTGTGTAGTCCGGCCTGGTTCGCGAACAGCAACAGGTCGCCGGTTCGCAGGCGGTGGCGTTGTTTGCCCGCAAGGACGAGCGCGTCGCGCAGGGCGAGCAGGGCGTCCTTGGCCGCCTCGGGGGCGCCGGGGTTGACGCGGGTGAAGGTGTCGAGGTAGCGCACGTCGTGGTGGCCCTCGAAGATGGCGTGTGGGTCCGACACCGACTGCCGCCGGTTGGTGTCCCGCGAGTACACGTCGAAGCTCGTGACGAAGTGCGGCCGGCGGAGCACAGCCTCGTGTTCCGCGGACAGGTGTTCCAGGAGCCGGGCCCCGTCGACGTAGCTGGTGTAGATGAACTCCTGCTCGGGGCACCGCAGCCCGAGCAACGCGATGTAGTCGGCGCGCGCCCAGTGCGCGGTGCGGTCGTTGTGGTAGACCAATTCGCTGTCGCTGAATCCAGTCTGCATCCCGTGGTATTTGTCGATGGCCACCACGTCGGTGAAGAAATCTCCGTCGTTACGGCTGCTGTACGCCATGAGCGGTGTTCGGCTCAGGGCCGCCACCAGCGCCAGGAACGCCTCACCGACGAACGTCTTCTTCTTCGCGCGCTTGTCCGCGACCGGGTCCGCACCGGTCAGCACCGGGATCTCCTCGTCGATCGGGCAGTTGCGCAGGACATGGGCGTTGGACGTGCCCTCGGCGCGTTCGGTACGGATCCGCCCGAGCACCCGGGACAGCGATGCGGGAATCTCCGGGCTGGCGGCCAGCCTCGCCACCGAGTGGGAGAACGCCTCGTACTCCTGGTAGGGATGCTCCGCGATCCGGCCCAACGCCGCACATAGTCGGGCACGTTCGCCATCGGTGAAGACATACATCGGCATCACGCCGCCGAGCCTAGGGACCGCCGCCGCCCGTCGTCATCCCCTGCGGGTGGAGCCCGTGCCGGGCCCGTCATCCGCAGGAGGACGGACTCCTCCCCCGGATGATCGAATTCCGACCCCGACGGATTTACATTCGCCACCACATAGAGCTGGATGGAAGCGGGCGGACCCATCGGCGAAAGGCGCTGGAGTGGACGACAAGCGGCGCGTGTCGATTTTCGATACGACCCTCCGAGACGGCGAGCAGGCACCCGGCAACGCGATGACACCCGAGCAGAAGGTGGAACTCGCACTACGCCTGGAAGCGCTCGGCGTGGACACCATCGAGACCGGTTTCCCGGCGTCTTCCCCGCTGGAGGCGGAGGCGGCCCGGCTCATCTCGAAACGGTTGACCACCGCGCGTTTCACCACGTTCTGCCGGGCCGTGAAGGAGGACGTGGCGGTGGCGGTCGACGCCGCCGGCACCGACCGCCACGAGGTGCAGATCCTGGCCACCGCGAGCGACCTGCACCTGACCCACAAGCGGCGGATCTCCCGTGCCGAGGCCGTCCACGAGATCACCGAGACGGTGCGCTTCGCCCGCTCGCTCGGCGTCGAGTCGGTCTCGATCGGTCTGGAGGACGCCACCCGCGGCGCCCCGGAGCTGTTGCGGGCGCTGATCACGTCCTCGCTCGACAGCGGCGCCAATGCCGTCGTGGTCGCCGACACGTCGGGCTGCTCGACGCCCCAGGAGTTCGGCGACCTGATCTCGACGGTCCGCGGCTGGGCGCCACCGCCGGTGCGGTTGGCCGTCCACTGCCACGACGACCTCGGGCTGTCCCTGGCCAACAGCATCGCCGGGCTGCAGGCCGGCGCCGACGAGGTGCAGACCACGCTCGGCGGGATCGGCGAACGCGCGGGCAACACCGCGTTGGAACAGGTGGTGGCGCTTCTGCGGTACAAGGGCGACCAGCTCGGGCTCTACACCGACATCGACAGCGCCGCGATGTACGAGGTGTACACCCTGCTGCGCGGCGTGATCGGACTCGACGAGGTGCGCAACCAGCCCATCTTCGGCCAGTACGCGTTCGGCACCGCCGCCGGCATCCATCAGCATGGGGTGCTACGCAACCCCGCGACGTACGAGTTCGTCGAGCCGGCGCACGTCGGCCGGGAACGCTCCCTGATTGTGGCCCGCCACTCCGGCCGTTCCGTCCTGCACCACCTGCTCGGGCAGCTCGGTGCCGAGCTGACGCCGGAGCAGACCGACACCCTGTACCGGCGGCACATCCTGGAGCGGCCGGGCGGCGACTGCGAGGACATCTCGGTGCTGCGGGCCCGGCTGGCCGAGGACCTGGGCCTACCGCGATGACCGGTCGCACTCTGGCGGAGAAGGTGTGGCAGGCGCACACCGTGCGGCGCAGCACTGCGGGTGAGGATCTGCTGTACATCGACATGCAGCTGCTGCACGAGGTGAACACGCCACAGGCATTCGACGGTCTGCGCGCGGCCGGCCGGCGGGTGCGCCGCCCGGACCTGAATGTCGGTACCGAGGACCACAGCACGCCGACGCTCGCCGTGGACCGGCCGGAGACCGACCCGGTTCGGCGCCGTCAACGGCAGCTGATGCGACGCAACTGTCACGAGTCCGGCGTGCCGTTGCACCGGCTCGGCGAGCCGGGGCAGGGGATCTACGCGGTCATCGCCCCCGAGCTGGGGCTGGTGCAGCCCGGGATGACGATCGTCTGCTGTGACTCGCACGCCACCACCCTCGGTGCTTTCGGCGCGTTGGCGTTCGGCATCGGCACGAGCCAGGTCGAGCACGTTCTCGCGACCCAGACACTGCCGATGCGACGTCCGCTCGACATGTCGGTGACGGTCGACGGTCTCCTGCCCGACGATGTCACGGCCAAGGACCTGATGCTGGCGCTGATCACCCGGATCGGCACCCACGGCGGCCAGGGGCACGTGGTCGAGTACCGCGGACCGGCGGTCCGTGCACTCTCCATGGAAGCCCGTATGACGCTGTGCAACATGTCGGTGGAGATGGGTTCGGCCGCCGGCATGATCGCCCCGGACGACGTGACGTTCGACTACCTGCGCCGGCACGCCCGGCTCGACGAGCGCTTCGACGACGAGCTTCGGTACTGGCGGACACTGGCCACCGACGACGCGGCGACCTTCGCGCGCGAGGTCGTGGTGGATGCCACCACACTCGTGCCCTTTGTTTCCTGGGGTACCAATCCCGGGCAGTGCGTCCCTCTCGACGGCTCGGTACCCGACCCCCGCGACTTCGCAGACCCGGTTCAGCGCAGCGCTGCGGAGCGGGCCATCGCCTACATGGACCTGCGTCCCGGCACGGCGATGCGCGACGTCACCGTCGACGTGGTCTTCGTCGGCTCGTGCACCAACGGTCGCATCGAGGACCTGCGGGCCGTGGCTGGGGTGTTGCGAGGCCGGCGCGTCGCGGACACCGTGCAGATGATCGTGGTGCCCGGCTCGATGCAGGTCCGCGCACAGGCGGTCGACGAGGGGCTGGACCGGATCTTCGCGAAGGCCGGGGCCGACTTCCGGGCGCTGGCCGGGTGCTCGATGTGCGTGGCGTTGAGCGAAGACCGACTGACCAGCGGGCAACGGGCGGCGTCGACCAGTAACCGCAATTTTGAGGGCCGCCAGGGGCGGGGGTCGCGCAGCCATCTCGTCTCGCCTGCCGTCGCGGCGGCGACTGCGGTGGCCGGTCGCCTCGCCGCCCCCGCCGACCTATGAATCCTGAGACCCAGCGCGACGAGGTTGCCGATGGAACCCTTCACCGTCCACAGCGGACTGATGGCGCCGCTGCGCCGCAGTGACGTCGACACTGACCAGATCATCCCGGCCCGGTACTGCACCAACCCCACCCGCACCGGCTACGCCGACGGGCTGTTCGCCGACTGGCGACAGGACCCGCGGTTCGTCCTCGAGCGGCCCGAGCACCAGGGCGTGACGGTTCTCGTCGCCGGAGAGAACTTCGGCAGTGGCTCGTCGCGCGAGGCGGCGGTGTGGGCGCTGCAGAACTACGGTTTCCGCGCGGTGATCGCCCGCCGATTCGGCGACATCTTCCGCGCCAATGCGCTGATGAGCGGTCTGCTCGCGGTGACTCAGCCAGCTCAGGTGGTCGAGGAGTTGTGGCAGGCCGCCGAGAACATGCCGCGCTCGCCCGTAACGGTGGACCTGCAGCGGTTGGAGCTGCGCTGGGGTGGCCGGGTCGAGCCGTTCGACCTCGATGCCGATGCCCGGCAGCGGCTCCTGGCGGGGCTCGATCCGATCGCGGCCACGCTGCGTTTCGAGGAGGAGATCGCGCGGTACGAGGCGGGCCGCCGGCCGGCCCTTCCGACGTCCCTGACCACCGGGCCCGCCTCGTGAGCCGCCACGTGGCCGGCAGGTTCGGCCAGGTCGGCAGTTCCCCGACGTACGAACTGTTCGACCGCGTGCGTTCGATGCGCGGCCGTGGCGTGGAGGTGCTCGACTTGGCCAGCGGTGAACCCCTTTTCGACTCGCCGGCGCACGTCGTGACGGCGGCGGTCGCCGCGCTCGAGGCCGGCCGGACGCGGTACGCGCCGAGCCGCGGCCTGCCGGAGCTGTTGGAGGCCATCAGCGCCAAGCTGAAGGACGAGAACGCGGTGGTGACCGACCCGGCGACGGACATCGTCGTCACGCCGTCGGCCAAGCACGGTCTGTTCGTGGCGCTGGCCGCCGTCCTGGACCCCGGGGACGAGGTGCTGATTCCGACGCCGGGCTGGGTCAGCTACGCCGCGATGGCCCGCCTGCTCGGTGCGGTGCCCGTTCAGGTGCCGATGGCGCCTGAGGACGGCTTTCGGCTGAGCCGCAGCAGGCTGGCAGCGGCGGTCACCAGCCGCACCCGGGCGCTCGTGGTGAACACGCCGCACAACCCGACCGGGCACGTGTTGGACGAGGCCGAGGCCGAGGAAATCGCGGGCTTCGTCCACGACCACGACCTCGTGGTGATCACTGACGAGATCTACGAGAAGATCAACTTCGGCGCTCGGCCGCACCTGAGCATGGCATCGGTACCGGGCTGCGCCGACCGCACGCTGACCGTCAACGGTTTCTCGAAGTCGTACGCGATGCCGGGCTGGCGTCTCGGCTTCGTCGCCGGGCCGGCCGACATCGTCGCCGCCGTGCTCGCGGTGCACCAGCACACCGTCGGGTCAGCCGGCACGTTCGTCCAACACGGTGGGGTGGCGGCGCTCGGCGGCCCGCAGCGTGCCGTGTCGGACATGACCGCCGAGTACGCCGAGCATGCCCGGCTGACCGTCGGTGCCCTGGCCGCGATCCCCGGGGTGACCTGCCCCGCGCCGGAGGGCACCTTCTACGCGTTCCCCGATATTCGCGGAACCGGCTGGAGCAACTCCGTCGACTTCGCCCGGTGGCTGTTGGAGGAGACGGCGGTGGCGGTCACACCGGGCAGCGTGTTCGGGGCGGGCGGTGAGGGCCACGTGCGGGTGGCGTTCTCGGCACCGTCCGCCGTCCTGACCGAGGCGTTGCGGCGCTGGCGCTCCGCCGCGCCGTCGGCCTGTCCGAGGAGTGAGGCATGACAACGGCCCTCCCGGTGCTGCTCGTCGTCTACGACCACGGCAGTGTCGCGCCGCTGCGTCTGGCTGACGTCGCCGAGCGGATCGGCTGCCGGATCGTGTTCGTCTGTTCGGGGTCGGCGCATGCGGTGCAGATGCGCCCGATCCTCGCCCATGTGGCGGGCGTGGTCACCGGCGACGACCTGCCGCCCGGCGCCTTGGTGAGACGGCTGCGCGAGATGCGGCCGGCCGGGATCACCACGTTCAGCGAGTACCAGATCGGATACACCGCCTGGCTCGCGGCGGAACTCGGCCTGCCGTACCAGGATCCCTCGGACATACCAGCGATCACCACCAAGGCGGCGCAGCGCGAGCGGTTCCGGCACCGTGGGCTGGACAGCCTGCGGTCGATGGCGGTGACCAGCGAGGAGGACGCCGACCCCGCGCTTCGACACATCGGCCTGCCCGCGATGGTGAAGCCGGACCGGGGCTTGTCCAGCCGGAACACCGTCGCCGTGCGCACGGAGGAGGAGTACCACGCGACCGTCGCCGCGTTTCTGGGCGGTGGTGATGGTCAGCCGCCGGAGCGTCGGCTCGTCGTCGAGGAACTTCTCATCGGCCGCAAGACGGCCGAGCCGTGGGGCGACTACATCGCGGTCGACTGTGTGGCCGAGGGCGGCGTCGTCCGGCCGTTGTTCGTCACCGCGAAGTTCGCACTCGCGGAACCCTTCCGGGAACGCGGAGGGTACGGCCCACCGGTGCTGCCCGCCGAGGAGATCCACCACGTCGAGGACCTTGCCGTGCGGGCGGTGAGCGCGCTCAACTTCCGGCAGGGCGTCGCCGACGTCGAGATCAAACTCACCGACGCGGGCCCACGGGTCATCGAGGTCAACGGTCGCCTCGGTGGCTGGGTGGACGACCTGGCCATGCGCAGCGGCGCTCCCGGTGCTGCCGACGCCGCGATGCGCAGCGCCCTGTCCCTGCCCGTCGATCTCACCGGCGGCGAGTCCCGAATCGCCTTCCACTATGTCGCCATCGCGCCGATGTGGGCCCAGCGTGTGCGCGCCGTGCCTGGCCTCGCGACGCTGCGCGGCCTGGATGGTGTCGAGCGGGTGACACCCGACGTCCGCCCGGGCAGCCCTCTCGACTGGCGGGGCGGCACCCAGACCAGCAAACTCGCCGCGATAACCGGTGTCGCGGCCTCCCACGACCAGCTCGCCAGCCTGGTCGGCACGTTCGAACGACTTGATTGGATCGAACTCGAATGAGGAACGCCGACCTTGCCGCCGGATGGCTCGTCATCTTCGACTGCGACGGAGTGCTGGTCGAAACCGAGCCCGGCGAGACCGAGGCGATTCTGATGGTCGCCCGGCGGTACGGCTACCAGATGGGCCTGTCCGACGCGGTCGCGGCGTTCCGTGGGCGCAAGCTGGCCGAGGTGCAGCAGCTCATCGAGCGGGCGATCGGCGCGGCGCTGCCGGATCGGTTCATCCCCGAGGTCCGCGCCGCCTGCGCTGCCACGGTCGACGCGACCGTGCGGGCGTCGCCGGGCCTCCCAGCGGTCCTGGCCGCCTTGGGCCGCCCCACGTGCGTGGCCTCGAGCAGCCCACCGGACGTCATCGAGCGGCGGCTGACCACCGCCGGCCTGATCGACGCCTTCCGGGGCCGGATCTACTCCGCCTACGACGTCAACTCGTGGAAGCCCGATCCCGGCCTGTTCCGCCACGCCGCCGCCGCGTCCGGGTTTCCGCCGCAGCGGTGCGTGGTGGTCGAGGACAGCCACGTCGGCGTGACAGCGGCGATCGCTGCCGGCATGGTGCCGGTGGCCTACGACCCGGCGCCCGGCCTGCGGCCCGGATGGCCCGGTGCCCACCGGCTGCGCCATCTCGGGGACCTGCCCATGCTCCTCGACGCGGTTCTGCCTGCACTCGAATCCCGCACCCTCGACGCTTAGGAGTACCCATGCACGAGCCTCGCAAGATCATGGTGATCGGCGCCGGTGACATCGGTACCCGCACGTTCTTCTCGCTCGCTCATTCCGCGCAGCCACGCGATCTGCTCCTGGCCGGCCGGGACGAGCAGGCGGTCGGCCGGTTCGGGAACCTGACCCGGTTCAGCAGCATCCAGCGCGGTTACCACCCGCAGATCCGAACGCGCCGGGTGGACCTGGCCGACATCGACCGGACTGCCGAGGAGATCGCGGCGTTCGGGCCGGACATCATCTTCGCGGCGGCCAGCGTCCAGTCGTGGTGGGTGTTGTTCGACCTGCCGCCGGCGAAGTTCGAGAAGCTGTACCAGGCCCGGTTCGGCCCGTGGGTCCCCCTGCACCTGGCCCCGGTCGCCCAGCTGATGCAGGCGGTGCGGGCTGCGCGGTCGAACGCGGTCGTGGTCAACGCCGCCTTCCCCGACGCCGTTCATCCGGCGCTCGCCGCGGATGGTCTGAGTCCGCACGTCGGCATCGGCAACGTCGCCAACAACGTGCCGGGAATCCGCGCGTCGCTCGCCGACACGCTGGGCGTCACCGTCGATCGGGTGGAGGCACGGTTCGTCGCCCACCACTATGTCAGCCACCGGCTCAGCCGTACGGGCGGCGCGGGGAGCGCCCCGTTCGACCTGCGTGTGCAGGTGGACGGCCGGCCGATGCGCGACCTCGACACGGGTCAGGTCTTCCGCACGCTCCGCGACCGGTACGGCCGTACGGGTGGTCTGCGGGGCCAGGCGATGACGGTGGCCTCGGCGTTGAGCGTCCTGGAACCCCTCGCGCAGGGGTCGTCGGCGATCACGCACGCCCCGGGTCCGTTCGGCTTGGTCGGAGGCTACCCCGTGCGCATCGGCGGGGGCACGCTCACGCTGGACCTCGGTGACGAGCTGACCCAGGACGAGGCGGTGAAAATCAACATCGAGGGCCAGCGCTACGACGGGATTCAGGCGATCACGGAGTCCGGGCACATCGAGTTCGAGGAGTGGGCGGCAGACGTCCTGGAGACTGAGCTCGGCTACTCGTGTCGGCGGATGCACTGGCGGGAAGCGGTCGACCGGGCCACCGAACTGCGCGAGCGGTTCGTGTCGTACGCGAGCTGAACGGCGTGCCGGAGGGCTTGGTGGCAGGAAGGAGAGTTGCCGACTCGTCGAGCGTCGCAGGAGTCGTCAGCCACTCCGGCCGGCACCACTTCGCATCGGACGTCGTCGGCCTCTCGGCGGAGCTGGTCGAGCGGGCCCGTATCCACCACTAACGGCGGCGTGGATAGTTCGGCCCGAAGTCAGCGGGCCACCAGCAAATGATCCCGGAAGCGCCGTACGTCGGAGCATCGAACCCGCAGCTCGACGACTCACCCCCATGGATCGCAGACGCCGCTCAGGAAGCAGACGCTTCGTCCCCTACCCTACGAGGGCGTGCGCGCCTAGTTCGTGACCTGCGGGGTCACCTCGGCGGCAGGGCGTCTGCTCGATCTGATCGGGGAGGCTGGAGCCGCCTAATTGTCCCAGACGGTCGCGTCGAAGCCCCACTCATCAAAACCCTTGTTGACGAGCTTCAGACGGGCGATCCGTCCCTCATCCGTCAGCACGCAGACGGTCTGACCTTCCTCCAGATCGTCCGTATCGACTGTTTCGATCCCAGCGGCCGTGGCGACGTGTCGGCAATCCTCGTAGGTCGGCACGCTCCGTGCGTTCCACACCGCGATGCTGGCGTCCTCATCGGCGTTGAAGCCCTTGTAGCGGCCGTACCAGAGCTCCCCGCCGGTAGTGAGGCTCCTCCTCGCAGGCGGCACCAGGTCGAGGTCTTTGTAGTAGGAGTCGAGCACGAAGGGGCCCTGGTACTGCACGCTCACTTCCGTGGCCGGTGGCACCGTGGGCCCGCTCGCGGAGGCAGCCGTCGACGGCGAGGTCTCAGCGGAGGGCATCGGCGTCTCGGGTTCAGGCGTCTGCAACTCCACCGACGGAGACGACGAGGGCGACGGAGACGGAGACGAAGACGAAGACGAAGACGAAGACGAAGACGAAGACTCGCCCGCCACGACCGGCTGCGCCGGGCCGTCCGACCCTCGCGACACGACCATGACCAGCAGGGATACGACCATCAGGATCAACACGACGAGCAGCCCCACCACCCCCCAGAACCAGGTCGTCGGCACCGTGACCAGCCTGCTCCCCTGTGTCGCCACCACCACGGTGGGAACAGGCGCCGCACCGGCCCGCTCGATCGGCCGTGGTCGCAGAACCTGTGGCGACGTCGCGTCCGAGTTGCTGCGACCACGATCGACTCCCCGCGAGGATCCGGAGATCTCGACCTCATTGCCCGTCTGCGGGGCGGCGTCGTCACGACGGTCGGATTCCTGGAAGCCACTGTTCTCGCCGGAATTGCGCCCGCTCACCCAACCTGCCTTCCGAGATGGTCAATGCCACACCAGTCACAGACCAGATGCATCCTAGGGGCTTGCGGCAACCTCCGTCATTGACGTCTTTCCGATGACGCCATCGGTCAGGCCGGGGTCCGTCCGATCCCCGCACTCGCCGACATCGAGCCTTTTTCATCCTGCGTAGCGGTTGGCTTCGACGTGGTGCAGAACGAGGATGGCCTGCACGATCGGGGTCGCTCGTCGTGGGCAGCAGCGCAGCCTGACCAGGACCTTCCAGGTCTTGAGGGCGGCGATCGCCCGCTCGCCTCGGGCGCGGATCGTGGCGTGGGCGCTGTTGACGGCCTTCTGCCGGCGTGACAGCTTCGGGCGGTAGCGGCGCCGTTTGAACGGCGTGCGTACGCTGCCCCGGGCTCCTTGGTAGCCCTTGTCGGCGAAGGTCATCACGTCCGCGCTGGTCAGCGCTTCGAGGATGCCGTGGGTGCGGGCGGCGGTGAGGTCGTGCGCTGAGCCGGGTAGTGCCGGTGAGGCCCAGACGAGTCGGCCGGCCGCGTCGGCGATGACCTGCACGTTGACGCCGTGGCGCTTGTGCTTGCCGGAGTAGTACGGCCTCTGGTTGGCGACCCGGTCGATCGGGATCAGGGTGCCGTCCAGGATCGCGTACGCCAGCCGGCGTATCCGGTCCATGGCCGTGGTCAGGGTGTCGGCGGCGGCTGCGAGCAGGGCGATTGCTTCCTGCACGTAGCGCCAGGCGGTGGCGATGCTGACATCGAATCCGGCGGCGAGGCGGGTGTAGGTGTCGCCGTTGTGGAGGTGGGCCAGGGCGAGCAGCGCCTGTCGGCCCGGGTCGAGGCGTCGCCATCGGGATCGGCGCTGGTTACGGTGCTGGCGGATGCGGTCGGCGAGGTGGTTCAGGGTCCGGCTGGACAACGAGATCGCGGAGGGGTAAGACAGCACAGGCGAGGCTCCCGGTTGGGGCATCGGGTTTTGGTCGATTTGCTGTCTTACCTGGAGCCTCGCCCTCATCGATCACCGGGCTGCGCCCACCACTCCTGACCTGCGCGGTCACGTTGAAAAGGGCTCATCAAAGCGGACTCACGCATGATTGACAATGCCCAGACGCGAGACGGAGAGCATCATGGCTCCCCTTCCGCTCGGCCTCTCACCCACGCTGGCGGTGGCTTCAGTAGATGTCCGCCCCATCACCCGGCACCTTGCCGGTGGTCTGGGCTACGACATCGCGGCTTGGGCGTGGTGGCGGCCGATCGGCAGCATCAGCGGCTTGCCGGAGACCGGGTCGAGGATGACCTGGCTGTCCAGGCCGAAGACGGCGCGGACGCAGTCCTCGGTCAGCACCACGGCCGGCTCCCCCGCCGCGTGCAGGCCGCCGTCCGCCAGGGCGATGAGGTGGTGGGCGTAGCGGGCCGCCATGTTCAGGTCGTGCAGCACCATGACGATGGTGGTGCCCCGGTCGGTGTTCAGGTCGGTGAGGAGGTCCAGCACCTCGACCTGGTGGCTGACGTCGAGGAAGGTGGTCGGCTCGTCGAGCAGCAGCAGGTCGGTCTGCTGGGCCAGGGCCATCGCGATCCACACCCGTTGGCGTTGCCCGCCGGAGAGCTCGTCGACGGACCGGTCGGCCAGGTCGGCGGTGTGGGTGGCGTCGAGCGCGGCGGCCACCGCGAGGTCGTCCTGCCTGCTCCACCTGGACAGGATCCGCTGGTGGGGGTTGCGGCCCCGGCCGACGAGGTCGGCCACGGTGATGCCTTCCGGCGCGATCGGTGACTGCGGGAGCAGGCCGAGCGTGCGGGCCAGTTCCTTGGCGGGCATCCGGTGCACCTCCCGGCCGTCGAGCAGGACGTGGCCGGCGCGTGGTGCCAGGAGCCGGGACATCGACCGGAGCAGGGTCGACTTGCCGCAGGCGTTGGCGCCGACGATGGCGGTGATCCTGCCGGGGGGCACGAGCAGGTCGAGCGACTCGATGACGACGCGTTCGCTGTAGCCGACGGTCAGTTTCTCCACGGTCAGGGAGTGGGTGGTGGTCACAGTGAGCCTCCCGCGCGGTTGGTGCGGACGAGCAGGTAGATGAGGTACGGGGCGCCGAGTACGCCGGTGATCACACCGACCGGGAAGCGGGTGTCGAAGGCGAACTGGCCGAGGAAGTCGGCGACCAGGACCAGCAGCGCGCCGACCAGTCCGGCCGGCAGCAGCAGGGAGCCGCCGGGTCCGGTCAGCCGGGCCGCGATCGGGCCGGCCAGGAAGGCCACGAAGGCGATCGGTCCGGTGGCCGAGGTGGCGAAGGCGATCAGGCCGACGGCCGCGACGATCGACACCAGTCGGGTGCGTTCGCCGGGGGGACTGTAAAAACAACGGTGTAACTCCGATCAAGGGAGTAGCACCTGATGACGATCACGACTGATGCGGTGGACACTGCCGCTGTGTCCGGTGATGAGACGGCCAAGCGGCCGCGTACGAAGACGACGCCGGGGGGTGTCGATCCGGCGTTGGTGTCGCAGTTGGTGACCCAGGCCCGTGAGCAGGGGCTGCAGCTGTCCGGCGAGGGTGGCCTGCTGCAGCAGTTGACGAAGATCGTGCTGGAGTCGGCGCTGGATGGTGAGATCACTGACCACCTCGGCTACGACAAGCACGACACGGCCGGGGCGAACTCCGGCAACTCCCGCAACGGCAGCCGGTCCAAGACCGTGCTCACCGATGTCGGGCCGGTGCAGATCGATGTGCCGCGGGATCGGGCGGGTTCGTTCGAGCCGGCCATCGTCCGTAAGCGTCAGCGCAGGTTGTCCGGGGTGGAGGACCTGGTGCTGTCGCTGTCGGCGAAGGGCTTGACCACCGGTGAGATCAGCGCCCATCTGGCCGAGGTCTACGGCGCGCAGGTCTCTCGCCAGACGATCTCCACGATCACTGACAAGGTGATGGACGGGATGGCCGAGTGGCAGAACCGGCCGCTGGATCCGGTCTACCCGGTGGTGTTCCTCGACGCCATCAACGTCAAGATCCGGGATGGGAAGGTCGCCAACCGGCCGATCTACGTCGCTCTCGCGGTCACCGCCGACGGCACCCGCGACATCCTCGGTCTGTGGGCCGGCGACGGCGGCGAGGGCGCCAAGTTCTGGCTGCAGATCTGCACCGAACTCAAGAACCGGGGCGTCGACGACGTGCTCATGGCCGTCTGCGACGGACTGACCGGGCTACCGGAGGCCATCGGGCAGGTCTGGCCCCGCACCGTGGTCCAAACCTGCGTGGTGCACCTGCTGCGCAACTCCTTCCGCTACGCCGCCCGCCAGCACTGGGACGCCATCGCCAAGGCCCTCAAACCGGTCTACACCGCACCCACCGAGGCCGCCGCCACCGAACGGTTCCTCGAGTTCGCCGAGGCATGGGGCGGCCGGTATCCGGCGATCGTGAAGCTGTGGGAGAACGCCTGGGCCGAGTTCGTGCCGTTCCTGGCCTTCGACGCCGAGATCCGCCGAATCATCTGCTCCACCAACGCCATCGAAAGCGTCAACGCCCGCATCCGCCGCGCCGTGCGCGCCCGCGGACACTTCCCCCACGAGCAAGCCGCCCTCAAGTGCGTCTACCTCGCCGTCATGAGCCTGGACCCGACCGGGCAAGGCCGCAAACGCTGGGCCACCCGCTGGAAAAGCGCACTCAACGCCTTCGACATCACCTTCGACGGACGCCTCTCCGCCGGCCGCAAGTAGACATCAACCAACCCCAGTTACACCGTTAACTTGACAGCCCCATGTCGCGCTCCCCCGGGCTCGGCGGGTATGACGCGCGGTGGCAGCCTCCCGGGCGGCGGCACGCTGAGGTGACGTCGCGGGACGGCTTTCGACTGCTGCTGCTCCGGCTCGGAGCCGGTCCTTTCCGAGGGGCCGGCCGGCGTGCGGTGGTCGGCCCGCCCTCTCACGGGATGGCGGGCGCTCGGGTCACTGGACGTTGACGGTGTCGCCGAGGTTGCCGACGATGCTGTCGGCGCCGTCCTGGCCGGTCAGCCGTCGGGCGCGATCGCGACGGCGTACGAGGACGTCCCCACGCCGACCATTGCCGCCACCGTGTTCGTGGACGTGTCCCGCACCGAGACAGTCCCGGCCCGGTAGTTGGTGACATAGCCGTACGCGGTCGAGCTGGCGGTTGCCGGGGTGCCCGGCGGAGCCACGATCCCGACACCCAACGGCAGCACGACGGCAGCCCGGAGTGCCAGTCCCGTTGGCGGGACTCCGTGTGGCACCAGTGACATTCCTGCCCTTTCGAGAGCCTTGGCGCACCCGAGCCGCCCCGCCTGCGGATCCGCGCAGACGGAGGTCGGAGGAGGGTGTGCGAACAGTTCCCCCACGCCAGGTGGAAGCCACCCGTCGAGTGAGCCGGACGATTTCAGAGGGGGTCGACCCACCGTACGCACCAGCGAAGATCGATGAACATAGTTAACCTGTCGGTTTTCCGGCATCGGCCGAATCCCCGCGTTAACCAGAAAGCACCAATGCTTCACTGTGGATCCGAAGGCTCAGGCCCCGGCCGCGTCCGCTCCCCCGAGCGTCGGGAGAGTGCGGAGATGTCGCCCTGTCGGGTACCCGTCAGCGGCACCGGCGGGCAGCCGTGATCGTCACGCCCGCGCCGCGTCACACTCAGATGACGAAGTGGGTCCAGTAGGCGAGCCAGAGGACGAACAGGGCGCCCTGGAGCAGTCCGAGCACGGCGGTCGACCAGACGTCGATCCCGGGCCGCCGCGCCCAGCGGGCCAGCACGAGAGCCACCGGGAACACGGCGAGCAGGTAGCGCAGCAGGCTCTTGTAGACGGGCGGGCCCATCGACAGCGGCACCAGCACCATCAGTACCCCGTACACCAGGTAGGGCAGGCCCAGGCGGCGGGCGCCGGCGACGAGGACGGCCAGGACCAGGACGGCGATCCAGACCCGGACGGCGTCGCGCGGCGGCGCCCCGGTCAGGCCGTGCCAGAGCACGCCGAGCGGATTCTGCACCCGGATGCTCCAGCCCTCCTCCTGGGCGCGCTTGTAGGCGAACCAGTCCCCGCCCTGCCACCGGCAGAACGCCATGAAGGCGAGCCAGCCGGCGGGCACCAGCAGCAGCGGCCACCCGGACCGCAGGTACCCCCACAGGGCGGGTGGGCGCAGCCGGTAGCCGCCCTGCCGGAGCAGCACCAGGGTGAGCGGGAGGACCACGACGAACCCGGCCGACCGGCTCAGCGCCAGGAAGAAGCCGACCGCGCCGACCAGCAGCCACCGGCGTTTCTCCGCGTAGTAGAAGGTCGCCAGCGCCAGGCAGAGGAAGAGCGACTCGGTGAGCGCCGCGTGGAACAGGAAGGCGGTGGGCAGCAGCACCAGGTACCGCACGAACCGGCGGGCCGCCCGGTCGCCGTCGCGGTCGGTCCCCTGCTCGGCGTCGGCGTCACGGGAGTCGGCGACGCCGGTGGTGGCACCGGTCAGCAGGTGCTCGCCGAGCCGGTGGGCGTAGTAGAGGACGCCGAGGAAGGCCGCGTTGGCGACGAGCAGCAGCGCGAGCGCGGTGTCGCCGCCCAGCAGCGGGGCCAGCGGTCGGGCGAGGAACGGGTACAGCAGGGGGAAGGCGAAGTCCCGCCACGGCTCGTCCAGCGGCAGCCGGGCCAGGTGGTCGTAGATGAACGAGTCCCAGGCGAACCAGAGCGAGAACCACCGGTGCGGCGACACCTCCCGCTGCTGCTCGCGCATCAGCACCTCGTCGGCGGCGGCGCCGAGGGGATCTCGTCGAAGGCGGCGAGCGCGAGCACCCCGACCAGACTGAGGACGATCTTGGTGCCGACGAAGACCGCCAGCACGGACGGCCAGGGCGCGGGGATCCGCGTGAGCAGTCGGCCCACCCGGCCCGTCCCGACCATCCGTGAAGTTCGCGGTGCCGAGGTTGTGCCGTTCGGTTCTGGCGTCGGCCGTGGCCGGCGTCCTCGTCGTGGCCGGGTTGGTGTGGACCAGCCCGCAGGCCAGCGCGGCGACGGTAGCGGCGTTCCCCGGCGCCATGGGCCCGGCGATGTACGCGACCGGCGGCCGGGGCGGCGACGTCTACCACGTCACCAACCTCACCGACAACGCCAGCAACCCGCAACCCGGCTCGTTGCGCTACGGCATCAACACCACGCCGAGCAGTGGGCGGACGATCGTCTTCGACGTGGCCGGCACCATCAAGCTCTCCCCGCCCGGTCGGCAGGGTTGGCTGTCGTTCGGCGCGAGCAACCTGACCATCGCCGGCCAGACCGCGCCGTCGCCGGGCGTCACGATCATGGGTCAGGCGACCAAGGTGACGGGCAAGAACGTCGTCATCCGTCACCTGAAGTTCCGGCCCGGTCAGGACCAGGCCAACCCGGGGTCGGCGACCAACGACGGCATCTGGATCACCGGCGACAACATCATCGTCGACCACGCCTCGGTCAGTTGGCACGACGACGAGGGCATCAGCGCGAGCGATGGCGCCGGCCAGGTCTCGGTGCAGTACTCGATCGTCTCCGAGGGGTTGAACTACGCGGCGCACAGCTTCGGCGCGCTCGTCGGCAGCGACGTGAGCGGCTCGAACATCGCCTACACCCACAATCTGTTCGCCCACAACCGCAGCCGGCTGCCCCGGTTGGGCAACGAGGTGGGCGCGGTGAACCATGTCGAGTGGAGCAACAACGTCGTCTTCGAGGGCGCGGGCTACAGCGGCGGCAACCAGCTCGTCAACGCCAACTTCGTGGGCAACACCTTCCTCCGGCACAACAGCAGCAGTCCCGCGGCGTACGTCGGGGCGGCCGGTACGGCCATCTACCAGTCGGGCAACAGGATGGACTACAACGGGGACTCGAACCTGACCAACGGCCAGGACGCCTCCTGGGACCACTTCACGTCGGTCCCGACGAAACGGACCTCGCGCTTCAACGTCCCCCACGTCGTCACCGAGTCGGCGGCCACGTCGCTGCCGAAGGTCCTGGACCGCGCCGGGGCGTTCTGGTGGGCGCGCGACGCCCATGACACGCGGATCGTCAGCGAGACGCGCTCGACCACCGGGACGCTGGTCAACTATGCCAACGCCACCGAGTGGAACAACCTGTGGAACGCCGCGCAGGTGAACCGGGCCAGCGGTTGGGACACCGACCGGGACGGCATGCCCAACGCGTGGGAGAGCGCCAACGGGTTCAACCCGAACAGCGCGGACCACAACGGCGACGCGGACGGCGACGGCTACCGCAACATCGAGGAGTACCTCGACTACGCCGCCCAGGGCAGTGGACCGCTTCCGACGACCCCACCCACCACTCCTCCGACCGCCACGCCCCCGACCACCCCGTCGGCCACTCCCCCGACCACCACGCCGCTCACCACGCCGCCGACGACCCCGCCGGCGGGGAGCGGGTGCACCGCGACCTACCGGACCGTCAACAGCTGGGCCGGTGGCTACCAGGGCGAGGTGACGGTGAAGGCCGGCGGTTCGGCCGTCACCGGTTGGACGGTCCGGTGGACGCTCGGCACTGGCCAGGCCATCAGTCAGATCTGGGGCGGCCAGCTCACCACGAGCGGCACGAGTGCCACCGTGGTCAACGAGAGCTACAACGGCGCGTTGCCAGCCTCGGGCTCGACCACGTTCGGCTACCTCGGGACGGGCACGCCGACGACGCCCACCCTGACCTGCTCCGGTAGGTGAGAACGAGCCCGCCGCCGCGGGGCGCGGCGGCGGGACCGCCCGGAGAACCGGGGCGAGCCGCACGGCGTGCGGAGGCTCGCCGGCACCACGTACCGTCGCCGGGGCCGGCTGGTCGACCGGCGACTGTCGGCGATGGCCGCCCGGCGGGCTCGTGACCGTGAGGGCAGGTGTGACCCCGTGACGATCCAGCGCACGACAGCCGTCCCGACCGATGAGCAGATCCGGGCGTTGCACGAGCGGTACGCGCCGACCGAGGCGGCCTTCGACCTCGTCTACACGCACTGCCGGATCGTGTGCGCCGTGGCGGAGCAGCTCCTCGACCGGTACCCCTCGGCCCTGGACGTCGACCTGGTGCGGGCCGGCTGCCTGCTGCACGATGTCGGCGTCTACCGCCTGTTCGACGCGGCGGGGCGCCTGGACCACGGGAACTACGTCCGACACGGGGTGCTGGGGCACGGGCTGCTCCGGGCGCTCGGCTTCCCGGAGGTCGTCAGCCGGTTCTGTTCGCACCACACCGGGGTCGGACTGAGCCGGGACGACGTGGTGCGGCAGGGTCTACCGCTTCCCGTCGACGACTATCTGGCCGAGACCGTGGAAGAGCAGTTGGTGATGTACGCGGACTCGTTCCACAGCAAGACGACCCCGCCCACCTTCGTGAGCGTGCGGTCCTACTCCGCCGGGGTCCGACGGTTCGGTGCGGACAAGGTGGCCCGGTTCGCGGCGTTGGTGGACATGTTCGGCGAGCCGGACCTGGGGCCGCTGGCCCACCGTCACCAGCAGCCGATCGTCTGAGGCTCACGGATCACAGTCATCGTCGCCGATACCTGGACAGACCGCCGAAGTCGGTCCTACCTCACGAGGGGTCGCCACCGCTACGGCGCTCCGCACAAGTCCACTGTCGACTTTCTGGAGGTTGGGAATCCCATCTCGTTTGTAGGGTGGGCCGCGCTGCCCGTCCACCCCCAGGAAGATGCCCCATGCGTCTGCTCGCCGTACCCGTCCGCATCGACGCACTGTGGCTCCCGGCCCAGCGGACCGTCGCCGGCCCGGTCGCCGACTTCACCCGCCTGCCCTACCGTGACCCGGTCACCGGGCGGGACGTGCACCCCGACCAGCCCTTCCTCAGCGAGGGGATCCTTCCCGCCCCCTTCGAGGAGGAGCTGACCCTCCGGGCCGGGGTGCACCTGCACTGGGCGCTGCCCGACGCCCTGACCCGGCTGGTGCACGGCCCGCAGGGAGGGCAGCCGCCCCGGGTGCCGGACCGGTGGCTGGTGACCCGCACCGACCCCGACGGACGGCGGGCCCGGTGGGTGGTGGAGAGCGACGCCCTCACCGACGGGTCGACCTCGTCGGTGCCGTACCCCCTCTCCCCCGAGGACCCCGCGGGCCCGTCGGGTCGGCCGTGGCGACGGCTGGGGCGGGTGCTGCCCCTGGGGGCGTGGCCGGGGCCGGAGACCGACCGGGTGGCCCGGCTGACCGCCCTGGGGTACGGGGAGCCCACCTTCGCCGCCTTCTACCCCCACTCGGCCAGCGTCTTCGGGTTCTTCGACCCGCAGGGCGCCCGGCCTGCGGCCGGTACCCGCTACGACCTGCTCGGCTGGTACTCCTCCCCCGCCCAGGACGAGCTGGCCGACGCCCTGGCCCGGCCGGGTGCCGGCACCTGGGCGCAGCGGGTGGCCGACGAGCTGGGTTGGGCGGCGGGGCCCGAGGGGACGGCCCCGGAGCGGATGGTCTGCGTCGGCCGGTTGACCCTCGACCCGGAGGGTGAGCTGTCCCTGCTGGAGACCCGGACCACCGGGACCGGGGTCTACCTCGGCGACAGCGCCACCGAGGCCCTCGCCGCCCATCTTGGGGCGGAGCTGCCCGGGGTGAGCGCCGACGAGATGGAGCAACTCCTGGAGGCGATCGATGTCGCCGACCGTCTGGAGTCCGCCACCCTGGACCTGCCGGAACGGCTCGCCGAGGCCCGGCACACCGCCGCCTTCACCCCGGTCGCCGCCGGGACCCGGTGGACGGTCCGGCCGCAGGACGCCGTCCCCGGCGTCGACCCGGCGGCCCTGCTCACCGCCGCCGGGCCCGCCGGTCTCGCCCCGCTGGGGGCCGCCCCGGCCCGGGAGGTGGCCGACCTGCCGGCCGAGCTGGGTGACCTGCTGGTCGCCCTGAACGCGGCCCAGACCGCGCACGAGGGGGCCCAGGCGCAGGCCACCGGGCTGCGGCAGCGGCTGTTCGCCGACTGGCACCGGTACCTGACCTGCGCCTACCCGCCGCCGGAGAACCGGACGGACTACCCCGACCCGGACCTGGCAGCCGCCTACCTGCGCCGGGAGATGGCGGCCCTGGACGCGCTGCTCGCCGAGACCGGGGAGTTCCCCCCGACCGGGCCGGGGGACACACTGGCCCACCGGCTGGCGGCGGCCCTGAAGGCGGTGGAGGCGGTGGTGGCCCGGGTCAACGCGGCGCTGCCGGAGGGGGCCGGGTACCGGCTCCAGCAGCTCCCCGACGACTCGTACCAGGTGCCCAACGAGCCGGTGGTGCTGCTGACCGGCGCCGAGGCGACCGGGTCGGACCGGTACGGCAGCGACGACGAGCACCCCGAGGGTCTGCTGCCCTGCGTCCTGGTGGAGGCCCCCGGGGCGGCCGGGGCGCTGACCGACGCCGAGGGGGTGGCCTCCGCCGGTGACCTGGTGGACGCGGTCCTCACCGGGCTGTCCGAGCCCCATCCGGCGTTGCGCCGGTGGACCGGGCAGCCGTGGCATCCCCTGCTGCTGCACTGGGAGGTGGAGTTCCTGCCGGCGGCCCCGGGGACCAACCTGGACCCCACCGACCGGGACTACGACCCCGAGGTGGTCAGCCTCAACTACCGGCTCCCGGCCGGGGAGGTGGAGCTGGAGCCCCGCCCCGGGCACCGGCTGACCGAGCGGGCGGCGGTCACCTACAGCGGCAGCACCGTGCTCTCCACCGCCACCCGTCCGCTGCTCTCGGCCCGGATCCTGCGGTACCTCGCGGGCAGCCCCCTGGCCCGGTACAACGAGGAACGTGTGGCGGCCGGGTTGGGGCCGCTCACCCCGGAGCAGGTGACCGGGGAGCCGGGGGCGCTGCTCGCCTGGTGCGCCGAGGGATCGGCCGATCCCCGGTGGGGAACCCTGGCTGCCGCCTACGCGCATCTGGCCGCGCACGAGGGGAGCAACCTGGCGCAGAGTCTGGGTGGGTTCAACGACGCCCTGCTGATGCGGCGGTTGACCCGCCAGCTTCCCGTCCTCGACCCTCTCGGTTTCCCGTCCGGGCAGTTGCTCGCCGCGCAGGTACGGGACCGGGTCGGGGAGCAGAACCGGCAGGGTCCGGTGCCGCTGGCCGACTTCAACCCGCTGCGGGCCGGTTGCCTGCGGTTGCTGCGGCTGCGGGTGGTGGACTCGTTCGGTGTCGGGCACGACCTGTCGGTGGACCAGCCCGCCGCCACCACCCGGCTGCGGGTGCCGGACCGGCCGGGCTGGATCGCCCTGCCGCCTCGGGTGGCGCAGCCGGCCCGGCTGCGGCTGCGGCTGCTCGACGCCGGGCAGCCGGCCCGGCCGGTGAGCGGGCTGGTGGAGTCCACCCCGGTCTGCGGGTGGCTCCTGCCCGACCTGCTCGACGACGGGTTGCGGGTGCACGCCGCCGCCGGGGAGTGGCTGGGCAGTCTCCTGCCCGACCCGGATCCGGACCGCCCGGACCTGGCCCGGTGGCTGCCCGCTCCCACCCGGGGGGTGCCCGCCGTGGAGCAGATCGGCAACCCGGGGCTGCGGGCCGTCGTCGACCGGCTGCGGGGGTACGGGGCCGACCGGCTCGGGGAGCTGTTCGGTTCCCTGGTCGAGGCGCTGGAGGCGGTGGGTGAGGAGGGGGAGGGCGGCCATCAGGTCCGGTCCCGGCTCACCGGCCGGCCGATCGCGGTGCTGCGCCTGAGCCTGGGGCTGGAGCTGCTCGGCCCGCCCGCGATCCACCAGGACTGGAACGTGTTCCGGCAGGACCTGGGGCGTACCGGCCGGGAGACCAACGGGTTCCCGCTGGTGCGGTTCCCGGTCCGGGTGGGGGCGTACGGGCGGCTCGGCGACGGGGTGCTGGGGTACTGGCGGCATGAGCCCGACGGGAGCCTCGGCGTCGAGTACCACGACGTGCCCGACATGGCCGCGGCCGGCACGGACCCGCCGGTCCGGCTCGCCTTCGGGCTGCCCGAGGAGACCCTGACGGTGCTCCTGGAGCCGGCCGGGGCGCTGCACGCCACCACCGGGATCCTGCCCACCGTCTCGGTGCGGCTGGACCCGGCCCATCACCACGATGCCCTGGCCCGGTTGGAGACCGGTTTCCTCGCCGCCCCGGTGTTGACCGACGCGGCCGGGGTCGGGCTGGTGCTGCCCGCCACCGAGCCGGGTCGCCGGTGGACGTGGCGGGAGCGGGCGGGTGACGTCTGGACCGAGACCGAGGATCCGCCGGCCCCGAACCCCGGCTTTCCCACCGATGTGACCCTGCGGGAGGGCTGGCTCGCGCTGCCCACCGCGACCACCACCCGATGAGCCACCACCTGACGAGTCACCGCCCGGATGACCCGGCCGGATCAAGGATGCGAGCGATGCCCCCGATCACCCTCTCCCTCACCCTCGACCAGACGAACGTGATCCTGGAGGCCCTGGGTCAGATGCCCTACGTCCGTGTGTACGAACTGATCGAGAGCATCGGCCAGCAGGCCGGGGCCCAGCTCCACCCGGAGGGGGGCCCGGCCGGGGCCCGACCGACCGTCCCCGGCGCCGCCTCCACCGGCTCCGCCGCCCCCGTCGTCCCGGGCTCCCCGGCGTGAGCGCCGCCCTGCTGCTGCACTGGCAGCTCGACGACCTGGCCCCCGGTCCCCTGGTCACCGGCTCCCCCGCCGCCCCGGCCACCGGGGAGGTCGAGGGCAGCCCGCAGGTCCGCGCCGACGACCGGTTCGGCAGTTGCCTGACCCTGGCCGGGGGCTCCGACGCGGTGGTCAGCACCACGGGGGTGGCCCAGCCGGTCACCAGCATGGCCTGGGTACGGGTGCCCCCGATGCCGTCGAACTCGATGGCTGTCGTCTTCGGTCAGCGGGGCCACTTCGTGCTGTGGCTGCACGACGACGGCCGGATCGTGTACCAGGGCTCCACAATGAACGGGCCGTTCCGGCTGGAGGCCGGGCCGGGGACGTTCACCTTCGACCAGTGGCACCACCTGGCGGTGACCAGCCGGGACAGCACCACCCGGATCGTGCTGGACGGGGTGGTGGTGGCCGAGGACGCGATGCCGGGGCCCATCCAGCCGAGCGGGGAGCCGTTCGCCCTGGGCCGCGACCCCGATTCGGTCAGCTCCCACCTGCCCCTGGACGCGGCTCACGTGCGGGTGTACGACGGTCCCCGGTCGGTGGCGGAGATCGCCCGGGACATGGCCGCCGACGAGGCTCTGCTGGCCACCTTCGTCCGGACCCATCCCCTCACCTTCGCGCTGGTCAACGTCGACGACCAGCCGGTGCTGTACATCGACGACGCCCCGGGCGGGCAGACCCTCACCCTGCGGGTGAGCAACTCCTCCCGCCAGGACCTGGCGCTCTGGTCGGCGCCCGGACCCACCGGCCCGGAGAGCCACCACCTGTCGGTGGCCTTCCGCCAGGGGGTGCTGGCCGCGGACTCCCGGCCGGCCCTGCGGGTGCCCGGGTGGGAGCTGTTCGTGGCCGGCTCCACCGGCTGGCTGCGCGGGCCGGAGGGGCTGACCCTGCCGGCGGGGACCTCCCTCGACCTGCCCCTGACCGGGCTGCGGGCCGACGGGGTGGGCGGCACCCGGGGCAGTCGGGTGGAGCTGGGCTACCGGCGTATGGGGTACAGCGGGGAGCCCAGCGAGCTGGCCGGGGTCCGGCACCAGGTGCTGGAGATCGTCAACCACCGGGGCCGCCCCGAGGTGCCCCTGCACCTGGGGTTCGTCGGCGGGGACCGGGTGCTCAGCGACGGGCGGACGCCCCGCGACCTGCGGGTCCGGGTGGCCAACCTCTCCCGGGAGATGCCCGTGCCGCTGACCGGGGCGGACGGGACCGCCCCCACCGAGCTGGTCCTCTCCTTCGAGGTGCAGGGTGAACAGGAGACCCGGGACTGGGCCCTGACCACCGCCGGTACCGCCGGCACGGTCACCCTGCGGGTCGCGGGGTCCGTTCCCGGGGGCTGGCATGTGCACCGGGAGATGTTGGCGGACCGGGCCCAGTGGACCCTGATTGCCCAGCAGGACACGACCATTCCGCCCGGGGAGTGCCTGGAGCTGACCCTGGAGGAGGTGCAGGGGCTGCCGGACCCCGGCCACGCCCCGGTGGTGCTGGCCTACCGCAACCTTCCCGGGTTCCGGGACGGTCAGCTCAGCGCCGAGGTGGAGCGGGCGCCGTTGGTCTTCTCCGCCCGTCACGCCGGGCTGGGCACCGCCGCTCCGCAGGCCCGGCTGCACGTCGTGGACGACACCGGTGACGCCCACGGGGGCAGCGTCATCGTCGGCCCCACCGGCCAGCCGAACCTGCGGCTGGGCTACGACACCGGGTACTCGTGGATCCAGTCCCACGGCGCCGCGCCGCTGGCGATCAACCCGGTGGGTAACAAGGTCGGCATCGGCACCACCGCGCCCCGGTCCCCGCTGACCGTTCAGGCGGTCACCGAGCACCTGCAGTTGCGGCGGGAGGCCCAGAGCGGGGGTGCGGTGGTGTTCCTGGAGCTGTTCCAGGACCAGACCCCGGCCGGGGTGGACGTCTACCCCAGCATCCGCTTCCACCACTCCCACAAGTTCTGGCACCGCATCGAGGGCCGCCCCGACGGCTTCGCCTTCAAGGAGGGCGCCTCGGACGAGCTGACCGGTGTGACGACCGGGGCGCTGAACGCCAGCACCGTGACGACCCCCCGGCTCCAGGCCGACGAGGTGCGGGGCACCCGGCTCGCCGCCGGCCAGTCGGTGCTCACCGCCGGCTCCGACCACCTCCAGCTCCGCCGGGAGGCCCAGGGCGGGGGCGGGGTGCTGTTCCTGGAGCTGTACCAGGACCAGACCCCGGACGGCGTGGACGTCTACCCCAGCATCCGCTTCCACCACTCCCACAAGTTCTGGCACCGCATCGAGGGCCGCCCCTACGGCTTCGCGTTCAAGCAGGGCGACTCCGACGACCTGAGCGACGTCCGGGCCGCCCGGGGGATCTTCCAGGCTCTGACCGTGGACGGGGTCACCGTCGGCGCCAACGAGCTGCGGGCCCTGCTGCGGCTGGCCGCCGGGCAACTGGAGTTCGACCTCTACAACGTGGTGCAGAACGAGTTCGCCTACGCCGCCGACTTCAGCCCCTTCGACCATGACCGTCGACACGTCTTCACCTGGCGGCGCAAGGACGAACGGGTCAGCCAGGGCCGCTGGCGGATCGCCTTCCCGAGCTGAGGAGCGCACCATGACCGACCCGAACCCCCCGGCGAAACGCAAGCGGCGGAACGCCGACTCCTGGCTCGGACTGAACGACGGGGAGACGATCCTCGACGAGAACCGCGAGGAGTCCAAGCGGAAGCGGATCAAGCTGGAGCGGGACCACGCGAAGAAGCTCCGGGAGGAGGCCGCCGCCCTGTCCAAGCTCTGGGAGGACGAGATCAGCAAGCGGCCGCCGGCCACCCCGGGCACCCGGGGGGACCGGAAGTTCTACGCCCGCATGGTCAAGATGGGGCAGGGGGACTGCATCGCCCTGAGCACCCCGGGTGGTCGGCTGATCCTCGTCGACTGCGGCTCCTCGTCGAAGGAGATGGCGGAGACCAAGGAGAAGCTCTACACCAAGCGGGTCCGGGCCTGCCTGGAGGATCCGAAGTTCCTCGGCCCGAAGCAGACCACCGACGCCTTCGGCAAGCCCGTGAAGACCCCGAAGGCCCAGTTCGTCGACGTCCTGGTCTTCACCCACTCCGACGAGGACCACTACAACCAGCTCGCCACGGTGCTCGCCGACAAGCCCAACAGGGTCGAGGTCGGCCGGGTCTACCACAGCGGGGAGTTCGCCTACTACGGTACCGCCAGCCGCTGGGTGCGGTCCCACGTCAGGAACGAGACCCTGATCCGCAAGGTGGTCCACAACGCGGTCGACCCCACCAAGCCCCTGAAGGACGGCGAGGAGGCCGGGGAGATCACCCTGGAGGGGATCGCCGTCAAGGCGGGGAAGACCGCCACCGACATCGACTGCCTCGACGCCCAGGGCGGCATCCGGATCGTCGCCGAGACCGACCCGGCCTGCACGGTGACCATCCTGGCCGCCGGGGTCACCAACGACTACGTGAAGGACAAGGACGCGGCCCAGGGCAAGAACCGGGGCAGCGTGGTGCTCCTGGTGGAGGTCTTCGGCAAGAAGCTGCTGCTCTGCGGGGACTCCACCCGCAGCACCGAGCACCACCTGATGACCCGGGGGAAGTACGCCGCCCGGAACCGGGCCCGGCTCACGGGCGTCGACATCGTCCACATCGCCCACCACGGCAGCGACTGCACCTCCTCCTCCCTGGAGTTCGTGAACCTGCTGGACCCGAAGGAACGGGCCCTGATCAGCGCCGGGAAGGAGGGGGTGTCCAGCCACCACCTGCCCTCCAAGACCGTGGTCGACCGTTACGTGAAACGGTTCGTCGACAGCGGCCGGGAGAAGACCCCGCCCCACTCCGGGTGGGCCTGGGACTCCGAGAACTACGAGCCCCCGAAGTCCCTCCAGTTCCCCTTCAAGGCGCCGGTCTACATCACCGGGTCCCACGGTGACCTCGACATCACCTGGGAGCAGGCGTGACCCCCGAGGCCCTGGAGACCCTGCTGGCCGGGGTGCCCTCCGGTCGGCTCGACCTGCCGGTCGCCGCCCTGGACCCGGCGACCGCCGCCTACCTGGGTCGGTTCCTGCCCGCCGGCGGGCTGGCCCTGACCGGCTGTGTCCGTGCCGAGGCCGCCAACCCGGTCACCGTCACCGGTACCGGCTCCCCGGGCCCCTTCGACCGGGCCGAGGTGACCCTCCGGTTCACCCTGACCGGCGACGTGGTCAGCCGGGTCGAGGTGATCGTCCGGCCGGGCGCCGACTGGTCCCTGGCCGACAGCTTCCCGCCCCTGCGCGGGACCCTGCTGGACACCCTCCGCTTCGACGGGGCCGTCCTGCGCCTGGACACCGACCTGATCGCGGAGACCGGGGAACCGCCCGACCCGACCGCCACCCCGCTGACCTTCGAGGGCGACCTGCTGGTCCGGCCCGGGATGGAGCTGGTCGGGCTGCTCTTCCCCGGGCAGAGCCATCCCCTCTCCGGGGAGATCACCATGACCTCCCTCGCCCCGCCCGGAATCACCCCGGCCACCCTTCTGGTGCCGAGCGTGGCCCTGTACGGCCCGGCCGACGCCGGCCTCGACCTGGGCCTGTTCACCCTCACCAAGCTGCGGTACGGGCTGTTCGGCCTGCCCGAGCTGAACTACAACACCCTCGACCACCAGGTCCGGGGGGCGCTGGTCATCGCGGCGGGCATCCCGGTGTCGGCGGGCAGCATGACCGGGCTCACCGAGGACCACAAGATCACCATCGACGCCCGCCTCGCCTCCTGGAGCGAGGAGCTGGTCCTCACCGCCGACTTCAGCGGGTTGGGGCCGTTGACCCTGGCCGACATCGCCGGTCTGGTCGGGCTGGAGACCCTGCCGGTGCCCTTCGGCATCGACGCGGGGGCCGGGATCACCCTGGGGGCGGTCACCCTCGCGGTCGACCCCACCGCCGCCAACCCGGTCGACTACCTGACCATGACCCTGTACACCGAGGCGGACTGGGTGGTGATCCCCGGGCTGCTCACCCTCCAGCAGATCGACCTGACCGTGCGGGTGGTCTCCCCCGGCCCCTCCGCGCAGGTGTCGGTCCTGGTCAGCGGCCTGTTCGGGATCGGTGCGGACGGCACCCTGGAGCTGGTCGCCGACTCGGCCACCCGGCGGATCGGTGGAGGGCTGCGCGCCGACGACCCGCCCCTGCGCATCCGGGAGGTCTACCGGCACTTCACCGGTGCCGAGCCCGACCACGTCCCGGACCTGACGGTCACCCGGTTCCAGGCCGGGGCGGTGGTGCCCTCGGCCACCGTGCCCGTCTCCTTCGACGGGGAGATCGTCCTCGACGGCGTCTGGCGGATCACCGAGCAGGTCGCCGTCACCCAGGTCGGCTTCGACCTGCTGCACGACCCCACCGGCACCACCTTCCACGCCCGGGCGGGGCTGCTGCTCGGCGGGGTCGCGGTGATGGTCCGGGCCGGCTACGACCCGGCCCCCGAACGGCGCTGGGAGTTCGCCGGGGAGACCGGCCCCGGGCAGGAGATCCCCGTCGGGCGTCTCTTCGCCGACCTGGCCGACCGGTTCGGGGGACTGACCCTGCCGGCGCCGCTGGCCGAGTCCGTCGTGGACAACCTCGCCGCCGAGATCTCCACCGGCGCCGGGCGTCTCTTCCTCACCGGGCGGACCCGGTTCCCGGTCGACGGCACCGAGGTGGCCCTCACCCTGGCCGTGGACACCGCCCGCCGGTCCGTCGCCGGGACCCTGGACCTGGCCGTACCCGTGCAGGGGGGCACCTTCCACCCCACCCTGGAGCTGCACTTCGCCCAGGACCCGACCGCCCGCCGGCTCGCCGCCTCCTACCGGCACCTGCCCGCCGACCCGGTGCCCGACCTGAAAGCCCTGGTGGGGGCCCTCTCCCCCACCGCCGCCGCGCACGTGCCGAAGGGGATCCGGCTGGACCTGCGGCAGGCCCTGTTCGCCCTCTCCGGCAACGGCACCCGCACCGGGTACCTCTTCGGGGTGGAGGTCGCCGCCACCCTGGACCTGGGCCGGCTCCCGGTGGTCGGGGACCACCTGCGGGGCACCACGATGGGGGTGGACCCCCTGCGGCTGCTCGCCGCCACCACCGCCCTGCCGGCGGCGGAGGCCGCCGCCCTCGCCGCCCTGCTCCCGGCGGGCTTCGCCCTGCCCGCCGGGGACCTGGCCGCCGGGTTCACCGTGGACGCCACCCTGCTGCTCGGGCCCTTCACCCAGGCCCTGGCGGTACCGGTCGGCGGCCCGCCGGGGGTCACCCCGGCACCGGCCACGGGCGGTCCCGCGCCGGTGCGGACCGGCGACGACGCCACCTGGCTCACCGTGCAGCGGTCCATCGGGCCCCTGCACATCTCCCGGGTCGGCCTGGCCTGGCGGCAGTCCCCCGGCCAGGAGGCCCGGATCGCCCTGCTGCTGGACGCCTCGGTCACCGTCGCCGGGCTGACCCTCTCGCTGAGCGGCCTCGCCATCGGGGTCTCCGCCACCAACCCCCTCTCGATGCCCACCTTCGACCTGGCCGGAATCGGGCTGGCCTACGACAGCGGCCCGCTGCGCATCGACGGGGCCCTGCGCAAGGACATGATCGAGTACGAGGGAGCCCGCTACCCGGCCTACAGCGGAGGGCTGAGCGTCCGGACCCCGACCTTCTCCGTCGGGGCCATGGGCGCCTACGTCCAGCTCCCCGCCGGGCCGTCCCTGTTCGCCTACGCCTACCTCAACGGCCTGCACGCCGGTCCGCCCGCCCTGTCGCTGCGGGGGCTGGCCGGCGGGTTCGGGTACAACCGGCGGTTCGTCGCCCCCGCCATCGACCAGGTGGCCACCTTCCCCCTGGTGGCCGACGCGATCACCGGGCCGCCCCCGGGCACCACCCTCGCCGACGAACTGCGGATCCTCGCGGACTACCTGCCCCCCTCGGTCGGGGACTACTTCCTCGCCCTGGGGCTGCGGGTCAACTCCTTCGAGATGGTGGACGCCTTCCTGCTGGTCGCCGCCGCCTTCGGGCACCGGTTCGAGCTGGACGTGCTGGGGATGGCCACGGTGGTGCTGCCCGCCCCGGACGCGGGGGCGGGACCGGTCAGCCCGGTCGCCCAGATCCAGCTCGCCATCCGCGCCACCCTGGTCCCCGACGACGGGTACCTGGCGGTGGAGGCCCAGCTCACCCGGGCCTCGTACCTGCTCGCCCCGGACTGCCACCTGACCGGCGGGTTCGCCTTCGCCACCTGGTTCACCGGGGACCATGCCGGGGACTTCGCCCTCACCGCCGGCGGCTACCACCCCCAGTTCCCGGTGCCCGCCCACTACCCCACCGTGCCCCGGCTCGGCTTCGCCTGGCAGGTCACGAAGCAGTTCAGCATCTCCGGGGCCGGGTACTTCGCGCTGACCCCCACCACCCTGATGGCCGGGGGCCGGGTCACCGCCCTGTGGCAGGACGACTCCCTGCGGGCCGGGTTCGACGCCTCGATGGACTTCCTGATCTCCTGGCAGCCGTACCACTACGAGGCGTCCCTGCACGTCAGCATCGGGGTGTCGTACACCTTCAGCCTCTTCGGCACCCACACCCTCAGCGTGCAGGTCGGCACCGACGTCCAGTTGTGGGGCCCGGACTTCGGCGGAACCGCCGCCATCGACCTGGGCATCGTCACCGTGCACATCGCCTTCGGCTCGACCGGCGGGGCGAGACCGGCGCCGGTGAGCTGGGACCGGTTCCGGGAAGCCCTGCTGCCGCCCCGGGACCGGGTCCTCGGCCTGTCGGTACGGGCCGACACCCACCGTGCCGCCCCCGACGCCGCCGCCGAGGATCTGGGGATCGTCGACCCGGCCACCCTGGTCGTGTCGACCACCAGCGCCATCCCGGCCAGCGGCGCGGTCCGGGGCACCCGGGAGCGGGAGGTGGCCCTGCCCACCGGCGGAGGGCGGACCGCGTTCGGGGTCGGCCCGGCCGACCTGGCCCCCGGCGCCGTCACCGCCGTGCACCGGATCGTGGTCACCCACGAAGGGCTCCCGGTCGAGGACCGGTTCGACTACACCCCGGTCCGTCAGGGGCTGCCGTTCGCCCTGTGGGGTGGCCGGCTCGCCCCCCAGGTCACCGACCCGGCCCTGATGGAGGACCTGGTCACCGGGTACGAGCTGCGGCCCCGGCCGCCCGCTCCGGCCCGGGCGGTCCGGGTGGACCGCTCCGCCCTGACGGCCGACACCCCCGTGTACACGCGGGAGGTGATCACCCTGGCGCCGCCGCCCCGGCGGCCGGTCGTCGCGGACGGGCCGGCGGCGCGGGCGAGCACGATCCGCACGGCGATGGCCGACCCGGAAGTCGCCGCCACCCGCAGCGCGGTCGCCGCCGCCCTGCTCCCCTCGGCGGTGCTCGACCCCGCCGGCTTCGACACCACCCAGTTCCACGCGATCCCCCAGGTGGCAGCCCATGTCTGAGTCCCCGGTGACCTTCCGCCGCGAGCACCGCCCGGTGCTGACCGCCGGCGACTACCAGGTCACCCTCACCCACCGGGTCAGTCTGGACCCGGTGGACTTCACCACCACCCGCCGGTTCACCGTCGCCGGGGACCGGTTCGGCCTGGCCCCCGCCCTCATCCGGTCGGTGTTCCCGCCGGAGGGCAGCGTCGGGGACCACGCCACCGTGCTGCCGCACATCGTGCTGGAGCGGGCCACCCTGCCCTGGGAACGCAGCCCGGGGGGAGCCGGGCCGCAGACCCCACCCTGGCTGGCCCTGCTGCTCTTCACCGAGCAGGAGGCGCCGCCCGTCTCGACGGTGCCCCTCGGGCAGGTGGGGGCGGGTCCCTGGCTGCCGCCGGCCGCCGCCGCTGCCGAGTCCCACGAGTCGGCGCAGGAGCCGGTCACCGTCATCGACGTCCCGGCCGCCCTGCTGGCCGACCTGCTGCCCGGGTACGCCGACCTGCCCCTGCTGGCCCACGTCCGCGCCGACGGGGACGACCCGGCCGACGCGGCGGTGGTGGTCGGCACCCGGCTGCCGCCGGCCGGGATGACCAGCGTGGTGCACCTGGTCTCCCTGGAGCACCGGTTCACCCCGGCCACCGACGGGTCCTGGGTGCTGGACCGGGGGCCCGCCCCGGTCGGGGACACCGTCCGGCTGGTCAGCCTCACGAGCTGGCGGTTCGCCTCGGTGAGCGCCGACCACACCTTCGCCACCCTGGTCCGGGACCTCGCCGAGGAGAGGGCCGCCCTCCGGTTGCCCCCCGCCGGGCAGCCCGCCGCCGACCGGTACCTCGCGGAGGGGTTCGTGCCCGCCCGGCACCGGCTGCGGCAGGGCGGCAGCAGCATCGGCTGGTACCGGGGGCCCCTGGTGCCCGGCCCCACCGACGGGGGGTGGGTGGCCCCGGTCCGCACCGGGGACGCGCTGCTGCGCTTCGACCCGGAGCTGGGCATGTTCGACCTGGGCTACGCAGCCGCCTGGCAGCTCGGCCGGCTGCTCGCCCTGGGCAGCGGGGACACCGCCACCGCCCTGTACGGGTGGCGTCGCCGCCGGGACCAGCAGGCCGCCCGGACCCAGCGCGCCGCCTGCAACGCCGACGCCGGGTACCCCCTGGCCGTGGCCCCGATCGACGACACCCTCCCGCCCGGGGTGCGGGACTGGTTGACCGGGCTGACCCGGCTCGACGGGGTGCCCTTCGGCTACCTGGTACCGGACGAGGGGTTGCTGCCAGCCGAGTCGATCCGGTTCCTCGGCGTGGACCAGACCTGGGTCCGGCACCTCGTCGACGGCGCCGTCAGCGTGGGCCGGCTGGGCCCCGCCGACGAGGCCCGCGACGCCGCCGCACCCCTGCCGGTGGAGTTCCCCACCCTCACCGGGGCCCTGATCCGCTCCCAGGTGGTGTCGGGCTACCCGGGGCTGCTCGTCGACGGGTACGCCGACCGGGCCGGCACCGGGCACCTGACCCCCTGGGTGACCCGCCGGCTGAGCCCGGAGGTGCTGCTCTTCCTCTTCGAGGGGGAACTGGCCCGGCTGGACCTGCACCAGCCCCCGGAGGCCCAGCACCTGGCGGTGGAGCCGCACTCCCCCGGCAACTACGGCAGGACCCTGCGGGCCCCGGGAGGCTCGGAACGGGTACCCGATCCGGTCGGGCCCCTGCCCCTGGGCCCCCGGGGGACGATCTCCCCGACCGGGCTGGCCGCCGCGATCGCCGGGTCCCTCGGAGTGCCAACGGCCGAGGTGGAGTCGGGGGACCTGGCCCTCCAGCTCACCGAGACCGCCGAACGGGTCACCTTCCTACGCCCCTGACCGTGGACAGCCTTGGCCGGGTGTGATCTTCGGTGCGCCCCGTGGTCCGTTTCCGTGCGCAGGATCGGCACGTCGTCGACAGTTCCGGCAGGATGGTGCGATGGCAGACGCGGATCGACGCGCCCTCGGTCGGCTGTTCAACGAGGTGCCGGAGCTGTACGACCGGGTGAGGCCGGGATACCCCGACACGTTGTTCGCGGACCTCTTCAACGTCACCGGCATGGGCGTGGGGCCACGGGTCCTCGAGGTGGGCTGCGGTACCGGCCAGGCGACGCGTTCGCTGGCGGCGCTCGGGTGTTCGGTGACCGCCGTCGAGCCGGGCGCGGGCATGGCCGCGCTCGCGCGGCAACGGCTCGCCGCCTTCGACGACGTCACCGTCGAGACGTCGACGTTCGAGGAGTGGGACGACCGCGGCGCACGCTTCGATGTCCTGGTGGCTGCGTCCGCGTGGCACTGGGTCGACCCGTCGACCGGCTGGCCGCGAGCGCACGGCGTGCTCCGTCCGGGAGGCTGGATGGCGTTGCTCGGCCACGTCGTTGTCCGCCGGCCCGGAGAGCCGGAGGTGTACGCCGAAACCGCCGATCTGCACGAGCTGTTCTCCCCCGGCAACCCCGACTGGGGTCATCCTCCCCCCGAGGACGACGTGCGCGGCACCGATGACGGTTGGGGACTGGTCGAGGACCCCGGCGGCTTGTTCGGCCCCACGATCGTGCGGTGGTACCCGACCGTCCAGTGGTTCGACGGGGACGGCTTCGCCGATCTCCTCCGCTCGCTGTCGCCGTACCGCCGGCTCGATCACGACGTCCGTGAGCCCCTGCTCGACGCCGTCGCCGGGCGCATCCGCACCCGGATGGGCGACCGGGCAGCACGCCGTTACCTGAGCGTCCTGCGGGTCGGACAGCGCGCCGAGCGGGCTCCAGGAATGACGGCGACGTGGTAGAAGTCTTGACCGGCCGTAGCGGCACCCTTCGAGGCACCCTCCCTGCCGATATCGCCACCCGCTGAACCGGGCCTCAGCCGGGCACGCTCCGGAGCGGATGTCCGTTGGACGACTGATGCCTCCGACCCTGGTTGGTGGTTTACCGATAGGCCGGGGGGCGTTCGGTGGGCATCGCCTGGACCACGTCGAGGCCAGAGCTGTTCAGCAACCTGTCGACGGCGGCCTGGTCAGCGCCTATCCCTGCCCAGTGAGTGTCGACATCACTGGTGAAACACCAACGGCGATCGGCCGGCCAGACGAAGGCGGGGACCGGAGCGGATTCGCCGTCGAACGGCCCGCAGCGGCCGTCGATGTAGTCCGCGAGCCGGCCGGTGAACAGGACGTACCGGCGGTGTGGAACGGTTACCAGCGGTCCATGCCGTTCGGTCGCCGACAGGGCGCTTCCGGCGACACCTTCCCAGACGCAGAAGAAGCACTGGTCAGGCGTCGTGGTGAATTCCGCGAGGACGTGCAGCGCACGTCGCGCCTGCGGTGTCGACAACTCGCGTCCGACCGGAACATCGGCGTCGGTCTCGCGCTGATCTGGTGAGGTCGGATCAGGGATGTACCGCAGGCGGGCGTACGCCTCATAGTCAGCGGGCCCGAATGTGATCAACTGGTCCGCCGGAGTTCGCGAACTCGCGAGCCAGGCCGCCGCAGCCGTGTCCGCCGTATACCTCAGCACCATGTCTCGTGCGGTCCCCGTCGTCGTCGACGCGTTCGTGCTACCGCCGCTCTCACATTCCCCGGAGGGGGTACCGTCCACGCACGCCTACCCACGATAGGTGATGCGTTCGCCCTGAACCTGGATACGGCGTTGGTGAGATCGACACGCCGGGACCGACCCAGGCGACTGGCGATTCTCATCGGGGGTGCGAGCGCCAGGGATGTCGGTCAGCCCACCGCACCGGGGATGTCAGGTCGGGTCGGGTGCGTAGAACCTGGTGGTGGCCTCGACTGCGGCCGCGACGTGCTCCGGGTCGCCACCTGCGGCCAGGTGAGCCTCGCCCCAGGCCGCGGCGCTGCGCCGGATGAACTCGCGCCCCTCGGGCGACCTGTGGATCCCCTCGTGGTCGATGGTCTCGCCGTCGGCCAACAGCCGGGCCAGGGCGAGGAGAGCCAGGTCCCAGCCAACGCCGCCGGCGCCGGGGCCGTAGGTCGGGAAGAGGGGCTCCCCGACGACCGCTGCGTGGATCAACTCGAATTCGGTGTCGCCGGTCGGGCCCGGGGCCAGGCGCACTTCCACCTCACTCGTGCCGGGCCACGCGTCGGCGTCCGGCCCGTAGAGCCAGGACACCTTGAGCAGACGCGGTGGCTCGCACCGGAGGATCTCGCCGTGCTCACCACCGTCCAGCTCGAACTTCCCGCCGAGCCGCAGTTCCCCGGTGACCGCTCTCAACCAGCGACGCAGCCGCTCGGGGTTGGTGACGGCGTCCCAGACGTCGTCGATCTGCGCCGCGTATCGACGCCGCACCTCGATGGTGTACGCGTCGCCGGCGGGCACGCTGCCCGCGCCCATTACCCGGCGAGCTGCTGCCAGCTCGTCCAATACGTCCTTCATGTCATGCTCCCTTCGCTGATGGATCGGTGTCGCCGGCACCGCACCCGGATCCAGTCGACCGGCTGGGCTCCCTACCAGCCGAAGTGCGAGCTGCGCGCCTGCCCCGGGCCAACTCGGTACCCAGCGCGTCGACGCGCTGTTCCCAGAACCGGCGAAACCGGTCCAACCACGCGTCGACCTCGCGCAGCGCCACAGGCTCGACGGCGTAGAACCGGCGAGCGCCCTCAGCCCGCACCGACGCGAACCCGCCGTCACGCAACACGCGCAGATGCTGCGAGACAGCCGGCTGGGAGATGGCGAACTCAGCCCGGATCACGTCCGTGATCACGCCAGAGGTCAGCTCACCCTCGGCGAGCAGCTCCAGAATGCGCCGGCGCACCGGGTCGCCGAGGATGTCGAACGCGTGCACAGCGCCGATCATGCCAGCCTGAGCTTATATGTACCCCGAAGCCAGTTTTCCGACGAAGCCGACAACGCGACCGTCATCGGGGTTGGCCAGTCCGCCGAGCCGCCCCGCATCGATACCCGCCTACGCCGCCGGCGTCGCCGGGCCGGCAGGCTGATCTTGTTCTACGATGGCGCGAGGCATCTGCGCCGTCGGCACGTTGACGCCGAGGTCGGCACCGATCCTGAGCGGTCAGCTGGTCGCCGCCGGGTGGGGCGTGCGGTTCGAGGGAGTGTCGCGACGATGAGCAGCGCTGAACGACTGCCTCTGAGCAGCGCCGACGTGTTCGCTGGCGACGGCGAGATCGGCAGTGACCTCACGAAGGTGGACTGGGCGTCGACTCCGCTGGGGGAGCCCACCGGCTGGCCGCAGAGCCTGCGCACAGCGGTGAACATCCTGCTGTCGTCCCGTTTCCCGATGTGGATGGCGTGGGGTCCGGAGCTGACGTTCTTCTGCAACGCCGCGTACCGGCGCGACACCCTCGGCCGCAAGTACCCGTGGGCGCTGGGCCGACCGGCGGGTGAGGTGTGGGCGGAGATCTGGCCGGACATCGGCCCCCGGATCGACCGGGTGCTCGGCACCGGGGTGGCGACCTGGGATGCGGGGTTGCTGCTCTTCCTGGAGCGGTCCGGTTACCGGGAGGAGAGCTACCACACCTTCTCCTACAGCCCGCTGCGCGACGACGACAACGCGCTCGTCGGCATGTTGTGCGTGGTCAGCGAGGACACCGAGCGGGTCGTCGGGGAACGGCGGATGACCACGCTGCGTGACCTCGGATCCGATCCCAGTGTGGTGCGTACCGAGGACGAGACGTTGGCCTTCGCCGCCCGGCAGCTCGGCCGCAACGGCCTCGACCTGCCCTTCACGGCGATCTACCTCCTGGCGGGTGACGGCAGCGCCCATTTGGCCGCGGCCGCGGGCATACCCGCGGGTCATCCCGCAGCCCCCGGCACGATTCCGGCCGACGAGCCGACCCCGGTGTGGCCGGTGGCGGCGCTGGCGCGGGGTGAGTCGGTCCTCGTCCCCCTCGACGGCGCTGCGTTCGTGGGGCTGCCGACCGGTGCCTGGTCCCAACCGCCCACCCAGGCTCTCCTGGTGCCGCTGCTGCAACAGGGCGGCGCCCCGTACGGCTTCATGGTCGCCGGCCTGAACCGGTACCGGCCGCTCGACGGCGGGTACCGGGGCTTCGTCGAACTGGCGGCGGGACACGTGGCGGCCGGGATCGCGAGCGCCCGCAGCTACCAGGCGCAGCAGCAGCGGGCCGAGGAGCTCGCCGAGCTCGACCGCGCCAAGACGGCCTTCTTCTCCAACATCAGCCACGAGTTCCGCACCCCCCTGACACTGATCATGGGTCCGCTGGCGGAGCTGCGGGCCCGCCTCGGCGACACCGACGAGGGGGTACGCGAGGAGTTGCAGGTCATGCACCGCAACGGGCTGCGACTCGGCAAGCTGGTCAACACGCTGCTGGACTTCTCCCGGATCGAGGCCGGGCGGATGCAGGCCCGCTACGAGCCGGTGGACCTCGCCGCGGTCACCGCAGACCTGGCCAGCGTCTTCCGCTCCGCCGTCGAACGCGCGGGTCTCACCTTCGAGGTGGACTGCCCGGCGCTGGCCGAGCCGGTGTACGTCGACCGGGGCATGTGGGAGAAGATCATCCTGAACCTGCTCAGCAACGCTCTGAAGTTCACCTTCGACGGCACGATCCGGGTGCGGCTGCGGGGCGAGGAGGGCCGGGCCGTGGTGACCGTCGCGGACACGGGGATCGGGGTGCCCGCCGAGGAGATGCCGCGGCTGTTCGAACGGTTCCACCGTATCGAGAACGTCCGCTCCCGATCGAACGAGGGCAGCGGCATCGGCCTGGCGCTGGTGAAGGAACTCGTCGGGTTGCAGGGCGGCGACCTCACCGCCGACAGCACCCTCGGGGCGGGCACGACCTTCACCATCGCGCTGCCCTTCGGCAGCGCCCACCTGCCGCCGGGCGCCGTCGCCCGCACCCAGGACCACGACGTCCTCGCCACCGCCGAACCCTTCGTCGAAGAGGTGCTGCGGTGGCTGCCACCGGAGTCTCCGACGGGTGCGGAGCCCTCCCTACCCCACGACGAGGACGTCGCCCGGAGCCTGCCGGCACCGACGGCCGCAGGGTCCACCAGCCCGGCGCACATTCTGGTCGCCGACGACAACGCCGACATGCGGGAGTACCTCACCCGACTGCTGCGCGCGGCCGGTCACCGGGTCGAGGCGGTCGACGACGGCCAGGCCGCCCTGCAGGCGGCCCGCGTCACCCAGCCCGACCTGGTCGTCAGTGACGTGATGATGCCCCGCCTGGACGGTCTGCAACTGGTGGCAGCCCTGCGTGCCGATCCCCGGACGGCGGGGACGCCGGTCCTGCTGTTGTCGGCGCGGGCCGGGCAGGAGGACTCCATCGAGGGGCTGGAGGCGGGAGCCGACGACTACCTGGTCAAGCCGTTCGCCGCCGCCGAGCTGCTGGCCCGGGTGCGGACGAACGTGAAGTTGGCCCGGCTGCGCAACCACCACGCCCGGTGGCGCACCGCGCTGGTCGACTCGCTCCAGGAGGCCTTCTTCGTCTGCGACGAGGACGGCACCGTCGTCGAGATCAACCCCACCTTCACCGACATCCTCGGCTACGGCCCCGAGGGGCTCCCCTACGCCCCCGTCCACCCGTGGTGGCCGAGCCGGGAAAGCGAGCCGGAGGCACACCAGCAGGTCGCCGACGCTCTCACCCTGCTCGTCGGTCACGCCAGCGGCACGTACACCATTCCGGTGACGCACCGGGACGGGCACCGGCTGTGGGTCGCCGCCGCCTTCAACCAGGTGCAGGACCCGGACACCGGCCGGCGGGTCATCGTCGGCACCTTCCGCGACGTCACGGCGGAGCACTACGCGGTGCAACGGGAGAGCGCGCTGGCCGCCCTGAGCATCCGGCTGTCCCGGGCGGACAATCTCACCGATGCCCTGCACGGGGTCCTGGAGGAGCTGCAGGGGCTGTGGCGGGCCACCCGGGTCCTCGCGGTCGTCTTCGACGGCTCCCACACGCCGACGGTGGCCACGACCGACCCGCACCAGCGGTGGGACACGCTCACCGAGCAGCGCCGGCGGATCCTCACCGACCTGCGGGACCGGCCCCTGCTCACGACGGTCGCGGACCAGACCACCGGGGTCGGGATCGCCGTCGAGCACCCCCACGGCACGATGGCGCTCTGGATCGACCTCGGTGAGCGGCGCCCGGTGACCGAGCAGGACGAGACCCTGCTGGCCCTGCTGGCGGGTCACCTCGGTCAGGGGCTGCACCGGGTGCAGCAGATCGACCAGCAACGGGAGACCGCCCTGGAGTTGCAGCGGGCCATCCTCGGTCCCGCGCAGCTGCCCCGTGACTTCGCCGTGCGGTACGCGCCGGCCACCCGGCCGCTGAAGGTCGGCGGTGACTGGTACGACACCATCGAGCTCGTCGACGGGCAGCTCGGTATCGTCGTCGGGGACTGCGTCGGTCACGGGCTGCAGGCCGCCACCGTCATGGGGCAGTTGCGCAGCGCCTGTCGCGCCCTGCTGTTGCAGGACTCCAGCCCGTCCCGGACGCTCACCGCGCTCGACCGGTTCGCCGCCCAGGTGCCCGGGGCCCTCTGCGCGACGGTCTTCTGCGGCGTCCTCGACCCGGCCACCGGGGAGCTGCGCTATGCCAGCGCCGGGCATCCTCCCGCCATCGTCACCGCTCCCGACGGCAGCACCCGGCTGCTCGACCAGGGCCACTCCCGCCCCCTCGGGGTGCGGGGCAGAGACGAGCGGCCGGAGATCGAGGAGCTTCTCCCGGCGCGGGCGATCCTGATGCTCTACACCGACGGGCTCGTCGAGCGCCGCCGCCAACCGCTGACCGCCGGCATCGAGCAGGTCGTGACGGTGCTCCAGAACGGACGCGACCAGCCCATCGAGACCCTCGCCACCGAGGTCATGCACCGATTGACCCCGTCCGGGGGTTACGACGACGACGTGGCGGTCCTGCTCTACCGCCACCCCGGCCCGCTGGAGCTCGACTTCGCCGCCGAGAGTGCCGGTCTCGCACCGGTGCGCACCGCCCTGCGGGGCTGGCTGAACCGCTGCGGGCTCGATTCCACCAACGCCTACAACGTCCTGGTGGCCGCCGGGGAGGCCTGCGCCAACGCCATCGAGCACGGCCACCGCGACAGCCCCGGTGGGCGGATCCGTTTGCGGGCCACCGCGACCGCCGACGGTCTGCGCCTCAGCGTCACCGACAGCGGGCGCTGGAAGGCACCACAGCCGGGTGAGGACACCCATCGGGGACGCGGCCTGGTCCTGATGCGTGCCCTGATGGACTCCATCACCGTCACCTCCGGCGCCACCGGCACCACCATCGACATGCAGGCGAGGATCCCATGACCACCGCTCTGACCCTCACCACCGGCCAGCGGCCCGACGGCACCCCCGTCCTGACCGCGACCGGCGAGGTCGACATGAGTAACGCCGCCGACTTCGGGGCCGCCCTCACCCGCGCCGTGGAGGCCGCCCCCGGCCGGCTGACGGTCGACCTGACCGCCCTGGAGTACCTCGACAGCGCCGGACTCGCCGTCCTGTTCCCCCACGTCGACCGGATCCACCTCGTCGCCAGCCCACTGCTGGCCCCCGTCCTGACCATCGCCGGCCTCGCCGACCTGATGACCGTCACCGAGGTGTGACCGGTGTAGTCCCAGAGCTGGCGGCCCACAGCCTCACATCACGGCACGCCTCTGCGGCGACGAGGACGCTGCCGTGGATCCACGCACTCCAGTTGTGCACGTCGCCGTCGAGGCCGAGCCAGTGCCAGTCGCGGCGCTCGGCGAACGGAGTCAGCACGCGCCGGTCGACCTCGTGCCGGATGCGCGGGCGCACGCCCGGGGTGTGCTGGTCGAGTGGCCCGCCGAGCAGGTGGTCGATCCAGGCGAGCTGGGCGGCGACCTCGCCCGCGCCGAGGTCGAGGAACGGGTCGGTCACGGTCGGCAGTACGGCCCCGTGGCGGGTGCGGGTGTCGTCGTGGGCGGGCCAGCACCAGGAACTCTGCTCGCAGAGCGACACGACGCCGTCGACCACCTCGTCGAGCCAGTCCGGGTCGAGCGTGGCGGCGGCGAGGACGCTGGCCCGGGTGAGCCGTCGCTGCCGGGCGAAGACCAGCTGTTCGTAGGTGTCGCGGTCGCCGTCGCGGAAGTATCTGGCGTAGTGCCGGGCCGGCAGCGCAGGCCAGGGCCGGCCCAGGTCATGCTCGGCGTGGGCGCGCAGATGTCTCAGCGTGGGCGCGTCCAGCCGCGACCCGGCCCAGGCGGCTCGCTCCTGCGCCGGGGGTACGGGCATCGACCTCTCGGGGGGCTCGAGTACCCGTTCGAGCAGGGCGGGTCCGACACCCGGCCAGGCGGCGGCGAGCGGACCGGTGAAGCGGTCGGTGGCGGGCATGGTTCCCCGGTGAACGGCAACACGGACGTGACCCGTCGCGACCGTACCAGGATCGAGCGTTATCGATAACAGGTTCGGCTACAGCAATCGGCTCCATACGAAAGTTCCGCCCCCGAACCCGGCCGGCGTCATCGTCGATTGCCGACGGAGAACACCATGTCGGAGCGGCGGTGGGCGCCCGTTCGTGATCGGACATGCCCACCTGAGCACGGTGATGGCATTGACATGTGTCGTTGTGAACGCTTTACTTCGGAAACCCAGTTGTGCCCTGTCCGACACACAACTGGCGACGTCTTCCGTTCGCCCACTCCCCCTGCGGTGGGCCGAGGCGACAGGACCGCCGATGATGTCCGGCACGCCGAGGGCCGTGGTCCCCACCCGGACGGTCCCAACCGCCACCGGGGCCTGGAGCCGCCGCGACTGGCTGGCCCTCGCCGACCGGCTGCTCGCCGCCGCCCGGGCGCACGCCTCACCGGGGCACGCCCTGATCACCTTTCCCGGCCCACCGGGCGGGTACGGGCGGGCCGTCGACGGGCTGGAGGGGTTCGCCCGGACGTTCCTGCTGGCCGGCTTCCGGATCGCCGGTGCGCAGGGGGCGGGTGTCGACGAACTGCTCGACCGGTACGCGGCCGGGGTCACCGCCGGCACCGACCCGCACTCGGCGGAGCGGTGGGTCCGACTGGACGAGCACCCCCAGGCGAAGGTGGAGGCCGCCTCGCTGGCCCTGATCCTGGACCTGACCCGGCCGTGGCTCTGGGACCGGCTGCCCGCCGCCACGCAGGAGCGCGTGGTGCGGTACCTCGCCCCGGCGGTCGGCGACGACACGTACCCGAGGATCAACTGGGTCTGGTTCCGCCTGCTCGTGCAGACCTTCCTGCGGTCGGTGGGCGGGCCGTACTCGCGCGACGAGATGGTCGAGGATCTCGCCACCCACGACAGCCTGGTACGCCCCGACGGCTGGATGTCCGACGGCCCCGAGCGCGCCTACGACCACTACGTCGGATGGGCGCTGCACCTGTACCCGACGCTGTGGGCGAGGATGGCCGGCGCCGGTGACCTGGCGGCCGGTCGCCGGGACACGGATCGGGCGAACCTCGACCGCTTCCTGCGCGACGCGGTCACCCTCGTCGGCGCTGACGGATCACCGCTGATCCAGGGCCGGAGCCTGATCTACCGGTTCGCCGCCGCCGCCCCGTTCTGGGTCGGCGCCCTCGCCGGGGTGCCCTCGGTCAGCCTCGGGCAGCTACGCCGGGCCGCCACGCGGACCGTACGGCACTTCGTCACCCACGGCGCTCCCGACGCGGACGGCCTGCTCAGCGTCGGCTGGCACCGGCCGTGGCCGCGTCTCGCCCAGGACTACTCCGGGCCCGGATCGCCCTACTGGGCCTGCAAGGGACTGCTCGGCATCGCGCTGCCCGACGATCATCCGGTGTGGCGGGCGCCGGAGCAGCCACTGCCGGTCGAGGAGCGCGACACCGTGCGGGCCGTCCGCGCCCCGGGCTGGCTGATCTCGGCCACCCGGTCCGACGGCATCGTGCGGGTGGTCAACCACGGCACCGACCACGCGGTCGAGGGCGCCAGCGTCGGCGACTCACCCCTCTACGCCCGGCTCGGCTACTCGACCGCGACCAGCCCGGTGCTCGACGAGGGTGGCTGGGTGAGCCCACTGGACCAGTCGGTCACCCTGGTCGACGACGCCGGTCGGGTCACCCACCGCGCCGGCATGCGCCTGGTGGCCCTGCGGGTCGGTGGGGACGGCGTCGGCGTGGCCGGATCGCGTACCCTCGCCCACTGGCTCGACCCGGACCCCGACCAGCGCGACCACGGCAGCGGGCGTGCCGGCCGGTCGTGGCCGGCCGGTCACCTCACCGTCCTCTCGCTGGTCCGGGGTCCCTGGGAGCTACGCCTGGCCCGCGTCGAGGACCTCGCCGAGGGAGTCGACCCGGCCGGGCTGCGGCTGGTCGTCGGCGGCTGGGCGGTGCCGGACGGGGTGGCCTCCACCGCCTGCGGCGGCGTGCTCCGCGTGACCGGAGCGGGCCTGACCAGCCGGATCGAGAGCGTCCTCGGCACCGGTACCCCCGGCAGCACCCCGGTCGCCGCCGGTGGGCCGCTGGGCGGCGGCTCGGTGACGGTGCCGTGGCTCGCGTACCCGGCCCGGACCGGCACCTGGACCGGGTCGCTCGTCGAACTGTCCGGCGGTGCCGCGTCCGCGCAGCGGCAGGCGTGTCGGGCCGTGCTCGACACCGTGGGTGCGCACCTGACGGTGCAGTGGCCGGACGGACTGCGCACCACGACCCTCCTCGACACGGACCCGGCCACACCGACCGGTCAGCCGGCCCGGTGCCAGCGTGGGCCCACCCCCAGGGCCCCTGATCGCAAGGAGCAGGGATGAAACGCGCGATACCCGCCGTGGTCAGCGCCGCGATGGCGCTGACGCTCGTCCTCGCCGGTTGCGGGGGCGAGGACGAGCCGGTCGACCCCGACGCCCCGGTCACGATCACCCTGGCGGGGTGGAGCCTGGCCTCCACCCCGGAGTTCAAGACGCTCGCCGACGGTTTCACGGCGACCCACCCCAACGTGACGATCGACCTCAAGGAGTACGACGCCACGAACTACGACACCCAGATGATCGCCGACCTCGCCGCCGGCACCGCGCCGGACGTGTACGTGTTGAAGAACCTCAAGAACTTCGCCACGTACCAGAGCGGCGGCCAGCTCCTCGACGTGTCCGATGCCGGGTCCGCGCTCGGCTCGCTGCCCGCGCTGGCCCCCTACCAGGTCGACGGCAGGACCTACGCGGTCCCGTACCGGCAGGACTCCTGGGTGCTGTACTACAACAAGGAGCTGTTCGACACGGCGAAGGTGGCCCATCCGGACGGAAGCTGGACCTGGGACGACTACGCCGTCGCGGCGAAGCAGCTCACCGCCGGGCTGAAGGCCGCCGGCTCCACCGCGACCGGCGCCTACCAACACGTCTGGCAGTCGACCGCGCAGGGCTTCGCGCTCGCCCAGACCCCCGGCGCCGACCTGCTCTCCGGCGACTTCTCCTACCTGAAGCCGTACTACCAGCGGTCGCTCGACCTGCAGGCCGCCGGCGCGCAGCCGACCTTCGGCACCGCGAACACCAACAAGCTCACCTACCAGGCACAGTTCGGCAAGCAGCAGTCGGCGATGCTGCTCATGGGCACCTGGTACGTGGCCACCCTGCTGAACCAGCGCAGGACCGGCGACGCCGACACGTTCGAGTGGGGCATCGCTCCCGCGCCGCAGTACGACCGGTCCACCGCCGGCACCTCCGCCACCCCGGTCACCTTCGGTGACCCGACGGGCATGGGGATCAACCCGAAGATCAGCAAGTCGAAGGTCTCCGCCGCCCAGGCGTTCCTCGCGTACGTGGCCGGTGCGGAGGCCGGCACGGCGCTGGCGGGCATCGGCATCACTCCCGCCCGGGTCTCCGCCCCGATCACCGAGACGCTGTTCGCCCTCGACGGTGTGCCCGACGACGACCTGTCGAAGTTCGCGTACGGCACGCACGAGATCCGCCCGGAGAACCCGGTGTCGAGTCACACGGCCGCCGTGCAGAACGTGCTCAACGACCTGCACTCGGCGGTCATGTCCGACAGCAAGAGCCTCGACGAGGCCATCACGGAGGCGCAGGACCGCGCCAGGCACGAGGGCCACACCCGGTGACCCACCCGGCGGTCGGTCGCGGCCGGGTGTGGTTCCGGCCGACGCGGCGGCGCCCCGGGCGCAGCCGGCTGGTGTGGCGCAACACCCTCGCGGGCTGGTCGTTCATCCTGCCGAACTTCGTCGGTTTCGCCCTGCTCACGCTGGTGCCGGTGGTGGCGCTGGGCTATCTGGCCTTCACCGACTGGAACGTGTTCGGGGTGGCCGAGTGGACCGGCGGCGCGAACTTCCGGCGGATGTGGGGGGACCCGAGCTTCTGGACCGCGCTGCGGAACACCCTCTACTACACCGTCTTCCACATCCCGCTGACCATGGCCGCGGCCCTCGGCCTGGCGCTGCTGCTCAACCGCAGGCTCCGCGGGGTGGCGTTCTTCCGGACCGCCGCCTTCTTCCCGTACATCACGTCGATCGTGGCGATCGCCGTGGTCTGGAACCAGTTGTTCAGCCCGGAGTACGGGCCGGTGAACGCGTTCCTGCGGGCCGTCGGCGTCGACAGTCCGCCCGGCTGGACGACGTCGGCGGACTGGTCGATGCCGGCGGTCATCGTCGTCGGGACCTGGCGCGAGATGGGCTACTACATGCTGCTGTTCCTGGCCGGCCTGCAGACCGTCCCCGCCCAGCTGTACGAGGCCGCCACGATCGACGGTGCGAGCGCGTGGCAGCGGTTCCGGCACGTCACGGTCCCGGGGCTGCGGCCCACCACCTTCTTCGTGGTGGTGATGCTGACCATCGGCAGCTTCAAGGTGTTCGACCTCATCCTGGTGATGACCGAGGGCGGCCCCGGCCAGTCCACCCTGGTGCTGTCGCAGTACGTCTACCAGAAGGGCTTCGTCGAGAACCAGTTCGGTTACGCCTCGGCGGTCTCGACCGTGTTGTTCGCGATCTGCTTCGGGGTCACGGCCATCCAGTTCTGGGTCAACAACCGGCGGGAGCGCTCATGACCGCGACCCGTCGCACCGCGCTCCCCGCACCCGTCACCACCACCGGGCCGGCCGGCTCCGCACCCGGTCGCCGTGTCCCCTCCGGTCGGCGGGTCGCGGGATATCTCGTTCTCGTCCTCGTGGTGGCCGCGCTGCTGGTGCCGTTCTACTGGATGGTGATGTCGTCGCTGAAGACCAACAGCGAGGTCTTCACCATCCCGATCCAGTGGGTCCCGGAGACCCTGGTGTGGCGGAACTACGTCGACATCTGGCACCGGTCGGAGATGACGACGTGGCTGCGGAACACCCTGCTGTTGTCGGTCGGCGTCACCCTGCTCCAGGTCTTCACCGGCAGCTTCGCCGCCTACGGCTTCGCCCGGATCCGCTTCCCGGGCCGCAACCTGCTCTTCCTGGCCTACCTCGGGACCATCGCCGTCCCGTGGCAGTCGTACATGATCCCGCAGTTCATCCTCATGTCCGAGCTGCACCTGTCGAACACGTTGTGGGCGATCGTCGCACTCCAGGCGTTCGGCGCGTTCGGGGTGTTCCTGATGAAGCAGTTCTACGAGACGATCCCCGAGGAACTCAGCGAGTCGGCACGGGTGGACGGCCTCTCCGAGTTCGGCATCTACCGGCGGATCATGCTGCCGCTGTCCCGCCCGGCGCTGGCGAGCCTGACGCTGCTCACGTTCGTCACCACCTGGAACGACTATCTCGGCCCGCTGATCTACCTGCGCAGTCCCGACCTGCGCACCATCCAGTTGGGGCTGCGCACGTTCATCTCGCAGTACAACGCCGAGTACGCGCTGATCATGACGGGTTCGGTGCTGTCGGTGCTGCCCGTGGCGGTCATCTTCCTGCTCGGGCAGCGGCACTTCGTCGAGGGCATCGCCACCACCGGGCTGAAGGGCTGACCGATGCGCCACGACACCATCCAGGCCGTCTTCGACGGGGTGTACACCGCACTGGTCACCAACGTGCTGCTGGTGGCCGGCGGTCTGCCGCTGGCGCTGCTCGCGGTCACCACCGACAGCACCCGGGCCTGGCCGCTGTACGCGCTGGCCGCTCCGCTCTGCGCGCCGGGGGTGTGTGGGGTCTTCGCGGTGATGTCCGCCTACACGGCCGGTCGGGCCGACGGCCCGCTGCGCACCTTCGGCCGCGCCTGGCAGGCCACCGCCCGGCCGGCGATGCTCTGGGCCGCCGCGGCGACCGCCGTCCTGGTCGTCCTCGGGGTGGACGCGTACGCCCTCTGGGGGCACCGGGCCGGAGCGCTCGCGCTGCCGGTCCTGGCCATGCTGGCCGTCCTCACCGTCGCCACCACCCTGCTCGGACTGGTGGCCATCGCGGAGCAGCCCGCCGCGCGGCTGCCCCGGGTGGCGCGGGCCTGCCTCTACCTGGCGGTGCGCCGCTGGTACCTCACCGGAGTGTCGCTGTTGGTCCTCGCCCTGCTGGCGCAGCTCGTCGTGCTGCGCCCCGCGATCGCCCTGGGGGTCGCCGCCGCGCCGCTGCTGTACGTGGTCTGGGCGAACAGCCGCTTCTGCCTGCGCGTGGCACTGGACCCGCCGGCCGGACCCCGAACCACCTGACGCCGGGGGTGAGGTGGGCATGACGGCAGGGCGGCTCTTCGGTACGCAGCGGCAGGAGCGGCTGCTCGCCGCACTTCGGCTCACCGGAGCCGTGCGGGTCCGCGATCTCGCCCGCGAGTTCGGCGTGAGCGAACTGACCATTCGCCGTGACATCGCCGCCCTGGCCCAGCGGGGCCTGGTGTCCAAGGTGCACGGTGGTGCGGTCCTGCCCGTGCGGGGCGGCCCGGACCGGCAGCCGCGACGTGCTCCGACGCGGTTCACCGTCGGCATGGTCGTCCCGTCGCTGGATTTCTACTGGCCGTCGATCGTGGGCGGGGCGCGCGCCGCAGCGGCGGCCCTCGGCGTCGACATCCGGCTGCGCGGCTCCAGCTACGACCCCGAGGAGGACCGGCGCCAGATCAGCCTGCTGATCGCCGGCCACCAGGTCCAGGGGCTGCTGCTCGCCCCCAGTCTGGAGGACGACCGCGCGGAGGACATGCTCGACTGGATCGGGCACCTGCAGGTGCCCACCGTCCTCGTCGAGCGTCAGCCACGGCGGTGGACGCCCGCCACCCGGCAGATCGAATGGGTGCGCAGCGACCACGCACTCGGCCTGGAGATCGCCGTTCACCACCTTCGGCGGCAGGGGCACCGGCGGGTGGGTCTGGTCGTGGCCCCCGGCAGCCCGACGTCGGCCCACCTGCTCCGTGCCGGGCAGGCGGCGACCGCCGATCCGGCCGTGTCCGAGGTCCTCGTGCTGGCCGAGCGGGTGACGCTCGGCCCGACCGGTGACCGGGATGCCGTCGGCCGGCTGGTCCGGCGGTTCCGGCACGCCGGGATCACCGCGCTGATCATCCACAGCGACTCGCACGCGATGGCGATCGCGCAGGTCTGCGCCGAGCACGGCCTCACGATCCCCGACGACCTGGCGATCGTCTCCTACGACGACGAGGTCGCCCACCTCGCCGATCCGGCACTGACGGCGATCCGGCCACCGAAGAGTCACGTCGGCCGGCTCGCGGTGGAGCTGATGGTCTCGCGCCTGCTCGACGGCGAGCGCCGCCCGGCGTACCGGGTGCTCCTCGCCCCCGAGCTGGTGGTGCGGGACTCGTCGCGGCCGTGCTCCCCGCTGCGCTGACGGGCGCCGGCGACGTTCAGCTCTGCACGTTCGTGGATGAACGGGTGCGACCTGTGGTGCGCCGGGTCCGGATCGATTACCAAGAGGTTACCCACGTGTGAACCGGTTCCGGAGGTGCGCAGTGAGATCCAGCAGACGACTCCTGTCCCTCGCGATGGCGCTCGCCGTGACGGCCGGAACGGTCGTGGCAGCGGTCGCCGGCGACGTCCGCCCCGCCCTGGCGGCACCGGTCACCATCACCAACGGCACCCAGTTCACCGACACCAGCGGCAACGCCCTGCACGCCCACGGCGGCGGCGTCCTGAAGGTCGGCTCCTACTACTACTGGTTCGGCGAGAACCGCCACCCGAACAACACGTTCCGGGCGGTGTCGGTCTACCGCTCGACCGACCTGCGCACCTGGGAGTTCCGCAACAACGTGCTCACCCAGTCCTCGGCCGCGGAGTTGCAGTCGGCCAACATCGAGCGGCCGAAGGTCATCTACAACGCCAGCACCGGGCGCTACGTCATGTGGATGCACAAGGAGAACGGCACGAACTACAGCGAGGCGCGCGCCGCGGTGGCCTCGTCGGCCACGGTCGACGGCAGCTACACCTACCACGGCAGCTTCCGCCCGCTCGGGCACATGTCGCGGGACATCACCCTTTACAACGACGGCGGTACCGCCTACATGATCTCGGCCGCCGACGAGAACTACGACCTGCACATCTACCGGCTCACCCCGGACCACCTCAGCGTCGCCAGCCTCGTCGGCAACTTCTGGAACGACGCCCACCGGGAGGCCCCCGCTATGTTCAAACGGGGCGGCACCTACTTCATGCTGACCTCCGGTGCCACCGGCTGGAGCCCGAACCAGGCGAAGTACGCGACCGCGTCGAGCATCTCCGGCCCGTGGAGCGGCTGGAGCAACGTGGGTGACGCCACCACCTTCCGCTCCCAGCCGGCGTTCGTGCTGCCCATCCAGGGCACCACCACGACGAGCTACCTCTACCTGGGCGACCGCTGGGCCGGCGCCTCGGGCGGGCCGGTCAACGACTCGCAGTACGTCTGGCTGCCGATCATCTTCCCGTCGGGCACCAGCATGAGCCTGAGCTGGGCTCCGTCGATCACCGTCGACACGGCCACCGGCACGGTCACCGCCAACTCCCCCACGTACCACCGGGTGACGAACCGCAACAGCGGCCGGGTGATGGACGTGGTGAGCAATTCGACGGCCGACAACGCCGAGGTCAAGCAGTACGCCTGGAACGGCGGCGGCAACCAGCGCTGGGAGTTCCAGGACGCCGGGGGCGGCTACCTGCGGCTGGTCAACCAGAACAGCGGCAAGTGCCTCGACGTCGCCTCCGGATCGACCGCCGACGGCGCCAACGTCATCCAGTACACCTGCGGCACCGGCACCAACCAGCAGTGGCAGTGGGTGGCCACCGACGGCTACCACCAGCTCCGCGCCCGGCACAGCGGCAAGTGCCTCGACGTCGTCAACGCCGGCACCGGCGACGGTGCCGACATCCAGCAGTACGCCTGCGGCGGCGGCAGCCACCAGCAGTGGTCCCGCACCGTGGCGTGACCGGGCGGCCGGAGGAGGCGGTGGGTCACCGGAGGGTGAAGCCCTGATCCCGACCGTACCGGACCGAGACGTCCTGCCAGGCCAGGAGTCCGTCCTGGAGGGTGGTGCCGCCGCCGAGGTACGCCCTGCCGCCGGTGTCGCCGAAGACGCTGTTGGCGTAGACCTGGAACGGCAGGTACGACCAGCCGGGGGCGACCTGCTTCGCGGACTCGGCGAGGACCTTGTTGACCTGTTGGCCGCCGAAGTACGGGAATCTCTTGTCGAGGAACTGCGGCGAGTTGAGCTGTGCGGTGGTGGCGGGGAAGGCCCCGTGGTCGGTCCTCGTCTGGGCGCCCTCGGCGACGGTGGCGTACCGGAGGAAGGCGTAGGCGAGGGTCTTGTTGGTGCCCTGCTCGGGGATCGCCAGGGAGCTGCCGCCGTGCTCGGCGGTGACCGCACCGCCCGCCTCCCACTGGGGCATGGGGGCGACCCGCCACTTGCCTGCGGCGGCCGTGACCCCGGACTCCAGGTTCGCGGGCATCCAGGCGCCGATGACCAGGGTCGCGATGGTGCCGTCGCCCAGGCCCTGGTACCAGGCGTCGGTCCAGCTCGTGACGGGCGCGAGCAGCTTGCCGTCGATGAGTCGTTGCCAGGTGGCGGTGAAGCGCCGGGTGGCGGGTTCGGCGAAGTCGATGCCGACCGTGGTGCCGTCGACGCGGTACGGTCTGCCGCCGGCCTGCCAGATCATGCTGGTGGTGAAGCCGGCTTCCCCGGTGTCGGCGGTGATGTACGCCTCGGGGTCGGCCCGGTGCAGCTTCTCGGCCTGGGCGACGTACTCGTCCCAGGTGGTGGGGACGGTCAACCCGTGCCGGTCGAAGACCTCCTTGTTGTAGAACAGGGCCATCGGGCCGGAGTCCATCGGCAGGCCGTGCACGGCGCCCCCGGAGCGGACGGCGTTCCACGGGCCCGGGGTGAAGGTGGCTTCGAGCGTGCCGGCGCCGTACCCGCTCAGGTCGGTCAGCGACCTGGCGAGCACGAACTGCGGCAGCGCGAAGTACTCCACCTGGGCGACGTCGGGCACCCCGGACCGGGCGGCGATCGCGTTCTGCAGCGCCGCGTACTGGTCGTTGCCGGTGCCGGCGTTGACCAGGTTGACGGTCACCTTCGGGTACCGCTCCTGGAAGTCGGCGACGACCTGCTTGAGGGTCGGCTCCCAGGCCCAGACGGTGATACTGCCGCCGGTGGCCAGGGCGGCCTCGATGTCGGCGTCGGAGACGCTGGCCGGTGGTCCGCCGTCGTCGTCACCGGAGCCGCAGCCGGTCACCAGGAGGGAGGCGGAGAGGACCGCGCTCAGCAGGAGCGTTCGGCGGGGTACGAACATCCTTGATCGTTCCCTTCGTGGGTCGGTGGGGTCGGTGCGGGGCGACGTCGTCGGGCGCGTGCTACTCCTTGACGCCTCCGGTGGAGAGGCCGGCCTGCCAGTACCGCTGGAGCAGCAGGAACGCCGCGATCAGGGGCACGATGGTCAGCAGCGAACCGGTGATCACGAGGTGGAAGACCGCCTCACCCCCGGCGGTGCCGGCCTGCTGGCTCCAGGTCTTGAGCCCGATGGTGAGCGGGTACCAGTCCGGGTTCTTCAGCATGATCAACGGCAGGAAGTAGTTGTTCCAGGTGGCGACGACGTTGAACAGCAGGACGGTGACCGTGCCGGGGGCCAGCAGGGGCGCGCTGACGGAGAAGAAGGTCCGGAACTCGCCGGCGCCGTCGACCCGCGCGGCCTCGACCAGCTCGTCCGGCACCGCGTCGGCGGCGAAGATCCACATCAGGTAGAGGCCGAACGGGGAGACCAGCGACGGGGTGATGATCGCCCACGGGGTGTTGGTCAGGCCCAGCCGGGAGAACATCAGGAAGGTCGGCACGGCCAGCGCGGTGCCCGGCACCGCCACCGCGCCGATGACCACCGCGAAGATCGCCTTCCGGCCACGGAAGTCGTACTTGGCCAGTCCGTAACCGGCCAACGCGGCCAGCAGGGTGGCGCCGCCGGCCCCGACGCAGACGTAGAGCAGGGTGTTGAGCAGCCAGCGGAGGAAGATGCCGTCGTCGTAGGCGAGGGTGTCGGCGATGTTGTCGACCAACGCGAAGTCCTCGGCCGGGGCCAGCCCGAAGGAGTCGAAGAGCCCCTGCTGGGTCTTGGTCGCGTTGATCAGCAGCCAGGCCAGCGGCAGCAGCGCGTAGACCAGCACGAGGCCGGTCAGCACGGTCAGCGTCACGCTGCCACGGCGGCGGGTGGGGCGTCGTCGCACCCGTGGCGGGCGGCGACCGGCGGCCCGGGTGGCGGTCCGGGTGACGCCCGGGGTCAGGGCCATGCTCAGGCCGCCTTCCGGATGCCACGGAGCTGGACCAGGTAGGCGACGACCATCGTGACGACACCCATGATGATCGCGACCGTGGCCGCGTAGTTGACCTGTTGACCGGCGAAGGACAACGAGTACGCGTAGAGGTTCGGCGTGAAGTACGTGGTGATCGAGTTCGGGGCCAGGGTCTGCAGGATGCTCGGTTCGTTGAACAGGTGGAAGCTGCCGATGATCGAGAAGATGGTGGCGACCAGCAGGGGGCCGCGCAGCGCCGGCAACTTGATCGCCGCGATGATCCTGAGCTGACCGGCCCCGTCGATCGCCGCGGCCTCGTACAGCACGGGATTCACCACCCGCAGGGCGGAGTAGAGGATCAGCATGTTGTAGCCGACGAACTCCCAGGTGACGATGTTGCCGATCGAGGCGAGGATCAGGTCCGGGGAGAGTGGGTCCGGCAGCGCCGTGCCGAGCGCCTCGTTGAGGTTCCCGACCAGGCCGAACCGGGTGCCGTACAGGAATCCCCACATGAGGGTGGCGACGACCGCGGGCACCGCGTACGGCAGGAACACCGAGATCCGGAAGAACGCCGCCCCGTACAGTCGCCCGCTGTCGACGGCCAGGGCGATCAGCAGGGCCAGGAACAACATGATCGGGACCTGCACGGCCAGGAACAGCGTGACCCTGCCCAGCGCCGACCAGAACTGCGGGTCGGTCAGCGCCTTGGCGTAGTTGTCCAGGCCGACGAAGGTGGTGCCGCCGACCAACTGCGTCCGGAACACGCTCAGGTACAGCGAGTAGGCGATCGGTGCGAGGAAGACCAGCGCGAAGACGGCCAGGAACGGGGCGGTGAACTGCCAGCCGGCCCGCGATCTCCGGGCGCCGGTCGTCGTCGGCCGGCGGCGGTGGGTGGGCCCGGTCGACGCCATCGGCACGCTCCTTCCGACGGATCGCCGGACGACCATGGCTACGGGGACATCGGCGGCGCGGTCCGGTCCGTGGACGCCAACCATAGGACATCGTCGATGTCTACGTAAACTCGCGTGGCGGTCCGGTGAGCCCTCTCGCCTGCGCCCCACCCATCGGTCCCCGCTCCGACACCCGGGGAGCGGGGAGTCGTCAGGCAGGGTCGCCGGTCACCCACCCCAGCGCGTGCCCGAGATGGGCGCGGAACGCGGGCTCGGTGTACGCCTCGGTGGTGTGGCCGAGCGCGGTGTAGAAGGACCGGCCCCCGAGCCGCTCGTGGCACCAGGCCAGTGGATGGTCCGCGCCCATGCCGCCACCGTCGTACGTGGACTCGTCGACGCGCAGCAGGATCCGGGCGTCGGGGTACGAGCGGAAGTCGTACCACTCGTCGACGCGCGACCCGGACGCCGGCAGGTGGGCGGTCGCCGGATGTTCCGGGTCGACCACGGTGACCGTGGCGGGCTGCACCTCCGGATGCCTGTCGAACCAGGCGCCGACCAGGTCGCCGTAGAACGGCCAGCCGTACTCGGTGGCGGCGGCGGAGTGCACGCCGAGGAAGCCACCGCCGCCGCGCACGTACCCCTCCAACGCCGTCCGACCGGTGTCGGTGAGCACCCGGCCGTTGGTGTTCATGAAGACGACCGCCGCGAATCGCGCCAGGTTGCTCCGCGTGAAGGCGTCCGGGTCCTCGGTGGCCTCGACACCGGACCGCAGCTCGCGGATGCACCGCACGCCGGCCGGGATCGAGTCGTGCCGGAAACCCGTCGTCCGGGAGAAGACCAAGACCGGCTTCATCCGACGTCCGTCCTGGGACCGCTCACCACCCGCACGATGCCACCCGCGCTCCGGACGGGCAACACGACACGGACGACCGCCACCACGACGACGGGGATGCGCCGGCCCCGCTGTTCGAGGCTGCATGTTCCTGAACGGGTCGGTTCGGAATCTGGTTTCTCGGTGGCGCTTCCGTTACCGATGTAACCCATACGACATCAGCCTGATGGTCGAGCCGGGGGGCAGGTTCCAGGGATTGGACACTCGATGACACGGTTCACCTCGTCCGACGGTCCCGCAGAACGATCCCCGCGGCGCACCCGGTCGTCGCGCCGGCTGCTGATCACCCTGGTGACCGCGCTGACCGCGCTGGGTAGCGTCGTCGTCGCCACCTCGTCGCCGGCCACCGCCGCCACCCGCCAGTTCCGCGGGATGAACTGGGCGGTGCTGGGCGACAACTTCAGCACCGGCCCGCTCGTCGTGGAGGGTCTGAGCGCGTCCGACAGCAACGCGACGGTACGGGCCAAGGCCAACGCCCTCTACGACGACATGGCCGCCACCATGGGGGTCAACACGGTCCGGCTGCCGATCAACACCCACACGGTGGGGACGGCGTGGTGGAACGCCTACCGGGGGGCCATCGACGCCGCCACCGCCCGCGGATTCAAGGTCATCCTCGCCTACTGGGAGGACGGCGCCGCCTCCGGCGGCCGGATCACCAACCTCGCCGCGTGGAACACGATGTGGTCCACCGTGACCGACACGTACGGCTCGAACCCCAGCGTGTACTTCGAGCCGATGAACGAGCCGCACGGGTACAGCTCGTCCGAGTGGCGCGACCTCGCCGCCACCTGGCTCAGCTACCACTACTCGGCGGTGCCCGGCCGGGTGCTCGTCGGCGGCACCGGCTACAGCCAGGACCTGCGGGACGTCTGCACCGACCCCCGCTTCGACTCGACGCTGCTCTCCTTCCACCACTACGCCTTCTTCTACAGCCCGATGACCTACGACGCCTTCCGCAGCCACATCCAGACCCGCCTGGGCACCTGCGCCTCCCGCGCCGTCGCCACCGAGTTCGGCGCGCCCATGGACAACGGCCTCAACTACGCCGACCCGAACAGCACCGACAACTTCGTGCGCCACATCCGCGCCATCGCCCAGGTGCTGCGGGACAACCAGATGGGCAGCACCTACTGGCCCGCCCTCGGCGGCAAGCCCGGCACCATCGGCTACGACTGGTACTCGATGTTCTCCCTCAGCGGCAGCGGCACCAACCTGAACCTGACCGTCCGCAACACCTCCGGGGCCGACCGGATCCGGTACGGCTGGGGTGACACCGTCGGCGGCGGCCCCACGACGCCCCCGCCGACGCCGGGCACGGTCTACCGCATCGACGTGCGCCACAGTGGCAAGGCCATGGACGTCCAGTCGCCGAACACCGACGACGGTGCGCGCGTGGGCCAGTACACCTACGCCGGCAACGCCTGGCAGCAGTGGCGGTTCTCCGACGCCGGCAGCGGCCACTGGCGCATCGTCAGCCGGCACAGCGGGAAGTGCCTCGACGTGGTGAGCGCCTCCACCGCCGACGGCGCCGAACTCATCCAGTACACCTGCGGCACCGGCACCAACCAGCAGTTCCAACTGGTCGCCACCGGCGGCTACTTCCAGCTCAGAGCACGACACAGCGGCAAGTGCGTGGACGTACCGGCCGCCTCGACCGCGAACGGCGCGATCCTCAAGCAGTACCCGTGCAACACCGGCGCCAACCAGCAGTGGTCGCGCACCGCCGTCTGACGGCCGCCTCGACGTGACGCACATCCCCCGGTGCCGGGCTCGGGCGCGGCACCGGACGGAGCCGTTCCCGCGCGACCGCCGGAAGGACCGCATCATGCGCCGACGTCCACGATCCTTCGTCACCGCGGTGGTCGCCGCTGTCGTGCTCAGCGTGAGCCTGGTGGTCCTTCCCAGCCCGAGCAGCGCGGCTCCGGGCGGGTCGTTCCAGAACCCCGTCGTCGGTACGCCGAACAGCGCCGACCCGTGGCTCGGCTACCACAACGGCAACTACTACTACGCGGCCACCACCTGGACCGGGAACATCTACATCCGCAGGTCACCGACCCTCGGCGGCCTGCGGACGGCAGCGGAGACCCGGGTCTTCACGATGTCGCAGCCGAACGCGACCTCGAACATGTGGGCGCCCAGCCTGCACCTGCTCGACGGCCCGAACGGGAAACGCTGGTACCTGTACTACTCGGCCGGCCCGGGTGCCTGCTGCGGTGGGCAGCGTCAGCATGTGCTGGAGAGCGCGGGGACCGATCCGATGGGCCCCTACACCTACCGGGGCCCGCTCGTCCTGATGCCGAACAACGGCTGGTCGATCGACGGCAGCGTGCTGACGGTCGACGGGCTGAACTACTTCGTGTTCTCCGCGTTCACCAACAACTCCGGGTTCGAGAACGGCGGCCTGCAGGCCCTGTACGTCACGCGGCTGACCAACCCGTGGACGCCCGCGACGGTGGGAAGGCTGATCTCCGAGCCGACCCACTCCTGGGAGCGCCAGGGCAACCCGGTCAACGAGGGCCCCTACCCGCTGCACCGCGGCGGCCGTACCTTCCTCACCTACTCGGCCAGCTACTGCGGCACCCCCGACTACACGATCGGGGCGCTGGAGCTGACCGGCGCCGACCCGCTGAGCCACAGCTCGTGGAGCAAGCTGCCCACCCCGCTCTTCCAGCGCGCCGACGCCAACGGGGTGTACGGTCCCGCCCACCACTCCTTCTTCACGTCGCCCGACGGCACGGAGGACTGGATCGTCTACCACGCCAACTCCTCGTCCTCCCAGGGCTGCGGTACCACCCGCACCAGCCGCGCCCAGCGGATCTCCTGGAACCCGGACGGCACACCGCACCTGGGCGTCCCCGTCGCCACCTCGACGGTGCTGGCCGGCCCGTCCGGCGAGCTCGGCAACGCGGGCGCGGTGCCCGTCGCGCGGTTGCAGTCGTTCAACTTCCCGGACCGGCACGTCCGGCACCAGAACCACGCCGTCCGGATCGACCCGACCGTGAGCCCGGCGTTGGACGGGCAGTTCCGGGTGGTCCCCGGACTGGCGAACACCGCAGCCGGGTACGTGTCGTTCGAGTCGGTGAACTTCCCCGGGCACTACCTGCGGCACACCGACTACGTCCTCAGGCTGGACCCGAACAACGGCTCGACGACCTTCCGGGCGGACGCCACCTTCCGGCAGGTGGCCGGACTGGCGGACCCGTCGTGGTCGTCGTTCCAGTCCTACAACTTCCCCGACCGGTACGTCCGGCACAGCAACTACGTGCTCCGGATCGACCCGATCAGCACCGACACGGGCCGCGCCGACGCCACCTTCCGCCGGACGTCCTAGTACTCCAGCCGCACCTGATGAAGTTGGAGTCTTCGCTGGTAGTGGGCTGTTCTGGCGCGGCACTGGTGTCGGCGTCGCCATCGTGACCATCGATGGATGTAGTCGAAGGGTCGGACGGTGGTGATCAGGTGTGCCAGGAGACGTCGGACCTCACCGAGAGTAAGAGGAATGAGGCCATCATCGGATTCGGCGCCCCCTTTTTGGCCTGCGCGGCGGTGATGGCGAGGTAGGCGTGGGCGCACAGAACGAGAGTTATGTGCCGGTACCAGGCGTCGTACCTACGCACCTGATAGTGATCGAGGCCGACCTCGGTCTTGGCGGTCTGGAAGCACTCCTCGATCGCCCAACGGGTCCCGGCGACCCGGATCAGCTGCTCGTCTTGGGTGCCCGCGGGGCCGAAGCACAGGTAGTAGGCCAGGTCCGTGGGGTTGGTGATGCTGCGTCGGATCAGCAGCCAGTGGCCGAATCCGTCAACCGTGCCGGGCAGGGAGGCCACGGCCCAGTCATAGAGTCGTGGTCCCTTGGCGCCGTCGCCGCAACTGCGCCGCTTCCACGCCAGGCCCGGCGCGTTGGCGGCGAGGACGTCCGGGCGGGAGCTGCCCATCGTGGTCGGGACCCGCTGGTTGCAGGGCACGGCAAGCACGTAGCCCATCCGGTGCTGCTGCAGCCAGGTCCGGAACTTCGAGTCCTGTCCGTAGGCCTCGTCCGCGGTGACCCACCTCGCCGACAGGCCGGCGGTAATGGCGCGTTCGAGCATCCGCAGGCCCAGAGCGGGTTTCGTGGCGAACCCGATGTTCGCTGCGATGCCGGCTTCCTCGCGGCGGGCGGGGTCGTCGCACCAGCCGCGGGGCAGATACAACTCCCGGTCGATCAGCGTGCGCCCGGCCGGGCTGGCATAGGCCAGGAACACCCCGAGCTGGCAGTTCTCCGTCCGCCCGGCCGTGCCCGAGTACTGACGCTGCACCCCGGCCGACTTGATGCCCTTCTTCAGGAAGCCGGTCTCGTCGACGATCAGCACCCCGTCGTCGTCGCCGAGGTGCTCGGACACGTAGGCGAACAGGTCATCGCGGACCGCGTCCGGGTCCCACGCCGACCGGTTGAGCAGCCGCTGCATCCGATCCGGCGTCGCGTCGCCCGCGGCCTCGGCCAGGGTCCAGCCGTTCTTGCTGGCCAGGGGTGACAACAACCCGATCAGGTAGGTCAGCGCCTGCCGGCGCGGCTCCGCCCGCCCGAACCGGTGCGCGAACCGCGCCAGCAGATCATCCAGACCCGCCCGCCAGCCCACAATCTCATCGATCAACACAAACACGGAAGCCTGCCCGCACTGCGACTGGCCACAACAGACAGACAGTGCGACCACGCAAACCGCCCACCGAATAGCATCGACATCCGCAGCTGCGTGGCGGACTCAACTCCGACATCGATCATGCCGATGAGCTGCTGAAACTTCAGATGAGGCAACTGCGGCTGGAGTACTAGTCCTCCCGCCGCGCTTTTCTGATCTGGCGTTTCGGCAGCTCATCGGCGTGGTCAACGGTCGAGCTGCGCCGGCCTCGCCGCCACCGAACCCGGATGGCTGGAGCGGTGGGCGCGCTCGGGACAACGGTCACGGGGCGGTCAGGCGGCGGACGGCTTCGACCACAGCCGCCCGGCGGCGGTCCGGCTTGACCAGGTCCAGGAACTCGGGCTCGCGTAGCTGCCACATGTTGGCCAGGGCCAGCACGAGGGCGAGGATCTCCCTCGGGGCGATGCGGTCGGTGACGACGCCCCGGCTCTGGGCCTGCGCGATCAGGGCGACCTTCTCGGCCATCGCGGCGGTGGTGGAAGCTCGCCGGGCGGCCGGGTCGCCGCGCTCGAGCTGGTACCAGGCCACGAAGCGCAAGACGTCGGGGTGCGCGAGACCGGCGTCGCAGAGGCGGCCGGCGTACTCACCCAAATCGTCGGCGTCGATGGGGACGGCCGAGACAGTCTGCTCGACGATCAGGTCGAAGACCGCATCGAACAGGCCGTCCTTGTTCTCGTAGAACGAGTAGACCAGCCCGGCGCTGATGCCTGCCCGCTTGGCCAGCCGGTCGACCCGCGCGCCGGCCACGCCGTGGGCGGAGAACTCCTCCAGCGCCGCCTCCAGCAGCAGGCGGCGCTTGGTCTCGGGATCCCGCGTTCGCATGCCCCAAGCATGCTTAATGAACATTCATTTGACAAGTCGAGCCGACCCCCCTACCTTCACGCTTGCTGAATGAATGTTCATTACGAAGGAGTCGTGATGGCCACCTGGACCCCCACAACGATCAGCGACCAGGCCGGGCGGGTCGCCCTGATCACCGGCGGCAACAGCGGAATCGGCTGGCAGACCGCCCGTGTCCTGGCTGTTCGCGGTGCCCGCGTCGTCCTCGCCGGACGCGATGCCGGCAAGCTCACGGCCGCCGCCGAAGCGATCCGCGCCGAGGTCCCGTCGGCCGCGGTCGACACGCTCGTGCTCGATCTCGGCAACCTCACGTCGATCGGCGCCGCGGCGGCCCGGGTCGTCGACCACGGTCCGCTGGACCTGCTCATCAACAACGCCGGCGTGATGAACATCGCCGAGCGGCAGACCACCGCCGACGGATTCGAGATGACCTTCGGCACCAACCACCTGGGCCACTTCGCCCTCACCGCCCAGCTCATGCCCGCTCTGCGCGCCGCCCCGGCCGCCCGGGTGGTGACGGTCAGCGCGATCGCCGCCCGCTGGGGCAGCGGTGAGCTGACCGACCTGATGAGCGAGCAGAGGTACCGGCCGATGGGCGCCTACGCGAAATCCAAGCGGGCCAACATCGTGTTCACCGTCGAACTCGCCCGCCGGCTGGCCGGCACCCCGATGACTGCCGTCGCCGTCCACCCCGGGGCCGCCATGACCAACCTCCAGCGACACTCCCAGGGCCTGGCCGCCCGGCTGCTCCTGCCGATGCTCGGGCGGCTGGCGATGGGTTCGCCCGAGGGCGCTGCCTGGCCCTCGCTCTATGCCGCGACCAACCCTGCGGTCGAGAGCGGCGCCTTCATCGGGCCGGCCGGACGCCGCCAGGATTCCGGCACGCCGAAGCCGGCCCGCCTACCGCACGGCGCCGACGACCGGGCCGTCGGCGCCGCCTTGTGGCGCGACAGCGAACGCCTCACCGGCACCCCCTTCGTCGTCTGACCGGCATCGCCACGCGGAGACGCTGGACTGGCGGTAATGGCGTGTCACCGGCACTTCGCCGCGCCGTCAAGACTCACCCCGGCCCGGTCCGGGCTGCCCGTTCGGCCTCGACCGGGTCCGTCTCCGACGTCGCCACGACCGCTGATCGGTGCTGGCCGGACCAGGCGTGCGGTTGAATGCCGGTGGGTACGACGGGGCGATGGCGATGCGGGACGGGGAGGTCCTCCTCGGCGAGCCGGACGAGGCTGCGCGGCTGTCGGCGGTCCGGGCGACCGGGCTGGGCGCGGTGCCGGACCTGGACATGGATCGGTTCGCGGCGGTGGTGGCGCGGGTGCTCACCGTGCCGGTGGCCCTGGTCGCCCTGGTCGACGACGCCCGGCAGCTCCTCCCCGGGGCGGTCGGGCTGGCACCGGCCTGGCAGCAGCGGCGGGAGACCCCGCTGAGCCCCTCCTGGCAGCGGGCGGTGCTGTCCGGGGAGGAGCTGGTGGTCACCGATGCCCGCCTCGACCCGAGGGTCCGCGACAGCCCCGCGATCGGGGATCTGGGAGTGGTCGCCTGCGCCGGGATGCCCCTCACCGACGGTGCGGGGCAGGTGCTGGGAACGCTCTGCGCGATCGACGACCGACCCCGGGAGTGGACCCGCGACGAACTGGACCTGCTGGCGGACCTGGCAGAGGTGTGTTCGGTCGCGCTGAGAGCGCGGGCTGCCGCAGCGGTGGCCGAGGAAGCTCTGACGAGTCAGCGGCAGGCCCAGGCCGCCGCCATGGAGTTGTCGGCCCGGGTCGACGCGGCCCTGCGGCGCAGCGAACTGCTGCTCACGGCGAGCCAGGAGTTCACCGGCACGGTGACCCTTCCCGACGTCGTCGCCACCGTCAAACGCCTGATCGGCGGGGAGTTCCGGGCGGCCCACGTCAGCGTCGCCCTCCGCGACGGGGTCGACGGGGTACGGGTGTTCGGGCTGGAGGGCCTCCCGGCGGAGCTGGCGTCCCGGGCGCGGTTCCCGGTGACGGACCGGGTGCCGGTCTCGACGGTGCTGCACACCGGCCGGCACCTCGCCTTCGCCGACCGGGCGGGGCTGGTGGCGGCCTATCCCGGTCTGCGGCCGGTCGTGAAGGCCGCCGGCTGGGAGGCGACGCTCTTCACCCCGCTGCTCGGCCCCACCGGGGTGATCGGCGCCCTCACCATCGCCTGGGAGCACCCCCGGCCCCTCGACGTCGAGGAACGGGCCGTCATCGTCAGCGTCGCCGGCTACGTCACCCAGGCCGTGCAACGCGCCCGACGCCTCACCGACCGGGTGGAGGCCGCCGCGATCCTCCAGGAGGCGATGCTCACCCCCCTACCCACGATCGACGGTCTACAGGTCACCGCCCGGTACCAGCCCGCGCACAACCTGGACCAGGTCGGCGGAGACTGGTACGACGCGGTGGTCACCCAGACGGGGTTCCTGAGCCTGGTCATCGGGGACGTCACCGGTCACGACCTGCGCGCGGCGGCCCAGATGTCCCAGCTCCGGTCGATGCTGCGGGGTTACCTGGTCGACCGGCACGAACCCCCCTCGGCTCTGCTGCGTCGACTGGACCAGGCCAACGTCACCCTCGGGGCCCGGAGCATCGCCACCGCCCTCGTCGCCCATTTCCAGCACCGCCCCGGCCACCCCGTCACGATGAGCTGGTCCAACGCCGGACATCCGGTGCCGATCCTCATCCACCCTGGGGGGACGGTGCACACCCTCACCGGCCGGGACCCCCTCCTCGGCGTCACCCTCCGCACCCGACGCACCACCCGGAAGGCCGTGCTTCCGCCGGGAGCGACCCTGCTGCTGCACACCGACGGGCTCGTCGAACGTCGCGACCAGTCCCTCGACGAGATGACCGCCCGCCTGCACAAGGTCCTGACCGCCCATGCCGCCACCGGCCTGGAGGACCTGGTCGACACGGTTCTCGACACCGTGCCCCCCACCGACCACGAGGACGACATCGCTCTCCTCGCCCTGCGCACCCCCGACCCGACCTAGTTGACGGCGCCCCGGCGGCTCGGCCAGCCACGGACCACAGCCCTCCGACGGACCCGTCCCGGACAAACGCCACGAAGGCGCTTGCGCGCATCGTGCTTGCGGCTGGTCCTGAGGGCTCGGAGATAATCGGGTGCACTGGCGTTTCGCGCTGCGCGGTCGTACGCGTCCGGAGCCGGGTAGGGCGCACATGGCCGGGAGGAAGCAGGCAAGGGTCGATGATCGGTAACCGTACGGTGCAGCCCACGGCAGGCGCCCCTTCCTCGTCGGAGACAGGACCGATGCCCCCACCGAGTGCCCCTCTGGTGTTGCTCATCGAGGATGACCCTGGTGACGCGCTGCTCACGCAGGAGCATCTCGCCGACAGCGCGGTGGCGACCCGCTTCGCGCAGGCCAGCAGCCTGGTCGAGGCGTCGGCGCTGCCCGCCACGCCCGACTGCGTTCTGTTGGACCTGCACCTGCCGGACAGCCAGGGCTTGGAGGCCCTGCGCCGGGCGCTCGACCGGTGGCCGGACTCCGCGGTGGTGGTGCTGACCGGGCTGGACGACGCGGCCACCGGCACGGCGGCTGTCGCCGCGGGCGCCCAGGACTACCTGGTCAAGGGGCGTGTCGACGGGGCGGTCATCGGTCGGACGGTCGAGTACGCGATCCAGCGTCAACGCGCCCACACCGCCGAGCGTCAACTGCGGGAGAGCCGACTGCAGGCACGGGAGAACGACCGCCTGCAACGGGGACTCCTGCCGAAGCCCCTGACCACGGATCCTTCGCTCACCGTGATCAGTCGGTATGTGCCGGGGCAGCAGCGCTCGCTGCTCGGCGGTGACTTCTTCGACGTGGTGCAGGAGGAGGACGGAATCCTCCACGCGGTCATCGGTGACGTGTGCGGCAACGGTCCGGACGAGGCCGCGATCGGCGTCGGCCTCCGCGTCGGATGGCGAACCCTGACCCTGGCGGGCCTGAGCAAGGCGCACCGGATGCGGCTGCTCGAACAGGTGCTGGTCGCGGAGAGGCCGCACGACGCGATGTTCGCCACCGCCTGCACGGTGCGCATCGCCCCGGACCGGTCGCACGCGATCGTCGCCAGCGCCGGCCACCCCCCACCGCTGGTGATCACCCCCAACGGCGCCTACTCCGCGCCCGTCCGTCACCACCTCGGGCTGGGGATGTTTCCTGGACTCGGCCGCTGGCAGGAGTCCCGCGTCGAGTTGCCGACCGGCGCTGGTCTGCTGCTGTACACCGACGGCGTCTACGAGGGCTACGGCGACGACGGCACCCGTCTGGGCGAACAACGCTTCGTCGAGCTGGCCTCCCGTCTGACCACGGTCACCGACCCTGCCGACTATCTCAACGCTCTGCTCGCCGAGGTCCAGCGCGGTGACAACGGCCGCCACAGCGACGACACCGCCCTGCTCTACCTCACCTGGTCAGCGCCGCCGGCAGAAACCCGCCCCCGATGACTTCGCCACCCAGAACGTCGCACGTCACCCGAGATCCAGCCCTTCACGGCTGCTTATCCCTGCCAGGGCGGGAAACAGGACTGAGGGACAGGCGCGGTTCCGACCCGGGAGGGGGCATCTCGTGACACGACGACACAACCCGGTCACCTCGCTGCTGTCCACGGCCTTCACGGCAGCGGATGTCAGCACCCTGCGACACCGCGTCAGTGCCGTCGCCCTCGCCGCCGGCCTCACCGGTGACGATCTGCACGACTTCCTCATCGCGGTCAACGAGCTGATCATCAACGCCGTTCAACACGGCGGCGGACACGGCGAACTCGACCTGTCGCACGACAGCAGCACGCTGACCTGCCACATCACCGACCAGGGCAAGCCCGGCTCGCTGCCGGAGATCACCCCGGCCCACCCCGACGCCACCCGGGGTCGCGGGCTCTGGATCGCCGACCAACTGGCCCAGCTCCACCTCCGACACGGCACCGACGGCTTCACCGCCTCGATCACCGTTGACCTACCCACCGCGCCCCACCCCGGCCGGGCCGGCGGTCACCCCCACGGCTGACACCGTCGGTGGTGCGCTCTGGTCGTGATGAGCACGCCCCACCGAAACACGCACCCAAGCCTGGCCGGTGACCACCGGTGGCCGAGGGAACTCGTGACCGACAGCCGACGGTCGCTGTCCGCACCGCCGGCTGTCGTCTGACCACGCTCACGGGGGCACGACGCTACTGGGAGAAGCCGCGCCCCCGGGCCTTCTCGGTCGGCTTGTAGTCGGGCAGTTCCTTCGGCGTCGAACCACCGGTGATCTCGTTGCTGTCGCGGATGAGCCTGGTCTTGTCGGCGTTGCCGGTGAGCTGGGTCAACGCCGTCCTGATGTGCCCGACCTTCTCGTCCACGTCGACCGCGCTGCTCGTGTCCTTCTGGGCCGGGATCGCGACCGTCACCGGGGTAGCGTGCTCGGCGGCGACCGCCCTGACGATCGCCTCGCCGTCGGTGGCGGTGTTGACCTCGGCGGCGGTGACCCGCACCCGCACCGAATTGGTCGCCGACACGTACTCCCGCTCGACCGTCAGGCGACCCAGCACGTCGGTCGCCGGGATGCCCAGCGACGCCACCTCCCGGGAGTACGCCAGGTGCGGGGCGCAGTAGCGCTGCACCTTATAGGTCTCCAGCCAGTGCTGCATCCGGACCACATAGATGCTGGTGGGCTTGGCGAAGGAGGCGGCCAGGGCCTTCGGGTCGAACGGGAACAGGCCGGCGATCGGGAGGTCGAGGGTGGCGCAGACCGCCGTCTCCACGTCGAGGTCGACGTTGCCGACCCGCAGCGCCACCGACCGCCGCTCCAACTCGTCGGTGACCCGGCCGATCTCGGCGCCGACCTCCGCCGCCGACTTGCCCTTCATCGCCCCGGTGACGCTCGCGGCGATGTGAGCGCGCGCCTCGTCGAGCCGCTTCTTCGTGGTCGCCCCGTCGGTGTACTCGGTGTCGAGCCAGTCGACCACGAGACGCTTCCGCTGGAAACCGGTCGCGTAGATGTTGGCAGAGGGGCGCGTGTCACTGCGGAAGGCGATCGGGAACGATCCGCCGGCACCCAGCCGGAAGTGCCGGAACAGCGAGTCACCGACGATCAGGACATCGGGCACCTCCCCGGTCCCGGTGCTCGCGCCGGTCAGTGCGTGCCCAGGCAGACGATAGGAATCCATGGCAGGGGACGCTAACCGTCCGCCCACCCGCTGCCCACCGTCGAGTCGCCTTCCCTACAAGCCGATTCGAGCCGGACCGGTGCCGAGTGGGTTCCCGCTGGGCCTACCGGGCGTCGCGCCGACGACGCGCGCGCTCGAACTCGGCGACATCCGACATCCAGGGACCGTGCTGTTCGAGGGCGGCGCAGCCGCCGCGGACGAAGGCGCTCACCAGGTTCCGGTACCCGCCGATGCCGTCGACCAGGCTGTACTCGACCTGGTACTGCGGATCCGACCCGGCTTCCCCGTGTCGCACCGTCGTGATCCGGGCGACGGAGTCCGCGTAGAAGTGCAGCTGGATCCCCTCGCCCATCTCCTCGTCCTCGATGGTGAACACCTCGTTGTCGGCGGCGGAGCGGTCGGCGACGAACGCCCAGAACTCGGCGGAGGCGGTGCGGGGACCGTCCCGTAGCCACCTCTTCTCGCCGCCCTTGTCGTCGGTGAACGTCAGGGCCGTCTTCCTCGCACTCGCACCGGGGTCGGCGTGGTCGTCGGCGGTCTCCTCGTCGTCTTCCACCGGGGTGCTCCTGGCGCGGTCCGCAGCCTCCGAGCACATCAGGAAGCTCACCGTACGCACCGCGTCGTCGACGAGGTCGGGGTGTGCGCGGCGCACGGCCGCGTCGACCGTCGCCGCCATCCGATCCCAGTCGCGCTTGTCCGTGGCCCGGTTTCCCCGCCGCGGATCGAGGCCGATCCGCATCCCGGCGCAGGCCTGCTCCGCGGTGGCGATAACCCGCATGACCTGGGGCAGCAGCGCGGGGTCGACGGCATCGGGCAGCCGCCGTGGAATCGTCGCGCCGTGCAGGTACTGGCCCGTGTACCTCAGGATCGCGGCGTCGAGCGGCCCGAGGAGCACTCCGCGCTCGGCGCGACGGCGGTCCGCGTGATCCTCCTGGGCGCGTTTCGCGCTCGCCTCCTCCGTCGCCGCGCGCATCGCCTCGCAGACCTGGCCGCGCTCCAGGAGGTCGATGTCGGCGCCATGGGCGACCAGCCGGCTCCTGTCCCACGGGATGCGCCGGAAGAGCGCGTCGACGTCTGCGGGCGGGGAGAGCAGGACCGGGTCCAGGAGCGCGACGGCAGCGTCCTCGTCGAGCCGGCCCCGGGTTCCGGCGGCGTCGCACAGCGGGAGGAGCGCACTCCACAGCAGGAGGTGTCTGGCCAGGTCCTCCCGGATCACCGCACGATGGGCTTCCCCGATCGAAAGCGTGAACGTGCGAGGCTCGTGGTTGGCGTCGGCCCCGGCGGCGAGCATCAGCTTCAGCTCGCCGTCCTCGCGGATGACGTTCGGGATCCAGCCGCTGCCGCTCCGTGTGAAAACGATGTCTCTCATGGCTAAGGTTGCTCCACAACGGCACCGGTCGGGCATGGTCGCTGTCGGGTCCACGGCGGGTGTCACGGCGCTGGTGCCGCCCGCCCTGCACCGTCTGGTCACGACCATCGTGCACACTCGGCGGCGAGGCGCGGGTCGGTGCGCACCCAGACTTCGCCCCCGGCGGCCCCGGCCGGGGCGTCGACCCGTTCGAGACCGAGGACATCGATCAACTGGAGCAGTTCGGCTCGTTCGGCCCGGTCGTCGTCGACATCACGCGAGTCGAAGAAGACGTAGTACCGGTCGCTCGGGTCGACGATGCCCGAATCCGCCCAGATCCGGGCGACCTCTTCGATCGCCGCTGCCTCCGTCGTGATCGTGGCGGCACGGGCGGCACCACGGGTCTCCGGTGACGCGTCGAGGTCCGAGAGGTCGGGCAACCACTGGCCGAAGCGGTCGAGGCCGGCATATCCGTTCTCGAAGAACAGCATCGCGCTCGGCAGGTAGCGGTTGGGCCTGTCGACCCGGAGGTGTTCCGACCGGGGTCGGTCCGCATGCTCGGCCCGGGAGATCACCCCCAGACGGGGCATGAGCACCAGACTCTGCCCCGCCGGTTCATCCCTGATGGTGTAGGTGTCAGACTCTCGACCACGGAAGAAGGCAGAGAACGCCACGTAGGCCTCCTGAGGGTCACCCACCGAGACCTGTTGATCGTTGCCATCGCCGACGGTGAAGACGAACTGCTTCGGTCCAGGCTTGTAGGGGCGGGCCATGTGCGTCCTTCGTTCACGTGTGCTGGCTCCACCAGTTCAGTGGATCATTGCGGAGGTGCCTGCGGCCCTGGTCACCGGTGTGCTGGGCGCGCTGGCCCGGCGCGAGCGACCAGCCGCGGTCATGCCGTCGCGGTACCAGCCTCGGCGAGAGCCGCGACCAAGCGGGTGTGGGCGTCAATGCCCCTGCGGATTCGTCGAGTAGCGGCGGCGCCTGCTCCGGGACCGCCAGACGGTGCTCCCAGTCGAATGAGCGTGCCATCGACGACGGCAATCTGGTCGACCCGACGATGACCTACCGGAGCGAGGGCCAGCAGCGGGCCGAGGGTGTCGATCACTCGGTGGGCGGCGAAGTATGGCACGCGAAACCGTGCGGCGAGGTCGAGCACTCCCGCATATGGGGGCTCCCGATCCGTTCCGCTGTTGATGTGTGGACCGGAGGTCGAGCAGCCGTCGCGAGCGCCCGAGGCAAGGCGCCCACGACCTCCAGCATGACAAGCCAGCTTGTCGTAATGTCAAGCAAGCTGTACCTTGGCCTGCATGAAGACGTTAGGGGTACGTGATGCGGCCGCGGTGACAGCCGGGACGGTGATGTTCTTCGCCGGCGCCGTGCTGGCCGGGGTGTTGTATGCGCTCAGCGCGTTGCCGAGGTGGGCGGGATGGTCGCTGGCAGTCGCGGCGATCGCCGGGCTGATACTGCTCGTGGGGACCACGGTGAAGGCGTTGCTGCGCGGGGACACCGAGGGCGTGGAGCGCCAGGACGCGGCGCGAGCGTCGATGGTGGCGGTAATGGTGATCGTGGTGGCCGGGTTCGCGTACTCGCTCCTGGAAGCCTTTGCCGGGCTGCCGCGGATGACCGCCGCGGTGCCGGCTGCGACGGCCGGTCTGGTGTGGATGATCGCGTTCTCCTGGGGACACTTTGGCGGTCAGAAGAGGTGATGACCAACCGGCTGCCGGTGCTGCGCGCGGAACGTCGGTGGAGCCAGGCTGAACTGGCGAAGCGGATCAACGTGTCGCGTCAGACCGTGGTGTCACTCGAGAACGGCAGGTACGAGCCGACTTTGAAGATCGCAATGCGCTTGGCGGCGACATTCGGCGTGGCGATCGAGGACATCTTCACTCCCGACCCGGACGACCTCGCGCTCATCCGAGTCGAATGAGGTTATGTCAGCCAATTTCCACTCACTACCGTCTTGCTCCCGGCCTGCCGCCTCAGCAACCGGTGTCGCCGTAGATCTCGCCCAGGATCGTGCGGACTTGGCGGGCGATGTCGGCGGGATGAGGCGTCGAGGTCGCCCTGCTCGGCTGCCGTCCGTGGTCGGGCCTGGTGGTCGTCGCCGGCCGGGCTACTCGTCGTGATGACGGTCGTGTGGCGGTCCGGCCGGTCGGGGCAACGGACGAGGCGGGCCGGCCCTGCGGTCCAGCCGACCAGGGCACCCCAGCCGCTCTCGGGCAGTTCGAGGTACTCACCCGTTGGCGCGTTCGGCGACAACGCGACATCGTCCCACCTGGCGGCGCTCGCCTTGTCGTAGTCGTCCATACGTCTCCTCCCACGGCGATGGGCTGGAGCCCACAGACGTGGCGGGCACCAGCCGATTGTCCCCCAGCGGGAGCCGGCTGCCACGGAAACACGCTCTCATCGATCACCCATCCTCCACCGGTCCTGGCGGTAGAGCTCTCCGGAGTCGAGGGTCAGTCTCGGGGTGACTCGGATCGCACCCGAGGGTCCAGCGCCATCCACTGTTCGGCAACCCCCTGCGGAACCTCACGGACGAGCAGGTCACCCCGCTTGCCCTGCCGCGGATACTGCGGAGGAATGAGGCGCTTGTCGAGGAGGTTTGCGATCGCGTGAAGGGCGCAGAAGCCAAGGAGAAGGGCGTAGGGGGTCGGAGAGAATGCCAGGTTCCACCAGTACCAGCCATGGGCCACCGCGCCGCAGGCCAAGGTGATCAGGCGTGCCGGACCGAGAACCAGCGCGTCGAACCGCTGCACGGCCTGCGCCCTTCTCACCCGCTCCGCCGCCTGCCGACCGAACGGCAGCGCCACGGCAGCAGACCGTCGCACCAGCGACAAGCGCCAGGGGCGGACCGTCACGGGCACGGCTGGTTCGCCGTCAGTGAGGGAAACGGAAGGGATGCGCAGCGAGGCGACCGCCTCCCGTGGAATGACAAGATCCATCGAAAGTGTCCATCCCTCGAATCGGCCAGGTGCCGCAGCGAACCACGGTAAACGTAGGGTCATAGCCCAGTTGGGAAACTGCTGGTCATGGTGAGGACGCCCGTGAAGCCCTGGTCGGCGTGGGCGTGCCGGATCGGTGCGGACACGTACCTGTGCCACCTCGCAGGCCACGCGCTGCCGGCGGCAGATCCGTGGACATGACCGTGGTCAGCCTGTGCCCGTGGGCAGGTACGGGGCCGTGCACGTTCTCTCGTGGCTATGCGTCCGGGAAGTCAGCCAGCTCTTTGACCGCTGTCTCCAACGCCACATCGATCCCGTGTTCGATCATCTGCTGGTAGGCCGGGTCGCCCGCTGCCGCGGTGCGTCGGATGCCCTGGGCGGAGGCACTGACCCGTTCGCGGACGATGTCGATGAACTGGCCTACCGGACCGTCCCACCCGTAGGCGTCCAGGAACAGCCGCGCACGTCGTGGCCTGTCCGCGAAGGCCGTGAATCCCTCCGCCCGCACCACATGGCGGGCATGGAGCGGCACCCAGCCGAACGCGGTGAAGGCCAGGTCCCACTCCGGCGTGACCGGCGCGGCGAGGTCCCAGTCGAAGAAGCCGACGAGACGTCCACCGGCCCAGGCCGCGTTGTAGGGCGCAGCATCGTTGTGACCGACGATCAGACCCGGCCGCCAGGTCTGTCCTTCGCGCCACACCGCGTCCGGCGGGGGAACGAAGCTCGCGACGGCGGCATGGAACGCGCGTAGCCACCCCGCGATTTGGCGCAGCGCGTCATCGCTGTGCACCCACCCGGGCCACGGCCGTGCGGCCCCGACGACCTCACCAGGCAGGTACGAGAGCACTTCCCGGCCGAACTCGTCGAAGCCCAGCGCCCGTGGTGCCCGATCGAAGCCCACCTCTTCCAAGTGCCGGAGCAGCGCATGCACGGACGGCGTCCAGCGGCCAGGGACGCGGCGGACGGTGCCACCGATGCGAACCGCTCCACCGGTGTTCCCGCCCGGAAGGCGCTGTTCCTCACTCACAACCCCACCCCTTGTCGAGAACGACGAGACCCACACGCCTATACCGTCAGGCGAACTGGCGCGCGGTGGATTCGAGCTTCTCGCGGTAGGAGGCCCACCACGCCTCGTCGCCCTCGACCATGTTGTCGCCGGGCCGCCGCCAGCCGACCTGGCCATCGACAAGCTCGCGCACGATGTCGGCGTGCCCGGCGTGCCGGTTCAGCTCGGCCAACACGTGCACGAGGATGAGGTGCAGTGTCACCGGCTTGTGTTGCCACCACCGCACCGAGCCGGGCGCGTGGATCGGGAGCGTCTCGATCGTGGCGTCCGCGTGAGCCCAGACCCGGTGCCACAGGCCGATGACGTCGTCACGGGACTCGTCGGCCGCGGCCCACATGTCCGCGTTCGGCTCCGCGTCGTCGTCCAGGCCCGCCACAGGTTCGGGAAAGGGACGGTCGAACACCTCACCGAAATAACCGGCGGCCACCAAATGCCACGTGCTTGACCAGCCCGAGCAGGTTCGTCCCCGTCGGCACGAGCGGTCGCCGCACGTCGTACTCCGACAACCCGTCGAGCTTCCCGAGTAACGCCTCGCGCGCCTCCCGAAGGTACCGATGAAGGTTCGCCTTGGCGTCGAGGTCAGTCATGCCGCCCAGGATCCCACCACCCCGGCGCCCGGTACACCCGCGTTCCAAACTGCGGCTCCGGGCTCGACGCCGAACGCGAGGCAGATGCTCTTTGCCCGCATGCCGATGGGTGCGGTGCCGAGGACGTGCAGGAACGGCCCGATCAGCTCCCGCTGCTCGTCGGTGATATCGCTCGGATACGGCTTGCGATCACCTATGACCGGGCTAATGCCACGGCCTCCCGACGGTCACGACGAACACCCACATTGCACAACATCGACTCGCAGCTATCAACGCAATGGATAGATCAAATAAAAGATCGCCAAACCGCCCTCCCAGAGTTCAGGCGACGGCACAGGCGGTTGCGACATCCACCCCGACCCCGCCAAGGTATCGACATCGACCAATGGGCCGAGCCCGCGCTGGCAAACCTCGGCGCGACCGATCGGCCACTTGACGGAAGGTGGTCCGATGAAGACGACGGGACGGCTGTGGATGCGCTCGGTGGCCGTTGGGGCTGTCATCAGCGCCATGACAGTCGGCACGGCCGGCTCGGCCTCGGCGGCCGGATACCAGAACGACTACATCGTCTCCTTTGACACGATGGCCATCTGCCTGTCGGCCGCGAACGGCCGGAACGCCCAGCTCCCCGCGAATACGCCTCCGGACACCTACTACTGAGCCCTTTTCAACGTGACCGCGCAGGTCAGGAGTGGTGGGCGCAGCCCGGTGATCGATGAGGGCGAGGCTCCAGGTAAGACAGCAAATCGACCAAAACCCGATGCCCCAACCGGGAGCCTCGCCTGTGCTGTCTTACCCCTCCGCGATCTCGTTGTCCAGCCGGACCCTGAACCACCTCGCCGACCGCATCCGCCAGCACCGTAACCAGCGCCGATCCCGATGGCGACGCCTCGACCCGGGCCGACAGGCGCTGCTCGCCCTGGCCCACCTCCACAACGGCGACACCTACACCCGCCTCGCCGCCGGATTCGATGTCAGCATCGCCACCGCCTGGCGCTACGTGCAGGAAGCAATCGCCCTGCTCGCAGCCGCCGCCGACACCCTGACCACGGCCATGGACCGGATACGCCGGCTGGCGTACGCGATCCTGGACGGCACCCTGATCCCGATCGACCGGGTCGCCAACCAGAGGCCGTACTACTCCGGCAAGCACAAGCGCCACGGCGTCAACGTGCAGGTCATCGCCGACGCGGCCGGCCGACTCGTCTGGGCCTCACCGGCACTACCCGGCTCAGCGCACGACCTCACCGCCGCCCGCACCCACGGCATCCTCGAAGCGCTGACCAGCGCGGACGTGATGACCTTCGCCGACAAGGGCTACCAGGGAGCCCGGGGCAGCGTACGCACGCCGTTCAAACGGCGCCGCTACCGCCCGAAGCTGTCACGCCGGCAGAAGGCCGTCAACAGCGCCCACGCCACGATCCGCGCCCGAGGCGAGCGGGCGATCGCCGCCCTCAAGACCTGGAAGGTCCTGGTCAGGCTGCGCTGCTGCCCACGACGAGCGACCCCGATCGTGCAGGCCATCCTCGTTCTGCACCACGTCGAAGCCAACCGCTACGCAGGATGAAAAAGGCTCACTACTGCGCGCACAACAATGCCCCCAGCGGCAGTGCTTACGCTTCGTTGTGGTTCCGGCACTGGGTCGACTGATGCCCGACAGTAGCCGCCAGCACTCCAGCCTGGCTTGACGCGTCGAGCCAGGCGGAGAACGGGTGCGGCCACCGCATGATCATTGGGAGTTGTGTGGACTCCGGGAAATCATGCGGTGGCCGCAGGCCATAGCGCAGATCTGGCCGCTGGTGAGCGACGTTGCCGGGCCCTGCTACGGGGCGCGTGCGGTTGCCTGGTGGTCGGGGTCGACCCACCCAGCCGGCAGCAAACCAGCGCCCTCGATGCATCCCACGCTGCGCCGTCGCGCACCCAGCCCCACCTGCACGGTGACCTACCAGAAGCAGTCGGAATGGCCGGGCGGTTTCGTCACCGACATCACGATCAAGAACACCGCCACGACCGCCGTCAACGGCTGGGCCCTGGACTTCACGTTCCCGGGTGACCAGAGGATCACCACGCTCTGGAGCGCCACCCACGCCCAGTCCGGCTCCGCCGTCACGATCCGCAACGCCAGGTGGAACGGCACGATCGCAGCCGGCGCGAGCGTCTCGATCGGCTTCCAGGGTACGTGGAGCGGCAGCAACACGGCCCCACGAGCTTCTCCCTCAACGGCACCCCCTGCCTGTGAGCAAGGGCCCCTTGTTATCGCTTTTTCACATAGGAGAATTTCGATGGGACCGTTCGGGCGCGCTGAGGGCAGTCAACTGCCGCCCGGCGTCCGGACAATGGCGTTGCGCCCACTTGGCGACGCCGATATTCTCGCCGGCATGGAGATCGTGACCCGCACCGACCGGCCCGAACTGCACGAGGCGGCGGCGGTCGTGTTCCACGAGCGCTGGCCAGAATTCATTTTCCACGACGACGTGCCGAAGAGATACATGGGCCGGGTCAAGGAGCATTTCGCGCGGTATGACGTCATGGTGCTCGATGAGGGTTCCGTCGTCGCCGGTGGATGGGGAGTGCCGATGGCCTGGGATGGCGCCGTCGACGACCTGCCGGCCGGCTACGACGACGCGCTGGTCCGCGCGGTCGACGGTCGGGAAGCAGGCGTCGAGCCCACAACCCTGAGCATCATGGCGGTCGCCGTCAGCTCGTCGCACGACAAGCGCGGCATGGCCGGTGTCGTGCTTGAGGAGTTGGCGCGACGGGCGCACGGCGACGGACTCGCGCATGTGGTCGCTCCGCTCCGACCGACGTGGAAGCACCGGTACCCCATGGTGCCGATGGCCGAGTACGCCGGATGGACGCGCGGGGACGGACTTTCCATCGATCCCTGGATCCGCACCCATCAACGCATGGGAGCCCGCGTGCTCCGCCCAGCCCCGAGGTCGATGGTGATTGAAGGAACCGTCGCTGAATGGGAAAGCTGGGCGGACATGCTGTTCCCGGTCACCCGGGAGTACGTGGTCCCTGGCGCACTCAATCTCGTGCTGATCGATCGGGAACGGGACCTCGGCGTATACGTCGAGGAGAACCTGTGGGTTCAGCACATGGCTCCTGCTCACCCGCACCGCCGTGCCCCCACACCCACCGCCCCACCCGGTGGAACAGCTACGGCCTCACCCAGGCACTCACCTGGCCCCCATCCCACTGCGTCCGTATCGGGCCGCCGGCCGGAAACCGTCGGCCCGGACTCCGTAGCCTTGTGCTGGTGACATCGGTACGGGAGCGGATCAGGGCGATTCTCGCCGGGACGGTCGACTACGAAGCGGGGCTGGACGCGCTGACCGTCACCCCGTCGGCCGAGGTCGACCCGGAGCTGGTGGCCGCGAAGGACGAGGCGTGCGCACGGCTGTGGCGGGGCGGGTGGCAGCCGGCCGAACTGCACCGGGTGGTCGCCCGGCGGGGCCGGCCACAGCAGGCCGACCTGGTGACCGACGCGGTCGCCGCGCACCTGCGACAGTTTCCCCCGGCCACGGTCGACGGGCGGTGGTGGGCACAGGCGGACACCCTCGGCGCGCGGGTCTGGTGGACCGGCGACGCGACGTACCTCGACGAACTCGCGGCCCGCTGGCGGCTCGACCGGGTGGCCGTACTCGATCTGGTGTTGGGCCTGCTCACTATCCTGGCCACCCTCCCGCGGATCGAGGTGCTCGTTCCCCCGCCCGGGTCCGCCGCCACGCAGACCGACGGGTCGGACGCCGTCGGGTCGTCCCGCATCGACGCCCGGCTGCTGGACCGGGTACGCGCCCTGCTCGCCAAGGCGGAGTCGACGAACTTCCCGGCCGAGGCGGAGGCCTACACCGCCAAGGCACAGGAACTCGTCACCCGCCACAGTCTGGACGAGGCGCTGCTGGCCGCGCGGGCCGGTGACGCGACGCCGGTGGTGCCGTACGCGCGGCGGGTGGGCGTGGACCACCCGCACGAGAAGGAGAAGGCGGCTCTGCTGGACGCCGTCGCCCGGGCGAACCGCTGCCACACGGTCTCGTCACCGGAGCTGGCGTTCAGCACCGTCTTCGGTTTCGACACCGACATCGACGCCGTCGACCTGCTCTACACCTCCCTGCTGGTGCAGGCGCACCGGGCGATGGCTCGGGCCGAGCCGCCGGGCGGCAAGGCCGGTCGGGGTCGCCTGAAGGCCTTCCGCCAGTCCTTCCTGGTGGCCTTCGCGGTCCGGATCGACGAACGACTGGCCGACGCGGCACAGCTCGCATTGGCACAGGCCGGCCGGGGCAACGGAGACGACGGCACCGAACCGGCCGACCTGCTGCCGGTGCTCGCCTCCCGCGACGAACAGATCCGCGAGACCATGCACCGGGTCTTCCCCCACACGGTCCGCGTCCGGGCCACCCGGGTGGACAGCCGCGAGGGCTGGGACTCCGGCCGCCAGGCCGCTGACCGTGCCGCCCTGCCGACCGATTTCAACCGGGGTCGATAGCCCTGCCGAGGTGGGGCCGGCAGTACGCTTCGCCGGGCGTGATCGAGCTTGTCGAGCGCTGCACGCTCTTGGCTCTACATAGGACAGAACCCGCACCACCATCCATCACCCAGAGCGACCAGCTCTTTCCCGAGGGCTATTCGCTGCTCATCGTTTACGGTGAGCGTCCCACCGGGTAATGCGGCGCGAACCCATCGGTAGTACAAGGAAGTTTCGACGTGGCCAAGCAGATCATCCAGAAGCTCATTGACGACCTGGACGGCGGGGACGCCGACGAGACCGTCAGGTTCGCCCTGGACGGAGTCCAGTACGAGATCGACCTGTCGGCGGCCCACGCGCAGAAGTTGCGTGACGCTCTGGCCCCGTACACCGCGCACGGCACCAAGGTCGGCCGGGGCGGCATCGCCAACGGTCGACCGGCCCGCAGCAGCACCAGAGCCGGTCACAGCCGAGGGCGCGTCAGCACCGACAGGGAGCAGAACAAGGCGATTCGGGACTGGGCCAAGAAGGCGGGCAAGGACATCTCCGACCGGGGCCGCATCCCTCAGGAGGTCGTCGACGAGTATCACGCCAAGGCCGGTCGCTAGCCGGCGCCGGCCCGGATCGACTCCCGGCACCGGTCACCCCACGGCTTCTCGTCGCGGACCATACCCGGCTCGGTCCACACCTTGCCCCTACCGACTCAGAACCGGGCTTCCCGGGCTGCGGTGGGCACGACGCTGTTGGGTTAGGGTGGCGCCATGCCGACCGTGCCGAGAGGGTACGCACCCGGACGGAGCGCGCTCACCGGGACGGGCATCGATTCCGGCCGCGTCAGGCGAACCTTCCGTCCGGTGGATTCCTGCGGCTGGTGCTCTGGCTCCTGGGCCTTCCACTGCTGCTGATCGGTCCGCTCATGGTGTACGCGGCCGTCGCTTTCGCCACCGGCGAGCCCAGCCTGAACCGCTGGATCATGGGGGTCGCCGGGGTGGGGGTCACGATCTCCTGCGTCAAGCTGGCCAGGTACGAGTCACGACTGCACGAACGAGCCCGGCGGGAGTTGCACCGGCTGGAGGCCGTGGGCGTGGCCGCCACCGCCGAGATCACCGCCGTGCGGCCCACCTCCCTGGGCGAGGAGAGCGGAGTCGAGCTGAGCCTGCTGATCAGCGGGCCCGCGTTCGAGCCGTTCGAGTCCACCTCACAGTGCAAGGATGATCCAGCCCTGGTGGTCGGGGCCCGACTCAACGCCGTGGTCGACCCGACCGACCGCCTGTACGCGATTGTGCCCTGACACCCGGCCAAGCGACAGCGAGTACGGCTGGTGCGTCAGGGCGGTGCGGTCAGGGCCGGAACCGAGGCGGGAGGCCTCGACCCCGCCCGGAGGATCGCCCGGTGTCGGCTGGTCCGGACGGACCCCGTGCCAGCGCCGTTTCCTGCGACACCGGGTCAGCGGGTCTTCTTCGTTGCTCGTTTCCGGGGAGGCGTCAACAGGTCCGCGATCGCCGTGATCGCGGACGGCACGAGGCGGTAGTACGCCCAGACGCCGCGCTTCTCCCGTTCGAGCAGGCCAGCCTCGGTGAGGATCCGAAGGTGGTGGCTGACGGTCGGCTGGGAGAGTCCGAGCGGCGCGGTGAGGTCACTGACGGACGCCTCCCCCTCGGGAGATGCCTGGATCAGGCTGAGCAGGCGCAGCCGGGCCGGGTCGGCGAATGCCTTCAGCACTCCCGCGAGCCGCTCGGCGTCGGCGCGCTTGATCGGTTCGCCAGCAAGGGGCGAGATGGCCGGCGTCGTAGTCTTCGCAGTTCCCACGTCTTGCATCGTTGCAGCAACACCACCTGCTGGCGGCGCAAACGAGGGGTAGATCACCGTAATGTCGTGTGGAGAGCCGCCGCGTCCGCCAGGTCGGCATGATCAAGCACCAGGGGTGCCGGAATCGTGTGAGTGGTGATTGTCGGCGCACGGTGGCGTCTGCTGACCTGCTCCGAGCGCCCCAGGTTCTGCGGCTCGACCCTGCTCTGCCCGTCTCCCACCACCTCGACAACCGTGGGCAGGCGTCACCACCGACGGCCACCTGAACGGTGCTCGCACATCGACACTCCTCGCCGAACCGGGCGCGGACCGAGACTGCACCGACGCCAGCAGGCCGGACAGGCCCGCCGCACGGCGGTGGAGCGGATGCAGCTTCTCGACGATCTCGTCGCCAGCCTGCCGGGCAGCGGCCCTCCCGCCGGCGGACAGGCGACACGGGCGGCCGACCGTAGGGCCAGCCCCCACGGCACACGCCCGTCGGCTTCCCGGCAGCCGCATTGCCTGAGTCCGGTCCGACCTGCCTGCCTGTGTTGGGCGGGCGGGTGTTGACCCGCCCGCCCGTGGCCACCTGCTGGCTCTCAGGCAGCAGAACGCCGACCGTCACCGCTGGCGGCGGCTGGACTCCGGGATGTTCGCCTGGACCTCCTCGTGGCTGACCTGCTCGTCGATCGGCTGGTCCTCGACCACCTCGTTCTTGGCCAGGCGGACCCGCTCGACCGGCACCCGGTCCTTGGCCACCACCGGATGCTCGGCGCGCAGCTGCATCTCCTGCTGCGCCTCGCCCATCTCGGCGCGAACGCGGCCCGCTTCCTCGGCGGTGATCGGCTCGCGCTCGACAAACACCTCGTCGTGCTCGACCGGCACGGTCGTGTGCACGTTCTCGGTGACCACGTTCTTGCGCAGTACCGCCTTGCCCGCAGGCTGGCTTTCCGTGCCCACCCGCAGCCGCTCCTCGGAGCGGATCAGCTCCTCACGGGCCTGCGGCGCCTGCTGCGGCTGCATCCGGTAGTGCGCGTACAGCTGCGCGGTCTGCTCGGCGCTCAGCGGCTTGTCGTTGCCAGGCTCCACGCTCGGGGCGCTGTGGACGGTTGCCTTGTCGTAGGCGACCATCAGCTTCCCCTGCTGCATCTGCGCGTTGCCCAGTGGAGCCATGGGCTCGGGGCCACCACCGGTTTGCACGCTCACCCAGGCCGGGTACCCCGCAGTGGCCCACACCTGGCGGACCTTGCCGATCTTGGCACCCGACTGGTCCTGGACGTCCTGGCCGTACAGCGAACGCACCTGCTGTTCAGTGAGTTGCACGGGTCGTCCTCCCTTCGCGTGTCACCGCCCCGCGTACCCGACGAGCCCTCGTCCATTCGTCGCCTGGGGCCTACCCGACGCGGAGGAGCGGAACCGCGCGGCCGACCAGGCATAACGGCCGCGAATGTGGGCATCCACCCCCGCCCTGCGACAATTGCGAGGGAAGGAAGCGACGTGAGCACTCATCCCACCCAGCCTGCGGCAGCCGGTCCCGGCGCAGCGGCGAAGACAAGTTCCGCGGCTGCCTTCGCCCTGGTGTTCGGGGTCGCCGCCGTGGTCTGCGTGCTGACCGCCATCTTCGCCCCCGTGGGACTGGTGCTAGGGATCATCGGGCTCATCCTCGGCATCGTGGCACTACGGATGACCCGACGTCCCGGCGTCACCGGCCGTGGCGTCGCGATCGGCGGCCTGGTCCTCAGCGTGATCGCCCTCCTGGTAGCCATCGCGTTCGCCACCGGTGTCACTACTTTCCTCAACAACAAGCAGGCGGTTGACCGCCTGGAACGCCAGGTCGAGCAGCTCCGCGACAGGCTGCCTCACTGAATCACCACAACGGCGGCAAATTGCGCATTCTGACTGCCTCCGTCCCGTTGCTGCTGACGGGGTGGATCGGGTGCAGGCACACGGGCCTAGGTGGTGTGCTCGCCGGCGCGGATCTGCACTTCACCCGTCGAGCGCTGACGCCCCCGTCGTGGCAGTGACGTGCTCAGCCGGGTGGGCGTCGGCAGCCTGCCGGCGGGTACGACGGAGCGTCACCGCGGCGATGCCGCCGACCGGGATGATGAGCCAGCAGGAGAGCAGCCGGTAGATCAGAACAGCGGCAGCCGCCCGACCGATGTCCGTCGTGCCCGCAGCGATGAGTCCAGCAGCCAGGGCCGTCTCGATGACCCCGATACCCCCGGGGGTGAGGGGCACCTGCCGCACTATCTGGACACTGAGGTAGACGCCGGTGAGCGCCGCGATGCCCACCGGCAGGTCGAGCGCTCGAACCGTGGCAATCAGGCACGCCAGGTCCGCCAGCCACTTGATGGCGGTGTACCCGAGCGCGGCCGTCCAGTCATGGACGCGGAACCCGGCACCCACCCGCCATCCGTCCCGGGCTGAGTTCAGCACGGACCGCAGGTAGCGGCTTGCCCGGCCACCGGTGACGTCGGTTCCGCCAGGTGACGGCCGGCTGATCCATCGACGCCCGGCCAGAACGGCTACGGTGGTGAACGCGGCCAAGCCGACGACGACGACGACCAACGGCTGCCAGTTCAGGGAGATCGCAGGATCGCGGGTGACGACGATGGCTCCGCCTCCACCGACGTACAGCAGGGTCAACCCGCCGATGGACGCCAACCCCGACACGATGACGGTGGCGGCGGCCGCTTCCCGCGTGGCACCAGCCTGCTCGTACTTCCGGATGGTGAACGTGGTGGCCACCGCCGGCCCCGCGGGCACGCTGATGGAGAGCGCCGTGCCGGCCAGGACGATCGCGAGAGCGTGGCCGCGTCGCAGCCGCGCGCCGAGAGGGTGCAGCAGGCGCCGCTGCTGAAGCGCGAGGGCGCTGATCGACACGAACTGCAGCACACCGGCGAGCAGTATCCAGCGAAGGTCGGCGCCGGCCAGCGCGCTGCCGACGTCACCAGCAGCGGGAAGGCGTCCGCGCAGGCCGATCACGGCGACGCCCACCACCACGGCGACGACGAGCAGACGCACCAACGGCCTGCGCCAGGCTGTGGCGGCAGGTCCTGGGTCACCGACGGACCTTGGCTCCGGTGCAGCCCGTAAGGCTGTCGTGCTACCGCCCTTCGGCCTTCCTGACCGCGCCGACGGTGGAGGGCGATGCGTTACCATTCTCCGATCCTCGCAAACGGCCGGCCCCAGCTTCCGCCCGGACCGGGGCAGCTCGCAGACTGCTGATGTACCTGGTAGATGCGCAGATCGAGGTACGCCAGACACAAACAGCCGCCGCGCTGGAGCCGGTGTCGAAGCCGGCCACCGCCGCTCGCTGATCCGGGGCGATCTGCCCGCTGGCCTGGTAGCGGGCGGCAGGCTTGTCGAAGGGGGTCGCCACGGCCGGGGAAGCGGTCACCGCCTACCGGCGCGCCCTGGCCCTCGTCCGCCGAACCGGCAACGGACCGGATGGCCGACGGCCCCAGGGACCTCGGATGAACACCGGAACTCCGCAGCTCGTCATCTCAGGAGGGCATCGAGCCGTTCGGGACGAGACTCCGGATCGAGTTCCATGACGATCCCGACGGACGGACGCGAGTCGAGATCCGCCAGTGGCTCCCCGAACGCCTGGCGCACCCCAGCGGGGAGGGTGGGCGCCAGGCGTTCACCAAGCTGGACGCCACACTGACGAGTGTCCAGGCTGTTGCAGCTCATCATCGAGAGGTGGAGGCATGGCCAAACTGATCTACGTGACGAACGTGTCGCTTGACGGCTACATCGAGGACGAAAGCGGCGCCTTCGCCTGGTTCCCACCCGACGACGAGGTGTTCGCGTTCACCACCGACCTCCTGCGGTCGGTGGGCACGTTTCTCTACGGGCGGCGACTGTACGAAGCGATGGCCGTCTGGGAGACCGACACCGCTCTGGCCGCGCAGTCCGACCTCACGGCCGACTTCGCGCACGCCTGGCAGGCGCCGAGCAAAGTCGTGTACTCCACCACCCTCGCCGCGGTGTCGACTGCCGACACCCGACTCGAACGCCGTTTCGACCCCGCCGCGGTACAGGAGCTGAAGGCCACGGCCACCAGCGATCTCACGGTAGGAGGTGCCGACCTCGCGACGCAGGCTTTCAAGGCCGGACTGGTCGACGAGTGCCGGCTGTTCGTCCTGCCCGTTGTCGTCGGCGGGGGCAAGCCAGGGCTACCGACCGGCATGCGCGTCGACCTTGAGCTCCTCGATGAGCGCCGGTTCCGGAACGGCGTCGTGCACCTCCGCTACCGCGTTCTCGGACGGTGAACGACGGCTTTCGGTGCGGTCACACTGAACATGACCACACGCCTGACGTCGCGCGGCGAGCCGACGCCCGCGATGGAGCCCGCCCCCGGAGGCGCCGGCCCTGTCGTGGCGGCCGGCGCCTCCGGGGGCGGGCTCGGGTCAGCTACTGTGCAGCTCGATCTGGTCCTGCATCTGCTGAGCAAAGCCTTCGGCGGTGGCCAGTTGCTCGCGTAGCGCGTCCACCCTTGCCTGGGCGGCGGTGTGGAACATCGCGAGCCGCTCGCGCAGCGCCGCCCTTTCGGCGCCGGGTGTGGTGTCGTGGGCGAGGCCGTCGAGGATGGCGAGCAGGTCACGCATTTCGTCGAGGGTGAACCCGAGCGGTTTCATGCGTTTGACGACGGCGAGGCGAGCGAGGTCGGGTTCGGTGTAGAGGCGGAATCCGCCCTCGCTGCGCGCCGACGGCAGGACCAGGCCGGCTTCCTCGTAGTGGCGGATGGTGCGGATGCTCAGCCCGACGCGTTCGGCGGCCTCGCCGATCTGCATGTGCCGTCCGGTCATCCCCTCAGTCTGCCCGGGCGGTGGTGCCGCGGTCATCAGTGTCCGACCTTGAGTGTGCCGGCGAGGGTGTTGTGCATGACGGCGCTGGGCTCGTTAAGACCGACGATGTCCACGGTCTTGCCCCGGGCGGCGTACTTGGTGGTGATGGCGTCGAGGGCCGCGACGGAGGAGGCGTCCCAGATGTGCGCCTGGGACAGGTCGATCACGACGTTGTCCGGGTCGTCGGCGTAGTCGAACTGGTAGACGAGGTCGTTGCTGGAGGCGAAGAACAACTGGCCGTGCACCGAGTAGATGCGGGTGGTGCCGTCGGGGTCCAGCACGCTGGTGACCTCGGCCAGGTGGGCGACCCGGCGGGCGAAGATGACCATCGCGGTCAGCACACCGAGCAGGACGCCGATGGCGAGGTTGTGGCTGACCAGGGTTGCGGCGACGGTGGTCACCATGACGATGGTCTCGCCCCACGGCATCCGCTTGAGTGTGGCCGGCGCGATGCTGTGCCAGTCGAACGTCGCCACCGACACGATGATCATCACGGCGACCAGGGCGGCCATCGGGATCAGCGCCACCACGTCGCCCAGCGCCACGACGAGGACGAGCAGGAACACGCCGGCGAGGAACGTCGACAGGCGGGTACGGGCACCTGAGGCCTTCACGTTGATCATCGTTTGGCCGATCATCGCGCAGCCGCCCATGCCGCCGAAGAACCCGGTCACGATGTTCGCCACACCCTGGCCCCAGGACTCGCGGGTCTTGTTGGAACGGGTGTCGGTGATGTCGTCGACGAGCTTGGCCGTCATCAACGACTCCAGCAGCCCCACCAGGGCGATACCCAGCGCGTACGGGGCGATCAGCTGGAGCGTGGCCAGGGTGAACGGCACGTCGGGCAGCCCGAACACCGGCAGGCTGTCCGGCAGTGTGCCCTCGTCACCGACGTTCGGCACGGTGAGCTGCGCGACGGCCGTGAGCACCGTGAGCGCGATGATCGCCACCAGCGGGGCCGGAACGGCGGTGGTGACCCTCGGCAGGAACACCATGATGGCCAGCGCGACGGCGACCATCGGGTAGACCAGCCACGGCACCCCGATCAGGTGCGGCACCTGCGCCATGAAGATCAGGATGGCCAGGGCGTTGACGAAACCGACCATCACGCTGCGGGGGATGAACCGCATCAGCCTCGCTACCCCGAGCACGGCGAGCAGCACTTGGATCAGCCCGCCGAGGATGACCGCGGCGATCAGGTAGCCCAGGCCGTGCTCCTTGGCCAGCGGCGCGACGACCAGGGCGACCGCCCCGGTGGCCGCCGTGATCATCGCGGGCCGGCCACCACAGAACGCGATCGTGACCGCCATCGTGAACGACGCGAACAGTCCCACCCGAGGGTCAACCCCCGCCAGAATCGAGAACGAGATCGCCTCCGGGATCAAGGCGAGCGCGACGACCAGGCCAGCGAGAACCTCGGTACGCAGGACCTTCGGCGACAGCCACGACGGACGGCCGACGGCCGACAGCAGCGCAGACATGCAGCTCATTTCCGATCAGGGGCACCCACCCACAGGGCGCGCGTGACGGTGCCCCGTGACGAGCGCCCGGTCAGGTTCGGGGGGCGCAGCCGGTCGCTGCGCCCCCGCGCACGGGCGTCATCGACCGCGCAACGTCGAAGCTGCCCAGGGGCCCGTGTGGGCCGCGCCCCGGCAACAGCACCCGACCCTACCCTTCCGTGAGAGGAGAGTTAAGGCGCATTGGCGTGGTGATCGTCACCGCGTGGTAGGGCAACGGCCGCCGGCCCCGATCCACCGCTGGACACGATCAACTACGCGGCTGCCACGGAGACCGCCAACGACGTCATCGACGGCCGGCACCGCCCGCGTGCTGTCAGCTGATCCTGGCGAGCAGGTCCCGGCAGGCCTGCTCGCAGGCGCGGCACGCCTCGGCGCAGACCCGGCAGTGCTCGTGCGTGTCGGCGTGACCGGCGCACTCGTCCCCACACGACCGGCACGCCGTGGCGCACGCCTCCAGCAGCGTGCGGCTGATGTTCGCGTCGTAGCCGGTGTGCCGGGACAGCACCCGGGCCGTGGTCGCGCAGATGTCGGCGCAGTCCAGGTTCGTCCGGACACACGTCGTCAGGTCGGCGACCATGTCCTCGCTCAGGCAGGCGTCCGCGCACGCGGTGCAGGCCTGGGCGCAGTCGTTGAGGGCGTCGATCGCCGCCGCGAGCTCCGCGCGGTCCAGGTTGATCGCCTTCGGGTACGTCTCCAGCATCGCCATCGTGCCGCTCGGCATCAGCGGGTCCCCTCTCCCGGTTTCCCGTGCTCTACCCGAAGACGCCCGACGCACACCACCGGAGCCGGTTCAGGACCAGGGCCCGTCCCGTCGGTGTCATCAGCGGGTAAACGGGTAGCAGTCGACGATGACGCCCAACAGCAGAGCGTTGATCGCCGGCGCGGCCGGCGCGTCCGCGTTGAACGCCGTCACCTACCTGGACATGGCGGTGCGGGCCCGGCCGGCCAGCAGCGCGGAAGAGGACAGCGCCGGCCGACTGGCCGACCTGGCCCACGTCGGCCCCGGTGACCAGCAGACCGCGGAGACCCGGAAGTCCGGGCTCGGAGCACTGTCGGGCGACGCCACCTCCGTGGCCACCGCCGGGATCTCCGCCGCAGCGGGTGGCCGGCGACTGCCGACGGGGGTGTCGGCGGTGGCGCTGGCGGGGCTGGCGATGATGGCCTCGATCAGCCCGATGACGGCGCTGAAGGTCACCGATCCGCGCTCGTGGTCGGCGGCCGACTGGATCACCGACCTGGTTCCGCACCTGGCCTACGGCGCGGTCACCGCCGTCGCCCTCACGGCGCTGCGATGACGGCCCCGGTGGGCGACCAGCCGGCCGGCGAGCTGGAGGTCGTGCACACCTTCACCGGGCCGATGCCCACCGGCGTCAGCGTGTCGCACACCGGTCGGATTTTCGTCAACTTCCCCCACTGGGGCGACGAGGTGCCCGCCACGGTGGTCGAGCTACGCGACGGCGCGGAGGTGCCCTTCCCCGACCAGACGTTGAACAGCCCCTCGGCCGACGACGACCCGGAAGCCTTCGTGTCGGTGCAGAGCATCGTCGTCGACCCCGCCGACCGGCTCTGGGTCCTCGACACCGGCAGCCCGATGTTCCAACCCACCCGGCCCGGCGGACCGAAACTCGTCCGGGTCGACCTGGACACCGACACCGTCGCCCAGGTGATCACCTTCCCCACCGACGTGGCGCTGCCCAGCACGTACCTCAACGACGTGCGGTTCGACCTGCGCCGCGCTGACGCCGGGATCGCCTACATCACCGACTCCTCCGACTCCGGCCCCAACGGGATCATCGTGGTCGACCTGGCCAGCGGTGCCTCGTGGCGCCGCCTCCACGAGCACCCGTCCACCAAGGCCGAGCCGTTGGCCACATTCCGGCCGGTGGTCGAGGGCCGACCGTTCCTCGAACGCCCCTCCGACGGGGATCCGAAGCCGGTGAGCATGGGTGCCGACGGCATCGCCATCTCCGCCGACGGCTCCCGCCTGTACTACTGCCCGCTGGCGTCCCGCCGCTGGTACAGCGTCGCCACCGACGCCCTCGCCGACCCCAGGGTCAGCGCCGACGAGGTGGCCGCCACCGTGGTCGACGAGGGCGACAAGGGCGGCGGCTCCGACGGGCTGGAGACCGACGACGCCGGCCGGCTCTACCTCACCTCCTACGAGCACAACGCGGTGCTGCGCCGCCGCACCGACAACGAGTACGAGACGGTCGTGCACGACCCGCGACTGCTGTGGCCCGACACCATGTCCGTCGCCGCCGACGGGCACCTGTACGTGACCGCCAACCAGTTGCACCGCCAGGCGACGTACCAGCGCGGCGAGGACCTGCGCCGCAAGCCGTACGTCCTGTTCCGCACCCGCATCGACGCGGGCCCGGTCCTGCTGCGCTGAGCCCCGACGCTGATCACTGGGCGACGACCAGCGCCTGGGGTGCGGCCGCCTTCATCCGCGTACGCAGCCACTTGAGCTGGATGGCGGTCTCCGCCTCGCAGCGCCGCACGACCGCGAGCAGGTCCTCGTCGCGGGCGCCGTAGGCGGCCTGACCGACGACGGTCCACGCGATGTCGCACTCGGCGGCCATCAGGTACAGGTCCTGCAGGTCACGCAGGAGACCGATGCCGCCCGTACGGGTGCCGGTGAACAGTTGGGAGTGCAGCCGGTCGGGTTCGGCGGGAGCCTCCTCGGCATAGCGGGCGGCGAACGGGTGCAGCTGTTCGGCGTGTGTCTCGCAGCGCCGCGCCTGTTGCTGGCACAGGTGCTGGATGTCGGGTTCCTCGGCGTGGGCGTCGGCGACCTCCCGGAACGCGGCGGCCAGGTTGACCTGCGCGCGGTGCAGCAGACCGAGGTAGTGGGCGAGGTGCATGGCTCATTCCTTCCCGCTGGTGGCCTGCGCCGCCGGTCCGCCGACGGTGGGCGGCACGTCGGCGTCCGGGATCGGCGCACTGCCGCCGACCGTCGGCGCCGGCGAGGGCACGTCCCGCCCGTCGGCGAGTCTCGTCACCGCGACGGCGGCGACCTTGAACAGGGGTTGCTTGGAGACCGGGTCCCACGCGGTGACGGTCAGCTCGTTGGCGGCCCGCGGCGTGCGATGGTGCGGGTCCTGGTCGAAGTAGCCGTAGTGGAACGGCAGGAACACCATGCCGGGACGGATGCCGCAGAGCCGGGCGCGGGCCTCGATGCCGCCCCGGGCCGAGGCGACGCCGACCAGGTCGCCCTCGGCGATGCCGAGCCGAGCGGCGTCGTCCGCGTTGAGCTCGACCCACACCTGCGGCGCCGCCTGGTTGAGCTGCGGGGCGCGGCCCGTCTTCGTACGGGTGTGGAACTGGTAGACGGTGCGACCGGTGGTGAGCAGCAGGGGCCGCTCGTCGTCGGCTACCTCGGGTGAGGGCTGATAGTCGACGGCGTGCAGGAACGCCCGCCCGTCCGGTTGTGTGGCCCGGTACTCCGGCTCGGTGAACTGCGCGCCCGTGGCGAGGTCGTGGCCGTAGGTCTCGCAGAAGTCCGGGTCGGTGTGGAAGCGCCCGTCGGTGTAGAGGCGCTCGGTGCCGTCGGGGTGCGCGTCGGTGCAGGGCCACTGGATGCCGGAGCCGCCGCGCAGCCTCTCGTACGTGATGCCGGTGTAGTCACAGGGCCGGCCCCGCGAGCACTCCTTCCACGCCTCGAACACCTCCTCCGGCCCGGTCCACCGGATCAGGGGCTCCCCGTCCTTGTCGCGGAAGTCCATCCGGCAGGCGTAGTCGAGGAAGATGTCCAGGTCGGACCTTGCCTCGCCGGGCGGGTCGACGGCCTTGTCGGAGATGTGCACGGTCCGGTCGACGCTGGTGAACGTGCCGGTCTTCTCACCCCACGTGGCGGCGGGAAGCACGACGTCGGCCAGTTCGGCGGTCTCGGTGAGGAAGAGGTCCTGCACCACCACGAACAGCTCCGGCTGCGCGAGGATGCGGCGGATGCGCGACAGGTCGGGCAACGAGACGGCCGGGTTGGTGGCGGTGATCCACAGCAGCTTGATCGAGCCCTGCTCGGCGTACCGGAAGATCTGCATGGCGTGCGTCGGTGGCGCCCAGTGCGGGATGGTGTCGACCTCGACGTTCCACAGCCGGGCCAGCTCGGCGATGTGGGCGACTCGGGCGCCGTGGGCACGGAAGCCGGCCGTCCGACAACTCCGCCGTCCGGTACTCACGCCATGAGCAACGACCCAACCCCAAGACCGCCACGACCGGACATGAAACCGCCACGCATCCATCGATGGTCACCATGGCGACGCCGACACCGGTACCGCGCCTGAACTTCCCACTACCAGAGAGGAATCCGACTCCACCAGGTGCGGCTGGCGTATTAGGCGAACAGCGTTACCGACATCGTGCCATGCGCCAGGTGTTGCGGCTTAGCGTCGGGCACATGGCATGTCGCCGTTCGCCGAATGCCAGCCCCGCAGCTCGCTAAGCTCGTGGTTGTTCCCTCAACTGAGAAGTGGGAGACACCAATGGCAGAAGAAATCGTCCGCGCGGCTGTCCACCCGGCGATCGGTGTGGCGCGGGTAGGTAACAGCGAAAGTGAGTATTTCATCGGTCCGGAGATGTCCGAGCCCTCACCTCATGAGCCGGGCTTCTACCGGGACCAGTCCGGGGCGATCAAACGTCAGGCCGCCCGGTTCCGGGTGTACGGATACAACGCCAAAGGTCAAGTGGTCAAGGAGATCCTCCCCCAGGGAGGCACGTCGCTGCGCTGGAGCGTTGAGCTGGCCAACAAGAAGGCCGCCTGGTACCAGTTCCGGCTGGCGTTGGACATCCCCGAAGCCGAGCAAGCCAAGAACGCCGAGCTGCGCAACGCCGACGTGCCGCGCGCCAAGCGCGACCAACTGGAGATCAGGCCCGGTCCCCGCGAGGTCAGTGGTGTCAATGTCAGCACGGGCGCCGTCTTCGACACGGGAACGTTCATGGGCATCCCGGTGTACCTCGGTGATCTGCGCACCGATGAGGAAGGGCGGCTGCTGGTCCTGGGCGGCAAAGGCGCCGCCGGCCCGTACGACAAGAAGTACGAGACGCTGAAGTCGTATGCCAACAACGACGGTTGGCACGACGACATCTCCGACGGACCCGTAACCGCGAAACTCACCATCGACGGCCGCGAGGTACCGGTGGACCCGGCCTGGGTCATCGTCGGACCACCCGATTACGCACCCGGCATCAAGAGCGTGCGCACGTTGTACGACCTGCTGTTCGACATGCACGTCGCCAGCGGCGTGCTGCCCTTTCCCGACGTGTCGTTCCACGACCACATCGCGCCCGTGCTGCGCCGGATGAGCGAGCTTCAATGGGTCAACCACGGGTTCGCCACCCGGTTCGGCTGGGGCGGGGCCGACTATTTCCTCGACGACTCCGTCATGGCCAAGCTCGCCCGGCCCGATCAGCAGTACGCGGAGCTGCGCACCCAGATCTACACGGCACTGCGCCACATCGACCGGGACGGGATCTCCCCGGTACCGTGGCCGTGGATCTACGGCGATGCCATGGCGGTGCCGCCCCGCTCGGTGCGCCAGCACTTGGCGTTGTCACCCACGCAGTACCGCATGTTCCGCTACTGGGCGGCGGGCAAGTTCGTGCCGGGCAGCCCGCCCACCTCCGGCAAGCAGTTCCGTGACGTGGCGCTGGATCTGCAGCCGGAGACGCTCGACCGTGCCGCACTTGATTTCTGCCTGGCCGACGCGTTCCACCCGGGTTGCGAGGTGACCTGGCCGATCCGGCATCCGTCGATGTACCAGGGCCGCTTCCGCATCCGGCACCGACCCAAGGGCTGGCAGGAGCCGTTCTACGGGCCCTGGATGACCCCGCAGACCGCGATGGGGGTCGACGGCCCCCTGTACGCCCAGGCTCCCGGCGACCTCACCCGCTGGATGGCCGTGCCGTGGCAGACCGACACCTCCGAGTGCCGTTCCGGTTACGCCAGTCAGGAGGAGATGGGCTTCACCGCCGGGTTCGACCCGTACCTGCCGACGTGGTGGCCCGCGACCGTGCCCAACCATGTGCTCACCGAAGCCGACTACCGCACGGTCATGGACACCCGCCAGGACATCGAGGTGCGGCGCAAGGCCTTCGAGCAGCGGGCGGTGTGGTTCCGGGCGCTACACGGCGACGATGAGCAGCAGCACAAGCAGATGGTGGAGAACTGGTCCAAGCTCGGCATCGTGGAGACCCGCGACGGCCCTGACGACGGCGAGTTTCCCGCCACCATGCGGGTGGAGTCCGAGCCACTGCTCGACCTCGACCAGGTTCCGTACACCCGCAACCTGATCGCCTTGCACGTGCCCGAAACAGCCGGCGGTGCGACGGTTTCCGACGACGAGGTCGGATACGTCATCGAGCAGAGCCCGTTTCAGTCCGATGAGGTGCTGACGGCCCACTTCGACAAGGTCAGCCCGTACCGGGACCAACCGTGAGCGAAGGCGGCCCGGCAGGCGGTTCCTGGTACGACGTCGTGGTGGCCGGCGGCGGTCCCGCCGGAGCCGCCGCCACCGCGGCCCTGGTCCGCGCCGGCCGCTCGGTCCTGCTCGCCGACGCCGGCCACCGCACGCCCCGGGCCGGGCAGGCCCTGCCCGGGGCGGCCCGCCGCATGCTGAACGAACTTGGCCTACCCACTCCGGACGCGGCCGGCGGCCACCAACGGTGCCTGGCCAACCTGTCGGCCTGGAACTCGGACACCCTTGCCTGCGTCGACACGATCCTCGACCCGTACGGGCACGGCTGGCACCTGGACCGGCCGCTCTACGACCGCCAACTGCGCGCGGCCACCGTGGCCGCCGGAGCCCGGACCCTCGACGACACGCGGGTCACCGAGGCCCTGCGCGAGCCGGGCGACGCCTGGACCCTGCGGCTGCGCAGCGCGATGGGAGCACGTTGGGTGAGGTGCGCGTGGCTGGTCGAGGCGACCGGCCGGGCCGGCGCCATCGCCCGTCGTCACGGCGGCCACTACCGAACCACCGACCGGCTCATCGGTGTCGAGGTCCGTGTCCCCGCAGCCGATTCTGCCCTGGCCGCCTCGCTGGTCGAGGCGGCGCCCGACGGGTGGTGGTATGCCGCGCCCGCCGCGAACGGGCACGGGGTGCTCACCTACTTCACCGATGCCGACCTGGCACCGGCGGACCTGCACCGGCCGCTCCGGTACCGGGCGCTGCTGGCCAGGCACCACCATGTGACCGCTGCTGTTCAGGAGGTCGCAGAATGGGCCCCACCGCGGCGGGTCGCGGCCCACAGCATCCACCTCACCTCCCCGTACGGCGACGGGTGGATCGCCGCGGGTGACGCCGCCATCGCCTTCGACCCGCTCTCCAGCCAGGGCATCCTCACCGCCCTCTACACCGGGCTCGCCGCCGGCCGCGCCGTTGACCGGCACATCCGCGGCGAGCGTGACGCCCTACCCGGGTACGCCGCGAACCTTGCCAGAATCCGGGCAGCGTATCGCCGCCACCACCGCGACGCGTACCGAAGGGAACAGCGGTGGATCTCGCGCCCCTTCTGGCACCGACGCCGGTAGTCATCTGCGCGAGCCTGCACACGGGCGGAGACGACCAACGACCGGCCCTCGGCTCCGCCCTAATGAGAGGCGTCCCGGAAGGCCTCGCGGATCACGCCGCCAGTGATGACACACCAGGTCCTGATGTCCACTCCGCCAGTGGCGGGCAGACCGTGCAGCTTCTGTAGGTCCTTGACGGCGTTCTCGGTGGCGCTGTCGAACTGGCCGTTGACGGCGACCCCCGAATATCCCTTGGGGATGAGGATGCTCTGCAGCGCCCTGACCACATCGCCAGTGGCGTGCTGGTCCAGCTCGGGTGCGAGGGTCTCCCAGGTTTCGGCGGTCACGGTCCCGTTCGGCGACACCTCGAGACCGTGCTTGTGCTGCCAGTCCTTGATGGCTGAGGTCATCTCGGGGGACCATCCCCCGCCATCCGTCAGCGGGATGGTGTAACCGGCGTTGCGCAGGAGGTACTGGGCCACGGCACCCACCGGGCCCCCCATGCACGTTCCGCCGACGTTGTCGTAGATGTCGGGCCAGGTGCGCTCCGGAACCTCCCCGATTGGTGTTCCGAGGTGGGCCGCCACCTCCCGGCGCAGCTGGGGGAACTGGCGGTAGAAGCTGATGCCGGGACATTGCGTGTTGCGGAAGTCCCAGTGGCCGAAGATGTTGTGCGCCTTGATCTGGTACTGCCGGCAGATCGTGACGCACAGGTGCACCAGCGAGTCCCACAGCTTCTGCGTCGGGGTCTCCTCGATGTAGAAACCCTCGTTCTCGATGCCGATCGAGTCGTGGTTGCGGCCGGGGCAGTGTGCTGATCTTACCTGGGCCAGGCCGGTCTCCAGCGTCTCGAGGCTGCGCGCCCGTCCTTCAAGCACATGACCACCCCGGCTGATCGTGAAGTGGTGCCCGGAGTCGGGGTAGTCACGCACATCCTGGTGTTCTCTTTGGATGTCCCGTGCCAGCTTCATTGCCCGCTCGCGGGAGAAGTCGGTGGTGTTGTGCGCCGGCTCCCCGGTGTGGTGAACGATGATCTTCCGGGTGGTGCCTTCGAGCAGCTCCACGCCGGGGGGCTTCGGCGGGCGGGCGCCCCAGCTACCGCAGTCGATGATCCAGGGGAACATCGTGCTGGGCGCGGCGTCCGCGAGGTCGGGTTCGCGCTCGATGACCATTGATCCTCCATGATCTCCAAGGTGAGTGGCGAGTCACGAGACTGACGAGAACCACCGTGTTGATGAGCGACGATCTGGGGGCGGCGCACCCTGTTCGGGCGGGTCCTGCTTTGCGGATTGGCCCCGACGATCCTTCCTCCGATGATCGTCGGACGACGCCGAACGACCAGGTCCAAGGTACCGAGACGACGGTTTGACCAGGGATGATTCGCAGAAGATGCCGACCTGCGTGGTACCGGCCGCTGCGGGGCCGGTGTCGAAAGACCCACCAGGTGAGCTTCCTGGGAGAACATCGCCGACGACCACGACTGGTGCGACCGAAGCCGTCGAGGATTACTCCGATCGGGCGCACCCGCGGTAGCGGATCGCGGTGTGACGCAGGGTGCCGGCGGCCTCACGACGCCCGGAGGCCACCCCCCATCGCTGGGAGGTGGCCTCCGCGTGTGATCACCCGGTGCGGCTGGCTGCCGTACCGGCTCTACGGCTTCATCACCAGTACTTGGGCAGCTGGTAGAAGTCGGCGTGGTTCAGGTTGTCGACCGACCCGTCCGCCATCCGCTCGGCGATCCCGACGATGCCGGCCTCGACGGCCTTGGTCAGCTGGCCCTTCTGCTTCTGGCCCCAGGCGTGGGACTGGCCCCGCACCTCGAACAGGACGGTCGCGCTGCCGTTGAGGGCGAACGCCGACCGGGCCTGCCCGGCGTAGTCGCGGTCGAAGCTGTACCCGTCGGAGACCTGGTAGTGCACGTACTGGCTGACCCCGCCGACGAACGGCGAGTTCTGGGCGTTGCCGTTACCACCGTGCTGGATCATGCCCTGGGCGGCGGCGAGCGCGTGCCGACGGGAGCTGTCCTGGTCGAGCAGCGGCCAGTCGGCGTACCGCGGGTTGCCGTCGACCTCCGAGCCGAGCGGCGGGAAGTCCAGGGCCACCGTCACGTACTGGTCGCTGTCGTTGTTCTGGTTGCACGGGCCCATGTGGTGCAGGTCGACGTAGGCGTGGACCTTGCCGAACTCGGTGCGCAGGTTCACGTACAGGTCACGCAGCGCCCGGGACTCGTTGGTCACGAACATGCCGGGAAGCGTCTCGTTCGCCGGCCGGGTCGCCGGCGACGGCTCGGCGGTGAGGTCCGCGCTGAAGTCCCGGTTGACGTCGAAGCCCTGTGCGCCGTTGCTGTAGTAGTACGGCGGGTTCGTCCCGGCCAGCTGCGGGAACTTCTCGACCGCCTCGCTCCACGGGAAGTCGTTCTGCCGGCGGTTCAGCTCCGCAGCGTCGGGGTTGAACTTCGGGACGGCGACGATGGTCAGGTTGTCACGGATCAACTGGGCCTGCGGGCTGCCGCTGGATCCGAGGGTCTTGAGCATCTGCAGGACCGCCTCGGTGCCGGTCTTCTCGTTGCCGTGGATCTCGCTCGTGATCAGCAGCACGCGGTCACCGGTACCGACCCGCGCCGCGTAGATGTCCCGGCCCCGCTGGGACTGTCCGATGACGTCCACGTCGACGCGGCCCTGGCTGGTCGCCTCGATCTGGGCGAGTTGCTTGCCGAGTTCCTCGTAGTTCGTCCAGCCGGAGGCGGACGGATTACCGGGCAGGTTCTCGCAGTTGGCGTTTCCGTTCTCCGCTGCCGAGGACGGTGCGAACAACGTTACGGCACACATTGTCGCGACAGTTGTCGACAGCAAAAGACGTCGGTTCATCAGATCTCCTCTACGTGCAGAAGGTCAGCGCCCGGTGCATCATTCGAGCGTCGGCCGGCTGCCCGGATCCCTCGGTCAACCCGCCTCCTTCCGAGTGACGTATCGCCTGCGTACGGTGGGTGGCCACCACCAATTGGGTACGGCAAAACTAAAGTGATCGGTGAATTGGATCGGCCCCGGTCGGAGCATTTGAGGCAATCTTGAGGTTCATGGCGGTCGAGGTGGTGTGATCCCGGCTGGACCTCACGGCCCGTCTGCGGTGTGGGGGTAGTCCAGGGCGGACACGGCAGCCTCACCGGCGCGGTCGAGGAAGCGGCCACAGTCACCGGAACGGTTCCCCGGGCGGCCCCGCGGGAGACCGTCGCCGCGCTGGCCCCGGTCGGACAGGGCGTCGCCGCCGCCCGGAAGGCCACCACCGCGACGATCACGCACATCGACCACACCCGACAGCTCGTCGGCGCGGTCCTGCACGGCGGGCAACCCGGCCCACTCCTCCAGCCCTCGACGGCAGCAAACAGGCCCTGGTGCGGCTACGAACCGGCGTGTTCACCCCTGCCCCGGAACGGACCTCCCCGCTCCCACCGCCTTTCCCCGACTTGGCCGATTACGCATGACCAGACTCAGTCACACAGGGGGCGGGCCGCCGCGACCAGGGCGACCGTCTCCATGGGCAGGTCGGCCTTCCGCTCGACGTCCAGGCCGGCCCGGTCCAGCAGCGCGGTGATCCGTTCCCGGCTGCGGTGCCCGCCACCGGTAGTCATCAGCAGGTGCAGGTCCCACAGGGAGGGCAGCACGGTGGGGTTCTGGTCCTCGACGAAGCGGTCGAGGAGCAGCAGCCGGGCGGAGGAGTCGGCCATGGCGCGGCGGCAGTTCTCGAAGACCGTGACGACCGCGTCGTCGTCCCAGGCGGCCAGCACCCGGCAGAGGATGTAGACGTCCCCGCCCTTCGGGACGTCGGTGAACATGTCGCCCCCGACCAGCTGGACACGGTCGAGCCCGACCGTGGCGGCCAGGTGCTCACCGGCCTTGGGCATCATGTGCTCGCGGTCGAGGAGCGTGCCCCGGGCGTCCGGGGTGGCGCCGAGGATCGAGGCGAGCAGCTCACCCCCACCTCCGCCCACGTCCACGACCATCTTGCCGGAGAAGTCGAAGACCTCGGGCACCTGGTGGAAGAACATGCTCGCGGCGTTCAGCGTGTGGTGGAATCGTCGGGCGGTGTCCGCGTGGTGACCGAGGTAGTCGTAGAACGGCTGGTCGTAGGCGACCTCGAAGCCCGAGCTGACCGTACTGATGGCGTGGTGGGCGTGCTGCCAGGCGACGTAGAACTCCTCGCCGTAGAGCAGGCACATGTCGCGCAGCGAGTCGGGGCCGTCGAGCAGCGCCGCGCTCACCTCGGTGTTGCGGTAGCCGGTCGACCCGTTGCCGGCGAAGACGCCCGTGGCCACCAGGAGGCGCATGAGGCGGTGGATGCCCTCCTCGCTCGCCCCGGTGGACTCGGCAAGTTCGGCGCTAGTGGTACGGCCGGCCTCGATATGGTCCGCCAGCCCGAGTTTGACCGCCGTGTAGAGGGCCTGGGCCCTCCATCCACCGGTGATCATCTGGATCACCTCTCGGGTGGCGTGCACGTTGACTGTCATATCACCCTCACTGCATCAGCGTGGTTCTTCGCGGCTATGCGTAGAGCGTTCCCCGGGCGACGACGACGGCGGACCCCGCCACCTGGACCGACTCGATCCGGTCCGGCGCTCCCCCGGCCCGCGCCCGCATCGTCGAGGGACGGCCGATCTCGACGCCCTGGCGGATCTCGATCCACTCCCCGAACGGGATCAGGCCGTGCCGGGCCAGGTGCACCGCGAGCGAGCCGGCGGCCGAGCCGGTGGCCGCGTCCTCCACCACGCCGTACGCGGGCGAGAACATCCGTAGTCTCCATCGCGTGCCCGATCCGGCGAAGCAGTTGGCGGCCATGTCGGGCAGCCGGGCGAGGATCCTCTGGTCCGGCTCGAGGGCGGAGAGCGCGGCCACGCTGTCCAGTCCGACGAACACGTGTCGCGGCCCGTTGTGGTAGACCTCCACCGGCAGGGTGCAGGCGGACGCCGCCAGACCGAGACCGGCGAGCAGCTCGTCGGCGCGGTCGTAGGGCTCCCAGGTGGGGATGGGTTGCCACATCCCGGCCGCGCCGACCCGGCCGTCGTCGGCGCGGTCGAGATCGAACGTGACGGTGCCCATGGCGGTCTCCATCCGGATCTGCTTCCCCGGTGTCGACTCGCCGAGCGCGATGGCGGTGCCCAGGGTCGGGTGCCCGGCGAACGGCAGTTCGTTCACCGGGGTGAAGATCCGGACCCGCACGTCACCGTCGCCTTGTGGAGGGAGGACGAACACGGTCTCCGACAGGTGCATCTCCTGGGCGATCTGCTGCATGCGCTCAGGGGAGAGCGCGGCGGAGTCGACGAAGACCGCGACCGGGTTTCCCTCCAGCGGGGTGTCGGTGAAGACGTCGACCACCACGTACTCGTACGTACCCATGGGGCTCCCTCTACGACGGTCGGTCACCCCCTCAGGTGGGGATGCCGCCCCGGTTGATCGTCGGCACCTCGATCCCCAGCGCGCGCAGCTGCTGGAACGGGTTCATGAACTCGCGTTGCTGCTTGATCTTGCCGTTCTCCAGCAGGAACGAGTGGATGAAGTGGTTCGTGTAGTAGCCGGGCGGGTAGGCCGGGTACAGGATCTGCCCTTCACCGTCACACTCGACCCAGAACCTGTTGGGGTCCTGCGTGTCGAAGATCTCCACGTTCTTCCACTCCCAGTCGGGGAACATCCGCAACGACCACTCGCCGTGCGCCTTGAGCTTCTCGTGGCCGTGGGAGGCGACCGGTTGGCCGGTGTCGCTGGTCCACAGGCCGGCGCTGCCGTCGGGGGTGAACAGCAGGTACCGCGTCAGCCGGTTCTCGCCCTTGCGGCTCATGTAGTCCGCGACGACGGCACGGTGACGGTCCCGCAGGTCGACGTCGGTGGCGAACACCTCGTACGAGGCCTCGTCGATGGTCATGCCGGATCCCTTCGCTCGTGGATTGCGTGCTCCGCTGTGCTGGCCCGTCGACTGGCGACCGGGGTCAGAGCCGGAACTGGGGGCGGTAGATGTCCAGCCAGGTGCTCAGGTCGAGCACCCGCTCCATCCTGTTGCGATATTCGAGGGACATGGTGGCCGAGTCCCGCCGGGTGAGGTCTTCCAGCTCGCTGCGGTCAACCAGCTCGAACACCGGGTCGTCGGTGCTGAGCAGTTCCTTGCACTGCTGGATCAGCGAGCCCGCGTACAGCGGATCCAGCGTGCCCGGGTAGGGAGACTTCACCCGGTTCAGCACCGACGAGGGCAGCAGGTCGGCGGTCGCGGCACGCAGCAGGCTCTTCTCCCTGCCGTCGAAGGTCTTCAACGACCACGGGGTGTTGTAGACGTACTCCACGAGCCGGTGGTCGCAGAACGGCACCCGGACCTCCAACCCGACGGCCATGCTGATCCGGTCCTTACGCTCCAGGAGCATCCGGACGAAACGGGTCAGGTGCAGGTGGCACATCACCCTCATCCGCATCTCGTGGTCGCTCTCACCGTCGGCCCGCTCGACCTCGGCCACCGCCTGCGCGTAACGGTCACGGATGTAGCCGCGCAGGTCGAGGGCTGCGGTGAGGTCGGCGTTGAACCGGTCGGGCGCCTGGGCCCGCGCGCCGCTGACGGGGACGGCCATCCACGGGAACGTCTCCGCGGCCTGCGCCTGCGGCTGGTGGAACCACCGGTACCCGCCGAAGACCTCGTCGGCGGACTCACCGGACAGGGCGACCGTGGAGTGCTGACGGATGGCCTGGAACAACAGGTACAGGGAGGTGTCCAGGTCACCGAAGCTGATCGGGCTGTCCCGCGCGGTGATCACCGCGCGGCGCACCGCCGGGTCGGCGATCGTGGCCTGGTCGAGGACGACGGCCTGATGCTGGGAGCCGACGCGGGCGGCCACGTCGAGCGCGTACGGGGCGTCCGGGGTGGCACGGAACTCGTCGGCGACGAAGTCGTGGTCCCGTCCGACGAAGTCCACCGTGAAGCTGCGCACCTGCTCGCCGCGCCGGCCGAGGTTCGCGGCGGCCAGGGCGGTGATCACGCTGGAGTCCAGCCCACCGGAGAGCAGGGTGCAGCGGGGCACGTCGGAGACGAGCTGACGGTCCACGACGTCCTCGAGCAACTCGCGGATGGTGGCGACGGTGGTCGTCAGGTCGTCGGTGTGCGCCCGGGTCGGCAGGGTCCAGTAGCGGCGTTCCCGCAGTCCGGCGCGGTCGACGGTGACCACACCACCGGGTACCACCTCGCGCATCCCCCGCCACACCGCGGCGCCGGGGGTCTGGGTGAAGCTGGCCAGCTCACGCAGCCCGTCGAGGTCGACCGTCCGGTCGGCCAGCGCGTTGGCGAGGATCGCCTTCGGTTCGGAGCCGAACAGCACCCCGTCGTCGGTACCGGCGACGTAGAGCGGTTTGACGCCCAGCCGGTCGCGGATCAGCACCAGCCTGTCGACCCGGGCGTCCCAGACGGCGAAGGCGTACATGCCGTTGAGCCGGTCGGCGACCGCCTCGCCCCACTCGAGGTAGCCGTGCAGCACCACCTCGGTGTCGCTGCGGCTCCGGAACCGGTGACCGCGACGGAGCAGCTCACCGCGCAGCTCGACGAAGTTGTAGACCTCACCGCTGTAGGTGATCGCCACCGCGCCGTCGTCGGTGTCCACCCACATGGGCTGGCTGCCACCCTCGACGTCGATGACCGCCAGCCGGCGGTGGCCGAGCGCGGCGCGCCGATCGAGCCAGACGCCGTCGGCGTCCGGACCTCGGCAGGCCATGGTCGCGGTCATCGCGTCCAGCTCCGCGCGGTGCGTGGTCAGGTCCCGATCGAACGAGACCCAACCCGTGATGCCACACATCGATCTGCTGTCCTCTCGCGTGCGCCGCCGGGACGGGGTCAGGGTTGCAGCCGGGCGGCCCGCCAGCCGGTCCCGTCGCGCTCGTAGAGCAGCCGCTGGTGCAGGCGGCCGGGGTCGGCCTGCCAGAACTCGACCGATTCGAGTTCGAGCAGGTACCCCAGCCAGGCGGCCGGGCGTGGCAGCGGCACGCCGTCGCGGCCCAGGTGCGCGGCCTGCCTTCGCAGTTCGTCCTCGTCCAGCAGGGGTGCGCTCTGCTGTGCCGCCACCGACATCGGGTGGGTGCCGACGGGCCGGGCGGCCCACAGGGCGTCGGCCTCCTCGTCCGGTAGCGGGCCGGTGGGGCCGGTCACGACCACCTGCCGGCCGGCCTCGCGCCAGTAGAGAACGCCGGAGGCCCAGCCGTTCTCCGCCAGCTCCCGGCCCTTGCGGCTGGTGGCGTGGGTGGTGAACACCAGACCCGAGTCGCGGATCCCGAGGACCTGCACGATGCGGGTGGAGGCGCGGCCCCGGGCATCCGCGGTGGCCAGCGCCAGCGCGCCCGGCTCGCGGACGCCGTCAGCGACCGCCCGATCCCACCAGGCCCGCAGCAGGCCCACCGGTTCGACGGGCGGGGCGGAGAACTCGTCGGTGCCCAGGGGCCGGGACGGGGCGCTCACGACGCCTTCCTGACCGGCTCGAAGGCCAGGCCGCCGCCGAGTACCTCGCCGGAGTGGAGCCCCTCGACGACGGCCTCGACGTCGGTCGTCATCCGCAGGCTCGGCGGGTATCCGATCAGCTCGGTGGCCCGGTTCGGCGGCATCGGCGCCGTCAGGTCGGCGGTCGACTCCCACAGCACCACCGCGCCCCAGCGGTTGGTCTGCCGGTCGGAGATCCAGAACTTCAGGCGCAGCCCGTGGATCTGCTCCCACGGCTGCACACCCTCGTCACGCAGGTAGGCGCGGAGGGAGTCGATGGTCTGGTCGGACCCGGACAGGTCCCACCAGGAGATGGTGGCTTTCATACTTTCAGTACCTCCTCGGTCTGCGTCAGCGGCGTCAACAGCTCACTCAGGACCCGTTCGCCGTCCTGGGTGAGAACCGACTCGATGTGGAACTGCACCGAGGTGAAGGACGGCCCGCGCAGGGCGTGCACCTCGCCCGTGCCGGGGTCCAGGCTGACCTGCACGGCGCCGACGCCGGGACAGTCCACCTGCTCGGTCCGCCCGTAGGCCTCATAGGAGTTGTAGAAGCCCACGCGCTCGCGGGAGCCGAACAGGTCGATCTCGCGCTGGGTGCCCTGGTTCGGGACCGCCCGACGCCGCAGCGCGAACCCGAGGTGCCGGCACACCAGCTGGTGGCTCAGGCACACCGCCAGGAAGGGGACGCGCCGGGACAGCAGGCGCTCGATCGCCGCCGTGAGGTGGGCCATCCTCGGGTCGTCGGCGTCCCTCGGGTCACCGGGACCGGGACCCAGGATGACGAGGTCGTGGTCCTCGAAGCGGTGGGGGGCGTCGAAGGGGGCGAGGTGCACCGTCAGTCCGATGGCCCGCAACTGGTGGGCCAGCATCGCGCTGAAGGTGTCCTCGGCGTCGACGACCAGCGCCCGGCGGCCGGTCAGCGCCGGCTGGGGGTGCGTGCGCGAGCCGGTGTCGGTGAGCCAGAACCGCGCGATCGTGGTGTTGCGTCTGCTCAGCGCCTCGCGGATCAGCGGGTTCTGGTGGAGGCGGTCGCGGGCGGCCAGCGCCGAGAGCAGGCCGGCGGCCTTGGTGCGGGTCTCGGCGACCTCGGCGGCGGGGTCGGAGTGCCGGACCAGGGTCGCCCCGACCCCGACCTCGACGCGCGCGTCGTCGTCGCGCTCGGAGGTGGTGATGTCGGCGGTGCGGATGAGGATGGCGGAGTCCAGCGTCCGCGCGCCGGTGGTGTCCCGGCCGATGAGAGCCGCGATGCCGCCGTAGTACCCGCGGCCGCGCGGCTCGTAGCGGGCGATCACCCGGCAGGCGTTCTCCAGCGGGCTGCCGGTCACGGTGGGCGCGAACATCGTCTCGCGCAGGATGTCGCGGGGGTCGAGGTCGCTGCGCCCCTCGATGACGTACTCGGTGTGCGCGAGCCAGGCCATCTCCCGCAGGAACGGGCCCACCACCCGGCCGCCGCCCTGGCAGACCCGGGCCATCATCTTCAGTTCCTCGTCCAGGACCATGTACAGCTCGTCGGTCTCCTTGCCGTCGGTGAGGAAGTCCATGACCTCCGACAGGACCGGCCCGGTCGGTGGGTAGCGGTAGGTGCCGCTGATGGGGGTCATCGCGGCGACGCCGTCGCGCAGGCTGATGTGGCGCTCGGGGGTGGCGCCGACGAAGGTACGGGTGCCCGTGTGCACGAGGAAGGTCCAGTAGGCACCGGTCTCCCGGGTGAGCAGCCGGCGGAACAGGCTCAGGGCGCTGCGCGTGGAGTAGCCGGTGATGGTGGTGACGAACGAGCGTTTGATGACGAAGTTCGAGCCCGCTCCGGTGCCGATCTCGTTGTCGAGCACCGCGCGGACGGTGTCGGCGTAGGCGTCGTCCTCGGTGTCGAACCAGCCACCGGTCAGGGCGATCGGCTCGTCCGGTAGGTGTCGCAGCGCCTCGGCCGTGCCGATCCGGCCCTGCTTGGTCACCGACATGGTCAGCAGCGGGGAACCGTCCGCGGCGGCGGCGAAGCCGCGCTCGGTGATCTGCTGGTGGGGCACCAGGACCAGGGCGTCGTGGCGGGCCTCGCCGGGCCGTCCGGCGTGGTCGGCCAGCGGGATGTCGGCGAGCCGGGCGGGGGTGCTGACCTGCCCCAGCAGGATCTCCAGTCGGTCCGGGCCCAGGGTGTCCGGCCGGTGCAGCAGGGCGAAGGCACCGGGTTCGGGTCTCAGCACGTGTTCGAGCAACTGCTGCGGGTTCATGCGAAGACCTCCTCGGTGGTGGTGACCACCGAGCAGCGGGTGGCCGCGTAGTCGAGGGCCAGCCGGTGGTAGTCGGCGGAGAAGTCGCCGAGGGCGTCGGCGACCAGGAACGACTGGATGTCGTTGGTGAACGCCTCCATGGCCGTCGCGAGGACACCGACGTGCGCGTACACCCCGCAGATGATGAGCTGGTCACGGTCCTGCTCCCGCATCTGCGCCAGCAGGTCGGAGCGGAAGAACGCGCTGTAGCGCCACTTGGTGAGCACCCGGTCCGGTGGCCGGGGTGCGAGGTCGGCGACGATCGCCCGGTCGCGCGGATCGACGCTCATGCCCGGGCCCCAGAAGTCCTTCAGCAGGCCGCGGTCCTGCTCGGTCATGCCGCCGGGCTGCGCGGTGTAGAACACCGGGACGCCGAGCGCGGCGCAGCGCTCCCGCAGCCGCACGCAGTGGCGGACCAGCGTGTCCCGCACCGCCGGGGCGAAGGGCGCGAGGAAGTACCGCTGCATGTCGTGCACGAGCAGTGCCGCCCGCTGCGGGTCGGGAGTCCACGGTGCGGTGCTGACAGGCAGGTCACCGGCGGTCGGAAGGGAGTAGGCGGGGATCGGCGCTATGCCCGGCACGGTGTCTCCTCGGCCCGGTTCGTCATCGGCTGCGGCTGCCAGGCCGAGACCACCGCCACCGCCTGGCGGGGGTTGAGTCGCGGGTCGCACAGCGTCGTGTACCTCTCCCCGAGCCGGTCGGTGGCGTCGTGGGCGTCGACGCATTCGGTCACGTCGTCGGGGGTGGTCTCGAGGTGCAGGCCTCCCGGTGTTCCGCCGGCCGCGCGGACGGCGAACTGGAACGCCGTGACCTCCCGGATGATCGTCTCCACGACGCGGGTCTTGCGTCCCTCGGCGGTCGTCACGGTGTTGCCGTGCATGGGGTCGACCAGCCAGACCACCGGGTGTCCGGCGGCGCGCACGGCGCGGACCAACGGCGGTAGCAGCTCCATGGTCGCGTCGGCCCCCATCCGGGCGATCAGGGTGAGCCGGCCCGGTTCCCGTTCGGGGTCGAGCCGCGCGCACACCGCGAGCAGGTCGGCGGCGGTGGTGCGGGGCCCGACCTTGCAGGCGACGGGGTTGATCACGTTCGCGAGCAGCGAGACGTGCGCCCCGGTGGCCTCGCGGGTGCGTTCGCCGATCCACGGCCAGTGGGTGGACGTGAGCGCGGTCCGGCCCTGCGGGTCCCGGCGGAGCATCGGGATCTCGTAGTCGAGCAGCAGCGCCTCGTGGCTGGTCCACACGGCGGGCTCGGTGCGGGCCTGGGGCGTCGGCGTGAGGTGGTCCAGGAGGTGGCTCGCCGCCTGGTAGCCCGTCAACAGGCGCTGCGGGTCGGGCCGCCGTGCGTGGGGGGTCGGTTCGGGGCCGTTGACCATGTGCCCCCGGTAGACCGGAAGCTCGACGCCGTCGACCCACTCGGTGGGCGCCGACCGGGGCTTGGCGTACTGGCCCGCGATCCGGCCCACCCGCACCACGGGTTGGTGGGTGATGGCGCTCATGGCGCCGGCGAGCACGGTGAGGAGCGCCTTCTTCCGCTCCACGTCATCCGCGGTGCATTCGGCGGGGTCCTCCGCGCAGTCCCCCGCCTGCACCACCTGGGCCTGCCCGGCGGCGACTCTGGCGAGCAGTCCGCGGAGCCTGGTCAGCGAGTCGACCTCGACCAGCGGTGGGAGGGCTGCCAGGACCGCTCGGATGTGCTCGACATGTGCCGGGTCCTCCCATTCGGGCTGCTGCCGCGCAACCAGGGTCTGCGAAATCTCGAGCGAGGTGACGTTCAAGTTTTCTCCAAACCACGACCATGTTGCCAACTCGTTTCCCGCACCATCAATGGTGTCCGCCCGGGGTGTCCGTCGCGGATCCGTCGAGGTGGCAGGGATTGCGCGAGGTGCTTGATTCCGGGCACAGTGAGTCGAAGCTCCGCGTCGACGACGGGATCGCCGAGGTGAGCCGATCAGTGGTGGGGCGGGTACGGGTTGTCCCGGGCGTGCGAGCCACGTGTCGTTCGGCTGTTCACGCACGGTGTCGCAGAAGCGTCCGTTCAGTTCGTCGCGGGGTCCTGATGTCTGCGCAGTCCCCGTCGACTGTCACCGCGACGGGCTCCTGAAGGGCGACGATGCCGTCCAGGTCTGGGGCGATGATCCTCTCGCCCGAGCGGGTGGGCACCGCGTCTGGGCTGGTGGCGCCCGTGGCGGTGGGACCGGCCGAGGGCGGTCCGGCGGTCCGTGTCGTTCGTGGCCGGCGAAGTCTGCGGATGATCCTGATGCCGCCGAGAGAGACCTGTCGTCGCTTCGGCGCGACGGGAAGGCATGGCGTCGACCAGGGAACACGACGAAACGTCTATGGTGGCGACGGTTAATGTGCGGAATGCTCTTTCCATGACATCCCCCTGAATTCGAGATGTCCGTCACGTTGATGCAGCGCACTGCGGCGCTCTTGGGTCTTTCTGTTCGCCCCCTTGACAGGATGGTTCAACCGCCCACCGGCGGGTATGGCTCAATAGCCCCCGCTTCGCCATCCCGATCTCGTCATGACAAACATACAACAATGCGTAACTGGTTCGTGTCAAGGTCTACGTAAGTTTGTCGACCATCGATGCCCTAAAGTACCAGCGAGAAGTATGACCAGAATGTCCCGCGCGGCACCGACCCCCACGGGAAGCTGGCTGCGCACGACGCCGGGCCCACCCGGGGGACCGACTCCCGCGCCATGGGATTTCGGCACCTACAGTGGCGGATCTTCACCGCCTGACCGACTGCCGGCACCCGACCCGGGGCACGAGGTCACCGATCCAGCCCAATCAGCATTTATTTACGCAGATGCCTTATCTCCCCCGCCTGGTCAGGGACGGCGGCGGCGTCCTCCGTCCGGCGGGGCACCCGGCCGGCCGCCTCGTCATCGGCGGCACGGCCGAAGACGGTCGCGGCGTCCGCGTACAGGACCGCGCGGAACGCGTGGGCGAACATGCACGCGGTGACCGTGTGCTGCCAGGCCGTCCAGGTCCGCACCTGGTACTGGTCGATGCCGATCAGCCCGCCGCCCCGCCCGTCACCTTCCTTGATCCTCCCGACGGTCTCCGCGACGCGCAGCAGGACAGGCGCGGACGTGTGCGAACGGGCATGGGCGAGGAAGTACGCGACATCGCCCGGATCGCTGACCGAACGCCGCACCAGCAGCGTGTGCGCGAATCCGTCGGCGGGACTCTCGTCGCCGACCCGCAGATCCCCGCCCAGGCCGACCAACGCCCAGTCGTCGTGGCGTTCGCCTCCGCCGCCCCGCACCCGGGTCCGCCGCTGCCACTCGCCGCCGGCGATCCGGGTGAGCACCTGACCGGCACAGGTCACCGGCACGGTTCCGGAAGCCACGCTGCCCTGCGCCAGCGGCAGGGCCGCCGAGACCGCCACCACGTACGACAACGCGTTCTTCGCACACCAGTTGCGGACCCGCGGGTGCTGCCCGTACTCGACGTCCGTGCTCACCCACCCGAACGGGACAGCCGCGTCGACCGCCTCGGCCAGCAGGTCGACAGCCTGGTCGAGTCTCGTGGCGAACCCGACACCAGCGGGAACGCCGGCCCTGCGGCAGCGCCCCGGATCGTCGGCCCACTGCTTTGGCAGGTGTAGGCGACGACCGATGTACGCGTGCCCGACCGGGCCGGCGTACGAGAGCATGACCACGACCTGACAGTTCTCGATCCGGGTGGTGGCGGCGCAGTACTGCGGGGCCACCCCCACCGACTGGTCACCCTTCTTGAGGATCTGCGTCTCGTCGAGGAACAGCACCCCGTCCGGATCACCGAACCGCTCCACCACATAGGCACGGACCTCGGCCTGCAGGGCGTCGGCGCTCCACGCGCCCCGCGACAGAAACGCCTGCATCCGGCCCGGGTGGCTGTGCCCGGCCCGGTGAGCCAGGGTCCAGCAGTTCTTCTTGTCCAGGTTCGACAACAGGCCCTCGATCAGATCATGGAAAACCTCACGGGGCTCCGGCCGGGCGAACAAGTGCCCCACCCTGCCCGTCAACTCCCGCAGCCGCAGCTCCCAGCCCGACACCCAGACCAGCCACCTTCGAACGTCACATCCCGCCATCACCCGCCGTCAACCCTCCGCCGGCAGCCCGCGCCGGTCGAGGCGGCACGAGCGGCAGGGCGGCGGGATCACCCACCGTCAGGACGCCAGTACCTCCGCCAATGACGACGGTCGACCACCACAGCTCGACAAGGGCGCCTATCGGCGCCGGTACCAGGTCGACCGCGGCCGCAAGCGGCGCACACGCCGTCGGTGTCACGTCAGCAGCGGTAGCGCCTGTCGACGGACGTCGACGTAGCGCTCGTACACCTCGGGGGTGTCGGCGGCGGTGACCTCCTCGGCCTCGACCGGCCCCGGCGGCGGCTCGGCACCGCCGGACAGCGCCCAGGCCGCCTGCCGCGCCGCGCCGAGCGCCACGTACTCGGCCGGGCGCGGCACGCTCACCGGCGCGCCGAACAACGCCGGCGCGACCGCCCGCACCGCGCGGGACTGCGCCGCGCCGCCGATCAGCAACACCCGGTCGACGGGGACCTGCTGGGCACGGAGCGCGTGGAGGGCGTCGGCGATGCCGCCGAGCATGCCCTCCACCGCGGCCCGCGCCAGGTTCGCCGCCGACGCGTTCGCTCGCGTCAGGCCGGTGAGCAGACCGCGCGCGTCGGGCAGGTTGGGGGTGCGTCCCCCATCCAGGTACGGCAGCAGGGTCAACCCGCCCGCGCCAGGTTGCGCCGAGAGCGCCAGCTCGTCCAACTCGGCCAGTGACCGGCCCAGCAGGTCGGCGACCGTGACCAGTACCCGGGCCGCGTTGAGGGTGCACACCAACGGCAGGAACCGGCCGGTCGCGTCGGCGTACCCGGCCACCAGCCCGCTCGCGTCGGCGGTCGGTACGTCACTGAGCCCGTACACGCACCCCGAGGTGCCCAGCGAGACCACCACGTCACCCGGCCGCAGGCCGACGCCGAGCGCCCCGCCCATCGTGTCACCGGTGCCGGCCGAGAGCAGCGCGCCGGAGGCGGTCTCCCCGACCACCTCGGCCGGCCCGGCGACCCGGGGCAGCGCCACGTCCCGACCGAAGGCGAGCCGCACCAGGTCCTGCCGGTACGCGCCGGCGGCCGGTGACCAGTAACCGGTTCCGGACGCCTCACCCCGGTCGGTCGTCGGCTCCCCGCCGTCCACGCGCAGCCGGTGGGTGAGCCAGTCGTGCGGCAGCAGCACCATGCTGGTGCGGGCCGCGAGCTCGGGCTCGGCGCGGGAGAACCAGCGCAGCTTGGTGACCGTGAAGCTGGCCACCGGCACCAGCCCGACCGCGTCGGCCCACGCCTTCGGGCCGCCGAACTCGCCGGTCAGGTCGACGGCGGCGCGCGCCGAGCGGGTGTCGTTCCAGAGAATGGCGGGACGCACCACCTCGCCGGCCTCGTCGAGGCAGACCATGCCCTGCTGCTGTCCGCCGACGCCGATCGCGGCCACACCGTCCAGCAGACCGGCGCTGGCCTGCTCGTACGCGGCCCACCACAACCGTGGATCGACCTCGGTGCCATCGGGGTGTGGGGCGCGGCCCCCGCGGAGCACCTCGCCGGTCTCCGCGTCGCAGACCACGACCTTGATCGACTGGGTCGACGAATCGACCCCGGCGACGAGGGTCCTTGCGCCACTCATGGCGATGCCTCCGTAGCTCGGTGAGACCCGACCCTACGTCCAGCAAGCGGATTAGTTCAATGGCCGTACAAATTTCGACGTCGCGGTGGCGGCGCTTTGGTGCAGGCCGCAAGTCGATCTGGATACCGGTGGCGTACGCGGCCGGCCGCCGGTCAACAGTCGGAAGGTGGTCACGATCCGGATCCTTCCAGTAAGGTCCGTCCCGGCATCCCGGGCGGGAGCACCGGGGCAAGGGCCGCCACCGCCACGAACGCCACGAACCCGTTGGTGGCCACTCCATAGGCAGCATCACGTCCGCGCGGAGAGGGAGCGGTCGTGGTCGAAGTCCGACCTGATGGCGGACTGAATGTCGTGGACGGACTATCGGGCCGCGGCCTCCAGCAACTCCAGCGCCAACTGTTGCAACTGTGGCCCGGCTTTCTCGGGGCTGCCAGTGTCGAACGGCGGGTCTGGGTCGTATTCCACCGCGAGCTGCAACGCCTGCGCGACCCGGTCGTCGGTCAGCTTCGCAGCCAGGTGCAGGGCCATGTCGATGCCTGCGGACACCCCGGCAGCGGTGATGATCCTGCCGGATTCCACGAACCGGCCCGGAGTGTAGATCGCACCGAAAGTGGACTCCAGATAGGACCGCGACGCCCAGTACGTCGTAGCCGGCACCCCGTGCAACAAGCCGGCCGCGCCCAGGATCAGGGCGCCCGTGCACACCGAGGTGGTCCAGGTCGTGCGCTGGTGCAGGCGACGCACCCAGTTCACCGTCTCGGCATCCTCCATCGCGGCGATGACACCCCGGTCGCCCGCGCCGGGCACCAGCAGCACGTCCGCGTGCCGCACCTGGTGCAGCGCCCGGTCCGCGACCAACCCCAACACCCCCGTATCCGTCCGTACGGGCCCGGCCCGCTTCGCCACCGTGACCACCGACGCGTCCGGCACCCGACACAACACCTCGTACGGTCCGACGGCATCCAGCGCCGTAAGACCGTCGTAGAGCAGTATCGCGATGCGCGGCCCGCGACCGCCCGACGCGGCTCCGTCGGGCGCCGCAGCGGCCGGCGGAGCCAGGCCTGCCGCGGCCAGCCCTGTGCCCACTCCACCGGCAACGGCTGCTCGCAGGACCACGCGCCGCCCACCATCTACGTCCATGAGCCTGGCTCCTTCCGAAATGGTCGTCGACGAGTGGTCGGGTCAGCATGCGATCCGGTTCCTGGACAACGGCCTTGATCCGTGGGAGGAGCACCGAAGCGGGCGGACAGGCCGGTGCGTCTGGTCCCACTGCACCGTGAGTTCCACGCCCGTCCCCCACACCTCGTCACAGCGAGTCGAGACATCCAGGCTGGCCGTCCGCAACTGCGGTGATCCGGGCGGTGCGGCGGCTGACGGCGGCATCGAGCCACACCTGGCACCCGAGGCGTCGCCTGGAGAGATTGGTGCTGCGGCGAACGCATGACGTGTACGGCCCGCCGCGGCGCCAGCGAGTACCGCAGGCGGCCGTCGCCGTTGAGGACGAAACCGATCTCGGCGATCTCGTCGCGGCCGTCGCCGTCGACGTCGACGATCCGGGTGTTGTGTCCGTCGGGGAGGTCCTGGTTGCCGCGCAGGAACTTCCACTGCTGGTGGAGCCCTCGTCGGAAAACGTATTCCACTACATCGCCACCCAAAACTCAATGACACTCGTCGATAAAATGCCTGGCGGGCGGGGCACCACCACGAGCGACGGCGACCAGGCGGCACGCAACGGCGACCGGCCGGCGGGCGGCCCGGCGGACACTCCGCCCGTCCCGGCCAGGCCGTCGCCGCCCCGGGCACCGGCCCACCCACCCCACCGACCCGACCCACCCACCGGATACGTCAGCGCAGCCCGACGGGGATCCCATCGAGGCCCGTCGTCATGCCCGCCCCCGGGCCGGACCCGGCCTCAGTCGGCGAGCCCACTCGGATAACGCATTCCGAATGGACTGTCCCCATCCGCCCCCGCTCGACCGACCACCGGACGGGCCAGGTCATGGGTGACCAGGCGACCGCACATGCCCCACCGGGCCGGCCCGCTCGGCGGCGACTCGAGCAGCACCGAGCGCTCCAGATGGCCGCCGTCGCCGCCCTGAAGCGCGTCAAGGATCTCCTCGGTGTGCCGCACCTGCCGCTCGACCGTCTCCCGCCAGAGTTCCCGCCAGGCCGCGACCCGAGGGCGCACCAGCGCGACGGCGGTGCGGTACAGGTCCCTCAGAGGTCCGAGATCGCCCTCCTGCGCGCTGGCCACCAGGCGCAGGAACCCGTCGAGAGCGAGATCCCGCCGCTGGCGCACCGCCTCGTCGAGCTCGTCGGCACCGGCGTCAGGTGGCAGCGTGGCCGCCGCCGCGTACCGGGCCGGGTCCGCCACCACCTCGGGTGGGAACGTCATCACCGCGTCGCCGGCCTCCGGCAGGCCGGCGTTCTGCATCACCACCACGACCTGCAGGTCGCTGTGGTTGACCGCGCGGTGGATGGTGCCCGGGGTGAACCACACCGTCGACCCCGCCCACAGCGGGGTCTCCCGGAACCCCGACGCGTCCAGCGTCTGCAGCGCGCCCGCACCGCCGATCACCACGTAGGCCTCCGTGGAGGCGGTGTGCAGGTGCGGGGTACCGCCGGCCAGGCCGTCCGCGCACCGGCCCGAGTACACCGAGAGCCGGGTCACGGAGGTACCACCGGGGAACTCCGGCAGGCTCATGCCACCACACCCCGCACCGGTGACGCCGTCCGCATCCGCGCGAGGACGGCGCGCGCCTGGTCGGCCAGGACGACGGTGCCGTCGTCGCCCTGGTCCCCCGACGCGACGAGGACGGCGTACCTGAAGGTGACGGTCTCCCCCGCCGCGAGCGCGAGTTCCTCGCTGAAGAAGGGCGCCGGGCACAGGCAGGCGAACTCCTCGCTGCGGGTGAACCACTGCGGGGGGTGGTGGGGGTTGCCCGCGTCGTCGACCATGACGATGGTCGACGAGCGCCCGGTCTCGTCGTGACGGCCCCGGAAGGCGAACCAGTCGGCCCGGGTACCGCGCAGGTCGTCGGCGCCGGTGCCGTCCGGTGACTGGACGGTGCCGCCGGTGAACGACCGTGGGCCACGCCAGAACAGGCCGCCGTACCCGGCGTTCTCCCGGCCCTTCGTGGTCGGGGAGCCGATGTCCAGGGTCGCGCCGGACACGTTCGTCATGGCCGTCTCGAAGATCAGCACCCAACTGACGCCGTCCAGGACGGTGGCACTGAGAGACCGTTGCTCGTCGATGACGGCCCGGCCGTCCTGGGAGATCCAGTCCAGCCGGTGGGCGATGTCCGCCCGACCGTCGACCACCGACAGATCCGTCATCTCGCGGTGCACGGCGCTGCCGTTGTTCTCCAGTTGCACGTAGAAGCTGCCGTGCACGTAGGTCGGGCCGCCCCAGAAGTTGTGCTCCCCGACGTGCGGCAGCGACCACGCGATGCCCTTGTGCCAGACGTGGTCGTGCGGCCGGAACAGCGACACCACGTCACCGGACAGGGTCCGGACCGGGTGCAGGTACGGCTTCGGTGACTCCAGGCGTGCCGTGTCCGGCCGGTACGTGTAGGTGAACAGCGGCAGGTCACCGGCCGACACGGTGACGTCGCGGCCCAGCGCGTGGTCGACGTGGAGGGTCATCGGACGGTCACTGCCGGCCATGGGGCTCCTGTTCCGTTCATCCGCTGGGCGAAGGGGCTGGCGGAGTCGATCTGCCCGCGGTGGACGCGTTCCCCGGTGAACGCGGACGCGTACAGGGCGGCGATGAACTCGACCGTCCGACGGGTGTCGGCGAGGGCGACCGGCGGCGGCACGCCCGCGTCGAGCGCGTCGTAGACGGCGGCGAGCTGCCCGGCGTGCCCGCTGGTGGCGTCGGTGCGCGACCTCCCCCACTCGGTCTCGATCTCCGCGTGCCCGGGTGCCGCCGTCACCGTCCAGTCGTCGTCGCGGTAGCCGTAGAGGTGTTCGAGCTCGACGGTGGCGCGCTCGTAGTCGACCCGCAGGGCCGAGGTCTGCCGCGGCGAGACCACGGAGTTGACCACGGAGGCCACGGTGCCGTCCGCGAAGGTCACCAGCGCCATCGACACGTCCTCGGTCTCGATGTGACGGGCCCGGCGGGCGGCGACGGCGGTGACCGTCTCCCAGGGCCCGAGCACCGACAGCAGCAGGTCGAACTGGTGGATGCCGTGGCCCATCGTCGGGCCGCCGCCTTCGGTCTCCCAGCGCCCCCGCCAGGGGACGTCGAAGTAGGCGTCGTCGCGGTACCACTGGGTGGTGCAGGTCGCCAGCAGCGGGCGGCCCAGGTGCCCGGCGTCGGCCATCGCCCGCAGCCGCAGCGCGCCGGCGCCGAAACGGTGCTGGAAGACCGTGGCGACGTGCGCACCGGACGTCCGGGCCGCCACGGCGAGAGTGTCGAGCTCGGCCAACGACAGGGTCGGCGGTTTCTCCACCAGGACGGTGACTCCGGCGTCCAGGCACCGCAGTGCCAGCGGCGCGTGCGATGCGGGTGGTGTGCACAGGTGCACGAGGTCCACGGGCGCGTCGTGCAGCAGGTCGGTCAGGGCCGGGTAGACCGTCGGCGAGCCCCAGGCAGCGGCGAAGTCACGGGCCCGGTCGGGGTCCACATCGACGACCGCGGTCAGCTCGGCGCGGTCGTCGTGCTCGCGCAGGGCCTGGACGTGGGCGGCGGCGATGCTTCCGGTGCCGACGATCGCCGTTCGGTATCTGGCGTGGGCCATGACGTCCTGCTGCTCCTTGTCACATGCGTCAGCTCGGTGCAGGTCGGGTGTGGGGTGGGCGCGCAGGGCGGGGCGCCCACCCCCGGGGTCAGGCCGCCTTGATCTCCGCCTGCAGCTCGGCGATGAACCTCTCGGCAGCCTGCTGCGGGGTCAACCGGCCGAACAGGACCTCCTCGGTGTGGCGCTTGAGGATCCCCTCGATGCCACTGGCCCCGTTGGGGGTCACCCGCGGCGGCTCGCTGACCGTGACGGAGTCGAGGAACTCGGCGGCGGCCTTGTCGGTGGCCGTCAGCTTCGGCGTGATGGCCGTCCGGATCTTCGGGTTGGCCGGCACGCCGCGATCGGTCAGCAGAACCTCGGCGGCCTGCTGGTTGTTGGCGAGGAAGTCGACGAACAGGGCGGCCTCCGCCGGGTGCTCCGACCGCGACGAGACGGACCAGAACATGGACGGCTTGTAGTACGCGCCTGCCGTCTGCGCCTCACCGGGCAGCCTGAGCAGCTTGAGGTTCTTGCCGCTGGCCGCGGCCAGCGAGGTGAGCTGGGTGTTCCACCAGGTGGCGAACGCCGACGTGTTGGTGGCGGTGCCGGACTGGTCCAGGCCGGCACCGGCGCGCTCGATGGTGACCGACGGCGCGGGCGCGACCCCCTCCTTGGCGAGATCGGACAGGTACTGCCAGTAGGAGGCCAACACCTGCGGCGGGACGGCGACGTTGCCCTCGGCGTCGTACAGGGAGGCGCCGGCCTGGCGGGCCCAGATGTTGACCCCACCGGCGTCGAAGCCCCACGACTGGACACCGGTGACCGTGCCGCCGCTGGCCTTGGAGACCTGCGCGCCGATGCTCTTGAGGTCGTCCCAGGTCCAGGTGGAGTCGTCGGGCAGGGGCACGTTGTACTGCGCCAGCAGGTCGGTGTTGACGACGATCGCGTACGTGGACAGCCCGGCCGGCAGCGCGTACTGCTTGCCGTCGATCTGGCCGGTGCCCAGGGCGTTGGGGTCGAAGTCGGCGGTGGACAGGTGCTTGCTCGCGGTGCCGAGGTCGAGCAGCGCGCCGCGCTCGGCGTAGGACGCGAGGTAGAGCTCGTCCATCTGGATGATGTCGGGCGCGTCGTTGGCGGCGACCGTGGTGGCGAGGCTGTCCCAGTAGCCGTTCCACTCCTTGAACTCACCCTTCACGGTGATGTTCGGGTGGGCCTTCTGGAACAGGTCGATGACCTGCTGGGTGCGCTGGTGGCGGGCGTCGGAGCCCCACCAGGTGAAGCGGAGGGTGACCGGGTCCTTGGACAGTTCGCCCGAGGCGTCGCCACCGCCGGTGCCGCAGGCGGCGAGGGCGGCCGTGGCGGCCATGGAGACCGCGAGGGCCAGCGCGGCCCGGCGGGACGGGGTGTATCGCATGGAATGTCCTTCCCAGGGTGGCGGACGTTTCTGTGGAGGGGTGGCGTGCGGGGACCCGTCTGCGCACGGAGAGCCTGGCTACTTGATCCCGGTGGTGGCGATGCCCTTGATCAGGAAGCGCTGGCCGATCAGGAAGGCGAGGAAGATCGGGATCAGGGAGACCACGCTCATGGCGAACATCGAGCCCCAGGACGTGGCGACCGTGGAGTCGACGAAGGAGCGCAGCGCGACGGGGACGGTGTACTTGTCGGGGTCGGTCAGGTAGATCAGCTGGCTGAAGAAGTCGTTCCAGGTCCAGATGAACGTGAAGATCGTCGTGGTGGCCAGCGCCGGCAGCATCAGGGGCAGGATGACCGACAGGAAGATCCGCGGGTGCCCGGCGCCGTCGATGCGGGCCGCCTCGTCCAGCTCCGTGGGCAGGCTGCGGATGAACTGGACCATGAGGAAGACGAAGAAGGCGTCGGTGGCCAGCATCTTCGGCACGATCAGCGGCAGAAAGGTGTTCACCCATCCGACCTGGGAGAACATGATGTACTGCGGCACGATGATCACGTGGATCGGCAGCATGATCGTGCCGAGCATGATCGCGAACCACCAGCGCTTGCCGGTGAACTCCAGCCGGGCGAAGGCGTAGGCGGCCATCGAGCAGGACACGAGGTTGCCGATGATGGCGCCGAGCACGACGATCGCCGAGTTGACCATGTAGTGGCCGAACGGCGAGGCGAGCGCCTCCCAGCCCGAGCTGTAGTTCTGGGCCTGCAGGCCGTCCAGGACGAGCCCGGGGCTGCGGAAGATCTCGTCGTTGGGCCGCAGCGAGCTGACCACCATCCACAGCACCGGATAGAGCATGATCAGCGCGAGCAGGATGAGCCCGACGTGCTTGAGCAGGGTGCGCGCGGTGACGGCCGTCGGCCGGGGGCGAGGTGACCCGGCGGTGGAGCGGGCGGCGGGCCTGGTGGGGAGTTCGTCGAGATCAGTCATCGTAGAAGACCCAATGCTTGGCGGCCCAGAAGTTGACGGCGGTGAAGGCGCCGATGATCACCAGGAGCAGCCAGGCGAGCGCCGAGGCGTACCCCATGTCGAAGTTCTGAAATCCGCGCTGGTAGAGGTAGAGCGTGTAGAACAGCGTCGAGTCGGACGGTCCGCCGCTGCCGCCGGAGACGACGAACGCCTGCGTGAACGACTGGAACGCGTGGATGATCTGCAAGACCAGGTTGAAGAAGATGATCGGCGACAGCAGCGGCAGCGTGATCTTGCGGAACTGCGTCCACTTGGCGGCACCGTCCACCGACGCCGCCTCGTAGTACATGGCCGGGATCTGGCGCAGCCCGGCCAGGAAGATGATCATCGGGGCACCGAAGGTCCAGACGTTCAACACGACCAGCGTCGACAACGCGGTGTCGGGATCGGAGATCCAGCCGCGACCCTGCACGCCGAACAGGTTTAGAACCTGGTTGACCATGCCCTCGGCGCCGAAGATCTGCCGCCACAGCACGGCGATCGCCACGCTGGAGCCGAGCAGCGACGGCAGGTAGAACGCCGAACGGTAGAACGCCATGCCCCGCAGGCCCCGGTCCAACAGCAGCGCCAGCCCCAGCGCGCAGGCCAACTGCAACGGCACGGAGACCAGCACGTAGGTGAACGTCACCCCGAGCGCCCGGTGCAGCCGCTCGTCGGCGAGCATCCGCTCGACGTTGTCCAGTCCGTTGAACTGCGGAGCCTCGATCAGGTTGTAGTCGGTGAAGCCGAGCGCGAACGACGCGGCGATCGGACCGGCGGTGATGAACAGCAGCCCGGCGAACCAGGGCAGCAGGAACAGGAAGGCGGCCCGGTTCTCCCGCTTCCGCGGAGGGGCGCCCTGGGAAGCGCGGAGCCGCTGAAGCTCGCCGAGAGCAGTCACACGACCCTCCTTCACGGGAGCAACGGTCAGGCATCGGCTTACGGTGTGGCCGCCCTCGATGCGTGGGAAGCTGCGGGAAAACGTATTCCGGGCAGTCTGCATCCCGGCGGAGACGCCGTCAAGTGTTTCCGGCGGATGACCGTGAACCTTCCTCGGACATGCCCCCGGCATGTGTCCGAGGAAGGTCGAGGACCCCGGCGCTCACCGTGCGGTCATGCCTTCCGACCTGGTGGGAACCACGCTCAGGGGGTCAGCGGACCCGGGTGCTGTCGCGCACGACGATCGCGCCCCGCACGGTCTGCCGCCTCGGCCCCTCAGCCCGCCGACAGGCCGGCCCCCCGGGGCCGGAGCGCAGCACCAGCGCAAGCCGGATCGACTCGGCGCCGATCTCGGCCAGTGGCAGCGCCACGGTGGTCAGCCGGGGAGTCACGTCCACCGCGAGCTGAATGTCGTCGAAACCGGTCACCGAGACGCGGGCGGGCAGGGCGACCCCACCGGCCCGGCAGGCCGACAGGGCGCCGACCGCGATCAGGTCGTTCGCCGCGACGATCGCGTCGATGTGGCCGAGCCCTTCCTCGATCAGCCTGGCGGTGGCTTCGAAACCACCCTGTCGACTGACCTCGCAGTTGACGACGCGCACATCCTGCACGTCCACGCCACCCGACAGCAGACCCTCGACGAAACCCGAGGTACGGGCGCTGACGTTGGCCTTGTCGCGCGACCCGGCGAGGATCACCACCCGCTGATGACCGGTCTGCGCCAGGTAGACACCCATCGTCCGGGCAGAACCCCGGTCGTCGACAGTGATCGAGTCGAAGGGCATGTCGGTGTCACCGAAGATGACCACCCGGCCGCCGTGCTGCTCGTAGGCGAGAAGCTCGTCGAGCAGTCGTCCGCCGAGCGCACCGGCCTCGAACCGGCTGGAGGTCAGCACGAGAGCCCGGGGGCGCAGCGCGCACAGCGTCCGCACCGTCTCGTACTGCCGGTCCGGAGTGCCGCCGGTGGAGGAGACGCTGACGAACGACCCCACCGCGCGGGCCTGCCGTTCCATCGCGGCGACCACGATGCCGATCGTCGGCGTGGTGAGGTCGTCGGCGACCAACGCGATCGAGTCGCTCGTGCGCCGCATCGCGCGCGCCGACATGTCGGAGGTGTAGCGCAGCTCGGCGGCGGCGGCCAGCACCTTCCGCTCGTACTCGGGGGCAACGGTGCGGGAGCTGCCGCCGAGCACCCGTGAGGCCGTCGCCACCGACACGCCGGCCGCCGCAGCGACGTCGCGCAGCGTGACGGTCGGCCTGGAAGGATGCGGCACCGGCAGAGTTCCCCTCGAACCACAGAGCGCGTGGAACAGCTGCCCGACCCGGCAGCGCGCCCAAGAATAGCCATGCACACCAACCCACCGTGACCAGGCAGGACGCACGGCACGCCACGCCGTCATGTTTCACGCTTCCGGGCGGAAACCGCGTTTCATCAGGCATTTCACGATGGATCATCGTGGCACCGCCGGTGGCACAATCGTCGGCGTGAACGATGGCCCCCGGGCGGACACGAGCCGCAGACCCGCGACGCTGCACGACGTGGCCCGCGCGGCCGGCGTCTCCTACGCCACGGCGTCCCGGGCCCTCAACGGCAGCGACCGTACCGTGCGCGCGGAGAACGTCGCGCGCGTACACGCCGCCGCCGCGCAACTCGGCTACTCCCCGCACCTGTCGGCACAGGCCATCGCCAGAGGATCGACCAGCACCGCCGCCCTCGTCGTCAGCGACCTGGACGATCCGTACTTCTCCTCCATCGCCGCTGGCGTCACCGAGGCCGCCGAGGCCGCGGGCCTCATCGTCACCATGGCCATCGCCGACCGCTCCCCTGATCTCGAACTGCAGATCATCCGCTCACTACGGGGCCAACGCCCCCGCGCGATCGTTCTAGCCGGCAGCCGCATCGCCGGCGTCGACACCCGCGCCGAGCTCATCAACGAACTGACCGCCTACCGCACGGCGGGCGGCCGGATCGCGTTGATCAGCCAGCAGGACCTCCCCTTCGACACTCTCTGCATCGACAACTACGGCGGAGCGAGAAGACTGGCGCTGGCGCTGGCGGAACAGGGCCACCGAACCTTCGCGCTCATCCACGGCTCCGACATCATCCGCAGCTCCCACGAGCGCCGCGCCGGCTTCACCGACGGCCTACGGGAGGCCGGCCTCGCCGTGGATCGACGACACTCGGTCGAGGTCGCGTTCGCCCGGGAGGGAGGCGCGGCCGGGGCCCGCACGCTGGTCGCACAGGGCGTCAAGGAGATCGATGTCGTCTTCGCGGTCAACGACATGATGGCCATCGGCGCCATGACCGCCTTCCGCGACGCCGGAGTCACTCCGGGCACAGACATCGGAATCGCCGGCTTCGACGACATCGGCCCAGCCGTCGATGTCGTGCCGGCCCTGACCACGGTCCGCATACCGCTCCGCGAGGTGGGTCGCACAGCGATGCGGGTCGCGCTCGCCGACGAGGCCGCCGGCATCGTACGGATTCCCACCGAGGTGGTCCTGCGGGAGAGCACGCCCCTGCGGCGAAGGAACCGGGGCTGACCGACACGGGATGACGGCATGGGCCTCGACTACAGCTACCGCGTGTTCGTGCACCGACGCGACGCCGGCCGCCTGCTCACCGCGGTCGCGGCGCTCTGCCAGTCGCACGGACGGACGACAACGGTGGTCCTACCCGACGGCACCTCGGTGGCGCTGCCGGCCACCTACGGCTTCACCGCCGGCCGGGACGTGGACCTGGCCGCTGAGGTCGCCGACCGCAGCCCCTCGACCTTCGACCTCTCGCTCTGCTTCCCCGAGGACGGTTCGCGGGTGGCAGGCCCGATCACGTGTCCTGGGGCGGCTCGGCGTCCAGCGCGCAGCGGAAACCGGTGTGGCCGGTGCTGCTGTCGGGGGTGTTGGAGGTGCGGGCGGCGACCCGGTAGCGGTTGCAGTACGACTCGTGGCAGAGGTAGCTGCCGCCGCGCACGACCCGGGCCTGGCCGGTGACGGGGCCTCGCGGATCGGTACGGGTGGCGGGACGATCCTCGGCGTGCCAGGTGGTGCTCCACCAGTCCGCGCACCACTCCCAGACGTTGCCGCTGGTGTTGTACAGGCCGTAGCCGTTGGGCCGGTAGGACTTGACGGGCGCGGGGCCGACGTGGCCGTCCTCGCGGGTGTTGTGGGTGGGGAAGGTTCCCTGCCAGATGTTGCACCGGTGCTGACCCCGAGGGGTGAGCTCGTCCCCCCAGGGGTAGGTCGCCTGGTCGAGGCCGCCACGGGCGGCGTTCTCCCACTCGGCCTCGGTGGGGAGCCGCTTGCCGATCCAGGTGGCGTAGGCGGTGGCGTCGTTCCAGGAGACGTGGGTGACCGGGTGGTTCTGCCGGCTGGTGAGGTCGGAGCCCGGACCGTCGGGGTGCCGCCAGTCGGCGCCACGGACGGCCCGCCACCAGGGGGCGCCGGGGATCGAACCGTCCAGCACGTGCTGCTCCGCTTCGGCGGTGAGCAGCAGGTGGAACACGAACGACCAGCCGTAGCGCTCGGCGTCGGTCACGTAGCCGGTGGCCTTGACGAAGGTGGCGTACTGGGCGGTGGTGACGGCGGTGGCGTCGATGAGGTAGGGCGAGAGGGTGACGGTGCGGACCGGACCTTCCCCGTCCGCGGGAAACTGGTCGGGGTCGTCGCCGCCCATCCGGAACGGCCCGCCGGGAATGGCGATCATGCGGCGGGCGGTCTCCCGCCGGTCGCGGGTGGGCACCGCGAAGGGCAGCGCGGTCGTCGGGTCCGCCGGGACCCCCACGTCGGCGGTGTGGGGGTACCGGAGCTGGCTCGTGGAGGGTCCGCAACAGGGGTTCATGATCCATTTTCGCTGGTCGGGGTGCTGTTCAGATCCCGCCGGTCACCGGCGGGCTCGGGGTGCGGTCGTCCACCGACGGCCCGTGCCGCACGCGGCCCCGCAGCCCCGTGCCACTGAGAACTGTCGCCGACCGCAGCCCGGGACGCCGTCTCCGGCCGTGCCCATTGTCAGCCGCGAACGGGTTCCCGGCTGCCGGGGATGCCGCCACCGGCGCCGTCCCCGGCGGGACGGCCCCCGGTCAGCGCGGTGAGCCCGAAGGTGCCCGCCCGGCGACTCGCGGAGAGCGCCGGATCGGCCGAGGCCGTGAGGCAGAGGACGTCGGGCCGGAAGACCAGGCGGCCGGTCGCGACGGCATAGGACCCGGCCGCGTAGAGCTGGCAGTCGATGACCAGCAGCGGCGCGCCGGGCGGGACCTCCAGTTCGGCGGCGAGCGCCTCCCCGGCCGCCTCGGCGGTGATGGTGTGGTCGCTGCGGATCAGCCGGATGTCCTCGGTCTCGCGGAGGAACGTGGTGATCCCGTCGGTCAAAGCGTTGATGCGCACCTGGTGGCCGTCGATGGACGCGGGCAGTCGGTGCTCCAGGCGGGCGGCGGCCCGGCCCTCGACCTCGTACAGCCGGACGGCGCGGTACACGGCGGCGTCGTGGTCCACGCCGAGTCGGGCGATGTCGTCGGCGTCGGCGGTCTCGCGGATGATGTTGACCGCGCGGACGGCGAAGTCGGCTCCGGCCTCGGCGAGGAAGTCGGACAGGGAGAGGATCAGGTCCACCGGGTAGGCCAGTGAACCGGCGTGGGCGGCCCGGGTGGGGGCGGTGATCAGGGTGCCCACCCGGCGACGACGGACGATCTCGCCGGCCGCCTCCAGTCGGCTCAGTGCGTCCCGCAGGGTGGTCCGGGAGGCGCCGACCAGCTCGCAGAGTCGCTGCTCGGGCGGCAGGCGGGTGATGCCGGTGCGCTGGTACTCGGTGATCAGCCCCCGCAGCGTCGCCTCTGCCTCGTCCACCCGGCTACGCCGGCCTTCCGCCTCCACCGCAGTCGCCATACGCCCCTCCATCGGATTGGTCATACCTTATAGACCTTTCCACTGTCTCGCAACGACCCCCGCCCCGAGCAGGGCATCCCCACCCTTGACAGCCTTTCCGCATTGGTCATATCTTACCGCTCAATTGATCAGACTTAACAGCGCTGAAACCTGTCGGCGCAGGTGGGAGACGGTGGGATGGCGGAGGCCCTGCTCGGCATCGACATCGGTACGTCGGGAGCCAAGGCCGTCCTGACCCGTCCCGACGGCACCGTGCTGGCCACCGCCACCCGGTCCCACCGCCCCACGCTCCCCCGCCCCGGCTGGGTCGAGCACGACCCCGAAGGGGACTGGTGGGGCGCGGTGGTCGACCTGTCCCGCCGCCTGCTCGCCGAACGACCCGAACGACCGGCGGCGGTCTGCGTCAGCGGAATCGGGCCGTGCGTCCTGCCCACCGACGAGCGGTACCGGCCGCTGCGTCCGGCGATCCTCTACGGAGTGGACACCCGGGCGGTCGCCGAGGCCCGGGACCTGACCGACCGCCTCGGCGCCGAAGCCGTCCTGCACCGCGGCGGGTCGCTGCTCACCAGCCAGGCCGCCGGCCCCAAGCTGTCGTGGCTGCGCCGGCACGAACCCGAGGTCTGGCGCCGCACCCGGCGGTTCCTGATGGCCAGCTCCCTCGCCGTGGCCCGACTGACCGGCGAGTACGTCCTCGACCACCACTCCGCGAGCCAGTGTCAGCCGCTGTACGACCTCACCGCCGGCCGGTGGTACGAGCCGTGGTGCGACCTGGTGGCACCCGGGCTCCCGCTGCCACGGCTGGTCTGGCCCGGCGAGACGGTCGGCACCGTCGACGCCCGGGCCCACGCCGAGACCGGCATCCCGGTGGGCACCCCGGTCGCGGCGGGCACCGTCGACGCCTGGGCCGAGGCCCTCAGCGTCGGGGTCCGCGCGCCCGGCGACACCATGCTCATGTACGGCACCACGATGTTCCTCGTCCAGATGCTCGACCGACCGGTCACCGACGCCCGGCTCTGGGCCACCCGGGGGGTCACCCCGGGCAGCACCAGCCTGGCCGGGGGCATGGCCACCTCCGGCGCGGTCACCGACTGGTGGCGGCGGATCACCGGCGAGCAGGGGTTCGACCGGCTCGCGGCGGATGCCGCCGCCGTCCCGGCCGGAGCCGACGGCCTGGTCACGCTCCCCTACTTCGCGGGAGAACGCACCCCCCTGTTCGATCCCGACGCCCGGGGTCTCCTGCTCGGCCTGACCCTGCGACACGACCGGGGACACCTCTACCGCTCGGCCCTGGAGGCGACCGGGTACGCCGTCCGGCACCACCTCGACACCTTCGCCGAGGTCGGGGCCGCGCCCCGCCGCCTGGTCGCGGTGGGCGGCGGGGTACGGGGCGGACTCTGGACCCAGATCGTCTCGGACATCACCGGCCAGCCGCAGGAGCTACCGCAGCAGACCATCGGCGCCTGCTACGGAGACGCCCGGCTCGCCGGCGAGGCGATCGGGGTCGTCGACCCCGACACGACCTGGGCCCGGACCGGGACCGTCATCACCCCCCGCGCCGAGCACGCCCACACCTACCAGGAGCTGTACCGCATCTACCGGGCCGCGTACCCGGCCACCCGGGACCTCGCCCACGACCTGGCCGCCCTACAGCTCACCGACGGCACCGGCCCGCTCTGAGGCCGTCCTGCCACGTTCCCTTCCCCCGCTGGTGACTCAGGAGAGAACATGCCCGATGTCGTCTTCGCGTCCGGCCGGCAGCGGCCGGACACCGGACCTCCGGCCGCCCCGGCGGGCGCCGGGACCGCACCACCACCACGCCGGACGGCCCGTCGTGCCCTGCACCGGCTGCGCGGCGCCCTCCTCGGCCTGTCCGGCTTCTGCGGGCTCATCCTGGTCTGGCAGCTCACCGCCATGGCCGAGATCGTCGGCAACGGTCTGCTGCCCACCCCGTTCGAGGTGTTCGAGGTCATCTGGACCGGCCTGGGCAACGGACTCGCCACCGACGTGCTGATCAGCAGCCGCCGGGTGGTCCTCTGGGTCTCGGTCGGCATCGCCGCCGCCGTACCGGTGGGTTTCCTGCTCGGCTGGTTCCCCACCGTCCGCGCGGCGCTGAACCCGCTGGTCAACTTCTTCCGGGCGCTGCCCCCGATCGCCCTGGTCCCGCTGGTGATCGTCTACTTCGGCATCGGGGAACTGGCCCGGGGCATCATCCTGATGTACGCCGCCTTCTTCGCCACCGTGGTCATCGTCTTCGAGGGCGTCGCCGGCATCGAGGACAAGTACGTACGCGCCGCCCAGACCCTCGGCGCGACCCGCCTGGAGGTCCTGGCCCGGGTGGTGCTGCCCTTCTCCGTGCCGCACATCCTCACCGCGGCCCGGGTCTCCCTCGGCATCGGCTGGGCGTCCCTGGTCGCCGCCGAGCTGGTCGCCGCCCAGGACGGTCTCGGCGCGGTGATCCAGAACGCCGGCAACTTCCTCGACATCCCCCGGGTCTACGCCGGGATCATCCTGATCGGCTTCTGCGCGCTGGTGATGGACGCCGTCCTGCGTCTGCTCTCCGCCCGGCTGGTCACCTGGCAGGACAGGGGAAACCGATGACGACAGCGGTCAACACCGGCGGACTGACCCTCGACGGGGTCGGCAAGCGGTTCGGACGGGGCGCGGCCGCGGTGACCGTCCTCGACGACGTCGCCTTCGACGTGCCCGAGGGGGAGTTCGTGGCCGTCGTCGGCCCCAGCGGATCGGGCAAGACCACCCTGCTCAACACCGTGGCCGGGTTCGTCGACCCGGACGTCGGGCAGATCCTGGTCAACGGCACACCGGTCACCGGGCCGGGCCCGTCACGGTGCGTGGTCTTCCAGGAGTACGCGATCTTCCCGTGGCTGACCGTGCGTCGCAACATCGAGTTCGGGATGCGGCTGCGAGCCCGGCGCCGGCCCGCCGCCGAGCGCCGGCGGATCGCCGACCGGTACCTGGACCTGATGGGCCTGACCGCCTTCGCCGACGCCCTGCCCAAGACCCTCTCCGGCGGTATGCGCCAACGCGTCGCCCTGGCCCGGGCCTACGCGGTGGACCCGGAGATCCTGCTCATGGACGAGCCCTTCGCGGCGTTGGACGCGCAGACCCGGGAGACCATGCAGGAAGCACTCCTGGAGATCAACCAGAAGGAACGCCGGACCGTCCTGTTCGTCACCCACCAGGTGGAAGAGGCGATCTTCCTCGCCGACCGGGTCGTGGTGATGTCCGCCCGACCCGCCCGGGTGCAGGAGATCGTGCCGGTGCCGTGGCGGGGCCCCCGCCACCACGAGCTGAAGACCACCCCCGAATTCATCGAACTCCGCCGGCGCATCGAGGCGATGCTGCGCGGCGGCCACCCCACCCCCGAAGGACAGACAGCATGACCAGACGAATCCTTGCCGCGGTGACCGGCCTCGTCCTCGCCCTCACCGTCGCCGCCTGCGGCTCCGACGACGACGCCGCCGGGGACACCCGGACCGTCAAGGTCGGCTACATCGCGGGCCCCGCACCGGGCATGCACCTCCTGTTGGCCAAGGAACGCGGCTACTTCACCGAGCAGGGCCTCGAGGTCGAGACGATCCCCTTCCAGACCGGCATCTCGCTGTCCAACGCGCTGACCGGCGGCAGCATCGACGTCGGCGTGATGGGCGCCGTGATCGCCAACTTCCCCGCCCGCGGTCAGGGCAAGGTCTTCCTGCTCAACAACCTGGAGGCCAACATCCAGCAGATCTGGGCCGCCCCCGGCAGCGGGATCAGCTCGATCGCCGACCTGCGGGGCAAGCGGGTGGCCACCACCACCGGCACCGCCGCCCACCTGCTCCTGCACGTCGCCCTCGCCGAGAACGGCATGACCACGAAGGACGTCGAGCTGGTCAACCTCGACATGCCGGCGGTGGCCAACACGTTCGTCACCGGAGGCGTCCCGGCCGCCGCGCTCTGGGCGCCCTTCGACAACCAGATCAAGGAGAAGCTGCCCGAGGCGACCATGATCGGCACCGCCGAGCAGTTCCAGCCGAAGTCCGCCATCGCCGGCGGCTGGGTGGCCAACAACCGCTTCCACGCCGAGCACCGCGACACCCTCGTCCAGCTCACCAAGGCCTGGCTGAAGGCCAACGACGACATCGTCAACGACCAGCCCGCCGCGCTGGCCGCAGGGTGCCCGAGCTTGGCGGAGTTCATGACCGCCGAGGTGTGCACCCAGATCTACCAGCAGGCCCGCAGCTACCCGAACAGCGAGTGGTCGACCCTCTACGCCGACGGCACGGTGGCCGGCTGGATCGGCCGGATGGAGCAGGTCTTCGTGGACATCGGGGCGCTGCCGACCTTCGTGGAGCCCACCCAGTTCCTCGACACCTCCATCTTCACCGACGCGACCGCGTGAACCGTTCCGCCCGATCCACCGTCGAGGGAGACCGCGTGACCCCGCCCGGCAGCCGGCCCAACATCCTCCTGCTCATGGCAGACCAGCTCAGCGCCTTCGGCACCGGCCCGTACGGCAACACGGACGTCCTGACCCCGAATCTCGACGACCTCGCCGCCCGGGGCACGGTCCTGTCCAACGCGTACTGCAACGCGCCGCTGTGCGTACCGTCGCGGGCCGCGCTGATGACCGGCCGGCTGCCCAGCGACGTCCCCTCCAACGACAACGCCGAGGAGTTCCCCACCTCGGTACCGACCTTCGCGCACACGCTGCGTCGCGCCGGCTATCGCACCATCCTCGCCGGGAAGATGCACTTCGTCGGTCCGGACCAGCTGCACGGCTTCGAGGAGCGGCTGACCACCGACATCTTCCCGCCGGACCTGACCTGGACCCGCCCCTGGGAGGAGCAGGGCGACCCACCCCGGCTCTCCGGCGCGCAACAGAACGGCGGCCGGGAGTACCTGGACATCCTGCGGTCGTCCGGGACGCTGCCGTGGACCTACCAGATGCACTACGACGAGGAGGTCCGCTTCGCCGCGCTGCAACGGCTGCGGGAGCTCTCCCTCGCCACCGACGACCGGGCCGACGAGCCGTGGCTCATGGTCGCCTCGTTCACCCAGCCCCACGACCCGTACGTGGCCCCGCCCGAATACTGGAACCGGTACGAGGGACGCCCGATCACGCTGCCCGACCCGCCCCCCACGGACGTGCCGCCGCACCCGCTGGACGTCTGGGTCAACTCCTACCACGGGGTGGACCGGGGCACCGTCACCGACGAGACCACGTACCTGGCCCGACGCGGCTACTACGCGATGACCAGCTACATCGACGACGTCGTCGGCAGCTTCATGAGCGAGCTGGAGCGCTTCGGTGTCCTCGACAACACGGTGGTGGTGTTCACCAGCGACCACGGCGACCAGCTCGGCGAGCACGGGATGTACTTCAAACGGACGATGCGGGAATGGTCGGTGCGGGTACCACTGATCATGGCTGGCCCCGGCGTCGCGGCCAGCCACCGGGTGCGGACCCCGGTGTCCCTGGTCGACCTGCATCCCACCCTGGCCGACCTCGCCGGGACCCGGCCACCGGAGTGGGTCAGCGACCACTTCGCCGGCACCAGCCTGGCCACGGCCGTGCGGGAACGGTCCGAGGTGGTCGCCGGGCATCCCGGGGTGGTCATCGAGAACTCCGCCGAGGGGACGCTGCGCCCGGTCCGGGCGGTGGTCCGCGACCACCACAAGCTCGTCTACGCCCGCGACCTGCCCGACCAGCTCTACGACCTGCGCGCCGACCCGCAGGAGCTGACCAACCTGGCCGAGGAGCAGGGGCACGACGAGGTGCGGCTCCGGCTGCGGGAGCGGGCCCTCACCGGATGGGACCCTGAACTGGCCGAGAAGGAGATGGTGGCCAGCCAACGGATGCGGACGTACCTGGGTGAGGCGTTACGGCACGGCCGGCACACCTCGTGGGCGTACGAACCCAGGGTCGACGCCGCCCACCGGTGGATCCGCAGCACCGACGACGACCCGTGGGATCCGTTGTGCGGTTTCTGACCCGGTGCCGGTGGGCGGCACACCGCCCACCGGGCCGGCAGGATCAGCGGGCGGCGGGCCGCCTCGCCGGCCTGGGACGGGATGGGCGGCACGCCGGAAGCCGAGATGACCGGTGGTGCTGACGGACGACCCGCCGGGCCACGAGGGAGGAGCCATGTCGACGAGCGGGTCGGGCCTGCGGAACCGGCGACGGTTCCCCCGGCGGGTCTACGGCCACGGGACCGAACCCGATCCGAGGTTCAGCCTCGCCAACGAACGCACGTTCCTGGCCTGGATCCGCACCTCCCTGGCCCTCGTCGCCGCCGGTGTCGCGCTCACCGCGATCCAGGTGCCCGTCTCGGCGGCCTTCCGCTTCGCCGCCGCGCTGCTGCTCGCGCTCCTCGGCGTGGCCGCAGCCTGCCAGGGGTGGATCGGGTGGATGCGGACCGAGCGGGCGCTGCGGGAGCACCGGGCGCTCGCCGGGCCGTCGCTGGGCGTGCTGCTCGCCGCGGGCGTGGTGACCACGACCGTGCTCGTGGCGGCGGGCGTGGTGTGGTGAGCCCCAGCGCGCCCTTCGACACCGGGCTCCAGGCCGAGCGAACCCTGCTGGCCTGGCGTCGGACCTGCCTCTCCCTCGCGCTGGGTGGCGCCGTCGCGACCCGCGTCACGGTCGACCGGCTCGGCGCGGTCGCGGTCCTGGCCGGCCTGCTCGCCCTGACCGTGGCGGTCGGCGCCTGGGTCACCGCCACGGTGCGCTACCGGCGCGCCCACCACGCACTCACCGCGGAGCGGTCCCACCTCGGTCTCGGTGGAGCGACCATGGCGGCCACCACCGGTTCCGCCGTCCTGCTGGCCCTGCTCTCGGTGGCGCTCCTGGTCACGGGCTGATCCCCTCCGGCGGCGGAAGGCCACCAGGTGGCGTGACGGCCCTCGGTCGTCACGCCACCGGCCCCTGGTGTCAGATCTGGTTCTCACCGCCGTCGACGTACAGGTTGGCGCCGAGCATGAAACTGCTGTCAGCGGAGGCGAGGAAGGCCACGGCGGCCGCGACCTCGTCGGTGCGCCCCATCCGTCCGATGGCGATCCGGGCCGCCTCGTTGGCCTTGAACGCCACCGCGTTCTCCTCACCCACCAGTTCGGTGATGCCGGACGTGTCGATCGGCCCGGGTGAGATGGCGTTCACCCGGATGCCGCGAGGCCTGAGCTCGTTCGCCCAGGCGCGGGTGAACGTCCGCAGGGCGGCCTTCGACGCCGCGTAGGCACCGAAGCCGGCGGTGCCGCGATCGGCGGCGGTGGAGGCGTTGATGATCACCGAAGCGCCGTCGTTCAGGATCGGGAGCGCCTTCTGCACCGTGAAGACGGTGCCCTTGACGTTGACCCCGAAGATCTGGTCGATGTCCTGCTCGGTGATCGTCTCGATGGTCGCGAACGAGGCGGTGGCCGCGTTGGCGAACAGCACGTCCAGTCCGTGGCCGCGAGCCGCGACGCTCTCGTAGAGCCGGTCCAGGTCGTCCGGGTTCGTGATGTCGCCCGGTACCGCCGTCACGCCCGGGCCGATGGCCCGCACGGCCGCGTCCAGCTCGGCCTCGCGCCGGCCGGTGACGAACACGTGCGCGCCCTCGGCCACCAGTCGGGCGGCGGTGGCCCGGCCGATCCCCCGGGTGCCGCCGCCGGTGACGACGGCGGTCTTGCCTTCCAGCCTACGCATCGCTGACCTCCCACAATTTCGGCACCGATCGGTGCCGAATGCGACCGTAGCACTTCGGCACCGATCGGTGCACAAGAGGTACGATGCGGAGGTGGAGAAGGCGCAACTGGGTCGGCCGCGGGCGTTCGACGCCGAGGCGGCGCTGCAGAAGGCGATGACGGTCTTCTGGGCGCAGGGCTACGAGGGAGCCAGCCTCGTCGCCCTGACCGAGGCCATGGGCATCTCCCGCAAGAGCATGTACGCGGCCTTCGGCAACAAGGAACAGCTCTTCCACAAGGCGCTGCAACGCTACGAGGAAGGCCCCGGCGCCTACGTCATCCAGGCGCTGCGGGCACCCACCGCCCGCGAGGTGGCCACCGTGTTCCTCACCGGCTCGGTCCAGGCCAACACCCGACCCGGATGCCCCGCCGGCTGCCTCGGCGTGCAGGGCGCGCTGGTCGTCGGCGAGACCGGGCAGGCCGCACGGGACACCCTGGCCGCCTGGCGCGCCCGAGGCCAGATGCACCTGCGCGACCGGTTCCACCGCGCCGTCGAGGAGGGTGACCTGCCGCCCGAAGCCGATCCGGACCTGATCGCCCGTTTCGTCATGACGATCGCGAACGGCATGGCCGTCCAGGCGACGGGCGGCGCGACCCGCGACGATCTCCAACGCGTGGCCGACGCCGCCCTACGGCACTGGCCACCGACCTGACAGGCCCCGCTGACCGCCGGCAGCTCGATCGAGCGATCCGCGAGTGTCCGCATGGCCCAGCCTCCGGGCCCGTTCGCATACCGGCGGCCGGGTAAGGGGTCAGCGGACCCCGGAGGGGGCTCGGAGCAGCCGCTCGACCACGTCGGTCAGGGTGGCCACCGCCGGGCCGTTCGGGGTGGTGACCACCACGAGGTGATGGCGGGTGGTCCGCATGGTGGCCAGGGCCTCGTAGGCGAGCGTCGAGCCGTCGAGCACGAGGACGTCGCGCATCACCTCCTCGGCGGTCTGGTCGTCCGGCTGGTCCATGGTGTCGCGCACGTGGACCACGCCGACGGCCGCGCCGTCGCGCAGGACGACCACCCGCAGGTGACCGGTGTCGCGGGCCACCGCGCGGACCGTCAGCACAGTGTCGGCCGTCCCCACCGCGGTCAGGCCACGCTCCGGGCTGGTGAGGTCGGCCAGGGTGAGTTGGTCGAGGTCGAGGGCCTCGGTGAGTTGCGCGGAGTACGACGCGTCGAGCGCGCCGACGTTGGCCGAGTGCTCGACCAGGTGGCGCAGATCGGCGGCGTTCTGGCCGGTGGCGATGGTGTCCCGGGGCTCCACGCCGACCCGGCGCAGGCACCAGTTGGCGCTGGAGTTGAGGGCCCGCAGCATCGGGCGGGTGAACCACATGAAGGCGCGCATCGGCAGCGCCAGGGCGACGGCGGTCCTCTCCGGGTGGGCGATCGCGTACGACTTGGGGGCCATCTCCCCGATGACCAGGTGCAGGAAGGTCACGACCAGCAACGCCAGGGCGAAACCGGCCGCGTCGGCCGTCCAGCCGGGTGCGCCCCAGGACAGGAACAGCGGAGTCAGCGCGTAGTTGACAGCCGGTTTGGTGACCGCCCCGAGCCCGAGCGCGCAGGCGGTGATACCGAGCTGGCACCCGGCCAACAGCACCGTCAGCTCGTCGAAGCTGCGCACCGCCGCCCGGGCCGACCGGCTGTGTTCGGAACGCGCGTCGAGGCGGTGCCGACGCACCGCCAGCAACGCGAACTCGGCGGCCACGAAGAAGGCGCTGAGCACGATCAGCACGACGGTGACGGCCACCACCACCCACGGGTTACCCATCAGTGGTTCTCCTCCGTCCGCAGCAGGACCAGCGACGGGACGTGCCGCTCCAACTCCAGCACCTCGAGTGTCAGGGCGACCTCGCCGAGGCTCAGCCGGGCCACGGCGCCGGGGGCGGGCAGTTCGCCGAGCAGTTCGATGACCAGGCCGGCGAGGGTCTCGCTGTCCGATTCGGGCAGGTCATGCCCGATGGCGCGCTCGACCTCGTCCAGCGGCAGCGTGCCGACCAGTTCCCAGGCGCCGTCCACCGCGACCAGACCGGCTGGCGACGTGGGTGCGGGGACGTCGTGCTCGTCCTCGATCTCCCCCACCAGTTCCTCGGCAAGGTCCTCCACGGTCACCACGCCGGCCAGCCCGCCGTGCTCGTCGAGCACACAGGCGAGCTGGTCCTTCCGCTCGGCGAGGGTCTGCACGACCCGGGGCAGTGGCATCGAGGTCGGGATCAGCACCGGCGGCCGCATGATGTCGGCCACCGTGCCGGCACCGTCGCGGTCGACGGTGAGCAGGTCGGCGAGGTGCACCACCCCGATCACGCCGTCGCGGTCGTCGAGCACCGGATAGCGCGAGTGGCCGCCGGCGATCTTGGTCCAGAGTGCCTTGGTGGTCAGGTCAGGCTCCACGACATCCACCCGGGTCCGCGGGACCATCGCGTGGGCGGCGTCGCGGTCAGGGAAGTCGAGCACCCGGTCGAGCAGCATCCACAGCTCGGCGGGCAGGTCCCCGGAGTCGCGGGAATCGCTGACGATGTGTTCGAGGTCGCGGCGGCTGGCGGCGTGTTCCACGTCGTGCACCGGTTCCAAGCCGAACAGGCGCAGCAGGGCATTGGAGGACTTGTCGAAGAAGGCGATCAGCCACCCGAACACCCGGAGGTAGATCTGGGTGGATCCGGCCAGCCAGAGGGCCACCGGCTCGGGCCGTGAGATGGCGAGGTTCTTGGCGAACAACTCGCCGAACAGCATCTGCACGAAGGTCGAGAGCAGCAGCGCGGCCACCGTGCCGACGGCGACGCCGACGCCGGTCGGGACACCGACCCCGCCGAGGGCGGTGCCGACCGACTCACCGATCAACGGTTCGGCGACGTAGCCGACCAGCAGGGCGGTCACGGTGATCCCGAGCTGGGCGCCGGACAGCATGAACGAGGTCCGGCGGGTCACGTCCAGTGCTCGCCTGGCGGCGGCATCACCCGCTGCGGCCCGGGCCTTGAGCCGCGACCGGTCCACGGCCATGTACGCGAACTCCTGCGCCACGAAGTAGCCGGTGGCCGCAGTGATCGCCAACACCACCAGCAGCCCCAGGAGGAGGCTCAGCACCCACACGGGGCCACGCTCCTGACGGGGGTGGCGCCACACATGTCAGGCCCGCAGCGGCGGGCCAGTGGTCTCGGACGGTGGCCGTCGCCCATCGGGTCGTGCTCCTCCTCGTGTCAGCAGTGATCGCAGTGTGGCATGGCTACCTGGCAGAAACCTGACAATTCCGGGCCTGACTGTCCCCGACCCTTCTCCTGATCCTTTCGAGGCCGCGGCGGGGCGATCCGGTGCAGGCCCACCGGTCGGCAGCCAGCCGCGTGGAACGCCCCGCAGTTGCTCGTCCCGTTCCGTCGACGCGGCCACCCTGGTCGCCTCGTACCTGGCGACGACCGCCCGCAGATCGTCTTCGGAGTGGTGGCTGACCCGAGGAAGCCCACGAGGCCAGGCGGTCACCGCTGCGGTTCGAGGGCGGCGCCGGCCCAGAAGGCGACCACGACGACCGCGAGGGTCGCGACGAGCAGCAGACCATCGGTCCAGGTGAACCTCAGAGCGGCGAGCCGCAGCCGGCGGCCCGCGGGGTTGGCGCCGCCGGTGAGCGTGAAGCCGCGGGTTTCGAGGGCCTCGACGGTGGTCCGGGTGCGTTTGGCGGTGTTGAGGAACAGCGGGTAGAAGGACTGCACGGCGACAGCGCCGATCCGGCGCATGGTTCTCCAGCCGAGCAGACCGTGCCCCGCTGGTGGGGCTCCGCGCAGCCGGTGCCCGTCGATGATGGTCTGCAGTTCGTCGATCAGGAGCGGGATCATCCGGTAGGCGTAGGAGACCCCGAACCCGATGACCGCCGGCGCCCGCAGCGCGGCCAGGCCGTCGGAGAGCTTCTCCGGGTCGAGCGAGACGAACGCGGCCATGCTCGCGAGCGAGATGATGGCGAGTTTCAGGGACACCTCCACCAGGCCCTCGATGGCGCTGGTGTTGCCGCCGAAGACGAAGACCATGACGCCGAGGTAGGCGACCTGACCGAGCAGCCCGAACAGGAACAGGCCCAGCAGCAGCGGCCCGATCCGGGCGGCGAGGGCGCTGCCGAGCGCGACGACGCCCAGGATGATCAGGGTCGGCTCGGAGTAGGTGAGCCAGGGGGCCACCGCGAGCAGCACGTACCAGCCGAGGACCGCCCGTGGGTCCCGGCGGGCGAGGAAGCCGCCGCGGGTGGCGTAGGCGACCCGCATCAGCTCGACCTTCACCCACTCCACCGAGGCGCGGTCGCGGCCCTTGCGCCTGCGGTCCCGTTCGGTCGTGGCGTCGGCTACGGCGGCGGTCATGGGATGTCCTTGCTGGTGGGGCGGAGCCGGTCGACGAGTTCGGGCACGCTGAGGGGTACGGGTGACAGGCCGAGGGCGTCGCCGAGCTGGGCGACCTGGGGTGGGACCAGGCGGGCCCGCCGGAGGGTCCGCGGGTCGGCGAAGAGGGTGGCGGGGTCGGTGTCGGCGATGATCGTGCCCTGGTCCAGCACGACGACCCGGTCGGCCCACTCGGCCACCAGGTGCATGTCGTGGGTGGCCACGACGGTGCAGCGGATCTGTCCCGACAGCGCCGTGAGCAGGCCGATGACGTCGTCGCGGGAGCGCAGGTCGAGGGAGGACGTCGGCTCGTCGAGCAGGAGCAGCCGTGGTCGCATGGCCAGGGCGACCGCGAGGGTGGCGCGGCGCTGCTGGCCGCCGGAGAGCATCCGGCCGTCACGATCTTGCAGGTCGGTGAGGTTCATCCGGGCCAGGACCCGGTCGACGATGTCCTGCGTGTCGGGCAGCCGGCGACCGGCCGGGAACATGGCGACGTCGCCTCGGATGCTGTCCTGGAGGAACATCTCCTCGGGGCGCTGCACCAGGTAGCAGACGCTGGTGGCGAGCTCGGCCGCGGTCATCGACCGGGTGTCGTGACCGTCGACGACGACGCGGCCCGCCGACGGCACGGCCAGCCCGGCCAGCACCGAGAGCAGGGTCGACTTGCCGGCCCCGTTCGTCCCGACCAGCGCGACCCGCTCGCCGTCGTACAGTCGCAGCGACAGCCCGTCGACGACCGTGGAGCGGCCTCCACCGACCGCGATGTAGCCGTGGGTCACCGCATCCAGCTCGGCGACCAGGTCCCGGGCGTGCCGCGCGGGACGGATCGGTGGCGGAGCCACCCGGTCGGTGCGGTGTCCGCCGAGCAGCTCGGCGGCCGCCGCGACGGTCAGCGGCGCCGGCCGGTGCCCGGCGGCGACCGCGGGGACCAGGGCCCGGGTGGCGGCGACGACCTGGGGCGCCGGAATGTCGGCGGCCTCAAGATCCTCGATGCGCGACAGCGCCTCGGCCACCGGCAGGTGCCAGCGGACCGCGCCGTCGGCCATCAGCACCACCGACCTGGCGTACCGGGCGACCAGCTCGGCGTGGTGCTCGATCACGATGACGGTGATCCCGAGCTCGGTGTTGAGCCGGGTCAGGTGCTCGTAGATGGCGGTGGCCCGCTGTGGGTCGACCTCGGCGGCGGGTTCGTCGACGACCAGGATGGTCGGGGCCAGCGCCAGCGCTCCGGCCAGCGCGGTCAGGTGTTGCTGGCCGCCGGAGAGCTGCCAGGTGTAGTGCCCCGCGAGATGTGAGATGTCCAGCGAGGCCAGGGCGGCGTCGGCGCGCCGCGCCCAGTCCGGGTGCCCGAAGTTGATCGGGGCGAACGCGACGTCGTCGCGGACCCGGGGGCGGACGAGCTGGTTGCCGAAGTCCTGGAAGACGTAGCCGACCTGGTTGGCGATCTCGCCCACGGTACGGTCGGCCGTGGGCCTGCCCTGGATGCGGACCGTCCCGGAGATGTCGCCGTTCCAGAAGTGCGGGATCAGGCCGTTGAAGGTCTTGCACAGGGTGGTCTTTCCCGATCCGTTGCCGCCGACCACGGCCACGAAGTCGCCGCTGCCGATGGTGAGGTCCACGCCCCGCAGCGACTCGGCGGCGGCTCCGGGGTAGCGGAAGCGGAGGTTGCGTATCTCGATCGCGGGCAGGTCCGGCACGGGGTCGCTCGCCCGCTGCTCGTCGACGGCCGTTGGTGTGGTCATCGGGTTCAGGCCCGGTCGGAGCTGCGGGGCTCGACGGTCGCGGCAGACCTGCTGCGAAGCGCCTTGATCACGATGAGGGCCCCGAAGCCGACCGCCGCGGCGATCAGGATCGCGATCCAGAGGTAGAAGTCCCCGAACTGGTCGATGTAGTCGGGCTCGAACGCGCCGAAGGTGCCGATGCCCTCCCGGCCGACGAACTCCTCCCACTGGGCGAACATGGTGATCGCGCCGGCGACCAGGACGACGAGCGCGCCGACGACCCAGATGTTGACGCCCCAGGGGCCCCGCATCGCCGGCGGGTTCTGCGGGTCACGCGGACGCAGGCCCATGATCGGCTCGATCTTGCCGTAGAGGCGCGGGGCGAGCCACATGGCCGGGAGCGCGCCGAAGAGGGCGCCGGAGAGGATCACCGTGATGACGATGTCGGATCCCTCGATGAACAGCAGCGCGGAGTAGAGCCCGTCGGCGTCCTCCAGGGTCTCGGGGTCGATGCCGACCACGACCTTGAGGATGTCGACGGCGGCGCCGGTCAGCTTGTCGATCAGCACCATCACCACCGGGGCGACGGCCAGTTGCTTGAGGCTGCGGGGGTTCCTGACCAGCGTGCCGGCCACGAAGATCGCCAGCGCGGTCTGCAGGAACCCTTCCAGCTCGCCGAATCCGCCGAAGTCGCCGAGCAGCATGTCGGCAAAGACCAGCTCGCCCAGCGGGGCTCCCAGCGCGACCCAGAACGGGTTCAGCAGGGCGGCGAGGACCACCGCGATGAACGCGAAGTACGACACGCCGATCTGGAAGGGACCGGCTTCGAGCTCGGGGATGATCTGGCAGACGAGGTCGCCGACGCCGTACAGCGTCATCGACAGCACGAGGATCATCAGCTTCTGGGAACCGGACAGCTCGCCGCCGCCGGCCAACCTCCCGCGAAAGTCGTTCGCGGTGTCGGGAATGGACATGTGCCGTGCCTTTCCGAGGAGGGGTGTGGGGGGTGCTACGGGCGGACGCGCCCCGGCGCGCCGTCGCGCGGGGTGCGGGGGCGCAGGTGGAGGGCGTCGATCAGGTCGCCCATCTCCTCGACGACGAGGTCGGGGCGCTGGGGGGAGGTCGGGTCGGCGAGGATCGCGTCGATCTCCGCGTCGGCGGTTCGTCCGCCACGGACGATCACCGCGGTGCCGACGCCACCGCCGCGGGCGGAGACGACGTCGTTGGCGGGCTTGTCGCCGACGAAGACGGCCCGGGTCGGGTCGGCGCCGAGCGCCCGGCAGGCGGTGACGGCGACCAGCGCGTCGGGCTTGCGGCGGCCGAGTTCGTCGGAGTAGACGCTGGCGCCGACCAGGTGACCGAGCCCGAACGTGGCGAGCTTCTCACGCACGCCGCGTCCGCTGACGGTGTTGGAGACGATGCCGATCGGTACCCCCGCCGCGTGGGCTGCCTCGCAGAGTTCCACCACCCCGGGGCGCACGGTCGAGACCGACTTGGCCCGGCCCCAGGCGATGCTCAGCGCGTGGGCTTCGGCCCGCAGCCAGGAGCGCACCCCGCTCGTCTCGCCGGCGATCCGCGCCTCCACCAGGGGGCCGGCGAGGTCGACCCAGTAGGTGTGCGGGTCGATCTCGGGAACGGTGCCGTCCTCGGCCTGCGCGTGGCGGGTCTTCTTCCACCTCTTGTGCGCCGCGATCGTCTCGACGACCACGTCCTCGGCGTCGGTGTCCGTGAGGTGCCAGCCGGCCCGGCGCAGGCCGGTGGCGAGGTGGTGGGCGAAGGCACGGCGGCCGTCGGCGTCGCTGGTGGAGGTCGAGATGACGCCACCGTGGTCGAGCAGGAGGGCGCTCGGGAGCGTGGTCTCGGCCAGGGCGTCAGGCGTGGGCGCGGTGGTGGAGGTGCCGGGCGCGGTGTCGAATGACCCGGGCATGGTGTTGGAGGTGCCGGGCGCGGTGTCGAATGACCCGGGCATGGTGGCGAACGTGCCCGGCACGGTGGCCCGGAGCAGGGGGACCAGGCCCTCCGGCGTGTCGAAGACGGCGTCGGGCACGTCGGCGACCGGAAAGGGGACCCGGTCGGTGGAGTGGTGCCGGGTGAGCATCACCGCCGCGACCCCCGCCCGCCGGGCGCAGGTGACGTCCCGGTCGAAGGTGTCCCCGACGTACCAGGTGCGCGGGGCGGTGGTGCCGAGCGCGTTCGCCGCGAGCTCGATGATGTCCGGGTTGGGTTTGCGGATGCCGACCTCGTCGGAGTAGACCTGCACGCCGAAGCGGTCGGTCAGCCCGTGGCGGTCGATCAGCGTGCGGTGGGCCCGGCCGCCGTGGGCGTTGGAGACGATCCCGACGGGGACACCGAGTGCGGCGGCGAGGTCGAGCAGGTCGGGGATGCCGGGGCGGATGGTGTGCTCCGCTGTGGCCAGGGTGATCCACTCCTGGAGTTCCCCCGCTTCCCCGACGAGCACCTCGCGGGCGGCCGCGGGCAGCGGGGAGGCGTAGAAGTCGCGCCAGATCTCGCGGTGGGTCAGTTCACGCGGGTGCAGCCGGCGGCTGGAGGCGTTCTTCCAGTCGCTGATCGCTGTCTTGCCGCCTTCGAGGACCGGCACCAGCGTGTCCGGGCTGATCGTGTGGCCGGCGCGGGCAAGCAGCGCGGAGACGTGCGCGGCGAACTCGGCCACCGCCTCGGGCCGCTTGCGCGTCTGGAAGACGACACCGCCGAAGTCGAGCAGGAGGGCCTCGGGTCGGACGGTCAGGTCGGGCGTCGAAGGTGGGGTCACGATTGAGGAAGGTAGGAACGGAAGGTTGCGGGGTGGGAGCCCCGCACACGCCCCGAAGGTGAACGGCATGTGAGCATCTGGAACGTTCCAGTCGAGCCGGATGGCCGGTGGAGGGTAGAAAGGGGGACGTGAGCACCTCCCGGGAGGCGGCGGCGACCGCTCGCCGCAAGCGGCCTACCATCCTCGACATCGCCGAACGAGCGGGCGTGTCGAAGTCACTGGTCTCCCTCGCGCTGCGCAACGACCTCGGCGTCGGGGTCCAGACACGGGAACGGATCCTCCAGGTCGCCGAGGAGATCGGCTACCGGCCGCACGTACTCGCGCGGGCACTGCGCGAGCGCCGCACCATGCGGCTCGGGGTCGCGCTGACCAGCCTGGAGAACCCGTACCACACCGAGGTCTTCGCCGCCGTCGAGGACGCCGCCGACGGGGCGGGACTGTCGGTCCTGCTGGCCCACGGCAAGCGGGCGGGCGGACACCTGGAGGAGCGGATCAACGCGCTGCTCGACCTCAACCTCGACGGCATCGTGGTGATCTCCTCCTGGGCCGACCCCGCGATGCTGCAGACCGTCTCCCGGCGGGCCCCCGTGGTGATGATCGGACGGTCCCTGGAGCCGGTGGACGGCATCGACTCGGTCAACAACGACGACGAGGCGGGCGCGGCGCTGGTCGTCGGACACCTGGCCGCCCGAGGCCACTCGAAGATCCTGCACCTCACCTCGTCGCTGCGGCCCGCCGGACTGGCCCGACGCCACGGCTACGAGGCCGCGATGCGGGCCCACGGGCTCGAGGCCCACATCCGGGTACTCGCCCGCACGCGCGGCGGGGCGCTGCAACCCGATCTCGACGCCGCCCTGGCGGACGGGTACGACGCCGTCTTCGCCCGCAACGACGTCGAGGCCGCCGACGTCCTCGACCACGCGTGGGACCACGGCCTCGCCGTGCCCACCGACCTGGCGGTCGTCGGATACGACGACTCGATGCTCGCCCGCCGCGCCCGCCCTCGCCTCACCAGCGTGCACCAACCCCGCCAGGCCATGGGCGCGCGCGCCGTCGAACTGCTCATCGAGCGGATCGACGGCCGACTGGAGGACCGCCACGAGGTGCTCTCCCCCCATCTCGTCATCCGGGAAAGCGCCCCCCAGGCGTGACCCGTCAGCCGGATCGCCGGCAGGCCGGCCTGTGGAGGCCTGCGGTGTCGGAGCCGCCCCAGAGACGTGGAGAGACGACGCCGGGCCGGCCGGGCGCTGTGAAGCACCCGACCGGCCCGGCAGAAGAGGTCAGCCCGCGCGGCGGGCCACCAGCCAACCGGCCACCGCCAGCGCGGCACCGAGAGCGACCACCACCAGCGAGTCCACCACCACCAGGCCGACGAGCACCAGCACCGCCCCGCCAACCGACAGCGCCAACGCCTTCGGATCACGCCGACCCGCCCGCTGCACGTCCTTCACCACGTCGTTTCCTCTCCTTGGACCGGCGACGCAGGGTCAGATCTAGTACTCCAGCCGCAGTTGCCTCATCTGAAGTTTCAGCAGCTCATCGGCATGATCGATGTCGGAGTTGAGTCCGCCACGCAGCTGCGGATGTCGATGCTATTCGGTGGGCGGTTTGCGTGGTCGCACTGTCTGTCTGTTGTGGCCAGTCGCAGTGCGGGCAGGCTTCCGTGTTTGTGTTGATCGATGAGATTGTGGGCTGGCGGGCGGGTCTGGATGATCTGCTGGCGCGGTTCGCGCACCGGTTCGGGCGGGCGGAGCCGCGCCGGCAGGCGCTGACCTACCTGATCGGGTTGTTGTCACCCCTGGCCAGCAAGAACGGCTGGACCCTGGCCGAGGCCGCGGGCGACGCGACGCCGGATCGGATGCAGCGGCTGCTCAACCGGTCGGCGTGGGACCCGGACGCGGTCCGCGATGACCTGTTCGCCTACGTGTCCGAGCACCTCGGCGACGACGACGGGGTGCTGATCGTCGACGAGACCGGCTTCCTGAAGAAGGGCATCAAGTCGGCCGGGGTGCAGCGTCAGTACTCGGGCACGGCCGGGCGGACGGAGAACTGCCAGCTCGGGGTGTTCCTGGCCTATGCCAGCCCGGCCGGGCGCACGCTGATCGACCGGGAGTTGTATCTGCCCCGCGGCTGGTGCGACGACCCCGCCCGCCGCGAGGAAGCCGGCATCGCAGCGAACATCGGGTTCGCCACGAAACCCGCTCTGGGCCTGCGGATGCTCGAACGCGCCATTACCGCCGGCCTGTCGGCGAGGTGGGTCACCGCGGACGAGGCCTACGGACAGGACTCGAAGTTCCGGACCTGGCTGCAGCAGCACCGGATGGGCTACGTGCTTGCCGTGCCCTGCAACCAGCGGGTCCCGACCACGATGGGCAGCTCCCGCCCGGACGTCCTCGCCGCCAACGCGCCGGGCCTGGCGTGGAAGCGGCGCAGTTGCGGCGACGGCGCCAAGGGACCACGACTCTATGACTGGGCCGTGGCCTCCCTGCCCGGCACGGTTGACGGATTCGGCCACTGGCTGCTGATCCGACGCAGCATCACCAACCCCACGGACCTGGCCTACTACCTGTGCTTCGGCCCCGCGGGCACCCAAGACGAGCAGCTGATCCGGGTCGCCGGGACCCGTTGGGCGATCGAGGAGTGCTTCCAGACCGCCAAGACCGAGGTCGGCCTCGATCACTATCAGGTGCGTAGGTACGACGCCTGGTACCGGCACATAACTCTCGTTCTGTGCGCCCACGCCTACCTCGCCATCACCGCCGCGCAGGCCAAAAAGGGGGCGCCGAATCCGATGATGGCCTCATTCCTCTTAGAGGTCCTAACAAAGTCGTGCGACGTGTCGGTACGTGATGATGCAGGTGGCGAGGGCGAGGAAGGCTTCGTGGATGTCGTCACGGCGTTCCCACCGGATGCGTAGGCGTTTCATGCCGTGGTACCAGGCGATGGTTCTCTCGACCACCCACCTGGATACGCCCAGACCGGAGCCGTGGGGTTGACCGCGGCGGGCGATCCGCGGCCGGATGCCCTTGGCGCGTACGGCCCGGCGGTACTTGTCGTGGTCGTACGCACGATCGGCGAAGAGCTGGTTGGGGTGCTGGCGGGGTCGGCCACGGCGGCCCCGGACCGGCGGGATCTTGTCGATCAGCGGGAGCAGTTGGGTGACGTCGTGGCGGTTGCCGCCGGTCAACGCGACGGCCAGGGGGATGCCGGCGCCCTCGGTCAGGACGTGATGCTTCGAGCCCGGGCGGGCGCGGTCGACCGGGCTCGGGCCGCTTTTGGGCCACGCCGGGCGGCCCGCACATGCGAGGAGTCGATCACGGCGCGAGACCAGTCGAGTTTCCCGGCCGCCTGCAGCTCGGCCAGCAGCAGCTCGTGCAGCCGCTGCCACACTCCGGCCCGGTTCCACTCCTCCAGGCGCCGCCAGCAGGTCATTCCCGAGCCGAATCCCAGTTCTTGGGGCAAGAACTCCCACTGGATGCCCGTGTGCAGCACGAACAAGATCCCGCACAGCACCTGCCGATCCGGGATCCGCCTGCGCCCCGGGTGCCGAGGATTGCGCTCAGGCTTGGGCAGCAACGGCTCGATGCGCTGCCACAGCCCGTCCGGCACGATCCACGGCGGCTGCTCACCACGCCTCACGGCCCGACATCGTAGATCGTCCTCTAGAGAGGACGAAAGACCCAGAGATCATTTTGTTAGGACCTCTTACTCTCGGTGAGGTCCGACGTCTCCTGGCACACCTGATCACCACCGTCCGACCCTTCGACTACATCCATCGATGGTCACGATGGCGACGCCGACACCAGTGCCGCGCCAGAACAGCCCACTACCAGCGAAGACTCCAACTTCATCAGGTGCGGCTGGAGTACTAGGAGGCAGCCCCAACCCGTTGATCAGGGGTCAGCGGTGAGGAACACGGAAGGGTAGCCCTGCTCCACGCAGAGCGGAACACCACGATGGCGGGCCGTCAGCCGGGCCGCGTCCCGCGCCGGGTACTCGACCTCCACCACCACACACTCGCCGAAGCGGACGTAACGCCCATGAATGATCACGTCGCGACGCTGCCACCAGTCGACGGCGGCACCGATCTGGTCGTTCCACGCGTCCAGCCGCCACGCGGGATACGCGGCGTCGACGAACCGGACCGCCACCCGCGGCACCACCGCCCGAACCTCAGCCTCGACGCCGGCCGTGGGAACCCGGTGCACCAGCAGGAACCCACCCGGCAGGTCAAGGGACACCCCGGCATACGCGTCCGGCCACCGACGCGGGCCCAGCATGTCGACGATCTCGGCAGCCGTCATCAACTCCTCCTGCCCGGGCCAGTACGACTGGTCAGGCAGCGGGGCCCGCGACACGGAGGGCCGCGACAGCGCCGGGACAGCGGACGTGGCGCCCTCAGCCACGACCAACACCACGGGTACCGCCAGCAAGGCGGCCAGACGTCGTCGCACGGTCGGACTCCTCCGCTCCGGACAGCCGCCACCCACGGCAGCACGCACCAGGGACAACGACCCGACCGGACATCAGGCATCTCCCCATCCCAACCTCACCGGCCGGAACTCGGGAACCATCACGTGTGCGACAGTGATCCATGCCGTTGAGGACACACCACCTGAGAACGTCGATCGCCGTATCCGACATCCAGCGGGCGGTCGCGTTCTACGAAGGCAGACTCGGCCTCCAACCGCTGCACTCCGGCCCCAGCGCCACCATCACCGACGGCAGCCGCGTCTACGGCTCGGGTGGCGTAGCGGCACTGAACGTGTACCAGTCAGCCACCGCCGGAAAGACACCGGCGACACTGGCCACCTGGTACGTGGACGACCTCGACCAGATCGTCGACGAACTGGTCTCGTCCGGCGTCGAGTTCATCCGCTACGACCACCTCGACCACGACGCCAGAGGGATCACCACCCGGGCCGGCGGTGGACGCATCGCCTGGTTCCAGGATCCAGACGGCAACACCTTCGCCCTCGAAGCCGACGCCTGAGAATGCCTCGCGGTCGAAGCGTCATCCACGGTCGAAGCGGGCGGCCAGCACAGCGGCATGCCGGTCGTACAAGACGGTGAACTGGGACGTCAGACCTCTTCCAGCACGCACCTGCTCTCACCCCTGTATCGCCACCCACGCCGTTTCGAGTTCATGTGGTCCCGCAGCAGCCTCCAGCACTCCAGCCGTGGCTGACGTATGGGTCGGCGGAGGTCGTGGTGAGGTCGAGCCGTGGGCCAGGACGAAAGGCCCCGCCGATGAGCCGGACGACGCCGCCCGGCTCATCACACGCGGCGATGAGCACCCTCCAGCGGGGCGCCCGGCATCAGGCCTGCCGACGGCGCATCGTGTATCCGGCATGGTGCAGGGTGTCCCCCTCGAACTGACCGAAGGCCCAGAACCCGAGGTCGTCGAGGTATTCGATCCGGTCGCCGGTGATCCAGTAGCGGCCCTGGTACGCGTGCGGGCGCCCGCCCCGGGTCTCGTCGTAGCGGCCGTCGGCGGTGAGTTCCTGGTGCAGGAAGTCCGACGTGTCGATCCAGACGCCGACCCGGTCCGGATCGACGCGGCCCATGCCGCCGTCGTCGGTGCCGGTGGCCGCCGAGCCCTTGCCGGGGGTCAGCACGGCCCCGTCCCAGACGAGCGGCACACCGTCACGCAGGACGGCGCGCAGCCGCCCCGGAGCCGTCAGTGCGACACCCACCGCGGCGGTCAGGTCCGGCGCGTCGGCATCGTCCACGACGACGAGGTGCGCCGGGGCACCCGGGCCGAGCGTGCCTGGACCCTCTGCGTGCACCGTGCCGGTGAGTGCGGCGGTCAGGTCGACGACGGCGGGCAGGATCGTCGTGCCCGTGGCGGGCACCACCACCATGCCGTCGTCGGCGGCGGCGGTGACGAGCCCCGGGCCGACGCCGACGATGAGCCCACCGCCGATCAGCACGTCGGCGTGCTCCAGGGTCCCGATGACCGGGTGGAGCGTGTGCACGGTGGCGTCCGTCAGCAGCAGCGGCCGTCCCCCGCTGGTCAGCACGGCGTCGAGGTCGGTGGCGGTGAAGGTGACAGGTGCGTTCGTCATGTGTTCCACCTTCGCTCTGGCGCGGGCGTTGCAGCAGGTCGCGCCCTTCCTGGTAGTGCGGGGACCAGGCTCGTGGCGGCCGGGCTGCCGACGAGCGGCGCTCAGGGTTGGGGCGAAGGGTCGTCCGCTCCGGACGACGGGACCGCGGGGATCGCCGACTGCGGGTCGACGCCGGCGAACGCCAGCGCGATGACGAACCCGGCGACCTCCTCCAGTTGGCGCGCCCGGTCCAGCCCGCCGACCACGGCGGGAACGCCTCCGACGTCGCGTACGAGCGAGCCGACCACCTCCAGCGCCCGCGGCTCGTCCCCGCACATCGCGACCGTGACCGGTGACGACGCGGGTGCCGTCCACCGCGTCGAGGGGAACAGGTGGAACGCCTTGACCACGTGGGCGCCGGGGGCGAGGTCGGCGACGTGCTGCGCGATCGCGCGGCCGGACTCCGTCCGCAGCACGCCGACGCCATGCTCGACCGCGTTCGTCGGATCGATGAGCGGTACACCGGCGAGCGACCCGGCGGGTGCACCGGCTGCCGTGAGGGTGTCGGCGACGCCCTCCCAGTGCACGGCGAGCAGGACGACGTCGGCGTCCACGGCGACGTCGGGTAGCCGCCGGGCCCGGGCCCCGGACGCCTTCGCCGCCACTTCCGCGCGCTCGGGCGAACGCCCGCCGATGCTGATGTCATGTCCGGCCCGGGTCCAGCCGAGGGCGAGCGCCGTGGCGAGGGTGCCGGTGCCGAGAATTCCGATACGCATGGCGTCAGACCCTAGGAAATCCGATGCGTACCGATCAGAGCGTCACGCACCGCCCGGTGCGCGTCGGCCGTGACACGATGGCCGGATGTCTCGTGACACCGACGACGGCTGCGTGGATCTCGTGGCGGACTGTCGCCTGCGGATGGGCACGGACCTCTTCACGCACATGTGGGACCCGGTGGTCCTGGCCGCTCGCGCCGCCGGCCCGCACCGTCGTCGCGCGCTGCGGGCGAAGATCGGTGGCATCAGCGACAAGGCTCTCACCGAGGCACTCCACCGGCTCGTCACCAACGGCCTGACCGAACGAACGTCGTACGCCGAGGCGCCCCCTCGGGTCGACTACGCGTTGACCCCCCTCGGCCGGACCTTCGCCGACGGGCCGATGCGCGCACTCGCCGAATGGATCATCCGGTACGGCGACGAGCTTTTCGAGGCGCAGGAACGAATGCGAGATGCCGGGGCCGGTCGGGCGTCTCATTCACCTGTCAACTGCACCACGTAGCCGGCACACGTGAGGTCGCCGCGGTCGGGAGCCCGTCCGTCCGCGAACCGGACCGAGGTCATGGCGCCGGAGCCGGGCACGGGGAAGAGGTCAGTCGACGGTTTCCCGTGCAGCGGGGCATATCGACAGCGCAGACCTTGATGTCCACGATGCCGTTCTCGTCGTGCCGACTACGGAGGTCGGTCTGTGTGCGGTCGGGCCGAGCTCCGCGACGCTGGGCTCATCCGCCACCTCGGCATCTCCGGGGCCCGTCCGGAGCACCTTGCCGAAGCCCGGACGATCGCGCCGGTGGTGTGCGTGCAGAACCGCCGCAGCGTCGACGCACCCGGCGAGGACGACTTGCTCCGCGCCTGCGGGCAGCTCGGCATCGCGTTCGTGCCCTTCTTCTCCATCGTCGGCGAGGCCCGCACGGCGGCAACGTCCCGGGCCGAGCACGAGGAGGTGCGTGCCGTGGCGCGCACACGGCGTTTCCCCTGCCCAGGTACGGCTGGCGTGGGTCCTGCAGAAGGGTGCGCATGTGCTGGCCATCCCCGGTACCGGAAGCCCGGACCACCTCGTCGACAACGTGGCGGCCGGCGCGATCCGCCTGACGGAGCAGGACCTGCGCCTTCTCCACCGGATCGACCCGTCCACAACCTGAGGTCGACCACGTCGACCAGCGCGCTGCGCCGGACCTGACCGTCTGAGGTACCCCTGTTTTGAGGGTTATTCAGCACTGACCAGCCAAGACCGACGAAAAGTCTCCACCGATTGATCAACGATACGGTGGTCGGCATGACGGTTCCCGAGGAGAGCCAGACGATCGACCTGAGCATCGCCGAACTCCGGGAGGTGGCCGGCTACGCGGCGGCATGCGCACGGCCCGCACTGGCGGTCTTCGAACGTGGACGTCCGGACGACCGGCGCCCCCGAGACGCGGTCGACGCCGCGCAGGCGTTCGCCGACGGAGCCGACCGGACCAAGGCGATCCGCGACAGCGCCTGGGCGGCACACCGGGCGTACCAGGAAGCCCGCGACGCAGGACAGGCCGCGGCGAGCGAGGCCGCGCGGGCCGGCGTCGCCGCGGCCAGCGCGGCGTTCCTCCACCCGCTGGCGAAGGCCACCCAGGTCCTGCACATCCTCGGCGCAGCCGCGCACGCCGCTCGCGCCGTCGAGCTCGATGCCGGCGACGACCGTACCGTCGGCGCCGACGTCATCGCGACGGCACACGGGCTGGCCAGCGCCGTCGTGGTGCGCGTCCTGATGCGCTACCCCGACGCCCCGGGCGGTCGCGGCCGCGCCGGAGAGCTGCTGCGAACGCTGGACGCGTCGTTGCGACGGCGGGGCGACCCCCTGCCACCCGGCGAGCGCGCCGGCGTCTCCCCCACGTTCCGCGAGGATGCGGACCGACGGTTTCCGCAGCAGCCAGACAGCCGGTAGCGTCTGCCGCCCGGATCCCGTCGACGCCCTGGTCGAGGGGTCGGGTCTCGCCCCTCGCCGTAGCCGGGCACCCCGGGCACCCCTGCGGCCGGAGGGCCTGCCTGCCATGGCGTCCCGGCGCTGGCACGCATGGGTCGCACGTCGCGCTCACGGCGACGGGTGAGCGCAGTACAGCCGAGCCGGGGTTGTCCTCCTGAAACGGGCCGGGCCGGCTGCCCTGGTGTGATCAAGGGTCGAGGTGTATACCGATCTGCGTCGTGATGGCAGCGATCAGAGCGTCGAACTGCTCGTCGGGGGTAGGGGTCGGGAGGGCGGCGGCTTCTCGGAGCGCGGGAATGTCGAGGTCGGCGTGGTCGTCGAGCCAGGCAGGGGGGATGAGCGGCCGGTCGGTGGCACCGGCCCGGTCGGCGGGCTGATCGACGATGAGCGCGAAGGACAGCACGAGCAGCGACAGGTGGCGGTGGATGCCCAGCGCTGCCGGGGTACTGAGACCGATGTCGCGCAGGAGTTGGAGAAACCGGTCGAGGTTGGTCAGCCGGTTCGCGTGAATCGATGCTGGTGGCGTGTCCTCGTCGATGGAGACCAGCAGGGCGCGGGGCCAACGCCGGTACACGGCTCGTAGCGAGTGGGCGTAGCCGGCGACCGAGGCCTGCCAGGTCTCGGCGTGCATGGGTGGCGGGTTCCAGGCATCGAGCATGAGGTCGATGGTGAGGTCGATGACCTGGCGACGGTCCTCGACGTAGTTGTACAACGCGCGAACGGTCACGCCCAGCTCGGCAGCCAGGGCGCGCATCGTGATCTCTCGGAATCCCTCAGCCCCGGCCATCTCCAACGCCGCGGCGGCGATGATCTCGCGAGTCAGCACGGGACGCCCCTTACGGGTCGCCGGTCGGCGGCGCGGAGAGCTGGACACGGGCCCATCGTACGATCATCCCACTAAACTTCACGCCTGTTGACTTTTGCGTGGGAGCGACCTCACGCTGGACCCGCCACTGCTCGCCGCTTCGAGAACCGGAGACCGCATGAGCATCACGACGTCCCGCCGCCTGCCGCCCTTCAGCGGGGTCCTGGCCCTGGTGATGGCCTGCGCCGGCCTGGTGGTCATCGACATCACGATCGTGGCGCTCGGGCTGCCGCTGATCAGCGCCGACGTCGCCGGAGGCGGCTCGGCCGAGTCGGTCGTGGTGACCTACATGGTCGCGATGGGCGCACTCACTCAGGTGATCGGAAGCCTGTCGGACCGATGGGGGCGGCGACTGCTGTTCCTGACCGGAATCGCCGTGTTCACGCTCGCCTCTCTGGCGGCGACACTGGCACCAGGCCTGTGGTTCCTGACCATCACCCGCGTGATCCAGGGCGCGGGCGCAGCAGCGATCATGGTCAACGGACTCCCGCTGCTGCCCGCCCGCTACACCGGCGAAGATCGCAACCTCGCCATCGGCGCGTGGGCATCGTTCGCGACCGCGGCCGGGCTCATCGCCCCGACCCTGGGCGGACTGCTGATCAACGCCTTCGGGTGGCGAGCCGTCTTCGCGATCAACGTCCCCCTCGGCCTCACCGCCTACGTCCTGGCCGTACGCGTCCTCCCCCGTACCCCGCACCCGGCGTCCGGTACCCGGCCGGACTGGGTCGGCAGCATGCTCCTCATGGTCGGGCTCGGCGCGGCCACCACGCTCCTGCTCCGACCCGCTACGACCTGGGACAGCCACGACACCACACTGCTGGCCGGCGCCGTCCTGGCGCTGCTCGGATTCCTCGCCGCGCAACTCCGTGTACCGTCACCCACGCTGGAACTGCGGATGTTCGCCCGCCCCGCGTTCACCGGAGCGGCGCTGGCGGTGCTGCTCTCCCGGGTGCTGACCATCGGCGGCACCGTCTACCTCGCGCTCTACCTCGCTGACGCCCTCGACCTCAGCCCCACCACCGCCGGTCTGCTCATGACGCCGGTCTTCATCGCGCAAATGATCACCGGCCTGATCGGCTCGAAGATGCTGAGTTACTGTGCGCCTGGCCTGGTGATCGGCCTCGGCTACGCGCTCAAGGCCGCCGGACTGGCCGCCCTCGCGCTCATCATCACTCCCGGAACGCCCTGGTGGCTCCTCCTCGTTCCGCTGCTGGCGTGGGGAGCCGGCGGCGGGATCGCCGGAGCACCCGTCATGGCCGTCGCGGTGAACGTCACCGCGCCCGAACGAGTCGGTATGGTCGCCGGCACCATCTCCACTCTCGCCGCTGTGGGCGCGGGCGTCGGCACGGCCGTTCTGGGCACGATCTTCACGGCCCACGGCGGCGCAGGCCCACAGGCCGTCACCGACGGCACCCGGGCCGTGCTGGTCACCTGTGCTGCCTTGTCCGCGACCGCCGTGCTCACGACACTGATCCTGATCAACCCGCGCCGGGTGCCCCGCCCGAAGCCGAGCGGCGCCGACGCGCCGAGCGGATCGTCCCCGTCGCCCAGATCACGCACGGCCGGGTCCAGGTCGTAGGTCCGGGCCTGCGGATCCACCCCAGACGTGTGGGGACGGCATCCAGGCTGCGGTGGGCGGGGTGAAAGCGCGCATCACGTGGACGAACGAAACGCCCCGGACCGGACGGCCTAACCGAGTTGCTCCGGGCCCTGATCGACATCGGGGCTTGGGTGGTGCTCAGGCTGGCCGGTCGGGGTAGTCGCGGCCGGCCAGCCAGATGGTGAGATCCCTGGCGATGCGGTTGGGGTCGTTCTCGACCGTACGGTCGTGGTGGCGTTGGTGGGGATCATGGCGTTCGACTTCGTAGGTGCCGTCGTCGAGCAGTGAGACGGACGCGTACCAGGCTGAGTCCTCGTCGGCGGGGTTGATCGCGACGAAGGTGTTGTCGCGCTGATTCAGTCCTTCGATCAGCATGAACAGGGCGTCTTCTGAGGGGTCGCCGATGTGGTCGCCGTCCTCGGTGTCAGCGTGGTAGTAGTCGGCGTCCACCCGCGTTCCCCTTGCTCTGGTGACCATCCGGCCCAGCATCCCACGGTGGCTTCCGGAATCGACCGGTCGATGCGCGGCATGGGCGGTGACCAGGGTCCGGGCGTCGGCGCGGTCCAGAGCGGGCACCACGCGCACCGACGGGGCGTGCCGTCGGCCACCACAATCGCCCACGCCACGATCGCCCCTGCCGTCGTGCCGAGGCACGTACGATCCAGGGCGTCATCGCGAGACGAGCCCACACAGGAGCAGGCGATGATCATCGATGAAACTCTCGCCCGCATCAACCACGGCGTGCAGTTGCACCATCTGCAGGGCCAGCGTGAGGCTGCTCGCGACGTCTTCGCACAGATCTGGGACGACATCGACGGAGAGCGAGGCGATCCGTTGCACGTGTGCGTCCTCGCGCACTCGATGGCCGACGTGCAGGACGACGTCCACCAGGAGCTGGTCTGGGACCAGCGGGCGCTGACCGCGGCCGGCTCGCTCACCGATGCCCGGGTCGCGCAGGCCGGGGTGCCGATGTCGGTGGCGGGCCTGTATCCGTCGCTGCACCTCAACCTGGGTGAGTGCTACCGCAGGCTCGGTGACCTCACCCGCGCCCGCGAACACCTCCAGCATGCGCAGGCGGGGATCAGCGCGCTCGGCGATGACGACTACGGGCACCTGATCAGGGGTGGCATGGATCGGCTGGCGCAGCAGTTAACCTCGGAGTAGGCCCGCCAGACTGCGCACGCGCCAGGGTCGCCGCAAGGGCCGTTCACCGTCAACGGCGACGTCGCCGGAAGCGCTCCAGCGCGGGGTCGGGCCACCCGACAAGCTGGGGCAGGTACTTCCGGAAGTCCGGCCAGCCTGGAGTTGCTGGAGCCGCTCGCTGCGGCGCGCCGGCCATCATCGCGGCAGGGGCACCGAAACCCGCTGGCCGTGCCCGTCCGGCCGGTGCGATGATCGACACCTGGGTCGCTAGCTCAAAGGCAGAGCGTTCGACGAGTAGCGCGTCCGCCCTCCGCCGGTGCGGTCATGGACGCGCTTCCTTCTCCTTGCTGGATCGAGGGGTTCGGGGTTCGAGTCCCCGGCGACCCACTGTGCCGTAGCCGCGGACCGGCAACCGGCGGCGTCGGCCAGGAACGGAGGACCACGTGATCGAGAAGCTGATCATCCAGAAGACCCTCCGGGTGCCGGCGAGCACCGGCGCGGCCGGCGACGGCGCGCCGGTGGCCCGCCAACTGGACGCGGCGTTGCTCGACGTCGGGTTCTCGGCCTCGTCGGCCCTGCTGGAGCACGTCGGCGGCCTGGCCCCCGCGCCGGCGATGGACCTCGCCGCCACGGTCGTGTCCGCGGTGCGTGAGCTCGTCGGCGACCACGTCCAGCACAACTCCTACTTCGTCGGCTTCCCCGACGACGTGCCGGACACCGTCGAGTTCTGGACGGACCGGCTCCGGGCGGCCGTGCTCACCGACGGCGGCACCGCGACCGACGGGTACCTGCGCGACGCCGCCACCTCCGGCGGGGTGAACCTGCTCGACCTGCCGGGCTACGGCACCTACCAGCACACGTATGCCGAGCTGCTGGCCGCACACGACGAACTGCTGGCCACGGCCGGTGACCGGGTGACAGTGCTCGGTCTCGGCGACACCGTCGAGGTGGAGGCGGCGCGGCTCTACCTGGCCCTGGCCGGCAGCGCTACCCCCCACGGCGAGGCGGACCTCGCGATCCTCAGCGAGCTCGCCGTCGCCTGCCTCGACGACGTGCAGCCGGCCGAGATCCCGGTGCGGGAGAACCGGGCGGTGCTCAACGGGGTCCGGCTGGTCCTCGGCCGGCCGCTGGTCGCCGTGGACACGACGACCGACGTGCTGCGCCTCGCCTGCCACGTCTCCGGCGGGGACGTCTCCCTCGGGGCACCCACGCGGTTCCGGGCCTTCCCGCGCCGGGAGCGGCGGATCCTGCTGGCCGCGCTGAACGAGGTCGTCGGCGCGAACCAGGACAAGCTCGCAGACGTCGTGCGCCACGCGGAACGGTGGAAGCGGCTCGGCGAGCGGCTGCACCCGCACGAGTACGACCAGTGGCCGCACGCACGGGAGGTGTTCACGGTCGCACGGGGCGAGCGGCGGGTACGCACCCTCGCCGGTCGGGCGGAGGCGGCGATCCGTACCGGAGCCATCGGCCCCGCCGCGTCGGTGCTGTCGGCTGCGCCGGGTCTGCTCCTGCGATCCGCGGACCGGCTGCTGCGGCTGGCGTCGGCGGCGGAGCAGCGCGTCGTGCTCGACGCCGTCACCGGAGCGCTCGGCTCGGCGTCCGGCCGGGTGCTGTTTTCGCTGCGGGAGCACGTCGACAACCGGCTGACGCCCGCCTCCGCCCGGGTGTACGTGAACCGCTCGCGGGGCGCGTGTGTCGGGCCGGACCGGCGGCCGCCGCTGCCCGCCGGGTTGGTGGCCGAGGTGTCGGCGCGGCTCGACGCGGAGATCAGCGCCCGGCTACCGGAGTCGCCGCGACCGGTGGTGGTGGACCCGGCGGTGCTCGACGTCGCCCTGCCGCTGTCGGGCAAGGCGACCGAAGGCGGATTCGCGGTGCTGCCGAGGGGCTCGCGGGGGTCGGTCTCCGGTGAGCTGCTGCGCTTCTTCACCTACTGGCGCCAGACCAGCCGTCGCACCGACTACGACCTGTCCGTGCTGCTGCTCGACGACGAGTTCCACACCGCGGGTCACGTGTCCTGGACGAACCACCGCCACGAGGGTGTGGTGTACTCCGGCGACGTCACCGACGCGGCGAACGGTGCCACCGAGTTCATCGACGTGCCGCTGACGCTTCCCGGGCACTACGTGGTGCCGCAGGTCTACATCTACGCGGGTGAGTCGTTCGACGAGGTCGCCGAGTCGATGTTCGGGTACCAGACCCGGACGCGGGACCAGCAGGGCACGCCGTTCGACGCCCGGACCGTACGGGCCCGGTCGCAGTTGCGCGGCCAGGGCCGGGTCGCGCTGCCGGTGGTGTTCGCCAGGGGCGAGCAGGGCTGGCAGGCCGTGTGGCTGCACCTGTACCTGCCGGGTATGCCGTCGTTCAACCGGGTGGAGGACAATACCTTCACCACGGCCGACCGGGTACGGGCGTTGGTGCAGCGGCGACACCTGACGATGTCCTACCTCGTCGACCGGTGGCGCGCACGGGCCGAGGTGACGATGTGGGACGGCCGGTTGCCGCAGGAGCCGGTCACGTTCATCGGCATCGACGCGCCCGGGGATCTGCCGGACGGATCGGAGATCTATACACTGGATCGGCTCAGTGAGCTGATCCCTGAGTAGTCGGCGGCAGCCGAGGCCATGCGGGCGCTTCCTTCTATTCTGTTCGATTCGGAACCTCCGCCATGCGGAGGACTGGTACAGCGCCCGTGCTCTCCTCGGACTGGCCCGGGTCCGGTAGGCGGCGGGGAACTCTCCCGCCTACCGAACAGATGGGGACAACCGCAGTCTCCTCCTCGGCGGGATACCCGGCCAGGAGGCGTTCGACCTCGGGGGGTCACTCATGGTGGACTTGGCGCACGTCAGGCAGGCATACGCGTCCGTCGCGGACCTCTACATCGACCTGTTCGGCGCGAGCCGGCACGTCCACGTCGACGACCTCGCGTTCATCGGGCGGCACCTGACGCAGCGGTCAGGCCCGGTGCTCGACCTGGGCTGCGGACCGGGCCACCTCACCGGTCACCTGCGCTCGCTCGGCGTCGACGCCCACGGCATCGACATGGTGCCCGAGTTCATCGCCCACGCGAAGGCGACCCATCCCGACGGCACGTACCACCTCGGGTCGATGGAGAAACTCGACGTGGCGGACCACACCGTCGCCGGCATCCTGGCCTGGTACTCGCTGATCCACCTACCGCCGCAGGATCTCGGTGACGTGCTCGGCGAGTTCCGGCGGGCGATGGCCCCGGCGGGCAGGTTGGTGGTCGGCTTCTTCGACGGCGACGAGGTCAGCACCTTCGACCACAAGGTGACGACCGCCTACCGCTGGCCCGTCGACGACCTGGCGGAGCGGCTCTCCCGTGCCGGCTTCACACCGGTCGCGCACCTACGGCGGCCCGGCGACGGCACGCATCGGCCCCACGCCGCGCTCGCGGCGGTCGCAACCGACGCGTGAGAAGGTGGCCCACGCCGAGGGTGGGTGACGCGGACGGCACCGTTGGTCCGCGGACGTCGTCGACCGGCGAGGACGCCAGGCGCAGACCGGGCCGCCCCGACCACGACCGACCGGCGGGCGGGGCACGGGCGGCGGCTGGATCCGGCGTACGTCCCGCAGCGACCGGCAGCGTCAGCGCTGCCTGACGGACAGGCCCTTGGCAAGGCAGGTGGTTCCGTCAGGACCGGCGAGCGGCATCGGCTGGTAGCCCTCGCCGCGATAGAGGTCGAGGTTCCACCTGCTTCGCGTGCTGGACCGCCCGGGTGCCCGCCGACGTGTTGCCGTAGCTGACGAAACCGATCGACTTCCACGCCCATTCGCGGCTGAGGTAGTCCACCGCGTTCTTCAGGGTCGCCGGCATCCCGTAGTTGTACTCCGGCGTGACCGCGATGAACCCGTCCGCCGCGTCGACCATCGCGCTCCACCGCCGGGTGTGCTCGTGCCGGTAGACGCCCGACGACGGATGCTCCTCTTCGTCCAGGAACGGCAGGTTCAGATCGCCGAGGGTCACCGGCACGAGCTCGACGCCGAGCTCTGCGGCACGAGGGGTGATCGCCTCGATCAGCCACTGCCCCACGGCGGGGCCGAGTGCGCCGGGGCGTGTGCTGCAGACGAGCACCAGGACACGCATCGCTTTCGTTGATCGACCACATCCGCCGGCCTGATCGCCGATGGATGAACATGCTCGTCCCCGCAGAGCCCCGAGTGCTGGCGACGTCCCGAAGGCCAGGTAGGCGGCGAGAAGGCCGTCGGGGCCGGTCGAGGTTTCGCGGATCCGCCCGTAGCGCAGGTCGTGGTCAGAGCACGAGATGGCCCCCGGTGGGGAATCTCTACCGTCCGCTCGCCGAAGCGGCGTCGGTGGGTACCCACGGGCCCGGCGCGGCGCCCGTGACGAATCCCGCCGCTTACCCTGACACCGGTGAACGTCCGGCAGCGCAAGAAGCTCACCGCTCGGCTGATGGCGTCGCTGCTGCGTGGCGATCCCTCGGCCGTGCTGGCGCTGCTGCGCGCGGGGGCAGACCCGAATGCGGCAGACCGGGACGGCACCACCCCCCTCTACCTGGCCGCGGTACAGAACGAGCGTGCGGCGGTACGGATCCTCCTGGCTGCCGGCGCGGACCCGAACCTCGAAAGTGGACGCGGCGATGAGGGGACACCGTTGACAGCAGCCGCAGCGTGGGGGCATTCCGATGTCGTCCGCGAACTTCTCGCACGGGGCGCAGATCCGAACCTCCGCGAGGACCACGGCAGCGGCTTGTCGCCCCTCGAATGGACCAGTCGGAACGGCCACGCCGAGACGGAAGCGCTACTCGCAGCCGCAGGCGCGACATGACCGTCGGCAGCAGGTGAGCGACGAGGAAACGATGTCCCCCGGTGACAGGCGCCGCGCGGCAGGACTGCGTGCTGCTCGACGACGGCGCGTGCCAGCGTGAGTCGACATCACTGGTGGTGAGATCGTTAGCCGGTGATGGAGGCTGCGCGGCATGAGTTGGACCGGATGCGGAGTTCGTCGACCGTGTGGCAGGAGCTGCGCTATGAGCGGGCCACGGGCGCCGACGGCTACGACTACGACGGTCACGCCGCGCGGCGGGCGATGGTGTTGTGGGCGTTGCAGTACGACCGGCGGGCAGAGGATCTCCCGCTGGTGCGGTGGATGGCCGAGCAGGAGGCGATATGCCGAGGTGAGGCGCCGTTCCAGGGGCTCAGCGAGGAGACCGAGCTGGCCGGCTTTCTGCTCGCCGAGCAGCAGTGGGTGGAGGACGTGTGGCTGCACTGGGAGATCAAGCGGGCCAACTTCGACACATGGTGCGGCTACGACGTTGAGCACTTGTTCGCTGCCGGGGTGCGAGCCACCGTCGATGTCGTTCGCGCCAGTGAGCACACCGGCCGAAACGATGTGCTGGGCCGCCTGCTGACCGGGGATGGCCAGCCGGCCGTGTCCGAGGAGGACATGGCGCAATGGCGGCAGAGGAAGCGGTTGCGTTTCCCAGCCGACCCGAGCGCCGAGGATCCGCTGTGCTGGGTGCACCGCGCCACACTGATCGGTGACGGCCCGCTCGCCCGCCGGTGGCTGGACCGGTGGGCATCCGGTCGCCAGCGCGACAAGAGCACGCTCAGCCAGCTTCGGTACTGGTTGGCGGATCTGGGTGCCTTCGCGGAGGCAGCCGTGGCGCAGCGGGAGAGCCTGGTGTTCGCCGACAGTCCGTGGGCGTCCGCGTCGGCGTGGCAGTCCCTGGCCCAGCTGGAACGCCAGGCCGGCGACCACCATGCCGCGTGGGAGGCGCTGCGGGAGTGCCGCCGAGTCCTCGACGGCGTGGCCGGCTGGACGACGGCGGGCCTGGGGCGGATGTACGTGCAGGAGCTGTTCCTCCTGGCCGGTGCAGCAGACCGCACGCTGGCCGAGGTGGTCTTCGTCGAGGCGGACAGGCAGGCGGTCCAGGTGCCTGGACTACCCCTGGTGGTGTTGCAGGCCGCCACCGATGCCGCCGACAGACTCGGCGACCAGCCCAGGACGGAGTACTACCAGAACCTCCGCGACGCCGAGCGACAGCGCATCGACGACCAGACAGGCCCGGCCCGCTCCTGATACCGGCCACGTCTCCCAGCCTCGCCTTTCGGACGCCTCGCTTGCGGCGGCGGGTCAGGACGATTCCTGGGTGAGTCGGCTTGTGTCTCAAGCGGCTTGAGATCGCATCATGGGCGTCGTGGACATGAACGAGCTGTACGCCATCGGGGATGTCGCCCGGCGGACCGGCCTGAGCGTCAGTGCCGTCCGGTACTACGCGGAGGCCGGGGTCGTCATGCCGGTCACCACCACCCCGGCCGGTCACCGTCTGTACGACGTGTCGGCCATCGCCCGGCTGGAGCTGGTCCGGACGCTGCGGGAACTCGACGCCAGCCTGGACGAGATCCGGCAGGTGCTGGCCGGCGAGGCGACCCTACGTGACCTGGCCGCCACCCACCTGGCCCTGCTGGCCCGGCAGGAGGCGCGGCTGCGCAGCCGCCGCGCGGTGCTGTCGACCATCCTGCGGCAGGACTCCACGGCCGGGCAGGTCACGCTGATGCACAAGCTGGCCGGCATGACGGACGAGGAACGTGACCGGCTGATCGACGAGTTCTGGACCGAGGTCTCCACCGGCTGGGAACCGCCGACGCGGATGGTCGAATGGTGGGGCAGGGCCCGACCGGAGCTGCCCGACCATCCCACGGCGGCCCAGTTGGAGGCGTGGATCGAGCTGGCCGAGCTGGCCCGGGATCCCGAGTTCCGGCAGGCCGTCCGCCGGGAGCTGTACGAGGCGTGCACCACCGGGGCCGGGCCGCTGATGTCCTCGGCACCGATGCTGGACTCGCTGGAGGCGGCCACCCCGATCGGTGAGGCGGCGATGGAGGCGGCGCGGGAGGGGGTGCCGCCGGACTCGCCACGAGGGCGGGAGGTCGCCGACCGGTGGATCGGGTGGCTGACCGGCATCTTCGCGACCCCGGAGAACCCCGGGATACCGGACACCCCCGAGTTCCGGATCGAGACGGCCGACCACATGCTGGCCGGCGCGGAGTGGGACCGTACGCCGCCGGACCCCGCAGGACCGCTCGACCGGTACATGGCGCTGGTCACCGCCGTGAACGACGTGCCGCCGGAGCGGTTCCCGTACGAGTGGCTGGCCGCCGCGCTGCGCGCGTCCGCCCAACCGGCTCGCTGATCAGCTGTCCGGCGCCGGCCGGCACCCGGTGGCCCCTGCCCCTACGGGGTGAGCAGCCGTTGGATCCGCTCGTACTCGGCGGCCATCTCGGGTGCGGCCAGGAAGTCGCCGAGATCGGGTGAGACCTGGAAGTCGACCTGTTCGACGGAGCGGAGGGCGAGTTCGTAGAGTTCGCCGCGCCGGCCGGTCTCCAGGTACGTCGTCCAGTGTTCGAGCGCGGCTAGGGTGATCAGGAGTTCGGGGTCCATGTCGCCGTCGGTGAGAACACCGTCGTCGATCCGCGTCATCAGCTCCCGTAGCTCGCCCGCGTCGGCCGTCCGGACGTCCTGCCGGGCGATGGTGAGCGCCGCCACCGCGTCCTCGTCGAGCTCACCCTCGGCGGCGATGTCGAGCAGCCGCTCGTCGCGGACGAGAAGGGCCACCGTCTCGGCCCCGAAGACGCGGAGCCGCTCGTCGCCGGTCGTGTCGATCAGGTGTCGTATCGCGGCTTCGAGTTCGTCGTATCTCACCGCCGCAGTCTAGGAACGAGCCGGGCCGGAGTCGCGGGCCCTCGTCCCCTCGGCGGCCGTCGTGATCATGGAGCCCTGGTGCTGACGGCTACGTCGGTCGGTGCTGCCCGCGTCGGTCGGCACGGCGGTCGATAGTCTCCCGCAGTGTGTACCACGCGAGCGGTGCCAGGGCGCTCGCCACCAATGCCTGCGCCGGCAACCACAGAGCGCCGCCGACGACCGCCGCGACGAGGCCGGTCACGAAGGCCGACAGGAGGGCGGCCAGCGCGTACCCACGGCTGCGGGTCCTACCGAACAGGTGCTTCGGCCGATCCGTCCGCAGCCTCCACAGCCCATGGAACTGCAGCACCATGAGGACGAACGCCGGCGGCAGCAGCGTGGACACCGCCAGAGCTCCCGGCGTCCACGGGTCGCGCACGTACTGGCCGTCGACGCTGATCACCTTTTCGTCCCACAGGCCCAGCTCGACGGCCTGCCCCTCACTGACCTTGACGGACGCATATCCGTCCTCCGTCGAGGACGTACGCTCGCCGCCGCTGGACGGGAGATACCGGACCTTCTGCGACACGCTGGTGCCGCTGTAGGGGCCCCCGGTGCCGACGGAGTAGTTGATCTCGAAGACGGTCGCCGGCTTCTGCACGAGCCTGCCCGCACGATACGCGGAGTACGCTTCCGACTCCGCGTACAGACGAGGCCCGGCCCAGGTCAGGACGATGGCGGCGAGCACGCCGGACGCGACCGCCACCCAGACGCGGAACCGGACCTCTTCCCGGTCGATCGGCGGAACACCGCCGCGCTCTCTCACCGAGGCCATGCCACCACGCTAGTCACCGCACGCCACCACTCGGAACCACACGGTGACAGTCACCTGACGTGTTTCCGTCACCCGGTCGCTGGAGGACCACCCGCCGGCGCGAGGGGCCGGCCGGGCCGGCCTCTCCCCCGGCGGCGGGCACCCACCCGGCGGCCACCATCAGGGCACCCCGACACCGACACGTGGGGTTTATGTCACATCACCCTGGGTGTAGCGGTCGGTCGGGTGGCTCTCGCATGGTCGTGCCCGTTGGCGGGCGCTCGACCACGCTCGCACCGGCCAGCCCTGGCGCACCGGTGCCGCGCGAGGAGCATCCGGTGACCTTCGGGCGACGACACGCTCGATGGCCTCGTACAGGTCTGCGGTAGGTGCCGCGCCCGCGCCGGCCGGCGCGGGCGGCTGGAGCAGACGCATCCGTAACCGCCGCGACATCGATGATTATCGTCTACTGACTACTGTGGGAACTTGCAGGGTCACCCACAGTGGGTGACCTGGGGAGGGAGTTCGTCATGGACACCGTGGTGACGGAGACGACCGAGTTCGCCGATCTCGACATCGTCAACCTCGATCTTCCGATCGACGAGGAACTCGCCGCCGTGAGCGTCGGCGGCCTCGGCAACACCGAGGTCGGCGCGTCCGGCCACTTCGGGCGGAGCTGGCTGATCTGAGCCCGGCCGGCTCCGGCAGGCGCCGACGCCCAGACCGACGAGATCACCAGATCCGCGCCGCTGACCGGTTCCGCCCCTGACAGCTGACGCCCCTCGGGCTCGACGGCGAGCCGGGACGCGGTGATGCGTGCGACCGGAGCGGACGCATCCGTCACGGCAGACACATCAACGGACACCGTCGAACGGCTGCCCGTGGCATCTATTCGAGACCACCCACGGTGGGTGGTCCGGGAAGGGAGTCCGTCATGGACACCGTGGTAACGGAGACGACCGAGTTCGCCGATCTCGACATCGTCAACCTCGACCTTGCGATCGACGAGGAACTCGCCGCCGTGAGCGTCGGCGGCCTCGGCAACACCGAGGTCGGCGCCTCCGGTTGGCTCGGAAGCTGGCTGATCTGAGCCCAGGCGGCTCCGGCGTGCCACCCGGTCACGCCGGAGCCGTCAGACCGGACACCGCCGAGACCGACCCGTCCCCGTGCGAGGTTCATGTGCCCGCTCCGCCCACCGCCTCCACCGGCCCCGTCGTCGTCGTACGGGTCGCCGCGCTCCCCACCCGGGCCCTGGACGACACCGCCGTACCGGCGTCCTGGGCGATGGTCCAGGCCGTCCTCGCCAGCCGTCGCCGCGTGGCCGAGGCCGGCGCCAGGCTGGCCGACGAGGTCCACGGGTTCATCGCGGACCCGGCCCTCGCCGGAGCACGGCCGGAGTTGGTGGCCCTGCGGCGGGCCCTGCACAACCGCCGTAGGCCCGGCCACCGGGCCTGGCCCGGCCGCCACGCCGACCTGCTGCCCGCGCGCTTCCGCGCCGACCTGACCGACTGGACCGTCGAGCTGACCCGCTCGGCCGCGCTGACCCGGCAGCTTCCCGACCTGCTCGACGCCGAGCAGACCCGGAGCCTGCGGGCCCTGCGCCGCTGGAGCGCCACCGAGGTCTTCGAGTTCGGACTGCTGCAGTCCAGCGAGGATCTGCTGCACGCGCTGCTGCGGTGGCGCGACCAGCCCGAGGGCATCCCACCCCGCGCCCAGGTGGCGCTGCGGCTGGCGAAGTACCTGGCCCGGACGGTGGCCAAGACCAGCCCGCAGGCCACCTTTATGATGAGCGGACTGTGCCGGTGGTCCGACGTGCCGACCGCTGTGCAACCCACCGGCCGGTGGGCCTGGCGCAGCGTCGTCGAGCCGAACGTACCCCTGCTCCAGGCACTCACCCGCCGCCTCGCCGACGGTGCGGCCGCCGGCCGGCTCGTGGTGGTCACCACCCCGGCCGCCGACGTGGCCGACGGGCGGATCTGGTTCGCCCACCCGCGACGCGAGCGCATCCAGGGCCTGCTGCTCACCCCGCCGGTCCGCACGGCGATCGACGCCGTCGGCGCCGGAGCACCCCTCGCGGAGGTGGGGCGCCGCCTCGCCGGTGACGCCGCCGTGACGTTCGGCCGGCTGGTGGAGGTCGGACTCTTCGAGATCCAACCGCCCTTCGCCGACCAGGCTGCCGACCACCTGCATGACCTGCGCGTCTGGCTCGGCCGGGAATCGCCGGCGGCCGGTCCGCTACGGGCCCTCGCCGACGCCCTCCACGCCTACCCGGCCCCCGGCACCGACGCCTCCCGCCGCCGGGAGCTGCACCGTCGGATCCGGACGGAGTTCCAGGCGGTGCACGGCCCCGCCGGTGACACACCGCTGCCGGCCCGGAACCTCTTCCGCGAGAACGCCGTCTTCACCGCCGAGCCGGTCCGCCTCGGCGGGGCCCGGTGGCGCCCGGCAGTAGCCGACCTGCACGTGATCCACCGACTCCTGGCCCTCTTCCAGCACTCGACCGTCGTCCGGTTGGTGGCCCACCGGGTCGTCGTCGACCGGTACGGCGCGGACAGCCGGGTCGGTCTGCTCGAACTGCACCGGGAGCTGTCCCGGCTGGCCGTCGACGCCGAACCGGGCACAGCGGTGGCGGAACTCGCCGGGCTGCTGCTGCTCCGCCCGGGGGAGCCACCCGACCCGGCCCGCAGCACCCTCGCCGAGGTACGGCGGCTGCACCGGCTACGGCACGAGGCGCTGGCCGCCCTCTGGGCGGGCCCGGAGAGCCCGCCGCACGGCGTCACCGTCGACCCGGCGCGGGTGCGGGCGTTGGCGGACGGGTGGCCGCCCTGGGTACGGCCCGCCCCGGCGTTGGCCTGTTTCGTCCAGCAGGTGCCCGCGACCGACGGGCTCCGGCTCGTGCTCAACGGCGTCGGCGCCGGCCACGGAGCCGTCCGCAGCCGGGTGCACCGGCTGCTGGCGAAGGCCGCACCGGCCGGCGCCGACCCCGGGGAACTGCTCGGGGCCACACCGACGCCTGACCCGGCCGGCTACCTCGCCGAGATCACCGGACTCTTCGGCAGCAACGTCAACCTGCGTTCCCCGGCGGTGGACTTCGAGATCAGCCACCCGGGCACGGTGAGCGCCCGCCCCCCGCAGCGGCGGATCGCCCTCGACGACCTGGTCGTGACACCCGACGGGACCACCCGGAGTCTGCGCCTGCGGCGGCGCAGCGACGACCGTGAGGTCCGCATCGCCCACACCGGCATGATGGCCGGGAGCCGACTCCCCCGACTCGCCCGCTTCCTGATCCACCTCTTCGGTGACGTGCCGAACGCCGCCGCCCCGACCGCCCAAATCTTCGCCGGCACCCCGGAGCACCAGCCCGGGGCGGTGCGGCGGCACCCCCGACTGTCGATCGGCCGGGTGACGGTCTCCCGGGCCTCCTGGCGGGTCCGCGCCGACCTCGTGCCCCGCCGCGCCAAGGGCGTCGACGACGCCGGGTACCTGCTGACCCTGGCCGCCTGGTTCACCGACCACCGGATCCCCCAACGGACGTACGTGACGGCGACCGGGCCGGCGCCGCCGGACACCCCGCCGGTGCCGGTCAAGCCGATCTACCTCGACCTGGCCAACATGCTGCTGGTCCGCCTCTTCGAGCGCCTCCTCCGCGAGCCGGGCTCGGTCCTGGTCTTCACGGAAGCCCTGCCGCAGCTCGCCGACGCCCCCTGCTTCGGCCCCGAGGGCAGGCACGTGACCGAGTACGTCGTCGAGATCGGCCCCGCGTGACCCCGCCCCCGACCTGGCTGTCGTTGCACGCCTTCCACCACGGCGACCACACCCGGCTGATCACCGGAGCGGTCGCCCCGCTGGTCGCCTCGTTGCAGACCGACGGCCGGCTCGCCCAGTTCTTCTTCATCCGGTACTGGGAGGGCGGGCCGCACCTGCGGCTCCGACTGCTACCGACCCGTACGGAGCACTCGACCGAGGTCGCCGCACGGGCCCGGTCGGCCCTGGAGAGGCACCTGGCCCGGTTCCCCTCCCCACCCTCCGCGCCGGCCGGGCGGTACGCGGCCCTCGCCGAACGGTACGCCCGGCGCGAGGGCCTGGCCGACCACGACCGGCGGATCCGCCCACCCGACGTGGTGGAGGCCGTGCCCTACCACCCCGAGTACCCGGTCTTCGGCGGCCGGGCGGCGACCCGGGCCGTCGAACGCCACTTCACCGACTCCAGCCGGCTCGCCCTGTCGGTCCTGGCGCACCGCGCACCGCAGCACCGGTCACGGTTGGCGGTGCTCGCCCTGGCCTCGGCGCTCGCCGCCTGGCAACCCGACCGGCACCGACTGGCACACCTGTTGACCCGCTCCCGGTCCTCCTGGGAACCCGCCGAGGGCTGGGGGCCACGGCGGGAGAGCTACCAGCGGCAACGGGCGGCGCTGCGGCGACTGGTGTCCGGCTGCTGGCCGCCGGCACCCGGCCCACCACCGCCGCAGGATCCGGATCCGCTCGCCGCCGCGTGGTCCGACTCCATCCACCGGCTCCGCACCGAACTGACCGACCTGCGCCGGGCCGGGGACTTCCACCCCGACCTGCGGGCGGTGGCCACCCGCTTCGCCGCCGGCACCGGGCCGACCCACGACGAGCAGCGACTGCTCGTCGTGCTGCTGCGCTGCGTGCACCTGCTCTGCAACCGGCTGGGACTCGGCGTCGACCAGGAGACCCAGCTGCACTACCTCGTCTGCGCCGCCTGCGCCGACCTCGGTGAACCGCCCCCTGAACAGGAGACCTCATGACGCGCACCCCGCCGCACCGGGAGGAACCCGGCTGGCACAGCATCCAGATCCGGTACCACGCCGAGAACAAGGACGGCCTGATCCTGGACGCCGTCCGCCCCCTGCTGACCGCGCTCGCCGACGTCGTCGACCAGCCCCACCTGCTCCGGCACTGGCGTCGCGGCCCCCACCTGCGGATCAACCTGCGGACCACCCCGCGGCTCTGGGCCGAGGTGGTGCGCCCCACCGCGCAGCGCGACCTCACCGCCTACCTGCGGGACAACCCGTCCACGGCGTCCCTGCGGGAGGACGAGCACCTGGCGGCGCACCGGCGGCTCGCCGTCCGCGAGGCCGACCACGGCGCCCTCACCCCCTGGTACCCCGACAACACCGTCCAGTTCGAACCCTACGAGGACCGCCGGCACGTGCTGGACAGCCCCGCCCTGGCGGACCTGCTGGCCGACGGGTACGCCCGCAGCACCGCCCTGACCGTCGACACCCTGGCCGCCGTCCGCAGCGGCGCGGTGGACCGGGTCGGGCACGCGCTGGACCTGATGTTCGCCTTCGGCCACCTCAGCGTCCCGCCGATCTCCCGGGGGTACCTGTCGTTCCGCTCGCACGTCGAGTCGTTCCTCGGGTACACCGCCGACCCCGACGCCGTCCGCAGCACCTTCGACGAGCGCTACCACCGCCACCGCCCGGCGCTGCGCGACCGGCTGCACGCCACCCGGGCCACGGTGGAGGGGAGCCGACCGGACCCCCTGGTCGAGGCGTGGCTGGAGATCGTCCGACGCCAGAAGGCGCTGGCCGAGCCGCTGTTCACCAGCGGCGCGATCGACCTCGACCACCTCGACCAGCAGGACATGGAGCTCCGGCACCGGATCGAGTTCCACGACATCCTCCGGGAGACCACCGCCCACCGCAGGGAGGTGCTGTCGCAGGTCTGGTTCCGCTGCCACCGGCTGGCCATCAACCAGCTCTACTCCCACCTGAGCCGGATCGGCATCGTGCCGACCCAACGCTATCTGCTCTGTCACCTGGTGGCCCGCACCGTCGAGGAGGAGTACGACATCTCGCCGGTCGCCCTGGCCCGGCAGTTCGTCGACGACCGCCGGTGAACCGGGCCGGCGGGCGCGGTGACGGGACACGCCCGGCGGACGGGCCGCTACCGGAGCAGACCGCGCCGGTAGCCCTCACCGACGGCGGCGGCCCGGTCCCGGACGCCGAGTTTGTCGTAGATGTGCTGCAGATGCGTCTTGATGCTCGCCTCGCTGATGAACAGGAGCCTCGCCGCCTCCCGGTTGGAGGCGCCGTCGGCGACCAGGTGGAGCACTTCCCGCTCCCGACTGCTCAGCGCCAACCCGGTCGGTCTGCGGACCCGGCCCATGAGCTGACCGGCGGCCGACGGCGCGAGGACGGACTCACCGCGATGGGCGGCCCGGACGGCGCGGATCAGCTCCTCGGGTGGCGTGTCCTTGAGCAGGTAACCGGTGGCGCCCGCCTCCACCGCCGGCAGCACGTCGGTCTCGCTGTCGAAGGTGGTGAGCACCAGGACGTGGATCGGGAGCGCGGTCCGGGCGAGGGCGGCGATCGCCTGCACACCGGTCATCTCCGGCATCCGCAGGTCCATCAGCACCACGTCGACACGCAGCCGCACCGCCTCGTCCACCGCCTCCCGGCCGTTGGCGGCCTCGCCGGCCACCTCGATGTCGGGCAGGCCGGCGAAGGCCCCGCGAAGTCCGTTACGGACGATCGGATGGTCGTCGGCGATCAGGACGCGGATCACGGTGCCACCACCGAAATCGCCGGCACCCTTACGCTGACCGCCGTGCCCTCGCCAGGAGCGCTCTCGATCTCCATCACACCTCCCACCCCCCGGACCCGCTGCGCCATGCTCGTCAGGCCGAACCCCTGAGCCGAGTCACCGGTCATGCCCCGCCCGTCGTCGCGCACATCCAGCAGGACCACGTCCGTCAGGTAGGAGAGGGTCAGCCCCACCCGGGACGCGCGGGCGTGCCGGACCACGTTGTGCAGCGCTTCCTGCGCGACCCGGAACAGGGTGACCTCGATGGCCGGGCTCACCGCGACCCGGTCGCCGGTGACGTCGAACCGCACGGTGACGCCGGTGTCGTGCGCCCAGCGCCGGGCCAGGTCCCCCAGCGCCTCCGGCAGGTGGGCCGCCTCCAGTTGGCCCGGCCGTAACGCCTGCACCGAACGGCGGGCCTCGTCCAGGCCCTCCCGGGCCAGGGCCAACGCCCGGTTCACGTGCTCACGCGCCTGCGGCGGCGAGTGCCAGACCCGCTGGGCCGCCTGCATCTGGGTGATGATGCCGGTCAGGCCCTGCGCCAGCGAGTCGTGGATCTCCCCGGCCATCCGCTGCCGCTCGTCCAGCGCCCCCGCCTCGCGGGCCTGGACCAGCAGTTGAGCGTGCAGTCCGGCGTTCTCCTCCAGCGCCGCCTCCAGCCGGGCGACCATCTGCTGACGTCGCGTGTGCTGCTCGGTGCTCTTCTCGGCCAGCACGATGCCGGAGCTGATCGCCGCGGTCTGGATCACGATCACCCCCAGGTAGGTGCCGAGCGACTGCACGGACGCGGCCGGCAGCTCGGAGGCGATGGTGTTGATGGAGACCGAGGTACCGAACACGGCCGCCACCCCCCACGGCCACGGTCGTAGCTGGTACGCGTGGAAGAACCCGGTGATGGCGAAGAGCAGGAAGATGACGTCACGGGCCATCAGCGCGACGCAGAGCGTGAGCAGCCCGACGAAGTAGACCAGCATCGGCAGGGTCCGCTTCCGGCGCTCGCGCGGCACCCGGGTGTGTCCCAGGTACACCCACCCGGCGGACACGCCGACCAGGCCCAGGGTGACCGCGTGGTCGTGCCAGCTCCGGCCGGGCTGTGCCAGGGCGATCGCCGTCGAGGTGGGCAGCAGCACCCAGGGCACCCCGACCAGCAGCTTCTCGTACCAGCGGTCCCAGTCGGGGCCGGCGTCACCGCTCATCGACGCTCGCACCTTCGGCTCATTCCCAGCGGAACAGCTTCGCCGCCGCACCACCGGCCACGACCACGAACAACGCCATTATCCCGAGGCGCAGCAGCGGCGGCGAACCTGACGCCCCCGCCACCGCATCACCCGACCAGCCCGCCAACAACGACTGCGCCCCGGGCGGCACGTAGTCGCCCAACCGCATCAGGACATCCGGCAGCAGGAAACGCGGCAGGAAGACCCCTCCGGCGAACATCGTCACCAGGTACACGACGGTCGCCAGCCCGGAGGCGACCCGAGAGGTCGGCGCGACCGCGGCGATCAGCACGCCGACCGCCAGCACCGCGCCGAAGCCGAGCAGGAACGCGACCGCGAACCCGAACGGGTGCCGCGGCAGTGGCACGTCGAGGACCAGCCACGCCGAGACGACCAGCAGCACGGCCGCCACGACCGCGGCGCCCAGGGCGACGATGAGCTGCGCCGCCAGCACCGCGCCGGGGTGGACCGGGGTGGTGGACATCCGCCGGAGAATGCCCCGCTCCCGGTAGGTGGCCACCACCAGCGGGATGTGCTGCAGCCCGACGATGCCGAGCCCGAGCACCAGCGCGCTCGGCGCCCAGAGCTCGACGAACCGTACCCCGCCGAACTCCTCCGACGGCTCCCGCAGCGCGGGGACAGCGCCGAGCCCGAGAAGGATCGCGGTGGGGAACAGCACCCCGAAGACGGCCGCCATCGGCTCCCGCAGGAACAGCTTCGCCTCGGCGACGGTGAGCGCGTACAGCGCAGCCACTACGACCGCCTCCGTCGGGTGAGGGTGACGAAGGCGTCGTCCAGGCTGGCCTGCTCGACCCGGAGGTCCTCGGCGACGACGTGCTGCTGGGCCAGGACCGAGGTGACCGCCTGCAACAGGTTCCCGGTACCGGTCACCAGCACCTGCTGCCCGTGCCGCCGCACGCCGGTGACCTCCGGCAGGTCGGCCAGCAGCCGCTCGTCCAGGCGGGTCGACGGCCGGAACCGCACCCGCTGCTCGGCCGCGGCGGACGCGACCAGGCCGGCGGGGGTGTCGAGCGCGACCACGCGCCCGGCGTCGATCAACGCGAGCCGGTCACAGAGCCGCTCCGCCTCGTCCATGAAGTGCGTGACGAGGATGATCGTCACACCGGAGTCGCGCACCTCGTCGATCACGTCCCAGGTGTCCCGCCGGGCCTGCGGGTCGAGCCCGGTGGTGAGCTCGTCCAGCACGGCGACGGTGGGACTGCCCACCAGGGCCAGCGCGACCGACAGCCGCTGCTGCTGACCGCCGGAGAGCTGCCGGTACTGGGTGTCGTGTTTCCCGGCGAGCCCCAGCATGTCCAGCAGCCGCCGCCCGTCCGCCGGCTCCCGGTAGAACGAACCGTACAGCTGCATCGCCTCGGCCACCGTCTGCCTGTCCGGCAGCCGGTGCTGCTGAAGCTGGACCCCGACCCGTTCCCGCACCTCGCGCCGGTCCCGCCGGGGATCGAGGCCGAGCACCGTGAGCTGGCCACGATCGGGAGTACGCAGACCGCTCACGCACTCGACCGTGGTCGTCTTGCCGGCGCCGTTCGGACCGAGCACCCCGAAGATCTCGCCCGCCTCGACCGCGAACGACACGTCGTCGACCGCGACCCTGTCGCCGTACCGCTTGTGGAGGTTCTTCACCTCGACGACGATCCCCATGGCGGCAAGCGTCGCCCGCCGCCAGCGGTTGCCGGATCGCCCGGCCGGCACCGGGGTCGGTCGATGCTCGCATCAACCGATCGGTGGATGCCGACGCGGTGGTCCAGCAGCGCGAGCCCAACCCGTACGTGGCGGCGCAGCGGGAGCCCCTGACCCGTCGGGGCGCCACGGTCGCGGCCGGCACCGCCGCGATGACGTCGTCCACCACGACGGGGGGTCAGGTGGCGAGCCGGCGGCACGCCTCCCGACTGTGCGGCAGGCCGGCCGCCGTGAAGACGAGCCCGCAGCTGCCATTGGTCGGCGCCCAGAGTGGGGCGTTGGCGACCAGCGCCCGCAGGAGCGCGCGCTGCGGCTCGGTCAACGGCCGGCGCTCGCCGTAGGGCGTCGGGAACGCGAAGCGCACCAACGCGCCCCAACCGTCGTCGAAGCCCGCCCAGCTGTCCCGACTGGCCACCCGGCACGCGGCGGCGGCGATCTCGTCGAAGTCGGTGGCGACGCGGATCGCGGCGGCGACGAGCTCGAACTGGTGCACGTCCGCAGGCGGCGGCTCCGCCAGCGCGGCCAGAATCACCGCCCGGCTGCGCGGGTCGTCCTCGTGGGTCAGCGCGGCCCGCAGCCGGGTCGCCGGGTCCGGGTCGGTGAGCCGGGCGCGGAGGTCGACGCCGAGGTCACCGAGCAGGCGCGTCCACTCCGCCCGCGCCCCGGTGTCGCGGGCCCGCCATCGCCGCAGGAGCGCCGCCAGGCCCTCCCGCCGGTGGGTCAGCGACGACACCCGCGCCATCGCCACGAGGTTCTCCGCACGGAACAGGGCCCGCTCCGGCGGGGACGCCGCGAGCAGCGGCAGCACCACCGGGTACGCCTGCGCCACCGCCTCCGCCAGGTCCGGCAGCAGCTCGGCGACGTGGCGATCGTCGGCGAGTCTGGTCACGCTCAGGGCGGCGTCACCGAGGAACTCCAGCAGCGCCTCGACCGTGTCCGGGTGCGCTCGCCCGTCGGCGAGCAGCGCGGTCACGGCCCGTACGGCCGGCGCGGTGGCCGTCTCCGGGTAGCCCTGGTGCAGCACCGCGACGTCGAGGTGGTCCAGCGCGTCGGCGCGGGCCTCGGCGTCACCGGAGGCCAGCGCGGCCAGGTGCCCGGGGGTGTCGGTCGCCCGGCCGTACGCGTGCCGAAGCCGACCCCAGTCCGTCACCTCGATCCGCCGCCCGCCCCGGCCGCGTGGTGCTCAGGTCCCACGTACGCAGAACTCGTTGCCGTCGGGATCGGCCAGCACGACGGTGCCGTCCGCGGCGACCTCGAGCCGGGTGGCCCCGAGGGAGACCAGCCGGGCGACCTCCGCGTGCTGGTCGCCCCCGGTCGGGGCGAGGTCGAAGCGGTGCCGGTTCCGCACCTCCTTCGGGCCCAGCGGAGGCCCTCCCCACGCGACCTTGGTGCCGCCGTGCGGGGACTGGATCGCGGTCTCCTCGTCCTGGTCCCACACCAGCGGCCAGCCCAGCGCCTCGCTCCAGAAGAGTCCGAGCTGGCGGGTGCCGTCGCAGGCGAGTTCCCCGAGCGGGCCGCACCCGGCGAGGAAGGCGTTGCCCGGCGCGATCACGCAGAACTCGTTGCCCTCGGGGTCGGCGAGGACGACGTGCCCCTCCTCGGGGCGCTGCCCGACGTCGAGGTGACCGGCGCCGAGCCCCACCGCCGTCGCCACGATGTGCTGCTGGTCGGCGTGGCTGGCGCTGGTCAGGTGAAGGTGCATCCGGCGGTACGGCCCCGTCGGCTCGACACCGCCCGGGGCGAACCGGATGCCGAGCTGGGTGTCCCCGCCGGGCAGGAGCAGACCCCCGGCGTCCTCGACGGCCTCCCGGCCGAGCATGCGGGCCCAGAACTGCGCCACGCGGGCCGTGTCGTGCCCGTCGAAGGTCACCGACAGCAGTCGCGAGAGCATCCACCGACGGTAGACACGGGCCAGGGCGGCGACAAGGCAATTAGCCGGACGGCCCCGGGTGGCGGGACCTCCCTATGCTGATCTTGAGCGTCACCGGTCCCCGGACCAGGTGACGCCGACGCTCAACCATCGAACGATGGACGATGAACGGGAGAGAACAGATGAGTTTCATGCGTCGACCTCGGGTGCGCAGCCTCCTGGCCACGGCCGCAGTGGCCGGCGGTCTGGTGCTCGGCCTGGCCACGCCCGCGCAGGCGGACTACACCAGCCCGATCTACCCGACGTTGAAGGCGTGCAACGACGCCCGGCCGAAGTACTCCTCGTCCTGGACCAGGCCGCAGGCGTGCTACGCGATGTACAACTGGGACGGCACGAAGGTCATCGGGTACGCCTTCCTGGTCAAGACCCGGTCCTAGGGCCTGTGTCGAAGTCGGTCACAGCCACTCGTTGATCGCGGCGACGTGCACGGTGGCTTCGTAGCGCACGGCGAGTTTGTCGAAGCGGGTGGCCACGGCACGGTGGCGTTTGAGGCGGTTGATGCCGCACTCCACGGCGTGACGCTGCTTGTACCGCTGCTGGTCGAAGGCCGGTGGCCGGCCGCCCTTCGACCCCAGCTTGCGCCGGTTCGCGTCCTGGTCGGCCTTCGACGGGATCGTCGCCCTGATGCCACGTCGGCGCAGGTAGCGGCGGTTGGCCTTCGACGTGTACGCCTTGTCAGCGAGAACCCGGTCCGGGCGGGTCCGGGGCCGGCCGCCGCCGAGTCGGGGCACCCGGATCCCGTCGAGCACCGCCATGAACTGCGGGCTGTCCCCACGCTGCCCGGCGGTCAACACGATCGACAGCGGCTTCTGTCCCTGCTCACAGGCCAGGTGCACCTTCGTGGTCAGCCCACCCCGTGACCGGCCGAGCGCGTGATCGGCCGGTTCGACCGTGACCCCGCCCGGCGGCTCGGCCTGCAGATCCCCCTTTTACGCGCCCCAGCGGCGTGCTGGTGCGCTCGGGCGACCGTCGAGTCCACCGACACGTCCCACACGACACGTCCGGCCACGTCAGCGAGGGCCTGCAACGCGGTCAGGATCCTCGCCCAGGTCCCATCACGCTGCCACCGCCGGAACAGCGCATACGCCGCAGCCCAGGACCCGTAACACTCCGGAACGTCCCGCCACGGGGCACCGACCCGTATCCGCCACCGGATCCCATCAATGAGCTGCCGTTTCGTCCATGTCGACGGTCGACCTGGCCTACGCCCCACAGGCAGCAGCGGCTCCAGCGCCACCCACTGTGCGTCGGTCAGGTCATGCCGCCTCGTCACCGCTAGGGTGTCCACGAGGTCTCCGGTGTTCGGGTTCTGCTTGGTCGCTGAACCAGATACCGGAGACCTCACTATGTCTCGAACACCGACACGCCAAGATCCTCAACCAACCACTCAAGCCCCGGCACCGACTTCGACACAGGCCCTAGTTCCGGCAGGTACGACGACCACGGGGCCTGCGGCGTGCACTCGCCGCAGGCCCCGTCCGCCACAGCCGGGACCGGAGCTCTTGATTCTCACGTCGCTGGAGACGCCGTAGTGGCGGCCATGGACACGCTCTACTCGATCGGGGAGGTCGCCCGACGTACCGGCCTGAGCGTCAGTGCGATCAGGTTCTACTCCGACACGGGGATCATCACCCCCACCGGGCACACCGACGCCGGGCACCGGCGCTACGACATCCGGGCGGTGGCCCGCCTCGAACTCGTCCGCACCCTCCGCGATCTGGGCGCCAGCCTCGACGACATCCGTCCCCTGTCCGCGAGGCCCCGACGCCGCTACCAGCGCGCCAGCCTCCACCTGGCTGCACGCAGCCGTCAAGGCGCTGAGCTGACCGGCCCGGCGGCACCCCGCCGCAGCACGTCAGACACTCCAGGGCGCCGACCAGGCAGGCCAGCCGTACCCGGTAGCGCTGGCCCACCGACAGGGCGGCCAGCTCGCGGTCACGGTCGGTGCAGGCACCGAGCGCCTCCAGGGCGACGTCCACCCGACGTTCGGCGTCCCAGGCGTCGAGGCACCGTCAGCGGGCGGTGCGTACCTTCTGCGACCACAGTCCGGAAGACACGCCCACGAGACTAAGAGGTCCTAACAAAATGATCTCTGGGTCTTTCGTCCTCTCTAGAGGACGATCTACGATGTCGGGCCGTGAGGCGTGGTGAGCAGCCGCCGTGGATCGTGCCGGACGGGCTGTGGCAGCGCATCGAGCCGTTGCTGCCCAAGCCTGAGCGCAATCCTCGGCACCCGGGGCGCAGGCGGATCCCGGATCGGCAGGTGCTGTGCGGGATCTTGTTCGTGCTGCACACGGGCATCCAGTGGGAGTTCTTGCCCCAAGAACTGGGATTCGGCTCGGGAATGACCTGCTGGCGGCGCCTGGAGGAGTGGAACCGGGCCGGAGTGTGGCAGCGGCTGCACGAGCTGCTGCTGGCCGAGCTGCAGGCGGCCGGGAAACTCGACTGGTCTCGCGCCGTGATCGACTCCTCGCATGTGCGGGCCGCCCGGCGTGGCCCAAAAGCGGCCCGAGCCCGGTCGACCGCGCCCGCCCGGGCTCGAAGCATCACGTCCTGACCGAGGGCGCCGGCATCCCCCTGGCCGTCGCGTTGACCGGCGGCAACCGCCACGACGTCACCCAACTGCTCCCGCTGATCGACAAGATCCCGCCGGTCCGGGGCCGCCGTGGCCGACCCCGCCAGCACCCCAACCAGCTCTTCGCCGATCGTGCGTACGACCACGACAAGTACCGCCGGGCCGTACGCGCCAAGGGCATCCGGCCGCGGATCGCCCGCCGCGGTCAACCCCACGGCTCCGGTCTGGGCGTATCCAGGTGGGTGGTCGAGAGAACCATCGCCTGGTACCACGGCATGAAACGCCTACGCATCCGGTGGGAACGCCGTGACGACATCCACGAAGCCTTCCTCGCCCTCGCCACCTGCATCATCACGTACCGACACGTCGCACGACTTTGTTAGGACCTCTAATACTCCAACGTCACTTGGCTTCGGCGTTGGGCGTGGCGTAGGCATGAGGACGGCCACCGCGTTGATCATCGATGGTTTGTGAGGACAATCGAAGATCGTGCGGTGGCCGCGGGCCACAGCGTAGACCCCGCCGGGTGGCGGGTCATCCTGGACGAGGCGATGAGGCGTGTCGCGGGCCGGTTCGTGCGGGCCGAGCCGCGGGCGACGGCCGGGCAGTTCGTAGCAGGGCTGCTGTCGGAGGCCGAACGAAAGACCTGCTGGTCGCTTGCGGAGCGGGCGGGTCACGGGGATCCACAGGCGATGCAGCGGCTGCTGCGCACGGCGGTGTGGGACGCCGACGCCGTCCGCGATGACCTGCGTGAGTGGCTGATCGAGCAGCTCGGCCATCCCGACGCGGTGCTGGTGACCGACGAGACCGGGTTCTTGAAGAAGGGCGTGTGCTCGGTCGGGGTGCAGCGGCAGTACACCGGCACCGCCGGCCGGATCGAGAACAGTCAGGTCGCAGTGTTCCTGGCCTACGTGACACCTGCCGGCCGGGCGATGATCGACCGCCGGCTCTACCTACCCGAGACGACCTGGTGCGACCAGCCCGACCGCCTCGCCGCCGCCGGGGTCCCGGACGACGTCGAGTTCGCCACGAAGCCCGCTCTGGCCCGGCAGATGATCGCCGCCGCGTTGGATGCCGGAGTCCCGTTCGCATGGGTGACCGGGGACGAGGTCTACGGCGCCGACCCCGCCCTCCGCGACAACCTGGAACATCGCGGGATCGGCTACGTCCTCGCGGTCGGCTGCGACCGACGCGTGCACGTCAACGACGGCCGCACCCTGATCCGCGTCGACGACCTCGCCGAGCGGATCCCCACCGCCGAGTGGCAGCTGCACAGCTGCGGACCCGGAGCGAAAGGACCACGCGACTACCTGTGGGCCTGGATCACCACCGCCACCCAGCCCGGTGAACACCGGTGGCTGCTGATCCGCCGCAACCGCACCACCGGCGAGCTGGCCTTCTACCTGTGCTGGTCACCCCGCCCGGTGCCGCTGCACACCCTCGTGACCGTCGCCGGCTCCCGCTGGAGCATCGAGGAGCTGTTCCAGACCGGCAAAGGCCAGGTCGGCCTCGACCACTACCAGGTCCGCGGCTGGACCGGCTGGCACCGGTTCATCACCCTGGCCATGCTCGCCCTGGCCGTCCTGACCATCCTCGCCGCCCAGCAGCCCGACACCGACCCGGAGATCATCGCGCTGACCGTCGCCGAGATCCGCCGCCTCCTCAACGCCTTCGTCCTCGCCGCATCGCTCCCGCCAGAACACACCCTGCACTGGTCAATCTGGCGACGCACATCCCAAGCCCGAGCCCGCCGATCCCACTACCAGCGCAGACAGGCCAAGTGACGTTGGAGTACTAACAGCGCTCCCCGGCGCTGCACGGACGTCCCGCCACCACGGGCCCCGATAGATGATCAAGGAGGCGGCGGCACGCACGCCTGTTCCTCCGGTCCCGGACACCGCGCCCACCAGACCCGCCATGTCGCCGTGTCCGCTTGGTGACTCAGCGTGGCATCCACTTCGGACGGCTGCTGCAATCGAACCGTCAGCGCCCCCCAGCGAAGGAAGAGGCGCATGTTCGAGGCCGTCGAGCAGTTCATCGCCAACCCGGGACACTTCCTCCAACGCAACGCCCTCATCCCCAAGGTGAACCTTGGTGCCCTCCGGATCGAACACTTCACCCTGCGCCCCGCGCCCGACGTCCACTGCCTGGGCACCGACGGCAGCGCGATCCCCGCCTGGGAGGTGGTCCTCACCCCGCCCACCACCGTCGCGTCCTTCCAAGCCTTCTGGGTGCCCTACTCCGGCGAGCGGGGATACTCCGACAGCTTCGCCAGCGCCGACTGCCGGTTCGTCCTGACCCCCACGCTCGACGGCTGCACGATCGCCTACCGGCAGGAAGCCGACCGCCTGCGGGTCGGGCACTACAACTTCACCCACGACCCCGCCGACACCGGCACCCGGGTCATCGACCAGGCCACCATCGACGCCCGCGTCGCGGCCGACTTCGCCGCGCCGGGTCCGGTACGGCGGCTGCGCAAGCCGGACTACAAGCTCGCCACCGACCTGCGCGGCGGCGAAGGCGTGCAGGTCACCGTGGTCGGCGTCCGCCAGGACTCCGACGACCCCCTCGGTCACTCGCCGGCACCCAGCGCCACGGTCTTCCCCTGGAACTTCCTGTACCAGAAGCGCCAGATCCGCGCCGACGCCCGCGGCTGGAACGACCTCCAACTCAGCGGCGTCCACACCTTCTAGCCACCCTCCCCCGGGTCGTCACCCACCACGCGCACCCCGCACATCCCGCCACCGACCCGAGGTCGGTGCCGACCCGTGAGCCGCCCGCAGGCCCCGACAGCCACCGCGCCGCCGCCACGGGACCGTGGCGTACCGCTGTCGCGCCTGCCGCCTCGACGCGGTGCGCCCGCCCGGGATCACCGCGTCGAGGGGGTCACCGGGTGCGGAGCAGCCCCCGTCTGGTCAGGTAGGCGTGCAACGTCTCGGCGTCCTCGGCGGACATCAGGTGGCGCGGGATCACGGTCGCCGGCATCCGGTCCACGTACACGATCCAGAACTCAGGAGTAGGCCTGACCTGGGTGACCCCGTCCCAGGCGATACCACCGGACTCCGAGCCGCTGCGCATCATGATGTTGTTGTCGGAGATGTCGTAACTGCCCTCGACGGCGTACCGGCTGGAGCGGCGTCGGGCCCGCAGGCGCACCCACGGCGCGTACAGCATCGACAGGACACCACCCAGGACCAGCGACAACCACAGCGACGAGAACTGCTCACCCCGGGCGAACCCCCGCGAGACGACGAGACCGATCACCCCGACCGCCACCAGCACCCCGCCAACATAGCCGTACCTGCGCAGCCGAACACTGCTGAGCGCAGCGGCCACCCGACCCGGATAGTCGGGATCGGCGGGGACGTCGAAACGAATGTGCACGCCAGAACGATAGTGCCCCCACCCGACCCGACAGCGCCGGACGCCCGACCCGCCGGGGCATTCAGGTGTCACCGCCGAGGTCTCACGAACCCCCCGACCGCGTGTCCGGTCCTCGGCGCCGCGGTAGTCGGTACCGCCGTTGCGGACGGCTACCCCGCTACCCGCGCGGAGCGGCGTGACGCTCGCCCGTTCTCCCGTACCGCGAACCACGCCAGCGGGCCCAGGACACTCACGCCCATCGCCACCGCCGGCAACCACCACCCGTCGCCGCCGATGGACAGTGCGACGACACCGGCCCCGAGGGCCACCAGGGCGGCGGCGATCATGTACCCACGGTTGGACTCGTCGTCGAACGGGTACTCCCACCGCTCCTTGCGCAGCCGCCGCAGGCGGTGGACCTGCAACACCGTGAGCACGATCGCCGGCGGCGGCAGCAGGAACACCAGCAGGGCTCCCGGCGTCCACAGGGCGCGCACGTACTGGCCCTCGACGGTGACGAGGTGCCCCTGCCACAGGCCCAGACGAACGGTCCGCCCCTCATCCAGAGTGAGGAACTCGTCCCGGTCGCGCAGCAGGGACACCTGCTCGCTGCCGCCGGGCAGGCGATACCGGACCTGCTGCGAACTGCCGCCGACGAGACTGCTGGTGGCGCTGGGGTAGTCGACCGCCACGACCTCTGCCGACTGCGGCACGAGCGTGCCCGCACGGTGGGCGGCCTGGGCCGCCGTCTCCACGTACCAGCGGTGTCCCAGATAGGTCAGGAGGATGACGGCGACCATGCCGGACATGACCGCCACCCAGACGCGGAGCCGGACCTCTCGCTGGATGATCGGCGGTACGCCCGCACGCCGCGTCGCCGACGTCATGCCCGCCATTCTAGTTACCGGCCGCAACCACTAGGAACCGCAAGGTCACATCCCCGTCCACGACGGCCCCGGCTGCGTCGATGGGAGCCACCAGTGCGGCCGGCACGTCCGCTCGGCAACGGACGAGAGGCCCGGCTGGTGGCGTCGCCCGCAGTGGGGGTGCGCCGGTCACCTACCGTGGGCCGTCGCTGATCCGACGCCGAAGGAGATGACGCCGATGGGTCGCACCCGGCTGTACCTGGTACGCCACGGCGAACAGGATCCGGCCTACGGTCACGCCCCCGACGGCGGCCTCTCGCCCCACGGCAGGGACCAGGCAGAACGACTGGGCCAACGGCTACGCACGGTGCCGTTCACGGCCATCCACCACAGCCCGCTGCCCCGAGCCGCCCAGACGGCCGCCATCGTCGCCGGCCACCTCCCCCGGGTGCCGACACATGCCTGCGACCTCGTGACGGACCGGACACCGGTGCCCTCCCCCGGTCAGCGCGACAGCTACCCCGGCCGGTGGCACACCTGGCTCGACGGCGTGCCCCCGGACGAGCGCGACGAGAACGCCGTCGCACTGCGGGCTGCCGTCAACCACTTCGGCGTCACCAGCGCCAGCGACCGGGACGAACTGCTGATCACCCACAACTTCGTCATCGGCTGGTTCGTCCGCCACGTCCTCGACGCCCCGACCTGGCGGTGGATCGGACTGCACCAGGACAACTGCGCGATCACCATCGTCCAGTGGGCATCCGGCCGCCCTCCGGTCCTGGTCAGCTACAACGACACCGGGCACCTACCGCCGTAGCCCCCGACATCCGGCGAGAACACCACGAGGGTTCCGTCTGCGGCCGGTGGGTCGTCACCGCAGCTCTGGCTCGCCGTGCCAGCATCGCCCGGTGCGCAACGAGCAACGCCTACCCACACGGACGCCCGAGTCGCGAGCCTTCGCCGAGCGCGTACCGCTCGTCATGAAACTGACCTCGCGCCTCAACGCGCTACCGTTCGACGACCTCGACGGCCGCACCACGATCCTCGCCGAGATCTTCGGTCGACCGGTACCCGGGTCGCTGTCCATCCTGCCCCCGTTCTACTGCGACTACGGGCTCGGCACGTCGTTCGGCGAGCGGGTGTTCATCAACCAGGGGTGCTTCCTCCTGGACTACGGTGGCATCACGATCGGTGACCGGGTCCTGATCGGCCCCCGGGTGACCCTGAGCACGGCTGGACACCCCGTCGAGCTCGACGAGCGATACGACTTCATCACGCACGCCCCCATCGTCATCGAGGACGACGTGTGGATCGGCGCCGCAGCCACGGTCGTCCCCGGAGTCACCATCGGTCGGGGCTCGGTCGTCGGCGCGGGCGCCGTGGTCGCACAGGACGTGCCGCCGCTGAGCGTGGTGACGGCACCCGGTGCTGTCGTGCGGAGGCGTCTGAGCCCGGCAGCTCCTGCCACCTCCTGACGGTCGCGGCGTCACCGGCACACGTCGACCCGCGCGGACACCAGCGACCGGCGCCGACGGCTGCCGGCACCGGTGACGACGATCCGTTTCCGGGCGTCACGTGTGCAGTGCCGTCGACCCGCGCCGCCGCCGGGTCGGCGGCGCGGGTCGACGGCACAGTCGTCCGGCGGTGCGGGTCAGGCGGGCAGGGTCACCTGGGCCGGGGTCGTCCGGCCGGTGGTGGTGCCGTCGCCGAGCTGCCCGAGGAAGTTGTCACCCCAGCACCACAGGGTGCCATCGGTACGCGTCGCGCAGGTGTGGTAGGAGGCGGACAGACCGCCCGTCCAGGTGGTGACGGTGCCGACCTGGGTGGGGGCCGGCCGGTGGGTGGTGCTGCCGTCGCCGACCTGCCCGTAGGTGTTCCTGCCCCAGCACCACAGGGTGCCGTTGGTGCGGGCCGCGCAGGACGTGTCGATGCTCGCGTCGACCCGCGCCCAGGTGGTGGCGGTACCGACCTGCAGTGGCGTGGTCTGGAAGCCGCTGCCCCCACCCACCTGGCCGTACCCGTTCTCGCCCCAGCACCACAGCGTCCCGTCGGTGCGGACCGCGCAGGTGTGGACGTACCCGGCCGTCACGCCGGACCACGTGTTCGCGGTGCCCACCTGCGTGGGGGTCGACTTGAAGCTGAGGATGCCGAGCCCGAGCTGACCGTCGGAGCTGCTGCCCCAGCACCACAGGGTGCCGTCGGTGCGCACGGCGCAGGTGTGGGCGTAGCCGGTGGTGACGCTGGCCCAGGTGGTCGCCGTGCCGACCTGCAGCGGGGTGGTCGACATCAGCGGAGTCGTCCCGACGCCGAGCTGGGTGTGGCCGTTCAGGCCCCAGCACCACAGGGTGCCGGCGGTCCGGACCGCGCAGGTGTGGTTGTTGCTGGTGCTGACGCTGGCCCAGGTGGTCGCCGTGCCGACCTGCACGGGGCTGTTCCGGGTCGTGGTCGTCCCGTCGCCGAGCTGGCCGTTGTTGTTGGCGCCCCAGCACCACAGCGTTCCGTCGGTGCGGACCGCGCAGGTGTTGGTCCTGCCGGCGTCGACCCGCGCCCAGGTGGTGGCGGTACCGATCCGGACCGGACTCGTCCGGCTCGTGGTGGTCCCGTCGCCGAGCTGGCCGTTGAAGTTGTTGCCCCAGCACCAGAGTGTCCCGTCGGTACGGACGACACACGTGTGCAGGTCGCCGGTGGCGACCTGGGACACCGACGCGGCGGCGAGCGAGGCGCTCGACGTACCCCGGTCGGCAGAACTGCCGCCGGCCGTGGCCGCGCCGGCCGTGAAGCCGACGGCGAGCACGGTGACCCCGACAGCGGCCGCCGCCGCGGCGACGACGGTTCGGGCTGCCCGCCGCCAACGCGTCCGCAGCCGGCCCTCCTGATGTTCGTTCATGTCCTGATCTCTCCAGACAAAGTCGGTTCTGTAGACTGGAGGCGGCGCTGCCCCGGCAGGTCGCGTGCGACCTGCAACTTCATAGCGATGAAACTCTACATTGACATTGGTCAGTATTGATCGTCGGGACGTCACCGGAACTTTCGTCGTTGGTCGAAATCACCCCATACCGCCCGGCTGCTGGTCGAGGTCGGCGACATCACCCGGTTTCCGGTCGGGTCCAGGTCGATCCCCGGCAGGGCACCGCCAGCGTCGACGCGCCCGCCGGCGGGCAGGTCCACCACCGGCTCTCCACGCCGGGACCGGCAGACAGGTGGGCCAGATCCGGACATACCCTCGCTCAGCCGCGGCAGACGATCGTCGCGTCGTCGGCGGCGACGCGGTGGCGGATCTCGGCATCCCTGATCCGGTGAACCCCGACATCGCCCATGCCGGCGCGGCGTACGACAGCGCCAGGGAGGGTGAAGGGAGCGTGCCTGACCCGATCTCGTGTTCCGAGAACTGGGTGGACGCCGCAGATGTGCGGAGAGCACAGTCTGAGCCATGGAGAACGCCGTCACCGTACGTCATCGATCGATGGACGAGATCTTGGAAGGACTGCACCTCGTGCGGCAGTCCCCCGGAGGCACCGGCACCCTGGCGTTGGCCGTCCGGCGGCCGGCCGTTGACGCCCGTGAAGTGCTGTCCCAGGCCGAGCTGGACCCTGACGCCGGACTCCTCGGCGACAGTTGGAGTCAACGACCCAGTTCCAGGACGGCAGACCGGTCACCGCACCCCGACATGCAACTGAACGTCATCAACTCCCGCTTCGTCGAGCTGATCGCCGGCACCGACCGTGACGCCTGGGCGCTCGCCGGGGACCAGCTCTACGTCGACCTCGACCTGAGCGTCGACGCTCTGCCAGCCGGGTCACGCCTGGCCATCGGCGACCAGGCCGTCATCGAAGTGACCGACCAGCCACACACCGGTTGCGCCAAATTCGCCGCCCGGTTCGGCCGCGACGCCCACAAGGTCGTCTGGACCGAGGAAGGCCGACGACTACGGCTGCGCGGCCTCAACGCCCGGGTGGTCGTCGGCGCCACAATCACGGTCGGCGACACCATCCGCCACCTTCACGCCGCCCCCAGTCAGCCCGCAAAAAGCTGATCGACACGGCCCCTGTGCACCGGACGCGGCGGATACGGATACCGCTGCCGTCAGGCCATGACCCACGCCCACCGGCTCGGGGAAACTGTCGTAATCGGCATTCGGCTGGCGGCGTGAGCATGAACGGCAACTGGCTACGCGTCTCCCCAGACGAACTGGAGCAGGCCAGGGCTGACCTCGGTGGGCCTGGAGTGACCATTTTAGGATTGGTTGCTGCTGTGATAGATCTCTGGGATTGCATCCATGATCCGGCGCACCGTCTCAGCAATGTCCAGACCGGTCCCATCGATGCCGATGTACCGGTAGTCGGCTTCAGCCGCCTCCCGGATAGTCCGGTCCTCCGGTATCAGGTCGACCATGTCCCGCCACTCCTGTGTCGTCTGCTTCGCTCGGGTGGCTCTCCGGTGGTCACGCACATCCTTGTCGACCAGTAGTTCCACCAGGAACACCGCTGTCGGCTGCGGCAGCACCCGACGGAAGGCGAGGTAGTCGGCGTAGTCGCGGAGGAAGCTTCCGGCGATGACGTTGGGGTAGCCCGCAGCCCAGAATTTCTCCACCAGACCTGCGACGTTACGACGAAGCAGGTCGAAGAACTCGTCATCCATCAAGCAGGGGTTGGTCTGACCGATGTCCTCTGCGTCGATACGGGCGCTGCGGGGCGTGTGGGGCACCAGAGCACGAACGATGGACGACTTGCCAGCCCCTTCCTGGCCTTGCACGAGAACGAGGCACCCTCGCAGCGCCGGAGATGCATGGGGTTCCACAGTGGGCACGAACCGAGTATGACCGTCATGAACGAGCCCAGTATCCGCAGGGCACGACGCGGGCCACGTCGTGCCCTGCTGCTTCCGTCCCGCATCGGGACGCACGATCGGCGGCAGGTGCGGACGCTGTGGCCCGTCGCCGCACACGCGACCAGGCCGTGGCTGCGGCGTCCCGGGGATCAGCCTTCCAGGGTGTGGCGACGGAGCCGTCCGTCGTCGGTGGTGCTGAGCCAGGAGCCGTCGCCGAGCGGTTCGAAGTCGTACCGGTCCGCCGAGGGCGCGTCGAGCCGGCGGCGGATCTCGCCCGTGTGCGGATCGACCAGGTACCGCTCGAACCACTCCTCCTCGTCCTCGGTCTCACCGGCGACGGTGACCACGGCGGTGGAGTCGTCGACGTACCCGCCGGCGTACTCGACGAACGCGTCGAACGGCTCGTAGCCCAGCGCCTCGATCGGTACCCGCGCCACCACGGCACCGTCGGGATAGCTGTGGAACGCGGCGTCCGTGTTGTCATGGTCCACCGTCATCAGGTGCCTGCCGTCCGAGGTCATCGAGACCAGAACAGGTTGCCCCATTCGTACTCGAACAGCTCGATGCGGTCGCCGTCGAGCCGGCCCCGGTAGACGCGGGTGCCGTCCTGCCCCTCGCCGACGTCGAGCACCATGTGCACGCCGTCCGGGTGTGCGATGTGTTCGCCTCCGTGGCCCACCGAGTCGAGGGGCGTCTGGGCCAGGATGTGGCCGGTGCCGGCGTCGACCGCCAGCCACGTGTCGGTGTCGGTGTCTGCGCCGTTGCGGGCCAGCCCGTCCGGGCGGTAGATCCACACGACCGTGCCGTCGAGCGAGAAGTCGCATCGGTTGTGGGCGTTCGGCCGCTGCGTCGCGGCCGGCGGGAAGTCGAGCTGCCACACCGTCGCCCCGGCCCGGTCGACACAGTCCACGCGATCCGGTGTCGCGTACACCGCGCGGCTCAGGTCGGGTGCCACGGCGCAACTGTCAGGCGTCGCGTTCTCCGCGTCGGCGACGGGGAAGGTGACCGTGGGAACCGCGTCCGACGCCGTCGCCGCACCGGCCGAGAAGTCGTACGCCTGCACCAGACCGGCCGCGATCCGGGTGACCACACGAGACATGACCTCAACCTAGCCTGGTCGACACGGGCGGGCTGCGGCGTCACGGCGACCCTCGATCAGCCATCCGCTCACCGGCGAGCGCGCGCCGGATCTGCGCGTCGCACCGGGTGCCGCACGGTGGTTCAGGCGACGAGCAGGCGGAGGCCGAGTTCCGCGGTGTCGAGGGGAACGATGTCGCGGTTGCGCTCAGCCCACCTGCCGGAGAAGAGGTCCGCACGCAGGGCGCTGACCGCCCTCTGCTCGGCCTGCGGTCCGACTCTGGTCCAGACCGACACCGCACGGCGGACATGTTCGTCCAGGTACGCCTCGGGCCGGCGCCAGTGGGCCTCGAAGAAGCCGTCAGTGCAGTCCCACGGGATCAGCACCGGCTCCGCGCGTCCTCCGATCGCGCGGGTGAGGTCTGCCAGTGAGGGCCAGCCGACGAGAAGGTCCGCGAACTCGGGCAGGTAGTCGCGGGTGAGCCAGAACCGCTGACGCCACCCGGTGTCATCGGCGTCGTAGGTGAACACCACCACGCGGCGGGCCACCCGCCGCATCTCACGAAGCCCCGCGACCGGGTCCGGCCAGTGATGGACGGTGCTGACCGCCATCGCGGCGTCGAAGGACTGGTCCTCGAACGGCAGGCTCTCCGCGGCGGCGGCCACACACGGCGCCGCGCCCACGGGCCGCTGCGCCCGCATGACCGCCGACGGTTCCACCGCCGTGACGTCCCGGTCGGGCGGCTCGTATGAACCGGTGCCGGCCCCCACGTTCAGCACCGTCCGTGCGTCCCCCAGCGCATCCCAGAGGCGCGCGGCGATCCGCGGCTCGGTGCGCCGCGTCGCGGGATACGCGGGCCCGATGGCGTCGTACAACCGCGCGCCGAACAATGCCAGCTGTTCCTCTGGCGTCGTCCTGATCCCCATTGCTCGTGCCTCCAGTTCCCTGTCTATGGCCGTCACCATGGCGACAGCACGGTCGCGCTGGCCCATCAGCAGGCCGCGCAGTCGGCACAGGTGCGCGACCGCGTCGGTGGCCGGATCGTCGACGAGGGTCGCTATCTCCCGCAGTCCGAAGCCCAGCCGCCGGTAGGCGAGCACCTCCCGCAGCCGTCCCACATCGTCTGCGGAGTAGGCCCGGTGTCCCACCGCGGTCCGCGTGGACGGCCGCAGCAGACCGATCTTGTCGTAGTGATGCAGTGTGCGGACGCTGACGCCGGCCAGCTCCGCCACACGTCCCACGGTCAGGTGCTCCTCCACACCACCGACTATCTGACCTGACGCCGCGTGAGGAGCAAGCTCGCCGTTGCCTGGTGATCGAGATTCCGTTCGTGGGTGACCACCGGAAAATGCTCTGCCGTTCCTGAAAACTGCCGTTAGGGTCGTCGGCGGCGTTGTGATCGGCCAGCGGCATGGCAACGGTGATCTGTCCGCAGTCCTTTCCTGCCGTGTCAGCCGCCGACCGCCGGTTGTCGCGACACCCAGCCCGATCCGGAGGTTCCCCACCGTGGCTGCCAAGACATACCAGGTCATCGTGCGCGGCACGTTCGCGCCACTCGATGACGAGCAGCGGGCCAGTTTGCTCGCCAAGGCTGACGATCACGACGTGTTCCGGGCGAAGTTCACCGAGGAAGGCACCGTCACCTACGAGCGGTCCCTGCTCGCGTTCACCTTCCGCTGCCTGGTCCCGGCCACCGTGGAGGAGAAGGAATCGGCCGTGATCGGCCGGGCGGAAGCGCTCGCCGCCGCCGCTGTCCGGGGGCTCGGCGCCGACTACCGCAACCTCGACTCGGTGTCGACCGACCTCGACAGCATCAGGGTCCGCCGACGGGGTCGCTGACCACAGGTCACGGCGGGCCGGCCGCCGGCGGGTGAGGGTGGCAGGTCGTTCTGTCTCCGCTCCCGCCATCCACGCCGGGTCAGACGGTGATGGCGATCTTGCCGGCGTGCTCGCCGGTCCTGAGGTAGGCGATGGCGTCGGGGGTGCGGGCGAGCGGGTAGGTGCGGTCGACGGCCGGGGTGAGGGTGCCGGAGTCGATGAGGTCGGCCAGGGTACGCAGGTCGGCGGCGGGCTCGGTGGACAGGAGACCGGTCAGGCGCTGCCCGACGAAGGGCGACAGCAGCATCGCCCGGATCTGGCGGTCGGCGCCCTGGAGCACGCGTCCGCCTCCGGGCCCACCGACGAGGACGAGCGTGCCACGGGGGGCGAGGGCGCCGCGGAGCCGGGCCAGGGGTCGGTTGCCGGCCGTGTCGAGGAGCAGGTCGTACCGGTCGGTGCCGGTGGTGACGTCCTCGCGGGTGTGGTCGATGACGTGGTCGGCGCCGAGGGAGCGGACCAGGTCGGTCTTCGCGGTGCGGCACACGCCGGTGACGTGGGCGCCGTAGGCCTTGGCGAGCTGGACGGCGAAGGTGCCCACGCCGCCGCCGGCGCCGGTGACAAGGACCTGCTGGCCGGCGGTGAGCTGGCCGGCGTCGCGCAGTCCCTTCAGGGAAGGTCACCAACCCACCGCGCTGTTCGGGCTGGCCCCGGCATCCTGATGACGGCCGCCGGCGACGGGGCGGACTGGCTTGCCGGTGCCACCTTCATCCCCGCACTCGCGCTGGCCCTGGGCACGCTCAGCCGCGCGCACCGGCTCTTCCAGGCGATCTATCCGCCACTGTGGTACGCCGTCGTGAACGACATCGCCGTCCTCGACTGCATGGGCACGCTGGACGGTGGTCCTTCACCAGCGCTGGTGGGCGTCGCCACGGCGCTGCTCCCCACCGCCGTCCTCACCGTCGCCGCCGCCCGTCACCTACGCGGGTCGTTCAAGAAGCCCTGGCGCGGCTGCGCAGGTAGCGGGCCCGGCGGCCGGCGTCGTGGAAGCCGAGCCGCCGGTACAGGGCGGCGGCCGGATTGGTGTCGTTGACGCAGAGCCACGCCGTCCGGGCGCCGTCGGCTGCCAGCGACCGCAGCGCGCTCGCCACCAGGTGGGCTCCGGCCCGCCGGCCCCGCCAGGCGGGGATCACGCCCACCTGGTCGATCCAGTTGTCGATGACGTTGAGGAAGCCGATCGCCGTGCCGTCGGGAGCGCGCGCGATCAGCGACAGGTCCGGCCGGTAGCCGTCGTCGCCCCGCAGTTCGTCCAGCCATTCCTCGATTCCCGGCTCCACGAAGCCGGGCCGGTCCGCGAAAGAAGCCCGGTAGGTCGCGAACAGCTCGGCGTCGAGCGTCACCGGCCCGGTGGTCACGCCGTCGGGAGGGGCGACCTCCGGGAGGGCGGTGAGATCGTGCCGCAGTACCCGTTCTGCGAAGGTCGGCTCGAAGCCGCGCGCCGTCAGGAGGGCGTGCGCGCCGGGACTCCACGACTCGCTGGTCACGAGCAGGTCGGCGTCGCCGGCCTGCTCGTGCACCCACCTCAGCAGCCGGCCACCGAGGCCCCGCTCCCGCCAGGCGGGATGCACCAGGCCGGTGCTGGTGGCCGGCTCACTCGTCGTGCCGACGCTCACGGCCGCCACCAGGCGGCCGTCGTGCCAGGCACCGAGGGTACGGGTCTGCAGCAGGCGAGCCCGCAGCAGCGGAGGGCTGGTGAACAGCGGCAGGCCACCGTCGGCGGTCAGGCACGCCTCGGCCAGATCGGTCAGCGCCGCCAGGTGTTCCTCGCCGAACGCCTCCCAGGTCAGCGCGCCCGCAGCCGAGTCGATCATGCCTTTTCCCTTTCCCTGCCGCCGATCGCCGAGCGGCCGGCCGTGGCGGCTGACGCCAGGGCCGGCGAGGTGAAGCCGGTGGGCAGCAGTAGGCCTCGTCGGCAGGGCCGCTGTCAACGCGATTTCCCGCCGCCGCGACCGGGGAGCGACAGCAGAGAGGGTGACGGCAGTGGGCCGGCACCGTGGCGTGGTGGCTGGGTCAGAAGTTCTGGCAGCGGGGCCAACCTGCCCGGCTGGCCGACGGCTGGCGCATGCCGCACCAGCTACGCCCGACCGAGGCGTAGCTGGTGCGGCAGACGGCGGGACGAGGAGCACCGGTGCGCTGGATCAACGTCTCGTGGTCACCAGTTGACGGAAAGCGACTAGCGTCGTAGGTCGTCCCGGCTTTCGCGTGCCTGGCCCTGGAGGTGGTGGGCGACTGCCGTTCCCTGGTCCCGTAGTGCGGACGCGCTGTCGCCCGCCTTCGCCATGACCGACTGCGCAGCCTGTTGTGCTGGTTGACGCAGGTTTTCCTGCATCTGGTGGGCCGCCTGGCCGGCCTGCTGCTTGATCTGGCCGGAGTGCCGCATCGCCCGCTGTTTCGCCTCTCCGGCAAGTCGCTGTTCGGTGCGGCTGGGTGGGACGAGTGAGGACGCGAGCAACCCGACGCCGAAGGCGATCAACCCGACCGCGGGGGGGTTGCCTTCGGTCTTCTCCCGGGTGACGTGCGGTGCCGCCTGCGCCTGGTGGGCGGCGGAGGAGGCGACGTGGGCCACCCGGTCCGCAGCGCCGGAGACAGCCCCGGAGGCCTGGTGAGCGGTGTCGGACACCCGGCGGCGGGCCTGGGCGGCGGGGTGACCGCCGTCGGGCCCGGCCTTGGCGGCGGAACCCATCACCCGGTCCTTGACGCGGCTGAAGCGGACGCGGGCCCGTTCGATCCGTTCGGTCGCGACCCTGCGTGGGTTGGCCTTGTCGGCCAACGCGTCCACGTCGGTGCTCAGCTCCACTCTGGTGGCATCGATTTCCTGGCGGATCTGGTCGGGGTCGTTGGACATGACGGCTCCTCTCTCGCCTCGGTTCAGCGGCCACGGAGGGCGTTCGGTAGCTCCCGGGCGGTTTCCTGCGTGCGTGGTAGTGGCCGCAGCTGGCGCATCTGCGTGCGGGCCCGCGCGACGAGAACGCCGCCGATCACCGCCCACACCACGCCGACGATCAGGGCGGCCCAGCCCTGGTCCATCACATTGGACAGGCCCCACCACAGCGCGCACGACAGGAAGATCAGGGTCAGCAGGCCGGCGATCGCCGCAGCGGTGAACATCGCCGCGACCCTGCCGGCTGTCCTCACCTCCTGGCGGACCTCGGCCTTCGCCAGTTGTACCTCCTGCCGCACCAGCGTGGAGAGGTCCCGTGTGATCTCGCCGAGCAGCTCCCCGATCGAGGCTTGGGACCGCTCGGCGGTGGCCCCGGCCGTGTGTGACCGCGAATCGCTCATCGGTGCACCTCGCTACCGGGCAACCGGGCCGCCCCCGCCGCCTGGTCGGCGGCCGGACCGAGACGCGGCGGCGCCGCCGGCGGCATCCCCTCGGGTTGCTGGCCCTGGCCGGGTCGGTGACCATCCCCCTGACCGCCCCCCTCGTCGCCGGCCGAGGCGACGTTGCGGGTCAACCGCCCCACCAGCAGGCCGGCCACGACGGCACCGGCGAGGAAGACAACCGGACGCTCGCGTGCGTAGTCGCGCACCTCGTTGACGAGGTCACCTGTTTGCCGCTCCTCCAGCCAACCTGCGGTCTGCTCGGCGACACTCGAGGCCCGGCGCACCATCTCACCGGCCAAACCATCCTGGTCGCTGTTGCTGGCCATCGACTGCAGTTGCGAACCCAGCGTCCGGAGACCGTCGACGGCGCGTTTCTGTTGCACACCTGCCTGCTGCCGCAACTGATCGGAGACCTCACCGACGAGGTTCCGCGCCTGGCGGCCGGTCTCGTTCGCGACCTGCCTGCCGCGCTGCCGCCTCCCGCGCGACCTGGCCGCCGGACTGCGCCGCCTCATGACCGACCCTGGCGGCCTGCTCCCGCGCCTGCTGCGGCTTGCTGCTCGTACCGGACGGTGCTCCGGCGCGGCTTCCTGTCCCTGCCGTCATCCGTACCTCCGGTGACCCCAGTCGTCCCGCCCTGGACGGGACGGGTGCCGCGCTTACCCACCCGGATCGAGGACATGCACCCGGAACGCCGGGCCCCGCCTGTGGTCGTGTCTCCACGGCGCCCAGAGGGGCACGGCAAAGAACGCGATCTCGGGGACGACGTCGCCGGCTGGCCTCGACGGCCACCACACAGCCACGTCGTCGAGTCGAACATCCCGTCGTCTCCGGGATCATTCCCCGTCTCGGTGCGACTCGCGCCATTCGCGCACGGCGTCACGGATCCGGTCGAAGACGGCCAGGGGCGGGCCGGCCACCAGGTTCGCCCGGGCCGACTCCCCGGTGTGCGGGTGGGGCCGGGTCGGTGCCGTCGCCTCGGCGGCGCGGAGCGCACCGGCCATCCGTCCCAACTCGGCGGCGGTGAGGCTGCCCCGCAGTGCCGGGAACTCCTCGGTCTCCTCCCTCGTGGCGTGTGCGACCACCGCATCGGCCAACCTGGCCAGCCGCTGGTCGAAGTCGGGATGGTCGGTTCCGAGGTCGTAGAGGGCGGCGAGTTCGTGCTTGGCCTCGTCCTCCTCGTGCCGGAGCGTCTCGGTGACCGTGTCGCCCCGGTCGATCCGGCGTCGTGCGCTCGGGTGCACGACTATCTCCTCCGCGCTCTCGTGCACGGCGAGCAGCCGGACCAGGTCCTGGAACAGATCCCGTTTCCGTGTCCCCTCGGCGCGCGCGATCTGGCCGAAGAGGGCCTTGATCTGCATGTGTTGTTCGGTCAGAAGGTCGAGCACATCCTGCTTGACGCCTGCGGTCACCGTGGTTACCCCTTCGCCAGTGGGTGTTGGCCCCGTGCGCCTACCCCGCGCAGGGCTTTCCATGTCTTCTCCGTGTTCCCGTCCTGATGGGCGGTTCCGGCGGGCCCGGAGGTCGTGGCCACCGGTGAGGCAGGCCGCGCGGGATGGTCGGTCCGTGCGGCGGTGCGTCGGCCCGCGACCGAGCGCGCCTGCGGGAGCAGGGCGCGCAGCGCGGGCAACCCCCCGTCGCCGACCACGGCGATCGGAAGGAGCACGGTGAGGGCCAGCAGGCCGGCGGAGAGCCAGGGTGACAGTCGGGTGAACAGCACGACGGCGGTCAGGACCGTGAGAACCGTCAGCTTCACCCGTACTCGACGCAGCAGGACGAGGTCGTCCGCCCGGCGGTCGGAAACGTGGTCGGCTGGTTCGCCTCGGTACCGGGGTAGGTTCCGCATTGTTGCCTCCTTCAGCCCAGGAGTGTCAGGAGCCCCAGCCCCACGAGGACGGCCGGGATGGTGGTGACGACGGTCGCCACGCCGGCGGCGCGGCGGTGCAGGGCCGCCAGGGGGATCAGGGCGTCGCCGTCCTGGCTGATCGCGTTCGCCACGAGGGTCGTCACGGGCAGACCACCGGTGACGAAGATGCCGGTGAAGACGATCTGGACGGCGCATCCGGGGACGAGGCCGATCAGGGCCCCGACGAGGACGCCGGCCACCCCGGCGAGCGCCAACTGCGAGCCGTCGAAACCGGTGGCGGTACTGAGGACCTGCCATCCGAGGTAGGCGACGGCGACCCAGACGGTGATGAACGAGGCTTCGTGCGCACTGTGCCGCATCGCCTCGCGCCGGCTTCCCGGCGTGGCGGTGGCGAGGCTGTCGTCGGCGATCCGGCCCCGCCCGGCGGCGAAGACGACCAGCGCGACCAGCGTTCCGCAACAGCCGAGGGCCAGGTAGGGATCGATTCCCCCGAGCGCGCCGGTGAGCTGGTGCGGGTCGACGGCGTGGAACACGACCGGCACGGAGATCAGGAAGGCCGGCGTGGTGACGCCCCAGAACGCCACGGACACCGTTGCCGGCCGCGGCAGCCAGGCGGGGGGTGCCAGGGTGGCGGCCGGGGTCGCCGGCCCGGGGTGGGTGGCCGGCGGCGGACCGGTACGGGCGGCGACGCCGACGGGGTCACCGGTGGCCCGCGACCGGGACACGCCGACCGGCGACACGGGCACGTACGACGACTCGGCGGGCTGCCGTCGGCGCGGGGGCCACGCCGCCGCTCGTAGGGTCCTTGCCGGTTCGACACCGAGTAGGTCGACGGCGTATCCGGTGGCCAGGCCCACGACGAAGAGGAGAGCGTGGATCGTGAGTGCGAACCCGGGATCCGCGGCGATCACCACCCAGGACGAGTCGCCCATGGTCGCCGCGAGAGCGGCGACGACAGTCCCGAACGAGACCTTCCCGCGCACGTACAGCGGCATGAGAATGATCGCGCCCCCACACCCGGGGCTGACGCCGAGCAGCGCGCCGACCAACGGGCCCCACCGGGGGTGCCGGGTCAGCCCGTCGGTGAACCGGTCGCCGTACCGCCAGCGCAGCCAGCCGAAGAACGCGACCATGACCGCCACGTAGACGCCGACCTGCATGAAGGCGTCCGCCAGGGGTCGGGTGAGGAATTCGATCACGATGTGCCTCCCAGGGCGTGCCGCGCCCGGTCCGCCGGCTGGGCGGCGGACCGGCGCGGCGGTACGGGGTGACCGGAGGACCGGCCGCCCCCTGCCGGATCAGGCGCCCAGCGGCGGGGTGCAGTGCAGACGCGGGTCACCCGGGGGCAGCACCGGCGCCGGCCCGTGTGCCGTGGGAGTCGGCTGGTAGCTGAACTGCCCCTTGCCGTCCGGGGCCGGACCGGAGGCCCACCGTCCCTCGGCCGCCTCCTGACCGGCGGAGAAGTCGATGTACTGGTAGGCGAAGGCGTTCTCCTGCTCGGTGTCGGGGAACGCCTCGGGGACCGGCATCTCCTCGAGGCCGTCCTCCTTGAGTTGCTCGATCGCGGCGAGCCACATGTTCTGGTGCATCGTGTCGCGAGCGAGCAGGAAGCGGAGCATCTGCTTGACACCGGGATCGTCGGTCATGTTGAACAGCCGGGCGACCTGGAGCCGACCCTGCGCCTCCGCGGTGACGTTGAGGTGGAAGTCGGCGAGCAGGTTTCCGCTGGCGGTGATGAAGGCGCCGTTCCACGGCACCCCGTTGCTGTCCGCCGGCAGCGGGCCCCCGCCGGAGTGGATGAAGTGCGCCGGATTCGACCCGGAGTAGATGGCCGTCAGCATCGGGTTGTCCTCGGCGGCCGCCTCCTGGACGGACAACGGCGCGCTGTCCAGCAGGCGGGCGATCATCGTGCAGATCATCTCGACGTGACCCATCTCCTCGGTACCGACGTCGAGCAGCAGGTCCTTGTACTTGCCGGGCAGTCGACAGCTCCAGCCCTGGAAGAGGTACTGGTTGGCGACGGTCATCTCGCCCCACTTGCCGCCCAGCACCTCCTGGAGACGGCGGGCGAAGGCGGCGTCGGGAGCGTCCGGCTTGGCTTCGAACTGCAGGTCCTTGACGTGGCTGAACACGGTGGTCCTCCTCGTGGAAGTGGCTACCGTGCGCTGGTACCCGCCGCGCTGGCCCCCCGGGGTCAGTCACTGGCCCGGCGGGGTCAGTCGGTGACACCCTCCAGGCCGACGGCGGTGTGCGGCGCGGGCAGGACCACCCGCACCGCGACCCCCGGGACACCGCCGAACGCGGTGATCGTGCCGCCCTCGGCGGCGACCAGGCGCCGCACGATCCACAGCCCGAGTCCGGTGATGCCCGGCGGCGGTGCGGTCCGGCGCAGCGCGGCCAGCAGAGGCCGGCACGACTCCCCCTGATCCGTCACCACCAGCACGAGTGCCCGTCCCCGAACCGAGGCCGACACCTGGACCCGACCATCGGCGGGGCCGTGGCGCAGGGCGTTGTCCACCAGGTTGCCGATGATCTGCCGGACGCGGTGGGCGTGGACCAGCCGGCCGCGAGCGCCGCCGCTGAGCCGGAGCGTCACCCGGTGCGCGGCGTGGCCGGCAACCGCGACGGGCAGTACGTGGCACAGCGGGACCTGCTCGTCGACCGGCTCCGCCAGGCCCTGCATCGTCGACACCGCCCGCCGCAGCAGACCCTCCAGGAAGACCGCCTGCTCCTGGGCCAGCGCCGCGACCTCCCGGCGATGCGCCGGGCTCAGCGTTCCCGGCTCGCTGGCCAGCACCGCGGTCGACGAGCGCAGCGACTCGATCGGCGACCGCAGCTCGTGGCAGAGCGTCCGCAGCAACAACAGGTTGCCGGTGGAGTGGTCCATCGCCGGTGCGCAAGGCATGAGCAGGCCACGATCGGGAAACGGCTCCCCGTGCCCGACTCGGTGACCCTCCGGATCGTGCTGGTCGATGACCACCCTCTCTTCGTCCGTGGCCTTGAACTGCTCCTCCCCGCCAGTACCCAGGGACGGGCGCGGATCGTCGGCTCGACCGGGGACGCCGCTGCCGCCGCCGCCCTGGTGCGCCGTTCCGCACCCGATCTGGCCCTGGTCGACCTGCACATGCCCGCACCCGGCGGGATCCGGGCCATCGCCGCCATCCGACGTACCACCCCACGGGTACGGGTCGTCGCGATCTCCGGGCTGGACGAGATCGACCTCATGGCACAGGCCATGCGGGCCGGCGCGGACGGTTACCTGCCGAAGAGCAGCGAACCCGAGGAACTGCTGCCGCCGCTGCTGGCGGTCCTGAACGGGTGGGCGGTGCTACCGCCCCGACTGCTGACCGCCCTGCTCCGGCCGGGACACCCGGGCCCACCCCCGACGGCCTCGCTCGACGGGGAGGAACGCCGGCTCCTTCAGCTCATCGCCAAGGGCCACCGGACGGTGGACATCGCCGAGGAACTCCACCTGTCCGAACGTACGGTGAAGCGGATGACCGCGTCGTTGCTGCGCAAGCTGCGGGTGTCGAGCCGGACGGAGGCAGCCGCCCTGGCCGGCACCGCCGGCCTGATGTGAGCCTGCGGCGACGAGCGCCACGGTCAGGACACCACCTCCGGGGAGACCCTGCCGGTACCGGTCGGGGTGCTGGTCAGTGCCGGCCCCGGCATGTCCGCGCTGATCGATGCGCCATCGCCTGGGCGAGGAGACTCGCCGATGGCGTCGTCGGTGGCGCGCTGACGCCGAGCAGCCCGCGCCAGCACGGCTGCGACCCCCGTCGCCGTCAGGACCAGCACCGCTGCCTGCCACAGGTTCCCTCGACCGTTACGCCGCCTACGCCTCACGATGACCCCCTCCGTCCTGCTCCACTCCCTTGCCCCCATCGTGCGGACGGAACGGCGTTCGCGAGGGCGGGTTCGGACTTTTCGACCTGGACGTGTCACCGCCACCGCTGGCTGCGGCACCGCAGCGGTACGGGCGGGACAGGAGCGACAGTCGGGGATTGACGGACACGACCGACGTCTCTAGCTTCAACAGGCAGAGACAGGCGTCAATGCATTTCGTCGACGACGAGCCCCCGGCCACGGCCCGACCCCTGCGGAGACGGCATGACCCCCACGGCCCACCACCCCGCCCGCGCCCTGCTGACCCTCCTCGCCCTCGTCGCCGGCCTGCTCGTCGCGCCCACCGGCCCGGCCCGGGCGGTACCCGGGAAACCGCCCCCGCTGACCACCCCCTGGACCAGCCAGGCGCTGACCGGCACCCCGCTGCCGGAGTACCCCCGCCCGCAGATGACCCGCCCGGACTGGCTCACCCTCAACGGCGAGTGGCAGCTCCGGCAGTCCGCCACCGACGACCCCCCACAGTTCGGCACCGACCTGCCCGACCGCGTCAACGTCCCCTTCCCGGTGGAGAGCGCCCTGTCCGGCGTGCAGCGGGCCGCCAACGACAACCGCCACTACCTGTACTACCGGCGCACCTTCACCGTGCCGCCGGCCTGGTCCGGCCGACGGACCCTGCTGCACTTCGGTGCCGTCGACTGGCAGAGCACGGTGTGGGTCAACGGCCGGCAGGCCGGCACCCACACCGGCGGCTACGACGCCTTCGCCCTCGACGTCACCCCCCACCTCACTGGCGGCAGCAACGAACTCGTCGTCAAGGTGTGGGACCCCACCGACAGCCGGCAGCACGGCAGCCTGCCCCCGATCGGCAAACAGACCGAGACCCCGGACGGCATCTTCTACACCCCCGTCTCCGGGATCTGGCAGACGGTCTGGCTGGAGCCGGTCCCGACCGCCTCGATCAGCCGCGTCGACCTCACCCCCCACCTCGCGACCAACACCGTGCGGGTCCGGGTCCACACCCGGGGGGACGTCAGCGGGCACAGCGTGCTCGCCGAGGCCCTCGACGGCGGCACCGTCGTCGGGACCGCCACCGGCGGGTTCACCGAGTTCAGCGTGCCCGTGCCCCACGCCCGCCGCTGGTCCCCCGACGACCCGTACCTGTACGACCTGCGGGTGACCCTGCGCGCCGCCGGCGGCGCCCCGGTCGACCGGACCACCCACTACGTCGGGATGCGGGAGATCACCACCGGGATGGTCAACGGGGTGCTGCGCCCCAAGCTGAACGGCCAGTTCGTCTTCCAGCTCGGCACCCTCGACCAGGGCTACTGGCCCGACGGCCTCTACACCGCCCCCACCGACGCCGCGCTCGCCTTCGACCTGCAGAAGCACAAGGACCTCGGGTTCAACATGGTGCGCAAGCACATCAAGGTCGAACCGCAGCGCTGGTTCTACCACGCCGACCGGCTCGGCCTGCTGGTCTGGCAGGACATCCCCTCCCTGACCGCGCAGAACGTCGACGCCACCGACGCCCAGCAGGCCCAGTTCGAGGCCGAGGCCCGCGAGATCGTCGACGAGCACCGCAGCAGCCCCTCCGTGGTGGCCTACACCGTCTACAACGAGGGCTGGGGAGAACGGGCCCTGGCCGACACCCGCCGGGTCGGACAGAACGTCAAGAACCAGGACCCCACCCGGCTGGTCAACGTGCACAGCGGGCACAACTGCTGCCAGTCCCTCGGCGACCCCGGCACCGGGGACATCGACGACTGGCACGTCTACCTCGGCCCGGCCGCCCCCTCCCCCTCGGCCACCCGCATCTCCGTGCTCGGCGAGTTCGGCGGCCTCGGCCTGCGGGTACCCGGCCACGAGTACAGCCCCAGCGGCAACTTCTTCGCCTACGAGTGGCAGCCGAACCCGACCGCCCTGACCGACCGGTACCTCGGGCTGGTGGCGGGCACCCGGAACCTGATGATCGGCAAGGGGCTCAGCGCCAGCGTGTACACCGAGATCACCGACCTGGAAGGCGAACTGAACGGCTTCCTGACCTACGACCGCCGCGTCGTCAAGATGGACCAGGCCCGGGTCCGCGCCGCCCACCTCGCCCTGATCGAGCACTCGACCCGGCTGGGCAGCACCGCCCCGGTCGCCCTGCCGACCCACGCCCGACGCTCCCTCCAGGTCACCACCCCCGGCCACACCAACCGGTACCTGCGGCACCGGGACAGCCTGGCCTTCACCGACGTCGTCGACGCCGCCAGTCCCGCCCTGCTCAGACAGGACGCCACCTACACCGTCCGGCCCGGCCTGGCCGACCCCGGCTGCTACTCCTTCGAGTCGGTGAACTACCCCGGCCAGTACCTGCGGCACAGCCACTCCCGGGTCCGCAACGCCCCCGACGACGGCACCGCCCTGCTGCGCGCCGACGCCACCTGGTGCGCCCGGGTGGGACTGACCGGCAGCGGGGTGTCCCTGGAGTCCTACAACTACCGGGGCCGGTACCTGCGGCACCACGACGCGCAGGTCTGGCTCAGCGACGGCACCGGCGGGGAACCCTGGAACCAGCCGGCCCTGTGGGCCGAGGACAGCACCTGGGCCGTCGCCGCCCCCTGGGCCCCGTGACCGGCCCGCCGCGCCGGGCCGCCCACCCGACCCCGACCCGGGCCGGGTGGGCCGACGGCCCCGCCACCCCACCCATGGGGTGGAACAGCTACGACGCGTTCAACTGGTCGGTGACCGAGGCCGACGTCCGCGCCAACGCCGACTACCTGCGCGACAACCTGCGGCGGTACGGCTGGGAGTACGTCGTCGTCGACTGGGCCTGGTACTACCCCGGCCGGCACGACGACAGCCCCAACCAGGACGCCGACCTCCAGCCCCGGCTGCGGATGGACCGGCACGGCCGGCTCCTGCCCGACACCACCCGGTTCCCGTCGGCCACCGGGGACCACGGCTTCCGGCCGCTGGCCGACTACGTGCACGCCCAGGGCCTCAAGTTCGGCGTGCACCTGATGCGCGGCGTCCCCCGCCAGGCGGTGGCCGACCTCGTCCCGATCCTGGGAACCGACTGCCGCGCCGACCAGATCAGCGACGGCACCACCGCGGACTGGCTCAACCTCACCTGGGGTCTCGACATGTCCCACCCCGCCGCCCAGGCCTACCTGGACTCCGTCGTCGACCTGCTGGCCACCTGGGGCGTCGACTACGTGAAGGTCGACGACATCGCCGCGCCCACCTACCGGCAGGCCGAGGTCGAGGGGTACCGGCGGGCGATCCGGCGCGCCGGCCGCCCGATGGTGCTGAGTCTGTCCCCCGGTCCGACGCCGCTGGCCAGCGGCCCGCACGTCCGCGACACCGCGCACCTGTGGCGCGTCGTCAACGACCTGTGGGACAACTGGCCCTCCCTCGACGCGCTCTTCGACCGGCTCCGTGACTGGACGCCGTACCGGGCGGCCGGCGCCTGGCCCGACCCGGACATGATCCCGATCGGCCGGCTGTCCAAGCACGGGCCGGCCGGCCCACCCCGCTACTCGAACCTCAGCCACGACGAGCAGCGCACCCTGATGACCCTCTGGGTGATCAACCGGGCGCCGCTGATGTGGGGCGGCAACCTGGTCGAGAACCGTCCCGCCGAACTGGCGTTGATGACCAACGCGGACGTGCTCGCCGTCACCCGGTCCAGCACCGGAAACCGCCAACTCCACGGGGGTACCCGGCAGGTGTGGACGGCGGACGCGTCGGACTCCGACGACACCTACGTGGCCCTGTTCAACCGGGAGAGCGGCACCGCCGACGTCACCGTCGACCTGGCCGACCTGGGCATCGGGGCGGCCACCGCCACCGACCTGTGGTCCGGCCACGACCTCGGCCCGGTCGAGGGCACCTTCACCCGCACGATCCCCGCCCACGGGGCGGGCCTCTACCGGCTCACCCCATCACCCGGTCCGTCGGCGGGGGCGGCCCCCGCCGTCAGGGCACCGCGTCCGTCGACCGGTGCCGTCGGCACCATCTGACACCCGCCGCCCGGCCACGCGGCCCGGCCACGCGGACCGGCCCGTCGGTCACCGCCGCCGCCCGCGAACGACAACGACGAACGGGCCGACAATTCCGAGCCGGACTCCGATTCACGATCGCCCGGCACCAATTCGGTCGGAAGTCCGACTCCGCACCCGGCAGGCACCATTGATTCCGGCTGCCCGTCTCATCAAAAATGGGCTTCTGCACCGTGCTCGACCCTGAAGCGGGAGTCGTTCTGTCGATGCAACTTCCATATTCGCGGACAACAGGGCCGACCCGTCCGGCCGCACCCCCGACGCGGCCCGGCGCGGCAGATGGGTGACCGGAACGTCGGCGACACCGGCACCGGGACTCCCGGAAACATCGCGAAGAACCTGCTCGCCCGGTCCCTGAGCGTCATCGAGTTCCTCGGGGCGTCGGCCGCCCCGCCGCGCTTCTCGTCGATCGCCCGGGCCACCAGCATTCCCAAGAGCACCCTGCACCGGCTGCTGACCGCGCTCACCGACGCCGAGATGGTGGTCCGGCTCGGTGACGCGTACCGGCTCGGCCAGCGCCTGGACGCGCTACGCCGGGCCGGCGACGACCCGCTGCCCGACCCGCTCCGGCACGTCCTGCTCCCCCACCTGGTGCGCCTGCACTACCGCACCGGCCTCGTGACCTACCTGGGCGTTCTCGACCTGGACGCGCTCGTCGTCTGCGAGACGGCGTACACCGTAGGGCAGGAGGGCCTGGCCCCGGGACGCGGCGGACGCCTGCCCGCGCACTGCACGGCCGCCGGCAAGCTCCTCGTGGCCTACGACTCCCGGTTGGTGGAGCAGTACGCCAGCCGCCCCCACCTGCCGGGCTGCACCCGGTTCAGCATCGGCGACGGCCGGCACCTACAGGACGAACTGGCCCGGATCCGGCACGCCGGCACGGCCGACGCCGACCAGGAGTGGCGGCTCGGGCTGCGGGAGGCGGCTGCTCCCGTCTTCGGTGTCGCCGCCCGCCCCCTGGCCGGGCTGGCGCTGCTGTGGCCGCACGACACCCCGGACCCCGGGCCGGACGTGCTGTCGGCGTTGCGCCGGGCCGCGTTCGCCGCCTCCCTGGCGCTGCGCCGGGCGCTGGCCGACGGAGCCGCGTCCACCGCCGGGTGAGCCCCGCCCCACCTGCGGCAGCGCCCGCCCCGCGCGGGCGTCCTCGTCGGCCGGCGCGCCGCGGCGCGACCCCGCGTCGGCGAGCGGCCTCCCCCGACCCGTGGCGGCACGACAGGCGTGCCGTCACGCCCCGTTTCACAATGTCACCGCTGACGCATGGCCCGGCGTTAACTGTTCCGGGCGGCGGAACAGTTCCTTGCCCAGGCACCACCACGGTCATAAATTCTCACCACGAGAGGCCACCACAAACCGGTCGGACGCCGTTTCCCTGCCGTGGGTACAGAATTCCATTCCACCCCGCACACGGACGCCCGAGCCACCCTGAAATCGGTTCGCGAACCACCCGGCCGACGTTTTCCGTACCGCCTCACACGCCCGCACGACGGCGACCCGGTGGCGGCCGACCGGATGGACGCCGACACCGACGGCAGCCGATCACGACCGTCGCGCGCCCCACGAGACCGAGGAGAGCCATGGGCAGCACCACACCCGAGCAGGGCCTGGTCATCGCCACCAGCAGGTGGCTGGACGGCAACGAGTACTGGGCGAACCTCGAGGTCAGAATCAGGAACCACACCCGGGAGGACGTGGTCGACCCGTCGATCGCCTTCTCCTTCGACGCACCCACCAAGATCCGCAACAACTACGGCCTGGTCTTCACCCCGGCCGAGGAGCCCGTCACCGCGGTCGAGGGACGACTGGTCGCCGAAAGGAAGATCATCAAGGCGGGCGCGGAGCAGTCTTTCCGCCTCGCGGTCCAGGACGGCGGACCCGGCGCCGGCCAGGACCCGGACCTGCTACCGGTCCGGTTCCTCGTCGACGGCAAGATCGCCGACCCGCCGGCCGACGACGAGCCCCCGACCGACCCGACCGGACTGGCCGTCACCGGCACCACGCCGCACAGCGTGCGACTGGCCTGGGAGGCGTCGCAGGACAACATCGCCGTCGCCGGCTACGAGGTGGCCTACCAACGGCCCCTCTCCCCCGGGCCCCGGCGCCGCGCCACCTCCGGCACCGTCGTCACCGCCGACCCCTGGGCGACCGTCGCCGGCCTGGACCCGGAGACCACGTACAGCATCCAGGTACGGGCGGTGGACGTCTCCGGGAACACCTCCGGCTGGTCGAGCGCCGTCCCGGCGACGACGAGCGCCCCGCTGCCCGACGCCGGGCCGTGGGACGCTCGCCGCGCACCCTTCGTCGACTACACCGCGTGGCCCAACCCGAAGCTGGCCGAGTACGCCCAGGGTGTCATCGACGAGTTCCACGACGAGCGGGCCGTCATCGACGCCTTCTTCACCGGCTTCCTGGTGACCGTCCCCGGCGGCGACAAGAAGGTCTACTGGGGCGGCTACCGCGACTACGGCGAGGCCACCTCCTCGGAGTTCGGCAAGGACGACTTCGCGGCGTTCCGGGCCGCCCACGGCGGGAAGGTGATCCTCTCCTTCGGCGGCGCGTCGAACGCCCCCCTGGAGGCCGAGGAGACGGACGTCCAGAAGATCGTCGACACCTACCACGCGATCATCGTCAACTACGGGATCAGCCACCTCGACTTCGACTTCGAGGGCGCGTTCATCCACGACTACGCCGGCCAGGAGCGGCACGTCGCCGCGATCGCCGAGGTCCTCCAGGCTCATCCGACCCTGCAGGTCTCCTACACCCTGCCCGCCGACGGCGCGCCCGGCTCGTTGGAGGGCTTCAACGACGGCGGCGTCGCCCTGCTCCACCGGCTGGCCGCCGCCGGCATCCGGCCCGCCCTGCTCAACGGCATGCTGATGGAGTTCGGCCAGACCTCCCCCGCGGACGCCTACGAGTGCTGCGTCGTCGGCCTGCGGGGCATGCACGCGCAGATCTCGGCGGCGTGGCCGCAGTGGAGCGACGCCGAGGTGTGGCGGCGCATCGGCGCCTGCCCGATGTACGGCCGGCACATCAACGGCAAGGTGTTCACCCTGACGAACATGCGGCAACTCGTCGACTTCGCCCTGGACCACGACCTCGGCTGCGTCTCCGGCTGGGACGCCACCCGCGACCTCAACCAGGGACGCCTGCCGGAGTGCCAGGACCTCACCGGCAACGACGTCAGCAAGTGCACGTACGTCGAGCAGCGGTCCCACGAGTTCCTCCACGTCCTGTCCGCCTTCCAGCCGAAGACGTCCTGACCGGTCCCGGCGCCCCGGCGCACCGTTCCGGCCGGCGCTGACAGCGCACCCACGACGGGACGGGCCCCGGTCGATCACCACGATCGACCGGGGCCCGTCGGGTCACGCCGGATCAGACGAGGTCGTACCGGTCCAGCTCCATGACCTTGGTCCAGGCCGCGACGAAGTCCGTCACGAACTTCTCCCGCGCGTCCTCGCTGGCGTACACCTCGGCGAGGGCCCGCAGCTGCGAGTTGGAGCCGAAGACGAGGTCGACCGCGGTGGCGGTCCACTTCACCTCGTCGGTGGCCAGGTCCCGGATCTCGTACACGTGCTCGTCGGACTCCGACGCCCTCCACCGGGTGCCCGGGGAGAGCAGGTTGGTGAAGAAGTCGTTGGTGAGCACGCCGGGCCGGTCGGTGAGGACACCGTGCCGGCTGCCGCCGACGTTGTTGCCGAGGGCCCGCAGGCCGCCGACGAGGACGGTCATCTCGGGCGCGGTCAGGTCGAGCATGAAGGCCCGGTCGACGAGCAGCACCTCCGGCTGGGTCTTCTCGCCGGGCCGCAGGTAGTTGCGGAACCCGTCGGCGCGCGGCTCCAGGACCCGGAAGGAGTCGACGTCGGTCTGCTCCTGGCTGGCGTCGGTGCGGCCGGGCCGGAACGGCACGGTCACCTCGACCCCGGCGTCCCGCGCGGCCTTCTCCACCGCCGCGGAGCCGGCCAGCACGATCAGGTCCGCCAGCGAGATCTTCGCGCCGCCGGCCTCGTTGAAGTCCCGCTGGATGCCCTCCAGGGTCGCCAGGACCGTCGCGAGCTGCTCGGGCTGGTTGACCTCCCAGCTACGCTGCGGCTCCAGGCGGATCCGCGCCCCGTTGGCGCCACCGCGCTTGTCGGTGGAGCGGAAGCTCGCGGCCGACGCCCAGGCGGTGGAGACCAGCTGGGCGGTGGTGAGACCGGACTCCAGGACCTTCGCCTTCAGGGCGGCGACGTCGTTGTCACCGACCAGCTCGTGGTCGACGGCCGGGACCGGGTCCTGCCACAGCTGGGGCTCCGGGACCCACGGCCCGAGGAAGCGGCTGACCGGGCCCATGTCGCGGTGCAGCAGCTTGTACCAGGCCTTGGCGAACGCCAGCGCGAACTCGTCCGGGTTCTCCAGGAACCGCCGCGAGATCTTCTCGTACTCCGGGTCGACCCGCAGCGACAGGTCGGTGGTGAGCATCGTCGGCTTGTGCTTCTTCGACGGGTCGTGGGCGTCCGGGATGATCGCCTCGGCGTCCTTGGCGACCCACTGCTTCGCACCGCCGGGGCTCGTGGTCAGCTCCCACTCGTAGCCGAAGAGGATCTCGAAGAAGCGGTTGCTCCACTGGGTGGGCCGGTCGGTCCAGGTCACCTCCAGACCGCTGGTGATCGTGTCACCGCCCTTGCCGCTGCCGTGGGTGCTCAGCCAGCCCAGGCCCTGGGCCTCCAGCGGGGCCGCCTCGGGCTCGGGACCCACGTGGTCGTCGGCGACGCCGGCGCCGTGGGTCTTGCCGAAGGTGTGGCCGCCGGCGATGAGGGCGACGGTCTCCTCGTCGTTCATCGCCATCCGGGCGAAGGTCTCCCGGATGAAGTGCGCCGCCGCGAGCGGGTCGGCGTTACCGCGCGGGCCCTCCGGGTTGACGTAGATCAGACCCATCTCGGTCGCCCCGACCCCGCCCGCCATCTCGGTCTCGGAGACGTAGCGCTCGTCGCCGAGCCAGGTGTCCTCCGGGCCCCAGAAGATCTCCTTGGGCTCCCAGACGTCCGCCCGGCCGAAGCCGAAGCCGAAGGTCTTGAAGCCCATCGACTCCAGGGCGACGTTGCCGGCGAGCACCAGCAGGTCGGCCCACGAGATCTTCTGGCCGTACTTCTGCTTGACCGGCCACAGCAGTCGGCGGGCCTTGTCCAGGTTGGCGTTGTCCGGCCAGCTGTTGAGCGGGGCGAAACGCTGACCGCCGTCGCCGGCGCCACCGCGACCGTCCTGGATGCGGTACGTGCCCGCCGCGTGCCAGCTCATCCGGATCATCAGGCCGCCGTAGTGGCCGAAGTCGGCCGGCCACCAGTCCTGCGAGGTGGTGAGCACCTCGACGATGTCCCGCTTGAGCGCCTCGACGTCGAGCGTCGCGAACTCCTTGGCGTAGCTGAAGTCCGCCCCCAGCGGGCTGCTCTTGGCCGAGTCGGCGTGCAACACCGACAGGTCGAGCTGGTTGGGCCACCAGTCCCGGTTGGTACGCGGACGACCTCCGGTCTTCGGCGTCGGCGAGTCGATCGCGGGGTTCTCGCTCTCGCTGCCGTGCGCGGTGACGGAGTCGTGCGCGACCGGGCAGCCGGCCGCCGCCTTCTGGTCCACGCCCTGCGCGCTGACGGGGGTGTTGTCCTGGGTGTCGCTCATCTACTTCCTTCCGAACTGGCGGATCACTGGGAGGTGCGGTCGGTCGCACAGTCGGGGCAGGTGCCCCAGTAGACGACCTCCGCCTCGTCGACCGTGAAGCCGTGGTCGTCGGAGGCGGTGAGACAGGGCGCGTCGCCGACGGCGCAGTCGACGTCGGCGATGGTGCCGCAGGAGCGGCAGACGACGTGGTGGTGGTTGTCCCCCACCCGCGACTCGTACCGGGCGGTCGCCCCGGCCGGCTGGATGCGCCGCACCAGACCGGCGTCGGTGAGCGCCCGCAGCACGTCGTACACCGCTTGGTGGGAGACCGTGGGCTGGTCCGCCCGGACCAGGGCGATCACCGTCTCGGTGTCGACGTGCGGATGGTCGCGCAGCGCGGCGAGCACCGCCACCCGGGGACGGGTCACCCGCAACGAGACCGCCCGGAGCTGGGTCTCGAAGTCGGCCGTCATGCCTCGAACATAGTCCACTGTTCTGGAATGCTTCAAGTTTTCGGCGAACCTGACCGGCGTGTCGCCGACGCGGACCGGGTCGCCCGGCGCGGCGGATTCCGACACCCACACCCGGCAGCGCACGCCCCGCCCACCGGGGCCACCACCGGACGAACAGCCGCACCGGACCCGGGGTGGCGCAACCCGGGACGGGCGCCACCGGACGGCGTCCGCAGCCCCCACGCGCCCGCGCGGGGACGCGGCGCGAGCCCGCCCGACGTCGACCACGACCACATGGTCACCGCTGCGGGTGAACGACTGTCGACATCCCGGTGCGCCGGACAGCGGTCGGCCCGGTGACGGCTGCTGCCGTCACCGGGCCGACCGGTCGCTACCCGGGGCTCAGGCCCGCGACCACTGCATGCTGGTCGCGGAGCCGCAGGTCCGCTGCTCCAGGGCGGCGCCGAGGGCGGTCGAGCCGCCGACCACGTTCAGGCACTTGTTGCTGTTCAGGTTGACCAGGTTGTAGTAGCCGTTGCCCGCCGACCGCCAGGTGAAGACCTGGTTGGTGCCGCCGTGGCAGGTGTACTGCACCACCTGGGCCCCGTCGGCGGTGGAGAAGTTGAGGATGTCCGCGCACTTGCCGCTGTGCACGCTCTGGAGGGTGACGTTGCCGTTGCCGGCGTCGTTGAACCGCCACTGCTGCCAGGGGTTGCCGTTGGCGTTCCACTGCCCGATGACGGCCAGGTCCTGGGTGTTGGGCGACTGGACGTCGATGACCTGCCCGCTGTTGCGGTTGGTGACCCGGTAGGAGGCGGGCACCGGGTTGGTGCCGGCGCTGAACTGCCACCAGTTCACGTTGAACAGGTTCCCGCTGCCCCCGGTGAAGCGCAGGTAGAGGTCCCGGGTGCCGGTGGCCCCGGAGACGCCGCAGGAGGTGGTGGTCCAGTTCTGCCAGCCGCCGGTACCCCCGACCTGGCAGGTGCCGACCAGGGGGCCGGTGGCGCTGTCCAGGCGTACCTCGATGGCGCCGCCGGAGGCGGCGGAGGCGGTACGGGCGGTGAAGGAACCGGCTCCGGTACCGAAGGCGACCCCCTTGACCTTGATGTGGTCGCCGTTGCCGATGTACGCGACGGCCATGCCGCCCTCGCTGGCGGGTTCGGTCTCGATCCCCTGTCCCCAGGCGATGGTCTCGGCCTCCTGCCGGGTGTACGGGTTGAGGGTGCCGATCTGGGGTGCCCCCTGGGTGGTCATGTTCATCTGGGGGATGGTGCCGTTGCTGTTGTAGGTGAACTTCTCGACGGCGACCGAGCGGGTGTAGCCGCTGCCGCCGGGGAGCGCCCCGTTGTGGTAGAAGAAGTACGATCCGCCCTGGTAGTCGATGATGCCGGGGTGGTTGGTGAAGCTGGCCCCCTGACGGGGCATCACGGTCCCCCGGTAGGTCCAGGGCCCGGTGGGTCCGGGGGCGGTGGAGTAGCCGATGAACTCGGAGCAGCACTCGGCGGCGAAGACGTTGTAGTAGGTGCCGTTGCGCTTGTAGACCCAGGGCCCCTCCTCGTAGAGGGTGGGGCGGCTGGCGTTGCCGGTGCGGGTGCCGAACCCGGCCGTGGTCAGCGGGATCTGGGTGGGGCCGCCGGAGAACGAGATCATGTCCGGGTTCAGGCGCACGTACCACAGGTTCGGGTTGCCCCAGTACAGGTACGCCTGCCCGTCGTCGTCGATGAAGGCGTGCGGGTCGATCTCCCCGTTGCCCACCAGGGGCCGGCCGATGGCGTCGCGGAACGGTCCGGTGGGGCTGTCGGCGACCCCGACCCCGATCACCATGCCACCACCACGCTGGCGGACCGGGACGTACCAGTAGAACTTCCCGTTGCGGGGGATGACGTGGCCGGCCCAGGCGTTGGCGTCCGCCCAGGCGAAGGTGGACAGGCTCATCGGGACGCCGTGGTCGGTCCAGTTCACCATGTCGGCCGACGAGAAGACCCGCCACTCGCGCATGGTGAAGTAGGTCGAGCCGTCCTCGTCCCGCCCGGTGTAGACGTAGACGCGGCCGTCGTGCACCATCGGCGCCGGATCGGCGGTGTAGATGTGCTGCACGATCGGGTTGTCGGCCCGGGCGGGGGTGCCCGGGAGCAGGGTCGAGATCAGGATCAGGCTCACGAGCCATGCCAGGTACCGCGTGATCCTGGACGTGGCCGTCGAGCGGGCGACCGTCATGGACCTCTCCTCGTGCTGGTAGGGGGTTGGGGGGCGAACCGGCTGGTCGGCCAGCGGAGCCGCCGGTCGGGTCGGGTGCCTCGGTGGCGTCAGTAGCCGACCCGGAAGGTCGCGTCCGCCCGGCCGGTGGCATCACCGATCTCGTGGATGTAGAGCTGGTTGCCCTGGTGCCGCAGGTACCGGGTGGGGAAGTTGTGGGACCGGAACGACGACCAGCCCGAGTTGGCCAGGCCGGCGACCCGGTGGAAGGTGGCGTCGGCGCGGAAACCGGCGGTGTTGTCGTTCGCCGCGAGCACCACGCTGTAGTTGGCGTGCCGCAGGTACCGGCCCGGCTGGTTGACCGACTCGAACGACACACCGGCCGGGTCGGCGAGGCCGGGCACGAGTCGCCACTGCGAGTCCTGGTAGGGGTCGAACGGCATCGCGTCGATGCGGCCGACCCCGTTGGCGTGCCGCACGTACGAGCCGGGCAGGTTCCAGGACTTCAGCCGGTTCCAGGCGGTGGTGCCGCCGTACCGGTTGAGCAGGTTGGTGCGGTCGGTGGCGCTGATCGGGTGGATCGAGTTGTGCTTGGCGTTCAGCGGTGGCGTGTAGGTGCGCTGGTCGACCGGGCTCCAGGTGCCGGTCACGAGGTCACCCTGCCAGGCCAGGAAGACGCTGTTGGGGCAGAACGTGTCACCCCACAGCCACCACGTCGCGGAGGTCAGCGACTTGACCAGGGTCGGCGCCTCGATGCAGCCGCCGCCGGTGCCGTTGGTGTAGCGGGTGAAGCTGCCCGGGTTCAGCGAGGTCGACCGGGCGCCCTGCAACGTGGAGGGCGAGTTGTTCTTGTAGTACAGGTAGTTCGTGCCGTTGACGTTGGTCACCAGGTGCGAGTCGATGACCCCGGCGGGTCCGCCGTCGAAGAGGACCACCGGGGAGGTGACGTTCACGAAGTTCGACGTGTAGACCACCATGATGACCGAGTAGTCGCGGCCGGTCGGGACGGTCGAGAAGGTGATCCCGTACTGGTTGCGGCCGGCGTCCCAGTAGATCGACGGTGCCCAGGTGAACGAGGTCGGGTTCGGCCAGTTGACGTTCAACAGCCGGTCCGACGACCAGTTCACCAGGTCCCGCGAGGTCCAGATGTGGATGTTCGGGTTCGGCGCCCAGAAGTTGCCGCCCACCGGGATGTCGGTGGCCGCCAGCACCCAGGTGCCGTCGTTGAGCCGGAACAGGAACGGGTCACGGATGCCCCGGGTGCCCACCGTCGGCGTGAGGATCGGTTGGTTGTTGTTGAGCGGTGTCCACTCCAACGCGTCGGAGCTCACCGCCAGGTGCACACTGTTGACGTTGCCCGCCCCGCTCAGCGACTCCTTGAAGTAGGCCATCACGTAGGCGGAGTCGGCGGCCATCGCGGGTGCCGGCGCGACGACCGCCGCCACCGACGTGAGCAGCACGGTCACCACCGCCAGTACCGTGGCGCGCAGCGACCTCGGTCGTCTTCTCGACCACCCTCGGACGACACCGTGGTAGTGGGACATGTTCCACCCTCCTTCCGGACCATCCCGCCGTGGGCACGGCCACGGCGACCCCGTCGGCAGCGGCGGGCGAGGAGCGGGCACCGGGGCGGCGCCGGGCTGCGTGGCGCGCGCCGAGCCACGGCGCGCAGCGGTCGGTCCCGCACCCGGCCGGGCGCCGGTCACCGCGGCACACCCTCCCGTGCGCGAACCGGCGCGGCCGGACCAGGCCACGGGGAGCGACCAGTCAACTGTTGTGAACGCTCTCACCGCCAGCCGATCTCGCACGGCCGGGCCCCGTCATGCGCCGATGACAGTGATCCCCGCCTCACACCATTCAAGTGTGAACGTTAACATCGGCGCTCGTCAAGATTTGGCACCACGGATAGCCGAGCGGCACCGCACCCCCTCGACCGCACCACCCGCCGACCGCCGGGCACACGGGAGGGCACCTCGTCACGCGGCAGACCGGACGACGCTCCCCCGGCCTGCCGGCAGCGGCACGCCGGGGGCAGCCCCGGGATCCCTACGCCGACTCCGGCCTACCGGGCCGGCCCGCCGGGGCGCGCCACCACCACGGCGGGCCGGCGACCCGCCCTCAGCCGGTCAGGTCGGCGACAGCCCCGTCCCCCGACCGTCCGCGCCCGAGCGCACGAACAACAGGAAGTGGTCGCGCAGGCCCGTCAACTCCCGGACGTCGTCGTCCCTGATGATCGGCTCACTCGCCGCCAGGCTGTACCCGTGCTCGGCGAGCACCGGGGAGAAGTCGAGGCGCGCGTAGTCGTCCTCGTGGCTCAGCAGGTCCGCCCCCTCGTTCGGCACGATCAGCAAGGCGGGCACCTCCAGGCGGGCGAGCCTCCCGATCCAGGCGGTGATCGCACTCATCGGCATCTCCGAGAAGGAGTGGACGTTGACGGCGAGGTCGGGTCGGGCGGCCGCCGCCTTCTCCTCCCACTCGTCGAGGTCCAGGACGACCGCCTTGTCGTCGACGCCGCGAAACCGCAGGTACTGCCGGCTCAGGAAGGTCGACTCCGCGATCGCGTCGACGCAGAGGTACCGGTGCAGCCCGGGGCACGCCTCCACCATCCGGTGGGCCAGCCGGCCGTAGCCGGCCCCCACGTCGAGCACCGTGTACCCCTCGCGCGACAGCAGGCCCCAGTGCCGGTCGAGGAAGTAGATCTCGTTGACGGAGTCGAGCAGGTCACGGCTCACCAGCGGCAGCGACCGGTAGCCGAACGTCCAGCAGCCGAAGGCACCGTCCTCGGCCAGCCGCCCCAGCAGTCCGCGCTCGTCCATCGCGGCGACGTAGCGCGCGTAGAGATACGTCTTCAGCCTCGGGTTCTCGCCGAGCTGCCGCAACTGCCAGACATAGGCGTTGTCGCCTCGGAAGTAGCGCAGGTTGAAGTCACGCTGCCGGGTGTTGTGACGCCAGAACCGGCCGGGCCGCAGCGGTGACACGAGCGCCTGGTAGCGCCGACGCAGGTCGGTCAGTTCCTCGTTGTCGTCGACGAGCACCCGCGCCATCTCGACCGGCACCGGCTGGGCGGGGTTGTGGGTACCCGCCCATCTGCGCAGGCGGTAGCTGGTGATCGAGGACGAGGTGCGGACCGCCGTCAGCCCGAGCGAACGGAGCACGTGACGCGCGGACGAGAGCAGGAGAGGCTGCCGGTGCACAGCTTGCTTCATGCCGCCATCCTGACAGCATCGAATGACTTCCGTCTATATATGTGCGCCGTTCCCCATTCCGTCGTCACCGTCAATTCTGCTATGTCGGGTGGCAACCGGCGTTTCTCCGCCGGATCCCTTGTTGCCGCAGAAAACACGACATTTGATCACGGCGGGTCAGGGCAGGTGCGGCGCGACCCCGCGCGACGCAACGCGGCGGGCACCGTGGCCGCAGCCCGCTCCTGCGTCGTCGGGCCCGCTGGCGTCCCGCGTGCCGGGTCCACCGAGGGCGGGCCAACGGGAGCGCGGTGGGTCCCGACCGGTGTCCGGCCGGCACCCACCGCGCGTCCGCAGGTCGTGCTCAGCTTCCCGTCAGCTCAGTGGCTCGATCCAGATGTTGCGGTACTCCACCGGGTTCTGGTGGTCCTGCAGGCGGATCGACCCGGTCGCCGGCCCCTCGGGGATGTTGCCGCCGGTCGGGCCGGTGATCGCCACGTCGTCGTGGACGAGCACCCCGTTCCAGACCAGGCTCACCCGGGCGTTCTCGACCTTCGCCCCGGTGCCGTCGTAACGGGCGGCCCGGTACTCGATGTCGTAGGTCTGCCAGGTCCCCGGCGGGGTCGCCGCGTTGACGTCCGGCGCCTTCTGCAGATAGATGGCCCCGGCCTCGTTGGTGTCCAACGTCGGGTCGCCGTACGAGTCCAGGACCTGGATCTCGTACCGCTCCTGGAGGTAGACGCCGCTGTTGCCGCGAGCCTGCCCGGTGACCTCCGGCGGGAGCACCGGCACCTTGAACTCCACGTGCAGCGTGAAGTCACCGAAGGCCTGGCGCGTCCGCAGGTCACCGCCGCTCACCCGCATCGCGTCGCCCTCGACCCGGGGCCAGGAGGCGGAGCCGCCGTTGGTGTGCTGCCACTCCGACAGGTTGCCGCCGTCGAACAGGACGATCCGCTCACCGGGGCGACGGACCGTGATCAGGTCCAGGTTGACGTGCCCGGTGTCGGTGGCGTCCACCCGGTACTCGATGGTGTTGGCCCCCTTGCGCAGGGTCAGGCGCTCGGTCTTGGTCGCCCACTCCTTCCAGGTGACCGTGCTGGGCAGGACGGTCTGACGTACCTTCCGGCCGTTGACGTGGATGCTGATGGTCTTGTCGCCCACGAACGGGTTCGGGCCGTTGCTGTAGCGCAGCCCGACCTCGTACTCACCGGCGCGGCTCACCTCGGTGTGGATCGTCGTCGAGGCGTTCAGCGCGCCGTACCCGTCGACGAAGCCGACCCCGGAGAAGCCCGCGTGCTCGGTGTCGATCGCCGCGCCGCCCTGGCGGCGGCCCTCCTCGAACTCGTAGAACACCCGGTCCGGCTGCGCGCCGGGGATGTTGTTGAGGGTGTACCACGCCTCGGTGCTCCAGAGTTCCTCGCCGTTGTTGGCGGTGAACGAACGCGGCGAGCGCAGGTACACCACCCGGTCACGCTGGAGTCCGTCGACGGCGAGGGTGACCGTCCTGCGGTCGTCGGACACCTTGACCGACTCGACGCTGAGGGTCTCCTGGTCGACCTTCGGCCCGCCGTACGTCGGCGTCGCGGCGTAGCGCCACTGCTCGACGCGGTACCGCTGGGAGATGTTCTGGACGGTGTCGGTGGAGAGCGGCCGGGTGTACTCGATCTTGAAGCCGTTCGGGGTGGCGCTCATCGACTTCATGTCGAAGGTCCGGGTCCCGTTCGGGGTCAGCTTCTGCAGGCCGTGGCGGAGCTTGCCGGCCTGGCCCCAGTTGCCGTCCGCGCCGAGCCCACCGACGTAGATGTCACCGTCCGGGCCGAGGGTGACCCGGTTGACGCCGGCCTCCAGGCCCTGGGTGTGCCGGAACACCGCGCCCTGGTACTGCCCGTGGACCTTCTCCAGGTACGCCCGTTGCAGGCCACCGTAGGTCACGTCACCGATCAGCAGTTGACCCCGGTACGGGCCCTTCTTGAGCAGCACGGGGGTGCTCGGCGAGTTGGCGATCTCGTTCTGCGGCAGCCAGAGCACCGGCCGGGTCACCGGGTTGGCGTCGAAGCGACCGGCCGGGCTGGTGTAGTGGTTGTAGAAGCGGTCCTGCTCGATGTGGACCAGCTTCGAGGCGGGCACGTACCCACCCTGGTTGTCGGTGACGAACAGCCCGTTCTCCGGGCCCCAGCCGATGCCGTTCGGGGTCCGCAGGCCGCCGGCGACGTAACTGACCTTCCCGGTCCGCCGGTTCACCACGACGCTCGTGCCCCGGTCGCCGACCGGCTGCGGGTTGGTGGTCGCGCCGCCCCGGTCGATGGCCACCGACAGGTTCAGGTAGAAGTTGCCGCCCTTGTACAGCAGGCCGAACGCGAACTCGTGGAAGTTGCCCCCGTACGGCCAGGTGGCGACCGTCCGGTGCTCGTCGGCGACCTCGTCGCCGTCGGTGTCCCGCAGCTCGGTCAGCTCGTGCTTCTGCGACACGTAGATGGTGCCGTCGACGACCGCGACGCCCATCGGTTCGGTCAGACCGCTGGCCACCCGACGGTAGGTGACCCGCTCCGGGCCGGTGGCGCCGGTCACCTCGTCGACGATGTAGACCTCGCCGGTGCGCTGGTCGGTACCGCCCCAGGTGCTGATGACGAGCCGGCCGTCGGCGGTCCACGCCATCCCGGAGACCTGCGGGGTGAACCCGGCGGGCCGCAGGTCGGTCAGGGTGTAGTCGGGGTGCACCGAGTCCAGCGGCAGGCCGTCCCCGGGTGAGTCGTCGATCCCCTGGCAGGCCTTGAAGCCGGGGGCGGTCACCCGGACCACCCCGGCGTCCGTGCTCAGCGCCGAGGTCGGGACGACGACGAACCCGTCCGCGCCCGGCGGCTGCCACGAGAGGGTGAGCTGCTGGCCGCTGCCCGCCTCGAAGTGCTCGATCCACAGGGTGTGCGGGCCCTCGGTCAGGGTGACGGTGCCGTCCTTGGAGGTCGGCCCGTGCAACCCGTCGTGGTCGATGACGACCGCGCCGTCGAGGTGCATCCGCGAGCCGTCGTCGCTGGTGAGGCGGAACGTGTAGGTGCCGGCGACGGGAATGTGCAGGTTGGCGTGCACGTGGGCGACGAAGTTGTCCGCCAGGCCGAAGTCGGCGGTGCTCGTCCAGTCGACGACCGGCATCAACTTGTCGACGTTGGGCGTCTGCCCGGGCTTGAGGGTGCAGATCTCGCTCAGCGGTACACGGACGTCGTAGGTGCGCAGGGTCACCCCCGGCTCCTGGGGCGGCAGGTTCGCGGCCCGGGCCGGGTCCGGCGACGGCACGACGGCAGCAAGCCCGATGACCAGTGCGGCACCCACCATGGTGCCGAGGTGGCGGGCGCGTGGGGAACCTAGGGGCATCCCGTTCTCCCTTTCGACGATGCTCCAGACACGCGTCGACCCTGCCGTCCGGGGGACGCGGGGCGGCAGAGGTGAATCTCGATCGCGACTGGGAGCATCATCAGCCACATTCATCGGAATATCTAGTTCTTTCCACGACGCAACCAGAACTTCTGCCTTTTCGGACAGAAGTCGGGTTCAGTTGAGGAAAACCCGGGCCGGTGCCGGCCGGCGTCCGAGCGGTTCCGGCGTCCGGGAATCGACCGGACACCCGGGCTCTCCCGCAGCCTGGTCACCGCAGGCGTACCCACAGCGGGCACACCCCGGCCCAAGGAGAACCCCATGTCACGACAGAGATGGGCGGTCGTCGCGCTGGCCGCCCTGGCGCTCGGCACCGCAGCGCCTCCGGCGGGCCCGGCGGTCGCCGCGCCGAGCCGGGACCGCGCCGTCACCACCAGCGCCGACAACCGGGTACCGGTCGCCGACACCACGACGTATCCCGCCAGCGCCACCGTCCTGCTGACCTTCCCCGGCGGCCGGTGCACGGGCTTCATGATCAGCGCCCGTACGGTGGTGACCGCCGGCCACTGTGTCCACAGCGGCGGGTCGTCCGGCACCTGGCGGACCAACGTCGTGGCCTACCCGGGGCACACCGGCACGACCGCCCCCTTCGGCGCCTGCGCCGCGGCCCGGCTCTTCGCCCCCCAGGGCTGGACCGGCGCCAGCAACGCCCCCGGCGGCGGCGACCCGACGCAGAACTACGGCGCCGTGCAGCTCACCTGCGGGGTCGGCACCACCACCGGCTGGTTCAACCCCGGATACACCACCCGCCCGGTGACCGGCTCCTGCACCACCACCCACGGATACCCCGCGGACCGACCCGGGCAGTGGACGAGCAACGCCGTCATCCGCGCCGAGACCGCCGGCCTCCTCTACGCCCCGCACGCCTTCAGCGGCGGACAGGACGGCAGCCCCGTCTTCTACACCCCCGACCCGGACGACTGGTGCCCGACCCCGCCGCAGCTGGTGATCCCGTGCCCCTGCCCACCGCCGCCGTTCACGGCCCAGACCGCGCTGGGCATCCTGGTCAGCGGCCCCGGCGGCACCGGGCCGGGCCTGACCAACAGCATCGCCACCCGGTTCACCGCGCAGGCCGTCAGCAACCTCATGCAGTGGCGGTGACCTCTCGACCCACCACGACCGGGGCGGACGGCCGACGTCCGCCCCGGTCAGGCCGACCGCACCGCCGCCGACCGCAACCGCACCCGGACCTGCTCGGCGTCCGCGTGACCGAGCTGGTCCAGGATCTCCCCCGCCCGGCACCAGGCGACCCGGGCGGACTCCGGCGCGCCGGCGGCCGCATGGCTGTCGCCGAGATGGGTCAGGGTCGTCGCCTCGTAGTAGCGCTCCGCCGCCTCCCGCCACCGGGCGAGCGCGTTCTCGTAGCACCGGATCGCCTCCGCCTGCCGGCCCAGCCGGAAGTGCACGTAGCCGAGGCTGTCCCAGGTGTGCGCCTGCCAGTACCGGTTACCGACCTGCTGTTGCAGCGCCAGCGCCTGCTGGCAGTGCTCGAGCGCCTGCGGGAAGTCCCCCAACTGGCTGTGGTACCAGCCGATGTTGTTCAGCGCGTTCGCCCGCCCGTTGGTGTTCCCCGCCACCGCGAACAGCTCCAACGCCCGCCGGGCCTGGTCGAGCGCCTCCCGCAGCCGTCCCTGCCGTTCGGCCAGGATGCCGAGGTTGAGATGCACCCGGGCGGCCCCGACGGCGTCGTCGAGCTCGGCGTAGAGCCCGAGCGACTGGTGCAGGTGGAACGAGGTCTGCTCGTGGTCCTCCCGCCGCAGACACGCCACGGCCCGGTTCCGGTGGGCACGGGCCTGGCCGTCCCGGTCACCCACCCGCGCCGCGGCGGCCAACGCCACCTCCTGCACGACCAACTGCTCCTGCCACGCCCCGATCCGGTCCAGGTACGTGTTGACGGTCCAGGCGAGCTGCCAGGCATGCGTGTCGAAGCCGGCCCGCGCCGCGAGCGCGACGAGCGCCAGCAGCACGCGGTGCTCCCGCACGAGCCACCGCCACGCCTCGGCCCGATCGGCCAGCCCGGTGACCACCACCCCCGCGCGCACCGCGGCCAGGTCGAGCGGGTCCCGCTGGTCGTACAGCAGCGCCGCCGCCGCGTACGCGGTGTGCAGGTAGTGGTCGAGAAGCCGACCGAGCGCCGCCCGGCGTCCCTGGTCCGGATCACGCCCGGCCACCTGCTCGGCCGCGTACGCACGCAGCAGGTCGTGCAGGACGAACCTGCCCGGCCGCTGCTCGGCGACCAGGTTCGCGCCGACCAACGCCGCGAGGGTCCGCTCCGCCCCCGCGACGGGCATCCCGGCGAGACTGGCCAGCGCGGGGGCCGACACCTCCGGCCCGGGATGCAGCCCCAGCAGGCGGAACGCCCGCGCCGACGCCCGGTCGAGGCCCCGGTACGACCACGAGAAGACCGCCCGCAGGTCCACGCTCGCGTCCCCGCCGGTGAACCCGTCGAGCCGTCCCGGCCCGGCCAACTCGTCGGCGAGCCGGCCGAGGCTCAGACCCGGCCGGGCGGCGGCCCGCCCCGCCACGATGGCCAACGCCAACGGCAGTCCCGCCGCCGCGGCGACGATCCGGCCCGCCGCGTCCCGCTCGCGCTCCACCCGGTCCGGCCCCAGCCGGCCGCAGAGCAGGTCGTACGCCTCCACCCCCGACAACGGCTCCAGCACGACCGGCTGCGCGGCCTCGATGGTGACCAGCCCCGGCAGGTGACTGCGGCTGGTCACCACCACCAGGCACCCCGGCGAGTTGGGCAGCAGCGGCCGGACCTGCTCGGCGGTGCCGGCGTTGTCCAGCACCACGAGCACCTGCCGGTCGGCCAGCAGACTGCGGAACAGCCCGGACCGGCCCGCCAGCCCGGCCGGGATCCGCGACGCCGACACCCCCAGCGCCTCCAGGAACTCCCGGAGCACCTCCGCCGGCTCCGGCACCGGCCCACCCGCGTCGAACCCCCGCAGGTTGACGTAGAGCTGCCCGTCCGGAAAACGATCGGCCACCCGGTGCGCCCAGTGCACCGCCAGGGCCGTCTTGCCCACCCCGGCCGTCCCGCTGACCACCGCGACCGGCACCGAGCCCGGCGAGGTGTGCCGGTGCGCCAGCACCGCGGCCAACCCGGCGAGCGCCGCCCCGCGCCCCACGAAACCGGGTACGGCCGCCGGCAGGTGCCGAGGTGTCACCTGGTCGGACGGGGCCACCCGGTGCCCCGACGCCTCGCCACCCCCGCCCCGCCGGGCGAGTTGGGTGTGCGCGGCGACCCGCAGCCGATCCTCGCTGCGGCCGGCGTCGGCGATCCGCAGCAGCCGCCAGTGCGCCGCGTCCCACCGGCTCAGCTCCGTCAGCTCCGCCGGCAGCCGGATGCCGGCCCGCTCGGCGTGGGTCAGGCAGGCCTGGACGAAGGCGGCGACGAAGGGCCACTCGGGCAGCGACTTGGCGTTGAGCTTGTCGCTGAGCGTGGAGCGGGCCAACGGCACCCGCAGCGCCGTCGACACGGCCACCAACGTGTTCAGCGACGGTGCCCCGCAGAGCTGCCGCAGCCGCTTGAGCTCACCGGCGAACGAGACCAGGGCCGCCTGCGCCTCCCGGCCGGCTTCGCTCATCCCGCCACACCTTCTTCACTCCGGACGATCTCACCGGGTCACTGAGGATTGTCAGCCCTCCGGCCGGAGGTACGGGGCGGCCCCATGCCGCGATGTCACCAGATATCGGGAAAACGTGTCTTCGCAGGGCGACGCCGACAGCGCGACCCGACCACGGCGACGGCCCGCGCGGGCGGGCCACCGCCCGGGACCACGCCCGGACGTCGCCAGGCGCGCTCAGCCGCTGTGCTCCGCGCTCGGCTCGCCCTCACGCCTGCGGAGGAGGCGCGGGTCGCCACGTCACAGCCTCCGGGCCGAGGCCCTGGCGGCGTAGCTCGCGTTCCAGCCGGGGCAGCGTGCCCCGGTGCGGCGTACCGATGACCCAGATGCCGGTGTGGTCCGGCCGGACCTGCAGGGGCGCGTGCTCCGGAGCATGGTCCAGGTATGCGGCGTAGCGCCGCCGACCGAGGTCGGTCTGCGGCACCATGCGCTGGTTCGCCGAGCCACGCCAGATCAGCCCGGTCGGTCGTGCGGCCTCGAATCGTCCGGTGACGAGGACGTCCGCGAGGCTCGCGGTCTCCCGCTGTGTGTCGTCCAGCTCGTTCCACTCGTAGCCGGTGTAGAGCATGATGTCCGGAACAGGTTCCAGGCCGGATCGGGTGCGGTCGACCCCCGCCAGGAACGATCGCAGCGGCTCCGGCTGCGCCAACGGCTCCCCGCCGCTGACCGTGATGCCCTCGGCGCCCGCCACCACGGCTTCGCGCCACACCTCGAGAAGGTCCGCCACCGCCATCTCGACGCCGGCCCCCGGATCCCAGGTGTCGAGTGACATGCAGCCGGCACAGGCCAACGGGCAGCCCTGCACCCACACCCCCAACCGACGGCCGGGGCCGAGCGCGGTCACCGGAAAGTGGGTCCGGCTGACCCGGATCGTGCTCACGGCGTCCCGCCGCTGGACGGGCGCCGGCCCCGACGCTGCTGGACGGCCTCGGTGAAGCTGGGGTCGCCGACGGTACGGGTCAACGCCGCGAAGTACGCCTCCTCGGCTGCCGCGTACGAGGCACGGATCGTCCGTTCCTGCTCCACCACGTTCGCCTCGGACTCCTGGTACGCCGGGTTCACCCGATGCGCCGTCACCCACCACAGGCGGTCCAGTCGGTCGCGCCGGTCGCGCTGCCGGACGTACGCCTCCTGGAACGGATGGCGCCGCGCGAGACCGAGCATGAACGACATGGTGCCGATGACCAGCATCACGGCGATGAACATGATCACGATCGTGGTCGGCGTCAGGTGCAGCCGCTCCACTCTGGTGGCGTCGGCGGCCAGGATCACGCCACGCAGCAGCCCGAGCAGGACCGCCACCACCAGCCAGGGCGCGGCCAGGGCGACGACCACCCCACCGAGCCGACGCTCGCCGCCGGTGGCCAGGCGGGCCCGCAGCAACACGGCGGCCAGGTACGGACCGAGCACCAGGAAGACCGCCGTCGACAGGCTGAGCGGCAGGACCAGATCCGGTACGTCCGACGTGGCGCCGAGGAAGTAGCCGTACACGTGGTACTGCACCGGAACCTCGGCCGCGATCAGGCCGAGGAGGATGAGCAGTCGCCAGAAGAGGCCGAGCGTGTTCGTCTCGCCCTCCCACAGCGCGTCGTCCGGGCCCACCGTGGGGAGGTCGTCGACGTCGACCTGGGCCCGGCGCTGACGACGCCGTACCGTCCTGGCCTCGAGTTCGGCCTCACGCACGGCGACGCCGCGCATCATCGCGCGCGCCGCGGTCATCAGGTCGTCGGCCTCGTCGCGCCGCCGTCGGACGTGGGCGGCCCGCGACTCGGTGATGGCCTGCTGATCCCGGACGGTCCCGACGGCGACCTCACACTCGTGCCGCAGGACACGCACGAACCCGGGATCGAAGAGGTCGGAGGTGGGGACATCCGGCCCCCCGAACGACCAGGTGTCCAGCATCGTCGTCCGCCCGTCCGCGACGCCACGCTGCTCGGCCCTGCTCACGAGGCTCGCCGTGGTGGTGCGGGGGTCGACCAGTGGCTGCGGCAGCGGCGCGACGGTGCCGGTCGCGGGAGCACGCACCGCGACCAGGGCCGCCCGCAGCCGCTCCGCCAGACGTCGGAGGACGTTCATCGTGAACTCCTCTGCCGGTTCGAAGGGAGCCTGACCGTGCCCTCGGCGTCACGGGCGAGGCGCACCCGATCCCCCGCCGTCAGGGGTCGGCGCACCGGTTCGACCTCCTCGCCGTTGACGAAGGTGCCGTTCGGGGTGGCGAACGGCTCGATCCACGCGGTGCCGTCCGGTTCCACGCCGACGACCGCGTGCCGGCGGGAGACGTTCGGGTACGGCCGGAAGAGCCGCCCGTACGGGCCCTGTCTACCCAGTTCGGCCCGCCCGCCCGGCTCGACCTCGACCTGCCCGTACTCGAAGACGACGAACAGGGCGGGCGGCGTGAGCGACCGGCGGCAGTCGGGATTGAGGCACTCGGTGTTGGTCTCGTTCGCCGGGGGCGAGCCGCAGTTCCAGCAGGTCGCGGCGACGCACTCGTCCTCGTCCCCCCGACCGTCCCGCGCCGGTGGCCACCCGGCGTCGTCGCCGGCCGCGCCGGACGCCGACGACACGTCCGGTTCCAGCGCGCAGATGTGCTCCGGGCAGAACGCCGCCTCGGGGCCGTGCAGTTCCCCGCCCTCCGGGCACCGCTGTCTCACGGCGCGCCCAGCCGGGTCACGGTCGCCCGCACCGCCGGCAGGACGGAGTCGTCGCCCTGGCTGATCGCGGTGACCTGGACGGTACTGGCCGGCGGCAGGTCCTGCGGAAACAGGAAGCGGGCCAGCGGGTTGACCAGATTGCTCTCCAGGAGGTTGCCGATCCCCCGGCCGCCGTTGTTCCGGTCGGTGGTGCAGAGGTCGCTCAGCTCCTGGCGGGCCTGGTCGGTGAGCTCCAGGTTGATCTGCAGCTCCTGCTCGACCCGCCCGGTGATGTTGGCGAGCTGAAGCTCGAAGATCTCACGGGCGACCTTCTCGCCGATGAAGTCGAAGACGACGATGTTGTCGCCGAGCCGGTTGAGGAGCTCCGGTCGGCCGATCGTCACCGAGAAGTGCTCCCGGATCGCCGCCTTCACCTTCGCCTCGAGTTCCTGGTAGGGCATGCCCGGATGGACGATCTGCTCCCGGGTCCCGGTCCTCGGGTCGGTCACGATGATCCCGAGGTTGGAGGTGAAGATGAGCACGCACCCTGTGAAGTGGGTGGTGATGCCCTGCCCGTCGGTGAGCCGGCCGTCCTCGAGGATCTGGAGGAACTTGTCCAGGACCAGGGGGTGCGCCTTCTCGATCTCGTCGAAGAGCACCACCTGGAACGGCTTGCGGCGGACGGCGCCGGTCAGCTCACCACCGGCCTCGAAGCCCACGTAGCCCGGCGGTGCCCCGACGAGCCGGTCGGCCGCCTGGTCGGCGGAGAACTCGCTCATGTCGAAGCGCAGGTACGCGTTCGTGTCCCCGAAGAGGATCTCGGCGACCTGCTTGGCCATCTCCGTCTTGCCGACGCCGGTCGGCCCGGCGAAGAAGAGCACCCCGCGTGGCCGGGTGGCGGTGCTGGTGGCCTGCGCGCCCGACAGGCCCAGCGCGGCCCGCTTGAGGATGTCGAGCGTCTTGCCGATGGCCCGGTCCTGCCCCTTGATCCGGCCGACGATCATGCGTTCGCCTTCGACGATCTGCTCACGCACGCTGCTGCGGCGCCAGGGGTCCTCGTCCACCCCGAGCTTGTAGATCCGCGTGGCGTCACCGATCCGGTCGGCGCCGATACCACGGTCCCGCGCCAGCTTGGTGATCGCCATCATCGACCGCAGGGTCATGCCGTCGGTCCGCTTGGCGAAGGTGTCGGCGAAGGCCCTCGGCTCGAGCGGGGAGTCGGGCCGGGGCGCGGGTAGCGTCGGCGCCAACAACCCGGCGAGGACCGTCCGGTCGTCGAGCGTCGGCATGCTGACCGCGACCGTGCGGATCGGCTCGATCCCGGCGGTCAGCCAGGCCGGCAGGTCCCGCTCCCCGTCCACCAACCAGATGACCGGATTGAACAGTGGCGTGGGCCGGGGGCCGGGGAGGGAGAACGGCGTCGCGATGAGCGCCACCTTCTGGCAGTACAGGAAGAAGTCACGCTCGACCGGGTCGAGCTGACCCGGCGCCCGCGCGATGCGCGCCGCGTAGTCGATGACGAACGCGACCCGGGCCCTCGGTGTGACGGTGGCGGGCGCGCTCCCGGCCCGGGCCGCCGACGACGCCGGCTCGGCGTCGAGGGGCGGCTGTTCGGGTACCCCGACGACCTTGGCGAGGTGGGCGCGCAGCTTCTCCAGCGGCGGTCGGCGGCCGACCGCCCGGGGACCGAGCAGGCTCTCCGCCACCAACCGGCTGTCCGGAGGGTAGGCGGTGATGCCGTCGACCGGGTCGTAGCAGATGAGGCTCTGGAACCCGCTCGGCTGCAACGCCTGCCACAGCACCGCGAGCATCGGTGCGGGTCGCGGCGCGGCTCCGGGCACCCGGACCAGGAACTGGTCCCGCAGGTTGCCGTGCAACACGTACTGCGCGTGCACCGCCAACGTTCCGGCGAGTTCGTTGGCGAACGCGGGGAAGCCCGGCAGGAACATGTCGCTTCGCGGCGCGCCGTCGGCGCTCATCGGCCCGCCTCCTTCGCCCTGGTCCCCGGTGCGGCCGTGTCCGTCGTCCCGGCGTCGAAGACCGGCGCGTCGCGGTGCCGGTGCTCGGGCCTGCGGCCGTGGTCCACGCAGACCTGCGCAGCGCCGGTGCCGTTGTCGATCCGGCCGGCGAGGGTCGTCAGGTGCTCGGCGAAGTCGTCGCAGCGCGCCCGGTCCCGCAGCTCCGCCTCGTCGCCGGTCGCGGCGAACTCCCGGAGCACCCGGCCGTGGATCGTGCCGTTCCCGTCCACCCAGACGTCGGCGGTGTGCTCGCCGTGCCAGTCGGCGCGGCTGACCCGCACCCCGGCCGTGTGCGGGGTGTCGACCTCGGCGTCGACCGTGTAGCCCTCGTCGCGCAGGACCCGCGCAACCATGTCGCGGGTGAAGCGCTGCCGCACCATCTCCCCGGCCCACAGGATCATCGCGGTGCCGTCGCGGCGCAGCTCCGGTGTGAGATCCGCGGTGCCGTCCACCACCTCGCGCAGTCTCGCGACCGTCCCCCGCAGCGGATCCGGCGGAGCGTTCCACGTCAGCGCCACGGCCACGTCGCGGTCCTCGAGGGTCGTCAGCCACTCCGCCGCGAGCCGGCGGCGGGTGTTCCTGGCGTTGGCCTCCCGCACCGTGGCCCGCAGGGCGCGGAGGTAGCTGGCACTCTCCCCGGGGTGGGCGGCGGCCAGCGCGGCGATCCGGAGCACCTCGGTCCGTTCGTCGGCGTTCGCGTCCGGGTCCAGCCCGGCGAGGACGCGCTCGACCTTCTGGCTGACCGGGCCGGACCCGACCGCAGCGGGGTGCGCCTCGGGCGCGTGCCGGCGGGTGAGCGCCTCCCGGTGGGCCCGGACGGCGGCGAGCGTGTCCGGCGTGGCGGCGGCCGGGGGCAGGGCGGCCACCATCGCGGCCAGTTCCCGCTCCGCCACGGCCACGTCCACCTCGCGCTGCGCCGCCAGCAGCGCCCGCTCCGTCTCCTGCACCCGCCGTCTGATCTCCTCGACCGGGTGGCCGGTCAGGTCGACCGGTGGCGGAAGGCCCACGTGCGCACCGCTGCCCGCCGCCCGCCGCTGCACCAGCCGGATCCGGGCGTTGAGCCCGACGACGTCCGCCGCGGCGCACCGCCAGCGCACGGCGTTCGCCTCGGCCTCGGCCAGGGCCGCCAACTCCTCCTCGAGCCGCGCGCCGTACTCCCCCACGGCGCGGACCGCGCCCTCGGCCACCGATCCGGCCGCGTCGACCAGCAGGACCGCCGCGTTGGCAGCCGCGAGGACGGCGGCCGCGCCGGCGGCGGCCACGACCGCGACGGGCAGAACGACGACGCCGGCTGAACTCATCTGGACCACCTCATGGCTGTACCTGACGGACGGCCCGACCGTCGCGGTCCGGGCACCGGCTGACCTGCGGTCACGTCTCGGCCGCCGCGATGTCGGCCCGTTCCCGTTCCACCTCGTCGAGCCAGGCGAGGTACCGGGCGATGGTCCAGACGACCATCAGGACGGCGACCGCCACCGGCGTGACGACGGGCGCGTACGCGGTGACCAGCCCGGCGCCGACGAACAGCCCGCCCACCACCGCCAGCGCCAGCCAGCGGCCGGTCACCCGCCGAGCCAGCCGGCCGACGGTGACCGCCGCCGCGACGAGCATCGAGTACGGCCGGAACCGCCCGCCGATCGTCCAGGCGAGCAGGGACTCGACGGTGAGGGCGACGGCGACCGAGGCGACGACCGCGAACCACGCGTCCACGATCGCGGCGTCGGACACCACGTCGGCGGCGTCGCCGAGGCCCACCAGCATGACCAGCACCACGGCCATGGCACAGACACCGCCGACCGCGAGCGACAACGCCCGGGGCCGGTTCTGCCGCCGGGACCACTCCCGCACGGCCTCGGTGCGCCGCAGCCACTCGCGGCGCACCCGGGCGGCTTCCTCCTCGGCCGCCTTGCGGTCGGCGGTGCTCTCGGCGAACGGCGCCAGGACGTACGCCAGCCACAGGTGTCCCGGTTGGGCGACGAGCGTGGAGAACCAGGACTCGTGGGTCTCCCGCGCGCGCTCGACCAGGTCCCGGCGGACGGCGTGGCGCTGGTCGTCGGTCGCCACGCAGGCCAGCAGGGTCAGGGCATGGAATCGGGGTGCCTCGTCCTTGAGCAGCCGCCGCAGCTCGGCACGCGCGTCGGGATCGGTGACCGCCGCGAGGGACGCGGGCGAGGTCAGCCGCACGTGCTCCTGTCGCCAGCGGTCGCGGACCTCCCGTAGCCCCTCGCCGCCGCTGAGCCCCGGCGCGGACGAGCCCGTGGACAGGACGGGCAACAGATCGAAGGTCCACAGGTCCCGCACGACGTCCGCGCTGCCGCCGACGGTGCCGAGGGCCCGGTGGGCCAGGTCGTACAGCCGGTCGACGGCGATGTTCTCGTTGCGGTAGACCGGCGGGCGGGCCGGATCGACCGTCTGCAACCGGTCCAACAGCCTGACGTTCGGACTCGTTCTCCGGCCCCTGCCGGGCGGCGTGGGCACGTCGGGGAACTGACGGAGCCATCGCCCGAGCCGACGGTCGGGTTCCAGGTCGTCGCCGAACAGCAGGGCGGCGGCGGTCTGCCAGGTCTCCGTCATGGCCATGGCGAGTTCCGGCCGGTACCAGTAGTCGACGTCCAGGTACCGGTAGGGCAGCCCGGCGGGGGTGGGTCTGCCCGGCCCCGGAGGGGTCGACGTCGTGGCCACCGCCGGCGACTCACCGGCCAGCCAGCGCCGAAGCTGGTTCTCGTCCCACCGCTCGTCGGGGTCGGGCGTGAGCAGCCCCCGACAGAGCAGACGGAACCGCTCGTCGGAGAGCGCGGACACGTCGAGCGCACCGGTCGTGTACCGGACGTTCAGCGCGACGTCGTCGCGCAGGCCCGCCAACATCTGCCGGCCGGTGGCCAGCTCGAAGAGGCTGATGCCCAGCGACCACCAGTCGTACGCGGCGGAGATCACGCCACCGGCGATGAACTCCGGGGGCCGGTACCGGACCGAGCCGGCGTCACGGTTACGGGTGAACTCCTCGACATCGTCGACGTACCGGCTGATGCCGATGTCGACGAGCACGACCTCGAACGGGTCCAGGCCGCGTACCAGGATGTTCGACGGTTTGAGGTCCCGGTGGACGATGTTGCCGGCGTGCAGTTCGGCCAACGCCTCCGTCACCTGACGCACCACGGCGGTCAGCAGGTCCCGCCCCAGCCCGTCCGGGTGGCGTCGACGCAGGTCGGCCGCGGTGTGCCCGGCCAGGTACTCCATGATCTCGTAGCTTCGGCGCTCGGCGGTGCCAACCTCGAACATCCGGACGAGGTGACGACTGCGCCGGGACCGCAGCACGTAGCCGGTGACGCGCTGGTCCGGGGTCCAGCCCGTCCGGTAGAGCTTCAGCACCCGGTCGAGCCCGGTGGCGCGCTCCCGGACCACGTAGAGGTCGCCCTCGCCACCCGAGGACAGCTCGCGCAGCACCGTGAACCGGGCACCCAGCTCGTCCGGGAGCCTCCGGGACCACGGCGGAACGTCCTGGCGCCCCGGCCGTACCCGCCCGGGGTCCTGTTCGGTGTCCGGCTCGTCGTCGCGCGACCAGGTGGCGCCGGAGCCGCCACCACCGGCCCCACCCCGGCCGGGGTCGAGGCGGGTGGCGTCCTCGGGTGGATGCGGCCCGGTCACGACGTCGGGCAGGTCAGCTCGACGACCACGGCCCTGTTCCGGGCCGCCGCCGAGGGAACGAGCGCGCCGTCGCGGTTGCGGTCGTTCCTGAAGTACCTGCCGCCCGGCCCGTCACCCCGGGTCCTGATCCGCTCGGCGTCGATGCCGAGATTGACCAGCTCTGCCTTGATCGCCGCCGCCCGCTGCCTCGACAGCTCCTCGTTGCGGGCGCGCCGCCCCTCGCTGGAGGTGACGCCGACCAGGAGGACCCGCTGGCCACCGGTGCTGAGCTGGTCGGCGAGCTGCCGCAGCACCTTCCTGCCCTCCTCGGGCTCGCGCAGCCTGGCGGTGCCGACGACGAAACCCACCGAGTCGCTGTCCGCCAGTACCGTCGTGCCGCAGCGGCCGAACTGGACCGGTTTCGGCAGGGCGACCACCGAGACCGGAACCGGGTAGTCCACCGCGGTACGGCGGGAGGCGGTGGGCAGGTCCTCGACGCACGTCGCCCCCGCGTCCTTGACCACGGTGTGCCAGATGGCGGTCACCCGCTTCCGGAGTTTCTCGTTCAGCTCCGGCTGCGGGTCGGCGGTGTTACCGACGCCGACGAAGACCACGGCGCGGTCGGACAGCTTCGGCATCAGCTCCTCCGCGGTGAGGAAGGCCGACACGTCGGCCGGCTCGGCACCGAACATCGCCACGTTGGTGAAGCTCAGCGGTCCGGTGGTGGGCAGTCCCGAGTCGATGAACACCACGGTGCCCCCGGCCGGCGTGACCCGCCCCGCCTCGGCCAGTGCGGCCAGGCCGTCGGCCTCGGCCACTTTCGGCTGGAGCCGCTGGACCACCGCGAGCGTCTGCGTGACGAAGTTGTCGAGGTTCCGCGCGTTACGGGCGTCGTTCTTCTCCTCGCTGCGGAACGTCGCGGCGAGCGCGACGCTCGGCTGGCCGTCCACCCGGATGACGTGGATCTTCCGTCCGGATTTCGCGGCCACCCGCACCAGGTCGAGGATCTCGGTGGGCAGGTCGGGCTGAGGAGTGTTGCCCCGGGCGCCGACGACGAGGGTGACCGCACCCCCGGTGGCCGACGGGCAGGTGAGCGACGACGTGACAGCGTCGTCCGGAGCGGCGTCGTCACCGCAGCCGGCCACGGTGAACGTCAGTGCCACGGCCGCGGCACCGGCCAGGGTCTTCCTGATCATCGGGTCATGTCTCCTTCCGGGGAGTGCGGTCCTCGCCGTCACCGGGCGCGGGCGACGGCGTGCCCCGCTGGCGTCGGGTCATCGAGTGGATGAGCGGTCGCGCGTCCCGTTTCAGGCGTGCCGCGAGGGCGTGGTACTCGCCTTCGGTCCGGATCCACGCGTCCTCCTGCCGCTGCCGCTCCCGGTCGATCGCCGTGTCGAGCTGCCGCGCGCCGGCGAGGATCCATCCGCTGTCGGCCCGCCGTCTGGTCAGCGTGGCCCGTCGCGCCACCGCCCGGCCGAACTGCTTGGCCGCCGGCTCGAAGCGGAGGAAACCGGCCAGGCCGGAGATCACGCCGGTGCCGAGGTACAGGGCCAGGAACAGCAGGGCCGACAGCGTCTGCGCGTGGTCGTCGGTGCCGGGCACCTCGGACAGCGACTCGCCGTCGACCACGAACGTTCCCTCGATGCCGGCCGGCTCCGCGACGACGAGCCGGAACAGGAAGGCCATCAGACCGAGCACGGACCAGACCACGACGCACAGCCACGCCGCCAGCCGGGCGCCGGGCACGTGACGCACGCTCGTGGCCTGCCGGGCCTGCAGCCCGGCGTGGTGGGACAGGGCGATCGCGACCACGACGAAACCCGCCACCGCGGCCCAGATCATCTCCTCGCTCTCGTCGAGCGCGAGAAGCAGGACCTGGTGGAAGGTGACGACGTCCACCGCCGCCGCCGCGCCCAGGACCACCAGGGTGGCGAGGCGCACCCACCAGGGCCGGCCGGCGATCTGGGAGAAGTCACCGTGACTCACGCCGTGGTCGGCGGCGGCGCGGAACGGGCCGGCCGGTCGACTGGTGTCGGGCATCGTCAGTCCTCCGCCGGCCGTCGGCGCGCGAAGGGGCGGTAGATGGGCCGGTCCTCGTCGACGATCTGGTCGATGCTGCTCTTCACCGCGCCGTCGATCTCACGCTGCTGGCTCGCCTGGTCGTGGTCGAGCCGCTCGATCCGGACCAGCGCCTGTGCCACCGGCACCTGGAGGTGGTCGAGTTCGCCCAGCACCGCCCGGTGCCACCGCCATGCGGCGCTGAGCCACTCGACGAGCCGGTCGTCCACGTACGCGTCGACCTGCGCCGCGATCTCCGCGTCGCTGCGGTGGTCGACCATCGCCCCCACGAGCCGGTGGATGTCCGCCCGTACCCGCACGAGCGCGGGCTGCGGGGCGCGCCGCCGCTGCACCTTCGCCAGGGCGGCCTTCACCCGCCTCAGGTCTCGCGGTAGGCGTGGGTCACGCCTCAGCCTCACGGCGGCCCCCTTCCGGGTCCTCGTCCTCGGAGCCCGCCGGTGCGGTCTGCACCGGCCGGGACAGCTCCGCCACGACCTCGCCCGCGGTGCGGCCCACCCACACCGGCAGTTCCTGCCGGAACCGGGGCAGCAGCAACGCCAGTTGCCGGCCCTCGGGATGGGTCAGGCTGACCGCCTCCCAGTAGGTCGCCGCGCGGAGCAGGTAGTGCTCCCGCAGCCGCGTGGCGCGAGCCTGCGCGACGCGGAACTCGTGTTCGACCTCCTGCTGCGCCTCGGCGATGCCGGACTGAAGTGAGTCGATGGCGGAGATGCGCCGCTCGTACTCGGCCGTGGCCTTCGCGATCCGCTGCTCCCGCATCGCGACCCGTCGGCTCAGCAGCACCTCCGGGTCGATGCTCCGCTCCGTCGGGTTGCGCGGCCGCAGCTCGTCCTCGGTCAGCGGCGCCCGCGCCGCCGCGAGGGCGACGGCACCACGTTTCAGGGTCATCTCGGCGGCCACCAACTCGTGCCGCATCCGGACGACGCGGCGGACCGTCTCCGCGACCCGCTGCTCGAACACGAGCAGTTCGTCGTCCATCCGGACGAGACACTGCCGGGCCAGCTTCTCGGGATAGGGAAAGGTGATCACAGCGCCCTCGTCGAGGTACGTCGCCAGGTCGCTGTAACTGGGGATCCGACGCCGTCCGCTCTGGCGTCCGCGGAACCGGTCGACGAACCGTTCCCGACGCCGGTACGGCAGTGGGGCGGCCAGGTCGGCAGAACCACGCGACGTGCCCACCCGATCACCTCGCACCCACCGGGACTGGAGAAATCCGTCGACCATGCCTACCTCTGACGGACGGGCGCGGTCATCCGCGTCGGCGACGGCCGTCGTCATCTACCCCGGTGGCACAGGGCAGCCCAGTGGCGCGGGTCGGTCAGATCGGTGCCGTGCAGAGCCGCTGCCGGTCCGGCGGGGAGGTACGGCGGCTCGACCCGGTCCGGGTCGAGCATCCACCGGTGCACCTCGTGCACCGCCGTCGCCGGTGGCAGTCCCTCGTCGGCCAGTTTGCCGTGCAGGACGAAGATCATCAGCGCGGCGACCGGCTCCGGCACCGGCCAGAGCCAGCCGATCACCCCGGTCAGGCCGGCGTCCAGCAGCGCGTCGGCGAGCGACACCCAGCCGTCGTGCTGTCCCCCGACGTCTGCCGGCAGGATCGCCAGGCCGCCCGACTGCTGCCCCGACACGTCGCCGGCCCGGTCTCTGATCCGCGCGATGTCGAGCACGGCCGGATCGTCGGCTTCCGCCGGGTCCGTCCGACCGGCACCGGCCGCGCCAGGGGCAGCCGGGGCGGGGTCAGCCAACTCCAGCCCAGGCGCCCCGGCGGTGCGCAGCGCGCAGCCGAGGTGCAGCAGGCTCGCACCGGGACCGGCCGGGCCGGGCAGGTGGGCGAGCACGTCGGCGGGTGTGCCGGCACCGTGCGCCTGTTCGACGGTACGACCGAGGCCGGTCGACCGGGGATGGAAGATCCGGCGCAGCGTCATCGTCTCGACTGACGCCCCGTCCCGGTCGCCCCTCGGGTTGGCGACGAAGACCACGTCGTCGGTGACCGGCAACGGCACCCGCCGCGCCAGTTCCACCACCTGACGTCCCGAACCCACCCAGGACACGACCAGGTCACCGGCGGCGTACCCACTGCCGGTGCGGACCGCCGGCAGGGGCAGCCGCCCCTGCGCACCGGTCGCGGCCACCAGCACCCGACGGCGTACGGATCCGGGGGCGGCGGGCAGGGCCAGGAGCGGGTCGACGAGCGTGGCGGAGACCTCCTCCGCCCAGTCGACCGGCGGTTCCACCCCCGTGACGTCGGGTGCGTCGACCGTGCCGAGCAGGCTCAGCCGCTCGGTCGCCGCGTCCACCAGCAGGACGCCCATCCGGTGCGGGCGGCCCGGCACCGGGTGCAGGTACACCAGGGCGGCGGCTCCGACCGTGCGCAGGGCGGCGGCCACCTCGCTGACCGTGGGTGGCTTCCGGGGTGCACTCGTCGGCGTACCCGCCGGGGCGTCGGGACCGAGCAGCACGGTTGCCACGTCCCACGGCAGCGGGTCGGACGGAGCGCCTTCCGCCAGGGCCGCGGCCTCCAGTGCCTCGAACGCCTCGAGCGCCCCGCCGCCGTCGAGCATCCACCCGGCGAACCGCAGCGCGCCGGTGGCCTCCCGGACCGGGCCGCGCAGCGCGCGCAGGGCCGCGAGGCGGGACCGTTCCAGATCCGTCCCGGTGCCCCGCCGCCGGTACGCCTCGGCCAGGCGCCACCACGAACCGGCGCGCAGCACGGCGTCACGGTCGTCGGTGAGGTGCGTCGTCGCCCGGGTCAGTGACTCGATCGCCGAGGTCACCGGGTCGCCGGCGTCGGCGTCGGCGTCGGCGTCGAGTACCAGCCGTAGACCGCCGAGGAGGGCGTGCGTCCTGATCGCCTCGGCGGGACCCACCGCCCCGGCATCGAGCACCTCGGCCAGGCCGTGGGCGGCGGCCCGCAGTGCCGGTGTGTCGCCACCGAGCGCCCCGAGGACCGCCGCCAGCCGGCCCAGCACGCGGGCCCCGCCGGTGCGGGCGTACCGGGGCGGGGCGTCCGAGACCGCCTCGTCGATCCGCGCACCGGCGGCCCGCAGGGCGATCGGATCCCGCGCAGCCAGGGCCCCGGCAACGGCGACGACGCCGGCCGCCGCCCGCAACCGGAAGTGCCACGGGTACCCGTCGGGCACCGCCGCGACCACGTCCGCCAGTGCGGCCGCACCGTCGAACGAGCCGGTGCGGACAGCCACGGCGGCCCGGCACACGGCGCTCACCGCGCGGACCACCGCAAGATCGGCGGTCCCGATCGCGGGACCGGGTTCCACGTCGGGTGTCCCGGCGCCGCCGGTCCGCCCGGCCCGGACCGCGACGGCGGCGTCGGCCCGGTCGGCGAAACCGAGGGCGGCGCGGTCGGTCAACCCCCGCAGCGGTTGCCGGTCGTCGAGGAACGCGCCCAGCGCGGCGAACACCTCGATCGCGGCCGGATGCTCGGGTGGGAGCGTCTCGGCCGCCCGCAGCAGGCTGTCCAGTCCTGCCGTGAGGTCGTCGCGGTCGCCGTCGTCCCCGCCGTCGCCGGCAATGTCCCACCCACCGTCCCCGTCCGGCCAGCCGCCGCCGTCCGGCCAGCCGCTGCCGTCGGCCCCGGCGTCGTGGGCGCGGCAGAACAGCGCGACGGCGAGCAGGAACCGGTCCACCCCGGCGCCGGCCGGGTCGGTGGCCTCCAACTCGTGGACGACGGCGGTGGCCAGCGCGACGCACTCGTCGACCGCGTCGACCGGCAGCGGTGGACCGTCCGGACGCAGCAGGGCGGCCGCCGCCCGGTACGCCTCGGCCGGCTCCGCCGCCGGTGGCGCGCTGTCCCGTGTCGCTGCGGCCATCTGCGCGAACTGCGCCGCGAGTGCGGCCCGCAGCCGTTCGACGTCGACCGGGACAGCCGCCGGAGGCGGTGCCGACGCGCGGGGCGGCGCGGCCGGCTCCGGCCCGTGCTTGACCACCGCCGGTTGGTCCAGCGGCGACTCGCCGAACGTGGCGGCCATGGCCAGGTCGAGTAGCTGCTGCGGCGGCACGGGCGGGCCACCACCGCCGCCGGGGAAGCCGGCCATCCCGTCGACCGGCTGCGCCTCGTACTCCTGGATCGCGGTGGACAGTCGCCGCAACAGGCCCTGGTCCAGCCCGCCCACGCCACCGTTCATCGCCTGGATCTGGTCCCGAGCCATCTCGGCAGCCTTGAGGACGAACCGGGCAATGTTGGACAGGTCGGCGGTGACGACGGGCGCCTCGGCGAGCTGCTTCGCGCGGGCGACGGCGCGATCGGCCTCCACCAGGTACTCGGGAGCGACGCCGCCGCCCCGCAACGCCGTGGACATGTCGACCGAATCCAGGCCCTGTCCCACCCGGATCAGGTGAAGCTGGCTGAGCATGAGGCATCCGACGGCCTCGGGTTCGGGGGGCAGATGGGCAGAGCCGAGCGACTCCTCCAGGAAGCTCACCGCTCTCACCCGGTCCTGGTCGTCCCGGCCCGGTACCAGCAGGAACCGCGATCCGAGCAGCATGCCGGCCTTGTTGGCCACCAGTCCTCGGAGCTGGTCGTCCGGACCGAGGTGTCCGTACGCCTCCTCGATGGCCACGATCGCGGCGTCGAGGTCGGCGGTCCCGGTCGGATTTCCCAGCCCGCTCCGCCCGGCCCGTTCGAACAGCGCCGCGGTCAGCGCGAGGAGACTGGGCATGCGGGCCGGCCCGGAGAGGCCGGCGAGGGTCGCCCGCAGCACGGCGACCTTGTCCTGACTCGGTGTCACGCAGTCTCCTTCTCTTGTCAGCCACGGCTGGTGGGCCCGTGGGTCGGTTCACCGGCCCCAGTGGACGAACCCGGCCCACGCCACGATCTCGGCGGGGTCGGTCTGGTGTAGCTGCCGGCGCAACGGTCGCGGCATCCCCTCGGGTGGCCGCCGGCCCGGGTCGAGCATCCACAACTGCGCCCGGCGCAACGCGTCCCAGGCCGGCCGGCGTTCGGTCATCAGAAAGTGGTGGAACATGAACATCAACAACGACGTGGCCCGGTCCGGCACGCTCCACTGCGTGGAGAGCACCGACCGCACCCCACCGGCCAGGAAGGCGGTGCCGAGGCTGTACGCCTCGTCGTATCCGCGGCTGGAGACGCCGGTGTGACACGCGGCGAGCACCACCAGACCGACCTGGCGCTCCGGCGCCTCGGCCAGGACCCCGATCAGCTCCTCCGCGGTCAGCCGCTCCCGGTCGGCCAGCAGCAGATACGACGTCGCGTCCGCCGAGTCGACCTCGATGACACCGTGACAGGCGAGGTGCAGCATCGCGCCCGCCCCGGGTCGGGCACTGGTCAGCCACTCCCGGACCTGCGCCGCGGTGCCGGCGCCGGACCGGCTCGGCAGCCCGTCCGGCCGCCGCCCGACGTACCGGGCACCGGGGTAGAACGACTGGTGGACGGCGTACGCCTCGACCCGCGCGGCGGCCAGTTCCGCGCCCCTGCCGGCGGTGTCGGGGTCGCCGACCACCAGTCCGACCGGCGCGAGCGGCACCGGCGCGCGGGCGGCCGACTCGCAGAGCATCCGGGCGGACGCGGCCTGGGAGAACGCGGCGAGCTGCACCGCGTACGTGCCGTCAGGTCGTCGGGCCGCCTGCCACGGAATGCGGGACAGGCCACCCATCGGGACGAGCACCACCCTCGGCGGACGCCCGGAGCCGGACCCCGGACGGCGGGCGAGGTACTCCAGCAGCGGACCGATCGCCGCTCGCCAGGCCCAGCCACAGAGCGCGTCGAGACTGTCGACGAGCCGCGACTCCGCCTTCTCCATCACCAGCTCCCGGCAGTGGTCGACAGCCCCCGCGACGCCCGCCTCGGGCACGGGCTCGACATCGTGGAGCAGCACGGCGTCCCGGTGGGACAGGGCACTCAGGTAGCGCTCGGCGTCCACGTCACCGTCGAGCGCGAGGCCGGGCAACCCCATGAAGCCCGGTGGTCCCTGCACCGGCGCGATCACCGCGTAACCGGTGCCGGTGGATGTCGCCGGCACCAGGTAGACCAGCGCGTCGGCGTCCAGCGCCGCCAGAGCGGCCCGGATCTCGTGCAGGCTGGGCGGATCGAGCGGCCCGGCCGCCGCGTCGACATCCCGGTCCGCCGGCCCGGACAACGCCGACAACGCCTCGCGTCGTAGTTGGACCGGCACGGTGTCCGGTCCGTCCACGGCGGTCGCCGCCCGCCACCGGTCGGCGAGGTCGCTGCGGCCCCTGGCGTCGAGCCGGGTCGCGACGTCGCGGAACTCGGTCGCGGCGAACAACACCAGGGCACGGCCGGCGTCCAGCGCCTGGATGGCACCGGCCGGATCGCCCGCCGTCAGGCATCTGCGCGCGATCCGCGTGGCGTCGGACGCGGCATGGCGGGCAGCCGCCGTCGCCGCCGCCGTGTCCGACTGGAGCAGCACCTTCCACGCGTAGCGGCGCAGGCCGTCCAGCCCGGCCCTCCCGGCGCTGGACCACTCGCCGAGCACGCTCCGAAAGAGCGAAAGGTGCTCGTTGACCCCCCACCAGAAGGCGCTCTCCGGACCGCCGGCCAGATCGCGGGCCTCGGTGAGCAGCCGTTCGGCCTCCACGAGGCTGTCGCGGTGACCGGTCACTGTCGCCCGCAGGCCCAGGGTGACGGCGAGGGCCTGCAGGCCGAGCAGTCGTTCCGGGTCGCCGGACCAACTTCCGGCGTTCGAGACGGGCTCGGCGGCGGGCAGGGCCAGCGCCTGCCGGAAGTACCCGATCGCCCGGTCGATCCGGTCCACGTCGGTCTCGTGGGGCCCCCGCCACAGCTCGGCTCTGCCCAGCGCATGATAGGTGGACGCCCGCTCCGCAGGACTGAGGTCGGGCCGTTCGGCGAGCGCCTTCAGGGCGGCCACCTCGTCGCTGGTGGGCGCGGCACCCGGGCCGTCCTGGGCACCGACACTGAGGTACGTTCGCAGCCGTGTCATCGTCCTCTCGACGTACTCCACAAGTCGAGGGAGGGCACCCGTGCGGCGATGCGGCGGCACCGCGTCGAGCGAGTCCCGCAGCAGGTCGAGGGCGGTCGTCGCCGCGTCAGGTAGATCGCCCCGCCGGTCCGGCAGCAGAAGGTCGGGCCATCTGCCCATCACCTCGATCGCCGGGCCGAACTCCCCGCCGGGGTCGGCGTCACCGGCCAGCTTGCGGATCCGCTCGAGGTCGGCGGGCAGTCGGCGCACCGCAGCCTCGTCGTCGTGCAGGAGATCGTTGACGGAGGCTCCGGAGGCGCGCACGAACTGGAGTGCCGGTCCGATCTTGGCGATGACATCCGGTGGAAGGGGCACGTCGTCCAGCTTGGCCAGTCCGGCAAGCACACGGTTCAGATCAGGTAGCGGAGCCTCGTCGACGGTCTCAAGCGTGGTCTTGAAGGGGACACCCCACGCCAGGACCCGCGCCGCCGTCTTGGCCTGGGGCCACTCGGGCCACGACGGCGGGTGACGGTCGGCGATCTCCAGCAGGGCGTCGAGGTGCCGCGCGTGCCGCGGTGCGGTCCCCAGGCCGGTCCGGAGGATCATCACGATCACCGCAGCGCCGGCCAGCGCACTCCGCTGCGGGCCGTCCGGCAGGCCGAGCAGGTCCGCGATCGCCGAGTCGAGGTCGGTGTCGTCGCCCGCGCCGTCGAGCAGTCGCCGGACCGTGCGATCGCAGCGGACCAGGACCTCGACCACCGCCGGATCGTCGGAATCGGGTACGCCTGTCACCTGACCCGTCCCTTCACCCGTACCCGGGCCGCACCTGCGGCCACCCCTGTCCGGTACTGACGGACCGCTCGGGTCCGGGTCGACAGCGCGGCGGTCAGGAGGCCGTACGGGGCGCCCGGCCGGGCGGGCCGGTCACTCGGCCGGATCGGGCTCGGCAGGTGTGTCGAGCGCCGCCAGCATGCGGTTGACCCGGCGCAGCCGCTCCTGGAGATCGGCCGTCACCGCGTCCGGGTCGGCCCCGGCGCGAACGGCCGCCGTTCCCGCCGCGCGTAGTTCCGACGCGAGGTACTCGCGCAGCCCGTCCGAGGTCGATTCGTCACCCATGCTCTCCTCCTGCCCGCCGTCGAGATCGAGATGCCGCCAGCATGCCTGCGAACCGGCCGGTCGGCAGCCGGTCCGGAGCGACACGCTCGCACTGCTGCTCACCCCCGGGCACATCCTCCGACACCCCGTCCCGGGCGGGTGCCGCGCGACGCGGGCGAGTGCGACGGGAATCTCGCCCGACCACTGAGCGTGGTCGACATAGGGCACAATCGACATGCCCGAGGTGAGGGTGGTGCACGTGCCTGAGGATTCGGTGTTCGTCGGCCGCGAGAACGAGCTGAACCTGCTGAGGCGACGCCTGACCGAGGTCCGGCAGGGTAGGGCCCGGACGGTGCTGGTCGGGGGCGAGCCCGGCGTCGGCAAGAGCCGGCTGCTGAGCGAGTTCGCACTCCAGGCGCGCAAGGACGGCGCCCACGTGCTGTCCGGCGCGTGTGAGGAGCACTTCGGCGACCCGATGCCGTACGGGCCGCTGCTCGAGGCGCTGGAGACGTTCGGCCGGGAGCACGGCGAGGCGCGTGCCGCCGAACTCGGCGGCCCGGCGTACGGGAAGTTGACGGCCTTCTTCGACATCGGCAGCGACTCGATGAGCGCGCCCCACCAGGTCCTCCTGGCCGTGCGCCGGATGCTCGACGACATCGGGGCGAACGCCCCGGTCGTGCTGATCGTGGAGGATCTGCACTGGGCCGACCCGTCCACGCTCGACCTGGTGCGCCACCTGGGCCAGGCCCGGCCGGAGGGCCGCCGGCTGCTGCTCGTCGGCAGCTACCGCGCCAACCCTCCCCGGGGCGAACCGCTGTGGCAGATGTTCGCCGGCACCACGTTCCTGCGCCGCACCGAACGTTTCGAGCTTCCGGCCTTCACCTACCAGGAGATGCGGGAGTTCCTTGCCGGCGGCGGCACCGACCGGGTCGACCCCAGGCTCGCCGACCGCTGCCTGCGGTGGTCCGACGGGATCCCGTTCTATGCCGAGCAACTGATGGCCGCGGGCGCGCTGGAGGGCCGGGAGGAGGACGTCGAGCTGCCACCCGACCTCCGGTCCGTGATGCTCGCCAGGCTCGGTGACCTGAGCGAGGACGCGCTGCGGGTGCTGCGGGTGGCCGCGGTGGCCGGCCGCGCGATGAGCCGGCGGCTCCTGCGCACGGTCAGCGGGCTGCCCGCCGAGACGCTGCGCGACGCACTACAGGAGTGCTTCGACCGGCAGATGCTCGTCGCCGGCCACGAGGAGGACGTGTACCGGTTCCGGCATGCGTTACTGCGCGAGGCGGTGTACCACGAGACGGTCCGGGACACCCGGGTCGACCTGCACATCGCCATGGCCACGGTGCTGGCCGCCGACTCCCGGTTGTGCCTGACCGAGGGCTCGGCCACGGCCGAGCAGGCCAGCCACTGGTACCAGGCGGGCAGTTGGCCGCAGGCGCTCACGTACGCCGTCCAGGCCGGCCAGACCGCGGCGCGCACCCTGGCGTTCCCGTCGGCGCAGACGCAGTTCGACCGGGCGCTGCACCTCTGGCAACAGGTCGAGGACCCGGACGCCCGAGCCGGCGTGACCCGACCGCAACTGCTCGCCGAGGCGGCCGAGGCCGCCCGCTGGTCCGGGCACATCGACAAGGCCCTGGACCTCGTCCAGCAGGCGATCGACGCTCCCGACCACAGCGGTGACCCGGGCCGGCTCGGCGAGCTGCACGAGCGGCGTGCCACCTACCTCTGGGAAGCCGGCAGGCGGGCCGAGTCCGGCGAGGTGTTCCACCAGGCCGCGACGATGCTGGCCGACAGCCCGCCGTCGGCGGTGAAGGCGCGGGCCCTGGCCGGGGTCGCGCTCGCCCACCTGCAGTCCGGCCACTACCAGGAGGGCCGGCGGACCGCCGACGCGGCGCTGACCATGGCGACCGAGGTCGAGGCGGACGCCGAGAAGGGCCGGGCGCTGAACATCTCCGGCCTCGCGCTCGGCATGCTGGGCGACCCCGAGGGCGAGGCCCGGCTCCGCCGGTCCATCGAGATCGCCCGGTCGGTCAACCACATCGAGGACCTCTTCCGGGCGTACGGCAACCTGGGCCTGGTCCTGGAGCACACCGGACGGCTGCGCGAGTCCGCCGAGGTGACGAAGGAAGGGCTGGACGAGGCGCGCCGGCTCGACCTGGCCGGCAGCCGGCAGGGCACCATCCTGGCCAACAACGCCAGCGCCGCGCTCGTGCTGCTCGGCGAGTGGGAAGACGCCGAACGGATCATCACCGAGGTGACGCTGGACCGGCCCCCGGCGGAGAGCCTCTACCCGCGCCTCACGCTCGCCGAGATCAAGGTGGGGCGGGGCGCCTTCTCGCAGGCGCACAACCTGCTCGCGTCGATCGAGAACGTGGAGCACGGCGCAGACCCCCGGTTCCTCGGGCCGCTGCACGCGATCCGGGCCGAGTTGGCCCTCGGCGAGGGCGACCTGGCCCGTGCCGCCGACGAGGTGAGTCGGGGCGTGGTGGCGGTCCGCGGCGCGGAGAACACCCTGGAGCTGCTACGGCTGTGCGCGGTGGGCATGCGCTGCGCGGCCGACCGGGCGGCCACCGATCCGAAGGGCGCCGCCGCCACCGGTGACCAGCTCGCCCGGCTGGCCTGGCATGCCCGGCAACAGTCGTCCACGGCGGAGATCCAACAACTCGTCGAGCTGTGCGCGGCGGAACGGCAACGCATCCGCGGCGAGGACACCGCACAGGCCTGGAAGCGGGTCGCCCTCGGCTGGGCCGAACTCGACCGGCCGTACCCGACCGCGTACGCCCGCTGGCGGCAGGCCGCCGCGATGGCCGCCGTCGGCGACCGGGCCGGAGCCAAGGAACCCGCCCGCGACGCGTATCTGGCGGCGAAGACGCTCGGCGCCGGGCCGCTGCGGGACCGGGTCGCGGCCCTCGCCTCGAAACTCGGCCTGAGCCTGGCCGAACGCCCGCTGCCCGCGCAGCGGCCCCACAACCTGACCCTCGCCGAGTACGACACCCTGCGGCTGCTGTACGAGGGGAACGACACCACCCGGATCGCGAACGCACGGGGCGTGGCGCAGCGAACCGTGGAGACCCAACTGGGGCGGGTGTACGCGAAGCTGCGGGTGCACAGCGCCGTCGAGGCGGTCGCCCTGGCCCGCCGCGGAGGCCTGTTCGACTGACTGACCACGGACACGCTCGTCCGTCAGGGATGGGCATGAAGCGAACGGCCCTTCTGATCGGCGCGCAGACCAATGGCCTGAGCGGCGTGTTCAACGACGTCGAGGCGATGGCACAGGCCCTGACGCCACGCGGCTTCGCCGTGCGGAGGCTGGTGACGCCGAACGCGACCCGGGCGGGGATCCTCGACGCGTACGAGAAGCTCATCGCCGACGCGGACCCGGACGACGCGTACGTCATCTACTACAGCGGCCACGGCGGTCGCCTGCAGGCACCGGACGGGCAGGACCTGCAGTTCATCGTGCCGGACGACTACGCCGACTCCGGCGACGACGACTTCCGCGGCCTCACCGACGCCGAGCTGTCCGTCCTGCTCGCCCGGCTGACCGACCTCGCCCCGAACGTCACCGTCGTCTTCGACTGCTGCCACGCCGCGCACATGTCCCGGCACCACGACCGACGGGTGAAGGCGCTGCTCCGTCCGGCGCCGGGGCGCTGGCGGCCGACCTACGCCAGCGTCGAACGGCACGTCCGGGCCCTTGTCGCCAGCGGATTGCCGATCGACCGGCGCCCCCTGGTCGGCAACCCCCGGGCGGTCCGGGTGGTCGCCTGCGCGCCGTCCGAGTCGGCCTGGGAGGGCACCAACCGCAACGGCGTCCAGATGGGCCTGCTCACCGACGCGCTGTCCCGGGCGCTGCGCGAGGCGGACGGGCTGCGGGTCACCTGGTCCACGCTGCTGGACACCGTCCGCCGGCACGTGCAGACGTTCGCCCCCACGCAACGGCCCGAGGTGGAGGGTCCGGCCGGGCGTCAGCCGTTCGAGACGACCGAGGTGGACCCGCTGGACACGCTGCCGGTCGCGGCCGACGGCCCGGACCGGGTCCGCCTGCTCGGCGCGCCGCTGCTCGACGTCGAGGTGGGCGACGAGTTCGCGATCATGCCCGGCGACGCCACCGGGCCGCAGGACGGTCCGGCCCTCGGCACCGCCACCGTCCGGCACCTCCTGCCCACGGCGGCGGTCGCGCGGCTACGGCTCGCCGTCGCCGGACAGGCCCTGCCCGCCGACGCCCGCGCGCATCGCACCCGCGCGGCGGCCCCCGCGATGCCGGTGCGCCTGCCGACAGACCACCCGGTGAGCGCGGAACTGGCCCACGCCATCGCCCTGCGCCCCATGCTCCGGCCGGCCGCCCCGGACACGCACGCGGCCGTCACGGTCACCGTGGACGAGCAGGGACGGGTGGGCGTGCGGGACGAGGTCGGGCCACTGCACGCGCCGTACCCGGCGACGTCGGCGGGCATCAGCTCGGTCGTCGCCAACCTGCAGCGGATCGCCCAGGCCACCGCGCTGCGGCGGCTGGCCGGCGGCCCGGACCGGTCCCTGCTGCACGCGGCGAAGATCGAGTGGGGTCGGGTGCGCGACGGCCGGGAGGAGCCGCTTCCGCTCTCCGGAGGACTGCTCTTCGCGTACCCCGACGAGCGGATCTACATCCGGATGAGCAACGGGGGCGACCGGCCGGTCTTCGTGTCGCTGATCGACATCGGCATCTCCTCCCGGGTGGCGCTGCTCACCCATTCCGACCCGGGCGGCATCCGGCTCGCTCCCGGCGAGCACCACACCTACGGCTGGAACGAGGACCGGCAGCGGCTGACCGGGGTCGAGGTGGCCTGGCCCGACGGCGTCGACACCGGCGTGCCGCGGCCCGAGACGGTCCTCGCGCTGGTCAGCGACGGGCCGGTCGACGTCTCGGTGCTGCACCAGCAGGGCGTCCGCGACGTCGGCCACCGGCTCGGCACCGGGTCAGGGCTGGCGCGTCTCCTCGCGCAGATCGCCACCGGGGCGAGCCGCGACGTCGGCGACGCCCCCACCACGCGGGTCCGCTACGCCGTCCGGCCGATCGACTTCACGGTGAGCCCGACTCCCCCGCCGGCCGGCGAGCGGGCGACGTTCCTGCTCGACGACCGGCCGGCGCAGTCGGTCCGGCTGCTGTCGCCGGGCGGCGCGACGCCCGCCACGGTCGCGGTCCGCATCGCCGACCTGGTCGTGCACCGCAACCGCGCGCTGGGCAGCGCCGACATCCGGGTCGACGCGGTCGTGCTCACCGGCGGGTCGGACCACCAACCGGTCTACCGCGCGGAGACCATGCGGTTCAGCAGGGTGCACGACGGCGAGCGGTTGCCCCTCGACAACGTGCTGATCTACCACGGGCCGGCCGTGGACTTCCTCGACCTGGCCGTCTGGGTCTCCCGGGACGCCACCGGCAGCCTCGCGCTGAGCGCGCTCCTCGAGGAGAAGCTCACCAGCCCGGCGGTGCAGGCCGCCGGAGCCCAGGTGGCCGGGCTGGCGCTGACCGCCCCGCACGCCGCCGTCGCGGTCGCCTTGGTGGGCGCCGGTGCGGTCCTGGTGAACACGGCGTACGAACTGCTCACCGGCGTGGCGGGACCGAGCATCGGGCTGTACCGCACCTCACTGCTGGCCCAGGAGCAGTTCGGAGTCGGCCGCCACGAGCGGCACCCACAGGACTTCTCGTTCACGTTCTCGGTCGACGAGGTGGCCTGACCTTCCGCACACCACTACCAGTGAAGGGATCACGAGCATGACCAAGAAGCTCATCATCGGACAGGTCGAGTGGTTCATCGCCGACCGCGACGCGGACAGTGTGGTCGGCCTCGTCCGGGACGCGATGACCAACCGTACGTCGGTCGAGCTGCACCTGTACGACGCCGCCGGCCGCGCGGTCACCGTGTTCCTCAACGGCGCGGTCGCCGCGAGCGTGGTGCTCGACCTCGACCAGGGGCCACGCGGCGAGCCCAGCGAGATGTCCTGACCGGACGACACCGGGCCGGGTTCCGTCGTGGGACCCGGCCCGTGTACGTACCCAGCACGCCCTCGTACGTATTTCCCGGTATCTCCGCCGGCGGATCTCGTCCGGCCACTCCCTGCCCACGACCATCGATGCAACCGTCGAGGTGCGGAGGAGTGTGCCGTGACCAGTACCGAGAAGCAGCCCGTCGTGGTGGACGTCGTCCGCGAGCTGGCCCGCCAGGGCCGGCTCGCCCAGCACTTCCCGGCGGCGTCCCTCGCCGAGCGGCGGCGGCTGCGTGCCGCCGCCTTCGAGATCGCCTGGCCGCTGGTCTTCCACCGCATCACCCGACCGGTCGAGCGCAAGCGCGGTCACCGGGTCTGCGCCGTCGGGATGCAACGGCTCGCCCCCGACTGCCTCGACCACTTCCACAACGACGTCGACGCCGTTCTCGACGACCTGTTCGCGCACGCCGACCTGCCGATCGACAACCTCGAAGGCTGGCTCACGATGCGGATGCGCCGGGCGACCGTGGACGGTCACCGCCGCCGCCGGGGCCGGCGCGGCGCCCCGCAGCGGCCCCGGGTGCCGAACTGGCTGGCCGAGGCCCTGGGTCGGGACGCGTGGCTGATCGAACTGGCCACGTCGATTCTCGACTGGGTCGGCACCGAGGCGACGGCCGGCACCTCGCTGTGGCCGCTGACCGCCTGGACCGAGCGGCGGGCCCTGGCGAGCCGCGACTACACCGCCGGGGAGTCGGTGGTGGCCACCGAGATCGAGGTCGTCCTGGCCACGATGCGGCGACGGCCCACCTGGTACGACAAGAACGTGGAGCAGCCGCTCGGCCGGAAGCAGGCGCCGGTCCACCTCCCCTCCCCCAGTTCGTCCGGCGGATACGCCGAGCCGCAGCCCCTCGCCCTGGTCGAACGGCACGAGAAGGACGACGCCCTGCTCCTGGAACTGGCCACCCAGGCCATCGCCCTGATCGAGCGCCGAACGGACACCGGCGAGGACGTCCACGCCGTGGTCGCCGACGTCCTGGGCGTGGTCTTCGGCGCGCTCCCGGCCTCACACGATCTCGACCGCTGCCCCGGCGGCGACCCGGCCGGCCCGGACCAGGTCGTCACCCTGATCGGGGACCCTGATCGGCTGAGCCGCATCACCGCGACCGTGGTCGAGCTCCTGCGTCGCCGGGATCGTCCGTCAGAAGGGTAGGAGGCGGGAGATGGGGGCCAGCGATCACGACGCGACCGGACACGTCGGACAACCGTCAGCCGGTGCAGGGCTGTCGCCCTCATCCAGTCCGTGCCGGGAGCGGCCGCCGACCGGAGCTCAGAAGGGTGCCGTTGCCGTGGACGAGAACATCAGGATTCTGTGGGACGAGCTCTCCCGGCTGAACGGACCGGCGCGGGTGCCGAAGCTGATGCGGCTCGGGCAGGAGCTGCTGGCCAGGTGCTCCGGGCGGACCGGGCCGGGCCGACCCACCGCCTTCGCCGACCTGTCCGCCGCGATCGAGGTGTGGGACGAGGCGTACCGGCTGTCGGAGCCCGGCGATCCGGCGCGGGGGGAGGCGGCCGCCCAGCTCGGCTGGCTTCTGACGGCGCGGCACGCCACACACGAGGGCGGACCGGAGGACCGGGAGACCGCCATCGTCGTGCTCGGGGAGGCGCTCACGGTCGCCGAACTCCCCCCGAGGCAGGCCACGATGGCGCGGCTGGCGCTCGGTCAGTTGCTCTTCGCCCGGGCGGCCGGGGCGCGCGGCGGTTTCCCCACCGGGGTACCGCACGACGCGCGCGACGACATGGACGAGGCGATTCGGCTGTTCCGCTCGGCCCTCGACGGGCCGCCACCCAGCGCCGAGGCCGCCACCCTGGCCCGCACCCTGCTCGCCGTCGCGGAGTCGACCCGGCCACTGCTCAGCGGCGACCTCGCCGCCGTCGACATCAGCAAGATCACGGCAACGGTGTCGATGCTGCTACGGCTGCGGCGGGACGGGGTGCCGTCGACTCCGTGGATCCCGGAAGACCCGTCCGACGGTCCGGTCAGCGTCGTACCCGGCGAGGCGCACCATTCGCCGACGGTGCCGCCACAGCGACTCCCACCCGCCACCACCGTGCCCGCCGAGCCGGACTCGGCACGCCGGACCGCACGGGACCGGCTCGCGGCGCTGGTCGCCGACCACCACCTGCCCGCCTGGGAACAGGCCCACGCGCTGCTGCTGGCGGGGCCTCCGCAGCGGGCCGCCGACGACCTGGACGCGTTCGTCGAGGCAGCGGCCGACGCGGTCGACGCCGACGGGGACGACGATCCGGTGGAGTCGGGCCTCGACCGGCTGCTGTTGGCAGTCGGGCTGTGTCTGCGGGAGAGACACCACCTCAGCGGATGGGAACCAGCCGACGAGGACGCGACCGGCGGCGACCGGCGCGCCGCCGCGCAACACCTGTCGACCGCCACGGCACTCGTCCCGCCGGACCATCCGGCCGCGGCCGTGGTCGTCGAGGCGATCGGCGGTCTGCTCGACGACTCCCGGCCGCTGTCCGGGTCGATCACCCAGATCGCCGACCGCCTCTCCGGGTACGCCGAAGAGATCACCGCCCGGCCGCCCACGGTGACGGCGCTCGCCGAGCTGTGTCGTACGGTGGCTGCGCTTCGGGCCGGCAGCACCACGGACCCTGACGCCTTCGCCGCCGCCGTCGCCGCGGTGCCAGCCGAGCATCCCCTGCGGCGCACGCTCTCCACGGCGGTCGACCACGCCCGGCTGGCAGCGGCGGTACGCGTCGGCGGGCCGATCACCCCCGGCCCGGCCCTCGGCGGTCTCGCCGACCTGCTCGACGCCCTGCTCCGCGACGACAGGACGGCCCTGCAGACGGCGCTCGACGCCGCCCCGCGACGGAACTCGCCACGGCTCCGCGCAGTCCTCGGCGCGATTCACCTGCGGCTGGGACGCGACCTCGGTGCCGCGGTCACGCTGCTGTCCGAGGCGACTCGCGCGCTTGACGACGGCGGCCTCCGCACCCGCACGTGGTGGCGGCTCGCCGAGGCGTACCGAGCACGCGGCGCGACCGGAGACGACGAGCTGAGTCGGGACGCCGGCCTGACCGCGTTGCGCGGCCCGGCCCCGGACCAGCGCGACGCGGCCCGGTTCGCGACCTGGATGCTCGCCGAGGGACGAGGCACGGAGGCCTTCACCGCCCTGGAGATCGCCGCAGCCACCCCCGAGCCACCCTCGGCCGACCCGCTCGCCCTGGACCTGCTGTCGGTCCTCGTCGGAGTCACGCCGCAGGCGGCACCGCCCGTGGAGCCGCCGGGCCCGGCGGCGGTCGCCGCCGGACTCCGGGAGATCGGCGCCGCCGCCCTGCTCTACCTGCACCCCACCGACGACGCGGGACGGACCACCGGGGTGCTCTGCCTGGACTCCGCCACCGACCGGCTCGACGTGCTCGCCAACCTCCCGGTGACCGACCCGCTGACCTCGGACGACCCCGGGTGGCCGGCGATCCTGCGCCGGTGGGCGTCGGAGCACATCGTCGTGGCCGCGACCGGCGACCTGACCCGGTTGGCGCTGGCCGCGGTACGGACCGGTGACGGCCGCTACCTGGCCCAGGACGTCGTCGTCTCGCACGTGTCGTCCGGGGGTCAGGTGGTCCCCCTGGCCGCGCGGTCCTTCCGGCCCGTGGACGCCGAGCCCCTCTTCGTGGTCAACCCGCGCGGCGACCGGGACCCGGACATGGCCGAGGTGACGGCCGTGCGGCGGCTGTTCTATCCCCGGTCGGTCTGCCTCGGCCGTGCCCTGGAGCCGGTGGACGCCCCCGGCACCACAGCCGACCTGCTCACCCGCCTGCCCGGAGCCTCCCTGGTGCACCTGGGGTGCGGGCTGCGGGGCACGGAGCTTCAGCTGGCCGGCGACGACACGCTCGACGCGGCGACCATCCGCAGCGCCAGCGGCCTGGTGGTTCTCGCGGAGAACTCCGTGCCCGCCCTCCTCGACGCCGGCTTCACGGGAGTCGTCGGCTGGCAGTGGGCGGTGCCCGCGCCGTTCGCCGCGCTCGCGTTGTTCATGGTCCACCTGCAGCTCGTCGGCCGTCGGCTGCCACCCGCCGCGGCGGTCACCGCGGTACAGCGGTGGATGCTCGACCCCGACCGGGTCCTGCCGCCGTTCCTGACCAGCGCCCACCTGAACACCGTCGCGACGACCGACCTGACCAGGCCGGCCCTGTGGGCCGCACTGGTGTATCACGGCCGCTGACGGAGGACGACATGTCCGGGAATCCCCTAGAACTGCTGCTCCAGGAACTTCGCGGGGCGGTCTCAGCCCGGATCTCGGTCGGCGCCGACCCGGACGAGATGAGCGCCGAGTTGGCCCGGCGGCTCCGCCGGATCAGACGGATGCAGGAGGACCACCACCACCGCCCTCCGGACCCGCCGCACCATGACCGCTGACTACCGGGGCCACTCGGGGACGGACGGGCCACGCGCCGCCCCGCCGGGCGACCGGAGACCGGGGGCGGCCTCGTTCGCGGCCGCCGCGACCACGGCGAAGAGCCGGTTCGGCAGGGGGCGGCTGCGGGGAGCGTCGACCGGCGCGCGCGTCAGGTCGCCGCGTTCGACGGGCCGGGCGCGGATCTCGACACGCCGCCGTACGAGATCTCGTTGCCGTCCGGGTCCACGTAGACGATTTTGCGCATGCCCCCCTCGTAGTTCTCGATCCGGTGGGGTTCGAGGCCGCGCCGGGTGAGCCCGGCGACCGTGGTGTCGAGGTCCGCCGCCATGATCATCAACATCGACCGGCCCGCCCGGTCGGGCACGTGCTCGATGTAGACGTAGCTGTGCTCGCCCACCGCCCACACGGCTTCGACGTCGTGGGGGTAGAAGCTCGGCTCGACGCCGAAGAACAGCCGGTACCAGGCCAGCGACCGGTCGAAGTGTGCGACCGGGATGCCTGCGAACAGGTCCTGCGCCGCCGGCGCACCGGGCATGATCGCTCCTTCCGCGGGTGGGAATCGAGGCGTACGCCATTGTTCACGAGTCGGGTGGCAGCTCGCGACCGTCCGGGCGGTGCCGCACGGGGCGTCCGGCGCGGCGCACCACGGCGACGTGACGGCGGACGACGCCACGCGGCTCCTCCGCGACACGGTGCTCGCGGCGCTCGCGGTCACCCCGTGAGGGTGACCACGAGGACGCCCACCCCGAGCAGCACGTCCAGGACGCCACAGAACTCCGCGAGGGTGCGCGGGACGACGCGCCCGGTGCGGTGATGCCACACGTCCCATGCCGCGTGCGCGAACAGGGCGACACTGACGACGACGCCGCCCGTGACGTGGTCGGCCCGTACGGCGAGGAGCGCCGCCGCCCCGAGGACGAGCATCGCCGCCGCCTGCGACGGCAGGGACCACGCCGGCCGCAGGCCCGCCCGGGCGGCCCCGACGACGGCGAGGCCGAGCGCCGCCGCGCAGATCCACGGCACGGGGTCGAATCCGGTGGGCGCGAGGCCGAGGCCGACGAGGACGAAGGTGACACCGAACGCCGCCCACGCGGCGGCGGGGCGTCCGGTCGCCGCCGCGGCGAGGTAGACGAACCCGGACGCCGCCACGACGGAGGCGGCCTGGCCGCCGTGCTGGAGCAGGAGCACGGTACCGACCGCGACCAGCGCCCCCAGGGCCACAGGCCACCGTCGCAGCAGGGTTCCGCCGGGCGTGGCCGCCATCGCGCTCTCCATCTCGAACACGCGGGTGCACGATGAACGGTACGTCGGCGGGCGGGTCCTGTCACGGGCCGACCGTCACCCCTCGGCCGGCACCGTGGGCGCCTCTGGGCCGGCCTCGACCCGGTCGCGCCGTCGTCATCACATTAAATAGATAGTCTTGCATGTATTGATCTCATCGAGTAAGAAGTCTTAAGGCTCGTTAAGGTGCTGGTTCCTGGGAGGAACGACGATGAGACATGCCCTGCAACGCCTCCGGTCGGCTGCGGTCACGCTCGGCGCCTGCGCACTCGGGCTGAGCCTGCTGTCGGTACCCGCCGCCGCGGCACAACCGGACGCCCCGCTCACGCCGCGCTCCGAGCGGGCCCCCGAATCGCAGCAGTTCGCGGCAGAGGGCGTGACCACCGTCGGCGAGCTGCGCACCGTCGCCGCCACCGCGTCCACCGTCCGCACCGGCCGGACCCAGGTCGTCCGGCACCCCGGCGCCACGTACATCAAGGTGCACGTCAGCTCGCTGCGCCTGGCCCCCGGCGACCACCTCACCGTGGCCAGCCCGGACGGCCGCGAGAGCTACCGGTACGACCGGAACCTCGACCGGTCCACCGGCTCGGACTACACCACCGACGGGCAGCCGGGCTTCTGGGCGATGTCGGTCACCGGCGACACCGCGGTGGTGACCGTGCACAGCCGTACCGGACGCGGCAGCGCCGTGACCGTCGACAAGTTCTGGCGCGGCTACGACCGGGCGGAGATCGCCCAGCACAACTTCTCCACCCAGTCCGTCTGCAGCACCGACGCCCGCCGCGACGTGGCCTGCTACCAGAGCAGCCACCCCACCGAGTACGCCCGCAGCACCGCCGTGGCGCGGCTGCTGATCAGCGGCGGCGGGATGTGCACCACCTGGCGGGTCGGCAACACCAACCGGATGCTGACCAACAAGCACTGCTTCTCGACCCAGGCCGCGGTCAGCGGCAGCGAGATGCAGTTCAACTACCAGTGCGCCACCTGCGGCGGGTCCAACCCGGGCGCCGGCACCAAGGTGAGCGGGGCCACCCTCTACGCGGTCAGCGCCGGCGGCTCCAGCCAGCTCGACTACGCGCTGTTCTCGGTGAACAACTTCGCCGCCATCCAGGGGTTCGGCACGCTGTACCTGGCGACGACCGCCACCACCACCGGCACCCAGATGTACATCCCCGGCCACGGTGACGGCAGCCCGAAGCGTCTGTCCATCTTCGAGGACAGCCAGAACGGCGCGCGGTGCACCGTCCGCAACGCCAACTACAACACCTGGAACATCAGCTACAGCTGTGACACCTCCGGCGGCAACTCCGGCTCGCCGGTGCTCAACAGCAGCCACCGGGTGATCGCCCTGCACCACCTCGGCGGCTGCCCGTCGAACCAGGGGGCGAAGGCCCATCTCATCTACAACGAGATCGCCAGCCTGATCGACAACGGCTGACCGCCGTCGGGTCGGGTGGGCTCCTCCGGGGCGCCCACCCGACCCGGATCCGTCGACCGGGTCGACACCGCGCCGGGCCGCGCCCCCTCGACGGGGCCTGCGGTACCGGCCCCGGCCAGCCGGTGGCACACCGGCCTACCGCGGTCCGTCCGTCCCGCCGGCCGGGAGGCGTGCCCGAACGAGGTCCCGGGCCAGGTCGGTGCCGGCGGACAGCGTGTCGAGGGTGAGTGGTTGCGTGGCGAGCGCGCCCTCGTGCAGCACGAGGAGCCACACGGCGAGGGTGGCGGGTTCCGCGCAGCCCGCCACGGTGGCGAGTTCCTCGAACAGGGTCCGCAGCCAGTGCTTCTGGTCGGCGGCGATGCGGTGTGCGGGATGGGACGGGTCGGGCAGCTCGGCCAGGGCGTTGATGAACGCGCACCCGCGGGTGTTGGCCCCACCCCAGATCGCCAGCGCGTCGAACGGCGCGGTGACCGCCTCGACGGGATCGTCGCACGCGTCGACGGTGGCCCGCACGAGCGACCGCCACCGCTGGTCGCGTTCGGCGAGATAGGCCGCCACGAGGTGGTCCTTCGCACCGAACTGGTTGTACAGGGTCCGTTTGGTGACACCCGAGTGCTCCGCGATGAGATCCACGCCGACGGCGGTGATCCCCCGGTGGTAGAACAGCTCCTCGGCGGCCGCCAGGATCCGCCGGCCCGCCGGTGTCATGACCTGCGCCCCCGGCACGAGACCCTCCTTCACTGATCGGTATACCCTGGTGGTTCACCGATCAGTGTACGTGCGAGGGAGGATGAGAGATGACCGCGCCGGAGACCATGCAGGTGGTACGGATCACGCGCCACGGCGGGCCGGACGTGCTGGAGCGGGCGCGGGTGGCCGTACCCACCCCACGGACGGGCGAGGTGCTCGTCCGGGTCGGCGCGGCGGCGCTGAACAACACCGACCTGTGGACCCGGGAGGGCGCCTACGGCCGCCCCGGGGACCCGACGGCGCTGTCGGGCTGGCGGGGCCCCATCGACTTCCCCCGCGTCCAGGGCGCCGACGTGGCCGGCCGGGTCGCGTCGGTCGGCCCCGGCGTCGACGAGAGCCTCGTCGGACGCCGGGTGGTCGTCGATCCGGCGAGCTACGACGCCGACGGGCCGGACGCCAACCCGGTGGGCCTGATGGGCAGCGAACGGGACGGCGGGTACGCCGAGTACGTCACCGCGCCGGCGGCACAGGTGCACGACGCGACAAAGTCCCCGCTCCGCGACGACCAGCTCGCGGCCCTGCCGACCGCGTACGGCACCGCGCTGGGCATGATCGAGCGCGGCCGGGTACGCGAGGGCGAGACCGTGCTGGTCTCGGGGGCCTCCGGCGGCGTCGGCGTGGCGCTGGTGCAGCTCGCCCGGGCACGCGGCGCGCGGGTCCTCGCCATCAGCGGTGCGGCCAAGGCCGATCCGGTACGCGACGCCGGAGCACACGACGTCATCGACCGCGCACAGGACGTCGTCGCGCAGCTCCGCGCCGCAGCCCCGGGAGGCATCGACGTCGCACTCGACGTCGTCGCCGGGGACCTCGTCCGCGAGGGCCTGCCGCTGCTGCGCGACGGCGGCCGGTGGGTCGTCGCCGGCGCGCTCGGCGGCTACGACGTGGCCTTCGACGTGCGCCGGCTGTACCTGCACAACACGCAGTTGATCGGCTCGTCGATGCACACCCCCGCACACTTCGCGCTCCTCATGGACCTGGCCCGACGGGGCGCGATCGACCCCGTCATCGCCGCGACGTTCCCGCTGCACCAGGCCGCCCGCGCACAGGAGGAACTCGCCCGCCGGCACCACGTGGGAAAGATCGTCCTGCGGCCGTAGGGGCACGCGTCTTCACGCACCACACCGGCGACGCCGCCGGGCAGGCACGGCGGTGACATCGGCCACCGCGCGGATCAGCGCAGGGTCTGCGCGCCGATGACGGAGAGCACCCGGAGCTTCTCGTAGCTCTCGCTGCCGGGTACGGCGGTGTAGACCAGCAGCGCGTGCGCCTGGCCCGGGTCGACCAACTGCTGGCAGTTCAGCTCCAGCAGGCCGACCTCGGGGTGGAGGAACCGCTTCACCTCGCGGGGACGTACCCCGATCTCGTGGTCGTCCCAGACCCGCCGGAACTCCTCGCTGCGGGCCAGCAGCAGATCCGCCAGGTGGGCCGCCCGGGAGCCCGGTCCCCGGAGGGTGACCAGCTCGCGCAGCCCCGAGGCCCACATCCGGCTCAGGAACGGGTGCTCCTCGGGCGCGTAGCGCCGCCGGACGGCGGGATCGGTGAACCACCGGTACCCCGCGCTGCGGGCCGGCCCGGTGTACCGGGTCAGGTCCCCGGTGAGGGCGACGCCCATCGGCGACTGGCGCAGGGTCTCCCCCAGCTCGGTGACGATCTCGGCGGGGGTGTCGTCCAGGCGGTCGAGCACCCGCAACAGGCCCGGACTGATGTGGTCGGTGGAGCTGCCCCTGGGCGGCGGGTGGTGCCCGGCCAGCCGGAACAGGTGGTCCCGCTCGTCGATCGTCAGGTGCAGACCCTGGGCGATGGCGGCGAGCATCCGGTGCGACGGCTGCGGACCGCGTTCCCGCTCCAGCCGGGAGTAGTAGTCGGTCGACATGTGGCACAAGGTCGCGACCTCCTCGCGCCGTAGGCCGTTGGTCCGGCGGCGCTGCCCGCGCGGCAGGCCGACGTCCTCCGGTTGCAGTGCCTCACGCCGGTTGCGCAGGAACTCCGCCAGCCCGGTGCGATCGATCACGAGGCTCCCCCTTCGAGTACTGCCTCGTTTCTAGCGCCCGCACCCGGCGGTAGCCACGGCCCACCGATCCCCCCGTCGGAGGCGCAGGGGTGACCCCGCGAGCCTGTGATCGGTAGGCCGTGGTTACCGCTCCGCATTGCGCCGACGATCGACGGCGGAACCCGACGATCGCACCGTCAACCGGAGGAGCATCAGCCATGCCTCGTACCCCGATCGACATCACCCTGCCCGACCTGTCCGGGAAGCGCGCCGTCGTCACCGGCGCGAGCGACGGGATGGGCCTGGGGATGGCCACCCGGCTGGCGGCAGCCGGCGCCGAGGTGATCCTGCCCGTCCGCAACCCCCGCAAGGGCGAGGCCGCGATCACCACGATCCGACGGGCCGCCCCCGGCGCGACGTTCTCGCTGCGCAGCCTCGACCTGTCCTCGCTGGAGTCGGTCGCCGCCCTGGGCGACACCCTGCGCGAGGAGGGCCACCCGATCCACATCCTGATCAACAACGCGGGCGTGATGCGACCGCCGAACCGGCAGAGCACGGCCGACGGCTTCGAGCTGCAGTTCGGCACCAACCACCTCGGCCACTTCGCGCTGGTCGGCCGGCTGCTCCCGCTGCTGCGCGCCGGGGGCGCCCGGGTCACCTCGCAGGTCAGCATCGCCGCGCGGCGCGGCCGGATCAACTGGGACGACCTGAACTGGGACCGCTCGTACCACGGCATGCGCGCCTACAGCCAGTCGAAGATCGCCTTCGGACTGTTCGGCCTGGAGCTGGACCGGCGCAGCAGGGCGCACGGATGGGGCATCACCAGCAACCTCTCCCACCCCGGGGTCGCCCCCACCAGCCTGCTGGCCGCCCGTCCCGAACTCGGCCGCCGCCAGGACGTCCCCCAGTACCGCCTGATCCGGGCCATGTCGGCGCGGGGCATCCTGGCCGGCACGGTCGAGACCGCGAAGCTGCCCGCGCTCATGGCCGCGACCGATCCGACCGCCAGGCCCGGTGTCCTGTACGGGCCCAGCGGCCCCGGCAACCTCGGGGGCCCGCCGGCCGAACAGCGGATGTACCCCCCGCTGCGCAGCACCGAGGAGGCCGCGCGGGTCTGGGAGGTCTCCGAGCAGCTCACCAGGACCGCGTTCGTCGCCGCCTGACCACCGGCCCCGTCCCCGACCCTGCTCAGGGGAAGGGGTGCGGAAAGGGGTTGATCTCCTCGGGAGGCAGCGGTGTGGACCGGTAACCCAGCCGTACCGGAAGCTCCCGGAGCCGGGGCAGGTCGACCCGCCGGTTCCGGTGCCCGAAGACCATCGGCAGGGTACCCGGAATGAGGACCTTGACGCAGGTGAGGTCGACGGTGGCCTGCTCCCGGGCCGTCTGCTCGACGACCACCACGTCCAGACCGCTGTCGAGGTACCGGCCCACGATCCACCGCAGGTCCTCGAGCAGGTCCGGGGCCGGCCGGTACCGCTTCGCGGGCGGGAACGCGGTCTCCATCGACACGATCTCGTCGCGCTGGTAGAGGAAGCCGAAGCGGTCCCAACTGGCCGGGGAGGCGGCGACCAGGGCATGGTCCTCCATCGACCGGACCAGGTCGGAGTCGGCGACCAGCCCGGGGGCGGTGGTGTCGGTGGCCACCATCTCCCGCGTGGCGTCGGCGACGCTGGCCAGCTCGACCAGCCCGGACCACAGCGCCCGTTCGGGGTCGAGGTGCGCGCCCGCGCCGCAGAACGCCTTGGGTTGACCCGACCGTCCCGTCTCGTCCACCAGCATCAACCAGAGCGCGGGCACCCCCTCCGGCATCGTGATGTCGAAGACGTGCAACCGGCTGCCGGTGGTCCGCTCCAGCCAGCGCACCAGCAGTCGGGTCATCGGGTCCGCGGAGGTCAGCGGGTCGACCCGGGGGACCGGCAGCCGGGCGAACCAGGTGGCCAGGAAGGCGTCGCGCTCGGCCACCTCGAAGATGCCGTGCAGGATGGCCTCCTCCAGGTTCCCGCCGAGCGCGCACCCGTTGGAGCTCTCCAGGCCGAAGGCCGTCGCGTGGGAGCCGTAGTAGGCCGCGCTCTCCGGGACCAGGACCGGGCCGCCCTGGCGGAAGGAGTACCCGTACACCCACTCCACCGGCAGGTCCGGGTGGTAGCGCACCGCGTGTGGGTGCGGCGGGTCGTCGGGCAGCCCGAGGGTCGGTGGTGCGACCGCACGCTCGGGGCCGAGCTCGCGGAACGAGGCGCGGACCCGGGTCCGGCGGGACCGGGGCAGGGTGCCGCCCAGCCGCTCCAGCGCCTCGGCGACGGCGACCGCCACGCTGGCGGGATAGCTGAACGTGCGCCCGTACCCGGACAGGTCGGTGCAGCACGCCGCCCCGCCGATGGCCGCGGCCAGGATCATGGGGTGGTTGTGGTGGATGGTCATCGACGAGATCAGGCCGGTCTCGACGTTGACCATGGTGTCCAGCAGCCGCTGGTGCTCGGCGGCGAGACTGCGGGCGCGGTAGTCGTCCGGCGCCGACTTGGGCCGGGAGACCAGGGTGAAGGTGCCCGCCTCGGGACCGTCGTCGGGCAGCGCCGAGCACAGCGGACACTCGGGGTCGGCGATGAACCGGTGCCGGCTGACCGCCAGGGTGGCGGTGGTGACCTCCAGGACCGCGTCGGCGCACCGGGGGGCGGCACCGCGCGCCACGCGCGCCAGCTCGTCGGTCACCAACGCGACCACGGTGGCGAGCACCGGCGGGCCGAGGACGGGGGTCGGGGCGGTCACGGACCCCTCGTACAGGCCCTGCCAGAGGGCCGACCGCTGGGGTGTGCCGGTGACCCGCGCCCGGCCCTCGCGGACCCGGACGCAGTGGTGGCACCCGGGCCGCCCGGCCACGGTGAACGGACCGATCCGGACGCCGCGCGGGGTCGGGTAGACCGGGAGGAAGTCCCGTCCGTCCTGATAGGCGGCGCGGGCCGCGTCCAGCACCTGGTCGGCCCGGTCGACACCGTCGACGACGACCAGGTCGACGGGACGGTCGGGGCCGCTCCGGAGCCGGTCCGTCGCCGCCGCCACGGCCTGGAACAGGAGGCCGTCCCCGTGGACCCGAACGGATCGCGTCGGCGCGGTGATCGTCTCGGTCATCCGATGCTCCCGGTGTTCGGCGTCAGCATGGCTTGGACAAGGAACGGGAGCACGTCCCGGGTGCCGGGGAGGTCGTCGACCGGCCGCAGGAGCAGCCGCTGCCCGCCGTCGGTCACCTCCTTCAGCAGGGGGGTGAGGCAGGCGTCCCAGTCGCCCGCGCCGGGGTCCGGGCCGATGTCCGCGCCGGCCGGGCTGCGTCCGGTGAGCCCGGCGACCGCCGCCTGCATCGCCTGCTCCAGGGCGGTGTCGGCGTCCGGCGCGGTGGTGTGGGAGAGCCAGCCGGAGGCGGTACCGACGAAGACCGTCGGGGTGCTGGCCGCGTCGCGCCAGGCGACCAGCTCGTGTCCGAGGACGTCCATGTCCGCCGCCATGGTCCGGACCGGCTCGGGCCAGTGGGCCGGGTCGAGTACGGAGCCGTCCGGGACCGCCGGGTCGGCCGGCGCGGCGGGCAGGTGGCCGGGGTCCGGTGCCGTCGCCGCCGCACGGCGCAGCCGGAGCAACGCCCGGCCCAGGGCCTCCGCCCAGGTGAAGCCGGCGGCGACCAGCGGCGCGGTGGGCTCCGCGGTGACGATGTCGCCGGTGGCCGGGTCCCACCAGTGGGGCAGGTCGGTGGCTGCCGCCGCGGCGGCGTCCGTCACCGTGGCTGCCGCCGCGGCGGTGCCGGTCACCGTGGCCGCCTGCGCGGCGAGCGCCTCCACCGCCGCCACCGCCGCACGGCTCAGCGCCTGCCGGCGGCTGCTCCCGATGGCGGTGACGGTCGTCGGCCCGGTCCCGGTGCCGGCCACGTCGGCGACGGTCGCCTCGATGCAGCTCACCGACATCTGCGACTGCCGACCGGTGCCGATGTCGAGCACCGGCCCCAGCCGGGGGTCGATCAGGGTGGCCACCCGGGTCGCGAACGTCTCGGCGTCGACCGGGGTCCGGGCAGCCATCACCGCGACCCGTTCGGCGAGCCCGTCCGCCGGCACCGGCCTGCGGCAGGAGCGGCAGCGGGGATGGACGCCGAGCAGGTGCTCACTGGTGACCGCCGTCTCCAGGTCGATGTGGGTCATGCGGTTGGTGGCGGTGGTCTCGGCGCCGACGGCGTGCCGGAAGTAGCCGAAGCCGAGCGCCGTTCCGACGAGCGCGGCCACCGGTGGGGTGAGGTACTCCGGGACGAGGTCCGGCTGGTCCTTCTCCAGCGGCGCGTCGCCGGACCGGCTGGTGCCGTGCACGCTCCAGACCGCGCATTCCCAGCAGCCGCCGGCAGCTCCAGCGCCGGTGGGGCCGACCCAGGCGCTGCCGGCGGTGGCGAGGGCGTGCAGCACCGGTACGCCGTGCGCGCGGGCCACCCGGTTGAGGCTCAGCGCCCGGCCGGCCATCAGCCGGTCGGTGCAGTGCAGGACGGCGTCGTACGCACCGACCAGGGCGGCCAGCGCGGCGTCGTCGGCCAGGGCACCGGCGAGGTCCGGGCGCAGACTCAGCTCGACGGTCGGGTCACCGGCCCGGCAGCGGTCGAGGATCCGCTGACAGGCCGCCGGGTCGGTGGGCGACTCGGCGGTGTCGACCAGGGTCGCCGTCCGCAGGCCGAGGTCGAAGAGGGTCTGGACCAGGGCGACCAGGCCCGCTCCGGCGCCGATGAGCAGCACCCGGCCGTTCCGGAAGGACTCGAAGCGGTGCAGCGGGGCGTCGGCGGCGTGTTCGGCGAAGGCGATCGCCTGCCGGTACCGGCTCAGCTCCCAGTCCTGGAGCCGGTGTGGCGGCTCCCGGTCCAGGTCACGGGCGAGGCCACGGTGCACGAGCATGGTGACCAGGTCGGTGACGAGCCGCTGGTGGTGCGGAGGCAGGCTCCCGGTCAGCTCCGCGACGGTCCGGCTGCCGTCCAGGTGCGGGGCGATCCGGCGGATCAGGCCGTACGCGGCCCCGCCGCTGATCTCGGTGCTGGTGGTGCCCGTCTCCAGGTAGACGCCGTCCTCGGTCGCCACGTACATCAGGTCGTCGCGCAGCTTGGCCCTCATGCGGTCACCTCCCGGTCGAGCATGCCCATCCGGACGAGAACGGTGCGTCCGGTGTCCTGGAACGCCTGGCGGCCGTGCAGGTACCGGGAGTTGTCGACGACCAGGACGTCACCCGCCCGCCAGGGGACGGTGACGGTGAGGTCCGCCGCCGCCGTGGCGGCGGCGGCGACGAGCTGGTCGTCGACCGGCGTCCCGGACCGGGTCCGCACCCGCAGCCGCTGGTCCCGGTACTCGTCCTCGCCCGGCCGGCTGATGAACAGGGAGTTGCAGAAGGCCGGGAGCGCGCCGAACCTGGTCGGCGGGGTGCAGCGGGTGCCGAAGCCGGTCGTCAGCTCCTCGTCGGTGAAGTCGACGTGGATCGACTCCCACGGCCGCAGGTACGGCTCCCACTGCCGCAGCGCGCGCCGCGCCACGGCCCGGTCGGTGGTGCCGAACATCTGCTGCCAGGCGGCGGTCGGCATCCGGCTCTCCCAGATGATCTCCAGCCGTGCGAACTGCTCCCGCACCGGCTCGGGCAGGGCGGCGAGCAGCGCGACCCCGTCGCAGAGCGTCGTGCCGCCACCGTCGGCCGCCGGCCGTTCGCAGAGGAACGTCAGCAGGTCCGGTGAGCCCGGGGCGTACGACGCCTCACGGTGCAGCGGCATCCCCCGGGTGCCCCGGGTGACCGTGGTGGTGGTCGGGTCGTCGCCGACGACGTCCCGCTCGTCGTGGAACGCGCCGTCGTACGGCAGTGGCGTCATCAACGCGTCGCCGAGCCGCACGAACGTCTCGCGCCGCCAGTCGCCGTCGCGCAGCAGCACCGCCCCGTGCCGGGCCAGGGTCGCCAGGACCGTGTCCGGCGCCGGTCGACCGGTCAGCACCGGGATCCGGTCGTCATCCATCCGAGATTCCTTCCGTGAGTCCGACGGCCAGCAGTCCGGCACGCGGTTTCGGGGCACCGAGCAGGAGCTGCACCACGGGGGTGTGTCCGGGGGGCAGTCCCAGGTGCGCGGCGGCGTCGCGGGCCGAGAAACCGCCGATCGGGCGGGCCGCCGCGCCGACCGCCTGGCAGGCCAGGGCGGTCAGTTGCACGACGGCGCCGGTGAGCAGGTGGAGCCGGCGGAACGCCACGGGTGTCAGGTCGGCCACCGGTGGGTGCCCCCCGGCGACGACGAAGACGGTGACACCGGCCGTGGTCATGCGGCGTTCGACCACGGTGGTGGTCGGGGCCGGCTGCCCGGTGCCGGCCGACGGCCACAGCAGGTGCTCTCGCGGGTCGTACCGGTACGCGCCGGCCGGCAGCCCGTCCACCTGACTGACCAGGCACCACAGCGACGGGCGCAACGGATGCCGGGACAGGATCTCCAGTGCGCGGGTGGTGGCCCGGTGGCCGCCGCCGTACGCGAGGATGTCGGCGAGTTGCCCGAGGCGCAGGCCCGGGGCGAGGTCGCTGGCCGAGGCCCGGCCGGCGGCGGCGGCGACCAGGTCCAGCGGCGTGACCTCGGGCAGCCGGAGCGGTGCCGTGGTGGGCGGCGGTGCTGCCACCGGCCCGGTCTCCGGCGGATGGGGCTGGGCGGGGCCGCCGGCCGGGACCAGCGCGTCGGCCCCGGCCGGGACGGCCCGGTGCAGGGCGACCGCGTGGGGATCGGCGTCGGCCAGGGCGAGCCGGTCGTTGGTCAGGCCGACCGGGTCCGGCGGCGGGGTCCGGTCCGGCGGGGTGCCGGTCCCGACCGTGGCGGTGGTGGGGATCTCGACCACCGCGTAGACGCTCTCCACCAGGCCGTCGAGCCCCAGCAGGTCGTCGGCCGGGCGCGGGTCGGGGGCCAGGTGGACGGTGCCGGCCTGCGCCGACGTGGCCACCTGTCCGAGCAGGACGCCGACGTCGATGGTGCCGAGCTGGTAGCCGAACGCACGGTACTTGCTGCTGTTCTTCCAGGGCCGGCAGGCCAGCAGCAGGGCGCTGCGCCGTGCCCCGTCCGCCGGGGCCGACGTCGGGCCCAGCAGCCGGTCGAGGTCGGCGACCGGGTCCCCGGCGCGGAGCAGTTCCAGGCAGTGGTGGACGTGGTCGTAGTGGTAGACGCCGGCGGGCAGCGCACCGGACCCGGCCCAGGCGAGGTAGATCTCGCCGGGATAGTAGGCGCCCCCGGACGGTACGGACCAGCGCAGGGTGAACCAGGCGGGCAGGACGCGGGCGAAGGCCGGCCCGCTCGACGGGGTGCCGGTCAACGCCGACAGCCCGGCGGAGGTGAGCATCTCCACCCGGCGGGGCCCGTAGCCCAGCAGCAGGGCGCTGATCCGGTCGAGGCCGGTACCGGTCAGCGGTGGCGCCCCCGGCCCCGGCCAGGGCAGCGGGGTGCGCGGGCTGCCCGGATAGCGCTTGCTCTGCGGCGGCAGGTAGGCCGACGGTGCCGGGTTGGGCTGGGTTCGCACCGCCTCCAGGTAGCGGGCGACGACGCCCCCGACCTCCTCGACGGCTCCCGGCCCGGGCCGGTTCTGTGGTTCAGGTGCCATCAGTTCCCCGCGCTCTCGTAGCGACGCAGTCCGGCCTCGAAGACCCGCCAGGCACCGAAAGCGCAGGCCAGCGCGACGACCGGGGTCAGCGTGCCGACCGTGGCCGGGACGCCCTTGTCCAGCAGTGCCGCGGCGGGGAAGTAGCCCACGAAGGCGACCGGGACGACGGTCAGCAGCGCCCGGACGCCCGTGCCGTAGACGGTCAGTGGATACCGGGCCAGGTCGCCGAGCATGTGCACGCTGACCGCGATCGAGTTCGACGGGCTCAGCAGCCAGAACGCCGCCGCGTTGGTGGCGAGGTTGACGGCGACCTTCACCAGCAGCCCGCTGGCCAGCAGGAGCCCCGCCCACAGCGCGGTCACCGGTGACCAGGCCACGTCGATCCGCCCGACCGCCGCGACCAGCAGCACCGTGCCGAACACGACGTTGCCCAGGCCGTTGACGCCGACCGCCGCACCGGTCACCTGGAGCACCACCGGGTACGGACGGACCAGCAGGTAGTCCAGGGCGCCGAGGTTCACCATCCCGCTCAACTGCCAGGCGCCCTCGAAGAACAGGGAGCCGATCCCCTCGGCGAGCATCACCATCGCGCAGACGCAGAGGACCTCCCACTGCGTCCAGCCCTGCAGGACGGGCACCTGCCGGAAGATCGTGGCCACGAAGACCAGCCCGGCCAGTTGACCCAGCACGGCGGCCCCGACGGTGAGCACCGCGTCGGCCCGGTACTCCAGGACGGCACGCAGGTGCGCCCCGAGCAGCCTGCGGTAGATCCGTACCGCCTCGATCGGCCCGCTCACGTCAGCCCCCGTGCACCACGAGCCGACGGACCGCGACGCGCCAGAGCAGCCGGGCGCCGCCCCAGAGCACCACGACCCACAGCACCTGGGTGCCGATCAGGGCCAGCGCCTCGGCCCCCCGGGCCTGGCCGAGGAAGATCAAGGCCGGGGTGGAGACGATGCCGGGGAACGGCGACCAGGCGCAGATCGCCTGGAGCCAGCCGGGGTACAGGGCGATCGGCACCAGCGCGCCGGAGAGGATGTTGGTGATCGCGACCCGGGACAGGCTCAGCCCGTGGAAGTTGCCCGTCCAGAAGCAGGCCAGCCCGACCAGGTAGACCAGCGCGAACTTCAGCGGCACCATCGCGAGCAGACTGAGCAGGAACCACCCGGCCTGGGCGGGGTCGGGAAGCGGCATCCCCCCGAACGCCAGCAGGAGCACCGAGCCCATCACGGCGACCACGACCAGCTCACCGACGAGGTAGCCGACCGACTCCGCGAACCGCGCCACCTGGTAGTCGATCGGCCGGACCAGGTCGAGGGCCACCGACCCGTCCAGCACCCGCAGGGCGATCTGCCCGTCGGTGAAGCTGGACAGCAGGGTGCCGGTCAGGAAGGCGACGAAGAGGTACGCCTTCATCTGGTCCCAGGACAGTCCGGCCAGCTCTCCCCCGGGTTCGGCGGCGAACAGCGCCCGCCACACCGCGAACAGCGCCACGGTCTGCACCGCGACCCCGGCGAGCTGGAGCAGGAACTCCCCCCGGTACACCAGGACGGTCGACCAGGCCATCCGGGCCAGGCTCAGGTACGGTCTCATGCCGGCGTCACCGGGGTCGGCCGGCCGAGGTCGCCCGCGTACGCCCGGCGGACCACGTCCTCGATCGACGGCTCGTCGATCCGCAGGTCGACGACCGGGACCCGGGCGGCCACCGCCGCCACGATCTCGCCCGCGCCGTAGCTCGCGGGGTCGAAGGCGACCGAGATGTGCCGGGGTGACGTCCCCGGGGACAGGTGGGTGCCCGGCAGGGCGGCGTCGAGGCTCGCGCTCCAGTCGGCGTCCAGTGTCAGGTGCAGCGTGCGCTGCCGGGCGACCTGCTCGCGGACGACGTCGATCGGACCGTCGAAGATGACCCGGCCGCCGTCGATGATCACCAGGCGCTGGCACACCTGCTCGATGTCACCGATGTCGTGGGTGGTCAGCAGCACCGTCGTGCCGGCGCGGCACTGGGCCCGCAGGAAGTCCCGGACCGCCTGCCGGGCGATGATGTCCAACCCGATGGTGGGTTCGTCGAGGAACACCACGGGGGGCGAGTGCAGCAGGGCGGCGGCCAGGTCGGCCCGCATCCGCTGGCCGAGGGAGAGCCGGCGGGCCACCACCGGCAGCAGCTCCCCCAGGCCGAGCAGGGCGTCGAACTCGGCGAGCCGCTCCTCGTACCGGTGGCGTGGAATACGGTGGATGTCGCGCAGCAGCGACAGCGAGTCACGGACCTGCAGGTCCCACCAGAGCTGGCTGCGCTGGCCGAAGAGCACCCCGATGTTGCGCGCGTTGGCGAACCGGTCGCGGTGCGGGACGACGCCGCAGACCTCGACCTGCCCCGCGGTGGGCTGGAGGATGCCGGTGAGCAGCTTGACCGTGGTCGACTTCCCGGCCCCGTTCGGCCCGACGTAGGCGACGGCCTCCCCGGCCCCGACGGTCAGGTCGATACCGTCCACGGCGGTGTGCGAGCGGTGCCGTGGCCGGACGAGGTGGCGCAGTGATCCGGTCAGCCCCGGCCGTTTGTCCGGCATCCGGAAGGTCTTGGTCAGGCCGTGGGCCTCGATCACAGGGGTGGGCGTCATCAGCGTCGTCCGGCTCGGGTCACTCGGTCGCGGCGGCCGGTGGGAGGTGCGGACGCAGCCGCAGCACCGTGCCCAGGCCGTCGACCTCGCTGACGGTGGTCCCGAACGCGGTCCGCAGGACCCGGGTGAGGTAGCCGAAGGTCGCCGCGTCCGGGTCGACCGCGCCGGCGAGGGCGGCTCCGGTGCTGACCAGGTGGACCTCCCCGGCGAGCGCGCCGGCGACGTTGAGGAACTGGCAGAGGTCGTCCCACCGCAGGTAGCGCCAGAAGTCGACGCTGACCACGGCGTCGAGGCTGCCCGGGGCGATCGGCGGGTTCATGCCGATCAGGTGGTGGTTGGTGGGGCCGGCCGGGGCGGCGTAGTCGAAGGTCAGGGCTCCCTCGGGCAGGGTGGTCCGGTCACTGCCGGTGCCGATCCAGAGCACCCGGTGGCCGGGCAGACACGGTCCGAGCCGCTCGACGGCGGGCCCGATCCGGCACGCCGACCGGGCCAGGCAGTCGGCGATCGACGCGCGGTAGTGCACCACCCGCTCCGCCGAGTCGTAGGCCTCCAGCATGCCGACGAACTCCCACTCCACGACGGGGTACTTCTCGGCGACGAGACCCCGGTTGTTCGCGAAGTCCTGCCAGTTCCGGTCGATGTTGCGGTGGTGGGGCAGGTGGTAGGCGGCCGCCGCGTCGTCGTAGGCGAAGTTGCGGTCGAGCAGCCCGAGATGCCGGTGCACCCGGTAGAACAGCTCGATGTCCTCCAGCCCCCAGCGCAGCCCGAACCGCTCGTCGAACCCACCGACCTCGTCGAACAGCGCCCGGGAGACCGAGACGTTGTGGGTGAACGCGAACAGCCATCCCGCCTGCAACCACTCCTCGCCGGCCGGGTGCCCGGCCGGGAACCGCAGGTCACCGCCGCCGTCGGCGCGTCGGTGCGGTACCGGGATGGTGGGCTCGCCGGCGAGCGCGGCGTTGACGTGGGGCAGCCCCAGTTCGTCGCGCCGCCCGATGAGGACGGCGGGCCGGCCGGGGTCCCGGTGGTGCTCCAGGTGTCGTGCCACCAGTTCGGGGGTGGCGTACGAATCGGAGTCGAGGAACAGCAGCAGATCGGCCGAGGCGTGCCGGACCCCCGCGTTGCGCGCCGCCGCCCGGCCCTGACGCTCGGCCAGTTCGACCAGCCGCAGGTTCAGTCCCTTGCCGACGTCGGCCACGTCGGTGTAGTCGCCGCCGTCACCGCCGTCGCGCACCACGATCACCTCGAACCGCTCCGGTGCCAGGCTCTGCCGGCGCAACGACCGCAGCGTCAGCTCCAGGCACTGGGCGTCCTCGTGCGTGGGAATCACCACGCTGAGCTCGACACCGCCGTTCACGTCGGAAGCCATTCCCCGAATCCCTCCCCGGATCCTCGTGTGCAGTCAGGGGTTGGGGCGCCGGCGCCGACGCCCCAACCGGCCGCCGGCACACCGCGTCGCGGCATGTCGGCGCCCACTACCCGATCAGTGGCAGTTGATGCAGCACCACTGGATGGGCCGACCGCCGCAGCCACCGCCGCAGCAGCTCTTGCCGTCGCTCGCGCTCTCGGTCACGGCGACGCTGCCGACCGGCGCCACCGCGTACAGGCCGGTCGACTGCTCGTCGCCGTCCGCCCACGAGACGTCGGTGGCGTCCACACCGGACAGATCGAGTGCTCCACCCATCACGAACCTCCTTCAGGTGAGGTGATCTTCGCGACGAGTGTAGGGAGCGCTCCCAGCGTGTCTACATCGAAGAATGATCACGGGGAGATAACATGGTTTAACAAAAGTTAACAGCTTCCTCCGCCTGCGCGGCGAGGCGGCGCGGTGCGCCGGCACGGCGGACCCAAGGCGCCCGTGTTCCCCGGACCGGCGCTCCGGGTCACGGGGTCCGTGGCCGCCAGGACCTGTCGATCCCGTGATGGGCCCGCTCGCTGGCCGCGCCCGCACCCGGACCGACCGCCACCGAGGCGCGGGCCGGAGAAAATGCGGACACCCGAGATGGATCGAGCTATTTCTATAGTACTGGTGGCCGCGCTGCGAATCTATCCCTACCGGTTCCGCCACCCGCAGGGGGCACCCATGATCCGAATCCGCCCCGGATACCGGCGCGCCACAGTCGCGGTCGGCGCCGCGCTGATCCTCACGGCCGCACCGATCAGCACCCCACCGGCCTACGCCGCTGTTCGGCCGACATTCCGCCGGCGGGAAGATCGGTGGCGCGGGCGGCGGGGGCCGGCGTGAGGAGTACGGTCAACGTCAGCAGGACGACCAGGACGCCTCGCGAGCGGCGCCGCCGAGCGACGTCCGGTGGGTGAACGGGTTTCAGGTGCTCGCCACGGCGTCACGCGTTCTCACGTTCTCAGGGTGTCCTGCGGCTTGCGTAGGCCGATCGAATCTTGTCCGAATCCTGACGCCTCCACCGGGCGACGATGCCCACCCGGGCGGGCATGACGTCAGTCGGTGCACATCCCCGACTGCGCGGGGGCATGCGGAGCGGGCACCGACCGGCGGCTGTCTGACCGGGCACCCCTGCGGCGGCGTCCCGGCGCACCGCCGGCGCCAGATGCCGCCATGGATCCATCGTGGTAAATTTCCAGCCGCAGCGGGCACACGCCACCCGGGATGCGGAAGCGGACACGGGAAGACTCCTGGAGGACCGATGGGTTTCAGCTTCGCTCGGGCCGCCGTGGCCGTCGCGCTCGTCGCCGGGGTCGTCCTGACGCCGATCACCGCCGCCAGCGCCCACCCCGAGGCCGACAAGATCAACCTGTACCCGCCGGTGCAGGGCTCCTCCACCTGGGACCGGTTCGGGCTCTCCGCACCCGCCTCGCACCACATCGTCTTCGGCAACTGGGGCTACCCGAACGACTGGTCGGTGGACATCTACCGCAACCCGGGCGCCACCGTGGTCTCCCCCTTCGGCAGCAGGACCACCTCCGGACACCCGGTCACGGTCACCGTGGTGACCGTGCGACCCGGCTGCGCCACCGGCAACCTCGCCGACGGCGGCTACCGCATCGGCCTGGAGGCCCGCGACAACACCACGGGTCAGATCCTGGCCAGGGCCGACGTCATGCACGTGACCAACAAGCCCGGCGGCATCGTGGTCGGCGCGACCGTCGGCCCCTGGACCAAGCTCGGCGAGACCGGCAGGTTCCGCTACTCAAGCTGCTACCAGGTCAACGGCGACAGCGGAGCCCACCTCCACCTCGAAGTGATCAACCAGCACCGGTACTCCTGCTACGTCCGCCGGGCCGCCAACACCGCCCTCACCGACGAGACCGTGATCGGAGTGGCCGGCACGCATCACGGCGCGCAGCGGCAGGCGTGCTGACGGTCACCTCGACGGCCGGACGCCCCGGCCGGCGGAAGGCCGACCCGGGCCCCGACCCGACGCCGGCTCCCCATCCCCTGGCCGGCCTGCCGGCGAGGCTCCCGGGACGTGATCCACCCGACCGGTGCGCGGTCGGCGGCGGAGCAGGCGATCCCGGGGGCCGCGTCGCGTCCCGCCCCGTGCTCGCGGCAGGTCGGACCGCTGGCCTGTGGGCGACCGGCCGGCACTGGGCACGGCCGGGCGCCCGGCCCACGTCACCTGGCCGAAGCCGCCTTCCGCTGCCACATCAGCTGGATCTTCGACTCCATGAACGCGGCGATCTCCGGCCGTCGCTCCTCGATGAAGAAGTGCCCGCCGTCGAACTCGGTGGTCGCCACGGGGCGCTCGGTGTACCGCTGCCACTGGTCGGTGACGACCCGGTCGGCACGGCCCTTCATCACCACGATCGGGCACCGCAACTGTTCGACAGCCACGTCCTGGTAGCCGCCCAGCAACCTCAGGTCGCCCCCGATGATCGGCGCGAAGTAGTTCATGAAGTCCGCGTCGGCCAGGTTCTCCTCGGTGAGCCCGCCGTAGTCGCGCAGCACCTTCTTGATGCCCTCCGGGGTGTCCAGATCGGACACCGCCTGGAACCCCCGGTCGCAGGGCGCGGCCGACCCGGAGGTGAAGAACATCAGCGGGGGGTTGTCCAGGCGTTGCTGGCACAGCTTGGCGACCTCGTAGCCGACGATGCTGCCCATGCTGTGTCCCCAGATGGCGTACGTCCCACGGAAGGAGTCCACCAGCTCGGTGAAGATGTCCCGGGCGAGCAGGGGCAACGACGCCGGCATCGGCGTGTTGGTCCGCTGTTCCCGCAGCGGGTACTGGACCACCCGGACGTCGATGCCGTCGCTGAACGCGAACTTCCACTTGCTGTAGTACAACGTCCCCGAACCCGCGTGCGGGAAGCACACGAGCGGGAGGTTTTCCACGATGCTCACTGGCACTCTTTCCTGTCCTGCTGTCGAGCCGTCGACCAGATCACCCGGATCGCCGGGGAACAACGACACGGCCACGGCCACAGCACCGCGTGGCCGCGTCGCCGACCGACACGGTCATGCCCTCTCCAGGAACCTCGCGGCACCGAAGAACCCGATCACCGTCCACGCGCCGAGCATGATGTAGCTGATCGGCTCCGCTTCGAACGTCGTGTGCGCCAACGACGCTCGCATCACTTCCGCCATGTGGTAGATCGGCAACACCTCGTGGACGGCCTGGACCCAGCCGGGCAACCGTTCGATCGGGAAGTTGATCGGCGAGAACATCAGCGAGATGAACGCGATGAGCTGCGACAGGGCCATGGCGAGCTCGGCCGGCATGACGAACGAGTAGCCGTACCCGATGGCGAAGCAGGACAGCACCATGAGCACGAAGGCCGGGACGATCGTCCACGAGATCGCGTAGCCGGGCTCGAAGATCAGGTGCGCGACGAAGACCGAGATGGCGATGGCCGGAACGGTGACCAGGGCCCAGATGCCGACATCGGCGATCAGGAACAGCTTGCGGCCGACCGGCAGCGCCTTGACGAAGTCGAGGTAGCCGGTCATCTTCGCGCCCGCGTTCTGCATCGGCACGGTGACCAGAGCCGTCATGATCAGCACGATCGTCGGCGCGCCGGTCGCCAGGTACAGCATGTCGCCGCCCTCCGGCGACCGCATCAGGTACGAGAAGCCGATCGCCACGCCGAGGGCGATCACGATCATGATGATCGAGAAGACGACCAGGTAGCTGCCCTGCTTCCGGGCCTGGAGTTCGATCACGTACTTGAGCTTGCTACCGGTTGACACCTTCGACCGCTCCCTTGTTGCCGACGAGTTCGATGTACATGTCTTCGAGGGTGATCTCCGTGAGGGAGTACTCCGCCAGCAGGCCGCCGTCGCGCTGCTCGGCGGCCCACTTGAGGGCCTCGGCGGCGAGTTCGCGCTCGAATGCGAGGGTCAGTTTGGCGTCCGCGACCTTCAGGCTCTCGCCCCAGGCGGGCTTGACGAACCGGTCCTCGGGCGCCGTGGCGACGGCTTCCAGCTTCATCCGGTTGCCGGCCGTCTCGCTCTTGATCTGGTGGACGTCACCCTGCGTGATCACCTTGCCCTCGTTGAGGATGACCATGGTGTCGACAGCGCTCTCGGCCTCCCGGATGCTGTGCGTCACCACCACGACGGCCGTGCCGTCCTTGGTCAGGTCGCGGATCGCGCTCCACAGGAAGCGCCGCCGGACCGGGTCGACGTCGTTCGTCGGCTCGTCCAGGATCACCACCCGACCGGGCGCGACGGCGGCCATGCAGAACCCGGTGAGGCGCAGGACCCCGCCGGAGAGCTTGTTGCCCTGCACGTCCGCCCACTGCATGATGTCGAGCCGCTCGAACAGCTCGGTCGTGCGCCGGTCCACCTCGTCGGCGCTGATCCCGCGCATCTGACCCATGACGCGGGTGACCGCACGGGGGGTCAGCTCACCGAGCGGGGTCTTGGACTGGGGCTGCACCGAGCACAGGTAGCGCCCCAGGTTCCGGTTCTTCGTGATGTCCTTGCCGTCGATGACGATCGAGCCCGAGTCGGGCTTCAACAACCCGAGCAGCTGGTTCACGATCGTCGTCTTGCCCGCGCCGTTGTGGCCGAACAGGCCGAACACCTCACCCGCGTCGACGTGCAGGCTCACGTCGTCGTTGGCCACCGTCCGACGACCCCGTGACTTATACGTTTTCGTGACGTGGTCCAGTTCGATTACAGCCATTATCATCCTCCCTCGGTAATCACACACTTAGCCGGCGGAAACGCGGCCAGTCAGGTACTCGACCTCGTCATCCAGAATGCGGACCAGCTCGTGTGGGTCCTCGACCCACTTGCTCAGGAGGAGCAGATCCAGGCGTCCGTTGCCGACCTTCGAGACACAGTAGCAGTCCGCATAGTCCAGTTTGGCCTGATCGTCGGTCAATTGCGCGAGCGTCATGTCCCAAATTGCGTCGTATTCGTCCTCGACATTTCCGACAAAGTTCAGCAAGCACGTCGGCCGGAGTGTTTTGCCCATCACGGACAGTACTTTCCGGTGCTTCACAATCGACCGGACGTTCTGCACCAGGTTCAGGAAGCTGACGTTGTTCTTGTTCATCATGCGGACCTTGTCGGTGATGATCCCGTCGAGGTCACGCATCGTGTCGCGCTCGGCGGGCACCAGCACGGGGAGGCTGCCGAGGACCATGCCCATCACCTCGGAGTAGTCCTTGTCCTCGAACACGCGCGACTGCAGGAGCGTGATCAGCGCCACCTTGTCGATGTCGAGCAGGCGGCCGACGACGCGGGCGTAGAGGTGCACGACCAGGTAGAACAGGTCCGGCTCGGTGCCATCGGCGTTCCGGAGCCGGTCCAGGTCGACCGAGTAGCGGACGTCCCGGATCGGGCTGTTCGCGAACCGGGCCGATCTCTCCTGGATGGTCTTCGCGTACCGGACGTACTCCACCAGGTCGAACTTCTCGATCAACTCGTCCGAGGTGATGTCGACCGGGCCCTTGGCGATCTGGTCCTGCAGGTGCCGGTAGCTCTTGGCGATCGGCATCGCCCGACCCGTGCCGGCCATCAGCTCCTCGTAGCGCTTGAGGAGGTCGCCCCGGAACAACTGGCCGGACGCCGCGTCGAAGATCGAGTGGTCGAACTGGAACAGCAGGTCGTGCGAGCGGTCGTTGTACGTGATCAGGACGACCTGGTACATCGGCTTGTCGACGACCTTGAAGTCCATGCTCCACTCGCGCTTGACCAGCTCCGCCCGCAGCTCCTCCTGCTCGTGCGGCTCCAGGCCGGACATGTCCAGGCGCGGCAGCGCGATGACCTCGGGGGCCTCGAACTCCTTCCACCGGAACCGCCCGAACGACCGGGTCAGGAAGCTGCGCATGAGCCCGTGCCGCCCGATCACGTCGCACAGCGCCTGCTGGAGCACGTCGAGGTCGACGAGCTCACGGAGCTGGATCAGGTAGAGCTGGAGGCGCGACTCGGTGGCGAAGTGCTGCTTCTGCATCGCGCTGATCGGGTACGTCCACTTCACCGGCTGGGCGCCGATGGACCTGCGCAGCTCCTCCTGCCGGCGGTCGATCTCGTCGAAGACCGCGGCGTAGCCGCCCGGGTAGGACGGTAGCCCCGCGCTCGCCCTGAGCGCCTCGAAGTCCAGGCCCATGCCGATCTCCTCCGGGCCCCCCGCGACCACGTAGTGCGGCACGAACTCGGTCGGCACCCGCAGCTCGGTGAACTCCCGGACCACTCGCTTCTTCAGCTCGTCGTCCAGGCCGGCCACGGCCAGCACGACGAGCGTGTCCTCGTCCCGTCCCGACTTGACCTCACGGAAGACACACGGCGCGCCGAGGCGTTGTTCCAGCAGCACGGCGAGGCTGTCGAAGGACATGTCCTCCGGTCCGCCGCGCGCCACGGTCCGCTCGATGAAGGCGGCGAGCCCGGCGATCGTCGGGTGGTTGTAGACCTCCTTGGCGAGGACCTTGTAGCCGTTCCTGTCCAGCGCGTTGGTGAACTGCACCAGCTTCACCGAGTCGAGGCCGATGTCGAAGATGTCCGCGCGGCCGTCGATCTCGCTGAAGCCGAGCAGCGTCCGGATCTCACGCTCGATCACCGCCGCGATCGCCTGCCGCTCGTCGGCACGGCCGGACTCCACCTCGACGTCCACCAGTTTGGCCGCCGCCTGCGCCCCGAGGAGGTCCATGCCGTGGTAGGCCGTGCGGATACCGCCGTCGCGCATCCTGGGCAACAGGTCCAGGACCGAACGGTCGGCCTCCCGCAGGTCGGCGAACGAGTAGAGCCGCGTGACGCCCGCTTCGGTGCCGCCGCGCTCGTTGTCGGCGAACCAGGTGGTGACGTGCCGGTCCCACCCGTCCCGATCCAGACCGGGCCGGGACAGGACGTAGCAGGGAATCCGCCGCTCCCGGCTCACCTCGGTCAGCAGGCCGAGGAGTCGACGCTGGTCGAGACCGTCGGTGGCGCCGTCCCGGCCGGGCGTGTCCCAGAGCACGACCTCGTCGACGGTGGGCAGGGCACGCAACCCGCTCGACAGCGTGCCGGCCAGCTCCTCCCACGTGGAACCGGTGACCACGGGAAGCACGGTGATCCGCTCGTCCACCACGCCGACCCGGGTCCCCGCGGAGTCCGGGCCGAGGTCGAACGGCAGGATCTCGACGGTACGGGCGGCGTTCGCCCCCGTCAGGTCGCGCACCACGTCCTCGATGTCGCGGCGACGACCGAGGACCACCGTCCGCGCCGCCCGTCCGGCCGCCGCGAAGGCGCCGTCCAGCGGGACCATCCGGGGCACGAGTCGCCGACTCCGCTCGTAGCGGACCGCGACGTCGTCGGGCCGGTGCGCCTCCAGCTCCGTCTGGAGGTGTTCGCGCCACGCCGCCCGTCCGGCACGGTCGGCGAGGGAATCGTCGCACCGGACGGCCCGGACCCGGAACGTCGGGTACTCGTGGTTGGCGCCGATGAGCAGGGGCACGAAATCGCCGCGAGCGCCCAGGAAGTCCCCGGTGTCCAGCACCACGACGTCCTTCACGCACCGTTCCCGCATGTCGGGGATGGCCGCGCAGAGTCCGCGCAGGGTGGTCACCAGCGACGGGTAGTCGGCCCGGTCCACCACGACCGTGTCACCGGCCAGGGCGTGCCGTTCCAGGTCGTCCAGCAGCCGCTTGAGGTCGTCGTCGTGACCGGGGCGGACCACCGCGCCGGATTGCCGGTCGAACCGGTACTGCGGGCCGAACGACACGTACAGCGTCCGCCAGTGCGCGATCCCGTCCAGCACGCGCTTGATCCCACGACGGTCGTCGGTCAGGACGATCAGGACCTTCGGCTGTTCCTTCCCGGTCGACGACGGGCGCATCGACGGTGCCCACGCCATCCGCGACGCGGGCAGCGGCCCGGTCGTGGCGACGGGACCGGTGACGGCCTGCCGGGCGGGCTGCACGGTCGCGACGCGCGGGCCGCCGTCGGTCTGGCCCTCCACCAGCCGCTGAAACTGTTCGATGTCGACCGGGTACTCGACCTTCTCGAACGGGTACAGCGGCAACGTCACCTTGCGCGGGAGGCGACCCTTGTGGAACGCCTTCCAGTCGAGCGAGACACCGTTTTCCCAGAGCTTCTTGACCGCACGGGCCAGGTGCTCCCCGTCCCCGATCTCCTCCATCCGGTGACGCAGCATGTTCACCGTGGTGACCTCGGTGTCCCGGGCGATGGCGCGCACGAACGACGACAGCGACTTGCCCGGTCCGACCTCGACGAACAGGGTGCCGCCGCGCTCCAGGATCGCCTCGACACCGGCGGCGAACCGGACCGTCTCGCGGGCGTGCGAGCAGTAGTAGTCGCGGTCGGTGGCCTGTGCCGCCGTGATCCACGTACCGGTCACGTTCGACAGGTACGCGATCTTCGGCTGGTGCAGGGTCACCTGGTCCAGCACCTCGCGGAACCGGCCGAGGATGGAATCCATGTACTGCGAGTGGTAGGCGTGGTCGGCCTCGATGTGCGAGAACTTGATCTCCCGCTCCGCGCACTGACGCTCGATCTCGGCGACGGCCCCCGGGGTGCCGGAGACGGTGCAGTCCTCGGGGCCGTTCACCGCGGCGATGGCCAACTCGTCGGTCAGCATGCCCCGGACGACATCCTCCGGCGCCCGCACGGAGGTCAACGCGCCCTCGACCGTCGTGTCCATCAGGCTGCCCCGGGCCTGGACGAGGCGGATGCCGTCCTCCAGCGAGAACACGCCAGCGACATAGGCCGCCGCCAGTTCGCCGGTGCTGTGCCCGATCATCCCCTTCGGCTTGAGACCCCACCCGATGAGCGTCCGGGCCATCGACGTCTCCAGCATGAACAGCAGGATCTGGGTGGTCCCGATGTTGTTGAGCTGTTTCTCCGCCGCCACGGAGTCGCCGAAGAAGACCTCGCGGGGCACCTCGTGGCCCTGGGCCGCGCTGATCGTGAAGCACTCGTCCAGGTACGCCCGGAAGTCGGGTTCGGTCTCGTAGAGGCCGCGGGCCATGCGCAGGTGCTGCGCGCCGAGACCGCTGAAGAGGAAGTAGACGTCGCGCCGCGCGTTCTTGTGGACCTGCGCGGAGGGCTCGTCGGCGTCCAGGGACTCCTGGAGCCGCTCCCGCAACTGCGCGACGTCACCGAACTCCACGGCGTAGCGGTGCGCGAGGCGGCGTTGGCGGTTCTGGAGGGTCCAGGCCAGGTCCGAGCCGTCGAGGTCCGGGTGCGCGGCCAGGTAGTCGACGAAGTTCCGCTTGATCCGCCCGATAGCGTCCGCGGACGTCGCCGAGACGACGAACGTGTTGTACGTCCGGCCCTTGGACGAGGCCGGCCTCGCCTCGGGTGCCTCCTCCAGCACCACGTGCGCGTTGGTGCCGCCGATGCCGAACGAGCTGACGCCGGCGCGCAGCGGCAGCACCTCGTCGGCCTTCGACCGTTTCGGCCGCAGTTCCTGCTGCTCCGCGACGACGTAGAACGGGCTGCCCTCGAGGTCGACGTTCGGGTTCAGCTCCTGGAAGTGCAGGCTGCGCGGCACGCTCCGGTGTTGCAGGATCTTGCACACCTTGATCAGGGAGGCGACGCCGGCACCCGTGTCGAGGTGACCGATGCTCGCCTTGAGCGAGCCGAGCCCGGTCGTGCCCGGCTCACCCGTGCCGAACGCCTTGCGCAGCGCCTCGATCTCGATCGGGTCGCCGAGCGAGGTGCCGGTGCCGTGTGTCTCGACGTAGGACACCTCGGCGGGGGGAACGTTGGCGACGCGGTAGGCCTTGCGGATGACCTCGGCCTGGCCCTCGATGCTCGGCGCGGTGTAGCCGACCTTGCGGTTCCCGTCGTTGTTGACCGCCGAGCCCTTGATCACCGCGTAGACGTGGTCGCCGTCGCGGAGCGCGGTCTCCAGACGTTTGAGCACCACGATGCCGACGCCGTTGCCCTCGACGGTGCCGGCCGCGTCCTTGTCGAACGGCCGACAGTGACCGTCCGGCGAGTGGATCATGTTCTCCTGGTAGCGGTACCCGTTCTTGTGCGGCAGCGTCAGCCCACTCCCGCCCGCGAGCGCGATCTGGCACGACCCGGTCCACAGGTTACGGCACGCCATGTCGATGGCGACCAACGAGGTCGAGCACGCCGTGTGCAGGGTGAACGCGGGGCCCTTCAGGTCCAGGGCGTACGCGATCCGGGTGGCGGCGAAGTCCTTGTCGTTGAGCTGCATGCCGGTGAACGTCATCCCGGACTCCAGGATGTGCCGGGTCAGGGTGTGCGTCTCCCAGGGGAGGTTGTTCGTCGCACCGAGGAACAGGCCGATGACCTCGGGCCGCCCCTCCGCCGAGTAGCCCGCGTCCTCCAGGGCGTGGAAGACCTCCTCGTGCAGGGCGCGGACCTGGGGGTCCAGCAGGGTGGCGTCGGCCGGGGCGTAGTTGAAGAACTCCGCGTCGAAGTACTCGATGTTCGGGAAGACACCCTTGGCCCGGACGTACCGCTCGTCGTCGAGCGCCGCCTTGGCCACACCCACCCCGAGCAGTTCGTCGTCGGTGAAGCGGGAGATGGCGTCGACGCCCTCGACCAGGTTGGCCCAGAACCGGTCGATGTCCTCGGCCTGCGGGAACCGGCCGGCCATGCCGACGACGGCGATCTCCAGTCCGGTCTCGCGGCGCTTGGTGGCCCTGCTCTCCGGCATGGTCAGAGCTCCTTCTCAAGATCGGCGGCGAGTTCCTCGGCGATTTCGTCCGCGATCTCGCGCAGCAGGGCGGTGGCGGAGAAGGCGTGCTCCTCCTCCTGCTCGGCGAAGGCGTCCTCGGCGTCGGCTTCGGGGTCGTCGGCGTCGGTGGTCGGGTCGTCGCCGCTGTCCGCGACGGCGAGGAAGGCGGCGAGGGAGGCGATGGAGGTGTGCTGGAAGAGCTGCACCAGCGGCACGTTCCGGTCCAACACCTTGCGCAGCCGGTTGTTGATGGTCAACAGGTTGAGCGAGTTGATCCCGAGGTCGAAGAAGTTGCGGTTCACGTCGATCGACTCGGCGGGGACGAGGTCGGCGATGATGTCGAAGAGGATCCGCGTCATGTCGGACACCGGTCCGAGATGCGGCGCCTCGGCGCGGGCCTCCGGCTCGGGGCGGATCTCGGCCAGCCGGGTCCGGTCGACCTTGCCGCTCTTGTTCAGCGGGATCCGGTCGAGCTGCACCAGCCCGGCGGGGATCATGTACGGGGCGGCCTGCTGCGCCATCTGCTGCCGCACCACCTCGGGCGCGATCCGCTTGCCGGCGACGTAGTAGCCGCGCAGGCTCTTCTCCCCGTCCACCTCGACGCAGATCACGGCGGCGTCCTCGACGTGCTCGACGGACCGGAGCAGGCTCTCGACCTCGCCCAACTCGACCCGGAAGCCGCTGATCTTGACCTGGTCGTCGGCGCGGCCGAGATAGTCGAGCGACCCGTCGGGCAGCTCACGGACGAGGTCACCCGTGCGGTAGAGGCGTCGGCTGGAGAGCGCCGGCACCGTGACGAAGGCGGCGAGGTCGAGGTCCGGCCGGTTGTGGTACCCGGTCGACACGCCGTCACCCCCCACGCACAGCTCGCCGACCGCGCCGGGCGGCAGCGGGTTGAGGCCCCGGTCCAGGACGTGGGCCGACGAGTGCGTCAGCGGGCGACCGATGGGAATCCGCTCGCGGAGCAGGTCCTCGTCCCGGATCTGGTACGTCGTGGAGAACGTCGTGTTCTCGGTGGGGCCGTAGCCGTTGGTGATCCGCAGGCTCGGGCAGGCGCTGCGGACCTTCGCGAGGTGCTGGACCGACAACGCGCTGCCGCCCACGACGAGGTGTCCGAGCCGGTCGAAGATCGCCGGGTCGTAGTCGCAGAGCTGGTTGAACAGCGGCGCGGTGAGCCACATGCCGGTCACCTCGTTGCGCTTGATCGCCTCGCGCATCAGGTCACCGTCGAGCACGTCGAGCTCGTCGGCGAGCACGAGGGTCCCGCCGAACAGCATCGTTCCCCAGATCTCGAACGTGCTGGCGTCGAAGGCGGGCGATCCGGTGAACATCAGGACCTGGCGGTCGTCGAAGTCGAAGAACTCCTGGTCCGCGAAGAGGCGCAGGATGTTGCGGTGCGTGATCTTGCAACCCTTGGGGTTACCGGTGGAGCCCGACGTGTACATGAGGTACGCCGTGGCGCCGTTCAGGTTGCGCTGCCGGGGAAACGGCGGCACGTCCCCGGTCGGCGGGTCGACGAGCAACACCCGGGCCGCCGCCGGCGCCCGGTCGGCGAACTCCGCCACGGTGCACAGGTCACGCACGCCTGCGTCGGTGACGACGTACTCCACCCGGGGCTTGGCGTCCTTGGTGTCGATCGGGACGTAGAAGTTCCCGTTCTTGAGCAGTCCGAGGATCGCCACGACCAGCTCCGGACGACGGTCCGCGAGCACGCCGACCGCCACGCCCGGAACCACGCCACGGCTCTTGAGTTCCCAGGCCACGGCGTCGGACCAGCGGTCCACCTCCGCGTAGCTGAACTCCCTGCCCCGCCACACCAGCGCGGTCTTCTCGGGGTGGGTCGCGGCGACGTCGGCGAAGACGTCCACCACGGACGAGTCCAGCATGGTGGAGTGCGGCGGCTGCGGCGCTGCGGCGTCCGCCGCCCGGCTGTCCCACAGGGCGATGTCGGCCACGCGTACCCGCGGGTCGCGCACCGCCGAGGTGAGGACGTTGCACAGGGAGCTCTCCAGCGCCTGGATCAACCCCGGCGCGTAGTGGTTCTCGTTGTAGGCGAACGTGACCGCGAAGTCACGGCCGGGGTTGACCACGATGTGCAGGTCGTAGCTCGTCCGCTCGAAGACCTCGACGCCGTCGAACGCGAGCCCGTCACCGGTGTCGTCGGCGAAGTCGCGCAACTGCTCGGACAACGGGTAGTTCTCGAAGGCCACGACGTGGTTGAGCAGCTTGTTCCTCAGCGGGGTGAGGCTCTGGATCTCGTGCAGCGCGTAGTGCTCGAAGGCACTCGCCCGCAGGTAGGACTGCTGCACCTCCCGGCACAGCCCGGTGAAGTGCTGGTCCTGCGTGGTCGTCACCCGGACCGGCTGCGTGTTGCAGAACAACCCCACCGCGTCGCCGATGCCGGTCATCTCGGTGCCGCGCCCGGACACGACGCTGCCGAAGACGACGTCGTCGGCGTAGGTGAACTTCTGCAGCACGACGCCCCAGGCGGCCTGGAAGACGGCGCTCTGGGTGACGCCGGCCTTCTGCGCGAACCCCTTCAGCTCCTCGTACAGCTCGGCGGGGAGGGTGAACTGGTGGGTCGCGCCACGGTACCCGCCGGGACGGGGGCTCGCGGGTAGCACGGCCTCGTTCTCGTAGCCCTCCAACGCCTCCGCCCAGTACCGCCGGGCGTCCTCGTCGAGCTGCCGCTCGTACCAGGCGACGTAGTCGCGGTAGGGCAGCGCCTCGGGCCGCGGCTGGAACGAGCCGGAGCGGGTCAGCTCCTCGTAGTAGCCCATCAGCGTCCCGAACAGCGGGCCGAGCGACCAGCCGTCCAGGATGATGTGGTGGAACGTGAACACGAGACGCCAGCGGCGGTCGGCCAGCCGGATCAGGGTCGCCCGCAGCAGGACGTCCGCGCTGAGGTCGAAGCCCTTCGCGCGGTCGGCGACCTTGAACTCCTCGACGTCCCGGTCCCGGTCGGGCCGGTCCCGGTAGTCGCGGACGTCGAGCTGCGGCGCCCACTCCTTCAGCACGATCTGGTACGGCTGGTCGGTGTTGCGGTACGAGAAGATCGTGCGCAGGGCGCTGTAGGTACGGGACACGCCCGCGAGCGCCGTACGCATGTGCTCGACGTCGACCTCGCCGCTGATCACGAAGTCGAACTGCTCCACGTAGGCGTCCGAGCCGGTGTCCACGGCGTGGCTGAAGAGCATGCCCTTCTGCATCGCGGCCAGGCCGGAGATGGACTCGATGTTGTCTCTGTCAACCATGAACCAGGCTCTCTACTTAGCACTGACGCGGTGTTCAGGCCGTGGTGTCCGGCGGCCGGTGCCGGGGGGTCGGATCGTCGTCACGCGGAAGGCTAGATCCCGCCTCCGACATCCAGCAGGATGTCGGCGAGCACGTCCTGACGGATCGGCGAGGAGACCTGGAATCCCCGTGGCTCACCGGACCTCAGGGCGTCCCGGACCTCGTGGAACGACTCCTCCACCGCCGCGACGATCTTCTTCGCGGTGCCGCTCGCCTCCCACGCCCGCGGGTACCGCACCTCGATCAGGAGCTCACCCCCGCTGCGGGAGGCGGTGACGTCGAGGGGGTGCGGCAGGTGGTGGTCCCCGTCGGTGGTGATGTCCACCGGCAGGTGGGTGACGGTGATGCCGTCGCCGCTGACCTGGCCGCCCAGGTAGTTGAACCCGACCTGCGGCCGGATGGCGGTCAGCGCGCTCCGTTGCGCGCCCAGGTCGGTGTCGAAGCGCAGCAGGGGGCCGAAGCCGGCGCCCTTGTCCGGCAGCCGGTCGAACGACTGCCGCACCCCGTCCATGGTGTCCGCCACGCTCCGCTCCACCTGGACCAGGTGCGGGAAGGTGCTGGTGAACCAGCCGACGGTCCGGGTGAGGTCGTGGTCGCCCGCGATCGGTTCGCGGCCGTGCCCCTCCAGGGTGAACAGCACCCGCTGCTGACCGGTGACCGAGGCCAGCGCCCGCGCGACGACGGTGAGGACGGTGTCGGCGTGGCTCGCGCCGTGCGCCTCCCGGGCGGCGTCGAACACCGAGAAGTCGTCGGTCTCGGCCAGTCGCACGACCGTCGCGGCGGTCTCGGACCGCTTCACGTCGCGCTCGGCGAACACCTCGCCCGCGTCGCCCGCGCCGCGCGCCAGGTCGAGCCAGTAGGGCAACTGGGCGCGGAAGCCGCCGTCCCGGGCGCGCTGCCGGACCTCGCTCGTCCACGCCGGGAACGGCATGGTCTTGGCGGGCAGCTCGGCGTCCGGGTCGGCGAGGCTGATGGCCAGGTCCTCCAGCAGGACACCCCACGACACGACGTCCACGGCCAGGTGGTGGATCGCGACGGCGAACCGGGCGCCCCCCTCACCCAGCCCGGCGGCCAGGCTGACGACCGGGCCACCGCACACGTCGACCCGCGCCTGCACCGTCTTCAGGTACTCGGCGAGGGCGTCGTCGGAGAGCCCGTCGGGTGCCTGTTCGGCGTGGACGAGCGTCGGGGCGTCGACGTCGCGCAGGCTGAGCCCGCCCTGTTCGTCCACCTCGACGCGGAGCATGTCGTGGTGGCGTACCAGCCGCTCCCCCGCCCGCACGAGCTGCTCCAGCGACACCGGCTGTGCCGGCGTGACCAGCAGGCACTGGTTGAACACCCGGGTCCGGGCGTCCGGGTCGTCGAGGAACGCGAGTTGGATCGGGCTCGCCGTGATCGCCCCGGTCTGCGGCGTCGGGTCGTACGCCCGCTGCGCGGTCCCGGTGTCGGCGGAGCCGGACAGCTTCTCGTCCAGCGTCCGGATGGTCGCGTTGCCGAGGAGGTCCGCGGCCTTGATGGCGACGTCCTGCTCGCGGAGCCGGGCCACGATCTGGATCGCCTTGATCGAGTCGCCGCCCAGCGCGAAGAAGTCGGCGTCGATGTCGTCCACCGGGACGCCCAGCACGTGCTGCCACGCGTCGGCGAGCACCCGCAGGGAGTCGCTCTCCGGCGCCGCAGCCGTCGGTCCCGCCGTGAAGTCGGGCTTCGGCAGCGCGGCCACGTCGACCTTCCCGCTCGCGTTCAGCGGGACCGTGTCGGCCTTGACGATGAAGGACGGCACCATGTAGTCGGGCAGCCGTCGGGCCAGGGCCGACCGCAGCGCCGGCTCGTGGTCCTGGTCGTCCACGTACCCGACCCAGAGGCACAGGCTCCTGCTGCCCTCGGTGGCCTCGTACAGACCCGCGTGCGCCCAGCGGACGTGGGGCTCGTCGAGCGCGACCTGAATGATCTCCGCCAGCTCGATCCGATAGCCCCTGAGCTTGATCTGCTGGTCGACGCGTCCGGTGTAGTAGAGCAGGCCGTTGGTCTTGAAGGTGACGATGTCGCCGGTCTTGTAGAGCCGCTCCCCCGGTACCGCCGGCGAGTACACGAACCGCTCGGCGGTCAGCTCGGGCTGGTTCAGGTAACCGTCGGACAGGCCGGCCCCACCGATGTACAGCTCGCCGTTGACGCCGACCGGCACCGGCTCCAGCCGCTCGTCGAGCACCCACAGCGAGGTGTCGTTGATGGCCGTGCCGATCGGGACGGCGTCGTCGGGGTCCAGCGCGTCGAGCGTGTGGATGGTCGCGAAGACCGTGGTCTCCGTCGGGCCGTAGGCGTGGCTGATCCGGCCCGGTCCGAGCAGGTCGAACGCCCGCTTCACGTGCGCCGGCGAGGCGATCTCGCCACCGAAGATCACTCTGCGGACGGCGCCGAGCGAGCCCGCCGCGTGGTCGATCAGCGCGTTGAACATCGCCGTGGTGATGAAGAAGCTGGTGACCCCGTGCCGCTCGATCGCGGCACCGAGCCGGTCGAGGTCCAGCACGGACGCCTTGTCCAGCAGCACCAGCGACGCGCCGTTGGTCAGCGCCCCGAACATGTCGTAGATGGAGCCGTCGAACGAGTACTCCGAGATCATGAGGAAGACGTCGCTCGGGTCGGCCGCGTAGAAGACGGACCGGTGGACCACCCGCAGCACGCTGCGCTGCCGGATCACCGACCCCTTCGGCACGCCGCTGGTCCCGGACGTGTACATGATGTAGGCCGCGTCGGCGCTGCTGCCCGGCAGTCCCGGGTCACCGCTCTCGGCCGTCGACTCCGCGAGGTGGTGGACGCCGACGATCCGGAGTCGCTCGGAGATCAGTTCCGCCGCCTGCCCGCTGCGGGCGTCGGAGGTGAGCAGGAGGCCGGCGCCCGCGTCGTCCACCATCACCCGCAGCCGCTCGGCCGGGAAGTCGGTGTTCAGTGGCAGGTAGAAGCACCCCGCCTTCAGCACACCGAGGATGGCGGCGACCATGTCGATCGAGCGGTCCAGCAGCAGCGCCACCGGTGAACCGGGCGTCACGCCCAGTCGGATCAGACCGTGCGCGATCCGGTTGGCCCTGGCGTTCAGCTCCCCGTACGTCAGGCTCCGATCGTCGGCGATCAGCGCCGTCCGGTCGGGGGCGGCGGCGACATGCTCCTCGAACAGCCGCGCGATACCGCGGGAGTCCAGCGGCGGCGCGGGTACCGTCGCGAACGTCCGGATCAGCGCGGCCTCCCGCTCGGGCATCAGGTCGAGCGTGCCCACGGGGGTGTCGTCGGCGGCGGCGAGGAAGGACCTGAGCAGCGTCGCGTAGCGCTCCGCGTAGAGCGCCATCGTCTCCTCGCGGAACAGGGCGGTGGAGTACTCCCACCCCAGCAGCAGCGCGCCGTCGGCCTCCCGGGTGCTGAGGGTGATGTCGTACTTGGCGCTGCCGTCGTCGAACTGCAGGGTCCGCTCGTCGTCGGGCTCCAGACCCATGTCGGTGTTCTGGTGCACGAAGCAGACGTCGAACAGTGGCCGGCGGCCGGGTACGCGGGGCGGGTTCAGCTCCTCGACCAGGGACTCCAGCGGGTACTCCTGGTGCTCGAACGCCTCCAGCACGGTGGTCCGCAGGCCGGCGAGGAAGTCGCCGACGCCGGTCGTCGGCGCGGCGGTGACCCGGATGGGCAGCGTGGTGACGAACATGCCCACGAGATCCTGGTAGGTCAGGTCGGGCCGGCCCATCACCGGCGCGCCGATCACGACGTCGCCCTGGCCGCTCAGCCGGGACAGCACCTGCTGGAACACGCCGAGCAGCACCATGTAGAGGGTGAGGTTGTGCGCCCGCGCGTACCGCTTGGCGGCCTCCAGCGTGTCGCCGTCCACGGACGCGAAGAGCGTCGCGCCCGCCGCGGTGGCGACCTCCGCCCGCTGCCAGTCGGTGGTGAGTTGCAGGGTCGGCGCGCCGTCGGCGAACCGGGCGACCCAGTAGTCGCGGTGCGCCACCATGTCGGCGCCGCCCTGCCGCTCGAGCAGGCCGCGGATCGCCGCACGGTAGCTCGACGGCAGCGGCGGCAGCGCGGCGCCCTCCGCGACAGCTCCGAGGTCCCGGAACAGGATGCCCATCGAGGTGCCGTCGGTGATGATGTGGTGGATGTCGATCGCCACGCACGACACGCCGTCGTCGAACTCGAAGTAGCCGACGCGGAACAGCGGGGCGCTGTCGAGCAGGAACGGGCGGACGAACCGCTGCATCTCCCGGCGGGCCGCGCTCTCGTGGCTGTCGCCGTCCGGGAGGGCGCCGAGCCGCCGGTGTTCGACCGCGACCGGCACCTGCGCGTGCACCCGCTGGAAGGGTTCCCCGTCCCGCAGGTGGAACGTCGAGCGGAGGCTGTCGTGCCGTCGCACCAGGACGCGCAGCCACTCCTCCAACTCGGCGGTGTCGAGCGTGCCGGGGCGGATCGTCAGGCCGCTGACGTTGTACGCCACCGACTCCTCGTCGACCTGGCTGGAGACGAACATGCTGCGCTGGGCGGCGGTCAGCGGCAGCTCGTAGGACTCGACGACGTGCTCCACGGGCACCGGGCGGCGGGCCGACCCGCTCAACCGCGACCGGACCAGGCTCTCGTCCACCCCGTGGGCGCGGATCACCACGTCCGCGAACTCGTCGAACGTCGGCTTCGTCAGCAGGGTGGTCGGCGGGATCTCGATGCCGAGCACCGCGTTGAGCAACTGCGTGATCTTCACGGACGAGATCGAGTCGCCGCCGAGGGCGAAGAAGTCGTCGGCGCCGCGGATCGTCGGGTAGCCGAGGATGCCGGACCACACCCCGGCGATCACGGTGCGGGGCACCGCGTCCGCGTCGGACTCCTGGAGCCCTTCGAGGTGCGGCGGCCGGGACAGGATGGACCGGAGCCGGTCGACCGGGTCGGCCGGCTCCGGCTCCTGCTCACCGGGCACCGGATGCGCCCGGACCGTCTCGTCCCACAGCCGCACGTGCTGGAACGGCTGGGGCGGCAACGGTACCCGCCGCACGCCCCCGTCCTGGTCGAGGCCGGCGAAGGGCCGGGCGCGACCCGCCAGGAAGGCGCTGACCGCGTCGCGGAGGTGACCGGACCCGGCACCGAACCGGGACGGCGCGTCGGCGCGCAGCACGACGCCGTCGTCCACCGGGGGCGAGTGGTCGGCCTGCTCCGGGTGCAGCAGCCGGAGCAACCCGTCGCGCAGGCCGGCACGGGTCTCGCACAGGACGACCGCCCGCACGGCCTGGTGCTCGCGGCCCACCTGCATGGTGAAGCACACGTCGGCCAGGCGGTGCTCGGGGTGGCGGTCGAGGTGCTCCAGGTGCAGCGCCGCGGTGCGGGCCAGCAGGTCCTCGCTCCGCGCCGAGATCGGGAAGACCCGCAGCCGGCGTGCCTGGTCGGGGACCGCCGCTCGGGCCGGCGCCTCCTCCAGCACGACGTGGCAGTTCGTGCCGCTCAGGCTGAAGCTGCTCACGCCGGCGCGGCGTGGGGTGTCGCCCTCCTCCCACTCGGTGAGCCGGTCGGCGACGTAGACCGGGCTGTTGGCCAGGTCGAGCAGTTCGTTCGGCACGTCGAAGTGGATCGACGGCGGAATGGTCCGGCGGTCCAGGCACATCAGGGTCTTGATCAGCGACGCCAGTCCCGCGGCCCCGACGGTGTGGCCGATGTTGGTCTTCACGGAGCCGATCGCGCAGAACTGCCGACGGGTGGTGAACTCGGCGAAGGCGCTGGTCAGCCCCTTGATCTCGATCGGGTCACCCAGCGTCGTGCCGGTGCCGTGGGCCTCGATGTAGGACACCGACTCCGGCGCGACGCCGGCCCGCTTCCACGCGCTGACCAGCAGGTTCTTCTGCGCCTGCGCGTTCGGGGCGGTGAGGCCGTTGCTGCGGCCGTCGTTGTTGACCGCGCTGCCGAGGAGCACGCCGTAGACGTGGTCGCCGTCGGCGAGCGCGCGCGAGAGCGGCTTGAGGTAGACCCCGGCCACGCCCTCGCTCCACACCGTCCCGTCGGCCGCCGCGTCGAATGCCCGCACCCGGTGGTCGGCGGACTCGGTCTCGTTGCCGAGGCTGGACGGCGACAGGAAGAGGTTGATGGCGGCGACGAACGCGGTGTCGCAGTCGCCGTTGCGGAGGGCCTTGACCGCCGCGTCCACCGCGACCAGGCCGGACGAGCATCCGGTGTCGATGACGGTGGCCGGGCCGCGCAGGTCGAACAGGTACGACAGCCGGCTGGCCAGGATGCCCGACCACGAGCCGGTGATGGCCGCGAAGTCCATTTCCGAGAGGAACGGCAGGTAGGACGTGATCAGCCGGTGGGTGTGGTCGTTGCCGACGAAGACGCCGGTCCTGGACCCGTACAGCTCGCTCCTGGCGTACCCGGCGTCTTCCATCGTCTCCACCAGCACCTCCAGGAGGTTGCGGTGGTACGGGTCGAGCTGCGTCGCCACGTGCGGCGGGATGCCGAAGTACTCCGCGTCGAACAGGTCGATGCGGTCCAGGTAGCCGCCCTTGCGGACGGCCGAGGTGCCGCCCTCGACCCGGCGGAGGTCGTCCAGACGCAGCGGCGGGAAGTCGCCGATCGACTCACGGCCGTCGACCAGGTTGCGCCAGAACTGCTCCTTGTCCGACGCGCCGGGAAAGCGGCAGGCCATGCCGACGACGGCGACCCGGTCGTCGGTGTCCCGGCCGTCGTCGCCGATCGCCCGGATGAACTCCTTCGCCCGGTCGACGTCCAGCGCCTCCTGCTTGACCTGCATGAGCAGGTACCGCAGCAGGTCCTTCTTGAGCTCGGCGTTCGACCTCATGCCTGGTTCCTCCCCGCACCGTCGGCGTCGGCGGCGAACATGGTGGTGAGCTCCGCGTCGCCGATCTCCGCCAAGACGTCCTGGAGTGACTGGTCCATATCCCCGAAGTCCGCCGCGCCCGGCTCGGCCGGCTCGGCCGGACCGGACTCCGCCGCGATGCGCTCGTCGATGTAGCCGGCGAGGCTGGCGACGCTCGCGTAGGAGTACAGGTCGGCGATGTCGATCCGGCCGGGGTAGACGTCCTCGACCCGCTGCAACAACTGCGCCGTCATCAGCGAGTTGCCGCCCAGGTCCTGGAAGCTCGCGTGGGCGTCGACCTCCGCCATGCCGAGCACCGCGCCGTAGACCGCACCGATCCTGAGCTGGGTCTGGTTCGGGTCGGACAGGCCGACGACCCGGACCTCGGTCGTCTCGCCGGCCGAGGACGCCCCGCCCGCACCCGCCCGCGCGACGGCGTCGGCGACGTCGTCGTCGAGCAGGAACGGCATCTCGTCCAGCCGTTCGTGCAGGACCCCGAGGTCGAACCGGGTCGGGATGACGCCGTCGGCCGGTTCGCGCAGGAAGTGGCTCAGCCAGGCCAGGCCGTCCTTCACGGTGAGGGCACGGAACGGCGAGTCGCCGTCGCCGATCCCGTACTGCACCGCCATGCCCACCTCGGACCAGGTCGGCCAGTTGATCGACAGCGCGCGGACGCCCTCGGCCCGCGCCCGCACCGCCAGGGAGTCCATGAACGCGTTGGCGCTGCAGTAGTCGCCCTGCCCCTGCCCGCCGGTGATCGCGGTGATGGACGAGAAGAACACCAGGAAGGCGCCGGGGTGTTCCTTCGCCAGTTCCACCAGGGCGATGCTGCCGTCGACCTTGGGCGCCAGCACGGCGTCGAAGACCGGGCGGGGCTTGTTCGCCAGGAACCCGTCGCCCGCCACACCCGCGGCGTGGACGATGCCGCCGAGGGTCACGGCCTCCTCCCGCAGGCGCGCGGCCAGACCGCGCACGTCGGCGTCCCGCGACACGTCGCACTCGACGTACTCGGCTCCGGCGATCTTCTCGACGCGCCGCGCGGTCTCCTCGGCCAGGGTCCTGCGGCCCAGCAGGATGATCCGCTCGGCGCCCTCGTTGGCCATCTCCTCGGCGATGCTGAGGCCGAGGCCGCCCGCGCCACCGGTGACCACGAACGTCCCGCCCCGGTACGGCGACTCGCCCGTCGCGTCGGCCGTCTCGGCGTACCGCAGGCGCCGCAGGTAGGTCTGCGAGCCGCGCACGGCCCGCAGCACACCGCCCGAGCCGCCCGTCGCCTCCCGCAGGAGGAAGTCCAGGTCCACGTCCGTCCCCGCGTCCAGCACGTCCACCAGCAGGTGCCGGTGCTCCTGCCCGACCACCTGCGCGAGCGACTCGGTGGCGGCGGAGTACGGATCGGTGACCCCGTCACCGGGCCCGACCTGCCAGGCGTGCCGGCCCAGGACCTTCAGACCACGGGCGAGTTTGACCCGGGACGCCACGAAGGCGCGGTACAGCTCGAACAGCGCGTCCACGCCGGCTGCCCGCCGCTGCCCGGGGGTGAGCGCCGCCTCGCCGGTGACGTCGGGTGCGGTGACGTCGGTGGCGAACAGGACGCCGTCGACCCCCTCCTGCCGCAGCCGTTGCGCCACCAGCCCCGCGCCGGCCTCGTCCAGGGCGAACACGTCCCGACCGGGGTCGGTCCGCTCGCCGACGTAACACGGGACGACCCGGTGCCCCTGCGCCTCGACCGCGGCGACCAGCCGCCTGCCGGCCGGGTTGTCCAGCACCACCGGCGCCCACACCCCGCCGCCGGTCGCCTCCGCCGCCACCCGGGGCACCGCGAGCCACTCGACCTGGAGGAAGCGGCGCGGACCGGCCAGGCTGAACCGTTGCCAGTCGACCTTCTTCACGGTGTAGTCGGTGATCCGCGCGAACGGCTCACCGTCCACGTCGACGAGGTCCACGTCGTAGGTGATGGTCTCGCCCTCGTGGCTGTCGTCGCGGACGGTACGGATCAGCGAGTAGAACGTCTCCGGCATGGGCCGGTGCAGGACGAAGCTCTTGTACATGTACGGCAGGAACGTCTCGCCGCTGTTCTGCGAGATCAGGTTCACCGCGTTGTCGAGCTTGGCCGGGTGCAGCCCGAACGTCTCGCTGGAGACGCCCTCGGGGAGGCGCAGCAGGGTCAACGCGCCGGTCTCGTGCTTCCACACCGCCCGGACGTTGTCCCAGCGCGCACCGAACTGGAACACGCCCGTGTCGGTCTCGGTGGGGTACGGGTCGGTCACCTCGACCGCGGCGCGCTTCTGGGCGTCGATGTCGACGGGTGCCGCCGGGCCGGCGTCGCCCAACGGGCTGATCCGACCCTCGACGTGCGTGACCCACTCGCCGTCCTGCGAGCTGGCCACCTGGAAGGAGTAACCCCGCTCCAGCCGGTCCAGCCGGGTTCGCACGGTCGCCTCCTCCCCCTCCTCGACGGCGAGGGGGACCAGGAAGAACACGTTGTCGAACCGCATGCTGCCGGTGTTCTCCACCGCGGCCAGCGCGGCCCGCGCCATCTCCAGGTACGTCGTGCCGGGCACCACGGGCCGGTGCTCGATGCGGTGGTCGGACAGCACCCAGTGCCGGTCGACCGACAGGGTGTTCTCGAACACGACCGCGGTGTCCGAGCGGCTGATCTCCACGCCCAGCAGGGGGTTGGTCTCGGTGCCGCCGAAGCTCCGCACGCTCGTGCGCATGGGCCTGGCCCAGTGGCGGATCTTCTCGAACGGGTAGGTGGGCAGGGGTACCCGCTGACGCGGCTCGTCGGCGTAGAACGCGGCGAAGTCGACGCGGGCGCCGCGGACGTAGGCGTCGGCCAGCTCGGTGAGGGCGGCGGTGTCGCCCCGCGAGCGGTACTCGGCGAGTGTGGCGTTGGCCGCGTCGGAGAGCCGCTTGCCGGTCTGGGCGGTGATGTCGCCGGGGCCCAGGTCGCTTCTCTTGTCGCTGACGACGGCGTGTACGCCGTGGTGGACGCCCTGCTGCTCGTCGGTGCCGAGACCGCGCCGCCGGAGCCGGTCGACCGACTCGGCCAGCTGCTCCTTCGTCGCCGCGATCACCATGACCCGGTGTTCGTGGTGACCCCGGCCGACGTTGGAGGTGTAGCAGATGTCGGCGAGCGACCACGGGCTGTCCGCCAGCACGGCCGCGTACCCGTCGAGCAGCTCCGTCAGGGCCGCCTCGGTCTTGGCGCTGACGGTGAAGCAGTAGCGCTCCCGTAGCTGCTGCCCGGCGCGGTAGCGGGGTGCCTCCTCCAGCACCATGTGGCAGTTCGTGCGGATGAAGCCGAACGAGCTGATCCCGGCCCGCCGGGGTTCGCCGTTGGTGTCCCACGGCATGAGCCGGTCGTTGACGTACAGCGGGCTGTCGGTGAAGTCGATGTAGGGGTTGGGCACGTCGAAGTTCGCCGAGGGCGCCAGCAGGCCGGATTCGAGCGACTTGACGACCTTCGCCAGCGAGGCCGACCCGGACGCGGCCACCATGTGACCCATGGTGGTCTTGAGCGATCCGATACCGCAGAACTGCCTGCGGTCGGTGTGCCGGCGGAACGCGTTGGTCAGGCCCTTGACCTCGATCGGGTCACCGAGAACGGTCCCGGTGCCGTGGGCCTCCACGTACGTGATCGTCTCCGCCGGCACGTCCGCCTTGGCCCAGGCGTCGAGGATGACCCGCTCCTGCATCAGCGCGTTGGGCGCGGTGATGCTGTTCGACGTGCCGTCGTTGTTGACGGCGGAGGCCTTGATGACGGCGCGCACGTGGTCGCGGTCGGCCAGCGCCTTCTTCAGCGGCTTGAGCAGCACGATGCCGGCGCCTTCGCCCCACAGGGTGCCGTTGGCGTGGGCGTCGAAGGTGCGCACGATGTCGTCGCCGGAGACCACGTTGTCCATCGTCGCGCCGGACAGGAAGCTGGTCTTCGGCTCGCCGCCGGAGGACAGGTTGATGCCGCCCGCCAGGGCCATGTCGCACTCGCCGAGCAGCAGCGACTGGATGGCCTGGTGGACGCTGACACTGCCGGCGGAGCACGCGGTGTCGGTCATGATGCAGGGGCCCTTGAGGTCCAGCAGGTAGGAGATGCGGCTGGCGACCATCCCCTCCCACGAGCCGGACAACTGCATCGGGTGCCGCTCGGAGAACATCCGGTAGTAGGAGTAGTTCGACTGGTCGCGGCCGAGGAACACCCCGGTCCTCGACCCGATCGCGCTCTCGCCGCCGTAGCCCGCGTTCTCCAGCGCCTCGTACGCCACTTCCAGCGCGATGCGCTGGTTCGGGTCCATGTAGTCCGCTTCGAGCGGGGGGATGCCGAAGAAACGGGAGTCGAAGTGGTCGATCCGGTCCAGGTAACCGCTCACGGAGTAGAGCCGGTCCAGGTCGGCCTCGTCGACCGGCCGGCCCAGCATGACCTCCGCGTAGTACGGGTTGCGGAGGATGTCGTACATGTCCTCCTTGCGGGACTGCGGATAGTCCCGGATGCAGTCCCGGCTCACCTTGAGGAACTCCCAGAACTGGTCGACGTTCTTGGCCTCGGCGAACCGACCGGCCAGTCCGATGACCGCGATGTCCTCGTGCAGGTTCGCTTCCGACAGTTCGAGCAGCAACCGCTTGGTGCGGTCACGGTCGATCTGCTTGTTGACGAACTGCTCGAGGATGAAATCCTTCACGCTGCTCATCTGGCGTCCGTTTCCTCAAGTTGGCCCTGGCTGCCGTCGACCGTGATCGCGCCCTGTTCCAGCAGGTCCAGTAGTTTGTCGATGTCGCCCTCGTCCGCCCTGGCTGCCGGCGGCGGCCCGTCGGCGACCAGCTCGGCCGGGTGCAGCCTGGCCCTCAGGCAGGCCACCTGGGCGGCGACGGTGGTGTGGCGGAAGAGGTCCGTGATGTCCATCAGACCCGGGTAGCGCTCGTCGTAGAGCTTCAGCATCTGCGCCGTCAGCAGCGAGTTGCCGCCGAGGTCACCGAAGTCCTCGTACGCGTCGAGCACGTCGAGGTCGAGCGCTTCCGCCCAGATCCCCGCGACGCCCCGTTCGAGGTCGCCGACCTCGTCGAGCCCGTGCACCTCGACGGAGCGCCCGACCGCGCTCCGGCCGGCGTCACGCGGCACCTGCCGGGTCGCCTTGCGCATCCGGCCGGGCATGAGCACCGGCGGATGGCCACCGGAGGTCATCAGGGCGTCGAGCAGGTCCACCGCCTCGGCGGTGTCCAGCGGCGGGAACAACTCGTCCTCGTCGGCCGCGTCCATGCGCTGGGCGATGCCGGTCTCGCGCCACGCCGGCCACTGGATGCTCAGGCCGGGCAGCCGCTCGCGGTCGCGGTGCTGCGCCAGGCTGTCCAGCACCAGGTTCGCCGCCGTGTAGTCGGACTGGCCCGCGTTCAGCAGGAGCCCGGCGATGCTGGAGAACGCGACGAAGTAGTCGGGCCGGTCCGCCAGCGTGGCCTCGTGCAGGTACACCCCGCCCAGCGCCTTGGGCCGGTAGACCGCCATGAACTCGTCGAAATTCTTCGTGTACAGGAACCCGACGCCGGGCCGCCCGGCGAGGTGCAGCACGCCGGATATCCGGCCGTGCCGCGCGCGCAGGTCGCGCACCGTCCCCTCGACCGCCCGCCGGTCGCCCAGGTCGAGCCGGACGACCTCGAACACGTCCAGGTCGCGCTCGAACTCCGACCACTCCGGCCGGGTCCCGGCCGCCCGGTCGGACCCGAGCAGGACGAGTTTGCGCACGCCCCGCCGGATCAGGTGCCGCGCCACGGCGGTGCCGAGGTCGCCCGTGCCACCCGACACGACGGTCACCCCGTCGCCACCGGGCAACGGCGCCCGGTCACCGTGGGGCAGCGGGATCGGCTGCCGTCTCACCTGCGGCTCGTACGGCTGCCCGTTGCGGTAGAGCAGGAACGGCGGCCGGTCGGCGGCGGTGGCCTCCCCCACCAGCAGCGCCGGGCCGGTGTGCTCGTCACTGTCGACGCACCGGATGCCGAGCGCCTTGTACTCCAGGGCCGCGACGCGCATCATGCCGAGCAGGCCGGCCTGGCCGGGGTGCAGCGCCGTCTCGTCACCGGTGACCGCGAGGGCGTTGTGCGTCAGGGCCACCAGGCCGCCGGCGAACCCGAGCTGCCGCTCCGAGATGAGCTTGAGCAGGCCCAACGCCCGTTCGACCGGCTCACTCGTGCCGTCGGCGAGCGGGGCCTCCCCGGCCGGCTGGCAGCCCAGCACGCCGAAGGCGAACTCGCGGCGCTCACCGAGCCGCTCGTCGCCGACCGCGTCGGCGACGTTCGACACCTGGACGCAGTCGTAGCCGGACGCGTCGAGGTGCCCCCGGAGGCCGGCGAACGTGGTACCGAAGTCCCCGCAGAGCAGGACGGTCCCCCGGCCCTGCCGGGCCGGCGCCGGCAGGGCGACGCGCCGGTAGGTCTGGACGTACCCGTACTCGCCGGGCCCCGTGACGTCGAGGTCGACCGCCGACTTGATGCAGTAGTTGTCCACCGTCAGCAGCACCCGACCGGTCGGGTCGACCACGGTCACGTCGAACGCGTACAGCGCACCGGCCACGGACTCGGGCCGCGTGCGGAAGTGGGCGAGCACCCGGGCGGGCAGTGAGTCGCGGACGGTCAGCACGCCGTAGGAGAACGGCAGGTACAGCCGTTCCTGGTCGTAGACGTTGCTCGGCGCGTTGATGACGGTGTCGAACAGCGAGGGGTGCAGGACGTAGTCCGGCAGCTCGGCCCGGTACCGCGACGGCAGCTCGAACTCGTACAGCAGCTCGGTCGACTCCGGGTCGGCGTGCCCGGCGCCCAACGTGGCGGTCCACCGGTCGCTGACGTCCAGCCCCTTGGCGTGGTCGGAGCCCTCGGGTTCCTGCAGCGGCCGGTCCAACCGCCGCCGCAGGCCCTCGACGTCGAGCGCCGCGACCGGCTCGGCGACGACGTCGCGGACCAGTTCGCCCCGGGCGTTCTCCACCCAGTCACCGTCGGCGCCCCGACTGGCGATGGTGACGGTGCTGATGTCGCCCGAGGTCTCGAAGATGACGTGCACCTCCTTCTCCTCGCCGTCGGCCACCGCGAGCGGGGCAGCGAAGAGAAGGTTGCGCAGCGTCACGTCCGATTCAGCCAGGCCGAGCCGCCGCGCCGACGTCACGACCATCTCGACCAGCCCGGTACCGGGCAGCACGCTGACGCCGTGGATGCGGTGTTCGGCCAGTTCCCAGAAGTTCTCGGGGGCGAGCCGGCACACCACGATGTCGCGGCGCAGCGAGCGCACCACGTCCGCGCCGTCGACCAGGCCCCGACGGCCCTGGTTGACGGGGTCGATCCAGCACGGGGTCCGCTCGAACGGGTACGTGGGCAGCGACGTCCGGCGGCCGCCCCCGGGCGCGGCCCGCTGCCAGTCGACCTCGGCGCCGCGCGCGTAGAGGGACGCCAACCGGCGCAGCGCGGCGCGGTCGGTCGCCACGGCGGTGGCGGCCACGACCCTCGCGGCCTCCCGGTTCAGCTCGTCGTGCTCGGCGTGCAGCAGGTCGTGCGGCTCGCGCTTGTCGCCCCGCTCCAGCACCAGGCGGAACGTGCCCCGGCTCAGGTCCGGATTCGCGCTCCCGCCCTCGCCGCCCGCGACGAACTGTGCCAGCAGCGTGTCGAGTTCCGCCCGGCTCCCGAAGACGAAGGCGGCGCGCACGCCGTGGTGCAACCGGCCGACCGACGCGGTGAAGGCGAGATCGGCGAGGTCCACCTCGTGCCGGGACAGGAATTCGCGGTACCGCTCGGCGAGCCTGGTCAACGCCGGGGCGTTCTGGGCGCTCAGCGGCAGCAGGAAGCAGGACGGCGAGCCCACGCCGGCACGGTCGCCGGCCGGCACCGGGTCCGCGCTGCGCAGCACGAGGTGACAGTTCGTCCCGCTCAGCCCGAAGCTGTTGATGCCGGCGAACAACGTCTCCCGCTCGTCGTCGGACCAGGCCACCGTCCGGTCGTTGACGAACACGGGCGTCTGCGCGAACGCGATGTTCTGGTTGGGCTCCTCGAAGTTGAGGCTCGCCGGCAGGACCCGGTGCTTGAGCGACAGGACGAGTTTGGCCAGCCCCGCGAGGCCGGAGGCGTTGTCCATGTGGCCGATGTACGTCTTGACCGTGCCGATACCGCAGAACTGCTTGCGGGCGGTCTGCCGGGAGAACGCCCGCTCGATGCCGCTGACCTCGACGGGGTCGCCGAGCCTGGTCGCGGTGCCGTGCGCCTCGATGAAGCTGACCTGCTCGGCCCGGACCCCGGCGTCGGCGAGGGCCTCGGTGATGAGGTCGGCCTGCGCGTCGGCGTTGGGCGCGGTGATGCCGTTCGACGCCCCGTCCTGGTTGACCGCGCCGCCCATGATCACGGCGTGGATGTTGTCGCCGTCGCGCCGCGCCCGCTCCAGTGCCTTGAGCACGAAGACGACACACCCTTCGGCGGCGGTGGTGCCGTCGGACCTCTGGTCGAACGTGCGGGTGTGCCGGTCCGCGGCCAGCGTGTCCTGGATGTCCTTGACGCCGATGCCGGACTCGTCGTCGGCGTCGACCGGCAGCAGGTCGGTCTTGACCGCGCCGACGATCGCCATCGAGCACTCGCCGTTCTGGATCGCCCGGTACGCCGTGTACGCGGCCACCAGGCCCGACGAGCAGGCCGTGTCCACCAGCAGCGACGGTCCCCGCAAATCCAGCAGGTAGGCGATCCGGCTGGCGATCATCGACCGGATGTTGCCGGCGACCGCGATCTCGGGCGCGCCGGGGTCGACCGCCTGGATGATCGCCCGGTAGTCCTCGCCGAAGTCGGCCGACATGCCCGCGTAGACGCCGACCTTCCCACCGCCGATGTCCTTGTTCAGGTAGCCGGCGTCCTCGAGCGCGGCCCAGGCGGTCTCCAGGAAGATCCGCTGGTTCGGGTCGATCGCCTTGGCTTCCTGCCGGGACAGCGAGAAGAACCGGTAGTCGAACTCGGAGACGCTGGGCAGCCGGGTGCCGCCGGAGTAGCGCTCGGCCGCGATCGGCAGCCGCACGCCGCGTGCGGCGAGGTAGGCGTCGACGTCGGCCCGTCGGGCTTCCGGCAGGTCCCGGTACCCCTCCTCGCCGCGCAGCAGCCCCGACCAGAACTCGTCGAGGTTCTCCGCCTCGCCGACCCGACCGCTCATCCCGATGATGGCGACGGGTTCGGCTCTGCGCCGTGGGCTGGAGCGCGTGACGAGGACGTCGGAACCGTCCGGGGGTCCCGTCAGGTCCAGGTCGTCAAGATCGAGCAGGGAGCTCATGTGGCGAGCGCCCCCGCGATCGTCCGGAGGCCGGCCTCACGGGTGCGGCGCAGGATCGACTCGATGCGCTCCCGCTGCTCGGCCTCGGGCACCCGCTTTGTCCGCATGATGGTGAGCAGCAGGTCCAACGCGGCCTGTTTCTGCTGGTCGGAGAGCGACTCCTGGTCGAGCTTGCTCAGCTCCTGGAGCTTGCGGTACGACAGGACGACGCCGTTGTGGTACTCGTCGGCGTCGAAGTTCCGGTTCCGGGTGGCCGCGGCGGCACCCAGGCACAGCCCGACCACCCCCGGCTCGCGCTTCCTCAGCTCGACGAGGTGGTCGAGCACCGCGCCGACCCGGTCGGGCTCCTCGTCCAGGCTGTACACCTCGCCCGAGCCGACGGCACCGGTGAGCATCTTCTTCAGGACCTGCTTCGGCCCGACCTCGATCCACACCGCCGCCTTGCGGTCCACGAGGGACGCCACGATGTCGCTCCACCGGACCGGACTGGTCAGCTGGACGGCCAGCGCCTCCCGGATGGCCTCGGCGCTCTCGTACGCCTCGCCGGTGACGTTGCTGTAGACCGGGACGGCGGGCTCGGCGATCGTGACCTCGTTCAGGGCCTTGGTGTACTCGGGCAGCGCGCCGGCCATGAACGTGCTGTGGAACGCGCCGGCGACGTTGAGCTTGACCGCCCTCCCCCCACGGTCCTCGAGGTGGGCGGTGATGCCCTTCAGGTCGTCCAGGGTGCCCGACAGCACGGTCTGCAGCTCGCCGTTGTAGTTGGCGACCTGCACGTCGTGACCCGCCGCGTTGAAGTCCTCGACGCACTTCTCCACGTCGGCGACCGGCATCCGCACCGCGGCGATCATCCCGGTGCCGCTCTCCGCGGCGCAGCCCTCCATCGCCTCACCGCGCACCTTGACCAGGCGTACCGCGTCCTCGAACGTCAGCGCGCCCGCCGCGAGCAACGCGGTGATCTCCCCCAGGCTGTGCCCGGTCAGGTAGGAGACCGGCACCTTCCGCCCCGCGGTCATCACCTCGTACATCGAGTAGCTGAGGACCAGCAGCGAGACCTGGGCGTACCTGGTCCTGGTCACCTCGGCGGGCGGCGCGGTGAAGCACAGGTCGGCGAGCGAGTATCCGACGATGTCGGACGCCTGCGCGAAGCGTTCCCGCACGCTCTCGTGCTCGTCGAACCACTTCCTGCCCATGCCCGCGAACTGGGAACCCTGCCCAGGAAACACGATCACGAGATCCTTCATGACTGTACCTTTTCCTTCGACGCGGACCTGCCCAGGATTCCGAGGACTTTCAGGTGGCCGCCCAGCAGCTGTTCCACCCGCGCGGGGTCCACCTCGCGGGCGTGGTCGATCCGGACCACGACGGGGTCGGCCAGGACGTCGATCGCGTACACGACGTCGAAGTGACGCAGGAGGTCGGCCTCCGCCACCTGCCGGGCGCTGCCGCACGCGACGGACACGGTGCGGTCGGCACCCCGGCAGGCGACGAACCGCTGGAGGTCGAGCCGGTCGTTGTGGTCGCGCTGCCGGCGGTAGTCGTCCAGCACGTCGGCCAGGTCGGCCGTGCCGGCGAAGTCGAACCGGATCACGGTCGCCCGGGCGTCGTCGTCGACGACGCACAGCGAGATGTCGTCCGTTCCGAGCACCTTGTGCAGGGTGACGGCGAGCGCGACGTGGGCCAGCTCCTCCGGCTCCTGCGTTCCGCTCTTGCGCAGCCGGCGCAGGGCGGTCATGGTCCGCGCGGGCAGCGCGGCCTCGACCCGGCCGTCGGCGGTGGCGTCGTGCGTGAACCACGACTCGGGCAGCCGGACACCGAAGCCGGTCAGCAGCACCTCGGCTTCCCGCCCGGCGAGCCGGGACTCCAGGAGCTTGCGGAGCTTCCCGATCGTCGGGTTCGCGAACAGGTCGCTCACGTCGAGCATGCCCGGGAACTGCTGGTGCAGCTCCTCCATCAGCAGGACCAGGCTGAACGAGTTGCCGCCGAGGTCGAAGAAGCTCTCGTCGGCGCTGATCGGAACGTCGCCGAGAACCGTGCGCCATGCCGTGACCAGATCCTGGGCGACGCCGGTGCCCCGCTCCTCGGGACGCCCCGGCTCCACCGGCTGGCCGGCCTGTGCCGCCAGCGTCTTGCGGTCGACCTTGCCGCTCGTCGTCATGGGGATGTCCGACACCACGGTCAGGGTCGCCGGGACCATGTAGTCGGTCAGCCGCTCGGCCAGCCAGTCGCGCAACGCCTCCGGCGCCAGGTAGCCGCCTTCGCGTACCTGATAGAACCCGCGGATGACCTGGCTGCCGCTCGGCAGGTCCTGGACGATCACCGCCGCGCCGGTCACCAGGTCGTGCCCGGTGATGGCGAGTTCGATCTCGCCCAGCTCGACCCGGTAGCCGCGGATCTTCACCTGGTCGTCCATCCGGCCCAGGCAGTGGACCTCGCCGTCCTGCCACAGCGCGCGGTCGCCGCTGAGGTAGATCCGGCCGTCCCCGAACGGGTTCGCGAGGAACCGCTCGCGGGTCAGCTCGGGCCGGTGCAGGTACCCGGGCGACACCCCCAGCCCCCCGATCCACAGGTTCCCGGTCACCCCCTCGGGCACCAGCCGGAGGTTGTCGTCCAGCACGTAGAGCGTGGTGTTGGCGATCGGGGTGCCGATGCTGACCCCGGTGTCCCCGGTGAGGTCCTTGACGCTCGACCAGATGCAGGTCTCGGTGGGGCCGTAGACGTTGTAGACGCCCAGCGACCGGTGCTCCCGCAGGCGCGGCAGCAGGTCCTCCGGGAACGCCTCGCCGCCGACGACGAGCTTGTCCAGCCGCGCCAGCGTGGCGCGCCCCGCCTCCGGGTCGGCGAAGAGCAGGCGCAACCGGGTCGGCGTCATCTGGAGGTACTCGACGCCGTTGGCCGCGACGAACGCGGCGATCTCCGCCGGCGTACGGACCTCCGACTCGCCCGCCACCACGACCGTCCCGCCGGTGACCAGGGTCAGCAGCGTCTCCAGCAGGTGGATGTCGAACGACGGGGTGGTGAGGCAGCCCACCACCTTCCGGTCGGCCCACCCGAGCGCCGCGGGCATGCCGACGAGGAAGTTCGCCAGCGACCCGTTCGTGACCGTGACGCCCTTGGGTGTCCCGGTCGACCCGGACGTGAAGATGACGTACGCCAGGTCGTCCGGCCCGCCCGGTGACCCGGCCGGCGGGGCCGGGTCGACCGGGGTGTCCGTCGGCAGGTGGAGCGCGAGGTCGCCGAGTTCCACCGCGGCGGCCAGCTCCTCGCCGCAGACCACCCTCGTGGGTTCGGCGGTGTCGATCACGAGCCGGAGCCGCTTCGCCGGGTCCTTCACGTCCATCGGGAGCCACGCGGCGCCGATCCGGTTGACCGCGAGCATCAGCGTGACCAGCTCGGGCGTGGGCGGCAGCAGGAGCCCGACCAGGTCGCCCCGACCGAGGCCGCTCTCGCGCAGCACACCGGCGTACCGGTGCACCCGCTCGGCGAGGTCGGCGTAGCTGACCTCCTCGCCGCGGTACCGGATCGCGGGTCGTCCCGCGTGCCTGCGCACCGCCGTGTCGAACATCTCGGCGAGGCTCGGCAGGTCCGCGACGACCGGCCCGGTGCCCAGGGCCAGGAGCCGGTCGCGCGTCTGGTCGTCCAACCGGGACAGGTCGCCGACCGTCTGGTCCGGCTCCCGCACCACCCGGGCGATCAGGTCGACGTACTGCTCGGCCAGCTCGGTCATCCGCCGCTCGCCGTACACGCCGGAGAAGTTCAGGTCGCCGAAGAGGCCGCCGTCGCGTTCGGTGAGCTCCAGGGCGAGCGCGAACATCGAACGGGGCACCGCGAAGTCCTCCGACGTGCCGTGCACGTCGCCGAACCGGTGCACGCGCTCGCGGGCGTTGGTGAAGGTGAACATCACGTCGAACAGGGCGTTGCGCCCGAAGTCCCGGTCGAGGTCCAACTCCTGGATCAGGACGTCGTACGAGTAGGGCGCATGCTCGACGGCGGCGAGGCTGGTGTCCCGCACCGCGCGGAGCAGGTCCGGCAGGCGGGTGTCCGCGGTGGCACGGATGCGCAGCGGCAGCGACTGGGCGAACATGCCGACGGTGTCGTCGAACGAGCCGATGATCCGCTGGTCCAGGGGGACGCCCACGCACAGGTCGTCGGTGTCCGCGGCGGTGGCCAGCAGCACCGACCACAGCGACAGGTAGAAGATGAACGGCGTGGTGCGGTGCCGCTCGATGACCGCCTTGGCCGCCTGGTGCAGCGCGTCGTCGATCCGGAAGTAGTGGTGCGTGCCGGTGAAGTCGTTGACCAGCGGGTACGGGGAGTCGGTCGGCAGGTTCAGCGGCGGCGGGACGGTGTCGAACTGGCGCAGCCACCACCGCCGGTGCTCCTGGTAGGAGGGCAGGGCGACGGACCGGGCCTGCTGCCGGACGAACGCCGGGTAGCCGTCGGACCGCACCCGCGTCAGCTCCCCCCGCGCGAGGTACTCGGCGAGGTCGGTGAGGAGGATGTCGATCGACCCGCCGTCGGCGATGATGTGGTGCAGCGAGAGCAGCAGGTGGTGGGTGCCGTCGGCGTCGATGACGATCCCGTAGCGCCACAGCGGCGGGGTCGCCAGGTCGAACGGCCGGTTCATCACCGCGACGACGTCCTCGGTACGCAGTCCGGGGTCGCGCCTGTGGTCGAAGAGGTGGAACTCCGGGGTGACCTCCGCCGCGAACCGTGCCGTGATGTCGGTCGCGTCGATCTCGTAGTAGCCGCGCAGCTTCTCGTGCTTGTCGGCGATCGCCCGGAACGCCTCGGCGAGCCGCTCCCGGTCGGGGGCACCGTCGAAGCGCAGACCGGCCAGGATCTGGTAGGCCTCGTTACCGCCGCGCATCCGCGACAGCACGTAGACCCGCTTCTCCTGCTCGGACACCGCGGTGGGGTCGAGCGGGGCGAGGTCGGCGGCCCGGGGGCCGGCGGGCAGGCCGCGCGGCGCGGTCGACGTCGACCGCCGGAAGTCGAAGCCGCCCCGGCGCAGCGCGTCGACGCTGGCGCGGATGGCCTCGAAGATGCGGTCCTGATGGTCGCGGGTGTGCGCCAGCGAGAAGAAGGCGGTCCGGCGTTCCCACACGTAGACGCCGTGGAACAGCATCAGCTTGAAGAACAGGTTCAGCGTCAGCGACATGTGGCTCATGTCGCGCGGGACGACCGTCTCGTACTTGTACAGCGACGCGAAGTGCGACACCTTCAGCGGCACTTCCTCCGCCTCGAAGTAGTCGTTGACGCGACGCGCGAAGTCGGCGGTGAGCTGGTTGACGGCGGCGAGTTCGGTGGCGCCCCGCTCGCGCAGGTAGGACAGCACGGCCCGGCACGCGGCCATCGTCAGCGGGTGCTTGCAGAAGGTCCCGGCGAAGAACGTCGTGGGGACCGCCGGCTTGGAGTCGTCCACGTCCGACCACGCGCCGCCGTCGACCGCGTCGAGGTACCTGCTCCGGCCGGCGATGATGCCGATCGGCATCCCGCCGCCGACGAGCTTGCCGTACAGCGACATGTCCGACTCGACGCCGAAGTGCTCCTGCGCGCCGCCCAGCGCGATCCGGAAACCCACGATCATCTCGTCGAAGATCAGCGCGATGCCGTGCTCGGTGCAGATCTCGCGCAGCTCCCGCAGGAACTCGGTGGGCTGCAACGTCGGGTTACGCGACTGGACCGGCTCGACCAGCACGGCGGCCAGTTCGGGGCCGTGCCGCCGGATGCGGTCCAGCGACTCGGCACTGCCGTAGGTGAGCACCATCGTGTCGTCGACCGCCGACTGCGGGATGCCGATCGAGGTGGGGATGCTGTCCTCGCCGTCGGCCTCGGCCAGCACCGCGTCGTAGCTGCCGTGGTACGAGGTGAGGAACCGGACCACCTTGTCCCGACCGCTGACGGCGCGGGCCAGGCGCACCGACACCATCACCGCCTCGGTGCCGGTGTTGCAGAACGCGACCCGCTCGGCGCCGGTCAGCTCGTGGACCAGTTCCGCGACCTCGCCCGCCATCCGGTTCTGCGGGCCCAGCTCGTAGCCGCGGTCGAGCTGGTCGCGGACGGCGTCGAGGATGAAGTCGGGTTGGTGGCCGAAGAAGTGGACGCCGTAGCCCATCGCGGTGTCGACGTACTCGTTGCCGTCCACGTCCCAGAACGTCGCCCCGCGTGACCGGGCCGACACGACCGGGTAGACCGTCTCCTTGATGCTCGGGTTGAAGTTCAGCGAGGCGATCCAGTCCGCCAGCACCTCGCGGTGCTGCCCGGTGTACGTCCGGGAGGAGGGTGTCCTCGCGGTGTACCGCGTCACGAAGTCGCGGATGAAGGCGCTCTGCTCGGCGGTGAGCCGGTCCTGGCTCAGCTCGATGTTGTTGCTGTACGTGCCGACCTTGCGGGCTGCGGGCGCCGGGCGGCGCTTCGTCACCTCCGGAGCGACCGGAGCGACCGGAGCGACCGGGGCGACCGGGGCGACCGGGGCGACCGGCGCGACCGGCGTCGCACCCGCCGTCGCGCCCGACAACACTGCCAACTGCTGCTGCATGATCTCGAGCTGCTGCCGGATGAGGGCTTCGACGCCGGGCGCCTGCGTGGCCGCCGGGTCGGGTCGACCGTGGGTCCCGGCCACCGGCGCGGCGGCGACCTGCGGCTCCGGGATCGCGGTCGCCGCAGGCACCGCCGGGGGCGTCGGGGGCGCCGGTGCCACCTCGGCGGGCCGGTGTTCGAGGACGAAGTCGGCCAGCAGGCCGGGCGTGTAGAGGGACTCGAAGAACGCCTTGATCGGGATGTCGATGGCGTACTCGGCCTCGACGCGCTTGCCCAACTGGACGAGCATCAGGGAGTCGATGCCCAGCGCGAAGAGCTGCACCGACTCGTCGATCGCGTCGACGCCGACCCCGGTGACCTGGCTGACGCACTGCTTGACGAACGTGAGTACCGGCTCGCGATCGGCCATCCGCTGGACACCGGTCCCTTCCAGTTCGGCGACGACGGACCGCGCCACGTCCTCGGCGACGGCCGACCGCGCCACGTCGGTGCGCGCCGGGGCGCGGTCGGAGTACCAGATCCGCTGCCGGTCGAACGGCGTGCGCGGCAGGTCGCGGACGAGGGTGCCGGCCGCGCCGGGCAGCCGGTCGTACTCCAGCGACCGGCCCCACCGCCAGAGTTCGGCCGCGCTCTCCAGCAACTGCCGGCAGTCCGAACGTCCCTTCCGCAGGCTCGGGACGACGATGGCGGTGTCCGCGAACTCCTGCGCGATCAGGCCGCCGACCGTGGCCGTCGCGCCGACCTCGACGAAGACCCGCGAGCCGCGGTCGATCGCGGCACCGACGGCCGCCCGGAACAGGACCGGCTCGACGAGGTGCCGGCTCCAGTACGCCGCGTCGATCGGCGCGTCCGCGGTGACCGGCTCGCCGGTCCGCGTCGAGATCCACGTGACGGCCGGCGGGTCGAACTCGTGGTGCCGGATCTGCTCGTACAGGTCGTCGGCGGCCTGGGCCATCCGGACCGAGTGGTACGGGTGCGAGACGTCCAGGCGCTCGGTGAAGATCCGCTGCTTGCGCGCGGCCTTCAACACCGTGGTCATGCTCTCGGCGGACCCGGCGACGGTGGTGTTCTCGGAGGCGTTGACCGCGGCGACGGAGACGTCGGGGTGGTCGGCCAGGAGCTGCTCCGCCCGCTCCCGGGAGCACAGCAGCGTCGCCATGGAGCCGTCGCCGGTCGAGGCCGCCACGACCCGCGCCCGACGGGTCACCAGGTCGACCGCCTGGGTGAGACTCATGACGGAGGCGAAGCAGGCGGCCGCGTACTCGCCGATGCTGTGGCCGATCACGGCCGACGGCGTGACGCCGAGCGCCTGCCAGTACCGCGCGAGCGCCAACCCCACCGCGAAGATCATGGGCTGCGTGTACCGCGGTGACCGGAACGACGCCTCGTCGTCGCCGAACATGGCCTCGATCGGGGAGACGTCGCCGATCCGGCGGAACACCCGGTCGATCTCGTCCAACTCGCGCCGGAACAGCTCGGCGTGCTGGTACAGCTCCCGGGCCATGCCCGGGTACTGCGTGCCCTGGCCGGAGAAGACGAACACCTGGCCCGGGTCCACCTGGTCACGGGTGGTCCCGGCGGCCAGCGCCGCCTCGACCGCGGCCGGGATGCCGGCGACGGAGTCGCAGACCAGCGCCGCCCGGTGTCGCAGGCCCGCTCGTCGGGTACCCAGCGTGTGGGCGATGTCGGCGAGGTCGGCGGTGGTGCCCTCGCTCCACTCGGCCAGGTTCCGCAGGGCGGTGCGCAGTCCCGCCTCCGACTTCGCCGAGACGGGCAGCAGGCGCGGCAGACCGGAGGACGCGGGCCGCGCGGGGCGCGCCTTCGGCTGGTACTCCTCCACGATCATGTGGGCGTTGCTGCCGCTGATGCCGAAGGAACTGATCCCGGCGCGACGCCGGCCGCCGGTCGGCTGCCACGCGATCTCGTCGGCCACCACCTCGATCGGGGTGGCGTTCCAGTCGATCAGGCGGTTGCCCTCGCGGAAGTGCAGGGTGGCCGGGAGGCGGCCGTGCCGCATCGACACGATCACCTTGCACAGCGCCGCCATCCCCGCCGCGGACTCCAGGTGCCCGAGGTTGGATTTGACGCTGCCGACGTACAGCTTGCCGGTCCGGCCGGCGAAGACCCGGGCCAGGGCGTTGAGCTCCTGCGGGTCGCCGATCGGCGTACCCGACCCGTGGGCCTCGACGTAGGAGACGTCCTCGATCCCGACGCCCGCCTCGGCCATCGCGGCCTCGACCGCGCGTTGCTGGGCGGCGCCGCTCGGGACGGTGAACCCACCGCCCTGACCGTTGTGGTTGATCGCCGATCCGCTGATCACGGCCAGGATGTCGTCGCCGTCGCGTTCGGCGTCGGACAGCCGCTTGAGGATGACGACCGTCCCGCCCTCGCTGCGGATGTAGCCGTCGGCGCCGTCGTCGAAGCTGCGGCACCGCCCGGTCGGGGACAACGCCTGCAGCCGCGACCACGACACGTGGCCCTCGGGGCTGAGGATCAGGTTCACCGCCGCGGCGACGACCATGTCGCAGCCGCCCTGCCGGAGCTCCCGCCCGGCCTGGTGCAGCGCGTACAGCGAGGACGCGCAGGCCGCGTCGATCGCCTGGCTGGGACCGGCGAAGCCGTAGCTGTAGGAGATCCGCCCGGCTGCCGAGTTGGCCATGTTGCCGGTGTAGGTGTACCGCTCGGCCGGGTGACCGAGGTTCTTGCCGACCTGGGTGTAGTCGTTGTTGTAGATGCCGACGAAGACGCCGACCCGCCGGTCCCGCCCCGCCGTGGCCGGGTTGATCCCGGCGTCCTCGAGCGCCTCCCAGGTCAGTTCCAGCAGCAGGCGCTGCTGCGGGTCGATCGACTCGGCTTCGGCTGGTGAGATGTTGAAGAACAGCGGGTCGAACTGGTCCACCTGGTCGAGGTAGCCGCCCTGGGTGGTGGTCACCTCGCTGGTGTCCAGGTCGCTGTGCGACCACCGGTCGGCGGGTACCTCCCGCACCACGTCGACCTTGCCGCTCAGCGTCTCCCAGAGCTGGTCGCGGGTGCTGATGCCGCCGGGCAGCCGGAACGCCATGCCGACCACCGCGACGGGCTCCGCGGAGAAGGAGCCCGGCGACACCGGGGCGGCGGTACGCGCGTGGGTCGGCTCGCGGCCCCGCTCGACCCGGCGGGTCAGCTCGTCGGTGAGCGCGTCCGCGGTGGGGTGGTCGATGATGAACGTGCTCTCCAACGAGACGCCGAGTTCCCGGGCCAGCCCGCTCTGGAGCTCGATCAACTGCATCGACGTGCAGCCCAGCTCGAACAGACTCTTGGCGTGGTCGTCCCGGGCCAGCTCGGGGCCGATCCCGAGCACGCCCGCGACCTGCGCGGACACCAGGCCCGCCAGCGACGGGCCGGCACCGGCCGGCCGGGCCGGCGCGGCGTGCGCACCGGAGCCGGCCGACGCGGGCGCATCCAGGTCGGACAGGTCGACCGGCCGGCCGCGCCCGGCGAGTACCGGCTCCCAGTCCACCGCGACACCCTGCACGTGCGCCTCGGCGAGCGAGGTCAGGAAGTGCTCGATGCGCTGCTGGTCGCGGCGCAGCGAGGTGAGCACCGGCACCGTCGCGCCGACGGCCTCCACGGTCTGCCGCGTGGCCAGGGTCAGCACCGGGTGCGCGCTGAGTTCGACGAACGCCTGGTAGCCGTCGGCCAGCATCGCCCTCGTGGCGCTCTCGAAGAGCATCGGCCGGCGCAGGTTGTGGTACCAGTACTCCGCGTCCAGCCCGGCGGTGTCGAACGTCCCGCCCGTCATGCCCGAGTAGAACGGGATGCCCGAGGTTCGCGGGCTGATCGACGCGAGCGAGGTCAGCACGGCGTCCCGTACCTCCTCGACGCGCGGCGAGTGCGCGGCCAGCGGCACGGACGTCACGTGCGCGTAGACACCCGCGGCGCGCAACTGCTCGGCGGCGAGGGCGAGGACTTCGCCGTCGCCGGAGACCACCACCGTGCGCGGCGCCATCACGCCGGAGACGTCGACGTCGTAGCCACGGCCGGCGAACCACGAGGTCACCTCGTCCACCGGCAGCGCCACCACGGCCATGCCGCCCCGGCCGGCCAGCGTCGACTGGGCGCGGCTCCACAGCACGGCGGTCTTCGCGGCGTCGTCCAGGGACAGCGCCCCGGACACGTAGGCGGCGGCGGCCTCGCCGATGCTGTGCGACACGACCGCGTGCGGCTCGACGCCGTAGGACCGCCACAGTTCGGCGAGCGCGACCATGATCGCGAACAGCACCGGCTGCACGACGTCGGTCTGCTGGTACAGGTCCGGGGAGTCCGACCTCAGCACGTCGACCAGCGACCAGTCCACGTGTGGCGCCAGCGCGTCGGCGCAGTCCTCGACGCGCCGGGCGAACACCGGCGCGGAGTCGAGCAGCTCCTCGGCCATACCGGGCCAGACCGCGCCCTGGCCGGGGAAGACGAACGCCGGGCGGGCCACGGCCGTCGCCGTTCCCCGCACCACGTGCGGACTCGGCCGCCCCTGGGCGAGCAGGCGCAGCGACGCGGCGAGATCGTCGCCGCCGCCCAGCAGCACGGCCCGGTGCGCGTGCGGCGGTCGGGCCGCCAGCGTGCGAGCCACGTCCAGGGGGTCGGCAGCGCTGTTCTCGACGAGGTCGCCCAACCGCCCGGCGATGTCGCGCAGCGACTGCTCGTTCGGCGCGCCGAGGATCCAGGGAATGGTCACCGGTGCCTCACCACCCGGTCACACGGGGTGCTTGCCATGACGGTCTCCGGGGTGTTCGCGACGCGCGGGATCGGACACGGTTCATCGCCCTAGGCCTTCCGGGCGAACTTCTTGTAGCCGACGTCGGCGATCAGGATCTGCTGCAACTGGGAGGTGCCCTCGATGATCTCGAGGATCTTCGCCTCCCGGAACAGGCGTTCCGCCGGGTATCCCGACCAGCACCCGTTCCCGCCCAGCACCTGGACCGCGTCCGACGTCGCGCGCTGGGCGATCGTGGACGAGAAGTACTTCGCGATGATCGTCTCCGTGGCCGCGTCCGCGTCGCGCCGCGCGAGCGACCGGCCCGCGCTGCGACACAGCTCCCGGGCCGCGGCGACGTTGGTGACCGTGTCGGCGACCATCTTCTGCACCAACTGCTGCGTGCCGATCTTGACCCCGAACTGCTCACGTCGCGTCGCGTAGGAGCACATCTCCTCCAACGCCGCCTGCGCCAGCGCCACACCAGCCCACGCGATGCTGTACCGGCCGTGCAGAAGGGCCGTGTTCACCACGAAGCCGAAGCCCGCGCCGACGCCTGCGATGAGGTTCTCCGCCGGCACCTCGACGTCGTCGAGCTCGACCTCCGCGATGTGGGTCGCGCGGTTGCCGAGGAAGCCGGACATGGGCCGGGTCCGTACGCCGGGCATGTCGCGCTCCACCATGAACGCGCTCGGGACGCCGTTGTCGGAGGCCAGCACCAGGAACAGGTCGGCGACACCGGCGAAGGAAATCCACTTCTTGCGACCGTTGAGGACGAACGAGTCGCCCTTGCGGATGTACGACGTGGCGACCGAGGCCGCGTCCGACCCGGCGCCCTCCTCGGACAGTGCGAAACAGCCGATCTTCTCGCCACGGGCGAGGGCGGCGAGGTACTTGCCCTTGAGCCGTTTCGACGCCAGATCGAGCAGCGTCCCGGCCACGATGGAGGTGTGGACGGTCAGCAGCGCCCGGGTGGACGCGCAGGCCTTGCCGATCGCCTCGGTGAATTCGCCGTACTCCAGCGGACCGAGGCCGAGGCCGCCCCACGCGGTCGGAATCGACGCGCCGAGAAAACCGTTCGCCGCCATCTTCTTGATGACGTCCTGCGGCAGGAACTCGTCACGGTCGAACTCCGCGGCGCGCGGCGCCAACTCGGTCTCGGCGAACAGTCGCGCTCGGGCGATGACGTCGGACCGTTCTGTGTCACTCACCGGCCGAGGCCTTCAGCTCACCGACCATGTCCGCGAGACGGCGGACCGAACTGAAGTTCTGCAGGATGATGTAGTCGTCCGGGACCTCGATGTCGAAAGTCGACTCGACGTAGTGCAGGAGTTGCATCGCGAACAACGACGTGAAGTAGCCGCGCTCGAAGATGTTGTCCTCGTCGTCCAACTCGACGTCCTGGAACGCGGTCATGTTCTCCCGCAGGTATCCCCGAATCTTTGTCGCCGCATCCGCCACCATCACGTCGGCCATGTTCGCCACCACCTCGTCACGCATCGATCTTTACCTTGATGTACCCGGGGTATTCCTGGCGGACCGCGAGATCGTTCTCGTACAGGTAGTCGTTGCCCTCGCGCCACACCACGCGGAAGTTCGCCAACTGGTAGGTCACCAGCATCTGGCGGTTCCGGTCGGTACGGCGGAAACGGGCGAAGAAGCGCTTCCCGTTCTCGGCGGCCCGGTTCAACAGGAAAGACAACAGGACCGTGCCCACGCCCTTGGACACCGTCCGGCACGACATCAGCAGGAGGTTGACCGTCCAGCGGTCGTCCTGCTTCTCCACCAACGCCACGCCGATCTTGCCGTACGAGCCGTAGCGGTCGGTCAGCTCGCACACCCAGAGGTCGTGGTCGGGGCTGCCCATCAGCTCCTCGAGCTGCTGGTACGAGTACTGGATGCCGGTGGAGTTCAACTGGTTGGTGCGCTCGGTCAGCTCGGCGAGCCGCAGCAGGTCGCCGTCCTTCGCCCGGGAGATCGTGAAGATCATGTCGAGCCCGCCGAGGAACTCGTCCGAGGCGCCCTGGTGGGCGAGTTCCGCCTCGTTGCGGGCCTGATCCTCCAGGTACATCTGCCGGCGGCGGGCGGCGTCCTCGGTCACCACCGGGGGCGACAGCCGGGGCATCGAGAGCATGGTGTCCAGCTCCGCCGAGTCGACCGTCTCGACGTCCGGGTGGACGAAGGCGACCTCGTCGCGCTCGAACGGCTGGTCGTCCACGAACATGATCGTGTCGATGCCGATGTTCAGCTTCTCCCGGATCGCCGCGACGGAACTGGACTTGCTGTTCCAGTTGATCTGCGGGTAGAGGAAGTACTCGGCGAGGCCGACCTCTTCGAGCTTGCGCAGCGCGTCGTCGTGGTTGTTCTTGCTGGCCACCGACTGGAGGATGCCGCGGGCGTCCAAGGTCTTGATCACGTTGACCACACCGTCGCGGAGGACGAGGTCATCGCCGGCAGACAGGGTGCCGTGCCACAGCGTGTCGTCGAGGTCCCAGACGACGCACTTCGCCATCTTCATGGATCGGAGTCCTCCAAGGGATCGCTGCTCGGCGGTGCAGGGGTTGACTGCATCAGGGACTCAGGGAGGTGTTTCAGCGGTGTGAGGAGGTCCAGTGGTGCGGGTGGGCTCAGCGGTCCGCGTAGGTGTAGAACCCCTTGCCGCTCTTGCGTCCCAGCAGGCCCGCGGCGACCATCTTCTTCAGCGTCGGGCAGGCGCGGAACTTGCTGTCCTGGAACTCCTCGTAGAGCACGTTCAGGGAGTTGACCACGGTGTCCAGGCCGATGAGGTCGGCGGTCTCCAGTGGCCCCATCCTGTGCCCGTACCCGAGCTTGAAGATGGCGTCGACCTGCTCCGGCCCGGCGACGCCGTCGTGCACCAGGAAGGCCGCCTCGTTCATGAACAGGTGCGACAGCCGGTTCGACACGAAGCCGGGCATGTCGTTGACCACGATGGACCGTTTGCCCAGCGACCGGACGAACTCCTCGGCCTGCTTGATCGTGTCGTCCGACGTGTGGTAGCCGCGGACGACCTCCGCGCACTCCAGCAGCGGGACCGGGTTCATGAAGTGGATGCCGACGACGTTCTGGGGCCGGGGGGTGCAGGCGGCGAGCTTGGTGATGGAGATGCAGCTCGTGTTGACCGCGATCCGCACGCTCTCGCCACAGACGTCACGCAGCGCGAGGTACAGCCGCTCCTTCGCGGCCAGGTCCTCGACGATGTTCTCGACGATCCAGTCGGCCCCGGCGAGTTCGCCGAGGTCGGCACCGTAGCGGATGCGGCCGAGGATCTCGTCGGTCTTCCAGGCGGCTGCGGCCGGGGACATCATCCGGAACTTCCGGACGAGCCGACGGAGATCGCGGGGTACGGCGGCCAGCACGTCGGGATCGTGATCGGACAGGATCACGTCGTAACCGTTGGCCGCGCACGTGATGGCCACGTCCTTGCCCATCACACCCGCGCCGATGACCCCTACTGTCGCCATTCTCTAGCCGCCCCCGGTAATGGTGGAAAAACGCACGCGTATCCACGCGGACGTCTCCCCAACATTCGTCTTCGCACATCAAGCAACGACGTCGGGCCTCATACCGACCCGGCGCTTATTTCACGATTACCCCGCTGTTCGGATCCACTCCACGAATAAGTGGAAACCGGCAACAGGCTCTCGCTCCCCCACCGTTGCGAGTTGTGTCAGGTTCAGAACTTCGTGCGACGGATAATACACAGAGCCCTGCGGGCCGTAAAGGCACAACCGGCACTACGGATGGTAGTCGTTCAATTGCGGACCGTCTCTGCGCGACATCGTCTACCCCACCTGGTGATCATGCCGGTAACAATTCACACTCACCCGGCCAGGACATACCACCGTCAAAGCAATCTGTTCCGCAGCAATAACGGTCAAAACCGGTCAGGAGTCGAAATACGTAGATGATCTACCTATATCCTGCGCTGCGATGAAATTTTCTTGATCCACAGGCGACGGACCACCGGGCCGCCGGGCAGCCCGCCTCGGCCTTCCCGCACGTCAACGGCCGGGACGCGCACGTCACCGGCCAGGACCGGTGCCGCAACCATGCCGCACCGTCCTCAATCGAGACGATCAGAGTGAAAGCACGCGGTTCACCACTCCTCGGCGGGCCGGTCCCGGGGGCAGCCGGGCCCTCGCGTGCGGGCAGCGGATCGGCGCCATCGGACTCGACGCGTTCACGCGCAGTTGGTCTCCTATTGAACACAACGCGCGATGCCGGTACCGAATCCCCGATGCGCGGCCCACCTTCATCACCCATAGCGACGCTCACTGCTCGGCACGCCGCCGGCCGCCAGTTTCCCGTTCCCCGTTCCCCTTTCACCGCCCGACAGCACCGCTCACTGCTTGGCAACAACACCGGGGGACGGTTACCGTGCCCCCAGCCGGCGCAGGGCTTTGCAGGTGCCGCAACCGGACCGGGCAACTGGCGTCACGCGTCGCCGGCCTCAATGACAAAATCCGAGCCCCGAGGAAGAATCATGGACCGAACGTTCGCTGACGACGTCGGCGATTGGCTGGTCGCCCAGGCCGACTCGCTCATCAAGGTCGGCGGCACCAAACAGCTCATGGGATCGACCTGGTCCGTGCTGCCCGAGGTGTGGCCTCCCGATCCGGCGACCGAGGTGTTCACCTCCGCGCTGCCCCTCGGTCCCGGCACCCGGTTCCTCGAGATCGGGTGCGGAGCGGGCGTGACGAGCGTGGTGGCCGCCATGCGCGGCTGCGAACGCGTCGTCGCGACCGACATCAACCCGGCCGCCGTCGCCAACACCGAGCTCAACGCCAAGGCGCACGACGTCGGACACAAGGTCGAGGCGCTGACCAGCGACCTGTTCCACGAACTCGGCCCCGAGGACGTCTTCGACCTGATCGTGTCCAACCCGCCCCTCGTCCGGGCGAGGGAGGACCGCGTCTACGACCGGCCGATCGAGCACTCGGTGTTCGACCCGGGCTACACCCTCCACCAGCGCTTCTTCCACGAGGTGAAACCGCACCTCGCGGCCGGCGGACACGTCTTCATGAACACCAGCGACACGATGGGTGATCCGTACTCCATCGTGGCCCTCGCGGTCCGGATGGGCTTCTCCGCGCGCAAACACCACTCGAACCGGATCGAGATCCCCGGGACGCTGATCGGGTGGACCCCCGCCATCGCCGCCGCCGCGGACGAGCGAGGTATGATCCACATCGATTCGTCGATCTACGAGTTCAAGCTGCTCTGAGCACGAGGAGGACGAGCCCGCACCGTCCACGGTGGGCACGGGCGGGGCGGCCCGTGCGGGGGTGAGATGCCCAGGTCGCCGACGGCCTGGGCAGCGCCTCCCTACCGGGGGGTGGTGACGGCGGCTACCGGCCGGAGCCCGGTGACGACTGCTGGCCCAGCAACCAACGGCGCCAGCCCACTACGTCCTTGCCCGAGCCCGTCGAACGGACCTTCACATCGCCCAGCAGGGTGTGCGCCCGGATCCGGATCCGCGGTGTTCCCGGCACCGGGGGGATCGGGGCAAGCTGGAGTTCACGGTCGCTGAGCAGGCCGATCCCGGCAAGCTCGACGTCCACCCCGTCGGGCACCGTTATCTTGATGTCACCCAGGAGGCTCCACGCCTCGATCTCCACGACGGCCTCGGCGCAGACAGTCGTCCGCAGGTCAAGGTGGACGTCGCCGAGCAGACTGAACGTCCGCAGCCGGGCAGGCAGCCGCCACCGCCCCACCCGCCGCTGGTCGCCGAGGATCGCGACCACGGTCGACACGGTCTGCGCACTCCCGACCGGAGGCGGCTGCACGACCACCCCGGCCGTCGCCCGCTCCAGATCCTCGACGCGCTCGGCCGCCCACACCGCCCCGACCCGATCGCTGAACTCCTCCAGGGTCAGCCGGCCCTCGCCGACCGCCTCCCGCAGCGCCGTCGCGGCGGCCTCCTGCTCCAGCTCACTCGGTTGCCGTGACAACTGCTCAGGTCGAGGCTCGATCTCCACCTTGTCGAGCCTACCGGCCCACACCCACCGCTCGTTGAGGGGTTCACGTCCGGCCGATCCGGCAGAGGGTTGCCGGGCCACCGGTCGACCACGTCCCCACAACCATCCGCGCTCCTGACGCTGGCCTCCGCATTGCTGCTGGTACGCCGCCAGGGACCCGAACCCCGAACCCGTCGGTGAAGAGTCCGCAGCACCATCTGGCCATGGCGGGGGTTCACCCCCGCGTGGTCGGCGGGGTCGTCCGGATCAACCACCAGCCCAGAGCGCCGTACCAGAGCATCACCGGGAGGTGGAGGCCGTAGCCGAGCTGCTCCAGCGACGCCGACGGGCCGTCGGTCCCGGTCGTCCACGGCAGCAGGACCGCGGCGAGGCCGGAGACCGCGGCGACCACGCCGGCGCGACGCAGCGCGGTGGGCAGCGGTACGCCGAGGGCGGTGGTCACGGTCGCGGCGACCCAGAGCAGCCCGGCCAGGTTGACCATCCACTTGGCGGTGAGGATGACCGCCCCGGCCACCGTGGCGGCCGTCGGGTCGGCGGGGTCGGCGGCCAGCTGGGTCAGCGCCAGGTTCCCGGCGTCGTGCAGCAGGCCCGCCAGGCCGGCGCAGGCCAGCAGCCCACCGGCCAGCGTCACCACCGGCGACCTATGCTCGGAAGGGCGGGCGGCGAGCACGAGCCCGGCCGCGAGCAGGGCGAGCCAGCCGACGACGTCGAGGCCCAGCCCGATCAGGTGCCACGCGACCCGGGTGTGCACGGCCGTCAGCACGGCGGCGGGGTCGGCCGGGTTCAGGGTCAGCCCCATCGGTACCACGAGGGCCACGCCCGCGAGCATGGCCACCAGCGAACTCAACAGCAGCGTGCCCGTCAGCCGGGCCGGGAAGCGGGAGTCAGCGGCATTCATGGCGGCAGGCTAGAACCCTGACGCAGGGGAAAGGTCAAGACAGGAGGACGGCCTCGTGTGGCGGATCGGGGAGCTGGCGCGGATGGCCGGGGTGACCGAACGCACCCTGCGCCACTACGACAAGATCGGGCTCCTCGCGCCGGCCATGGTGGACCGCGCCACCGGCTACCGGTGGTACGGGGTGTCCGAACTGGCCCGGCTGGAACGCATCCGGGGACTCCAGCACCTCGGCCTGTCCCTGCGTCAGATCACCGACGTCGTGGACGCCCCCGACACGCACCTCCGGCAGGCCCTGGCCGACACCGTGGCCGAGCTTCGGCGCGACATCGCGGCCAAGACCGCCGCCGTGGCGGCGGCCGAGGACCGGCTCGCCGCACCGACGTCCGTCCTGCCCCAGATGGCCACGGTCGGTGCGCGCCGCCTGCACGTCCGGCACCTGCGCATCGCCCATCCGTCGGCGCTGGCCGCCCTGTGCCCGCCACCGCCGACGACCCTGCTCACCTGGCTCGACGGGCGACCCACCGGGGACTTCGTCGCGGCCGTCACCGCCGACGGCGGAGGCGACCGACTCGATCTGCCCGCCCGTACGGTGGTGCGAACGGTCGTCCCACCGGCGACGGGGGTGGTCCGGGCCGGCCTCGACCTGTTCCACTGGCTGCACCGCCGTGGCCTGACCGTCGCCGGGCCCACCCTGGAGGAACACCTGGTCGACGCCGACCACACCGTCGCGACCATCCTGGAGATACCCGTACGGCCCGCGTCACCCGCGACCCGCCACGACACCGACCGGACTCGCCCACGCTGAACCGCCCTGGCGCTACGACCAGCAGGCGCACCGCCTGTCGCTGCACAGGGTGTCCCCACCGTGCGGGAGAGGCCGCGACGGTGACCGCAGCGTCGCGACCACCGGTCCCTCGGCCGAGGGCGTCAGCGGTGCGGTGTGCGCGCCACCTGCCGTCGACGGCGGTCCACGAGCACCGTGAGCAGCGACAGCGCCACCACGGCGACCAGGGCCACGATCCCGGTCGCCGGACCGAGGTCATGGCTGAGGGGCGTGTAGAGGAAGACCACCATCCAGAGCGCGGCGGACAGCAGCAGCCGGGTCACGCCGGCCATGAACAGGCGATTCCGGGCCTCGCCCCGCCGCGTGGCGCGCCACCCGCGCGCCACCTGCCAGAGCGCGTACACGCTCAGGGCGACGTTCGCTGCCACGACAACGGCGAACAGAGGGTCGTCAGCCACGTCAGCTCCCACGCCGGCCGGAAGGTCCGCCCACGGGCGCCACTGTACCGACGATCACCGCCGTCGGGTGCCCGGCACCGCCGCACGACAGGCGGATCGCCGACGGTACCGGCCGGCCCGGTCGGGCCCGCCCACCGCGCCGGTGGCCCCGGCTCAACTGGCCTGACGGCTTTCCGACCTCGGCCCGGGACGCTCATCGACGTCCCCGGTGGCCCGGGACGTCGCCTCGTCGGTCGCGAGTTCCAGCAGGTAGCCCCGGCCCCAGGCGGTCCGGATGACCAGTCCGAGCGGCAGCAGCCGGCGCCGCAGCCGCATGATGTGCAGATCGAGCAGGTTCCTCGTGGGCCGGACCACCCGGTCGGAGAGCCGTTGGGTCAACTCCTCCCGGTAGACCACGTCGCCGAACTGCTCGATCAGCATCTCCATCAACACGGCCTGGGCACTGGAGATCGTGATCGACGCGGCGCCCATGGAGAGCTTCCCGGCCGAGTCGAGAACGGGTAGGCGTCGACTGACGAGCCGGTTCTTCAACGTGATGACGCGGGCGTTGAGGTCGACCCGGGAGATGGGCGCACGCACCCAGTCCTCGATCGGGTCGTCGCAGATCGGCGGCTCAGCTCCCGCCTCGACCACCAGCAGTCGCGGGACGCCGTCGCGCCTCGCCTGGTTCCGCAGGTCGCTCTGCGCCGGCCAACGGACGAACATCACGCCACTGGGTGCCATCACAGCGCACCACCCTCCCGGTCGCCGGGCTGTCCGCGTACGACGGCATCCCACACGTCCACCAGCGTGTCCTTGGGGTGGTGCCCGGTCTCCGCGTTGCTCATCTCGTCCCTTCGCCGGGGGTCCGGCCGTCCCGTCGCCGGAGGTCCGCCGGAGCGGGCCGGGCCGATCCGCGCCCGCGTGGCGATGTCTGGATGATTCGGCGCGGGCCCGGTCGGGAGCATCCGTGATCAGCGCCGTTACGCCAGCCGGCGGGCCCGTAACCACGGCCATCGCGGATGTCGGGTCCACCACCGGCCGACAGGCTGGGCGGCGATGAGTGCCGACGGACGTATCCTGACCGGCCGCTGGATGCGGGTCATCCGGGCCAGCCCCGCGCCACGCCTGCGCCTGCTCTGCTTCGCCCACGCCGGCGGCAGCGCGAGCTTCTTCCGCACCTGGGCGCCCGCCGTGCCCGGGGACGTGGAGCTGGTCGCCGTCCGGTACCCCGGCCGGGAGGACCGCATCCTGGAGCCGCCGGCCACCACGATGCCGCAGCTGGCGGCACCGATCGCGGAGGTCGTCGCGGAGCTGCGCGGCGTACCCCTGGTGCTCTTCGGCCACAGCATGGGTGCCCTGGTCGCCTACGAGGTCGCCCGCCGGCTGCCTGCCCGGCACCTGACGGGCCTGTTCGTCTCGGGCCGGGCGGCACCCGGCGCGGGTGGGTCGGAGGGGCTGGCGACGGCCGACGACGACGCGCTGGTCGACTCCCTGACCGAGCTGGGCCACACCCCGGCGGAGTTCCTGACCCGGCCGGAGCTGCGGGACCTCGTCCTGCCCGCCTACCGGGCCGACTGCGGCATCGTCGAGGGGTACGACCGGGAGTGGGCCGAACGGGCCGCCGAGGCGCTGCCGATCCCCCTGACGGTCTACCACGGCGTCGACGACCGCGACGTCGACGACCGGGACGCCGCCGGCTGGGCGTCGGTGACCCGCTCCGACTTCGGCGTACGGGCCTTTCCGGGCGGACACTTCTACCTGGTCGAGCACGCCGACACGCTGGTGTCGGACCTGCTCTCGCGGGCCGCCGGACCGCTGCCGGGGCGGGCGGCCGGCACGGGCCGGACGGCATAACTGTGGTCATCCCCGATGTCCGCACGACGCCACCGGCCCGACCCTGGGGTGGCACCGCATCCCGACCGAGGAGTGAGCGTGAATCCCTTCGACGATCCTGACGGCGAGTTCCTGGTCCTGGTCAACGACGAGGGACAGCACTCGCTCTGGCCGTCCTTCTGCGACGTGCCGCAGGGCTGGCACGTCGCGCACGACCGGGACACCCGGGCCGCGTGCCTGGAGTACGTGGAGCGGAACTGGACCGACCTGCGGCCCAAGAGCCTGATCGAGGCGATGGGCGGGTGACCGGCACGGCGTGACCCGCCCCGGCACGGGTCGGCGACGGGAGGGCGGCGGGGATCGGACGCGCCGGGCGGTACCGCCCGGCGCGGCGACCCGGGCGACCGGGACGGCTACCGAGGAAGGCGGTGCGATGGGCCGGACACGGCACCGGGGCTGGCTGCGCCCCGTGACCCACGCCGTGGCCCCGTCCCTGCGCGTGGTCTGCTTCCCGCACTCCGGCGGGTCGGCCACGTCGTTCGCCGGATGGGCCGCGCTGATGCCCCCCGACGTCGAACTCGTGGCGGTGCAGTACCCGGGACGCGGCGATCGGTTCGTCGAGCCGCTGGTGGACGACGTCCCGGCGATGGCCGGTCACGCCGCCGCGGAGCTGCTGCGCCTGCCGGACCGCGACCAGATCCTGTTCGGGCACAGCCTGGGCGCGGTGGTGGCCTACGAGACGGCCCTGGTGCTGCGGGACACCGGCGCGGAGCCGCGTGCGCTCTGTGCCTCCGCGTGCCTGCCCCCGGGCCGGATGAAGGACCCGACGATCCACCTGGCACCCGACGACCGCTTCTGGGAGACCCTGTGCGGGCTGGGTGGCATCGAGCCGGGGATCGCCGGCAACGTCGAGCTGCGTGAGCTGCTGCTGCCGGCGCTGCGCTCGGACCTGCGGGCGCACGCGACCTACCGACCACGGCCCGGTGCCCGGCCGCTGTCGTGTCCGGTCACCTGCTACCACGGTGCCGGCGACCCGCTCGTGGAGGAGGCCGGGCTGGCGGACTGGGCCGCCGTCACCTCGGGTGGGTTCACGCTCCGGGTACGACCCGGCGGGCACTTCCACCTGGCCAGCGACGCCGGTGGGCTGATCTCGGACGTCCTGCGCCAGCGGTCCCGGCCGACGGGGTGAGCGCCGGGTGATCCGAAGCACCGACCGCGAAAGGGATACCTGGATGGGGCAGAGCCCTGTGACGTCCGCGCAGGAGGCCATGTGGCTGGCGCAGGAGTTCGCACCGGAGCGGCCGAACAACGTGGTCTCGTTGTGGGACGTCGACGGTGAGCTCGACGTGCCGCTGCTCACGGCGACGGTCACCACGGTGGTCGGCGAGGCCGGTGCCCTGGCGGTGAACTTCCGCCGCGACGACGACCGGCTGTGGCTGGTCCCCCGCGACCTGCGGACCTGGAGACCGTTCCACGTCGACGTGAGCGGCGCGGACGACCCGGCCGCCGCCGCGCGCGGGTTCGTGGCCGACCTGGCGGCCCGGCCGTTCGACCTCGGCACGGACGCGCTCCTGCGCGTCGGGTCGGTCCGCCTCGGGCCCACCCGGCACCTCCTGGTCCTGGCCTTCCACCACATCCTCACCGACGCGTTCGGGGTGCTCGACCTGCTGTCCCAGCGGATCGCGCAGGTCTACCGGGCCCGACGGGACCGCACCCCCGTCCCCGGCGACGTCGCGTGGTCCCCGGCCGACGCGGGTGAGGCAGACCGCCGGTACTCGTCCTCGCAGCGGTTCGCCGACGCCGAACGCTTCTGGCAGGGCTACCTCGCCGGGGAACCGACCGCGGCGCAGCTACCCACCGGCGTCCGGCCGGCGGCCGGCGCCCCGCAGGTGGAGGCCGGGGACTGGGACGCCCTCACCCGCCCGCTGGGCATGACGACCCGCACCACGACCGTCCCGGCCGCCGAGGTGGCCGCCTGGCGACGCGCCGCGCAGGCGTCGGGCACGACCGTCGAGGACCTGCTCGCCGCGGCGGCCACGGCCTACCTGCGGCACCTGTGCGACGTGACCAGACCGCTGCACACCATCACGGTCAACCACCGCACCGGTCCGCTGCGCCGGTCGCTCGGCCTGTTCTCCAACCGGGTGCCGCTCCAGGTCCAGGTCGCCCCCCGCACCAGCCTCGTGGACCTGGCCGGGGCCCTGCGCCGGGAACGCCTGGCCGTGCTCCGGCACGCCCGGCACGAGACCGCGCTGATCAGACGAGCCACCGGGCGGGCCGCCGACGCGCGCAGCCCGTTCGGCGCCATCGTCAACATCATCCCGTTCGTCGAGGCGCTCGACCTGGCGGGCAGCGTGGCACGCTTCGCCGGCGGCACCTTCGGCCTCGCCGACGAGATCATGATCAGCTTCTACCCCGACGGCACCCCCGCCAGCGACCTCCACGTGCGTTTCGACGCGCCGAGCACGCTGTACGACGAGCCGGACGTCGCCGGTCTGGTCAGCAGGTTCGTGACCTTCCTCCGCGCCACGATGGCCGACCCGGCGGCCCCCGTCGGCGACGGCGGCGCGCTCGACGCCGACGAACGGCAGGCGCTGCTGGCCCGGTGCGCGGGCCCGGCCGTCACCCGGCCGGACGTGACCCTGACCGACCTGCTGGAGCGGCAGGCCCGCGCCACCCCCGACGCGACCGCCGTGCGCTTCGGCAGCGACAACCTCACCTACCGGGACCTGGCCGACCGGTCCGGCCGGCTCGCCCGCCTGCTGACCGAGGCCGGCGCGGGACCGGAGCGGTTCGTCGCGGTGGCCATCCCCCGGTCGCTGGAGCTGGTCGTGGCGCTGGTCGCGGTGCTCAAGGCGGGCGCGGCCTACGTGCCCGTCGATCCGGACTACCCCGCCACCCGGGTACGGTTCATGCTCGCCGACGCGCGGCCCGTCCTGCTGCTCGGCGTCACGGAGACCGTCGCGGCGCTCGGCGCGACCGGCACCCCCGTGATCGCGGTGGACGAGGCACCGCTGGCCGACGGGCCGACGACGGTCACCCCCCACTCCACCGCGAACCCGGCGTACATGATCTACACGTCGGGATCGACGGGACAACCCAAGGGCACGGTCGTCTCCCACGCCGCGATCGTCAACCGGCTGCTGTGGATGCAGGACCGACACCCGCTGGACCCCACCGACCGGGTGCTGCAGAAGACGTCGACCTCCTTCGACGTGTCGGTCTGGGAGATCTTCTGGCCCCTGATCACCGGCGCCACCCTGGTGCTCGCCCGCCCGGACGGCCACCGCGACCCCGCCTACCTCGCCGAGGTGATCCACCGGCACGCGATCACGGTGCTCCACTTCGTCCCGTCGATGCTCGCCGAGTTCGCCACCCCCGACGCCGCCGCCTCCTGCACCAGCCTGCGCCGCGTCGTCTGCAGCGGCGAGGCGCTCCCCGCCGACCTCGCCGCCCGCTTCCACCGGCTCTTCGCCGTGCCGCTGCACAACCTGTACGGGCCGACCGAGGCCGCGGTGGAGGTCGCCTCCTGGCAGTACCGGCCGGACGCCACCACGGTCGCGATCGGCACCCCCATCGACAACCTCACCCTGCTCGTGCTGGACAGCGACCTGCGGCTCGTCCCCCACGGGGTACGCGGCGAGCTGTACATCGCGGGCGCCGGCCTCGCCAGGGCGTACCACGCCCGTCCGGGCCTCACCGCGCAACGCTTCGTCGCCAACCCGTTCGGGCCGCCCGGACAGCGCATGTACCGCACCGGTGACCTGGCCCGCTGGAACACCGACGGGGACCTGGAGTTCCACGGACGCGTGGACCACCAGGTGAAGATCCGCGGCTTCCGGGTCGAGCCCGCCGAGGTGGAGGCGGCGTTGGCCGCCCACCCCGGGATCTCGACGGCCGCCGTCCTCGCCCGGGCCGGCCGCGGCGCCGACGGCGCGGCCCAGCTGGTCGCCTACGTCGTGCCGGCGATCTCCCGCAGCGTCGGGCACGCCGACACGACCTGGGACCTGCACGCCGGTCTGGACCTCGCCGAGGTGCGGGGCTTCCTCGCGGCCCGGCTACCGGCGCATCTCGTCCCCGCCGCCGTCGTCGTCCTGGACCGGATGCCGCTGGGCACCAGCGGCAAACTCGACCGCAACGCCCTGCCGGAGCCGGAGTTCGTCTCGCGCACCTACCGGCCACCCCGGACGGCGCAGGAACGCCTCCTGGCCGACGCGTTCGCCCAAGTGCTCGGGCTGAGCCAGGTCGGGCTGGACGACGACTTCTTCACCCTCGGCGGGGACAGCATCCGCGCGATCCAGGTGGTGGCCCGCGCCCGCGCCGACGGCCTGACGTTCAGCCCGCGCACCGTGTTCGAGTGCCGTACCGTCGCCGCGCTGGCCGACGCCGCGACCCGCGACACCGCCGCGCCGACGCTCGCCGAACTCGACGGCGGCGGCGTCGGTCTGCTGCCGCTGCCGCCGATGGCCCGGCTGATCGCCGACCGCGGTCCCGGCCTGGACCGGCTGGCCCAGTGGCTGGTCCTGGAACTGCCGGCCGGGCTGGACCTCGACGGCCTGGTCACGACGATCGGCGCGGTCCTCGACCGGCACGACGTGCTGCGCTCCCGGCTGGTCGACGACGGCCTCCTCGTGCACCCGCCCCGGACGGTGCCGGCGGCCGGCCTGATCCGGCGGGTGTCCTGTCCCGGCGGGTGGACCGGACCGGCCTGGCCGGCCCTGCTGCGCGCCGAGGCGGCCGCCACGGTGCGGGACATCGACGCCCGGGCGGGACGGATGCTCCGGCTGGTGTGGTTCGAGCCACGGACCGGCGCACCGGGCCGCCTCCTGGTGGCGGCGCACCACCTCGTGGTCGACGGGATGAGCTGGCGGGTGCTGCTGCTCGACCTGGCCCACGCCTGGCAGCAGGTCCGGGTGGGCGCGGCACCGGTGCTGCCCGCCGTCGGCACCTCCCTGCGGCGCTGGCTGCGGGCGCTGTCCGACGAGGCGGCGCGGCCGGAACGCGCCGCGGAACTACCGCTGTGGCGCAACCTGCTCACCGGAGCGGCCCACCCGATCGGAACCCGACCGCTGGACCCGGCGGTGGACGTCACCGCGCACACCGACACCGTCCGGATGTCGCTGCCCGCCGACCTCACCCGGGCGGTGCTGACGTCGGTACCCCGGGCGTACCGCAGCGGCGTCGACGACGTGCTGCTCACCGCCCTGGTCGTGGCGGTGGCCCACCACCGGCGCGGCAGCACCGACGCCCCCATGGTGGTACGGCTGGAGGGACACGGGCGGCACGAGGATCTCGTGCCCGGCGCCGACCTCTCCCGTACCGTCGGCTGGTTCACCAGCCTGCACCCCGTCAGGTTCGACCTCTCCGGCATCGACGTCGACGAGGCGGTCGCCGGCGGACCCGCCGCCGGGGAGGCGCTCACGCGCGTCAAGGAGCAACGACGCCGGCTGCCCGCCGACGGCAACGGCTACACCCTGCTGCGCTACCTCAACGACGACACCGCGGCGGAGCTGCGCCGCTACCCGGCGGACGACATCGGCTTCAACTTCCTCGGCCACTTCGCCGCCGACGCCCCCCGGGCGGGTGACCACGCCGGCTGGACCCCCGCCCCGGAGTGCGACGCGCTGGTGGCGGCACCCGACCCGGCGATGCCCGCGCTCAGCGCGTTGGAGGTCAACGCCCTGGTGACCGGCGTCGGCGACGACGCGCTGCTCACCGCCCTGTTCACCTTCGCCACCGGGGTCCTCACCGCCGACGAGGTCCGCGACCTGGCCGGCACCTGGTCCACCGCCCTGCGCGGCCTGCGGACGCTGGTGGCCACCGGCGGGACCGGGCTCACCCCGTCCGACGTGCCGCTGGTGCGGGTCACCCAGGCCGACCTGGACACCTGGCGGCAGCGGTTCGGTCCGCTGGGCGACGTGTGGCCGCTCACCCCGCTGCAGGCGGGCCTGCTGTTCCACACGATGCTCGGCGACCCGGCCGCCGGCGCGTACCAGACCCAGTTCGTGTTCCGGCTCACCGGCCCGGTGGACCCGACCCGCCTGCGCGCCGCAGGCCAGGCCCTGCTCGACCGGCACCCGAACCTGCGGGTGGCCTTCCCGTCGGCCACCGACGGTGAGCCCGTACAGGTCGTCGTGGACGACGTCACCCTGACCTGGAACCACCTGGACCTCACGGGCCACCCCGCAGCCGAGGAACAACTCGAGGAGATCCTCACCGCCGAGCGCACCACCCCCTTCGACGTCGACCGGCCACCGCTGCTGCGGCTCACCCTCGTCACGATCCGACCGGACCGGGCCGAACTCGTGCTCACCGCCCACCACGTGCTGTTCGACGGCTGGTCGGTACCGCTGATCGGGCGGGAGCTCATGCGGTCGTACGCGGCGCCCGGCCGCGACCTGACCGCGTCCCCGGCCGCCGGCTACCACGACTTCCTGCGCTGGTTGTCGCGGCAGGACCCGGTGCGGTCGGCGGACGCCTGGCGGGACGAACTGGCCGGGGTGACCGAGCCGACCCTGCTCGCGCCGGGCCCCCGCCGGCACCGCGCCGGCAGCGGCGCGGTGACCGCCGCGCTGTCCAGCGAGGACGCCGTCCTGCTCGCCCGCCGCGCCGCCGCGCTCGGCGTCACCGTCAACACCCTCGTCCAGGGCGCGTGGGCGATCGTGCTCGCCGGACTGACCGGACGCGACGACGTGGTCTTCGGCGCGACCGTGGCGGGACGGCCGGCCGACCTGGCGGGCGTCGACGACGCCATCGGCATGTTCATCAACACCGTGCCGGTCCGGGTGCGGTGCGCACCCGCCGACGACCTGCCGCACCTGCTGCGACGCCTGCAGGACACCCAGGCCGCGCTGGGCGAACACCACCACCTCGGACTGGCCGACATCCAACGCCCGACCGGACTCGGCACGCTGTTCGACACCCTCATGGTGTTCGAGTCGTTCCCCGTCGACCGGGCCGGCGGCGCGGCCTCGGAGCTGACCGTGACCGGTATCCGACCGCACGCCCCGACCCACTACCCGCTGACCGTCATCGCCGCCGCCGACCCGCTGCTCCGAGTGACCCTGCAGTACCAGCACGACGCCCTCGACCGGCGCGAGGCGGCCGCCGTCGCCGACCGGCTGACCCGGGTGCTGCGGCAGATCGCGGCGCGACCACGCACCACCGTCGGCGCGATCGACATCCTGACCGACGACGAGCGCGACCGGGTCCTGCACCGCTGGAACGACACCGCGGCCGAGGTACCCCACGCCACCGTCGCCGACCTGATCGCCGCGCGGGCCACGGCGACACCGGACGCGGTCGCCGTCGAACACGACGGGCACACCCTGACCTACCACCACCTCGACGAACGGGCCAACCGGCTGGCGCACTGGCTCATCGGGCGCGGCGTCGCCCCCGAGTCCCGGGTCGTGGTGCTGCTGCCCCGGTCGACCGACCTGGTGGCGGCGCTGCTGGCGGTGGGGAAGGCCGGCGCCGCCTACGTCCCGGTGGACCCCGGGTACCCGGCCGCCCGGATCCGCGCCGTGATCGAGGACAGCCGGCCGGTGCTGGTGCTGGATCCACCGACACTGGCCGAGGCCGACCTGTCCACCCACCCCGGCCACCCGCCCCGGGTGCCGGTCACCACCCGGCACGCCGCCTACACGATCTACACGTCCGGCTCGACCGGCCGCCCGAAGGGGGTGGTCGTCGAGCACGGCGCACTGGTCAACTCGCTGGCCGGGATGCAGCGCCTGCTCGCCCTGACCACGGCGGACCGGCTCCTGGCGGTCGCCACCGTCGCCTTCGACATCGCCGCGCTCGAACTCTTCCTCCCCCTGCTCGCCGGAGCCCGGGTGGTGCTGGCCGACCGGGACGACATCGTCGACACCCCGGCCCTGCTCGACCTCGCCGAACGGACAGGGATCACCGTCATGCAGGCCACCCCCGCGCTCTGGCGGGTGCTCGCCGCCCACGCCCCGGACCGGATGGGCGGGCTCCGCGTGGTCAGCACCGGCGAGGCCCTGCCCGCCACCGTGGCGGAGGCGCTGCGCACGCACACCGCCCAGGTCACCAACGCCTACGGCCCCACCGAGACCTTCTACACCACCGCCACGCACCTCGGTCCCGGGAACGCCGGCACACCACCGTCCGTCGGCCGTCCGCTGGTCAACTACCAGATCCTGATCCTGGACCGGACGCTGCGCCCCGTACCGCCCGGGGTGACCGGTGAACTCTGGATCGCCGGGCAGGGCCTCGCCCGCGGCTACGCACAGCAACCGGCGCTGACCGCCGAACGGTTCGTCGCCAACCCCTTCGGCGGCCCCGGTGCGCGGATGTACCGCAGCGGCGACCTCGCCCGCTGGACCGCCACCGGTGAGGTCGAGTACCTGGGCCGCACCGACCACCAGATCAAGCTGCGCGGCTTCCGCATCGAACCGGCCGAGATCGAGCGGACGCTGACCCGGCACGCCGCCGTCCGCCACGCCACCGTCATCGCCCGCGAGGACCGGCCGGGCGAGCCGCAGCTCGTGGCCTACCTGGTACCCGAACCCGGGGCGGCGCCGCCGACCACCCGGCAGGTACGGGCACACGTCGCCGAACTGCTGCCCGCGTACATGGTCCCGGCCGCGGTCGTCGTGCTGCCGGAGCTGCCCCTGACCCCGAACGGGAAGCTGGACCGCGCGGCCCTGCCGAGCCCGACGCCCGGCGGCGACGGGTACCGCGCCCCGACCACCGCGCAGGAGGCGACGTTGTGCCGACTCTTCGGCGCGGTGCTCGGCGTCGACCGGGTCGGCGTCGACGACGACTTCTTCGCCCTCGGTGGGCACTCGCTGTCCGCCACCCGACTGATCGCGCGGGCACGGGCGGAACTGGGGGTGGAGATCCCCATCCGGACCCTGTTCCGCTCCCCCACCGTCGCCGACCTCGCCCGTCGCCTGGGCGAGATGTCCATCCCCGCCCGGAAGCCGCTGCGCAGAATGGTCGACCAGTGACGGCCGCCCCCGGCCCGGACCGGATCGCCACGGGCGGCGTGTTGGCCGACCCGGACCTCGCCCGCGACGGCGACCCCGAGACGCTCTGGGCCCGGCTGCGCGCACAGGGCCCGGTCCACCGGGTGGAGCGCGACCGCGACTGGTTCTGGGCGGTCGTCACCCACGCGGAGATCCTGCGCGTGCTCCGCGACCACACCCGGTTCACCTCCGAACGCGGGATGCGCCTCGACGACAACCCCGAGGCCACCGCCACCGCCGCCGGGAAGATGCTGATCGTCAGCGACCCACCCCGGCACGGTGAGATCCGGCGGGTGGTGAACTCCGCGTTCACCCCGCGAGTCGTCGCCCGGCTGGAGCACACCATGCGCGCGACCGCCGCCCGGATCGTCGACGAGGCGCTGCGCGACGGGGGCTGCGACCTCGTCCGGGTCGCCGCCCGACTACCCGCCTCGGTCATCTGCGACATGCTGGGCGTACCCGCCGAGGACTGGGACTTCATGGTCGAGCGGACGACCGTGGCCTTCGGCCCCACCGGTGGCCGCGCGGAGACCCTCACGGTGGCCGAGGCCCACGCCGAGATCCTGCTCTACTTCGAGGAGCTGCTGACCCGGCGCCGGCGCGAACCCCGCGAGGACCTGATCAGCACCCTGATCGCGGCGCGGATCCGCGACGTGCCGCTCACCGACGAGGAGATCCTGCTCAACTGCGACGGGCTGCTCTCCGGCGGCAACGAGACCACCCGGCACGCCACCGCCGGCGGGCTGCTCGCCCTGGCCGCCGCACCCGAACAGTGGTCGAGGCTGCGACGCGACCCGGCCCTGCTCGGCCCGGCGGTGCAGGAGGTGCTCCGGTTCACCAGCCCGGCCACGCACGTGGTACGGACGGCGGTGGTACCGGCCCGGGTGGGCGGACACCTGGTCCGGCCGGGCGAACGCGTCGCCGCGTGGCTGGCGTCGGGAAACCGGGACGAGGCCGTCTTCACCGATGCCGCAACCTTCGACGTCACACGCACGCCGAACCCGCACCTCGCCTTCGCCGCCGGCACGCACTACTGCCTGGGTGCCGCGCTCGCCACGACGGAACTCACCGCGATGATCGGCGAGGTGCTGAGCCGGGTGGAGCGCGTCGAGCCGGCGGGCCCGGTCGTCCGCACCCGCTCGAACCTCGTCCGTGGCTACGACTCGGTCCCGGTCACCCTCGTCCCCCGGAAGGACCGCCCGTGACACCGAACTGGTCCACCGTCCCGCTCACGGCGGTGCACGACTGGCACCGCACCACGGTCATCCCCCTGCTGGCCGTGCCGGACAGTGCCGCGCTGAGCCGCCTGCACACCGCCGCGCTGCACGGCGACCCCGGCACCGAGCAGGACTGGGTCGCGGCGCTCGAACCCTGGCTGACCGAGGTCTACCGGCGCGCGTACGCCGCCGCCGAGGCCCGCGCCACCAGCTACGCGACGGCCTACGACTACCTCACCTCCCGAGGTGCCCCCGCAGCGGAGGCGGCCGCCCAGGCCGGCCAGTACGCCGAGCACTACGTCGCCGCCCACGCCGAGTCGTTCGCGGGGGTCAACGCCCGGGTGAACGCGGTCGCGGTCGCCGCCGCGTACGCCGCAGGCGACGCCGACGCCCACGCGGCCAGCCACCCCTACGCCCGCGCGAACGCCTACCTGCGTGCCGCCGGAGCGGAGGCCGGCCCGCGCCTCGCGGACGGACTGACCCGGAGCCTGACCCGGGCGGCGTGACCCGCCCGCACGGTCTCCGGCGGACCGGCCGCCGCCCTCCTCGTCGGGGGCGGCCGGCCGGCCCGCTCGGCGGCCGGCTCAGAGGCCACGGTCGAGGAGATCGGCCAGGACCAGCCGGCCGAACGCCAGGTTGCCGTGCACGAAGTCGTCCGGATCGCACAGCTCGGGGCGCTGGAAACCGGTCTCGTCGGTGACCCGGGACCGCAGGTCGGGCACCTCCACACCGAGCCGGAGCAGCTCGCGGCGGATGCACTGCTGCGCGCCGAAGAAGACCTCGGGGTCCGCCTCCGGCGGCACCCGCTGCGGCGGCATCACCCCGAGGACCCGGACGCCCATGCCCCGGATGTGCCGGTAGAGGTCGAGCGTCTGGCGGTAGTACGTCGTGATGATCCCCTCGAAGAGGCCACCGCCGATGAACCCGGGCGGGAAGCCGCCGGTGGCGTCGCGGTAGATCCGCCAGTTCTCGACGGCCGCGACGACGTGGACGCCGAACCCGAGGGTCGAGACCACCGGGACGCGCAGGTCGCTCATCCGGGCCACCCCGAGCACGGCCAGGAACTCCCGGTAGTGCTGCTCGGTGGCCGGTTTACGGAAGACGACATCGCCGTCGCCCAGGTCGTAGAAGGACTCCGGGTACCGGCGGCTGATATCGAGCGGCCCACCGGCGAGGGCGATCCCCGCCGCCTGGGCCGCCCGCCCGATCGGTCCCGCGTGCGAGTCGCCCAGCAGCAGGAACCTAGCGGGGGCTGTAGTAGTCGAGGACGGCGTCGTCACAGGGATCCCCTCCGATCTGAGTGCCGGTGCGGCGGGGCCGGGCGGCGGGGCGGCCGGCGAGCGCGCCGACGAAGTGCCGCACGACGAAGTCCACGCCGTCCGGGGTGACGGTGCGCAGGTTGGGTTCGAAGAACGCGGCCCGGGCCGGAAAGCCCGCGACGATCTCGTACGACGGGAAGTAGTCGACGTCGTCGCGCTCGGCGGCCACCTGACCGACGGCGGCCCGCAGCACCGACTTCGCGTGCACGGTGGCGGTCAGCACGTGCCCACCCGTCGCGGTCGCCGTCAACGGCACCGGCGACACGGTCAGCACGACGCGCAGGCCGGGATTGGCGGCGCGACACAGGTCCACGATCGCCACCAGGTCCTCGTACACCTCGGCGAAGGTGAACTCGTGGAACACGTGCCGGTCGGGGTCGAACTCCCCACGGACGGTGCCGGGGCAGACGGGATAGGTGTCGCCGCTGGCCGCGTCGCGCCACGACTCGGTCAGCCCCACGGTGAAGATGAGGACGCTCGCCCCGGTGACCGCGCGGCGGATCGCCGCGAGGGTGGTGAGCCGGGACTCGAGCATCTCCTCGGCGCTGGCGAACCCGGCCGGCTCGATCGACGGCCGGAACGGGTCGAAGAACCGGCCCTCCCCGGCCCACGCCTCGGTGGGCGGTTCGGCCCGGCCGAGGGCCCAGGCGAGCCACTGCCGGGCGACGGCGGCGGTGTAGATGTTGCCGGTGCGGAAGGAGAAGGCCCCGTAACCCCTGGCCCGGCGCTCCGGACCGGTCAGCCCCGGTGGCGCCGGCTCGGCGTCCCACCAGTTCCAGCCACGGTCGAGCAGGGCCCGGCCCAGGTTCGCGGCGAAACAGGAACCGGCGGTGATCACCGGGTCGTCCTGGCCGATCGCGAACGCCGGCCGCCACAGGTCGCTGATCCCGGCCATCCCCGGCTCGGCGACCGCCGCCCGCCAGAACGCCCGTGCCGGCATCGACTCGTACGGGTTCACGGCGTCCCTCCGTCCTGGTGGATCGCGGTCGACGCCTCGCCCAGGTGCGGCGGCCCGACGGCGGCGTCGTGGTCGGGGCCCGGCACCACGCCGACCGGCCCCGGCCGGTGCTCCTCCCCCAGCCGCCGCCAGGCGGTGACGACCACGCCGTCCCCCTCCCCGCGTGACGGCGGGCCGGCGGCGGCCAGGAGCGCGGCCTCGTCGACGGTGCCGTCGTCGGTCACCGGCAACGCGTCGACCCGGTAGGTGCGGCGCGGGCGCAGCGCCGGCGGCAGGGTGTGGGTCAGGTGCCGGTCGTAGTCGCCGTACGGCACCTCGTGGCGCAGCACGACGTAGGCGAGCAGTTCGCTGCCCCCGGCCGCCGGGTCACGGCGGGCGCAGACATGCGCCAGCAGGACGCCCGGGTGGGTCAGGATCTGCCGCTCGACCTCACCGGGTTCGACCCGGCAGCCGCACACCGTCACCTGCCGGTCGGCCCGGCCGACGACGACCATCGTGCCGTCCTCGTCGAGCCGCACCAGGTCCCCGGTCCGGTAGTAGCGCCGGCCCGCCCGCCAGGCGAGCCGGACGAAACGGCAGCTGGTCTCCTCGGGCAGATTGCGGTAGCCCGCCGCCACCCCCTCCCCGCCGAGGTACAGCTCGGCCTGCTCGCCCGGCGCCGCCGGCCGGTCGCCGGCCACCGCGAGGGCCTCGGTGCCGGGCAGGGCGAGCCCGATCGGGACCACCTCCCCGGTGACCTCGCGGTCGATCGGGTGGCTCAGCGCCAGGGTGGTGCACTCGGTGCGGCCGTAGACGTGGTGCAGCCGGGTGGTGCTGTCCGGGTTGTCGCGGTACCAGCGGCGCACCAGCGACACGTCGAGCTGCTCGCCGCCCACCAGCACCTGGTCGGTCGCCGCGAAGCAGGCGGGCTCCTCGGCGACGACCGCGGCGAACAGCACGGTGGTGACGAGGACCGTGTCGATCCGCTCCCGCAGCAGCGCGGCGCGGAGCAGGCGTGGCGTCCGCGCGACCGGGTCGGCGACGATGACGCAGCAGCCGCCGGTCAGCAACGGCACCCACACCTCGAAGCTGAGCGCGTCGACCGCCGGGTCGGCCAGGCAGGCGAACCGCCGGCCGGCACCGAACTCCAGGTAGCCGGGCTCCGCCAGCCGGAGGATGCCGCCGTCGCGCACCTGCACGCCCTTCGGCCGACCGGCGGTACCCGACGTGTAGAAGAGGAACGAGCAGTCGGCCGGGGTGCTGTCGGGCGTCGGACCGGTCTCGGTCGCGAGGAGATCGTCCGCGGCGGCGCAGGTGACCCGGTGGGGCAACCCGGCCGGGACGGTGCCGTCGTGCACGACCATCGTGCAGCCGGCGTCGGTCAGGATGTGGTGGCTGCGCTCGGCGGGATTCCGCGCGTCGAGCGGGACGACGACCCCACCCACGCGCAGGATGCCGAGCATGGTGCCGACCAGCTGCCAGGACCGGGGCAGGCAGACGGCGACCGCCTGACCCCGCCGCACGCCGAGTCGCCAGAGCCCGAGGGCGACCGCCGCCGCGCAGTCCGCGAGCGCCGCGTAGTCGAGCTGCCGGTCACCGTCCACGACCGCGAGGGCGTCGGGGTGACGGCGACTGCGGGCCAGCACCCGCGTGGCGAGACCCCCCGACACGGAGCCGGTCACGAGCGCGCCGCCGCGCTACCGCCGCCGAGCCGGTGGCGGAACCCCGGGCACGTCCCCGCGACCCACAGCCGGATCACGACGCCTCCTCCGGACGGCGCATCCGCCGCAGCGCGGGCCGGGCGCGGGGAGCCGAGCCGAGGTCGGCCGCCAGCCGCTCGACGGTCGGGCTCTGGAACAGCGTCCGGATGGGCATCTCCACGCCCAGCGTCGCGCGGACCCTGCTGGCCACCCGCATCGCCAGCAACGAGTGGCCGCCCAGGTCGAAGAAGCTGTCCTCGACGCCGACGGCGGGCAGGCCCAGGACCTCGGCGAAGATCGCGCAGAGGGCCTCCTCGCGCGGTGACGACGGCCCCCGGCCGGTGGCCGTGAAGCCGGGCGCGGGGAGCGCCTCCCGGTCGATCTTCCCGTTCGCCGTCAACGGGAAGGCGTCCAGCTCCACCACGGCCGACGGCACCATGTGGTCCGGCAGCCGCCGCGCCACGAAGTCCCGTACCCCGGCCGCGCTGCCGACCACGTACGCCACCAGGCGCGTGCCCGCCGCCGCGTCCTCCCGCGCGACCACCGCCGCCCGCGTGACGCCGACGTGCTCGGCGACGACGGCCTCGACCTCGGCCGGCTCGACCCGGAACCCGCGGATCTTGACCTGGTCGTCGGAGCGCCCGACGAATTCGAGAACCTCGCCGGGCGTCCACCGCACCACGTCCCCGGTGCGGTACATCCGGCCGCCCGGCGTGTACGGGTCCGCGACGAACCGGAGCGTGGTCAGCGCCGCCTGGCCCAGGTAACCACGGGCCAGACCCGCCCCCGAGACGTACAGTTCACCGGCGACCCCGGGCGGGACGAGCCGCAGCCGGTCGTCCAGCACGTAGACGCGCGTACCGGTGATCGGCCGGCCGATCGGCACCGGCCCGTCGCCGTGCAGCGGGTCGCTGATGGTCGCGCAGACGGTGGTCTCGGTGGGGCCGTAGGCGTTGATCATCCGCCGGCCCGGCGACCGGGCGGCGACCAGCTCGGCGGGGCAGGCCTCGCCCGCGACGACGAGCGTGGGCACCCGCACCGTGTCGGCGGGCAGGGCGGCCAGCGCCGACGGGGTGACGGTCGCGTGGGTGATCCCGGCCGCCTCGTCCGTCAGCACCTCGTACGGGCTGTCGGGCGGCCCGAGGACCAGGGTCGCGCCGGTGAGCAGCGCGCCGCACAGCTCCCACACCGACGCGTCGAAGCTGGGCGAGAAGACCTGCGCGACCCGGCTGCCGCCGTCGATGCCGAGATGGTCGACCTGGGCCGCGACCAGGTCGGCGATGCCGCGGTGGCTGACCACGACACCCTTGGGCGCGCCGGTCGAGCCGGAGGTGAAGATGACGTAGGCGGCGTGCTCCGGCAGCGGCCCCACCGCCGGCGCGGTGTCCGGGTACTCGCCGGTGCGGGTGACGGTCCGGCGGTCGTCGACGACCATGGCGGGTTTCAGGCCGGTGAGCAGCCGGTCGATCCGCTCGGCCGGATAGCCCGGATCGACGGGTACGTAGGCGGCGCCGGCCTTCATCGCCCCGAGGACGGCGACGACGAGGTCGATCGACCGGGGCAGGACCAGGGCGACGAGGTCGTCGAGGCCGACGCCGCAGTCGGCGAGCAGGTGCGCGAAACGGTTGGCGCGGCGGTCGAGTTCGTCGTAGGTGAGCTGCTCCTGACCCTGGACGACGGCGACGGCGGCCGGGGTGCGCCGGGCCTGACCGCCGAACAGCTCCGGCACGGTGGCCGGCGGGACGTCGCGGGTGGGGCCGCGTCCACGGTCGAGAAGCCGGTTCCGCTGGGCGTCGTCGAGCAGGTCGATCCGGCCGGCGTGCCGGTCCGGATCGGCGACGACCGTCCGCAGCACGCGCAGCAGGCCGGCGACGATCATGTCCACCGTGGAGGCGTCGAACAGTTCGGCGGCGTAGACGATCCCGCCGGTCAGGCCGGCGGGTGCACCGTCCTGGTCGAAGCGTTCGGTGAGCTGGACGTTGAGGTCCAGTTTCGCGGAGCGGGTGCCGGGGGTGAGGGGGTCGATCCGCAGCCCCGGCAGGTCGAGGACCGGTTCGGCGTTGTTGTGCAGGGCGAGGACGACCTGGAAGAGCGGGTGCCGGGCCATCGACCGGGCCGGCGACAGCTCCTCCACGAGCCGCTCGAACGGCACGTCCTGATGCTCGAACGCGGCCAGGCCCACCTCCCGGACCCGACCCAGCACCTGCGCGAACGTCGGATCACCCGACAGGTCGGTCCGCAGGACCAGCGTGTTGACGAAGAAGCCGACCAGGTCGTCCAGCGCGTCGTCGGTACGCCCGGCCACCGGCGTGCCCAGCACGATGTCGTCGCCCGCACCGAGCCGGGACAGCAGCACCGCCACCGCCGCCTGCAGGACCATGAACATCGTCACGCCCTGCGACCTGGCCAGCCCGGCCAGCGCCGCGTGCAGGTCCGCGGGAATCTCCACGGCGGTCACCCCACCGGCGTACGACGCCACGGCGGGCCGGGGCCGGTCGAACGGCAGCGTCAGCTCCTGCGGCGCACCCGCCAACACCCCCCGCCAGTGGTCCACCTGCCGCTGCAGCAGACCACCCGAGTCCAACAGGTCCCGCTGCCACAGCGTGTAGTCCACGTACTGCACCGGCAACGGCGACCAGCCCGGCGCGTTCCCCTGCCGCCGGGCCCGGTAGGCCGTGGAGAGGTCCCGCCACAGCGGACCCATCGACCAGCCGTCCCCCGCGATGTGGTGCATCGCCAGCACCAGCACGTGCTCCCGCTCGCCGGTCACGGCGAGCGACGCCCGCAGCGGGGCCTCCGTGGCCAGGTCGAACGCATGCTCCGCCGCCGCCGCGATCTCCTCGGCCCCGATCTCGGTCAGCGCGGCCGGCGGGTCGTCGAGCACCGCCTGGTGGGGCTCGCCGTGCACGGCGGGGAACACGGTCCGCAGCACCTCGTGCCGGCCGACCACGTCGCGCAGGGCCGCCCGCAACGCCGCGACGTCCAGGTCGCCGGTCAGCCGCAACACGAACGAACTGTTGTAGGCGCTGCCCCCGTCGATCTGGTTGAGCAGCCACAGCCGCAGCTGCGCGTACGACAACGGCACCCGGTCGGGGCGGGCCACCGGCCGGACCCGGGGCCGGACCTCCTCCCCGCCGGAGGCCCACTCGGCCAGGCCCGCGACCGACGGCGACTCGAACACCACCCGCAGCGGCACCTCGACACCGAGCACCGACCGGATCCGGGCGACCAGCCGCATCGCGAGCAACGAATGACCGCCCAGGTCGAAGAAGTTGTCGGTGACCCCGACCGCCGCGAGCCCGAGCACCTCGGCGAAGAGCGTGCCGAGCAGCTCCTGCCGCAACGTCGACGGCGCACGGTTCTCGGTCTCGTACACCGGGACGGGCAGGGCGGCCCGGTCGAGCTTGTTGTTCGCCGTCACCGGGAGCGCGTCGACGACGACGACCGCGGCCGGCACCATGTACTCCGGCAGCTGCCGCGCCACGTGCTCGCGCACTCCGACGCCGCTGCCCACCACGTAGGCCACCAGGCGCTTCTCCCCGGGCTCGTCCTCGCGGACGACCACCGCCGCCTGGTCGACGCCGGGGTGCCCGGCGACGACCGCCTCGACCTCGGCCGGCTCGATCCGGAAGCCCCGGATCTTCACCTGGTCGTCGGCCCGGCCCACGAACTCCAGCACCCCGGCGGCCGACCAGTAGGCCACGTCACCGGTGCGGTACATCCGCTCGCCGACGCCGGTGAACGGGTCGGCGACGAACCGTTCCGAGGTCAACGCCGGACGGTCCAGGTAGCCACGGGCGACTCCGGCACCGGCGACGTACAGCTCGCCCCGGACGCCCGGCGGGACGGGCCGCAGCAGGTCGTCGAGGACGTACACCCGGGTGTTGTCCATCGGCCGGCCGATCGGCAGGACGGAACCGACCCGGGCGGGGTCGGTGAACTCCACCTGCACGCCGCACAGGGTGATCTCGGTGGGGCCGTAGAGATGGCGTACCCGAAGGCCGGGCAGGGTCTCCAGGACCCGGCGCACCGCGCGCGCGGAGACCACGTCACCGCCGGTGAGCACCTCGTGGACACCGGCGAAGACGCCCGGGTCCTCCTCGGCGATCACCCGGAACAGGCCCGCGGTGAGCAGCATGTGGGACAGCTTGTGCTCGGCGATCAGGGCCCGCAGGGTCGCCGTGTCGAGCTGCCCCTCCGGCGGGACCACCACCCGGCCGCCGGCCAGCAGCGGCGCCCAGATCTCGTAGGCGGTGGCGTCGAAGGAGTACGGCGAGACCAGCAGGCTGCGGGCCGGGACGGTGAAGTCCCAGCAACTGTCGGTGGCGAGCTGGACGAGGTCGCGGTGGGTGGTGGCGATGCCCTTGGGGACGCCGGTCGAGCCGGAGGTGAACATGACGTACACGAGGTTGCCGTCGGTGGTGGCGGTGACCGGGGCGGTCGCCGGCCCGGCGGCGAAGGAGTCGTCGTCGACGATCAGCAGGTCACCGGTGGCGACGTCGCGGGCGACGTCCGCCCAGTGCCGGTCGGCCAGCAGGGTCACCACGTCGTGGTTGCCCAGGACGGTCCGCATCCGGGCCGGTGGGGCCTTGGCGTCGAGGGGCAGGTAGGCGCCGCCCGCCTTGAGCACGGCCAGCAGGGTGACGACGAGGTCGGTGCGGCGGTGCATCAGCACGGCGACCAGCGAGTCGGGCCCGACACCACGGTCGACGAGCCGGTGCGCGAGACGGTTGGCACGGGCGTCGAGCTCGGCGTAGGTCAGGGCGCCCCGGGCGTCGACGGTGGCGACCGCGTCCGGGGTCCGCCCGGCCTGCGCCGCGAAGAGGCCGTGCACGGTACCGGCGGGGACGTGGTGGGCGGTGTCGTTCCACTCGACCAGCAGCCGGTGACGTTCGGCGTCGTCGAGGAGGTCGATCGCGCGGACCGGGATCGTCGGGTCCGTGGTGACGGTGCGCAGGACACGGACGAGCCGCTCGACCAGCGTGACGACGGTGGAGTGGTCGAAGAGGTCGGTGGCGTAGACCGCCCAGCCGGTCAGGCCCGCCGCGCCGCCGTCGGGGCCGACACGTTCGAGGAGCTGGAAGTCGAGGTCGAACTTGGCGGTCACCGGGCCGGCGGGCACCCGTTCGACGCTGGTACCGGCGAGTTCGAGGACCGGTTCGGCGGTGTTCTGCAACGCCACGAAGACCTGGAAGAGCGGGTGCCGGGCCATCGACCGGGCCGGCGACAGCTCCTCCACGAGCCGCTCGAACGGCACGTCCTGATGCTCGAACGCGGCCAGGCCCACCTCCCGGACCCGACCCAGCACCTGCGCGAACGTCGGATCACCCGACAGGTCCGTCCGCAGGACCAGCGTGTTGACGAAGAGCCCCACCAGGTCGTCCAGCGCGTCGTCGGTACGCCCGGCCACCGGCGTGCCCAGCACGATGTCGTCGCCCGCACCGAGCCGCGACACCAGCACCGCCACCGCCGCCTGCAGGACCATGAAGACCGTCACGCCCCGCGACCGGGCCAGCGCCACCACACCGGCGTGCAGGTCCGCCGGGACCGTGATGTCCACCATGCCCCCGGCGTACGACGCCACCGCCGGCCGGGGCCGGTCGAACGGCACCGTCACCTCCTCCGGCGCACCCGCCAACACCCCCCGCCAGTGGTCCACCTGCCGCTCCAGCAGACCACCCGACCCCAGCAGGTCCCGCTGCCACAGCGTGTAGTCCACGTACTGCACCGGCAACGGCGACCAGCCCGGCGCGCTCCCCTCCCGCCGCGCCGCGTACGCCACCGACAGGTCCCGCCACAACGGCCGCATCGACCAGCCGTCCGCCGCGATGTGGTGCACCGTCAGCGTCACCAGCCGCGCCCCGCCCGACACGGGGGCCACGGTCATCCGCACCGGGTACTCCTCGGGGAGGTCCCCGGTCGACGGCGGCTCCAGCACCACCTGACGCGGCTCACCGGCGACCGCCGGGTAGACCGTCCGCAGCACCTCGTGCCGCCCGACCACGTCCCGCAGCGCCGCCCGCAGCGCCGGCTCGTCCAGGTCGCCGGTGACCCGGACCGCGACCGTGATCTCGTACAGCCCGCGCTGTCCCGTCAGCTCACCGAGGAACCACAGCCGCCGCTGCGCGAACGACAGCGGGACGACGGCGGGCCGGGGCACCGGCCGGACCCCGGGCCGGGCCGGCTGGCCACCGGCGGACCACCGGGCCAGGGCGGCGACCGTCGGCGACTCGAACACCATCCGCAGCGGCACCTCGACACCGAGCACCGACCGGATCCGGGCGACCAGCCGCATCGCGAGCAACGAATGACCGCCCAGGTCGAAGAAGTTGTCCGTGACCCCGACCGCCGCGAGCCCGAGCAGGTCCGCGAAGACGGCGCACAGCAGCTCCTCCCGGGGCGACGACGGGTCCAGCCGGTCGGCGCTGGCGTACACCGGCGCGGGCAACGCCGAGCGGTCCAGTTTCCCGTTCACCGACAGCGGCAGCGCGTCGAGCTCCACCACGGCGGCCGGGACCAGGTACTCCGGCAGTCGCCGCGCCACCTGCTCCCGTACCCCGGCGGCGCTGCCCACCACGTAGGCCACCAGGCGCTTCTCGCCGGGGCTGTCCTCGCGGACGACGACCGCGGCCTGCGTGACCCCGGGCTGCTCGGCGACGACCGCCGCCACCTCGGCCGGCTCGATCCGGAAGCCCCGGATCTTCACCTGGTCGTCGGCGCGGCCCACGAACTCCAGCACCCCGTCCGGGGACCAGCGCACCACGTCGCCGGTACGGTACATCCGCCCGCCCACGACGAACGGGTCGGCGACGAACCGCTGCGCGGTGAGCCCCACCTGGCCCAGGTAGCCCCGGGCCACCCCCGCCCCGGACACGTACAGCTCGCCCGTCACCCCCGGCGGCACCAGCCGCAGCCGGTCGTCGAGGACGTGGACGCGGGTGTTGTCCAGCGGCCGGCCGATCGGCAGGACCGCACCGACCTCGGCGGGATCGGTGAAGGCGAGCTGACTGGTCGTCACGGTCACCTCGGTCGGACCGTACAGGTGCCGGACGGTGATCCCCGGGACGGTGTCGAGGACGGCGCGCACCGCACGGGCCGGGACGACGTCCCCGCCGACGAGGACCTCCCGCACCCCGACGAAGGCCGTCGGGTCCTCCTCGGCGAGGACCCGGAACAGGCCGGCGTTGAGGTTGACGACGGAGACCCCCTGCCCGGCGACCATCGCGCGCAGCACGGCCGCGTCGAACCGGTCGTCCGGCGCGACCACGACCTGCCCGCCGGTGAGCAGCGGCACCCAGATCTCCAGGGTCGCCCCGTCGAACGACTGTCGTGACCGCAGCGGCAGCCGCAGCGCGTCGCCGGCGGGCCAGCACCGGTCGCGGGCGAAGTTCACCACCGCCCGCTGGGTGATCGCGATGCCCTTGGGCGTGCCCGTCGAACCGGAGGTGAACATGACGTGGGCCAGGTTGTCCGGGACCGCCGTGCCGGGCGGGCAGGTCCGGGGGCCACCGTCGGCCAGGTCGGTCAGGTCGGCGCCGGTGAGGGTCAGCACCGGCCCGGCCGCCGCGAGCAGGGCCCGCAGGTGCTGCTCGGGATGGTCGGGATCCAGCGGCAGGTACGCGCCGCCGGCCTTCAGCACGGCCAGCAGCGCCACGACCAGCTCCGCGCTGCGCGGCATCAGCACGGCGACCAGCGAGTCCGGGACGACGCCCCGGTCCCGCAGCAGCCACGCGAGCCGGTTCGCGTCGGCGTCCAGCGCGGCGTAGGTCAGCCGCCGGTCACCGTCGACGACCGCGACGGCGTCCGGAGCGCGGGCGACCTGCTCGGCGAAGAGCTCGGCGATGGTCACCTCGGGGATGTCCCGGGCGGTGTCGTTGCGCCGGGACAGCAGCTCGTCGCGCAGGTCACCGTCGAGCGCGTCGACCGAGCCGAGGTCCCGCCCGGGTTCGGTCTCGAGTGCCCGCACGACCGCGGCGGTCGTGGCGCGCAGGACGGCGACGACGACCTCCGGGTCGATCGGGGGCACGGCGTGCACGGTGAACCCGAAGCCGGTGCCCAGGTCCTCGACCGACACGTCCAGCGGGTAGTTCGTGCGCTCGCGGACCGCGACCAGGTCGAAGCCGACCCCGGTGCCGGTCAGGAACGTCTCGTTGTAGCGGTAGTTGAACAACGCGGTGAACAGCGGCGCGGGCGCGGCCACGCCGCTGGCGCGCTGCGCCAGGCCCAGCGGGGCGTGCTCGTGCCCGAGGGTCTCGGCGAGCTGGGAGCGCATCACCCGGACGGCGTCACCGACGCCGACTCCGGCGACCCGGGTGCGTACCGGAACGGTGTTGATGAACAGGCCGGGGACCCGGTCGCCGCCCGTTCCGGCCTGCATCCGGCCGAAGAGGACGGTGCCGAACACGACGTCGCCCCGGCCCGACATGGCGGCGAGGGCCCGCGACCACACCACGTGGAACACCGTCGCCGGGGTGACACCCAGCGTCCGGGCCGCCACCCGCATCCGGGCGGCCAGGCCGTCGTCGAGCACCGCCCTGGCGTGCCGGACGTCCCGGCCGTCGCCGTGCACGTCGAGCACGCCGAAGGGTGCCGTCGGCTCGGTGACGTCCCCGAGCAGCCGGGTGAAGTAGGCGGTGTGCTCCTCCCGGCTGACCCCGAGCAGCGCCTGCGCCACGAAGGCCCGGTAGGGCAGCGGCTCCGGCAGGTCGGCGGCGCGGCCGTCGAGGACGGCCCGCGCCTCGGTCAGCATCACCTCCAGGGTGGTGTGGTCCTGGGTGAGGTGGTGCATCCGCAGCAGCACGTGGGTGCCGTGCACGTGGGCGGCCATCAGCGGCGCGCGACGCAGGTCCAGCGGCGGCAGCTCCGCGTCCACCAGGTCGACGCCGGCCAGGTCGTCGACCACGGTCACCGGGAGGACCGCCCGGCGGTGGACCACCTGGACGGGGTGGGTGATGCCCTCCCACTCCAGCGTGGTCCGCAGGATGTCGTGTCGGTCGATCACGACCTGCAGGGCGGCGATGAAGGCGGCCACCTCCTCGGCTGAGCCGAACCCGAGGACGAGCCGCACGACGTACGGGTCGGTCGTGCCCGCGGTCGCGTCGGCGAGTCTGTGGTGGAAGAAGAGCCCCTCCTGCAACGGTCCCAGGGGGTAGACGTCCGCGACGGCGGCGGCACCACCGTCGATCCCGGCGACCACCGTGGCCAGCTCGTCCCGGGACAACCCGGCCAGGGGAACCATCGCGGGCAACACCTCGGACGCGTCCGGCGGGACGAACCCCTCGGCGACCGCCACCTCCCGGCCACCGGCGACCGCCGCCAGGCGTTGCGGCGTCGGCGCCTCGAAGAGCGTCCGCACGTCGACCGGCACGTCCCGGGAGCGCAGCCGTTCGACCAGCGTCACCGCCAGCAGCGAGTGCCCGCCCAGGTGGAAGAAGTCGTCGGTGACACCGACCGACGGCAGGCCCAGCACCTCGGCGAAGACGGCACAGATGATCTCCTCGCGCGGTGTCGACGGGCGGCCCCCGGACGTCTCGTGGACCGGCGCCGGCAGCGCCCGCCGGTCCAGCTTCCCGCTGACCGTCAACGGCAGCGCGTCGAGGACCACCACCGCCGACGGCACCAGGTAGTCCGGCAGCCGCCGCGCCAGCTCCGCGCGCACCTCGGCGCCGCCGCCCACCACGTACGCCACCAGGCGTTTGTCCCCCGGCGAGTCCTCCCGGACGACGACCGCCGCCCGCGTCACCCCCGGGCAGGCCGCGACGGCGGCCTCGACCTCGGCGGGTTCGATCCGGAAGCCCCGGATCTTCACCTGTTCGTCGGCGCGCCCGACGAACTCCAGGACCCCGGCGGCGGTCCACCGCACCCGGTCACCGGTGCGGTACATCCGCTCCCCCACCGCGTACGGGTCGGCGAGGAACCGCTGCGCGGTCAGCCCGGCGCGGCCCCGGTAGCCACGGGTCACCCCGGTACCCGCCACGTACAGCTCACCGGGCACCCCCGGCGGAACCGGCTGGAGCATCCCGTCCAGCACGTAGACGCGGGTGTTCCAGAAGGGCAGCCCGATCGGCACCGGTCCGGCCGGGACCGGCTCGCCGGGTTCCACCCGGTGGTCGAGGCAGTTCACGGTCAGCTCGGTCGGGCCGTACGCGTTGACGACCAGCACGTCCGGGTGCCGCTCCCGCCAGCCGGCCAGGGCCTCCCCGGTCAGCGCCTCACCACCGACGAGCAGGGCACGGCGCGGCGAGACCTGCTCGGGCAGGGTGCCGAGCAGGGCCAGGTGCGACGGGGTGACCTTCATGAAGTCGGCGCCCGCCGTGCGGGCGTCGTCGTCGTGCAGCTCCGCCAGGTGCACCGTCCCCCCGGACACCAGCGGCGTGTAGAGGGCGGTGACGGTGAGGTCGAAGGCGACCGAGGAGTGCACCAGCGCCGTGCCGTCCACCCCGGGGTAGACGGTCCGGGCCCGGCACAGGTAGGCGGCGAGGTTGCGGTGCTCGACGACGACACCCTTGGGCCGGCCGGTGGACCCGGAGGTGTAGATGACGTAGGCGGCGTGCGCCGGGCGCAGACCCCGGTCGCCGACCGGCCCGGTGCCCAGTCCCGCCAGGTCGGCGGGGCCGACGCCGCCCGGGACCACGCGGTCGCTGAACACCACGGCCGGTCCGGCGTCCGCGATGGTGTCCAGGACCCGCTGCTCGGGATGACCGGGGTCCAGCGGCAGCAGCGTCCCGCCGGCCTTGAACACCCCCAGCAGGGCGGCCACGAGGTCGCTGCCCCGCTCCATCCACACCGCCACCAGGGACTCCGGGCCGACGCCCCGGTCGACCAGCAACCGGGCCACCTGGTTGGCCCGCGCGTCCAGCTCGGTGTAGGTCAGCGCGCCCCGGCTGTCGGTCACGGCGACGGCGGTGGGGGTCCGCGTCACCTGGTCGGCGAAGAGCTCGGTCACGGTGGTGGCGGGCACCGCACGGGCCGTCCGGTTGCGCCGCACCAGCAGCTCGTGGCGTTCGGCCCCGTCGAGCAGGTCGATCCGGCCGACCGGACGCGACGGGTCGGCGCTGACCGCGTCCAGCACCCGCACGAGCCGGGTGACGATCCCCTCCGCGGTGTGCCGGTCGAACAGGTCGGCCGCGTAGAGCAGCCCGCCGCCCAGCCCGACCTTCTCGTCGAACTGGAAGCTGAGGTCGAACTTGGCCCCCAGGTCGCCCGGGGGCAGCGCCTCGACCCGGAGGCCGGCGAGGTCGGGCAGCACCTCGGGGGTGCTCTGGAGCACCACCATGACCTGGAACAGCGGGTGCCGGGCCAGCGACCGTACCGGCGACAGCTCCTCGACGAGCCGCTCGAACGGCAGGTCCTGGTGCTCGAACGCGCCCAGCCCGGCCTCCCGGACCCGGCCGAGGACCTCCGCGAAGGACGGGTTGCCGGCGAGGTCGGTACGCAGCACGAGGGTGTTGACGAACGACCCGACGAGGTCGTCGAGGGCGGGATCGGTGCGGCCGGCGACCGGGGTGCCGATCGGCAGGTCCGTGCCCGCGCCGAGCCGGGCCAGCAGCACGGCGACCGCCGCGTGCAACACCATGAACATCGTCACGCCGTGCGATCCGGCCAGCGCGGTCAGTCTCGCGTGCAGGCCGGCCGGCACGTCGATCGGGACCAGCCCACCCCGGTGCGACGGCAGCGCCGGGCGGGGCCGGTCGACGGGCAGCGGCACCTCCTCGGGAAGATCCGCCAGGGCGTCGCGCCAGTAGGCGACCTGCCGGGCGTACAGGTCCCCGGATCCCAGCAGCTCCCGCTGCCACAGGGTGTAGTCGACGTACTGCACCGGCAGCGGCGCCCAGCCGGGCGCGTGCCCCTGCCGCCGCGCCGCGTACGCCGTCGACAGGTCCCGCCACAGCAGCCCCATCGACCAGCCGTCCCCGGCGATGTGCCGCACCGTCAGCGCCAGCACGTGCTCCCGGTCGCCCGCCCGGGTCAACGAGGCCCGCAGCGGCAGGTCCTCCGGCAGGTCGAAGGGGTCCGGCGGCGTCTCGACGACCCGCTGGTAGGGCTCACCGGCCACCACCGGGTACACCGTGCGCAGCGCCTCGTGACGGTCGACCACGTCCCGCAGGGCGGCCCGCAGCGCCGCCACGTCCAGTTCCCCGACCAGCCGCACCGCGCTCGGGATGTCGTACAGGCCGTCCGACCCGGTCAGCTCGCCGAGGAACCACAACCGCCGCTGCGCGAACGACAGCGGCACGATCCTCGGCCGGGCCCGCCCACCGGCGCCGGCCCACGCTGCCAGCGCGGCGGCCGTCGGGTGGTCGAAGACCACCCGCAACGGCACCTCGACCCCGAGAGCCGAGCGCACGTCGCCCACCAGCCGCGCCGCCAGCGGCGAGTCACCGCCCAGGTCGAAGAAGCTCTCCGTCGCGCCGACCGACGCCCGACCGAGCACCTGGCCGACGAGCGCGCACAGCACCTCCTCCAGCGGCGAGGACGGGCCACGGCCGGCGGTCCCGGACCCCGGCGCCGGCCCGGCCGGGCGCTCCCGCGCCCCGTCCACCGGCCGCAGGCCCTCCCCGGGCCGCCCGGTGCCGTTGCCTGCGTCGACGACCGGCGGCGTCCCGGCCGGGACCGCCGCGACGATCGCGGCCTGCGGGGCCTGCGGATCAGCGGCGGCCAACCGGTCCAGCACGCCCACGAACCCCTCGGCGTGCGCCGCGAGCGCGGCACCACTGTAGAGCGCGGGATTCGCCGCGAGGTCGAGGCGCAGGCCCGCGCCGACCCGGCGCCGGTCCTGGACCACGAACGACACGTCGTCGACCGGCCCGTCGGTGATGCTCGAGACGGTGGCCCGCGCGCCCGCGAAGGCGATCCCCTGCGGGGGCGACACCACGTCGACCAGGGGCCCGTAGAGCCGACGGTCGGGGTGCGCCGCGCCCCGGTCGCGGCTCATCCGCTCGATCCCGTACCGCTGGTGGCCCAGCGCCTCGGCGAGCCGGTCACCGGTGTGCCGCAGCAGCCCGGCGACGGACCCTGCGGGGTCGACGGTGAGCCGGACCGGCAGCACGGTCGAGACCGCGCCGGGGGTGGCCGCCACCTCGTCGCCGTACCGGACCGCCACCGGCACGCCGAGCACGACCTCCCGGGCGCCGGTGCGGCGCGCCAGGTAGAGGGCGGTCGCCGCGAGCACGACGGCGGACCACCGTACGCCGTGCCGGCGGGCGCCCTCGAACAGCCGGTCCGTGTGCGCGACCGACAGCTCCCGGACGTGCCGCAGGGGTACGCCACCGGCCGAGGCCATCCGGCCGGCGAGGGTGACCGGCTCCGCGACGCCAGCGAGTTGCTCGCGCCAGTAGCGCCGGTCCTCCCCGAACCGGGCGCTGCGGTGGTAGACCTCCTGCGCGCCGAGCAGGGCGCGGATACCGGGCAGCGGGGCGCCGGGGTCGCCGCCGGTGACCAGGGCGGTGTAGAGCGCGGCCATCCGGCGTGCGGTGACCAGGGCGCCGTGGCCGTCCTGCACGCAGCGGTGCACCACCCTGGCCCAGGAGAAGCGGTCGCCGCCGGCCTGGAAGAGGGTCGTCGTGACGTTGGGGCCGGCCGCCAGGTCCGCAGGCCGGCCGGCCTCGTCGCGGGTGTGCCGCAGGACGGCCTGCCACGGGTCGGCCTCGCCGCTGACGTCGAGGGTCCGCACCGGGGCGGCGGCACCGAGGAACTGCCGGGGACCGTCCGGGGTCTCGACGATCCGCAGCCGGGTCGTCTCGTCCTCGGCGACCAGCAGCGCGGCGGCCCGGCGGAACAGCGGGACGTCGACCGGCCCGTGGATCTCGACGACCTCACCGCGCCAGTACTCGACGCCGTCCCGGCGGAGCCGGTGGACGAACCACATGCCCTCCTGCGCATCGGTCAGCCGAAGGGTTCGATCACGAGCAACAGTCACGCGATGCACTCCTGGCGTAGTGTCCGATGTCCGGGGCCCTGACCTGTCTGTGATGCTTCGCGTCACCGCCCGGGGCGAACAACGTCGAATCCCGCCGTTACGCCGTGACGCCGCACCGGCGGGTCACGGGATCAGCAGCAGCTTCCCGCTCGTCCGCCGCGACTCCAGCGCGGCGTGCGCGGTCGCCGCCGCCCCGAGGGCGTACCGGCCACCGATCCGCAGGTCGATGACCCCGTCGGCGAGCCACCGCAGCACCTGCCCCGCCCGGCCGAGCAGCTCGGCCCGATCGGCGGTGTAGTGCACGAGGTTGGGCCGGGTCAGGTAGACCGAACCGGCCTCGTTGAGCCGCTGCGGCGCCACCGGCGCGACGAACCCGCTGGACTGGCCGAAGAGCGCCAGCGTGCCCCGGGGACGCAGGCTGGCGAGGCTCGCGTCGAAGGTGGCCCGGCCGACCCCGTCGTAGACGGCCGCCGCCCCCGCACCCGCGGTGAGCCCCCGCACCCGTCCGGCCAGATCCTCGCTCGGGTGCAGCACGTGGTCGGCCCCGGCCGCCGCGGCGAGCCGCATCTTGTCCGGTACGGACGCCACCGCGACGACCGTCGCGCCCCGCAGCTTGGCCAACTGCACCAGGAGCAGCCCCACACCCCCCGCCGCGGCGTGCACGACGACGGTGTCGCCCCGCTCGATCCGGTAGGTGTCGTGCGTCAGGTAGTGCGCGGTCATGCCCTGCAGGGCGACACCGGCCGCCTGCTCGAAGGACACCCCGTCCGGTACGGGCACCGTCCGGGCGGCGGGCAGCACCACCCGCTCGGCGTAGCTGCCGCCGGTGCCGTCGACCCAGGCCACCCGGTCACCCGCGCCGACCTCGGTGACCCCGGTGCCGACGGCCTCGACGACTCCCGCGCCGTCGAGACCGGGCACGACCGGCAGCGGCCTCGGGTAGAGCCCCGACCGCACGTACACGTCGTGGAAGTTGACGCCGCACGCCCGCACCGCGACCGCCACCTCACCCGGGCCCGGCACCGGATCGGGTCGGATCTCCGCCCGGAGCACCTCGCTGCCGCCGTGCTCCCGCACCGTCACGACCCGCACGGACGTCCCACCCCCGTCACCGGGGCACCTCCGTGAGCCAGCCCGGCCGGGCGGGCAGCACACCCCGGACGGTGTCCGCGTAGGCGCGTTCCAGCCGGGCCGTCACCGGCCCGGTGCCACCGTCGCCGACGACGAGCCCGTCGATCGTCCCGACCGGCAGCACCTCCCACCCGGTCCCCACGAAGAACACCTCGTCGGCCAGGGCCAGTTCGGTGCGGTCCACCTCCCGCTCCTCGACCGGGACCCCGAGGTCGCGCAGCAGGTCCAGCACCGTCGACCGGGTGATGCCGGCGAGCAACGCGCTGGTCAGCGAGGGGGTGACGACGGTTCCCCGGCGGACCAGCGCGATGCAGGCGCCGGCTCCCTCGGACACCTGGCCCCGGTCGTTGAGCAGCACCGGCCAGTCGTGCCCGTTGACCCGGGCCTCCATCACCGCGAGCCGCCCGTTGTGGTAGTTGGAGAAGGCCTTCACCCGGGCCGGCAGCTGGGAGTCACCCGGTCTCGTCCAGGTGCTCACCCCGGCCCGGCAGGCCCGCTCCCGGAAGAGGTGGCTGGTGAACGGCCAGGTGTCGATGACGACCTCGCACTCCACCCCGGCCGGCACCATCTGCTCCCGGATCAGGCCGCGCGGGAAGGCCCACGGCCGGACGTACGTGTCGTCGCGGTACCCGTTGGCCCGCAGCGTCTCCAGCACCGCCGTGCGCAACTCGTCCGGCGGGAACGGGATGACGGTGCGGCACAACCGCGCCGACTCGTACAACCGCTCGAGATGGTCGTCGAGGCGGAACACCAGCAACCGGTCCCCGTCCACGGCGCGGTACGCCTTGATCCCCTCGAAGACGGCCGCGACCGAGGCGTGCCCGACGGAGGTGACGTGCACGGTCGCCTCCCGCCACGGCACCAGCGCCCCGTCGCGCCAGATCCAGGTCGCGGGCGCCGCCGAGGGGTCCGCGAAGGAACCCAGCGCCCCGCCGGGTCGGTGACCCTCCACCGTGGTCACAGGTGCCCGAACTCGGCCAGCAGCTCGGGCAGCGACATGCCGGAGGCGATCTTCTCGCGGACGATGCGTTCCTTGTCGATCTGGGCGTGGGTCGCCTCCAGCACCGCCTCCGCGTCGCCCGCCGGGACCACCGCCACCCCGTTGACGTCGGCGACGACGATGTCCCCCGGGTGGATCACCTCGCCGCCGACCACGACCGGCACGTTGACCTGCACCGGCTCGGTGCGCCCGTGCACCGCCGACGGCGAGGCCCGGGGCACCGTCGACCGGTACCAGACCGGGAAGCCGAGGTCGCGGATCTCGTCGACGTCGCGGATGGCGCCGTCGACGATGCTGCCCGCGACCCCCGCCTTCTGCGAGAGCGTGGACATCAGGGCCCCCCACATCGCGGTCGTCCGCGACTGCCGGGCGGCCAGCACCACGACGTCGCCCGGCTGGGCCAGGGCCAGCACCGGCATGCAGTCCACCAGGTCGTCGATCGACAGGTTCACGGTCAACGCGGGCCCGGCGATCCGGTGGGTGTCGGTGACGGGGGTCAGCCCGCCGATGCCGCCGTCGCGGGCGCGGGCGTCGACGACCAGGCAGCTCGGGCTGTACTCCGCCAGCACCCGCCGGAAACCGTCGACGTGCGCGGCCGGGGGACGGATGAGTTCGTGGCGCGCGGTGTGCACTGCTCAGCTCCTTCTGGTGGGACGGGACGGATGCCGATCGGGAGCCGGGGACGACGGCCAGGCCCGGACCACCGCGGCGAGCTGCTCGGCGTGCAGCCCGTGCGCGTGCAGCGCCTCGTCGTCGGTGCCGCAGACCGGCACCCCGTTGACGCCCAGGCCCCGCAGCCGCGGCGGCGTTGGGAGGTCGAGTTCGAGCAGGGCACGGCCCACGGTGTCCGCGTGGCCGCCGTGCCCGAGGTGGTTCTCCACCACCAGGATCCGGTCGGCCGCCCCGGCCAGCCGGCCCAGCCAGCCCGGATCGACCGTGTTCAGCCAGGGCAGGTCGACGACGGTGAGGTCGACGCCCTCCGCCGCCAGCACGTCGGCGGCGCGCAGCAGCTGGCCGAGCACGAGCGGGCCGGCGCCGAGCGCGACGGTCCGGCCGCCGGGGCGCAGCACGGCACCGTGGCCCGGTGCCGGCAGCGGGTGGCGCAGCGCGGCGACCTCCGGGGGGACGGGCGTACTTTCCAGCCGCAGGTAGACGCTCTGCTCGGCGGTCGCGCAGAACCCGACGGCGGCGCGCACCTGCGCGGGTCCGGCGGGGGCGAGCACCAGCAGGCCCGGTACGGCGCCGACGGCTGACACGTCGCGTACCGCCTGGTGTGAGTGGCCCGGACCGGCGGGCAGCACCCCGGCGAGTGACCCCACGTAGACGATCCGGCGGCCCTCGGTGGCGTTGTTGTAGATGTGCTCGTTCGGCCGCGCGTGCAGGAAGCAGGAGAACGAGTGCACGAAGGGGAGCAGACCGGCGGCGGCGAGCCCGCCCGCCATCGACACCATGTCCTGCTCGGCGATGCCGCATTCGACGAGCCGCTGCGGGAAGGCCTCGGCGAACGGGCCCAGGCCGGTGTCCAGGAGCAGGTCGGCGTCCAGGGCGACGACGCGCTCGTCGGTCGCGGCGAGCGCGGTGAGTGCCTCGCCGTACACCTGGGGCAGGCGTGGGGCGGTGCCCGCCGCACGCCGTGGCAGGTCGGTGCCGGCCGGCCGGAGCGGATCCAGGCCGTGCCGCGCGAGCACCTCGTCGGCCGCGGTGACGAGCTGCTCGTGGGCGATCAGGTACTCCGACAGGGCCGGGGCTCCGCTGTGGTAGCGGTACCGCCACTCGCCCTCGGGCATCGAGGTCGCGGCGAGGAGCTCGCACCCCGCGCCCTTGACCGTGTCGGCGATGATCACGGCGGGCCCGGCGCCGAACCGCGCGGCCCGTTCCCGCAGCGCGCCGCCGACCTCGGCGCTGTCGTTGCCGTCGCAGCGCAGCACCCCCCAGCCGAAGGCCCGGAACTTGGCGACCAGGTCACCGAGGTCCGAGACGTCCCGGACCCAGGTGTCGGACTGCAACGTGTTGTGGTCGACCAGCACGGTGAGCTCGTGCAGGCCGGCGTGGGCCGCGCCCGCGAGGGCCTCCCAGTTCTGGCCCTCCTGCAGCTCGCCGTCGCCGGTGAGCACGAAGACCCGCCGGGACCGGCCCCGGATCCGGTCGCCCAGGATCAGCCCCTTCGCCTTCGACACGCCCATGCCCAACGACCCGGTGTTGAACGGCATCCACGGGGTGTGCACGTCGGGGTGCCCGGGCAGCCCACCGAGGCGGCGCAGCCGGTGCAGCAGGCCCTCGTCGAGGACGCCGAGTCCGATCATGGCGGCGTAGAGACCGGGGACGTCGTGGCCCTTGGAGGAGAAGTACAGGTCGCCGTCGGCGGTGAACGGCCGGCGCAGCTCGGCCAGCAGGAGCCTGCTGACGACGTCGGCCGCGCTGAAGCTCGACCCCAGGTGGCCGGAGCCCGCGCGCATCACCGCGTAGAGGGTGTTCACCCGGCACATCGCGGCGAAGGCGGCGCACCGGTCACCGGTCCCGTCGATTCCGGCGAGCACGCGGGTGAACTCGGAGGTGGGCAACCAGCCCGGGTACGGTCCCATCGGCAACTCCTCCCGGTCGCCGGTCACCAGCAGCTGAATCCGCCGTCGACGAGCAGCTCGGTGCCGGTCACGTAGGCGCTCATGCCCGATGCCAGGAACAGCAGCGGGCCGGTGAGGTCGCCCCGCAGGGCCATCCGGCCCAGCGGTGTCCGGGCGCTGAACCGCTCCCGGAAGACCTCGTCCTGCTCACCGAGGACCCCACCGGGCGACAGGGTGTTGACCCGTACGCCGTGCGGCCCCCACAGGGCGGCCAGGTAGCGGCTCAGCGCCGCCACCCCCGCCTTGGACATCCCGTAGGCGGGCGGTTTGAGGAACGGTGGGTCCATCGGCAGGTGCGCGTAGAGCCGGGGGTCGGGGGCCAGCCCCCCGTAGAGCGAGCCGATGTTGACGATCGACCCCCTGCCACGGCTCGCCATGTGCGACCCGAAAACCTGGCAGACCCGCAGGGTCCCGAGCGCGTTGACCTCCAGCACCTCGGCGCTGGGCGCGTCGGGCAGGTCACCGAAGAGCCGGCTCTGCCCGTCGGCCGACGGCGGCTGGTCGATGCCCGCGTTGTTGACCAGGATCGTCGGTGGTCCCGCCACCGACACGCACCGCCGCAGCGCCCGGTCGAGCGCGCCACGGTCGGTGATGTCGGCGCCGACCAGGGTGAACCGCTCGCGGTCCCCGCCCGCCAGCGCCTCCTCGAGCCGCCGGGAGGCGGTCTCGGCCAGGTCCAGCCCGACCACCCGGGCGCCGGCGTCGAGCAGCGCCCGCGCCCAGACCGGCCCGAGCCGGCCGAGGACGCCGGTGACGACCGCGACCTCGCCGGTGAGGTCGATGTGCATGGCACGGCTCCGTTCAGCGGGTCGAGTCGGACCGGAAGCTCTCGTCGGCGGCCATCGGGGCGCGCACCCGGCGCCCGACGAGGTCGCCCAGCAGGTAGGGCGGCAGCCCGTCGCCCGGCGACTTGATGGCGATGTCCGCGCCGGTGAGCAGGTGCCCGGCCGGCAGGTCGCGGGCCGCCACCAGCTTCTTGCCCATCTTGTGCAGCGCGGGCAGCTCTGCCGGCAGCCGGCGCTTCTCCCCCGTGCCCAGCGACTCGCGGGTGACGCGCAGGTCCTGCACCAGGCGTTCGAGGTCCGGCGGCTCCAGCGAGAAGTGCTGGTCGCTGCCGGGCCCACGACGGTCGAGGGTGAAGTGTTTCTCCACCACCCGGGCACCCAGCGCGTAGGCGATGCTGCTCGCCGCCGTGCCGGTGTCGTGGCCGGAGAATCCGATGACCAGGTCGGGGAACGTCTCCCGCAGCGTGGTGATCACGGCCAGGTGCAGATCGGCCGGTACGGCCGGGTAGATCGCGGTGCACTGCAGCAGGGCGAGGTTCGCGTTGATCGGCACGATCGTCTCGACCGCGCGGACGACGTCGGCCAGGTCGGCCGCGCCGGTGCTGACGATCAGCGGCACGCCGACCTTCGCGGCGTAGGCCAGCAAGGGGGTGTTGGTCAGGTCCGCCGAGGCGATCTTGATGGCGGGCACGCCCAGCTGGGCCAGGAAGTCCACGCTCGCGACGTCGAACGCGGTCGCGATGAAGTCGATGCCGACGGCGGCGGCGACCTTGGCCAGGTGCGTGTACTCCTCCAGCCCCAGTTCCAGGGCGGTCCGGTGCTCGCCGTAGGTCGCGCCGTAGCTGTTCACCCCCGGGTAGGGCATGTCGTACATGCTCGACACGTACAGGTTGGGATTGTCGCGTTTCTGGAGCTTCGCAGCGGTGGCCCCGGCCCGGGCGGCGGCCCGGACCAACGTCTCGGCGGTGGCGAGATCACCCTCGTGGTTGTGGCCGATCTCCGCGATCACATAGGCGTCCGTCGTGTCGGAGATCTCGCGGCCGCCGATGGTTAGAGTGCGCATCGCCCCCCACTCACAGTCGTTGACGGATCCCCCGGTGCGGTGGCCCCGTGCCCGATACTGCTGGCCGGTGCGGGCCGGGGGCATCTGCATTCGCCACCGTTACGGCGGTCACGCGGATCGCAACGACGGCGACGGGCCGGGCCCCGCCGCGGCGGCGCAGGACTGGTGTTGCGCGCCCCACGCGGCGAGGTGGCTGCGCGACCGCAGCCCCAGGGTTGACCGGATGTGGCTGAGGTGGGTCTCGACGGTCCGCACCGACAGGAAGAGGCGGGCGGCGATCTGCCGGTTCGTCCGTCCCTCCACGACCAGGGCGACCACCTCCCACTCCCGGCGGCTCAACGACGCGCCACCGGCCACCTCCGGGGTCCCGGCGGGGTTCCCGGCCGACGACCTCAGCAGTCCGAGCGTCCGCGTGGAGACCTGGTGCCGTGGCAGGTCCCGGCCGGAGGTGAGGGCGGCCTTCGCCCGGGCGGCGGGCACCTTCCGGATCGCCTCCGCGGTGGCGGCGGCCACCCGGTCGCGCCACCACGCCGGAGCGTACGGTGCGCCCAGCCGCCGGGCGACGGCGATCAGGTGCAACCCCAGCTCGTAGCGGCCCGACCGGACGGCGGCGACGGCCAGCCCCTCGATGGTCACGCCCGCGTCGACGGACCGTTCCTGGAAGGACTGCAACGAGCTGGTGAAGGCGGCCTGCGCGGCGCCGAGCTGACCGTCCTCCAGCGCGATCAGGCCGGCGGTGGTGTGCAGGTGTTCGCGCAGCCACCGGGGCACGCCGGCACCCTCCAGGTACGGTCGGGCGTTGGCCAGGACGTCCGCGGCCCGTGTCACGTCACCGGTCTGCAGCAGGACCCGCGCGAGAGCGCTCTGCCCGGCGCCGGTCATCAGCGCGTCGGTGCGGGCCCGGCTGATGCCGAGGCACTCGCTCAGGTCGGCGAGCGCCCGCGCGGGCTCACCGGCCTCGGCCAGCAGCACCGACCGCACCAGCAGCAGCCGGCTCAGCAGCGCGGGCCGGGCGGGGCCGTCCCGTTCCACCTGGACCGCGTCGTGGGCGAGGCGCAGGGCGGTCTCCGCGTCGTCGTTGCGGGCCGCGAGGACAGCGGCTCCGCCGACGGCCACGCTGCGGTACCGGGACCGGGGGCTGACCCGGCGCAGCGTGTCGGGCAGCAAGCGGTCGGCGTCGGTCCGCAGTCCACCCCAGACCTCGGTGCAGGCCAGCGCCGCCGCCAGCAGCAGCTGCCGCTCGTCGGTCGGGTCCACGAACATGCCCAGCGCGGCGGCGAAGTTGTCACTCTCGGCCACGATCGCCGCCAGCGCCGCGGCGGGAACCACCGCCGTGTCGCACAGCGGGGCCGCCAGGGCGGCCAGCCAGCCGATCAGGCGTTCCTGGATGGCCCGGACGTCGTCGCGGACCACCAGCAGCTCGCGGGCGTAGACCCGGATCGACTCCAGCATCCGGAACCGGGCCCGGCCCTCACGGTCGGCACAGGAGACGATCAGCGACTTGGCCTCCAGGTCGGCGAGCAGCTCCGGCACCGCCGCCGCCGGGACGTCGGGACCGGCCGCCACGGCGGTGACCGCCTCCGGCGAGAACTGCCCGGACAGCACCGACAAACGGCGGAACAGCGCCTGCTGCGCCGAGGTGAGCAGCTCGTACCCCCAGTCGAACGCCGCGCGCATGCCGCTGTGCCGCTTGTCGGCCGTCCGCCAGCCCGCGGTGAGCAGGGCCAGCCGGTCGTCGAGCCGGGCGTGGATCTCGGCGGGCGGGAAGGACCGGACGAGCCGGGCCGCCAGCTCGATGGCCAGCGGCAGACCGTCGAGCCGGGCGCAGATGCTGGTGACGTGGGCGGCGTTCTCCTCGGTCAGCTCGAACCCGCAGGTGACCGCGCGGGCCCGGTCGACGAAGAGCCGGACCGCGTCGGACCGGGGATCGAGGGTGGCCGCGCCGCCCGCCTCCGGGTCGGGCAGGCTCAGTGGCGGCACCGGGCAGACCAGCTCCCCGGGCAGCCGGAACGCCTCCCGGGTCGTGGCCACCACGCGCAGGACCGGCAGCCGCACGAGCAGTGTGGTCAGCATCGGCGCGCACGCGTCCAGCACGTGCTCGCAGTCGTTGAGCACCAGCAGCCGGTCCCGGGTGTCCGGGCCGGGCTCGGGCGGGCCCGGCTCCGCCTCGTCGACGGCGACCCCCATCGCCTCGGCGATCCGCTCCGCGATGTCGGCCGGTGCGCGGAGGTCACCCAGCTCGACGACGACCACGTCGCAGCGGCTGCCCCGGCGCTCCTGGTCGGCGAGCTCCACCGCCAGCCGGGACTTGCCCACCCCCGCCGGACCGGTCAGGGTCAGCATCCGGGTGGTCCGCAGCAGCCTGCGCAACTCGACCAGCTCGTCGACGCGGCCGACGAAACTGCTCAGGTGCGTCGACCGTGGGCCGGAGCCGGCGACCGTGGCACCGCCGACCTTGCGGCGCAGCCGGTAGGCGCGCTGCCGGCAGGCGTTCGAGCAGTACCGGGCCGAGGTGCTCGATGCGACGGAGCTCGATCGGTCGATCTGCTTCCTGCACGTCTCACAGGCCACGATGGATTGGGTCACGACCTAGCCTTCCCCCCAGTCGAGCGCCCGTGCTCGAGCCTCGATCACAGCCGGGAGCGTCTCGCTCGCTGCCACCAATCATTGCGGCGGAATCAGCGCGCCGGCAAGAAGTTTGTCGATGTTTGCCCCGAGATGGGGCAGATGCTGCCCCTGGGGCACCGGTCAGTGGAATGCGGCCACCTTGTCGAGGACGTCGGGGCTGTAGGCGCGCACCGCCTGCTCCAGGGCGTACTCGGCGAGGTAGTGACGGAAGCCGTCGACGGGCTCCTCGGCGAGGTTGAGCATCCGGCGGTTGGTGGCCACGGCCGGGGTGGCGAGGTCCGCGACGGCGGCGTCGATCGCGGCGTCCACCGCCGGCTCGTCGACCACGTCGTCGAAGAAGAAACCACCCTCGGGCTCACCGGCCCGGATCCGCGCCCCACCGAGGATCAGGCGGCGGGCCGCCCGGGAGCCCACGAAGCGGGTCAGCCGGAGGTTGGCCACGCCGGGCACGATGCCCTCCCGGGCGGCGGGCAGGCTGATCCAGGAATCACGGACGGCGATCACTCGGTCACAGGTTAACAGGATCTGGGCGCCGCCCCCGATGGCGAACGTGTCGACCACCGCCAACCAGGGCTTCTGCACCGTCCGGGGCCGTACACCGGCGACCCCGCGTACGATCTTGCTCAGGTACCCGAGCTCGCGGCGCAGCAGGAAGTCGATGAACGAGATCTCGCCCGAGCGCAGGTGCTTGAGGTTGATCCCGGCGCTGAAGACCCGCCGGCCGGCGTAGCGGGGATGGGTCATCGGGCCGCCCCGTAGCACGCCCACCCGGGTCGCCGGATCCAGCAGCACCAGGTCGACGGCCGTCTCCACGTCGGCCACGTGCAGGTTGTCCTCGGCGTTGAGGCAGCCGACGTTCGTGATCGTCACGTGCCCGGCGGAGCCCCGCCGCTCCACCCGGGCCGCGTCGAGCTCGACCCGGCCCGTCCTCTCGTAGCGCTCCCGCAGTCCCACCGCCCGCGCGGTGGGCCGCAACATCGCCTCGACCAGGTGCGCCCCCGCGACCGGCGCGGACAGCAGCGCGTGGAAGAGGATCCCCTGGTCGATCTCGCGCCCCTCCTTGGCGGCCTGCGGCCGGCCGGCCTCCTCGGCCATCTGCGCGGCGGTCGGCGCCAGCCCGGGAAAGGCGACCCCCGCCCGGTGGGCGAGCTCACCGAGGCGGGGCGTCGTGGTGCGGCGGGCGGTCAGGTCGTCGTACACCGACTCGGCGTGCAGGCCGAGGAACTCGGACCGGAACCGGCGGGCGTCGGCGTGCACCGCCTCGGCCCGGGCCTGCTCGTGCGCGGTCCGGTCAGGCCGGCGCGGAAGCGCCGCCAGCTGCCCGTCCTTCCGTCGCAGGTAGCTCTCCGCTGCCCGGCGGTCCAGGGTGAAGTCGCCGCACAGCACGGGTGCAACATCCATGAGTCGCAAAGCTATCCCCGGCGAGCCGCGTCAACGCAGGGATACGATCCGTAACGGGGGCAAACACCGACGCTGCCCCGGCTCGCCGGCACGCCGCCCTCAGACCGGCCGGCGGGCGGTGACGAGATAGGTCCGGATCTCGGGGTAGACCATCGGGGACGGCTCCACCTCGCAGCGGAACCCGCGCTCCGTGAGCAGCGCCCGGGTCGCCTCCAACCGGGAGTGCAGGTCCTGCACCTCCGCCACCACGTTGTCGATGCCCGGCCAGTGCTCCGGCGCGATGCCCCGCAGGATCTCCAGCTCGGCCCCCTCGGCGTCCACCTTCAGCAGATCGACGTGCGGCAGCCCCGACAGGTGCGACGACAGTCGGCTCAGCGGCACCGTCACCCGCTCGGCCCGGTACTGCTCGACGAGGTCCCAGTCCGGGTGACGGCGGGCCACCGCGTCGATCTGGAGCTGCTTGTCCTGCGGGTAACGGGTCGAGTTGCCCGGCAGGTTCGGGTAGTTGACCATCGTGATCTCGGTGCCGTCGGTGTCGCCCAGCGCCTCCCGCACCACGGTCACGTCCCGCAGGCCGTGCAGCGCGATGTTGCGGCGCAGGTACTCCGCCGTGGCCGGCACCGGTTCGAAGGCGAGGATCCGCGCCTGCGGCCAGCGCCGCTTGGCGAAGACCGTGAAGAGGCCGATGTTCGCGCCCACGTCCACGATCGCCGGCTCGTCCCGCAGGGTGAACCGGTCGTAGCACTCGTGCCGGAAGATCTCCTGGTACTGGAAGTCCGCCTCGTGCTCGCTGGGCGCGTACATCTCGAGTTCCTCACCCAGGACGAGCAGTTCCCTGCTGACGGTGGGGTGCTGCATGGCTCACTCCTAGGCTTGTCAGGGTGGGGAGGGGCGCGCCGGGACCGGCCGACACCGCTTCGGCGAAGAGCTCGAGGCGGTGCAGGAAGGCCTGCGCGGTGGTGCCGATGAGTGCCTCACTGAAGCCGAACTTGATCCACATACCGCCCGGCACGGCGTGCGTGCCGCAGGCGATCTCGGCCTGCATGTCCAGCAGCATGTCCGCCTCGGGCCGGACCTCGAGCTGCGCGGGCCGCGGGCCGGCCGGCTCCGCGCCCGGCACCGCCGGCTCCGCGTCCCAACAGTTGAAGAGCACGAAACCGTCCGGGAACCGGCCGACGCCGGCACCGATCTCGGCATGCAGGTCGAGCATGTCGCGGACGTCGAAGTCGGTACGCGCGGCGGCCTCCGCCCGCGCCGCACGGGCCCGGTCGAGCAACTCCCCGAACGAGCAGCCGGCGGGCACGTCGAGCAGGATGTGCGACGGCAGCGACTGCGGGGCGACGTAGGAGACACCGGAGAACCAGTGCCGCCGGGCGTGCAGCGTCCGCAGCAGCACCCGGGGCTCACCGGTGTGCGCGGCCAGCAGGGCCGCCACCAGCGTCTCCAGCACCGCCGGCACCGCCGCCGAGCACTCCTTCGCCACCTGGTCGACCGCCTGCTGCAGGCGCCACGAGATGCCCCGCACCTGGGACACCCGCAGCTGTGACCGTGGCTGCCCCGCCGTGAGGTAGATCCGGGGCGCCCGCTCCAGCAGCGACCGCAGGTACCGCATCGCCTCCGCGCCGGCCGCCGCCGCGGTGGGGGTCGCCTCCTCCTCGGCCAGCTCTCGCGGTTGCCGAACCGGTGGCAGGCCGTCGACGGACGCGCCGGCGAGAGCCGCGCGCAGGCAGTGCCGGAACTCCGCTTCGAGGGTGGTGAGACCGAAGGTGTCCACCGCCATGTGCGAGATCCCGCCCGCGACGGCGACCACCCCCGCACCCGTACGGATCAGTTGCACCTGCAACGCCGACGCGGCGAACGGATCGAGGGTGGCCGCGGCGTCCAGCACCTCCGCCGGCCCGCGGTCCGTCAACGCCACGGGTACCGGGCCGGCGGGATCGATCCGCTGGCGGACCCGCCCCACCGGCGCGGGATTGCCCGGCCCCACCGGTGTCCCGGTGTCGTCGAGGTAGACCGTGCGCAGACACTCGTGCCGGTGCACCAGATGGTCCAGGGCGCGGCGCACCGCCCCGGGCGGGCAGGGTTGCGGCAGAACCCAGTGCACCGGCACGATGCCCGCCTCCATCGTGAACCCGTTGCGCCGGAAGTGTTCGTAGATGCCCCGCTGACCCCAGGTCAGGTCGTAGAGGTGACCGGCGACCGGCCCGCCGGAGCGCGTCGGCGCGCCCGTCCGCGCCTCCCGGCTCGCCGCCGCCGCCAGGTCCGCCAGGGTCGGCGTGGCCGCCACCATGCGGACGTCGCAGTCCAGCCCGCCCGCCCGGATCTGTTCGGCGACCCGCACCGCGAGCAGCGAGTGACCGCCGAGCGCGTAGAAGTTGTCGTGGCGGCCGACCCGGGCGACGCCGAGCGTCTCGGCCCAGATGTCGGCGATCAGCCGCTCGACGCCAGCGCGCGGGGGCTCGTAGTCGGCTCGCGCGACGGCCCCGGCGTCGAGGTCGGGCAGGGCCGCCCGGTCGACCTTGCCGTTACGGGTCAGCGGCAGCGAGTCCAGCGCCACGAACGCCGCAGGCACCAGGAAGGCCGGCACCCGGGCGGCCACGTGGTCGCGCAGCACCGCCGGATCGATCCCGTGCTCCCCCGCCGGCACGCAGTAGGCGACGAGCCGGTCCGCCGCGACGACGACGACACACGCGGCGACGGAGGGGTGCTCGCCCATCCGGGCCTCCACCTCGCCGGGTTCGGCCCGGAAACCACGCACCTTGAGCTGGACGTCGTTGCGGCCCAGGAACTCCACGGTGCCGTCCGGCAGCCACCGGCCGAGGTCCCCGGTGCGGTAGAGCCGGGAGCCGTCGGCGGCGTACGGATCGGCGACGAAGCGGGCGGCGGTGAGCGCGGGCCGGCCCAGGTACCCCTGGGCGAGCCCGGCGCCGCCGAGGTACAGCTCACCGACCACGCCGGGCGGCACCTGACGCCCCCGGGAGTCCAGCAGGTGCACGTGCCGTCCGGCGACCGGCCGGCCGATCGGCACGCTGTCCCACCGCCCCGCCCTGATCCGGTGGACCAGCGCGAAGGTGGTGCTCTCGGTGGGCCCGTACCCGTTGAGGAACACCGGCGGGGCACCGGAGCGCAGCACCCGGCGCACACTCTCCGGGTCGAGGGTGTCCCCACCGGCGATCAGGCACCGCAGGCCGGCGAAGACGTCACCGAGCTGCTCGCGGTACTGGTGGAACAGCCCGGCGGTCAGCCACAGCACCGTCACCCGCGCCGCGGTGAGCAGCGCCGCGAACCGGTCGGCGGCCAGCACGTCCGACTCGTCGACGACCACCACCCGGGCACCGTTGAGCAGCGGCGCCCACAGCTCCCAGGTCGCCGCGTCGAACGCCGGGTTCGCCGCGAAGGCGACCGCGTCGTCGGGGCCGAGCGACAGGAAACCATTGTCCCGTACCAGCGAAACGATGTTGCGGTGCTCGACCACGACCCCCTTCGGCACCCCGGTCGACCCCGACGTGTACATCACGTACGCCGCGTCGGCGCCACCCACGGGCACCCCCGACGACGCCACCGGAGCCCCGGCGCGCAGCAGCGCGGTCAGCGTCGCCTCGTCGAGCAGCAGGACCGGGTCGGCGTCGGCCAGCGCCCACCGCCGCCGCGCCGGCGGGTCCGCCGGATCCAGCGGCACGTACACCGCCCCGGCGCGCAGGATGCCGAGCAGCCCGGCGACCAGGTCCACGCCCCGGCCGGCGCTGACGGCCACCCGCGAGCCGCGCCGGACACCGGCCCGGACCAGGCCGGCGGCGATCCGGTCGGAGAGCGCCGCCAGCTCGGTGTAGGTGACGCTCCGGTCGCCGTGCTGCACCGCCACCGCGTCCGGGGTCGCCCGCGCCTGCCGGGCGAACGCCTCGGGGACGCTCCCGCCGACGCCTGTCGCCACCGGCGGGCTCGGCACCGCCGGCACGATCTCCAGCCGGTCGAGTGCCACGTCGTCGCCGCCGGTCAGCGCGGTCAGGGCCCGCCCCAGCAGCGCGCACACCTGCGCCGGGTCGATCGGGGACCGGGCCTGCACGGTCACGACGAGGTCGTCGCCGCTGTCGTCCACGGAGGTGACGAGAGGGTAGTTCGTGCCGCCCGCGCCGCCGAGCGTGGTGATGCCCGTCCAGCTCTGCGCTGCGCCGCCGGCCTGCGGGTCGTGCCGCCTGACGTTGAGCAGGCTGGTGAACAGCGGCGTCCCGGCGGGCACCGCGCTGCACCGTTGCGCCTGCGCCAGGGGTGCCTGCTCGTGCCGGATCAACCCGGCCACCAGGCGCTGGACCTCCCGCAACCCGCTGCCCACGGTGTGCCCGGCGGGGTCGACGCGGATCGGCAGCGTGTTGACGAACAGGCCCAGGGCCCGCTCGGCGCTCCCGCCGACGTGCATGCGACCGGAGAGCACCGTCCCGAAGACCACGTCGTCACGGCCGGTCAACCGGCCCAGCACCAGCGCCCACGCCAGGTGCACCACCGCCGCGGTGGGGACCCCGCAGCGCCGGGCCAGCTCCCGGACCGCCCGGCCGTCGGCGGCGCCACGCGCCTCGGTCAGCGCCGTACCGTCGCCGTGCACGTCCAGGATGCCGTACGGGGCGCAGGGCTCCGACACCCCGGCCAGCAGCTCGGTGAAGAACCGGTCGTGGTCCTCCGCCCGGCCGCCGGCCACCACCTGGGCCACCGCCTCCCGGTACGGCACCGGCCGCGGCAGCTCCCGGCCCGCCAGGATGGCCGCGACCTCGGAGTGGACGACCGCCATCGAGGTGTGGTCGCCGACCAGGTGGTGCAGCAGCACCCGCGCCAGCCACCGCTGTCCGTCCCCGTCCCAGGCCAGCAGCACCCGCAGCAAGGGAGGCCGCGAGGGGTCCATCCGCACCGCCCCGGTCAGCCGGGCGAGCTCGACCTCCTCCACGGCCACGGTCGCGTGCCGCCACACCGCCTGCACCGGATGCCGCAGGCCCGCCCAGTGGAACGACGTCCGCAGGATGTCGTGCCGCTCGACGACGGCGTTCAGCGCGGCCAGGAAGGCGTCCAGCCGGTCCCGGGTGTCCACCGCGAGCAGGTGGGAGAGCACGTAACCGTCGGACTCCGGGGCCAGCAGGTGGTGGTAGAGGATGCCCTCCTGCAACGGGATGAGGGGATGGATGTCCTGCAGGTCGCTCGCGTTGCCCGCCGCGATGCCGTCGATCTCCTCCGGGGTCAGCCCGGCGAAGGGCGGCAGCTCGGCGACGACCGGCCCGCCGGGCAGCCCGGCCGCCAGCCCGGCCACGGTCGGGTGGTCGAAGACCATCCGCACGGTACGGTCGAGCCCCCGGTTGCGCAGCCGCTCGACCATCGTGAGGGCCAGCAGCGAGTGCCCACCCAGGGCGAAGAAGTCGTCGTACCGGCCGACGTCGTCGACCCCGAGCAGCTCGGACCAGACCGCCGCGATCGTCTGCTCGTCGGGGCCCTCCGGCGGTGCCCAGCCGGCCGGGGCGTCGGCGTCGGCCCGCGACCCCGGCCTCCGCTCCCGGTCCTCGGCGCGGCCGACGTACTCCAGCACCCCACCCGCCGACCACCGCGCCACGTCCCCGGTGCGGTACATCCGCGCGCCGGCACCGAACGGGTCCGCCACGAACCGGCCCGCCGTCGACCCGGACGGGTCCCGCCAGCCGTGCGCCAGCCCCGCCCCCGTCACGTACAGCTCCCCCGCCACGCCCGCAGGGACCGGCCGCAGCCGGTCGTCGAGCACCCGCAGGGCCGCATCCGCCGGGGGGCGTCCCGCCACCACCGGGGTCGCCCCGGTGGGGTCGTACACCGGGGTGACCGGCACCGCCCGCCAGGCCACCTCGGGCGGCGCCACCGCACCGAGGCACCCGAGCGCCCGCAGGTCCGGGCACGCGCCCGCGTCCGGCGACTGGGCGAGGGTCCGCAGCGCCGACGGTACGACCTGCGCCACGGTCACCCGCCGCGCGGCGATCGTCGCCGCCAGGGCGCCGTCGGCGCGGGCCACCACCAGGGTCGCCCCGTGCAGCAGCGGCCAGACGTGGTCGACCGGGGTCGCCACGAGCACCCGGTCGGTGGCCGACAGACCGAACCCGGCCTGCCACGCCGCCGACCGGCTCAGCACCGCCCGGTGGGACAGCACCACACCCGGCGCCGCCGGGTCACCGAGGTACGCCGGATGCTCCGCCGCGACCCCGGCCCCGGGGCACCCGGCCCCGACGGGTCCGGCCTCCGGTAGGTCCGCCTCGGACAGCGGCGTGCAGCCCGGCGCCGGACGCGACGACAACACCACCACGGGCCGGGCTTCGGCGACGACGTCGAGCACCCGCCGCTGCGGATCGTCCGGCTCCAGCGGCAGGCAGGCACCCCCGGCCCGCCACACCGCCAGCATCGCCACGACCAGGTCCGCCGACCGGTCCAGCCACAGTCCGACCGGCGACCCCGGGCCCACCCCCCGACCGCGCAGCCACGACGCCAGCCGTCCCACCTCGACGTCCACCTCCGCGTACGTCAGCCGCCGCTCGCCGTCGACCACCGCCACCGCGTCCGGCGACCGCGCCACCTGCGCGGCGAACACCTCCCCCAGGGTCGCCGCCCGCCCCCGCCGGGCCGGGTCGTCCGGGACGGGGGTGGCGACCACGTCCACCAGGGCGAGGTCCCGCCCGGGCACGTTCTCCAACGCCTCGACGACACCGAGCGTCGTCGTGCGCAGCACGGCGCAGACCACCTGCGGGTCGATGGGCGCGACGGCGTGCACGCTGAACCGGAAGCCCGCGTCGCCGAGGTCGTCGACCGAGACGTCGAGGGGATAGTTGGTGCGCTCCCGGCCCGCGACCACGTCGAAGACGGGAGTGACGTCCCCGCCGTAGCGGTAGTTCAGCAGGGTGGTGAACAGCGGCGTCGGCGCGGTCACGCCGCTGACCGGCTGGGCGAGCCCGAGCGGGGCGTGCTCGTGCACCATCGCCTCGGCGAGCTGGGCACGCATGGCGCCGACCGCGTCGGCCACCGCGACCCCGGCGACCCGGGCGCGGACGGGCAGGGTGTTGAGGAACAGGCCCGGTACCCGGTCACCGCCGGCACCGGCCCGGAGCCGGCCGAAGACCATCGTGCCGAAGACGACGTCGTCGCGGCCCGACATGGCGGCGAGCGCACGCGACCAGACCACGTGGAAGAACGTCGCCGGGGTCACCCCCCGACGACGGGCGGCCTCCCGGACGCGGACGGCCACGTCCTCGTCGAGGACGGCCCGGGCGTGGGTGGCGCCCCGGCCGTCCCCGCGCACGTCGAGCACCCCGAAGGCCGCTGTCGGCTCGGTGACGTCGGCGAGCAGCCGCCGGAAGTAGGCGACGTGGTCCGCCCGGCTGACCCCGGACAACGCCTGGGCCACGAAGGTCCGGTAGGGCAGCGGCGCCGGCAGGTCGGCGGCCTCGCCCCGCATCACCGCGCGCACCTCGTCGAGGACCACGCCCAGCGCGGTGTGGTCGAGGATCAGGTGGTGCACCCGCAGGAGCACCCGGACGCCGGCGACGTGCGCGTCCATCAGCGGCGCCCGCCGCAGGTCCAGCGGCGGCAGGTCCCGGTCGGCCGGGTCGGCGACGCGGGTGAGGTCGTCCGGGCCGAGCTCGGTGACCGGCAGGGTCGCGTGCCGGTGGACGACCTGGACCGGATGGGTCAGCCCCTCCCAGGCCAGGGCGGTGCGCAGGATGTCGTGCCGGTCGATCACCGCCTGCCAGCCGGCGAGGAAGTCGGCGACCTCGGCGGCGGAACCCAACCGGACCACCAGCCGCAGCTCGTACGGGTCGCCCCCGGCCGCGTCGCCGAGCCGGTGGTGGAAGAACAGGCCCTCCTGCAACGGCGCGAGGGGGTAGACGTCGGCGACGTTGCCCACGCCGCCGCAGGTCGCCGCGCCGACGGCCGCCACCTCACCGGCCGGCAGCCCCGCCATCGGCACCATCTCGGGGGTGAGCACGGTGGCGTCGGGCGGCACCGCCGGCTCCGGAGCGGTCACCTCCGGCTGACCGGCCACCGCCGCCAGCCGCTCGACGGTGGGCGCCTCGAAGAGGGTGCGCACGTCGACCGCCACGTTCCGGGCCCGTAACCGCTCGACCAGCGTGACCACCAGCAACGAGTGGCCGCCGAGGTCGAAGAAGCTGTCCGTGACACCGACCGAGGCCAGCCCCAGCACGGCGGCGAACTCCGCGCCGATGATCTCCTCCCGGAGGGTCCGCGGCCCCCGCCCGGTCGCGTCGAAGACGGGCGCGGGCAGCGCCGCGCGGTCGAGTTTGCCGTTGACCGACACCGGCAGCGCCTCGAGCTCCACCGTCGCGGCCGGCACCATGTTCTCCGGCAGGCGCTCGGCCACGAAGTCGCGCACCCCGTCGCCGTCACCGACCACGTACGCGACCAGCCGTTTCTCACCGGGCTCGTCCTCGCGCACCACCACCGCCGCCCGGCGCACCCCGGGGCAGGCCGCGACCACCGCCTCGATCTCACCCAGCTCGATCCGGACCCCGCGGATCTTCACCTGGTCGTCGGCGCGGCCGACGAACTCCAGCGCCCCACCCGCCGACCACCGCACCACGTCCCCGGTGCGGTACATCCGCCCACCGGCACCGAACGGGTCCGCCACGAACCGGCCCGCCGTCAACCCGAAGCGGCGCAGGTACCCGCGCGCCAGCCCCGCACCCGTCACGTACAGCTCGCCGGCGACGCCGGGCGGGACGAGCCGCAGCCGGTCGTCGAGCACGTAGGCGTGGGTGTGCGCGACCGGCCCACCGATCGTCACCGGGTCACCGGCGTCGATCAGCGCCGACGTGCAGTACAGCACCGCCTCGGACGGCCCGTACAGGTTGGCCAGTGGCACGCCCAGCACCCGCACCGACTCCCACGCCAGGTTCTGCGGCAACGCCTCACCGGCACAGATCACCACCCGCAGGCCCGTGCACGCCGCCGCCTTCGGCGACTGGAGGAAGACCCGCAGCATCGAGGGCACGAACTGGACCACCGTCACCCGCTCGGCGACGATCACCTCGGCCAGGTAGTCGGGGTCCCGGTGCCCGTCGGCCCGCCCCACCACCTGGACCGCCCCCTGCAACAACGGCCAGACGTACTCGAAGAACGACACGTCGAACCCGGACGGGGTCTTCACCAGCACCCGGTCCGCGGCCGACAGCCCGAACTCCCGCTGCAACGCCGCCAGCCGGTGGACCACGGCACGGTGCTGCACCACCACACCCTTCGGCCGGCCCGTCGACCCCGACGTGTAGATCACGAACGCCGGCTGCTCCGGGCGCACCGCGACCCCGGCGCAGACCGCCTCCGGCAGCTCGACGTCCGCCAGCGCCACGCACCCCGGCGCCGGCCGCGACGACAGCACCACCACCGGCCGGGCGTCCTCGACCATGTCCCGCACCCGGCGCACCGGATGGTCCGGATCCAACGGCAGGTACGCGCCACCGGCCTTCCACACCGCCAGCATCGCCACGGTCAGCTCCGCCGACCGGTCCAGCCACAGGCCCACCAGCGACTCCGGGCCCACCCCCCGATCCCGCAGCCACGACGCCAGCCGGCCCGCCGCGACGTCCACCTGCGCGTACGTCAGCCGCCGCTCGCCGTCGACCACCGCGAGAGCGTCCGGGGTCCGCGCCACCTGCTCCGCGAACAACTCCCCCAGCGACACGTCCCGCACCGCCGCCGCGCCGCCGTCACCCGCCGCCAGCAGCTCCCGCCGCCGCGCCGGCCCCAGCACGTCGATCCGGCCGACCGGCGCGGACGGATCCCCGGCCATCGCCGCCAGCACCCGCAGCAGGCAGTCCACCATGCCCCGCACGGTGGACTCGTCGAACAGGTCGGTGGCGTAGGTGAGGCCGCCCCGTACCCCGCCGACGCCGGGCCGCTCGACGAGCTGCAGGTTGAGGTCGAACCGGGCCGGTGGCGGGCCGGTGGGCACCGGCTCCATCCGCAGCCCGCCGAGGTCGACCGGGGACACGCCGGTGGTCTGCACGGCGACCATCACCTGGAAGAGCGGGTGCCGGGCCGTGGACCGGGCCGGCGCGAGCTCCTCCACGAGCCGCTCGAACGGCACGTCCTGATGGTCGAGGGCCTGCAGGCCGGTCTCCCGGACCCGGGCCAGCAGCTCGGCGCAGGTCGGATCGCCGGACAGGTCCGTCCGTACCACCAGCGTGTTGACGAAGAAGCCGACCAGCTCGTCGAGCGCCTCGTCCATCCGTCCGGCGGTCGGGGTGCCCAGCGGGATGTCGTCCCCGCCGCCGAGCCGCGACAGCACCACCGCCACCGCCGCCTGGACCACCATGAACAGGGTCACCCCGTGCGACCGGGCCAGCGCGGCCAGGCGGGCGTGCAGCTCCGGCGGGATCTCGACCGCCACCACCTCACCGGCGAAGGACGCCACCGCCGGTCGCGGCCGGTCGACCGGCAGCGCCAGCTCCTCCGGCAGGCCCGCCAGGGCCCGCCGCCAGTAGGCGACCTGCTGGTCGAGCAGCCCACCGGAGGAGAGCAGCTCCCGCTGCCAGAGGGTGTAGTCGACGTACTGCACCGGCAGCGGCGCCCAGCCGGGCGGCTCGCCGGCCCGGCGCGCCCGGTAGGCCACGGCGAGGTCCCGGGCCAGCGGCCCCATCGACCAGCCGTCCACGGCGATGTGGTGCATCGCCAGCACCAGCACGTGCTCCCGGTCACCGGCCACCGCGAGCGACGCCCGCAGCGGCGCCTCCCGCGCCAGATCGAAGGGGTACGCCGCGGCGGCGGCGACCTCGTCGACGGTGATGCGCGTCAGGTCCACCGTGTCCGGCACGGCGAGCACCTGCTGGTGCGGCTCCCCGTCCACGGCCGGGAACACTGTGCGCAGCACCTCGTGCCGGGCGACGACGTCGCGCAGCGCGGCGCGTAACGCCGCCACGTCGAGGTCGCCGGTCAACCGCAGCGCGATGGAGCTGTTGTAGGCGCTGCCACCGTCGATCTGGTGCAGGAACCACAACCGGCGCTGCGCGAACGACAACGGGATCACGAGGCATCCTCCGGACGGGGCATCCGGCGCAGCCGGGGCCGGGCTTGGGGAGCCGAGTCGAGGATGCGGGCGAGACCCTCGGCGGTCGGGTTCCGGGACAGGGACTGCAGGGACACCTCGCGGCCGAGCGTCGAGCGGACCCGGCCGACGACGCGGATCGCGAGCTGCGGATGGCCGCCGAGGTCGAAGAAGTCGTCCGTGACGCCGACCGTGGGCAGGCCCAGCACGTCGGCGAAGATCGCGCAGAGGGCGGTCTCGTAGCGGGTGGGCGCCGCGCGGGCGGTCCGGGCGTCGACCGGCGCCGGCAGCCCGGCCCGGTCGAGTTTGCCGTTGACGGTCACCGGCAGCGCGTCGAGCTCCACCACCGCGGCGGGGACCAGGTGCTCGGGCAGCCGCCCGGCGGCGAAGTCCCGCACCCCGGTCCCGTCGCCGACCACGTACGCGACCAGCCGTTTGCCACCGGGGCCGTCCTCGCGCACCACCACCGCGGCCCGGCGGACCCCGGGGCAGGCCGCGACGACCGCCTCGACCTCGCCGGGTTCGACCCGGAACCCGCGGATCTTGACCTGGTCGTCGGCGCGGCCGACGAACTCGAGCTGCCCGCCGGCCGACCACCGCACCACGTCCCCGGTGCGGTACATCCGTTCCCCCGGGCCGAGGAACGGGTCGGCGACGAACCGGCCCGCCGTCGGCGCGGGGCGGTGCAGGTAGCCGCGAGCCACCCCGGTACCGGCCACGTAGAGCTCTCCCGGGACGCCGGGCGGGACGAGCCGGAGCCGGTCGTCCAGCACGTACACCCGGGTGCCGGCGATCGGCCGGCCGATCGGCACCGGGCCGGCGCCGGCCAGCGGGTCGCTGACGGTGGCGCAGATCGTCGTCTCGGTCGGGCCGTAGGCGTTGATCATGCGGCGGCCCGGGGACAGGGTCGCGGCCAGGTCGGCGGGGCAGGCCTCACCGGCGACGACCAGGGTCGGCACCCGGACGGCGGCGGCGGGCAGCGCGGCGAGCACCGACGGCGTGACCGTGGCGTGGGTGAGCGCCGCCCCGCCGGTCAGCACCCCGAAGGGGTTGTCGGCCGGCCCGACGACGAGCGTGGCGCCGGTGAGCAGCGCGCCGAGGATCTCCCACACCGAGGCGTCGAAGGCCGGCGAGAACACCTGGGCGACCCGGCTGCCCGCACCGAGGCCGAGGTGACGTCGCTGCGCGGCCACCAGGTCGGTGAGGCCGCGGTGGCTGACCACCACGCCCTTGGGCTCGCCGGTCGAGCCGGAGGTGAAGATGACGTACGCGGCCTGGTCCGGCCGGTGCCGGACCTGCGGCGCGGTCGCGGGCCGGTCACCGGTGCCGGTCACCGTCCGCGCGTCGTCGACGACCAGCGCGGGTCTCGCGTCGGCGAGCAGCCGCTGGATCCGGGCCGCCGGGTGACCGGGGTCGACGGGCAGGTAGGCGGCGCCGGCCTTCAGGACACCGAGGACGGCGACGACGAGGTCGACCGAGCGGGGCAGCAGCAGCGCGACGACGTCGTCGGTACCGACGCCACGATCGACCAGCAGGTGCGCGAAACGGTTGGCGCGGCGGTCGAGGTCGCCGTAGGTCAGTTTCCGCGCACCGCCGACGACGGCGAGCGCGCCGGGCAGACGTCCCGCCACGACCGCGAACATCTCGGCCGCCGTGGTCGGGGCTGCGGCGGCGGGTCCACCGTGCCCCAGGGCGAGCATCCGCCGACGCCCGGCGTCGTCGAGACGCGGGGGGATCGCAGTGTCGTGGGCCGCGCCGTCCCCGGGCGTGGTCACGAGGGACAGCCCGCGCCGGGTACGGCACAGCGGTATCCGTGGCCGGCGCGCCCGCACAGCTCCGTGGGGGTGGCGGCGGCACCGATCGACACCGCGACGCGTTCCGGCGCGCTGCCGGAGATCTCGGGGCCGCCGATGGTGCGCATTCTTTCCCCACTCACTGTCGTTGACGGATCTCGCGGTACGGCTGTCTCGGTGCCTTATGCTCGGATCCGGGCCGAACCGGCGGCATCTGCAATCACCACCGTTACAGCCGTCACGCCGCGAACGACGACGCCCCGGGGCGCGCACTTCCCGCTCGGCGCGGGACGCGGCCTTGGCCCGACCCCAGCCGTCTTTCACAAATGCTTCGTCACGCGCACCGGTGACAACCGGACGTGGCTAGCCTCCCGGAAGGAATCGCGCAACGAAGGAGGCCCGGTGTACGACCCGGCTCGCGGCTTTCCCCACGTGGTCGTCGAACTCGCCTACGCCGACCCCGATCGCGCCGTCGACTGGCTCGTGGGCGTCTTCGGATTCCGCCTGCTCCTCCGGCAGCCGGCCACCGGGACCATCCGCCATGCCGACCTCGACACGGGCGGTGGGATCGTCATGGTCCGGTCGACCGGCGGACGGCACACCGGCGCCTGCGCCGGCGGGCACACCTGCAAACAGGTCATCGTCTGGGTGCCCGACGTCGACGCGCACTTCGTCCGCGCCGCCGCAGCCGGCGCCGACATCGTCCAGCCCGTGACGGACAAGCCGTGGGGGCTGCGCCAGTACCTGGTCCGCGACCTCGAAGGCCACCTGTGGGAGTTCACCCGGCACCTGCGGGACGTGCCACCGCACGAGTGGGGCGCGGTCACCCTGCCGTAGCCTCCCGCACCGCCGAGGCGAGCTCGGACAGGGTGCCCTTCTCGAACACCGTCCGCATCGGCAGGGTGACGCCCCACTCGTCGCGGATCCGACCGGCCAACCGGGTCGCCAGCACCGAGTGACCGCCCAGCGTGAAGAAGTTGTCGCCCGGCCCGACCTCCGGCACCGCCAGCAGCTCCCCGACCATCGCACACAGCCGGCGCTCCACCGACGCGGACGCGTCACCGCCGCGCTCCCCCGCCCGGTACGCCGTCGACGCGGCGAGATCCCGCAACGCCGTACGGTCGATCTTGCCGTTGGGAGTGACCGGGAGCCGCCGCAGCACCCGGACCGACGACGGCACCATGTGCTCCGGCAGGGTCTGCGCCGAGTGGGCGCGCAGCTCGGCAGCCGGCACCTCGACGCCGTCGACGGTGCTGACGTAGGCGGCGAGGCGCGCGCCCGCGAGGTCGCCGACCACCACCACGGCGGCGACGTCCACGGCGGGATGCGCCGCCAACCGCGCCTCGACTTCGCCCAGCTCGACGCGGAAACCACGGACCTTCACCTGGCCGTCGCCCCGGCTGGAGAAGACCAGCTGCCCGTCCGCGCGGCGGTGGCCCCGGTCACCGGAGCGGTACATGCGACTGCCCGGCGGCCCGAACGGGTCCGGCACGAAACGACCGGCGGTCAGCCCCGGCCGGTTCAGGTACCCGCGCGCCACACCGTTACCGGCCAGGTACAGCTCACCGTCGCGGCCGTCGGGGACCGGACACAGCCGCTCGTCGAGGACGTACACGCTGTTGCCCGACCACGGCGTCCCGATGGTGATCTCGTCGGCGACGGTGACGGGACCGGCGATGGTCGACCCGACCGTCGTCTCGGTCGGCCCGTACCCGTTGAACATCCGCCGCCCCGGCGACCACCTGGCCACCATGGCGGGCGTGCACGCGTCACCGGTGGACATCAGCGTGCCGCCGACCAGCACGCCCTCGGGGTCGGTGACGCTCAGCGCGACCGGCGGCAGCACCGCGTGGGTGACCGCGTGGCGGCGCAGCGTGTCGCGCAACGGTTCGCCGGGCAGCAGTTCCTCGGCCGGGGCCACGACCAGCGCCGCCCCCGACAGCAACGCCGCCGACCAGTCCCAGAACGCCGCGTCGAAACTGATCGACGCCCACTGGAGCACCCGGTCACCCGGGCCGGGCGCGATCGACGCGGACTGGGCGGCCACGATGTCGGCGACACCCTGGTGGGTCACGGCGACACCCTTGGGCGCCCCCGTCGAACCCGACGTGTAGATGACGTACATCAGGTGCCGGGGGTCCAGCGGAGCAGCCCGGCACCCGTCGGTCAGGTCGTCGCCCCGCCGCGACCCGATGTCCCGCACCGCGTCCGGGTCGTCCACCACCAGCTCGGCCACCGGCGCGCCGAGGTCCAGCGACACCCCCACCGACCGGACCAGCAGAACCGGCCGGGCGTCGTCGACCATGTGCGCCAGCCGCCGGGCGGGATACTGCGGGTCCAGCGGGAGGTAGGCGCCGCCGGCCTTGAGCACCGCCAGCAGCACCACCATCAGCTCGTCACACTTCGGCATCGCCACCGCCACCGTGGTGTCGGCGCCGACGCCCCGCTCGACCAGCACCCGCGCCAACCGGTTGGCGCGGGTGTTGAGCTCGGCGTAGGTGACCACGCGGGCACCGGAGACCACCGCCGGGTCGTCCCCCGCACGCGCCACCACGGACTCGAACAACTCCGGAACGGTCGGCACCTGCTCACTCCGTCCTCTGCGGTCCCCGGGTACGCGGGCGCTGCCCGGGAACCGACGCTAGCCGCCCGCCGACGCGCCGGTACCCGACGGCGAAAGGATCACGACAGGGCGGACGCCCCCGGACGATCCCTTTCGCGTCCCTGTCACCGGGCCGGCACCGGCGTCACGACCCGGGCCACGCTGGAGCGTCGGCGTCGCCACGCCGTACTGGTCAGCTCACCGACCCTGTGGGGTGGACGCGATGCTCGATGGATGTGTGCCCTGGCCCGAGGACCTCGCCACCCGCTACCGCCGCGAGGGCTACTGGCAGGGACGACCGCTGGGGGACCTGCTCGACGAGGCCTGCGCCCGGCACGCCGACCGGACCGCGCTCGTGTGTGGCGAACGGCGGATCACCTACGCCGACCTGGCGGCGCAGGCCCGCGCCGTCGCCGGCGGGCTGTCGAACCTGGGCATCGCGCCGTTGGACCGGATCGTCGTCCAACTGCCCAACGTGCCCGAGTTCGTCGTGGTGGTCCACGCGCTGCTGCGGATCGGCGCCGTACCCGTCATGGCCCTGCCGGGACACCGCAGGGTCGAGCTCACCCACCTCTGCGCCCACTCGCAGGCCGTCGCCCTGGTCGTCGCCGACCAGGTCAAAGGCTTCGACCACCGCGCACTGGCCCGACAGGTACGGGCCGACGTGCCCACACTGGAACACGTCGTGGTCTGCGGTGACGCCGAGGAGTTCACCGCCCTGACCGACCTGCACCTGCCGGGGCCGGACCTGCCCGCCGTCGACCCCAGCGAACCCGCGCTGTTCCTGCTCTCCGGCGGCACCACCGGCCTGCCCAAGCTCATCCCCCGGACCCACGACGACTACGCCTACAACATGCGCGCCACGGCGGAGGCCCTGCGGTTCGACGAGCACGGCGTGTACCTGGCCGTCAACCCGATCGGCCACAACTCCGCCCTCGGCTGCCCCGGCGTCCTCGGCACCCTGCTGGTCGGCGGCACCGCCGTACTCACCTCCAGCGTCCGCCCCGACGAGGTGTTCGACCTGGTGCGACGGGAACGAGTGACGCTCACGACCCTCGTGCCACCCGTGGTACGGCTCTGGATCGACGCCGCCCGCAGGTCCGGTACCCGGCTGCCGAACCTGACACTCCAGGTCGGCAGCTCCAAGTTCGATCCCGCCCGCGCCGCCGAGGTACGCACCAGCCTCGGCGCCGGGCTGACGCAGTGGTTCGGCGTCGGCGAAGGACTGCTGACCTACACCCGGCTGGACGACCCGGAGGAGATCGTCCTCGCCACCGAGGGACGCCCCCTCGCCCCGCACGACGAGATCCTCGTCGTCGACCCCGACGACCGGCCCGTCCCCGACGACGCCGAGGGTGAACTGCTGGTACGCGGCCCGTACACCATCCGCGGCTACTACCGCGCCGACGAGCAGAACCGTCGCTCGTTCACCCCCGACGGCTACTTCCGCACCGGCGACCTGGTCCGCCGCCGGCCCGACGGCAGCATCGTCGTCGTCGGCCGCATCAAGGACGTCATCAACCGGGGTGGGGAGAAGGTGCCCGCCGAGGAGGTCGAGGAGCACCTGCTCACCCACGCCGCGATCCGGGACGCGGCGGTGGTCGGCGTGGCCGACCCCACGCTCGGCGAGAAGACCGTCGCCTTCGTCATCCTCCGGGACGAGCCGGTCACCTCGGCGACCGTCAAGTCGTTCCTCCGCGAGCGCGGTCTGGCCACCTACAAGATCCCGGACCGCGTGGTGCCGCTCGACGAGTTCCCGCGCACGGCCGTCGGCAAGGTCGACAAGGTCGCGCTGCGGGCGTCGGCGTAGCGACCGGGCCACCGGCGGCCCCGGCCACGGCGACAGCCGAGCGCCGGGGCACCGGTCGGGCGTCGGCGGGCCGGGCCGCGCCCCGCAGACCGCCCCGCTGCCGCCGGGCCGGTCAGCGGCCCACGAAGGTGACCGGGAGGCTGTGGTAGCCGTTGAGGAAGTTCGAGTAGACGCGCCGCGGCGACCCGGCCACCTCGATGCCACGGACGGCCCCGGCCAGCGCGGTGAGCAACGCCCGCAACTCGGCCCGCCCGAGATAGGCCCCGAGACAGAAGTGCGGCCCGTGGCCGAACGACACGTGCCTGTTCGGCGTACGCTCCACCGCGAACCGGCCCGGCCGGTCGAACTCCCGCTCGTCGAAGTTCGCGGACAGGTTCCACAAGGTGACGATGTCACCGGCGCGGACCTGCCGACCCCCCAGCTCGAGATCCGTGGTGGCGGTCCGGGCGAAGTGCATGGCCGGCGTCGCCCACCGCACCACCTCCTCGACGGCGGTGTCGACCGCGACGCCCCCGTCACGCACCGCCCGCCACTGATCGGGGAAGTCCGCGAACGCCTTGACCGCGCAGATCGCCGACACCCGCGACGACTCGTCACCACCGAGAATCAGGCTGTAGCAGTTCAGCGCGACCTCCTCGACGGACAACAACTCCCCACCCACGGTGGCGGTGGCGACCATGCTGACCACGTCGTCACCGGGACGGGCCCGCCGCCGCTCCGCGAGGTCGACGAAGTACAGCAGGATCTGGTTACGGGCCTCCACTGCGGCGTACGGGTCGACGTCGGCCTCGTCCGACGACAGCGCGCTCTTGTTCCACCGCAACAGGTCCGCCCGATCCGCCGCCGGGACGGACAGCAGGTCACAGATCGTGCCCATCGGAAGATGCTCGGCGACCTCGGTGGCGAAGTCGAAGTCCCCGGCCCCGGTGACCCGCCGGACCAGCTCCTGCGCGCGACGCTCGACCCGCCCGACGACCTCACCGAGCACCCGGGGAGAGAACGCGCGCAGCATGACGGTCCGCAGCTCGCGGTGACGCGGCCGGTCGGTGACCGCCAGCATCCGACCACCGGCGGAGTCGTCACCCCGCAGCAGGACGTCCAGCACCGTACCGCGCGCCGAACTCAGCCGCGCCGCGTCCGCGTAGCAGGCGAGCACGTCGGCGTACCGCGACACCACCCAGAACCCGGGGCCCCCCTCCCGGCCGTCGTGCCAGTACACGGGACTGCGGTCACGGACCTCGGACCAGAACGCGAGCGGGTCGTTGCGCACGAACGTCGTCGGGTCGGCGAGGTCGAGCGCCGTGGCGCCGGCCGTGGGCGAGCTCATCGGCAACACCTTCCGTCCTGGATCCGGACACCCGGCGCAGCGACAGGCCGTACCGTCCCCGCATCGTCACAGGCCGCCACCCCGGCCGGCCCGCATCTGGCGCAGTTCTGTCGGAACGGATGCCGATCCGCCCGCCGGCCGACAGATTGGACCGCACACACCAGCCCGGTCGAGGCGGAGGTCATGCTCGCTACCGCTCATCGCGTCACCGGACCCGCGTCCCGGCCGCACCCGCCGCAGCACCCGGCCACCCCGGCCGGTCACGTCGTCGCGGTCCCCCACCCCGGCGCGGGCGTGACCGGCCGTGGCTGAGCCGGGCGACGGCATCGCCGGCCGCACCGTGATCGTCACCGGCGCCGGCACGGGAATGGGACGCGCCATCACCGAGCACCTGCTGGCACGCGACGCGACCGTGGTCGCGGTCGGACGCCGTGAGGCGGCGTTGCGCCAGCTCACCGCCGCCGGTGACAACCGCGTCGAGGTGATCGCCACCGACATCACCCGGCCGGGCGCGGCCGAGCACATCGTGGCCGCCGCGACGGCCCGCTTCGGTACGGTGCACGGCCTGGTCAACAACGCCGGCCTGGCCCGCTTCGCGGCGCTCGACACCGCCACGGACGACGACTTCGACCGCCTGCTGGCCACCAACGTCCGCGCCCCCGCCGCGCTGATCCGCGCGGCGCTACCCCACCTGCGTCAGCATCGGGGCGCCGTGGTGAACGTGTCGTCCGTCGGCGGGGTGCTGGCCATGCCGGGACGGTCCCTCTACGGCGCCAGCAAGGCCGCCCTGAACAGCCTCACCCGATCACTGGCCAGGGAACTGGCCCCGGACGTCCGCGTCAACGCCGTCCTCCCCGGACCGGTCGACACCCCGATGTGGGACGACATGGGCCTGGACGCCGCAGCGTCCGCCACGCTGCGCTCGTCGTTGCTCGCGGCGACGCCCCTGGGCCGCTTCGGCCAGCCCGCCGAGGTCGCCGGCTGGGTGTGCGGCCTGCTCGACCCGGAATTCTCCGGCTGGATCACCGGAGCGTTGATTCCCGTCGACGGCGGTCGCACCTCCTGATGCCCTCCGCACGCCGCCACCACGACCGAAACGGAGAGGTCATGCCCCTGCCGAGCCCTCGACCCCACCTGCTGGACGGCGCCCCGGTCGCATCGACGATCCCCTCCTCCCAACTGCACCGCGTCTTCCGCGAGGCCGACGACCGCGAGCGTGTCAGCGGTGTCCCGGTGACCAAACTGCACGTCGGCGAGCCCTACTTCACCCCGCCGCCCGAGGTCGCACAGGCCCTCGCGCAGGCGGTGACCACCGGGCGCACCGAGTACACCGCGGTCGAGGGCCTGCTGGAACTCCGCGAACGCCTGGTGCGCAAACTCGCCGACGAGAACGGCGTGGACACCGACGTCTCCAGGCTGTTCGTCACCCCCGGCTCCTGCCAGGGCCTGGCCGCCCTGATGCAGGCCGTGGCCGAACCCGGCGCGGAGATCCTGCTGCCGGAGCTGCACTGGCCCATCCACCTGCAGCAGGCCCTGCTCGCCGGCCTCCGCCCGGTGTTCTACCCGCTCGGGCGCGACTACCGCACCGATCCCGAGTCGGTGCTGGCCGCCGCGACCGCGAACACCAGGGTGCTGCTGATCAACTCACCCGCCAACCCCACGGGAGCCGTCCTCGACACCCCGACCCTGCGCGCGTTGATCGACATGGCACGCGCCCGGGGCTGGCAGATCATCAGCGACGAGGCGTACGAGCACTTCGTCTTCGACGGCGAACACGTCTCCACCGCGTCACTGGAACGCGACGTGCCGGTCCCCGAGCGGATCGTGCACAGCTCCTACTCCTTCTCGAAGAGCCTGGCGATGACCGGCTACCGGCTGGGATACCTCAGCACCGCCACCGACCGCACCGCCCAGGCCGTACGGATCGTGCAGGAGGCCAACCTCATCGCGATGTCGACCCCCGTGCAGTACGCGGGCCTGGAGGCACTGCGGTTGGGACACGTGGTGCGGCAGAACCACACGATGGTGCGCACCAACCGCGACGACGTCCTGCCCGCCGTCCACGACGCCGGCCTGCTGCCCGAACTGCCGGCCGGCGGCTGGTACGCCGTGCTCGACATCGCCCCGACCGGCCTGTCCGCCGAGGAGTTCGCCGCCGGCCTGTTGAAGACCAGGAACGTCGCAGTGGTACCCGGCACCGGGTTCGCCCTGATGCCCCGCCTGGACGCCCGGGGACGGGTCACGTCGGCCGAACCGGCGCCCTGGTCCCGTCACCTGATCCGCATCGCCATGTGCGTCGCGCCGCAGGTGCTCCGCGACGGCGTACGCGAGCTGCTCGAGTTCGCCCGGGACCGGCGTGGAGCCGCCTGATGACGACCCTGACCTACGCGGACTACCTGCACGTCGAGACGCTGCTGTCCCTGCAGGAGCCCCGCACCCCGGACACGGCGAGCCGGTCGGTGGTCCTGGCCGAGCACTTCTTCATCGTCACCCACCAGGCCAGCGAGCTGTGGCTCAAGCAGATCACGTTCGACCTGGACGCCGCAGCGGAGGCGATGACGCCGCCCTACGGACCCGAGGACGACGAACTGGCGCTGGAATTCCTCCAGCGCACCACCGAACTGCTCCGGGTGCTCCACGAACAGGTGGTCGCGCTGGAGCGGCTGCCGCTGCGCCACTTCGCCGAGTTCCGCCCGTTCCTCGACGGGGCCAGCGGCGCCCAGTCGGCGCAGTTCCGCGTCCTCGCGCGGCTGCTCGGCGGCAGCCGGCAGGAGGGCCGCCTCTACCGGGCGTTCGAACGGCTGACCGAGCATCACGGCAGCAGCGTCGCCGAGGTCTGCGCGCGCGGCCCCGCCGCCGGCGTGCTCAACCGCCTCGCCGACAGCCTGCTCGACGTGGCCAACGGTTACTGGCGGTGGAAGGTGACCCACCTGGCGCTGGTCTCGAAGATGGTGGGCAACCGCGACGGCACCGGCGGCAGCACCGGCGTCGACCACCTGGCCCGCCGGGTCACCCTGCCGTTCCCCCGGCTACGGCAGCTACGGGCGCAGGTGCACGACGGGCCGACGGTGGAAAGCCCACCCACTGGCAGAGCCAACGATCATCTTCGTCCAGACCACCTTGCCTCCTTCGTCGATTCTCGTCAGAACTGCGGTGGAGATCAGCGAGAAGATAAGGGCGAGCAGCATGATGGGTAGCGCTAGCCCCAGGTTCAACCCTGGTCTCAGCCCATCGACCTACCCATAGTGGACGCTCGCTTGAGAGCTCTGCGCACGCTTCCTACGGGTGCGTCCGTTCCGGCCCTGACGTCGCTCCCGTCGCCACCCTCCCCGTCCGGCCCGACTGCTGTCGACAGCCACGGGCGCGGTGCGCTCCGAAGTCTGCGCGGACTGTCAGTTCGGGAATCGGTTTGATATGCACGATGGGTAGCCGCATCGCCCGGTAGAGGAACACGGAGGGCTCGGTTCGTGGCCGCCGCGATGCCGATGTTGGCTCGCGCTCACCCCCTGCATCGGGCACGTGACCGAGGGCGGGCGTCGTCGGGGTGAGAGGCTGAGTACGTGGGGCTGAACAAGGAGACGGCAGCGCGGCTCGCCGATGCACGTCTGGCGGAATGGCAACGCGTCAGCTATGGCGAGTGGCGCGCAATGCTCGACGACAAGGACATACGCCAGGTCGGCGGCGAGGACGGCAAGCGGTACACCGTGGTCAGCTACGCCCTCGATGACGGCGATGAGCGCATCCGCATCGTGGTGGCCGTGGATGACGGGGGCTGGTCAGCGTTCGCTCCGCTGGTGCGCGACGAAATCATGATGCCGGATGGCACGTTTGTCGAATGACCCCTTCGGGGTGAAGGAGCTACCTTCGCGTACCGAACTGTTTCACCAGGCCATCTGAGCGGCTAGTGCCTCGTCATGCAGCCTTTAACGGGTAATCCGGGTGGCGGATCTTGGAGCCGGTGGCGAATCCGGTCTTGGGTCGGGCGCGTTGGTTGCGCCAGCGGATGTAGTCGCCGAGGGCGGCGTCCTGCTCGGCGTGGGTGCGATGGTCGGTGCCGTTGAGGGCGAAGTACCGCACGGCGGCGAACTCGGCCTCGATCCAGTTCAGCCACGAGGCATACGTGGGTAGGAACACCAGGTCGACGCGGTTGGCGGCGCACCAGGCGCGGACCTCGGGGTGCTTGTGCGGCGAGAAGTTGTCCAGGATGAGATACAGCTTCTGGTCGGGCCAGCGGGCGCGCAGGGTCTTGAGGAAGGCCAGGAACTCCCGCCAGCGTTTGCGGTCGCGGATGCGGTAGTGCAGCTTGCCGGTAGCCAGGTCCAGGGCGGCGATCATGTGCCGTACGCCCTGGTCGCGGGTGTAGGTGGCCCGTAGTCGCACCGGGTGTGCGACGGGTCGCCAGGCCCGTCCGGGGCGGGGTTGCAGATTCAACGGCCCGAACTCGTCAACGCAGAGCACCCTGCCGTCGGAGGGTGGATGGTCGTAGAGGTCCAGAATCCGGCGCATCTTCGAGGTGAAGTCGGGGTCGGTGCTGGCCTTCCACGTCTTGGTGGCCTGCCACGTCACCCCGCGTTCGTGCAGGACACGGCGCACGGTCTCGACGCTGATCGTCGTGACATAGCCGGCGGCGGTGAGGTAGTCGCGCAGCTTGGCCAACGACCAGCAGGAGAACGGTTGGCCGAGGAAGCGGGGGTCGCACCGGGCGATGACACAGATCCAGTCGCGGGTCTGCTCATCGATCCGTCTCGGTGCGCCCCCGCTCCATTTTGGGGACAGGGCGTCGAACCCCCGCTCGTTGAACGCGTGGATCACATCGCGCACGTAGTCGTCGGTCACCGTCAGCAGGTGGGCGATGTCCGGGGCTGGCTGCCCCTGGGCGGACATCAGCACCACGATCGCCCGCCGCAGCTTCACCGGGTCCCTTGCGGTCCTGGTGATCTTCTGCAACCGCTGACCCTCGGCCATCGACACCTGTCGGACGAACACCTCCGGCCGTCTGCCCACCGGCCATCACCTCCCATCACGAGTGCTGGGAGACAGCCTGCCCGATCCATCCTCAGAAACCGACGGATTACCCGTTCGACGTTCCAAGACGAGGCACTAGAACATTCCACCACTGTCCACAGGCGTCCACCGATAATGTTCATGGCGCTCGGTACGCGCCGACGGTGAACACCAAGACCGGGAAATCTCGTCGCACCCTGGCCTTGCCGGCCCGGTGCGTCACCGCGCTCGCCGCCGACCACGAGCACCAGGGCCAGCCTTCCGCTGACCGGCTCGCGTTCGTCTCCGCCACCGGCACTGCCCTCGATCGGCACAACGTGCTGCGGGCTTTCCGCCCTGTCCTCGCCAGAGCGGGCCTCGCCCCGCACGGCTGGACACCCCCGCGTGCTGCGGCACAACCTCGTCTCGCTGCTCTCCGACAGCGGCGTCAGCATCGAGCAGATCGCAGACCTCTGCGGGCACTCCGGCACAACCGTCACCGAGAACGTCTACCGGCATCAACTGCGGCCGGTACTCCTCGGCGGTGCCGTGGTGATGGATCGGATCTTCGACGCTGAGGCGTAGTCACTCAGTTAGTCACCCAGGCATGACAAGAGGGCATATCCATCGATCGGATATGCCCTCTGATCTGCGTCGGGACGGCCGGATTCGAACCGACGACCCCTTGACCCCCAGTCGGACGTCTACATGGCCTCTGACCTGGGCGAACAGCCCATCCGCGAGGTCAGAGGGGTGCTGCAGTGTCACGCAGTGCCCGCCAGTGCAGCCCATGACAAACCCTGCGCTCCCGAGGGAGCGGCCGATTTTCGTACCGTTCGGGCATGGCATACCTGGAACGTCGCGACAACTGCGTCAGGGTTTGTTGGCGCCTCGGCGGTGGTAGCGGACCGATGCAGCGCGCGCCCTTCTACGGCGAACCGGACGCGGCCGAGGAACTCGCCGGCCGCGCCAAGAAGCTCGTCGAGGCCCACCGCGGCCGGATCACCCGCGACGAGGTGATGCGCGAGATCCTCGCCGTCGAGGACCCCGCCCACGAAGGCGTCCCCCTGCTGCGCGACTGGGTCGAGACGTGGCTGAAGGCCCGCACCCCGGCCGACCCGGAGAACCTGGACGAGAACGACATCCAGCCCAGCACGCTGGACTGGTACCGCACCGTGCTCACCTCGTGGGTGGTGCCGTACCTCGGGCACAAGCGCCTCACCGAGATCAACGAGGAGACGATCAAGGAGTGGGTGGCGGTCCTGCGTACCGCCCGGGTCTACCGCCGCAAGAACTCCCCCGAGGGGCGCCTGATCTCGGGCAACTCGGTGCGCCGGGCGCACACCCTGCTGCACATGGTCCTGGGCTCGGCAGTGCCGAAGTACCTGAAGGTCAACCCGGCGGCCCGACCGGCCGGTGCCGGCCGGCACCGGGTGGGGCTGCCCAAGCAGAAGCCCTTCGAGGGGATGTACCTGCGGCCGTGGGAGCACGAGCGCATCCACGCCGCGTGCCCGCCGGAGATCGCCGACCTGTGGTTCGTGCTGATCAGAACCGGTCTGCGGCTCGGTGAGATCCTGGTGCTGCGACCGGTCGACGTCACCGTCGAGGGCAACGCCCCCGAGATCCGGGTGACCCGCGCGCTGAAGGCCCGCGGGGTGATCGGCGAGCCGAAGTCGCGCACGTCGCGCCGGGTCGTGACCGTGTCCAGCGAGGTGGCCGCCGTGCTCGCTCGCCGGTGCAAGGGGCTACGCGCCCAGGACCTGATCTTCCCTTCGCCGATGGGGAAGGTCTGGTCGAAGCACAACCTGAGGAACCGGTTCTTCCTCCCGGCGGTGGCCGAGGCGATGCGGTGTGCCGACCATCCGCCGGCGGCGCCGCCGCGCGGGCCCCGGGGTCCGGCGCGGCGGCTGCGGATCAACGAGGTGTCGACCTGCGACTGCCCGGGGGTGCTGCGGCGGCGGCCCCGCATCCACGACACCCGACACACCCACGCCTCGGACTGCATCCTGGTGGGCCGGATGCTTCCGATCGAGGTGCAGCACCGGCTCGGGCACGCGACGGTGATCATCACGTTGACCGTGTACAGCCACCTGTGGGACGGGGTGGAGCGGGAGCGGCTGGACGAGATGGAGCAGCGTGCGCGCGCCGTCGACCTGCCGGGGCCGCCGGCGGATCCCGATCTGGCGGGTGAGGCTCTGGTCGACCCGGGCGTCGATGGGGACGGTGTCGACGACGAGGAGGACGAGGAGGACGACGAGGGGGGCGTGATCCCGGTCAGGCCGGAACCGAGGCGTCCGTCGGGTCCGCCGCCGGCGGCGCTGTTCATGCCGCCGACGCCCGATGGGGCGGGTGGTCGTTAGGAGGCGCGCCGGGTGTCCTCGACGCCGTCGACGAGCTGTTCGGCGGCGTCGAGGACGCTGAGGTAGGCGGCGGCTTCGCGGCGGGCGCCGTTGGTGCAGTTGGGGTCGTTGACGATGGCCTCGAGCTTGTCGCGCAGGCTGGTTGGCTGGTGGCTGAGCAGGACCGTCAGTTCGGCGGCGGCGTCGGGTCGCTGCGCGGCGACGAGCTGTTGTGGGGTGATGTCCAGTACGCGGGCGAGGCGGGCGAGGGTGTCCGCTGGGGCTTCGACGGGGGCACGGATACCCCGTCCCACGGGTTGGGAACCGCTCACGATGAAGCGTACCCAGTTGTCGGACAGGCCGGCTCGTTCCGCCACCCAGGGGGCCTTGACGCCCTTGCGGGCCATCGCCTCCTCCAGCAGTCGGCCCTCGGGCCGCTGCTCGCCGCCGTCGCTCATGGTCTGGATTCTCGCAGCGAATATTAGCGAAGTCCACTAAGTGAGGCGAGTCTGACTGCTCACTGAGCCTCACTGTGCAAGACAGTCGATCGGGGGTCACCGGCGGAGCAGTGAAGTAAACTGCGCTCACTGCGCTTGACTTCGCTTCACTTCGCGTTAGTGTTTGCCGCATGCCTCCCAGGTCACAGACCCGACGGCCCCGCAAGCCCCTGCGTCACAACCCCGACGCGCTGCGTGAGGCGCGCGAAGCGGCCAGGCTCACTCAGGCTCAGCTCGCCGCCACCGTGGGCATCAGCCCCGGCTTCTACTCGGAACTCGAGAGCGGTCAGCGCGGCGCCAGCGAGGACACCCTCGCGCGGATCGCCACGGCGCTGCGGCTGCCCGTGACGCTCCTCGAGCCGCCCAAGCCCCAGCGGTGCCCGTGGTGCCGGTACCCGTACGCCCCGCGCGCCGACGGTCGGATCCCCCTGCACGTGGTGCGGCCCCGCGGACGGTGGTGCCCGCGCGGCGGAACGCCCGTTGTGGTGCCGCAGGCGGCCGTGGCGTGACGGGGGGCAGCGCCAGCGGCGAGGTACGGCTGATGACGCTGCGAGAGGTCAGCCAGCTGTACAACATTCCGCTGCGGGACCTGCGCCGGCACACCGCGTCCGGGTTCGCCCCCAGCATCCCCATCGGGGAGGGCATCGAGCGGGTGCACCGGCGGATGACCGTCACGCAGGTGCTCACCTACCTGGACCGTCGCGGCACGCAGGCCGCCGCCCGGGACAAGGGTCCGCAGCCCGTCGAGGACGACCCGATCCGGCTGGCCCAGGAGGCGAGCCGCAAGCAACTGGCCCGGCACTCCCGGCGCCGGGCCAACCGCTACTGACCTGCGGGCGCCGGGCCTCGGCGTACCGCGCAGATCGAAAGGCCACCCCCGCGCGAAGGGGATGTCCCACTTGACCTGGAAGGGGTCACTGATGACCGTAACTGCCCTGTCACCCGCCCCGCGACTGCCGAGCCCGGATAGTGACGAGCACCGCCTTCGGTTGACGGCGGCGCAGCTCATCGAGCGGGCCTACTCGGTGGTGCTGCGGCGCGGCCACAGCCGGGGCGCCGGGCTCGGCACGCCGGCGTCCGGGTTCACCCTGGCGGGCGCGATCTACCTCGCGGCCGGGTTCTACGGCGGTCGCGAGGAGCTCGTCGACCCGCGCATCTGCCCGGCCCACCGCCCTGGTCGGGGCGGTGAGTGCCAGCAGGCGTGCGAGTACCCGCTGTGGGTGCAGTGCAACGTCGCGTTCGCCTGGCTGGCCGAGGCGGCCACGACGGGCCGGGACGAGTCGCTGCGCCTGGACCGGGTGGTGCCGACGGCGCGGGACTTCGACATGGCGCGCATCGCCGGCGAGACCGGGGCGGCCTTGTGGTTGCTGGGCCGGGTGCTGTGGGCGCTGGGCATCCCCCCGGTGCGTCCGACGGTGGGTGTGGCGTGACCACCGAGGTCCGGCCGGTGGCCGGGGACGTCGCCGTCGAGGCCGCGCCCGAGGTGCCCGCGCCGGACGGCGAGCGGCAAGGGGAGAGGACCCGGGTGGGCGAGGGGTTGACGGCCGAGCCGGCCAACGAGAGCTACGTGCTGGTGGGTGACGACCCCTGCGAAGTGGCGGCGGTGCGGCTGGACCGGCCCGACGCGAAGCGCGGCGAGTGGTACCGCCTGGTCGGGGAGGGCGGGCAGCCGGTGTCGTACGAGGACCTGCTGCACCCCGGCCCCCCGGCCGGGGAGGCGGGGGCGTGCGGGCCGGCGCCGGCGGTGCGGCTGTACCGGGGGTTCCAGGCGGTGCAGGAGCTGGTGCTGCCGGCCGCGCTGCTGGCCTACCAGCGGTACGTGACGGCGGGGGCGTCGGCGGCGGACGCGGGGACGGCGAGGGCGTACGCGCAGGCGGCGCTCGCGATCAAGGCGCTCGCGGACGACCTGGCGGCGCGGCACGGCGCGGTGCCGCCGCGGTGGCCGGCTCCGCCGGCGCGGGTGCCGGCGTTGGCGCCCGACGGTGAGGCGACCCAGGCGATCGCGCCGGTGTTGCCGCCGGCGCCGGTGGCGGTGCGGCCGACGTCGGAGGGGCCGGCGCCGGTCCGGGGGCGGGCGCGGGTGCCGACCGGCCCGCTGTCGAGGCGGTCGTGGCCGTTGGCGTGGCTGCAGCGACCGCGCCGCGCCGGTGGGCGTCACCGTCCCGACTCGCCGGAGCGCACCGGGGGCCGCCAGTGAGCGCGGAGCAGGAGCTGAAGCGGGCGGCGGCGGCGCACGAGGAGATCCTCGCCGCCGTCCGGCGCGGCGGTGAGGCGGCGCTGGAGCGGGCGCAGCGGGAGCTCGGGCGGGTCAGTGACGAGCTGACGGTGGAACGGATCCGGCGGGTGGCCGCGCTGGCGCAGGTCGCGCGGGCGCAGCAGCACACCGGGCAGGTGTACCGGCGGGTGCGGGGGGTGGACGAGCTGGTCGACGAGTGGGAGAGGGAGTTGCCGGCGGGGTTTGTGGCGGCGGTGCGGGCGCTGACCCGGCCGGACTTCGCGGAGATGTTGGGGGCGCAGCGGTGACGCGGGCCTGCTGGTCGAGCGATCCGGGCGATCCGCTGGACCTGTGCAACGCGACGGTGGGTGACCTGTTGGCGGTGTATCCGGAGGTGGTGACGGCGCTGCGGTTCGTGCTGGTGGCGTCGGTGGTGCTGTCGCTGGGGGTGGTCGCGGCCGGCCTGTTGGTGGCGTGGCGCCGCCGGGCCGCCGAGGACCGGGAGCGCGAGGAGGTCCGGCGGGTGTCGGGGCGGGCCCGGTCGCGGCCGGCGGTGTACCCGGTGCGGTGTCCGTCGTCGGAGACGGTGGTGCTGCGGCGGACCTCCGCGGGCGGGTTGGAGGAGGTGAGCCCTCCGGACGGGTGACTCAACCTCGTTCATGTTGCATTGACCGTCGATCCCTCCCGCCGGTAGCGTTAACCTCGTCCATGTTGTTATGTATGACCTTGAGAGGTGATACCGGCATGTCCCCCATCGCCGCGCCGCCCGCCGCTCCGGCGGTCGAGCGCCCGATGTACCCCGACGGGCTGCTGACGCTGTCGCAGCTCGTCGCGGAACTCGGCGCCCACACGGCCTACGTCCTGTGCGCGGGCTGCCGCAGCGCCGACGCCCGCGAGTGCGCCGCCGCCGCCGAGCCCTGCTGCGACGACTGCCGCCACGAGCTGCCCGCCTCGAGGGTGCTGGCCGCCGTCGGCGGCATGCGGGCCGCCCTCGACAAGCTCTTCCGTGCCGGGGGTGCGTCGTGACCCACCCCCGCCCGCGCCGGCCCACGATCCCCGGCGTCACGCACCGGCAGCTCGACTACTGGATCGAGCGGCGCTACCTGCGCCTCACCCGCGAGTCCCTCGACCGCGCGCCCGGCAAGGGCAACCGGTGGCGGTGGACCGACGAGGACGTCCGCATCGCCACCGACATGGGCCGGCTGCGCGCCAACGGCTTCGCGCTGGCGCGTGCGGCGGAGATCGCCCGCTCCGGGCCCGCCGCCGTCGACCACGCGCTGGACCTCGCGGCCGACCCGGGCGAGTCGCCGTGACCCCGACGACGACCGCCCGGTCGTGGACGCTGACCATCCCCGCCCCCGGGGACTGGGAGCTGTACGTCGGCAAGACCCGCAGCACCTGGCGAGCGAAGCCGAAGTGGCTGACCATGAACTCCCGCCTGCACTGGCGGAAGAAGGACAAGATCAAGACGCTGTGGCGCGCGGCGACCAGAGAGGCCGCGCGCGCCGCCGTCACCCACGACGGGCGCACCGTCAGCCTGCCGGTAGGCCAGGTCAGCCGCGCCCGGGTGGACGCGGTCGTCCACTTCACCACCGTGCTGCTGCGGCGCGACGGCACCAGCCGGCGCGACATCGAGAACTGGCGCGAGGCCACCAAGGTCATCGTGGACACCCTCATCGCCGGCACCCGGACGCACCCCGGGTGGGGCTTCCTGCCCGACGACGGGACCCGGCTGCACTGTCCTGACTGTCCGCACGTGCGGGAGGCGCCGGAGGCGCTGGACACCAAGCCGCCGTACGGACCCGTCGGCCTGGTCGTGGTCACCCTCACCGAGCTGCTGCCGGGGGAGGCGCCGTGACGGCGCTGGCCACCCTGATCGCGCAGGCGCGGCTGCCGTACTGCGTGCCGACGCTCGACGACGGCCCGCCGCTGCGGGTCGAGGTGGGCGACGGCGTGGTGCTCGTCGACGGCGTTCGGCTGGCGATTCGCACGGCCACGGACCTGTCCCGGGCCATCCGTTGCTCCCTGGAGGGGCGGGTGTCGCGCACCGTACGTCCGCGCGAGCGCACGCCGCTGATGGTCTGCCGGATCAGCGACGACCTGGTGCGGGTGGACGGTCGGCGCATCGCCCGCCCGCACGCGGTGCGGCTGTCGGTGGCCCTGGACATGGCCGCCGCGCAGGCGGCGGGGCTCCTCGTTGTCGAGGCCGCTCCCGGCTGAACCCCATCCACAACCACACACATGTTGTCTTGACGGCTCGGGGCGCAGGGCCTAACCTCATACATGTTGTTATGAACGTATTGAGTTGGAGAAGGAGGCGGCGATGGCCGGACAGCACGACGACGTACTCGTCCACGTCGCCGCCCCCGAGGCGGCCCCCGGAACCCTGCGCATCATCGGCAAGAACCTCGCCGAGGCGCTGACGAATCTCGTCGCGGTGCCCGCCGCCGGCAAGAACGCGATCGCGGCCAGCAGGTACGTGTGGATCTACGCCGAGGGCCGCCGGCTCGTCGGCACCGCCACCGACCTCGCCGCCGTCGGCCAAGCCGACGCACCGACCCTCGCCGGGAACCTCCCGCTGCTGGGACTCGCCCCCGGCGACGCCAAGAAGCTCGCCGCCGCCGCCCGCCGGGCGCCGGCGGCCGTCACGCTCGCCACCGCCGGTGACGAGCTGACCTGCACCACCGGTGTCGACACGGCGGCCCGGGTGCCCCTGCGGGTGCCCGGCGCCGTCGAGCTCGACGTCCTCGCCGAGGCCGTCCGCCAGCTCGACGCCGCCCGGTCGCGCGTCGACACCAGCGCCCTGCCGCACGGCTGCGCCCTGATCAACACCGCGCTGCTGGCCAAGTTCCCCGTGATCGCCGCCCCCGCCGGGGGCGCGAAGTGCTGGATCCTGCCCGCCGGGCAGATCTACCTCGAGGTCAACCAGCGATTCCGCGGCTACGTCAAGGGCGCCGGCTCCACGTCGTGGGGCGCGCGCCGCCACCTGCCCGCCGGGCAGGTGCTCCCCGCCATCCCCGCAAGGAGCGCAGCGTGACCACCGTGTTCATCGCCGCCACCCCGGCGCGCGACGCCGTCGCCGCCGGCGCCCGGCTCATGGACCAGCTCGACAAGGAGGCCCGCCACCACGGCGAGCTCGTCGCGGACTGGCCCCACGAGGTCAACCCCGACATCTTCGACGTCAACGACCCCCACCGGTGCGCCCTCGGCCAGCGGTACGGCACCTTCAAGGACGCGCCCATCTTCGCCGACCTCATGCGGCTCGGCTCCTGGCTGTACGGGAAGGACGTCCGGCACCTGTCCAAGATCCTCGGCTTCTGGGCCCTGCCCACCCCCGGGGAGGAGGACGACATCGACGATCCGGGAAACAGCGAGCAGCTCAACACCCGGTGGCGTGAGGAGATCGCCCTGCGCCGGGCGCTCGCCAACCCCGCCTGGGCGCTCGCGGCATGAGCGACCGCATCGCGCACCTGCCGACCGTCGAGCGGGTTGCCATCGGCCTGTGGGGCGTGCACTGCAACGCGCTCACCGACGTACCCGACAGACTCCCCTGGCTGATCGAGCAGTGGCTCGACGGCACCGCGCCGCAGAAGGACCACTGGATCAGCCAGGCCATCGAGGTGCTGCGGCTAGCCCAGGTCAACCCGGGGTTGCTGCGGTGGTGCGACTGGTCGGGCTGCGTCGCCAGCTACGACGCCACCACCGGGCCGGGCGAGAGCGGCTGGATGCGGCACCGCTCCGACGCGCTGCTCTGCCCGGAGCACGACGGGCGCGGACACCACCCCAGCTTCACCTGGCACCCGGAGCTCACCGCGCTGATCGCCGCGTGCTCCTGCGGTGAGCGCAGCGAACCGCTCATCCCCACCAACCGGGGCGCCGTCCTGGCCTGGTGGGCCAACCACATCGCCCAGCTACCGGAAGGAGAAGGTCGGTGAGCACCGACATCGACGCCAAGTCGGCCGCCCTGTTCCGCGTCGACACGGCCAACCACTTCATGGCCATCAAGCTCGACCAGGGGCTCTACCGGCACCTGCGGTTCCGGGGCCCGCGCAACGAGATCGCCGGGTTCGAGGTCGTCACCTGGCCCGGCGCCCTCGCCGTGCGCGGCGACATCGACGGCGGCTACATCTTCACCGGCAACAACGACATGCTCGACTTCTTCCGCCGCTCCGGCGGCGACGAGTACGGCCTCAACCTCGACTACTGGGCCACGAGGCTGCGGGGCGGACGTAGCAGCGTCTGGGGCTACGACGAGAGTGGGCTGCGCGAGCGCCTTCAGGAGGCGCTCGCGACCTACCGGGAGTCCTACCCGGCGCTGCTCGCCGCGCACGAGACCAGGCAGACGACCGAGGATTCCGCCTCCGAGGACGGGCCGACGCGCCCGGAGGTCGCCGAGGCGATCGTCGACGACGCCGAGACCGAGGGTGCCCTCCTGACGCCGGGCAGCGCCCGTCGCCTGCTCATCGAGCTGGAGCAGGAGGGCGTGCTCGACAACGCCCGGCGGTGGGAGCTCGAAGGGTGGACGTGGTCGTACCGGCGGGCGTGCCACGCCATCCGGTACGCCGTCGACCAGTACGACGCCGCCAAGGCGCTCGCCACCCCGGCGGTGCCGGCATGAGCCGCGGGTACTACGCGATCTCCATCGACGGGGAGAGCAACGGGCTGGCCGGACAGATGTTCGCCCTCGCCATGGTGGCCTGCGACGCCACCGGTGAGCGTTCGGCGGCGACCTACCGCTGCCCGATCATCGGTCCGGTCGACCCGTGGGTCGCCGAGAACGTCCTCCCCGTGATCGAACACATCCCCGTCAACTGCGCCGACTACGCGGACCTTATCGCCCGGTTCCGGGCCACGTACGCGAGCTGGGGTGGCGAGGACCGGCGCGACAGCGTCGTCACGCACGTGTCGTGGCCGGTGGAGGCGCGCCTCCTGCTGGACGCGTTCCCCGGCGAGGAAATCTGGAAGGGGCCGTACCCGCTGAACGACACGGCGGTGCTGCTCCAGCGTGCCGGCTACAAGCGGGTGCCGGTCGAGCAGTACCTGGAGGACCACCAGATCCCTCTGCCCGACGGGGCGCCGCACGACCCGCTGTATGACTGCCGGGTTGCCGAGCGCGCCTGGTTCCACCTGATGACGGGAGGGGTCCGGTCGTGAGCGGGGTCGAGGTGCCGGATGTCGTCAGCGCGCAGGGTCTCACCGGCTGCGTCGAGGATGAGGGCACCTGCGGTGCGCCCATCGTCGGCAGGGGGCGCTGCCGCAAGCACTACGGGCGGTGGTGGCGAAAGTCGCAAGGAAGGGTTGTTGAGCCGGCGCTGAACCTGAAGTCGTCCACGCCGGCTGCCCGGTTCAACGCGAAGGTGAGTCGAGGCGGCGCGACGCAGTGTTGGCCTTGGGGCGGAAGCCTCCACCCCAAGGGGCACGGCGAGTTCTACGTCTCCCCCGGAAGGGGTCGGGTACCGGCGCACGCCTTCGCTGTCGAACTCGCAACGGGCGTTCGCTGCCCGGACGGGCTCGAGGCCTGCCACCGCTGCGACAACCCCGCCTGCTGCAACCCGCGACATATCTACTACGGCACCCGCCAGCAGAACGTCGACGACATGTGGGCTCGAGAGCGCACCCCGCGAGGGTCGGCTCGGCCGCAGGCAAAGCTCGACGAAGCGGCCGTGTTGTCGATCCGGACGCGGTTCGCCGCCGGCGAGTTGAGCACCCACCTCGCACTCGAGTACGGCGTCAGCGACTCACTGATTAGCAACATCGTCAACGGGCACGCCTGGCAGCACGTCGGCGGCCCGACCGGGACTCACGGCCGACCCGGCCGACGCCCCTCTACAAGGAAGGCAGTCTGAGATGGCCGGCGATACCACGCTCACTGTGATCGGGAATCTGGTCTCCGATCCTGAGCTTCGTTTCACGCCGTCGGGTGCGGCGGTGGCCAAGTTCCGGGTCGCCTCGACGCCCCGGTTCATGGACCGTGCGACGAACGAGTGGAAGGACGGCGAGCCGTTGTTCCTCTCGTGCACGGTCTGGCGGCAGGCCGCCGAGCACGTCGCCGAGTCGCTGCAGCGCGGCGCCCGGGTGATCGTGTCCGGCCGGCTCAAGCAGCGGTCGTACGAGACCCGCGAGGGTGAGAAGCGCACGGTCATCGAGCTGGAGGTCGACGAGATCGGCCCGTCGCTGCGCTACGCCACGGCGAAGGTGCAGAAGATGACCCGCTCCGGCGGCTCCGGCGGCGGGTTCGGGGCCGAGGGCGGCGGCGGGTTCCCCACCGGTCAGACCCACGGCAACTCCGGCTCGGGCAGCGGCGGGTTCGAGGACCCCTGGGCCTCGTCCGCGCCGGCCGGCGACACCAGGGGCGGTGCCTTCGACGAAGAACCCCCGTTCTGATCCCCCACACCCCCGCACGCCTTCGACCTGGAGGGTCATCGTGACCGTCAGTCTGCCCACCTACGACTTCTGCGGCATGCTCAAGGACGTCTCCGAGTTCGCCCCGAGCGCCCGCGACGCCAAGAACCAGGCCTACGTCCGCATCGGCTGGGACGGGTCCGCTCTGCGGATCAGCACTTTCGCCGAGATCCACGCGGCGATAGCCACCTACGCCTTCCCGGAGTCTCTCCGCAGTGGTGACGGCCCCTGGGAGGTGCTGCTGCGCACCACCCAGGCCAAGTTCATGGCCAAGTTCTTCGAGCTCAAGGGCGTGAAGGGCGCGATCCCGATCTCGCTGTACACCCGACAGGGCCGCCTGGACATCAGCCGGCGGGCCAACGAGGAACACGGCGTCGACGCGCAGCAGCAGCTGTGCGGCGGGGACGTGGACGTCCTCATCAAGCGGGTTGAGGCGGAGTTCGCCGACCTCGGCGCGCGCACCGACGTCCCGGTGCGGATCGGTCCGGTCGCGCACATGGCGCTCAGCAAGGCCGCCAAGCGCACGGGCGAGTGCGTCACCAGCGTCCCCCACGCGCGGGGCATCCGTTCCACCGTCGGCGCCGAACTGGTGGTGTACAGCCGGTGGCCGCTCGAGGTCGACCACGCCGAGGTCGACGCGCAGGCCATGGCCGACGCAGCGGTGGCGGAGCTGTGAGCCCGTCGGAGCCGGGCGCGTCGAACGAGTGGTTGGCGGAGCAGATCATGCACCTCCTGGCCCACGCCAGGGACGGTGAGATGGCCGAGCTGCACGGCCACCTGGAGGAGATCTACGAGCGGGCCAAGCCGAAGGCGATCTACGCGATGTGCTGCGCCCTGGCTGCCGCGTTCATGCAGTTCAGCTTCGGTATCACCGAGCGGGGTGCGGCGCAGGGGGCTGTGGTCGCGCTCGGAACCGACGGGCCGGTCAACCCCGACGAGGCCCGGAACCCTGTCGAGCGGGGCATGGTCTGGGCCGCTCGCTTCGTCGTCGCGTACATGGACGCCGACGACGGTCCCGCCGTGGCCCTCTTCGACGCCAGTCTCGAGAGCCTCGACGAGCAGCACCCGCACGACGTCACGCAGCTGGCCTTGCTGGCCGGGGCCGCCCTGCGGCAGCACCAGAGCCCGCCCGCTCGGCCCGATCCGAGCCTCAACTAACCCACCCTCGAACGGGAGATTGTCATGTCCGCTCGTTACCGGACCCGTCGCCTGACGGTCGGTACCGCGTTCCTGGCGCTGGCCGCCGGCGGGGTCGCCGCGTGCGACGACGCGCCGGACAACACGGTGCAGGAGCAGCACCGCTTCTACTGCACCACCGCCGACGGAACGGTGGTCGACGAGGACCACTGCGACGACAGCGACCACGTCAGCGGTGGTGGCGGCTTCGTGGGGCTGTTCTTCATCTCCCACTCCACCTCCTACCCGGCGGGGCTCGCCCCGGGGGCGAAGGTTCCGCCGGGCGGGCGGTCCTTCCCCTACAACGACAAGGCCACCCGCTCCAGCTGGGGGCTGCCGTCCACCGGCAAGATCGGCAACGGCAGCACCACCAAGGTCAACGTGGTCGGCAAGGGCGGCGCGCCCGTCTCCGGCGGCGGCGCGAAGGCGGGTGGCTGAGATGCGGCGCGCTCACGGCGTCGTCCGGTCGGGCTGGCAGGCGACCAACCACGCCCACGGCCTGATTTACAACAACACCGAGCTGCCCGACGGCACGACGAAGTCGTACTGGGCCGAGGGCCCGTACTACGTGCTCAGCATGGACGAGGTGCGGGAGCTGGAGGAGGCCACCCAGGCGCTCAACCAGATGCGGATCGCCGCCGGCGACCACATCGCCGCGCGGTGCCCGCGCCGCGACCGGGCGGTGCGCTCGCGGGCCTACCTCACCTCGGTCTGCAACCCGGCTACCTGTCCGCTCTCGCGCATCGGGGTGCCGGAGTTCGCCCACGAGCAGGTGTTGCGGACCTGGTTCGACGGGGACGTCGACACCTGGACGCACCACGAGAAGGACCTCGACGGGCGGTACCCGCACCAGAGCCCGGACTACTCGCCGAACGTCTACGGGCGCTACGACCTGTGGTACGGCGGGGCGGGAACGACGCCGAAGCTGCTGGAGTTCAACGCCCAGACCCCCACCGGGCTCATCGAGGCGTCGGTGATCCAGTGGAACTGGCTGGAGCAGACCGGGCAGAACGAGCACCCGGAGTGGCAGTTCAACTCCATCCACGACCGGCTCGTCGGATGGGAGCCGGGTGACGGTGACCCGGGGTGCGAGGGGGCGTGGCGGCGCACCATCGCCGCGCTGCGGGCGGCCCGGCCGTGGCTGCCGGAGAAGCCGAAGGTCTTCTTCGCCTACGAGACGTCCGAGGTCTCCGGTGAGGACCGGATGACCACCGCGTACCTGCAGGACACCTGCTCGCAGGCCGGGTTCCCGACTGAGCTGATCGCCATGTCGCAGATCGCCTGGGACACGGCCGACGACCGGATCGTGTTCAAGCGCAACCCCGCCGACCCGGGCTGCCCGGAGGAGCCGATCGACATCATCTTCGTGCTGTACCCGTGGGAGTGGATCTGGTCCGAGGAGATCGGCAAGGCCGTGTTCCGGGACATGGCCCGGCCGGACAAGTCCGGGACCGTGTGGATCGAGCCTCCGTACACCGCCGCGCTGTGGGGCAACAAAGCTCTGTTGCCGGTGATGTGGAAGCTGTTCGGTGACAAGCCGGAGGGGCGGTACCTCCTGCCCGCCTACTTCGAGGAGGAGCGCCCGGCGGCGATGACCTCGTACGCCATCAAGCCGATCTGGGGCCGGGAGGGCAACGGGGTGATCCTGGTGCGCGACGGCCAGGTGATCGCCGACGGCGGGTACAGCCCGTCCGACGCGGTACCCCGGATCGTGCAGGAGCTCGCCGAGCTGCCGGCGTTCGACAGCCTCGACGGGCCGGTCCATCCGGTCATCGGCTCGTGGGTCATCGACGGCGAGCCGGCCGGTGTCGGCATCCGCGAGGGCGGGCCGATCACCAACAACCTCACCAGCTTCGTGCCGCACGCCATCGGCGCGGACGCTTCCTGACACCTCCCAGCGCGGCTCGGTGACGTGCCGAGCCGCGCTGATCAATGCCCGATTCGACATAGAGAGTGATGATTTTCGTGGAGTCGATCGTTGTGAGTGACCCGGCCGTCGCGGTGGCGGCCCTGGTCGCTCGCCGCCAGGACCTCCGGCGGGAGGACCCGGAGCGAGGGTCCCGGCCGGCTGTCACCGCCCGGCTCGGGTGGCCGTGGCAGCGTCTGACCGACTACGAGGAGGGTCGCGTCACCCCGGGGGTGCTCAGTCTCCAGCGGTGGGCCGAGGAGCTCGGGTGCGACGTCACGCTCTCGCTGAGCCCGAAGGACCTGCGGTGACCGTCCTCGACAAGGCGGACGTCAAGGCCCGGCGGCAGGTGCCGCAGGGCGACTTTGACCGGACGCCGCCGCAGGACGTCAGTGCGGAGCAGAGCACGCTCGGCGGGATGCTGATCTCCAAGGACGCCATCTCCGACGTGGTGGAGATCCTCAAGAGTGCCGACTTCTACAAGCCGGTACACGCCACCATCTTCGACGCCATCCTGGACCTGTACGGCCGGGGTCAGCCGGCGGACGCGATCACCGTCGCCGCCGCCCTGGCCGACTCGGGCGACCTCGAGCGGATCGGCGGCGCCCCGTACCTGCACACCTGCATGGCAGCCGTGCCGACGGCGGCGAACGCCGGGTACTACGCCCGCATCGTCAAGGACCGCGCGGTCGCGCGGGGCCTGGTCAAGGCCGGCATCGAAGTCACCCGGCTCGGGTACAGCGCCGTGGGTGCCGGGCGCGACATGGACGACGTTGTTGATCAGGCCCAGCAGACGGTGTACGACGTCGTCGAGCGGCGGGAGAAGGACGACGCCCTGCCGCTGGCGGAGCTGCTGCAGCCGGCGCTCGACGAGATCGAGGCGGTCGGCAGCAGTGCGGGACTGATGCAGGGCGTCCCCACCGGCTTCGCCGACCTGGACCGCCTGCTCAACGGCCTGCACCCAGGCCAGCTGGTGATCGTTGCCGGCCGACCTGGGTTGGGCAAATCCACTGCTTCTATGGATTTTGCTCGCAACGCCGCCATCCGGGCAAATCAGGCTGCTGCGATCTTTTCGCTGGAGATGAGCAAGGTCGAGATCGTCATGCGGCTGCTCTCGGCCGAGGCTCGGGTACCGCTGCAGCTCCTCCGCAGCGGGCGGTTGTCGGACGACGACTGGACCAAGCTGGCCCGGTGCATGAACGAGATCAGCGAGGCCCCGCTCTTCGTTGACGACACCCCGAGCATGAACCTGATGGAGATCCGGTCCAAGGCTCGGCGGCTCAAGCAGAAGCACGACCTCAAGATGATCGTCGTCGACTATCTCCAGCTCATGACCTCGCCCAAGCGGACGGAGAACCGGCAGCAGGAGGTCGCGGACATCTCCCGGGGGCTGAAGCTGCTCGCCAAGGAAGTCGAGTGCCCGGTCGTCGCGGTCAGCCAGCTCAACCGTGGTCCCGAGCAGCGCACCGACAAGAGGCCGCAGCTCAGTGATCTTCGCGAGAGCGGATCTCTGGAACAGGACGCCGACGTGGTGATCCTGCTGCACCGCGACGACTACTACGACAAGGAGTCGCCCCGGGCCGGGGAGGCGGAGTTCAACGTGGCGAAACACCGCAACGGGCCCACCGACGTGGTCACCGTCGGCGCGCAGCTGCACCTGTCGCGCTTCGTCGACATGGCCCACTACTGACCGAGGAGGTCACCATGAGCACCACCCGTCCCCGGCACTGCCCGCACTGCGGCGCCGACCTGCGCGGCGAGCCCATCCCGCAGGAGTACCTCGACCGCGAGCGCGCGGACTTCGAGGCCATGGGCCAGCCCGCCCCGGCGCGCGAAGGCGACAACCTGCACTTCCGCCGCAGCATCCTGGTCGAGATCCCCGGCGTCTACGACGGCGGGCTGTTCTACCAGTGCCCCGACTGCGGGGGCCGCTGGCACCGGTGGCCGGAGGGCGACCGGCTGTACGAGCTCGCCAAGTCGTACGTGGAGCGCCGGGCCGTCCCGCCGACCATGCCCGACGCGGCGTAGCACCACCCACCTGAACCACCCGCGAGAAGGGGGATTCGCGGTGCCCCGGAGCGAAGCCCCGCAGGATCCGCGTCACTACGTGCGGATCACCGAGAACATCTGGAACAACCCGAAGCTCGACGCCATCGACGACCCCGCCGCCGGCTGGGTCTACGTCGTGTCGATCTGCCTCTGCTCGGCCGCCCTGTCCGACGGCCACTTCTCCCCCCGCTCGGCCGTCCGCCGGGCGGGGGTCGACCAGAGCCTCGCCGAGGCCCTCGTCGAGCAAGGCCTGTGGCACCTGCCAGGCCACACCTGCCCGCGATGCCCCCAGCCGGCGCGCGGGCAGGCCTACGTCCACGACTACCTGCTGCACCAGCGCTCGCGCGCCGAGGTCCTCGACCTGACCCGCAAGCGCCGTGAAGCCGGCCGGCTCGGCGCCGCCGCCCGCTGGGGCACCAAGCCACCCAAGGCAAGCGCCATGGCAGATGCCATCGAAAACGATGGCATCCCGATGGCAGAGAAGAGAAGAGGAGAGGAGACTCCTCCCCCTCCCCCCTCCGTCGACGCCGGCCGACCCTCGTGGGTCGAGCAGCTCGTCGCCGACGTGCTCGCCATCCGGGAAGACTGGACGGCCGAGGCGGTCACCCGGGCGCTGCGCCGCCCCCAGGTGCGCGACCGGCCGCCGGAGCTCGTCGCCCGCACCATGCTGCTGCTCGCCACCGACGAGGCAACGGACCGGCCGAGCCGGCTCTCGGCCAACCACGGTTTCTGGGCGCAGGCCCGCCGGGAGCTGGTTGCCGCTGAGGCCGGAGCGCGCCGGCGGCGGGTCAGCCCGGTGCCGCCGCACCTGCCGGTAGACGACGACGCCGGCGGGTGCGCTCGGTGCCCCCTGCCGGTCACCCACCCCGTACACGACAATCCCGAGGACTGAGATGACCGACGACATCCTGGCCGCAGGTCGGCCGGCGGCGAGCACCCGATGGAGACCGCGGTGCGTCGGCTCCGCGACCGCCAGGGGCACACGGGGCCGCAGCTGCGCCGACGGGCGCCGCGCGAGATCAACCCCGGTGGGAACGTCTGGTGACCTGGCTGGAGAGCCTGCACCTGTGGGCGGTGACGGTGCACCTCGGCGCCGCCGTAGCGGTGGCGGCGGGCCCCGACGAGGCGGACCACGACCTGTTGCGGATCGCCGCGTTCAGCCCCGTCGTGGCGTGCCTGGCCGCGGTGGGCGGCGGCCGGTCAACGACGGTCGTGATGGGGGTTGCCGTCGCCGCGCTGTGGTTCGCGCGGCTCGGCCGGTCGTACGAGGTCAGCCTCGTCGATCAGGGAGAATGATGGCGGGGCCGGACCCCCTCCTGCCCGGCCCCGCACGGTGACCACGGCGTGCCCACGCGATCTCCGCCGCAACCGTACGTCCCACCGCGCGCCAGGAGATCCAGTTATGACCGAGCACACCTGCGTCCTGTGCCCCGCCCTGCGCCCGCACGACGCTCCCCGCCTCACCGACCACCTTCTGGTGTGCGAGGGCTGCCCCGCCCGCCTCGACCGGCTCCTGGTGGCGGTGGCGGAGCTGCACGAACGCCTGCGGGCGCCGGAGCAGGCACCCGTCAACGACCGCTGGTACGCCGTCGTGGATCAGCAGGGGCGGATGACCGGGGAGCGCCGCCGCGCCGACCCCCTGTCCGCCCTCGGCGGAGCCGGCCCGGTGCGCGCCGCCGGGCAGGACGCACCGGTCAGCGGCAGCCGGGAGCGGTCCACGCCCGCCCCGCTGCACACGATCGACCTCACCGCGCCGGCGCGCGGCGGAGCGGTGCGCGACAGCTTCGTGCCGGCCCTGACGGTGCGGCAGGAGCAGGTGCTGGTGCGCCGGACGGTCTGGGTGGACGGGGCGCCGCAGGCCCGCGACGAGTGGGAGAGTCGCACCCGTCGGCTGCCGGTCGTCAACGCGGCCGGCGAGCTGGTGCTCGTGCCGGCCGGCGACCAGGTGGGGCGAGTCAGCGTGGCTTCGGTGCTGCGGTCGTGGTGCCGCGACGTGCGCGACACCCTGTGGCGGGGTTCGCCCCTGCCGGACGACGACGTCGCGTCAATGGTGTCCTGGCTGCGCGACCGGCTGCAGCCGCTTGTGGAGCGGTTCCCGGCGGTGGCCGACCTGGCCGGGGAGGTGCGGTCGCTGGCCGGCGCGCTGCGCGCCGCGCTGGGTGAGCACGACCCCCGGCCGCTGCCGGTGCTCGGGGTGCCGTGCCAACGCTGCGACGTGCGCTCGCAGATCGTGGTGCTGCCCGACGGGTACCGGGAGTGCGCCGGGGAGCTGGGTTGCGGGAAGTTGTACTCCGCGTCGGAGTGGCGGGAGTGGATGGGCAGCGACGAGGTCGGTCGGCTCCTGCCCGGCGGCCGGCCCGGTGACGGCCGGATCAGTGGGTGACGCCGACCTGGGCGGCGAACTCCGGGAGGCCGGGCAGGCGTACCCGGGAGTCGAGCAGGTCGGCGGTCAGCCGGCGGGCCCACGGGCGGTAGAGCACCTCCTGAGGTGCGGTGGCACGGGCGTTCTGCAGCGCGGCCCAGGCCTCGTCGGGCCGGCCGCGCCCCATCAGCGACAGGGCGGCGTCCTCCCAGAAGCGGACGCGCCGCTCGACGCCACCGAGGGCGTCGATCCGGACCTGACGGACGTGGTCCACGGCCTGGCCGTAGTCGCCGAGCGCCCGGGCGATCCCTACCCGGTAGAGGGTCAGGTCGTTGAGGGTGAAGCCCGACGGTCCGCCGGCGCGGGTCAGTGCGTCCTGCGCTTCCGTGACGTAGGCCCAGGCGTCGTCGCGGCGGTCGGTCTGGGCGGCCGTGTACGCGGCGGTGGCCAGCAGGGAGGCGTACTGGGACGCGTCACGGGGGTGGGTGAGGTCGGTGTCGTCGCGCAGGCGGTGCGCGGCGGTGATGACGGCGTGCTGAGCCTGGGTGCGGTGGCCGGAGCGGCGCAGCGCGATCGCCAGCACGCGCTGGGCCGACGCGACGGTGCGGGGGTGTCCGCTGCTGCGGGCGGCGCGCACCGCGCGGTCGGCCATGGTCCAGGCCAGGCCCTCCTCGTGGAGCTTGATCGACAGCTCGGCCGCGAGTCCGTACGCCCCGGCCAGCAGGTCGTCGGCCACCGCGGTCTCGGACTGTCGCGCCTGGTGGCGTACCGCCTCGCCGGCCCGTACGAGGCTGGGCAGCCGCTGGGCCAGCTCCTGGTACCGGACGGCGCGGAACTCCCGGCGGCCGGCCTGCAGCGAGGCGCGCAGCGCCGGCACGCCAGCCGGTGACTCGTCGAGAGGGTCCACCAGGACGGCGTCGAGCGCCGCGAGGGCGTCGCCGGCGGCCGGCACGGGGGTCAGCAGCGCGGCGGTCATCGTGGAGACCCCCACCAGTAGGGATCTGCGTCGCATCTCCTCGTCCCCTTTCCTGGCCAGAGCCTCCAGGTGGCCCTGCGCCCGCAGTGCGGTGTCGAGCGCCTTCGCCAGGGTGGCCGAGGGGTGGCGTAGGCCCCGCTCGATGCGGCTGAGGTGTCCCGGGTCGCAGTGCGCGGCCTGGGCGAGGCGGCGTAGGCCCCACCCTTTCATGGTGCGTCTGCGGTGGACCTCGTCACCGAAGCGTGTTGCAGGTGTTGCGCAAGGGTTGGCATCGGACAACACCTCGACTCCCTTCCCGGAGCCATCGATGCTGGTCGTGCGGCCAATCGGCCGTCACTCTTCGATCATGAAAGGTGACGCTATGAGCACGCTCGTACCGCAGCGTACCGCGCTGCCGCTGCGACCGTTCGACACGGAGCGGGGGTCGACCACCACGGCCCGGCCGTTCGGGCTGTCCCTCTCGCGGCCCGTCGACAACGGCGCGCCGCTGGACCTGACCGGGGCGTTCTATGACCCGGCCACCCAGACCCTGGTCGGCGCCGACGGCACCATCTGGGCCGGCCGGTCGTCGCAGACCATCAAGACCCGGGAGAAGACCCGGTACGACCACTCGCACTTCCAGGACGACGACGAGGAAACCCGCACCGACTGACCGGAGGGAGGGCGACGGTGGCGATCCTGGTCCTCACCCAGCCGCTCGACGTGACCAGCGACCTGGTCATCACCGAACTGCACCGGCGAGGGGTGCCCGTGCACCGGGTCGACACCGCCGACTTCCCGGCACAGCTGACCGTGGCCGCCGACATCGACGGCCACGGTCAGTGGTCGGGAACGCTCGCGGACCCGTACCGCCGCACGGTGCTCGCTGACATCACCCACGTCTACTTCCGGCGGCCCGGCCCGTTCGACCTGCCGGCCGAGATGGACCCCCTCGAACGGCGGTGGGCCGAGCAGGAGGCGCGCCTCGGCCTCGGCGGCCTGCTGTTCGCGCTGCCGCACGCGCGATGGGTGAACGACCCGCACGCGATGACGGCGGCCGAGTTCAAGCCCCGCCAGCTCGCCGTCGCCGCGCGCCTCGGGATGACGGTGCCGCCGACCGTCATCACCAACGACCCGCAGCGGGCGCGGGAGTTCGCGGGCGTCCACGCCGACGCGGGGGTGATCTACAAGCCGCTGCACACGCACTCGTACATCGACCGGGACACCGGGCAGACCATGGCGCTGGCCACCACCCCGGTCGACGCCGGCGAGATCACCGACGCGGTGGCCGGCACCGCCCACCTGTTCCAGCGCCGTATCGCCAAGGCCTACGAGCTGCGGGTCACCATCGCCGGCGCGAAAGTCCTCGCCGCCCGCATCGACGCGCACTCCGACGCCGCGCGCATCGACTGGCGCACCGACTACGACAGCCTTACCTACCAGCCCGTCGAACTGCCCGCGCGGGTGCGGGATGACCTGCTGGCGTTCACCCGGGAACTGCGACTGGTGTTCGCCGCCATCGACCTGATCGTCACCCCCGAGGGCGAGTACGTGTTCTTGGAGGTGAACCCCGGCGGCCAGTGGGCCTGGATCGAAAGCGAGACCGACCTGCCCATCACCGCCGCCATCGCCGACACCCTGGAGACCTGATGACCGTCACCACCGAACACCGCCGCCTGCGCCTGGACCTGGTCGGCCACCTGAGCCGGTCGGCGATGCTGAGCGACCCGTCGGTGGCCGCCGCCCTGGCCGTCGTCGACCGTCACCACTACGCCCCGGCCGTGTACCGGGTCGACCAGCGGGGACGGATGGGCGAGATGCTCGTCGCCACCGACCCGGCCCACCGCCGCTCGTACCTGGAGGCCGTCTACAGCGACGAGGCCATCGTCACCCAGGTCTCCCCCACCGGTATCCCTACCAGCTCCTCCACCCAGCCCGGGGTGATGGCGGTGATGCTGGAGGCCCTGCGCCTGCGCCCCGGCATGGACGTCCTCGAGATCGGCACGGGCACCGGGTACAACGCGGCGCTGCTGTGCGCCATCGTCGGCGACGAGCACGTCACCAGCGTCGACATCGACCCGACCTTGGTCGACGACGCGATCACCGCGCTGGCCGAGACCGGCTTCGCCCCCACGGTTGTCGCCGCCGACGGCCTGGGCGGCTGGCCGGTGCGATCCCCCTACGACCGGGTGATCGCCACCTGCTCGGTGCGGCGGGTGCCGACGGCCTGGCTCGCGCAGACCCGCCCCGGCGGGATCGTGCTGGCCAACCTCTCCTACGGGGTGGTGGCCCTGGCCGTCGAGGCGGACGGGTCCGGCGAAGGCAGGTTCCTGCCGCAGGTGGCCGCCTTCATCGAGGCGCGTCCGGCCGACGGGCCGACGGGGCCGACCAGCGGCGAGATGGTGGCCCGGTGCACGGACGACCCGATGCCGGGCGCGCCGGCCCGCCCTGAGGATGTCGAGTTGCTCACGGCCCGCGACTCGGAGTTCTTCTGGCAGCTCGGCGAGCCGTCGGTGAGCTCGTGCACGATGCTGCCCGACGACGGGGAGATCCACTGCCTGGTCGACTCCGCGACCGGGTCGTGGGCCCGGGTGGAGAACCTGACCTCCGGGGTCACGGTGGCGCAGGGCGGCCCGCGCCGGATCTGGGACGCGGTCGTCACCTGGTGCCGCCGGTGGGAGGCCGCCGGCCGGCCGGCCCACGACCGGCTCGGCCTGACCGTCACCGCCGACGGCGCGCACGAGGTGTGGGTCGACGAGCCGGGAAGCGCGCACCGCTGGCGCCTGTCGTAGAACACAAGAAAGCGCCCCGCCCTCCTGAGCGACGGGAGGGCGGGGTGCTTCGCGCCAGGGGCTGGTGTCCGTAGCATTATCGATGTCATCAGGGCCGTGTCGAGAGCTCGGGGAAGAACCACATGGATCTGCACCAGACTGCCGCCACCGTGATCGCCCGCGCCCGCGCCACCAGCGGCCTTAGTACCCCGGAGTTCGACCTGCGGATCGCGATCGACGGGATCGGTGGAGTCTTCGGCCCGCTCGGCAACGCCACCTACGAGGTGGCCAACGCGCACATGCCGGAACCGCGGCCTGGTCAGGACAACCGTCTGGACGAGTGCGCTGCCAACCAGGCGCGGCTGTGGGAGCTTCTCCGGCCTGAGCTGGAGGCGTACGCCCAGAAGTGCCGGAACCAGAAGTACCTCGGTTGGTCCGACGCCGCCCGCAGCCGTGGTCAGCAGGTCCGCTACGCCAGCTAACTTCTACCGCCCACTGCCCGATCGAGGAGAGTCCGATGAGCAGGCTGCGTGACCTCGGCCGCTACTGGGAGTCGTACCAGCCGAACCGGTTCCGCACCTACCGGATCGCCCGGGAGTGGATGGAGGCCGGCGTGGCGCCCGAGGATGCCACCGCCTGGGCCGACCTTGGGTACCTGCCGCAGGAGGCCGCGCCGCTCATCGCCGACGGCGTCACCGCGGCCACGGCCGGCGAGTTGGAGCGCCACGCCGAGGAGACCGCCGGCGGTTCGGAGGCGCTGCGCGAGCAGCGGATTCAGCAGATGGTCGACGCCGGTGAGTTGCTCGACCCCGCACGGGTCATCCGCGTTCAGGACCCCAACGACCCGACCCGGGAGATCATCGCGGTCCGCGACAAGCCAGGCGAGTAGGCCTGGGCGCGCGGGGGTTCTGCCGACCGGCGCGCGAGCGGGACACAAAAATGGCGCCCCGCCCCTTCCCGGCCGAAGCCGGGAAGGGGCGGGGCGCTCTGTCCTGCGTGACGAAACGCCTTGGCCACGTCGGCGCACCGATACGCGGACGGGCGCGGGCGGCGCAGGGCCACCCTGGTCCTCAGAAGCCTAGATCAAATGGCCGGCTGGGCAGGCGGCGCCGGCCGGTGGGTGGAGCCGTTCGGGACGGCGTAGACGCCGGCGGCGGTGAAGGCGGCCACGATCAGGACGGCGACGTCGGCGGCGCTGATGCCGTCGGCGATCACTCCGACCAGAACGTTGGTGACACCGAGCAGGACTGCGGTGACCGTCTTCGCCCAGGTGAGCGTCGGCACGTTGGTGGTCACCCAGACCTGGGCGGCCGTGGCGACGGCGATGACGACCTGCACCGCCTCGACGGTGGTGACCTGGTTGTCGGTCAGCGCGCCGGCGACCGCGACCGCGACCGCGCCGGCGACCGCGACGAGAAACTTCTTGATCACAGGGTTCTCCCTTGAAGGCGGGCGCCGCCCGGGCGGCGGGTACGGTGCGACAGGTGAACTGGGGTGAGGTGCGGATCCGTGTCGGCGGGCACTACTGCCCCGAGCACGGCGAGGTCCGCCCGCGCGCCGGCACGCTGGTGCCGGCCTGCCCGCACTGCGGCCGGGCCGCGCACCGGGGCGTGGACGCCGCCGGTGCGGTGGTCGTGGTCGAGGTGCGGCCCTGCGCCTGCGGCCAGGGCCACCGGCTCGACAAGGTCGGCGCGGCGGTGGGGACCCAGCCGTGCAGTTGCGCGGTCGACGGGATCCACCGGACGTGGACGTGCGGACAGTGCGGTGACGTGCGGCGGTGGCCCCCGCACGACGAGACGAAGGTCGCCCCGTACTTCGGGCCCGGGGCCGGCCGGCGGTCAGCTGGCGACCGGTGAGCCCTACGGGCGCCTACCGTTGGGGCTGTCCCCGTGGTCGGCGAGCACCAGCACCCGCAGCTGCTCCAACGTCATGTCGGGCGACAGGATCGCGGTGCGCCACGTGCGCAGCGTGATCATCGCCCGGTCGATGTCGACGGTCAGCTCCCGGATCTGCTGACGGGCCGCCAGGAGGTCGTTGCGGGCGGCGGTCGCCTCCCTCTCCGCCTCGGCGGTGCGTTCCTGCAACTCGTTGACCTGCTTGAGCGCGCTGTCGGTGAGCAGCGCCACCGCGTCGGCCCGGACCTTGGGCCGGCTGAACACGCTGGTGATCAGGGTGCCCACCACGCCGGCCAGCCCTCCGCCGCCGACCGCCGCGGCGAGCAGCGCCCACAGCTCCCCGCTCACTGCCGGTCACCTGCCTGCCGCAGCGCGCGGATGCTCCGCCACACCTGCCAGCCCCGCCAGGCCGAGGCTGCGGCCCAGGCCAGGCAGAATCCCGCGGCGAACCCGACCGCCGCCGACCCGGTGGAGGCCAGCGCCACCCCGTAGATCAGCGGGGCGGCGGTCTGGCCGTACATGGCGGCCAGCTCCAGGGTCAGCGCGCGGTGCGTGGTCGGCAGGGCGATCGAGGCCAGGCCGAGCAGGCCCGACCCGAGCAGCAGCAGGTACCACGCCCACAGCACCCACGGGTCGACGAGCTGCTGCACGGTGGTGGGCGGGTGCGCGCCGGCGACGAACAGGGCTCCCAGGATGGCCGAGAGCACCAGAAGCATCACCTCGTGGGGGCGGTGGCGGCCGGTGACGACGATCGCCTGCACGCCGGCTACTGCTGCGTCGGGGTGGCGGTGAACCGCCGCCCCAGCTCGTCGGCGACCTGGCGGGCCAGGTCGGTGGGGATCGCGGCGGCGATGGCCTGCGGGGACAGTCCGGCGAGCACGCCGGCGACGATTGCCGGCTCGTCCACCGGGTCCCGGCCGGTGAGCTGGGCGATCATCGCCAGCACCTCGGCGACCTGGGCGCGAGTGGCCCGCGCGGTCTCGGCGATGGTCTGCAGTGTGTACCCGACGGTCCACTCCTTGTTGCCCACCTTGGGGTTCGCCGGGTCGCCGTAGTCGCTGTTGTGGTGCGGCGGTCGGGCCGCCGGGACGGTGTCCGATCGGGTGACCTGCCGGCCGAGCGCGTTGTCGCCGGCGGCCTTGAGCAGCGCGTCGAGGCTGCCGGCCAGGGTGCGCCCGTCCGGGGTCTTGTACTGCTCCATCAGGTACTTGGCGACCTCGGCGGCAGTGGGCATGTCATCCTCCTGGGAGGTCGGCTTGATCAGGCCGATGGTGGTCAGGTACCGGCGGAACACCGGCGTCTGGTCGCGGCCGGCCTTGGTGGCGTCGCGAAAGAAGCTGATGTGGGTGTGCCACAGGTGGGAGCGGTCGCCGCTGGAGCGCCGGCCGAGGCGGTCCCAGCGCTTCACCACCCGACCGTCCGGGGAGTAGATGATCTCCCGGATGTCGCGGGTGTCGGCCGCGCCGGCGGCGCACTGCCCCGCCAGCCACACGCTGAACGTGTGCAGGGTGTGGGTCTTGCCGCCGACGGTGACGGTGAAGTCGCCGACGTCGAGGGCGGAGGCGTCCAGGGTGAGGCCGGCCCGGTCGCGCGACGACTCGACCACCGAGTAGTCGCCGTTGACCACGCGGTTGGACCCGCAGTGGTAGCCGCCCCGGTGGGCCGCGTCGCCGACGATGCCGACCTCCGCCGGCTCCAGGTCGGCGTCGCGGACCCGGGCCCGGTCGGTGTTGAGGTGCGTCAACAGCAGGCTGCGCACCGCCATCAGGTTCGCCGGAGCCCGGGTCATCGTCGTCCCCTCGCCGCTCAGGCCGCCGACTGCTCGTCGTCGTCCGACGCCGGCGTCTCCTCGGAGCCGCCGCCCAGCGGCGGGGTCGGGTTGTTCAGCGCGGCGAAGAAGTTGCGCTCCGCAGAGGTGGTCATCCGCAGGTGGTAGCCGCCCGGCTCGTTGTGGTTCCAGGCCAGGGCGATCGCGCCCCGGATGTAGATGTCGACGATGTCGCGCTCCCACTCGACGCGGGAGAAGCGGTTGGGGTCCAGGCTGGACTGGACCTTGACCCGAATCATGTCGCCGGGCGTGGCGTCCAGAGCGCGCAGCGCGTACTCCAGCGGAACGGTGTGGAAGCTCACGAGATCCCCCTGATGATGTAGATGAGGTCGAGGCGGTCGTCGCCGGCGTTGTACTGCCAGGCGAGCTTGTCGCGCCGGCCACCGGTGGTGGTCAGCGTCGCGTTGGGGTTGGTGGTGGAGAACCGGAACTTGGACCCGAGGGTCATCGTTCGGCTGCCGGTGGCGTCCTGGGTGATGTCCAGGTAGATCATCTGGCCGTCGATCAGGTTGGTCGGGTTGGCCAGGGTGAAGTTGCCGGTGGCCTGCATCCGCCAGTGCGAGCCCCGGGACCCGTCGATGGTGATCGTCGACGTGCCCGTGTTGCCCAGCAGCACCACGGCGTGCGGGTAGCGGCCCAGCGGGCTGCGCATCACGGTGGCCGAGGTGCCCGTGCCCCGGTCGGTCACCTCTCCGAGCAGCGTGGTGCGCGCCGGGTTCGGCGAGTAGGTGACCGACGTGCCGATCTCGCTGAGCAGCGAGGCACGGCCGATGCGGTTGGGCGCCGACGGGGCCACGGTGCTCGCGTCGTTCATGAGCACCGCCGACAGCGGCACATACCAAAATCCGAGGTTGACCGTGTTGCCCCAGGCATTGGCGTCGCAGTAGACCGCTGACAGGCCGCTGGCGCTGCGCAGCTCCGCGTACCCGACCTCGACGTAGTTGTCGTAGCCGGACTGGACCGTGACGATCCGGTCGAACCACTCGACGGTGGCGTTGCGCACCGTCGAGTGGGTGACCGTGCCGCCGGATGCGCCCCGGATGAGCACACCCGTCGTCCCCGTCCCGTCCCCCGCCGCGTCGAACGAGCTGACCCGGACCTGGGTGAGGCGGGTGTTGGCGCCGGTGGCCTCCAGGGCCAGGGCCGTACCGTTGTCGGACACCACGTCGGAGTGGATGCGATCCAGCAGCAGGTGCCCGCACGCGCCGGTGCTCACCAGCCGGATGCCGTTGCCGACACCGGTGACGTACAGGTCGACCAGCCGGGACCGGTCGGGGCCCTGCAGGTGCAGGCCCCAGCCGGTCTGCGTCGGTTCGTAACTACCCTCCACCCGCAGGCTGGCGAAGGTGCCGCCCACGAACCCGGGGTCGCCGCCCGTCGACACCGAGGAAATGCCGTGGCTGGCGCCGTCGATCACGATCCGGAAGTGCCCCAGGTGCGGAGTCACGCCGGCGCTCAACTGGATCGCCGCGCTCACCCCAGTCCCGACGGTGAGGGTGGTGACGGCGGCCCCGTAGCCGGCGAGCGTGCGCTCCACCGGAGTCATCAGGTCGCCGCTGCCGACCAGGGTCACCGGCGCCGACAGCTCGAAGCCGCCCGGGGACAGGCGCACCAGCCGGCCGGCGGCGGCGTCGATCGCCGCTTGGATCTCCACCTGGTCGTCGACGCCGTCGCACACGTACTGCGCGACGGCGAACTCCGGCGGCGCGTCGGCGGCGGCCACCCACAGCACGCCCGGGTCGCCGATGCCGGTGCCGCCGCCGGCGGGCAACCGGGCCGGGTCCAGCACGCCGGTCGCGATGTCCGCCGCGTCGTGCAGGTGCGCCGGCAGATCGAGGGTGCGCATCGCGGCCCGGGGTCCGCCGCCGGCGGAGGCCCACAGGACCGCCACGCCGTCGGGTCCCCAGAACTGGGGGATCTGGCCGACGGCCTGGCCGTCGCCGCCGCTGCTGGTGATCACCGCCGTCACCGGTTCGGTGTCCATGTCCAGCAGGTCGGTGTAGCGGGTGCCGCCCTCGGGCGCCGACCACAGGGTGATCTCGATGCCGCCGGCCAGCTGGGCCAGGTTGGCGGTCTCCTCGAGGGTGGTGGGGACGAACGTCCAGTCGGCGATGCCTCCGCCGAAGAGGTAACGCGCCACGCGGACTCCAGGCGAGCGACGCCGGGCCGACCGGTCAGCCGACCGGCCAGCTCAGCGGATGGATGTTGACGAACCGGTTCTTCTCGAGCCCGTGGTAGAGGACGAGCTGCACGAGGCCGGACGGGTTGACGACGATGCGCCCGTCGCCGGAGGACGGGGCGTTGACCAGCCCCTCGAACACCCGGCTGCAGTGGTAGCCGGTGGGCAGGTTGCCCAGCGTCACCGGGCCGGTGCCGATGTTGCCGCCGGTGCGCTGCGGGGAGGCCAGCAGGTAGGCGACCCCGTCGACCCGGCGCAGGTTGTTGATCGTGGCCGACCAGCCGGTGGCCAGCGGCAGGGACTCCCAGTCGGTGTCCTCGGACTGCACCCGCCACCGGGTACCGGTCGACAGCAGCCACCGGTTCGTCGTCGTCTCGTAGACGATGCGGCCCTGGTCGTGCGGGGGCCGGGTGTCGCCGGTGCACAGGATCTGCCCGTCGGAGCGGACGTACCAGGCCAGCAGCTTCGTCGCGCCCGCCGCCAGCGTGCTGGCGTTGTGCGCGACCGTCACCGCCGCCAGCGGGAAGTCGAAGTAGGCGCTGGTGTCCAGCGGACTCGGCGCGCCCTGCCCGGGGGTGCCCGTGATGACGGCCTCGCGGACCCGCCAGGTGCTGCGGTCCAGGCGTAGCACCACGAGGTCGACCCGGGTGGTGCCGGAGGTGTTCGCCGCGAGGGTGACCTCCAGGTCGGTGCCGCCCGAGTCGTAGATGAAGCCCCGCACGTAGGCCCGCCGCGAGCGGATGATCCGCACGACGCGGGTGCCGACCCCGTTGGTGAACACCGGCGGGTCGTCGGAGGGATGCCCGATGAGCCCGTCGGGGGTCAGCGGCGCCATCAGCCGCTCGTACTCGCCCTCGACGACCTCGCCGTCGTTGTAGTCCGGGTTGGGGTAGCTGAAGGAGACCACGCTGCTCCTCTCAGGACGGGGCGACCAGGGAGCGCCGCTCCAGGCGGCTCAGCCGCCGGTCCACGCCGCGCAACTGCCGCACCCAGGCCGAGTTGGTGGTGGCCTCCTGCGTGCCGACGGTCGCCGAGACCAGCTCCCCGGCGGTGTCCCAGGCCTGCAGGTGCACCACACGGACCAGGTCGGTGACGGCCTCGCCGGGGCCGACCTGCACGGACACCCGGTCGCCCAGGCGGTAGTGGTCGGGGAAACGCTGGTCGGGGCTGTCGAACGCCGAGGTCTGCAGCCGGGCGGTCTCGCCGCCCTCGGCCAGCGCCTCGTCGCCGGCGGCCTGCAGGTCCTCGACCGGGTCCTGGCCGGAGCGGGCCACGTGCACCTCGACCCGGCCCCACGCCGTCTCGGCGGTGGTGTTCGTGCGGGTGATCAGTGCCCGGTCGGCGCCCGGCTCGCCCTGGCCGCCGACCAGCGTGGTGGTGGCCGTCGGCGCCTCCCGGCCGTAGGACAGGTAGCGCAGGTTGTTCAGGCCGAAGCCGAAGCGCACCGAGTCGGACAGGTCCCGGGGCGCGAACACCTCGAAGTAGATCTGCCGGGCGGTGATGTCGTAGCGGGTGCGGAAACCCAGGTCGCCGCCGGCCAGCGCGGTGGAGCGCAGCACCTCCAGCAGCGGCTCCAGGCCGGTACGCACCGACACCGTCGACCCGACCCCGGTGACCGCGCCCAACACCAGCCGCGGGGCCCGGCGTTCCAGGCGCGCGCCGGCGCCGACGTTGAGGTGCACCAGCTGGCGCAGTGCCTGCTCGGCGTTGCCGGAGAACACCCACTCGTCGGTGGTCTGCGCCTCGGGGGTCAGCGCCGGGTCGGCGTAGGTGATGCGGTTGCCGACGTGGACCAGGTCATCGGCGAAATCCACGGTCAGCTTCCCGACGCCGGAGTTCTCGCCGTCGTCGGACTGCTCCACGAGCGTCTGCTCGATCGGGCCGGCGATGAACACCTCGCCGTTGCGTACCACCACCATCCGGCGGCCGGCGTCGACCAGTTCCCGGAACTCCGGCCAGGCCGGCATCGTCACGTGGCCGGAGCCGACCGCGTTGTGCCGCAGGGTGCAGTCGACGGTGCTCCAGCGGTTCACCGGGTCGCCGAGCAGGTTGCACTCGGCGTCGGTGACCAGCACCTGGATGCGGGTACGGGTGGGGATCGCCATCAGGCTGCCTCGAAGCGCGGTCGGTACGTCATCCGCACGCCGGTGGTGTCGCCGGCGCCGGAGATCGAGATGGTCAGGTCGTTGAGTCCGCGCGCCAGTGGCCACAGCTCGACGGCGGGCCAGTTCAGGGCGCCGAACAGGTTCTGGCCGGCGGGCCCGCGCACACGCGGGCGCGACGGGGTGGTGTCGACGGTGACCACCCCTCCGGCGCCGAGCGGGTAGGTGATCCCGAAGCTCAGGCCGAGGGTGTTGTTGGTGATCGTGATCAGCGACGCCGGACCGGCGATCTCCCAGACGGGCCAGGCGTCCACGTCACCGGGGTTGAGGACCTCGGCGCTGCCGAGGGACCGCCCCGACGAGACGGTGATGAACGGGTGCAGGAACGGGCCGCCCGGCTCCGCCCGGTACCCCCACGGCACCTCGACGGGCTCCGGCGCGCGCCAGAAGCCGTCGGGGCAGAACAAGGTCAGCACCGGGTTGGCGCTGACCCAGTTCTCGCCGGCGTTGCCCTCGAAGCCCTCCTCGTAGAAGGCCTCGATCTCGCGCTCCTCGCCGCTGGGGCGGGCGATACGCAGGATCCCGGGACGGCCCACCTGGGCGGTCAGCAGGAACGCGGACATCAGCCGCCGCCACCGGCCCAGGAACTCCTCGTGGGTGTCCCCGTACACGTGCAGCGGCCAGGTGATGCGGCGGGGCTCGGTGCGGATGAACCGCACCGACACCCCGCCGGTGGCCTGCGGGTCCGTCACGTACGTGCGCGGGCCGGCCCCCCACCCGGCGATGTCCCGGGTGGTGAGCCAGCCGTGCAGCTCGTGCGGACCGCTCAGCTCGAACCGCTGCCCCAGCGGGTCGAGCCAGACGGCGCGCATCGTGCCGACCTGGAACGGCGGCGGTGGGGACCACGTCGACGCCACCAGGGTCGGGGTGGCTGTACCGACGGCGAGAGGCATCGATCACCCCCCTCGCGACGGTCAGGAGCGGCGCCCGACCCGGGCCATCGCGTCACGCCGGTCGAAGAACGCGGCCAGGCGGCCGTGGTCCAGGTCGGCGTTCTTGAAGTGCCAGTGGTGCACCTCGCGGGGTTCGTCGCGTCCTCGGGCGAGGGTGGCGATCTGGTCCCACTGCCACGGGTTGAGCACCGGCTCCGGGCGCCCGGTGTTGTTGACCACCGTGCTGACCCCCGGCGGCAGCAGCCCGCCGCTGTCGTAGGCCCAGTGCACGTGGGCGTTACCGCCGGCGAAGTTGTGCTGGTTCCACACCGCGCCGGTGTACCGGTGGGGCTTGCCGTTGTGCAGGTTGAACTGCTGGAACGGCGTGATCAGCTCCCGGGTGCCGCGCCCCCACGTCCGGTGGATCCAGGCCGCCACGTCCCGGATCGGCGCGACGTCGACCGCCCGGTCCAGGGCGTGGTACGACTGCTTGCCGGTCAGGGTGATCGACCCGGGCCGGTAGCCACTGATCAGCTGCAGGTCCGGGAACTGGGTGCGCAGCACGCGCATCATGCCCCGGGAGCCGCCCAGCCCGTTGCCGGGCCCGCCGGCTGGTCCGCCCGGGTCGCCGCCGGTCAGGGCGTCCTTGACCGTGTCGATGATCGGGTCGATCAGCGACCGGGTGACGCCGGTGGCCAGCCGGGTCATCAGGCCGTCCGGCTCCGGCGCCTGCTTGATCAGGTCTTCGGCGAGCTTGCGCAGCGTGCCGGCCGGGTCGGTGAAGAAGTCCTTGACGCCGGTGATGACGTCGGAGGCTCTCTTCGTTGCCCGCTTCAGCAGGTCGCCGAAGCCGAAGCCGTCACCGACGGGACCGCCGTGGCGGAACGCGCCGGTGTGGCCCTCCAGCACCGCGCGGCGCATCGCCTGGACCTCGGCGTGCCCGCCGGCGGCGGCCACCTCGGCCGCCGTCCAGACGTGCTCGCCGTGGGACAGGCGCCCGAGGATGCTGTCGGAGGTGCCGGTGCCCGGCCCGATGACCGGCCCGCCGGTGGCCCAACCCGGGGGCAGCGTGATCGAGACGTCGGAGGGTTTGACCTTGAACTTCTTGGCCACCGAGTTGTAGGCCCAGAGGACGCCGTCGTTCAAGATCGTCTTGACGAAATACTTGATCGGTTCCTTCGTCCAGCCGACCAACTTCGACCAGATCTCACCCAGAGCCTTGATCCCGCTGTCCCACTTGGGATGCACTTCGTCTTCGATCAGCGAGCCGAGCTTGACGAAGATCGGACGGATCTTTCGCCAAATCGGCTCGATGAAGCCGTAGTAGAAGATGCGAAACTGCGCTCCGGCGTTCTTCGCCGCGATCTGGAACAGGCCGAAGGCGACCTGCACGGCGGCGGCGCCGATCCGGAAGGCGATTTGCACCCGGTCCCAGATCGGCCGCACCGCCTCGCGGTAGAACCAGCTAAACGCCGGCGCGACGACGTCGGTGAGCAGCCACGCGATGCCCTCGAAGGTCGGCTTAATGATCTTGTTGTAGGACCAGAGCAGCCAGTCCTGGATCCACTCGACGCGCTCGATGATGAGGGCCGCCGCCGTGGCGACCGCCACGGCCACCACAGCAGCGAATGCGCCGGCACTGGCCCCCGCGATCGCGGTCGCGGCAGCGAAAAGGCCGATGACGAGAGCGGCCGTACCGATCGCACCGATGATGATCGTCAGCGAATCGATGGGGATCTTGTTCAGCGCCTCGGTGAGCCGGATCAGCCCCTCGACGACGACGAGGCCGATCGGGGCGGCGGCGACGACGAAACGCCAGGCGAAGATCGCGAGCTGCTTCAGCAGCTCCGCCACCCGGGGGCCCTCCTGGCGGACGAACCCCAGGAACTTCTGGAACCCCTCGTTCTCGTCGAGCGTCGTCGCCCAGGTGGCGAACTTGTCCGCGAGGGACTCCAGCCCCCCACCGACACTGCCATTGAAGGACGTCAACTCCAGGAACAGTGCCGCGAGACCCCGGGACAGCTTCTCGCCGATGCTCCAGAGACGATCCATCGTGGGCACCGTCTCGTCGCCGATGAACCGCCAGAACCTGCGCCACGTCGGGTCGGTCGTCAGCACGTCGGCGGTGCGACGGAACAACCCGCCGAGCGCCCGCGAGACCTTGCCGATGAACTCGTTGAACTGCGGCAGGTACGGCAGGATCGCCTCGATCGAGTCCTGCACACCCGGCAGTAGGTTCTCCTGCGCCGTGGCCCGCAGCTCGTCGAGCTCCGGCTTCAGCCCGAACAGGAACCGAGCGAACTCCTGGCCCGCCGGCGACAGCTCCTCCATCGCCTTGCGCAGGTTGTCCAGGGCCTCGCCGCCCGCGACGCTGGACGCCTTGATCGCCTGTTGCAGCTGACGCTGGCTGGAGATCACCCCCTGCTGGGCCTGTTGGATCTGGAACATCGACTGGCGCTGCTGCTCCGCCGCCGCCCGCTGGGCCTGCGCCACCCGGCGCTCGGCATCGGCCACCCGCTGCGCCCCGTCGAGCTGCGCCCGGACCAGCGCCTCCCGGCTGTCACCGAGAGTCCGCTGGGCCGCCGCGAGCTGCTCGTCGATCTCAGCGAGACGCTCACGGGCCCGCACGACCTCGTCGGAGCCTTCGACCCCCCTGCGGTCGGCCTCGGCCTGCTCGTCGGCCAGCCGCTGCCCCTCGCGCTGCAGATCCTGGATCTGCAGCAGCTGCCGCTCATAGGTGATCCGGGCCTGCTCGCGCTGTTCCTCGGTGGCCCGAGGGTTGGCCAGGATCCGGTCCAGGGCCTGCTTCGCCTCGGCGACCTCCAGGTTGGCCTGGCGCTGGTCCAGCGCGTTGCGCTGCACCGACGACCGCAGATCCTCCAGAGACTCTTGGGCGTCGCGGTACGCCTCCGTCAACGCCTCCCGGACGCGCCGGGACTCAGCCTCGACGCGCGCCAACGACCGCTGACTGTCGGCCACCCGGCGGGTGGCCGCCTCGACCGCCTCGGCGGCGGCCCGGCGAGCATCGCCGACAGCGCGCTCCGCCTCGGCGATCTGCTCGGCCGAGCGGCGCTCCGCCTCAGCCGCCGACGCCCGCGTGTTGGCCAGGGACCGCTGCGCCGATGTGACCGCGTCGGTGGCCGAGGCCACCCGGGTCTGGGCCGCCGCCACCGACACCGCGGACTTGGCCGCGTTCTCCTGGTACTCGTTGAGCCGCTTGACCGCCTCGCCGATCCCGGAGAACCCGAGGACCATGGTGCCGATCCCGACGCCCACAGCGGCGATCGAGGCGCCGATCATGCCCAGCGCGCCGACCACCGATGCGGCCACCGGCACCAGGACCGGGCCCAGCGACGCGACGGTCACGACGAGGGCGCCGAGCCGACCGATGTTGACGTCGAAGGCGCCCTGCGCCTCCCGCAGCTTGGCCAGCGCCCGGGCGACGTCGACGTCGACGTTCATCTTGAGGTTGCGGCCGTCCAGCCCGTCGGCGACCTTGTCGACGCCCCGCAGCTCGGCCACCGCCTGGGCGGCGGCGACCCGCACCTCGATGCTGGCGGTGCGGCTGTGCGCCAGGCGCGCCAGGGCGGCCTGAACGTCGGCGATGTTGCGCACCGCGGTCTTGCTGTCGACGTCGATACCGACGCGCTGGCTGCTGATCTGCGTCAACCGGTGACGCAGGGCCGCCAGGTCCTTATCCGCCTTCGAGGTGTCCGCCCGCACCGGCATCGCCGGAATCGACCGGAACGCCTTGGTGACCTGGGTGCGGATCCGGCCGGCCCACGTGGCGTTGAACGCCTGCTCGGCGACGCGGGCTCGCTCCTTCATCTCCCGCTCGACCCGGGCCGCGGCCTCCCGCGCGAGCCGCTGCCGCTCGCGCTCCTGCTCCTTGAGGGCCTGCAGCTCCTCGGCGTGCACCTGTCGCGCGATGCGCAGGAAGCTCTGTTCGAGCTCCTCCTCCTCGCGCAACGCCTGAGCGTGCGCGGCGTCGACGATCCGCTGCCGGGCCCGCTCCTGCTCCTTGAGCATCTGCAGCGCCTCGGCGTGCGCGGCGTCGACGATCCGCTGCCGGGCCCGCTCCTGCTCCTTGAGCATCTGCAGCGCCTCGGCGTGCGCGGCGTCGACGATCCGCTTGCGGTCACGCTCCTGCTGCTCGACCATCCGCAACGCCTCGGCGTGCGCCCGCTCGACGAGCTTCTTGCGCTCGGCCTCCTGCTGCTCCAGCTCACGGGTCGCGCGCTGCCACCCGGCCTGGGCCTCGACCAGCGCACGGGCCTGCGCCTTCGCGAACTCTTTCTCCGCCTCCGTCGCCAGCCCGTTCAGCAGACCGCGCAGGCTCTTGAAGGCCTCGTTGGTGTCGTAGCGCAGCCGCAACTGCTCCGACTGCCGGGAGAGCCGGTCCAGCTCGGCCTGCATCCGCTGGAGCTGCCGGATGGTGTCCTCGCCGCCGAGCACGTCGTCGGACTTCTCGAGCAGCTTCTGCATCTCGTCGCGCAGCTCGCGCATGCGGCCGATCAGCGGCGCGTCGGCGCCGGCGTCGAAGTCCGATTCGAGCTCGGGCAACGCCGCCGACGTCGACGACACCACCGCGCGGATGCGCCGCACCAGGGCGCCGGCGGCAGCCTTGCCCGCCTCGTCGCCGGCGTCGGCCGCCTCCTTGGCAGCCTGCTTGCCGGCGCTCTTCAGGCCCTTCTTCAGGTCCTTGGTGACGCCCTCGGCGAGCTTCTCGCCGGCGGTGTCCCCGAGCTCCTTGCCGAGCTTCTCGCCGGCCTCCTTCGCCGGACGCGCGGCAGCGTCGCCCGCGTCGGTCACACCCTGGGAGACACCCTTGGCGAGCTGGTCGCCCAGCGCCTTGTTGAGCTCCCCGCCGACGCTGTTGGCCAGCCTCTCCAGGTACTGCTCCATGCGCCGGAACGAGGGCACCACGTGCAGGACGGCGGTGCCGACGTCGTACGCCACACTGACCTCCCCGCGAGGTCAGGAGGCGGGCGCGCCGCTCCGGTTCTGCGGCAGGAGACCGGCCTTGAGCCGGTCGTGGCGCGCCTGGTTGCGGCGGTCGGCCACCCGGTCCAGCGCGGTGGTGGGGCGGGGCGCCGGCGGGGCCCGTTTGGGTCGGGAGCCGGCGCTCATCGCCACCACCCGGATCAGCTCACCCATCCGGTCGTACAGGTTGGTGAGCATCTCCAGCTCCGCCGACCAGTCCGCCAGGCGCACCGACGGCTTGCCCTTGCTGGAGTCCGGGCGGGCGAGGACCGCCTCGGCCCAGGCGTCGTCGTCAGTCAACTCCTGCATGTACGCGCTGTTACGCGGCAGGCGGTCGACGATGGCGAGGATGAAGTCGAAGCGCTGGTCCTCCCAGAGCAGCTCCAGGTCGAAGCCGCGGTCGGCCAGGTCGGCGGCGATCGCCTCTCCGTACCGGTCCACCAGTACGCAGAGGCGCGCTATTCCCCCTGCTCGGCCACCCCGTGGTGGGTGTTGTACTCCTCCAGCAGCGCCTCGACGAAGTAGATGTCCACCTCGGGCTGGGCCATGAGCAGGTCGTAACTCTCCTGGCCGAGCAGGGCGAGCAGGTTGTCGTGGATGTCGCCGCCCCGCAGCTCCTTCAGGGTCTTCAGGTGCAGACCCTTCGGGTCGGCGAACCGCAAGACCCGGCCGTCCTCCAGCTCGTACTCGAAGGGCTCGACGGTGCGCTTGGCCTGCGCGCGCTGCTGGAGCTTGGCGGCGGTGAACCGTGCCATGGGTGGGCCTTTCTGGTGATCAGGACGTGGACTTGGTGGTGCTCGCCGCCGAGCCGAAGGACTTGCGACCGGTGCGCTTGCGCTTCCAGCCGTCGAACTCCAGCGAGACCTTCTCGGCGGGGGTGGACGGCGTGCGTTCCATCTGCTCGCCGCTGGTGGGGTGGGTCTTGACGTAGGTGTCGAACTCGGCCATGACCGCCTCCGTGAATCGGTGGGCTGAAAGGGAGACCGGGGCGGCGAGCCCACCCATGGCGCCGCCCCGGTCGTGTGTGGACGGGCTCGGCTACGGGGTCTCCTGGTCGATGCCCATGGCGTCGAGCAGGGCCAGCCAGCCGGCGCCGCCGAAGATCCACCGGTGGCTGTAGCCCAGGTCGGACGCCTCGAAGCCGGTGAAGGTCAGGGCGTACTGGACCGGGTCGTCACCGTCGGAGGTGTAGGCCGTCTCGCCGAACTCGGTGATCTTGGCGTTGGGCATGTACCGCGCCATGTAGATCTCGCCGTCGGAGGTCTCGTCCACGAAAACGCCGAGCACGTGGTAGTGCCGGGGGTTCGGCAGCGCCGCCTTGGCGATCGACAACTCACCGGTGACGGCGGCGGCCTCCAGGCCCGTCGTGTCGACGCCCGTCGACAGACCGATGGTCAGCAGCTTCGTTTCCTGCGCCGTGACCGTCATCGTCAGCGTGTCGTTGATGATGTCCTCGCGGGTCGGCTCCACCGACCCGAACGACCGGATCTGGCTCGACTCGGTCTCCCGGCCGAACGTCACACCGTCGGTCGACGTCCACCCCAGGTCCTCGTAACCCGTCGGCAGCGGCGACAGCACCGGCGGGGTGCCGGTCGTCAGCGCGACGATCGGGTCCGCCGACCGGGGGGCGATGAACACCGACCCGTCCCGGGCCCGGCGGATCAGTTCGTTCAGCTTGTTCTTGAGCCCGGCGTAGTTGGGCATGGACGTCCTCTTCCTGATCGAGGCATGCGAAGAAGCCCCGACAGGCGGGGCGGGCAGGTGGGTGGGCTCAGATCGAGGTGGTGTAGCGGCGCGCAGTGACCTGGTAGGTGGCGCCGAAGCGGCGCACGCCCGGCGCCCAGGGCAGCTCGACAGGACCGGAGTCGCAGGTGATCCGGTCCAGCACCGCCGCGCCAGCGCGCAACGGCGGGCCGGTCAGCAGCTGGCGGACCCGCTCGGCGAGCAGCTCCGCCGCGCCGTAGCTGGCGGCGAAGACGTCGACGTCGACGACCGCGAAGTCACTGAGGCGGTCGGATCCGCCGCCGATGCGCAGCACCCGGATGAACGGAAGCTTGGCCTGCAGGTCCGTGGGCGTTTCCACGCCGGCGCGGCCCGCGCCGGCCAGCGGCTCGAGGATCGTCACCAGGGCGCGCTGCACGTCCGGGAACCGGCGCAGCGGCGTGGTCACCGCTTCGACCCCCGGTGCGCGGCGCGGAACGCGACGAGGGTCTTGCCGAGCACCCGGAACTGGTTGCGGCGCTGCACGCCGCCCTTCGGGCCGGTCACCTGGACGCCGCGCTCGACGATGATGGCGTGGGGCGCGACGTTGGCCAGGTCGGCGCAGACCCGGGCGGCCCGGTACGGGGAGTCGTGCGGCCAGTCCCGACGGATGTGCAACTTGACCCGGAACGACGTCTTGTAGACGCCCTCGTCCTCGGGCGAGATGCCCTCGGCGTGCGCCTTCATCTTCTCGGCGACCTGGCGCACCATCACCCGGCAGCCGGGCCCGGTGGCGATCTTCTCGATGCCGCCGTTGTTGATGTACAGCTTCTTGAGGTGGGCGTACGTGCGGGGCATCGCCACCCCCTCAGCCGGTGACGAGCCTGACCACGATCTCCACGCCGGCCCGGCCCCACCGGCGGGGGCGGCCGACGACCTCGTAGACCTCGCCACGGATGCGCAGCCGGTCGGTCTCGGTCACGTCGGCGCCCGGGTGCGCGTACACCGTCCCGTCGACGTCGACCTGGTTGGCGCCGTTGAGCATCTCCGCGCTCGGCCCCGGCGCGAACAGACAGTCGGGCAGCACCAGCTCCCCGCCGCTGCCCGGGATCGGGTCGCCGAACGGGTCACGCTGCGGAGGGCGGATGCGCACCACCGTCTCCAGGTCACCAGCCGCGAACATCGCCCCACCGACGCCGGCTCGGGTAGCCCATGCCGGCCGCCACCCGGATCGTGCGCGCCGGCGGCGCTGGCGCGCCGGACTCCTGCGGCGCCAGGAGCGCTTCCTCCGCCGCCGTGATGGCCAGCTGCGCGCTCTGGGCGTCGTCGGTGGCGAACTCCCGCCGGAACGGGCCCACCGTCTCCGCCCGCAACCCGCCCGGATTCCGGGCGATGCGCAGCACCATCCCCACGGCGGCAGCCGCCGCCAGGGTCGCCGGCAACTCCCCCGAGGCGATCCGGGCGTCCAGGTCCGGCCAGCGCCGGCGCAGCATCGCCGACGCCTGGGCCAGGCGCGCGGTGACAACCTGCGCCTCCTCGTCAGACAGCGGGCGGAACACCGCGGCGAGCTGCTCGGCCGTCGCCAGCGGCGGCAGGCCCGGCGCCTCGGCGAACACGTAGAAGTGCTGCACGGCCGTGGCCGCGCCGGAGGCCGTGAACGTCACCCGCCACATACCGGGCTGGGTCAGCACCACCTCGAACCGGTACGTGCCCGGGGCGTCCGGGTCCTCGTCCACCCCTGCCGGTGTGGTGCTCGCGCCGGTGGGGGTGGTGGTGGTCGCGGTCACCGCCGCGCCAGGTCGGGTGGTGAAGATCAGCTCGACGCCGTCACCGACATCGCTCACGTCACCCTCCTCACCGCGCGCGGGCAGGCCGGGGCGGCCCCGCCGTCTCGGGGCCGCCCCGGGGTCTCACTCGGAGTCGACGAGACCGGCCCGCTCGGCGGTCGCGATCAGCTCCCGCTGGCCGGCCTCCGGGTCGTACTCGACGTTGGACGCGCCCAGGAAGGCCCGCCAGGCGTCCTTGCCGGAGCCCGGCCCGGAGCGCGGCGGAGCCGGCACCCGGGTCTTGCCCTTGCCGGCCTCGTCGTCGGCCGGCGGGGTGTCCCCGTCGGCCTTGTCGTCGCCCTTTCCGTCGCCGAGGTCGGGCATGACGCCGTCGACCCAGGCTTTCGGGTTGCGGATGCGCCGGGCCACCGTGTCCGGGACCTCGTCGTCGGGCCCGTACCAGGCGCCGTCGACCGACACCGGCCGGACCAGCCGGGGACCGGTGCCGGTGTGCCGCTTCGGGCCCGGGTCGGCGCCGTCGTGGTCGTCGTCCTCGGTGGCCCACGCCTTCGGGTTGCGGATGGTGGCGGCCACCTTCTCGGGGATGTTGTCGGCGCCGGCCGGCCACCACTGCCCGCCGGCGAACACCGCCTTCGCCAGTCGCTTCGTCATCGTCAGCCCCCCTCAGAGGACTTCGGCGACGAAGAGCTTGCGCGGGTTGGTCAGCATCGGCATGCCGGCCGCACCGACCTTGGTCCACACCCGCAGCGGGTCACCCTCCTTCAGGGTGACGCCGACCAGGCCCGGCAGATCCTGGAACAGCAGGCCCGGGTTCTGGCCGTTGGCCAACTCCAGGGCCTCCGCGGTGATGCCCCAGGCAGTGAAGCCCAGGGACGCCCGGTCGGCCGGCAGGAAGATGGCCTTGTCCTGGTCGATGACCCGGGTGTTGACCCCCTCGACCTCGATCTTGGTGTCGTAGGTCTCGATCGCGGGCAGGCCGTAGGCGTTGAGCACCGTGTTCAGCTGCGCCATGGTCAGCAGGTTCGGACCCCCGCTGACCGCGTCGCCCCGGTAGAACAGTTCCCGGATCTCGCCAGCCAGCAGCAGGTTGTTGAGCACCTGCGTGCTGGTCAGCATCGTCGCCGGACGCTCGCCGTTCTCGTCGAGGTAGAACTCGACCCAGGCCTTGAGATCCTGCAGCGGCGCGGCGTTGGCGTGGTCGGACCACAGGGTGTTCGCCACCGTCGAGTGGCCCGCCGGCAGCTTGAAGTCCGCCTCGATGGTCAGGCCGTTCTCGTCGGTCAGGGTGAACTTGCCGTCCATGAGGACGTCACCCCGGGCCAGCTCCATCCGGTTGAAGATCTCCCGGGTGAGCTGCTCGGCGTCGTTGTAGATCGCCTCGACGTAGCCCGACCGGTTGTCACCGCCGGTGCGGATCCGCTCCAGCATCAGCCGCTCGTACTCGCCGATCGGCAGCTTGACGCCGAGCGGCGGGAGGGCGACCTTGCTGCGCTGGAAACCCTCACGCTGGGAGACCGGCACCTCAGAGTCCCAGGCCCGGTACGACGCCGCCCGGTTGGTCCGCTCGACCTGGTCGAACGCGGCCTCCACGTCGGCGATGTACCGGTCCGGCAGGACCGTGTTGAGGATCAGCTGGTACGGGTAGGGCACCTCGCGGACGAAGCCGGTGAGGACGGCCGGCTCGATGTAGTCGTCGATGAGCATGATCGGTCAGCCCCCCCTCAGCCCTTGAACCGGAACTTGGCGGCCAGCGCGGTCCGCGCGGCCTCGTCGAGCCCGGAGTTGGCCGGGAGCCGGTTGACCCGGATGACGCCCCGCCACAGCAGCGGCGCACCGATGCGCTCGGCGCCGCCGGCGCGCAGGTGGGTGCTGTTCCAGAGGAAGCCCTCGGGAACGTCCAGGCCGCTGGTGTTGCCGGAGCCGCCGGCGGTGGTCGTGGTGACCGTGACCGCCGGGGTGGAGCCGCCGGTCAGGCCGGAGCCCGAGGCGGTCATCTGCGGGACGTTCTCGCCGGCGAACTGACCCTTGAAGCCGACGACGAACGGGGTGCCCGGGCCGGGACCGCCGGTGACGGTGATGTCGTTTCCGGTCACGCCCGGCAGCGCGGCCAGGGCGTCCTTCACCGCCGCGGCGCTCGCGTTGTACGCGATGCCGGCGGTGGTCTCACCGTCGAAGGTGAGGGTGAAGGTGCCGCCGGTCGGCGAGCCGGTGATGGTCACCGTCTGCGACTCGGACGTGGCGCCCGCGTACGGGCCCCACAGGCCGACGTTGGGGCCGGAGGTGTACTTGGCCAGCAGGATCCCCGAGGGGATGAAGCCGTCCGGGTAGTGGAGGTTGGCAGTGAAGCTCGGGACGTGGAGCGTGATCGACTCGGTGTAGGGGGTGCCATCCCGGGACCCCAGCCACGACCGATTCTCGACCGTCCACGCCTCGGTCGTAACCGAGATGTCCATGGAGGACGGACTCCTTCGAGAAAAGGATGATTGGAAGGCCAGCGCCCGAGATGTCCCCTGCGATGCGGGCCGTGCGAAGTGGTGCTGTTACTGCTGCTGGCCGGCCGAGCGCGCCCGGTTGCCGAAGCGCTGCGCGGCGATCTCACGGCCAGCGGCCAGACCCGACGGCCTGGCGATCTGGCGGTCCCCCTGACCCATGTCCGGGACCTGCCGAGCGGGCGCACCCATGCCGGGAGCACCGAGGGCGGGAGTCGCGCCGGTCGCCGGCAGACCCGCCGCAGCGGTGCCGGCCGGCGCGGTCCCGCCGGGGTCGTGCGGAGCCGGCGCGCCGCCGGCGGCCGGCGCGGACGCCGGCAGGAACGTCGCGACGAACTCGGACACCTTGGCGGCGTCCACGTCGCCCGACTCGGTCTGGAACCGGCGCAGATCCAGGTTCGACAGCAGGCCGGTGACCTGCTCCGACGTCATGCGCTGGCCGATCGCGACCCGCAAATGCGCGTCGACGAGCTTGCCGCCCACCTCCGCCATCGCCGCCGCCCGGCCCCGCTGCTCCGCCTCGCCGGCCTGCTGGGCCACCTGGGCCAGCCGGTCCCGCTCGGCGGCAGCCGCGCGCAGCTGCTCCAGCTCGCCGGGCTTGAGGCCGAGGGCGTCGAGCTGACGGCCCTCGTGCCGGCGCGCCTGGGTGCGCCAGTAGTCGACCTGGTCCTCCAGCGGCAGCTCCCGCCACGGCATCCCCGGGCCGGAACGCTGGGTACCGTCGTCGCTCCCGCGCCCGCCGTCACCCTGCTGCCCCTGGCCGGAGCCGGACTGCGGGGTGGCCTGCGAGGTGGGCTGCTGCGCGGGCGGGGCCGGAGTCGGGTTCGCGCCGGTGTAGATGTTCCATACCGCCGGCGGCTGACCGGGCGCCGGCGGCACCGGGGCCGGCTGCGCCGGCGGCGCGGCCGGCGGCTGACCACCCTGCGGCTCGCCCTGCGGCTGGGAGCCGCCGAGCACCGGCCAGATGACCCGGCCGGAACGGGTGGTGCCCACCGCGACCAGCGGCGCGCCGGTACGCGGGTGGCACAGGTACGGGTGCGTGATCGTCACGACCGCACCTCGCCCACGACCAGACCGTGCCCGCCGATCAGGTGGCGGCCGGCGTACAACGCCAGCTCGTCAGATACGCCGGGGGGCATCCCCCGCTCGACCAACTCCGCGTGGAACGAGGTGATGGCCCGGGCCGTGGTGACGGCGCTGTCGGTGGTCGCCGCGCCGCACTCCGGCGCGTCGTTGATGGTGGACATGGAACTCCCGTGTCGGGTGATGGATGCGCGGCCCGTGGCGGGCGGCGCCGGACACGACGAAGCCCCCGCGCGGTGGCGGGGGCTTCGTCGACGAGGTTCAGGTTTTGCGGCCGAACCTTGAATGTCGGCTCGGGATGTTCAGGATTTGCGGCCAATCCCTGAATGCTGGCCCGGGTGTTCAGGATTCGGCGGGGGTGCCCACGGGCAGGCCGCTGTCGCGGTCGATGTACGCGCCGGGCAGCTCCGGCGCCGGGGCCACCAGGGGCACCCGCACCAGCTCCTGCCGGATGCATTCAGGGCAGTACGGGCACGGGTCGTACGCCTCGCCGGGATCCTCGGTCGCACGCCAGACGCACAGCCAGAAACCGGCGTCGTCGGCCTCGACGCGCAGAACGTTGCCCACCGGCACCAGCGCCGGCTCGACGTCGTGCGCGCGGACGAAGGCGTCCACGGCGGCGCGCTGGTGCGACTCCAGGGTGAAGTAGCCGCCCGAGTCCCAGCTGTAAACCACGGTCACGCCCACACCCCCGGACCGGGCCCCTGTCGCCGGTCCCGGGTCTCGTGCCACGTCCGCAACCGCGCAGCGGTGAGCGTGCCGGGGGTGAACACGAAGCGCTCCTGCGCGACCGGCGCCCCCTCCGCGGCAGGCTCGGGCTCAGGGTCAGGCACGCCCGAGGTGTCGGGCAGTTCGACGGTGTCCGAGGTGATGAAGACCCCGGCCGCGCCGATGTCCCGGCCGAACTCGTACAGGGCGTCGTTGCGTTCCACGACCTCGTCGGCCGTGCCGTCGACCACCCGGTCGACGATCAGGGCGAAAGGCTGAGCCTTGTCGGCGCGGGGCAACCACAGCGTCTGGAGGCGCATCAGCACACCCCCGGGCGAAGGCGAACGGACATGGGTCCTCCGTGGGTGGGTGGGCGGGGTGGAACAGCCCACCCACGCGAGGCCGGAACCGTCGCGAAGGTGGGCCAGCTCGAAGCCGCGCAATAAACACCCGTCAAGTAACCTGACCAGGGCAAACAGGCCTACTCGAAGCGCTACTCTAAACGGACGTCAAGGACGGCTCAGGCGACAAGCTGCTCGCGGAGCTGCTCGATGAGGCGGGTCTGGTAGTCCACCAGCGGACGCAACCGCGTCTCACCGCCGTCGAGCTGGCGGCGCAGCGACGCCGTCGACCGCTCCAGGCCCTGCAGCCGGCGCTCGATCGACGCCACCCGCTGGTCACTCTCGGCCTCCTCGGCGTCGCGGAAGCCGCGGCCGTACGGGAACAGGATCGGCCCCAGCTCGCCGTGCTCGCCGATGCCCACCCGCAGACGCTTCAGCGCGCGCCCCGAGGTGGTGTCGCCGGCGGCCGTGTAGAGCCGGTCCAGATCGTCGCCGTTGAGCACGAGCCCCGGGTCGACGCCGCCGATGATCGGCATCACGCCGCAGCGGCACCGGTCGTGGATCGGCTTGAGGTCCTCGCGCCGGTAGACCCGGTCCGCCGCCACCACGCACAGGCCGCACGGCGGGCCGCCGCCACCCAGCTCCGGCTGCAGGATCCGCCGGTACCCGGTGATACGCGGAGACCGCCGGACGACCGCTGCCTCCTGGGCGCGCTGGGCCAGCGAGATGTCCATGTCGGCAACCCGGGTGACCCGCTCGGCCACCGCCTGGCGCGCCTCGCGCTCCGGCGCGCCCCGGGTCACCAGGTAGCGGAACTGCGCACCCACCCGGACGTAGGGCTCCATCGGGTCGAGGGCCTGCAACTGGGCCCGCCGCCGCGCGTCCGCCTCGCGGTCACGCCGGCGACGCTCGGCGGCCTCGCGCTCATCCTCGTCCTCCTGGCGGCGGCGCTCAGCCTCGGCGAGCTCGTCGTCCTCCTCGCGCCGGCGGCGCTCATCCTCCTCGGCGTCGCGCTCTTCTTCCTCGAGCCGGCGCCGGTCATCCTCGGCTTCTTCCTCGTCGAGGAAGAAGCGGTCGAGGTCGAGATCCCCATCGGGCTCCACCTCGACCGGCGGCACCTCGGCCAGCAACCGGGCCACCGCCGGCGACACCGCGCGGCGCAGCTGCCGCACGTCGATCGCGCCGACCGGGCGGACCGGCCGGCCCGTCATCGTCGTCAGCATCCGCGCCATGGAGGCGTCCACCACCTGCGCCATGCGCAGCTGGGCCGGCTGCACCACCTGGACCACCCGCTCCGCGGCCTGCGCCACGTCCGCCGGGTCGAACCAGTTGACCAGCCGCAGCGGCGCCAGCGCGCCTGCCACCGCGACCTGCGTGAGCTGCTCCCGGATCGCCGCCTGCGCGCGAATCAGCGCGTACAGCGCGGCGATCTCGGCGGCGGTGAGGCTCCCGTCGGCGCTCGGCATGACTCACCCGCCCGGCGTCAGATCCCTGCGGGCACGAGCGCGCCGGCCGAGCCGCCGTCCTCCTCGCGGCCGGGCAGGCCGGTCAGCGGGCTGGCCAGGACGTCACCCGGCGTCGGTAGCTGCGGCAGCGGAGTCGCCGGTGCCGCCTGGCGGATCGCCGGGGGCACCGTCGGGTCGCCGGCCAGGCCGGCGGTCGCCGCGGCGAGCTGCGCCGCCAGGAGCTGGTCGTCGGCCCACTCGGTCATCATCAGGTCGGCGTCGACCGGGCTGAACCCCCAGATGTGGATCAGCCGGGACCGGCGCGGAATGTCGTTGGCCGCCTTGCTGGCGGCGTCCGCGCGCTCCGTCAGGCTCAGCCGCTCCGGGCTGGACCACAGGGTGCGCAGCTTCGACAGGTCCGCCCGCTCTGCCTGCCCCATCTGCAGGAAGGCCAGGCTCATCACCCGGGCCCAGGCATGGCTGGTCCGGTCGATGCGGTCGCGGACCTTGAACACCAGGCCCTCGCGGGACAGCGACGCGCCCTCGGCGGACTGGTTCTCGCCGGCCGGCATCAGCATGTGCATCGGCGTGCGGGTCACCGCCGCCAGGTGCTGCACGTCGTCCTTGACCGCCAACAGGATCCCGGTCAGGTCGACGGTGCCGGACTCCCACATCTTCGCGGTCTCCGGCAGCTGCCACAGCGCCGCCGGGTCCATGACGAAGACGTCCGAGTAGTCGATCTCGTTGCCGTGCTCGTCCTCCAACGGCAGGCCGTGCACCGCGCGCTGGCGGAACGCCTGCATCGTCGCGATGACCATCCGCTGCAGGATCTGGTGGTTGATCCGGTTGAGCAGGTCGATGTGCGGCTCGTACTCGCCCACGCCGTCGCGGTTGCGGAAACGCACCACCGGCATCCGGTTGTGCACCAGCCGGCCCGACCGGCGCTCGTCGATGTCCCAGCCGCGCGGGTCGAAGTGGATCCCCAGGCCGGAGCTGAGCATCGGCAGGGCGTCCGGCGTGTGCGCCGACAGCATCGGGTGCTTCTGCGACCGGGAGGCCACCACGACCTCACCCGGCAGGTACAGGTGGATCCGGTCCTGCTCGGCGGCGTCGTCGTGCAGCACCTTCAGCGCCGCCTGCAGGCGCGACGGGTTCCCGGGGTCGGGCTCCCCCACCATCGTGCGCGGGTCCTCGGCGGTGATCAGAGGAGCGCCCGTCTCCTCGTCCATCTCGCCGACGATCACGAACGACTCGTGCAGGCTGAGCATCTTGTTGTGGGTGTCGGAGGCGACCACCGCCAGGCCGGCCCGCTCCCAGACCGCGGAGGCCTCCTCGTCACCGGTGACATCGCCGTCGGCGGCCGTGCGGAACCCGACCGGGGTCATCCGCTCGCTGGTCGCCGACACCACCAGCTCGGCGAAGTTCGACCGAGAGTGCCGCTGGAAGGCCTCAAACGACTCCCGGGCCGCCTCCGCGCCCTCCGGCATCGGCGGCGAGCCCGCGTAGTAGTTGTGCAACTTCCACAGCCGCTGGCGCCGGTTGCGGTCGTTGAGCTGCATGAACAGCCGCTTCATCCACCACCCCGGGCTGCCCTGCTGCTCCACGTCGATCGGCACCCGGCACACCTCCAGCCATGTGCAAGAGGTGACGAAACGCCCACGGAAAGCAGCGGGGTTTGTCGGGCGCGCTGACTACGCTGCCGGCCATGAGTTCACCAAGGACGGAGGCAACGAAGTGTGGGAGCTGACTGGCCGAGGCTGGGCGATGCTCGGCGGCCTCATCGCGCTCGTTGCGTTCGGCGTCGTCACCTTCGTCACCACCGGTGGCCCGACCAAGATCAATGATGTTCTCGACCAAGACCAATACCAGGACCGGCTCGACGCCATCGGGGCCGTCTACCGCCAGGGCGTCAAGGCGCGCGAGGGGATGAAGGCCTCCGGCATTGCCCTGCCCGACGAGGCGACCTGCCGCGACGCCCTGCAGCGCACCGGAGCCGACCGGGAGCGCAGCATGGTCGAGAGCGCCCGCCAGACCGCCGACGGCAAGCCCGACGTCGCGTTCAAGGAGCTGCGGGCGCTGTCGTTCGTCAACGGCTGCCTCGGACGCCCCAACGCGCTGCCCGCCTCACCGCTGCCCCCGGCGCCGTCCCCGACCCCGACGGGCTCGTAGCATCGAGCCATGAGTGCGCCCGGCCACCACACCTTCGTCCAGGACGTGGCGGCTGGCCGGGCCCGCCGCGACGACATCGACACTTACATCTGCCGGTGGCACGACAACCCGACCATCGGCGGCGAGCTGCACGAATACCTGGGTCTCACCTGGGACGAGTACCGCCGGTGGGCCCAGGCGCCCGAGGCGCCGCTCACCTGATCCGCTTGGCGGCGTAGGACTTGCGCTTGCGCGTCTGGACGCCGGCAGCCACCGCGTCGCCCCGAGCCTCGAAGGCCAGGACGGCAGCCATCACCGCATCGATGCGACGCGGACTCTTCGGAAAATCCTTTCCGATCTGCAGCCCCGCCCGCGACGGGCGACGCCGGGCGTTGAGGGCGTGCCGGCGTAGGGTGCGCGCCAGCTCAGCCACCCGCCCGGTCCGGTCGGCGGCCGGGGTAAAGCTCAGGGCCTTGACCACCAGGGCGTCGTAGAACCGCTCCAGCGCGGTGACCATCGGCTTCGGCCGGTTCGTCCACCACTCCAGGGGCCGCCCCTGCGTGGCCTTGACCTTCATCTTGTCGCCGTAGGTGGCCGTCCACGCGTCCACGTACTCCTGCCAGAGGGCGGGATCGCAGTAGAAGCCGACGACCTCGAACCGCTTCATCGCCTCGGCCACCGCCAGGTCGACCGCGACCCGGTCGACCTGCCACTGCACGGCCATGGTGTTGATCGCGTCGTCGTCGAACTCGTCGTCGTCGCGGACCGTGCGCTTGCGCGCGGCCTTGCTGAGCTTGGCGGTGGCGCCCGGCAGGGCCTCCGGCGGCTCCTGACAGTGCAGGAGCTCCAGGTGCCCGTCGGAGACCCGGCAGGCCACCAGCACGGTGGCGTCCGAGTCCCGGGAGCCGTCGAAGCCGAGGGTGACGACGTCCTTGTCGACCAGGGCCCGGTCGGGCCGGCCGGCCGCGTCCCACTCGTTGGCGGTCAGCCAGGCGTCAGCCGCCGCCGACTGGGCGTTGAGGAAGTACCGCCGGGAGTCGACGACGTCGTTGCGGGTGTCGAGGAACTCGTCGACCAGGCCGTCGATGTCCATCCACGCCTTGGCGTCGCCGTAGGCCTCCTCGAGGGCGGCGCGCAGCGCCTCCTCGTCGAACAGGTCGGCGCACTCGCCCCACCGGTGGTCGTAGAGCAGCCGGGGGTTGCCCCGCTTGCGACCCTCGAGGATGGACTGCGCCTCGACGAAGGTCCGCTCGGCCATCGAGTCTTCGCCGACGGCGAACATCGTGGTGGTCTCGAGGTACCAGGTGCCGGCGACCTTCTTGCGCTTGCGCAGGTTCCGGGTCACGGTCTTGTACATCTGACGCAACTCGGGCGTGTTGTACAAATGCGACTCGTCGAGGCAGAGCCAGGTCTCGCGACCGCCGTCCTTACTCGCGCTCGAGGCAGTCGACGGGATCACCGAGCCGCCACCCGGCAGCAGCACCCGGGACTTCCCCGCGTCGACACCCGGCACGTAGAACAGCGGGCAGTCGTCGTCGGTCAGGTTGAAGAAGACCGTGTCGTAAACGTTGGAGGCCTGGTTCTCCTCCGTCGCCATGATCCGCAGAACCGGGGTCCGCGGTGGGCGCCCCATCGGCTCGCCCGGCTGGTACTCGTAGGCGAACCCCAACCCCCACGGGTCGGTAAAGATCTCGCCGCCGCGCGCCCACCCACCGAACCGGCACGGGCCGAAAGCCTCAAACAAGCCGATCCGGCCAGCGAGCCCCGACTTGTCCGTCCCCTTCGGCCTTGAGAGGAACGCCGAGTCGTACAGCAGATGGTTGTTGCCCGGGCGGGCCCCGACCGCGTAGCAGTCGACGATGAAGCCCGTGTACTCGTCACCGTGCACCACCGGCTCGCCCTGCACGTCACCCGGACCGTGCCGCGTGAAGTGCTCCATCCAGGCCACCGCCAGCCATCCGAGGCTGCGGTTGCGGTCGTGCAGCGGCGAGCGCACCACCGTGCGCGGCACGGGTCAGCCCGCCAGGCGACCGCGCCGCGACGCGATCGAGGTGACGCTGGCCTTCTTGTCGCTGGCGCCGCCGTCGACCGTGGTGCTCGTGCCCGTCTCGGCGGCGGGCTCCGGGTCGACGTAGCGGATCCGCAGCTTGCGCCGGGCCTCCGCCGTGGTGCCCATCTGGTCCTCGCGGCGCCGGATCTCGGTGGACTTGTTCGCGAACACCGTGCGGTCGGAGTAGAAGTTTTTCCACCAGTCCTGCCACATGAACGCGGTGTGCAGCGCGAACTGCCAGTCCATGGCGGACCACAGCACGCAGTGCGGCATCCGGCGCACCAGCTCCCACCACGAGGTCACCTCGGGGAACCAGGGCAGGTCCAGCTCGGGCAGGTCCGGCGACGGGCCGGCGTACGGGACGTCCGGGACGTCGGTCCACTCCGCCGACAGGCCCCGGCCCAGCCGGACGCTCTTCGGCTCGGGGCCAGTGAAGGCCATGATGATCACTCCCGTGACGGGCGTAGGGTGACGCGCCGCCCTGCCGGCAGCACGGTGCGGCGGAACCCGTGACGGGGCCCGCGAGACTGTCAGTGGGGTGCGCTAGCGTTACTCGGCCGGTCGGCGACACCGCACGCGGAACGATGGGTTGCCAACCAGCAACTCGGGACTCGCCGAGCGACCGCCGACCGGCTCACCGCTTCCCGCATCACCCAGCACGCCCCGGTGGGCTGATAGCCTCAGCGCGCGGAGGGCCGGTCCGGGCAGCCAGGAGGCCTGGGTGACCAGGTGAGATCCGGCGGGAGTGCAGTGGGCTGATCGACTGCAAGCCTCGCCAAGTTTCCGCCGGACGCCGGCTCTCCGCCTTGACCACCCCGGCTCACTCGACGAGGTCGCCCTCGTCGGCCAGCAGCGCGATCGGGGTCTCCTCGTCGAGCGGCACCAGGGGCAACGAGTCGCACTCGAAGACCAACCACAGCCGCTGCGGGTCGTCGTCGACGTACATCCGCACCGGCCGCGATCCCCTCGGCAGTGGGAGCCCCCGAGCGACCTCGCCAAGGGTCAGCACGACCTTCTGCTGCCGGACGTACTCGGCCGGCGCAGGCGGGTCGAGCTCCTCACACACCCCGCAGCCGCGGTGCGCCTCGCGCACCCCGGGCTGACGGTCCAGCGCACGCAGGGCGCCCACCAGGTCCAGGCGCATGTCGGCGTGGACCTCGTCACGGTCAAGCGGCGAGTAGCGCTTCGTCGGCGGCACGGACGTCATCGGTCACCGCCCCGTCCGCTACGGTGGTCGATGTGACCAGTCCGATCACCAGCCGCGCCTGGGCCCGTGCCGACCGTCCCCAGATCGTGGAGGGTGAGGAGTACCTCGAGCTCTACGTCAACCTGCAGCAGGCCGCCGGGCTGGCCGTCCTGCCCGACTACCGGCTCGCCGCGCTGTTCGCGGTCGGAAGCCAGGTCGTCACCGTGCCGCTGGCGAGCCGCCGGCGCACCGCTCGGATGGACGCCGTGGACGACCTGCGGGACCTCGTCGTTCAGGTCGGCGGCAAGCTCGACCCCGCGCCCGAGCTGAGCTGAGTCGCCGGGTCGTGCCACTCCAGGACCTCGACCTGGAGTGGCGGCATCGAGTAGCGATCCCGCCGGCAGGCGATCTCCACCGCCAACTGGATCGCCTTGGTCGGGTGGACGTCGCAGATCCGCAGCGCGTCCAGCGCGCCGATCGCCGGCCCCTCCCCCGACCCCACCGCGGCCACGCCGTCCGGGTGCGGGATCGCCATGGCGTGCGCGATCGTCCACACCTGGCCGCGCCACCCGAGGATGAGGTTCCCGTCGAGCTGCCCGTCGTCAACCAGCCCGTGCTCGATGGCGCGTTGCGTCAGCGCCAGGGCGACCGCGTTGGCCCAGTTCTGCGTCGGCTCGCCCTCTTCGGGGGAGATGGGCAGCACCGTTTCCGGCAGCACCGAGGCAAGGCCGCCGTGGCCGGCCAGACCGACCAGGACGTCGTCGTCGACGGCGTCGAGGCGCAGGATCTTCGTGGCACCGCCGATGACGGGGCGCTCGTAGACGTTGGTGCAGGTGTCGGCGGCCATCCACACGGTACGGCCGTCGCCGTACGCCACCACGGTCGTCACGTTGTCGACTCCACCCGCTCGTAGGTGTCCGCGAAGATCTCCGGCTTGACCGGATACCGCTCCCCCTGGACACCGGTGACCACCCAGTCCCCCGGGCAGACGGTGTGGCCGCCCTCGAGGGTGTCGATCCACCCGTGGTCGCGCCAGATGCGCTGGCAGCGGTCGTGCGTCTGCTCGCCGGGGGAATCAGGGCGGCGGAAGAAGCCGACCACCGCGCCCTCGATCCGGGTGTACTCACCGCCGGCCGGGTCCGACGCGAGCTGGCCCACACCATCCTCGGGGTGGTCGCCGTTCGCCCACCACCGCGCGGCGAGCACCTCGACGGGCCTCTTGCGCCACACCTCGTAGGACATCCGACCCCCGTCACTGTTCGTAGATAGTTACCGACAGGTACGGCTGCCAGGCCGGGCCTACGCTCAACCTCATCGATGAATCGTCACGCTGAGCTGATGCCGGTCACCGCAGGCCGGGGTGGCGCTCCGGGGTCCGGTACAGCCTCGGCCGGGCGGCGTTGCCCTCAGCGGACGTCTTCAGCGCGTGGCACCGCTGCGGGGTGCGCCAGCTGTGGATCGGGGCCAGGTTCTCCAGCCGGTGGTCGTCGCCCGGCACCACGTGGTCGACCTCGTCGGCACCCGGCAGCAGGCAGACATGGCAGGTGTCGCCGTCGCGGCGGAAGACCGCCTCGCGGCGCGCGGGCCAGTCCTCCGGCAGCCGCGCACGCCGCGTCGACCCCTCGAACGGGGCCCAGTCCGAACGCTGCGGCATCGATCACCGCCCGACGTCAGTTCGTGGGGAGGGTGGCCGGCCAGTCCGGCGACCACCCTCCCGCCCCTCCCCGCCGAGGGGTACCGCGCGCGGTTGTGTCAGGCCGCGGCGGAGTCTTCCTCGAGCGCCGGCGCCCGCCGGCGAGAGTTGGTCGATCGGCGAGTGTCCCGCTCGGCCGCGACCAGGTCGGCCAGGTGGTACTCCAGCCACCCGCGCGGCGTCCGGCGCGCCCGGAGGTTCCGGCGCACCACGCCGCCCTGCCCATCGGGGGCGAGCCACCCCCGGTCGTGCCAGTGCTTCACGGTGTTCACGGTGACCCCGAGGTACAGCGCCGCCTGGCTGCGGGTCAGGTACGCCTCGTGTCCGGTCACCGACCACCCCCGGAAACGCAAAAAGCGGGCCCCGGAGTCTTCACTCCGGGGCCCGCAAGTTCTGTCCGGACATACGTCTGCCCGTTTGAACGAAGGATGCCACGCCCATCCGGAGATCCACAAGCGCTGTGACGGCCACAACTTCCAGAGCCCTTTCGAGTCGCGCCGCCATATCGTCGCCGGGTGTCGACCTGGGACTTGCGCACCACCCTCCGGCAGCTCCCCTGCCGCGCCGGTCACCCCGGCTGCCGCATCCCCTGGGGCTACGACGAGCAGCACACCGACTCGTCGCGCCCGTACACCCTGGACGAGCTCGCCGAGCGAGCGGAGGGTCCGCACCGGTACGCCTACCCCTCGCACGAGGAGTACCTCCAGGGCTGGCGCCTGTGGCGTGCACTGTCCGTGGACTCCCGCCCCACCCGGGCCGAGGCTGACGTCGCCCTCCGGGTGCGGTTCAAGCGCATCGCCGCGGTGACCGAGCAGCCCTGGCTCCTGGACATCCTCGAAGAGGCTTTCCGGCGCCCGTGACGGGACCCGCGCTGGGCATCGGGCGCCATTCGATTCGGCCGGCACCATCGATCTGACGGGGCCACCGACACCGTTCTGGGAAGGGTCATTCCGGAGCCCGCCAAAGTTTCCGAAACCGGGCGCACCGCGACACCCAGTACGCCCCGGGGCGGGCGACGGCGGCACCCCCCGGGGGTACCCCGCCCACCCCTTGACTATCGCCTTGCAATCGTGTTCGATCGCGCGCCACGCGGGCAGACGCACAGCACACACAAGACAATGCAGTGCGGTCCGGAAATTGTTTGTCGGTCCGGCTTGACAAACCGGGGGTCGACGCGCATTCTGATTGCGCAACGCCGACCGGGAAGCCGGGAGGTGGAGCACCGGCCCCGGAAGGGGGCTCGTTAGCGCAACGTCAACTACACAGCGGCGAACGTCACGCCGGTCATCGTTTGGGCCGGTCAGCGTCGGAATTCAACCACTCTCGCCCGGTCACTCAACGCATACCGGCAGAACGGGCACCCGACACCACTGCTGACCTGCAAGAACACAGAAAGTCGGCCCGGCTTGACAAACTCGCCGATCGTGTGCTTGAATTAGCGCAGCAAGTTGAATTATGAAAGTAAGCCAGGGCCGAAAGGTCTCGGATACCACCCCTTTCGCGGGGCCGGTCCGGAGACGAATTTCGGAAACGTTGGTTGTTGGGTTCGTCGGCAACGGCAAACCCGGTTGAGAACTCAATAATCCGAATTGCCGTGTCTATCAGCGGCGGCATGAGCGGAGAACCCAATTAGGACGAAACCCGCATTCTGGGTGTAGGCCGTTGGTGGCAAAGTTGCGGAGATCGCAGCTACCGCCGCCCGTCTTGGCGGGCGGTGCCGAAGAGACATTGCGGCCAACTGAAAAGGTTGGTAACCATCTTCGGCGTGCGTCAGGGAGAACCTACGATCCGGCTAGAACCGGTGCGCCATAGACGTAACCCCCGAAAGGGTGGTCGCGTCGTAGCACATGTGCCGCAAGGCATGTGGTGGCTGCGCAGGATAGCTCACCCACGCCAGTTAGCAAAGCGGTCCGACACGCTACATTCTGACTATTGACAGGAGGAATGAATTGCAGAATGTAGGCGGAAACGTTGTCTTTGTCGGGGTTGGCAGACCCCCAAAACACTGCATTGGAACCACTCGATGCGGTGCGGCTGCGACCTAGATGCGAGGTCTAGGGGTGCATTGGACATAGTTCCTGTGCATTGTATCCCTTCAAGCTTCATCGAGTCCGACGGTTGATCTCATCAGGATCTTTCCCGACGTCCATCCAAACGTCGCGTATTGATTGTTGAGAGATGCCCGACGACTCTGCGATCGGGGGCCGATGGCGCGTGTTCGCGTTGCGCCATCGGCCCACGATCCGAGCTAATCCACCCATGCGAGTGGGCGGGACCCTAGCTGCCATGCAGCTAGGGTGCCATCTCTTCGCATAGGCATCGAGAATCCGACGAAGGGTTGCGGAAAATGAAGGCGGGCAAGCTGCGACCGGGCATGCGTGTGTTCGGTCGCCAAATCAAGATGGTCACCCCGTTCATCATGAGTGGCGCGGGTTGGGAATCGACCGGACAGCAGTGGGTCACGGTAAACTTCGGCGACGGCGACGCGATCGACTTCGCGGCCGAAGAGAATGTCAAGGTTGACGGCTACGTTGAGCGTCTGCCCGCTGGTCCCGTTCGCAAGCCTGCGGTTTCCGAGCACCACCGCGTGCGGGTTTCGGACGGCCGCTGGGCCGGCGAGGCCGGTGGGTGGCGCATCGACCAGATCAGCCGGATGGCCGCGTGGGACTTGGACCGGCGGCCCGCCAATCGATGATCTACCACCCGACCTGTCAGCGATCGACTCGGCACCGTACGCGGCGCTTCCTGCGCCGTCGGCCGGTGCCGAGTCATGGCCCGACAGATTGGCGAACAGCGAACCTCTCGGCAAGAAACGTGCCCGCGCGGTGGGAGTCATCTCTGATGAGCGCCTTTCCGCGTGCCATGACTCATTGGCGCGTCTCAAGTCCGAAGGATTCACAATGGCTACTCACGGTGCAGCACGTCGGCGGACCATCTCGGCTCTGACCCGACGGGAGGCGTTCCGTCGGCCCGGGTTCGCCATGTCGGCGACCACCGGCAAGGTCTGGGACGCCGGGCGGTTGAGCGACGACGACCGGAAGGCGTTCGAGGCCGACCGGGACGGCGCGGGGATCACGTACACCGTCCTGTCGTGGGCCACCCCGATCGCGTGGGTGACGACGGACGGAACGGTCCGGGTGCCCGACACGTACTACTCCCGGACCACCAGCACCCACCAGGGACTCTGCCGTACCTACCTGTAGCCCTGACCCTGTCCAGCTACCGGCGCGGCACCGTGCGGTGCGCCCACGTGGCGCTTTCGCCCGGTGCCGGGCCGTGGCCCGACAGATTGGGATATTTCCATGGCTGACAAGCTTCTCAAGTCCGGCGACCTGGCCTACCTCGACGTGATCGGCACGCCCCTCGTGCCGTGCCGGGTGGAGTCGGTCAAGGGGCGCGCCGGGGCACCCGGCACCGGACAGGAGATCACCGTCAAGCTGACGGCCGACCGGGGCGCGTACAAGCGCGGCGAGGTCTTGACCTTCAGCGGCTCCTCGGTCGTGCCGCGCAGCTCGGTTTTCGTGCGGAACGGTCAGTACCGGATCTTGAACGACTGGGAGGTGCAGCCCGACTGAACGCCTGACCTGTCAGCACACCGGCACGACACCGTGCGCCGCGTCTCCGGACGCATCCGCCCGGTGCCGGGCCGTGGCCCGACAGGATTGGGGTAGGCATGGCTGAGGTTTTGTACTGGTGGCAGTTCTGCGACCGGGAGAACAACCGCGACATCACGGATGAGATGTACGCCGAGCGGGACGCGTCCCACGTTCGTGCATGGGCGGGTGCGCACAGCGATACGTGCCTGATGGAGGTGGAACGCACCCCGCGCGGTCGGTTCCGCATCACGACGGCGGGTGACGTGTACAGCATCCCCGTGTCGGCGTACGACAAGCGGTTCGCGTCGCCGTTGGCCGCGCTGGAGTACATGGTCCACCGGGCCGGTGACACCTTGCGGGAGGCGGTGTGCCGGTGCGGCACGCCGGGTGGCGAGTGCGACTGATCGTGCACATTTGGCCGGCACCGTCTCGCACGGTGCCGCGCCATGTGTCCGCACGGCGCGGCGCAAGTAGTGATGGGAGGTGCCCGCATGGGCGCTCACTGGCACGTGGCAACCGGTCTGGTAGGTTACGGCCCGGACGGCAGCGACGGGTACGGTACCGCGACCGACATGCCGACCCTGGCGGACCTGATCGCCGAAGAGTGCCAGCGGTCCGCTGGTGCCGAGACCGACGGGGCGGAAGGCCTCGCCGAGAGCGGCGACTTCGAGGGTGCGTGGAAGACGCACAAGCGCAGTGACGCTCTCGCCACCATGGCGCACAACTTCGACAACCGTCGGGCCGACGCGCCGATCTACGTCGGTCGGTCCGACCTGTGGCACGACACGATCCGGCGCATGGCGCAGGAGGCGCACCTGAGGGACGTCTCCGACAACTCCCGCCTGTACGTGTGGGAGTGCACCGACGTCGAGTGCGAGCACCTGGCCGATCTGGAGTCGGCGGCCTGACCGTGCACGGATGGTGGGTCACTGCGCGATGGCGCGGTGGCCTGCCACCTGTTCGCACGGACGGACGGGAGAAAGCGAGGCGACACCATGGGTGGCGCACACGGCGGCTTTGCTGTCGATATCGACGTGATCGACAACCCTGAGATGGACGACCAGTACGCCCACATCCACGTGCAGGGCGTGATGTCTCCGGAAGACCCCGGTGCCCGCAAACTGCTGGCCGGCACCCGTGTCAGTGGGGGCGGAGGGGTGTACGTCTACGGCGGGGAGCATCCCGCCGTGCCGCACATCGACGCGCCGCACTGGCGGTCGCTGGCCGAGAAGCTGGCGCGCCACGTCGGGGTGACGGGCCGCGCCCGCATCTCGTGGGAGCACGAGGGGCCGGGTCGGCCGCGCGGCAAGTCCCGCGAGTTCGACCTGTAGCCCTGGCGCGCAACGCCGTTCGTTGACGGTCCCCGCCGGGCTTCGGTCCGGCGGGTGTCCGTGAGCCGCACGGCGCGGCATCGAGAGGTTGATCGTGACCAACTACAGCATCTTCACCCCGTCGTCGGACGACCCGGACGACGTGTTAGAGGCGCACGTGCAGTCGTTCCTCCACGGCGTGGCCCGCGCCTTGCTGGACAACGCCGAGATCGTCGGGGCTGACCACACGGTGGAGACGCAGACGGCCAACGCCACCGACTACCACTCGCCCCGGATGGGGTGGGAGGTGGACGCGATCCGTCCGGACGACCGGGAGCGGTTCGTCAAGCGGATCGCAGAGTTCGCCGAGACGTTCCACGACGACCTGACCGAGGTGTGCGCGGCCATCGCTCGCGAGGCGTACCCGCCGTACGTGGGCCACTTCGGTGGTGAGTGGTACCGGGCGGGCGAGCTGTACTACTACGACTCCAACGGCGAGGGTATCGGGCTGTGGGAGTACGGTCCGGCCGGTGAGCGCCTGTCGGGGGTGATCGGGCTGAACCCGATCACCGCCTACGCCTTTCCGGTCGACCACCCGCACGCCGCACACGTCGAGCTGTCCGAGGTCTGATCCAAGGTGGTAACGAAGCTGCGCAACATCATCGCGGAGCTGAGCTGGCCGTGCGGGTGATGGTGCCGGCCGGGTTCGCCCGGCCGGTGGCCACCGTCGCACGGGTGACGGAGAGTGGAGCTTGACCATGAACATCGTGGATGACATCGACGCCGCCGCGCGTCGCAGCGCCGGAAGCGGACCATGCCCCCTGGAATACATCCGCAGGACGCTGGAGACCACCATCAGGAACGAGGCCGCAATGGTCGCGCGGAACCTGGCCAAGCTGGCGGAGCTGGGTCAGCAGCCCGGCCCAAGGTCTCCGCAGGCTGAGACCGCGCGACTCGTGGAACAGAAGATGTACGCGGCCATCCCGGCGCACCCGGAGCGGCACGACCCGGAACAGTGCGCGGCACTGACGGCCGGGGTAATCCGGACGTACCTCCATGTCGTTCGAAGCCACCGAGGGGAGTGGGCTTTCCACGCAGCGAACCGCTTCCTGATCATGGCGGTCGACTGCCTGGACTTCGGCCGGGCGGACCTCGCGGACCGGCGGGCGGCGCGACTGCTCGACGCCGATTCCCTGTAGCGCCAGCACCGTTCCACGCGGGTGCTCGCCGAACTCAGGTCCGGCGGGTGCCCACGCCGCACGGTGCGGCGGGATTGTGAGGCAGCAATGATCCACTACGAGCGTCCGACCATCACCTCCGCCACCGTCGTGACCGGCACCCTGGCGCAGGCGGCGGAGCTGATCGTGACCGACACGCTGACGGCCCTGGAGGCGGGCGAGGCGGAGCACTACGGCCGGGAGTCCCGCCGGGTGGAGGTGTTCTACCTGCACCTGAACGGGCCGGATGCGCGGGCCGTGTTCGTCCTGAACGACGACGGCGACCTGATGGACGCGTTCATCACCTACACCGACAGCGCTGGTAAGTCCGTCGCCCCGGTGCCGGACCTGTACGTGGACCGGCTGCACCGGGCGCTGTCGGCGTACCCCGGCTGACGCGACGCGCAGCACCGTTCCACGCGGGTGCTCGCCGGACTTCGGTCCGGCGGGGGCCACGCCGAATGATGCGGACGTACTACGCTGCCCCCTAACCGCGTCGGTAGCGCGTGTTGGTGATGGTGCCGGCTGGGCCACGTGTCCGGACGGCCTCACCGCCTCACGAGCGACGCGACCGCCACCAACGGCGGTCTTGTGGGGACGTACTACGCTGCCCCCTAACCGCGTCGGTAGCGCGTGTTGGTGATGGTGCCGGCTGGGCCACGTGTCCGGACGGCCTCACCGCCTCACGAGCGACGCGACCGCCACCAACGGCGGTCTTGTGGGGACGGCCCATCGCCGCCCTGGCAACTTCAGTCCGGCTTCGTTCGCGTGCCACGCACGCGGAGGGGGTCGCACGGTGGTTGTCAGGAGTGATGGGTTTGCGGTCGCCCTGGCAACTTCAGTCCGGCTTCGTTCACACGCCACGCGCGGTGAAGGGGGTCGCACGGTGGTTGTCAAGGCGGCCGTTCCTCATTTCCTGACCGCTTCTGTTAGGCAACCTCCGCGCCAATTGGTGCGGGATGGGGTCGCGCGGTGGCCGCCAGGAAATTTGGAGTCAGCGCGCCGTTCGTTGACGGTCCCCGCCGGGCTTCGGCCCGGCGGGTGTCCGTGAGCCGCACGGCGCGGCCGGAAAGCGAGGCAGATCATGGTCGACGGCACGAAGGTCATCTTCACCACGCCGCCGGTGGACATCTTCATCACGCCGGACGAACTGCCGGCCGTCTACGTGCCAAACGTGGAGGCGGCGTTGGTGCTGCTGTCGGGGGCGCTGACCGCGCTCGACCGGGCCGGGTTCGAGATGGAGCACACCGACGGGCCGTACGGGGAGGTGCAGCGGGCGATCGTGTCCGTCATCGAGCGAGCCTTTCCGGGGATCGACGGAAACGCGGTGGTGGTCGACCGCCACTCGTACGACGGCGAGGAGGGGCGGAACATCCTCGGCGCGTTGGTGGAGGCGCGCCGAAACCTCAAGGCCTGAACGCCGTTCGTTGACGGTCCTCGCTGGGTTGGTGCCCGGCGGGTGGCCGTGAGCCGCACGGCGCGGCCAGGGGAGGTGGTATCGGTGGAGGCTCGTGAGCGCAAGCGCATCGCGGAGTGGATCGGCCAGATGAGCGCAGTCGACTTCCAGGAGATGGAGTCGATCATGCAGGTGGCGAAGCGCTCCCGGATCGAGGGCGGCACGCTGATCGAAGTTGCCGCGCTCAGTCGGAAGGTGCGCGCGCGTTACCCGGACGCGGAGATGATCCGCGTGGCGGTGGAGGAGCGCGACGACCCGTGGTGCATGGGGGTCGGGTTCTACAACTCCGACGGGGCTCTCTTGGCCTTGGAGGACTACGACATGCGACCGACCTGGCCGCGCACCTGTCAGAGTGAGGTCGAGGAAGCGTGGGCCGAGGGTGGTCGTGACGTATGGCCCACTGTGGAGGGGCAGGACGAGGACGACTACCCGGGTGACGAGGGTGTGCGCGAGGTTCGGCTGTCACCCCGGCCGTGAGCCTCTGACCGTGAGGAAGATGGTGCTTGCCGGGCTGCGGTCCGGCGGGTGCCACCGCCGCACGGTGCGACGGAGAGAGTGAGGCAAGCCATGGGTGACAGCGGACGGGTCTACGTCACCATGTCGCCGGCCAATATCATGCACGTCCCCGACCCCACGCCCGACGTGGTCAGGGAAAACGTGGACGCGGCCCTGATCATGCTGTCGGGAGCGCTCGCCGCCCTCGACAAGGCGGGGTACGACATGGAACACATGGACGGGCCGTACGGCGAGGTCTTCCGAGCCACCGTGTCGGTCATCGAGCGGGCGTTCCCCGGGGCCGACGGGGAGTCGATCCTGACCGACCGGAGCCTCATCGAGGGTGACCCGGGTACGCAGATCCTGGAGTCGTTGTCGGTCGCCCGCAGGCAGGACTACAGCGAGGACTGACCGTGGGTCGATGGTGCCGGCCGGGCCCGTGGGTCCGACTGGCGTCATCACAGTGCCGTTCGTTGACGGCCACCCGCCGGGCTGGTGCCCGGCGGGTGGCCGTGAGCCGCACGGCGCGGCGGAAAGTGAGTTCACTCATGAGCAACCGACTGGTGACGGATGTCGAGATGGCGCACGTGATCGCGCTGCGGGAGGACAAGTACCGGCGGGTGGTCGACTGCGGGCACCTGGCGCAGCCCGACTTCTGGCTCGTGCCCAACTGGCGCGAGCTGGCCGACACCCCCGGCATGGGGGCGGCGGGTACCACCGGGTACGGCACCACCGAGGACGGCAAGAAGCGCTGCTACGACTGCTGCACCGCGTTCGAGGTCGAGCGGATGAAGACAGCCGATGTGATGACCGTCTACCTGTCGACCGACAACAAGCGGGTCACCACCTGGCCGGGCGGCACCCTCGGCACGGTGACGGAGCACTACGTCAGCAAGGCCGCGCGCAAGACGTACGTCAAGGCGACCGACGTGCACGGGGCGCACTGGTCCGGCCAGGGTCGGGCGGAGAGCGGTACGTACATCACGTTGCGCCGCCGCAAGGGCTGACCGCGCCCGCTCGGGTGATGGTGGCGCACCGGGGTTCGCTCCGGTGCGCCGGCCACCGTCGAGCGGACGACTCGATTGGAGAGAGGGGCCAGCGATGGCGCTGCATAGAACCCCGGACGAGCACGACGCCAACCCGCCACGCACCTGGCAGGTGCGAAAGGTTTCGCCGCATCGCTGGGATCTCTGCGACGCGACGGGGGCGGTGCTAGGTAGTTACCCCACCAAGAAGAGGGCCGAGCAGGACAAGGTCACTGGCCCGTACGTGGCGCTGTACGAGAAGGAGGGACGCTGGTTCGCGGGCGAGCCGGTTCCCGGATGGAAGCCGTACGCGCCGCTCGGGTGATGGTGGCGCACCGGGGTTCGCCTCGGTGCGCTGGCCACCGTCGAGCGAACGACTCGATTGGGGAGAGGGTCGCACCATGACCAGCAACAGTGCATCGGCGTGCCGGGTGTCGAGCCTGCTCGACACCCCCGTGGTCGAGCTGGTCTCGACCAGCCACACCGGGTACGAGGTGGAACAGAAGGACCTGTGCAGCCGGGTCGACGTCGGTGAGCTGGACCCGCACGACGGGGTCGGCATCTCCATGATCGAGGAGATCCGGTGGGTCGAGTTCGGTATCGGCCCGTACGACGCGGCCACCTCCGAGGTGGTCCGAGCGGTGGAGCGGGTGTTGACCGACATCTACAACGCGTCGGACGTGACCATCACCGAGGACGGCGACGACACGTACCTATCCGTCGAGTGGCACAAGCGCGTGCCTCCGACGGACATCCTCGGCGAGGTGATCGAGCTGCTGCTCCGCCAGGACGGCGACTACCAGCAGGGTCCGGCGGGGTTCCACAACGCGACGAACGGCGCGTACAACTCCCGCAACGCGTACCGCGACGTGCGGGAGGCTGTCCGCGAGGTCGCGCTCACCTTCTGATCACCCGCTCGGGTGATGGTGGCCGCCGGACCTCGGTCCGGCGGCGCGCCACCGTCGAGCGAACGCCTCGACAGGAGAAAGGGCCGACGATGGCCGCGTACAAGGATCTGACCCGCCTGCTCCCGCAGTCCGTGCCCGTGGCCGGGCTCATGGAGCTGGCCCGGGAGTTCAACATCAGCCTGAGCCACGAGCCCCCTGTTGAGCCGTTCCACCAGGACGGCCGGGAGTGGGAACGGTTCAGCGTGTACCACCTGCTGCTCGGGCTGGACTCGGTGCCCATGGCGGCCGAGTTCGCCGACTCGAACAGCCGGGACCTGATCGCCGACGACCACTGGCAGGAGTACGCCCGGACCCAGGCGGAGGACTTGGGCGAGGTCGCCCACGTCGCCCCGTACGTCGACTGGAAGCGGTACGCCAGCGACGTGCGGGGCGACTACTCCGAGGTCGTCATCGACAGCGGCGAGTTCGCCGGCACCTGGTGGGTGCGTGGCTAGCCTGACCTGTGCGCTCGGGTGATGGTGGCGCACCGGGTTCGCCCGGTGCGCTGGCCACCGTCGAGCGAACGGCTGGACGGAGAAAGGGGGCAGCGTGGCTGCCGAAAGAATGGTCATGGCGGGTGATGCGGTGCGGCTGGCCGCGCCGTAGGACTGGGCGGGCGACCTGGTTCAGATCGGTGACATCGGAGTTATCGGCGGGATGGTTGGGCCGATCGACGGTGGGTCGATCACGTTCAAGGCGCGCACCTACCGGGACGATCGGGTGGTGCAGTGTTCGGGTGGTCCGGCGACCATCCGTACGAGCACGTCGGAGCTGCGAGCCACTGATGACATGGTGGAGCTGGCCGTCTGGCGCTTCCGCCGTGGCATCCGCCAGGCGCACAACGGGGAGGACTACACCGTCACCGTCCCCGTGTGGGATTGGTTCCCGCCACCTCGATCCTGACCGCTTCCACCCACGCCCGGGAAGCCGGGCGTGGGTGGTGGTTGCCAGGGCGGCAGCTTGAGATGGAGGCGATGATGCAGCGGACCAAGGTCAAGCGGCACGGTGCGGTCGGCGGGCGGACCAAGCCGTCCAAGCCCATCCACTACAAGGACGAGCTGTCCGTCGACTTCGCCGGGGGCAAGGTCGGTGCCCGTCGGTGGGTGCGGCGGGTGGAAAAGCGCGCCGTGCGCGCGAACCGCTACGAGTTCTGACCGCTTCGGTCCCGCCCGACTTCGGTCGGGCGGGGTCGTGGCCGCCAGGTGGGCGGAGGAAGGGAGCAAGATGTCCCGGAGGATCAACGAACACAGACAGCCCGACGGCGAGTTCTGCGGCTGGTCGGGCGTCGAGGTGTCGGACGCCTACCCTGCATCGGGGTGCCTCGGTCGATCGTTCCAGGCGATCGAGTCGTGCCCCGACTCGCGGGTGCTGTGCCCCGCCGGGGAGGTCAAGCTCGGCGACAGCATCGATGTTTTGTCGCTGCCGTACCCGGTGAGCGAGGGGGCAGCGGACCTCGCCCAGTTCGAGTACGCCACGGTGGTCGAGGAGACGGAGCGGGAGACGCGGACCTGCGTCGTGGTCCACACCAACAACGGATCGTACGGCGTGGCCCCTGACGCGCTGCTGGAGCTGGGGCCGCACATTCCGGAAGCCGCGAACACCTGACCGCTTCGGTCCCGCCCGGCACCCGCCGGGCGGTGGCCGTGGTCGCCAGGACGGCGGGCAATGAAGGGAGTAACAGCATGTATGGAGAGCCGGAGTCGGAGCCGTGGCCGTTCGATGACGACGCGCGGCGGGACGACCCGCTGACGGAGCACCGCATCGCGGTGACGTGCTCCCACCCGGGGTGGGCGTACCTGGTGGCGTTCGACGCCGCCTCGGAGGCGCGCCCCACGGAGGTCGAGACGCGGATGCTCGCCTCGTTCCTGGAGCAGTACAAGACCTACTGGTACGGGCAGAACACGCACCGGGCGCGCATGGAGCGTCGCCTGCTCGACGTGGACGGCAGCGCGAACGGCGTCATCTTCCACAAGTGGGGGGTGAACGACTGGGGGTTCCGCCGCCGGTCGTTCACAAGGGGCTACCTCTTCTCGGTGGTGCCGCCCGCCTTGCGCGTCGGCCACGACGGGGTCAAGGGGCCACTTTCGCTCGAAACCGTGATGGACTGGATGCACAGCCACACCGAGCGCCCCAGTGAGAGCGACCTGTCGCCGCGTTGGCGTGAGTGGAAGGCGGCGCACCCCGAGGTCTTCGGTTCCTGACCGCTTCTGTCCTCGCCCGGCTTCGGTCGGGCGGGTGGCAGTGGCCGCCAGGTGGGCGGGCATGAGGGGAGGTCGAGATGTCCCGGAAAATCAATACTCACTACACGCCGGATGGCGTCTACTGCGGGTGGTCGAGCAAGACGGTGGCCGAAACGTACGCGTCCGACCGGTGCCCCGGGTCGCCCCGGCTGGGTCGTGGTCCGTGCCCGGCTTCGCGGGTGCTGTGCCCGGCGAGCGAGGTCAAGCCGGGCGACATGATCGACCTGATGGCGCTGCCGTACCCGGTGAGCGAGAGCGTCAAGGCGCTCGCCGAGTTCGAGTACGCCCGGGTAATCGAGGGCACGGAGCGAGAGACGCCGGGGTGCGTCGTGGTACACACCGACAACGGCTCGTTCGGGCTGGCCCCGCACGAACTGTTGGAGTTGGGGCCACACACCCCCGAGTTCGCGAGCGCCTGACCGCTTCTGTCCTCGCCCGGCTCCGGTCGGGCGGGTGGCAGTGGCCGCCAGGTGGGCGGACTACACGAGGGGTGGTCGAGATGACCGCAGACAGCCGGCCGGTAACGGCCGAGGATGAGCCGGCGCGCATCGACGCGCGCCTGCTGCGCTTGTGGTGGGATCTCGCTCACCACGAGGCAGTCCGAGACATGGAGGGCGCGTCCCAGGAGCAGCAGGATGAGGCGCGCCGGGAGGTCGATCGACTGGCCGGCGAGGCGGCGCCGCTGGAGGTGGCGTACCAGCAGCGTCGGTGGCCCCGGTGGTGGTTCGTGCCGGGTGGGCACCTCCACCGGGAGGGTCAGTGTTCGACCCTCTACCAGTCGACGCAGCGGAACCTGGCCCCGAAGGCGTCGGGGTTGGACGACGCCGGGGTGGTGGAGTTGTACGGGTGGCACGTGTGCACGGTCTGCGTGCCGGACGCGCCGGTGTTGGAGGGGTTTCGCTCCCCCGGTTCGGAGGCGCAGGCGGAGGCGGACGCTTCGGGCGACTGCCTCAACACTCTTCCGAAGACCGTGAACCGTCGGTACCACACGCCGTTCGGCGAGTGCGGCGAGTGCGGGGCCACGGGGGTGGCCGTGACCAGCCGGGGCAACCTGCGCAAGCACAAGCACCAGCGGCGCGCCGACGACGCGGCGAGGGTGGCCCGGATCGAGGACCCGAAGCTGATCGGCACCCCGACGGGTGAGGAGTTGCGGGTGGGCGGGGACACCCTCCGCACCCTCCGCACGGCGGAGATCAAGTATGTGGATGAGTTGGTGTTGGCCGGCTCGTCGGAGGCGCGGCCGGACAGCAACCCGACCTTCATCTCGGAGAGGCGGGCCAACGCTGCGGTCATCGCCGAGGCACTGGCCGCCAAGTTCAAGTGCTCGGTGGACGAGATCACCGAGAGGTACGCGGCGCGCGTGGCGAAGAAGCTGCGCGAGTACGCCTGACCGCTTCGGTCCCGCCCGGCAGGTGCCGGGCGGTGGCCGTGGCCGCCAGGTGGGTGGACAAAGGAGAGAAGAAGTCATGGCGCTGAACTGGGAAAGTGCGGGGGGAGACGACCCGCGAGAGCAGTTCGCTGACAGCAAGCATGGCACCAACGCTTACTGGTCGGTGGGGCCGCATGTCGACGGTGGGTGGGGCGTCGAGTGGGTTCCCCGCACCGACGACCTGGACGAGATCTCCGCCGAGGTGGTCGATCTCGGTGTGCACGACAGCGAGCACGAGGCGAAGCGGGCCGCGCAGACCCGCGAGGACGAGGCGACGCACGAGGACGACGACGGGTGCGCCATCTACGCCAACGAGTGGTACCCCGTCACCTGCGACGACGAGGAGGTGAACGTGCGAGACCTGGAGGTGGGCGACGTGTTCACCGAATGCGAGCTGTCCGACCCGCAGCGGGTGGTGGCGACGGGGCGCGACATCACCGGGGCGTACCACCTGGAGTGCGACTCGGTGGACGACTGACCTGACCGCTTCCGTGACGCCCGGCTCCGCGCCGGGCGCTCGCGGTGGTCGCCAGGGTGGTGGCCCGGGAGGTGACGACAGGTGGCATTGCCGACGCGTGAGCAACTGCTGGCGCTGGACGAGGAGGCGTGGGACGCGCTCCAGGAAGACATGGTCGAGGCGGGTATCGCTCGGACCGGAGCCAAGCTGGCCGCCGAGGTGCGGCGGCGTGTGCTGGCCGACGCTGACCTGATGGGCGACTTTCGTTACGCGCAGCCCGTCACGGCGGTGTTCGGGTCCACTGTGTACGACAACGGCTGGTTCTACGACACGTACGCGACGTTAACGTTCTCGGATGGGGGCAAGGAGGAGGAGTACGACCTGTCCGACGAAGGTGGCGAGCCGGTGCGGATCGAAGCTCTCGTGGCGGACCTGTCCGGGTACGACGCGGTCGGGTCGACGTCGACCATGACGCTCAACCTGACCAACGGGTCGGTGGAGTTCGACACCTACGGCAACAACTGACAGCTTCCGTGGTGCCCGGCTCCGGTCGGGCGCGCGCGGTGGCCGCCAGGTGGGCGCGCCGAGAGAGGTGATCATGAACAGTATGGCTTTGGAGTTGCGCGGGCTGGACGAGGGGTCGCTGTACAGGGGGCTGGGCGACGACTCCCGGTTCCCCGTTGACGCGGTGCGGGCGGAGATCCGGCGGCGGGAGATGGAGAGGCTGCCGGCTGGAATCGCAGAGGTGCTGACCTCGCGACCGACCATCATCCCCCCGCCCCTGCTCGCCGAGGTTCGGTCGGTGACCTTCGGGACCACCGACTACGACGACGGGTGGGCGTGGGGCACCAAGGGTGCCGTGCTGCTGGCCGATGGCCGGCGGGTGACGGTGGGGTTCGAGGACGCAGCCGTCGCCGACTCCTTGGTCGAGCTGTCCGAACACGCCGAGAACCCCCTGACCGCGAGCGACACCCTGACCGTCGAGGTGGCCGGGTGCGCGCCCCTGCGGCCGGTGCTGCTGACGTGGCAGGCCGGCGACGAGCAGCACGAGGAGCGGGGTCTGGCGTGGGAGGAGGTGAAGACCCTCACCAAACTCTTCGAGGGGTTGGACTACGGCTTCGCGGACCTGGCCGGCGCGCCGAGCGTCTTCGGACTGAACGAGCGCGGGCAGCGGTTCCCGCTCACGGTCCGGGTGGACCGCGAGCCCTTCGACAGCAGCGACTTCTCGTACCGCACGGTGGTGGTGACCTGGCCGGACGGCGCGACCGTCGAGGCCGGGTACCGCATCGACGGGCGCGCCTGACCGCTTCCGCCGGGCTCGGCACGACCGAGCCCGCGCGGTGGCCGCCAGGGTGGCGGGCAAGGAAGGAAGGCGTGTCGAACGAGGACCCGTTCCGGGCGTACATCGACAGGTTCAACGGTGACGCCGGCCAGGCACTGCTCGACTTCGCGCGGCGGGCGGGCATCGCCGTGGCGTGGGTCGACCGTCAGGTGGTGGAGCGTCACTTCCGGGAGTTGACGGATGCGGAGTGGGAGCTGTTGCTCCCGAAGCTCGACAAATACGACGAGCACGTCAGCAACTTCGACGGGGTCGAGGACGAGTTCCTGGACCGCATCCTCAGCGACGCGGGCTTGTCTTGACCGCTGCCGCCAGGCTCGGGTAACCGAGTCCGGCGGCGGCAGCGGTTATGGAGACGGCCGTCATGCAACACCGTTCACCTCACGAGAAGGAGTAGGTATGTACGACTTGGACGATCTGATCGCGAGCCTCCAGCAGATGCGGGAGGCGATCCCGGCCGACGAGGGCGGCAAACGGCAGGTGGCCGTGTTGCTCGACGCGTCCGACCTCCTGGAGCCGGACCGCTTCCAGGGCTTCGCCGACGGTGACGCGCTCGTCATCGACGGCGTCGAGACGCGGGCGCAACTCTCCCCGACCTGCCTGGTGCTGCGCGCCCGCCCCGACGAGGGGTGACGCTGCCCTGACCGCTTCCGCCGGGCTCGGCGCGTCCGAGCCCGCGCGGTGGCCGCCAGGGTGGCGGAGGCAGGAGGCGTCGTGGGCTACGAGGTGTGGGTGGATGAGGTCGGCGCCGACCTGGAGTTCGTCGTCCTGTGGGACGGCGGAACGACGGTTGGTGTCATGGCGGCGGTGTGCACTTACCTGGCCATGCGGTCCGGGGTACCGAGCGAGGACCAGCCGAGGATCGTCTCGGCGTTCATGCGCTCGGGTGACGAACTGGTCCGGGTGTACCCGACGGTTCGACGGATGCCGGGCGACCGAGTGGAGGTGCGGTTCAACCTCGACAAGTACCGGTCGCCGCACGGCCCCGTCGTCGCTCGGGGCTGGTACCGGGTCACCTGACCGCTTCCGCCGGGCTCGGCACGACCGAGCCCGCACGGTGGCCGCCAAGGTGGCGGAGTGAGGGGAAGTCATGAGCGACAAGGTGATCCTCCTGGCCGCTGGAGACACGGTGTACCTGTTCAGGCCCGACCAGAAGGACATCGCCGACGCACAGGAGGCGGTGTTGCACGTGGCGTATCCGGCCGAGGAGCCTACGCGCGCCACGCTCACGCCCGAGAGGGTGTCGGTCGTGCTGGACAAGCTGCGCCAGGCAGAGCCGGATATGCAGGTCCAGGACCTGCGCGGGGGTGGCGAAACGTCCAGCCCCATCACCGGCGAGTCGCACGAGTGATGGTGGCCACCGGGCTCCGGTCCGGCGGCGCGCCACCGTCGGGCGGTCCGACTGGAGAGAGGGGCAGTATGAAGACCCAACCGAGGTTTCCTCAGCCCGACGCAGAAGAGATGCGGCGTCGGCACTACAGCCACGGCGCGATCGACGGCACGCTACACATCCGCAGCCTCGGCGACGAGCAGGTTCTGGCGGCGGCTCGCAACCAGGAGAGCGACGCACACCGCGCCATCTTGAAACACCTGGGAACCAACACCAACCCGAGCTGGATCACCGGCCGTTGCGCCGAGGAGGCGTACGAGCGTGGGCTGATCGGCGAGCGCGAGTTCGACTACCTGTTCGACCAGTAACCCGTACGAACGATGGTGGCCGCCGGGCTCCGGCCCGGCGGCGCGCCACCGTCGAGCGACTGACTGGACGGAGAGAGGGGCCGACTGTGGCCTACGTGATCGTGCGGAACGTGTTCGACCCGGAGCGGGCGGCGGCTGCCGCCGAGCAGCAGGGGCAGCACGAGCGGGCGCTGCTGCTCCGGCGCGTCGGAGCGGGGTGTCAGGTGGTGGCGACTGCGGGCAGCACCGTCGCCCTCGGGGGCGACCTCTGGTTCCCGGTCAGTCCGGACCGGAAGCAGCTCGACCGGCTGCTCGACCGGATCAACCAGGCCGACCCGCTGCCGGGTACCCGGTACCACTCCCGGTTCGACTACGACCCGGACTGGGTCAAGCAGCGGGCGGCCGTCGACGAGGCGATGGCGGCGGCCTGGAGGGAGCGGGGGGTGCGCCGCATGGTGGCGGTGCCGGCGGCGAACGCCTTCGCCCGCTCGTACTACGAGTGGGACGAGCGGTGGGACCTGAGCTACCCCACCGAGAAGTCCTGGTCGGCCAACGAGCAGCGCAACTTCTCCGAACGGGCGGCCCGGCTACTGAACGGGATCGCCGGGCTGCTCCTGGTCAGGGGTGCCGCGCCCGCCGACTACGTCCTGCACGGTGCCATCGAGAACGGGTGGATGGCGGGCCTCGACGACCGGTACCCCGAGGAGGCCAACGGCCGGTACACCCTCGGGTCGGTGTTGGAGGTGGCGTACGGCCTGGCCTACGTCATGGCCAAGTACGGGGAGCGCCACCCCGACTGGTTGAAGGTGGCGGTGTCGGCCGGCACCGCCGGCAACTCGTGACCGTGGGGTGATGGTGCTCGCCCGGCTCCGGCCGGGCGGGCGCCACCGCCGGACGATCCGCGCGGAGAGAGGCAACGATGTGGGTCTACATCAGGAGTGAGTCACAGTTGTGGACCGTGGGGTTCTTCAAACCAAACGGTGCGTGGGAGCCGGACAGTGACCACCGCACCCAGGGCAGCGCCGGACGGCGCGTCGCCTGGCTCAACGGCGGTGGCGGTGAGGAGCCCGAGATCGAGTGACCGCACGAGTGATGGTGGCCGCCGGGCTCCGGTCCGGCGGCGCGCCACCGTCGGACGGTCCGGCTGGAGATGGGAGATCAAGGTGGTCGAGCACGTCCTGGGCGAGGGGTTCCTCGCAACGAGTTCCATCGAGCGGTACACCGACCGTCGTGGGGCGGTGTGGCTGGTCGGGCGGTATGACCCGACCGACGGGGCCATCCCGGTCGTGCCGGACCTCGGCGAGCACAGCGGGCAGTTCGGCACGCTGGTGGCCGAGGTCGTCGAGGCGCGGGTCGAGAACCCGAACCGCCGCTTCCCCTCGTCCGACGACATCGGGGCCAGCGTCGGTGAGGTGGTGGAGCTGGGGACCGGGGTCCTGTTCAGTGAGCCGGCCTGGGTCAGCGGCGACACTGCGACGACCGCCGTGGGGGTGAAGCCCGTCGACGGTCGCGCGACCGACTGGATGGACTCCATGGCGCTGGTGCGGGCGGGCGGCGGCCAGAAGGTGCGGCTGATCTTCAGGCCGAGCGCCTGACCGTGCGAGTGACGGTGCCCGCCCGGCTCCGGCCGGGCGGGACGCCGCCGTCGGACGGTCCGACTGGAGATGGGAGAAGGTCGTGCAGGGGCTCGGTACGGGGTGGAAGCTGGTGCGACAGGAGGTCGCGCCGGACGGCCACCTGGTGCAGATGTACTACGGAGAGTTCGGCAAGGGCCGCGCCAAGATCCGGTCGTGGAAGTTGTTCCGCAACGGCGCGAACGCCGGGTACGCCAGCATCGCGTCCGACGCGGAGGTCAACTTCGACCGGGTGATGGCGGGCCTGATGCTCAACAGGAACACGGGCAACTACGAACCCGGCGGGGTGATCGTGCCCGACAACTGCCCCATGTGCGGGGTGGACCTCAAGGGCGACGGCTACCCCTTGGGCCACCAGACGGACGAGGGGGAAATCTGCGAGTTCTACCTCGATCTGCCGTTCGCGCCCGACGAGGACTGATCGAGGGTCACCGCGAGGGGTGACGGTGCTCGCCCGGCCTGACGCCGGGCGGGTCGCCGCCGGCCGCGCGGTGCGGCGGGAGATGGGGCAGACGATGAGCGACGACGAGAACTACACCGCCGACGGCGACCTCCGGTACCACCGCCCCGACGAGAACGGGGTGGAGGTGGCCTGGGAGGGGGCCGACCGGTGGCTGGTCGGCACCTGGGCGCATGACGCCGTAAGCGGCACGATCCGGGACCTGATGACCCGGATCGCGGATCGCGTCGTCCACGGGGACGAGGACTGGGCACCGCTCAAGGTGTACCTCCTGGGTGAGGGCGGCACGCTGCACAAGTGCAGCGTGCACACCCACCTGGTCGACGGCCGCCGGGAGGTCCACATCATGCGGGCCGGGGGCGGCGGACTCGACTCGGTCGCCAGCGCCCGGTTCAAGGTCTCGCACCGCGAGGGGTGACGGTGCTCGCCCGGCTTCGGTCGGGCGGAACGCCGCCGGCCGCGCGGTGCGGTGCGGAGATGGGAGACGGAAGCATGGGTGACTACACGGTGAGCCAGGACGACCTGGTCTACCTGGCGAACTGGACGCCCGGGGTGTTCCGGGTGTCCATGAACCTGCCGGACGGACGGGTGGTCGTCGCGGCGCACCCGGACACGGAGGCGGGGATCCGGGGCGAGGTCGGCTCGCGCGAAGTGTGGCCGGCGGTGAGTCGGCTGCACGGCAAGGAGATGCTGCGCGGCGAGGTGGTCATGGCCTCCCCGCTGCGTGGACGCGAGGGCTGGGTCGTGCTGCTGACGCAGGTCGGCGCCGAGTACGTCACGGGCCTGATCAGCGAGGCCGACCTGGCCGGCGACAAGCCCGAGTGGGGGGCGGGCCGCTGGTTCAAGGAACGGGACCAGGCGGTGCACAACCTGCGGGTGCGCTCAGGCTGGTCCCCCGCGTGACCGAGCCGGGCGAGCTGTTCGACGTAGAGACCTGGGTCTTCGAGCGGGGGACGGTGATCGAGAAGATCACGTACTCGAACCTGACCCGAGAGCAGGCCGACCGGCTGCGGTGGCTGGTCGGTCAGTCGGAGGGAATGTTGTGTGACTGGCGGCCGGCGCGCCGGCCGCCGACCAACCGCGAGGGATGACGGCGCCCGCCCGGGTTCGCCCCGGGCGGGACGCCGCCGGCCGCGCGGTGCGGTGCGGAGAGGGAGGTAGTGAGATGAGTGAGGCACGTACGGCCGTCTGGGTCTTCGAGTCGGAGCGGACGGAGCGCGGCTACGTGCCGAGCGTCGTCGTCGAGGGGAAGCCGGGCCACATCCCGCTGTCCGGGCAGGGCGAGGGCGCGCAGCCCTGGTACTGGGGCGCGACCCTGGAGGAAGCGCGGAAGATCGCCACGGAACACAACGCGCGGCGCGGCCTGACCGAGAGCGACGTGCAGGAGATCGTGGCGTCGTCGTTCGCCGCGCAGCTCGACGCCGACCGGCGCAGATTCGACCGGCCGTACCAGCTCTGACCGCTTCCGTCCGGCTCGCCTGCGGGCGAGCCGTGGCGGTGGCCTGGCCAGACCAGGAGACACGAGAGCGAGGACAGCATGGACGCGAGCGAGTACATGGCGATCCCGGATCAGGGCAAGCGCGAGTCGGTGCGGCAGGACGCCGCCGCGATCCTGGAAGAGGCCCGGTTCGCGATGGCGGAGCTGATGGCAGCGGAGGCGGCGCTGTTGCTGCTGCCCTACTTCGCCGACGTGGACAAGGACAGGTGGTTACTGGAGGATGACGCGCGCCCGGGGGAGATCGAGTTCCGGTTCCACCCCGCCGTCGACAGCCACCACGGGGCGAGTGCCGACATCACCATGGTCTGGACCCGCGCCGGGGTCGTGCTATGGGATGTGGAGGACGAGAGCGAGATCGAGTTCGAGGGACCGGTGACGGACTTCCTGGCCGGGGCGGTGGAGGTCAGCCCGTCGTACTTCCTGACGGCGGGTCCCGACCTCTACCGCTACATCCTCCCGAGCTGACCGCTTCGGTCCCGCCCGACTCCGGTCGGGCGGTGGCCGTGGCCGCCAGGTGGGCGGATGAACGAGAGGCATATCCGATGAGCGACGAGACGTACGCCCCGCAGTGGGCGGCCAGGTGGCCGGAGCGGATCACCCTCGACGAGGCCGCCGAGGAGATCAGCTTCGACGTGTTCCAGGGGGACCCGGAGGGCACCATCCTGCTGGTCAAGGTGCTGGTGCCGGTGGCGGGGCTGGTCACCTGGACCCTGGAGGCGTTGGCGGACAACGACTCCGAGGACCGGACCGGTCGACTGGAGGACGGGCTGCTGGCCGGCGGCGGATGTGTGCCGCCGGTGGTCATCCTCCCGAGCAGCGGACTGGCCGACGGCAACCACCGGGTGGCGCTGGCGGAGCAGGGTGGCCGGGCGCACGTGCCGGCCTACGTGGTGCCGGTGGTTGACGCCAACGGCGACGAGGTCAGTCTTCCGCCCGGCTTCATCCTGCACGACGGGTTCCGCGAACACGCGGCGACCCAGGTGCCGGCCCCGGAGTGCGGGCACTACATGCCCGAGGCCGAGGTGCGCGGCGGCCGGCCCCGCTGCGCCTCGTGCAACGGGGTAACGGGCGAGGCGTCGTGACCACACCTTGAGGTGGCGCGTCGGACCGATCACCGTCTGCCGGTGCGAGCGGTTGTTAAGTGTGGATGGAAGAATACTGATGGCGCTGGTGGACGTGGTCTTTCTCTGACCCTGCCCCGGGCCTTCTCATCACCCCTGGAGGGATGCTCGACCCGTCGGTGACACCGGCGGGCGGGCGGTCACAGCCCTGCAAGGTCTGAGGAGACCGCATGTCCCCCCTGCCCATCGCAATCCTGAACACCAGCATCGTCACCACGGACGGCGACTACACCGTCCGTGAGATCACCCTGGAGGAGGCGATCGCGATCGCCCACTCCAGCGAGATCGACTCGGCGGTGGGGCACGATGCCACCGCCGCCCTGCTGACCGAGCTGCTCGGGGTGGCCGTCCCGGTCAACCGGCAGATGTTCGCGCAGCGCCCCGGCCAGAAGGCGCTGGTGTTCAAGCTCAACGGGCGTCCGGCGCCCGGTGTGGAGCTGGACCTCGCGGGCCTGGAGCAGGTCGGCTACACGTTCAAGCTGCTCACGCGTACGGCCTGAGGCATCTTCCGGCCCACGGACTACGCGCCGTGGGCCGGCGGGGCACCTCAGCCCACACAATCACGATCGGAGCGGCAAAGATGAAGCAGGCGACCGTGGGCGACTCGGTGTTCGTGCCGGGCGATGGCCTCCCCGACGGGGAACCGAAAGTCGGCGAGGTGGTCGAGCACACGCCCGGCCACACGGTGGTCGTGGAGTTCCCGAACGGAGCCCTCACCGAGATACCGGAGGGCGGGGTCACCCTCGCCGTGAACACGATCGACCTGCTCGGCATCGCTCGGCCCAGCGAACTGCACTGGTTCACCTGGGGAGGCGACGGCGACGGCCCCGCCGCGGGCACTTTCGTGGATCGGGGGCCGAGCGGGTACCTGCCCGACGCACCGTTCGAGGCGGGCTACCCGGAAACCTTGGCGGCTGTCTGCGCCGAGACCGGGCGGCGGTGGCTGGCCGTCGCCTACGTCTACACCGACGAGTCGATGGACTTCGACGACGTGCGGGAGGAGATGGACTCGTTCGAGGCGGCGGCGGACGGACTGCTGCTCGCCCACGGCCAGCACCTCAACGCGTTCATGCACAGCAGCCCCCGGGAGGCGACGGAGGCGGTGGTCATCGAGTTGGGGATCGAAGTCCCCAACGACGTGTTCGAGGCCCTCGCCGACGCCCTCCGCTCGATCCCCGAGAACGCCTGACGCTTCCGTGGCGCCCGGCTCCAGCCGGGCGCTTGCGGTGGCCGCCAGGGTGGCGGAGATGGGAACGGATCTGATGAGTAGCGAGACGAGGCGTTGCACCCTGCCGGTCGGCACCTTCGTGCGGGTATCGGAGCGGGGCAGCGGCAGGAGGTACGCCGCTGTGGTCGTCGGGTACGACCTCGGGTGCACGAAGTACGAGGTCGGCCGCCGCTTCGCGGGGTGGGCCTCGTGGCGGTACCTGAACGGCGGGTCCTGGCCCTTCCCGGCGGAGGTCGAAGAGATCCCGACCAGAGAGTTCAGGTACGACAGCGAGAACCTCGACGGCAAGGAGGGCGTGGTGACCTACACCGTGCCCTCCGAGATCAACGTGACCTGCGAGGCGCACGCGAGCGACAACGCGCTGCGCACCCGGTGGGACTTCCTCGACGGCACGACGTGGGACTCCCTCAACCCGACCCCGGCCGGCGAGTAGAGGAGGGACTGAATGCAGATCACGGTTGCGCTGGTGCGCGCGGAACTGGAGAGGGTCGCGGCCGAGCGGCCCGACCATCGGGACGGGCGGGCGGCCAACCGCCAGCCGTGCCGGTACCTCACCGGCGGTGAGCCGAGCTGCCTGGTGGCGCTCGTGCTGCACCGCCTGGGCGTATCGGTCGGCGTCCTGCGGGCACTGGACCACGAGGTGGGGCGGCGCGGTGCGGGGGTACGCATCAACGAGAGCCGGCACCCGGCGCTGCGCCGCGTCGAGCCTGCCGCGCTGGCCCTGCTGGCGTATGTGCAGCGCATGCAGGACAGCGGCCACACCTGGGGCCAGGCTGTCGAGGATGCTCTCAGTGAGAAGCGCCGGTACGGCCGGTTCGCCCGGCCGTGGATGACCCCGAGCGCCTGACCGCTTCCGCCAGGCTCGGCGAGACCGAGCCCGTGCGGTGGCCGCCAGGGTGGCGGATGAGGGAGGAAGCATGGGAGCCGGTTGGATGAGTGACACGGCAGAACGCGGTGACCTCCCGGTCGATCTCCCCGCCCTGACAGGCGGGGAGCCCTCCGATGAGTGCCTCGAAGCGGGTCTGATCTGCTCGATCGACCCGCGCAGCGGAAGGTGCACGGAGTGCGGGATGGCCGAGAGCCTCGGCCAGTAGCCGAGGGCGGCGGATGAGCGCGAGCCGCTCTGGCGCCTCTCGCGCGGACCTGGCGTCCGTCGGGTTCGCGCGCGGGCGGTCAGGGTGGCGGGCGAAGGAGGTTCACATGCCCGTCGTCCCGCTCATTCCTGTCAGGATGCGTCGCTTGCCCACCGTGGGTGGGCTCGCCGTTCCGTGGATCACGCTGGTTACCCCGGACGGCCGAGTCCGCTTCGGGGTGGTCAACGCGCGCCGACAGCAAGCGGCGATCCTCGGTCGACTGTGCCAGATATGCGGCCAGGCGCTGGAGGCGCGGATCGTCCTGGCGATGCGGGCGGTCGACCTGCGGCGGCACCTGGCCCCCGAGCCCGGGCAGCACCCGGAGTGCGCCGGCTACAGCGTGCGGGCCTGTCCGATGCTGAGCGGGCGGCTCAACCAGTACCGGAGCAATCCGGCGCCGGTCGACCCGGCTGTCGGCACGACGGTGGGTGACTCGGAGCGGGGCCGCGCGGGTCAGCCCGCGGAGCCCTGGAGTTTGGTGTGGGTGTCGGGCTACCGGGCCACCACCGATCCGGAGAACGGGCTACCTGCGGTCCTGGTTCTACCGTGGCAGGTGCTACGAGTCCGACCGATCAGACAGCAAGAGTCCTGACCGCTTCGGTCCCGCCCGGCTCCGGCCGGGCGCGGGCCGTGGCCGCCAGGGTGGCGGGCAAGAGAGGGCGTGATGAGCGAGGGTATGACGCGGGCCGAGGAAGAGGTCGCCAACAAGGCGGCCCACTTTTGGCCCCAGGGGGATCACGCCGTGGACGGCACCCGACCCGCCATCGAGGTAGCTGGGGCGATGGTGTTCGCCTACGTCGAGGGCGGCGAGTTGTGGGTCTCGGTTGACCTGGACGAGACCGACAGCCGGCTGACCCGCGAGGACAACACGGTCCCCCTGCGGGTAACCGTCCAGGGAACGCAGGTGTTCGTCGCGGACGGCCTACCCAAGCTGGTCTGACCGCTTCCGTCCCCGCCCGACTCCGGTCGGGCGGGTGGCGGTGGCCGCCAGGGTGGCGTGCGAGAAAGGGAAGTCATGAGCCGCGAACCGCGAATCATGCGAGTCATGGACCTGTCGACGCATCACCTGCCCGAGGATCTGGGTTCGGCCGGCCTGGCCGACGTCGCCGGGGTGGTGGCCCACGAGTTGGAGCACGGCTGGCTGCTGTGGGTGCCCAGCACGGAGGAGCAGTGGTTGGGGCGACGGAGGGCCATCGGTCGCCCCGAGGTGGTGGCGGTGCTGGAGTACGCGCGCCGGCACGAGTGCGACTACGTGTTGTTCGACTCCGACGCCGAGCCGGTGTCAGAGCTACCGATGTGTACGTGGTGAGCGCCGGGCCGCTTCTGTCCTCGCCCGGCTCCGGCCGGGCGAGTGGCGGTGGCCGCCAGGGTGGCGACCGGGAGGAGAGCAAAACCATGACCGGAAACAACACGGCGCCGGTGCTCGACGGCAACGGCGACCCGGTGGCGGTACCGCCGGAGATCGTTCCGGACGACACCTTCCGGACCTTCATGGCCGGACGGGTGCCGGCGAAGAAGTGCCCGCACTACATCTCGAAGCAGGAGGCGGAGGCCGGCTTCAAGAAGTGCGAGCGCTGCTGACCGCTTCCGCGCCGGCCCCTGGTCGAACCGGCACACCGCGCAGCGCTGGGCGTAGCCGTACGAGTGATGGGGGTCGCCGGGCCTGCGGGTCCGGCGGCCCCCACCGTCGAGCGGATGCCTCGACTGGGAGAGGAGGGGTTGTGAAGACTCCGGCAAGGTGGCCACGGATGGGTGCCGACGAGCTGATGCGCGGCGGTGGGCTGAGCAAGCGCGAGGTCGCCGAGATGATGTTCGTTCGCGACCTGGACGACGAGACGGTTCTCAGCGCTGCTCGCAACGAGGGCGGGCCGGAGCAGAAGTCCATCCAGGGGCAGATGGGGACGTACCCCGGGCTGATCCGAATCACCAACCTGTGCGCGGTGGAGGCATTCGGCCGCGGGTTGATCGAGGGTGGCGAAGCCGAGTTGATCCTGAAGGCTGAGCGGTTCAGCTACAACGCTCGGGCGGTGGACGCTGGCGGCGGGTCGGTGCCGGACTCTGGGGTGTTCGGGGACATGGACGTGTACGCGGACTTCACCGTGGTCAACGGTGACCACGAGGAGGCCTTGGGGCGGGTTCGTGACTGGGCGCAGCGGACGATGTCGAGCGACCCTCGGGTGCGCAGCGTCTCCGTGTCCAGGTCCAAGCGCACCGTCGGCTCGACGGGTCCGTGGCAGCCGGACCGCTACCACGGCAGCATCGGCCGAACCGACGTCGGCCTCTCCGAGTGAACGCCTGACCGCTTCCGTGCCGACCCGGGGCAACTCGGGGCGGTGCGGTGGCTGCCAGACGAGCTGGGCAGACCATAAAACGAGAGGTGTGGTTATGACTGGAGTCAAGTGGGACGCTCTCGTTCCGGAGGGTAAGCCGTTCGAGATGGTGGACGTCCTCTACCACCTGCGGCGGGGTCCGGACGTGGACGGGATGCCGCGCTGGTCGGTGTTCCAGGACGGTGCGTTCGCGCCCGTTGGGTACCTCCAGGGGCACTACTGCCCGGACTACCACGGTGACCCGGAGTTCGCGAGGGAGCCGCGCCTCATCGCTTTCGACAAGGCGGGCGAGCGGATCGGCTCACCGCCGAAGCGGGCCTTCGAGACGTGCCTGGGGTGCGTCACCACCCTGATGAACGCGCTCGTCTGGGTGCAGATCAACTTCGACGCACCGTGCAGGTTCCCTACGGCCCCGGAGGTCGAGCAGAAGCACGGCAAGGGCGAGATCGTGCGGACGTCGGTGCGCGAGCTGACGGACTGACCGCTTCCGTGCCGGCCGGGACAACCCGGGCGGTGCGGTGGCTGCCAGACGAGCTGGGCAAGCCATAATCACAGGAGTGTGGTCATGGAGGACAACAGGTGGGTCGAGGTCGAACCGCTGGGACCGCAGGAGGCGGGGAGTACCGGCGGGGACGAGCAGCTCAGCGAATCGTGGTCGCGGCAGTTCGTGCTGCCCGCGAACGCCGAGGGGTTGACCCCCGTAATGACGATCCACTACTACGTGGCGTTGGAGAACCACAACGACGCCGACAGCGCACACCTGCTGCGCCGCCAGATCGAGTACACGCTGTGCACGGACCCGAAGAACCCGGGCGACACCGAGAGGTGGTCCGACTACAGCTACGTGCGGATGCCGTTCCCCGGTGCTCCGACCGAGAAGGACGCGCGGTCGGCCTGCGCGACCATGCCCGTCCCGACGGTGGCGATCTGGGACGGGGTGCCCTGGCGCCAGACCGTCGACTCGCCGTGGTGGCGAGCTGGTGAGAGGTCGTAGACGTGGGGCGGGTGTCGAAGTGGTATCGGTACCACATCACGAGCGGTCGGACGCGCGAAAGCTTCGACGGGTACGGGCCTCGCGAGTTCGGATGGAAGTGCACGTGCGGTGATCGCTCGGGTTGGTTCAAGACTTCCGAGCGCCGCGATACCTCGGCGACTCGCCACCGAGACAAGAAGCACGGCCAAGTCTAACACCATAAGGGTCACTATGCGCGCTCCGGCGCGAGAAAGGGTGGAGTTATGACCACGAGCGATGAGTTCGCCGTCGTCTGGTCCGTGGTGCGGGGCGACTCCCCGACCGCTCAGGCCGTCGAGCCGGCGATGGCCGGTGTCGAGATCCCGCGCGACGTCCTCGACTGGGCCGAGGGGCACGGGCTCAGCGACGAGGACCCGGACGTCTACCTCTTGGTCGCCCCCGCCGACGAGGCCGGCGAGGTTTCCGGCGAGGTCGCCTGGATCAAGCGGGCGGCGAGCGCCGAGGATCTGGCGCGCATCCGGGCAGAGCTGGCGGGCCGGGTGGGCGGCGTGCCGCTCACCGACGCGCTCGTGGGGCGGCTCAGCGCGGAGGCCGAGCAGGGATACGACCTGGCTGGGCTGCGCCCCCGGGGTGGCATCGGCGAGTGAGTGTGGCGAGGTGATTAGGTCGTGCATCCGGGGTGACCCGGGTGCACGGCCTTGTCAGTTCGATAGAGGAGAGGAAGAGACCGGTGAGCGGCGACAGCCTTGAGCAATTCCAGCGGGACTTCGCCGCGATGCACGAGCTGGTGGCGAAGCTGGAACCCGACGACGCGGCGGGCCTCGCCCGTGTCCGCGAGTTCCTGGAGAACCAGCGAGCCGTGCCGGCGGCGCACCTGGCGCGCGCGGCAGCGGACCTCTACTACCTCCAGGGTCACACGGTCGAGGCTCTGGCTGCCCATCTGGGGCGCAACAAGCAGGCCGTGTCGGAGGTGCTGCGGAGCGCGAACGCCCCGACGCAGTACCTGGCAGTCCGGCGTGACCCGGACATCGAGTCCTACGAGACCCGATGGGTGCCGGTGACGGTGACGCTGGCGTCCAAGCGGGAGTTGGCCGCGATGCGAGAGCAGGGGTGGCGCATCGCGCCGGCCGCCTGGCAGGTCGCCCCGGATGCTGTGCGTCCGGCCGAGCTATGGGAGCGCCTGGGCGAGGTCGAGGGCTGACCGCTTCCGTGGCCAGTCGCGGTGGCGGGTGGCCTGCGGTGGCGGGCGGACCGCCTCGAACAACATGTGAAGGAGCAGGAGATGAGCTGGAGTTTGGTACGGCCGCACGGGGCCGACATGAACCTCCCCGGCGCGTCGCTGGTCGACGCGGTGGAGAGGAACTTCGACGCCATCGCCCGTGAGCTGGGGGTTTACCAGCGTGGCGGCTACAAGCTGATGTCGGCAACCCTGGAGAAGGGGGATGGCACTCTCGGCTTCAAGCCCTACGCCCAACTGACGATCGAGGCGATGCCGTCACAGGAGTTGCCGCTGACGGGCACGACGGACGTGAAGCGGACCTTCACCGGCAACATCTACGCCAAGCCGGAGGAGATCCCGGACGGCGTCCACCACTTCGAGATCCGCACGGCGCCCTCTCCGGCGTAGTTCGCGGACTCACCCCCGGATGCGGCGCCCGACTTCGGTCGGGCGCCGTGTTCGTCGGCAGGGTGGGCTCGCTCCCCGCACGCGTGGGGATATTGTGTTGGGCATGCCCGCTCCCCCCTCTCCGCACGGCACGACCAACCGGTGGCGGTCGGGCTGCCGCTCATGCAGGCCGTGCGAGGAAGCCCACATGCTCGACCTGCGTCGGTGGCGCCGGAAGCGCGCGGACGAGCGGTTCCCGGTGAAGCTGCGCACGCGGGTGCTCCAGCTGGTCCGTCGTGGTGCGACGCCGGCCGACGCGGCGCGGGCTGTGGACCTGCCGGTACAGACGATCCACTCCCGTAGCCGGATCGATCCGGCCTGGCAGGCGCGGCTGGACAAGGCGTTGATGGCGGGCCGGCGCCCGGACGTGCCGCACGGCACCCCGAGCGGGTACCGGTACCACAAGTGCCACTGCCCGGAGTGCCGGGCGGCCCACCGCTCCCCCGCATCCTGACCGTTTCGGTCCTGCCCGGCTCCGGCCGGGCGGTGTCCGTGGCCGCCAGGGGGCGACCAAGAGGGGGTCGGCAGCATGAGTCAATTCGAGCGGTACCTCGCCGCCCGACAGCGCCTGGCCAATCAGCGCGTCGTCCTGACAGCAGTCTTGGATGAGCGCGCGATCGTGCGCGAGAAGGCGATGGAGGCGTTCCGGTTCGCCGCAAGCCGGCACGGTGCGCCGGGTCGGTGGGCTGGTTGGAGTCTGGAGAACGGTGGGTGGCGTGACGGCCGCCTGGTCCGCACGGACGACGGGTGCGCCCGTCGAATGCATCTACGTCAACCTCCATCATGGGCTCGGGCGCATGGTGGCTGACGCCTTCGAGGCGGAGGGATTCCGCGTCACCTGGTCCGGGCAGGTCCAGGACGCGCTGCTGGTGCATCTGAACTGACCGCTTCCGTGGCGCCCGGCTCCGGCCGGGCGCGCTCGGTGGCCGCCAGTTGGCGGAAGGCGCAAGCGAAAGAGGTGGACCATCATGGGTCCTGTACTGACCCCCACCCGGATCATCCGGAGCATCTGCGGCAGCGGTGACCTGGCGGCGGTGCTCAACGCCCCGGCCCTGACGGAGGCCGACGCCGCCGAGACCCCCCGCGACTGGCTGGCGGGCATCTGGGTGAACGGGGCCGTGTACTCGCTGGACCCGGCCGTGACCACGGAGACGCTGGCCGTGCTCGCCGACGGCGCGGGCGCCGTCGAGTGGTCCCCCGAAGGGCTGGCGTGCGGCTACGGCCACGGGCGGGTCGGGCACTGGTGTCCGGCCGACGTCGAATCGTGGCAGGACGGCGACGTCCGGGGCGTGACCCGGGACTGGCGCTCGATCCACATCTGGGACGCCAACGGCTACTCGGAGAGCATCGTGTACCCCACGGTGGCCGAGGCGAAGGCGGCGTTCCTGGTCGAGCGCGACCTCCTGGAGCGGATGGGTGAGGAGTTGGTGGCGAACGCCGCCTGATGATCGCGGTCTCGCGGGTCGGTCTCACCTCCGTAGGCCGACCCGCGAGACTGGCACGAGCGAAGTCGAGCGAAGGAGCGGTGAGGGTGAATCCGATCGAGGGTGCACACGGGAAACTGATCATGGGTGGGTGGATCGGTGAGACTCCGCAGGGCCAGGAGGAGGTGTTCCTCTTGCTGACCACCCCCTCTCCCACGGCGGGCGAGTCGATGACCGCGATCGCCTCCGGCCTGGGGCTGCGCCCAGCCACCGACCCCCGCGACCCCGTCGAGGTTCCCGTCGAGGCCGCGGGGGTCGCAATCCGTGACGACGGATGGCTGCGACTGCACATCGGCAACGACCACGCCGAGCGCCCCGTGCACGTCGAGATGATCGACATGGCGCGGGCGCGCCGCCGGGTAGTGCTGGTGGTCGGCACGAAGCCGATGCCGCCGGGGGTGGCCGAGGACGCCTACATCGACGCCCACGGGGGTGCGGCCTGGCTGGGCCTCGTCTCCGTGACGCCCCACGACTGACCGCTTCCGTGGCGCCCGGCTCCGGCCGGGCGCGCGCGGTGGCTGCCAGAGCGGCGGCGCGAGAGGGGCAATCATGACCATCTACACGGCCGAGCAGGTCATCGAAATCGGCGGGCGTGAGTGGGAGAAGAAGGGGAAGTACCGGGTCTACCTCAACGACGACATCTGGCCCGACCTGATCGGGCTGAAGGTGGAGAGGTACAACACCGGCAACATCTGCGCCGCCTGGCTGGACGGAGACCGGATCAGCAACAGCCGGGCCAACGACATCCTGTTGGCGATCGCCAAGGTGTACTGGGACTCGGCGGACGGGCAGATCCACATCTGGACCCGCTCAGCGGGGCGGTACATCGACGAGGTTCCCGGGTGGATCCGCGCCGGTATCGCGAAGGCAGCCGCCGTCTTCGAGGAGGGCGCGGATCTCGTGAAGCCGGACACCCACCAGGTCATCGAGGTGATCTGAGGGCGAACGCGTGCGACTTCTGTGCCACCCGACGCTGACCGGTCGGGTGGTGCGGTGGTCGAACGGCTCGACCAGTCTGAATGCAGGGAGGTGATCGCCATGGCGATCGTCCTTTACGCGGCGGTCCTGGAGGTCAGGGACGGATCGGGGTGGGCGCCCAGCGCGCCCATCGAGATCAAGGCGGACGAGGGAACGTCCCCGGCCGAGGCGGGTGCGGACTTCATGGCCACCCGCAAACCTCGGGGTCGGTGGCGGCTGCGGGTGTGGGTGGGCGACCGGGTGCGGCTGGCCGCTCCCCCGGCGGCCACCGTGACGGCAGAGACTCTGGCCGCCGCCGAGCGCGGTGAGGTTCCCGTCGCCCGGGCCAGCCGGCGACACCACCCCGTTCGGGTGTCGGGGCCGGTGTCTGCGGTCGTCGACCGGGTGGCGTTGGCCGACATCGAGGTAGGGCAGCGGGTGTTGCTCACTGACGACCGGCACGCCTCGGCCGCTCACGAGTGCACCGGCCCATGGTGGCCGGCGGCGCACGCCGAGGGTGCCGTCGAGGCCGTGGTGAAGCTGCGCGCGGTCACCCAGGGCCGGGACGGCGACGTCGTGGACCTGGTGACGACGGTCGGCGAGGTCCGCCGGGTGTCCGCCGAGCGCTCGATCGCCCTGGCCGCCTGACCTGACCGCTTCCGTGCCCGCCCGGCTCCGGTCGGGCGGGTGGCGGTGGCCGCCAGACGGGCGGAAGAGGGGAGCTGCGGTGTTCAGGTTGAAGACGTTGCGAGGAGATGAGGTTCAGGCCGCGCTCGCCGGAGCGTTCGTCATACCGCCGTCGTGCGATCGGTGCGGTGACGACCTCGACATCCACGATCTGCTGGTCGTGGAGTTCAGCAAGAAGCGCTGGCAGGTGGTGGGCTGCGACCGCAAGCCGCGTGTGTGGCGGATGTGGGCCCGCCGGCAGGTGAACGCCCCCGACGGGCGGGACTTCCGGTACTTCGGTTCGGCCGAGACGGTGGCACGGCCGTGGCTGGGCTCCGGTAAACCGACCGAGGTCGAGCTGACCGAGGATCCCGACGGCTCGTACTGGGGCTGGATCGACTGCCAGGGGGAGACCGGCCACGCCGGGATTCCCGTCATGATCGAGCCGCACGAGGGGATGTTCCGGATGCAGGAGCCGAACGGCTTCGACGGGAAGGCGGCTCGGGGGTACGGCGAGATCGTCCGGATGACCCTGAGGAAGCTCCGCGATGGCCGCTGACCAGGCGCGGGCGGGTGAGCCCGCGAAGCGCAAGGCGTGGGTCCGGTACTTCGCCAACCATCCCGAGGTGGTGGCTTCGTGGGGTGAGCAGAACGACAGGTGGCCGAACTGCTCGTGCCCGAAGTGCGACCCGGAGGGGCTGCTGCCCCGGCCGAACATCATGGCCTGACCGCTTCCGCCACCCGCCCGGCTCCGGCCGGGCGGGTGGCGGTGGTTGCCAGGGTGGTGACCAGAGGGGAGAGCTATGGAGGTCGTGTTCGAGAGCGGGGCGGGCTGCGAGCAGCATCGTTGGGAGGGCGTCGCGGTGGCGCCCCTGGTCGGCGAGACCGTCTGGCTCCGGGAACGGTGGTTCAAGGTCGTGGAGCGGGCGTGGCATGGGCCGGAGAAGCTGGCGATCATCGTTCGTCGGCTCTGACGAGATGGCGCCAACAAGCGAGCAACACCCCCTCTTGACAAAGCAAGAGGGGGTGTTGCATTCTCTGTACATGACAGTGCCGGCCGAGGTCGAGGCGGTGGTCGGGACGGCGGAGGGCGCCGAGCTGGCCGCCTGGTACCACCACGACCTCCTGGACTGGGAGCCGGACGGCTACGAGACGATCGGCGCCGGCTCCCACCGCACGGTCTACCTGGACCACGCGACAAACGTCGTGTACAAGGTCGGCCTCGAATCGGCCAACCGCTGCGAGGTCCACACCCTGGCGGAGCTGCGCCGCAAGGGCGTCGACTACGCCCCGCCGGCCACCCTCTACGAGGTGGAGGTGCCGGACCGGTTCGACCCCGCCGGCCCGCCGCTGGGAGTGACGGTGGTGGCCATGCCGTACCTGCCCGACGACGGGTCCATTCCCGGGCCGCGCCCGGTGCTGCCGGGGGCCAACGACTTCAACCCGCAGAACACGGTCGCGCACCGCGGCCGGTACTGGCTGATCGACGCCGGCGGTCTCTGACCCCGCCGGCCACGCCCGGCCAGCCACGCACGCAAGGAGGAGAATGTCCACCGTCGGATACGAGGTCGAGCCCTACGAGGTCGAGGCGGCCGTCTCGGCCGCCATCGGCGCGGACCTGGAGGCGGCCGGCGAGCTGGGCGACCCGCTCGCCCGCTACCACGAGCTGACCCGGTTGCAGCGCCTCTGGGAGGAGGCAGCGCCACGCATCGCCCGCGCGATCAAGGCGGAGCGGGGCGCGGCACTGGCCGCCACAGGTCTGCGCCACCAGGATCTGGTGGAGCCGACGGGCCTGGGCACCAGGCAGCGGGTGCAGCAGGTGACGGCCGCTGCCGCGCGCCGCGATCCGGTCGCGCTCGCCGCTGCCGGACAAGAGGCGGGCCGGTGAGCGGCACGCACCTCGACCCGACGCGGCGGCACGACGCGGTGGTGCTGTTCGAGGTCACCGACGCCAACCCCAACGGCGACCCAGACGCCGAGAACCAGCCGCGCACCGACGACGAGACGGGGCACGGCCTGGTTACGGACGTGTCCATGAAGCGCCGCATCCGCGACACCGTGGCGATGCTGCACGGCGATGACGAGCGGTTCCAGATCTTCGTCGAGGCCAGGAGCGCCTTGAATCCCCGGTGGGAGCAGGCGCGTGCGGCGTCAAAGAAGGACGACAAGCTGGGTGCCGTGCAGCGGATGTGCGCGTGGTACTTCGACGTGCGGATGTTCGGCGCGGTGCTGACCGGCGGCGGGAAGGGCGCGAGTGCGCAGGTGCGCGGGCCGGTGCAGATGGGCTTCGCGCGCAGCCTGCATCCGGTGCTCCCCAGCAGCCACATGATCACCCGGGTCACGCAGACCCGCCAGGAGGACATCGACAAGGGCGAGCGCAACGAGATCGGCAGCAAGTGGACGGTGCCCTACGGCCTGTACCGAGCGCACCTGCACTACTCGGCGCCCCGGGGCATGCAGACGGGTGTCACGGAGGAGGACATGGCGGCGCTGTGGCGCGCCACCGCCATGATGTTCGAGTGCACCCGGTCGGCGACGGGGGTGATGGACGTCGTGGGGCTGCACGTGTTCACCCACCAGGATGCCTTCGGGGCGGCGCCGTCGAAGGCGCTGTTCGGCCGGGTGCGGCACGAGTCGATGTCGGGGGCGCCCCGCAAGCACACCGACTACGAGCAGGCGATCACCGCCGGTGAGGTGCCGGGGGTGACGATGACGACGTTGGTCGACGCCTGGGCGTCCTGACCGCTTCCGTCGGGCTCGGGCTGTCCGAGCCCGCACGGTGGCCGCCAGAGGCGGAACCCCACCAGATCGGAGAGGTCATGAACCCTTACACGCACCCGCGCGGGCGGTCACCGGGTGGCCACCGGCCGCCGGCCGCTCGGCGCCCGCCGGCGACCGGTTACCCGCCGAACGCCGGATGGACCATGTCCCCTGCTCCCCGCCGGCCGGACCTGGCCCGCGGGTGGCACCCGGACCACGGGTGGGGCTGGTACCCGGCGCCGCCGGTGAGTCCGCCGCAGCCCCGCTCGGTGGGCGGGGTCGCGCTGAACGGCGTGGTCACCCTGGGTCTGGTGCTGCTGCTGGGCCTGCTGCCGCTGGGCGCGCTCGGTCTCATCGTGTGCGCGTACATCGTTGGCGGCCCCCTCGCCGGGACCGGGGCCGCGTTCGGCCTGCTCGTGGTCGTCGGGGCCGGGTTGCTCCGGTGGGCGGCGAGCCGGTAGTTCGCCGTCGGGTATCCGACTCGGGCGCCGGTGGACTGCCAGCCGGCGCCCGACCACCCTGTGGGGATGCTCAGATCACGACGGGCCGTGCTCGCCGTCCTGCTCACGCTGGCTGTGGCCGGCTGCACGGGCGAGCCGGCTTCCTCCCCCACCTTGTCCCCGCCCGGCCCGCCCGTCGGCGACGCGGTCGACCCGACGGGCCCGCCGCCGGCGACAGCCGGCCCGGTGGCCAACGGTGCGACCTGGCCGGACGGTCTGTCCGCGCGGCTGGTGAGCGTGCAGCGGGTGCCGAACTCGTGGGGCGTGGACGTGCCGGCGTCGCTGGCCCTGGTCCGCTTGACCTTGGAGGTCGTCAACGGCAGTGGCGAGGACCTACCGGTGGTGCCGGACTCCCGGGAGATGACCTTGTTGCACGGGCCGGAACAGGAGGAGGCCGGGTCCCCGACCGGCTACCGGTACACCGATCCGGCCGAGCGGCGGCGTAAGGCGCTGCGCATCGACGGGGGTACGCAGATCCCGGTTGGTGGCCGGGCCCAGTTCGTCGAGTCCGGCACGGTGCCGGTCGACGAGCTGGGCGAGCTGACCGTGGTGGTTGACCTGCCGTCGGTCGACGGGCTCCGGGATCCGTTCACCCTGACCGGCGTCGAGAGCCTGCTCAAGACGGTCTCGTGACTCCCCCGCCACGGCCCTGCGCGCGAACCAGGGCCGCGGCGGGCGGCGTCACCTTGATGTCGGTCGGCTGTGTTACCGTCTCGACGAGCTGGGCTCGAAGAGTCCACCGTTCCCCACCGCTGTGGGGGTGATCCCGACCCTCCGTCGTCGGACATGCCGCTCCCCACCGTCGTGGGGGTGAACCGCCACAGATGTGACGCGTCAGCGCGGTTCTGGTTGCCGTTCCCCACCGCTGTGGGGGTGATCCCGAGGCACAGCCTTCGGGCGTCTCCTTCCCCACCTCCGTGAGGGTGACCCTCTTCGTCGGGGACGGGATGGCCTACGTCACCAGTTCGCAGCTCCGCCCATGTCGGGCGGAGCTGCGAACGCCTCGACTACTCGCCCTCGACGGGAACGAGGACCGGGTCGACGCCGAGGTACCGGGCGGCCGTGGCCAGCCCGCTCTCCTTCGCCTCGGTCTTGCGGATCCGGTTGGCGCACCACCGCCAGCCCAGGTTCGACAACTTGTTGGCGCCTGCGCCAAGCGGGGTGTCGGCGTAATCGTCAAGGACCTTGACGGTGACGAGGTCGCGGTGCTGGTGCACGGCACGGGCCAGGCGCAGCAGCTTGGCTTCACGCCCGGACTCCCGGTCCTCGGTGTTGTACCCCTCGGGGACCCGCTCGGTGTCGCCCCGGCGCCATGCCTCGACGAGGTCGTGGATCTCGGGGTAGTCGGTGAGCACGGTGGTGGGCCAGCGGGGCAGGAGCTTTCGGCAGGCCCAGAACAGGGCCCGCAGTTCGGCGGCCAGCTCGCCGGCGCCGTCGTAGCGCCGCTGGGTGGTGGTGGCCCCGAGCCCGTAGTGGCCGTCGCTGGCCAGGTATCCCCACCCTCGGGGGTGGGACACCTGAGCGAGGCCGTCCTCCCGGGTGCCGGGGTGGCGGCGGCGCCACTCGGCGGCGGCGACGTCGTCGTGCTGATACCAGCCGACGACGCCGACCTGAATGGGGGTGCCTTCGGGCACGACGAGGCGCTGGAGCTGGCGTTCGATGATCCACCGGTCACGCTTGAGGGATTGCATGCTCCCTCGCTTGGATTCGCCAACGGTGGCTTCGCGCATCGGCTGCGGGTTCGCGCAGATCCACCGGGCCTTCAGGGTGGCCCACGGCTCCGGGTGGACCCATGCTCCGTCCCGCTGCACGCAGATGATCTTGCAGTTCGTGCAGATCCACTCGCCACCACCCGACATGTGGTGCCCACCACCCTCCATTGACACACCCGGCGGAGAGACTATCGGGCCGGGCCATCACCGGCCCGACGCCGGGCAGCACGGGATGCCGTGCGGCACACCCACAACGGTGCGCCACCGGGGCGCGCCGATGACCGAGAGGAGCGCCATGCTGCGCGGATACGACGCCCCCCAGCCGGAGACGATCGACGAGGATGGCGCGTACGTCGACGCCGACGGCGCGTACGTCGACGCCGACGCCTGGGGCGCGGAGAACCGGTACGACCCGGAAGACCTGCCGCTGTGGGACTCCGGCTGCATCCAGGCCAGCGACTGCCCGCACGGAGGCAAGATCGGCACCGAGCGGCTGGTGCGGGGCGCCGACGGGCGGTGGGTGGGGCACACGGGCCTACTGCGGATCCGGGACTTGAGCCACCCGGACTGGACCGGGTTCGCCCACCGGGAGTGCGCCGACGCGGCGCTGGGCCTTGGCGGATGGGAGCGCCTCGACTTCCGTGTCGAGGAGGTCTGAGGTGAACCGGGAGCAGTTCCTCAGGAAGGTCGCCGCCCGGTATCCGGATGGCGAGGTGCTGGCCACCGCCACCGTGCTCTGGGAGGGCTGGGAGCTGGACAACTACGTGGCAGCGGTGCGCCAACGCGGCCAGGTGCGCCTGGTCACTACCGACCACGGTTCGGTGGTGGAGACGGAGGCGCACCTCGTCAGGGATGCGGTGCGCCGGCACGAGCAGGCAACCGCGTCGTGCCGGGAGCTGCTGGAGCAGCTGAGCTGACCGGTCAGTTGGCGACGCACACGGCGTCGGCGCGCTGGTCGACCAGCGCATCGGCGGTCGTGTGCCTGCGGTGCAGGGTGGTGACGGCAGCTTCGAAGGCGCGTTCGTCGTACCGGCCGCCGAGCATCCGGCCGACGGTGCGGCTGACGTGCTCGACGAAGGGGGTCGGCCAGGTGAGCGTGCGGTGGGCCAGGACGAGGCCGGTGTCGGCGTTGACGAGGACCACCGTGACCGCCAGGCGGCCGGTGCTGTCGCCGGCGCCCGATGGCAGGCCGCTGGCCGGGTCATGGCCGGGGTGGTACGGCACGTCGGACCAGCCGCGGGCCGGGCCGCCGAAGCGGTAGGCCAGGATCGCGGCGTGCTCGGCGTCGACCCAGGCGAACTCGGCCACCCCGTGGCGGAGGTCGACGACCTCCTGGTCGCCGGGCGCTGAGTAGAAGATCAGGAGCTGGACGCCGGTGGGGGTGATGCGCAGCTCGCTCACCTCTGGCCACTGCTGGACGCCCGGCCTGTACGGTTTCCCCACCTCGAGACCCACCGCGCGAGGGTAGGGGTGGCGGGCCGGGTGGGGCCGTCGGCTCGCCGACAGAACCCACGATTGTGGTTATGATCTCGCCAGCAGCTGACCGGTGACGGTCCGCTCCTGGTGCGCGACCCGCCCCGTGCGCGAACCGGGGCGGGTCGCACAGCAACAGCCCCGTCGGCCCTGTACGCGAACCAGGGCCGGCGGGGCTGTTGTCGTGTCCGGGTCGGCTCAGGCCCGGCCGTTGGGCGTGAACTCCGGAGCCGACCGCCACAGGCCGATGATCCGCGGCTCGCCCTCGGGGTGTCCGTGCGCCTCGTAGCCGAGGCGGTGCGCGGTCGTCAGGGACGCAGATCCGAGCGCGGTGGTGTAGCACGGCACCCCGAGCGGGTCGAGCTGCTGGTGCAGGCGCTCCAGCAACGCCGCCGTCAGACCCCGGCCCGGCTCCTCGATCGCCAGGTGGGTGAGGTGGAAGTGCGCCGGCAGCCGCTCCTTCGTGTCCCCGTGGCGGCGGGACTGGATGACGTACCGGTTCACGTACTGCCCGGTGGCCCGCGCCACCGCCTCCTCGTAGTCGGCGATCGCCCCCGGCTTTCGCTCGTCGAGCGGGTGGATGCCGGCGAGCAGCCCGGTGACTTCCGGTCCGTCGGTGAGGATCCACACCCGACCGAGCCGCAACAGCTGGCTCAGGTGCACCCGGGCCAGCTCGCCGGCCAGGCCCGCGACGGCCCCCGGGTCGTTCGCGATCCACCGCACGGTCCGGTCGACGGTGAGCGCCTGGGCCAGAAGCCGGCGCGCCCTGCCCCGGGTGGCGGGGTCCGTGTACGTGGCCAGGTCGACGAACTGCTGAGGCACGGCTGGCTCCTCCAGACAGGAGTGGCGACCCGGAGTCCGAGGTCGAGGAATGGGGGCGCGCCGCCCCGTCAGCACGGGGGGACCAACGCTGGCGACGCGCCCGGCTCAGGTGGTGCGCCCGTCCGCCGCCGGGGTGCTGTCGTGGCAGCGTCGCTCCCCGGCGGCGGACGGGTTGGCAGGCTCGTCTACCCGGGCCGCAGCGCGCGGCCTCGGAGGTCGGCCGGTCGGGTCCTGCGGCCGACGCGGGTAGGAGGCTCTGCCGGATGTGAAGGTCACGAGCGGGCCCCGTCCTCGGTCAGGACGTCGTCGGCCCAGGCGGCGCGGCTGCACGGGTGGATGTCCCGGCAGCGCGTGCAGGTGATGCGGCGGTGCAGTACGACCCGCTGCACCAGCGCGACCAGACCGGTGGCGCTGGGGCAGTGGATGGCGCGCAGGGTGAGCGCGTGCTCGCGGCGGTCGCTGCGGCTCTCGAACCGGACGTAGCCCTCGCCGGGCACGATCTCGGCGCCGCCGCGTGGCGGCGTGGCGAGGAAGTCGAAGTCGAGCACTGCACCCCCTTCCACTGTGGGCACATGCCCAACGTGGGACTGTCCCACTTTTGGGACTGACCCAAGCCTGCCACGCCCTCGCCTTGATCACAAGCAGTGACCTGCCCATATACCGAAAAGGACGAGCCGGCACCTCCGAGGTGCCGGCTCGTCCTTTTCGGTTGGGGCTCAGGCGTGGCCGAACTCCCGCCGCCCGGCGGCGGCGGCGAAGGCCGCCCAGCCGCCGGGGCCGAAGCGCAGCCGGGGACCGTCGGGGTCCTTGCTGTCGCGCACCAAGACCCCGGGGGTCTCGACGAGGCCGGCCACCTCGACGCAGTTGCCGGAGCCCTGGCTCTTACTGGCCTTGCGCCACCCTGTGTGCTGCGGGTCGAACATGCTTCCCTCTTTCCTCTTTCGGTTCATGCGGTCGCGAGCAGGTCGTCGGCCGCGTTGCGGATGAACGCCGCGCTGTCCGCATCCGACAGTGCGGCGTCACGCAGCCGGTCGTGCAGCTGCGCGTACACGTGGACCTCCTGGGGGTCGACCACGATGTGGTCCTGCAAAACCGTGTCGATGACTGCCACCAGAGGATCCTCAGGGTTGGGGTAGGCGTAGATTGAGTAGGGAGACGTGGGCGCCCAGCCCACACCGAGTGGCGCATCCACGGTCAGGATACGAACGCTAACGCCGGGACGCTCGGCGAGCTTGATCAGGTGCAGCAGCTGCTCACGCAGGATGTCAGGCGCGACCATCGGCCGCCGGACCACCATCTCTTCCAGCACCAACTGGTACCTGATCGCGCCGCACTCGAAAGCCTCCTGCTGCCGCTGAAGCCGACCCGCGACCACGCCGTCCGGGGTGGCGCCGTCAAGGTGCTCCTGGCGCGACACGCCCCGAGCGTACGCTTCGGTCTGAGCCAGCCCCGGCGGCAAGTACGGGTGGTACTCGCGGATGAGGGAAGCTCCGAGTTCGATGTTGGCGACGACCTGCTGGCGGGCACCCATATGCGGGTGGTCGCACTTCCACCAGCCGTCGGCATCCGCCGCCCTTATCAGCTCCACGGTGTCTCGGTAGCGAGGGTCGGCGTACTTGACGCCACACGCCTTGAGGATCTTGAGGATGTGCTTGCTGGAGATGCGGCGCTCCAGGTTGGTCAGCGGATTCTCCAAACGCGTCACCGCCTGGCGCGCCTCGCCGATGGCGGTGGCGAGACCGGCCTGGGTCAGACCGGCATCGACGCGCAACTGCTCGATGATGCGAGCCAGGCGAAGGCGCTGCACGAGAGGGCTGATGGTTGCGAGGGGGCTGGTCACCGAGCTACCTCCTGCTTGGGACAGTGCCAGTATGGGACACCTTACGTCCCAAGCGTAACGGACGGCACACACAGAACGTACTTACCTCGTCGCGCGTTGTGCTCATCCGATCATCCATCGATATGATTGGAAGTGGCCTGCGGGTTGGGCCGCCCTCGCCCCGGGTCCGGCGTCGCATCCGCCGGACCCGGGCGCGCACCGCCCACCGCCGGGCCCACACCGTGACGCTTACAAGTCGCGATACAGCACGGAGCGCGGGCAGGGCGGGTCAAGGCGGATCACGCCGTGCCGGACCGGCACGATCAGCTCTTCACAAAGGCCCGCCAGCCAGAGCTGCGGCGCGTCCGGCGCCTCCAGGTTTGCCTGGGCGAACGCCGAGGGCTCGTGCCGCACCACCACCTCCACCCCCAGCCGGTCACCCTGAGGATGGGCGTGCCAGAGCTCGATCACCACGATGTTCAGGATCTCCCACGCACTCGGCTCGAGGCGCAGGGCCGGATCCACGATCACCCGGATCAGAGGCGTAAGCCGGAGCCGCTCCATTGCCGTCTCGTCCCACAGACGGCGACGCAGCGTCTTCGCGACGTACCGCAGTCCCTGGACGGCGGCGGTGAGGTCGTCGGCGGTGGCGATGATCTCCTGCGTGCCGTCGGGCAGTTCGGTCAGGGTCGGTGGCGGGGCCGGTTCGGTGGCCAGGGTCATGGTCTTCTCCTTGTCGGTTCGCTGGTCGCAGCGACCCCGCGCGCGCCGGGGCGGCCCCGGCGCCACGGGCAGCGCGGCGCGTCAGGTGGACAGGATGGCGGCGAACCCCAGTCCGACCACACCGATCATGGCGACGATCACCTTCTCCCCTGCCCCTCCGGTGACGATCCGCAGCGCGCGAGGGCTGCCGACGGCGCGCCACCGGCACCCTCGGATGCGGGCCGGCCACAGCAGCGGGGCGCCGGCCCGGGTGAGTGCGTCGCCCAGCGAGTGGGTGAGCACGCCGACGCCGGCAGCCAGGCCCGTCCACCCCCACGACGTGCCGGTGGGGGTGAGCAGGGCGAGGGCGGCGACGAAGACCAGGGCGAGCAGGATCGGCAGCGCGCCGGCGAGGTGGTACCGCACGGGCTGGGCGACGCCATGGAGCAGCGCGCTGACCGCCCGGTAGCGCAGCCGGCCGCTGAGGGCGCACCGTGCGGCCAGCCAGGCGCCGACGCCGGCGGCGGGTAGCCCGGCGGCCGGGCCGCCCCAGCTGGCGAGGGCGGCGACGGTCGCCCCGGCGGCGGCGGCGAACAGCGCGGTGTGGGTGAGCGCGCGGTGTCCACCCTGGTCGGGGCGGCGCTCGCAGTGCGCGCACCCGATCCGGCGCAGCGCGGCGGACCCGGCGGCGGTGACCCGGGCCAGGCCCCGGGTGACGGGGCCGAGGCTGCGGGCGATGGTGGAGTCGGGGTGGTCGATGTCGGGCAGCAGGGCGTACCCGGCGGCCACCGCCGCCCCGGCCGCGACGACGACCCCGCCGGGCGCGGTGTCGACGAGGCCGGCGTCGGTGGCCTCCCGCCAGCCGGCGCAGACGGCCAGCCAGGCGACGGCCCCGGACAAGGCGTGCGAGCGGCCCATCATGCCGCCGTCACCTCCGCCGGCGCTGCCTCCGCGGCCTCGCTCGGCCAGTCGGCGAGGGCGCGGAACTCGACGCGCGGGTCGGCGACGAGCGCCGCCATGGTCGGCGACGGGTCGGCGAGGATCTGCGGATGGGCCCTGGCGAGGGCACGGATTTCGTCAGCGGACTGCGTGTGGGTCATGGCTTCCTCCTTGCTGGCCGACGCGGTGGCGTCGGGCCGCCGGTGCGGCGGCCACCGCGCGGGCCTGGGGGTGCAGGCCCGACGGTGACGGTCGCGGCGGTCAGAGCCGGTAGATGCGGCGGGAGTGGCCGAAGCGCTCCTGGAGCTTGAGGAGCCACTCGGCGCCGGACTGCCCGCGGCGCTGCTGCCAGCTCTCGACGTCGGCCATGTCCGGGTACCACTCGAGCAGTGCCTCCGCGCACCGGACGCGGGCGGTCTCGTAGTCGGCGTCGTAGATCTCGCCGCCGACCATGAACTCGACGTCCGGCCGGGCCACCGGCGACGGCTCGACGGGACCGGGGACGATGATCCGGCCGATCGAGTTGATGTAGGCGAGCTTGCTTCGCTCACTGGGGTCGTGCATGGCGCTCTCCTTCGTGTCGGGGTTGGCCGCGGCTGCGGTCACCGCGCGGGCCCGGTGTTGCCGCCGGGCCCGACGGTGACGGTCGCGATCAGCCCTGGTTCGGACGGCGGGCGATGAGTCCGTCGCGCCCGAGCGAGCCGCCGCTGCGCTCGTTGTTGCCGCTCGGCGGACCAGCCTCCCTGCGGAGGAGGTCCAACGTGCGCGGCGCGCACGTGCGGCAGGTGCCACAGTTACAGTCCTTGCCTCTGGTGGCCATGTCGTATCGATCCCTTCCGGCGCGCCCCGGTGGCGGCCACCGCGCGGGCCTGGGGGTGCAGGCCCGACGGTGGCGGTCAGGACGCGGCCGAGGGGTCGACGACCTCGACGGTGACGCGGCCGAGGAAGGCCAGGGTGCGCAGCGCCGTCGACCCGCCGAACGCGGCGAGCGTCGGGTGCCACCAGCGCCCGCGCTCGTCGCAGGCGATGTCGTCGGCGCGGAACCGCAGGGTGAGCACCACGTCGAAGGCGCTTCCCCAGTGGGCGATGGAGGTGGCCCGGTCCCGGCTGGCCGGGTCGGCGAGGAGCGCCGAGGCATCGTTGACGATGACGTGGAGTCGGTCGCCGGCCGGCCACCGCGACTCGTTGAACTCGGCGGCCTGCCTGCCGCGCGTCCACATCAGGTCCTCGGCGTAGGCGAGGACGAGCCTGGCGTCCTCGAGGTGGCGCGCGGACACCTCGACGCGCTTCTCGCCGTCGGTGCGCAGTGCGTCGGTGACAGTGATCGTGAGAGGCATGGTCTCTCCTGGGGGTCGGGGATGGTCGCCTCCTGGCGTCCACCGCGCGCACCCGGGCGGCCCGGGTGCGACGGTGGCGGTCAGGCCGCGGTCAGGACGTACCGCTCGGTGTCGGGGTCGAGCACCAGCAGGCCGTCGCGGCCCATCGCCTTCACCTCCTCGGTGACGTCGCGCCCACCACCGTGCTGGCCCAGCCAGACGGTGTTGCGGGGGTCGCGGTGCAGGGCGTACGGGTCGCCGCCGGCGATCGCGGCGAGGATGCGCGCACGGAGCTCGGACACGGGGTTCCTCCAGGGCTGGTCAGGGCTGTGGTGGCCGCCTCGCTGGCGGCCACCGCGCGGGCCCGGCGTACGTCCGGGCCCCACGGTGGCGGTCAGCGGATGGCGTCGTTGAGCTCGGCGGCCCTGGCCTGGGCGCTGGCGACGACCGCGTGGAAGTTCGAGGCGCTGGGGCTGGTCCACCCGATGTGGACCTGGTCGCCTCCGACGATGACCAGAGGCTGGTACTCCCCCGGACGACCGTCACGCGGCACCGGGAGCGCCGAGTCCCTGCCGATCACCACCTGGACCGCCTGGTCCGGCTCGCACTGCGTCCGCGCCTGTTCGACGTCGCGGAACGCCCGGCCCCACTCCCCCACGATCACGGCGATCCACTCGCCGCGCCGAACCTCGGTGTTCTTGTCGGACATGCGTTCTCCCTTCCTCTTGGTCGCTTCCTGGCCACCACCGCACGGGCCCGGACGCGGGTCGGGCCCGACGGTGGCCGTCAGGCGCTGGTCTCCTGGATGAGCTCGGTGTTGGCGCCGGCCGCGGTCAGCGTCTCCACAGCCTGGCGAGCAGGGGCGAGCCCCTCGTGCGCGGTCTTGGCCAGCTCGATCGCCTCGCCGAGCTGGGTGCTGGCCTCCCCGATCATCTGGCCGATGATGGGAATCAGCTGCCCCGCGTACTCGATGGCGGTCCGGGTGGCCTGGGTAGGCTTGGCCGCGCCCTGGGTCAAGTCCTGCAGCTGCTGGTAGATGGAGCGGATGTTCTCCCGCAGCGGGGCGAGGTGGTCGACGGCGTCGTTGGTCTTGTTCAGCTCGCCCTTGAGCTCGTCGATCAGGCGCTCGAGGACGGCCAGCTCCGTATCGTCCGCGTTGCCCACCGTCGTCTCACCGCCGGCGGACTCGGTGGTCTGGGTGGGTCCGGCGAGCGTCTGCTCGGCGGACTGGGCGATCGTGGTGTCGATGTCGGCGAGGGCCTGATCGACACGCTCCTGGACGGTCGGTGCCGGGGCGTCGCCCGGCCCCGGAGTGGTCGGCTCGGGGGCCGGCGAGGTGGTGGTGTTCTGATCCATCGTCGTTACTCCTGGTGTCGTGGTGTGCTGGTGTGCGATCTCAGGCCTCGGCCATCTGGTCCTCGAGCTGCCGTTCTGCCGCCCGCTCGGCGGCGAGGCGCTCGTCGTGGGCGCTCGGGCCGGCCACCCGGGCGGCGAGCTGCTCGAGAACCTGCTGGCCGCGCGCGCTGCCCTTCGGGGTGGGGTGGTAGATCCCGTCCCTGCGGGTGATCATGGCCTCTCTCTCCAGGGCAGACAGGGCGCTGGTGATGGCGCTGGGGTGGGGGTACTTGTCCCAGCCCGCCCGCTCCTGCCACATGGGGTGCTCGGCCACGTCACCGCGGCTGCTGCCGGGCTTGGTGGCGATGAGCGCCATCAGCACGTCCTTGGCGTGCACCTGCGGGCCGGTGGCCACGACCTTGGTGCCGCCGGTGACGGTGGCGCTGGTGGTGTCGACGGTCGTGGCGATCCGCTCGGCGTCGGCGAGCAACTTGTCCAGCCCGTTGGGACCCTTGCCCATCTCCCAGACGTCCCACAGGCCCTCGCGCTTGAACACCTCGATGGTGGCGTCCGGCAGCGTGGGCGCGGGCAGGAGCAGCTCCCCGCTGGGGCTGTAGAGCTGGTCGTAAAGGCTGCCCTCGACGTCCTTACGGGTGACGAACGCTCCCCGCATCGGGATCGGGTCGGCGTCGCCGCAGATGTAGAGCATGGCTCCGGGCAGCCGAGGCAACCCTGACGGGCGGTACGGCCCCTTGTACCCGGTCATGAGCGCCGAGTGGTCGGACATCCGGGCCAGCTTCATCGCGATCATGTTGATTTGGTCGCGCAGCACCGAGTCACCCATGTCGGCGAGCCCGCCGCTCTGGGTGGCGATGGCCTGGTGGATGGCGGTGGCCCGCTGCAGGCGCACCGTGTAGAGCAGCCGCTTGATGAACTTCTCGTCGGCGGCCTGCTCGTGAAACTCCTCCCACAGGGCCCATAGCACCGGGCCGTCGCGCTCAACGTCCCAGACGGGCTCGACAGGCCGACCCTCGCGACCGTGTCGGTCGGTGGTGCGCAGGGTCGACAGGTACTTCTGCCGGCGCTGGCGCTCCATGTCGAGGCTGCGCCAGATAACCTCCCGGTGCTCCTGGGTGCAACCCATCGGAATGACCCCGACGAGCTCCAGGTAGTCCATGAACATCTTCGGGTCGTGCAGTACCGGCAGGATCCTCCCGGTGGCGAGCCGGTTGAGGATGGCGATCTGCCCGTTGACCGATTTACCGGAGCCGGTGACCCCGAAGGTGGAGCTGCCGCCGGCCTGGCCGGGGACGTACAGCACCTCCTCGACGTCGTCGCCGAGCAGCGTGCGGCCCATGTGTCCGTACATCGCCCCGTTGGGGGCGATGCGGATGCCGGCCTTGCCCTTCCAGTGCACGGTCTCGCCCAGGGGGGCCTCGTCGCTGACGATGAGCACCGCCCGGTTGGGCTTGTTGTCCGGCCGGTCGACCACGGTGACGAGGTACGGGGCCTTGTTCATGACGTCGGCGATCCAACCCTTGGCGTACGCCAGCGGCGACGCCTCCTGGCCCGCGAGGGGCACCAGGGCGCCGGGGGCGGCGTCGACCATGAACTCCCAGCCGATGTGGACGGTCTCGCCCTCGACGTAGGAGGTCAGCCGCCGGGTCAGCTTTGGCAGGATCCGGGTGTGCGGGAGCACCTGCTTGAGACTGCCGGGCACCGTGGCCAGGCCGGAGATGCGGCGCCACTCGGCGGCCATCCACTCGCCCATCGCCTCGGGCGTGGCGGGGGTGGCGACCTCCTCGACGACGGCCGTCTCCTGCGCCCGCTCGGCGGCGAGCCGGGCCTCCTCGGCCTGACGCCGGGCCTCCTCGGCGGCAGCCTGCTCGGCGGCGAGGCGCTCGAGCTCCTTGCGCGCCTCCTCCTCGGCACGCCGGCGGACCATGTCCCGCAGCCGGTCGCGGCGGTCGGACAGCTCCTTCCAATAGGTGCGGCACACCGCCCACACGAACAGCAGCCCGAAGGCCAGGGCCACGCACCCTTGCGGGGTGTCGAGGGTGGCGTTGGCGGCACCGGCGGCGGCCAGCCACGCCCCCGAGGACAGGGAGGCGACGGCGTAGCGCAGTGCCACGGTACGGGCGCGCCGGTCGCGGCCGACCTCGCTCTTGCCCTTGCGCGGGGGGCGCATCCGGCCGACGAGGTAGGCCACGGCGTAGGCCGCGACCGCACCGGCGGTGGCCAGGCCGATTCCGAGTGCCCATTCGAGGGCGGCGTTGTCGAGGGAGACGACGGTGAGGCCGGCACCGAGGACGCCGAGTCCGGCGCCGGCGGAGGGGATGTGGTCCTTCAGGTCGGCATGCGCCTTGCGGGCCTGCCCCTGGGCACCGTCGCGCAGGGCCTCGACCTTGGCCCGGGCGGCGTCGATGGCGGCCTGGCGCCGCCGGTCGATGACCATGCGCACGGCCTCGGCGGCCCGGGCCCGGCCGCCGGCGACGGGGTTGGTGTCGCGGGCGAAGACCTCGACGGGCACGAGCTCGACGGGGTGGTCTGCGCAGCACCTGGGGCTGGGGACGTCGTCCTCACCGAAGGTCCAGGCGACGGTGGGGCAGGTCTGCTCCCCGTCGGACTTCAGGCACACCCACAGGGTTCCGGTCGGCAGGAAGGTCTCCTGGTCGACGGGCACCTCCGTCGGGTGGGGGACGATCACCCCGCTGGCGTCCTTCCACAGGTTCGACATCTTGACGCCCCGGGGCAGGCCGCCCCGGGGGGCGACGTAGCGGGGGTGGAGCGTGGGGGCAGCCATGGCAATTCCTCCTTCGCGGCTGGGTCGTGGGGTCAGCTGGCGCGGCTGACGAGCCGGCGCGAGGCGCCGACGGCGGCGAGGATGCTCTCGGCGTCGCGGCCAGCCTGCTGGCCTCGGCGGGCCAGGTCGGCCTGCTCGGCGGTGGCCTCCAGCGCGCGGGACACCACGTCGATGGACTCGTCGAGCGCGATCGTGAAGGCCAGGCCCGCCGCAGCGGCCTGTCGGGTGGCGGTGGGGGCCTTGTCGTTGGCGCGCTCGGTGATCTCCCGGGACAGGGCGCCGATGGCCCGCCGGCGGGGGGCGAGGCTGTCGACGTGGTCGCGCAGGGCGCCCAGGGCCTCGAGCAGGTGGCCCAGCTTGGTGTCGATCGCCTCCAGGTTGGTCGTACCCATCGGGGTGACGACGGCGGTGTTCATCGTGTTCTTCTCCTCGCGTGCGTTGTGGCCGTTACCCGGGCGGTCCGGGTAGTCGCCCGCGTACCAGGCGGCGGCCTGGGTGAGCTCGTCCCCAGCGGGCGGGGCCGGGGCCAGGCTGGCCTGCGGTCGGGGCTGGGCGGTGGTCGGCCGGCTGACCGGAGCCGGGGCCGGCTTCGGCGCGGGGGGCGCGGTGGGGCGGGGCGGGGTCGCCGGAACGGCGGGCTGACGCGGCGCGGTCGGCAGGGTCGGTGCCCCCGGGGCGGGGGCGGGGTTGCCCGGCTTGACCGGGCCCCCGCCCGCCGTCTTGCCCTGCCCGGCAGGGGCAGGCTTGCCCGCCTCCGGGGCGGAGGGCTCGTCAGCCCTGCCCTGTCCGGCCGGAGCGGCCTTCTCGGCCCCCCGGGGGGACGGCTTGTCGGTGCGCGCGGTCGGGTCGACGCGGGGCTTCGTCGTCGAGTCGGCGGGCTTGGCCAGGGTCGGGTCGGCCGGCTTGGCCACCGCCTTGCCGACCCCGGGGCGAGCGGTGGCCGCCTCCTTGAGTGACCCGCCGTTGGCCAGAACCGTCTTGGCGGCTCCGTACCCCTCGGCGAAGCCCTCGTTGAACCGGGCGTTGCCGAGGCGGGCCCGGCGATGGTTGCGGGCGATGGCCTGCCACACCCGCCTGGGGCCGGACAGCCGGGCCGGGGTCTCGTCGGTGGGCCGGCCCTTCTTCTTCCACTCCCGCAGTTCCTCGCGGGCCTGGGCCCGGGCCGCCCGGTCGGCGGCGAGCCAGGCCAGGTCGTCTTCGATGCGCTGAGCCTGGGTCTGCGCCTTGCGGATGCGCTTGGCCCGGTCCCGGATCGCCTTCTCGTGACCGGCCCGACGCAGGCGGGTGGCCCGGCGGGCGGCGACGGCGTCGGCGTCCTGTCCCCGCAGCCGCTCGATGCCGACGGCGATGGCGGCGACGACACCGGCGGCCGGCCCGAAGGCCAGCATCATGAAGCCGATGAACCCGCCGGCGACGACCTTCTCCTTGTCCTGCTGCTCGGTGTCCTGCTGCGGAGCCATCACGCCACCCCAGTGATCAGGTCGAGCCCGCTGTTGGCGTTGGTGTTGATCCACGCGATGGCGGCGGACCCGAACAGGGACAGCAGCGGCTGCCCGAAGGCGGCCAGGCGGCGGGCGTGCTGGTCGGGCTCCTTGTCGGCGATGTCGGCGACGGCGGCGATGGCCAGGCCGAGGCCGACGAACCCGCCGACGAGGCGCACGGCGAGCATCCACCCGGGCGAGAGCCATTCGGCCAACAGCCCGTCGATGTAGACGACGGCGGTGGTGATCACCAGGCCGGCCAGGACGTGCACCGCCAGGGCGAACCACTTCCACGGGACCTTGTGCTTCTGCGAGCCCAGCACCAGCTTGGAGATGGACAGGCAGTAGTACAGAGTGATGCCCGCCATGACCGCTGCGGCGACGCCGCCGCCGAGGCCACGCGGGTTGGACACCAGGGCGGCGACGGCGGCGAAGCCCGGCGGCAGCAGGGTGGGCACCAGCAGTGCGGCGTGACGGGCGTCCTTGTCGGGCTTGCCGTCGGCCAGGTCTCGGATCAGCACCACGATGAGCTTGACGGCGTGCCAGCCGAAGGTCAGCGCGATGATCGAGCCGATCGCCCCGAGGATCTCGCCCCGGCCGGTGAGGCTGGTGAGCCACCGGGTGACCTGGTAGAGGGCGGCGCCGAGCAGGAGGCCGCAGAGAGCCTCCACGGCGAACGCGACCCAGAGCACCATGCGGCTGCTGCTGGTCTTGGGCTCGAGGGCCTTGACGCCGAGGGTCCGCAGGGCGATGACGCCGCCAACGCCGATGACGAGCAGCCAGGGGTTGGTGAAGACGTTGTCCACGGGAGCCTCCTTCCGAGGCGGTAGTGGGTGGGGGCGCTCGCGCGCTAGCTGAAGATCTGGATGAACAGGAGGGTCAGCAGGACGCCGCTGATCACGACGGTGACCGCGGTCATGACCTTGACGGCACGAGCCTTGCGCGACCGCGGGGAAAGAAGTCGGTCGACCACCAGGTGCAGGGCGACGGCGAAGGCCAGGTTGACCAGGGCGCTGAGGAAGAGGATCAAGGGGCCGGTCATGACCCTCACCCGGTGACGGTTCGGGCGACCCGGTAGGTCGCGTAGGACAGGGCCAGGGCCCCGGTGGCGACCGCGCCGCGCCGCCGAGTGGCGAACGCGAGGTCGATCAGCCGGACCGTGAAGCTGACCCCGAGGCAGACGGCGCCGACGGCGACCGCCGGAAGCCAGAGGACCCAGTGGGGCACCTCGCTCTTGGCGGGGATGACCCGGCGGGCCCGGTCGAGGACCGACTCGGGGCGCTCGGTGAACGACCAGCTGGTCGCCAGCCCCTCGGCAGCTCCCTGCAGGTGGGGTCGCAGAAAGTTACTTCCCTTGCCCCCTTGGCGCATGGCCTTCTCGGGTGATATCGCGCGTGTGCGCGCGGCGCCCTGGCCGGTTTCGGGGCCCAAGGCGGGCTGAACCAGGGTCAGGGCGGGGCGCACGCGCGCAGGCGCATCGCTACTGTCCGTGTTGCGCAAGGTCGCGGTCGCGGTCTTCTGCGGGTTCATGAGCACCTCCTTGGTTGATGCGGCGCGCCAGGCCGAGAACGGTCGTCAGCGCGGTGGGTATCTCGTCGGGTTTGTTCTTGCACTCCGCCATCAGCCACCCGAACGCGGCGCTGAGCCGATGGAGCGGGGTGGTGATGGACTTCTGGCGCTTCTCGTGGATCTCCCGCCGAGACCGCGCTCGGCGCTCCTCAGCTCGGCGGGCTCGGGTCTCGGCGGCCGTCCATCTGGCCGGCAACAGGCGGGCCCGCATCGTGTTCTCCCTGGTCAGAAGTGGTCGATGCGGCCGTCCGTACGGGCGCACAGCCCGGTCGCCATGGCCCCGGCGCACGCCGCGAGCCCGCCGGCGACCACCCGGTCGTCCTTCGCAGGGCCGAAGGTCACGCCGGCGCCAGCGGTGATCGCGCCGAGGATGCCGATCGTCAGCACGACCCGGCGCACCAACGCCAGGCGGGTCGTCGGCGTGGGCGCCGCGGCCAAACGGATGCGGTTGTCGTCGACGACGGGGGTGGTACCGGCCGCCTCGGGGCGGGTAGCGATGGCGGTAGTGGGCACGGTTCTCCTCCTTCTGCGCGGTACCGGCAGCGGTAGTCGCGGGCGGTAGTGCTGCCCCGGCGGTACCGGTAGTGGGCGCAGCTGTTCGGTGAGGGCGGTACCGGTGCCGGCACCTGGCGCGGTGCCGGTACCGCCCTCAGTTCTTTGTCGCAGCGCCTCAGCTGGCGCCGGTCTGGGTGGCCTCTCCGGCCGAGTTGGCCTGGTCGGCGCTCATACCGCGGTCGGCGTCGGCCGACAGCTCGGCCTTCCACTTCCGCAGGAGGTTGCGCCCCTGGCCGTTCTTGTCGCTCTGCCCGGTCACGGCCTCGCGCATCTGCGCGCCCGTGACGGGCATGTGGTCGGCGGCGGCCATGGCCACGAAGTAGGCCCGCATGCCGGCCGTGGCCTGGCCCGTCTCGGCGTAGACGGCGCGACCAACCTCGGTGGCGTGCGCCTGAGCCGCGTCGAGACTGCGGCGGGCGGCGCGCTCCTCGGCGGTCCAGCTGGACCGCACGGTCTCGACCTCGCCGACGGTCACCTTGCCGGCACCGCTACCGCTCGGGGCAGTGGTGGGACCACCGGCACCGCCCTGGTCAGCACCGCTACCGCTCGGGGGCTCACTACCGCCACGGGCGGTACCGTTGTCCGGACCGGTACCGGTGGTGGAACCGCCCACGATCCCGGCGTCGCTACCGCCCTGGGTACCGCCACCGGTACCGCTCAGCGGGTTCTGAACGTCCCAGATGGTCACCTCGACGGTCGCCGCGTCGCGCATCTTCTTGCGGCTCTGGGCGAGCGCAGCGACCTGCAGCAGGGCGTCGGCGTACACCTCGTGGCCGTACCGCTCCTGCAGAGAGACGAGGTGCCGGTCGACGCGCCAGGCGGCGATGGCCTTCTGCCACCCAAAGGGGGCGTTCTCGGCGCGGTAGGACAGCCAGACGAACCGGGTGACCCGACGCTTGCGGTCCTGCTCGGAGAGCTTGACGTCGGCACGCTCGGCCAGGCGGAAGAGCACCAGGATCCGGTGGTAGACGGTCTTGAGTATGCCCTGGATCTCGTCGGTCGCCGACGTCGTCTTGGGCTTGTCGTTGCAGTAGGCCTGGATCCGCAGGTGGTTGACGTACGCCACCAGCAGCGGGATCCCGAGGCGCAGGAACCGGAGGAACAGGGGCGAGGGCTCGAGGAAGAGGACCACGCCGAAGGCCGCGGCGACGAACCACAGGGCCTTGGCCTCGGCACCGCCCTCGCCCCGCTCCCGTGCGTTCTCCCTGGCCCGCAGGACCAGGACGAAGATGGTGAGCTCGATGAGCACCGCCGCGACGAGGAAGCTCGCCCAGGCCAGGATGCTGCCTTCGGCGTGGCCGCGCAGCGCGTACATGCTCATCGCCAGGGAGGCGATCGAGCCGAAGCCGCCGAGGATGTTGGTCCACTGGTCGATCTGCTTGCGCTCGGGCGAGCGGTTGTCCACCCGCTCGAGCTCGCTGTTCGTGCGGACGCGGCGCAGTCGGCGCACGGCGTACCGGGCGAGCAGCATGTTGGTGCCGGTGATGACCGTGGCGGCCAGCACGATCCAGACCATGGTGGGGACCTGCGAGAACAGTTCCACGATGCCGGCGAACGGGCTGGTCGGGTGGTAGTCGATGCCGCCCTGGTACTCGTGCGGGATCGCCGGCGAGTCGGCGGTGGGGCCCGTGGGCTCCACTCGCAACAGACTGTTGATCACCGTCTTCTCCCTGCTCTCAAGCTCTTTCATAACAACATGTATGAGGTTACGATCGAAGGGCTCTGGTGTCAACCTCATGCGTGTGCACACGCGAGCGAGTGCGTTTTCCCAGGTGGCAGGCGGTGCCCCGAGCCCACCCCGGCGTCGGGGCACCGCGCCCTACCTCGACTGTCGTCCCTGGAGGGCGACGGTCGGAAGACCATGGGGGCGACAGGGAACACTGGGACAGTCCCAGGGAACACCGATCGAGGAGGGAGTGGGTCCATGACCGCGTTCGGGGAGGCCATGAAGCGGATCAGGGAGGAACGGGAACTCTCGATGCGCGCGGCTGCGGGGCTGGTCCCCATGGCGGTGTCCTACTGGTGGCGGCTGGAGGCAGGCACCGCGCCCGACCCGTCCCCCAAGCTGGCTCGAGACATGGACGAGGCACTGGGGCAGGGCGGGCGGCTGTTCGGGCTTCTCGGAGCCTCGTCCCTGCGGACCCCGGTGGGTGGCAAGCCGGTGCTCCTGACGGCCGAGGGGCCGGAGCCGCTGACCTCGTCCGATGTGGCCGAGGTCCACGCCACCATCGGCAGCCTCATCGGCCTCGACCAGCAGTTCGGGGCCAACGAGCTGTACCCGGTGGGCCTGCGAGCGCTGCGGGCCTTCCAGTCGCGCATCGACACCGGCCGGATCGAGGCCGGGCTGGCCTCCGACGCGCGGCGGGCCGCCGCCGAGCTGGCCGAGGTGTGCGGCTGGCTGGCCTACGACGCGGACGACCAGGACCTCGCCGGGCGGATGTTCCGCGAGTCGCGGCTGACCGCCGAGGAGATCGGCGACCTGCCCATGGAGATGTTCGTCCGGGACCTGGGGGCGATGCAGGCGCTGCATCTCGGCCGGTGGGAGGACGCCCTGCACATGGCCAACCAGGCCATCGGCCACCCGCTGGTGAGGGGGCGGATGGAGGCGATCTTCCGGCTCCGGCAGGGCCGGGCGCTGGCGGCGCTGGGCTCGGAGCGCGAGGCCCTGGATGCCCTGAACCGCTCCCGGGTCGCCCTGGCCGGCGGCATGAACAGCCAGGACTCCCCGTGGACGTGGTGGATGCACGAGGCGGAGTTCTGCCTGCACCTGTCCCTGGCGCTCAGCGCGCTGGGGCGGCACTCCGGGGCGTGCGAGGTGTCGCAGCGCTCGATGGAGCTGTTGCCGAAGGAGCAGGTCAGGGACTGGGCGGTGTACCAGGCGTATCGAATCTCGGTGCTGATCGCGGCCGGCGCGTGGGCAGATTCGGTGGCGGCGCTGGGCGCACTGCAGCTGCGGTGGCCGACGGTGCGTTCGACGCGGACCGCGAACTTGGTGATGGCGGCGGCGACCCGGCGCGGGGTGCCGGTGGCGGTGACGGAGGCCGCCCGGCAGTGCCTCGGCGGTGCCGCGTAGCGGCGCTCCCCCGGTAGTCACTACCGCCCCCGACCGGTACCGCCGGTCGGGGGCGGTAGTCGTTTCGGTGGCCGGTGGTGACCGGTAGCGGTAGCCGGTACCGGTACCGCGGGTGGTCCGACCACCGCGTCGCGGTGGTCGGGTGGTTGCGGTGGTGGTACCGGTGGTCGGCGGTGGCGGTAGGGCGGTACCGCCGACCACCGCACCACCGGCACCGGTGCTGACCACCGGGGTACCGGTGGCGGTAGTGCGGTACTTCCCCAGGTCAGACGCAATCTGCAGTGGCAGGGACTGTGTGAAGGCAGCTTCCCGCTGCTGCGCCGGCGAGGGCGGTGGTGCCACCGGGGTGGGCGTGCCGGGGTGGGGCTACCGCCCTCGGTACCGCCCACTACCGGGTGCGGTGGTGCCGGTGGGGTACCGCTGCTACCCCTAGCGCGGTGGCCCGGTGCACGGGAAGCGGTAGTGCGGTGGTGGGCGGTACTACCGCACTACCGCCGGTAGCACCGCCGCGCTCCCGCACTACCGCCGGGCGGTAGTGCGCCCGTACGCACGGGCGCATAACCACAATGCGGGTGAAGATCGACCCTTCTGGTCAATGCGGAGGACTTGTCGCGTTCCGGATAGATCGCGTTCATCATGAAGCGACGTCTTTTAACAACATCCGTCGATGCTCAGTGCCGACGCACCCCCTTTCCCTCTGAGGAGGCAGTGCGTGCGACAGACCCAGCAACGACGCAGGGTCGCCGCGGTCGGACTGATCGCGGCTCTCCTGATCCCGTTCGGCCCGGGTGCCACGGCCCAGGCTGACGACCCCCAGCCGGTCGACGTTCCGGGTGGCTTCGCCACCTGGGAGGCGCTCTTCGACGAGCAGACCCGGCTGAACGACAGCGTCGACGCGATCCAGACGGCCGCCGCCACCGCCGGCGACACCGGATACGCGTCGGCGATCGTCGACCCCACCGCGCGTGCGGTCCAGCTGTTCTGGCGGGGCACCCCCAGCGCCGCCGTACAGGCGGCCATCACCACCCAGCGGCAGAACGTGCCGATCTCGCTCGGGTCCACGGCCCACAACGAGGCCACGCTGGTCGCCGAGGCCGAGCGCATCGGCGCCAGCTCCACCCGGTTCGCCGGCGCGGCCCCCGCCCCCAACGGCAGCGGCGTCGTCGTGACGTGGCTGGAGGGGCAGATCGACCCGGCCACCGCCGAGGCCACCGTCGCCGGTTCCCCGGTGCCGGTCAGCTTCAGCACCCAGACGGAGATCGCGCCGCCGCAGCCGACGAGCCGACAGAACGACGCCTCGCCCTACAAGGGTGGCGCTCGCGTCAGCGGCATCGACGACGAGTGCAGCACCGCGTTCGGGGTCAACACAAACACGCACGGCTCGGCGCTGCTGTTCGCCGCGCACTGCGGAAACCACGGCGAGACCATCCGTGATGGCGGCGGCCAAGTCGTCGGCACGGTCGCGAAGGTCAGCACGGGGATGGACACGTCCGTCATCGTGGCCTCGTCGCAGGGCCGGGTCTGGGACGGGGGGCCGCAGAGCAACTACCACAAGGCGGTCGCGAAGGCGCAGCCCACGCGGGTCAGCAACTACATCTGCACGAGCGGTGCGTTCAGCGGCACCCGCTGTGGCGGCAAGATCACCCAGATCAACTTCACCAGCGGCAGCCTGAACCGGGTCTCTATCTGGGAGCACCCCGGCAGGCAGGCCATGTACGGCCACGGCGACTCCGGCGGTCCGGTGTACGCCACGACCTCGAACAACAAGGTCGTAGCGCAGGGGATCATCTCCGCCGGCGCCGGCGGCCGAAACGCCCCGTGCGTCGGCGAGGCCACGCCCCCCTGCTACTGGCGGGGGTACATCGCGGACATCATGCTGACCCTGCAGAACAAGGGCGCAACCATCAAGACCGCCTGACCGGGCACGAACCAGCCGGGGCCCCGTGAGTCGGACCCCCGGCTGGTTCGTTTATCCAGCGTAATGTCCTGTATAGGAGGTCCGATGTCGCGCTTCCGCAAGCCACTCGCCGCTCTGGTCGCGACGGTCACCGTCGCGTTCGGCGGCCTGACCGTCTACGGCACCGCCGCCGCCACCCCGGCGCAGCCCGCCCCCGAGGTGTCCCACTGGCCCCACCAGGAGGCTCTCTCGGAGGCCGCGATCACCGTCGAGGGGGAGGCGCGGCGACGCTTCCCCACGATCTTCGGCGGCGTCGAGGTGGACGTACCCCGGCCTCCCCGCGGCTGGGTGATGGTGCACCGGATCCCCGGGCCCAGCGCGGCGGAGTTCGAGCGGGAGATGCGCAAGGCGGCCCGTCCGTTCCCAGTGGAGTTCGTCGACGCGGTCTACACCGAGCAGCACATCGACTTCTGGGCCACCCGGATCTTCCGGGACCAGGCGTGGTGGGGGGCGCGGGGCGTCGAGCTGATCGGCACAGCTCCTGAGCTGGGCCAGTGCGTGACCGTCTGGCTGGGGGACCTGCGCGACGGGCCGGCGGTCATCGCCCACTACCCGCAGGTGGCCATCTGCCTGCGGGAGGGAGAGTGGCCGGAGCCGCTGACCGGCTCCTGGTCGTGACGCCCTCGGGCTTGGTGGCCTTGTCGGCACCGTGCGATACTCGCCGCGACGGGATGTAGCGCCTCAGCGCCCCCGCCCTGAACCCAACGGTCCGTCTCACGCGGGGATAGCGCCAATGGGAGACGGCCCCTCCATAGCAGTGGAGGGGCCGTCGTCCGCTCACCGGATCTCACCTGGCCGGCGCGACGAGCTCCCGGTCGAGGCCGAGGTAGCGGTACCAGGTCCGCTCGGAGGGCAGCCAAGCGTCGTCGGCATCGCCGATCACCGTCGGGTCGACGCGGATCACGGGCCGCCGGCGGTGCTGCACCGCGTGCTTGACGGCGTGGTACACCGCCCCGTGCCGCTCGTCGGTGTCCCACCAGGCCACGCAGACATCGGCGACGTCGACCAGCGCCTCGTCGCGCTGGCGGTACGCGCCTTCGCTGTGGAACAGCGACAGGTCCTCGACCTGGGCGGCGCGCTCGCACAGCTCACGCCAGCGGATCTTCTGCGCCGGCGCCCAGTTGTCGGCCTGCCACGGCCCCGGCCGGTAAGCCCGCAGCTGCAGGCCGACGTCGAGGACAGCCTCGGCGAACAGCAGGCCGAAGCCGGCGTCCATGCCGCTGACACCCACGGTCGCGCCGTGCTCGTCGCGCAGCCGGGTCAGCACCCGGTTCAGGGTGCGCCGCAGCCGCAGCCGACCCTGCATGGTGAGCCGGCGCGGCATGTCGGGGTGACCGATGCCGGCGACGACCGGCCAGATCGGGGCGTTCACGGCCGGGGCCCGTACAGCAGCATCCGGGCACCGGTGGGCTCCAGGGCGGAGACGATCAGCGGGCGCACGTCCTCCCACCGCAGGCCGCCGAGGCCGCAGCCGAGGGCGGGCACGGCCACCGAGGCGATGCGGAGCTGGGTGATCCGCCGGGCCAGGTCCTGCACGCCGGCCTGGACGTCGTCGAGGCGCGCCTGGTCCCGCCAGTGCCGCTTGGTGGGCACGTGCAGGATCCACTGCCCCTTGGTGGGGTGGGCGAACACCCGGCCGGGGCGTACCTCGCCGGCGTTGCAGGCGTTCCGGTAGGCGGTGAAGGCCTCGGGGAAACGCTGCTTGAACTGTAGGGCGATTCCCTTGCCCATGACGCCGACGCAGTTGACGGCGTTGACGAGGGCGTCGACGTCGGCGCGCAGGAGGTCCCCGTCGGCGTCGACGATGGCCGGGCCGAACGGCAGTGCGGTCTGCTGGTAGATCACGTCCCCTCCTCGGGTGAGCAGGCTTCGCGCTGCTGGCGTGGGGTGGGCCAGTCTGCTCGCATTTACGATGATCCCCGATCGGCCGACAGTTTAAAAGCCAGATGCACTACTGCGACCCGCAATGAGCAGCGATGCCCGAATCCACACGGGATCCGGGCATCGCTATGACGGGGCTGAATGGACATCCGGCTCAGCGCGTCTCCTGCTCCTCGATCTTTGTGGTGACCGACGTCCGCAGCCGGATGAAGTGCCCTGTGTTGTGGTCGCGCTCGGCTACCAGGGTCGCCTCGTCGGTGATCCCCTCGCTGTCGAGTGCCCGCACGAAGTCCCGCAACTCCCCCACCGTCATCGACCCACTGACCGGCGAGGAACTGATCACCCGCACCGTCCGGCTGGCCGACTTGATCACCTTCGCCATTTCATCACCTCCCAGGGCTCACCGTCGACACTTCTGCTCACCGACGCGCCCGTCTCGTCGACGCCTTGACCAGCCTGCCCGCACCGGGGCGCTTGTGCTCGGCGCGGGTGCCGTGGCCGTTGTTCTTCTGGCACGGGCATTTGACCGGTCCCCACCCGCCGGTGTAGCGCCGGCAGCCGGGACAGAACAGCTGCACGCAGCACCCCCAGCCGCAGACGCCACGGACCTCGAAGCGACCGCCCTGCCGGTCGTCCAGCACGGTCCCGCACTCGTGGCGGAACGGTCGGTGATCCCGCTGATGGAACTCGTCGCTGGCGCGACGCAGCTTGCCGGTGATCTCACACAGGCCACCGCACTCGTGCGGCTCCTGGGCGTCCGGGGACGCTTCGCAGTCCCGACACCCAGAAACCACCGCCAGGCAAACGTCGGGGGTCTCGCGGAGCGCGGTGGGGTGCATCGTCTTCCTTCCGTCGACGGGATGGCGCCATTGACAGCCACCGCGCGCACCCGGGCGGACCCGGGCGCCACGGTCGCGGTCAGCTCTGCTTGCCCTCGACCCCGTCCTCGACCTCGCCCTTGGTCTTGCCCTCGAGTCGGTCGAGGATGAGCGCGAGGAAGAACGCCTTGAGCGTCCCCACATCCTCGGCGCCACCCTCCTTTGCCGCCGCGGCGAAGATTTCCTCGACGGTTTTCAGGGCCGCCTTCGCGACGGCCTGATCCCCGCCGTGGCGACGGAGAAAGCTCACGAGAGGGCGGATGGCGTTGATCATGTCGCTCACGAGGACCCGGACCTCGGGGGCTTTGTCGACCAGCTCCTGGGTCTCCTCGTCGGTGAGCTTGCGATTCTCGATCACGTCGGACTCTCCTTCCGGTCGCCGATCTGGCGGCCACCGCGCGCGCCCGGACGGACCCGGGCGCGACGGTGGCGGTCAGGCGGCGGCCGGCAGCGAGACCGTCGGCCCCGAGCGGGTCACGGGCTGCACCTTTCCCGCGACGACGACGCGGGACGTGCGCCCGACCTCTTTCTGGTGGGTGTCGAGCAGATGGGCCTGCCACTTCTGGCGCGCCTGCTCGACGGCCTCCTCGTCACCGGGCTCGCCGCCGACGACGACCGCCGGTCGGCCGGGGCACAGGTAGCAGACGTAGCCCATCCGCGGCATGGCCGCCGAGGCGGCGCGGCCGGCCATCAGCGCACCCGCCGCGCGCCGAGACCCATCAGCAGGGCGCTGCCCGCCAGGACGAGCTTGTGCAGGGTCTGGTCGATGGCATGAGCCCCCGTGCCGAGGCACGGGTTGTCGCCGTGCCCCTCGCGGGGCGCGCCGAAGCTGTAGAACTTCTCCCGACCGACAGCTCGGGCGAAGGTCTGCAGTGGTGTCCGTCGGTCGATCACCCAGTGGGTGACAGCGGACAGCGCGGCGCCGGCGAGCACACTGCCGGGACGCAATCGCACACCGGTGGCGGTGGCCCCGAGGACGACGGTGGCCAACTGGGTGGCGGTGTAGGAGGTGACGTGCCGGGTGCAGGCCCGTCGCCCCTCCGGCCCGCTCTTGCTCTTGGCCTCGGCGTCCGAGGACCGCTGGACCAGGTAGTCGCCGAGGTGGTGGGCGACGAGCAGGTGCGTGAAGATGCTCGCGGACACCGCCGGGTCCGCCGTGGGGACTGTCCGCTTCATCGCAACTCCCGCCTGACGATCTGCACCGGCAGGGTGTCCGGCTGGCCGTGGAAGCCCTCCGGCTGCGCGGGGTCGGTCGACACCAGGATGTCCCGACGCGAGCAGTTCCACCTCGGATCGTGCTGGCCGTCACCGACAGCCGTGACGGCGCGCACCTCCCAGCCCTCGCCGGGCAGGTGCCGCCAGGCGACGAGGTCGCCGATCACCACCGCGCCGGGGCTGACCGGCACCAGGTCGCGGGCGGGCCGCGTGGCGTACGCGAGGGTCGCCGAGACGGTCACCGCCAGCCCACCGCCCGCGCCTCCGAACGCTGCGAGGAGTAGTCGGACCCTCGCGGGCGTTCGTGGTGCACCCGGCCGGTCATGGAGCTGGCCTGAAGGTCGACGTCCCCGCTGACCTCGATGTCGCCGGACATGGTCGAGGCGTCCACGCGACAGGGCTGGCTGGCCCGCACGTCGATGCCGCCGCTCATGGACTTCAGCTGCGCGTCGCCCCGCAGGTCGCGGAGCCGCACGCTGCCCGACATGCTCTGCAGCTGGGCGCTCGCCGCGGAGTCGATGCGGATACCGCCCGACATGGTGTGGGCGTTGACGTGGGCCAGTTCGCCCTGCGTCTCCACGCCGCCCGACGTCGTCTTCGCGCGCAGGCTGGAGTTCGTCGGGACCAACGCCGCGATGTAGATCGGCGAGTGCCCGACCGACGAGTACCCCCCGGACACGACCCGGCCGTTCACCATGGTCACGCCGGAGCCGATGACGATGTTGACCCCGGACATGCCACCCTTGACCTGGGGCAACTCCACCCGGATGTTCTGACCACTCTCGATGAACCGGGCGCCCTTCACGGCCTCGGCCGACGGGCCGGAGTCGTCGTCGGTCTTGACCACGATCTCCGCTTGGACGCCATCCTGCGCCCGCACCAGCAGTCCGCCGCTGGCCGACTCGACGTCGAGCGCGACGGGGCCGCAGACCCTGACTCGGTGCCTTTTGATGGTTGCCATCTGAGGTGTTACCCCTCTCCGCTCGCCTCCCTGGCGGCTCCGCGCGCGCCCGGAGATCCGGGCACCACAGGGTTGCCAGGGCAAAGCCGAGATACATAACAACATGCACGAGGTTAAGCGTCCGAGTAGACGTCGGTCAAGACGTGCTCCATCAACCCGCGTCGGGCCAGCGACACGACGAAGCGGGCTCCGCCCGGTGGGGGTGGAGCCCGCTTCGTCGATCACGAGGTCAGTCGGTCAATCTCCGCCTGCTGCGAGTCACGAAGAAGCCGACCCCGTGCTGGGGATCCACGACTCCCTCACCCCGCAGGCCGGTCAGCGCCGCTTGCACCGTCACCGTGCTTACCCCGTACTGCCGCGCGAGAGCAGCCAGGCTGGGCAGTTGCTCGCCTCGCCTGAGCTGACCCGAGGCGACCTTTCGCTTGATGTCGAGGGCGATCTGGTCGCGGCGGGCGATGCGCGGGCCCAGCTGTGGCGGGGGCGGGCGGAAGCCGGAGTGGCCCATGGCGACGAGCGCCGCGTGCAGGGTGCGCCGCACCACGTCCTGGCGGAGCTCCGGGGTGTTCTCCCACCCGTCCGGGTTCTCCTTCCACTGGTGCTCCAGCAGCTCTGTGGCGGCACTCTCGGCAGCCCTGACCCCTCGGTCCCACTCGGGGGTGTCACGGCACATGGCCAGGGCGGCCGATACCAGCGAGGAGGCGACCCTCTTCGCCATGTCCCACAGCTCGACCGGGCTGCCGCCCTCACTGAACGCCACCGAGCCCAGCGCGCTGAGTCCGACCTTGAGGAGCTGGTCGTCGGAGGGGATCCCTTGGCGCGCACCGCGTGCGGCGCGCGCACCGCGGCCTCCGCCGGCGCCCGATCCTGGTCGACTGGCCCGCCAGTCGAGCAACTCCTGCGCCCGCTCGGGGAACCAGTAGGGCACGTTGCGGATCTTGTCGTCCGGCTCCGGGAACGGCGGCGTCCCGGCGGGCAGCCGACCGTTGTTGGAGGCAGCCCGCCACTGGGCGACGGTGGCCGGGCCGACGCCGAACAACCGGGCCAGGCCGGCGGTGATCAGGGCTGGCCGGAAGGGCGGGGTCCGACCCGGCGCAGGCACGCTCATCCACGCCTTCGGATCCTTCTCGATCTCGGCGAGGAGGTCCTCCACCGCAGACACCGGTTCCGGCTGTTGTTCCTGCCCCATCCCCGACCTCACCTCGTCGATAACAACTTGCCTACGGTAACCGAAGGGGCGATCACTCCTGTGACGCGCGCGACTCACCCTTGCCAGGTGGCCTCCCCGCCTCACCGAGCGCGACACCCGCCGACGTCGGCGGGAGAAGGCCGGCGCCCCTTGCTTGAGCGACGAGGTTGGCGGCGTACCCAGGGGTGGTGCCCATCGCCTCCTGCACCGCCTTGTTGGGCCGCATGCCCTGGCTCAGCGCCGAGTTGTACACGGAGGCCACCTGCTCCAGCCTGCGGCGAGTGCTGCCCCTCAGTCCGGCGGTCGGCGAGCTTCGGGCGAGCAGCTTCGCCCGTTCGGTCGCGATGATCTGGGCGATACCGGCCTTGCGGATGACTGACTCGCTGAGAGGCGCGAGCGCCTCACCGGCCGAGGCCGGTGCCACCGACAGTCCGACGCACTCCGGTCGCCCATCCATGACCCGCCAGTTCAACGTCAGGACCCATGGACCATCTCCCGGGTCAGGGAAGCGGTGACTGGTGGGTGGAAGGTCGGTTCCCTCAGCGGGCAGGTCGCTCACCTGGTCACCGTATGAACCACAGGGGTGTTGTTTCAAGCATCCCGCGACCGCGAGGAACCTGCATCACGGACATCAGCCTATTGTGCAGGTTGACACCTGCATATGATCCGCCCATGATTGACGCATGAACACGCTGGAGAAGCGCCTCTTGCGGCGCAGCCGCATCGCGGTCGGCATAGCTCACGGCAAGACCGGCTCAGGCCGTGCCATCAGGGAGAAGGCGGGGCTGCGGCAGCGGGAGGTGGCCGCGATCCTCGGCGTCGACCAGGGTGCCGTGTCGAAGTGGGAGCGGGGTCTCCACCCGCCGAGCGACGACAACGCGGTGGCCTGGGCCGACCTGCTCGACCGGATCCGTGGGACCGCCGAGCCGACCGAGTCGCCGGCCTGAAGCAGACAGCAAACGAGCCGGGTGGGGGCCCGGCTCGCTCTCGACCAGAAAGGTCATCCTCGATGCCATCGTACCGCAGCGAGACCATCTCGCGCTCCCGGCCGGCGGTCGAAACGTGAGCGGCGGCGAGCAGGGCGTCGCGCACCGGGTGCTGCGTCCGTGCGATCGCAACACCTGGGAACGGCTGATCCGCGGGGCGCGCCTTGGCGGCCTGATCAAGGGCAGCGGCAAGGCGGGCAAGGAAGGTCGAACGACCAGAGGCGGCGTCTCCGCCGGCTACTTCCTGGGTGTCGCCCTGGCCATCGCCTCTTACGCCAACCCCGACGGCAGCGAGGTACGCCCCGGCGGAGCCCGGCTGATTGTCGACACCGAGATCGATCCCAAAATCGTCCGCGCGGTGGTGCGGTTCCTGGTGGATGTCGGCCTCCTGCAACTGGTGCGGCGCAGCCGCTCCAGAGGAAGCGCCGACGAGTACCGACTGACCGAGCCCAGCGATCTGCGGGAGTCAATGACGATTCTGGAGGGGCAGGAATACCGCGACGCCCTCGAGGTCGAGCGACTCAAGGCGAGCGGCAAGCCGCGCACTGTGGCCACTGGCCCCAGTGCGGTGCAGGGGCCACAGGCCTCAGCAGAAGTTGCCGTACAGGGGCCACCGGCCCCTGTGGATGACCCCCGTACTGGGGCCTGTGGCCCAGCCGTACTGGGGCCACAGGCCACCCCCACATATCCATGGGGTAAAAACCCTCCCTCCCCTACCCCTCCGGACGGCGCCGACCGGTCGGGGGTCGGGGTCGAAGGGAGGGAGGGGAATCTCCTCGAAGAGGAGAAGACCAAGATCGTCGAGGCGATCCGGAAGATCCAGCGCTACTGGGCGAAGGACAAGATCCGCGAGGCGATCGACGTCGCCCTCGCCGACGGCAAGCCCCTGGAGCTCATCGCCCTGGTGTTCCCCCGGGTCGCAGCCCTTGAAGACAGCCGACACCCGGCCCGCCTGAACGCACTGTCGAGTTGGTGGGTGCAGGGCGCCCGCGACCTGGAGCAGGCACGCAGGGCTGCCATACCGAAGGCACCGCGCGTCCCGGCTGCCAACCAGACGCAGCCGTGTCTCGAGCATCCCGACGAGCTCGCCGGGCGCACTCCGGGTGGACAACTGCTGTGCCCGCCCTGTCGCCGGCGTGAGACCGGACAGCGGTCCGCCCCGCCGTCGGCACCCGAAGTCCCGCCGGGCGCCCAGGTGTACGACCTGCTCGCCGAGCGCGAGCGGCGGTCGGCGTGACCACCACCAGGAAGGAGATCACGACCGCCGCGATTCGGGTCGTGTCCCGCGACACGACTGAGGGACCGGGCACCGGGGAGCGGCGTACGGTCGCCCTCGCCCTCACCGTCGACCGGACGCCCGACGTAGGCACCTCGTCCTGACCGCTTCCGTGGCCGCCCGGATGACCGGGCGGCGCGCGGTGGCCGCCACGGCGGACGTCACCAACCGAAGGAGAGCTCCATGTTCGACATCCGCACCATCGACCTGCGGGCCCTGAACTCCATGACGGGATACCCGTCAATCCCCACGTACCACGACCTCGACCCGGCCAACGGGGCGCTGAAGGAGACCGGGCTGCGTGACCGCTTCGTCGAGCTCGACGCGACGGTCTGTGCGTCCGAGAAGGTCAACGGCGCCAACGGGCGGATCATCTACCTGCCCGACGGGTCGTACATCATCGGGTCGCGCGACGAGTTGCTGTACCGGCGCGGCGACATCGTCGCCAACCCGAAGCTCGGCATCGTCGAGGCCCTGCGCCCGATCGCGGAACAAGCCGACCGCGACCTGTGGAACGACGAGAACATCGTCGTCTGCTACCTGGAGGTCTACGGGGGCAAGAAGATCACCCCGGCGAGCAGGAACTACACCTCCGGTCAGCAGCTCGGAGCCCGACTGTTCGACGTCGTCGAGGTCCACGCCGACGAGCACGCGGAGCTGCTCACCCAGCCGGTGGAGCGGATCGCCTCCTGGAGGCAGCACGGCGGTCAGCAGTTCTGGGGAGAGCGCCAGCTCTACCTGATGGCGGACGAGCTGAGCGTGCCCCCCACGCCGCGACTGGGACGCCTGAGCCCGACCGAGCTGCCGACCACCGTGGAGGAGACCCACGAGTGGCTGGAGAGGATCGTGCCGCACACGCTCGCCAGCCTCGAGGATGGCCTGCTCGGGCCGGCTGAGGGCGTGGTGTTGCGCACCGACGGGCGCGGCCTCATCGCCAAGGTCAGGTTCGAGAACTACCGGCGCACCGCCCAGGTGCGCGGCGGTGCGCGGTGACCGTCGACCGGCCGGCCATCCCTCGGGTGGCTGGCGTGGAGGAGGCGATCGCGGCGGCGGTAGCCGCGCTGCTGCGGCTGGACGCCGACCGTGAAGCCGACTCCCCCGGCGCCTGGGCGGTGACCGACGAGACGATCGCCGAGGATGTTCGTGTCGCCCTGGAGGCCGCCGCAGGGACGTACGCACCCCGGAACACCATCGGCGCTCTGCTCGCCGCGCAGCGGGGCGCTCAGCACCCCTCCTTCGCCGCCTCGTTCCGCTTCAGCAAGGCGCTGAGGGACCCGGGGATCCGGGGCCAGATGAACCTGGCCGGGTACGAGCCCGGCTACGTCATCGTGGTGGGCAGCCCTGAGGAGCTCTTCGGCGGCGTGATGCGTCGGGTCGCCAGGGTGTTCGCCGAGGGGGAGGCCACAGGCGTCTTGCTCGTCATGCCCGACGGCACCGGGTGGACCATGCTCGCCCTGCCCGCCCTCAGCCCCACTCCGCAGCCCCCTGCCTGACCGCTTCCGTTGTGGCCGTGAGCACTGTCCGGCGACAGGCCTGACGAACACGGTCAGTCTGGCCGGATGGGCGACGTGAACCGCATGGCCGGCAGGGTCAGCCCGCCCTGGTGCCCGCACTGCCGGAGGCGACCGGGCCTGGACTGCCCGGGTCGAGGGCTGAGCCCGCGCCAGGTGCGCCGGCTCCTGGCGCGGCAACTGCGCGCCGACGTACACGAAGCGGACTGACCGCCTCCGTCCCGCCCGGGTGCCGCCCGGGCGGGCGCGGTGGTCGTCAGAGCGACGACGCGAGTTCAGAAGGAGAGATGATCATGAGCGAGCAATGGCGCAAGCACAAGCCGGTGTGGGGCGACCCGCTGCCGGGCGAGGAGTTCCGGGACCGGTCGGTGCGCAGCTGCACCGGGTGCTCGTGGCAGCCGCAGGCCGAGCTGTGCAGCATCCACACCTTCGGCGAGCACCTCGTTCCGCTCGGCGCGCCCGACTACATGACCCACTACTGGCAGACCTGGGCCACGCACGTCGAGGCGCCCACCGGGCAGCTCGACAGGGACGCCGTGGCCCGGGAGCTCTCCGACTTCTCGGTGGTGATGGAGGGCGCCTCGACGGTCTACTCCGAGCTCGCCGACCTGTCCAAGCCCAACACCGCCCCGGGCTGGATCCTCGCCGGCGCGGAGCGTAAGTACCGCGAGATCCACGCCAACCTGATCCTGTGCGACCTGCTGTCCGAGTTCGACGACGAGCCCAGCCGGCAGCGGGTGATCGACTACGCCGAGACCCTCCACGAGGGCGCCTGGGCCGAGCACCAGCAGGGACTGGAGATCCTCCGCAGGGTCGAGCAGGAACAGGCGGCGTCGCAGACCTGACCGCCTCCGTCCCGCCCGGGTGCCGCCCGGGCAGGCGCGGTGGCCGCCAGACGGCGGAGAGCACTACCTGAGGAGATCGCCTTGCCCTACATCGACGAGACCGCGCGTCTCGCGGCGCGCGCCCACCAGGGCCAGCGCGACAAGCTCGGCCGGCCCTACATCGACCACGTCCGGGCGGTCGGCGCGCTGCTCGCCTACCGAGGGTACCGGGCCGTCCAGGCCGGCGTCCTCCACGACATCGTGGAGGACGCCGCCCTCACCCTCGACGACCTGCGGGACGCCGGCTACGACGAGCTCGTCGTCGGTGCCGTCGACGCGGTGACCCGCCGCGACGGCGAGACGTACACCGACCTGATCACCCGGGCGGCGGCCCACCCTCTAGGTCGTCACGTCAAACTCGCCGACAACGTCCACAACACGTGGCCGGCCCGCGTCGAGGCGCTGGCCGCCATCGGGGGCGAGAGCGCCCACGAGGCGCTGTTGCGGGCCCGCCGGTACCGACGGGCGCGGGCCGTCCTGCGTACCGCCGGCGCCGCCCTGCGCCCCAACCCGTCCACGATCCGCAGCATCGAGGGGGACCCGCTCCCCTGCCCGGTGCTGTCCGAGGCTGGCCTGTGGTGCGCCAAGAGCATCCACCCGGGGTGGTTCCCGGAAGAGGGGCACGGCGGCGGGCACTGGTGGGTGGGGTGGGACACCGACCGGTTGATGTCCGGCGGGCACTACGACGCGACGGCAGCCGTTGACGGCCGCCCGTTCACCGGCCACCTGCCCGCGGACTGCCCCGGCCCCACCGGGTGCGAGTTCTGGCCGATCCTCGATCGCCCCCGTCGCGACGAGGTCCTGGCGCGCCTGGGCGGTACGCGATGACCTGGAGGGTGGGGGTCGGCGACGAGGCCGCCCGCGTCGTCGCCGCCCGGGCCGCCGAGTGGCTGGCGCGGGAGAACGGCACCGGAATCCTGGAGCAGGTCATGCAGCTGGGCTTCAAGCACGCCGAGGAGCTGCGCGAGGTCCGGGAGGAGATCGGTCGGGGTGACCTGGAGGCCGCCGCCCGCGAGTGCGCCGACCTGGTCATCACCGCGCGCACCTCTCAGTGCGGCCTCCTCGGGCGTCGCCACGCGGGGCGGCCGGTCCCGGTCGCCGCCGCGACGACGCAGGACAACATCGAGCTGCAGGAGTGGGAGCTCACCAACGCCGTGCTCGACATCGGCAAGATCGGTGTGGCCTGGAGGGCGCAGAACCCGCGCAAGCGGGCGCGCGGCGAGCATCTCTGCACCGAGGACGTCGTCGACCACCTCGACGAGGTGGTGCTGCAGGCGTGCCGACTCATCCACGCCCTCGGCTGCGACATCTACGAGGTGCTCCTCGCCGGCGCCAACAAGGTCCACGCCCGTCTCGACGAGATGGGCGTGCCGCGGTGACCGGGCAGCCCGAGGCGCTCAACGATCCCCGCGCGCTGTGGGTCATGGTGCGCCGGCCGGGGCCCGACGACGAGCAGCGCAGCTGGCTCGACGCCTGCGTGCCCATGATCTCCGAGGGGTACCGCACCCGGTACGAGGTCGACGGCACCCCGAGCATCGAGGCCGACGCTGTCGCCCTGCTGCGCGCCGGCCTGGCCGACTTCCGGGCCGGCTGGCCCCGGTGGCGCGACACCGACTGGGCCGACGTGCCGCACGCCGGCGACGACCGGGCGCGCGCCGCCCTGTTCGCCGACGTGGCGAGCGCCGACCCGCAGCGGGTCAGCCTGGCCGTGGCCGCCTACCTGGGCGTGTGGCTGGGCAGGCGGATCCTCGACGACGCCGCCCTCGAGCACGGCGGCGCGGTCAGCGAGTTCGAGGCCTACTTCGACTGGGCTCTGGTGCTGGCCGACGAGATCGTCCCCGCCGTCGACGGCGGGGACCCGGAGCAGCCGCTGCACGCCGACCACCCGCTGCTCCAAGCGGGTGGTCGGTCGGTGCTGCCGAACCCCCAGGAGGTGATGTCGTGATCCACCGTGAGGCCCGCGACCGGGCCGCCGCCGCCCTCGAGCGTGCGCTCCGCGACCCCGACGTCGAGGAGGACGCGGGTAACTGGCGCAGGGCCGCCGACAACTGGGTCGGCGGGGGCGCCGGGCGTCTCGTCGGGATGCTCAGCGACCCGGCGGCGGGGCGGCTGCTGGTCAGTCTGCTGCGCTCCGACGTCGACCCCGACCTCAACGGCATCGCCCGGACCCTGCTCAACGAGGGCCCCGCCCCGCAGGGTGACAGAGGGCGGCCGACCAGCCCTGTGCGACAGGATCCGTTCCCGCGTGCGGAGGAGCTGACGCGGGCGGTCGCCGCGCCACCGCCCGAGCCGGGCCTGTGGTATGTGACCCGGGGCGGTGTGCCGCACCGCCTCGACTCCGGCGGGTTCGCCTCGCACACCATCGCCCGCCCCGAGCAGGACGTCTGCCTCGCCCTGATCGGGTACGCCGTCGGGCAGCTCGGCCGGCGGCTGGTGTGACGCGGTTCGTCGGAACCTGGGGTGCGGCAACCTTTCCCGCACCCCAGGGTTTGCACCGGGTCGCGGTGCTGATCGACACCGGTGACGGGGTGATCAGCTACGAGCTCGACGGAGCCGAGGCCCTCGTGGATGCGGAGGTCAGCCACGAGACGTTCGACGACGGCCTCGACGATCACTGGCTGCGCTCGCGGTCACCGATCAGGTCGGCGGCGCCCCGGCGCGGTTCCATCACCGTCAACGCGGCCAGCCGGCGTAGCGGGCATCTGTGGGTGATGCGCCTGCGTGCCGGCTGGCCGGACCTGGGTGCCGGCCGCCCAGGCGACTCTGAACCGGCGGCGGAGCACCGGTGCGCGGCCGAGCTGCGCCGCCCCGACGTCGACGTCCTGCGGTGTGAGCGGTGGCGGGGGCACACCACCGACCCCGACTCGGCCGAGCACGTCTGCGGCCTCGTGGGCTGGCTCGACTCGCCTCTTGCGCGACCAACCCCCACCCTTTAACCTCGTACATGTTGTTATGAATGAAAGACCTCGCCGGGCTGACCAGCCTGACGCTTCAGCCGCTTCCGTCCGTCCGGGTACCCACCCACCCGGGCGGTGCGGTGGCCGACTGAATCGGACCAGCACGAAGGGACACCATGAACGACTACATCCCGCCCGGCGTCCAGCGGTTCGCCGACGAGTCCGAGGCGGACCTCGACCACCCGGTCAAGGTCACCCGGCTCGACGACCGCCGCTGGCGGGTCAGCACCTCCACCGACCGCGTCAGCGTCAGCGTCGACCTGAAGGCCACCGGCCCCGGCCGGTTCCAGGAGGTCAACTCCACGCTCGTCCTCGACGGGGAGCGCTACAACTCGACCTGGAAGCCGAAGAGCCTGCGGAAGATCCTCGCCGACCCCGACGCCGCCAAGGAGCCGCGGGAGGCGCCGCTCGGCGAGCCGGACCCCATGCCCCCGGCCCGCGAGGTCCGAGAGGCGCCGGTCGGCGTCGCTCAGCAGTACCGCATCATCGAGGCGCAGATCCCCGCCGCCGTTCAGCTCGGCTACGACGAGCAGGACAAGGTCTGGGTCGTCGGTCTGACGAGCGACAGGGGCGCCCTGCGCATCCGGTACGCGCTCCGCAAGGGGTTCTGGACCCTGGCGCGGAGGCGCCCGTTCCAGGTCGTCGTCGACGGCCGGGACGTCACTTCCCTGGCCGAGGGCAAGCTGGAGAACGCCATCGCCCTGATGGCCGGAAAGCAGGGCGAGGCCACCCAGGCCCCGCCGTCGGTCAGGCGTACTGCGGCCCCCACCCGGAGCAGCGCCGTGGAGACCCGGCGCGCCAACGTCATCCGGGTCTGAGGGTCACCCCTCACCCACGCTTCAGCCGCTTCCGTCCGTCCGGGCACCCGCCCGGGCGGCGCGGTGGCCGACTGAATCGGACCAGAAAGCGAGGAGCCATGAGGGAGCTCACGATCGAGATGGAGACGATGACCGTCACCATCCGCGACCCCGCCAGAGAGCGGGCACTCTGGGGGCACGGCCTGACCAGCCCCGTCACCAGCGAGGTGGTCATCGCCGCCCACTGCCGCACCTGCGGCGAGCGCCGGGGCAAGCCTCGCGGTGCCCGCCGCTGCGACGACGGTGCGTACTTCCGGGTCGACGAGTGGTCCAACCCCTGCGGCCACATCGACTACTACGAGGCGGTCGCGCAGGAGGCCGCGGAGTTCCTCCGGCTGCGACAGGACGTCTATCTGCGGGGCCTCAAGCCGCGCGACGTCATCCCGGTCCGGGTGGTCACCCAGCTCAAGGTCGTCACGGGCAGGGTCATCGTCACGAAGGTGCACCTCGAAGCGCGCAGCATCGACTTCATCAACGCCGCCGTCCCCGAGGACAGGGGCACCCTCGAGGTGCGGCACCTGATCCTGCCGAAGCTGGAGACGCAGCGCGCCCGTGTCCTCGCTGGTGGCACCCGGTGAGCGCCCCGACCGCACCCCCGGTCGGGGCCCACCCGGGGCAGCTTCTGATCACCGCTGGTCACCCGCTGCGCACCACCCCCGTGCCCGAGGAGATCCTCGACGTGGTCGGTGTCGTTCTCGGCACCGACCGCAAGCGGCTGTCCGGCTGGCAGGCCGAGGCCGCGGTGGCCGCCATGACCGCCCTCGGCGACAGCGTCACCCACATCTGCTGGTCGCTCCAGCGCCGCTCGGTGACGAGGATCGCCCGGCGCGCGGGCGTCAAGACCCACGCCCAGGACCAGCGCCTGGACCGCTGGGGCCTGATCCTCGTGCTCCTCGGCGTACCCCTCGCTCTGCGAGGGCAGGACCGGATCGTCGCGATACGGCTGTTCGCCAAGGCCGGGCTCAGCGCCGGTGAGATCGCCACCAGGCTGCGCATGCGCGACGCCAACAACGTCCGGGCGCTGGCCGACAACAACGGCATCGAGCTGACGCACGCCGTGCAGATGCCGACCCCCTCCGAAGTGGGTCGGCGGTCGCGGCGCCACGACGAGGTCACCCGGGCCGCCTTCGGGGCGGCCATGGACCCGGCCTACACCACCAAGCTGCAGGAGGTGCTCGCCGCATGAGACGCTGTCCGATCGCGGGCGCTAGCCCCGCCACCCTGCAGATCCGCGCCTGGCAGAGCTTCACCGGCGTGGGCGCCGTGGTGCGCGAGGCGCTCGGCGAGGGCATCGCCGGCCCCCCGCGCGTCGGGGTCGAAGTGACCCACCACTGCGGCCTCGAGGTCTCGATGCCCAAGGACGTGCCGTGGCCGCACATCGACCAGATCATCACCGAACACTTCGGGCCGCAGACCCCGGCGCCCGACCACGACCGACTGGTCCACGAGCTGCAGGCGCCCCTGCTCTGGGCTGCCGGCAACGACGTCGACTTCCGGCAGCCCCTCGGCAGGCTGGCCGTCGCCGAGCGGCTCGCCGTTCTCGCGGCGCGCCGCGAGGGTGACGCCGCGGCGGCGGCGCTCAGCGAGATCCGTCGCAAGCTGGCGCACCTGGCCGGCATCAACGACGAGGTGACGAAGGCGTTGTGGCCCGACCACCCCACCCTGGAGGTGAGCTGAGATGCCAACGAACGTCAGCCGACCCGACTGGCGCTGCGACATCTGCCATACCCGGATGGGCGACAACCAGGCCGCGGCCGAACGCTGCGAGTCAGCCGGCCACCCCGAGGTGCTCCCCGGCGGCGAGCTCCTCCTCACGCACGAACGGGGTTGGAGCGAGCGCGAGCGGGGCTTCCGCCTGCGGCGGCTGTACCCCCTGCCCCTGACGTACGCGATCGGCACCCTCGCCTCCACCTACAACGAGAAGTCGGGTCACTACCCCTACTACCACCTCGACGTCGACCCCGTCCCGCACATCGGCGCCGACGGGGTGCTGCGCGGGCCACAGTCCAACCCCACCCGCATTGAGGGTCGGCACCTGCACCCCCATCGGCCGGGACATCTCAACCTCACGGAGGTCAGCTGCGGTTACGCGACCCGGAGCGAACCCAAGCCGGGCACCAGATGGCCGGCCGAGGCAGTGGGGCTGGCCACGGGAGACGCCCTGTTCGGCGAGCCGGGCTTCAGCGGACTCATGGTGAAGCCCTTGCCCCCGGCCGTCCAGGCGATGCTCGGCGCCCTCAACGCCTGGGTCGTGCCGACCACCACCGACCTCAGTCAGATGGGCGGCAAGTGGGGGTGGATGGAACGCGCCGCGCTCGGCACCGCGGCGCTAGAGGCCTGCGTCACCCCGCAGGGTAAGCACCACACCGGCTGGGCCCGGACGTGGCTGCACAGCCACTCCCACTCCGAGGTCCTGCGGCAGGTCAATGACCGCTGGCGGCGGTGGCGTGAGGGTGAGCGCATCAGCGTCCCCGCCCCCCTCATCCGCTGCGAGCGCCAGGCGCACGCCTCAAAGCTCACCAGGACTTTGAAAGAGCTGGTCGCGGAGGTCGGCGTGGAGTGGCCGGCCCGCACCGGCTCCGACGACTACGTGAAGCTCATGCTCCGAGAGACGGTGGGATACGAGATGGAGACCACGAGCCAGCTGTTCGCCGGCCCCCAGGTCATCGTGGTGACCGGCACCAAGGGTGGCGTCGGGAAGTCCAGCGTCGCCGCCGCCCTTGGCCGGCGCCTCGCCAACGAAGGGCGCCAGGTGGTGATCATCGACTGCGACCTCGGCGGCCCCTCCCAGCACATCCTGTTCGCCCCTGGACCCGCCCGGACCGACCCGCAACGGGGTCGGGTGGTGCCATCCACGACCGACACCCCTGGCCTGGAGGTGTTCTCCAGCGGGCAGGTCTTCGCACCTGGGCAGATGGCCTGGGCCGAGCAGACGTCCGCCGAATGGATCCGGTTCGTCGGTTCATCCGTCGCCGTCGACGACGCCGACGTGGTGATCCTGGACATGCCACCCGGCGACAGCGCCGTGCACCACCAGCTGCTCCACAGCGGAGAGGTCGCCGTCACCGCCCTGGTCCATGTCACCACCGGCCACCGGCTGGCCCTGGCCGACACCGAACGCGGGCTGGCCGCCAGCAGGGAGGCGCGGGCCTCCCGGTGGGCAGACGCCGCCCCGAAGCAGGTCCTCATCGAGAACATGTCGCGGGCGACCGGTAAGGGCCCCGACGGCACCACCGTCGAGGTCCGCCTCGTCGGCGACAGCGGTGCTGCCGAGGCGCTCGCCCAGCGGTACCAGGTGCCCTTCGGCGGTTCCTTGCCCTGGTACCCGCTCACCACCGACCTGGCGGCCAGCGACGAGATCGGCGCTTTGGCAGCCACCATCACCAGCGACTGATCTGAACGGTCCGCTTCCGTCCGGCCCGCCTCGCGCGGGCCGGCGCGGTGGCCTACCGAGCAGGCGGTCAGGTTGAGAGCGGAGGACTGATGGATCTTGTGGTGACCTTGGACTGCGACGGCACCACCGTGCGGATTCCCGTCGAGCCGGACGGGGAGCCTCGCGGCGTGGTGCACGCATACTTCCAGCCCATGACTGTCCGGCTGGTCTCTGGTGTCGCGACGACCGATTCGGCGCCGGAGCCGGTCGACGTGGCCGCGGTGATGCGGCTCGTCGAGCAGTACGGGTTCCTGCGGGCTTCGTCCGCCCACCTCGCGCTGACGCCCGAGGGGCAGGAGATGTCGAAGCGTCGGTTCGGTGAGGCCGCGGAGCTACTCGACAAGATCCGGGCGGCGGTGACCCGGTGAAGTGGAAGTTGCTGGGGCTCAACGACGAGCCGCAGAACAGCGGGGCGGTGGTGGCCGTCCACTGGGGCGACTATCGCCGGCAGGAGATCTGGGTCGCCTCGGGCGCGAACATCGGCGCCTGGTACTGCCTCGGCGGCGAGTTCGGTCGGCCGAAGGTGTGGGTCGACCCGCGCAGCGAGCTGGAGAAGCTTGACGCCTTCTGGCAGCGAGACGTCCCCGAGCCGGGGCCAGGTGAGGTGCCGCTGCACCCGGACTGGCACTTCGTGGTGTCCCGGGGGCCGGTGGTGCTACTCAGCCCCGGAGACCGGGGCGCCTACGAGGCGGGGTGGCGCAACGGCCGTCAGCACCTCGCCGGCCAGGTCGAGGACCTCGCTTACGACGACCCCGAGGGCGGGCCGGGTGGCGATGGTGATGAGCAGGAAGGTGAGCAGGGGTGAGGGGGACGAAGGAGCCGGTGGTGCTCGTCGACATCGACGGCACCCTGACGCTGCGGGGCGAGCGGGACCCCTACGACTGGGACCGGGTCGGGGAGGACGCTCCCAACGCGGCGGTGGTCACGCTGGTTCGCATGATGGCGGGGTGCGGCACCCGCTTCCCCTGCACGGAGCTCATCCGGGACCACCCCGACGATCTCCACCGGTGGATGGACCTCAACAGCGAGCCGGTACTGAAGCGGACCTGCGACCTGGCCGAAGTCGGCGGGCAGCGGATCATCCTGATGTCCGGGCGGGACGAACGGTGCCGCCGTCAGACGGAGGCGTACCTGGGCCTGCACGACATCCCGTCGGACGGGCTGTTCATGCGGACCGCCAAGGACAACCGCAAGGACTCCGTCGTCAAGCACGAGCTCTACCACCGGTGGATCGAGCCGGTGTACGACGTGCAGCTCGTCGTCGACGACCGGCAGCAGGTTGTCGACATGTGGCGGAGCGAGCTCGGCCTACCCTGCCTCCAGGTCGCCGAAGGGAACTTCTGATGAACGTCCGTCCGCCGGCCACCGTGCCGGGCCACCTACTGCTGGAGGGGATCGTCGGGTCGACGGCCTACGGGCTGGCCGGCCCGGACTCCGACGAGGACCGTCTCGGGATCTACGCCGCGCCCACCGAGGAGTTCCACGGGCTCAACCCGCCCGTCGGCAAGCGGGAGAGCGTGGTCACCAAGGCTCCCGACGCCAGCTACCACGAGGCCCTGAAGTACGTGCGGCTGGCGCTGTCGGGCAACCCGACGGTGATGGAGCTGCTGTGGCTGCCCGACGAGCTGTACGTGCACCGCTCCCCGTTGGGCGACGACCTGGTCGGGATCCGCAGCAAGCTGCTCTCGGCCCACCGGGTGCGCGCCGCCTACCTCGGGTACGCTGCGCAGCAGCTCGGCAAGCTGGAGGCGCGCGGCGACGGCACCTTCTCCTCCGACCTGCGCAAGCGCACCGCCAAGCACGCCCGACACCTGGCCCGGCTCATCAACCAGGGCGTGTACCTGTACGCCACCGGACATCTGCAGATCCGGCTGGAGGATCCGCAGTGGTTCCACGACTTCGGGGAGCGGGTCGCCAACGGGGACCTGCGCTACGCCCAGCGGCACCTCGCCGACGCCGAGGCGGCCTTCCCCCGGGTGACGTGCGCTCTGCCGGCCGAGCCCGACGAAGAGGCGGTCAACCGCTGGTTGCTCCGCGTCCGCTCCTACTACCTGTAGGGACCCCCTGGGCTGGCTACCCAGGGGGTTGCCCACGCCTCGTCGCCGTCGATTGAATGGATCCATCGGAAGGGGCACCATGACGAGGTATTTCCGGGGGGACGTCGACCCGGGGGGATGGAACGACGGGATCCTCTATCTGCCGGCCATGCTGGAGATCCAGCCGCGTCTGCCTCAGTGGGGGCACCCCGGCGAGCCGGGGCTGCGGGACCGGATCGCCAACGACCGGCCGCAGGGCATCGGCGGTCAGAAGCTGATCTGCCTGCTGTGCATGCGCATCCGCGCCAAGAAGGGCGGGGACCCGGAGCCGGTGTGGATGACCTTCGTCGAGGGCCGGCACGGACCGATGTTCCGCCACGAGGACGGGCGCTCCCCGCACGCCGAGCACCAGCCGGAGACCGACACGCACAAGGCGCTCAAGGAGCGCAAGGCCCGCACCTTCACCACCGCCGGTGCCGAGGTGGAGCTGGAGGTGTGGCGGCCCCGGGCCCGGCGACGCCCCGACGTCCTCGCGGTCGGTCCAGAGCTGACCGTCGCCGGGGAGATCCAGCACTCTGTCGAGCGCCCTCGGGTCATTCAGAACCGGCAGAGGTCCCTGAGCAAGGCCGGGGACCGGGTGGTGTGGACCACCGACCGGGGCGCCGACGGCGTGGCCTTCCTCTACACCGTGCCCCACCTGTCCATCCCCGCGATGGCCGACTACCGCCAGTACCTGTCGCAGGAGCACCTGGAGGTGGGCGCCGGTGCCCTCGGCACCGAGGAGCAGCTCTGCGGTTGGGACGACATGTGGACCCAGTCGATGCGCTGCCCGGTCACCCGCAAGCGGATCCCCTGCGGGAAGAAGCACCTCTACCCCAGCCAGAACATCCACGCCTACCAGCGGCGGGCCGACGGCGTCGACGCGCGGTTCCCCTGCGGGCCCCGCCTGCACCTGGATCACCTGCTGGAGGGCATACTGCGGGGAGCCTGGTTGCCCTACCAGGCCCGCGCCCGGGTGTTCTGGCTGCCCGCCGCGGACCACGAGCGGATCGTGGAGGAGCGGGGCGGCGGGGTCGAGCAGGCCGAGAGCGGCACCGTGGCGCGCCGTGACCGCACCGGGCGACGGACCTGCGAGAACGGAGCACCCATGGCACCAGCCGAGACCGAGGACGTCACCGCCGAGGTCGAGGTGGCGGCCGTCTGCTGCGGGGAGCGCCTGCCCAGCAACCCTGGGGGTACGCCGCTGCCGGCGTGCCAACTGTGCCCGAAGTCGCCCACCTACTACGGACGCAACCGGCCCTGAGTGGACAGGCGGCCCGCCGACGGACCGTCCTGTGGGGGGACTGCCCTCGGGTGGGACCGAGGATGTGACATCGGCGGGCCGCCCGAGGTCAGCCTGGCACGGTCGGCACCCTGCGTCCGCCGATCGTCACGCACGCCACATTCGCGGGCGCGCCGCCCGCCCCCGCCTTACCGTCCGCTCATGGAGAAGGCGATTCTCGTTACCATGATCACCTGCATCGTCATCGGACTGATGCTGGTGCTCTGGTTGCTGCTCAACCCCGTCGAGCCGCCGCCCACCCACCGGGCATCGACCCGGGTCGAGCCGGCCATGCACGAGCGGCTGCACCCGGCCGTGCTCACCGCGGTCGCCGAGCAGTTCGCCAGCCGCATCGCCGCCGACCCCCGGCTGGCCCACTACTTCGGCCACTTCACCAGCGCCGACATCATCCGGCTGCGCGACCACCACCGGCGGCTGCTCGCCCAGCTCCTCGGTGGCCCCACCACCTACACCATGGCGGACCTCGCCGTCGTGCACCGGCGCCTCGGGGTCACCCGCGACGCCTACTGGCAGGCCGTCGGGCACTTCGGGGCGGTCATCGCCGGCCTGCGCATCCCCCAGGACATCGCCGCGCAGCTGCTGCGCGCCATCTACGCCATGGAGGGCCACGTCGTCACCGGCCCCACCCCGACCGTGCCCCGGTGAGCCTCGCGCGGCGAGGGGCGGTGCACGCCGCCCCTCGCCGCACCCTCTGACCTAGCTGCCGGCGCGCCGCTGCACGGCGTACCGGACCGTCGGCCCGACCGGCGGGCCCTCGATGTACCCCGGGCCGTGCGGATCGTGCACGATCGCGTCGCCGCACGTGAACGTCTCCGGCGCCTCCGAGATCCGACGTAGCTCCTTCGCGATACGGTCGGGCCGGTTCGGGTTGCCGCGCTCCAGGACCTCCGCCTCGCGGTACGAGGCCAGACGCGCCCACGCCCCCTGGGCGTCGGGCACGGTGGCGATGACCCGTGGGGTGTCCTCGCCGGGGTGGTGCGCTGTTGCCTCGAACATGTCGCCTCCCTCTGGGGTGGTCCACACGAGCCAACGACGCGAACGCGAGCCGGGTACGGGTCCGGCGGGAGGCGGAGGAAAGGGGCCGGGGTGCAGCCCGGCCCCTCGCGCATGTCACGGTAGCAACCGGCCCGTCACGCCCCGTACCGTTCGGGTTACAGCGCCGCGCCCATCCCGCGGGCCGGCCACCCTCGTGCAGGAGGGCACCATGAGCGAACACATCGGCCTGCGCGTCTCCCGCTGGCGCACCATGGCCGGCCTGACCCAGCAGGAACTCGGAGACGCCGCCGGCGTGACCGGTTCGTACATCAACATGATCGAGGCCGGTAAGCGCACCCTCACCAGACGCTCCACCATCATCAGGGTCGCCCGCGCGCTCGGCGTCTCCGTCGAAGACCTCACCGCCCAACCCCGTCGGCCCCGCGACGCCGCCGAGCTGGCCGTCCACTCCGCCGCGCCGGGCATCCGCCGGGCGCTCGACGACGACGTCGACGGCCCGCTGCCCGACGTCGACGACGTCGCCCGGCGCACCGACGAGGTGGTGCGCGCCCGGATGGCCTGCGACTACACCACCTACGCCCGGCTGCTGCCGGACCTGATCGCCGACACCCGCCAGCTGGCGACCACCCCCACCACCCGCAGGAAGGGTCAGCGCCTGTTCGTCAGGGCCGCCTTCGCCGGCGCCGTCGGGCTGAAGTCGCTCGGATACGTCGACCTGTCGATGCGGCTGGCCGAGCGGGGCTACGGCGCCGCCCTCGACCTCGGCGAACCCGAGGAGATCGCCGCGTCAGCCTTCGCGGTGGCCCAGGTCGCGCTCACCGGCGGATCCCAGCGCCGCTCCCTGAGCCTGGCCAGGGCCGCCGCCGAGCAGGTCGGCGACACCACCACCGGTGACCTGGCCGCCTGGTACGGCATGCTGCACCTGCACGCCGCGATCTCCGCCGCCGGCCTCGATCGGGGCGACGACGCCACCAGCCACTACGCCGAAGCCGAGGGCGCGCTGCGACGCTCCGGCGGCGCCGACGGGTGGCGCATGGAGTTCACCGACGCCAACGTCAAGACGTGGCGCGCCGCCATAGCCCTGGAGAACGGGGAGCCGGGGCGGGCCCCCGAGTACGCCCGGCAGGTGCGACCGGAGGAGCTGCGCACCAACCAGCGCCGGGCGCGCCTACACATCGACGCCGGGCGCGGCCACTTCCTCGCCGGCAACCCGGAGAAGGCGGTGCGACGCTTCCTCGCGGCCGACGATGTCTCCGCGCAGGAACTGCGCAGCCGCTCCACCGTGCTGGAGCTCGTCGGGCAGATGGTGCGCGACGCCCCCCGGGGCGGCTCGGCCGAGCTGCGCGACCTGGCCGCGCGGCTGCGCATCGACCCCCTCAACCCCGAACCGGAAACTAACTGACTGTTAGGAATCGGACACGCACAGCGCCCTAGTGTCAGAGATGGGCGGCGGACTTCGAGGGGTGGTCCCGCCGCCCATCTGGTGCCGGCGCTGCGGACGAGCAGCTGCAGGCACCACGGGCGGCGGGCTTTCGAAGGGGTGGGCCCGCCGCCCGTACCCCACTCACGGGCGAACACCGAGCGCGTCGCCCGGCTGACGGGAGGGCGCCTCGTGGCCGACGCGAACAAGCTCCCCGCCGACCTACCCATCGGCCGTCGGGTCGCCTACTGGCGCGGTCGCCGCGGCTTGACCCAGCAGCACCTCGCCGACTTCCTCGGCAAGTCCAAGAGCTGGGTCGACAAGGTCGAGCGCGGCGTCAGACGGCTCGACAAGCTGTCCGTGCTCCACGACATCGCCGCGGCACTGCGCGTCGACGTCGACCGCCTGCTCACCACCGACAGCTCCGAACCCATCCCTTCCGGACGGATGGTCGAGGCGAGCAACGAAGCCAAGGTCGACGAACTGCGCGCCGTCCTGACGCGCTACGACCACACCGCGCCCGCGAGCCCCGTCGTCGGCCTGCCCATCCTTCGGCGTTCCATCGACTACGCCTGGTTCGCCCTGCACGCCGCCGCCTACCCCCGGCTGGTGACCAGCCTGCCCAACGTCATCGTCGACGCGCAGGGGGCCCACGCCGAGTGCCGCAGCGCCGAAACCGCCACCATCCTCAGCGAGGCCTACCAGGTCGCCGCCGACCTCCTGCGCAAACTCGGCAACCATCACCTGGCCTGGCTCGCCGCCGACCGGGGTGTCGCCGTCAGCACCGGAGCCGACGACCGTGTCCTGTCCGCCCGCGCCGCCCTCGTGCTCGCCGGCACCGTCCGCGACAGCGGACAACCGCGCCACACGCTGGAGATCTGCATCAATGTCGCGCATGACATGGCGCCGGCAGATCCCCTGGACGCCGACCCCGAACACCTGACCGTGTATGGGAGTTTGCTCCTGCAGGCCGCGATGGGCGCCGCGCACCTCGACCACCCCGACACCGTCCGCGACCTCGTCGACGAGGCCGCCGGCGTGGCCGCTGCCGCCGCCGGCGCCCGGGACGTGTACCGCACCCACTTCGGCGAGCCGCTCATCGGCGTGATTCGCACCGCCGCGGCCGTCGCCCTCAAGGAGCCCGACCAGGCTCTGGCCGAACACCTCCAGACCACCGCCCACCCCAAGTACGTGACTCTGCCCGCCGCTGTGCGCGCCGACCACCTCGTGGACGTCGCCCGGGCCCACCTCGACAACAAGGACGCGACCGCCGCCGGTCGGCACCTGGTGCAGGCTGACCGAATCGCCCCCGCCGAGGTGCGCGAGCGCCCCGCCGTGCTCGATCTGCTGAGGAAGACCCTCCTGGCCACCGATCAGCCCGGGTCGGACCTCCGCGCACTGGTCACCGCCGCCGGCGTCGACTACCTCTGACGCCAGCCCCCGCCTTGTTGCTGTAGCGCGTGACACATTCGAGGGTCAGCGCTCGCATGCCGCTGTTCAATCGCTGCTAGGCCCCGGTCCTGACAGGACACCAGGGGAACGCCTCACACCGTAACCTCATACATGTTATTATGATTATCGTTACGACGGGCCCAGGCAGGGAGGTGCGCGTATGCCGGACATGGTGCAGCCGCAGGTCAAGCTCATCGCGTGGACCCACTTCGAGGCCCCGGACGACGTTCCGTGGTCGACCGACGCGGAGGGTGGCCAGGCCCTGGCCGAGTTCGCCGGGCGGGCCTGCTACCAGAGCTGGAAGAAGCCGAACCCGGCCACCGCCACCAACGCCGGCTACCTGGCGCACATCCTGGAGGTCGGCCACCTGTCGGTGCTGGAGCACGGCTCGGTGACCTTCTACTTCACCGGCGTCTCCCGCTCCTTCACCCACGAGCTGATCCGGCACCGGCACTTCTCGTACTCGCAGCTCTCCCAGCGGTACGTGCCGGAGCGGGACGCGGCGATGGTCGAGCCCGCGGTGATCGCCGAGGACCCCGAGCTGCACAAGAAGTTCGTCGAGGCCGCCGAGGCCAGCGTGCGGGCGTACACCGAGCTGGTCGACGCCCTTGAGCAGCGGACCCAACGCGACAGCGACAACCGCTGTCGCACCTGCGGCGGGCCGGTCACCTACGACGTCGACCCCTGCGGCTACTGGTGCAGTCAGTGTTGGCGGCTGCTGCCCGCGAACGGCGTGAAGCTGGCACCGCTGGACACGGCTCAGCGCAAGCGGGCCCGGCAGGCGGCGCGGGCGGTGCTGCCCAACGCCACCGAGACCCGGATCGTGGTCACCGGCAACTACCGGGCCTGGCGGCACTTCATCGCGATGCGCGCCACCGAGCACGCCGACGTGGAGATCCGCGAGCTGGCGGTGGAGTGCCTGCGCCAGCTCCAGCGGGTCGCCCCGAACGTCTTCGACGACTTCGTCGTCTCCACGCTGCCCGACGGGACCGAGATCGCCACCACCCCGCACGCGGCAGGGTGACATGTTGCTCTCCGACCGCGACCTGACCGCTGAGCTGAAAGCCGGCACCCTCGCCCTCGAGCCGTACGACCCGGCGCTCATGCAGCCGTCCAGCATCGACGTACGCCTGGACCGGCTCTTCCGGGTCTTCAACAACCACCTGTACACGCACATCGACCCGTCGGTGCAGCAGGACGACCTGACCTCCCCGGTCGAGGTGCCGGAGGGCGAGCCGTACGTGCTGCACCCGGGCGAGTTCGTGCTCGCCTCGACGCTTGAGGTGATCTCCCTCGGCGAGCAGCTCGCCGGCCGGCTGGAGGGCAAGAGTTCGCTGGGCCGGCTCGGCCTGCTGACCCACTCGACCGCCGGCTTCATCGACCCGGGCTTCTCCGGCCACGTCACGCTGGAGCTGTCGAACGTGGCGAACCTGCCGATCACCCTCTGGCCGGGGATGAAGATCGGCCAGCTCTGCATCTTCCGGCTCTCCTCGCCCTCGGAGCACCCGTACGGCTCGGCCGTCTACGGCTCCCGGTACCAGGGTCAGCGCGGGCCGACGCCCAGCCGGTCCTGGCAGCAGTGGCGCACCTGGCCCACCCGCTGGAGCGCGCCGTGACCCACGACGGCAACTGGACGCAGGTCTGGCTCGAGGAGCTGCGATCAGCCATCCGCGTCGAAGTCGGCCCGTACGCAGCGGACCGGCTGACGCTGCGCAAGCAGTTCGAGTGGGCCGGTTACGAACTGTCCACCTCCGTGCTGGCCGACAGGCTGTCCACCGAGCATGTCGAGCGGAATCGGTCGGTGACCGTGACGACCGTCCGGTTCACCACCTGGTGGGACCACTTCAAGGCGGCCTACCGGGGCCGGTGGTGGATGCGCTGGCGTTACTGGCCCGTCCGCCAGACCGTCGCCGAACAGACCGTCACCGTCACCGTGGCGATCAACCTCGAGCGGTTCTGGACGTTCCCGCGCGCCCCCGTCGCTCTTCCCGACCTCGGCGCACCCGTGCGGGCGATCGTTCCCAACCCCCTGCCCCTGCGCTACTCAGACAGCGCCACCACCCAGTGGACTCACCGATGGTGAGCGGGCGGCGCGCCGAGGCGTCGGGCAGCCACACCACAGACCTCCTGCACGAGCAGGAGCGCCCCGGACGCACCAGTAGCGCCGGGGCGCCAACCCAACCGCTACCCCTTGGGAGGGACCATGCCGTTCCCCGGCACCGATTCAGAGATGGCCGACCTGGCCGCCGCCTGCGAGAAGCTGCCCGGCTGGCAGGTCGCGCTGAACAACTCCTCGTTCAAGATCGCGAACCCCGCCGGCGTGCAGACCAGCATCCCGCGCCGCGTTGGTGGGCGTAGCAGCCTCGCCAACGCCAAGAAGGCGCTCGAGGGCCTCGGCTTCTCGGCCGCGCTCGCGCAGCACAAGGAGGAGAGCGAGAAGGCTCGCAAGCAGCGGATCGCGGCCGACCGAGCGAAGGTCGAGGCCAAGTTCGTCGCGCCGAGGGTCGGCAAGGACCCCGCGCCGCAGACCGTCGGGGGGACGCTTACGGTCGTCGGCGACAAGGAGATGTACACCGTCACTCAGCAGGTCGGCCCGGACCAGGCCGCCGAGTGGCTGAACCGCCCCCCGGCGGTGCTCCCTGACGGGCGAGCGGTGCTCCAGCGCCCGCTCAACGCGGGCCACGTTCAGTACCTCAAGGATGTCATCCTGCGCGGAGAGTGGCAGCTCACCCCGCAGGGCGTGTCCCTGCCCACCGAGGGCGCGCCGATCGACGGTCAGCACCGGCTGTGGGCCATCGTCGAGTCGGGGGCGACCGTCCCGATCCGGGTCACCTACAACGTTCCCCCGGAGACCTTCTACGCCATCGACACCGGCAAGCGTCGAACCCTGGCCGACCAGCTGGCCATCCTCGGCGAGAAGAACTCGCTGCACCTGGCCAGCTTCGGCAAGATGCTGTACTGCTGGGACAGGTGGCGGGACGGCGACACCGGCACCAACCGGTACTGGTCCAACTGGAGCCGCGCCAAGCCGAGCCCGGAGCAGATCGAGGCGGTCTTCAAGAGCTGGCCGGAGGCCCGCGACGCCCTGCGAGACGGGACCGCCATGATCCGCCCCGCCAAGGGGATCCCCGCCGCCGGGGCGACCTTCGTCGCCGTGACCAGACGCGCCATCGCCGAGACCTGCGAGAGAGCAGAGGTCGACTGGTGGAACCACGAGCTGAACAAGTACATCAAGGATGTTCAGACGGGTGAGATGATCGCCCGAGGCAATCCCGCCTACACCGTGCGGAACTGGATGATCAACGGTTCCCAGACCAGCAAGGGATCCAACTCCGACAAGCGCGAGCGGCAGCTCCTGGCGCTGCTCAAGGGGTGGCGGGCCGCCGCGACCGGCAAAGAGATGTCGTTCGTGCGCATCACCGACGGCGAACAGATGCCCACCCCGTACGTGGCGCGCCTGCCTCACCTGGCCAAGGCCGCGTAGGGATGCGACAACCAGGCGGGGCGGTGGCGACGCAGCCTCGTCTGGCGGCCTTTGGGTCGCAGAGGGGCAGCGGCCCGGTTGGAGTCCGGGCCGCTGCCCACGACTGAGGGGTCTCGTCAGTGCTTACCGCAGACCATCTGGGTCACTTAGCCACCTTCCTCCGGGTGATCACGGAAGCCTCCCGCGAGCATGACGTTCGGCTCGCGCCATACGGAGGTGTCGACATCAAGGTCGGGGATGACGTCTCGCTCACCCTGACCTGGGATGATGAAGCCCGCGAGTACGTCATCGACGAGAGCTTCCGCGGATAGCGGCGGACGCCACCGGGACGGATTGCCTGACACGCCGGGTGCTTGCGTCCAGTGTGCCGAGCGCGTACTGTCCCTCCCAGGCGCAAGCCACTTATCACCCCAGGTGGGATCGAAACATCCAGGCGAAGCCGCAAACGACACGAAGTCAGTGTCAGGCACTAGCCACTCGCTCATCATCCCTGGAGGGATCGAAACACCCTGGCAGAAGCCACAAACGGCCCGCCCTCACCGAGGGCGGGCCGTTTGCTGTGCCTACTCGTCGAGCCAGCCGAAGTGGCGTGCCGTGTTGGTCAGGATCTGCAGGAGTTGGTCGTCGATCGCGAAGCGCTCGCGCTGGACCTTCAAGCTGCGCACCAGGCTTCCGTCGGCGACCCGCTCGCCGGCGGCCTTCCAGTCGGCGAGCATCTCGATCAGGTCCACCAGCGTCATACCGGAGATGCCGTCGGCGAAGTGCTCCGGGTGGTGCCGGTTGTGGGCGTAGTGGTGGTCGAGCGCCGGCTTCATCTTCGCCAGGCACCGCCGGTACTCCTCCGACCCGTACGTCAGGGTCCGCAACCGCGGCGTGTACTGGTTGAAGACCGCGAGCTCCGGCTCCCGGGTCTTGCTCAGGTCGTGCCGCACCGAGCGCCCGCTGAGCTCGAGGATCGCCTCGACCATCAGTTCGCCCACCCGCCGGCTGTGCGCCAGGGTCTCCCCCGTGCTGTCGTAAGCGGTCTCGTCAGCCATGACCCTCCTGTCGCAGGGCCCCACCCGGCACTCAGTATGCCGCCCGGGGCCGGCGCGGCGTACCGCTCGACCCCGGCCGGCACTCTCACGCCGCCAGACAGTTCGGCCCGAACAGGGCGCACGCGTCACGTACGAAGGCCAGGTTCGAGCCGTGCACCCGCGCCGGAATGAGCACCGTGGTCTCACTGGCCGCCGTCGGGTTGACCAGACGCACCATCAGCGGCTCACGCCCCGGGTACAGATCGGTCAGGCCCTTGATCTCCCGGGCCAACTCCGAGGTCATCGTGGCCGCCGGCACCGACAGGGTCACCACCCGCGCGGACGGCTGCGCGTCGGTGGCACCCAGCACCACGATGTCGTTGGCGAAGATCTTCGGGTCGCCGTCGTTGACGCCCTTGAGCCGGCCCTTCACCGCCACCACGGCGTCCTGGCGAACCTGGTGCACCCGGTCGCCCATCGCCGCCAGGGTGCGCTCGAAGACCATGACGGTCAGCGCCGCCGAGTCCCGGTCCTCCACCGTCATCTGCAGGTACGACTTGCCCCTCTTGCTGACCTTGCGCTCGAAGGCACTGACCAGTCCGGCGACCTGCACCCACTGGCCCTCCTCGAACGCGTGATCCGGCTCGAGCAGCGCCTCGACGGGCTCGCCGTCCTCGTTGTCGGCGTCGACCTTGTCGGCCTTCACCGCGACGATCTCCGCGATCGCGTGCTGGGCGTGTCGGGCCAGCAACGCCTCCTGGCCGTCCAGCGGGTGCCCGGAGACGCACAGCCGCAGCACCTTCCGCTCCCGGTCCAGGCGCTCGGTTGGCGACCACTCGCTGGCCGGCACCGTCACGTCCACCGCGCCGGCGCCGCCCGGCGACGTCGCCACGATGTCGAACAGGCCGGCCTGCCCGGTCGCCTCCACCTTCTTCGACCGACCCACCCCCGCCAGCGCATCGGCGTGGATGCTCCACAGGCCCCGTCGGGGGTGACCCAGCGAGTCGAACGCACCGGCGTCGATCATGGCGGCCACCGGAGCCGCCTTGCAGGCGGCGGCGTCGGTCTTGGCGAGCCAGTCGGCGAACGAGGACGCCTCGCCGCGCTCGGCCCGGGCGCGCAGCAGCGCGGACGCCACGCCGGCACCGACCCCCTTGATCGCCTCCAGGCCGAAACGGATGTCGCTGCCGACGGCGGTGAAGGGGCCCTGCGAGGTGTTGACGTCGGGGGTGAGCACCCGGATGCCCATGCGCCGGCACTCCGCCAGGTAGAGCGGCATCCGGTCCTGGTTGTCGCCGACCGAGGTGAGCAGCGCGGCCATGTACTCGGCCGGGTAGTTGGCCTTCAGGTACGCCGTCCAGTAGGACACGACCCCGTACGCCGCCGAGTGAGAGTTGTGGGTGATGATCCCGTCCCCGGCCACCCACGAGTGGTCCTCGGAGTCCACCGTCACGTCGTAGGTCATCTCCTCGCCGACGTACTCGATGCCGACCACCCGGCGCGCCTCGATCGCCCGTCCCTTGCGCCACATCTTGACCCGCCCCCCGTTGGCGTAGTCGTGCTTCTTGTGGCAGGACCCGCACAGGTACGCGAGGTTGTCCAACTCCTGGTTCAACGGATCACCATCGAGATGCGCTCGCTCCAGCCGCCCCTGGTCGATGCCGCAGTGGGCGCAGCGCCGCTCGAGCAGCGCCGTGTTGGCACGCAGCAGGGCGTGTTGCCCGTGCAGGAACGGCCCGGCCTTGCCGTGGGCGCGTTCCGCGACGTAGTACCCGTGCTCGCGCACCCAGTTACTCGACCCCGCAGCGACACTGCGGCGGGTGAGACGCCCCGGCTCCAGGTCGCCCATCACGCAGACGGAGTCCCCCACGGTGAGCTCACCGGTTTGGCGCCACCCCCGCGTCGTCAGGTGCCGGTGGTTCGCGGTGGAGGTGATGCTCTTGCCGTCGTCGAGCGTGACCCGCCAGACCGGCTTCACCCCCTGCCGGAACACGTCGACGATCTTCACGGGCAGCACCCGGTCACCAACCCGGCCGGCCGCGTTCATCCCCCCGTTCATCCGCCACTTGGCCCGCCACGAGCGGCACGGCCGGCACTCGCCGGCCCGGGGCGAAACAGGGCCATCGCTGTAGCAGTACCGGCAGCCGGTTCCGTCGTAGTCGTCGCGGCCGTGAACCCGGTTCGCCACGGCCCGCACCGTCGACGACCACTCATGGCCCCCTCGCCCCAGTCGGGCGATCACCGTGTCGCCAGCCACGCACTTGTTGAACGCGTAGTCACTGAAAGGTACCAGGATCTCCCAGAGAGTAGTCGTCGCCTCGGGCGAGTACCCCTGGTCCTTCATGCCGGCGGCGAAGCGGACGAACTCCTTGTCGAGGATCTCCCGCTTCTTCTTGCCCATCGCCCGGCGCAACAGGTCCGCCTGACCCGGGGTGTACCCGGCCACCGCCTGCACGATCCGGATCACCTGCTCCTGGTAGACGATCACCCCGTACGTCTCGGCGAGGATCGGCCCCAGGGCCTCAGCCAGCTCCGGGTGGATCGGCTCCACCGGGGCGCGCCCGTTCTTGCGGTCCGCGTACGCCAGGTGCGCGTTGGCGCCCATCGGGCCCGGCCGGTACAACGCCACCACCGCCGAGATGTCCCCGAACGCCGTCGGGCGCAACGACTTCAGCAGCGAGCGCATCTGCGCGCCGTCGAGCTGGAACACCCCCAGCGTCTCCGCCCGGGCCAGCAACTCGTACGTCGCCCGGTCGTCGAGGTCGTCGGCGCTCAACGCGACCTTCACGCCCCGGTTGAGCTCGATGTTGCGCACCGCGTCCTGCACCACCCGCAGGTTGCGCAGACCCAGGAAGTCCATCTTCAGGATGCCCAGGTCCTCGCAGGTGCCCATGTCCCACTGGGTGATGACCGCGCCGTCCCTCTCCCGCAGGTGCAGCGGCAGGACGTCGACCAGCGGGACCGGGCTCATCGCCACCCCGGCGGCGTGCACCCCGGTCTGGCGCATGTACCCCTCGATCGTGCGCGCCAGGGTGAACACCTCGCGCGCCTGCGGGTCGCCGTCCACCAGCCCCCGCAGCTCGCCGGCGTCGGCGTACCGGGCGTCGGTCTCGTCGTCCACGCACGACAGCGACGCCTGCCGGCCGGCGATCGCCTTCGGCAGCAGCGCGGTCATCCGGTCGCCCAGCCCGATGGGCAGCCCGAGCACCCGCGCCGAGTCCTTGATCGCCGCCTTGGCCTGGATCCGGCCGAACGTGACGATCCGCGCCACGAACTCCTGGCCGTACCGGCGGGTGACGTAGGCGATCACCTCACCCCGGCGAGCCGGGTCGAAGTCGATGTCGACGTCGGGCATCGACACCCGCTCCGGGTTCAGGAACCGCTCGAACAGCAGGCCGTGCGGGATCGGGTCCAGGTCGGTGATGCCCATCGCGTACGCCACCAACGAGCCGGCCGCCGACCCGCGGCCCGGACCCACCGCGATGCCCTGCTCCTTCGCCCAGGCGATGAAGTCGGCGACCACGAGGAAGTACGACGGGAAGCCCATCTGCACGATGACCCCGACCTCGTAGTCGGCGCGCTCCCGGTGCCCGGCCGGCACGTCACCGCCCATGCGCCGACGCAGCCCCTCCTCGACCACCGCGCGGAACCAGGACTCCTGGGTGTGCCCCTCGGGCACCGGGAAGGGCGGCATCAACTGCCGGGGAGCGAACACCTCGTCGTACGAACCGACGCGCTCGGCCACCAGCAGCGTGTTGTCACACGCCCCCGGGACCTCGGTGTCCCAGTACGCGCGCATCTCCGCCGGGCTCTTGATGTGGTAGCCGGAGCCCTGGAACTGGAAGCGCCTCGGGTCCTGCATGGTCGAGCCGGACTGCACGCAGAGGAACGCCTCGTGCATCCCCGCCTGGTCGGCGGTGACGTAGTGCGAGTCGTTGGTGGCCAACGGGGCGATGCCGACCTCCCGGCCGATGCGCAGCAGGTCGGCGCGCAGCCCCCGCTCCTCGTCGATGCCGTGGTCCATCACCTCCAGGAACACGCGGTCCCGGCCGAAGATCTCCACCAACGTGCCGGCGGCGGCCCGGGCCTTGGCGTAGTCGCCGATGGCCAGCCAGGTCTGCACCTCCCCACCCATGCACCCGGTGGTGACGATCAGGCCCGGCGCGTACTCGGCGAGGAGCTCGTCGTCGACCCGGGCCGCGGTGCGCCCGAAGCCGGCGGTGATCTGACCCTCCAGGCTCGCCCGGGTCGACATCCGCATCAGGTTCCGCAGACCCTCGGCGCTCTCGGCCAGGATGGTCATGTGGGTGTACGCGCCGCCGCCGCCGGCGTTGAGGCCCTTGACGGTGGACCACTTCACCTTCTGCTTGTCGCGGCGGTGGGTACCCGGAGTCCGGTACGCCTCGACACCGAGGATCGGCTTCACGCCGGCGGCGGCGGCCTCCGCGATGAAGTCGGGCGCGCCGTGCATGTTGCCGTGGTCGGTCATCGCCACCGACGACATGCCGAGGCGGGTGACCTCGGCGAACAGGTCCTTGTGCCGAGCGGCGCCGTCGAGCATCGAATACTCGGTGTGGACGTGCAGGTGTGCGAACGAGTCAGCCACGGTCCCTCCCGGACAGCGGTCCCACCCGCACGGTCAGCCTACGCTCGGCGTGACCGAGGGACCGCAAGTTCATTCATAACAACATGCATGATGTTATCCTCAGTCAGACACCCGGTCAACGCCCGGCACGGCCACAGAGCCAGCCGCCGTCGCACGTGGAGGAAACGATGAACGATCTGCAGCACCACCCGCGCACCGCTGGACTGGCCCGACTCCTGTCCGACCTCGACCGGTGCCCGCACGGCCGGCACGAAGGCGACATCTGCCACGGATGGGAGCCCAGCCGACCCGACGCCGGCTGCGAGGGTGGAATCAGCCTCGGCAACCCGCACGTACCCACCGGGAAGACCCTCGGATACACGTACGGCGGTCAGGCGATCGTCATGCCCGAGCGCGGCCAGCGCGCCGACCCCGTTGCCTGGACCTCGGAGGTGGACGGCGAGTACCAGCCCAGCGAGGTCGAAATCATCGGCATCGCCCTCTCCCTGGCCCTCGGCGGCCGACACCACGCCCTCCCCAGGGTCATCGCCGACCTCACCGACGAACAGCTCGACCGCCTGGCCGCCGCCGCCCTCCAGCTGGCCGTGACCATCCGAGGGGTGCGCGCCATCCCTCCCGACCCCGGGGTGCTCACCGAGAATGCGATCGTGCGCGCGACGCAGCTGCTCGCGTCGGTCCCCGCCGAGCAGATGGCCGACGGCGGAATCCGCGACGAGGCCCCGGTGTCGCTGCGCCGCCTGCACGGCCTGGCGGCTGCGATCGAGGAGCTCCACCCCGGCGCCGTCGACCGGGTTCGCCGAGGGATGCCCCGCCCCGTGTGATCGGCGGCATATTCGGAGGACCGTGGGGTCCTTCACCGCTACCGTCGATCTCGCACCCGCGGTGTGCAGGCCGGCGCTACTTCGATGACACTCGAGTTCAACTGAGCGTCTGCCGACTGGTTCTCGCGGGTGCTCGACGGGGCGCGTCGGCAGCCAGCCGGTGTGCAGGGTGGGAGTTCTTCGCCTCTTAAGCGGGTTGTTGCTGGTTCGAGTCCAGTCACCGGCCACTGCGGTCGGTGTAGCTCAATTGGCAGAGCACCCCATGTTCGCTCACCCGACTGGTTCTCGGCTGGCACCGCCGGCGCGCCCCGTCGTTCCGCCCATCCGGGGAGCTCATCATGGCCAAGTTCAACATCATCGACCGCCGGCGGATCAACTACCCGGCCGGTCCCGTCACCACCGTGTCCCGGGCGCCGGACGCGGTCACCCACGAGGGCGCCCCCGGCTGGGCCCGCGACCCCCAGAGCGAGCTGTTCCTGCTGGCCTCGACCCACTTCGTCGGCGAGCGGACCTTCTACGAGAGCGCCAGCGCCCGGGACGACCGGTACAACAGCCTCGTCCGCCAGAACGCGGTCGAGGCCCCCGACTGGTTCGCCGGGTTCGCCCCCTGGCTCCGCACGGGCGCCAACATCCGCACGGGCTCCTGGTTGGCTGCCGCCGAAGGCGTGCACGCCCGGCTCGCCGCCGGCCACCACGGCGGCAACCGCCAGCTGATCAACGCCACCCTGCAGCGCGCCGACGAACCCGGCGAGCTGCTCGCCTACTGGATCCCGCGCTACGGCCGCAACATCCCGCAGCCGGTGAAGGACGGGGTGGCCGACGCGATCGCCCGGCTCTACACCGAGCGCTCCCTGCTGAAGTACGACAGCCCCCGCGCGGCGTACCGCTTCGGCGACGTCATCGAACTGGTCCGCCCGAAGCCGACGGCGCCGTGGCGCAGCGCCCTCTACGAGCACGCCATCGCTCGCCGCCACCGCCGGGCCGAGCTGTTCCGCCGCAACAGCCTGCCCACCCTGCTGCGGCGCCGCGACCTCATGGCCATCCCTGTCTCGGAGCGCCGCACCTGGCTCGAGGGCGCGGTCGCCTCGGGACGCGCCGGTGAGCGGATGAAGGCCGCCGGGATGACGTGGGAGGCCCTGTCCGGGTGGCTCCAGGGCCCCTGGGACGCTACGGCCTGGACATCCATCATCCCCACGATGGGCGTCATGGCCCTGGTCCGCAACCTGCGCAATTTCGACGAGGCGGGGATCAGCGACGCGGTGGCCGAGCAGGTGTGCGCCCGCATCAGCGACCCCGCCGAGGTCGCCCAGTCCCGGATGTTCCCGTACCGGTGGCTGGCCGCCTACGAGAACGCCCCGTCCCTGCGGTGGGGGCACGCCCTGGACAAGGCACTGCGGGCCAGCCTCGCCAACCTGCCGGCCATGCCCGGCCGGTCGCTGATCCTGGTGGACACCTCGATGTCCATGTCGGACAGCCGCTTGTCGCGCCGGTCCACAATGACCCCGGTCAAGGCCGCCGCGATCTTCGGTGTGGCCCTGGCCGCCAAGGGCGAGCAGGTGGACCTGTACGGGTTCGCCGATGGCGTCTTCCGCCACGAGGTCCGTCCGGGCGCCTCCGTCATCGAGGAGGTCCGGCGCTTCACCGGGCGGATCGGTGAGGTCGGCCACGGCACCGCGATCGCCGCGTCCATCCGGCGGACCTTCCGTGGTCACGACCGGGTCTTCGTCATCTCGGACATGCAGACCATGGGCGGCTACGGGGACTCGGTCACCGACGCGGTGCCGCGCACCGTGCCGTTGTACGGGTTCAACCTGCAGGGGTATGCGCCGGCCGCCTTCGACGCGGGCTCGCTCAACCGCATCGAGTTCGGTGGTCTGACCGACGCGACGTTCAGCATGATCCCGCTGATCGAGCGGGGCGCGCGGGCGGCCTGGCCCTGGGAGGACGCGGAGACGGCGCGGGCCGCGTAACGCGCGCGGGACAATTCGCCTTCGTTCGGGTGTTACCGACAGGTAGCACCCATACCCCTTTGTCGGCTTGTTTCCATATATCTATTAACGCACCTTCACCCCAGTTGGCAGAATGTGAACGCGCCACTGCTCAGGGTTTTCCCAGGCCAGAGCGCTCGGCATGGTGAGCTGACACGCCCCACGGGACGCAACTACTCAATGCAAATCCTTGATCACGACACGTGAAAGCCCCTTCGCCGCCGGTCCTACAAGCGAGACGCCTGGTCGCGTGTCCGGATGCGCACGCCTCCACAAGACCGCTGGTCAACCAGGAGGGCGCACCGAGGACGGAGAGACAGCCGCCAATGCCAACGAGTCTCCCCGCATCAGCTCCCCGAGCCGGTCGGGCAGCCGTGGAGACTCCTGTCGCTGCACGTCACGCGCCCTCTGGGCCACGTGTGACCACTTGTGAGCACCATGTCACTGTGCCAAGCTGGGTCTGTCCCACAGCGACACATGCGGCACGTGGGAATCGCAACGGACGGCCCTGCGGCCACCCTCCATCGTGGACAGCTCACGTCAGGAGGGGTCGGACCACCGTCCGTCGCACGATGACAAGCCCGAGACGGGACTGCCGCCGCGTGGGGCGGCATCACCACGGCATCCACCCGGTTCGCGGCTTGTGGCACCACCCTGGCAGGCAGGACCAACCGGTGCGCGGCGAACTGACCCGCGCTCACGGGGGACGTGGGAGGAAACCATGGGCGATGACGGCACATACAACCGGGGCGACAGCGACGGCTGGCGCTACGGTGTCGACTGGCTGACGACAGCCCCCACCGGCGACAAGGAGCTGACCGCCCTGGCGCAGGCCGCCGGCGAGCGCCGCCTGTGCTTCCGCCGGTGGCGTCGCTGGGCCAACCGCACCTGCGTCGCCCTGGGTGCCCTCGTGGCGGTGTACGCGGTGTCCACCGGCGCCCTCATGCTCGCGGGCGAGATCCGCAGCGGCATGATGGCCGACGCCATCTTCATCGGCTTCCTGGCCATGATGATCGCGTTCGCCACGGCGATCGTGGCGCGCATCCTCATCGGACTCCTCCGCACGATCAGCAACGGTCTGGACTGGGAGCTGCTAATAATGGAGAGGTCCGCGAAGGAGCGGGCCGCGCATGTCGACGAAGCGCTGCAGCGGGTCACCGCCGCCCTCGTCAGCCACTCCGCCGTCCTGGAGACCACCGTGCGTCGGCGATGGGCCGACGGGGATCGGGAGGCGGGCACCGCGCTGGAGGAGGCCCGTCAGGCGCTGGGGGACGTCGTCGACATTGCCAGCGCCAGCGGCAGCGGCGGCTGGACGCGCCCGCGCCGACAGCGCTGACCCCGTCACCGCAACGCGAAAGGCCCTCGGGGTTCTGCTCCCCGAGGGCCTTTCGCATGAGCCTGAAAAGTGGGCCGCGACACGCCCGGGATGCACGATCGCTTGATGCCTTGCTCCCCCGCTGCTCCCCGGTCGACCGGGGAGCGCGGAGATGATCTCCGTTTTCCCTGGTCGGGACGGCCGGATTCGAACCGACGACCCCTTGACCCCCAGTCAAGTGCGCTACCAAGCTGCGCCACGTCCCGATGCTGAACCGCTCGGGTTTCCCCTGCGGCAGCCGGTACAGCTTAGCGCAGGATCTTCCCGACTGCCGCAGGCCCCTCCCCCGTGCCGAGCGCGCCGGTGGCCGCCATCGGAGCACGCGGCTCCGCACACCGCCTAGAGCATCCTAGGAGGGTGGGGGTGGGGCCGGGTGGTGGGGCGGCACCATCCGGCCCCGACCGGTCAGCCGTGGGCCTTGCCCCGACCACCCGGGCCGAGCTTCTTGCGCGGGCGTACCGAGATCTCGATCGGGCTGCCCTCGAAGCCGAACTCCTCACGGAGCTTGCGCTCGACGAACCGCTGGTACCCGGCGTCCAACGGGCCCGTGGTGAACAGCACGAACCGGGGCGGCGCCACCCCCGCCTGGGTGGCGAAGAGGATCTTCGGCGCCCGGCCGCCGCGGACCGGGTGCGGGGTGGCCTGCACCAGCGCGGTGAGCCAGGCGTTGAGCTGCGCGGTCGGGATCCGCTTCTCCCAGCTTGCCAGGGCCCTGCGCAGCGCCGGGGCGAGCTTGTCCACCGCCCGCCCGGTCTTCGCCGACAGGTTCAGCCGCAGCGCCCACGGGATCCGGCGCAGCTCCCGCTCGATCTCCTTGTCCAGGTAGTACCGGCGGTCGCCGTCGACCAGGTCCCACTTGTTGAAGGCGATCACCAGGGCCCGGCCGGTGTCGGTGACCATGGACAGGATCCGCTGGTCCTGCTCGCTGATCACCTCGCTGGCGTCCAGCAGCACCACCGCCACCTCGGCCGCCTCGATCGCCGAGGCGGTCCGGAGGCTGGCGTAGTACTCCGTGCCGCTGGCCTTGCCGACCCGCTTGCGCAGGCCGGCGGTGTCCACCAGTTGCCACGTCTCACCGCCGATGCTGACCAGGCTGTCCACCGGGTCGACGGTGGTGCCGGCGACCGAGTCGACGACCGCCCGCTCCTCCCCCGAGAACCGGTTGAGCAGGCTGGACTTGCCCACGTTGGGCCGGCCCACCAGGGCCACCCGGCGCGGGCCCCGCGGCCGGTTCTCCACGATCGCCGGAGCCTGCGGCAACGCGTCCAGGATCACGTCGAGCAGTTCGCCAGAGCCCCGGCCGTGCAGCGCGGAGACCGGGTACGGCTCGCCGAGGCCGAGCGACCACAGCGCGGTCGCCTCCATCTCGATCGAGGCGTTGTCGGCCTTGTTCGCCACCAGGATCACCGGCTTGGCGCTGCGGCGCAGCATCTTCACCGCCGCCTCGTCCACATCGGTCGAACCGATCACCGCGTCGACCACGAAGAGCACCACGTCGGCGGTGGCGACCGCCGACTCGGCCTGCGCCGCGATCGCGGCGGCCCGGTCCTTGGCGTCCGGCTCCCAGCCGCCGGTGTCCACCACCGTGAACGCCCGGCCGGACCACTGCGCGTCGTACGGGATCCGGTCCCGGGTCACCCCGGGCACGTCCTCCACGACCGCCTGGCGGCGGCCGATGATCCGGTTCACCAGGGTCGACTTGCCGACGTTGGGCCGCCCGACGACGGCCACCACGGGCACCGGGCCCGCCGGCTGGTCGACGTCGGCCTCCGGCTCGCGCAGCTCGACCCACCCACCGTTGTCGCTCATGCCGTACTCCCACCGCGCAGGTCGCCGCCCCACCGGACCGTCGGGCACAGGTCGACGTCGCACCCCGGCAGCGGGCGAGGTGTGCGGGCACGCGACCGCGCCGGACGCGACCTCATGCCACGCCCCGCTCGACGAGCAGGTCACGCAGCCGGTCGACGACCTCGTCGATGCCCAGTTCCGTGGTGTCCAGCACGACCGCGTCGGCGGACTGCTGCAACGGGTCCGCCTTGCGGGTCGAGTCCAGCCGGTCCCGCCGGGCCAGGTCGGCGGCGGTGGCCGCCACATCGGTGGCGTCCTCGGCGCTGCGCCGCGCGGCACGGGCCGCCTCGGAGGCGGTCAGGTACACCTTCAGGTCCGCGTCGGGGGCGACCACCGAGCCGATGTCCCGGCCCTCGACCACGATCCGGCCGGCGTTCGCGATCATGTCCCGCTGCCGGGCGACCAGCAGTGCCCGTACCGCCGCGACGGCGGCCACCGCGGAGACCGCGGCGGTCACCTCGGGGCCCCGGATCTCGGCGTCGACGGAGGTGCCGTCGACGGTCACGCCGTACCCCTGGGGGTCGGTGCCGATGCGCAGGTCGGCCTCGCCGGCGACCTTCGCCACCGACTCGGCGTCGGCCGGGTCGACCCCGGAGCGCAGCACCGCCCAGGTCATCGCCCGGTACATCGCGCCGGTGTCCAGGTACCGCGCGCCGATCCCGGCGGCGAGCCGCCGGGACACGGTGGACTTACCCGAACCGGACGGCCCATCCACAGCGACCACACAGCGCCCGGTCGGTACGTTCTCCACCACCGTGTTCCTCCTCAGCCCGTATCCCACGGGTCACACCCCGCGAGCGGTTGTCCGTCGTCAATGATGCCCGGCGTCCCCGCCGTCCTCCGCGCGGGATGACCCGGGCCGTCCCGGGGTCCGGGCCGCACGGAAGCCTACCGGCACCCGTACCCCCGAACGGTGGGTCAGTCACCCACCTCGCGGAAGAGAGCGGCGACCTCCGCGTGGGTCAGCCGGCGGGTCCGCCCGAGGCGCAGGTCCCCGAGGCGGATCGGGCCGATCGAGGTACGCACCAGCCGGGACACGGGGTGCCCGACCTCCTCCAGCAGCCGACGGACGATGTGTTTGCGTCCTTCGTGCAGGGTGATCTCCACCTGGGCGGTTCGTCCCAGGGTGTCCACCACCCGGAACGAGTCGGCCTTGACCGGGCCGTCCTCCAGCTCGATGCCGGCGGTGAGCCGTCTGCCCAGGTTGCGCGGGATCGGGCCGGGCACCTCGCACAGGTACGTCTTCAACACCCCGAACGACGGGTGCATCAGCCGGTGCGCGAGGGTGCCGTCGTTGGTGAGCAGCAGCAGACCCTCGCTCTCCGCGTCGAGCCGCCCGACGTGGTAGACCCGCTGCTCGACCCGGCCGTCGAGGAAGTCGGCGAGCGCGGTGCGCCCCTTCTCGTCGGCCATCGTGGAGACCACGCCCCGGGGCTTGTTCATCGCCAGGTACACCAGCCGGGTGTCGGTGACCAGGCGCTCGCCGTCGACGAAGATGACGGCGGTGGTCGGGTCGACCTTGTCGCCGAGCTGGGCCACCCGCCCGTCGACGGTGACCCGCCGGTGGAAGATCAGGTCCTCGCAGGCCCGCCGGGAACCGATCCCGGCGGCGGCGAGCACCTTCTGCAGGCGTTGCGCGCCCTCGGCGGCCTCGACCGGCTCGGCGGCCCGCCGCTCGACCGCGCCGGGGCGGCCCGCGACGCCGAGGGCGGAGCGGACCGGCCGCTCGGAGCGCCCGACCGCCCGGTCACCGCGCCCGGTCGGCCGGTCACCGCGCCCGATCGGCCGGTCACCGCGCCCGATCGGCCGGTCACCGCGCCCCGTCGGCCGGTCGGCCCGTGCGCCGGCCCGCTCGGCACGGCCGCCGGCCTGGTCAGCACGCCCGCCGGCCCGCTCCCCGGCACGCTCGGCACGGCCCCCGGCCTGGGAAGCACGCGCACCGGCACGCTCGGTACGCCCGCCGGCATGGTCGGTACGCCCGCCGGCACGGTCGCTGCGGGCGGCGGAACGGTCGCTCCACCCGCCGACGCGGTCGCTGCGCCCACCGGCGCGATCGGCGCGGGCACCGGAGCGGTCGGCGCGGTCGCCAGCACGGTCGGTACGCCCGCCAGCACGGTCAACACGGTCGGTACGCCCGCCGGCGTGGTCGGCACGTCCGCCGGCACGGTCGCTGCGGGCTCCGGTGCGGTCACCGTACGCGCCGGAGCGGTCGCTGCGCGCCTGGGAACGGGAGGAGTGGTCATCGCGTGGCATCGGCAAGCTCTTCTACGTTGTCGGGGAGGAACGGGGCCAGGGGCGGCAGCTCGTCGACGGTGTTCAGCCCGAGCTTCTCCAGGAACATCGTGGTGGTGCGGTACAGGAACGCGCCGCTCTCCGGCTCGGTGCCGCACTCCTCCACCAGGCCCCGGGAGACCAGGGTACGGAGCACCCCGTCACAGTTGACACCCCGGATGGCGGAGATCCGGGACCGGGTCACCGGCTGCTTGTAGGCGACCACCGCCAGGGTCTCCAGCGCGGCCTGGGTCAGCCGTACCGACTGCCCGTCCAGCACGAACCGCTCCACGTACCCGGCGTATTCCGGCCGGGTGTAGAGCCGCCAGCCACCGGCCGCCCGACGCAGCTCGAAACCGTACCCTGCGGCGGTGTACCCGGCGGCGATCTCGTCGAGCATCCGCCCGACCCGTTCCGCCGGCTGCTCCACCACCTGCGCGAGGACCAGCTCGCTGACCGGCTCGTCGACCACCAGCAGGATCGCCTCCAGCGCCCCGCGCAGCTCCGCGTCGGCCAGCACCGCCGACACGGGTTCCGGCGCCGCCCGGCGCCCCCGTCCCCGGCGGCCCGCCGGCCGCGCCCCGGCGACCTCCGCCGCCGGCTCACCGGCCCCGGTGGCGGGTGTGGGCGCTTCCGTCCCGGCCGGTGCCGGGCCCTGACCGGGCCTGTCCGGCACCCGCTCCGGCGCGGCGGTCACGTCCGGCTCGGGCGCGGGAGCCGCCCCTGGTCCGGGCACGAAGGCCGCCGCCGGCTCCGAGGCGGACATCACGTCCGGTTCCGGCGCGGGGGCCACGGCCGGCTCGGTTGCGGAGGTTACGGCCGGCTCGGCTGCGGAGGCCGGCTCCGGGGCGGGGTCCACCGCCGGTTCCGCTTCGGGGGTGGTGGGGCGGCGCTCGGGGGCCCACGGGGGTACCCAGGCGGCGGCCTGCTCGGCCAGGGAGTCCCGGCGCTCCTCGTTGCTCATCCCACTCGCTCCTCGTTCGTCCCCGCCGCCCCGGTGCCGCCCGGCTCGACCCGGTCGGCCCCGTTCGTCCCCAGGGGAGCGATCTGCCCGGTGGTGTCCGGTCCCCGCCCCTCGGCGGCCGGGTCGGACGACGGCGGATTGTCCGGTTCCGGGCGGTCCGTGCCGGCGTACTCGTCGATGGTCAACTCCGGGCCGCCCTCCGCCGGGCCGGTCCAGCGTACGGTCAGCTCCTCCAGGGCCTGGTCCTGCGTGAACACGACCAGCCCCTCCCGGTACAGCTCCAGCAGGGCGAGGAAGCGCGCCACCACCTCGAGGGTGGCCTCGCAGTCGGCGCAGAGCAGCGAGAAGGTCGCGGTGCCGGCCCGGCGCAGCCGGGCCGTGAGGATCGCCGCGTGCTCGCGCACGCTGACCCGCACCATGTGCACGTGGGCGATGCTGACCTCCGGCACCGGTTTCGGGGTCATCGCCCGCACCGCCAGGGTACGCAGCCGCTCCGGTCCGATGCCGAGGACCAGGTCGGGCAGCGCCTCGGCGTACCGGGGCTCCAGGGCGACCGCCCGGGGGTACCGGCGTCCGCCGACCGCCTCCAGTTCGGCGATGTGCGCCGCCGCCTCCTTGTACGCCTTGTACTGCAACAGCCGGGCGAAGAGCAGGTCCCGCGCCTCCAGCAGGGCCAGGTCCTCCTCGTCCTCCACCTCGGCGGCGGGCAGCAGCCGGGCGGCCTTCAGGTCGAGCAGGGTGGCGGCGACGAGCAGGAACTCGCTCGCCTCGTCGAGGTCCCACCGGTCGTCCATGGCCCGGATGTAGGCGATGAACTCGTCGGTGACCCGGTGCAGGGCCACCTCGGTGACGTCGAGCTTGTGCTTGCCGATCAGTTGCAGCAGCAGGTCGAACGGTCCGGTGAAGTTGTCCAGCCGGACGGTGAAGCCGGCGCTCTCCTCCGCCGCCGGGCCCGCCGTGTCCCCGGTCGGGTCCGTCGTCGCCCCGGCCCGCGGGGACGGCACCGGCGGGGCCGGTGCGGTCTCGTCCGACGAGGTCGGTGGGTCCAGGGGCGGGGCGGTCACCCGACGACCGTAGTCGACGGGGTGGGCAGGTCGACGCGCCGGTGCACCTACCGCTCCGCCTGCGCGGCGATCACCTCACGGGCCAACTGCCGGTAGTTGCGGGCACCGGACGAGGCCGGGTCGAGCGTGGTGATCGGGGCCCCGGCGACGGTCGACTCGGGGAACTTCACCGTCTTGGTGATCACGGTCTGGTACACCTTGTCGCCGAACGCCTCCACCACCCGTTGCAGCACCTGACGGCAGTGGGTGGTGCGGCTGTCGTACATGGTGGCGAGGATGCCCTCCAACTCCAGGTCGAAGTTGAGCCGCTCCCGCACCTTGTCGATGGTGTCCAGCAGCAGCGCCACACCCCGCAGGCTGAAGAACTCGCACTCCAACGGGATCAGCACGCCGTGCGCGACGGTCAGCGCGTTGATCGCCAGCAGGCCGAGCGACGGCTGGCAGTCGATCAGGATGTAGTCGTACTCCTTGCGGATGCTCTTGAGCACCCGCGCCAGGGCCATCTCCCGGGCGACCTCGTTGACCAACTGGATCTCGGCCGCCGAGAGGTCGATGTTGGCCGGCAGCAGGTGCAGCCCGGCCACGTCGGTCTTGATCAGGACGTCCTCGGCGGTGACGTCGTCCTGCATCAGCAGGTTGTAGACCGACAGGTCCAGGTTGTGCGGGTTGACCCCGAGGCCGACCGAGAGCGCGCCCTGCGGGTCGAAGTCGACCAGCAGCACCTTGCGGCCGTACTCGGCCAGTGCCGCGCCCAGGTTGATGGTCGTGGTGGTCTTGCCGACCCCACCCTTCTGGTTGGCCATCGCGATGATCCGGGCCGGGCCGTGCCGATCGGTCGGCATCGGCTCCGGGATGGGCTTGCGCATCGTGTACGCCGCCGGATCCGCCGGTCCCAGGTCCGCGCCGAGCGACGCCTGCTGCTCGCGGAGCTCCGACGTCCAGGTCTCGGCACGGTCACCGTTGCCCGCCATGTCCTCGTTGCCCCCTCCCGACGACCACCCGGCGTCGGAACCGACCGACGTCCCTCGCGGCGCCGCTGCGCACCCCGGTTGTCGCCCCAGGAGGTCCGCGCCGATGCCGACTGTACGCCACCAGCCGCCACACCGGTCGGTACCCGTACGGCGTGTCGACTCCCCCGTCGCCGGCACACCCCCGCCGAGCAGGGAGATCGACCGTACCCGGCGGATCGCGCCGGGCTCACCGGGCCCGGGGGTGCGCGGTGGCGTACACCTCCCGGAGCCGGTCCACGGTGACCAACGTGTACACCTGCGTGGTGGTCACCGAGGCGTGCCCGAGCAGTTCCTGCACCACCCGCACGTCGGCGCCGCCGTCGAGCAGGTGGGTGGCGTAGGAGTGGCGCAGCGTGTGCGGGGAGACCGCCTGCGGGCCGTCGACCGGCAACCGGGCCCGCTGCGCGGCCCGCCGCAGGATGGTCCAGGCGCCCTGCCGGGTCAGCGGGCCGCCCCGGGCGTTGACGAAGACCGCCGGGGTGCCCCGGCCGGCGGCGAGCAGCGCCGGGCGGCCCCGCACCAGCCAGGCCCGCAGCGCCTGCACCGCGTACCCGCCGACCGGGACGAGCCGGGTCCGGCCGCCCTTGCCGCGCAGCAGCACCGTGCCCTCCTCGACGGCCAGGTCGTCGACGGCGGCGCCGACCGCCTCGGAGATCCGCGCCCCGGTGCCGTACAAAAACTCCAGCAGCGCCCGGTCGCGCAGCGCCAGCGGCGCGCCCTCGCCGGTCGTGGTCGTCGCGCCGGCGGTCTCCAGCAGGCGCACCACGTCGTCGACCGGCAGGGCCCGGGGCAGCCGGCGTGGCGGCGTCGGCGGGCGCACGTCGCGGCTCGGGTCACCGCCGCTCAGCCCTTCCCGCAACGCGAACCGGTGCAGGCCGCGTACCGCGCTGGCCGCCCGCGCCGTCGACGAGGCCGCCAGCGGCGGGTGCGCGTCGTCCCCGGCACGCAGCCGGGCCAGGTGGCGCTCGACCTGGCCGGGGCCGACGGCGGCCAGGTCGGTGACGCCGGCCCCGGCCAGGGTCGCCAGGTAGCGCTCCAGGTCCCGCCGGTACGAGGCGAGGGTGTTGGCCGACAGTCCACGTTCGACGCTCAGGTGGTCGAGGTACCCGCGCACGGCCCGCACCAGGGCCGGCGCGGGTGTCGGGCCGGCGTCGACGGCCACCGGCACCTGCGACTCCACCGACTCCGCCGGCACGCCGGGCCTCAGCCGAGGACGTCGGCCAGCGGGGTCGCGGCCATGCCGTGCGCCTCCGCGACCGGGCCGTAGGTCACCCGCCCGTCGTGGGTGTTCAGGCCCAGCGCCAGCGCCGGGTCGCGGCGCAGCGCCTCCCGCCAGCCGTGGTTGGCCAGTTCCAGCGCGTACGGCAGGGTGACGTTGGTCAGCGCGTACGTGCTGGTGTGCGGCACCGCGCCGGGCATGTTCGCCACGCAGTAGAAGATCGACTCGTGCACCCGGTAGGTGGGCTCGGCGTGCGTGGTGGGCCGGGAGTCCTCGAAGCAGCCGCCCTGGTCGATGGAGATGTCCACCAGCACGCTGCCCGGCTTCATCCGGGACACCAGCTCGTTGCTGATCAGCGTCGGCGCCTTCGCCCCCGGCACGAGGACCGCCCCGATGACCAGGTCCGCGTCGAGCACCGCCCGCTCCACCTCGTACGCGTTGGAGGCGATTGTCTGCAGGTGGCCCCGGTAGATGGCGTCGGCCTGGCGCAGCCGCCCGACGTTCTTGTCCAGCAGCAGCACCTCGGCCTGCAGGCCGAGCGCGATCGCGGCGGCGTTCATGCCGGAGACCCCGGCGCCGATGACCACCGTCTTGGCCGCGTACACCCCGGAGACGCCGCCCATCAGCACGCCCCGCCCGCCGCCCTGCCGCTGCAGGTGGTACGCCCCGACCTGGGGGGCGAGCCGACCGGCCACCTCGGACATCGGGGCGAGCAGCGGCAGCGACCGGTCGGGCAGCTCCACCGTCTCGTACGCGATGCCGGTGACCCCCCGGTCGACGAGCGCGTCGGTGCACGCCTTGGAGGCGGCCAGGTGCAGGTAGGTGAAGAGGACCTGCCCGGCGCGCATCCGGTGGTACTCCTCGGCGACCGGCTCCTTGACCTTGAGCACCAGCTCCGCCGCCGCCCACACCTCGTCGGCGTCGGCCAGGACCTTGGCTCCGGCGGCGGCGAACTCCTCGTCGGTGATGCTGGAGCCGGCCCCGGCGCCGGACTCGACGAACACCTGGTGTCCAGCGCGGACGAACTCGTTGACGCCCGCCGGGGTGATCGCCACCCGGTACTCGTGGTTCTTGACCTCGCGGGGGATTCCGACCTTCACGATCGTGACACCTTTCTCCCGGGACCGGGGGTCGCCCGGCTGTCCGGTGCGCGGCGGCCCCGTTGCCGACGCCGTCCACCGGTCCCGTCGGCGGCAGTCTAGGGCGGACCGCCCGCACCCGGCAGCCGGCAGTGTGACAGCTACCGCCCTGCCAAGCTGACAACATGTCAGGAGGATCCGGCTGCCGGTCGATATCGCCTCGGCCGTCCGGCCATTATCGCCCCCTCACCCACCCCGCGCTGCGAAAGCGGTTGCGATGGATCATTAAGGTGACGCCTCATGACCACTCCTCCGTATCAGCAGTACCCCGCGAACGTCTCGGACAAGAGCAAGCTCGTCGCGGGTCTCCTCGGTATCCTGCTCGGCGGCTTCGGCGCCGGCCGGTTCTACATGGGCGACACCAAGACCGGTGTCCTGCAGCTCGTGGTAAGCCTCGTGACCTGCGGCATCGGCGGCATCTGGGGCTTCATCGACGGCATCCTGATCCTGGTCAACGGTGGCGTCGACGGCCAGGGCCGGCCGCTGCGGGACTGACCCCGCGCCGGGGCGGTCGGTCCGCGACGCAGCGGACCGCACCGCCCGGCGACCGGGCCGGCGCCACGGCGGACCGGCCCGCCCCTGGCCGGGCCCGACCCCACGTCGGGGACGGCCCCCTCGGGGGACGGCCCCACGTCGGCGACGACCACTGGGCCCGCCCACCCGGCAGGCCCGGGTCCCGACGGGCCGGGTCCGTTCCGTTCCCACCACACGGCAACCGGGGCCGCGCGGTCACCCGCGCGGCCCCGGTTCCACGTCCACACCCCCGCAGCCGCCGACACGCGCCGCGACGCGACGGGGGCGGTGAGAAGGGGACCCCTCTCGACCGCAGGCGTTAAGAAGGGGCCCTTCCTTACCCCGGCAGCGGGGCGTCCGCGCGACGCAGCACCGACCAGCCGGTGTCCCGGGCCCGCACGGTGGCCAGCAGACCCGCCACGCACGCCGCGTTGGTGATCTCACCGGCCAGCACCATCCGCACTGCCTCGTCCAGGTCGAGCCGCACCACCTGCATGTCGGCCTCCTCGTCGTGCCGCTGGTGACGCCGGTCGGCCGGCACGTCGGCCAGGTCCCGGGCGAGGAAGATCCGCACCAGCTCGTTGGTGAACCCCGGCGAGCTGTTCATGTCGACCAGCAGGTCCAGCCGGCCCGCGGTCAGGTCGACCTCCTCGGCCAGTTCCCGCAGCGCCGCCGCCGGCAGGTCCTCACCCTCGACGTCGGTCAGCCCCGCCGGCAGCTCCCACAGGTGCCGCCCGACCGGGTGCCGGTACTGCCGCACCAGCACCACCTGACCGGCGGCGTCGAGCGCGACCACGGCGACCGCGCCGACGTGGCGCACCCAGTCCCGGTTCGCGGTCCCCCCGCCGGGCATGGTGACCTCGTCGCTGAGCACCGTGAAGATCCGGCCGGCGTACCGCTCCTCGCGGGCACGCAGCTCGTAGCGGTGCTCGATTGCGCTCACGAGGCCGACCCGGCGGTCGCCGGGGCCGGTCCGGCCGCCCCGTCCAGGTCCACCGGAAGCTGGTCGGCCTCCGAGTAGTCGATGGCGGCCCGGACGAACGCGGCGAAGAGCGGGTGCGGGCGGGTGGGCCGGCTCTTCAGCTCCGGGTGTGCCTGGGTGGCCACGAAGAACGGGTGCAGCTCCCGGTCCAGCTCGACGAACTCGACCAGTCGCCCGTCCGGCGAGGTGCCGGAGATCCGCATGCCGGCGCGGGCCAGCGCGTCCCGGTAGGCGTTGTTCACCTCGTACCGGTGCCGGTGCCGTTCGCTGACCTCGGTGGTGCCGTACGCCTCGGCCACGATCGACCCCTCGGCCAGTGTCGCCGGGTACGCCCCGAGCCGCATCGTGCCGCCCAGGTCGCCCTTGCCGGCGACGATGTCCTGCTGGTCGGCCATGGTGGCGATGACCGGGTGGGTGGCCTCCTCGTCGAACTCCAGCGAGTTCGCCCCGTCCAGCCCGCCCCGGTGCCGGGCCACCTCGATCGCCATGCACTGCAGGCCGAGGCAGAGCCCGAGCAGCGGCACCTGGTGCTCCCGGGCGTGCCGGGCGGTCCCGATCTTGCCCTCGATGCCCCGGACACCGAACCCGCCGGGGATGACGATGCCGTCCACCCCGGCCAGCGCCGCCGCCGCACCCGTCGGGGTGACGCAGTCGTCGCTGGGCACCCAGCGCAGCTTCACCCGGGCCCGGTGGCCGAACCCGGCGGCCCGGATCGCCTCGCTGACCGACAGGTACGCGTCGGGCAGGTCCACGTACTTGCCGACCACCGCCACGGTGACCGTGTGCCGGGGCTGGTGCACCCGGTCCAGCAGGTCGTCCCAGCGGGTCCAGTCCACGTCCCGGAAGGAGAGCCCGAGCCGGCGCACCACGTACGCGTCGAGGCCCTCGCGGTGCAGCACCTTCGGGATGTCGTAGATGCTCGGCGCGTCCGGGGCGGCCACCACCGCTTCCCGGTCGACGTCGCAGTAGAGCGACAGCTTGTGCTTGAGCTTGTCCGGGATCTCCCGGTCGGAGCGGCACACGATCGCGTCCGGCTGGATACCGATGTTGCGCAACTGCGCCACCGAGTGCTGGGTCGGCTTGGTCTTCAGCTCCCCCGACGGCGCCAGGTACGGCACCAGCGACACGTGCAGGTAGAAGCAGTTGTCCCGGCCCAGGTCGTGGCGGACCTGCCGGATCGCCTCCAGGAACGGCAGCGACTCGATGTCGCCGACCGTGCCGCCGACCTCGGTGATCACCACGTCCGGCACCTGGCCGTCGGCGTCCGGATCGGCCATGCCCAGGATCCGGGACTTGATCTCGTTGGTGATGTGCGGGATCACCTGGACGGTGTCGCCGAGGTACTCGCCGCGCCGCTCCTTGGCGATCACGTCGGAGTAGATCTGCCCGGTGGTGACGTTCGCCTTGCCGGACAGGTCCCGGTCGAGGAACCGCTCGTAGTGCCCGACGTCGAGGTCGGTCTCGGCGCCGTCCTCGGTGATGAAGACCTCACCGTGCTGGAACGGGTTCATCGTCCCCGGGTCGACGTTGAGGTAGGGGTCGAGCTTCTGCATCACCACGCGCAGCCCGCGCGCGCTGAGCAGATTGCCGAGGCTGGAGGCGGTGAGGCCCTTACCGAGCGAGGAGGCGACGCCCCCGGTGACGAAGATGTGCCTGGTCGTCCGTGCTGTAGGGGCCAAGGCCTGCTCCCGTGTCGTCCGTTGCGGTCGTGCAGACCGCCGTGCCGATCAAGGACCGAGCAGCCAGCCGTCCCGGCTGCGGGCCATGTGATCACGCGATCCACGGGATTCCACGGTAACACCTCCCCGAGGCCGACCCGCAGGCCGCACCCGACCGGCGTACCCGCCGGTCGGCGCTCACGCGCGGGCCGGCTCCGTGGCCGACCGGGCGGCCCGCCCGGAATCGTCCACCGCGTCCCGGGTCGGCCCGCCGGCGGCCTCCACCGCCGGGTCACCGGCCACGCCGACGGCGTCCTGCGGACGGTCCCCCACCGGCTGGGTACGGTCCGCCGAGTGGCCGAGCACCCGCAGCGCGGCCAGCGCCGCCATCGGCACCACCAGGGCACTCGCCGCGCCGGCCACGTCCAGGGCGGAGCCGCTGAGCAGCCCGCCGATCCCCGCGGCGACGGCCGTACCGGCCATCGCGCCCCGGATCGCCGGGTAGATCCCGAACAGCCGCATCAGCCCACCCCAGGGCTGCATCAGCGCGAACCACACCAGCAGCGCCCCGGCCAGCGCCAGCAGGGTCAGCGGGCTGTTCACCAGGGTCTCCACGTTCGCGCTGCTGGACCGGTGCACGGTGAGCCCGCCGGTGCCGTCCCCGATCGCGGCGAGGAACCGGCCCAGGCTGCCCCGTTCCGGCGCCGGACGGCGCAGGTCCAGCACGGCGAACCCGACGGTCACCGCCAACGCGGCCATCGTCGCCCAGGCCAGCCGGCTGATCGTCAACCAGCCGCCCGCGCTGATCACCGCGGCCACACTCACCCCGGCGGTCAACGCGATCGCCCCGATCGAGTCCGACCCCAGGTACGGGCTGCCCACCACGACCACGGCCGCGCCACCGACGGCGACCATCACCATCGGCCGCCACTCCCGCCGGACCCGCTGGGCCAGCCAGCCCGCCGACAGCAGCGCCCCCGCGACGAAGACCCCCAGCCCGACGGTGCCCAGCCCGGCGTACCGGCCCCCCTGCAACGCCGAGTACCCGACCACCCCGTTGAGCTGCAACCGCGCCCCGGTGAGCACGTCCGCGCCGACGACCAGGGTGGCGAGCCCGGCGACCGCGCCCAGCGGCCCCAACGTCGCCGCGTGCCCGGGCGCCCGGCGCACCAGCGTGGTCGCGGCGACCAGCACCACCACCGTCACCAGGGCGAAGGACCAGCCGGCGTGCTCGCCCCGCCACCACGGCACCAGGTCGGCCAGCAGCGCCGCCGGCACCGCCAGCGCGGCGGCCACGAGCAGCACCTCCACCACGGCCACCACCCGCGGCGACGCCGGTTGCGGCCCCACCGGGCCGGGTTGGCGGCGGGCCCGGCGCAGCACCGGCAGCACCGCCAGCGCGAGCAGCACCTGCCCCACCGCGAGGACCACGAAGTACCAGTCCGCCACCCGTCGCTGCGCGCCGGCCTCCCGGTCGGCGTCGGCCGACGCGCTGATCGCGCTCGCCAGGTCCGCCGGCCGGCCCTCCACCGACGTCGCCGGCCGGCCGATGAACAGCCGCTCCGGCATCGGGCGGCCCAGCACGGCGAGCGCGGTCGGCGCCAGGTCGACCAGTTGCAGGTAGCCCTGACGGGCGGTGGTCGCCGAGGTCAGCCAGCCGTTCTCCCAGCCGGGCCCGTCGGCGACCACCACGTGCAGCCGCGACGGCTGCTCGGTGTCGGCGACCCCGGCCACCACGACCAGGGACCTCGGCGGCCGGGCGGCGAGCACCCGGGCCAGGTCGGCGTCGGCGCGGCGGACCGCCTCGGCCCGGACCGCCCGGTCCTCCCCGGCGACCGTGCCCAGGTCGACGATGCTGAGCACGCAGGACCCGAGCAGTTCCGCCGGGTCGTCCGGCAGCCCCGGGGCGTACCGGTCCACCCGGCCGAACGGCCGGGCCGCGGCCACCGCCGCGCCCGGGCCCACCGCGACCGAGCAGCGCACCGACTCCGACAGCGCCCCGGGCACCGCGCCCCAGGGGAGCCGGTCCTGGTTGTGCAGCACCACGCTCTCCTGGCCGGGCAGGTTCGCGCCGATCCCGTCGGGCTGCTCGACCACCACCCCGTCCACCGGGCAGGCGTCCGGCGGGCGGCTGCCGTCCCAGGCCGCGTAGTTGCCGGCACCCAACGTCAACCACCCGTCGACGGGGCAGGTGGGGCGCTGCGCGGAGCGCGCCGACAGGGACCCGATCGAGCCCTCCCGGGCCATCCGCCACAGCGTCGGCGTGGTCTCCGGGTCGACGTCGTCCCAGCGCAGCCCGGCCATCCCGACCAGGACCACGTAGTCGGCGCTGCGCTGCGGGGTGCCGGTGCCCGGCCGGACGGTCAGCGCGGTGACCGCCAGCGCCACCACGACCAGGGTCAGCAGGATCGGCGCGGCGCGGCGCAGCAGCGTCGGCGACACCCGGCGCGGCATCACCGGCGTCCCGTCGACGGGGTGCCGGCGGCCGGGTCCGCGCCCCGCCGTGCCGGCGCGGGGACCAGTTCGGCGTAGAGGGCGGCCAGGTCGGCGACGGTGTCCTGCTCGGTCGGCCAGGTGCCGGCCCGCGCCCGACCCCGGGCGGCCAGGTCGGCGCGCAGCGCCGGGTCGTCGAGCAGGCTCCGCACCGCCGTGTCGACCGCGTCCACGTCCCCGGCCGGCACCAGCAGCGCCGCGTCCCCGACCAGGTCCGGCAGGCCGCCGACCTCGGTCGCCACCAGCGGCACCCCGGCCCGCAGCGCCTCCTGGGCGAACAACTGCCGGGCCTCCCAGTCGCTGGTCACCACGGCCACGTCCGCGCCGGCCAGCAGGTCGGCCACGTCGTCGCGGTGCCCGAGCAGGGTCACCGGGGCGCGGGCGGCGGAGATCCGCGCGGCGACCGGCAGGTACGCCGGGCCGCTGCCGGCGACCACCACCACCGGCGACGGGGTCCGGGTCCGCCACCGGGCGGCGGCGTCGACCAGGACGTCGTACCGTTTCTGCGGGTGCAGCCGGCCGACGGAGAGCACCAGGGGCTGCGCGCCGACCACCCCGAACTCGGCCCGCACGGCGGCCCGGCGTCGCCGGGGCGCGGGCAGCGTCGGCGCGGCGACCGGCGCGAGCCGGGCGTCGGCCGCGCCCAGCGCCCGGGCCCGCTCGACCAGGTCGGCGGAGGCGCCCAGGCCCACCCGCACCGACCGGGCGACCGTCCGCTCGGCCAGCCGCGACAACCGGCCCCGCAGCCCTCCGGCGAGCACCGCGTTGTGCCAGGTCACCACCAGCGGCACCGCCGGGCGGGCGAGCACGGCGACCAGACCGGCCCGCAGGCCGTGGGCGTGCACCACGTCGACGGCGACGGTGGCCAGGGTCCGCCGCAGCGCGACCACGGCCCGCGCGTCGGCCGGCGTCGGCGTGGCCGGGATCTCCACCGGAACGAACCGCGCCCCGACGCCGGTGAAGGCGAACTGCTCCTCGGTGGCGGCGGGCCCGCACACCAGCACGGCGACCCCGGCGGCGGTCAGCCCCCGGGCCACCGAGCGCACGTGCTGCCCGACCCCGCCGGTGCTGGAGGCGAGGACCAGGGCCACCGCGCCGGGCCACCGGGGCGACACGTCCGCCCCGCCGCCGTCCGCGATCACGGAGTCGGTCACCGGGCCCGCCTTCCAACCTCGCGCCGCGCGCTCACCGGGACACCGTCTCCTTCCCGTCACCCCGCTCGGGGGGACCGTCGTCCTCGGGCCCACCGGGACGGGCCGCGCCACCGCGCCGGGCCGCCCCGCCGAGGCGGCGCAGCACCCCGTCGATCAGGGGCCGCACGTCCCGCCGGTCGATCACCAGGGCCACGGCGAGGAAGATCGCACCCACCACGGCTCCCGACAGCATGCCCTGACCGAGTGCCACCGGTTTCGCCGGGGTGCCGTCGGTCGCGCCGGCCAGCCACGCCGCGACGGCGGCGCCGACGAGCGCGGCCGGCACCCCGGCCAGGGTCGCCGCGACCGCCGCCCGGCCCAGGCCGGCCAGCGCCGCCCGCCCCGCCGTGCGCCGGACCGCGACGACCAGCAGGACGCCGAGCAGCGTCATCCCCACCGAGTTGGCCACCGCGACCGCGAGCACCCGCTGGCTCAGCGGCAGCACCGCGGCGAGCAGCAGGGCCGCCACCGGCACCAGCAGCCAGCCGGCCACCGTCGCCACCGTCGCCGCGCGGGCCTCCCCCCGGGCGTACAGGGCCCGGGTGAGCACGGCGAGCAGCCCGTAGCCGACCAGCCCCGGCGCGAAGCCGACGATCGCCCCGGCCGCCACCCCGGCGGCGTCGCCGGTGAAGAAGAACGCCCCGACCGGCGCCGCCGTGCCGACCAGCGCGGCGGCGCCGAGGGCGCTGAACAGCAGCACCCCGCGCGCCGCCGGGGCCAGGGTCCGCCGGTAGGTCTCCTCGTCCCCGGTGGCCCGGGCCGCGGCGAGCGTCGGGTACGCCGCCACCGCCAGCGGCACCGCCAGCACCGCCCAGGGCAGCAGGTAGACCGTCTGGGCGAGCTGGTACACCACCGGGTCACCCGACCCGCCGTAGGTCACCTGGTTGAGGCTGACGATCAACGCCACCTGCTGCGCCGTCACGGTGCACGCCCCGGCCACCGCGAGCCCACCCACCCGGGTCCGCGCGTCGGCCGGGAAGGCGAACCCGGGCCGGATCCGCAGCCCCAGCCGCGACAGCGGCGCCAGCAGCGACAGCGACAGCACCACCACGCCGAGCGTGGTACCCGCCGACAGCAGCAGCTCACCCGGCACGGACGTCCCGGCGATGGTGGCGAACCGCCCCTCGGCGGCGGTGAACCCGAGGTACACGCCGACCACGGTGAGGCTGGACAGCAGCGGCGCCAGCACCGGCCAGGCGAACCGGCGGTGCGCCTGCAACACGCCGGTCAGCACGATCCCGACCCCGTACAGCGGAAGCTGCGGGACGAACACCCGCAGCATCCGGGCACCGGTCTCCTGCTGCTCGGGTGACAGACCGGCACCGACCAGCCCGACGATCGGCCCGGCCAGCAGCGCCACCAGCACCGCCAGCGGCACCAGCAGACACACCGTCCAGGTCAGCAGCGCGGAGGTGGTCCGGGCCACCGCCGCCCGGTCCCCGGCGGCGACCGCGCCGGCCAGCACCGGCACGACCAGGCTGGCCAGCGCCCCACCGGCGACGATCTCGAAGATGAAGTTCGGCACCGCGTTGGCCGCCACGTAGGCCCCACCCAGGTCGGTGGGGCCGAGCGTCCAGGTGAACACGGCGGTCCGGCCGAAACCGGCGAGCCGGCTGAGCACGGTCAGCACGGCGATGAGGGTGGCCGCTCCGGCCACCCGGCCGGCGCCGGCGAGGGGAGCCGGGGTCGTCACGTCAGTCGCGGCGGCGGCCCAGCTCGTCCAGCTCCCGCAGGCCCGGGGTCCGCGCGATGACCTGGGTGAAGCTGACCTTCTCGCTGGCCGCGGTCAGCCCGGCGAGCACGGCCAGCGCCGCCGCCCGGCCCACCGGGCCGCACCGCGCCGCCAGGCCGACCCCGAGCAGGGCGCCCAGCGCGTTCGCGCCGCTGTCGCCGACCATCACCCGCTCGTCGAGGTCCGCGTCGAGCAGCCCGGCCGCGGCGCCCACCGCCCCGGCGGCGATGCCGCCGTGCGGGCCCCGGGTCAGCGGCGCGCCGAGCAGCAGTCCCGACTTCACCGCCCGCCCCGGCCGCAGGTCGAGCAGGTTGACCAGGTTCGCGGTGCCGGCGACCACGCCAGCGCCGAGCAGCACGTCCACCGTCCGGCCCACGACGCCCTGCCGCTGCCGGTGCCGGTGCGCCCGCACGGTCGGGTCGGCGGCGAGCAGCGCCGCCGCGCCGAGACCGGCCGCGCCCACCCCGACGACCTTGACCAGGCCGGCGGTGACCCGCCCCTCCCGCAGCGCCGCCAGGTGCCCGGCGAACCCCTTCGCCGCCTTCTGCTCCGGCCGTGCGCCCACCACGTCGTCGTAGAGCCCGACCGCGCCGGCGCCGACCCCGGCCACCAGCGCCGCCGCCCCGGCGGGCACGCTCGGCGCGCCCAGCGCCCCGGCCCCCGCCGCCCCGGCGGCCAGCGCCGGCCCGGCGGCCAGGGTCACCGTCCGGCCCCGGAAGTTCGTCCGCTCCAACTGCGGCCCGACCGGCGCGCTGCGGACCTCCCGCAGCAGGTACCGCGCGGCGGCGGCCCCGGCGCCCGCGACCAGCAACCGTCCCAGCAGGCTCACGCGGGCACTCCCGTCACGAGGTGGTGGAATCCCGGCAGGAAAGGGGATCGTCGGCTCACTCGGGCAGTTTAGGCATCCGCGCGGCGGCGTTGTCGCCCACGCCGTACTGTCCGGCCTTCTTCTCGGTCACCTGCTGCACCAACGCCAGGACCGTGACCAACTGGCCCGTCACCGTGTTGGCGTTGTCGACCGTGGAGATCGACTGCGACAGCACCGGGTCGCCACGCACGATGGCCACCAGGTTCCCGCCGGTCCACCCGTTGCCGGCCACCACGGTCGCCCCGTTCCGGTCGAACTGCTCGGCGACCTTCACCACCGACTCGTCCTTCTTGCCGAAGTCCTTGTCCACGTACGGCTGGCCGCTGACCACGATCACCGCCTCCGCCGGCCCGCCCACCCGGTCCTCGGCGGCCACGTACCCGGCGTTGATGTACGCGGCCAGCACCGCCCGACGGTCGGCGTCGGTGACCGGTGTCACACCCTCGGCGCGGTCCAGCAGCACACTGGCCAGCAGCGCGCTGGAGGTCTCCACCCCGTGCCCGTTGCCCGGCAGCCCGGTGGCCGGCGCGGTCGGCCGGGCCGCCGTGGTCGCCAGCTCCATCAGGTTGTTGTTGTTCTCCGGCTCGATGAACTTGTCCTCCAGGTCCACCCGGCCCACGACGTTCGCCCCGGAGATCCGCAGCATCTCCAGCACGGCGTCGGTCTGGTCACGGCCGGACGGCAGGCTCAGCACCAGCACCCGCCGGTCGGTGAGCTGACCCGGCAGGAAGACCTGCGCCATGTCGGCGGCGAACTCCTCCTCCTGCTCCAGCTCCTTCTGCATGTTCTGCACCGACTGACGCAACAGTTGGTTGTCCTTGCTCAGCCCGTTGACCCGCTCCTTGATCGAGTCGACCACCGGGCCGTTGAGGGCCGCCGTACCCACCACCAGGCCGATCGCCAGCGCCAGGAAGACCGCGGTCAGGGACACCACGTGGTACCGGAAGTTGATCACGCTTACAGCCTCTATCGGTCGGGAGCTAGAAGAGCTGGCCGAGCTGGAACACAAAATTGTTCCACCATTCGGAGGCCACGCCCAAATACGCCTGACCGACGGTGGAGACCGCCACCGCGGAGGCCATCGCGGCCACCGCCGACAGGACCAGCAGCAGCAACGACGAGCCGGAGATGCTCTGCCGGTACAGCCGGCTGACGCCCTTGGCGTCGACCAGTTTGCCACCGACCTTCAACCGGGTCAGGAACGTGGAGGCCATCCCGCCCCGCCCCTTGTCCAGGAACTCCACCAGCGTGGCGTGCGTGCCGACCGCCACCAGCAGCGACGCGCCCTTCTCGTCGGCCAGCAGCATCGCCAGGTCCTCGCTGGTCGCCGCCGCCGGGAAGGTGATCGCCGACACACCCAGGCCGTTCACCCGGGCCAGGCCCGGCGCCCGCCCGTCCGGGTACGCGTGCACGATCACCTCCGCGCCGCAGCGCAGCACGTCGTCGGTGACCGAGTCCATGTCCCCGATGATCATGTCGGGGGTGTACCCCGCCTCGACCAGCGCGTCCGCCCCGCCGTCCACCCCGATCAGCACCGGCTTGTACTCCCGGATGTACGGGCGCAGCACGTCCAGGTCGGCCTTGTAGTCGTACCCCCGCACCACGATCAGGCAGTGCCGGCCCTGGACCTGGGTCCGGATCTCCGGTACGCCCACCCCGTCCAGCAGCAGGTCCCGTTCCTGCCGCAGGTAGTCCATGGTATTGGCGGCGAACGCCTCCAACTGCACCGACAGGCCCTCCCGGGCGTCGGCCATGGCCTTGGCCACCGTCTCGGCGTCCTGGAGGCTGCCGTGCGCCACCGGGTCGTCGCCGACGAAGACGGTGTTGCCCTCGATCCGGACGACGTCGCCCTCCCGGACCCGCTCGAACACCCCCTCACCCAGATCGTCGAGCAGCGGGATGCCGGCCTCGACCAGCACCTCCGGCCCCAGGTTCGGATACCGACCGGACACCGACGGCTTGGCGTTGAGCACCGCGGCGACACCGACGGCGACCAACGAGTCGGCGGCGACCCGGTCCAGGTCGACGTGGTCGATGATCGCGATGTCACCGGGGCGGAGCCGGCCGACCAGCCGTTTCGTGCGGCGGTCGAGGCGTGCGGTGCCGAGAACCCGGCCCGGTTCCGCGTTCCGGGTCCGGCGCAACGTGGGTAGACGCATCCTGACCATCCTGGCATGTGAGGCAGGCAATTCCGTCGCGACATGCCTGAGCAGGGCCGCCTACCCAGGGAAGCACACCCGTGCCGCCGGCGGTGTGCTTGCGCTCACAAAGCAGGATCAGCCCCGCCGCTCCCGGGCCGCCACCGCGAGCAGTTCCTCGGCGTGCGCGATCCCCAGATCCGAGTCCGGCAGGCCGGCCAACATCCGGGCCAGTTCCCGCGCCCGCGCGGTGTCCTCCACCACCCGCACCCCGCTCGTGGTCACCGCGCCCCCGGTGTCCTTCGCCACCACCAGATGCCGGTCGGCGAACGCCGCCACCTGCGGCAGATGGGTCACCACCAGCACCTGGTGGCTGCGGGCCAGCCGGGCCAGCCGCCGGCCGATCTCCACCGCCGCCTGCCCGCCGACCCCGGCGTCCACCTCGTCGAAGACCAACGTCGGCGGACCGCCCGACCCGGCGAAGACCACCTCGATGGCGAGCATCACCCGGGACAACTCACCCCCGGAGGCCCCCCGCTGCAACGGCAGCGCCGGCGCGCCCGGGTGGGCCAGCAGCCGCAGCTCGACCTCGTCCCCGCCGTCCGGGCCGACGCCCACCTCGACCCCGTTCACCAGCAGCGTCGGCTCGGCCCGGCCGGCCGGGCGGGGCAGCACCCCCACCTCGATCCGGGCGTGCGGCATCGCCAACCCCGCCAGCTCCACGGTCACCTGCTCGGCGAAGCGACCCGCCGCCTCCCGCCGCGAGGTCGACAGCCGCCCCGCCAGGTCGGCCACCTCCCCGGCCAGCCGGGTCGCCTCCCGGTCCAGCTCGTCGAGCAGGTCGTCGGAGCCGTCAAGCTCCGACAGCCGGGTCCGGGCCCGCTCCGCCCAGGCGATCACCCCGTCCACGTCGTCGGCGTACTTGCGGGTCAACGCCCGCAGCGCCGCCCGCCGCTCGTAGACCGCCTGCAACCGGGCCGGATCCGCGTCCAGCGCCGCCAGGTACGCCGACAACTCGGCCGAGACGTCCCCGACCAGCGTCGCCGCCTCCTCCAGCCGGGCCGCCAGCTCACCCAGCGCCGGGTCGGTGCCGGCCTGCGCCTCCAACGTCCGCCGGGCGGTGCCCAGCAGCGCCGTGGCGTCCGGCGTCTCGTCGGTCGGCTCCGGGGGGCCCGCCACACACAGCGACGCCAACGCCGCCGCCGTGCGCAGCCCCTCGGCGTGCTCCAGCCGCTGCGCCTCCACCTTCAGCTCGTCGTCCTCGCCGGGCTGCGGATCGACCCGGGTGATCTCGTCCAGGCCCAACCGGAGCAGGTCGGCCTCCTGGTGCCGGGCCCGGGCGTTGCCACGCCGGTCAGCCAGGTCGTCGACCACCCGTCGCCACCCCGCGTACGCCTCCCGCACCGCGTCGAGCAGCTTCTCGTGCTCCGGGCCGGCGAACCGGTCCAGCGCGGCCCGCTGCTCGGCCGGCCGCAGCAGGCGCAACTGGTCGGACTGGCCGTGCACGGCCACCACCTGCTCACCCACCTCGCCGAGCATCGCCACCGGCATGCTCCGCCCACCCAGGTGCGCCCGGGAACGGCCCTCCACGGTGACCGTCCGGCTCAACAGCACCGCACCGTCGTCGTCCGGCTCCCCGCCCGCGTCGCTGATCCGGGTGTGCACGGACTCCGCCACCCGGCCCCGCAGCCGCAACCGGCCCTCCACCACCGCCCGACCGGGCTGGGCCCGGACCCGGCCGGCGTCGGCCCGGCCGCCGAAGAGCAGGCCGAGGCCGGTCACCACCATCGTCTTGCCGGCCCCGGTCTCGCCGGTGATGACGTTCATCCCGTCGGCCAGCGGCAGCGTGGTGTCCTCGATGACGCCCAGTCCGGTGATGCGCAGCTCTTCCAGCACAGCACCCGACAGTAGACGCGGGCCCCGACAGTTGACCAGCCGGCACGGCGCGTGTTCCCACCCCGGACCGGCCCGCCCCCGCCCCGACCAGGCACGGGGCGACGCAGGTCACCCGCCGTCCCGGCGGCCCCCGACCGGGGCTGTCGGGTCAACGACGGTTACCGCGCCAGCCGTGCACCGGCAACCCGAACTTGGCCACCAGCCGGTCGGTGAACGGCCGGGCCCGCAACCGCACGATCCGCACCGGCAGCGCCCCCCGCCGCACCGTCACCCGCGCCCCCGGCGGCAGGTCGTAGACCCGCCGCCCGTCACAGCAGAGCACGGCCAGGGTGGTGAACGGGTCCACCGTGATGGCGAAGGTCGACGTGGGCGCGGTGACCAACGGCCGGCTGAACAGCGCGTGCGCGCTGATCGGCACCAGCAGCAGCGCCTCCACCTCCGGCCAGACCACCGGGCCACCACCGGAGAACGCGTACGCGGTGGAGCCGGTCGGCGTGGCGCAGACCACCCCGTCGCAGCCGTACCGGGACAGCGGACGACCGTCCACGTCGACGAGCAGCTCCAGCATCTGGGCCCGCTCGCCCTTCTCCACGCTGATCTCGTTCAGCGCCCACGACTCGATCGTCGGGCCGCCGTCGAACTCGGCGGTCACGTCCAGGGTGAGCCGTTCGTCCACCGTGTAGTTGCGCCCGACCACGTCCCGCACCGCGACGTCCAGGTCGTCGATCTCCGCCTCGGCCAGGAAACCGACCTTGCCCAGGTTGATGCCGAGCAGCGGCGCCTTCGCCGGCCGGGCCAGCTCCGCCGCCCGCAGGAACGTGCCGTCACCGCCCAGCGCGAAGACGATCTCGGCGCCCTCGGCCGCCTCCGGACCGGTCACCGGCACCACGCCGGGCAGGTCCAGGTCGTCGGCCTCCTCGGCGACCACCCGGACCTCGAAACCGGCGGCGATCAGGTCCGCCGCCACCGTGCGGGCGTGCTCGGTGCTGCGCCGTCGACCGGTGTGGGTCACCAGCAGCGCGGTCCGGCCCGCCGGGCCCCTCGCGTTCACCCCGCTACCTCCTCGGCAGTCGCCTCCGACCGGTCGCCGGACCGTACCGGAGCCGCCGGCCCGGCCGCCACCACGGCCCGTACCCGCTCCGGGTCGGCCGGCGGCGCGCCCCGGCGCAACCATACGAAGAACTCCACGTTGCCGCTGGGCCCCGGCAGCGGGCTGGCCGCCACGTCGGCCAACCCCAGCCCCGCCTCGGCGGCCGCGGCCGCCACCGCGAGCACCGCCTCGGCCCGCAACTCCGGGTCCCGGACCACCCCGCCCGCACCGACCCGCTCCCGGCCCACCTCGAACTGCGGCTTCACCATCAGGGCCAGGTCACCGTCGTCGCTGGTGCACCCGGCCAGGGCCGGCAGCACCAGCCGCAACGAGATGAACGACAGGTCCGCCACGGTCAGCTCGACCGGGCCGCCGATCAGCTCCGGGGTCAGCGCGCGCACGTTGGTGCGTTCGTGCACCCGGACCCGCTCGTCGGTGCGCAGCGACCAGGCGAGCTGGCCGTACCCGACGTCCACCGCGACCACCTCGGCCGCACCCGCGCGCAGCAGCACGTCGGTGAACCCGCCGGTCGACGCCCCCGCGTCCAGGCAGCGCCGGCCGGTCACCCGCAGCCCCGCCGGGGCGAACGCGGCCAACGCGCCGGCCAGCTTGTGCCCGCCCCGGGAGACGTACTCGGTGCTCGGATCCTCCCCGGTGACCAGCACCGCGTCGGCCAGGTCGACCATCGCGGCGGCCTTGCGGGCCGGTGTCCCCCGGACCTGGACCCGGCCGGCCTCCACCAGCGCGGCGGCCTGTTCCCGGGACCGGGCCAGACCTCGGCGGACGAGTTCGGCGTCCAACCGGTTACGACGTGCCACGGTTCTCTGGCCTCCTCAGGCCCGGTCGATGGTGGCGAGGGTCTCGCTCAACGTCTGGTACGCCGCCTCGTACTGGGCGATCTGGTCGGCCGGGGAGAGCGCGGCGGCGTTCGCCAGCGCCCGCACGGCCGCCTCCACCGCCGGGTGCCGCGCCTCGTCGCCCTCCGCCGGTGGCATCGGCGGCGGCCCCGGGCGTGGGCCCGCCGGACCGGACGGGCCGGGACGCGGGACGCCGTGGCCGGGCGGACCGGGCCGCGGCCCGGCCGGGCCGGTGCCACCCCCCGGCGGAGGGCCGGGTCGGGGCCCCGGGCCCGCCGTCACGCGTCACCGTCCGTGGGCTGCCGGCGGGCCGGCGCCCCCGGCACCGGCCGGGAGGCCGGGCCACCGGCCTCCTCCTCGTCACGCACCGGGGTCACCTCGGCCGGCTCCTTCTTCACCAGCGCCTTCTTGACCGCCTTCTTCGCCACGGCCTTCTTCGCCACCGCCTTGCGGGCCACCGCGCCCTCGGGCGGGGCCGCCGGCGCCCCCGCACCGGCCTGTCCAGCCGCAGGCTCCGCAGCCGCCGGCCCGGAATCCGCAGCCCCGGACTCACCGGCCCGCGCCGACGCGGCGACCGGTGACGGCTCCGTCGGGAAGGCCTCCGGCGCGGTGTCCGGCGCCACGGCGGGACCGCCGGTCCTCGCCTCCCGCAACTGCCGTTCCAGCTCGTGCACCCGCCGGGTCAGCTCGGCGACCTCGTCGGCCGTGGCCAGGCCCACCGCGCCGAGCGCCCGGTCCACCTCGAACCGGACCAGCTTGGTCAACGCCTCCCGGTTCGCCGCCCCGGTGGAGACCAGTTCCTCCGCCAGCGCCTGGAGCTGGGCCGCGGTCGCCCCGCCCGACCCGACCAGCCGCCGCGCGACGTCCTGGGCCCTCTTCCGGGGCGCCTCCGTCAGGCCCATGGCCAGCTCGAGGTAGGCGCGCCACGCGTCCTGCATGCCTGAGTCCTTCCACGGGGTGAGGTGTCCAGGTGTCACGCTACCGGGCACCGCGCGACCCCCCGTGCGGTACGGTGCCGGGAAACGGTGTGGCGTGCGGTGAGGAGACGATGGTGGCCAGCGTGGACGAGTGCCGGCAGGCGTTGCAGGATCTCGCCGCCCGGTTGGAACGCAACGCCGACGCCGTGCGGGAACGCATCGACCTGGACCGGACGCTGGCGTGCCGGATCACCGACCTGGACACCGCCTTCCACGGCCGGCTGACCGGCGGTCGGCTGCTCGGGCTCACCGACGGCGACGACCCGAAGGCGAAGATCGCCCTGAGCGCCACCAGCGACGACCTGCTCGCCCTGGTCCGTGGCGAACTCGACGTCACCAAGGCGGTGGCCACCCGCCGGGTCAACATCAAGGCGAACCCGTTCGACCTGATGAAGCTCCGCAAGCTGCTCTGACGCCGCCGGGGCCGGCCGCGCCCCGGTCAGGCCACCCGGGAACCGACGGGGCCGGCCACGCGCCGGGTCAGGCCGGCCGGGCCCGCGACAACCCCAGGGCCGTCAGCGCTCGCGCGGCCTCCGGCGAGCCCGCCCGTACCACCGGGCCGGCCACGGCGCTGTCCGCCTCGGCGGTGCCGGTCGACCAGGCGGCGGCGCAGAGCGCGGCCACCGCGTCCAACGGACGACCGGAACCGGTCAGCTCCAGCCCGCCGTCGCGGCTCGACACCGACCAGCCGGCCCACTCCGGCCCGGTCGCCGGCGCCCCGTCCGGGCCGCCGACGACCCGCACCACGGCCGCCGGGTCGAAGAGCCCGGACAGGTCGGCGGCGACGTACGTCGGTCGGCGGCCGGGGCCGGTCGCGAGCAACTCGGCCACGTCGCTGACCCCGGTGAGGACGAGCAGGCTGTCCAACCCGGCCCGGCAGGCGCCCTCGATGTCGGTGTCCAGCCGGTCGCCCACGACCAGCGCCCGCCCGTCCGGCACCCGCCGGGCGGCCGTGACGAACAACGCCGGCTCGGGCTTGCCCACCACCAGGTCGGGCTCCCGGCCCAACGCGGTCCGCAGCACCGCCACCAGGGAACCGTTGCCCGGCAGCGGGCCGCGCCCACTGGGCAGGGTCCGGTCGGTGTTGGTGGCCACCCAGACCGCGCCGGAGCGCACCGCGATGGAGGCCTCGGCCAGGTCGGCCCAGCCGACCTGCGGCCCGTACCCCTGCACCACGGCCAGGGGCGCGTCGTCGGCGTGGGTGACCGGGGTGAGCCCGACCGCGCGGATCTCCGCCCGCAGCGCCTCGGCGCCGACCACCAGCACCGCCGACCCGGCCGGCAGCCGGTCCCGGAGCACCTGGGCGGCGGCCGCCGCCGAGGTGAGCACCTCCTCCGGGGTGGCCGGCACGCCGATCCCGGTCAGCAGGTCCGCCACCTCGGCGGCGCGCCGGGAGGCGTTGTTCGTCGCGTACGCGATCGCCCGCCCGTCGGCGCGCAACCGGCCCACCGCCTCGACCGCGCCGGGGATCGGCCGGTCGATCAGGTAGATGACCCCGTCCAGGTCGAAGACGACCAGGGCGTACCCGTCGGCCAGCGGCCCGGTGGGCGTGTCGTTCACCGCCGCTCCGCCACCGACTCGTCGGCGGCCTGGGCCGGCGCGGCAGCCCCGCCCGTGGCCTCCGCCTGGTCGACGGTGGCACCGGAGCCGGCGGCCCGGTCCTCGACATCGGCCACCGGGGAGGTACCCGCGTCGTCGCCGGCCCGGGTCACCGTCGCCCCGTCGACCGGGTTCCGGTCGGGCGTGTCCTGGACGACCGCGTCCTGGACGACGGCGACCGGCTCGGCCGGGTCGGTGTCGGTGCCCTCGTCCGGCAGGTCGCCGGTGCCCGGCTCGGCCGTCGGGTCCGCGTCGTCGGCGGAGCCGTCGGCGCTCAGCTCGGCGTCGGGCCGCGCCGGCACGGCGCCCGGGGCACCGGGACCGGTGGCCACCTCGTCCTCCACCGGCACCTCGTCCTCGTCGTCGTCACCCTCGATGACCACACCGTCGAGTTCGAGCAGCCGCTCGGCGGCGTCGGTCTCCCCCTCGGCGTCGGCGTCGGCAGCCCGGGAGAACCACTCCCGCGCCTCCTCGCGCCGGTCGACGGCGAGCAGCGCGTCCGCGTACGCGTAGCGCAGGCGGGCCGTCCACGGCTCGGTGGACTCGCTGGTCAGCTCGCGGACCTGGAGCATGGCCACCGCGGCGTCCTTCTGGCCCAGGTCGCCCCGCGCCCCGGCCGCCACGATCAGCAGCTCGATCGCGACCGCCGGCTCCAGCGTGTCCCGGTCGGCGCCCCGGAACAGGTCGATCGCCCGCTCCGGCCGGCCCAACGCCCGCTCGCAGTCGGCGAGCACCGCCAGGTGGCTCTGCACCCCCGTCATCCGGTGGTACGTGCGCAGCTCGGCGATCGCCGTCTGCCACTCCCCGGCGTGGTACGCGGCCAGCCCGACCGCCTCGCGGACGGCGGAGATGCGCGAGGCCAGCCGGCGGGCCGCCAGCGCGTGGGCCAACGCCTCGGCCGGGTCCTCGTCGATCACCTTGCCGGTGGCCACCAGGTGCCGGGCGACGGTCTCCGCGACCGGCTTGGCCAGGGACAGCAGCTCGGCCCGGACGGCCTGGTCCAGGTCGGTGGCGACGATCTCGTCCGACAGGACCGGCGCCTCCGTACGGTCCGTCTCGTCGTCCCGCCGCCGGTCGCCGGCGTCCCCGCGCTCGTCACGGTACGGCCGGTCCCGGTACCCACCCCGCTCGTCGGCCGACCGGTCGAACCGCCGCCCCTGCTCGCCCCGGTAGCCACCGTCGCGGTCGCCCCGGAAGCCGCCCTCCCGGCGAGCGGTGTCACCCCGCTCGCCGCTGCGGTAGCCACCCCCGGCACGGTCGTCGCGGCGGAAACCGCCCTCACGACGGTCCCCGCCCCGGAACCCGCCCTCACGACGGTCGTCGCCACGGAAGCCACCCTCGCGACGGTCGCCGCCCCGGAAACCACCGTCCCGGCGGTCATCGCCCCGGAAGCCACTCTCGCGGCGGTCGCCCCGAGGGGCGCTGGCACGGCGGTCGCCGCCCCGGAAGCCGCCCTCGCCCCGGTCGTCACGGCGGAAACCGCCCTCACGGCGGTCGTCACCCCGGAAGCCACCCTCGCGACGGTCACCGCCACGGAAACCACCACCGGCGCGGTCGTCCCGACGGAACCCGCCCTCACGACGGTCACCGCCCCGGAAACCCTCGTCCCGGCGGTCGTCACGGAAGCCGCCAGGGCGCCGGTCCCCCCGGGCGTCGCTCTCGCGGCGGTCGCCCCGAGGGGCGCTGTCACGGCGGTCGCCGCCCCGGAAGCCGCCCTCCGCGCGGTCGTCGCGGCGGAAACCGCCCTCACGACGGTCACCGCCACGGAACCCGCCCTCACGACGGTCGTCACCACGGAAGCCGCCCTCGCGACGGTCACCGCCACGGAAACCACCACCGGCGCGGTCGTCCCGACGGAACCCGCCGTCACGACGGTCGTCGCCCCGGACGCCGTCAGGCCGGCGGTCGCTCCGGGGGGCGCTGTCGCGGCGGTCCCCGCCGCCGAAGCCAGCATCCCGCCGGTCGCCCGAACGGAACCCGCCCTCCCGGCGGTCGTCACCACGGAAGCCACTCTCGCCCCGGTCGTCGCGGCGGAAACCGCCCTCGCGACGGTCACCACCGCGGAACCCGCCCTCCCGGCGGTCGTCACCACGGAAGCCACCCTCACGGCGGTCACCGCCACGGAAACCACCCTCACGGCGGTCGTCGCCCCGGAAACCGCCCTCACGGCGGTCACCGCCACGGAACCCGCCGTCGCGGCGGTCGTCCCGGCCCCGGCTGTCCCGGTCACCGCCACGGAAGCCGCCGGAGGAGGAGTCGCGGTCGCCCCGGAAGCCGCCGGCACGGAAGGAACCACCGTCGCGGGAACCCGAGCGTCCGTCGGTGGGACGCCCGTTACGGCCGTCGGTGCCACGTGCGTCGTCGGAGCGGTACCCGCCCGGGCGACCGGAGCCACCCCGGAAGCCGCCGTCCCGGCTCTGGGAGCCGCCACGGTCGTCACGGCTTCCCCGGTACGGCGGACGGTCGTCGCGTCGGCTCCCACCGGTCTGCGCCTGCGGACGGTCGCTGCGCTCCTCGTAGCGCCGGTGGCGGTCTCCGCCCTGCGGTTCTGAACTCACAGGTAATTCCTTCCTGATTGCGCCACAAACGGCGCCACGCAGTCGAGGGCCGACCCGGATGGGGCGGCCCTCGACTGGAAGAATGTCCGGCGGCGTCCTACTCTCCCACACCCTCCCGAGTGCAGTACCATCGGCGCTGGAAGGCTTAGCTTCCGGGTTCGGAATGTAACCGGGCGTTTCCCCTCCGCCATAACCGCCGTAACCCTATCGACATATCAAACAACACCCACACGGGTCTGCTGTTCGCTTGTCAAGAGTTGCACAGTGGACGCGTAGCAGCTTCGTAGTCAAGTCCTCGGCCTATTAGTACCGGTCAACTCAACCCGTTACCGAGCTTACATCTCCGGCCTATCAACCCAGTCGTCTCACTGGGGGCCTTACCCACACAAAGTGTGGTGGGATACCTCATCTTGAAGCGAGCTTCCCGCTTAGATGCTTTCAGCGGTTATCCCTTCCGAACGTAGCCAACCAGCCGTGCCCCTGGCGGGACAACTGGCACACCAGAGGTTCGTCCGTCCCGGTCCTCTCGTACTAGGGACAGCCCTTCTCAAGTATCCTACGCGCACGGCGGATAGAGACCGAACTGTCTCACGACGTTCTAAACCCAGCTCGCGTACCGCTTTAATGGGCGAACAGCCCAACCCTTGGGACCTGCTACAGCCCCAGGATGCGACGAGCCGACATCGAGGTGCCAAACCATCCCGTCGATATGGACTCTTGGGGAAGATCAGCCTGTTATCCCCGGGGTACCTTTTATCCGTTGAGCGACACCGCTTCCACACGCAAGTGCCGGATCACTAGTCCCGACTTTCGTCCCTGCTCGACCTGTCAGTCTCACAGTCAAGCTCCCTTGTGCACTTGCACTCAACACCTGATTGCCAACCAGGCTGAGGGAACCTTTGGGCGCCTCCGTTACCTTTTAGGAGGCAACCGCCCCAGTTAAACTACCCACCAGACACTGTCCCTGAACCGGATAACGGCCCGAAGTTAGATACCCGAATCAACCAGAGTGGTATTTCAAGATTGCCTCCACCCATACTGGCGTATGGACTTCACCGGCTCCCACCTATCCTACACAAGCTAACTCAAATACCAATGTCAAGCTATAGTAAAGGTCCCGGGGTCTTTTCGTCCTGCCGCGCGTAACGAGCATCTTTACTCGTACTGCAATTTCGCCGGGCCTGTGGTTGAGACAGTGGGGAAGTCGTTACGCCATTCGTGCAGGTCGGAACTTACCCGACAAGGAATTTCGCTACCTTAGGATGGTTATAGTTACCACCGCCGTTTACTGGCGCTTAAGTTCTCCGCTTCGCCCCGAAGAGCTAACAGGTCCCCTTAACGTTCCAGCACCGGGCAGGCGTCAGTCCATATACATCGAATTACTTCTTCGCATGGACCTGTGTTTTTAGTAAACAGTCGCTTCCCCCTGCTCTCTGCGGCCATACAACGCTCCACCCGCACGGGGCTTCACGTCTCCGGCCCCCCTTCTCCCTAAGTTACGGGGGCAATTTGCCGAGTTCCTTAACCACAGTTCACCCGATCGCCTTGGTATTCTCTACCTGACCACCTGTGTCGGTTTGGGGTACGGGCCGCTCGGAACTCGCTAGAGGCTTTTCTCGGCAGCATAGGATCACTGACTTCACCTGAATCGGCTCGGCATCACGTCTCAGCCTCAATGTGTTGCGGATTTGCCTACAACACGGCCTACACGCTTACCCCGGCACAACCACCGGCCGGGCTCAGCTACCTTCCTGCGTCACCCCATCGCTTGACTACTACCCGCCAGGTTCCCAGCCTCCCCACCATCAACCTGAAGGTCTCAAATGGTTTGGGTGGTTAGCACAACGAGGTTCATCACGGGCGCTCCTTCGCGGGTACGGGAATATCAACCCGTTGTCCATCGACTACGCCTCTCGGCCTCGCCTTAGGTCCCGACTCACCCAGGGCGGATTAACCTGGCCCTGGAACCCTTGGTCATCCGGCGGAAGGGTTTCTCACCCTTCTTTCGCTACTCATGCCTGCATTCTCACTCGTGCCGCGTCCACAACTCGATCACTCGGCTGCTTCACCCCCGGCACGACGCTCCCCTACCCATCCACACACCTGCACGGAAACCCGAAAGCCTCCGCGGGGTTAAAATGTGAATGCCACAGCTTCGGCGGTGTACTTGAGCCCCGCTACATTGTCGGCGCGGAACCACTTGACCAGTGAGCTATTACGCACTCTTTAAAGGGTGGCTGCTTCTAAGCCAACCTCCTGGTTGTCTATGCGACCCCACATCCTTTTCCACTTAGCACACGCTTAGGGGCCTTAGCTGGTGATCTGGGCTGTTTCCCTCTCGACTACGAAGCTTATCCCCCGCAGTCTCACTGCCGCGCTCTCACTTACCGGCATTCGGAGTTTGGCTGATTTCGGTAAGCTTGTGGGCCCCCTAGACCATCCAGTGCTCTACCTCCGGCAAGAAACACACGACGCTGCACCTAAATGCATTTCGGGGAGAACCAGCTATCACGGAGTTTGATTGGCCTTTCACCCCTAACCACAGGTCATCCCCCAACTTTTCAACGTTGGTGGGTTCGGCCCTCCACGCGGTCTTACCCGCGCTTCAGCCTGCCCATGGCTAGATCACTCCGCTTCGGGTCTAGGACACGCGACTGAATCGCCCTATTCAGACTCGCTTTCGCTACGGCTCCCCCACACGGGTTAACCTCGCCACATGCCACTAACTCGCAGGCTCATTCTTCAAAAGGCACGCCGTCACCCCGCAAGGCTCCGACGGATTGTAGGCGAACGGTTTCAGGTACTATTTCACTCCCCTCCCGGGGTACTTTTCACCATTCCCTCACGGTACTCGTCCGCTATCGGTCACCAGGAAGTATTTAGGCTTACCAGGTGGTCCTGGCAGATTCACGGCAGATTTCAGGAGTCCGCCGCTACTCGGGAACACCCACAGGAGACCAGCCACTTTCACCTACCGGACTCTCACCGTCTACGGTCAGCCTTCCCAGACTGTTCAGCTAGCAACTGGCTTTCTCACTCCTCCAACAGGTGTCAGCCTGTTGAGCAGGGTCCCACAACCCCGACCACGCAACCCCTGACAGGTATCACACGCAACCGGTTTAGCCTCATCCGCTTTCGCTCGCCACTACTCACGGAATCACTCAATTGTTTTCTCTTCCTACGGGTACTGAGATGTTTCACTTCCCCGCGTTCCCCCCACACACCCTATGAATTCAGGTGCGGGTGACATCACATGACTGATGCCAGGTTTCCCCATTCGGACACCCTGGGATCACAGCTTGGTTGACAGCTCCCCCAGGCCTATCGCGGCCTCCCACGTCCTTCATCGGCTCCTGGTGCCAAGGCATCCACCGTTCGCCCTTGACAACTTGACCACAAAGATGCTCGCGTCCACTGTGCAATTCTCAACAAACGACCAACCCACAACCCACAGCACCACACCAAGACCCGACCCAACCGGCCGACGGTATGCGGCACCAGGCCATGCCTGGCAGCCCAACAAGCCCTCACGACTCGTCACAGGCTCCGAAAGCTCAACCACCAACCGTGGTTGTTCCTTCAGGACCCAACAGGGTGCTCATCATTTCCCTCCAGCCGCACCAGGACTCCGTTCCACACCAACCAAAGCTGGCCGTACTAGCAGACCCGACCGTTGCCGGACAAAAACTCGCCAGTGTCTCCGCCTCTGAGCACCCCGACCCGACATTCGCAGGTCGCGGGCTCCATACCGCCTTTCGACGGATGGTGCTCCTTAGAAAGGAGGTGAT